>NZ_JAFBCY010000001.1 GCF_016907975.1 Methylopila capsulata
GCGGACGACAAGATCGCCGCCATGGAAGCCGCCGGCGTCCGGGTGAGCCCAAGCCCCGCACGGCTCGGAAAAACGCTCGTGGAATTGTTGAAGGGCGAGGGCGAGGTTCGCCCAGCCCGCGTGGCCGGCGCGTCGCTCTGAGGCGGCGCGCGCTCCGCAGCGCACATGAAGAGGCGGTCCGGCGGGCCGCCTCTTTACATTTCAGCGGCGGCGAAAGCCTTAGCGCCTGCGGCCGATCGAAGCGCTCACGCGCCGTATCGCTCGAGAATCTCAAGATCGTCTCGCCCGCGCCCGCCTTTACGCTGCGGCGTCTCGTCCAAAGGAGGCCTTCGTGACGCATCTGGCATCTGGTATCCGGCAAGTATGTCGATGAAGAGCGTCAAGGAGGGCCGCGCCGTGAAAGTCCCGCTGCGTTGGCCTGTGGGGGACGAAGCCGCCTCCGAGCTGGTGCTGGAGCGCTTCGCGCCGGAGCAGACCTTCAAGACCAAGGTCTACGCCGCGCTGAAGCAGGCCATCATCAACATGGACATCTACTCCACGCCGGAGCCGACGTGGATCGACGAGCGCCAGCTTTCGGAACGGCTCGGCGTCAGCCGCACGCCGGTCCGCGAGGCGATCGCGATGCTCGAGCAGGAGGGCTTCGTCAAGTCGATGCCCCGCCGGGGCATCATGGTGCTGAAGAAGACCCGGCGCGAAGTCGTGGAGATGGTCCAGGCCTGGGCCGCGCTCGAGAGCATGGCGGCGCGGCTCGTGACCGAGAACGCCTCCGACGAGGAGATCGCGACGCTCCGCACGCTGTTCAAGGACTTCGGCGAGGCGCACAAGCCGTCGGACTTCGTCAGCGAGTACTCGCAGGCGAACATCCTGTTCCACCAGACCCTCATCCGCCTCAGCGGCTCCAAGGTGCTGGCGGACATGACGGCGAACCTTCTGGTGCACGTGCGCGGCATCCGGCAGATCACGATCGGCCGCGACGACCGCGCGAGCCGTTCGATCGTTGAACATCTCAACATCATCGAGGCGCTGGAGAAGCGCGACGCCGACGCCGCCGAGCGGTTTTCCCGCGACCATACGCTGGGTCTCTCGACCTATGTCGACGAGCACGGCGACATCTTCGACTGAGGTCCGCCGAGCCCCGCGTCGCCTTCAGCCTTTCTGTTAATAGGCAGTCTCTGGCATTAGTTATACCAATGACCTCGCCGCGCATGCGGGCCGCCTGGGAACGCTTGGGATCCTGGGAACGCTTGGGACAGGGTGAGGGGCCAATGAGACTTCATGAGTTTCAGGCGAAGAGCCTCTTGGCCGATTACGGACTGCCCTGCCCCAAGGGGGCGGTCGCCATCACGGCCGCGGAAGCCGAAAGCATCGCCCGGGACCTTGGCGTCGCGCCGCTCGCGGTGAAGGCGCAGATCCACGCCGGCGAGCGCGGCGCGGCCGGCGGCGTCCGCATGGCGCACGGCCCCGCCATGGTCCGCTCCGCCGCCGAGGCGCTGCTCGGCAAGAAGCTCGTGACCGCGCAGACGGGCGAGGGCGGCCTGACGGTCCGCCGCGTCTACGTCGAAGCCGCGACCTCCGCCGTGAAGCAGATCTATCTCGCGCTCGTGGTCGAGCCCGCCCTCGGCGGCTTCGCGCTGCTGGGCGCGGCGCAGGGCGGCGAAGAGATCGAGCGCCGCGAGCGGGAAGGCCGGCTCGTGCGCGAGCGGATGACGCTGTCGGTCGGCGCGGAGCCGGACCCGGCGGAGCTCGACGCGTTTCTCGCCGCGATCGGCCTCGAGGGCGCCGCGCAGGCGAAGGCGGCGACGCTCGTCGCGGGCCTCCGCCGCGCCTTCATCGAGCTCGACGCCAGCCTGATCGAGATCAACCCGCTCGCCGTCACCGCCGACGGCGACCTGTTCGCGCTCGACGTCAAGATGACGCTCGACGACAACGCCCTGTTCCGCCACCGCGACCTCGCCTCCCTGCGCGACGAGGACGACGACGACCGGGTGAAGCTGACCTCGCAGCGCGACCAGCTGAACTTCGTGCAGCTCGACGGCGACATCGGCCTCGTCTCCAACGGCGCGGGGCTCGGCCTCGCGACGCTCGACATGGTGAAGGCCGCGGGCGGGCGTCCGGCGAACTTCATGGACATCCGCACCACGGCGACGAGCCTCGACATCGCGCACGGCTTCGCGCTGCTGCTCGACAATCCGGCGATCAAGACGCTGCTGGTCAACGTGCACGGCGGCGGCATGCAGTCCTGCGACACCATCGCCGAAGGCCTCGGCGTCGCGCTTCGGCGCTCCGGCCGGTCGTTGCCCGTCGTCGTCCGCCTCGCGGGACTGAACGCGGAGTTCGCCCGCACGCGGTTCAAGAACTTCGGCTGCGCGGTGATTGAGGAGCCGGACATGGCGTCGGCCGCCCAGCGCGCGGTCACCGTCGCCGCCAGCGGGAGGGCTTGAGCATGGCGATCCTGCTCGACAAGAACACGCGCGTCATCTGCCAGGGCATCACCGGCTGGGCCGGCACGCACCACGTCACGCAGATGATGGAGTACGGCACCAAGGTCGTCGGCGGCGTGCGCCCGGGCAAGGGCGGCCGGTCGCACCTCAACCTCCCAGTGTTCGACACGGTGTCCGCCGCGCGCGACGAGACCGGCGCGAACGCCAGCATCATCTTCGTGCCGCCGGCCTCCGCCGCGGCCGCCATGATCGAGGCCATCGAGGCGGAGATCCCGCTGGTTGTGACCGTCACCGAGCGCGTCCCCCAGCTCGACATGATCCGCGTGCGCGAGGCGCTGGCCGGCTCCCGCACCCGCCTCGTCGGCGCGAACAGCCAGGGCGTGCTCGCCCCCGGCGTCGCCAAGCTCGGCGTGATGGCGACGGGCTCGGAGCGTCCGGGCGGCGTCGGGATCGTGTCGCGTTCCGCCTCGCTCACCTCCGAGGTGGTGGCGCAGGTGAGCGACGCGGGCCTCGGTCAGTCGACCACCGTCGGCGTGGGCGGCGATCCGATCCACGGCCTCTCCATGCGGGACTGCCTCGAGCTGTTCTTCGCCGACCCCGAGACCGAAGGCGTCGTCCTCATCGGCGAGATCGGCGGCTTCGAGGAGCAGGAGGCCGCCGAGTTCATCCGCGAGGCGAAGCCTTCGAAGCCGATCGTCGCGCTCATCGTCGGCGCCCACGCCCCGGCCGAGCGCCGCATGGGCCACGCCGGCGCGCTGGCGATCGGCGGGGCGGCGGCGGCCTCCGCGAAGATCGCGGCGCTTGAGCAGGCGGGCGTGCGCATCGCGCCGAGCGCCGGCCTCGTCGGCCGCACCATGGCCGACGCCCTGGCGAAGACGCACTGACGCCCCGACGACCGACGGTGCGGAGCCGGCCGCCCGCGCGGCCAGGCCTCGCCGCGACATCACGACATTTGGCCGGGCCTCGCGCGGCGCGCCACGACCATACGGGAGACTGACGCGATGAAGATCTGCATCTATGGGGCCGGCGCCATCGGCGGCTACATGGCGGTGATGCTGAAGCGCTCGGGCGTGGACGTCTCCCTCGTCGCACGCGGGCCGCATCTCGCGGCGATCAAGGAGCGGGGGCTCAAGCTGCTGATCGACGGGCAGGAGCTCGTCGCGGAGATGCCGGCGACCAAGAACGCCGCGGAGCTCGGGCCGCAGGACTACGTCATCAACGGCCTCAAGGCGCATCAGGCCTGGGAGTCGGCGGAAGACATGGCGCCGCTGATGGGCGACCACACCGCGGTCGTGACCATGCAGAACGGCGTGCCGTGGTGGTACTTCCACGGCCTCGACGGCGATTTCGGCGACCTGCGCCTGCAGAGCGTCGACCCCGGCGACCGGCAGTGGAACGCCATCCGCCCCGAGCGCGTGATCGGCGGCACCGTCTACCCGGCGACCGAGATCACCGAGCCCGGCGTCATCAAGCACATCTACGGCGACACCTTCGGTCTCGGCGAGCCCAACCGGCGCAAGACCGAGCGCCTGACCCGGCTCGCGGACGCGATCAACGCAAGCGGGCTCAAGGCGCGCGTCTACGACGACATCCGCGACGACATCTGGTTGAAGCTCTGGGGCAACCTCTGCTTCAACCCGATCTCGGCGATCACCCGCGCCACGCTGGACGTGGTGGCGACCGATCCCGCCACCCGGGCGCTGGCCAAGAGCATGATGCTCGAGGCCCAGCAGATCGGCGAGACCTTCGGCGCCACCTTCAAGGTGGACGTCGAGCGCCGCATCAACGGCGCCGC
Source organism: Methylopila capsulata (assembly GCF_016907975.1). GTDB lineage: Bacteria > Pseudomonadota > Alphaproteobacteria > Rhizobiales > Methylopilaceae > Methylopila > Methylopila capsulata. The sequence continues at coordinate 4,237 of NZ_JAFBCY010000001.1, forward strand.
CCGCGTCGGCGCGCACCGCACCTCGATGCTGCAGGACGTGGAGGCCGGGAAGGCGATCGAACTCGACGCCCTGCTCTCGTCCGTGCAGGAGATGGGCCGTCTCGCGAACGTCGCGACGCCCATGATCGACCTCGTGCTCGGCCTGACCAAGCAGATGGGCCGTTCGCTCGGCGTCTATCCCACCTTCCCGGAAGAGGTGGTCGAGGAGCAGCCGCTGAAGGTGGCCAATGGTTGAGGCGACCGCCGTCGCGACCGCGCTCTGGGTGCGGTTCGACCGCGCCGGACAGGCGGGCTTCGGCCGCCTGGTCGGCGACGCCGTCGAGGTGCATCAGGGCGACATGTTCGCGGGTCCGACCGCGACCGGCGAGACGGTCGCGCTCAGCGACGTCGCGCTGCTCGCGCCCACGACGCCCGGCAAGATCATCGCGCTGTGGAAGAACCTCCGGGGCCTCGCCGACAAGCTCGGGCAGACCCCGCCGGACGAGCCGCTCTACCTCCTGAAGGCGTCGTCCTCGGCGATCGGCTCGGACGCGACGATCCGCCGGCCGTCGTCCTACGGCGGGCGCGTGGTGTTCGAGGGCGAACTCGGGATCGTGATCGGCGCGACCTGCCGCGAGGCGACGCCGGCCGAGGCCGAGGCCGCGATCTTCGGCTACACCTGCGTGAACGACGTCACCGCGGCGGACCTGATCGACAAGGATCCGTCCTTCGCGCAGTGGGCGAGGGCGAAGAGCTTCGACGGGTTCGGGGCTTTCGGCCCCGGCGTCGCCACCGGGCTCGATCCGAGCGCGCTCGTGATCAAGACCGTGCTCAACGGCTCCGAACGCCAGAACTACCCCGTCGCCGACATGTTCTTCGAGCCGGCGGAGCTGGTGAGCCGGCTGTCGTTCGACATGACGCTGGAGCCGGGCGACCTGATCATGTGCGGCACCTCCGTGGGGGTCGGTGCCATGAGGGAGCCGGAGAACGTCGTCGAGGTGACGATCGAGGGCGTAGGGACGCTGCGCAACCGCTTCGTGCAGTGAGGCCTTGGCCTCCGGGCGACCCCGCCCCGTGTCGAGGCGGGTCGCGATTACGCCGGCGTTAAGCCTGGCGTCGTCACATGCCGACGACCGAAACACCGCCGCCACGAGGAACGCCGATGACCATGCCTGATCTGGAGCGCGCGATCGTCGCCGTCCTCAAGATGATGGGCGACGCCGACGGCGACCTGGCCGACCGGATTCTCGACCGCTATCTCACGCGATTCGGCGACGACGCCGACGCCAAGCACGCCGCGCTTCGTCGTCTCGAGGCCGCGATGACGGCGGACGGCGACCGGGTCGAGGCGGTTCAGCCGGCCCGCGCGAGCCGCTGACGGGCCTCGTTTGTGGCGCTCGCGCTCTCGTGAGCGCGGCTCTTTGATCATTCGAAACGAAAATCGCCATCTGCGCGGCGTGCGGCATGGCGCCGGCGCGCGTGCGCCTGCATACTGCGGCATCCCATCACATACCGCCTCAGGAGACGTGGCCGATGCCGCATGAAACGCCGCTGATCTCGACGATCGTCGCGGGTTTCGTGTTGGCTTTCATTCTCGGGGCGATCGCGAACCGTTTCCGCCTGCCGCCGCTCGTGGGCTACCTCGTCGCCGGCGTGCTCGTCGGCCCGCACACGCCGGGCTACGTCGCCGACCAGCAGCTTGCGCCGGAGCTCGCCGAGATCGGCGTGATTCTGCTGATGTTCGGCGTGGGTCTGCACTTCTCGCTGAAGGACCTGCTGTCGGTGCGCGGCGTCGCGCTGCCGGGCGCGATCGCGCAAATGGCGGTCGCCACCGCCATGGGCTGGGCTCTCGCCTGGCTGATGGGCTGGTCGCACGGCGGCGGCCTCGTGTTCGGCCTCGCGCTCTCAGTCGCGTCGACCGTCGTGCTGCTGAAGGCGCTGCAGGAGCGGCGGCTGGTCGAAAGCGAGCGCGGCAAGATCGCCGTCGGATGGCTGATCGTCGAAGATCTCGCGATGGTCCTCGCGCTCGTGCTGATTCCGGCCGCCGCGGGGATCGCGAGCGGGCAGGGCGGCGACGCCACCCACGGCGATCCGGTCGCGCTGTTGATCAGCCGCGCCCTGAACGTGGACCTCGGCCTCACCGGCGTCATCGGCGTCACGCTGCTGAAGGTGGCGCTGTTCGTCGCGCTGATGCTCGTCGTGGGCCGGCGGCTGATCCCGGCGCTGCTCCACCGCATCGCCCACACCGGTTCCCGCGAGCTGTTCCGGCTCGGCGTGCTGGCGATCGCGCTCGGCGTCGCCTTCGGCGCGGCCAAGCTCTTCGGCGTGTCGCTGGCGCTCGGCGCGTTCTTCGCCGGCATGATCCTCTCCGAGAGCGAGCTCTCACACCGCGCGGCGCAGGAAAGCCTGCCGCTGCGCGACGCCTTCGCCGTGCTGTTCTTCGTCTCCGTCGGCATGCTGTTCGACCCGACGATCATCGTGCGGGACCCGTGGCCGGTCGTCGGCACGCTGTTCATCATCGTGATCGGGAAGTCGGTGGCGGCGTTCCTGATCGTGCTGGCGTTCCGAAGATCGGTCGGCACGGCGCTGACGATCTCCGCCAGTCTCGCCCAGATCGGCGAGTTCTCCTTCATCCTGGCCGAGCTGGGCGTCGGGCTGAACCTGATCCCGGAGGAGGGCCGCGACCTGATCCTCGCGGGCGCGATCCTGTCGATCATCCTCAACCCGATCGTGTTCTTCGCCGCCGACCGGATCCGCCCGCGGCTCGAGGCCCGTATCCTGCGCCAGAGCCAGACGGCCTCGCCGCCCGCCGAGGCGCCGTCCGCCGAGACGGCGGCTTCGGAGCCGTCGGCCGCCGCTCCGGCCAGCGCCCGGCCGGCTCCGGAGGAGGAGAAGGAGCCCGCGCTGCCCGACATCGAGACGGAGGGCGAGACCGAGCCCACGACCCTCAGCGGCCACGCCGTCGTGGTCGGCTACGGCCGCGTGGGCGCGATCGTGGTGGACCAGCTCAAGTCCGCCAACACGCCGTTCCTCGTGATCGAGGACAGCGAGAAGCGGATCGCCGAGCTGCGCGAGAAGGGCGTCGAGGTCATCGTCGGCAACGCCGCCCATCCCGCCGTGCTCGCGCTCGCCAACCTCAAGGGCGCGACGCGCCTCGCGGTCGCGATCCCCGACGCCTTCGAAGGCGGCCAGGTGACGGAGCAGGCGCGCGCCCAGAACCCCGGCCTGCTGATCATCGGGCGAGCGCATTCCGACGCCGAGGTCGACCATCTCGCCAAGCTCGGCGCGGACGTGGTGATCATGGGCGAGCGCGAGATCGCCCGCGGCATGCTGGAGCGCATCGGCGAGCCGATGACCAAGGCGCGCGGCGACGCGCCAGGCCCGCGGGAACATGTCGCCGGCGCCTATCCCGGGGCGCCCGAGGCCGTCGGCGAGCCGTCTCCGCTCACGCAGTCGGCTATGGCTGATCCGACGGTCGAGCCTTCGTCGCAAGCGCCGGACGGCGCCTCGTCGCCTACGAATCCCGACGCGTCGCCAGCCAAGACGGCGTGACGCTTTACTGAGCGCCTATCTGCGGTCACCGACCGTTAGACGTGCCGACGCGCTGCATCCATACACGCAAAACGCCCGGACCTTGGGAAAGGTCCGGGCGGTCGCATGTCCGTCGATGAAGCCGGTCAGTTCAGCGCGCGGCTCGATCCTGTCGCGACGGCGGGGCTAACCGCGGCCGGCCGGGCCTCGGCCTTGCCGTTCGGCGGCGTGTCGTACATCGGCACGCTCTCCTGGATCCGGCGGAATTCCGCCAGCGCCTGTCCGACGACCTGATCCATGTTGTAGTAGCGGTAGGTCGCGAGCCGGCCCACGAAATGCACGTCCGCCGTTTCGTTCGCGAGCGCCTGATACCGCCGATAGAGCTCCTGGTTTTCAGGCCGCGGCACAGGATAGTACGGGTCGCCCGTGGCCGCCGGGTACTCGTAGGTGATCGTCGTGTTCGGGTGCGTCTGGCCGGTGAGGTGCTTGTACTCGGTGATCCGGGTGTAGTCCTCAGTCTGCGGGTAGTTTACCGTCGCGACCGGCTGGAACTGCTCCTGTTCGAGCGACCGATGCTCGAACCGCAGCGAGCGGTACGGCAGGCGGCCGAAGCGGAAATCGAAGAACTCGTCGATCGGCCCGGTGAAGATCAGGCGCTTGAACTGCGCCGTCTCGCGCACCTCGCGAAAATCCGCGTTGAGCATGATCTGGATGTTGGGGTGATCCAGCATCCGCTCGAACATGCGGGTGTAGCCGTGCTTTGGCATGATCTGATGCGTGTCGGTGAAGTAGCGGTCGTCGGTGTTGGTGCGCGTCGGCACCCGCGCCGTGACCGACTTGTCGAGCTCCGACGGGTCGAGGCCCCACTGCTTCTGGGTGTAGCCGCGGAAGAACTTCTCATAGAGCTCGCGGCCGACCTTGCTGACGACCACGTCCTCGGAGGTCCGGATCTCCTCCACAGGCTCAGCCCGCGACTCAAGAAAAGCCGCGGCGTCCTCGTCGGTCTTGAGGTCGAGGCCGTAGAGTTCGTTCAGCGTCGTGCGGTTGATCGGGATCGGCACGAGCTTGTCGTCGACGCGGCCGAGCACCCGATGCTCGTAGGGGCGCCACTCCGTGAACTTCGACAGGTGCTCGACGATGGCGTCGGAGTTGGTGTGGAAGATGTGCGGTCCGTACTGGTGCATCAGCACGCCGGCGTCGTCGTACTTGTCGTAGGCGTTGCCGCCGATGTGCGGCCTGCGATCGATGATCAGCACCTTCTGGTCGCGTTCGGTGGCGATCCGCTCGGCGAGCACCGAGCCGGCGAAGCCTGCGCCGACGATGAGCCAATCATACATGAGCGGCGTCCTTGACGGTTTCAGCGCTCGTCAGTCCCACGCGGCTGCGACGGCGCGCATGAGCGGCCGAGGTCGCAAGGGCATAGATCCGCTCGAATGTCTGGTCCCAGGAGTTGTCGGAGAGCTTGGCGTCGACGCGGGCGAGCCAGGGACCTCGGTCCATCGCCATCTGCTCCTCGATCGCCGCGATCATCTCGTCGGCGGTCGAGGCGATCTTCACAAGGCCGGTCTCGCCATAGTCGGCGATCACGTCGGTGATCGGCGTCGAGGTCACGGTCGCGCCGGCCGCCAGGAACTCCGGCGTCTTTGTCGGGCTGATGAAGCGGGTCGACTCGTTCAGCGCGAAGGGCATGAACGCCGCGTCCCAGCCGCCGACATAGGACGGCAGGTCCTTGTAGTCGCGGCCGCCGAGCCAATGCACATTCGCGGCCTTCGGCAGGTCCGCCGGATCGATCTTCACGACCGGTCCGACCATCACGAGCTGCCACTCCGGCCGCTTCGCGGCGATCTCGCCGACGAGATCGATGTCCATCCGTTCGTCGATGACGCCGAAGAAGCCGATGCGCGGATGCGGAATGGCGGCCTGGTCCTCGGGATCCTCGCGGTCCTCGGCGCGGCCCTTGCTGAAGTGCGCGACGTCGATGCTGCTGGGGAAGGCGTGGATGTTGTCGTGGCGATGTTTCTTCGCCTCGTAGAGGCTGCGGCCGCCGGTGAACACGACGTCGGCGCGCGCCAGCATTTCGTCCTCGAGCGCGATCAGTTCGGGCGGCGCGCCCTTGAACGCCGACAGCTGGTCCATGTTGTCGAAGACGGTGAGATCGGCTTCGAGATGGCGGCTGAATAGCAGCGCCATCGGCGTGTAGTACCAGAAGATCCGGCGCTCGGCCCCAAGGTTCTCAAGCAACTCGTCGACCAGTTGACGCTGCGCGAGGATCTTGCCGCTTTCGCTCAGGCCGTGGGGCAGAACGGGGACTGCGACCGTGACGCCTTCGGACCGCGCCGACGACCGCAGGGACGGCGCGGCGACGTCTTCAAAGACGGGCTCTTCGATCACATAGACCGGCTGCCGCTTGCCGATGCGGCTTAGAAGGTGTTGAGGCCGCTGATAGACGAAATCCCAGCGAAGGTGCGAGAAGCAAATCACCGGGGCGTCTTCAATCCGCGAAGTTCCCGCGGCGTCGAGTTCTGGCGCGCAACTGCTGGTCGGTCGCATGATCTCTCCCGTCTCGGATGAACGAACCACGACGCGGAAACGTGGCGTCGGTCGGGCTGGCGCGAAGTCGGCGAACTTTGCCCGATCCTCTGCCTAACCTCGGTGTTCGAACATGTACCTAGGTTCAGGCGTTCCCGGAGAAGTGAATCTGTGCGCTACCGTACCAAAAGGTCGACGTGCTGCGCTGCGGGGCCAAACCGGCACAAGAGTGAACACCGCCATGTGAACGGAAGGAGATGCGCTGCGTGACCATCGACGCGCCGCCGGCCTCCGCCGGCCTTCAAAGCTTTTTCGTCGCGGGCTTCGAGTGCTCATCCCACCGGCGCGCCGACGGAACCCGGCTCGATCTGATCGCCGCGACCGGCCATGACCGGCTCGCCGCGTCGGATTTCGCGCGCCTCGCCGCCGTCGGCGTGACCACGGCGCGCGACGGGATGCGGTGGCATCTGATCGAGAAGGCGCCTGGATTCTACGATTGGTCGAGCGTGCTGCCGATGCTCCGGGCGGCGAGGGACGCGCGCGTTCAGGTCATCTGGGACCTCTGCCACTACGGCTATCCCGACAAGCTCGACATCTGGTCGCCCGCCTTCGTTGAGCGCTTCGCTCGCTTCGCCCGCGAGGCCGCCCGGCTCATCCGTTCTGAGAGCGACGACATTCCCTACTACTGCCCTGTCAACGAGATGTCCTATTGGGCCTGGGCCGGCGGCGATATGCGCCAGTTCAATCCCATGACGAAGGGGCGGGGGGCGGAGCTGAAGCGCCAACTCGCGCGGGCCGCGATCGCCGCGATCGAGGCGGTGCGGTCGGTGGACCCGCGCGCCCGGTTCCTGACGGCCGAGCCGAGCATTCATGTGGCGGCGGCCTCGCCTTCGACCTCGGCCAAAGCAGCCGCCGAGGGCTACCGGCTCTCGCAATTCGAGGCGACGGACATGCTGGCCGGCCGGCTTCATCCTGAGTTGGGCGGCTCTCCCGACAAACTCGACATCGTCGGCGTGAATTTCTATCCGCAGAATCAGTGGGTTCTGGGAGCCGGGACCATCCCGATGGGACATCACGACTATCGGCCGTTCCGCGAGATGCTCGCCGAAACCGCTGTCCGCTATGGGAGGCCGGTGCTGATCTCGGAGACCGGCGCAGAGGGCACGGCCCGCGCGGCCTGGCTGCATTACGTCTGCGACGAGGTCGCCGCGGCGCGCGACGACGGCGTGCAGGTGGAGGGGATCACTCTTTACCCGATCCTCGACTATCCCGGCTGGGACAACGGCCGGATCTGCGAGGTCGGGCTGTTCTCGACGCCGAATGCGAAAGGCGAGCGTGCGGTGTTCAAACCGCTGGCGGACGAGCTTGCCCGCCAGAGAGCCCGGTTCGAGCCCGAGGTCCGCTGGGATCTTGCGGACCGCGTCGTTCCCATCCGCCGCGGGGCGGCGTCGTGAGCGAGGCCTCGACGTCGTTCCGGCCCGACACGCAGGAGGAGCGCAGCGCCATCGCGGCGTCGCTCCAGAGCCCGTCGGCGTTCTTCTGGCGCTACGCCAAGCGCTGGCCCGGCCACTTCATCGCGCTCGGGCTCGTGGTGACGGTCGGCGCTTGCATGATGGTGGCGACCCAGTACGGCATGAAGCTGCTGGTGGACGCCATGGCGGCGCCGCCGCCCGCCTCGCCCGCGCTCTGGTGGGCGCTCGCATTCTTCGTGGCGACGACGGCGCTCGAAGGCGCGCTGTGGCGGGTGTCGGGCTGGCTCGGCTGCCGCACGACGGTCGGGGTCGGCGTCGACATCCGGCTCGACCTGCTCGACCACGTCGCCGGCCATCCCATGCGGTACTTCCAGGACCAGCGCGCCGGCGCGCTGGGGCACCGCATCACCTCGACCGCCGGCGACTTCGGCGTGCTGACCAACAACATGACCTGGAACGTCATGCCGCCGATCGTGAGCTTTCTCGGCGCGGTGGTCATCTTTTTCACGATCAATCTCGGCATGGCGATCGCGCTGTCCGCCTTCGCGGTGATCGTCACGATCGGCCTGGTGCTCTTCGGCCGGCGCGGCCGCCCACTGCACCGGCATTACGCCGAGCAGGCGGGCCTGGTCGGGGGCGAGCTGATCGACGTCCTCACCAACATCTGGTCCGTCAAAGCCTTTGCGGCCAGCGCCCGCGAGCGCAGGCGGCTTCGCCACATCTTCGACGGCGAGGCGACGGCCCAGCGCAGGAGCTGGATGTTCACGGAGAAGGCGCGCGTCATGCATGACGTGCTTCTCTGGGCGATGGCCGGCTCCATGATGCTCTGGGCGGTCTCGCTGTGGTCGCGCGGGTCGGTGACGACCGGCGACGTCGTCGTCGTCTCGACGCTGGTGTTCCGCATTCTCCACGGCTCCCGCGACCTCGCGATGGCGCTCGTCGATATGGAGCGCCACGTCAGCTACATCGCCGAGACGCTGAAGGTCATCGGCACGCCGCACGAGGTGGTCGACCTCGAGGACGCCCGGCCGTTCCAGAAGCGCGGCGGCTCGATCGCCTTCGAGAAGGTGTCGTTCGGTTACGGCGGATCGCACGCCGTGCTGCGCGACTTCGACTTCACCGTTCCAGCGGGCCAGAAGGTCGGCATCGTCGGCCCCTCCGGCGCCGGCAAGTCGACCCTGATCCACCTCGTTCAGCGGCTCCACGACGTGGAGGCCGGACGCGTGCTCATCGATGGCCAGTCGGCGGCCGAGATCACGCAGGAATCGCTGCGTTACGCGATCGCGGTCGTGCCGCAGGAGATTTCGCTGTTCCATCGCTCGGTGATGGAGAACATCCGCTTCGCCCGGCCGGAAGCGACCGACGACGAGGTCCGCGAGGCTGCCGCCGCCGCGCACTGCGGCTTCATCGACGACCTCGACGACGGCTTCGACACGCTGGTCGGCGAGCGCGGCGCCAAGCTGTCCGGCGGCCAGCGCCAGCGCATCGGCATCGCGCGGGCGATCCTGAAGAACGCGCCGATCGTGGTGCTGGACGAAGCGACCTCCGCGCTCGACACCGAATCCGAGATCGAGGTGCAGACGGCGCTCACCCGTCTGACGCGCGACCGCACCGTGCTCGCCGTGGCGCATCGGCTGTCGACGCTCGCCGACTTCGATCGGATCGTGGTGCTGGTCGAGGGCAGGGTGGTCGAAGAGGGGCCGATCGGCGACCTGCTGGCGGCGAACGGCGTCTTCGCCCGGATGTGGCGGCTTCAGTCGCGCGGGTTGTCCGTGGACGAAGCGTTGGACAAGGCGGGATAGGCTCGTTCGCTTCGGCCAAAGGCTGCGAGGTGGCATCCACATGAGCGCCGCCCGAGGGCCTCGAGGTCCCGGATTTCGATCCGCCCGCGCTGGCACCGGACGGCCTGCTCGCCCTCGAGCATGTGGAGCCCGAGGGTGACGCTCGCGCGGCGCACGCCGAGCAAGTCGCTCAACTGCTGGTGCGTGAGCTCGATCGGGCGATCGCCGCGCAGGGCGTGGGCCTCCAGCAGCCAGCGCGCCAACCGCTGTTCGACCGTATGCAGGGCTGTGCAGACGCACAGCTGGGTCGCCTGGATGATGCGGTCGTTGGCGTAGAGCATCAGCCTGCGCCGCAGTTCGGGGTGGAGCGTGGCGATGCGGTCGAGCGCCTCGGCGTCGATCGCCTGGGCCTGGACGCCTGTCAGCGCGACGGCGTCGCGCACGGCCGGGTGTTGCGCGCTCAACGCCGCGGACACCCCGACGAATCCGCCGGGCCCGACGAGCCCGGTCGCGGCGACGCCGCCGTCGGGCGCGCGGCCGAACAGGGCGACGAGTCCGTCGCTTATGAAGAAAACCGTCTGGATTGCGTGGCCCGCGGACGACAGCAGATCGCCCCGGCGCCTCTCGCCGCGTCGGAGATGGCGCCTGAGCAGGGCCGCGGACTCAGGCTCCAGGCCTGCAATCAGCGGATGAGCGGCGCGATCGGCCTTTGGACGGGAGGGACGCAGCACCTCCGAAGCCTGAACCCGCGGGGCCCTAAACGCAAACCGGCCGTCGCGCGGCTCAGATCTGGTAGTCGGCCTCGAGCAGGGCGAGGCCGCCGAGATCGCGCATTTCGGTCAGCGTCCGATGATCGAGCACGGTCGAAATGGCGTTTCGGACCTCGAGCATCATCAGGCGCACCTGACACGACCGCACGTCCTGACAGTCGTCGCAGGGCACGTAGGCCGACCGGCTGGCGCAGGCGATCGGGGCGAGCGGGCCGTCCAGCGCTCGCACGATCGCGCCCACCGTGATCTCGTCCGGCGACTTCGAGAGCATGTAGCCGCCGGCCTTGCCCTTCTTGCTGGACAGCATGCCGGCGTTGCGGAGCTCGCCCAGGATCGCGTCGAGAAACTTCTTCGGGATCGCGTTGCGCTCGGCGACCTCGGCCACGAAGGTCGACTTTCCCGGCTGAAGGCGCGCCAGGTCCACCATGGCCTTCAGGCCGTATTTCGCCTTCTTCGTCAGCATCGTCCCAACCCTTGCTGCGACACGAGATACGAGATCCCTCGCGCCGCAGCAATATATGTTGAGTCGCTTACTGGAATGCGAGCGTCCTCGGCGTCAGCCGGGCCGGGAGAGGATCTTCCAGACGCCATTCGCCGCCGCCACCGCGCGGTCGCCGACCTTCAGCGTTCCCCGCATGAAGACCAGGGACGATGTCAGCCGGAGGAGCTCCGGCTCGACGGCGACGAAATCCCCCATCTTGGCGGTAGAGACGAACTGCATGTCGAACTGCACGGTGACCGAAGGCCTCCCGCCCGCAGCGTCCCAGGCCGCGACGCCTAGCGCACGGTCGGCGAGGGTCATCAGCATGCCGCCGTGGACCACGCCGATCAGATTGGCGTGCTTGGTCTCGGCGGTGAAGCCGAAGGCGCGAAGACCGTCCGCGCCGCGCCGTGTGACGATGGGCCCGACGAGATCGATGAAGCCGGCGTCCTGAAACCTCTCCCAGCCATGGGCGAGGGGATCGTAGGGCGGCGAAGAAAGAGCGTTCACGAGCGAAGACGTCCTGTCGTTCAGGGAGGGAAGGGCGCTCAGGCGCGCCGCCAGAGGTCCGGGCCGATCAGATGGATCGACGCGCCCGCGGAGTCCACAGCCACGGTGACGGGCATGTCGACCACCTCGAACTCGTGGATGGCCTCCATCCCGATATCTTCGAACGCCAGCACCCGCGACGAGCGGATCGCCTGCGCGACGAGAATGGCGGCGCCGCCGACGGCGATGAGCGAGGCCGCGCCATGCCGCGCGATGGCCTCGATCGCCTGCGGCCCGCGCTCCGCCTTGCCGATCATGGCGAGCAGCCCGGTCCTCGCCAGCAGCGCATCCACGAAGCCGTCCATTCGGGTGGCGGTGGTGGGACCGGCGGGACCCACCGCCTCGCCGCCGACCGCCTTTACTGGCCCGACGTAGTAGATCACCCGTCCGTCGAGCGGGACGGGCAGGGGCTCTCCGCGGGCGAGGAGATCCGCCATGCGCTTGTGCGCCGCGTCCCGGCCGGTGAGCAGCTTACCCGACAGCAGCAGCCGTTCGCCGACCGTCCAGGACCGCACCTCGTCGCGGGTCAGCCGATCGAGGTCGACGCGGCGCGCGGCGTCGGCCGTGCGCGCGAGCACGATCTCCGGCCAGTCGGCGGCGTCCGGCGCTTCGAAGGTCGCGGGGCCGGAGCCGTCGAGCGTAAAGCTGACGTGCCGGTTCGCGGCGCACTGCGGCATCAGCGCGACGGGCTTCGAGGCGGCGTGGGTGGGGAAGGTACGGATCTTCACGTCGAGCACGGTGGTGACGCCGCCGAGCCCCTGCGCGCCAACGCCCAGCGCGTTGATGCGCTCGTGGAGCGAAATCCGCATCTCCTCCAGCTTGGAAGCCGGCCCGCGACGGAGCAGGTCGAGCATGTCGATCGGTTCGAACAGCGATTCCTTCGCGAGCAGCATCGCCTTGTCGGCGCTGCCGCCGACGCCGATCCCGATGAGGCCGGGAGGGCACCAGCCCGCTCCCAGCGTCGACATGGTCTCGACCACCCAGTCCTCGACGGAGGCGCTCGGGTTCAGCTGCACGAAGCGCGCCTTGTTCTCGGAGCCGCCGCCCTTCGCGGCGACGATGACCTCGACCGCGTCGCCCGGCACGAGGTCGACGTGGATCATGGCCGGCGCGTTGTCGCCGGTGTTGCGGCGTTCGAACAGCGGGTCGGCCACCATGGTGGCGCGGAGCGGGTTGGCCTCGTCGAGATAGGCGCGGCGCACGCCCTCGTTGACGAGGTCGTCGAGCGAGCGGCGCGTGGCGAAGCGCACGTTCATGCCGACCTTGAGGAACACGGCGGCGACGCCGGTGTCCTGGCACATCGGCCGCCGACCGATGAGCGCCATGCGCGAGTTCACCAGGATCTGCGCGATGGCGTCCTTCGCCGTCGGGCTCTCCTCGCGCTCATAGGCTCGGGCGAGATGGCGGACGTAATCGGCGGGATGGACATGGCTGACGAACTGCAGCGCGGCCGCGATCGAGCCGACGAGGTCGTCCTCGGCGATCCAGACGGTCGGATGGGGCGCAGTCGCGGCCATGCAAGACACCTACGCGCGGCCGGGGGGCCGCCGAGCCGGAAACGTCGCACGCCCCCCGCCGCCGGTTCAAGGCGATCGCCCCGAACGCGCGCCGGGAATTACATCCTGTGATTGTGTTGATCAACTAAATGTGCACCAATACGTGTATAGCGGCATCGGTGCACGGCGGGCGGGAATGGCGTCGGAACAGGCGGTCGAGCGTTTCATCGCGCGCTGGCAGGGGAGAGTGGGCGGACAGGAGCGGGCGAACTACGCCTTGTTCCTGAGCGAGCTGACCGACGCGCTTGGCGTCGCCCGTCCCGACCCGGCGTCGGCGGAGACCGAAGAGAACGACTACGTCCTCGAGCGGGTGGTGAAGGAGACCGGACGCGACGGCGCCGTCTCCCGTAGGCGGATCGACCTCTACCGAAGGTCGAGGTTCGTGCTGGAGGCCAAGCAGTCGCGCATCCCCGGAGCGGCCAAGGCGCCGCTCGGCGCCACAGCCGGGCCGGAGCCGGCGACCCGTGGACGTCGCGGGGCCGACAAGGCCTGGGACGTGCTGATGATGAACGCCCGCAATCAGGCCGAGCATTACGTCCGCTGGCTTCCGGAGGGGCACGAACCGCCGCCGTTCGTCGTCGTCTGCGACGTCGGCCACTGCCTCGAGCTCTACGCCAACTTCCGCAAGGACGGCAAAGCCTACGACCAGTTTCCCGACCGGCAGGGCTACCGGATCTATCTCGAGGATCTGCGCCGTCCCGAGATCCGCGAGCGGTTGGTCAACGTGTGGAACGACCCGCTCGCGCTCGACCCCGCGCTGCACGCCTCTCGGGTCACCCGCGAGATCGCGGTCCGGCTCGCCGAGGTGTCGCGCCGTCTGGAGGCGAAAGGCCATGCGACCGAGGAGGTCGCGCAGTTCCTGATGCGCATGCTGTTCACGATGTTCGCGCAGGACGTGGAGCTGATCGAGCGCGGCGGCTTCAGCGCGCTGCTCGCCGAATGCGAGGCGGCGCCGGCCCGGTTCCAGCCCGTGGTCGGCCAGCTTTGGGAGGCCATGGACAAAGGCGGCTACGCCTTCGGGCTTAAAGCGCAGGTGCCGCGCTTCAACGGCGCCTTCTTCCGGGATTGCTCCGCGCTGCCGCTGGATAAGGCCGAGATCGCGGAGCTTCGGGCGGCCGCGTCCTACGACTGGCGCGAGGTCGAGCCCGCGATCTTCGGCGCGCTGCTGGAGAAGGCGCTCGACCCGGACGAGCGGAGCGCGCTGGGCGCGCATTACACCCCCCGCGCCTATGTCGAGCGGCTTGTGGTCGCGACCGTGATGGAGCCGCTGCGCGCGGACTGGGAGGCGGCTCTCGCCACCGCCGAGCGCCAGCGCGACGAGGGACGCGCGGCGCAGGCGCTGAAGACGGTGCGGGGCTTCCATGCGCGCCTCTGCGCGACGCGCGTGCTCGACCCGGCCTGCGGCACCGGCAATTTCCTCTACGTGACGCTCGAGCTGATGAAGCGCCTCGAGGGCGAGGTGCTGGAGGCGCTCGCCGACCTCGGCGGGCAGGAGGCCCTCTCGGGTCTCGAAGGCCACACGGTCGACCCGCATCAGCTGCTGGGGCTCGAGAAGAACCCCCGCGCCGCGGCGATCGCCGAACTGGCGCTCTGGATCGGCTACCTGCAGTGGCACGCCCGCACCCGCGGCGGCGCGCCGAACGAGCCGATCCTGAAGGCCTTCCGCAACATAAAGGTCATGGACGCCGTGCTCGAGGCGGAGGAGGAGCTGGTCCGCGACGCCGCCGGCCGCCCGCTCCGGGACGGGCCGCGCGAGCGCACCCGCTACCGTAATCCTCGCCTGCCGGCCTGGCCGGACGCCGAGTTCATCGTGGGCAACCCGCCCTTCATCGGCGGCAAGGACCTGCGCGCGCGGCTTGGCGCGGACTACGCCGAGGCGCTGTGGGCCGCGAACCCCGGGATCAACGAGAGCGCGGATCTCGTGATGCATTGGTGGGACCGCGCGGCCGCGATCCTCGCCGCGCAGGGCTCACCGCTGCGGCGCTTCGGCTTCGTGACCACGAATTCGATCAGCCAGGTGCTCCAGCGTCGGACGCTCGAGCGCCGCATGGGCGGAAAGGCGCCGATCTCGATCGTGATGGCGATCCCGGATCACCCTTGGACCAAGGCGGCGCGGGACAGCGCGGCGGTGCGCATCGCCATGACCGTGGCCGAGGCGGGCGTGAAGGACGGCGCCCTGCGCGAGGTCGTGCGGGAGGAGGGTCTCGCCACCGACGCGCCGCTGATCGAGCTGTCCGAGAGGCGCGGAAGGATCAACGCGGACCTGACGATCGGCGCCGACGTGGGGGCGGCGAAGGCGCTGCTTGCGAACGCCGGCCTTTCGTCGCCGGGCGTCAAGCTGCACGGGAAGGGCTTTATCGTACGGCCTCAGGACATCAGGACGCTCGGCGTGGACCGCAGGCAAGGCCTCGCCGATCGGATTGTGCCGTACCGTCATGGACGCGATCTGACGGCGCGTCCTCGCGATGCGAAAGCGCTCGATCTCTACGGGCTCAGCGAGGAGCGCGTGCGTCGTGACTTCCCGGAGGCCTATCAGCATCTCGCCGAGACCGTGAAAGTGGATCGGGCGAAGCAGCACGCGAAGTCGCCGACGAAGGACGCGGCGGACTACCTCGCGCAGTGGTGGGTCTTCGGAAAGCCCCGCCCCGATCTCAGGGACGCGCTTGGCGGGCTCGCGCGCTACGTGGTGACCGTCGAGACCTCGAAACACCGGGTCTTCCAGTTCCTCGGCGCGGAGATTCTGCCGGACAACATGCTCGTGGCCGTCGCAACCGACAGCGCCTTTCATCTCGGCGTCCTGTCGTCGCGCTTTCACGCGGCATGGGCGCTGGCCTCCGGCGGGTGGCTCGGGATCGGCAACGACCCCCGCTATTCCAAATCCCGCTGCTTCGACCCGTTTCCCTTCCCCAACCCCACCCCGTCGCAGGCCGCGCGGATCGCGGCGATCGCGGAAGAGCTCGACGCGCATCGCAAGCGCGTCCTCCAGGAGCGGTCGAAGCTCACGCTCACCGGGCTCTACAACGTGCTGGAACGTCTGCGCGCCGGCGCCGCCCCGTCCGACCTGACGCCCGCGGAGCGGCGGGTCTTCGACGACGGCCTCGTCCTGATCCTGAAGGAACTGCACGACCGGCTCGACGTCGAGGTCGCCGGCGCCTACGGCTGGCCTGCCGATCTCCCCGTCGCGGACGCGGTGGCGCGGCTGGCGGCGTTGAACCTCGAGCGCCGCGCGGAGGAGGCGGCAGGGGTCGTGCGGTGGCTGCGGCCCGCCTATCAGGCGCCGCGCTTCGCCCGGGGCCGGGCCGCGGCGGACGATCGCGCCGGCCAGACCGAGGCGCCGCTCGCGGCGGTCGCCGCGCGCAAGCCCTCGTTCCCCAAGGAGGACATGGCCCAGACGGCGGCCGTCATCTTCGCGCTGCTGGAGGCGCGGGAGCCGATCGACGTGGGCTCGCTGGCCGACGCCTTCCGCGAGGGACGGCGCGCGACGCCGCGGATCGAGGCCACGCTCGCCGCGCTGGCGCGGATCGGCGCCGTTGCGTCGTCGGGCGTGACCTTTGCGCTGCGCGGCCATGCCTGACCCTTCCGGCCACGACGCCACGCCCTAGCTTCGCTGTCGCATCCCGGCGCCGTGGGCGCGACAGCGAGGGCTCACACGAATGGACATCCGACTCGACGGCCAGATCGCCATCGTCACCGGCGCGTCGAGCGGCATCGGCCGCGCCGTCGCCCGCGGGTTCGCCCTGTCCGGCGCCAAGGTCGCGGTGAACTACCGGTCGGGCGCGGACGAGGCCCAGGCGCTGGCGCGCGAGATTGCGGAGGCCGGCGGCGAGGCCTTCGCCGTCCGCGCCGACGTCTCGGACAAGGACCAGGTCGACGCGATGTTCGCCAAGACCGTGGAGCGCTGGGGCGGGGTCGACATCGTGGTCGCCAACGCGGGCCTGCAGAAGGACGCGGACAGCTTCGAGATGACGTTGGACGACTGGCGGCAGGTGATCGACGTTAACCTGACGGGCCAGTTCCTCTGCGCGCAGGCCGCGATCCGGCGGTTCCGGGAGCAAGGCGATCGCGGCGTCTCGCGCTCCCGCGGCAAGCTCGTCTGCATGAGCTCGGTGCATGAGGTCATTCCGTGGGCGGGCCACGTCAACTACGCCGCCTCCAAGGGCGGGATCGCGCTGATGATGAAGACGCTGGCGCAGGAGGTCGCCGAGCTTGGCGTCCGGGTGAACGCCATCGCGCCCGGGGCGATCCGCACCGCCATCAACGCGGAGGAGCTGGACGGCGAGAATGGCGAGCAGGTGCTGAAGCTCATCCCCTACGGTCGGATCGGGGACGCCGAGGACATCGCCGACGTCGCGACCTGGCTCGTCTCCGACAAGGCCGACTACGTCGTGGGCGCGACGATCTTCGTCGACGGCGGGATGACGCTGTACCCGGCCTTCCGCGACAATGGCTGAGGCCGACGCACCGGCGTGCGCTATCGAAGAGCATGCGCTGATCGGCGACATGGCGACGGCCGCCCTCGTGTCGCGCGAGGGCTCGATCGACTTCCTGTGCTGGCCGCGGTTCGACAGCCCCAGCGTGTTCGCAGGTCTGCTCGATCCCGCGAGAGGCGGTCACTTCACCATCCGGCCGAAGCTCGCGGGCGCGACCACCCGCCAGCTCTACCTGCCGGACACCAACGTCGTGGTCACCCGCTGGCTGAGCCATGACGGCAGCGCCGAGCTCACCGACGGCATGCGGCCGGTCTGCGGCGAAGACGGCGGCGGGCCGCAGATCCTGCGGAGGGTGGAGGCCACGCGCGGCGAGGTGACCTTCTCCATCGCCTGCCGCCCGCGCTTCGACTACGCCCGGGCTCGGGGCGAGACGCGCCGGGCCAAGCGGGGCGTCACCTTCCGCTTCGAGGAGCTCACCCTGCGCCTCGCCTCCGACATTCCCCTGCGCGTGCGGGGAGGCGACGCCGTCGCGGAGTTCACGCTGAACAAAGGCGAGGTCGCCTGGTTCGTGCTGGACGGCGGCGAGCATGAGCCGCTGTCCGCCGATCAGGCCCAGCTCTCGCTCGACGAGGCGGTCGCCTGGTGGCGGCGCTGGGTCGCGCAGTCCACCTACCAGGGCCGCTGGCGCGAGACGGTGACGCGATCGGCGCTTGCGCTCAAGCTGATGACCTCGCGCGACTTCGGCTCGATCGTGGCGGCGCCGACCTTCGGCCTGCCGGAGGCGATCGGCTTCGGCCGCAACTGGGACTACCGCGCCACCTGGGTGCGGGACGCCTCCTTCACGGTCTACGCGTTCATGCGCCTTGGATTCCGGGACGAAGCGCTCGCCTTCGTGCGCTGGATCGCCGAGCGGGTGCAGGGCGAGAAGGACGGCGTGATCCGCCTGATGTACGCGCTCGACGGCGGCCCGACTCCGGCGGAGGAGGAGCTGCCGCATCTCGCCGGATACCGCGGCTCGCAGCCGGTGCGCATCGGCAACGCCGCCGCCAGCCAGAGCCAGCTTGATATCTACGGCGAGCTGCTCGACGCGGTGTACCTCAACGACAAGTACGGTCAGGCGATGTCCGCCGACGGCTGGACCCGCACGCGCCGGATCGTCGATCACGCCTGCGCCGTCTGGCGGGACAAGGACGCCGGCATCTGGGAGATGCGGGGCGAGACGCGCGCCTTCCTGCACTCGCGCCTGATGTGCTGGGTCGCCGTCGACCGGGCGCTGCGGCTCGCGCTTAAGCGATCGCTGCCGGCGCCCGTCGCGGATTGGACGGCGGCGCGCGACGCGATCCACGACGACATCTGGAACACGTTCTACGACGCCAAGCTCGGCCACTTCGTGGCGAGCGCGGAGGGAGGAGCGCTCGACGGGGCGCTGCTGCTGATGCCGCTTGTCCGCTTCTGCAGCGCCACCGACCCCAAGTGGTTGGCGACGCTCGAAGCCATCAAGCGGGACCTCGGCGACGACTCGATGATCTTCCGCTACCGCTGCGACGACGGCCTGGAGGGGGAGGAGGGCGCCTTCTCCGCCTGTTCGTTCTGGTACGTGGAGTGCCTCGCCCGCGCCGGGCGACTGGACGAGGCCCAGCTTTGTTTCTCGAAACTCCTCGCGTATCGCAACCATGTCGGGCTTTACGCCGAGGAGATCGGACGCGACGGAAGCGCATTGGGCAACTTCCCCCAAGCATTGACCCATCTCGCGCTGATCAGCGCCGCGCATTTTCTCGACAGGGAGCTGAGCGGGCGTCGCTCCACTTGGAGCCCGTGAGGCAAGACAGCCGCGTTTCGCGAAATGATCGATGGAACGTTTTTTGACGTACCGCCGTTTGTTCACCGAGGGGAATGATGGAGGTTTTCAGATGCGCAAGGGCATCACCGCTTTCGTTCTGGCGCTCGGCGTCGCTCTGCCGACCGCGTCCATGGCTCAGGAAGGCACGGCGGCGGGCGTCGCCGGCGGCGCGGCCACAGGAGCCGTGCTCGGCGGCCCGGTCGGCGCCGCGGCTGGCGCTGTCGCCGGCGGCGTGGCCGGCACGCTGATGGCCCCGCCCAAGCAGGTCAAGGAGTACGTCGTGCGCGACGAGCGCCCGTCGATCGCCTACGAGGGCGAGGTCGTCGTCGGCAAGCCGCTGCCGGAGACCGTCGAGGTCTACCGGGTGCCGGACAGCGACTACAGCTACACGGTCGTCAACGACCGGCGCTACATCATCGACGACGACCGCACGGTGGTCGAAATCGTCGAATAAGCCGACTGTCGCGTTGACGCGTGCGAACGCCCCTGCATCCTGCCGGATGCAGGGGCGTTCGGCGTTCAGGGAGATGCAGGGCATGAGCGGTCACGACCATTCGCACGAGCGCTGGAAGCACGACGGCGTCCGCGTGATCAAAGGCGACCAGCTCGACCCGAACACCGCCCAGACGCCGGGCATGTTCCGGCAAGCCGCGATCAACCACGCCCGCGTCGGCGCCCAGAAGATCTGGGCCGGGACGGTCGCGATCGAGCCGAACGCAAAGACGGGCGTGCATCACCACGGCGCGCTGGAGAGCGTGATCTACGTGGTGAGCGGCCGGGCGCGGATGCGCTGGGGCGAGCGTCTCGAGTACGTGGCCGAGGCCGGCCCCGGCGACTTCATCTTCGTGCCGCCCTACGTGCCGCACCAGGAGATCAACGCCGATCCGGATCAGCCGCTTCAGTGCGTGCTCGTGCGCTCCGACAACGAGGCGGTGGTGGTGAACATCACCGACGTCGAACCGGTCGAGGCCCCGGAGGAGGTCTACTGGGTGGACCCAATCCACACGCGCCCAGAGGGGTAGATCGGCCGGCTGAACGTTCGGAGCGCCAGAGCGCGACGTCGTCGCCCCCTCTCCCCCTGCGGGAGAGGGTAGGGGGTGAGGGGTCGCCCGGGACGACCTCGTCGCTGTTCAGGATGTCCCGGACGACCCCTCATCCGGCGCTCCGCGCCACCTTCTCCCACAAGGGGCGAAGGGAAGGGAGACCGAGCGCCGCTGACATTCGGCTCAATACGGGTGCGGCAGCGGCAGGAACCGGCAGGGATCGCCGGCCTTCCCAGCGGGCGCGTGAGGCGGGCGCATCAACAGCCCTTCGGCCTCCGCCAGCGGCCTCAGCATCGAGGAATCCTGACGCGGAAACGCGGTGACCACCGCGACGCCGTCCGGGCCGATCTCGATCGCGGCGCGCAGGTAGTCCTCGCGACGGTCGTTTTCCGGCATGTCCCGGCCGAGGCGACCGACGACCAACGCCGGTTCGACGTCCGTGCGGCCCGACAGCCGCCTCAGCGCCGGCGTCAGGAACAGCAGCGAGCAGACGATCGCCGACACCGGGTTGCCCGGGAGCCCGAGCACCAATGTCCCGCCGCGCCGGCCGGCCATCATCGGCTTGCCCGGCCGCATCGCGATCTTCCAGAAGTCGAGCGCGACGCCGGCCTCCTCCAGCACGGGACGGACAAGGTCGTGGTCGCCCACCGAGGCGCCGCCGAGCGTCACCAGGATGTCGACCTCGTCGGCGAAGGCGCGGCCGACGGCGGCCCCGATCGCCGCCCGATCGTCGGGCGCGACGCCGAGATCGAGCGCGATCCCGCCTTCACCGGCCACGACCGCCGCGATCGCGAAGGCGTTCGACGCGACGATCTGGTCGGGACCGACCGGCTCGCCGGGCAGCACCAGTTCGTCGCCGGTGGCGAGGATGGCGACCCGGGGTCTCGCGGCGGCCTGGACCGTCGGATGCCCGAGCGCCGCGGCGAGCGCGAGGTCCCGCGCGCCGAGCCTGCGGCCAGGGTGCAGGAGCGTCTCGCCGGCGGTGAAGTCGATGCCGGTCTTGCGGATGTGGCGCCCGCGCTGGACGGCCTCGCCGACGACGATCGCGTCGCCGTCGCGGCTCGCGTCCTCCTGCAGCAGCACGCCGTCCGCGCCTGCGGGGACGGGCGCACCGGTGAAGATGCGCACCGTCTGCCCCGGCTTCAGCGCCCCGCCGAAGCTCCGGCCGGCCGCCGCCTCGCCGACGACCGTCAGGCGCGCGCCGAGCGTCGCGTCGTCGGCGCGCGCCGCGTAGCCGTCCATGGCAGAGCAGTCCCAGGGCGGCTGGGTGCGCAGCGCCGCGATCGGGGCCGCGAGCGTGCGGCCGAGAGCCTCGCCGAGAGCGACGGTTTCCGCGGGCTTCGGCGCGACCGCGGCGAGGATCCGCGCGCGCGCCTCCGTGACGGGCAGCAGATCGCTCACGAAAACTCCTCGACGCGGAAGTCGCCGGAGCGGCCGCCGGACTTCGCGACCAGCCGCACGCCGTCGATGCGCATGCCGCGGTCGACCGCCTTGGTCATGTCGTAGATCGTGAGGCAGGCGACGGAGACGGCGGTCAGCGCCTCCATCTCCACGCCTGTCGGGCCGGTGGTGCGCGCGGTCGCGGTGACGACGACGCCGGGCAGCGAGGAGTCCGGCGTCAGCTCTACCGACACCTTCGACAGCAGCAACTGATGGCAGAGCGGGATCAGCTCATGCGTCCGCTTGGCGGCCATGATGCCGGCAAGCCGGGCGGTTCCCAGCACGTCGCCCTTCTTGGCGTCGCCGGCCTCCACGAGCTTGAAGGTCTCGAGCGCCATCACGACGCGGCCCTCCGCCGTCGCCTCGCGCGACGTCGCGGTCTTTTCGCCGACGTCGACCATGTTGGCTTCGCCGGAGGACGACAGATGGGTGAGCGAGGCGTCGGACGAGGTCACTGTGCGTTTCCAATCCAGAGGGCGTGGCCGATATCGAGCGCAACGGCGGCGAACACGCCGCAGCCGGTCAGCCCGAAGCCGATGAGATAGAGCCGGGTCGCCCGGTCGTAGACGCGCTTCACCAGCCCTTCGAGCGGAAGCAGAAGGGCGAGAGCGCGGATCTGGAGCAAGGCGCCGGCGAAGATCGCGATGACCGGGGGCAGGTCGTAGAGACGCCACGCGCCGGGACTCGACGCCCACTGCGACAGGAACCCGAGCGAGAACGACACCGTGATGCCGAACGCGGTGATCGTGCCGTTCCGGAAGACGGCCTCGATCAGCTGCTCTCCGCGGCTCGCGGCCGGGCCCGCCTGCGCGTCGCCATCAACGTCCATTGCGCTATCCCCGCCGTCCCCGATCCTCACTCACGAGGCGGGTGAGAAGATCGATCTGCTCCTGCTGTTTCGCAAGCAGCGAGACGATGTGCTCGTCGCGCAGCCGGTCGAGCTTGTCGTGCAGCGCCATGATCTCGATCTCGGCCTTGAGGTTCACCTCGTAATCGAGCTGCGCATTGTGCCGATCCTTAGCCGACTGACGGTTCTGGCTCATCATGATCACGGGCGCCTGGAGCGCGGCGATCATCGACAGCAACAGGTTGAGGAAGATGAAGGGGTAGGGATCGAACGGCAGCGTCAGCAGCCAGACGTTCAATCCGGTCCACAGCGCGAGGAACAGGCCGAACAGGACGATGAAGGTCCACGAACCGCCGAAGGTTGCGACCTGGTCGGCGAGGCGCTCGCCGAACGACATGCTGTCGTCGAACCCCTCGTTGGGATCGCGCGAAAGAATGGTGCGCGCCTTCGCGTGGCGAAGAGCGCGGGCTTCGCTCTCCTCGAGCGCTTCGGTCGCCTTGCCGAACCAGCGCCGGGCGGCGGCCTGCACCTCGGAGGCGTGGTCGGTCATGGTCGCAAGGCCTTGCTGTTGGACGCGTCAGGCTGCGGCGTGCGCGGGCGCGAGCAGCGCGCGGGTGGCCGCCGCGACGTCCGCCTTCCGCATCAGGCTTTCGCCAACCAGCAGCGTGCGGCAACCGACCGCGCCGAGCCGCGCGACGTCGTCCGGGGTGAAGATGCCGCTCTCGCCGACGAGGATGCGGTCGTCCGGCACGCGCGCGCTCAGCCGCTCGGTCATCTCCAGCGTCACCTCGAAGGTGCGCAGGTTGCGGTTGTTGACGCCGATCAGCGCGCTGCCGAGGGGGAGCGCGCGGTCAAGCTCCTCGCCGTCGTGCACCTCGATCAGCGCGTCCATCCCGAAGTCGCGCGAAGCCGCCACGAGGTCGCGCGCTTCGGCGTCGGTCACCGCCGCCATGATGACGAGGATGCAGTCGGCGCCGAGCGCCCGCGCCTCCGCCACCTGGTAGGGCTCGTAGAGGAAGTCCTTGCGTATGACCGGCAGGTCGACCGCGGCGCGGGCCGCGACGAGATACTCCGGCGCGCCCTGGAACGAGGGGCCGTCCGTCAGCACGGAGAGGGAGGTCGCGCCGCCCTCGGCATAGGCGCGGGCGAGCGCCGGCGGATCGAAGTCCGCGCGGATAAGACCTTTCGAGGGACTGGCCTTCTTGATCTCGGCGATCAGCGCCACGCCGCCGGCGTCGACGCGGCGGCGGATGGCGGCCTCGAACCCACGGGGCGGGGAGGCGGCGTCGGCGGCCTTGGCGACCACGTCGTACGGCCGCGCGGCCTTCGCCTCCGCGATCTCGCGGCGCTTGTAGGCTTCGATCCGGGCGAGGATGTCGGTCATATCAAGGCCCTTGATGCCCCATGATATTTCGTGAACCCCCGCGACGGCGTCTAGGCGCGGGCGGGAGGATCGGCGACTTTCTATGAGCCGATCCGAACGCCCCTGCAACCGGCCTGCCCGAGAGGTCGCCCATGCCCTCCACCGCGACGCTTCTGGCCTTCGCCGCCGTCTCACTCGGCATGGTGCTGACGCCGGGGCCCAACATGCTCTACCTGATCTCGCGCTCGCTCTGCCAGGGGCCGAAGGCGGGGTTGATCTCGCTCGGCGGCGTCGCGCTCGGCTTCCTGGTCTACATGCTGTGCGCCGCCTTCGGCATCACGGCGCTGCTGTTCGCGGTCCCCTTCGCCTACGACGCGCTGCGGCTTGCAGGCGCGGCCTATCTCGCCTGGCTCGCCTGGAACGCGGTGAAGCCCGGCGGCGCCTCGCCGTTCGAGGTGCGGACGCTCGCGCCCGACAGCCCGCGCAGGCTGTTCCTCATGGGGCTCGTGACGAACCTCCTGAATCCGAAGGTCGCGATGTTCTACCTCGCGCTCTTCCCCCAGTTCATCGATCCCGCGGCGGGCTCGGTGCTGACGCAGACGCTGGCGCTGGGCGCCGTCCAGATCACGATCAGCATGGCGGGCAACGCCATGTTCGCGCTCACCGCCGGCGGCATCGCGGCGTTCCTCGCGCGTCACCCGCTGTGGGTCACGGCGCAGCGCTGGTTGATGGGGCTGGTGCTCGGCGGGCTAGCCGTGCGGCTCGCGCTCGACAGCCGGCGCTGAGAGGCTGGGGCTCTCTAGCGATAGAAGCACTCTGCGCTTGTCCCGGCCTTGAGCCGGGACCCAGATGCGTCAGGCGTTCCGAAAGAGACGCGACGTCGGCGCATCAGATCCTGAAACCCGCGGTTTCTGGGTCCCGGGTCAAGGCCGGGACAAGAGCTGCGCTCTCAGACCTCGTTCGACACCCGCACCAGCGCGTCGAGGCGCGAGTAGGCCCCGCCGCTGTCGATGGCGTCTGCGGCGACCGCCGCGCCTTCCGCCAGCGTCTCGGCCCGGCCAGCGACGATCAGCGTCGCGGCGGCGTTGAGAATGGACACGTCGCGGTAGGCGCCCCTGGCGCCGTCGAGCACCGCGCGCAGCGCGACCGCATTGGCCTCGGCGTCGCCGCCCTTCAGCGCCTCGGGCGAATGCCGGGACAGGCCGGCGTCCGCGGGTGTGACCTCGAAGGTGCGGACCGCGCCGTCGCGCAGTTCGGCGACGAGCGTCGAGCCCGAGGTCGTGATCTCGTCGAGCCCGTCGGAGCCGTGCACCACCCAGGCGCGCTCCGACCCCAGCCGGGCGAGCGCCTCGGCGATCGGCTCGACCCATTTGGCGGCGAATACGCCGACCATCTGGCGCCGCACGCCCGCGGGGTTCGAGAGCGGGCCCAGCAGGTTGAAGATCGTGCGCACGCCGAGCTCGGTGCGGGCCGGACCCACATGGCGCATGGCGGCGTGGTGGTTCGGCGCGAACATGAAGCCGACGCCGGCCTCCGCGATGCACTGGCCGATGCGCTCCGGCGAAGCGTCGACGTTGACGCCGAGCGCCTTCAGCACGTCGGCCGAGCCCGACTTCGACGACAGCGCCCGGTTGCCGTGCTTGGCGACCGTGACGCCGCAGCCCGCCACCACGAAGGCCGCGCAGGTGGAGACGTTGACGGAGCCCGCGCCGTCGCCGCCGGTGCCCACCACGTCCACGGCGTCGGCGGGCGCCGCGACGGGCGTCATCTTGGCCCGCATGGTCGCGACGGCGCCGGCGATCTCGTCCACCGTCTCGCCGCGCAGGCGCAGCGCCATCAGGAAGGCGCCGATCTGCGCCGGCGTCGCCTCGCCGGACATGATGTGGTCGAACGCCGCTTCCGCCTCCGCGCGGTCGAGCGCGCGACCGTCGGCGACATGGGCGATGACCGCCTTGAAGTTGTCCATCGGCTCGGAGCCCCCTCAGCCGGCGAGGCGGGCGGGAGGGCGGCGCTCGGCGTTCCAGCGGCGCGCGTCGTCGAGGAAGTTCGCGAAGATCGTCGCGCCATGCTCGGACGCGATGGACTCGGGGTGGAACTGCACGCCGTGGATCGGAAGCGTGCGGTGGGACAGGCCCATGATCAGGCCGTCGTCCGTCTCCGCGGTCACCTGGAGAGCCTCCGGCAGGTCGTCGCGCCGGACCACCAGCGAATGGTAGCGGGTGGCGTAGAGCGGTCCGTTTATGCCGCGGAACACGCCGCCGTTCGCGTGGTTCACGCGGGCGAGCTTGCCGTGCACCGGCGTCGGCGCACGCACCACCGCACCGCCGAAAACCTCCCCGATCGCCTGATGGCCGAGGCAGACGCCGAACACGGGCACGCCTTCCGCCGCCGCGCGCTCGATCAGCGCGCAGGAGATGCCGGCCTCGTGCGGGGTGCACGGACCGGGCGATATGACGATGGCGTCGGGGCGCGTCGCCATCACCTCGTCGACGGTGGTCTTGTCGTTGCGCCGCACGGAGACCTCGGCGCCGAGCGAGCCGATCGCATGCACCACGTTCCAGGTGAAGCTGTCGTAGTTGTCGATCAGGGTGACGGCGGTCATAGGGGTCTCCAGCGCGGCGCACTCAACTGAAGCGCAGGCGCGGCGTCAAGCGCGGGGAGGGCGGCGGCGGCGCGCTCAGTCGTTCAGGAGCGTCCAGCCGATCGGGCTCAGATGCTCCTGCGGGCGGAAGCGGCGCTTGTAGTCCATCTTGTTGGAGCCCGAGACCCAGTAGCCGAGGTAGAGATACGGCAGGCCAAGCGCCTTGGCGCGCTGGACATGGTCGAGGATCACGTGGGTGCCGAGGCCGCGGTCGCGCTGCTCGGGATCGTAGAACGAGTAGACCAGCGAGAGGCCGTCCGAGAGCCGGTCCACCAGCGCCACCGCGTGGAGCGGGCCGGCGCCGCGGCCGTTGATGGCGGTGTCCGGTCCCCGGCGGCGGTATTCCGTCAGCCGCGTGCGGACGTGGCTGTCCTCGACCATGCTGGCGTAGTCCAGCACCGTCATGTCGGCCATGCCGCCGTCGGAGTGACGGTGGTCGAGATAGGCGCGGAACAGCGAATACTGCTCGGAGGTCGGGTTGGCGCCCACGTCCGCCCCGACGAGGTCGGCGTTGATGGCCCGGTTCCGGCGGAAAGCCTTGGTCCAGACGAAGTCGTCGACCCGCACCCGCACGGAGACGCAGGCCCGGCAGCTTTCGCAGGCCGGGCGGTAGGCGATCGTCTGGCTCCGGCGGAAGCCGCCGTGGGTCAGCAGATCGTTCAGGTGCGCGGCGTTCTCACCCACGAGGTGGGTGAAGACCTTTCGCTCGAACTGCCCCTTGAGATAGGGGCAGGGCGACGGAGCGGTAAGGTAGAACTGCGGCGTGTCGCGCGAATGGGCGGTCACGGGAGGTCCCTGCGAAGCGGCCGGCCGCCGCTTTCCAGATCAGGATAGCAGCGGCGCGACGCGCGGCAAGTCGGTCAGTAGCTGCGACCTTCCAGACGGCCGCGGTCCACCAGCACGGTGCTCAGCACGAGGTCGTGGAGCAGCTGCTTCCGGCGGGTGAACAGGCCCACCAGCAGGACGAACGGCGTCAGCAGCGTGAACGACACGTAGAGGAAAACGACGTGCGCAGCCGCGATCAGGAAGCCGGGCTTGGCGCCGTCGGTCATGCGCGCGGTCAGGCCCGTGAGGCGCATGCCCCAGGTCGCCGCCTTGTCGCCGCCGAGCGTCGCGCCGGAGTAGAGGATCGCCATCGCCGGAAACACGCCGCCGTAGAGTAGCCAGGCGAGGCCCAGCGTGACGACGCCCAAGAAGAAGATCACGACGCTCGCGATCGCCGTCAGCGTGAAGACGACCCCGAAGTCCACGCAGAACGCCAGGACGCGCCGGCTGAGCACGCCTTCGTAGAGACGCGGATCGGCCAGCGGGTCGAACGCCTCGCGCTGGATCGGCTGGGCGGGAGAAAGCGGAGTGGTCGACATCAGGACGGGGCGCCTCGCAGGACTTCGTACCGCGGCGTCAGCGCCGCGCTAAAAACGTGGTGCGGGGACGGGGCGTTCGCAAGATCCAGGGTTTTGGCGGAAGCGGCGGCCTGCGTGCTTGGTCAGCCGCGCCGCGCGTCATGCCCCGGTTTATCCGGGGCATCCAGCATCCACGGTCGCCGCTCGACGATCTCGCCTGGATTCCCCGGATAAACCGGGGAATGACGAAGGTCTTCAGGCGCTCCCCAAAGTCTCAGCAGGCCGCCTTGCCGCATTCACGCACGGCGGCGATGCGCTTCTTGAGGGCGTCGACGCCCACCGCGCCGGGCAGGATCGCGTCGCCGAGGATGAACGTGGGCGTCGACTCGACGCCGAACTGGTTCGCGAGGTCGTAGCTCTCCTCGAGCGTCGCCTTCACGTCGGGGTGCGAAAACGCCTTCTTCAGCGCGGCCTGATCGATCCCGACATCCTTCGCCGCCTGGATCGCGGCGGCGCCGTCGACCTGGCCCTGGGCCGCCAGCAGCTTGTCGTGGAAGGCGCGGTACTTGTCCGGAGCGATCACGTTGACCGCCGCCGACACCTGCGCCGCCTCCGCCGAACCGCGGCCGAGGATCGGGAACTCCTTGAGCACGACCTTCAGCTTCGGGTCGGCCTCGATCAGCGCGTTGACGTCGCCGAGAGCTCGTTTGCAATAGCCGCAGTTGTAATCGAAGAACTCGACCAGCGTGACGTCGCCGTTGGGGTTGCCGAGCACGGCCTGCAGCTTCGAATTCTCGAGCGTCGCGGGCTTTTCGGCGAGCTTCTGCCGCGAGGCGGCGGCCTGCGCGGCCTCCTGGCGCTTGGTCAGCTCCTTCTGGGCCTCGATCAGGATCTCGGGATTGTTGACGATGTAATCCCGCACGATCTGCTCGATGGCAGGCTTGTCCAGCGTGGTGGTGGAGGTCTGCGCCGTCGCCGTCTCGAACGGCAGCTCGACGAGCGCGAGGCCGGCGAGAGCGGCGAGAGCTGCGCCGGCGAGGGCGATGCTGCGGAAAGAGCGGGGCATGGGCGTCCTCGGTCGTGTTCTCAGGGCTTACGCGTCGGGCGCCCGTTCGGACCCTTGTCGGTCGAATCCATGGCGGAACGACGGCGGAGGGGCGGGACGACGGTCGCTGGCCAGGGCGTCGGCGCCATCGACACTTGCGTCGCAGGGACGCTCCCCTCGGGAACATACCCATCGCGGGCGACGAGCGCATCACCGACGCGGTCGTCGCGCGGGCCAAGTTCGCGGCGTCGGGTCTTTCGGAGGCTCAACTGTCGAGTTGCGGCCTGATACAGAAAGCGCGCCAGCCGCCTCAGCCAATCGATGTCCTGCATGATCTCATGATCCACCGACCGGTCCGGTCCTCAGTTCATCTTCTGCGGCGTGTAGCTCGCGATGTCGTCGGCCTTCAGCCAGCCCGGCGTTCCACGCTTGAACCCGGTCTTGGCGCGCTCGGCGATCTGGCGGGCCGTGCCGAAATCGCCGGAGGCGAAGGCGGCCTGCGCGGAGGCGAGATCGGCTTCCGGAATCTTGCCCTTGCGGGCGTAGGCGAGGGCCAGCTGGCGGAAGCCGTCGGCGTTCTTCGAGTCGCGCGCGGTGGCGCGCACGAGCTCCGAGATCGCGGCGTCGCTGTCGCGGGTCGAACCGCTCGCGACCAGCGCCTGGCCCAGCATCGTGCGGATCAGCGTGGCGTTGGGCGCGAGCGCGATCGCCCGGCGCAGCGGCGGGATGGCGTCCGCGGCGCGGCCGTTCTCGAGATAGGCCTGCCCCTTCAGCTCCTGGAACCACGGGTTCTGCGGCTGGCCCGCGATCAGCCCGTCGATCTGCGAGATCGCGCTGGTGAGCGAGGCCGAACGGTAGGTGGCGATCGCGCGGGCGTAGCGGGCGGGAAGGCTCTGGTCGGTCATGGGGTAGCGCCGCCCGACGCCCTGGAGGCCGTCGACGAAGCCGACGAGCTTGGCGCGCATCAGGTCGTGGCGGGCCTGCAGGGCGGGGGCGTCGAGCTTGTCGTAGTAGGGGCTCTTCTTCGCCAGGTCCTCGAGGTTCGCGATGCGGTCCTGCGGCATCGGATGGCTCTGGGCGTAGGGGTCGATGAAGCGCTGCGAGAAGGCGGTCTGGTCCGCGAAGCGCTTGAAGGTGATCAGCATGCCCTTGGCGGACTGCCCGGTCTTGGTGAGATAGTTCACCGCCGCGCGGTCGGCCGCCTGCTCCTCCGCGCGCTGGTAGGAGAGCAGCGTCCGCCGCATCATCTCCTGCGGGGCCATCGCGGCGCCGATCGCTGCGCCGCCGGAGCCGTTGTTGAGGCCGCCGCCGGCGGCCGCGCCCGCGATCGCGCCGGCGCCGAGCAGCATGGCGACGATCGCCATGGTCTGCATGCTGTCGAGCCGTTGCCTCAGCCGGGCCAAGTGGCCGCCGGCGATGTGGCCGGTCTCGTGGGCGAGGACGCCGATCACCTCGTTCGGCGTCTTGGCGTCCAGCAGCACGCCGATGTTGACGAAGATGCGCCGGCCGTCCGCGACGAAGGCGTTGAACACCTTGGAGTTGATCAGCACGATCTCGACCGCGCCCGCATCGACCCCGGCCGCCCGGTAGATCGGCAGCATGTAGTCGCGCAGCAGCCCCTCGATCTCCGCGTCGCGGATGATCGAGCCGCCGAGCCCCTGGGCCTGCGCCGGCTGGGGCAGCGACGACACGAACAGCGCGATCGCGCACATTACGGCCGTGCCGGCGCGCGCCAGCCTTCGGAAAAGCGCGGGGCGGGTCGTCTGCGGGCGGGGTTCCATGCGGCGAGGCGCCTCGCTAAGAGGAGAACCGATTGTTGCGCGGGTCACTTAAGGGCCGCGCCGACGCCGGGTCAACGCGCCGACCGTCACCGAGCCGTGACCCGAGTCATGACCCACGACTTGCGAGCGACGCCGACCCGATGACCGTTCCCGATCGCCGCCCGGCTCTCACCACGCCGTCGCGCCGCGCGCTCGCCGTGCCGCCGTTCCTCGCCATGGAGGTGATGCGCGACGCCCGCGTCCGCGTCGCGGCGGGCGAAACCATCCGGCATTTGGAGGTGGGCCAGCCCAGCGCCCCCGCGCCGAAGGCCGCGGCCGAGGCCGCCATGCGGATGATCGCCGCGGGCGACGTCGGCTACACCGAGGCGCTGGGCCGGCCGTCGCTGCGCGCGCGAATCGCCCGCCACTACCGCGAGACCTATGATGTCGCGGTGGCGCCGGAGCGCGTGGTGGTGACGACGGGGTCCTCCGGCGGATTCGCGCTCGCCTTCCTCGCAGCGTTCGAGCCCGGCGCGCGGGTCGCGATCCCGTCCCCCGGCTACCCCGCCTACCGCGCCATCCTGACCGCGCTCGACCTCACGCCCGTGGAGCTCGCGACCGGCCCCGCCTCGCGCTGGGCGCTGACGGCGGAGATGGTGGCGGCGGCGCACGCCGAGCAGCCGCTCGCCGGCGTGCTCGCCATGAGCCCGGCGAACCCGACCGGCGTGATGACGCTCGCGCCTGATCTCGCGGACCTCGCCGAGACCTGCCGCAAGCTCGGGATCTGGCTGGTGTCGGACGAGATCTACCACGGCCTAACATACGAGGCGCCGGCCGCCACCGCGCTCGCCTTCGACGACGACGCCATCGTCGTGAACAGCTTCTCGAAATACTACGCCATGACGGGCTGGCGCATCGGCTGGCTGGTGCTGCCGGAGCGGCTGGTGCGCGTGGTGGAGCCCTTGGCGCAGAACCTCTTCATCTCCGCGCCGACGCTCAGCCAGGGAGCGGCGGAGGCCGCGCTCGACGACCGGGAGACCTGCGAGGCCTACCGGCAGGCCTACGCCGTGAATCGCGCCATGCTGCTGGAGCGGCTGCCGCGCATGGGGCTCGACGAGATCCTGCCGCTCGACGGCGCGTTCTACGCCTATGTGGGCGTCGGTCGCTTCTCGAACGACAGCACAGCCTTCGCCAAGGCGCTGTTGGCGGAAGCGGGCGTCGCGCTCACCCCCGGCGTGGACTTCGACCGCGAACGCGGCCACGCCTATGTGCGGATGTCGTTCGCGGGGGCCGAAGCGGAGATCGCCGACGCGCTCGACCGGATCGCGCGCTGGCTGCCAAAGCGCTGAGGCGATTCCGTCGGAAGCGGCGTCGGCCCTAACGCGTGATCGGCCCGTCGAGCGGGGCAAGGGCCGACGCTCTGGGCGCCGCTACGGCGGCGGCCCGCCGGGCCTGGATGACCGAGCGGGCGAGAGCCCGGAGGTCGGGGCAGGGCGTCGAGCCCGCACCGGCGAACAGATGGCGGTCGAGCGCCGCCAGTCCCTCGCGCACCTCGGGCGCTGTTCGCCACGGCCCCGGCTCATGCCGGGCGAGCGCCGTCACGGCGGCTCGGAAGGCTGACGGATCGCTCTGCCGCGCCGCGCGCTTCATGGCGCGCGCCTCGTGCGGAAGCCGCGTGGGCAGACGTAGCGTCTCGCGGCCGACGCCGAGCAGCATCACGACGAGGCCCGCAAGAAAAGCCGCGCCGCCGGCGCCGGCGAGCAGGGCGACCGTCGGCCTCTCCGGTGGAGGTGGGGGCGCCGCGTCGGTCACGTTGGCGGCGGCCCAGGCCATACGGCGGGCGGGAATGACGGCTTCGCGCATCGTGCGGGCGCCGGTGTCGAACCATTGGAACCGTATTTCCTGCACCGTCGCGGGATAGGCCGTGATCGGCCGCATCTCCCAGCTGTAGCTCGCACGTGAAACCGGGCCCTTCGCGGTGATCTTGGTTTCCCGCGTCTCCGGCCCGCGGAAGCTGATGATGCCCGAGGAGGTCATCAGCGGGGTGGGCGGCAGCGCGTCGGCGGGCACGCCCTCGGCGAGGATCGTCACCGTGCGCTTGGCGGTGACGCCGCGCGGCACCCGCTCGGGGTCGATCGACCAGTCGTCGAGCACCTCGACCTTGCCCGCCGGCAGCCACCAGAACTTCTGGTCGTCGGGCCCGCGCGGCCCCTGCCACTCCGCCACGTCGAGCGTGATCGGCTTCGACTTCACCTCGATCTCGCGCTGCCGCGCGCCGTCCACCACGGTCAGCTTGTGGACGAACGGCTCGATCACGAGCGGGCCGCTCTTCTCGGGGTAGATCGCGATCGTCCGCTCGAACAGGCGCTTGGTGTAGCCGTCGTCCTCGATGACGGAGACCGCGTCCTTGCCCAGTTCCTGCCAGGCGAAGTTGGTGAGCGGCGGCTGGATCAGCTTCTCCCGGTTCACCAGCGGCCGGTAGACCCCGCGGATCCGCAGCAGCACCAGCTCGCGCGGATAGGGCGCCGCCGTGTTGAGCGGCGTGACCTCCAGCCGCACGTCGTCGAACTCGGACGGGTCCGCGAGCGCCGCTCCGGGACGGAGCGCGATCAAGGCGAGGAGCGCGAAGGCGGCGAGGAGGGGGCGCATCACCATTGCTCCGTTCCGCTGGGCGCCGCGAGACCGCGTTCGGCCCGGCGGGCGCGTTCGGCGGCGAGCCTCAGCCTGAGGTAGCGGCCGGGATCGTCCGGCACGGTCTCCAGCCACTGGCGGGAGGCGCTCACCGCCTGCTGCTGGTAGCTCTTCTGCAGGCGGAGCGACGGCTGCTCCATCTGCTTCGCGACGCTCGCCTGTTCGGAGCCGGTGCGGCCGCCGCCCTCCGCCGCGCCGATCGAGCCGCGCGCCGCGCCGCGCCCTGAATCGATACGGGTCTGCTCGGCGCGGCCCACCCGCGCCACCTGGCTGCCGCCGGGCGTCGAGGCTTCGCGGCCGGAGTCGCGGTCGCCGGCCATGCCGTCGCCGGTAG
This sequence comes from Methylopila capsulata, assembly GCF_016907975.1. Taxonomy (GTDB): domain Bacteria; phylum Pseudomonadota; class Alphaproteobacteria; order Rhizobiales; family Methylopilaceae; genus Methylopila; species Methylopila capsulata. The sequence goes on from NZ_JAFBCY010000001.1 coordinate 37,662, forward strand.
AGTTGACGTCGTTCTCGGCGTCGGTCGGCGCCTCGCCGCCGCGCTTCTGCTTGGCGGCGTTGGCGTTGGCGGCGTTGCGGGCGTCGCGCTTCTGATCTTCCTGCTTCGCGCGCAGGGCTTCGACGATCGCGAGGTTGTAGCGCGCGTCCTCGTCGTTGGGATCGAACATCAGCGCCTCGTTCAGCGCCGTTTCCGCCTCCTTCAGCCGGCCCGCCTTGGCGAGCGCAGTGCCGAAATCGTAGTGCGCGCTGCGAAAGGTCTCGCCCTGAAACAGTTCCGCGGCCTCGGCGTAACGCCCCTGCGCGTAGTAGATCGCCGCCCGCCAGGCCGGCCCGTCCAGCGTCATGCCGGCAAGCGTGGGAAGCCCCGCATGGTAGAGCGCGCGGCCGATCCTTTCCCGCGGGTCGGTGGCGACGATCGCGACCAGGATCAGCGCGAGCACGGCGACGATGCGCGTCATCCGCCCCTCCGGAAAATCAGCAAAAGAGGCGCCGCGGCGAACAGCAGCAGCGCGCGGCCGAAATCGAGCCAGGCGAGAGAGGCGTAGGGGCTGGGCCCCAGCCGCCCGGCGGTCGACCGCTGCACCTCGGCGTAGACCGCGTCCGGCGCGCCGACGGTCGCGAAGGCGCCTCCGCCGAGCGCGGCGAGAGCCTCCAGCTCCGGCCGGCCGGTCTCCATCGCCCGCTTCGGCGTCGCGGTCGCCGAGGTGACGTACAGGGCGCTCACCCGATGCCCGTCGGCGACGAGGGAGCGCGTCTCGTTCTGCGCGCCTTCGTCGAGCCCGCCTCCGTCGCTGATCAGCACCACGTCGCCGCCGACGACGCCGGAATCGCGCAGCGTGCGGTGGGCGAGCGCCAGCGCCCGCGACGGCGCGCTGCCGACGTCGGGAACGGTCTGGGCGTCGAGCGCGGCGAGCGTCGTCTCAATGGTGCGGCGGTCGGTGGTGGGCGGGTTCGCGAGATAGGCGTCGCCAGCGAACACCAGCACCGAGACCTGGCGCGACCCTGCCGCCTGCGCCGCGCCCAGCGCTGCGATCTTGGCGTCCTGGAATTCGCCGCTGTCGGCGACCGAACGGGAGACGTCGACCGCGACGATCGCGGCGTCGAGGTTGCGGAAGTTCTGCACGCCCGGCCGCTCGATCGCCGGCCCGACGAGGGCGAGCGCGATGAGGGCCGCCGCGAGCGCGGCCAGCAGCCCGCTCCGGCCGCGGCCGGCCACGACGACGCCGCGCCGGGCGAGGGCGTCGAACAGGTGCGGGTCGATCGCGCGGCGCCAATCGCCGACGCCGCCCGCGCGGCGCACGGCGACGAAGGCGAGCGCGAGCGAGGCGGGGATCGCCAGCAGCCAGAGCGGCCGGAGCAGGCCGAACCCATCCAGCTCGATCATGAGAAGCGCCTCCCGCCGATCGCGGTGGCGGCCGCGGCGACGAGGGCGAGCCCCGCGGGCCACGGCCAGAGCTCGCGCCAGGCGTTGGCCGGGGGCGCCAGCGTGCGCGTCGGCTCGATCTCGTCGATGGAGTTGATCGCCGCCTGGAGGTCTTCGGTGGTCCGCACCCGGAAGAACTGGCCGCCGCTGGCGTCGGCGATCGCCTTCAGCGTCTCGGCGTCGACCACGTCCGGGTCGTAGCCGGTGATCTCGGTGGTGTCGCGGGGCCCCATGGCGATGGTGTGGACGCGCACGCCAAGCTCCTTCGCCAGCCGCGCGACGTCTTTCGGCGTCGCGGCGCCGGCGTTGTTCGCGCCGTCGGAGAGCAGCACGACGACGCGGCTCTTGCCCGGCGCGTCGGCCAGCCGGCGCAGCGCGAGGCCGAGGCCCTCGCCGATGGCGGTGGAGCGGCCGACCAGTCCGATCGCGACGGAGTCGAGCGCCTGCGCCACCGCCTCAACGTCGTAGCTCGGCTCCGCCGCCACATAGGCCCGGTCGGCGAAGGCCGCGAGGCCCACGCGGTCGCCGGCCCGGCGGCGGACGAAGTCCGAGCCGATCTTGCGGACGACGTCGAGCCGTCGGCGCGTGGCGCCGTCCATCGAGAAGTCGGTGCGCTCCATGCTGCCGGAGAGGTCGAGCGCCAGGAACAGGTCGCGTCCGGTGGTCGGCAGCGCCTGCACGGGCAATACGATCTGGGGGCCGGCAAGCGCCGCGACGAGCGCGACCCAGGCGACCCAGGCGAAGATCTTGCGGCCGCCGGTGGCGGAGGCCGTGGTCGGCGCCTCTTCCCCGGAGCCGACGATCGTGCCGGGCACCTTGATCGCCCCGCCGGATCGCCGATCGGCGCGGGCGAAGCGCAGCACCAGGAAGGGCAGCGGCAGCAGCAGGAAGGCGAGGGGCGTCGCGAAGGTCCACATGGCGTCAGCGGCCCACCTTGGCGACGGCCGCATCCAATTCGCGGTCGAGCGCCGGGTCGTCGGGCAGCTCGCGGGCGTAGAGCCCGTCCACCAGCACGCGGCCGGACCGCCGCTCGAACAGGTCGACGCCAAGCGTCCGGTCCAGCGTCGCGGCCCAGGCCGGGCCTGTCGCGCGCGCGGCGTCCTCGCCTTCGACGGTGCGGACGATCCGGCGGAGCAGCGCCGCCTGGGCGGCGCGCCGCTCCGCCACGGGGAGCGACTTCGCCGCGGCGAGCTCCGCGAGGGCCGCGGCCCGCAACGAGGGCTTCTTCGGTCGCCGGACGAGCCGCAGCAGCAGCGCGGCCAGCAGCGCCGCGGCGAGCCCTATCGCGACCGCGAAGCCGATGTCCGCCCAGAACCAGGTCTCCATCGGCGGGAGGCGGATGCCGCGCAGGTTCGCGAGTTCGTCAGCGGGCGGCATCGAGGCGCTCCAGCAGCGGGGCGACGCGTTCGGCGCCAAGGTCCGAGTCGATCGGGAAGACCGGCACGCCGAGCGCGTTCAGCCGCTCCACCCGCGGGTCGGGTCCCACCGGGCGCTCGTCGCGGCCGGAGAGCCAGCCGCTGCGCCCCTCGCGGGTGAGGAAGGCATAGACGCCCTTCGGCGCGCGGGTCTCGAACGCGTCGGCGATCAGCAGCACGCTGACAGAAACCCGCGACATGGCGGCCTTCACCACCTCGTCGAAACGCGGACCGGGAACGTCCAGGCCGCTCGCGAGCACGAGGTGGCCGCCGCGGGGCAGGGCCCCGACCGCGGTCTCGATCAGCGCGTCGAGCGGGGGATCGGCCCGGTCGGACTGCTTGAGGGCGCGCGCGTGGGCGCGGGCCATCACGCCGACCATGCCGGTCATGGCGCGCTCGCCGCCCTTCGGCCGCACGAAATCCGGCTCGCCGTCGGCCGTCGCGGCGAGCAGCCCGATGCGCCCGCCTTCGCCGGACGCGCGCCAGCCGACGAGCGTCAGGGCTTCCGCGGCCGCCACCGAGCGGAAGGCGCGCTTGGTGCCGAACAGCATCGACGGACGGAAATCCGCGACCAGCAGCACGGCCCGCTCGCGCTCGTCGCGAAACGTCCTGACGTGCGGCACGCCGGTGCGGGCGGTCGAGTTTCGGTCGATGTGGCGGATGTCGTCGCCGTCGGCCCACAGGCGGACATCGTCGATCTCGCTGCCGCGGCCGCGACGGCGGGTGACGATCCCGCCGGGGCGCGCCGCGAGCCTCGTGGCGCGCGACGGCGCCGCGCGGCGCGTGAGATGGCGCAGGCCAAGCAGGGCCGCAGCGTCGAGATCGACGCCGGGAACAGGGAGCGCGTCCATGGCCGGTCTCGCCCCGTTAGAGCGGTCGCACCGCGTCGAGCAGCGGCGCGACGAGGTCGCGCGCCGTGCGCCCGTCCGCCGCGGCCCGCCAGGTCAGGACCAGACGGTGCGCGAGCGTGTCGGCGGCGAGCTCCGCGACGTCGTCCGGCGTGGCGTGGTCGCGGCCGTGGAGATAGGCGCGCGCCTTGGCCGCCGCGGCGAGCGACAGCGTGCCGCGCGGCGAGACCGGGTACTCGATGGCCCGCCTCACCTCAGGCGCCGAGTCGGCGTCGCGCGTCGCGGTCACGATCCGGACGATGTAGTCCTTCAGCGCCGGCGCGAGATGGACGTTGGCCACGTCGCGTCGCGCGCGTCGGACCTCGTCCGCCGAGAGACGCAACGGCATGGCGTCTTCGCCCGAAACCTGCTCGCGCTCGACCAGGTCGAGAATGCGCCGCTCGGACGCCGCGTCCGGCAGGCCGACGACCACATGCAGCAGGAAGCGGTCGAGCTGCGCCTCGGGCAGCGGGAAGGTGCCCTCGTGCTCGATCGGGTTCTGGGTCGCGACCACCATGAACGGATCGGGCAGCGCATGAGTGTTCGCGCCGGCCGTGACCTGCCGCTCCGCCATCGCCTCGAGCAGCGCGGACTGCACCTTCGGGGGAGCGCGGTTGATCTCGTCGACCAGCACCAGCGAATGGAACAGCGGCCCCGCGAGGAACTCGAACTTGCCCTCGTCCGGCCGCCACACGGTCGTGCCGGTCAGGTCGGCGGGCATCAGGTCCGGCGTGCATTGGATGCGCGCGAAGGTGGCGTCGAGGCCCGCCGAAAGCCGCTTCACGGCGCGCGTCTTGGCGAGGCCGGGCGCGCCCTCCACCAGCACATGGCCGCCGGTGAGAAGGCCGATCAGCAACCGCTCGATCAGAACGCCCGCGCCGATGAGCCCATGCTCCAGACCGGCCTGCAGTTCGCTGACGCGCGCCTGGAGCGTGGCGTCGGTCGCAGGCTGCTGGCCGCGGATCGTCGTGTCCTGCACGTTCATGAACGGGGCGCCTGACGCGCGCGAAAGCGCTCGCCCATCAAATGAGCCGACGGCATGAATCCTCCGATGTCGCTTATTATTTTGATTACTTATTGCTGGTGTGATCTCGCCCCGTCTACGCGTCGCCGTCAATCCCGGACCTCCGTCTTAGACCGAGCCTCGGCGTCGCATGGCGGCCATGCCGCTTGCCTCTTGGCGTCTGCTGCGAAGGGATTATGTCGCCATTCGTCGCCGGGCCCGTCCGCGGGCCTCCTTCGGACGGACGCAGGATCGCAATATGAACATCGGAGTGGTCGGCCTCGGCCGCATGGGCGGAAACATCGCACGACGATTGATGGACGCCGGCCATAACTGCGTGGTGCACGACGTCGACGCAAAAGCGGTCGACGCGCTGGCGGGCGAGGGCGCGACGCCGGCCCATTCGCTCGACGAACTCGTCGCCGCGCTGTCCGCGCCGCGGGCCGTCTGGGTGATGCTGCCGGAGGGCAAGATCACAGAGGACGCCATCGCGGCCCTGGCGGGCAAGCTCGCGGCGGACGACGTGATCATCGACGGCGGCAACACCTTCTACAAAGATGACGTCCGCCGCGGCGCGGATCTGAGTTCCATGGGCCTGCACTATGTCGACGTCGGCACCTCAGGCGGCGTCTGGGGCCGCGAGCGCGGCTACTGCCTGATGATCGGCGGCGAAACCGCCGTGGTCGAGCGGCTGGATCCGATCTTCAAGGCGCTCGCGCCGGGCGCCGGCGACATCCCGGTCACGCCGAAACGCGAGGGCCGCGACCCCCGCGTCGCCGAAGGGTACATGCACTGCGGGCCGGCGGGCTCGGGGCACTTCGTCAAGATGATCCACAACGGCATCGAGTATGGCCTGATGCAGGCCTACGCCGAGGGCTTCGACATCATCAAGAACCGCGGCTCGAAGGAGCTCCCTGAGGACCGGCGATTCGACATCGACGTCGCCGACGTCGCCGAGGTCTGGCGGCGCGGCAGCGTGGTGTCGTCGTGGCTGCTGGACCTGACGGCGGCGGCCCTCGCGGGCGACCCCGGGCTGGACGGTTTCGAGGGCCGGGTCGCCGATTCGGGGGAGGGTCGCTGGACGATCGAGGCCGCGATCGAGGAGGCGGTTCCGGCCGACGTGCTGGCCGCCGCCCTGTTCGCGCGCTTCCGCTCGCGCACTGACCATCCGTTCTCCGACCGCCTGCTCTCCGCGATGCGGTTCCAGTTCGGCGGCCACAAGGAAGCGGCCGGGCCTGAGACGAAGCAGTCAAAGACCTGAGGCGGCGGTGCGCCGCTGGTTCTCGGCTCCCAAGCCAGGCGCCGGGGACGGCGTGCTCCCCTGCTTCGCCGTTTCTATTCGGCGGGCTGGGGCGCAGGCTCCGAAGTCGCCTTCCGTCGCCGCCGCAGCTTGTCGAGCAGCAGGTAGATCGCGGGCGTCGTATAGAGCGTCAGCGCCTGGCTCACGATCAGCCCGCCGACGATTGTGATCCCGAGCGGCCGGCGAAGCTCGGAGCCGGGGCCTTCGCCGAAGGCCAGCGGCAGCGCCCCCAGCAGGGCGGCGAAGGTCGTCATCAGGATCGGGCGGAAGCGCACGCGCGCGGCTTCGACGATCGCGTCCCGCGGCGACAGGCCCCGATGGCGCTCCGCCTCCAGGGCGAAGTCTACCAGCATGATGCCGTTCTTCTTGACCAGGCCGATCAGCAGGATGATGCCGATCAGCGCCGTGACGCTGAGGTCGGTCCCGGTGATCTGGAGCGCCAGCAGGGCGCCGAGGCCGGCCGGCGGCAGCGTCGACAGGATCGTAAGCGGGTGGACGTAGCTCTCGTAGAGCACGCCCAGCACGATGTAGATCGCGATCAGCGCCGCAAGGATCGTGACCTGCTGGCTCGCCGCGGAGGAGGCGAACTCCGCCGCGTCGCCGGCGAAGGCGGCGTTCACGGCGTCGGGAAGGCGCATGTCCGCGACCGCGCTCTCCACCTCCGCCATGGCCTCGCCCGCGGACCCCTTGTCCGCGATGTCGTAGGTGATGGTGATCGAGGGGTATTGGCCCTGGTGGTTCACGACGAGCGGCGCCGTCTGGCGCCGCATGGTCGCGATCGTCGAGAGCGGGATCTCGGAGCCTGAGCTGGTCGGTACGTGCACTTTCAGCACGTCGCCGGGATCGCTCGCCGCCCGCGGATCGAGCTCGATGACCACGCGATACTGGTTGCGCCGGCCGTAGATGACCGAAATCTGCCGCTGCGAGAACGCGTTGTTCAGGGCCGCGTCGACCGCGGACATGGAGACGCCGAGGCGGGAGGCGAGTTTGCGGTCGATGTCCACCAGGAGCTCGAGGCCGTTGGCTTCGCGGTCGGTCGCCACGTCCCGCAGCGCTGAGATGGCGGACAGGCGCGCCACCACCTTGGGCGCCGTCTCCTGCAGCAGATTGAGGTCCGACGACCACAGCGTGAACTGGTAGGGCGAGCGTCCCTCGCGCGAGCCGGCGCGGATCTCCTGCTGGGCGGAGATGAACACGCGCAGGCCCGGAATCTGCGACAGCGGCCGGCGCAGCCGCTCGATCACCACCTGCGCCGCCGGGCGGTCGCCGAGCGGCTTCAGCGCGATCTGGATGCGGCCTTCGTTGACCGAGCCGCGGCCGCCGCCGACGGAAGGCGCGACCGACTCGACCGCCGGATCGGCGGCGATGAGGTCGGCGGCCTTCTGCTGGAGCGCGACCATGGCGCCGAAGGAGATGTCGGGCGAAGCCTGCGTGAAGGCGCTCAGCATCCCGGTGTCGTCCTGCGGGAAGAACCCCTTCGGGATCACCATGTAGGCGTGGACCGACCAAGCGATCGCGCCCACCACAAGCAGCGCCATCAGCCACGGCGCGCGCACCGACAGCCAGAGGCTCGCGGCGTAGCGGTCGGCGATCCGCGTGATCAGCCCTCGCGCCTCCTTCGCGGGCTCCGCCTCCAGCAGCTGGGCGCAGATCATCGGCGTGACGCTGAGCGAAACCACCGTGGAGACGACGATCGCGAACACCAGCGTCATCGTGAATTCGTAGAAGAGGTGGCCGACGAGCCCGCCCATGAACAGCAACGGCGTGAAGGCCGCGATCAGCGAGACCGAGATGGCGACGACCGTGAAGGCGATCTCGCGCGCGCCGCGCAGCGCGGCTTCGCGCGGGCTGAGGCCGAGCTCAAGGTTGCGGTAGGCGTTCTCGATCATGACGATGGCGTCGTCGACGACGAAGCCGACCGCGACGGCGAGCGCCATCAGGGAGAGATTGTCGATCGAGAAATCGAACGCCCACATCCCGGCGAAGGAGCCGGCGAGCGCCAGCGGCACCGTGACGCCTGCGGCGAAGGTCGGCGCCGCGCGCTTCAGGAAGGCGAAGACCACCAGCATCACGAGCGCGATCGACAGCGCGAGCGTCAGCTGCATATCCGCGACGCTCGCTCGGATCGTCGTCGTCCGGTCCGCGAGCACCGTCACGTCGATCGCCGCCGGCACCCAGTTCGACAGCTCCGGCAGCAGCGCCTTCACGGCGTCGACGGTCTCGATGACGTTGGCGTCGGGCTGCTTGGTGATGCTGACCAGCACCGCCGGCTTGCCGTTGAAGAAGCCGGCGGTGCGGGCGTTGCGAGTGCCTTCGGTGACCTCGGCCACGTCGCCGAGCCGCACGGTCGCCCCGTTCGCCACCCGCACCACCACGTCGCGATAGGGGGCGGCGGAGGCGCCGAGCTCGCCGTCGAGGGAGATCGCGATCGTGCGCTCGTCGGTCTCGAGGGAGCCCACCGGCGACAGCACATTGGCGTTTGCGATCGCCGTCCGCACGTCGTCGAGCGACAGCCCCATGGCGGCGAGACGGTCGGCGTCAAGGCGGACGCGGACCGCCGGCTGCTCCGCTCCTTGCACGTTGACCTCGCCGACGCCGTCCACCTGCGACAGGCGCTGCACCAGCACGCTGTCGGCGGCGTCGTAGATCCGGCTCGCGGGAAGCGCCTCGGAGGTGAGGGCGAGCACCAGCACGGGCGCCGCCGCCGGGTTGATCTTGCGGAACGTCGGCAGTGTCGGAATGTCGGACGGCAGGTCGGCTGCGGCGGCGTTCAGCGCCGCCTGCACGTCCCGCGCGGCGTCGTCGATGTTGCGGCCGATGTCGAAGCGCACCGCGATGCGCGTAGAGCCGAGCGAGGAGGCCGAGGTCAGCTCGGTCACGCCCGCGATCGCGCCGAGCGAGCGTTCGAGCGGGGCCGCGACGGTGGCGGCCATCGTGCTCGGGTCCGCGCCCGGCCGGCTCGCGGTGACGAAGATCACCGGGAACTCGACGTTCGGCAGGCTCGCCACGGGCAGCCGCATGTAGGCGGTGAGGCCGACCAGCAGCAACGCGACTGCGAGCAGCGTCGTGCCGACGGGCCGCAGGATGAACGGCGTGGAGAAGGACATCAGGTAGTCCTTCGCCAATGAGGCGCCGTCATCCCGGCCGAAGCGCAGCGGAGAGCCGGGATCGTCCGCCGCAGCGCGTGTGGCCGCGTCTTCCGATGACGATCCCGGATCGGCCTCCGGCCGTCCGGGATGACGCGCGCGCCGCTCACTCCGCCGGCTCCGCGGCGGGCGCCGGACGGCGCGTGATGGCGGCGCGGAGCCGTTCCATGGCGAGATAGACCACCGGGGTGGTGTAGAGCGTCAGCAGCTGGCTCAGCAGCAGGCCGCCGATGATGGCGACGCCGAGCGGGATGCGCAGCTCCGCGCCGGGCCCTGTGGCGAGCGCCAGCGGCAGCGCTCCGAGCAGGGCGGCGAGCGTCGTCATCATGATCGGACGGAAGCGCAGCGCCGCCGCCTCGACGATCGAGTCCTCCGGCGACAGCCCGCGCTCGCGTTCGGCCTCGAGCGCGAAGTCGATCATCATGATCGCGTTCTTCTTCACGATGCCCATCAGCAGGATGATGCCGATCAACGCGATGATCGACAGGTCGAGCCCGAACAGCTTGAGCGCGATCAGCGCGCCGACGCCGGCGGAGGGCAGGGTGGAGAGGATCGTGAAGGGGTGGATGAAGCTCTCGTAGAGCACCCCCAGCACGATGTAGATCGTGACGATCGCGGCAAGCACCAGCCAGGGCTGGCCCGCGAGCGACTCCGAGAACTCGGCCGCGTCGCCGGAAAAGGCGCCGACCACCGTGGGGGGAAGGTCGATCTCGGCTTCCGAGCGCTCGATGGCGGCCACCGCGTCGCTCAGCGCGTAGCCCTCGGCGAGGTCGAAGGAGATGGTCGTGGCCGGAAACTGCTCCTCGTTCGAGACGACGAGCGGCGCCGGCTCCAGCGTGATCCGCGCGACCGACGCGAGCGGCACGGGCACGGAATCGGCGCCGGCGACATAAAGTCGGCCGATCGCGGAGGGGTCCTTCTGCTGGCCGGGCGCGGCCTCCAGGATGACGCGGTACTGGTTCGACTGGCCGTAGATGGTCGCGATCTGGCGCTGGCCGTAGGCGTCGTTCAGCACGTCGGCGATCGCCTGCACGGTGACGCCGAGACGGCCCGCCTCCAGCCGATCGATCTCCACCCGCGCCTGCACGCCGCCGGAGCGGGCGTCGGAGCCGACGTTGCGGAGCGCCGGCTCGTCCTGCAGGCGATCGACCAGCGCCGCCGCGGAGCGCGCCAGCTCCGCCGCGTCGGCGTCGGTCAGCGTGTACTGGTAGCGCGCGCGGCTGGCGCGCGTCGTGATCTCCAGGTCCTGCACGGGCTGGAACACGACCGAGACGCCGGCGATCGGCGCGACCGCCTCCTGCAGCCGGGCGATCACGTCCGCGGCGCGAGCGTTCCGCTCGCCGAAGGGCTGCAGCACGATGCTCAGGCGGCTGGCGTTGGGCGTGGGGATGTTCTCGCCGACGCCCAGCACCGAGACGACGCTGCGCACGTCCGGATCGCTCTCGATCGCCGCGATCGCTGCGCCGTCGAGCCGCTTCAGCTCGGCGAAGGACACGTCCTGCCCCGCTTCCAGCGTCGCGGTGATCAGGCCGGAGTCCTGCTGCGGCAGGAAGCCCTTTGGCGCGACGACGTAGAGGCCCGCGGTCGCGGCGAGCGTCGCGAGCGTCACCAGCAGCGTCAGGGTCTGATGGCGGAGCACGACCAGCAGCGAGCGACGGTAGCCCTCGATCAACCGCGAGGTCGCCCGTTCGGCCCAGCGGCCGATGCGCGAGACCTCCGACGGGACATGCGGCTTCAGCAGCCGCGCGCACATCATCGGCGTCAGCGTCAGCGAAATGATCATCGACACAACGACCGCGATCGACAGCGTGGCCGCAAATTCGCGGAACACCCGGCCGATCAGCCCGCTCATGAACAGCAGCGGGATGAACACCGCGATCAGCGAGGCGGTGAGCGAGACGATGGTGAAGCCGATCTCGCGCGCGCCGTCGTAGGCCGCCTTGATGGGCGAGGCGCCCTCCTCGATGTGGCGGGCGCAGTTCTCGATCATGACGATCGCGTCGTCGACCACGAAGCCGGCGCCGATCACGAGCGCCATCAGCGACAGGTTGTCGAGCGAGAAGCCGAAGGCCCACATCACCGCGAAAGTGGCGATCAGCGACAGCGGCAGCGCGACGCCGGCGATCAGCGTCGCCCGCCAGGTGCGCAGGAACAGCAGCACCACCAGCACGACGAGGCCGACCGAAAGCGCGAGCGTGAGCTGCACCTCGTGGATCGAGGCCTTGATGGTGTCCGTGCGGTCGTCGACCACGTGGACGAGAACGCCCGCCGGCATCGCCTGCTGGAGATGCGGCAGCGCGCGGCGGAGCGCCGTCACGGTCTCCACGGTGTTCGCGCCCGGCTGGCGCAGCACGTCGATGACGATCGCCGGCTTGCCCTGGTAGGTGGCGGCGACGGCGTTGTCCTCGAGCCCGTCGATGACCTCGGCGACGTCCTTCAGGCGCACGGGCGCGCCGTTCTTGGTCGCGATGACGATCTCGCGGTAGGCGGCGGCGGTCGTGATCTGGTCGTTGGCTGAGATGGTGAAGGACTGCCGGACGCCGTCAATCGAGCCCTTGGGTCCCGAGGTGCTGGCGGCGACGATCGCGGTGCGCACCGAATCGAGCCCCAGTCCGTAGGAGGCGAGGCGCGGGATGTCGGCCTGCACGCGGATCGCGGGCTTCACCCCGCCGCCGACCGTGACCCGCCCGACGCCGGTCACCTCCGCGAGCCGTTGCGCGACCAGGGTGTCGGCGAGGTCCGAGACGTCGCGGATCGGGATGGTGTCGGAGGTGAGCGCGATCGTGAGGACCGGGGCGTTCGCCGGGTTCACCTTCGAGAACACCGGCGGATAGGGCAGCGTTTTGGGCAGCGTCGAATTGGCGGCGTTGATCGCGGCCTGCACGTCCTGCGCGGCGCCGTCGATGTCGCGGTCGAGGTTGAAGCGCAGCGTGATCTGGCTGAGGCCGAAGGAGCTCGTCGACGTCATGCCCGTCAGCGCCGGGATCTGCCCGAGCTGGCGCTCGAGCGGCGCGGTGACGAGCGTCGCCATGGTCTGCGGGTTGGCGCCGGGCAGGCGCGTCGAGACCTGGATGGTCGGGAAATCGACCTGCGGCAGCGACGAGACCGGCAGCTTCCAGTAGCCGAGCGCGCCGGCGATCAGCACGGCGATGGCGAGCAGCGTCGTCGCGACCGGCCGTGAGATGAAGGGCGCGGAGATGTTCATCGCGCGCCGCCGCCCGTCACGGCTCGCCCGCCGCCGCCCGGCGGTTCGGCCTGCGGTCGGAGGCGGACGGCGCGACGGGCGCATCGTCTCCGAGCGTCACCTTCGAGCCGTCGCGCAGGCGGGTGAAACCGGTGGTCACCACCTTGTCGCCGGGCTGGACGCCGGCTTCGATCACGGCGAGTTCGGCGTTCTGCCGGCCGACCGTCACCTCGCGCTGGGCCACCGTCTCGTCCGGCTGGACGACGAACACGTAAGGCCCGTTTGGTCCCTGCTGGACCGCCGCGCCGGGGGTCGTGACCACGTCCTTCAGCTCGTCCGCGAACACCCGCACCGTGATGAACTGCCCCGGCCACAGCGTCATCTTGTCGTTGGGGAAGCTCGCCTTCAGCTTCACGGTGCCCGTGGTCTGATCGACCTGGTTGTCGATGACGTCGAGCGTTCCGGCGTCGAGCGACGTCCCGTCGCCCGCGACTGCCTCCACAGCGACCTTCCCCCGCGCCATCGCCTGAACCACGGTCGGGATGTTCTGCTGCGGCAGTGTGAAGACCGCGGAGATCGGCTTCAGTTGGGTGATCGTCACGATGCCCGTCGTGTCGCCCGCCGTGACGTAGTTGCCCTGATCGACGCCCCGCACGCCGGTGCGGCCGTCGATCGGCGCGCGCACCACCGTGCGGTCGAGAGTAGCCTTCGCCTGGTCGATGGTCGCCGCGTAGTAGCGGACCTGCGCCTGCAGCTGGGCGACGCTCGCCTTCGCGGTCTCGGCCTGCTGCTGCGAGCCGAAGTCGTTCTTGGCGAGCCGCTGGTAGCGCTCGAAATCGCGTTCGGCGTTCGCGAGCTGCGCTTCGTACTGCGCCTTCTGGGCGACCGCCTGATCATATTGGGCTTGGTAGGTCGAGGGGTCGATCCGGGCGAGCACGTCGCCGGCCTTCACGTCCTGACCTTCCCGGAAGGCGACCTCGACCATGATGCCGTCGACCTGGGCGCGCACGGTCGCGGTGTTCAGCGCCTGGAAGGTTCCGACGCCGTCGAGCGTCACGGGCACGTTCTCGCGCTTGGCGACGGCGGCGATCACAGGCGTCGGCTGGTCGCCGCCGCGCCGGCCGCCGCGGCGCACGGCCTGCTCCTGTTCGCCCTGGCCCCCGATGAGGGCGGTGAGGGTGGGCCAGTAGATCCAGGCCGCGACGCCGAGCGCGGCGACGAGAACGAACGTCAAAAGCCGTTTCATCGGGCCGGGGCTCCTGCGGTCGCCGCCGCGATCACCGGACCTGCGCCGGGCGGTTTTCCGGACGCGGCCCAGCCGCCGCCAAGCGCCGAGAACATCGAGACGATGGCCTGGAACCGGGACAGCCGCACGTTGACCAGCGTGTCCTGCGCGGAGAACAGCGTCTGCTGGGTCGTCAGCACGGTGGTGATGTCGACCGCGCCCTCCCGAAGCTGCGCCTGCGCGATGTCGTAGGCCTCGCGCGCGCTCTTCACCGCCGCCTGCTGCAGCCGCTCCTGCTCGGTCGTCTTGCGCACGGAGATCAGCGCGTTCTCCACGTCGACGAAGGACTGGATCGTCGTCTGGCGGTAGGCGAACAGGTTCTCGCGGTACTGGCCCTTGGCGAGATCCAGATTGCCGGGAAGCTGCGGGTTCAGGATCGGCTGGGTCAGTCCCGCGCCGAGCGAATAGAACGTCGACTGCGAGGAGAACAGCGTGCGCAGCGCGACGCTCTCGAAGCCGCCCTGGGCCGTGAGGTTGAAGGACGGCAGGAAGGCGGCGCGGGCGGCGGTCACGTCGGCGTCGGTCGCGGTGAGGTTGGCCTCCGCCTCGCGCACGTCCGGCCGCCGCGCCAGCACCTGCGAGGGAATGCCCGGCGCGACCTTCGGCGTCTTCAGGGTGGCGAGCCGCCCGCCCTTGATGTCGACCCGCACCGGCGGCCGCCCGAGCAGCAAGGCGAGCGCGGTCTCGTTGGTCCGGATCTCCTGCTCGATCGACGGGATCGTCGCCTTCTGCTGGTCGAGGACGCTGCGCTGCTGGGCGCGGTCGAGGGCGCTCGCGGTGCCGACCTCCACGCGGGCCTGGATCGCGTCGAAGATCGTCTGCGCGCTCTTGACGTTGCCGCGCGCGATGGCGAGCCGCTCCTGCGCCCCCATGAGGGCGAAGTAGGTGTCGGCCACGCTCGTCACAGTCGAAAGCGCGATGACTTCGGCTCCGAAGCGGCTCGACAGCGCCGAGGCCTTGGCCGAGATCACGTTCGCACGGTTCTTGCCCCAGAAGTCGATCTCGTAGCTGGCGGACCCTTGGGCCTGAAGGCCGCCGATGAGCCGGCTCGAGCCCGCCGACCTCTGCAGGCTGCTGTCCCCCGACGTGCTGATCAGCGGAATAAGCGAGGCGCCGTTGATGCGCACCTGGGCGTCCGCCTGCTCGATGCGGGCCTTCGCCTGGGCGATGTCCTGGTTCGACCGCTCGGCCTCCTCGATCAGACGGGTGAGCTCGGCGGAGCCGAAGCCGCGCCACCAGTCGGCTGCAGGCCAGACCGGCCGGCTCTCCGAATCGTCCTTCCACCGCCCAGGCGCATCGATTCCGAGCGCGGGGCGGTCCCATTTGTCGGCGCAGCCCGACAGCGCGAGCGCTCCGAGGAGGATCGCGGCGGCCTTTCCGGAAGCGGTGATGGTACGCAAATGCGATCTCGTTCCTGACGCGTCACGCAGCAGTCTTCGCACGTCCAGGCGACGACCGCTGTCGCTTGCGCGCGACAAACGCTCACCAGATCGGCGAGGCTTCCACGGCGGGCGAACAGCGCCCCTGCGCGGCTACGCCATCGGCCTCGATCAAGGCGCAAACGGGGCGGGGACGTGGCTGTCCTCGGCTGGAACGTTTCTGAAGCGATCACAGTGTTCGTCGCCGGATTGTCAGGCCGCGAAGCGGTTGTTATCGGCTTGATCGAGGCTGAGGAACAGCATGCGCCAGCGGATCCGTCCCAACACTGAGTCGCGCGGCGTCTCCCGATGATCGAGGCGCTAAGGCCGATCTTTTCCGGGCAGTGGGAGCCGTTCCTGGCGCTCACCGTGCTGCCTGACGATCCTCGACCGTCGGTGCCGATGCGTGAGGCGGTGTCACGCGAGGGGCTCGACGCCGCTCTGGCGATCGCAGCCCGAACCTACGGCGACGAGGATCGCCGCGGACTGGTCTCGCTCTGGTCGATGCAGCACGCCTATGTGGCGATGACGGGGGCGGTGGTCGCAAGCCTCGCGCTGGAGATCGACCTGCCGGTCAGCCTCGATGAGACGCGGCTGGTGATGGAGCATGGTCTCCCGGCCGCGATCGTCGTGCCGCATCAGGGCGAGGGGCGGTCCTACGACTGCGCCTTCCAGCGTTTCGACAAGCTGATCGACGGCCAGGTGGCGCCGGTTGTCTCGGCGCTGTCGGCCGTCGCGAAAATCTCGCCGAAGGTGCTCTGGAACAACGCGGCCAATTTCTTCGAGTACGTGCTTCAGGAAATGGAAAAGCGGCCGGACCAGTTTCCGGAAGCGACGGCGCGGGGACGGCCGTTGGTGACCGAGCCGTTACGTCCCGACGGCGGCCGCAACCGGTTCTACGCGCCCGTTCGCTACGTCGACGTCGGCGATGCGATTGATCGCTGGAGAAACGTCTGCTGTTTGCGGCATCTTCTGCCGGAGTTCGAAGGCTATTGCGCGAACTGTCCCCACCGGCTGAAGGAACTGCAGGGCACACCCAGTTGCGCCACAGCGGCCGAACTCTGAGGGTCTGTCCTCGATCGTCGCGGCGCATCAAAGCGCCTGCGCCCATGCGGGGTGAGGCGGCGCATCGCGAGGATCGACGGCAGACCCTAGGCGACCAGAGACCGCAGAACGTCCACCGTCACCAGCGTCCGGCCGACGCCCGCGCCGGCGAGATGGAGGGCCGGGGCGTCAGGCTCGCCGAGCGTGTCGAACACCGCGTCGGCGGCCGAGAAATCCTGATCGTCGGTGTAGAAGCTCGGGGTCACGAGCGTGGCGAGCCCCGCGGCCTTCGCGGCCCGGAGTCCGTAGACGGTGTCCTCGAGCACGACGCAGACCGACGCGGGCAGACCCAACTGCCGGAGCGCGAGCAGGAAGATGTCGGGCGCCGGCTTCTTTGCGGGCGCGAGATCGCCCGCCGCGATCGCCGAGAACCAGCCGAGGGCTTCGGGGCCCAGCGTCTTCACGAGCAGCGCCTCGACGTTCGCCTGGCTGGTGGTGGTGGCGATCGCAAGCGTCAGGCCTTTTTCGCGCGCCTCGGCGATCAGCCGCGCGACGCCGGGCCGAAGCGTCACCCCGCCTTCGTGGACGAGTTCGGCGTAGCGCCGGTTCTTCGCCGCGTGCAGTTCGTCGAGGCGGGCGAGCGCGTCGTCCGCCTTCTCCGGGCGGTCGTGCTCGATGAAATGCCGGAGCCGCTCCTTTCCGCCCATGATCCGGAGCAGACGGCGGTAGGTCGGCTGGTCCCAGCTCCAGGGCAGGTCGAAGGCCGCGAAGGCGTCGTTGAGCGCGCGGCGATGGGTCTCCTCCGTTTCGGCCAGCGTGCCGTCGACGTCGAAGATCAGGGCCTCGAGCGGCATCAGGCGGCGGCGTCCGCCGAAGCGCGGATCGCGGCGATGTTGCGGGCGTAGCCCTCAGGGCCATCCTTGAACACTGCGGAGCCCGCGACCAGGACGTCGGCCCCCGCGGCGGCGCAGAGCGCGGCGGTCTCGGGCGTCACGCCGCCATCGACTTCAAGCCGAATGTCACGATCGCCGATCATCGCCTTGATCCGCTTGATCTTATCGAGAACCTCGGGGATGAACGCTTGGCCGCCGAAGCCGGGGTTCACCGTCATTGCGAGGATCAAGTCGACCTTGTCGAGCACATAGGCGACCGCGCTTTCCGGCGTCGACGGATTGATCGCCACGCCGGCCTTCTTGCCAAGGCCGCGGATCACCTGCAGCGACCGGTCGAGGTGCGGGCCGGCCTCCGCGTGCACGGTGATGACGTCGCAGCCGGCCTTCGCGAAAGCCTCGAGGTAGGGATCGGCGGGCGCGATCATCAGGTGGCAATCGAATACCGCGTCGGTCCAGGGCCTGAGCCGCGTCACCACCTCGGGGCCGAAGGTGATGTTGGGCACGAAATGGCCGTCCATCACGTCGAGGTGGACCCAATCGGCGCCTGCGGCCACGACCGCTTTTGTCTCCTCCCCGAGCCGGGAGAAGTCGGACGAGAGGATGGAGGGGGCGATGGTGATGGCGGCCATGGAACGTCTCGGATCGGATTTCGCTGCGCTGCGGCATCCCCTTAGACCGCCCGGCCTGCGGCGTACAGACCGTAGCGGCGTCAGGCGCCGCAGAGCGCCCGGCGCCGCCGGTCCACGAGATGGTGGATCATCGGCGTCAGGATGAGCTGCATCGCGAGATCGAGCTTGTTGCCCGGGATGACGACGGAGTTGGCGCGCGACATGAAGCTGTCGTGCACCATCGAGAGCAGATACGGAAAGTCGATGCCGCTCGGATCGCGGAAGCGGATCACCACCATGGATTCGTCGGCGGTCGGAATGGCGCGGGCGATGAACGGGTTGGACGTGTCGACCGTCGGTATGCGCTGGAAGTTGATGTCGGTGGCCGAGAACTGCGGGCAGATGTACTTCACGTAGTCCGGCATGCGGCGGAGGATGGTCTTGGTGACCTCCTCGGTGGAGTATCCGCGGTCGCGCTTGTCGCGATGGATCTTCTGGATCCACTCGAGGTTGATGACCGGCACGACGCCGATCTTCAGGTCCGCATGGCGGGCGATGTCGACCCCGTCCGCGACCACCGCCCCGTGCAGGCCTTCGTAGAACAACACGTCGGTGGGGGTGGGCAGGTCCTCCCAGAGCGTGAAGGTGCCCACCAGCGCATTGTGTTTCTGCGCCTCGACCTCGTCGTGGACATAGAACCGCGTCCGGCCCTGTCCGCTCCGGGCGTAGCTCGCGAAGGTCTGTTCGAGCTCCTCGAGCAGGTTCGCGGCGTGGCCGAAATGGCTGAAGTGCGGATCGCCGCCCGCAGCCGCCTTCCGCGCCTCGCGCTTCATCTCCACCCGGTCGTAGCGATGGAAGGCGTCGCCCTCGATGAACGCCGCCGCGATGTGTTCGCGGCGGAAGATCTGCTCGAAGGTGTCGCGCACCGAGGTCGTGCCGGACCCGGACGAGCCCGTGACCGAGATGATCGGATGTCTGACGGACATGGGCGTTCCGGCGATCGTCCGCTCAGGCCAGGAACAGGCCGCGCTTCGCGAACAGCGGCGAGCGGCGCGGCGGCTCCGCGTAGTACTGAGTGACGCGCTCGACCTCTTCCGCCGAGCCCGCGACCAGCGGCGAACGGACGTGGAGCGAGGCGGGGATCACGTCCAGCACGCGCTCGGTCCCGGTGGTCGCCGCGCCGCCCGCCTGCTCGCAGACGAAGGCGATCGGGTTGCACTCGTAGACCAGCCGGAGCCGGCCCTGGGCGTAGCCGCTGCGGTCGTCGCCCGGGTAGAGATAGACGCCTCCGCGCACCAAGATGCGGAACACGTCCGCCACCAGCGAGCCGACCCAGCGCATGTTGAAGTTCTTCTCGCGCGGTCCCTCGACGCCGGCGAGGCAGTCCATCACGTAGCCCTGCACCGCCGCGTCCCAGTGGCGCTGGTTCGAGGCGTTGATGGCGTATTCCTTGGTCTCGCGCGCAATGGCGACGTCGGCGTCCGTCAGAACGTAGTCGCCGCTGTCACGCTCCAGCGTGAAGACCTGCGTGCCGGCTCCGACCGTCAGCACCAGCACGGTCGCCGGGCCGTAGACCACGAAGCCCGCCGCCAACTGCTTCGAGCCGGGCTGCAGGAAGGACGCTTCGCCCGTGTTCGGCAGGATGCCGAACAGCGTGCCGATGGAGACGTTGGTCTCGATGTTCGACGAGCCGTCGAGCGGGTCGGTCGCGACCACGAGCGGGCGCGCGTCGTCGAACACGACCTCGTCGTCGGCCTCCTCGGAGCCGATACGGGCGACCGGCGTGTCCTTGAGCGCCGCGACCACGATGTCGTGGGTGCGAAGATCGAGCGCCTTCTGCGAGTCGCCGCCGGCGTTCGTCGCCTCGGTCGCGGCCCCCATCGCTCCCTCGAGCGCGCCATGGCCGACGATGTCTGCGATGGTCGTGCAGGCGCCCATCAGGGCGTGGATCGTTTCGGACACGGCTCCACGCGTGGCGTCCGCGCCGGCCCAGGCGGTGAGATAGGCGTCGAGGGTCGTGCGTTCGGTCACAGGCGTCTTCCGCTCCAGCTAATGCGTCTTTCTCGCATGATGCCCGTTCACGCGTCCATGAGACAGGCGTCTCGCGGCAGCAGATCGTCTAGCGCATTGCTCAGAAAAGGCGAACAAACTAAATGTCGCCTTCAGCATGTCTGAAAACTTGATCCGCGCCCTGACCTTGAAACAGCTTCGCGCCCTGGCCGCCGTCGCGGAGAGCGGATCCGTGAGCGCCGCGGCGCGCAAGCTGAACGTCACCCCGCCGGCCGTCACCATGCAGGTGCAGCTGCTGGAGGCCTCGCTCGACGTGCCGCTGCTCGACCGCAGCGGCGACCGGTTCCGCCCGACGGACGCCGGTCGCGAGGTGGTGGCCGCCGTCGCCCGGATCGAGGGCGCGATCAACGACTGCATGGCGGCGATCGAATCGATGAAGGGGCTGGCCGGCGGCCGCGTTTCGGTCGCGATCGTCTCGACCGCGAAGTACTTCGCCCCCATGGCGCTGGGAGCCTTCGGCCGCGCCCATCCCGGCGTGGACGTCACGCTCTCCGTCGGCAATCGCGCCGACGTGCTGGAGCTTCTGCGGGCCGACGCCGTCGACGTCGCGATCATGGGCCGTCCGCCCGAGGACCTCGAAGTCGTTCGCACGGTGATCGGGGATCATCCCCACATCGTCATCGCGCCGCCGGACCATCCTCTTGTAGGCCGTGTCGGGCTTCAGCCGACGGCGTTGACCGGACAGACCTTCCTGATGCGCGAGCCGGGCTCGGGCACGCGCGGGCTCATGGAGCGCCTGTTCGAGGCGGAAGGGGTGAAGCCGAAGATCGGGATGGAGATCGGCTCGAACGAGACGATCAAGCAGGCGGTGATCGCGGGGCTTGGACTCGCCTTCATCTCGGGGCACACGGTCGCCGCGGAGCTCGCCGACGGGCGGATTGCGCGGCTGGACGTCGCGGGGCTGCCGATCATCCGGCAGTGGTACGTGGTCCGCCGCACCGCCAAGCGCCTGACGCCGCCGGCCGAGGCCATGTGCGGCTTCCTGGCCGAGAGGGGCCCGACGTTCCTGCCGCAGGCGGCGGAGTAGCGGCCACCAGGCCCGTTAGCCCGCGGGCGTCCAGGGCGGCGCGATGACCTCCAGCCCTTGGCGGTCGATCGCCGCGGCGGCGGCGGCGATCGAGACGCCGTCGAGCACCAGCTCGGGCCGGATCTCGGCCAGCGGCGCCAGCACGAAGGCGCGGTTGAACATCTCCTTGTGCGGCACGATCAGGCGCTCGGAGGCGATCTTGGCGTCGCCGAGGTAGAGAATGTCCACGTCGATCGTCCGCGGACCCCAGCGGAAGGTCTTGGCGCGGCCGAGGTCCTGCTCGACGCTCTGCGTCCAGACCAGCGCCTCTTCGGGGGTCATCTCCGTCTGGCCCACCGCGCAGGCGTTCGCGAACCAGTCCTGGTCGACGTAGCCCCAGGGCGCGGTGCGCCAGATCGAAGACGCGGCGACGAAGCGGATCCTCGAGCCGTCGAAGGCCTGGGCCATGGCGGCGTGCAGGTTCTCGACCTTGTCGCCGACGTTGCTGCCGAGTCCCAGTCCGATCTCGACCACGACGGCCTCAAGCCCCGCCGCGGCGGCGGGTGATGTCGACGCCGACGTCGCCGAACACGCCGGCGATCGGCGCGGAAGGCTTGTGGACCTGCACGCGGACGACCTCGATCGGAGCGAAGCGCGTGAGCAGGGCCGCGGCGATCCGCTCCGCCAGCGTCTCGATCAGGTTGACCGGCTCGCCGCCTGCGATCTCCATCAGGGTCAGATAGACGTCGTTGTAGGAGACCGCGCCGCGGAAATCGTCCGTGCGGGCGTAGTCCGTCATGTCGACCCAGTAGTCGACGTCGACGATGAAGCGCTGGCCGAGGCGGCGCTCTTCTTCGAACACGCCGTGGCGGGCGTGAAGCTGGACGCCACGAAGGAAGATGCGATCGCTCATCTGTCTCGAACTCGTAAGGGCGGCGTCCGGTTTCAACGGCCGCGGGCGGCCCAAAGACGGGCGACGGCGACGGCGGGCGCGCAATCGGCCGCGGCTTCCGCCAACCCGCCCGTCTCCGCGAAAGCCGCGCCGAGGTCGCGATAGCCGAGACCGAGCCGCTCCGCCACTCGTTTCGCAAGGAAACGCCCCGCGCCGGCCCCGACGACGGTCCGGATGGACCGCGCCTCCGGGCGAGTGAGCACGCCGAGCGCAGCGTCGTGGAGACGGCGCAGCTGCGCCTCGGCGAGAAAGCGCGCAAGCGTTTCGGCGTCCGTACGTGTCGCGGCGTCGAGGTCCGCGCCGACCATCCGCAGCAGCCGGCGGGCGCTCGCCTCCGGCGTCTTGGGGCCGTCATCGGCGGCGGGGTGCAGATCCGCGCCCTCGGGCAGGTCGCCGGTCAGACGGTGGACGTCAGCGCTGGTGGCGAAATGCTCGGCCATCGGCGTTACCCAGGCGCCGGCGAAGGGCAGGCGGGTGCTCAGCGCCATGACCGGCGTGCGCGCCACGCCCTGATAGACGAGCTCGTCCGCCGCCATGCGGGCGGCGTCGGTCGCGCCGCGGGCCAGCACGCCGCCGCCCGCGAAGGGGATGAGGTCGCTCGTGGTCGACCCCACGTCGACCAGAAGGCCTGCGTCGCGCGTTCGGGCCAGCGCCTCCGCCGTCGCGCGCCAGTTGGCGGAGGCGACCTGGTCGACATGCGCGCCCGCAGCGGCGGCGGCGATGAACCCCGCGGCGCCGGCATAGATCATCAGCCGCCCGGCCCCGAACCGCGCCGCGAGGGCTTCGGCGATGGCGCCGACGCCGGCCGCGCGGTCGGGCCAGAGATCCACGAGTTCCCCGGTCATGGTGGCGACGCAGGCGGCGGCCGCCGGAATGTCGGCGGCAATCTCGTCCAGAGCCGCCTCCAGCCGGTCGAGACCCTTCCAGAGCGGACAGGCGGCGATGCGCACGGCCTCCAGCCGCCCCTCGGCCCCGAGCCGCGCCAGCTTCAGATGCGCGCCGCCGACGTCGAGCCCGACGATCGCCGTCACGGCCGCACCTCGACCGCCAGGGTGCGCTCGGGCGCCGCAACGGAGCCGTCGGCGAAGGGCGGCAAAAGGCGCAGGGGATTGAGTCCGAGCGAGCGCCGCAGCCCGACATAGGCCGTGGTCATGCGCGGATTGACCTCGATCACCACGGGGCCGTCGGGGGTCAGTACGACGTCGATGCCGAACAGCCCTTCGAGGCCTGGAATCGCCGCGGCCACGGCGTCCGCAAGCTCGGCCAGCTCGCCGTCCGCGTCGCTGAGCGCCCCGACCGCCAGGCCCTCGAAGGCGAAGGCCCCATCGTCCAGCGTCACATGCTGGCGATTCGCCGCGAGCAGCCGGGCGCCGCCCCCGACGCCGAGGACCGTGAGGCTCGCGGCGACGCCGTGGACATAGGGCTGAACGACATGGTCGCCGGGGAGCGCGAACGGCCGCTCCTCCCAGAGCCGGGTGTCGTCGCAGCCGGCGCCGTCGTCCGGCTTGCTGACGAAGGGGCCGGCGAGACCCTTAGGAAGCGCGCCGAGCGGGTAGGTTTCGGGTGTCGCGATGCGCGCTTCGGCGAGCCTTCGGGCGGTCTCGCGCTTGGATGTCGTGAGGGCGATCGCAGACGGCGTCGGGCCCAGCACCAGCGCCCCGGCGTCCGCGCAAAGCGTCGCGAGGCTGAACAACGCCCCGTCGGTCTCCGGCGCCACGATCCATGCGATGTCGGCCGCCGCGGCCATGGCGCGCCACAGCGTCCAGGGATCGTCGCCGGCGGCGATCGGCCGAGCGTCGACGCCGTCAGGCGCGGGCAGGCGATCGTCGACCGTCGTTGCGACCGACACGCCGGGGATGTCGCGGAGGTCGACGAGCATCGCGTCGCGCATCATCCGGCCTTCCCGCGCGAGCGACGCGGGCAGGGGCTCGCCGCGAAGGCCGCCGGCCGTTACGAATTCGCACAGGAAGACGCGCACGTCGTTGGTCCTTCGCCCGAGTCGGCCGGACCATAGAGGCGGCGGGGCGCGTGTGGAACCATGAGCGGGCCGGAGGCGCTGCGAGGTTGGAAGTCATCCCGGTGCTGGACCTGATGGGCGGGCAGGTGGTGCACGCCCGGCGCGGCGAGCGCGACGCCTACCGTCCGATCCAGTCGAGCCTGGTCGCGGGCGCCGATCCCCTGGCGATCGTCGCCGCGCTTCTCGGGCTCGCGCCGTTTCGCACCCTCTACATCGCCGACCTCGACGCCATCCGCCGGCGCGGGTCCCACGACGCCGTCATCGACGGTCTGCGCGCGGCCTTCCGCGATCTCGAGATCTGGGTCGACCGCGGCGAGACCGACATCCTGGCGTTGCGTCGGAGGGCCGCCCGCGCCGCAGGCGTCAGCGTCATCGGCTCCGAATCGTTCTCCGACGTCTTCGCTCTGAAACGGGCGCTGGCCGCGGGCCCCTCCGTGCTCTCGCTCGATCACGACGCGTCCGGGCGCATGGGGCCGCCCGAGATCCACGACAGCGCGAAGCTGTGGCCCGATCGGGTGATCGTCATGACGTTGGCGCGCGTGGGCGCCGGCGCGGGTCCGGACGTCGAGCGGCTGACCGAAGTGCTGGCGCGGGCCGAGGGCCGGAAGGTCTACGCGGCGGGCGGCGTCCGCGACGCGAGCGACCTCGACGCGCTGACCGACCTCGGCGTCGCGGGCGTCCTTGCGGCGAGCGCGCTGCATGACGGGCGGCTCGACGGCCCGACGCTCAGCCGCGCGCTTGCAGCTTCGCGGCGAACACCGCCGCGACCGTAAGGTCGGCGGTGGTCCCCGGGTTGATGCCCTGGGCCTTGAGATGCAGATCGAAGGCGTCGAGCGCGCGGTCGCGGTCCAGCTCGACGTCGAGGCGCGTCGCGAAGGCGGACGCCTCTTTGCGGACGCGCTCGGCGACCTCGGGGCCGAACTTGCGCACGACATGGCTGTCCGGAAACAGGCCGAGCAGTCCGAGGTAGACGTCCTCCACCGTCTCGCGCGTCTCGTTGTGGCCTTCGTAAGCCGCCGCCGCGGCGAACACGTCTTCGAAGTCCGTGACGTACTGCAGGGCGATGCGGTCGCGGTCGGCGGCCGCCGCCATGGCCTCGCGCAGCGTGATCGTCGGCGTCGCCGCCACATCGTGCTTCTCGGCGCGGCCGAGCCCGCCGGGGTCCGCCGCGGCGATCGCCCGGTAGGCGGCGGCGGCGTCGTCCACGGTCAGGCGGCCGAGAACGCGGGCGAGCGCGAGCCGGAGAGGCTCGTTCGGGCCGGACGTGAACGCGGCCTCGACCAGCGGCGCCGCGAGCAGCAGGATGCCGAGATTGGCGTTGCAGCCCACGGCGGCGAGCGACGCCTTGACCGCGCTCTCGATACGCTCGCCGACGGTCCGTCCGGCGACGAGGCGCACCGCGGCGACCTCGGCGGCGCGTTCGAAGGTCGCGACCGTCATGCCGTGGCCGGCGCGGAAGACGTGGACGTTGCCCGGCTTGAAGGCGTTGAGCTCGGCCTGGCAGGCCGCGCGGAAATCCTCGGCGGCCTCCGAGAGCGTGAGCCCGCCCTCAGGCGGCATCGGGACGCGCCAGCCGGCCCGCGAGGTCGCCGGCGAGCGCCGCCGCCACGTCGACGCCCGTCGCGGTCGTCAGCCCCTTCCAGGCGGGCATGGAGTTGACCTCGAGAATGAGAAAGCGGCCGTCCTCGGCCTCGATCAGGTCGACCCCGGCGTAGTCCGCGCCGACCGCCGCCGCGGCGCGGACGGCGAGCGCGGCCGCCTCGCCGTCGGTCGGCGCGGCCTCGCCCTGCGCGCCCTGGAAGATGTTCGTCACCCATCCGTCCGAACGTCGGATCATCGCGCCGATCGCCCGACCGCCCAGCACGAACACGCGCCAGTCGTGCGCGCCGCCGGCGGCGGCCGAACCGCGGCTCGGTACGAACTCCTGCAGGTAATAGAGGCCGCCGACCTCCTCGGGGGCAGGCAACGCGTCGTCGGGCGCGAGCCGCATCAGCCCCTTGCCCTGCGCGCCGAACAGCGGCTTCAGCACCACGTCGCCACCGATCGTCAGCCGCGCGCGATCCGCGTCGGCCGGACGCTCGGCGGTCATGGTGCGGGGGGTGGGAAGCCCGTTCATCGCGAGCATGGCGGTCGTCATGCTCTTGTCGACGCAGACCTCGATCGCGCGGGCGTCGTTGACCACCGCGACCCCCATCGCGCGGGCGGCATGGAGAAAGCCAAGCCGCGCGGTGATCTGCTCGGTCGTGCCCGCCGGGATCAGCCGCACGAAGATCGCCGCCGGCAGCCGGCCCTCGAGGCCGGGGATCACGAGGCCCGGCCGTCCGCTCGCGAGGTCGAAGCCGCACTCGGTCATGGACCGGATCAGCGGCCGCAGCCCCTCGCGCTCGACCGCGCGGGCGAGGCCATGGCTGTGCCAGTCGGCTTTCTCGGTGAAGATAACGACGGCGTTCTCGGCGATCATGAAGGCTCGGCGAAGAAAAGAAGAGAAACGGGCGCGGGACCATAGCGTCCGGGCGGTCTTAGCACGACCGGCTCCGGTCGCGACTCCGGGACGCGGGGGCGCGCCCCGAACGCGAAACCCCCGCATCCTTTCGGACGCGGGGGCGCTCGTCGCGACGCTCAGCCTGAAGCGATCAGGCGTGGTCGTAGGTGTTGGTGTCGCGGTCCTTGGTCTCCGGCACGAAGATCAGGCCGATGACCACGGTCATGATCGCGAACACGATCGGGTACCAGAGGCCGTAGTAGATGTCGCCGGTGGCGGCCACCATGGCGAAGGCCGTGGCCGGCAGCAGTCCGCCGAACCAGCCGTTGCCGATGTGGTAGGGCAGCGACATCGACGAGTAGCGGATGCGGGTGGGGAAGAGCTCCACCAGAGCCGCCGCGATCGGTCCGTAGACCATCGTCACGAACAGCACGAGCACGAACAGCATCAGGATGATGCCGCCGGTCTGCGCGCGGAACACGTCGAACGGATGCGCCATCTTCACGATCTGCGCGTCGCCCGCCTTCGGGTAGCCCGCCGCCTGAAGCGACGCGAGCACGGTCTTGTTGGTCTCCGCGGTCGCCGGCCCCGCCGCGTAGGGCAGGGACTGTCCGTTGATGCGGACCGTCGTCGGCGTGCCGGCCGGAGCCGCCTCGCTGGTGTACTTCACCGAAGACTTCGAGAGGAAGTCGCGGGCCACGTCGCAGGGCGCCGTGTACTTCTTGATGCCGACCGGATTGAACAGGCTTCCGCACTCGGCGGGGTCGGCGACGACCGCCACCTGAACGGACTCGATCGCCCGTTCGAGCGTCGGGTTGGCGATGGTGGTGATCTGCTTGAAGATCGGGAAGAAGCAGATCGCCGCGATCAGGCAGCCGCCGAGGATGATCGGCTTGCGGCCGATCTTGTCCGACAGCCAGCCGAAGAACACGAAGAAGCCGGTGCCGAGCACGAGCGACCAGGCGATCAGCAGGTTGGACGTGTAGCCGTCGACCTTGAGGATCGATTGCAGGAAGAACAGCGCGTAGAACTGGCCGGTGTACCAGACGACGCCCTGGCCGGCGGTGAGGCCGAGCAGCGCAATCAGCGCGATCTTGGCGTTCTTCCACTCGCCGAAGCTCTCCTTCAGCGGCGCCTTCGAACCGGTGCCTTCCGCTTTCATCTTCTGGAAGGCCGGCGACTCGCTGAGCTGCAGACGGATCCAGACGGACACGCCGAGCAGCAGCACCGAGACCAGGAACGGAATGCGCCAGCCCCAGGCGGCGAACTCCTGCTCGCCCACGATCGTGCGCGTGGTCAGGATCACGACCAGCGACAGGAACAGGCCGAGCGTCGCGGTGGTCTGGATCCACGAGGTGTAGAAGCCGCGCCGGCCCTGCGGGGCGTGCTCCGCCACGTAGGTCGCTGCGCCGCCGTACTCGCCGCCGAGCGCGAGGCCCTGGGCGAGACGCAGGATGATCAGGATCACCGGCGCCGCGAAGCCGATCGTGGCCGCGCCCGGCAGGATGCCGACGATGAACGTCGAGATGCCCATCAGCAGGATGGTGACGAGGAAGGTGTACTTGCGGCCGACAAGGTCGCCGATGCGCCCGAACACCAGCGCGCCGAACGGACGGACGATGAAGCCCGCCGCGAAGGCGAGCAGCGCGAAGATGTTGCGCGTCGACTCGTCGTAGAGCGGCTTGCCGTCCGCCCCGAGCACGTTGAAGAACTGCGCGCCGATGATCGCCGCGAGCGATCCGTAGAGATAGAAGTCGTACCACTCGAACACGGTGCCGAGCGAGGAGGCGAAGATGACCTTCTTCTCCTCCTTCGTCATCGGCCGTTTGGCGTCGACTGCGGTGGTCGCACTTGCGACGGACATGAGCGTTCCCCTCGTTCACCGCCTCGCGCGACGCGCAGGCGATCGCCGCCCTCGGACGGCGTTGCGTTGACGTGTTTTGATGGCCGCTCGATCGCTTGCGGCCTTCGCGCTCTTTTTGCTTTCGCCCCGCTTCGCCCGGCCAAGCGGCCGGGACGTCCGCAGACGTCGTCAATTGGATCCGGGATCGGTACGCCCGATGGAATCGTTGTCAGGGTGGCGCACAAAAGCCCACGCCATAAGTACAAGTCGCCGAAACCCCCCGTCGATTGGCTAAAAGATGAATGAGGCGTTCAGAAAAGCTTTGTGCACGCTTTTGTTATCGACCGGCGTGCTGGCGGTCGCCGCGCCAGCGGGCGCGGTCGAGCGGCCGAAGTCGATCATCGGCGAGCCCTACGACCAAAACCCGCGAACGATCACGCGACCGGCGACCAAGGCGGACCGGGACTGGCGGCGCGGCAGGGCCGCGCCCCGCGTCGAGATGCAGGCGCAGCCCGCACGGCGGCCACGCTACGAGCCTCCACGCTACGACGGCTACGGACGTCGCCTGAACGTGCCCGGGCGCCCGGAGACCTACGACGCCATCGGACGCGCGCGGCGCTACCGCTCGCAGGCCGCCCCGAGCGTCTCGACTCCGCGCGTGCAGAGCGACATCGGCACGCGGATCAACCAGTTCCCGCCGCGCTGAGGGAGGCTCGAGAGAATGCTTGCCCGGGTTTGCGTGGCCGGAGCCTCCAAGCTCGGCGGTCGCGCCCCGGGCGAAGTCCCGGGGCCCATAAGCCCGGCGGGCGCAGATAGATCCTGGCGCCCATTTGGGGACCCGGAACCGAGGCTAATTGAACCTTAGACGGCGGGGGTATGGGTTCCGGGACTTCGCCCGGAACGACCCCGCGTGCGTCCCGACCGTCAGCCCGCCGTCGGGGGCTTGCTCCGTCGCACGCAATGCAGCGCGATCGCCGCGGCGTTCGAGACGTTCAGGCTCTTGATGGCGCCCGGCATGTCGAGCCGCGCGAGCACGTCGCAGGTCTGGCGGGTGAGCTGACGCAGCCCCTTGCCTTCCGCGCCCAGCACCAGCGCCACCCCGCCCGAGCCGAGCGGCGTGTCGTCCAGCGTCGCCGGCCCTTCCGAGTCGAGGCCGATCCTGAGGTAGCCTCGCTCTTCCAGGTCTTCCAGGCCGCGGGCGAGGTTCTGGATCAGGATCAGCGGCACGTGCTCCAGTCCGCCGCTCGCGCTTTTCGCCAGCACGCCGGTCGCCTCCGGACTGTGGCGCGCGGTCGTGACGATGGCGTCCACCGCGAAAGCGGCGGCCGTGCGGACGATCGCGCCGACGTTGTGCGGGTCGGTGATCTGGTCGAGCACCAGCACGAGGCCGTCGGTCGGGATCGTCTTCAGCGTCGGGATGCGCAGCGCTTCGGCTTCGAGATAGAGGCCCTGGTGCACCGAGTCCGGCGTCAGCAGCCGGTCGATGGCGCCCGGCCGCACGATCTCCGGTTCCACCCGCGTCGGCACGTTCGCTTCCGCGAGCCGGGCGAGGGCGTTCTCGGTCGCCATCAGCTTGATGATCTTGCGCTTCGGGTTCGACAGCGCCTCGACCACGGAATGGAAGCCGTAGAGCGTGACGGGCCCGTCATGGTCGCGCGGGAAATCACGCGGGCCGTATTTCTGCGGTCCCGGCCGCGGGCCGCGTTTCTCCCACGGCTTGGAGGCGGCGTCGCGTGGCGGGCGGGGAGGGCGCATGGAGACCGATCAGCGGTTTGGAGTTCGCCCGGTCTCTTCTCACGTGCGCCGGGAGCTGGCAACGCACGCGGGGTCGGAGCGTGGAGGGCCGCAGGGGGCGCAGTCAGACAACCGCGGTGGCGGGCCATGCGAGATAGCGATGAGAACTATATCTACTCCATAGCCCTCTATACCCCACCTAAATAGGCACGTCTGCTTTCCACCCCATTTTTGGTCATTCAAGACTAGCTAGGGAATCTTCGAATGCAGCCATTCGCTTAGGAGGTGACAACAACGAATCCAAAGACCGACCACGAGTACCTACCAACTACCCACTGACGATCCTATTCCATGCGCTTGGGGGCGTCACAAATAATAGTCTTCCCTCCACGGATCGCTCCCCCGTCAGTTACCGCCCTTGTCGCCGCCCCGGCTGTGATCCAAGACGACAAGATCGGGTAGCCGGTGCTCAAAGACATCGAACGGATGCATGCCGTCCGCAACAAACGCATCAATCATCGCCTCGCGCTCAGGGTCGCTGCGCCAGCGGCCCTGCGGAAATTCGAGCAGCGGGCTAACCGTGACGGCCTCATAGGCAACGCTCAGCGAACCGAGCTGAAACTCGATCATTTTGGTAACCAGCGCCTCATCGGCATGTTCTGGGTAGGTCCGCAGCACATGCTGAATCAGAGCTAGGTCGCCATCGGAACGCCGTAGTAGCCGCTCGAGCGTGCGAAAATTGATCACCCTGGTGTTCTCGGCACCGAAGAACATGCCGGCATTGTCGGAGGTGATGATCAGGTGCTCGATTCCGACGACAAAGCCCTTGAAGTGCGGATGGCCTTCCTTCGGCAGCATCCGCGAGAGAAAACGCATGCCGTCCTCGGTTTGGATGAAGCGCTTCAGCACCTCCACCTGCCGGAAGGCCTTGGACACGCTATCCTTGTTGAGCACCTTGAGCTGATCCTTCGCCCAGCGCGGCGGCACTGGGCATTTCAGCTCGCACACGAACATCATATAGCCGAGCGTCGGCTCGACCGAGATTACAAGCAGGTCGATATCCGGCAACGTCGCGTCGAATTCGCGCAGCGACACTTCGCTGTGGCAGATGAAGCCCTCCGCCTCCCACGCCGACTTGACGCGTCGGACGAACGCGCTGCCGATCTCGTTGCTGACTTGCTCGAGGAAGGTGTTCGGGCGCCGCTGGGCGATGACGCGCAGCACGTTCACCAGCCCCTCCGCGATCGCGAAATGATGCGGCCGCATGACGATCCTGCCATCCGGCTCCCCCTCCCGCATCAGCGAGAAATAGCTCGCATCGACCCGTCCTGCCGTTGCGTCGCGGTCGTACACCATGTCCTTCAGGATCTTGCGCGTGGTATCAGGGCCGATGCCCAGATCCTCCTCGATCCCGTGGAGCAGATCTGTTTCCGGCATGTAGACGGCGCCGACCGCGTCCTGCGCGCGCGCAAAATAGCGGTGGTAGAGCGCCTTCATCAGCAGCATTCGGTAGACGCTCAGGAACTGCTCGTAGGTGTATCCACCCAGATCGATCTGGCTGTCGGGCGATATCAGGGAAAAATAGGCAGCGAGCTTGAGATCAGCCTCTCCGCGTATCAGCGGCTCGGCCGTTTCCAGATTGGACGTGACTACGCCCTCCGGCTCATCCTTGAGCAGGCGCAGAATCTCTTCCGAGTGGTTGAAGTCGCGGAAGTGATGCTTCGACCCGAGCAACTGATCATTGTGGACCGTGAAAAACTGCCGCGGGATCGATTTGTCCGCGAACCGAATCTCGACCCGTCCGTTCTGAAACGACCAACTCATCGCGCCGGCAACATTGTACGAGTAATATAGGTACTCGCGGATCATGTAGAAATGCGACGCGAAGACGAGGTCCTCCATCATCTGTCTCTGGTCGGTCTCGCGTTCGATATCCGACGCGGCACCATCCTCGCCCGAAACGAAGCGGTCCGCGAGTATCGAATAGCCGCGATCAATGTAGCCCACCTCATCGATACCCTTCTTGAGGGCGCCGATCTCGTGAAGCTCCGACGCGAGTCGGAGCGCGCTGGTGCCTGACCAGCCTCGCGTTGGAAGCGCGTCAAGCGCCGCATCCAGCTGGCGCTCGAAATCCTGCACCTGCTTTTTCAGTTCCCGATCCATCATCGCCCAGCTTCGTGTTGGTCGCGCGCTAGGTTTACATGCACGCAGTCATGAAGGTCCCGCACTTCAGGTCCCGGGCGGTGACATGCCGAACCCTTCGTAGATGCCCTTTAACTTGGCCCAAGCCGCATCGAGCATGGGCTTTGCGGCGTCACGGCTATAGCTGTAGTCATCGTTGGTCGCGTTTGTGCGAACAACGAGACACCACTCGCCCTTCGCAATGACGTGTGAGCTATTCCTCCGGCATTTGCGCTGGCGCTGTGCCTGCTCAATCTTCACGTCGATCAGAATGTCCCTGACTTTAGCCATCCTTCTTCCCCTTCAGGGCGTCGCGCACACTGTCTCCCAGCATGTCGAGCGCAGCCAGTGCGTCCTCGTTGTCGCCTGCGTCAGGCGCCTTACGGCTCCCAGATTTGATCCCGAGATGTTCGTTGATCGCCTTGTTCAGCAGCGACGTAACGGCAGCCCGGTTATCACGCCCTGCGACGGTCTTATCGCGCTGGCCGACTTCTCGGCCGGCGGGCGAGAGTTTCAGATCCTTGAGAATGCGGGCGACGACGGAGCCCGTGCGTTCGGAGAGTCGCTTGCGCGCGCCAACCCGCCGCGCCTGCGGCTGCACCGGAAGGTCGCCCGCACTGCTGACTTGGGACAGCTCTTCCTGCTTTCGGCGCAGCGTCTCCCTGAGCTTGTCCTTCGCGATGACGTCGCGCAGGCGCAGGCCCGCGCCGATCTCATGGTCCAGCATCTCTTCCAGAACGCGATCATCTTCTGGATCAAGGAACGACCGATTGATGAACGAGCCGACGATCTCGTTATCGACCAGCATCCCGATGTCGAAGCGACGAGGCTCGCCCGATCCGTCGCCATCGCCATTCTCGTCACCGGCCTCCAGCCACTTCTTGACCATCGCCTGGTCATCGAAATCGAGTTCGCGGAAATCGTCCCAATGGGCGTCGGTGTTCAAGCCCACATGGGAGACCACGAAGGCGTGGTTGTCCGGGTGGTCGGGCTTCGCCTCATGGACGACGCGCATCACGCGCCCGACGAACTGGATGTAAGGCGACAAGCTTGCGAACGGCCGGAAGATGGCCGCCACGCTCAGGGGCGGATGATCGAAGCCTTCGCCGAGCATCTGCACCTGCACGATGCAGTCGAGCTTGCCGCTGCGCAGATCGGCAAGAACCGCGTCCTGCTTGTCTCGATCCATCTCACCGTAGATTTCGGCCGCCTTCAGGCCCCGCTCTTCATACAGCCCGCGCACCTGGCGGGCATGGTCGACTGAACAGGCGACGGCGATAATCTGGTGGCGGAAACCGCTGCGCTCACGCAGCTCCTGGAGGTATTTGATGCTGGCGTCGACGATGTGGCGATTGCACTCCGGCGCCAACGCGACACCACGTCGAAACCATGCATGTTCCCGCAAGGCCATCACCTCCTCCAAGGTGTGCCGTTTCGTATCGTCGCGGTAGGTGAAGGACAGCTCTGACGGCGCGACGTTCCGGGAGTGGATTTGCTTGATGTACCCCTTCACCATCGCCCGGGTGAAGGGGTAGCGATAGATCACTTTGCCGACCGGCCGCGTTCCGTCACCCCGGAACGGCGTCGCCGTCAAGCTGACGACCTTGGCGTTCGGAAAACGATCGAAGACCTTCGCCCAGCTCGGGGCCACGTTGTGGTGGCCCTCGTCGATCATGATCATGTCGAAATAGTTCGGTGGAAACTGCGGGAGCCAGCGATCGGCCGAGCTAGCCAATTGGTGGATGTTGGTCACGACGAACTGGCTCGCGTTGCAGTCGTGGAGATTGGCGTCGACGCCATCCAAGACAGCCCGGAATGGCCCCGCCGAAAAATCGTGGAGCGCCCCCGTTCTCCGCCAGAAATTCTTCGGGTTGCTGATGTCGAGCGACTCCGCGACGCCCGACCGGATCGTCAAATTCGGTGTGATGACGAGCGCGCGGCCTTTGGCGACGCCGAAGGGCAATGTCGCAATGACGCCGGTCTTTCCGCACCCGACAGGAATCTGCAGGATCACCGGCTCGTTCGAGGCTTCGAAGTGGGTCCGTACTGCCCGGTGGGCGCCCTGCTGCGGCTCGCGGATCTTGGGGTTCGCCTCAATGTCCGCGGTAAGGGTCTGAAACATGTGGTCTGGCTCGTCGGCAGCCTGTTCGGCTCGCCGATACTCGAGCCGGAAGGGTTCAAGATCGGGTCGCCGATAGAAGCGATAGCCGCTTCCCGGACGACGCACCGGCTTGAGCTTGTCGGAGGCATCCCACCGTCGAAGCGTGTCCTTCGAGACACCGACATACTCGGCGGCCTCGGCAAGGGTTAGGAAATCAGGGGCATCATTCTGTGACATACCGCAACCTTATGCAACAGTATGCATTCAGTCAAGCCTCTAGGCAACGCTTCTCGCGCACTTGGGAGCTTCGGATGCCATTAAGGACGCTGCCATGAAGCTCTTGCGCCCATACAATATTTTGTATAAATCTATCGTGGCCCCGCAGGCAGCGTTCCGGAGGAGCCTGCAAGGAACACTTTTCGTCATGCAGGTTCAGGTTCGAAAACTCGAAGGCAGTTGGGATCTCGGTTACGCGCTCCACAAGCATACGCTGTCGAGCGTCTACCTAGGCGACGACGAATACGGCCACCCTCGATTTGACACGACGCGCTCAGAGCCCGGCGAGGCGCTATACCAGCTTAAATATCGAGCCGATTGGAATCAGGTGCAGCCGCTCGCAGCGCAAGTGCAGCAATCCTTGCTGCCGTTGTTCGGCAAGATCGACCTGATTATCCCGATGCCCGCCTCAACGGTGCGTGCGCGCCAGCCAGTCAGTGAGATCGCCAACGAACTCGGCAAACTGACGAAAACGCCAGTGTTCGACGACATCATCGTCAAGGCGCCCGCGCCCGAAGGCAGCTCGCAACTCAAGAACCTGCACGGCCGCGAGGCGAAGGACGCCGCATTGGAGGGACGGTTCAGCATCAACCCGTCCATCACCAACGAAGGGTGCTGGAACGCGCTTGTCCTTGACGATCTCTTTGACACTGGCGCCACGATGGACGCCGTCTGCAAAACGCTGCGCACGTACAAGAAGATCAACCACGTCTACACCGCTTCGATCACATGGAAGTAATGCCATGACCACTGTCTTCATCGCCGGATCAATCTCCATCAACCGCCTACATGAGAAGGTGGCGGATAGGATCAACAAGATCGTGTCTTCAGACTTCAACGTCGTGGTCGGAGACGCCGATGGCGCCGATACCTCAATTCAGGAATGCCTCCATCGGTACCAAGCCGGAAAGGTGACCGTGTATTGCACCGGGGACTCGCCCCGGAACAATGTCGCAGAATGGCCGGTCCACAGGGTCGTCTCGAAGGCGAAGGCGGGCACGCGCGCCTATTTTACCGCCAAAGACCTGGAGATGGCGCGCCACAGCGACTATGGCCTCATGGTCTGGGATTGCAAAAGCACCGGCACGCTCAGCAATGTCATCGAGCTTCTTCGAGAAAAGAAGAAGTCCGTGGTCTTCGTGAACAAGAACAAGGATTTTGTCACC
Organism: Methylopila capsulata; assembly: GCF_016907975.1. GTDB lineage: Bacteria > Pseudomonadota > Alphaproteobacteria > Rhizobiales > Methylopilaceae > Methylopila > Methylopila capsulata. The sequence goes on from NZ_JAFBCY010000001.1 coordinate 73,098, forward strand.
ATATCGGACAAGGACGGCTTGGAGCGCCTTGTCGCCTTCATGTCGGATCATGCTCGCGCAAAGGCAGAAGAGAAGATTGGCCTCACCGCGAAGATCGCCAACATCGCCCACGAACAATTCTCGCTGGACATCGGTGCGAACAGCGAATGGTCAGCAAGCCCGGTGAAGGATCTGGAGCCGTCAGCACCAGCCGAGGCGAGCCCGGAGCAGACCGAGAGCGTAAAGTTACGCGCGGCGCTCATGACGGCGCTCAAAGAGCATATTTCCCGCGCGCATCTCAGCCAGTCTCAAGCGGCCAAAGTCTTTGGGGTGACCCAGCCGCGGATCTCAGACCTTACGCGTGGTAAGGTCGACCTGTTCGGCCTCGACGCGTTGGTTAACATGGCCGCTACGGCGGGCTTGCGCGTGGAGATGCACGTTCGCGAACCTCGCGTCACTGTCGGCTGACACTGTTCGAGTCGGTTAGTAATGTTAGTCTGGGTGCCTCTGGGTTGCTCAGATTCATATTGATCTTGAGCATGCTCTATAGCGGTATAGCTGCCACACAAACGTTCGGGCGGGCACGCCGAGTATTGGTTTATTCGCCCAGATGCGAACGTGCGATGCCTTGAGGAAAATCCGCTCTAGCGAAGCGCAGATGGGGATCTCAGGCGGCCGGGAACCCTGAAGACGATGAGATGCCGGGCGAGCGCACCACCTTCGGGAACATAAGCGCTATGCCAGAGGCACTCTTCTATGCTCGGCACCGGCCCTGGCCGATCGACGAGTTCGAGTGCGCCGAGAAATCCGAGCCGGACATTGGCCGCTTGGTAACTGGTTGCCTGCGCCAGGTAGCGATTGGCAGCCTCGGGTGAAAACGCGCCCTCGTGCTTTTTGAGCTCGATAACGAAAGCCGGGCCACCTAGACTGATATAGAGATCTGTCCGGCCAGTCGCGACGCCGCGCACTTCGGACAGCACCTCCGCACCGACGAGATTGCCCTTGAGGAAGTCGCGGAGGTCTGCCTGGAGGTCGGCCTCGCTCGGATCCGAGGCGCGCAGATAGGCGCCGCGCGCGCCGAGATCGCGTATCTCGGCATTCTGCCGGTCACTGCAAAACATCAAAATCTGTTGGAGTACGGCGTCGAATGCCTGCTGGATCTCGCCTGTATATTCGCTGCTGGCGGCCAGTTGATCACGCAACGACGCCAGCACACGTTGCAGGACTGGATTGGCAAGCACGCGGCCGTGCGCGACATGGCTGGCGAGCCCGACCTCAAGCGATCGTGCCATGTCAGAGGGAATCTGCTCGGTCGAGGCGCCCTCGGGGAGAATGCGCGCGAGCAGCGGATATTGCTCATTCTCCCTGGCTTTTCCCGGCCCGGCACCGGCGCGGTGAGCCTCATCCAATCCGGCGCGAAGATTTTGCGCGATCGTTCGCTGTGCATCAGGCCATTGGCCCTCGCTGAGCAGATCGTCGAGATGGCCCGCGAGGCCGCGTTCGCGCAGGAAAGAGGCCTCGACCCGGGGACGCAATACGAGCCGTAGCCCGTCGCCGTGGGCGATGGTACAACTTGCGTCATAGACGGCGAGGATGCGATCCATGGTCGTGGCGGCATTGATCCAGCTCGGACGGGCAAGATCGTCGGCCGCGCGTTGGACCGTGCGCGCGAGTTCAAACCATTCAATATCCACGTCCTGACGAGGCGCGAGCCATGGCACCACGTGGCCGGTGCGTAGCACCACTGCACGATCTCGCGCGGCTGTCACCAGATCGGTCAGCGTCGCCTGCATCTCCGCAACGCTCCGGTTCGCCGCAAAGCCGAGAACGAGATCAATCGCCGATCGATAGGCGCGTGCGTCCGACCGATCATCATCGACCTCGCGCGCCCGTTCGAAAAGCAGCCGTGCCGTGCCTAGGCCGGCAAGGATCGTTGCCATATCCTTGCCGTCGAGCGCACGCGCCAGATGTGCGAGGCCGAGCTCGAACGCCGCTTCGCTTTCTGCTTCCTCGTTGTCGAGCAGCCGGTGGAGCATCGTCAGCAGATCGTCATCACCCCATGCATGGAAGGCGGCCCCGCCAATCTTTGCGACATGTTGCGCGAAGGAACCCGGCACATCGGATGCGACCTCGGTGAGCTCGAGTAGGGGCCGGTGACGGCTCACATCGCCTTCCAGCGCGAGACGGAAAAGGCCTTCGAGCGCATAGGCAGCAATCAGCGTCTCGCGCTCGGTCGCGCGTTCCCGAATTCGCCGCGTGAAGATCGCAACGACAGCCTGGGCGATGGCAGCACGCAGCGTCGTGCTCCTAATGAGCCGGTCGATCGCGTCGCGGAAGGATTGCGGATCGCGTGCCACAGCGAAACCGCCCACCAGAAAATCATGCAGCCGCGCGCCTTCGGTGGGCGGGGCCGCACTGACCATGTCGGCGAGAATGTCAAGGAAGGGCGCCGCTTGGAGCCGATCAGCGTCGGCGAGGATTTCATCCACGCCGCCAAGATCGTCGACCGTGATCGGCTGGCTCTCCGCCAACCGCGCCTCGAGAAGATCAAGCGCGCTCATGCTGAAGAGCGCGACGGCGACAGCGCTACCATAGATAATCATCGCCCGTCGCGGACCGGCACCATTGCTCGCCGAGCCGATCGACAATCGCGCTGGCATTGGCGCTCCCGATGATGATCTGCAGTCCCTCGGTTTCCCGCGAAATCGCCTGAAGCTCGCTCAGTACGGCGGTCAGGTCATCGGGACTCACTTCTTCAGCAGCTGGGGAATCGACGATCAGGAGACCGGGATGGCGACCGAGGCCCCGTTCCCGACCGACACGAAGCAGAGCCACCGCAGTCGCGATCCGCAGCCGCAGTCGCTCGCCCGCCGTCACCTTGCTGAAGCTGGTCGGCTCGCCGCCCTTGGTCAGAAGGAGAGAGGCGTTGGTGTTGAGCTTGACCTCCTCCAGCATCTGCACGCCGAGCCGCTGTCCCAGCGCGAGAATCTCCGCGTTCAGCCGATCGAGGATGTCGCCGCGACCAGCCTTATAGGCTTTGTCTGCCTCTGCGTGAGCCGCGCTGACGAGCGCTACGTCGGGAGAAACGGCGACGGGTGTCGCAGGCGCGTGGCGCTCCTTCAGAGCGCCTTCCAGTCGCGCGACCTCGAGTTCTGCCTTGCGGCGCTGTTCGAACGTGGCGCTCGTCGCCGCCTTGGTGAGTGCCTGGCGTGCCTCTTCGAGCTCGGCGCTGCTCGCCTTCGACTGCCCCCCGAGTGCCTTGGCGTTGGCACGCGCGCGACCGGCGGCAGCCTTGGCAGCCGCTAAACGCTGTTCGCTCGCGTCCAGCCCCTCGCTTGCGCCCTCCATCTCGTCGATCGGGATATCCTCGGCGCAGAGCGAACAGCTCAGATCAGCGCTTTCGCGCTTCAGCCGTTCGCCCGACACGCGCGTCTCGCAACGCGGGCAGCAAACAGGCTGCAGGCCGTTGAAGAATTGCGTCGCGACGATGTTCTCCCGCAGATCACGCACCGCCCGCTCGTCCGCGGTCGCGAGGCGTTCCAGTTCGGTTGCTTCGGTCTCGGCGCGGGCTAGGCGCTGCGCGAGATCGAGAGCAATCGGCGAAAGGCGGGCGACCTCGCCGGCAAGTCGCTCGAGCTCGGCGGCCGTACCGGTCGCCGGCGCGAAACCTTCGAGAATCTTCTTCGCTACCTGGAGTTCGCGGTCGATTCGTGCGCGTGCCGTCTCCGCGTCTTTCGTGGCCATCGTGGCAGCCTTGGACGCTTTCTCGGTCTCCTGGTCGAGTTCGCGCTTTGCCGTGCCCGCCTGCATGACCGTCGTCGCCCAGGGCATGCCAATATACATCTGCAGCATCCGCGCGGGCAGGCCGGCCATTTGGACGTCGCCGAGCAACTGCTTGTGGTCGCCGCCAAAATAGAGACCGCCCGAGAGCGCGGCCCAACCATGCTCGACGACCTGGCGCTCGTCTTCCTTACCCTGCATCGCCGTGATCGGGTCGAGATCGAGCGTGTTCATCATGAAGCGCGACATCGCGGCCTCGAATCCCTCGTCCGACATGAAGCGGTCCAACTCGTCAATCTCGCCCGACACGCGGCGACGCGCCAGGCTGCCGCGCGGAACACGCTCCTCGACCGCAAACTCCACCACGTAATGCTGATCATCGACATCGAATTCGACGCACACCGAGGACAACCACCGGCGCACATCGTCCTGCAGGCCCTTGGGTGTGCCTCGCAGCGCCCACAGCAGGATCTCCAGCACGGTCGATTTGCCACGGAGGTTACGTTCGCTCGTTACTGCCCAGACGCCGGCGGCAAGGTCTGACCAGTCGAAGTCGATCGGACCTTGTGCGGTTCCGCGCTTCTCTCCCTTGAAAGCAATGCGCCGCACTGTCAGCTTTCGTGCGGGACGCAGGGGCCGGTCCGCCGTGATCCCTCGCTTGCGTAGAGCCAACTCCGCTTCTGCGGGGCGCATGCCTGCCTTTTCCGCGACCGTCTCCAGCCAACCACTGCTCATTCGCCGAGCCCTTCCAAGATTGCCGCGAGCCGTGCCAGCACCCGATCGGTGACCGGCTGGATCAAATGGCTAAGTTCCGTTCCCGCATATTCAGCCTGTAGATACTGTCGGTCCTTCAACGCCTTGCCGCCCTGTTCACCCGCCACCCGCGCCACGATACAGGCACGATCGCGATACCAGCCAAGCTCGGGCGCTGCAGCGGCGATCCGCCCCAGCGCGTCTTCGCCTGCGCTGGTCAACAGATAGAGATGCTCGCGGATCTTGCCGGGAACACCGTCACGCTTGATCCGAATGAGGTCTGCTGCCCTCAGGATAGCCAGCGCATTGTCGAGCGGTTCGAACGCCCCGAACAGATAGCGTACCATCGGCAGGCGCCGAAGATCGGGTTCGCGATCATCGAATATACGCTGTGCGATCGTCAGCAGATCGCGTTCGCCGGACGTCTCGAATTCCGTCAGGAGTTCGTTGGCGAGGTAATCGGGATTGCGCATCCAGAAGTCGAGAGCCTGCAGGCGCGACTGGGAGTGCAGGACGCACACAACATCGCTTCCCCAGCGGCTTGCATCATTTGCGTCGCCGGCCGCCTGAATGCAGGCGAGCAAGCGAATGGCTGTTTGTCTTTCGCTGGCAACAGCTATTTCTGTCACTTCAAATTCACCCTGCTGTCGATCTTCGTCAACTTGCCTCGCCGGCCCCCACTTTTCTTATGTACCCGATTGCTCGGTAAAGACTAGTCGCAGCAGCTATGCTCCACGCGCAATAAATTATCGAGATTTGAGTTGGCGGTGCTGAGTATCGCTCGCCTGGATGGCGTCTGCTAGGGATGAGCCGTGAATGGATGGCGGCCTTCAGAACGCTTGATTGCAGCACCAAAACGCCAGCATGTCAGCGGTAGTCGTCGGCGCTGGCACATGAATAATCGACGGTTATCAAGAGGCCCAGCTAAGCCGCTGAATGAAGGCCATTTGGGTGGAGACGGCCCGTTTAGGAAAATCGGCAGGGTGCCAGAGACGACGTCCACCCTTCTGTAGCCATTGCCGCGCTGATCCATGGGGCCACCTCACCGGGAGGCCCGCTGCAATACCATAGGATCGAGTCGGCTTCTTCTCGCACCCAAGCGACCAGTTCCGCAGCCTGGCGTGAAGCATAGGAAACGACCGCCCCATTTGCCGCGTGCCAATGAATTCCGGCGAGCGCTGACCAACGATCAACGCCGCATGCGCCATCCGCTCTCACCTCTTCGCCAACGGCGCGATCTATGGTGGTTTCGAATTCCTTAATCGCTCGCTGCAGGCGCTGGCTGGGTACACCCGCGAAATCGGCTTTGTCGAAAAAGGGAAAAATGAACCTCCTGCGGCCCCGCTCTATTTGATCGGAGCGCTTTTTGTGCGGGAAACGGCGGTGTTTGGCGTTCTTAAATAGGGCGGGAATAGGAAGATTGGCGGAAGGGGTGGGATTCGAACCCACGGTGGAGTCGCCCCCACGGCGGTTTTCAAGACCGCTGCCTTAAACCGCTCGGCCACCCTTCCGCGGACGCCAGACGCCGCCGATCGGGGCGCTGAGGCGGCGCGATGATGGCGGAGACGGCGCTGCGCCGCAACACCGGCGAGCGGCGCGACAACCGAAACGCGGCCGTCTGCGTATCTCCCGACACAAGCCTTAACGCGCCACGTGGCGGGAGTTTCGAAATGCGCGCAGCGTCCCTCATTGCCGGGCTCTTTTGCGTCCTGGCCGGCTCAACCGTGCACGCGCAGGACCTCGCCGGCGACGCGCTGTCCGAAACCATCGCCGGCCGCACGGTCTATCTTGCCACGCCGCTCGGCGGCGAGTTTCCCCTGAACTACCGGAAGGACGGCGTCGTCGACGGTTCCGGGGACGCGGTCGGGCTCGGGCGCTTCATGCAGCCGAAGGACAGCGGTCGCTGGTGGGTCGACGGCCCGAAACTCTGCCAGAAGTGGCGGACCTGGTACGACGGCAAGGCGTTTTGCTTCACCGTCGCGAGCCTCGGCGGCGACAAGATCGCCTGGGTTCGCGACGACGGCCTGAAAGGCACGGCGCGCATTGCGAGATGATCGGAAGCAAATGTGGCGCAAACGCCCCACTCTTGCCTTTTTTACGAAGCTTCGTTCATAACTGTGATCCCGGCGCGCCACTGACGCGCCATCTAACGGGGGCGGGCGGCGCGAAGGCGCTGACGGACGTGGAGGCGCTTTACGCGCGGCCGCGTCTGCGTCCCCGGCGCATGCAAGGACGGACGGCATGAACGACGCAGCGACGGTCACCCCAGCGCAGAACCGTCGATCGGTCGTTCCATTCGCCTTCCGCATTCCTCAGGTCGCCGCCATCGCGGCCTGCGCAGCTCTCGCCGCCTGCTCGGCGCAGACGCAGGCGCCTAAGACCGCAGCCGTCGCGCCGACCGTCGATCCCGTGCTCGGCGTCGCCACGAGCCCGCAGGTGGTCGCCGCCGGGAAGCCCGTGCCGAAAGGCGGCGGGGTCTACAGCGTCGGCAAGACGTACCAAGTCGCCGGCAAGGTCTATTCGCCGGCGACGCGCAAGCCCGGTCCGGTCGGCGTCGGTCTGGCGTCCTTCTATGGCGCCCGTTTTCATGGCCGCCGCACGGCCAACGGCGAGGTCTTCGATTCGGCCGCGCTCAGCGCCGCTCACCCGTCGCTGCCGCTGCCGTCGTATGTCCGCGTGACGAACGTCACCAACGGGCGATCCGTCGTCGTGCGCGTCAACGACCGCGGACCGTTCCACAAAGGCCGGCTCATCGACGTCTCGCAGCGCACCGCCGACGTGCTCGGCTTCCGCCGCGCGGGCGTCGGGGCGGTCAAGATCGACTATGTCGGGCTCGCCCCGCTTGCCGGCACCGACGATCGCCAGTTGCTCGCGACCTACAAGGAGTTCGGCCGGCCGGCGGCGCCCGAGGGCGTGCAACTCGCCAGCCTGAAGCCGGTGTCGGACTCCGAACTGCTGGGTCGCGCCGCGCCTTCCGCCGGCCTGACGGTCGTCGCCAGCGCCGAGGCTCCGGCTCCCCAGGTCGAGACCAATCTGACCACGGCTTACGCTCCGGCGCAGGCGGCGGTCCCGCTGCCGATCCCGGCGGCGAAGCCGACCGTCGTCGCCCGGCAGGCCGCGCCTGCGGCTTTGGCTGTAGCCGCGAAGGCCGAACCGCGCATCGCAGCCGCGTCGCAGGTCGTCCCGGAGCCGAAGGCCAGGCTGGCGGACGTGAAGCCGCTCGACGCCAAGGCGCCCGAGAGCAGGGCCGACGTCCGGCTCGCGACGACGACACAGCCGGCCCCGGCCATGCGGGCGTCCGCGCCGAAGGTCGTGGCGAAGCGTGTGGTGAAGCCGACGGAGGAGCCGGTGCTTGCCGCCGTCGCGCCTCAGCTGTCCGGAGCCGAGACGCCTGAGGAAGCCGCCCCCGTGCTTCGGCCCGCGCAGAACCCCGCGGTGGCCGCGCGGATCGCCGCGAGCTTCGAAGGCTTTGGCGACACGCCGGCCTTTGTCCGCAGCCAGGAGCCGAACCTCGGCGCCGCCAACGCGTACTCCAATCTCCGCTAACCCTGTCGCGCGGCGTGAACGTCGCGCGGGCTCCGATCGATTGTGCCCCCGCGGCCTCCGACGTATCGTGAGGTTCGACTGGCGCGAACGGCGGGCGTGACGATGTTGATCAGGATCTTGGCCGGGATTGCGTCGCCGCTGAGAGGCGTCTGCGCGGGTCTTGCGTTGACTGCGCTGGCCGGCGGTGAAGCCGAGGCCGCGTCCGCCGCCGCGAAGGATTTCAAGACCGCCGCGCCGATCGCCTACCTCTACGACGTGACCTCCGGCTCCGTGCTCTACGCCAAGCAGGCCGACCTGCCGTCGCCGCCTGCGAGCCTGGCCACGCTGATGACCGTTGAGCTGGCGTTCCAGGCGCTCGACGACGGGCGACTGAAGCCGGACCAGACGTTCAAGATCACCGAAGACGCCTGGCGACGGGGCGGCGCCCCCTCGCGCGGCTCGGCGATGTTCGCCAAGCTCAACTCCGAGGTCGCCGTCGCCGATCTGCTGCGCGGCGTCATCGTGCAGTCCGGCGGCGACGCCGCGATCACGCTCGCGGCCGGCCTCGCGGGGTCCGAGCCGGCCTTCGCGGAGCTGATGAACGCCCGCGCCCGGGAACTCGGTCTTGCGCGTTCGACCTTCCGCAACGCGACCGGCCAGCCCGACCCTGAGCAGCGCATGACGGCGCGCGACGTGGCGAGGCTGGCCGAGCATCTCGTCCGATCCTATCCCGACCGCTACCCGACGTTCCGGGAGCCCGAATTCACCTGGAACAAGATCTCCCAGCGCAATCGTAACCCTTTGCTCGCGGACTACGCCGGGGCCGATGGCCTGAAGACCGGCTGGACCGAGGACGGCGGCTTCAGCCTCGCCGGCTCCGCGTTCCGCGACGGGCGCCGCCTGATCGTGGTGCTGATGGGACTGGAGACCGCGAAGGCGCGCTCGGAAGAGGCGAAGAAACTGCTGGACTGGGGCTTCTCCGCCTTCGAGGAGCGGCAGATCTTCGCCGCCGACGAGGCCGTCGCTGAGGCGCGGGTCTTCGGCGGCGAGCGCCGCTACGTGCCGCTGGTGGCCTCGGGTCCGGTCGCGCTGCTGACGCCGAAGGGCGACGACGCCCGGATCGTGGCGCGGGTGAGCTACGACGGGCCGCTGCAGGCCCCGATCGCGCGGGGCACGCGCGTCGGCACGCTCCGGGTGTGGCGAGGCGAGACGCTGACCGTCGAGACCGCGCTGACCGCTTCGGAGGACGTCGCCGTCGGCGATCTCGGCCGCCGCGCGGTCGACGGCGCCCTCGAACTCGTCGGCGATCTCTTCGGCCAGGTGGCCGCGAAGATCTGAATGCGCGGACGCTTCATCACGTTCGAAGGCGGCGAGGGGGTCGGGAAGTCGACCCAGCTCAAACGTCTGGCGGCGGCTCTCGAGCGGCGGGGCGTCGAGGTGATCGTCACGCGCGAGCCGGGCGGCTCGCCGCGCGCCGAGGCGCTGAGGGATGTGCTGCTCTCAGGCGGCGCCAAGCGTTTCGGTCCGCTGGCGGAGACGGTGCTGGTCGCGGCGGCGCGGGCCGACCATGTGGAGCGCACCATCCGCCCGGCGCTCGACCGCGGCGTCTGGGCGCTGTGCGACCGCTTCATCGATTCGACCCGCGCCTATCAGGGCGTGCTCGGAGGGGTCGAGCCGGAGCTGATCCGCGCCTTCGAAACGCTCGCGGCGGGCCAGACCATGCCGGACCTGACCTTGATCCTCGACGCTCCGGCCGCGATCGGCCTCGAGCGCGCGAAGCTGCGGGCCGGCGCGCTCGCCACCCCCGATCGGTTCGAGGCGGAGGACGGCTCGTTCCACGAGCGCCTGCGCCGCGCCTTCGTGGAGATCGCGCGCGCCGAGCCCGAGCGCTGCCTGCTGATTGACGCGGGCGGCGACGCCGACGTGGTGGAGCGGCGGGTGTGGGAAGCGGTCGAGCGCCGGCTGTTCATGGCGGGAGCCGTCCAATGAGCGACGCCGACGGCGTTCCCGAATCCGACCGTCGCGAGGGCTGCCCGCACCCACGCGAGACCGAGGGGCTGGTCGGCCATCGGGCCGCCGAAGATGAGCTTGCGGCGGCCTACGGCTCGAATCGCATGCACCACGCCTGGCTGGTCGCGGGGCCTGAGGGGATCGGCAAGGCGACGCTCGCCTACCGTCTCGCGCGTTTCGTGCTGGCGCACCCCGACCCGGCCGAGGCTGCGGGCGCCGCCTCGCTCGCCGTGCCGAGGGATCATCCCGCGGCGCGCCGCGTCGCCCGGCTGTCGCACCCCGATCTTCTGGTGCTGCGCCGCGGTTGGAACGCGGACCGCAAGGCGTTCTACGGCGACATCCGGGTCGACGACGTGCGGCGGGCCACCGGGTTCTTCGGGTCCACGGCGGGCGAGGGCGGCTGGCGCGTCGCGATCGTGGACACCGCCGACGACATGAACGGCGCCGCGGCGAACGCCTTGCTCAAGGTGCTGGAGGAGCCGCCGCCGCGAGCGATCTTCGTCCTGCTCTCCGCCGCGCCGCGCGGCCTGCCTGCGCCGGTGCGCTCGCGCTGCCGGGCCCTGACCTTGGCGCCGCTCGCCTCGTCCGAAGTGCGGACCGTGCTCGGCGGCCTGCCCGAGATCGCCGAAGAGCACGACGACGAGGCGCTCGACACCGCCGCGGCCCTCAGCGAAGGCAGCGTCGCCCACGCCCTGTCGCTGCTCGCCAGCGACGGCGCGTCCCTGCACCGCGTCGTCTCCGGCCTGCTCGATCGGCTCCCGGATGTCGACGTCAAGGCGAGCCACGCACTGGCCGAGGATCTCGCCAAGCGGGGCGCCGAGCAGCGGTTCGGCCTGTTCGTGTCGCTGGTCGGGGACTGGCTTCACGCCCGGGTGCGCGCTGGCGCCGCGGCGGGGGAAGCGCGCCTTGCGCGGTTTGCGGAGGTGTGGGAAAAAACCGCCCGCGCCGCGCGGGACATCGAGACCTTCAACCTCGACCGCCGGCCCTTCGTTCTGGAGACGCTCGCCCAACTCGCCGGCCTCGCGCGCCGCTGACAGCGGCCGGCGCAAGACATCTGACGAGCGATGGCGACGTCCAAGAGCCCTTATTACGTCACGACCGCGATCGCCTATCCCAACGGCGTCCCGCACATCGGCCATGTCTACGAGGCGATCGCGACCGACGCTATCGCACGGTTTCATCGGCTCGACGGCCGCGATGTGCGCTTCCTCACCGGCACCGACGAGCACGGCCTGAAGATGGCCCAGACCGCCGCGCGCGAGGGCGTGGCTCCGATCGACTGGGCGACCAGAAACTCTCTGCGCTTCAAGGCGATGGACGAGCTCTACGGCATCTCGTTCGACCGTTTCATCCGCACCACCGACACCGACCACTACGCCGCGAGCCAGGAGCTGTGGCGGCGCATGCAGGCCGCCGGCGACGTCTATCTCGGCAAGTACGAGGGGTGGTACTCGGTCCGCGACGAGGCCTATTTCGACGAGGCCGAGACGACGCTCGCCCCCGACGGGACGCGCAAGGCGCCCACCGGCGCGCCGGTGGAGTGGGTGGTCGAGGAAAGCTACTTCTTCAGGCTCTCGGCCTATCAGGACCGGCTGCTGAAACTCTACGAGGACCAGCCCGGCTTCATCGGCCCGGACGCGCGGCGCAACGAGGTGCTGGCCTTCGTGAAGCGGGGCCTGTCCGACCTCTCCATCAGTCGGACCACGTTCGACTGGGGCGTGCCGGTGCCGAACGACCTGAAGCACGTCATGTACGTGTGGGTGGACGCGCTGACGAACTATCTCACCGGCGCGGGCTTTCCCGCGGACGAGGAGGCCGTGGCGAAGTGGTGGCCGGCGGACCTGCACGTCATCGGCAAGGACATCATCCGCTTCCACACCGTGTTCTGGCCCGCGTTCCTGATGTCGGCGGGGCTGCCCCTGCCGAAGCGGGTGTTCGCGCACGGCTTCCTCTACAATCGGGGGGAGAAGATGTCGAAGTCGGTCGGCAACGTCGTCGATCCCTTTGCGCTCGCCGAGGGCTATGGCGTCGACGCGGTCCGGTACTTCCTGTTGCGCGAGGCGCCGTTCGGCCAGGACGGCTCCTACAGCCACGAGGCGATCGTCGGCCGCATCAACGCCGATCTCGCCAACGACCTCGGCAATCTGGCGCAGCGCTCGCTGTCCATGATCGGCAAGAACTGCGAGGGCAGGGCTCCCGCGCCCGCCGCCTTCGCCGCCGCCGACGAGGCGATCCTCGCGGCGGTCGACGGCCTCGCGGCGACGGTGCGCGCGGCCTTCGACGACCTCGCCCTGCATCAGGCGCTTGGCGCCATCTGGCAGGTGGTGGCGGAGACCAACCGCTATTTCGCCAATGCGGAGCCCTGGGCGCTGAAGAAGACCGATCCGGAGCGCATGGCGACGGTGCTCTACGTGACGGCGGAAGCGGTCCGGAACGTGGCGATCCTCGTGCAGCCGTTCACGCCGGCCGCGGCCGCCAAGCTGCTCGATCTGCTCGGCGTGGCCGGCGACGCACGCAGCTTCGACGCGCTTGGCGCGGCCGGTCGTCTGGCGCCGGGCGCTCTCTTCCCCGCGCCGCAGCCGGTGTTTCCGCGCTACGTGGAGCCGGAGGCGGCCGCGTGACCGCCCTCGTCGACAGCCACTGCCACCTCGACTTCGACCAGTTCGCGCCCGAGCGCGACGCGATCGTCCGACGCGCGCATGAAGCGGGCGTCGGACTGATGGTGACGATCTCCACCCGGGTGCGCCGGTTCGAGCGCATCCTTGAGTTGGTGGACGCCTACCCCTCGGTCTACGGCACAGTGGGCACCCACCCGCAGAACGCCCACGAGGAGCTGGACGTCACGACCGAAGAGCTGGTGCGCCTCGCGGAACACCCGAAGATCGTCGGATTCGGCGAGGCCGGGCTCGACTTCCATTACGATTCGAGCCCGCCGGAGGCTCAGGAGCAGGGGTTCCGCGCCCACATCGCCGCGGCCCGCGTCGCACAGCTCCCGCTCGTCATCCACGCCCGTTCGGCCGACGACGCGATGATCGCGATCCTCGAGGAGGAAACCGCGAAGGGCGCGTTCCCGGCGGTGCTGCACTGCTTCTCGTCCGGCGCCGAGCTCGCCCGCCGCGGCGTCGCGCTCGGGCTCTACGTGTCGTTCTCCGGCATCCTTACCTTCAAGCGCTCGGAGGAGCTGCGCGCCATCGCGGCCGAGGTTCCGGCCGACAGGCTGCTGGTAGAAACCGATGCGCCCTACCTCGCTCCCGAGCCCTTCCGCGGCAAGCGCAACGAGCCGGGATACACCGCGAAGACGGCCTCGGTTCTCGCCGGGGTGCGCGGCTGGAGCGAGGACGAGGTCCGTCGCGTCACCACCGACAATTTCTTCCGTCTTTTCAGCAAGACGCCGAGGTCTGCTCTCGTGACGCATCAAGGCGCGGACGCGGCGTGAGCCTTCGGGTCACCATCCTCGGCTGCGGCTCCTCGGGCGGCGTTCCACGCGTCGCGAGCGGCTGGGGCCGGTGCGATCCGGGCGAGCCGCGCAACCGCCGTCGACGGTGCTCCATCCTGGTCGAGCGCGAGGGCCCGGCCGGCGCGACGCAGGTCGTGGTCGACACCGGAGCGGATCTGCGGGAGCAGCTGATCGACGCCGGCGTCGCCCAGCTCGACGCGGTGCTCTACACCCACGAGCACGCCGACCACACCCACGGCATCGACGACCTCAGGCCGATCGCGATCCACACCCGGTCGCGGGTCGACGTGTGGGCGGACGCCCGGACCGGAGACTTTCTCCGCCGGCGCTTCGCCTATGTGTTCGAGACGCCGCCAGGCTCGGACTATCCGCCGATTCTGAACGAACATCGGCTCGTCGCCGGCGAGACTGTCGCGATCTCGGGGCGGGGCGGCGTGATCGAGGCGCTGCCGATCGAGCTGCGGCACGGGTCGGAGATGGCGCTCGGCTTCCGCTTCGGGGACCTCGCCTACACGCCTGACGTCAACGACATCCCGCCGGCCTCCGAGTCGCTGCTGGAAGGGCTCGACGTCTGGATCGTCGACGCGCTGCGCGACACGCCGCACCCCAGCCATTTCTCGCTGGACGAGGCGCTCGCCTGGATCGACCGGCTGAAGCCGAAGCGCGCGGTCCTGACCAATCTCCACACCGACCTCGACTACGCGACGCTGAAACGCCGCGTCCCCGCCCATGTGGACGTCGCCTTCGACGGCATGCGGATCGCGGCGGCTTGAGCCTCAGCGCACGCCGCGCAGGAAGAACGCCAGATCCAGAGACGGCGCGGCCTCGACCCCGCCGAACTGCGTCAGCAGCGCGTGGGCCTGGCCGCGGTGGTGGGTCTGATGGTTGAAGATGTGGGCCAGCGCCTGCGCCAGCGGCTGCCGGATGTCCTCAGAGGTGGCCTGCCGGCGGTAGGTTACGACGCCGCCGAGATCGTCCGGCCCAAGACGACCGACGTAATCGGACAGTCGCGCGTCTTCGAATTCCCGCGCGGCCGTGAGCGCCGCGAGGTCCTCGAACAGCACCGTGTCGAGCCGGTAAGCCGGGTTCGCCTCGCCCTCGAACCGCGCCAGCCAGATGCGATCGGCGACCAGCAGGTGATTCAACGTCGCCTTCAGCGATCCGAAGAAGGCGCCGCCGTCGCGGCTGAAATCGGCCTCCGGCCGTGCGCCGCAGGCGTCGTAGAGCCGGCGGTTGGCCCAGGCGTTGTAGGCCGCGAACATGCGCCAATGTTCGAGCATCGTCGTTCTCCTCGCATTCGCGGCGTCTGGCATGCCAGAATTCGCGCAACCAAGAACCAGCTTAGGAGCAGACGCCCTTGACCGCCCACCTCTACGATCTGACGCTCGCCGACGGCCGCCGTCTGAGCCCCTACTGCTGGGCGGCGAAGCTGGCGCTCGCCCACAAGGGCGTGCGGTTCGAGACCACGGCGACGCGGTTCGTCGACATCGGCAAGGTCGCGGGCGGCGGCTTCAAGACGGTGCCGATCGTCGAGATCGACGGTGTGACCATCGGCGATTCGTTCGAGCTGGCGCTGCATCTCGAGCGCACACGCGTTGATTCGCCAGCACTTTTTGCCGGCGAGGGCGGCGTCGCGCTGACGCGGGCGGCGGCGGCGCAGGGGGCTTACCTGCTCGGCAAGATGTCCCGGCCGATGGCGCTGGCGATCCACGACGGGCTGGACGCGGAGACGCAAGCCTACTTCCGGGCGTCGCGGGAACGCATGTTCAAGGCGCCGCTGGAGGAGGTGTCGGCCGAGCCCGAGATCACGATCGCGGCGGCCCGCGAGGCGATGACGCCGCTCCGGATTCTGCTGCGCGGCCAGCCCTTTATCGGCGGCGACTCGCCGCTGTTCGCGGACTTCCTGATCGCGGGGCTGTTCCAGTGGGCGCGCGTGGTCGGCGCGGTCGACTACCTCGCCGGGGAGGACCGCATCGGCCCCTGGTTCGGGCGCCTCGAAGAGCGCTACGGCGCGACGCTCGGGGCGACGGCGGGTTAACCCGGGGGTAATTCCGGGCTAACCGACGACGTCGACGACCGCAATCGCCGTCACTTGCCGCCGGATTGGACGCCGGCGGCCGCCACGTGGTCGAGCAGGGCCACCGCCGCGCGCTCCACCGTCATGCGCGGGTTCGCCTCGCACCAGGCGTCGACCCATTTGGTCAGCGCTTCCGGATTGATGTCGGCGTCCGGCTTCACGGCGAGCCCGTTGCGGCCGAAGGCGGCCCCGGTGAGGAAGGCGTGGACCCAGGATTGGTAGGCCTCGGCCTTGGCTTCGTCCGTGCGCTGGGCGTCGGTCCAGGCACCGCAGGTCTTCGCGCCGATGCCCCAGACCACATAGGTCTGGGCCCCGGCGGTCTGGCCGAGCGCGGCGACGAAGGTCGCCGCCAGCGCGAGGGTCGTCAGTCGGGTCGCTGTCGTCGCCATGGGTCTTCCGCCCCTTTTCGAACCGTTTCGGATCAGTCTACGCAACCAACCCCGCCTCAGAACCGCCGCGACCGGCGGCGCATGAGCCCCGGGACGTCGTCCGGAGCGACGGCGGAGCGTGTCAGGTCTACATTCCTTGAGCCGGGCGAGCGGTCACTCCGCGGCTTTGCTCGCCGGCTTGGCCGTTTTCTTCGCGGCCGTTTTCTTGGCGGCCGGCGTCTTCGCCGCCGTCTTCGGAGCCGCCTTGGCGGACGCCGATTTGGCGGCGGGCTTCTTCGCGGGGGCCTTGCGGGCAGGCTTCTTGGAGCCGCCCATCGCCGCGCGGGCGTCTACGATCTTGATCGCCTCCTCGAGCGTCAGCGCGTCGGCCTCGACGCCCTTCGGCAGGGTCGCGTTGACCTTGCCGTGCTTGGCGTAGGGACCGTAGCGCCCGGCGTGGACCGTGATCGCGCCGCCGTCGGGATGGTCGCCGACGGTGCGGCCCGCGACCGCGCCGCCGCGGCCGGCGCCGCGCTTTTCCTTCTTCTCGGCGATCACCGTGACGGCCCGGTTGAGGCCGACGGTGAACACCTCCTCCGGCGAATCGAGGTTGGCGTAGGAGCCGTCGTGGCTGACATACGGCCCGTAGCGGCCGATGTTGGCCTCGATCGGCTTGCCGCTCTCGGGATGCAGGCCGACCAGCCGCGGCAGCGACAGCAGCTTCAGCGCGCCCTGGAGGTCGAGCTCCGCCGCGGACCAGCCCTTGGGCAGGGAGGAGCGCTTCGGCTTCTCCTTCTCGGCGCCTTCGCCCAGCTGGACGTAGGGGCCGAAACGGCCCGCGCGCAGCGTCACGTCGAGATCGGTTTCGGGGTCCTTGCCGAGCACCTTCACGCCGTCGGGTCCGGCGGCCGAGCCATCCTCGCCGCCAAGCTCGCCGCCGAGCGGACGGGTGAACTTGCACTCGGGATAGTTCGAGCAGCCGACGAAGGAGCCGAACTTGCCGAGCTTCAGCGAGAGCTTGCCGGTCCCGCAGGTCGGGCAGACGCGCGGATCGCCGCCGTCGGCCTTGGCCGGAAAGATATAGGGTCCGAGGATCTCGTTCAGGGCGTCGAGGACCTGCGTGACGCGCAGCTCCTTGGTCGCATCGATCGCGCTCGTGAACTCCTTCCAGAAGGCGCGCAGCACCTCCTTCCAGTCGAGCTCGTGGTTCGAGATCTTGTCGAGCTGCCCCTCGAGATCCGCCGTGAAGTCATACTCCACGTAGCGGTCGAAGAAGCTCTCGAGGAAGGCCGTGACCAGCCGGCCCTTGTCGTCCGGGACCAGCCGCTTCTTGTCGAGCTTCACGTACTCGCGGTCGCGCAGCACGCCGAGCGTCGCGGCGTAGGTGGAGGGGCGGCCGATGCCGAGCTCCTCCATGCGCTTGACGAGCGCGGCCTCGGTGTAGCGGGGCGGCGGCTCGGTGAAATGCTGGGTCGAGGCGACGGGGCCCACGCGCTTCAGCGCGTCGTTCGCGGCCATCGCCGGCAGGCGGCGCGCCTCCTCGTCCTCTTCGTCGTCGCGGCCTTCCTGATAGGCGGCCAGGAAGCCGTCGAAGGTCACGACCGTGCCGGTGGCGCGGAGCTCGATCGGCCGTCCCGAACCGGTCGCCAGGATGTCGACGGTGGTCCGCTCGACCTCGGCCGATTCCATCTGGCTGGCGACGGTGCGCTTCCAGATCAGCTCGTAGAGCTTGGCCTGGTCGTCGTCGAGCCGGCGCGCCATCTCGCGCGGCGTCCGCTGCGGGTCGGTCGGGCGGATGGCCTCATGGGCCTCCTGCGCGTTCTTGGCCTTGACCGTGTACTTGCGGGGGCTGCCGGGTACGTAGCGGGCGCCGTAGTCCGCGCCGATCAGCGCGCGCACGGCCGTGACCGCGCTCGGGTCCATGTCGACGCCGTCGGTCCGCATGTAGGTGATGAGACCGGTGGTCTCGCCGCCGATGTCGACGCCTTCGTACAGCCGCTGGGCGATCTGCATCGTCCGGTTCGGCGCCAGCCCGAGCTTGCGGCTGGCCTCCTGCTGAAGCGTGGAGGTGGTGAAGGGCGGCGCCGGGTTGCGGCGGCCGGGCTTCGCCTCGACGTTCGACACCTTCAGGTCGGACGCCTCGATCGCGCTCTTCAGCGCGGCGGCGGTGGCGCCGTCGGCGATGTCGAGACGCCCGATCTTCTTGCCGTCGGCGGCGGAGATCCGCGCCTCGAAGGTCTCGCCCTTCGGCGTCGAGAGCTGGGCGATCAGCGACCAGTATTCGCGCGGGAGGAAGCGCTCGATCTCGATCTCACGGTCGCAGACGAGGCGCAGCGCCACCGACTGGACGCGGCCGGCGGAGCGGGCGCCCGGAAGCTTGCGCCACAGCACCGGCGACAGGTTGAAGCCGACGAGATAGTCGAGCGCCCGGCGGGCGAGATAGGCGTCGACCAGCCCCACGTCGATCTCGCGCGGCTTCTTCATCGCGTCGAGGATCGCCTGCTTGGTGATCGCGTTGAACACCACGCGCTCGACCGGCTGGTCCTTGATGACTTTCTTGGCCCGCAGAACCTCGAGCACGTGCCACGAGATCGCCTCGCCCTCGCGGTCGGGGTCGGTGGCGAGGATCAGCTTGTCGGCCCCTTTGACGGCGCGGGCGATCTCGTTCAGCCGCTGGGCGGACTTGCCGTCCACCTCCCACAGCATGTGGAAGTCGGCGTCCGGGTCGACGGAGCCGTCCTTCGCGGGAAGATCGCGCACGTGGCCGTAGGAGGCGAGAACCTCATAATCGGGACCAAGATATTTATTGATCGTCTTCGCCTTCGCAGGCGATTCGACGATGACGACATTGTTCATCAGTCGTGGGTCTCTGAGCTGACGCCAGTCTGGGCGACGGCGGCGGCGAACATGGGGAACCGGGTTCGGCCTGTCAAATCGCCCGGCCTAGCGACGTCGATACGCGAAATACAACCGTAAGGTATGTTGTTGCGCGAAGTGCAATCTTTGGTGTAGGTTTGACATATCCCAACTGTAGAAGCGGTCGAACAATGACGAGGCCCGCGGGCGCCCCATTCCAGCGGCTGGATCCGGCGGCGCGCGCCGAAGCCGCCGCCTACGTCGCGACGCTGACGGTCGAACTCGCGCGGATCGCGCGGAGCAACGCCCTGCCGACGCTGGCCTATCTCCTCGACATCGCCCGGCTGGAGGCGGAAACCCAGGCGCGCGAGCCCGCGTTGCCCCAGTCCGAGCGCGCGGAGCGCGCCGAACGCCGCTAGCGCCTGTTCGCCGTGATGCGGAGCGCGTGAACCACGGCCGTCCTGCCGACCGAAGCGCCGGGAGCCATAACCGCGACGGCGGGCGTGACTTGATCCGGCCGCGTTCAGAGGGCCGGCGCGTCGGCGGGGACGACGGAGAGCGCGTTCGCGGCCGCGCGGCGCCGCTTCGCATCCCACACGGACGCTCAGAGCCAGAGGTCGGGCTGGCGCAGGCAGACGGCACCACCGGGGCGACGTTCGAGCCGTCCCGCGATCTCCATCTCCAGCAGTACGAGTTGCACCGAGCGGGCGTCGGCGCCGGACTGCCGCACGATTTCGTCGACCGCGGCCGGCGTCGGGCCGAGCAGCTCCATGATGCGCGAACGCTCGTCCTCGCCCGGCTCCGCGCCCTGGAAGCCCGCCATTCCCGCCTGCGCCAGCCCGATCGGCGGCGGGCTGGGTTCGTCCCGGCCGAGGAGATGCTGGAGGGCCTCGATCACGTCGTCGGAGCGGGTGATGAAGGTGGCGCCGTCCCGCAGCAGACCGTTAGACCCCTCGCAGCGCGGGTCGAGCGGCGACCCCGGAGCGGCCATGACCTCGCGGCCGAGTTCGGCGGCGAGCCGTGCGGTGATGAGCGAGCCCGAGCGGACCGCGGCCTCCACCACCAGCACGCCGAGCGACAGTCCCGCGATGATGCGGTTGCGGCGCGGGAAATCCCGGCCGCGCGGTTGCCAGCCCAGCGGCATCTCGGTGACCAGCGCGCCCGTCTCGACGATCCGGCGCGCGAGGTCGGCGTGCTCCGGGGGATAAAGACAGTCGAGGCCGCCCGCGAACACGGCGATCGTGCCGGACCGGGTCGAGGCGGCGTGGGCCGCGGCGTCCACGCCGCGCGCGAGACCGGAGACGATCGCCCAGCCCGCGCCGCCGAGTTCGGTCGCGATCCGCGCGGCGAAGGTGCGGCCCGCCGAGGAGGCGTTGCGCGCCCCGACCACGCCGATCGTGGGGCGGCGGAACACGGCGGCGTCGCCCGCCACGGTGATCAGCGGGGGCGCGCCCTCCATCGCGGCGAGCGGGGCGGGATAGTCCTGTTCGCCGAGAGCGATCAGCCGCGCGCCGCGGGCCAGGACGCCGGCGATCTCGTCCTCGGCCTCGCCGCGGGGACAGACGCGCACGGCGCGTCCCCCGCGCCGGGCGAGGCCGGGCAGGGCCTCGAGCGCCGCTGCGGCGCCGCCGAAGTGGTTCACGAGATCGCGGAAGGTGCGCGGTCCGACGTTCTCGGAGCGGATGAGCCGGAGCCAGGCGATGCGTTGCTCGTCTGTCAGCCCGGCCATCGCGCGTCAGGCTCCGCTGCGCGGCGGGTCTGACCGCTGGCCGATGCGGCTTTCGCGGCCTTGCATCAGCCGCGCGATGTTGTCCCGGTGCATGACCCAGAGCGCGACGCTGAGCACCGCGAAGACCACCGCCGCCGAGGTGGGATGGCGGCTGACGACGGCCAGCATGACGGGCGCCGCGACGCTCGCGGCGAGCGCCGACGCCGAAGAGTAGCGCGTGGCCGCGGCGACGCCGAGCCAGACGGCTGCAAAGATCAGCGCGATCGGCCAGGCGACGCCGATGAGCGCGCCGAGATAGGTCGCGACGCCCTTGCCGCCCTTGAAACGCAGCCACACCGGGTAGACGTGGCCCACGAAGGCGGAGGCCCCCGCCGCGAGGGCTGCCGCCTCGCCCCAGAGCTGGCGGGCGATGATCACCGCCGCCGTCGCCTTCAGCATATCGCCGATCAGCGTCGCGGCCGCGAGGTCGCGCCGGCCGGTGCGCAGCACGTTGGTCGTGCCGATGTTGCCGGAGCCGATGTTGCGCACGTCGCCGACGCCGGCGAGGCGCGTGACCAGCACGCCGAAGGGAATCGAGCCGAGAAGGTAGCCGAGCGGGATCGCGGCGACGATGTCGAGGGCCGTGGAGTTCGTCATCGCGCGAGGTTCGGTTCCGATGGGCGGCGGCCGGAGCCGACCGCGTATGTCTGCGCAGGGATCAAGCGTAGGGGTAGACGGTTCGGCCGGCAACGACGGTGCGCCAGACGCGCCCCTGCAACCGGGCCTGATCGAACGGGGTGTTCTTGGACTTGGATTTCAGCCGCGCCGCCTCCAGCACCCAGGGGGCGTCGGGGTCGAACAGGATGAGGTCGGCCGGGGCGCCGACCGTCAGCGCGCCGGCGGGAAGGCCGAGCAGCTTCGCGGGATTGGTGGACATCGCGGCGAGCAGCCGGTGCAGGCTCACGTCGCCGGCGTGCACGAGCCGGAGGCCGGCGGCGAGCATGGTCTCGATCCCGATCGCGCCGTCCTCGGCCTCGGCGAAGGGCCGGCGCTTGGTCTCGACGTCCTGCGGGTCGTGGGCGGAGCAGACGACGTCGATCACCCCGTCGGCCAGGGCCTCGACCAGCGCGCGCCGGTCGTCCTCGTGGCGCAGCGGCGGGGTGAGCTTGAAGAAGGTGCGGTACTCGCCGACGTCGTTCTCGTTCAGCGTGAGATGCGCGACCGAGGCGCCGCAGGTGACGCGGGTTCCGGCCGCCTTCGCGCGGGCGATGAGGCCTACGCTTTCGGCGGAGCTGACGAGGCTCGCGTGGTAGCGGGCGCCGGTGAGCGCGGCCAGCCGCAGGTCGCGCTCCAGCATCAGCGCCTCCGCGGCGACGGGGCGCCCCGGCAGGCCGAGCCGGCTTGCGAGTTCGCCCTCGTTCATGGCGCCGCCGGCGGCGAGATCGGCGTCCTCGACGTGGTGGCAGATCAGCGCGTCGAAGTCGCGGGCGTAGGTCATGGCGCGGCGCATGACGCGCGAGGAGGCGACCGAGCGCGGGCCGTCGGTGAAGGCGACGGCGCCGGCCTCGAGCAGAAGGCCGACCTCGGTCATCTCGGCGCCGGCGAGGCCCTTGGTGAGCGCGGCCATCGGGTAGACGTGGACGCTCGCGGTGTCGCGGGCGCGGCGCATGAGGTAGTCGACGATCTCGGGCGCGTCGACCGGCGGGGTGGTGTCGGGCCGCGCGACGATGGTCGTGACGCCGCCGACCGCGGCCGCCCGGCTCGCGGTCTCGATGGTCTCGCGGTGCTCGGCGCCGGGCTCGCCGACGAAGGCGCCGAGGTCAACAAGGCCGGGCGCCAGCACATGGCCGCGGCAGTCCACGGTCTCGGCCCGCGCGGTGGGCGGGACCTTGGCCCCAAGCTCCGCGATGACGCCTTCGGCCACCAGCAGCGAGCCGATCTCGTCGCGCCCGCTCGCCGGGCAGACGAGGCGGGCGTTGACGAAGAGGAGAGGGCGGTCGTCCTGGGGCTGCATGGGGCTCACGCGTTCGGCAGATGACGCGCGAGCGTCTCGAGGACGGCCATGCGCACCGCGACGCCCATCTCGACCTGGTCGCGGATCAGCGACTGGGGGCCGTCGGCGACCTCGGAGGCGATCTCGACGCCGCGGTTCATCGGGCCGGGGTGCATCACCACGGCGTCGGGCCTCGCGTAGGCGAGCTTCGCGCCGTCGAGGCCGAAGTGCTTGAAGTACTCCTTCACCGACGGCACGAAGGAGCCGTTCATGCGCTCGAGCTGCAGCCGGAGCATCATGACGACGTCGGCGCCGGCGAGGCCCTCGCGCATGGTGCGGAACACCTCGACGCCGAGCCGCTCGATCCCGGTCGGCAGCAGCGTGGAGGGCGCGACCACGCGCACCTGCGCGCCGAGGGCGTTGAGCAGGATGATGTTCGAGCGCGCCACGCGGCTGTGCAGCACGTCGCCGCAGATCGCTACGACGAGGCCGGCGATGCGGCCCTTGGCGCGGAGGATGGTGAGGGCGTCGAGCAGAGCCTGGGTCGGGTGCTCGTGGGCGCCGTCGCCGGCGTTCACCACGGAGCAGTCCACCTTCTGCGCGAGCAGCGCGACGGCGCCCGCCGCGTGGTGGCGCACCACGATGATGTCCGGCCGCATGGCGTTGAGGGTCGCCGCGGTGTCGAGCACCGTCTCGCCCTTCTTCATGGAGGAGTTGCCGACCGACATGTTCATGACGTCGGCGCCGAGGCGCTTGCCGGCGATCTCGAACGAGGACTGCGTCCGCGTCGAGTTCTCGAAGAACAGATTGACCTGGGTGCGGCCGCGCAACGTGGTGCGCTTCTTCTCGACCTGTCGGCTGAGCGCCACGGCGTCTTCGGCCGCGGCGAGCAGGCCTTCGATCTCGGCGGCGGAAAGGCCTTCGATCCCCAGCAGATGCCGGTGGGGGAAGGCGAAGGGCGCTGGCTCGGAGGGGGTGCTCATCAAGGCAGGTGTCATAGCGCCAGCGCATGGCGGCCCGCAAGAGAAGCCGGCGCCTTGTCCCCGCGCCTGAAGACGCCATTTTGTGCGTCAAGGGCGGGTACGGTCACGACTTCTGGTCGTGAGATCACAATCTTGGCGGCATTGGGACGTCCAATGGCGCCGGGCAAGAGCGCAACGTCGCTCGAGGAGGTGTCTCAAATGACGTCTGTTCGTAAGTTTTTCGTGGCCGGCGCCTGCGCGCTCGGCGTGGCCCTGGGCGCAATGCCGGCTGAGGCCGCGTCGTCCTCGGCGAAGCCTGCCTCCGCAACGTCGATCGCCGGCATCCGGTCCGACCAGATCATGCTCGTCGACCGGCGCGGCGGTCGAGGTTGGGGCGGCGGCGGTCGTCGCCACGGCGGCTGGGGCGGCGGAGGCCGACGCTACGGCGGCTGGGGCGGCGGCGGACGCCGTTATTACGGCGGCGGCTACGGCGGCCGGCGCTACTACGGCGGTTATCGCCGCCATCACAACTACGGCGGCTACGCCGCGGCGGGCGTCATCGGCCTCGCCACCGGCGCGCTGATCGCCGGAAATCGCGGGTACTACGACGACGACTACTACGGTCGTTCGGGCTACTATGGCCGCTCGGGCTACTACCGCTCCTACGGCGGCGAGTGCGAGGTCGTGACCACGCGTCGCGGCTACGACGGTCGTCGTTACCGGGTGGTTCGCTACCGCCCGTGCTGAGCCCGCGATGGGCGCGGCGGCTTACGTCGCGCCGATCAGCCACAGGGTCGTGGGCAGCGTCGCGAAGGCGACGACGGTCTGCACCGTGATGATGGCGGACATCAACGGCGCGTCGCCTCCGAGGCGGCGCGCCAGAAGATAGGCGTTACTCGCCGTCGGCACCGCGCTCGAGATCGCGACGACGCCGAGCGCGACGCCCTCCACGCCGAACAGCGTGGCCAAGCCGATCATCAGGATCGGCATCAGCACCAGCTTCACCGCCACGACCAGGCCGATGTCGAGCCGCAGCCGGAGCGTGGCGGGCGCAAGCCCCGCGCCGACCAGCAACAGCCCCACGCCCAGCGCCCCGCGGCCCAGGAGGTCGACGGTCTCGACCACCGGTCCGTAGAGCTGAACGCCCGAGGCGTTGAGCGCCGCGCCGGCCAGCACCGACAGGATCAGCGGGTTGCGCGCCAGTTCCTGCGCCAAAGCCCGGCGCGACGGCGGCGTGCTGGCCCCGTAGGACGCAACGACGGCGACCGACAGCAGATTGAGCAAGGGGATCATGGCGGCGACCCCGATCGCGCCGAGCGCGAGGCCCTCGCGGCCATAGAGCGTCGCCGCCAGCGCCAGCGCCACCGAGGTCTGCCAGCGGATCGCGCCCTGGAAGTGCGAGCTGTAGGCGCGGCCGTCGACGTCGGGGAGGCTCATCCACCACCGGCGCGACGCGAGCATCCCGCCCGCCACCAGCAGGATGGCGAGCACCATGGCGCCCGCCATCGGCCCGATCGGCGCCGAGGCGAGGTCGGCGCGGGCGAGCGTCACGAACAGCAGCGCGGGGAACAGCACGTAGTAGTTCAGGCGCTCGACGCCCTCCCACAGCGCCGCCGGAAGCAGCGGCGAACGGGAGAGGCTGAAGCCGAACAGGATCAGCAGGAACGAGGGCAGCAGGCTTTCGAAAGCGAGGATCATGCGCGGTCGCCCTGGCCGGCGCGCGGGAACGGAGCCCCGATCGTCACAGGCCGCATGGCTGCCATTCCCGACTGAATTCCGGAACCCGACCGGCGTTTTCATGCCGAGCCCACCGAAGAGGCTTCCCATGTCGGGGCGGCGCCTGCCGCAAGCTTTCGGCGGACTTCCTCAGGAGGACAGTTCGATGACGTCTCTTCGCACCACCATCGCCGCCGCCGTGTGCGCCCTCGGGGTCGCCGGTCTCGCCGTGGCGCCGGCCAGCGCGTCTCCGTTTCACGGCGGGCCCGACCGGGGCGGCTTCGGCGGCCACGGCGGTCCGGGCTGGGGCGGCCCGCACGGCGGGCCCGGCTGGGGACATCATGGCGGATGGCGCGACCATCGCCACGGTTGGGGAGGCGGCTACTGGGGGGCCGGCGCGGTCGGCCTTGCGACCGGCGCCCTGATCGGCAGCCAGTTTTACGGCGGCGAACCCTACGGCGCGGTCTACGCCGGGGACGACTGCCGGGTGGTCTCGGCCCACTACGACGGCTACGGCCGGCTGGTGAAGGTGATCGACCACCGTCCGTGCTGACGCAGTCGTGACGGGAATGGCGCGGCTCGACCCTTCGTGTCGGGCCGCCGTCATCGCGCGGCGTCTTCCGCCGCGCGACGAATTCCGCCGATGCGGTCGATCGCGCCCTGCAGGATGTAGGCGGCGGCGAGCTTGTCGACGACTTCGTCGCGGCGCTTCCGACTGGTGTCGAACGAGATCAGCATGCGCTCGACGGCCGCCGTGGAAAGCCGCTCGTCCCAGAAGCTGATCGGCAGAGGCGTGCGTCCGGCGAGGCTGCGGGCGAAGGCGCGGGTCGCCTGACAGCGCGGGCCTTCGCTGCCGTCCATGTTGACGGGCAGACCGAGCACGAAGCCGACGACCTTGCGCCCGGCCGCGAGCTCCAGCAGCCGGTCGGCGTCGAGCGTGAACTTCCGGCGCAGGATGGTCTCGACCGGCGACGCGATCGTGCGGCGCGGATCGGAGACGGCGACGCCCACCGTCTTCGTGCCGAGGTCGAGCCCGAACAGGGAGCCTTCCGCCGGCAGCGCTGCCACAAAGCTTTCGAATTCGGGGAAGATGGTCGACATGGGCCCCGCGTAGCACGGCGGTCCGGCGCCCGCCACGGCCGCACCGCATCAGCGTGCTTGTTCTCCCGGCTGCGGTTCCTATTCTCCGCCCCGAACGATTCCAAACCGCACAAGGACGCGAGCCCCCATGCGCATCACCTGGTACGGCCATTCGGTCTTCCGGCTCGACTTCGGCTCCAGCGTCGTCCTGATCGATCCCTTCTTCGAGAACGGCGTGTTCAAGGGCGATAAGGCGGCCGCCGTGAGGGGAACCACGCACATCCTGCTGACGCACGGACACTTCGACCATGTCGGCGACACGGTCGCGATCGCGGCGGAGACCGGCGCCACCGTGGTGGCGGACGCGGACCTCGCCACTTGGTTCGGCTCGAAGGGCGTCAAGGCGCTCGAGCCGATGAACACCGGCGGCTCCATCGGCCTTGGCGGCTTCCGGGTGACGATGACCCACGCGCTGCATTCCTCGGGCCAGCTCGACGAGAACGGCGTCGCCGTCGCGCTCGGCGAGGCGCACGGCCTGATCGTGACGCCGGAGGGCGAGGACGAGCCGGTGGTCTACGCCATGGGCGACACCGGCATCTTCGGCGACATGAAGCTGATCAACGAGCTCTATGCCCCGACCGTCGGCTTCGTGCCGGTCGGCGACCGCTTCACCATGGGCGCCAAGACCGCGGCCTACGCCTGCCGGCACTTCTTCGATTTCGACCTGGTCGTGCCCTGCCACTTCGGCACCTTCCCCATCCTCGAGCCCAACGCCGACCGTTTCGTGGAGCTGATGGACAGCGTGCGCGGCACGACCGTGAAGGTGCCGGTCGTCGGCGAGACCTTCGAGGTCGAGGGTTAACAGGAGGCGGTTTGGACGCGGGGCTCAGCGCTTCGAGACGCCGACCTACGGCCGGCTCCTCGGCATGAGGACTTTGGGGCGTTCAATGAGCAAAAACCTCCTCATGCTGAGGAGCTCGCTTTCCGGCGGCGTCTCGAAGCACGCACTTCGGTGTGAATGGCGTCGTCAGCCCACCAAGCGGTCGCGTTGCGACCCCAGGACGGCGCGTGCTAAAGCCCGGCGCGTCAATCAAGTATGATTGACGTCTGATCTCTTCAGAAGGCTCGAGATGTCCGTCGACGAAAGCACCGTCCGCCGCGTCGCAAAGCTCGCTCGCATCGCGGTCGAGGACCACGAGGTCGCGAAGCTCAAGGGCGAGCTCGACGCGATCCTCGCCTTCGTGGAGGAACTGTCGGAGCTCGACGTCGACGGCGTGGAGCCGATGACGGGCGTCACGCCCGTGTCGATCCGGCTGCGGGAGGACGTGGTGACCGACGGCGAAAACGCCGAACGCGTGCTGGAAAACGCTCCCGCGCGGGAGGGCGATTTCTTCGTCGTCCCGAAGGTCGTCGAGTGACGTCCGCCTCCGCCCGCCCGCAACGTCAGTCCTGAGCCGCGATGTCCGATCTCCTCGATTTCACCTTCGCCGACGCCCGCAAGAAGCTGGCAGAGAAGGATTTTTCGGCCGTTGAGCTGACGCAGGCCTACCTCGACGCCATCGAGGCGGGCCACGGCCTCAACGCCTATGTGCTGGGGACGCCCGAGATCGCGCTGGAGCGCGCCGCCGTCTCCGACCAGCGCATCGCCAAGGGCGAGGCCGGCGCGCTCGAAGGCCTGCCGCTCGGCGTGAAGGACCTGTTCTGCACCGAGGGCGTGCGCACCACGGCCTGCTCGAAGATCCTCGACGGCTTCACGCCGCCCTACGAGTCCGCGGTCACTGAGCGCATGCGCGCCGCGGGCGCCGTGATGCTCGGCAAGCTCAACAACGACGAGTTCGCCATGGGCTCGTCCAACGAGAGCTCCTGCTTCGGAACGCCGGTGAACCCGTGGCGCAAGGCCGGCTCGGACGCGGCGCTGGTCGCCGGCGGCTCGTCCGGCGGCTCGGCGGCGGCGGTGGCGGCGAGGCTCTGCCTCGGGGCGACCGCGACCGACACCGGCGGCTCGATCCGCCAGCCGGCGGCCTTCACCGGCACGGTCGGGATCAAGCCGACCTACGGCCGCTGCTCGCGCTGGGGCATCGTCGCCTTCGCCTCCTCGCTCGACCAGGCCGGCCCGATCGCCCGCGACGTGCGCGACGCCGCCATCCTGCTCGGCGCCATGTCCGGCCATGACCCGCGCGACTCGACCTCGGTCGAGCGCGAGGTTCCGGACTTCGAGGCCGCGGTCGGCCGTTCGGTAAAGGGGCTGAAGATCGGCCTGCCGAAGGAGTACCGGGTCGACGGCATGCCGGGCGAGATCGAGGCGCTGTGGGAGCAGGGCGCGGCGTGGCTGCGCGCGGCCGGCGCCGAAGTCGTCGAGGTCTCGCTGCCGCACACGAAGTATGCGCTGCCGGCCTACTACATCGTGGCTCCGGCGGAGGCCTCCTCGAACCTCGCCCGCTACGACGGCGTGCGCTACGGCCTGCGCGTGCCGGGCCGCGACATCGTGGAGATGTACGAGAAGACGCGCGCGGCTGGCTTCGGCGACGAGGTGCGACGCCGCATCATGATCGGCACCTACGTGCTCTCGGCCGGCTACTACGACGCCTATTACGTCCGCGCCCAGAAGGTGCGCACGCTGATCAAGCGCGACTTCGAGACCGTGTTCGCGGACGGCGTCGACGCCATCCTGACGCCGGCGACCCCCTCCGCCGCCTTCGGGATCGGCGAGAACGCCAACGCCTCGCCGGTCGAGATGTACCTGAACGACGTCTTCACCGTGACGGTGAACATGGCCGGATTGCCCGGCGTCGCGGTGCCGGCGGGGAAGTCCGCGGACGGCCTGCCGCTCGCGCTGCAGCTGATCGGCCGGCCGTTCGACGAGGAGACGCTGTTCTCGACCGCGGCGGTGATCGAGGACGCCGCCGGCGGCGGCTTCACCCCCGAGCGCTGGTGGTGAGCGCGCGGCCGACCTACGCCTCGATGGACGAGGTGCGGGCCGCGATCGACGCCCTCGACGCCGAGATCATGCCGCTGATGGCTGCGCGCGCGCACTGCATCGCCGAGGCCGCCCGCATCAAGAACGACCCCGAGGTCGCGCTGGTGCCGTGGCGCGTCGAGGAGGTCGCCGCCAACGCCCGCGCCTTGGGCGAGCGGCACGGACTCGATCCCGCTCTCGCCGACAGGCTGTGGCGCGCGATGATGGCGGAGTTCATCGCCCACGAGCGCGAGCTTATGGAGACGGCGCAGCGCGCCGACGCGCCATGACCGACAGGCGCCGCAGCGCGGCCGAGCAGGTGGACGAACTGCTGACGACGCCCGATCTCGTCGACGCGCTCGCCTCCGACCAGTTCAAGCAGTTCCTCGACCATCTGCCGATCGCCATTCTGGTCGGCGAGATCGCCGACGGCCGCGAGCGGGTGGTCTACGCCAATCTGGAGGCGCTGGAACGCCTCGGCTGCGCGGAGGACGAGATCATCGGGAAGCCCTGGGAGGGGATCGACCCGCGCTGGACGAGTCATCAGTGGCCCTCCTTCGCCGCGGCCGTGCGGGACGAGCAGGACGCCGTCGGCGCGCTCGGCGACGGGCCCGTCATGGAGCTCAACGCCTCGCTGATCGAAGATGACGAGGGCCGCCCGAAGTTCCGGATCGTGGCGCTGGTGGAGCTGCCGGGCGAGGACGTCCAGGCGAAGCTGCGCGAAAAAGACCTGCTGCTGCTCGAGATCCAGCACCGGGTGAAGAACAACCTGCAGATGATCACGGCGCTGATCCGGATGGAGACGCGCAAGGCCGGCGGGCGCGAGAACGACCTCCGTTTCGACCGGCTGGCCGGGCGCGTGGAGGCGCTGGGCCTGCTCTACCAGCAGCTTTCGGGCGGCGAGGGCGACGTCGATCTCGGCTCCTACCTGAGCCAGATCGCGAGTTCGGTGATGAAGGCGCAGGCGATCGAGGGGGTGCGGCTGAACCATCAGGTCGACGTCATCCCGGCGCCCGTCAACGTCGCGATGCCGCTCGGCCTGCTGGTCAACGAACTCGTCACCAACGCGCTGAAATACGCCTTCGTC
Source organism: Methylopila capsulata (assembly GCF_016907975.1). Lineage (GTDB taxonomy): Bacteria > Pseudomonadota > Alphaproteobacteria > Rhizobiales > Methylopilaceae > Methylopila > Methylopila capsulata. The sequence continues at coordinate 103,405 of NZ_JAFBCY010000001.1, forward strand.
GGGCGCGACGAGGGCGAGGTGACGGTGCGCTGCCTGCGCGAGAAGGACGGCGACTGCCTCGTCTCGGTCTCCGACGACGGCGTCGGCATGGGCGACGAGGTCTGGCCGAAGCCGGGCAAGCTCGGCTACCTCATCGCCCGCTCGATCGTCGAGAACGTCAAGGCGAAGATCGACGCCGTCTCCGAGCCGGGCTGCGGCGTCGCCACGACCGTTCGCTTCCGCCTGCCCTGACCGGGCGCGGAGAGCCGTTGTCTTCCGGGCCGACTAGGCGCTAGGAAGGCGGCCCGACAGACCGAACCCTGCGGAAGGCTTCCCTCCCCATGAACGCTCACTCCCGCGTCCCAGCGAGCTCCAAACTCATCCCCGGCGCGACCGGCGACTGGGAGGTGGTGATCGGCATGGAGATCCACGCGCAGGTGACCTCCGAGGCGAAGCTGTTCTCGGGCTCCTCCACCGGCTTCGGCGCGGCCCCGAACAGCCACGTCAGCCTCGTCGACGCCGCGATGCCCGGCATGCTGCCGGTGCTGAACCGCGAATGCGTGCGGCAGGCGATCCGTTCGGGCCTCGCGATCAACGCCCAGATCAACCTGGTATCGACCTTCGACCGCAAGAACTACTTCTACCCGGACCTACCGCAGGGCTATCAGATCTCGCAGTTCAAGAGCCCGATCGTCGGCGAGGGCGAGGTCACCGTGGACCTCGGCGAAGGCGAGAGCATCGTCGTCGGCGTCGAGCGCATCCACCTCGAGCAGGACGCCGGCAAGTCGATCCACGACCAGGACCCGAAGCTGTCCTTCGTCGACCTGAACCGCTCCGGCGTCGCGCTGATGGAGATCGTGTCGAAGCCGGACCTGCGGTCGTCGGACGAGGCCAAGGCGTACGTCACCAAGCTGCGCACCATCCTGCGCTACATCGGCGCCTGCGACGGCGACATGGACAAGGGCAACCTGCGCGCGGACGTCAACGTCTCCGTCCGCAAGCCGGGCGAGCCGCTCGGCACCCGCTGCGAGATCAAGAACGTCAACTCAATCCGCTTCATCGGCCAGGCGATCGAGATCGAGGCGCGCCGCCAGATCGAGATCCTCGAGGACGGCGGCAAGATCGACCAGGAGACCCGCCTGTTCGATCCCACCAAGGGCGAGACCCGGTCGATGCGCTCCAAGGAAGAGGCGCACGACTACCGCTACTTCCCCGATCCCGACCTGCTGCCGCTGAAGGTCGAGCAGGCGGAGGTGGACGAGCTCCGCGCCGCGCTTCCCGAGCTGCCGGACGCCAAGAAGGCGCGCTTCATCGGCGACTATGGCGTGACGCCCTACGACGCCATGGTGCTGACGCTGGAGCGGGAGTCGGCGGACTTCTTCGAGGCCGTCGCGAAACACGGCGACGCCAAGCTCGCGGCCAACTGGACGATCAACGAGCTGTTCGGACGGCTCAACAAGCAGGGCCTCGCGATCGAGGCGAGCCCGGTGTCGGCCGCCCAGCTCGGCGGGCTGATCAGCCTCGTCTCGGAAGGCGTCATCTCCGGCAAGATCGCCAAGGACCTGTTCGAGATCCTCTGGACCGAAGGCGGCGACCCGCGCGAGCTGGTCGAGAGCCGCGGCCTGCGCCAGGTCACTGATACCGGCGCGATCGAGAAGGTCTGCGACGAGGTGATCGCGGCGAACCCCGACAAGGTGGAGCAGGCGAAGGCCAAGCCGACCCTGATCGGCTGGTTCGTGGGCCAGGTGATGAAGGCCTCCGGCGGCAAGGCCAATCCGCAGGCCGTCAACGATCTGCTCAAGCGGAAGCTCGAGATCTGACCGCGCGGCTCGGACCTTCACGCGCCATGCCGCGCGGCCTCGACCACCTCATTCACCTCGTCGGCGACCTCGACGCCGCGGGCGAGGCCTGGAGCGCGCTGGGCTTCCAGGTCGGGGCTGAGAACCGGCATCCGTTCGGCACGAAGAACCGCATCGTCCAGCTGCCGGGCGTCTTCGTCGAACTGCTGGCGATCGCCGATCCCGCGCTGATCTCCGAGCACGGCCCCAGGTTTTTCTCCTTCGCGGCGTTCCAGCGCGATCGGCTGGCGCGGGCTGGCGAGGGGGCCTCGGGGCTGGTTCTGGAAAGCGCCGACGCCAAAGCGGACGCGGCGACCTACGCCGCGAAGGGGATCGGCGACTTCGCGCCGTTCTTCTTCGAGCGCCGGGGCGTGCGGGCGGACGGCTCGCCCGTCGAGGTCGCGTTCGAGCTCGCCTTCGCGTCGGACCCCGCCGCGCCCGACGTTTCGTTCTTCGCCTGCGAGCAGAAGCGGCCGGAGAATTTCTGGAACCCGGCGGCGCAGGCGCACCCGAACGGCGCGAGCGCGGTCGCGGGCGTCGTCCTGACAGCCGAGAACCCGTCCGACCACCATGTCTTCCTGCGCGCCTTCACCGGCATCGACGCCTTTCGCGCGACCTCCTCGGGCCTGACCTTCGTAACCCCGCGCGGCGAGATCGACGTGCTGACCGGCGAGGCCTACCGCCGGCGCACGGGGCTGAGCGTCGAGGTCGGGCCGGAGCTGCGGCTGTCGGCGCTGAGGATCAAGGTCCCCGCCGGGGCGGAGCGGGTCGTTCCGCCCGAGCGCCTGTTCGGCCTGACGCTGGTTCTGGAAGACTGAGCCCGGGGCTGGTAAGCCCACGTGGATCAGATGCTCGCCGTCATGCTCGGGCTTTTCCGGGCATCCACGACTTCGACGTCGAGCGCAGCCCCCAAGTCGTGGATGCCCGGCTGACCGCCGGGCGTGACGGCGTGTCTTTTGAAGAGCGACAATGACCGCACCCACTGAGGCCCGCCCGTCCGCCGTCGTCGAGGTCGGCTCCGTCCGCTTCGGCAATGACCTGCCGCTCGCGCTGATCGCCGGCCCCTGCCAGATGGAGAGCCGCGACCACGCGCTCGAGGTGGCGTCTGCGCTGAAGGAGATCACCGAGGCGCTCGGCATCGGGTTGATCTTCAAGACCTCGTTCGACAAGGCGAACCGCACCAGCGCCACGGCGCAGCGCGGCATGGGGCTGGAGGCGTCGCTCCCCGTCTTCGCCGAAATCAAGGAGAGCCTCGGCCTGCCGACGCTGACCGACGTCCACGACGCCCACCAGTGCGCCGCGGTCGGCGAGGTGGTGGACGTGCTGCAGATCCCCGCGTTCCTCTGCCGCCAGACCGACCTGCTGCTCGCCGCCGCCGCCACGGGGCGGGTGGTCAACGTCAAGAAGGGGCAGTTCCTCGCGCCCTGGGACATGAAGAACGTGGTCGACAAGCTGGTCGGGGCCGGCAACCCCAAGGTGCTGCTGACCGAACGCGGGGCGTCCTTCGGCTACAACACGCTGGTGTCCGACATGCGGGCGCTGCCGGAGATGGCGAAGACCGGCGCCCCGGTGATCTTCGACGCCACCCATTCCGTGCAGCAGCCCGGAGGGCAGGGCGCCTCGTCCGGCGGCCAGCGCGAATACGTGCCCGTGCTCGCCCGCGCCGCGGTGGCGGTCGGCGTCGCCGGCGTCTTCATCGAGACCCACCCCGACCCGGACCACGCCCCCTCCGACGGCCCCAACATGGTGTCGCTAAAACAGATGCCGGCGCTGCTCGCGCGGCTGATGGCGTTCGACCGGCTGGCGAAGGGCTGACGATCGCGCGGTCCCTGACGTGGGCTCATCGCGGAAGTTTGAAGTCGGCTGACTGTTTGCTAGAAACGCTGCCGATCTGACACCGGGCTCGCCAGCGGGCCGAGGCACGGAGGGCGGCATGCCTGTGATCGCGGCGATCCTGAGCGGAGCCTTTTTCTGGTTCTGCTACTGGTTCTTTCGGCTGGACGGGCACAAGCGCATCGAAGAGATGCTGACTCAGCGGCGCAACACGAAGCGCCGTCTCGCCTCTCTCGAGGCCGAGGCCCGTGCGCCGATCAAGTCGATCAAGGATCCGCGCGAGGCGGGGACCGTCCTGCTGTTCCTGATCGCGCGGCAGAAGGGCGACTATTCGGCCGCCCAGCTGACGGCGATCGAGCACGAGATGCGCACGGTGATGTCGCTCTCGGGCGATCTGGCCGAAGCCCAGTCCTTCGCGCGTTTCGCCTGCACCAAGACGCCGAGCGCGACCGCGGCGATCCAGGACCTCGCGCCTTTGTTCAACGATCGCCTCACGGCGCAGGAACGCGACGATCTGGTCGAAATGCTGGAGCGCGTCGCCCACGTGGATGGGCCTCCGAACGAGGAACAGCTCCATCTGATCGTGGCGCTCCGCCAGCGGCTGGCGCCGCCGGACGCCGTCGGCGAGGGGTTCGGCTGGACCAAGGCGCGCGGCTGAGGCCGTTCGGGCGTGACGTGCGTCGTCGAGTGGAGGTCGTGGATGCTGCGCTCCCGTCAAGCGGGAGTACGCGGTTAAGGCATGACGCAGCTCCCGTGTTCCGGCCTTGAGCCGGGACAAGGGAGGCAAGTCTCGGCGTCATCCCGGACGGCCGAAGGCCGAGCCGGGATCGTTCTCGGATAAGGCGCCTCTCCTCGACACGATCCCGGCTCTGCGCGGCGTCGCCGCTCGGCCGGGATGACGCCCGCTCCTCAGTCCTGCGCCACCAGCTGCCCGTGCGCACGATCGTAGCGGATGAGGGCCGCGGGCGAGATGTGGACGCCGCCGACCCAGTGGTCGATGCGGTTGATGACGCGGTGGTCGACGCGGCCGGTCATCACGGCGCGGCCGGCCTTGGTGAGGCGAAGCCGCGCGCGGGCGTAGTCGGCGTAGCCGAGATGGCTGCCCGGGCCGAGACCGCAGTAGTCCGGCGAGGGGCCGGGAAGGCCGTCGATCAGCGGCTCGTCGGCGAAGGCCAGGCTGTCCAGCCGGCGAAAGAAGCTCGCGTCGCCCAGGAACTGCGCCTCGTCCTGCTCGGTCACATGGCGGAACAGCTCTCCCGTTGTCGTCTCGGCCTCGGCGAGGCCTCCGAGCGCGCGCTCCTCCGTCAGCGTCAGCCCCCGGACGGGATCGGGAAGCTCCTGCAGCAGGCGCTTCAGCGCGGGCGCGAGGTGGGGAAGGGCGGTGGTGTCCTCCATGGCGAGGCGCGCCAGCGCGTGGGGCGTCTGGGCCGTGAACGCGTCCCAGGCGCGGTCGGCCAGCGCGAGCTGGCGCTCGGTCACCGGCGCGGCGCGGTCCGCGAGCGCGCGCATGGCCTCCGGGCCCTGCAGGCCGAGGTAGTCGTCGGCCTGGACCAGATAGAGCCCCTCGGTGCGGCTCTCGGCGTGGAAGAAGTCGAGGATCTGCAGAAGCTGCAGCTGATCGTAGAGATCGTGCTCCAGCCAGATCTCGACGCGGGCGAAGCCGGCGTGGCCGCGCACGGCCGCGTCGCGCGCGGCGAACTCGGCCGCGACCTCCCCGACGCCGAGGCCGAGATCGGAGGCGATGAAGGCGGAGCGGATCGCGGACAGCCGCTCCAGCCCGCCGGCGGCGGGCACTGGGCCGTCGTGCAGTACGTCGCGCCACGGCAGGATGGCGCCGGCGACGCGCGCCTGCTCGATCCGCGCTACGGCGCTGTCGCCGTTGGTGATGATCAGCACGTCTTCAGACCCGCTGGGCGCGTCGGGGATAGGCATTGGCGCGGCCTCCGAGGGAGCGAAGCGGGGACGGTCGATTCGGGCCGCGAAGGTGGGCGTCGCTTGGGGCGTTTCCGGGGCGCGCCGGCGCCCGTCGTCGCATCCGGTCAGTCTCTCGACCGGACGCCTTTTCCGCGACGATGGCGTGACGGAACGCGCTCCACGTCGCCGCCACGATTGGAGGCGTTCGAGGGTGCCGCGTCGTTGTTGCCGCTGCAGCGACGCGGAAGGCCGGACCCATCGGCGGGCTGATAGGCTCCGGGCTGTCGCCCGGAGCGACGGTGCGGGTCGGAGGACGGTCGGCCTCGCCGCCGACCCCCGCTCACCCCCGGCCGCGGTACGGCGCGACGCCCTGCTCGGGGACCCAGACGCCCGCGGGCAGCTCGCCGGCCTGGAAGAACACGTCGATCGGGATGCCGCCGCGCGGGTACCAGTAGCCGCCGATGCGCAGCCAGCGAGGTTTGAGCGTCGCGATCAGGCGCTTGGCGATCGCGACCGTGCAATCCTCGTGGAACGCGCCGTGGTTGCGGAAGGCGCCGAGGTAGAGCTTCAGCGACTTCGACTCCACCAGCCATTCGTCCGGCGCGTAGTCGATGACGATGTGCGCGAAGTCGGGCTGGCCCGTCACTGGGCAGAGCGAGGTGAACTCCGGCGCGGTGAAGCGGGCGACGTAGGTCACGTCGGGATGGGGGTTCGGCACGCGGTCGAGAGTCGCGGCGTCGGGGGAGGCGGGCGTTTCGGTCTGACGGCCGAGCTGAAGGTCGGTCATGATCGGGCCTTCGGATGGGTAAAACGGTTCGCACGAGCCTTTGCGGCTTCCACGGACGCTTGTCACGCCCGGTCCCGCCGATTCATGGTGTCGCCCCCGGATCGGAGGCTCAAGATGGCGAAACACCTGTGGCTCGCCGCCGCGCTCGTCTGCGCGTGCGCGTCCCTCGCGAGGGCGGAGGACGGCGGCCGCTATCTGCCGGACATCGTCGCCGGAGGCCCCCAGGCGGGCGCGCTCAAGACGATGATGGCGGGCAGCCCGCCGAGCCTCGCCTGGATCGCGAAGCTGGAGGGCCCGAGCGGGCCGAGCCGCATGGTCGAGGTGTCCGGCCAGCGCCGCGAGGTCGCCTTCATCTGCAAGCTGAACCGCTGCACGGACAACCAGTTCCGGGTGCTGTTCTCCGCCGACGGCTCTTTCGCAGTCGGGCTGCTCATCGGTCCGGGCGGACCCCAGTTCTTCGGCTCGCCGACCATGGCGGAGCGCAACGCTCTCATCGCCACCAATCAGCCGTGAGGCCGCGCCGCGCGATTCGTCCGAGCGCGGCGCTTCGACGGCTTTCCGCAGGGCTCGCCTTCGGGTAGACAGCGCGCGACAAAGACGCGCCGCAGCCGGAGCCCTCGCCCATGACAGCCATCGTCGACATCCTCGCCCGCGAGATCCTGGACAGCCGCGGCAACCCGACCGTCGAAGTCGACGTCGTCCTCGAGGACGGCTCCTTCGGCCGCGCCGCGGTGCCCTCGGGCGCCTCCACCGGCGCGCACGAGGCGATGGAGCTGCGCGACGGCGACAAGGCCCGCTACCTCGGCAAGGGCGTCACCAAGGCGGTCGACGCGGTCAACGGCGAGATCTTCGACGCGATCGGCGGCTTCGACGCCGAGGAGCAGGTCAGCATCGACGAGACGCTGATCGGCCTCGACGGCACCCCGAACAAGGCCCGCCTCGGCGCCAACGCCATCCTCGGCGTGTCGCTCGCGGTGGCGAAGGCCGCGGCCGAAGCCTCCGAGGCCCCGCTCTACCGCTACGTCGGCGGCGTCTCCGCCCGCGTGCTGCCGGTGCCGATGATGAACATCGTCAACGGCGGCGCCCACGCCGACAACCCGATCGACTTCCAGGAGTTCATGATCCTGCCCGTCGGCGCGGAGACCTTCGCCGAGGCGCTGCGCGTCGGCGCCGAGATCTTCCACACGCTGAAGAAGGCGCTGAAGGACGCGGGCCACAACACCAACGTCGGCGACGAGGGCGGCTTCGCCCCGAACCTGCCCTCGGCGGAAGCGGCGCTCGACTTCTGCATGAAGGCGATCGAGAAGGCCGGCTACAAGCCGGGCGACGACGTCATGCTCGGCCTCGACTGCGCCTCGACCGAGTTCTTCAAGAACGGCAATTACGTCTACGAGGGCGAGGGCAAGACCCGCTCGCCGGAGGAGCAGGCGCACTACCTCGCCGACCTCGTCGCCAAGTACCCGATCGCCTCGATCGAGGACGGCATGGCCGAGGACGACTGGGCCGGCTGGAAGGCCGTCACCGACCTGATCGGAAACAAGTGCCAGCTCGTCGGCGACGACCTGTTCGTCACCAACGTCACGCGCCTCTCGGACGGCATCCGCCAAGGCGTCGGCAACTCGATCCTGGTGAAGGTCAACCAGATCGGCACGCTGACCGAGACGCTCGCCGCCGTCGATATGGCGCACCGCGCCGGTTACACCGCCGTGATGTCCCACCGTTCGGGCGAGACCGAGGACTCGACCATCGCGGACCTCGCCGTCGCCACCAATTGCGGGCAGATCAAGACCGGCTCGCTCGCCCGCTCGGACCGGCTCGCCAAGTACAACCAGCTGCTCCGCATCGAGCAGCAGCTCGGCGACGTCGCGGTCTACGCGGGACGCAACGCGCTGAAGGCGTTCCGCTGAAGACAAGCCCTGACGGAAACATCAGGACCGGCGGAGGATGTCGCGCATGGACGACGTCTTCCGCTGGATCTGGACGCTGGGAGGCCCGCATCTCGTCGCGCCCCGCGAGTGGGTCGCGGCCTGTGGCGGGGACAGAGGGTGGCGCGAGAACGCCCCCGACGATCCGAGCGATTACGCCCGCGCCTGCCGGAGCCTTAACTACACAAGCGTCGAGCCGAACGGTGGCGGCGTCCTCGCGGTCCTGTCCGGCGTCGCCGGCGCCGTGACATTGATCCCATGCGGCCATGGCGAAGGCGTCATCGTTCAGTGGGTCGGCTGCGACAGCGAAGCTCTCGTCCAGGAGGCGATCGCCGCCCCTCGGCCGTTCGCGGACCGCTGCGAAGGCGAGGCGGAGGAGATCGACTTCGCGACAGGGCCATCTGGCGATCTCGTGATCTTCGACTCCGTCGAAATTGGCGACGAGCCCTTCGGGAGCGGCTCTCGTTCTCCGTGCGGCCGGGGACGTACCGGATCTGGTCCGGCGCGGTCGAGCCGCCGGGATGCATGCTCGTCGTTAGGATGCTGACGTGGACGGGCGATCTCACGCCCGTCGCGGCCGTCTCACCCTAAGGCCTCTGAGCCGAAGCGGCGCCGGTCGCGTCCGGCGCTCAGCCCAAGCCGATGACGATGTCGTCTGGCTCGGTCGGATGATTTTCCCAGATGCGCACCCGCGTGCGCGTCGAGGGGACCGTCGCCCTAAGCACGACCGCTAGCTCTACAGTCGTAACCACGACTTCGCCGCTGGGCGTCAAGATGTATCGATCAGCAACTGCTGGGCGCTCCGGGGCTACATCAGCATCATCCCCAAGGGTGATGCTGGTCTCACCATCGTACTCGTCATGGCATGTGATCGAGATTACGGTATCTGTCCAAAGCAGATGCGCGCCGTTCTGCTCCGGCTCCTCGCCAAGGTTCGGGTCGGAGATAAAGAGAAGGGAATAGGGCGGGGCGATGCTGATATGCTTTTTCATTTCGTTGATACCTCAATATGTTTCTTATGATGCCACCTTGGCTAGCCCGACAACTAACGCAGTGCGGGTAGCCCCACCGTCCGGCTTCTGAGCCGCCCAGGGCGGACGCGCCCTGATGGTCATATGTCCACCGCCCATTGCTGGTTCCCGGATCTTTGGTGCCGCATCGGTGACATCCGTATCGGTTGCCGATCTCATTCACTCTGTCGCGCTGCGCATCTGTTGGTCGCCTGAAAGGTCCCGGTCCTGGAACGCCCTCCACGGCATATGGACCAATGCCGGCTTTGGGTGTTTGAATCTCGACGTAGCGCGCATTCGCCTCGCGCTGGATCGCCTGATTGTTCGCAATCTGCCCTTCGGCTGTTTCATAGACGCCGGGGCGGGGCCGCCAAGATGGGTCCTTTGCCCTCACTCGGGCCACAGCGGCGTCGGCCAGAGCTCTGGAGACGTCGAGCCGCATCTGTTGACCGGGCGTCACATCGGACCAGCGTCCCCCGCCGCTCGATCGCCCACGCCCGCCGCCGCGCGGGACGTTCTGAGCGACCTGGAACGATCCTCCTCCGTCGGTCCATTGACCGCCGTCGGCCTGCCCCGCGGGCGAACGAGGCTGGTTGGGGTCAAAGCCGGCTTTGAACGCGAGTCGAAGAAAACGTGCGAGTTTCGTGTGGAGGCGAGCGCCAGCCTGTCGCCAGCGGGCCGGCGCCGACCGGTCGTCCGGCCTGAGCCGGGCAGTAGATGTCATGCCTGCCTCCCTGAACGGATAGGATCTCAGGCACAATATAGGAATTTAGGCAGATTTTCAATTAAGTTCTTTGTTTGTTCGTTGGCGCGAGGGTGACGTGGCGATGCGAAGCGAAGCGCGGTTCGGCGCGCTCCGCGCGATCTCTTTAAGGGGCGTGACCGCTCGCGCGACCGACAGTCTCTCGGCGGCCCCACCGCTCAGAGCGCGTTCGCTGCTGACGGGCCCGCCGTCATGCCCGGCGGATCCGGGTATCCACGCCTGCGGGTTCGAGCACTGCCAGACGTCGTGGATGCCCGTGCGAGAGCGCGGGGATGACGGCGTTATCGCCTCAGCCCCACCCCTCCAGCACGATCTTGCCCTTCGCGGCGCCGCTTTCGATCAGCGCGTGGGCGCGCGTCAGGTTTTCGGCGGTGATCGGGCCGAAGGCCTCGCTCGCGGTGGTGCGGATCTCTCCGGCGTCGACTAGGCGGGAGGCCTCGTTCAGCAGCGCGCCCTGCGCTGCGATGTCGGCCGTGCCGAACATCGAGCGGGTGAACATGAACTCCCAGTGCACCGAGACGCTCTTGCGCTTGAACGGGTTGACGTCGAGCGCGGCGGGATCGTCGATCAGCGCGAAGCGGCCCTGCGGCGCGATGAGCTGGACGATCTCGGCCAGATGGTCCGCTGTGTTGGTGGTGGAGAACACGAACGCCGGCTGGCCGAGCCCGAGCGCCGCGACCTGGTCCGCCAGGGGCTGGCGGTGGTCGATCACGTGATGCGCGCCGAGCTCCCGGACCCAGCCTTGCGTCTCCGGACGCGAGGCGGTGGCGATCACGGTGAGGTCGGTCAGCCGCCGGGCGAGCTGGATCGCGATCGAGCCGACGCCGCCGGCGCCGCCGATGATGAGGACCGCCCGCGCCGCGCCGGGAACGGGCTTGGCCACGTCCAGCCGGTCGAACAGCGCTTCCCAGGCGGTGATCGTGGTCAGCGGCAGCGCCGCCGCCTCGCCGAAGGAGAGCGAGGCGGGTTTCCGGCCAACGATCCGCTCGTCCACCAGATGCAGCTCGGCGTTGGTGCCCGGACGCTCCAGCGCGCCGGCGTAGAACACCTCGTCCCCGGCCTTGAACAGGGTGGCCTCCGGCCCGACGGCGCGGACGACGCCGGCGGCGTCGTAGCCCAGCACGCGCGGCTCGCCCGCGGGCGGCGTCGCCGACTTCCGCACCTTGGTGTCGACCGGGTTCACCGAGACCGCGCGCACCTCGACGAGGATGTCGCGGCCTGACGGCGCGGGGTCGGGCAGCGCGATGTCGACCAGAGCGTCCGGGGCGTCGATGGGGCGGGGGGCGTCGAATGCGATGGCGCGCATGGCGGGCGATCTCCAGTTGGCGTCGATTGCGTGCCGCCGAGATGAGCCTTATGTGCGATAGGCGCAAGAACGCACTTGATGCGCCCATAGTGTCGAGAAGGATACCGTCATGGCTCGGGTTCGCCACGACCGGCTCGACTGTTCGCCCGGCTGCGCCGTCGAGGCGACGCTCCAGTTCATAGATGGCAAGTGGAAGGGCGTGATCCTCTACCACCTGCTCGCGGGCACGCTGCGCTTCAACGAGATCCGCCGCCGGCTGCCGAGCGTCACCCCGCGGATGCTGACGACGCAGCTGCGTGAGCTGGAGGCGGACGGCTTCGTCGCCCGCAAGGTGTTCGCCGAGGTGCCGCCCAAGGTCGAGTACAGCCTGACGGAGCGCGGACGGACGCTGGAGCCTGTTATCTCAGCGCTCAAGGCCTGGGGCGACGCCAACGCCGATCTCGGTCCGATGCGGGCCCTGAACGACGTCGTCGCTGCCTGACGCGGCATGCCGTTCCCGTGACCGATCGCGCTCAGCGCGGCGAGCGCTTCTGATCGTTCAGGGCCATCGCCAGAAAAGGTAGAGGAACGAAGCGCTCGATGTTGGCTTGCACGGCGGCTTCGCTCGCCCCGGTCGACACCAACGAAAATCGGACGGGGCCGAAGGAGGCGAGGGCCGAGGCCGTGTGCTCGGTTCCGCCGTCCGCGCGACCCATCGTCTTCACCGCGATCTGCGTGCGAAGTTTTCCGAGGTCTCTTGCATAGAGCTTGGTGATCTTCACGGAGACGTAGCCGCCGGCGCTCATCTTCACGAGCGACTGATCTGTCGTTTCAGTCTTCTTCCGGAACTCGACCAACGACTCCGGCGGCCCGTCCGGCTGCCGCTTGGCGCTCACCAGCGCGCCTTGGCCGCAGGCCTTCGCCTCGCATCGGTAGTAGGTCGTGCCCGTTGCGGGATTGCGCCACGGCTTCCAGCCTTCGAGCGATGGGATCGCCTCCTGAGCCGACGCGGTCAGCGTCAGCGCGCAGACGAAGACGGCGCATGCGAGCGTCAGGCGTTTCATGGCGATCACCGGTCTGAGGCAGGTTGCGACCCCAGTATGCGGCGCTGCTTTCGCGCGCGAAAGCGTGACGACCATGGTCTGAAAAGGTGGCAAAGCGCCCGTCGCGTTCGATCCGAAGCCGGGCTCTCAGTCCGCCCATTTCGGATCGCCGGTGAAGGCGATGGTGAGCCAGCGGTCGCGGCCTTCGCCGCCGATGGCGGCGCCGATCTCCTCGCGCACCGCGTCGAACGCCGCGATGGGGCCGATGCTGCGGTCCGCCGGCACGATCAGGTAGATCTCGATCACCTGCGAGCGGCCGACCTTGGCGACGTAGGTGCGACAGCCGTCGAAGCCGTGCTTCGCCACCGCGGCCTCGGCTGCGGCGCGCACGCGGGCGTCGAGTTCGGCCGGCGCGACGAGGAGAATCTCCTTCACGGCGGCCACTACGGTCGAGGCCGGCACGGGGATCAGCAACGCGGTCAGCACGGCCAGAATCGCCGGGTCGGCGTAGGGCGTCCAGTTCTGGTACGGGCCGCCTTCGAGCGCCCACGCGACCAGAAAGGCCAGAAGGAGCGAGGCGCTGATCAGGCAGCTCATCAGCCAGCTTTTCACGTCGAGGGCGAGCAGCGCGGAGCCGATCGAGCGGTTCGCGCGCCGCACGTAGACCAGCAGCACGAGGCAGATCGCGAGCGTCAGCGCGGCGTAGGCGAGCGCCCAGTCGAAGGCGAGTTCGTGGCCCCCGGACAGCAGCGACCCGGCGGCGTTGAGGAAGGCGTAGACGCAGAGCAGCGTGAGCAGCCCGCCGTTGATGGCAAGAACCAGCGGCTCCACGTGCCAGAACCCCATCTGGAAGCGCCGGCTGGCCTCGCCCGCGATCAGCCGCGACACCAGTAGCGCGAGCAGCGTCATCGAGGCGTCGAGCCCGCCGAACACGCCGTCGAACAGGATCGAGGCGGACCCCGACAGCACGCCGAAGACGACGCCGATCAGGCCGATCGCCACGGTGGCCGCGATCGACCGCTTCAGCACGCCCTGCTCGTCGGTGTTGCGCGTCATGGGATGGGTCTCGAATAAGGAGAGGAAATGCGTCATGCCCGGCAAAGCCGGGTATCCACGACTTGGGAGTCGAACTCTACGTCCAAGTCGTGGATACCCGCGCGAAGGCGCGGGCATGACGCTCGCCATTCGACCGAAGCGCGCGCTGCGGCGCAAACCGCAAGACGCCACGGTCTCGCGAACGTGACGTTTGACCTCGGCTGCGCCATCTTGGCCGCCATGCAATGGACCGATGACGGCCTGATCCTCGGGCTTCGCCGCCACGGCGAGACCAGCGTGGTGCTGGAGCTCTTCACGCGCGCTCATGGCCGGCATCTCGGGCTGGTGCGGGGAGGGCGCTCGCGCCGGCTGCAGGCGACGCTCCAGCCCGGCAACAGCGTCTCCGTCACCTGGCGAGCGCGGCTTGACGACCACCTCGGCGCCTTCGCGGTGGAGCCGCTGGCGGGACGCGCGGGCCGGCTGATGGCGCGCGCGGACGCTCTGCACGGCGTCGGGCACCTCGGCCAGCTGCTGCGGCTGCTGCCCGAGCGGGATTCGCACGAGGCGCTCTACGAGATCGCGGAGATCGTCGCCGAAAACCTCGACGATCCGGCGGTGGCGCCGGCGCTGATCGTGAAGCTGGAGGTCGCGATGCTGGCCGAGCTCGGCTTCGGGCTCGACCTGTCCGCCTGCGCGGCGACGGGCGACACCGAGGACCTGATCTACGTCTCGCCCAAATCCGGCCGGGCGGTGAGCCGCGCGGCCGGCGGCCCTTACGCCGACAAGCTGTTCGCGCTGCCGCCGTTCCTGCTCGGCTCCGGCCCCAACGCCTCGCCGACGCCGCAGGACTTGGCCGCAGGCTTTGCGATCACGGGCCACTTCCTCAACGCGCGGGTGTGGGAGCCGCGGGGAATCAAGCCCCCGGACTCGCGGGCGGCCTATCTCGCGCTGCTCGGTCGCGCCGCCGCCTGACTGTCCGGCCGAGCGGAAGCAGCAGCGCGACGGTGGCCGCGCCCAGCAGAACGCCGGCCTCCGGCGCGCCCATGGTCCACAGCGTCATGCCCTGAAACGCGCACCATCCAAGAGGCGCGATCATCAGCGCCGCGCGCCGTCCGGCCGGCAGCAGCGCGAGCAGGCCGAGCGTGGCGATCGCCGTCGGATCGGGAAACAGCAGCAGGACTTCCGCCGCCGCCCACGGCCGGCCCATGGCGGGGGCGAGCAGGGGATAGGCGAGGGCGCTCGCCACCAGCGCAGACGCTCCGAGGCGCCGCGGCTTCGAAACGTCGACGGCGCGGAGAGGCAACGCCGCCAGGACGATCATCAGCGCGCCCTGGGCGACGAAGGCCGGCGCGGCGTAGTCCGCCGACCAGGCGATCGACGCCAGGCGTCCCCAGAGGAAGAGCCACGCCACCGCGATCCAGCCGGCGCCGAGGAGCGCGAGGGCGAGGCGGAGCGCGCCCGGCCGTCCGCGGACCAAGGCCACGAGCACCGCGAGGCCTGCGGCGAGCGCCGCGACCTGCCATGGCCACGCGCCGGCGCCGTAGTGCTCGAGCAACCGATAGTAGGTCCGCGGCACGAACAGCAGGAAGTCGGACGGCCGGTAGGTCCACCATTCCGACATCAGGGGCGTCTCCTCGAAAAATCGCCACGTCACGTCGACCCGCCTGCGTCATGCCCGGCGGAGCCGGGTATCCATGACTTTCTGGGCCGTCGAGTTTGACGCCCTTAGTCGTGGATACCCGCGCAAAGGCGCGGGCTTGACGGCGCGGCGCTGCATGCACTGCGGATCGTCAAAGCTTGACGATCTCGGCCGCGATCTTCGTCCGCGTCGGTTCGTCCGGCAGCGGGCCGGCGGCGGCGGCGAGGTTTTCGCGGACGTGGTCGACGCGGGAGGTCGCGGGAATCGCCGAGGTGACCGCGGGGTGCGAGACGATGAACTTGAGGATGAGCTGCGCCCAGCTCGTCGCCCCCAGCGGCTCCGCAAGAGCCGGAAGCGGTTGGCCCTCGAGCCGCGCCGTGAGGTCGCCCTGCTGGAACGGGCGGTTGACGATCACGGCGATCCCCCGCTCCCGGGCGAGCGGCAGCAGCCGCTGCTCCGCCTCGCGGTCGACAGGATTGTAGGTGAGCTGCACGAAGTCGAGCGGCTTCGCGGCCATGATCTTCTCGAGCTCGCCGTGGCGACGGCCTTCCGAAGTGGTGACCCCGACGTAGCGCAACTTGCCTGCGTCCTTCATCGCGAACAGCGTGTCGAGATGAGCCTCCCAGCTCAACAGGTTGTGGACCTGCAGCAGGTCGAACCGCGGCACGCCCCAGAGCTTGCGGGTCGCCTCGATCTGCGCCGGGCCGTCGGAGGAGGTCCAGACCTTCTCGGCCGCGAACAGCGGCTTGGGGCTTCCGAGGGCTTCCAGACCCGCTCCGACCACCGCCTGCGCGGAGCCGTACATCGGCGAGGAATCAATCATCCGCCCGCCGGCCTCGAAGAAGGCGGCCATCACGGCGACGCAGTCCTTCCGGAGGTCGGCGTCGTCCCCGACGTTGAAGGTGATCCAGGTGCCGAGGCCGACCGCGGGGATCTTCTCCTCGGTGGAGGGAATCGTCTTCGCGAGAGGCGCCGGCGCCTGGGCGCGCGCGACGCGGGGAAGCGCGGCTGCGGCTCCCCCGGCCAGAAAGCCCGCGGCGACCGTGCGGCGGTCGAGTGTCGTCGGCATGTCGCCCTCCTTCGATGTGCTGGGATAGGTGGGGCCGCGCGGTGGCCCGGCGACGGGCCGCCGGACACGAAAACGCGACGCGGGCGCGCCCGATCGGGGCTTGCCCCCAAGCGCTTCTTGCTCCGAATCGGCCCTGCGGTTACGTGAGAACGATGAGCGAACTTAAAGTCCCGCCCAGCGACGGCGTGCTTCCGGTCGAGCTGCGCTCCGCGCTCGAGGAGCGCTACCTCGCCTACGCGCTCTCGACCATCACCCAGCGCGCGCTGCCCGACGTCCGCGACGGGCTCAAGCCGGTTCACCGGCGCGTGCTCTGGGCGATGCGCGAGCTGAAGCTTGATCCCGGCGCGGCGTTCAAGAAATGCGCCCGCGTGGTCGGCGACACCATCGGCAAGTACCATCCGCACGGCGACCAGTCGGTCTACGACGCGCTGGTGCGCCTCGCGCAGGACTTCGCCCAGCGCTGGCCCCTGGTGGAGGGGCAGGGCAACTTCGGCAACATCGACGGCGATAACGCCGCGGCCATGCGCTACACCGAGGCGCGGCTGACCGAGGTCGCGCGTTTGCTGCTGGACGGGCTCGACGAGGACGCGGTCGACTACCGCGCGACCTACGACGGCACCGAAAAGGAGCCGATCGTCCTTCCCGGCGCCTTCCCCAACCTGCTCGCGAACGGCAGCCAGGGCATCGCGGTCGGCATGGCGACCGCGATCCCGCCGCACAACGTGGCCGAACTCGTCGAGGCCTCGCGGGCGCTGCTCGCCAACCCCGACGCCACCACCGACGACCTGCTTGTCCATGTGAAGGGGCCGGACTTCCCCACCGGCGGCGTGATCATCGACGGGCCGGGCGGCATCGCCGAGGCCTACCGCACCGGCCGCGGCGGCTTCCGCACCCGCGCGCGCTGGCATCGGGACCCGCCCGAAGGCGGGAAGTCGTGGGTGGTGGTCATCACCGAAATTCCCTGGCTCGTCCCGAAAAGCCGGCTGGTCGAGCGCATCGCGGAGCTGATCAACGACCGCAAGCTCCCGCTGGTCGTCGACGTGCGCGACGAGTCGACCGAGGACGTCCGCCTGGTGCTGGAGCCGCGGGTCCGCACCGTCGACCCGATCGTGATGATGGAATCGGTGTTCCGGCTGACGGAGCTCGAAAGCCGCATCCCGATCAACATGAACGTGCTGGTGCGCGGCCAGACGCCGATGGTGCTCGGCCTCAAGGACGTGCTCAAGCAGTGGCTGGACCACCGCCGCGAGGTCATCCAGCGCCGGGCGCAGCACCGGCTCGACGCCATCGTCCGGCGGATCGAGATCCTCGAAGGTCTGCTGATCGCCTTCCTCAACATCGACGAGGTGATCCGCATCGTCCGCCAGGCGGACGACCCGAAGGCCGACCTGATCGCGGCGTTCACGCTGACCGACACGCAGGCCGAGGCCATCCTCAACATGCGGCTGCGGTCGCTGGCGAAGCTCGAGGAGATCGAGATCCGCCGCGAGCACGACAAGCTGACCAAGGAGGGCGACGACCTGCGCGCGCTGCTGGGCTCCGAGGCCAGGCAGTGGAAGCGGGTGGGCAAGGAGCTGGACGGGCTCGCGAAGAGCTTCGGGCCGGACACGCCGCTGGGCAAGCGCCGCACCACCTTCGAGGCGCCGCCGGCGGCGACCGCCGCCGACGTCGCCGACGCCTTCGTGGAGCGCGAGCCGATCACCGTGGTCGTGTCGGAGAAGGGCTGGATCCGCGCGCTGAAGGGCCATGTGGCCGACGTCTCGACGCTGACCTTCAAGGCCGACGACGCGCTCAAGCTGTCGTTCCACGCCGAAACCACCGCGAAGCTTCTGGTGGTGACCTCGAACGGCAAGGCCTTCACGCTCGACGCCGCGAAGCTGCCGGGCGGGCGCGGAGCGGGCGAGCCGGTCCGCCTGATGGTCGACATCGACGAAGGCTCCGACGTCATCGACGTGTTCGCCGCCCGCGCCGGCGCGAAGCGCCTGGTGGCGACCAGCGACGCCCGCGGCTTCCTGGTCTCGGACGACCAGCTGCTGTCTTCGACTCGCAAGGGCCGCCAGGTCGCCAATCTCGACGGGGCCGCGCGCGTGGTGCGCTTCGCGCCCGCCGACGGCGACACGGTCGCGGTGGTCGGCCAGAACCGGAAGCTGCTGCTGTTCCCGCTCGCGCAGGTCGCCGAAATGGCCCGCGGCCGCGGCGTCCGGCTGCAGCGCTACAAGGACGGCGGCCTGTCGGACGTGAAGGTGTTCACGCTCGCGGACGGCTTCTCCTTCGTGACCAACGGCGGCAAGACCTGGTCGCTGAAGGGCGAGGAGCTGCGCGACTGGCTCGGCCACCGCGCGGAAAGCGGTCGTCTCCCGCCCCGAGGTTTCCCGGCGTCTAACACGTTCGCGTAGGGCGCTGCGGCGGCCTCCGGGCTGATCCGGCCGATCGTGAAGCTCAGCCGTCGTCCTCCGGCTTGACCGGAAGGACCCACCGTCGACGTCGGGGACCACGTCCGAGGTGAATGGTGCGGTCAAGCCGGAGCATGAAGGCGGAGGCGCGGGAAGGCCGTGCGTAGAACCGCGCTGTCGTTCCGGCCGCAGCGAAGCGTAATGCCGGAACCCATAATATCCACGGCAGTCCTCGGTTCGCGCGCGCTCATCTCGCCGCCGGCGGGATGATGGGCTCCGGGACGCCGCCCGGAGCGACGGCATGGTTCCTAGGCTGAAGCTCCGAGCCTCAGTTCGGCTGACCGAGCGGGCGGCGTTCGATCGGAGCGCCGCGGTTCAGCGGGTCGTCGAGGATGATCACGTCGTCGGAATTCGGCCGCGGGTCCGGGGCCTGCTCCTGCGGCGCGGGCTCGGCCGGCGGCCGCAGCTGCTCCTGGCGGCTCGGCCGCGCCTGGGCGGTCGGGGCCGGCGGCTTGGGCTGGCCGGCGCCCTGGGGCCGCGACAGCTCCAGCGCCTTCTGCTCGTCGACGACGATGTCGCCCTTCTTCACGGTCTTGTCCTCGACGCCCGCGAGCGCCTCCGCCCAGCTCATGCCCTCGGGACGGCACGAGCAGCCCGCCACGAACTCCTTGCGGTAGCGGAACGCGTTCTGGAGCTTGGCGTAGGCCTCGCCTTCGACGCTCGACGCCTGCTCCATCGCCCCGCCGGGATTCGGATAGGAGTAGAGCTTGGCTTCGGTCCCGGGGCAGGTCGCGCGGCAGATCGCGTCGTCGCGCTCGAAGGCGTTGCGGGTGGTCTGGAACGAGATCGGGAAGAAGAAGCCGTCGCAGGTGCGCACGCAGACCGTCCGGTAGGTCGAGACCCGCGGCGTGGACTGCGGGTCCATCTCGGGCTCGACCACGGTCTCTTCGCGCGGTCCGTCCGGACCGCCGCCGCCGAACAGCATGGAAAAGAAGCCGCGCCGTTCGGGCTCGCGCTCGATCTTGCGCTCCACGAGCCGGTACTGCGGGCCGCACTGATTCCGGGCGAGGGCGAACAGCAGGTCGCGCCGGCGCGGGTCCACGCCGCCGCCCTGCTGCGCCTGCGCGAGCTGGGCCTCGAGCTTGTCGAGGTTGGTCTCCATCTGGCCCATGCGCCGCTCGATGTCGGCGCATTCGGCCGGCGGCGACGAAAACAGGAAGCCGCGGCCGCAGCCGAGGCCACGCGCGTAGGCCTTGGTGCGGTCGAGCTCGTAGCGCTGGCGGTTGAAGTCGCGCTCGATGGCGCGCGGGTCCGGCCGGCGCGCGCCGCCGCGGTCGACCGCGGCGAGCTGCGCTTCCAGGCGCAGGCACTGGTCGGAGCCCTGCTGGGCCCGGGCGTCTCCGATCGCCGCCGCCAGCGTCAAAGCGACAGCCGCGAGCGTGACGAAACTCGACCTCATGCGCATCCTTTCCGGCGACTCGACGGGATTGGCGCCGAGAGCGTCGACCCCGGACGTACATACCCCGTCGCAACGGCTCCGCACAGAGGCGGCGGAATGAGACCGAAGTGAGGACGGCGCATGGCTGGGGCGGCGCGCTTTGACGCGCGCTCGACCGGCCGCCGTCTTGCCTTCGCCGGGGGTTTGCGCCTATAAGCCGCGCCATCCCACACGCGGGCTTCAGCGGCGATAACCAAGCCGCACCGGCGCCGGGCTCGACGATCGAGCTCCGGCGATCGCCCGCGGAGGCAACCGGAAAGACGGATTTAAGACGATGGCTGCTCCTGACTTCACCATGCGCCAGCTGCTCGAGGCGGGCGTGCACTTCGGCCACCAGGCTCACCGCTGGAACCCGAAGATGGCGCCCTACATCTTCGGCGCGCGCAACAACATCCACATCATCGATCTCGCGCAGACCGTGCCGCTGCTGCACCGCGCGCTGCAGGCCGTGTCCGACGTCGTCGCCGGCGGCGGCCGCGTGCTCATCGTCGGCACCAAGCGCCAGGCGGCCGAGGTCGTCGCGGATTCGGCCCGTCGTTCGGCGCAGTATTTCGTGAACGCTCGCTGGCTCGGCGGCATGCTGACGAACTGGAAGACCATCTCCGGCTCGATCCAGCGTCTCCGCAAGCTCGAAGAGATGCTCTCCGGCGAGGCCCAGGGCTTCACCAAGAAGGAGCGTCTGACGCTGTCGCGCGAGCGCGACAAGCTCGAGAAGACGCTCGGCGGCATCAAGGACATGGGCGGCCTGCCGAACCTGATCTTCGTGATCGACACCAACAAGGAGCAGATCGCGGTGCAGGAGGCTCGTCGCCTCGGCATTCCGGTCGCGGCCATCCTCGACACCAACTCGGACCCCGAGGGCATCACTTATCCGATCCCGGGCAACGACGACGCCGGCCGCGCGCTCGCGCTCTACGGCGACCTGATCGCCCGCGCCGCCCTTGACGGCATCGGCCGTGGCCAGGGCGACCTCGGCGTCGACCTCGGCGCCCAGGAAGAGCCGCTCGTCGAGGAGCTGCCGGCCGAGGAGGCCCCTGCGGCCGCCGCGACCGAAGAGGTCGAGGCTCCCGTCGAGGCGTTCGAGCTGCTCGCCGCCCCGCGCGGCGCGCCCGACGATCTCGCCAAGCTGTCCGGCGTCGGCCCGCAGCTCGAGCAGAAGCTGAACGAGTACGGCGTCTATCACTACTGGCAGATCGCCGCGATGAACCCGACCGACGTGGCCAAGGCCGACGCCGACCTGAAGCTCAACGGTCGCTTCGACCGCGAGGGCTGGGTCGCGCAGGCCCGCGAGCTGCTCGCCGGCCTCGCCGCGTAACGCCCGAGCTTCAGAACGCCCGCGGGTCCTCGTGATCCCGCGGGCCTCGCCTGACCCTAATCTTCGCCGCCCTTCGCAGGGCGGCGCACGTTTCAGAGGATGACATGGCCAACATCACCGCAGCCATGGTGAAGGAGCTTCGCGAGAAGACCGGCGCCGGCATGATGGACTGCAAGAACGCGCTCTCCGAGGTCGAAGGCGACATCGAGGCCGCGTTCGACTGGCTGCGCAAGAAGGGCCTCGCGAAGGCCGCGAAGAAGGCCGGCCGGGTCGCGGCCGAGGGTCTCGTCGCGCTCGCCGTAGACGGCGCCAAGGGCGTCGCGGTCGAGGTGAACGCCGAGACCGACTTCGTCGCCCGCAACGTCGAGTTCCAGGAGATGGTCTCGACCGTCGCGACCGTCGCCCTGACCGCCGGCGCGGACGTCCCCACGATCGAAGCCGCGGGTTATCCCGGCGGCGGCACGGTGGCGGAGAAGATCCAGTCGACCATCGCTCGGATCGGCGAGAACATGACGCTCCGTCGCGCGTCCGAGCTGTCGGTCTCGAAGGGCGTGATCGGCGGCTACGTCCACGGCCAGGTCGCGCCGAACCTCGGCAAGATCGCGGTGCTCGTCGCGCTCGAGTCCGAGGGCAAGACCGACGTGCTGGCGGCGCTTGGCCGGCAGATCGCGATGCATGTGGCGGCGACCAACCCGCAGGGCCTCGACGCGGCCTCGATCGATCCCGCGATCGTCGAGCGTGAGAAGGCGGTGCTGGGCGACAAGGCCCGCGAAGGCGGCAAGCCCGAGCACGTCATCGAGAAGATCGTCGAGAGCGGCATCAAGACCTTCTACAAGGAGGCCACTCTCCTCGAGCAGCCCTTCGTGCACGACGGCTCCAAGACCGTCGCGCAGGCCGTCAAGGCGGCCGAGGCCGACGCCGGCGCGCCGATCAAGCTGACGGGCTTCGTCCGTCTGGCGCTCGGCGAGGGCGTCGAGAAGGAAGAGAACGACTTCGCGGCCGAGGTCGCGGCCGCGGCCGGCACGCGCTGACGTCCGCGATGACGGGACGGCCGGAGCCGATCTACAAACGGGTGCTCGTCAAGGTCTCGGGCGAGGCCTTGATGGGTCCCGACGCCTTCGGCCTGCACCAGCCGACCGTCGACCGCATCGCCGCCGACATCGCCGCGACCCACTCCCTCGGAGTGGAGGTCGCGGTGGTCGTCGGCGGGGGCAACATCTTCCGCGGCGTGCAGGTGTCGTCCCAGGGCGTCGACCGCGCGACCGGCGACTACATGGGCATGCTCGCGACCGTGATGAACGGCCTCGCGCTGTCGGCCGCGATCACCCGCCAGGGCACCCAGGCCCGGGTGCTCTCGGCGCTCGACATGCCGGCGGTGTGCGAGACCTACACGCGGCCTCGCGCGCTGGCCCATCTCGACCGGGGCCGGGTGGTGGTGTTCGCCGCCGGGACCGGCAACCCCTTCTTCACGACCGACACCGCGGCGGCGCTGCGCGCGATCGAGACCGGTTGCGAGGCGCTGCTGAAGGCCACGCAGGTCGACGGCATCTACACCGCCGATCCGAAGAAGGACCCGACGGCGACCCGGTTCGACCGCCTGACCCACGACGACGTCCTGCACCGGGACCTCAAGGTCATGGACGCCGCGGCCTTCGCGCTTGCGCGCGAGAACGCGCTTCCGGTAATCGTCTTCTCCATTCACGAGCCCGGGTCGATCTCGGCCGTCGTGTGCGGCGAAGGACGCGCCACCACCGTGGCGAGCTGAGAGGCGGACGAACCGCCCGAACCTCAAGGACCTTCATCCCATGTCCGGATCCTTCGACCTCGACGATATCAAGCGCCGCATGCAGGGCGCCGTGGCCTCGCTCAAGAGCGACCTCGCGGGCCTGCGTACCGGCCGCGCCTCCTCCAGCCTGCTCGACCCGGTGGTCGTCGTCGCCTACGGCGCCGAGATGCCGCTCAACCAGGTCGCGACCGTGAGCGTGCCCGAGGCGCGCATGCTGAACGTCCAGGTGTGGGACCGCTCCATGACCGGAGCGGTCGAGAAGGCGATCCGGGAGGCCAACCTCGGCCTCAACCCGATCGGCGAAGGCCAGCTGCTGCGCATTCCGCTGCCGGAGCTCAACGCCGAGCGCCGCAAGGAGCTCGTGAAGGTCGCGCACAAATACGCCGAAGCCTCCCGCGTCGCCGTGCGCCACGTGCGCCGCGACGGCCTCGACACGCTGAAGAAGGCGGAGAAGGACGGCGAGATCAGCGAGGACGATCAGGTCCGCCTCGCCGAGCAGGTGCAGAAGGCGACCGACGCGGCCATCGTCGAGGTGGACCAGGCGGTGGCGGCGAAGGAAAAGGACATCATGCAGGTCTGACGCCGCGCGCCGCGAGAGCGCGTCGTCGTTTTTCCTCGAACGATCCGGGCGCCGAGCGCGATCATGTCGACCGATATGCCCAGATGGACTGAAGCCGATGAGGGCGCCGGCGCCCCACGGCACGTCGCGATCATCATGGACGGCAACGGTCGCTGGGCCGCCGCCCGCGGCCTCCCGCGCGCCGAAGGCCACCGCCGCGGCGTCGAGGCGCTCCGCAAGGCCGTGCGCTCCGCCGGCGAGCTCGGCGTCCGCTACCTCACGCTCTATAGCTTCTCCTCCGAAAACTGGTCGCGCCCCGAGGACGAGGTCTCCGACCTCATGAACCTGCTGCGCCTGTTCGTGCGCCGCGACCTCTCCGAGCTTCACCGCTCCAACGTCCGCGTGCGCGTCATCGGCGAGCGGACGGGCCTCGCCCCGGACATCGCCGGCCTGCTCGACGAAGCGGAGGGGCTCACCCGGACGAACGACGGGCTGACACTCGTGGTGGCCTTCAACTATGGCGGCCGGCAGGAGATCGTCGCCGCCGTGCGCCGGATCGCCGAGGCCGCCCGCGCGGGCGCGCTCGATCCGACGTCGATCGACCTGCAGACGATCGCCGCGAATCTCCACACCGCCGACATCCCGGACCCCGACCTCGTCATCCGCACCAGCGGCGAGCAGCGGATCTCGAACTTCCTGCTCTGGCAGTCGGCCTATTCCGAATACGTCTTCCTGCCGCAGCATTGGCCCGATTTCGACCGGGCGGCGTTCGACGCCGCGATCGCGAGCTTCCGCTCGCGCGAGCGCCGCTATGGCGGCCGCGCCGCGCGGGTGGACGCGTGAACGTCGCCGTCGCTCCGGGCCCGAGGCGCTCGTCGGAACTCGCTCTGAGGATCGTCTCCGGCGCCGTCATGGCGGCGGCTGCGCTGGCCGTGGCCTGGCTCGGCGGTCCCCTTTTCGGCCTGTTCTGGACCCTGATCGGCGTCGCCGTCGGCGTCGAATGGGCCTGGCTCGCGACGCCCGGTCCGAAAGCGCGCCGCAACACCGCGGCGATCGTCGCGGTCACGCTCGGCGCCGCCGGCGCGCTGTTCAGCGTCGGCAGCCTGTTGCTGTTCGACTACGGACTGACCCTGCCGCTGATCGTTCTCGGCGGGCTCGCCGCGGCGTTCGTGGCGCGACCGGCGCATCTCGCAGGCGTCGCCGCGCCCTACGGGGCGGCGACTTTCCTCGGCGTCATCCTGCTCCGGCAGGATCCCTCCGACGGCCTGCTCGCCACGCTCTGGCTGTTCGCAGCGGTCTGGGGCGCGGACATCGGCGCCTTCGCGACCGGCCGCACGCTGGGCGGCCCGAAGCTCGCGCCGGCGCTGTCGCCGAAGAAGACCTGGTCCGGCGCGATCGGCGGCGCCGTCATAGGAACCGGAGCGAGCCTCCTGGTGGCGCGCCTCGGCGGCGTCGAGACGCTCGGCCCTCTGGTCGTGCTCGGCTTTCTCGCGACGGTCGCGACGGTGATCGGCGATCTGTTCGAATCCGCGATGAAGCGGCGCTTCGGCGCCAAGGATTCGGGGCGGATCATCCCCGGCCATGGCGGGCTGATGGACCGCATGGACGGCTTCCTCGTCGCGGCGACGCTCGCAGCCCTCGTGGGTCTCGCCCGCGGCGGCTTCGACGGCGCGGCGCAGGGCCTGCTGCGATGGTGAGCCGCGAATGACCGGCGCGCCCCGGCGCAGGGTCACCGTGCTCGGCGCCACCGGCTCCGTCGGGCTCGCGACGGTCGACCTGCTCGAACGTCATGCGTCGCTGTTCGCGGTCGAGGCGGTCGTCGCGAACAGCGACGCGGCCGGGCTCGCGGCTGTGGCCCGAAGGCTCAACGCGCGGCGCGCGGTGGTGTCGGACGCCTCCGCGGGGCCAGCGCTGGCTGCGGCGCTCGAAGGGTCCGGCGTCGCGACGTCCGCAGGCGCCGAGGCCGCCGTCGAGGCGGCGGCGCTGCCCGTCGACTGGACCATGGCCGCGATCTCCGGCGCGGCCGGCCTCGCCCCCACCATCGCCGCCGTGCGGCAGGGCGGCGCGGTCGCGCTCGCCACCAAGGAATGCCTCGTCTGCGCGGGCGCGGCCTTCATGCGCGAGGTCGCGACCGCCGGCGCGACGCTGCTGCCGGTCGACAGCGAGCACAACGCTCTGCTGCAGGCGCTTGGCGGCCAGAGCGTCGACGACGTCGAACGCATGACGCTGACGGCCTCGGGCGGCCCGTTCCGCACATGGGAGGCGGAGCGCATCGCCCGCGCACGCCCCGAGGACGCGCTGCGGCACCCCACCTGGTCCATGGGCGCGAAGATCACGATCGATTCCGCGACCCTGATGAACAAGGGCCTTGAACTGATCGAAGCCCACCATCTGTTCGCGATCGACGCCGAACGGCTCGACGTGGTGGTCCATCCGCAGTCTGTGATCCACGGCCTCGTCACCTTCCGCGACGGCGCGGTGACCGCAGGCCTCGCCGCGGCCGACATGCGGGTTCCGATCGCGCATGCTCTCGGCCACCCGCAGCGTCTGGCTACGCCGGCCGCTCGGCTCGATCTCGCCCGCATCGGAAGCCTCACCTTCGAAGCGCCTGACATGGGCCGATTCCCCGCGCTCCGTCTGGCGCGCGAGGCGCTGGCGGCCGGGGGCGCCGCCGCGACCGTGCTCAACGCCGCGAACGAAGTGGCTGTGGCGGCTTTTCTCGCCCGCGAGATCGGCTTCGGCGACATTCCGCGCCTCGTGGAAGACTCGCTCGAGGCTGCGGATCGGCAGGGGCTGACCGCAGCGCCGGAGACCATCGCGGAGGCGATCGACCTCGACGTCGAGATTCGCAGCCTCGCATCGGGGCGCTTGCCAGAAGCCCGTCTTCGGGCGCACTAAAGGGGCAGGGGCGCGCGCGGTTACGGCGCGGGTCGGGGGTCTAGGGGATCCGATGACGTTTCTGAACGAGATGCTCGGCGCGGGCTCGGCCACGCTCGGCTACATCATTCCCTTCCTCTTCGTGCTGACGCTCGTCATCTTTTTTCACGAGCTCGGCCATTTCCTGGTCGCGCGCTGGACCGGAGTGAAGGTGCTCGCCTTCTCGCTCGGATTCGGCCCTGAGATCGTGGGCTTCAACGACCGGCGCGGCACGCGCTGGCGCCTCGCGGCGATTCCGCTCGGCGGCTACGTGCGCTTCGCCGGCGACGAGAACGCGGCGAGCGCCCCGGACGTCGACGCGCTCGAGCGCATGACGCCGGACGAGCGGCGCGGCAGCTTCTTCTTCGCGCCGCTGCCCGCCCGCGCCGCCATCGTGGCCGCGGGGCCGATCGCGAACTTCCTGCTCGCGATCGTCATCTTCGCCTGCGTCTTCATGACGGTCGGGCGCCCGGCGACCGACGCCCTGGTCGATCAGGTGGAGCCGGGAAGCGCCGCCGCCGAGGCCGGCCTCATCGCGGGCGACCTCGTGACTGCGATCGACGGCCAGAAGATTCGTTCGTTCAGCGACATGCAGCGCATCGTGAGCGTCAGCGCCGAGCGGCCGCTCACGCTGACGGTCGAGCGCGGGGAGAGCGAACTGTCGCTCACCGCCACGCCGCGCCAGCGGGAGCTGACCGACAATTTCGGCAACAAGCAGCGCGTCGGCGTGCTGGGCGTCACCCGCTCCACCACCCCCGGCAACGTCCGCTACGAGACCTTCGGTCCGATCGAAGCGGTGACCGAGGGCGCGAAAGAGACGTGGTTCGTCGTCGAGCACACCGGCCGGTATCTCGGCCGGATGGTGATCGGCCGGGAATCGACCGACCAGATCGGCGGTCCGATCCGGATCGCCAAGACCTCGGGCGACGTCGCGACGCTCGGCTTCGTCGCGCTGATCAACCTCGCCGCGATCCTCTCGGTGTCGATCGGGCTGTTGAACCTGCTGCCGATTCCGATGCTCGACGGCGGGCACCTGCTGTTCTACGCCGTCGAGGCGCTGCGCGGGCGGCCGCTCGGCGCGCGCGCGCAGGAGATGGGAATGCGCGTCGGCCTCGCCTTCGTGCTGATGCTGATGATCTTCGCGACGTGGAACGACATCGTTCATCTTTCGTCGTTAGGCTGAATTCCAACTGGGCGTGTCTGTGCCGCAACGGCGCCTGTGAAACGTCGAACCTGTGTCGAGTAGCGAGTTTGCACGTGCGTAAAAGTTCGATAGAAGCGATCGGCGTCGCACCCAGGAATCCTTTGGGCTTTCAGGGTTGCGAGCGTCCGTTCAACGGCACGAGGGCCCGTCACCCCATGAAGCGTATGGTTCGAGTAGTCGGGCGCCTTGCAGTCGCATCCTCGGTCGCCGTCGGCGCCGTGGCCGCCGGCACGGGCTTCTGGATGGCCAGCGTCACCGAAGCGCAGGCGCAGCGCGCCAGCAGCATCACGGTGCGCGGCAACCAGCGCGTCGACGCCGAGACGGTGCGCTCCTACTTCACCGGAGGCCCGCTCGATCAGGCGAAGATCGACGAGGGCATCCGCGGGCTTTACGCGAGCGGTCTGTTCTCGGACGTGCGCGTCACCCGTTCGGGCGGCGGCATCGTCGTCAGCGTGAACGAGAACCAGGTCATCAACCGCGTCGCCTTCGAGGGCAACTCGAAGGTCAAGGACGCGGTGCTGACGGCCGAGATCCAGTCCAAGGCGCGCGGGCCGTTCAACCCGGCGCTGGTCCAGGCCGACACCCAGCGCATCTCCGAGATCTACCGTCGCTCCGGCCGCTATGAGGCGACCGTCGAGGCGAAGACCATCGCCCAGCCGAACGGCCGCGTCGATCTCGTGTTCGAGATCAACGAAGGCGGCAAGACCTCGATCTCCTCGATCGAGTTCGAGGGCAACCAGGCCTATTCCGACGGCACGCTGCGCGACCAGATGACGACCACCGAGTCGAACTGGCTGAGCTGGATCAAGACCTCCGACGTCTACGACCCCGACCGCATCAACGCCGACCTCGAGCTCATCCGCCGGTTCTACCTGAACCACGGCTACGCCGACTTCCGCGTGGTCTCCGCGCGGGCCGATCTCGACAAGACGAAGAACGCCTTCGTCATCAACATCGTCGTCGACGAAGGTCAGCCCTACCGGTTCGGCGCGGTCAATGTGGAGTCGAGCGTCGCCGAAGTCGACGCCTCGACCCTGCGCGGAAAGGTGGTGTCGTCCGAGGGCTCGACCTACAGCTCGCAGGACGTGGACAAGTCGGTCGAAGCGGTGTCGCTCGATCTGGCGAGCCGCGGCTACGCCTTCGCGCAGGTTCGCCCGCGCGCCGACCGCAACCTCGAGACCCGCACCATCAACCTCACCTACGTGGTGGAAGAGGGCGCGCGCGTCTACGTCGAGCGCATCAACGTGCGCGGCAACACCCGGACCCGCGACTACGTGGTGCGCCGCGAGTTCGATATCGGCGAGGGCGACGCCTACAACCAGATCTTCATCGACCGCGCGGAGCGCCGCCTGAAGGCGCTCGGCTTCTTCAAGACCGTCCGCATGTCGACCGAGCCCGGCTCCGCGCCCGACCGCGTGATCGTGAACGTGGACGTCGAGGATCAGCCCACCGGCGAATTCTCGGTGGCCGGCGGCTACTCGACCTCGGACGGCGTCATCGGCGAGGTCGCGCTCGGCGAGCGCAACTTCCTCGGCCGCGGCCAGTACGCCCGCATCGCAGCGCAGCTCGGCCAGAACGTGCAGGGCTTCGATTTCTCGTTCACCGAGCCGTACTTCCTCGGCCAGCGTATTTCGGCCGGCATCGACCTCTACGCCAAGGAGCGGGACGAGACCGATTACTCGTCCTACAAGATCGACACCTACGGCGGCGGCGTGCGCTTCGGCTTCGCGATCACCGACGAGTTCTCGATCGGCACGCGGTACCAGCTTTACCAGCAGGATCTGAGGGTCCCAGATCGTTATAAGAAGCTCAACGACGATCGCGCGTCCGTGGCCCTTCTGGAAGCGGAGGGCAAGACCTGGACGTCGCTTGCCGGTCTCTCGCTGATCTACAACACGCTCGACGTGCCGCGTGATCCGACCCAGGGCCTCTACCTCGAGCTCAAAGGCGATGTGGCAGGTCTTGGCGGCGACGCGAAGTTCGTTCGCGGCACCTTTGATGGTCGCTACTATCACCCGATCTGGAACGAGAACTTCGTCGGCATGCTGCGTGCGCAGGCGGGTCACATCGTGGCCTTCGGCGACGACGACCTGCGGGTGCTCGACCACTTCTCGGGCGGTCCCGATCTCGTGCGCGGCTTCGAACCGCAGGGCTTTGGTCCGCGCGACGTGGGCACCAGGGGTCTGACCAACGGTAGCCCGAACGACGATCCGCTCGGCGGCACCACCTATTTCGGTGGTTCGGCGGAGGTTCAGTTTCCGATTTTCGGCCTGCCCAAGGAGATCGGCCTGAAGGGTGCGGTCTTCGCGGACGCCGGCACTGTGTTCGACTACAAGGGTATCAAGCACTTTGAAGTTGAGGACACAAACGTACGCGTGAACAACCAGGACAGCTCGAAGATCCGCTCGTCCGTCGGCGCTTCGCTGCTCTGGACCTCGCCGCTCGGCCCGATCCGCTTCGACTTCGCCCACGTGCTGAGCAAAGAAAAGTACGACGAGACCCAGTTCTTCCGGTTCTCGGGCGGCACGCGCTTCTAAGCCTTCCGAAGGCGCTCGAAATCCCGTAAACGGGCGGCGGACTCATTCGCCGCCCGTTTTCGCGTCTTGACGCAGGCCTCATGATCGAACCGCGCTTCTTTCCCTCGCCCGAACCGCTCGACCTCGATCGCCTTCTGGCGATCACGGGGGCGACCGTCGCGTCGGGCGCGGGCGAGGGGCTCGGCATCACCGGCGTCGGGCCTATCGACGCCGCAGGCCCTCACGACCTGACCTTCCTCGACAACCCCGCCTACGCGGCCTCGCTCGCCGCCAGCCGCGCCGGCGCCTGCCTGCTCGCGCCGAAGTTTCGCGATCGCGCGCCGGCGAACGCCCTCGTGCTGGTGTCGCCCGAGCCCTACCGCGCCTTCGCCCGCGTCGCCGCGGCGCTCTATCCGCACGCGGCGCGCCCGCAGCCGATCTTCGGACAGGGCGTCGCGCCCGGCGCGGTGGTGCATCCGGATGCGCGGCTGGAGGCCGACGTCACGATCGACCCCGGCGCGGTCGTCGGCCCCCGCGCCGAGATCGGCCGCGGCGCGGTCATCTGCGCCAATGCGGTGATCGGACCCGAGGTGCGGATCGGCCGGGACAGCACCGTCGGGCCGGGCGCGACGATCGTGCATGCGCTCGTCGGCGACCGAGTGATCGTCCACCAGGGCGCGCGCATCGGGCAGGACGGCTTCGGCTTCGCCATGGGCCCCGGCGGCCACCTCAAGGTGCCGCAGATCGGGCGCGTGGTGATCCAGGACGACGTCGAGATCGGCGCCAACACCACGATCGACCGCGGCGCCAACCGCGACACGGTGATCGGCGAAGGCACCAAGATCGACAACCTCGTCCAGATCGCCCACAACGTGGTGATCGGGCGGCATTGCGTGATCGTTTCGCAGGTCGGAATCTCGGGCAGCGTCACGCTGGAGGATTTCGTCGTGCTCGGCGGCCATGTCGGCGTCGTGGGCCACGTCCGCATCGGCATGGGCGCCCAGATCGCGGGCTCGAGCAACGTGCGGGAAGACGTGCCCCCCGGCGCCCGGTGGGGCGGCACGCCGGCGAAGCCGGTCCGGGACTGGTTCCGTGAAATGACCACTTTGAAGCGCATTGCGTCGGAGGGCCGGACGCGCCCCGCCAGCGACGCATCCGAAGGTTCCGAGCAATGACCGACGCAGAGACCCCCGCCGCCGCGCCCTCGACGCTTGGCGCCGCCGACATCCAGACGATCCTGTCCTACCTGCCGCACCGCTATCCGTTCCTGCTGGTGGACAAGATCGTCGACATCGACGGCGACCGGTCGGGCGTGGGCGTCAAGAACGTGACGTTCAACGAGCCGCACTTCCAGGGGCATTTCCCTGGCGCGCCGGTGATGCCGGGGGTGCTGCTGATCGAAGGCATGGCGCAGACGGCGGGCGCCATGTGCGTCTCGTCCCGCACGGCGCCGTCCTCGCCGCGCATCGTCTATTTCATGACGATCGACAAGGCGAAGTTCCGCAAGCCGGTCGTTCCGGGCGACGTGGTGAAGTACCACATGACCCAGATCAAGAAGCGCGCGAACATGTGGTGGTTCCGCGGCGAGGCCAAGGTCGACGGCGTGCTGGTCTGCGAGGCTGAAGTCTCGGCCATGCTCGTCGACAAGTGAACGTTCCTCCCCGCAAGGAGACCTGATGCCCGACATTCACCCGACCGCCTTCGTCGCCGAGGGCGCGCGCCTGGCGGACGACGTCGTCGTCGGAGCGTTCTGCGCGATCGGCCCCCATGTGGAGATCGGCGCGGGCTCCGTGCTCCGCTCCCACGTCGCGGTCGACGGCCGCACCACGATCGGGGAGGGAGCGCAGATCTTCCCCTTCGCCTCGATTGGCCACCAGCCGCAGGACCTGAAGTACCGCGGCGAGCCCAGCCGGCTGGTCATCGGCCGCAACGCGCTGATCCGCGAGAATGTCACGATCAACCCGGGCACCGAAGGCGGCGCCATGGTGACGGAGATCGGCGATGACTGCGCGCTGCTCGCAGGCGCCCACGTG
The DNA here is from genome assembly GCF_016907975.1 of Methylopila capsulata. Classification (GTDB taxonomy): domain Bacteria; phylum Pseudomonadota; class Alphaproteobacteria; order Rhizobiales; family Methylopilaceae; genus Methylopila; species Methylopila capsulata. The sequence goes on from NZ_JAFBCY010000001.1 coordinate 135,745, forward strand.
GCGCACGACTGCCGCATCGGGAACAACGTCATCCTCGTGAACAACGTCATGGTGGCCGGCCACGTTACGATCGGCGATTTCGCGATCCTCGGCGGCGGGTCGGCGGCGCACCAGTACGTGCGGATCGGCGCGCACGCCTTCCTCGGCGGTCTTGCGGGCCTCGAGAACGACCTGATCCCGTTCGGCATGGCGATCGGCAACCGCGCCCACCTCGCGGGCCTCAACCTCGTCGGCCTCAAGCGCCGCGGGTTCGAACGCGACGGCATCCACGCGCTGCGCCGCGCCTTCAAGGAGCTGTTCGCGGAGGCCGGCGTGCTGAAGGCGCGCGCGGCGGAGGTCGCCGCGGCCCATCCGGACGACGAACTGGTGCAGGAGGTCACGGCCTTCATCACGGCGGGCGGAGACCGCGCGATCTGCACGCCGCGATCGGGCGAGGCGCGCGCGGCGTGAGCGCCGTCGGGCTGATCTGCGGCTCGGGAACCCTGCCGATCGAGGCCGCGGAGCTCATCCAGCGCGCGGGCCGTCCGGTCTTCCTCGCGGCGCTGAAGGGCTCGGCGACGGCGGAGGTCGAGCGCTTCCCGCACGTCTGGATCCGCATGGGCGAGATCGGCAAGCTGTTCCGGTCGCTTGAAGGCGCGAACGTGCGCGAGGTGTCGCTCGTGGGCGCGGTCCAGCGCCCGGCGCTGAAGGACCTCAGGATCGACATGGGCGGGCTCGGCAGCCTGCCGGAGATCACCCGCCTCCTCGCCGGGGGGGACGACCATCTGCTGCGCGGCGTCATCAAGTTCGTGGAGGACCGAGGGTTCGTCGTGCGCGGCATCCACGAGGTCGCACCGGAGCTGACCGCGCCGCTCGGGCTCGTCGGCCGGCGCCAGCCGAGCGCCGCGGACGTCGCGGACATCGCGCTTGCGGTCGGCGCGCTGCGGGCGCTCGGCCCCTTCGACGTCGGCCAGGGGGTCGTCGCCATCGGCCGGCGCGTCGTCGCCGTAGAGGCCGCGGAGGGCACCGACAGCATGCTCGGCCGCGTGACGCGGCTGAGCAAAGGCGGCAAGCTCCGGCGCGACGGACGCGGCGGGGTTCTGGTGAAGACGCCGAAGCGCAGCCAGGACCTGCGGGTGGACCTGCCGGCGATCGGCGTACGGACGCTGGAGCTCGCGGCCGAGGCGCAGCTCGCGGGCGTCGCCGTCGCGGCCGGACAGGTGCTGCTCGCGGGCCGCGGCGAACTCGCGGCCAAGGCGGACCAGCTCGGCCTGTTCCTGGCGGGCGTGCCTGTGGCCGAGGCGGCGTGACGCCGCGTCGGATCGCCATCGTCGCGGGCGAAGCCTCGGGCGACGCGCTCGGCGCCAAGCTCGCTGCGGCGCTCAGAAGCCGCATCCCCGATCTGGAACTCTACGGCGTTGCAGGCCCCCGCATGCAGGCGGAAGGCGTCGCCACGCTGTTTCCCATGGACGACGTTGCGGTGATGGGCATCGGGCCCGTCGTCGCGCGGCTGCCGACGCTGCTCAGACGGATCTCCGAAACGGCGCAGGCGATCATTGACTGCCCGCCCGACATCCTCGTCATCGTCGACAGCCCGGACTTCACCCACCGCGTGGCGCGCAAGGCGAGGGCGGCGTTGCCCGATCTGACCATCGTCGACTACGTCTCGCCAAGCGTCTGGGCCTGGCGGCCGGGGCGCGCGGCAAAGATGCGGGCCTATGTCGACCACGTGCTCGCGCTGCTGCCGTTCGAACCTGCGGCGCACGCGCGGCTTGGCGGCCCTGCCTGCACCTATGTCGGCCACCCGCTGATCGAACGCCTCGACGCGCTCCGGCCGGCTCCCGGCGAACGCGCGTCGCTCGGGGACGGGCGGCTGCGTCTGCTGGCGCTGCCCGGCAGTCGGGCCGGCGTCGTTCATCGGCATATGCCCCTCTTCGGCGCGACGCTCGCCCGGCTGGGCGACCGCCCGATCGAGGTGACGCTGCCCACCACGCCGCGGCTGGCGGGAGAGATCGCGAGCCTCGCCGCGTCGTGGCCCGTCGCCCCGCGGATCGTGACGGGCGAGACGGACAAGCTCGCGGCCTTCCGCGCCGCGCAGGCGGCGCTTGCGGCCTCCGGCACCGTAACGCTGGAACTCGCGCTCGCGGGTGTTCCGACCGCCGCGGCCTACAGACTGGAGTGGTTTGCGCCGCTGCTGGAGCCCTTCATCAAGATCGAGGCGCCCTTCATCCTGCTGCCGAACCTGATCCTCGGCGAGCGCGCGATCCCTGAGCTGGTCCATCGCGACGCCACGCCGGACAAGCTCGCGGCGGCGCTCGCGCCGCTGCTCGACGAAACGTCCGCCCGAGACGCGCAGATGCAGGCGCTTAGCCGGCTTGACGGTCTCATGCAACTGCCGGATGGATCCCCGTCCGAGCGCGCGGCGGAGGTGACGCTGCGCGCGTGGGCGGACAAGCGACCGACCCCGACCTGAAGGAGAGCGCCATGGCCGACGACGTCACCGCCCAATCGATCGCTGAGATCCAGGCCAAGCTTGCCGCTGGCGCGGAGGCGCAGGCGCTTGTGACGCCGCTGTGGGAGCGCGCGCGCGCGGTTGAGCCCAAGCTCCGCGCCTTCGCGCACCTCCCCGAGCAGGCGCCGGCCGCGCTCACCGAGGGCCCGCTTGCGGGCGTGACGGTCGGGGTCAAGGACCTGATCGACACCGCCGACATGCCGACGGACTACGGCTCCGCGATCTACGAGGGTCATCAACCGGCGGCCGACGCCGCGATCGTTGCGCAGCTCAGGGCGCTGGGCGCGACGGCGTTGGGGAAGACCGTAACCACGGAGTTCGCCTGGCGGCATCCCGGCGCGACGCGGAACCCCTGGGCGCTCGATCACACGCCGGGCGGCTCCTCCAGCGGATCTGCGGCGGCGGTCGCGGCGGGCATCGTCACGCTGGCGCTCGGCACGCAGACCTTCGGATCCGTGATCCGGCCGGCGGCGTTCTGCGGGGTGGTCGGCTTCAAGCCGAGCTTCGGCCAGCTTCCGCGCGACGGCGTCCATCCGCTGAGCCCCTCGCTCGACCATGTCGGCCTGTTCGCCCGCGCGCTCGAGGACGTGGCCACGGCCTTCGCGCTGCTGAAGCTCGACGCCGCCGCAGCCGTTGCGATCGCGCCCCGCGATCTCCGGATCGCGGCGCTCCGGCCGCCGTCCGACGTCGCGAGCGCGGAGCAGGTCGCGCTGTTCGACGACGCCTGCGCGCAGCTCCGCGCGGCGGGCGCCCATGTGGAGGCGATCGATCTCACGGACGCGCTGCCGCGTCTGCTGCATGTCGCGGACACCCTGATGGGGTTCGAGGCGGCGGGTGTGTTCGGAGAGCTTCGCGCACGCTTCCCCGACAAGATGAGCGCGTCCATGGCCGCCTACGTCGACGCCGGCAAGGAGATCTCCGAAATCGCCCACCAGGAGGCGGTTGGGGCGCAGCAGGGCTTCCGCATGGGTGTCGGCGAGCGTCTCGAAGGCTATGACGCGCTCCTCACCGTGCCGGCGACGGGTGAAGCGCCGCTCGGGCTCGGACACACCGGCGACCCGCAGTTTTGCGTGCCCTGGACGACGCTGGGCTTCCCCGCGCTCAGCCTTCCCGTGGGCATGTCGTCGGCGGGTCTCCCGCTCGGCCTCCAGCTCGTGGGGCGCTTCGGCGAGGACAGGGCGCTGCTCGCGGCGGCGCAGGCCTTTCTCGAGGCGTTTCCGTTGCATGTCGGACGGCCGGCCCTCGGCTGAGAGCGCGAGCCGCGATAAAGCGGCCTTGCGGCGTGGACGCCTGCGGGCGCGGGCCATACGGTCGCGGCGCAGAAGAGAAGCGAGGGAGCGCTCGACATGAAGAGCTTTCTGAACGCCCGCGATGCGGTCGTCACCGACGCGATCGACGGCTTCGTCGCCTCGTCCGGCGCGCGAGACCTTGGCCGGCTCGATGGCTTCCCCGACATCAAGGTGGTGCTTCGCACGGACTGGGACCGCAGCCGGGTGGCGCTGGTCTCGGGCGGGGGTTCCGGGCACGAGCCCGCCCACCTGGGCTTCGTCGGCGAGGGCCTGCTGACGGCGGCCGTCTGCGGCGAGGTCTTCGCCTCGCCGACCGTCGACGCGGTGCTCGCGGCGATCCTCGCGGTCACTGGCGAGCCGGGTTGCGTGCTCATCGTCAAGAACTACACCGGCGACCGGCTGAACTTCGGTCTGGCGGCGGAGAAGGCGAGGGCGCGCGGCCTGAAGGTCGAAGTGGTGATCGTCGGCGACGACATAGCGATCGAAGGTGCGCCGCAGCCGCGCGGGATCGCCGGCACGCTGCTGGTCCACAAGCTGGCCGGCGCGGCGGCGGCCGCAGGGCTGCCGCTGGCCGAGGTCGCCGCGCGGGCGAGGGACGCCGCCACGCACGTGCGGTCGCTCGGCCTCGCGCTCACCACCGGCGCGATGCCGGGCGCCGAGCGCGAGGAGCGCATCGCGGCGGACGCGGTTGAGCTCGGCCTCGGCATCCACGGCGAGCCGGGAAGCCGGACCATTCCGTTCGCCGCCGCCGACGTCCTCGTTGAACAGGTCGCCGGGCCGCTCGCCGCGACGCTCGGGCCGGACGACCGCATCGCATTGATGGTCAACTCGCTGGGCGGCACGCCTCCGCTCGACATGGCGATCGTCATGGGCGCGGTGATGAAGTCGCCCCTCGGCGCGCGCGCCGATTACGTCATCGGCCCCGCGCCACTGATGACCTCGCTCGACATGCGCGGCTTCTCGCTGACGGCGCTGATCCTCGACGAGACGCGCCGCGCGGGGCTGCTCGCGCCCTCCGCGAGCGCGGCGTGGGTCTCCGCGCGCGCCATCACGTCGCCGCGGCGCGTAGCGACGCCAGACCTCGACGACGGCGCGGCCGCCCCCGCGTCGGACGACCCGGCGGTGCGGCGCCTGCTGCTCGCGGCGACGCAGACGCTGCAGGCGATGGGCCCCGAGATCGACGCGCTCGACGCCAAGGTCGGCGACGGCGACGCCGGCTCCACCTTCGCGAAGTGCGCCGCCGCCGTGGAGACGCGGATCGACGCGCTGCCCTTGGCGGACGGAGCCGCGCTTCTCGGCGCGCTGGGCCATGTGCTCTCCCGCATCGGCGGAGGGAGCAGCGGCGTCCTGCTCGCGACCTTCTTCACCGCCGCCGGCGCCGCGTTCGGCGACGGCGGATGGCCGAAGGCGCTCGCCGCGGGGCTCGACCGCATGAAGAGCTATGGCGGCGCCAAGGTCGGCGACCGCACCATGATCGACGCGCTGGAGCCTGCGCTCGACGCGCTGTCGCGCGGATCCGCGCTTCCGGAGGCCGCCGCCGCGGCGCGACAGGGAGCCGAGGCGACGAAGACCATGACGAAGGCCAAGGCCGGCCGATCGTCCTATGTGCCCTCGAGCGCGCTTCACGGCGTGCCGGACCCCGGCGCCGAGGCGGTGGCGCGCGTGCTGGAACGTCTGGCGAACCTCTAGACTACTGGAACGCCGAGGACGGCGGCGACGAAACGGCTCGGCTTCGACCGGGCGATGGAGGCGATGTGAGCGCGGACGACAGACTTCGAGACCTCGGACTGACCCTGCCGGAGACCTACACGCCGGTCGCGACCTATGTGCCGGCGAAGCGCGTGGGCGACCTGTTGTTCCTGTCGGGGCAGGGACCGCGCCTCTCCGACGGGTCGCATCATGTCGGCAAGGTGGGCGCCGAGGTCACGGTCGCGGAGGCCTACGAGCACGCGAAGCTGGTCGGGCTTGGCCTGCTCGCCGCGATCAAGGCCGCGGTCGGCGACCTCGACAAGATCGAGATCGTGAAGCTGCTGGGCATGGTCAACGCGACGCCCGACTTCGCGGAGCAGCCGCAGGTGATCAACGGCTGTTCCGACCTGTTCGTCGCTGTGCTCGGGGAACGCGGCCGGCACGCCCGCTCGGCCGTCGGGATGGGGTCGCTGCCGAACGGCATGACGGTCGAGATCGAGGCGATCGTCCGGGTCCTGCCGTGACGACGGCTCTCGCGGCCAAGATCGCCCGGCAGTTCGGCACGCCATCGGTCGTCGTCGACCTCGACGTAGTGGAGGCGAACATCGCCCGCGTGCAGGCGCTGTGCGACGCCGCAGGCGTCGCGAACCGCCCCCACGTCAAGACGCACAAGTCGCCGGAACTCGCGAAGCTGCAGATAGCTGCCGGCGCAAAAGGGATCACCTGCCAGAAGCTGGGCGAGGCCGAAGTGATGGCCGACGCCGGGCTGGACGACATCCTGATCAGCTACAACCTGCTCGGCGAGCGCAACGTAGGGCGCCTCGGCGCGCTGCTCGCCCGCGTGCGGGTGACGGTCGCCGCCGACAGCCCCGTCACCGTGGACGGACTGGCGCCCGCGGCGGCGATCGCCGGCCGCCCGCTCGACGTGGTGGTGGAGTGCGACACGGGGCTGAGGCGCGCCGGCGTCGAGACGCCCGCGGAGGCTGTCGCGCTCGCGACGCGGATCGTCGCGACGCAAGGCCTGCGCTTCGCCGGCCTGCTGCTCTATCCCCCGCCGACCGCCTGGCCGGAGACGCAAGCCTTCTTCGACGCGGCGCGGGCGGGCCTCGCCGCTGCGGGGCTGAGCGCGCGAATCGTCTCCACCGGCGGATCGCCGAACCTCGCTCATCTCGGCGTGCTGAAGGGCGCGACCGAACATCGGCCGGGCACCTACATCTTCAACGACCGCATGCAGATGGCGGCCGGCGTCGCCGAACTCCGGGACTGCGCCGCAACCGTCTACGCCACGGTGGTGAGCCGGGCGGGGGCGGAACGCGGCATCCTCGACGCCGGCTCCAAGACGCTGACGAGCGACCCCGGCGGCCTCGACGGTCACGGGCTTGTTCTGGAGCACCCACAGGCCCGCATCGGCGCGCTGTCGGAGGAGCATGGCTTCCTCGATCTCGCCTCCTGCTCCGTGAAGCCTGCGGTCGGCGATGTCGTGCGGGTGGTTCCGAACCACGTCTGCGTGGTCGTGAACATGGTCGACCGGTTGGTCGCCGTGCGGGGCGACGCGATCGTCGGCGAGATCGAGGTCGCGGCGCGCGGCAAGATCGTCTGAGGCCAGCGCGGCCGGAAGGCGCGGGCGCTGAAACGCAAGACGCCCGGTCCTGGGACCGGGCGTCGGCGGGGCATTCGAAGGCCGGCGCCTCTCAGCGGCGCTGGGAGATGCCGGTGTAGTCGCGCTTCGGCGAGCCGGTGTAGAGCTGGCGCGGGCGGCCGATCTTCTGGCCGGGATCCTCCACCATCTCCTTCCACTGCGCGACCCAGCCGACGGTGCGCGCCACGGCGAACAGCACCGTGAACATGTCGGTCGGGAAGCCCATCGCCTTCAGCGTGATGCCCGAGTAGAAATCGATGTTCGGGTACAGCTTCTTCTCGACGAAGTAGTCGTCCTTGAGCGCGATCTGCTCGAGCTGGATCGCGACGTCGAGCAGCGGATCATCCTTGATGCCGAGTTCGCCGAGCACCTCATGGCAAGTCTTCTGCATGATCTTAGCGCGCGGATCGTAATTCTTGTAAACCCGGTGGCCGAAGCCCATGAGGCGGAAGGGGTCGTTCTTGTCCTTCGCCTTGTTGACGTACTTCTCGACGTTGTCGGGAGTGCCGATTTCGGACAGCATCTTCAACGCCGCCTCGTTCGCGCCGCCGTGGGCCGGGCCCCAGAGGCAGGCGATGCCCGCCGCGATGCACGCAAAAGGATTTGCGCCCGACGAGCCGGCGAGGCGGACCGTCGAGGTCGACGCGTTCTGCTCATGGTCCGCGTGCAGGATGAAGATGCGGTCCATCGCGCGCGCCAGGACCGGGTTTACCTTGTACTCCTCGCACGGCACCGCGAAGCACATGTTGAGGAAGTTCGCGGAGAAATCGAGCGAGTTCTGCGGGTACACGAACGGCTGGCCGATCGAGTACTTGTAGGCCATCGCCGCGAGCGTCGGAATCTTGGCGATCATGCGGATCGCCGCGATGTCGCGCTGGGCCGGATCGGTGATGTCGGTGGAGTCGTGGTAGAAGGCCGAGAGCGCGCCGACCACACCGCAGAGCACCGCCATCGGATGGGCGTCGCGGCGGAAGCCGGAATAGAAGCGCGACATCTGCTCGTGCACCATGGTGTGGCGCGTCACGAGCCGGTCGAACTCCGCCTTCTGGGCCGAAGTCGGAAGCTCGCCGTGGAGCAGCAGGTAGCTGGTCTCGAGGAAGTCGCCGTGCTCGGCGAGGTCGTCGATCGGATAGCCGCGGTAGAGCAGGACGCCTTCGTCGCCGTCGATGAAGGTGATCTTGGACTCGCAGCTCGCGGTGGAGGTGAAGCCCGGGTCGTAGGTGAACAGACCCGTGTTCTTGTAGAGGGTCTGGATGTCCATCACCGCGGGGCCGATCGACCCCTCGCGGATGGGCAGCTTCAGGTCGGTCCCGCCAACGTTCAGGGAGCCGGTGGTGTCGGTCATGCGCTGATGCCCCTTCGCTGAAAAGCCTTAAGGCGCCCTCGGGCGGGACCGCGCCCGGTCCTCCGCTGCGGGACGATCGGTGCGGCTGCGAGGAAGCTCCCGCTGGCGTATATCAACTTTTGTTGCAGCGCAAATTAGCGCCTGACACCTTTCTGACCAGCCCCGGACACGCTCACGACTTAGGCGCCGGAGGCCTGATCGGCAATGCGCGCGAGGCTTTCCTCCTTGCCGAGCGCGACCAGCACGTCGAAGATTCCGGGCGAGGTCTTGCGGCCGGTGAGCGCCGCGCGCAGCGGCTGCGCGAGCGCGCCGAGCTTCACGCCGACCTCCTCGGCGAGCGTGCGGACGATCTCCTCTGCGCCGGCCGCAGACCACGGCTCCAGCGCCGTCAGACGACCGTGCAGGGAGGCAAGCAGCGCGCGCGCATCGGGCGTCAACAGCGCCTCGGCCGCGGGTTCGACGGCGAGCGGACGAGCGTCGGTGAGGAAGCGCGCGCCGTCGAGCAGTTCCACCAGCGTCTTCGCGCGCTCCTTCAGGCCGGGGAGGGCGCCTTCGAAGGCGCTCCAGCGCCCGGTCGCGTCGAGCCGGGCCGCCGCCTCCGGGCCGCCCGGCAGATAGGGCAGGGACGCCTTGAACGCCGCCATCAGCTCGTTGTCGGGGGTGGCGCGCATGTAGTGGCCGTTGAGGTTCGACAGCTTCGCCATGTCGAACCGCGCGGCGGAACGGCCGACGTCGCCGATGTCGAACCACTCGATCGCCTGGGCCGTCGAGAAGATCTCGTCGTCGCCGTGGCTCCAGCCGAGCCGGGCGAGATAGTTGCGCAGCGCCTCCGGCAGGAAGCCCATCTCGCGGTAGGCCTCGGCGCCGAGCGCTCCGTGCCGCTTCGAGAGCTTCGCGCCGTCCGGGCCGTGGATCAGCGGGATGTGCGCCATCTTCGGCACGGGCCAGCCGAGCGCCGCGTAGATCTGGGTCTGGCGCGCGGCGTTCGTCAGGTGGTCGACGCCGCGGATGACGTGGGTCACGCCCATGTCGTGGTCGTCGACCACCACTGCGAGCATGTAGGTCGGCGTGCCGTCGGAGCGCAGCAGGACGAGGTCGTCGAGGTCCTTGTTGGGGATCACGACTCGGCCCTGGACCAGATCGTCGACGACGGTCTCGCCCTCGGTCGGCGCCTTCAGCCGGATCGCAGGCTGGCGATCGGCCGGCGCCTCGGAGGCCGGGCGGTCGCGCCAGCGGCCGTCGTAGCGCGGCGGGCGCCCTTCGGCCTGAGCGGTCGAGCGCATCTCCTCGAGCTCCTGGGCCGTGGCGTAGCAGCGGTAGGCGCGGCCGTCCGCCAGCATCTGCTCCACCGCCTCGCGATGGCGCGCTGCGCGGGCGAACTGGAACACCGGCTCGCCGTCCCAATCGAGTCCGAGCCAGGTCAGCCCGTCGAGGATCGCGGCGATCGCGGCCTCGGTCGATCGCGCCCGGTCGGTGTCTTCGATCCGGAGCAGCATCGTGCCGCCGAGGCTCTTCGCGAACAGCCAGTTGAACAGCGCGGTGCGCGCGCCGCCGATGTGCAGGAAGCCCGTGGGCGAGGGCGCGAAACGGGTGACGACGGTCTCGGACAAGGGCGGTCTCGAACGGTGCTGACGACGGGCCAATCCGGCGCTCACAAGGGCGCTAGGCGTGGCGGCCGGCCCGTGTAGCATGACGACCGCAGCTAGGGAAACGATCGCGGGCGGCATGGCGCGGGGGCCGGACCAGAGCAGACGGAGAGGCGCGCGGACGGCCGCGCTGCCGGGCTTCGGCGCGGCCTCCGGCGACCGGTTCGCGAACGCGCTCGCGAGTGCGCGCGACTGGACGCTCGACCGCCTGGTCGAAGAGGCCGACGCGGGGCGCTTCGCGCTGTGGGCGCCGATCGCCTTCGGCGCCGGGGTGGTCGTCTACTTCGCGGCGGCCCACGAGCCCGAACTCTGGGCCGCCGTCCTGCTCGCGGGCCTCGGCGTGGCGCTGGCGGTCGCGGCGCGCCGCCGCTTCGTGTCCCTCGGCCTCGCGCTCGCCTTCGCGTTCGGTGCGGCGGGCTTCCTCGCCGCCAAGCTCGCGACCGTCCGCGCCGAGGCGCCCGCTCTGACACGCGCGTTTCGGGCGGACGCCACTGGCCGGGTGACCGCGATCGAGCCGCGCGACCGCGGCCAGCGCCGGATCACCCTGGAGCTCGAACGGCTCGGGTCGCTCGGCCCGGACGAGCGGCCGCGGCGGGCGCGCGTGACGCTTGGGGCCGAGCCGGCCCTCGCCGCCGGAGATCGGATGACGCTGACGGCGTTCTGGCGGCCGCCGCAGGGACCGGTCCGGCCCGGCGGCTACGACTTCGCCCGGGCCGCCTTCTTCGAGGGCGTTGGCGCGACGGGGCAGCAGGCGAGGGATGTCCGCAATTTCGGACCGGCGACGGACGCAGGCGCGGCCGAGCGGCTGTCCGCGCGGCTCGAACGGCTGCGGGAGCGCCTGACCGCGCGGATCTCGGCCGCGGTCGGCGGCGACGAAGGGGCCGTCGCAGCGGCGCTCGTCACCGGCGTACGGGGGCCGATCAGCGCGACCGTCGAGGACGAGATGCGCGCCGCCGGCCTCAGCCACATCCTCTCGATCTCGGGGCTGCACATGGCGCTTGTCGCGGGCACCCTGTTCTGGCTGGTGCGCGCCACGCTCGCGCTGTCGCAACGGGCGGCGCTCGTCTGGCCGGTGAAGAGCGTCGCGGCGATCGCAGCGCTCGCGGGCGCCGCGTTCTACCTCGCGCTATCGGGCGCGGAGGTGGCGACGCAGCGGTCCTTCCTGATGGTCGCGATCGTGTTCGTGGCCGTCGTCGTCGGCCGCCCGGCCGTCACTCCGCGCAACCTCGCGCTCGCGGCGCTGGGCGTCATGGCGCTGACGCCGGAGGCCATCTTGGGGCCAAGCTTCCAGATGTCGTTCGCGGCGGTCGCGGCGCTCGTCGCATGGTTCGAGGCGCGGCCGCGCGACGAGCGGCCGCCGCCCGATGGCCGGACGGCGCGCGCGTTCCGATGGCTGCGGACCGCCGCCGCGCTCGCGCTCGTCACCACGCTGGTGGCGGGGCTCGCGACCGCGCCCTTCGCCGCCTACCACTTCCACCGAGTGACGCCCTACGCGCTCGCAGGCAACGCGCTGGCGACGCCGCTGATCAGCCTGATCGTCATGCCCTGCGTGGTCGGCGGCCTGCTGTTCGCGCCGCTCGGCCTCGACGGGCCCTGGTGGAGCCTGATGGGGTGGGGCCTCAGCGGCGTCCTGGCGATCGCCCGGGCGGTCGCCTCCTGGCCGGGCTCCGAGCGCGCGATCCCCGCCTTTGGGGCGCCGGCGCTCGGGCTGCTTTCGCTCGGGCTGGCCTGGCTCTGCGTGTGGCGCACCGCCCTGCGCTACGCCGCGGCGCCTGTGATCGCAGCCGGCCTCGCCCTGGCGGCGGCTCCCGCGCGGCCGGACGTGGTGATCGACCGCGACGGCCGCGCCGCGGCGATCCGAGGCGCCGACGGCCGGCTAGCGTTGCTGGGCGTTCGCGCGACCAACTTCGCCGCAAAGGTCTGGCTCGCGGCCGATGGGGACATCGCCGTTCGCGACGGCCAGCCCCCGGGGGCGGCGACGCCGCGCTGCGACGCCTATGGCTGCGTCGGCCGGCTTGGCGACGGGCGCGAGGTCGCCCTGGTCTGGGACGCCCGCGCTTTCGAGGAGGACTGCCGGCGGGCGGCGCTCGTCATCACCCGGCTCGAGGCTCCGCCAGCCTGCGCGGAGACCGCGGCGGTCGTCGACCGGGCCGCGATGCGCGCGACCGGCGCGCTGTCCTTCACGCGCGAGGGCGACGCTTTCGTTGCGACCGCCGCGCGCGATCCCGCGGGACAGAGGCCATGGGACGGCGCGGTGGCGACGGTCCGCCCGCCGCCCGACGTCCTGGCGCTGCGTTTCGAACCCCGCCGTCCGCCGCAGGCGAGCCTCGTCGCAAAGCCGGTCGACCCAACCGACCTCGCCGACGACGACTCGCCTTCGGACGACGATCAGTAGCGCCGGATCAGCCCCACGAGCCGCCCCTGGATCGCCACCCGGTCCGGGCCGAAGATGCGCGTCTCGTAGGCAGGATTCGCCGCTTCGAGGGCGATCGACGCGCCGCGCTTGCGCAGGCGTTTCAGCGTCGCCTCCTCGTCGTCGACCAGCGCCACCACGATGTCGCCGGTGTCGGCGACGGTCTGCTTGCGGATCAGGACGAGGTCGCCGTCGAGGATCCCGGCGTCGATCATCGAGTCGCCGCGCACTTCGAGCGCGAAATGCTCGCCGGCGGACAGCATGTCGGGGGAGACCGCGATGGTGTGGCTCTTCGCCTGGATCGCCTCGATCGGGACGCCGGCGGCGATCCGTCCCATGACCGGGATCGCGACCATGCGGTTGTCGTCGTCGTCCAACTGCGGCGGGCGCACCTTCCCGAGATTGCCCTCGATGACGTTGGGAGCGAACCGGCCCGTGGGCCGCGAGACGGGCGGCGCGGCCGCCTCCGGCAGCTTCACGACCTCCAGCGCCCGCGCCCGGTTCGGTAGCCGCCGGATGAACCCGCGCTCCTCGAGCGCCATGATCAGGCGGTGGATGCCGGACTTCGACTTGAGATCCAGCGCGTCCTTCATCTCGTCGAAGGAGGGCGGCACGCCGGTCTCCTTCAGCCGCTCATGGATGAAGCGGAGCAGTTCGTACTGTTTGCGCGTCAGCATGGGCGGGTCCGCCAAGAATCAAAACAAATCATGAACAGACATCTACCTGTTCTAGATGTGTTCCGCAACTCTTAACGTTCCGTTCCTGCAAGGCTCGGGGCGTCCCGAGCTGCGCTTGCGCTCGATCATGAAGCGCTCGTGTCTTTAACACGGCTGCGTTCTTCCGGGAGGCCGCTATGGGTCGGCGAAGGCGGCGATGCTCCCGCATGCGGGGGGCGCGACGGGCGCCTCCCAGTCGTCGTCGGGGACCTCGGTCTCTCGAGCAACGCGCGTCACTACCTCCGGCGCCTGTGGCGCATGAAAGCTCTCTACGCCGCGCGCCGGAAGGCCCTGCGCCGGTGGGTCGGAAGCGACGTTGTTCTCGGGATGGGAGGCCTCGCCGTGATGCTGGGCGTCGCGAACCTCCGGGAGACGGAGGTCCGGGCGGACTGGGATCGTCTCGCGCGCGCGATCGAAGCCGCGGCGCGCGCGGCCGCCGATCCGCCCCCCGCTCGACCTGAGCCGACGTCCTCACGTCATGGATAGGGTTCGCGCTCGAGCGGCTTGAGATGGAGAACGTCGTCCCCGTGATGCATCCGGACGTTGATGCGGAACGAGTTGCCGATGCGCTCGGATCTGTCGGCCCAGAACGCCGCGACGTCCGGCTGGCAGAGGTCCTCGACCGTCTTCCGGAACAGCGCGAGCCACCGTCTGAAGTGCTCGTCACCAAGGTCCGGCAGCATCAGGTGCTTGCGCAGCGGGCGACCGTCGTACCGACGGGTCCCGAGCAGCATCGAGCTCCAGAAGTCGACGATCGTGTCGAGGTGCGCCCGCCATCGTTCGTCCGGCACGGCCGCCCTGAAGATCGGTCCTATGATCTCGTCCTTCCGGGCCTGCGCATAGAAGCGGTCCACGACCCTGCGGATCAGACGCTCGTCAATTCCCTCGGTCACGGCGCGGGGCATGATCGCCTCAGCCGCGGGACGCGTCGGCACGTTCATCGAACCTCCTGCGGTCTCAAGCCCGTTGCCGTACGTAGGCATGACATGAATGGCTTGCGACGGCGGATCCGGCAACGTCCGCTCATGGCCGATCGATGCGGACGCGGAATTATGCTCGCACAACCGCCTTGGACGCCGCCGGGTCGCCTTCGTCGTGTGTCGGCGGCCTAAGGCCGAACCATCCCACGTAGAGTGCGGGGAGCAACAAGAGCGTCAGCACTGTGCCGACGATGATGCCGCCCATCATCGCGAAGGCCATCGGTCCCCAAAACACCTCGAATGCGATCGGAATGAGAGCGAGGCTGGCGGCGGCGGCGGCGGTGAGGAGGATGGGACGCATGCGATGCTCGGTCGCCTCGACGACCGCTGTCCGGCCGTCCACGCCCTCGCCCCGCAGCTCCTCGATCTGCATCACCAGGATGACGGAGTTGCGGATCAGGATGCCGATCAGGGCGAGGACCCCCAGGATGAGCTGGGCGACCACCGTGGCCGGCTGGACGCCGGGCCCGCGGCCCGTCCGCGGGTCCGGCTCCGGCCGGCCTGCGCACCTGGGCGGGGGCCTTCCGTCGCCGATCACCCTGTTGGTCGCGAAGGACGACAAGGCGCTGTCGCTGTCCCGGATGCTGGCGGGCGACCGGGAACGCGCCGGAGCGGCTGACGTCAACGATCCGCGCGTTCAGCAGGCCGTCGCCGTCGAACGCCTGCGCGTCATCAACATCTCGCAGCTGAAATCGGCGAACGGCTCCGACCACGACCGCTACACGTCGATCGCGGCCATGTTCCCCCGACTGCAGCCCCAGCTCGGCCGCCGATCGGGATCGGCGGCCGCAGACGTCGGAGCCTTCGTGCTCGACGGGGTGGCGGCGACGATCTCAAGCCCATTCCGGCTCGCGGGCAAGGCCCTCGACCGAAGCCGCCGGTAAGGACCGTAACTGCACGACCGCTGACCCTCAGGGCATACGGGGTGGAGGGGCGAGATAGGCGCCGTCGAAGCCCGCGAGCTCCCGCAAGGCTTTGATGTCGTGGATGACGAATTTTCCCGCGCGAAAGGTGGCGAGGTCCGCTTCGCGCAATTGCCGGAGCACGCGGTTTAGATGGATCGACGTCAGCCCGAGAGCGTCGGCCAGAAGATACTGGTTCAGCGGGAGGTCGAACCCGCCGTCGGTGTCGAAGCCGAGCAGCCGCAGCCGCTCCGCGCACTCGATGATGAAGTGCCCGGTGCGAACCAGAGCGCTGCGTCGTCCCAGATTGACCAGATGCTCCGTGAGGATCGCAACGTCGCGGGCGTGCGACCAATCCAGCGCCCGGGCGACCCGCGGGTGATTGGCTCGAACGCGGGCGAGAGCCGCCGCCGAGAGCGGCGACACCTCCGCCTCGCTGATGCTCTCGAGCGCGATCAGCGCCCGGCCGAGAGTGAGAAAACTGATGCCGACGATGTCGCCCGGCAGCGGAAACGCAAGCACCTGACGGCCGCCGTCGGGAAGAAGCTTGTAGATGCAGGTCCAGCCGGACTGCACCACGAAGACATCGTCGATCGTATCGTTCTCGCGAACGAGCTGTTGGTGAGCCCCCACACGCTTCCGGCGGGACCCAAGACTCCGTATCGCGGCCTGTTCGTCGACGCTCCAATTGGCCAGAGCGTCAAACTTGTGAATCAGCGGACCCTGAGGTCCAAACGAAAGCATGGCGTGTTCGATGCGCTGACGACGAAAATATTTCCTGATATCAATTCATATGTTAGCGCATTATCGTGCAAAGTCTATATTATGAGATATTCTCGTTGAATGTCGTTCCGAGGTGGGCCGGCTTGAAATAAGGCTATTCTATTGTGTCAGATGATAAGACGCCCGCGGGCGTCGCGGCGCTCGCTATATGCGAATCTTTGCTTATAGCGCTGTGTGAGAGCGGTATTGTTTCGGAAACTGAAAAATTCGCATTGATAGGGGACGCGATTTCCGCGCTGCGCATCGCGGGGACAACTTCGGACACTCCCGACATCTACGGCGCGGCGGAAATCATCCTCCAACGTATGTTGTCAAATGGCAACGGCGTCCGTCACGCCTGAGCGTCACACGGTCTCGGCGAGACCCGGGCGGTCTGCAGTCGTGCGGCGGAATGCGATCTCCGCCGCCTTCAGGCCGCCGGCCTGCAGGCGCACAACCGGGTCGGGGCCGATGGCGGACAGCAGGATCGACATATGCCCGAGCGCCGGAGCTTCGGTGGGCCATACGGTGAGGGCGCGCCGTGCGAGCGCCGCGCGGTCCATGTCCCCCCACAGGTGGACCACGATGGCATGCGGCGCGATCGCCGCGAGACGCGCGGCGTCCTGTGCGTCGATGCGGTCGGCCGTCTCCGACGGCTTCAGCGCGACGAGAACGGCGTCGTAGCCTCCGCCCCGCAGGCCTGAGGCTGATCGCGCTTCCGTCACCTGCGCGCCCTGGCCGATCAGCCCCGCGGCCACGTAGAGCGCGAAGTCGTTGTCGCAGAGGAGAGCGACCTTGCTGCCATACACCGGCACGCCGGCGTCGTGCATCAGGCGGACGGCCAGTGGGCCGAGGTAGCTGAACACGTCGACGTCGCTGTGCCGTTCGTTGACCCCGACGAGCGGGATGCCGCGCCGCCGACAGGCGGCAAGGTCGATGTCGGCCTCGCGGAACTCCCACGCCTCGAACATCAGCGCGATGACCGCCCGCGGGGGCAGGGCGTCGATCGTCGACGCCTGGATGGGGCGGAGATTGCCGCTGTTCGTCACGATGTCGATCTCGCCGAGGAGCACCTCCGGCAGGCGTTCGAGCACGGCGACGCGCTGCGAGACGCCCGCCAGCGCGGCCAGCCGCTCGCACCATCGGATCGCGTCGACGCGGGCGCCGTACCGATTGTCGCGCGCGACCGCATAGACGCGCCGTGCTCCCGCCATCGCCGCGATGATCGGCGTGACGCCGTAGACGCCGCTCGCCGCCTCGGTGAGCACCGTGAGCCCGCCGAGATCGAGGTCGAGGCGCGCGATACGTTCGCGCGCAAGCTGGATCAGGCGGCCCGGGGCGAAGCCGGGCCGCGGCGGCAGGTTCAGGGGCGTGATCAGCTCCGGAAAATCGGAACGGCCGTTGAGTGGCATCGCCGGCTCCTCCGCCGAAGCGTGGGTCGACGACGATGTCAAAAGGCCAGTCCCCGCTGGGTCGCCGGAGGGACGACGAAGGGCATCGCGATCGAGCGGCGCGTCTTTGCGATCGCGGCGTCGAGCGTCAGGGCCACCCGCCGCTGCATCCGCTCGGACATGCGCGGGAACAGCGGCAGCAGGATGCACTCCTCGCGGGCGCGCTCCGAGAAGAACAGCCGATGCGGCGTCGGCGCGTCCGCATAGGCCGCCTCTTGGTGGATGCACATGACGCCGCGCCGCGTCGCGACGCCGTCGACCAGCATCTGCGCCATCACCTCGTAGGCGGACACGTCCCGGGGAAGGCGCACGCAGTAGCTCTGCCAGTTGGACCGCGCCCAGGCCGGCTCCTCCGGGCACTCGACGGCGATGTCCCGCAACAGCACGCGGTAGCGGGCCGCGAGCGAGCGTCGGCTGGCGACGATGTCGTCCAGCCGGTTCAACTGCGCCCGGCCGATCGCGGCCTGGATGTCGGTCAAGCGGTAGTTGTAGCCGACGATCGGATAGCTCTCGACGATCGGCCGCGGGCTCGCATGGCGCACCGTGTCCGGCACGCTCATGCCGTGCTGTCGGAGCAGGCGGAGCCTGTGGTCCCATTCCGGGTTCGAGGTCGTGATCATGCCGCCGTCGCCGACGGTCAGGATCTTGCGGGGATGGAACGAGAAACAGGCGATGTCGCCGTGCGGCTTGCCGATCTCCTCCCAGCGGCCTTGGACTTCGATCCGCGAGCCGATCGCGCAGGCGGCGTCCTCGATCACCGGCACGCCCATCGCCCGCGCGATGGGAAGGATGCGCGCGAGATCGCATGGCATGCCGATCTGGTGGACGCACATGATCGCGCGCGTCCGCGAAGTGATCGCCTCGGCTATGGCCTCCGGGTCGATGTTGAACCCGCCGGGCTCCACGTCGACGAACACCGGCGTCGCGCCGCAGTGCCGGACGGCGTTGGCGCAGGCGATGTAGGTGTGGCTGGGCAGGATGACCTCGTCGCCGGGGCCGACGCCCACGACGATCAGCGCCAGTTGCAACGCCACGGTGCAGTTCGCCACCGCGCAGGCGTGGGCCGCGCCCACGCGCGCGGCGAACTCCGCCTCGAAGGCGGCGACCTCCGGACCCTGCGTGATCCAGCCGGAGCGGATGACGCGGGTGGCGGCGATGGTTTCGGCGCCTCCCAGCACCGGTCGCGTGATCGGGATCATTCCGCCGCTCCCTGCGCGCGCAGCGCGCCGTTCTCGGATCGCCACCAGGCGACGAGCCCCGAAAGGCCGTCGGCGAGCGGGGTCTGCGTCTCGAAGCCGATGAGGTCCCTGGCGCGCGACACTTCCGCCAGCCGGCGGGGGACGGGGTTAACGCCGCGCTCCGGTCCGTGGGTCGGCGTGAGGCCGGGCCGGCCCATGACCTCGGCAAGCCGGGTCGCAAGCTCCAGCAAAGAGGTTTCGGTCCCGCTGCCGATGTTGAGCGCGACGTCCGAGGCGTCGGCGACGGCGGCGAGGACGTTCGCGCGCGCGGCGTCATGGACATGCAGCATGTCCATCGTCTGCAGGCCGTCGCCGAAGATGATCGGGGGCTCGCCCGCCTCGATCCGCTCCATCCAGCGGATCAGCACCTCGGTGTAGCGGCCATGGATGTCCATGCCGGGGCCGTAGACGTTGAAGTAGCGCAGCGCGACGTAGTTCAGGCCGCCGGTGTCGGCGAACGCCCGCAGCATGCCCTCGGCGAACATCTTCGCCGCGCCGTAGAGCGTGCGGTTGTCGTAGCCGTGGTGGTCCTCCGCGGTCGGAAACGTGGTCGCATGGCCATAGACCGACGCCGAGGACGCCATGACGATCTTGCGGGCGCCCGCGGAGAGCGCGAGTTCGATCAGGTCGAAGGTGGCGTCCACCATCACCTGAAGCGCAGCCCGCGGTTCGACCGCGCATTGCGTGATCCGGAGCGCCGCCTGATGGAAGACGGTGTCCGCGCCCTCCATGACCTTGGCCATCAGCGCGCGGTCGCGGATGTCGCCCCGGACCAGGCTCACCCGCGGGTCGTCGAGCAGACCGGCGAGATTCGCCGGTCGCCCGCGGCACATGTTGTCGACGGCGACGATCTCACGTGCCCCGAGGCCGGCCAACAGGCGCACGATGTGAGAGCCGACGAAGCCTGCGCCGCCGGTGACGACGACCCGTTTGCCGTTGAGGACGCCATGAGGATCGAGCATTCGCGCATCTCCTTGAGGGTCGCGTTCGAGGCGTGGCGCGTCGGTCATTCGGCGGCCGCCCGGACGTCGCAGCACGCCTCCGCGACTGCCCGGCAGACGTGGTCGATCTGGGCGGCGCTGAGTTCGGGAAAGATCGGCAGCGACAGCGTCTCCCGGGCGAGAGCCTCGGCGTGCGGGAAGTCGCCTTCCCGCCGCCCAAGCGAGGCGTAGGCCGGCTGGAGGTGGACCGGCCGCGGGTAGTGGATGCCCGTGCCGACGCCGGCCTCCGCAAGCGCGCGCTGCACCCGCTCCCGCTCCGGGGTCCGGATGGCGTAGACGTGGTAGGCATGGTCCGCGCCGTCGCTCGGCGCGGGGAGGCCGATCCCCAGTCCCGCGAGACCGGCGTCGTAGCGGCGGGCCACCGCGCGGCGGGCCTCCGTCCAGGCCTCGAGCCGCCTGAGCTTCACGTCGAGCACGGCGCCCTGCACCGCGTGCATGCGATGGTTGAAGCCAGGCCGGACATGATTGTAGCGCCCCTCCTGGCCCCAGTCGCGGAGACACCGGACGGCGTCCGCGAGCTCTGGCCGGCGGGTGACGACCGCGCCGCCCTCGCCGCAGGCGCCAAGGTTCTTCCCCGGATAAAAGCTGAAGCATCCGATGTCGCCGAACGCCCCGGCCCGCACGCCGTCCCGCTCCGCGCCGTGGGCCTGCGCCGCGTCCTCGACGACGACGAGGCCATGGCGCTCCGCGATCGGGCGGATCGCGGCCATGTCCGCCAGCCGTCCATGCAGATGCACCGGCAGCACGGCCTTCGTCTTGGGCGTGATCGCAGCCTCGATTCCGGCGGGGTCGATCGTCCAGGTGACGGGATCGATGTCCACGAACACCGGAAGGGCGCCGGCGTAGAGCACGGCGGCGACGGTGGCGACGAAGGTCGCCGGGGTCGTGATCACCTCGTCGCCGGGTCCGATCCCCGCCGCCAGCAGCGCGAGATGCAGCGCGGAGGTTCCGGTGTCGACGGCGACGGCGTGCTCGACCCCGCAGAACGCGGCGAAGTTGGCCTCGAAGGCCTCGACCTCGGGCCCGAGGACGTAACGGCCGCTGCGGAGCACGCCGAGAGCGGCGGCCTCGATCTCCTCGGCGAGCGGGGCGTACTGCGCCGTCATGTCCATGAGCGGGATCATCAGGCGACCTTTCCAAGTTCGAGGTCGATCGGATGCCCGCGCTGGCGCATGGACAGCGTCGCGCTCTCCAGCATGCGCACGACGGCGAGGCCGCTCCGGCCGTCGGTGAGCGGCGTCGACCCGGTGAGGATGCAATCGCGGAAGTGGTCGAACTCGGTCCGGAGCGCCTCGCGGATCGGCACGTGCGGCGCCCACATGTCGCCGATGCGGTAGGAGACGCGGCGCTGGTAGGCGTCGTCCTGCTCGCCGTCCGAGGTCACGCCGCGGTCGTAGACCTTCACCTTCTCGCTCGGCTGCAGGTCGTCGTAGACGATCATCTTCTGGCTGCCGGTGATAAAGGTCTGACGCACCTTGACCGGCGCGAGCCAGTTGACGTTGAGGTGCGCCGTCATCGCGCCCTCGAAGAAGATGGTGACGTGGGCGAGGTTCTCGGGCGATCCGAGGATGTGGCCGGCGCCGCTGGCCGACACCGCGAGCGGCGTCAGTCCGAACAGACTGTCGAGGATGGCAAGGTCGTGGACGGCCAGATCCCAGATCACGTTCACGTCGGACTGGAACATGCCAAGGTTGATGCGCGTCGAGTCGTAGTAAAAGATCTCTCCAGCCTCACCGCTTTCGACGATGCTTTTGATCTTCTGCACCTCCGGCGTGTAGACGAAGGTGTGGTCGACCATCAGCGCGAGGCCGCGCCGCGCCGCCTCGTCGATGAGGATCTCCGCCTGCCGCGCCGTCTGGGTTATCGGCTTCTCGACGAGCACGTGCTTGCCTGCGCGCAGCGCCTCCAGGGCGATGTCGAAGTGCGTGTGGACGGGCGTCGCCACGACGACGGCGTCCACGTCCGCCCGCGCCACCAACGCGCGCCAATCGCTCGTGATCGCCGTCGAGGGATGCCGCTTCGCGGCGCGCGCCTCGGCGGCGGGGGAGGCGTCCGCGATGGCGGCGAGCCGACAGCCGTCGGTCTCCCCGACGACGCGAGCGAGGTTCGGACCCCAGTAGCCGTAGCCTACGACCCCGATGCCGATCACGACTGCGCGCTCCCGTTCACGGCCACAGCCTGGCGGTGGGAGCGCACGATTCTGGAGCGTTCGGCGCGGTCGCGGACGTCGCCGACGACCTGGGCGGGCACACCGGTCACGATGGCAAAGTCGGGCACATCCCGCGTCACCACCGCTCCGGCGCCCACAAGCGCGCCGAAGCCGATGGTCACGCCGGCCACGATGGTGGCGTTAGAGCCGATCGAGGCGCCGCGGCGCACGAGCGTGGTCGACAGCTCCCAGTCGCCGTCTTGCTGCATCGACCCGTCGCCGTTGGTGGCTTCCGGATACAGCCCGTTGGTGAACATCACCCCGTGGGCGATCATCACCTGATCTTCGATCGTCACGCCCTCGCAGATGAATGAGTGCGATGAAATCTTGCAGGACGATCCTATCTCGACGTTCTTTTGAATTTCGACGAAAGGACCAATACGAGTGCTAGAGCCTATGGTGCAGTCATAAATATTTACGAGATCGGGATGGTACACGACTGCGCCTTCTCCCATCGTTACATTTTTCAGGCACATGAAACGTCCCCGATAACGCGCTTGTGAAGTTGTCGGGGCAAGCTACGAGTGGGTTTCATCCAGGGATAGATCATGAAAAGAGGGATGCAACCGCACTTCGAAGCTTGAACGCTTACCGCCTTGGTCATGACCGCGTGCGAGGCGCTACCTCCAAAGGTTTACCGGGGCCGATGCGCTTACCCAGCCGCCGCCGCGCTCGGCCGGCCCGGATGGGCAGCCCCATCGCGCCGCCGCTCGCGGCGGGCGGTCGCGGGGTTGCCGGCGTAGACGGTCCAGGACGCAAGGTCGCGCGTGGCGACCCCGCGCGCGCCGAGCACGGCGCCTTCGCCCAGCGTGACGCCGGGGCCGACGAAGGCCTCCGCCGCGATCCAGGCCCCGCGGCCGATGACGATGGGACGGGCGACCAGCGGGAAGGTCGGGTCGTCGACGTCGTGGCCGCCGGCGCACAGATGCGCCCGCTGCGAGACGATCGCGTAGGGCTCGATCGTGATCGGCGCGACGTCGTAGCAGATCACGCCCGGCCCGAGCGAGGCGTGGGCGCCCATGGCGAGGTTCCGCGGCCACCAGATCGAGACGCTTGGGTAGACCCGCGCGGTCGGCGCGATGTGAGCGCCGCAACACCGGAGCACGGCGGCGCGCCAGGCGAACAGAGGCGGCGGCGTCCAGCGCGCCGCCACGAGCCACAGCGCGCGCCAGCCGAGACGGGCCAGCCGTTGGCGACGGCTGAACGTTGGCCGGTTGAGCGCGTGGAAGGGGATGGCGCCGGGCGGGGTCGTGGGGGCGTCCGCCATCTCAGACCGCCGCCGTCGCGCCGCGCGGCCTGCGGCGCGCGGCGAAGACGAGAGCGGGGCCTACGAACAGCGCCATCTGCACCCACGCCGCTACGATCCAGTTGGTGTGGTGCGAGAAGATGTGCATCGCCGGCAGCGCGCTCAGCATGTAGAGCAGCTGGCTCGATGCGTCCCCCGCGATGGCGCTGAGGTAGATGCGGCGCATGATCCAGCCGACGGCGAAGAACTTCAGCGCGCCGAACCACCAGAACGAGCCGAAGGCGTCCGCCATTCCCGTGTCGGTGGTCCCGAACTTGGCCTCGTAAAAGCGGTCGGCGGCGCCGGATACGCTGACGATCAGCGAACGCTTCAGCTGCTCGCCTACGAGCTGGGACGGGACGAAGGTCATGACGAGCTCGTTCCAGTGGAAGAGCCCGTAGTCGAAGGCCTGGTTGCGGGACGTGAAGTCGATCCGCATCACGGCGTTCTGGAACTCGTAGCCGCCGTCTGCGAGCAGGGTCTTGAAGTTGCCGACGAAGTCGATCGAAGCGATCTCCGCGATCCCCGGCGTCTCGCCGCGCCGGGTCATCTTGCGGTAATCCTCAGTGCTGCCGAGCGCCGTCATGCCGAGCACGAGCGCCACCGCGACGGCGGCCCGGGGCAGGGCGCGCCGGCGCTGGAACCAGACCGCGAGCGCGATCAGCAGAACGAACTCGAAGGCCTCGCCGCGCTTGCCCGTCACGTAGACGCGGTCGAGGTAGAGCGCCGAGTCGGCGAGCGCGATCGCGAGGGCCGGCAGAGAGGGGAGGCGCGCGGCGCACAGCACTGCGATCGCGAAGCCGTAGACCAGCATCTTGGAGAAGAACAACAGCACCACCGGCAAGCCGCTGATCGCGACCGACACCGTCTCCTCGGGCGGCAGGCGCCCGACCGCGACGTAGAACCCCGCGCCCATCGCCGACAGCGCCGCGGCGGCGATGAGCAGGCGCGTCTCGTCGAGCGGGACGCTCTGGCGCAGGAGCGGCCGACGGGCCAGGCGCCATCCCAGCGGCGTAGCTCCGAGGCAGGCGACGGTGAAGACCACGGCGGCCGAGAACCCGCCGTCCGGCAGGAAGGGGCCGTCCACCAGTCCGGGCAGTTGCGGAAGCACGAAGGCGGTCGACATGGCGGCTGCGAGAAACGGAAACTCGTAGACGCCCCCGCGCCGGACCAGGCCGTCGACGAGCAGGCCGAGGCAGAGCGCGGCCAGGATCGCCACCAGCATCCAGGTCACGGCGAGGGCGTCGCAGGCGCGCCCCAGGCCACGATCCCGTAGCGCAGCGCATACCACGCGATCTTCGCGTATTCGGCCAGAACCGCTTTGGACTCTCCGGTCCAGCCGAGGCGCCAGCGCGGCAGGTCGCGACGGACGGAGGCGCTCGCGAAGGCGATGGAGGGCGCCGTCGCGCGGAAGCACGCCAGCGCGCGGCGCTGGTGATACCAGTGCGTGACGAGGATCGCCGACCTCGCGCCCGCCAGCATTGGAACGGCCTGCCGCGCGTTGCCCAGCGTCGAGCGCGAAGCGCATTCGGTATCGATGGCGCCGGCCGGCGCGCCGCGGGCGACCAACATGTCGCGTATCGCTTCGCAGTCGCCCGCCCCGGCGACGAGGATCCGGCGTGCGCCCCCCTCGGCAAACAGGCGCGCGGCGCGTTCCGCGCGTGGCGGGCCGAAGCCTCCGAGGACCACGATGACGTCGGCGGGACCGGGGGCGTCCACGGTGGGCAGAACATAGCCAGCAGCGGTGAGGGCGCAGGCGGCGCACGCCGCCGCAACGATCAGGGCAGCGGTCGCGCGTCCCGCCCAGATCATCGCGACGGCCCGGCCAGCACGTCCGGGAAAGCCGTCAGAGCGTGGAGCAAGGCCCTGGGGAGGGAGCGCGCCCATCTTCCGTCAGCTTTTCCGGCCGGCAACGGGAAGGGGCGCGACCTGCGCGTCCCCGGTGTCGCGCGCCTCGCCCGCGTTCCGGGCGTCAGCGGCGAGGGTGCGACGGCGCAGCGCGATCTGCCAGTAGTAGAACGCTCGGGCCATCGCGAAGTGGAAGCCCGCCGCGCCGTCGAGCACGCCGAGCTTCAACACGTAGGAATGCAGGAAGGCTACAAGCCAGCGGCAGGGCGTGACCCGGAACGCGGTCTTCAGGACGCGCCGCGTCCAGCTCTCGTTCTCGGCGAGCTTGGCGAGAACGCCGCGTTCGGCGAGGCGCGCCTCCCAGTCGGCGTAGAGATCGTGGCGGCCGAAGTAGGCGGCGGCGGGCTTGCGGTCCCAGTGCAGCAGCGACGAGCGCATGCGGCCGACCGGGCCGTCGACCAGCGGCTGGTAGTGGCCCTCAACCTCCCAGCCGCCGGGTACGTCGAGATCGTCGGGATGGGGGAACCGCGTCCGGCGGCGGTCGACCAGCATGATCTTGCAGTTGCGGTGGCCGAAGCGCAGCGCTTCGCCCAGAAACACGAAGCGTCCTTCGATGAAGTAGGCGGCGCAGGGCGGGCCCTTTTCGATCAGCGCCGCGATCTCGTCGACGAGCTCCGGCGAGACGATCTCGTCCGCGTCCAGCATCAGGACCCAGTCGTTGCGGACAATCGGATGCTGGAGCGACCACTCCTTCTTCTTCGGGTATTTCCGGTTCCAGTCGAACGGCACGACGGCGGCGCCGTAGCGCTCTGCGATCGCCGCCGTCGCGTCGGAGCTCGCGCTGTCGGCCACGACGACCTGGTCGAAGCCGCGCAGGGCCGCAAGGCAATGGGCGAGGTTCGCCGCTTCGTTGCGCGTCGGGATGACGACGGAGACAGGGATCATTCCGGTAGCCCTTTCAAGACGGGACTGGCGCAACGGTCAGACGCCCTGCTGGTTTGCGGGGGCGCGGGAGGGCAGGGCCGCGTCGTCGCGCGCGGGGCGGGCGAGCCAGGCCGGGAGGCGCTGCGGGGCGTAGACGACGAACAGGGAGTGGGCGACGGCCACGGCCGCCAAGCCGGCCAGCAGCGCGCCGTCGGCGATCTGCGCGACGGCCCCGACGAAGCCGACCGCGCCGAGGGCCAGCGACGCGCCGACGATCAGCGCCGTCGCGCGCCCGGCTGGCACGCCGCCGTCGACCAGGATGTGGTGCAGATGACGCCGGTCCGCCGCCATCGGGCTGCGCCGCGCGCCGAGGCGGCGGACGATCAGGCTGAGCGTCTCGACGATCGGCAGGGCGCAGGTCCAGAGCAGCGCGACGAACGACGCGACACGGCCTTCCCCGCCGGCGAACGTCGCTACGAAATAGGCGACGCCGGCCCCGAGCAGCAGGCTGCCGGCGTCGCCCATGAACACGGACGCCCGGGCGCGCCAGCGGTGGCGCAGGTTGAACACGAGGAAGCCGAGCACGGCGAACAGCAGAGGCAGGAGCGGGATCGCCGCCGCCGTGCGCTCGAGCGCCATGGCGGTGATCGCGAGCCAGAACAGCGCGCCCGCGGCGACCCCGCCCGCGAGGCCGTCCAGCCCGTCCGCCATGTTGAAGGCGTTGGCGAGCCCGACGACGAAGACCAGCGTAAAGGGGAGGGCTAGCGCGCCGAGGGCGAGCCCGGCGTCCGAGGCGCCGCCGAGGCTCTCCACCACAATGTGCGCGGGCGCGATCGCCAGCGCCGCCGCCGCGAACTGCATCAGCAGGCGTGGCGCCGCCCGCAGGCTGATGCGGTCGTCGACAGCGCCGATGGCGACGAAGGCCGCGAATCCCGCGAAGGCGCTCCAGGGAACCCGAAGATCCGGCCCCAGGGAGAGCGAGGCCACGACGAAGGCCGGAAACATCGCGAGCCCGCCGACGAGCGGCACTTGGCCGATGTGCCGCTTGCGCTCGTCCGGCCGGTCGACGAGGCCGAGCGGAACCGCCGCGGCGCGCAGGGCCGCCACGAGCACGACGGTCAGAAGAAAGGCGTTCAGGAGCTGGGGAGCGTACGAGGTCATGGAATCCCGTCTCGTCGGTCCGGGGCGCGCACGCCGCGGCGCCTGTGGTCGTGCGGCGGATCGCCGTGGTCGCTCGAACGCTAGACGTCGGCCGGACTGCGCCGGGAGCTATGATTTCAGCCGAGTGGACCTCCGCCTTTGAGGCTGCGGAGAGGGGGAGGTGGGCGAAGGAGGTAGGCGGGGAGAGGCTTGCTACCTCAAGCGTCGGTCACGAGCCGGCGCCCGAATGCGCGCCGCGCGCGTCCGAGCGCCATGGCGCGGAGGTTGCGGTCGAGCACCAGCGTCCAGAACCCGAGGAGCGCCACCAGGCCGCCGGCGCCAGCGCAGGCGAGAGCCCGGGGCAGGGGACCCACATGCGCGGTCAAGGCGGCCGCAACCGCCATCGACGCCGAGGCCGCGATGAACAGCGCGAGGACGGGCGCGAGGACCTCCGCGACGTAGACCCGCCAAGGAATGTCGAGCCGGCGAAGCGCAGTGGCGGGAATTTGCCAGCCCGTGGTCGCGAGCTGGGCGAGCAACGTCGCCAGCGCGACGCCGACGAGCCCCAGAGTCGGCGCCAGCATGAAGCTGAGCGCGACGTTCAGCGCGCCCGCCGCAAGGTAGATCGCGGCGTAGATCTCGTTCTCGGTGGCGCGGGAGAAGCCGAACAGGAGGCTCTGCTGGGTGTAGACCAGCAGCATCGCGCAGAACGTCGCCATCAGCGGCAGTCCGGCGTAGTGCCCGGCGCCGAGCCAGGCGGCGATGATGGCGTCGCCGGCGAACAGCAACAACGCCGTCGCGAGCGCCATCAACCCCATCCCGATCCGCATGCTCTTCAGCACCAGGGGCGCGACGCGGTCGCGGGCCGTCGTGCGCCAGAGCTGCGAGACGTAGATGTTCGCGGCGTCGCCGATCGCGATGGCGATCAGAGCGGCGTTGAAGGCGAGCGTGTAGGAGGCGAAATACTCCGGGATGCGCTCGGGATTGAAATAGCCGGCGATGAAGTACTGGTCGGTGCGCGTCAACAGGATCGCGCCGATTTCAGTGAGGAAGTACTTCAGCGAAGGCGACAGCAGCGTTTCCGCCTCGGCCCGGCTCCATTTCCCGCTATCGGCGCTCACGGCGGACTCGTTGCGCCGGAGGTAGACGATCGCGGCGGCTCGGAAGGCGACGTTGCCCGCCGCCCCGATGGCGGCGAGCGCGACGAGCCCGCCGCCCGCCCACACCACCGCGGTCTGGGCGAGCAGGGTGAGGCTCGTCATCCCGGCGGACAGCAACGCGATCGGCGCGACGTGCCCGAGGCCGGCGATGACCGCGGTCCAGAGGCCGTTCGACAGCGCGATCGCCTGGCTGACGCAGATGATCGTCCAGGCGAGTTCAGCCTCGCGGCGCAGCGGTTCGTCGAGCCCGAGCGTCGCGATGAACAGCAGGCCGCCGCCCCAGGCGAGCAGACCGACGCTCGCCGCGATCCCCCGGTAGAGCACGCGTCCGGTCGCGATCAGCGCGGCGAAGGCCTGTGCGTGCTCCGCGGTGAGCGGCTCCTCGGGCCCGCCTGCAGCCTCGCCCCGCCGGAACGCGAAGCGGCGCGTGAGCGTCGAGGTCAGTCCGAGATCAAGCATGAGCAGCATGACCCCGCTTTGGCTGAGCAGCAGCCACACGCCGAGCTCCGCCTTGGGCAGGCTCTTGAACAGAGCGGGCATCAGCACGAGGCCGAGCGCGATGGCCACCAGCCGCGACATCCACATGGCCGAGACCGCAAGCGCGATGCGGCGGGCGACCGTCGAGCGGCGACCCGGATCGCTCGCGTTCAAGGAAACACCTCGAGCGCGAGCCGCCGGCAGAACGCCGTGAACCGGCCCGACCTCGGCGCGGGCGGCGGTCCTCCCGCTTCAAGCAGGCCCCAGGCCCGGGGACCGGCCGCCGGGGCCAACCGGCGGGCGAAGCGCAGAAGGTCGCCGCTCGCCGTCGCGTGGCCGCGGGCGCGTTCGGCGCAAACCGCCCAATAGGCCTGTTGCGCCAGCCGGAGGTTCGCGAGCCGGGCGAGCGCCGCCGCGTCGGCCAATCGTCGGCCGTCCGTTCGGAAAAACGCAGCGAAGGCCTCGCGCCGGGCGTTCAGGCTGCGGAGCGGGCTGCTGTCGTCTTCTGGCTCCGCAGGCGCTCGGACCGCGAGCGGCGCCGCACATTCCGCGACCGCGCCCCGCAGGCTGAGCCGCAGCCAGGCGCCCAGCCGCGCGCCTTCGCCCCCCGGCCGACCGAAGGGCGCGCCAAGCGCGGCGCGGACGATCACCGGCCCATCGCCTGAAGGCGCGCTCGCCGCGCCGCACATCCGGCGGATCGCCGAGAGGCCGTCGTCGATGCGCCAGTCGTTGATTGTGGGCAACGCGGTCTCTTCCGCCTCCGCGCATCGGCTGCAGCCGGCAACGACATCGGGGCGCGACGTCATCAGCGCGAGCGCCGCGTCGATGGCGCCGGCGACGAGTCTTTGGCCGGCAGAAAGCGTGAGCAGGAATGGCGCCTGCGCTCCGGTCGCCCAGCGGCGTTCGGTGGAGGCGTCGTTGTGGGGGAGGGCGAAAAGATCGGGGCGCGAGGCCGCGAGGTCACGCGCGAAGTGGTCGTTTTCGCCGCCGTCGCTGATGATCACCATGCGCATGCCGCCGAGCCCTTGCGCCCGGACGCTCGCCGCGCAGCCCTTCACGTCCGCCGTCCCCCGGCAGAGGATCGCAACATCGACAGGCGTTGCCGTCACGCCGCTCATCGCGTCCCTCCGGTTGAACCGAAGCGGATCTAGGCGGTCCGTGGGCGTCCGCCGCAACGGGGCCGATGGAGGAAGCGCAGGCGGCGGCTCTACGCCTTCCGGAGCAGCGGCCCCGTCGGCGCAGGCGCGGGCTTACGTCCGCCCCTGGCCGTTTGGCGGCTTATGTCCGCTCTCTACGCCTTTCGAGGCCTGAATACCTCTTTCAGGTGATGAACCGCGCAGCGCCTACCGCTCAAGCCAATCTTTCAAGGATGCTTCGATTAGCAAAATACTTCGGAACGGGGCTTAAGAACTCCCTTTCTGTCAACAACATGTCGCCGGGGGCGGCAGCCGGGGGCCACCATGCGGGCTGTGTCCGAAAGCGACGTCACGTCCAGACCGTTCATCGACCACGAGGCCGCGCTGCGCATGGCGGCGGGCGACGAAGGACTTCAGGCGGCGACCAACAAGATCACGGTCGAAAACGCCAAGCCCGGCAACCCGCCGAGCGACTGGATGATCAATGGGATCGGCGACGACACCATCGTCGGCTTTGCGACCGACATCAGCCTCAACCGCGGGCAGACTGTCAGCTTCAAGATCCGGACGAACTCGCTCAACTACCGGATCGACATCTACCGCCTCGGCTACTACGGCGGAAATGGCGCCCGGAAGGTCACGACCATCCAGCGCCAGCTCGCGACCGCGCAGACCCAGCCGACCCCGGGCGGCGACCCCAGCATCGGCCTGGTGGACTGCGGCAACTGGGCGGTGTCCGCGACCTGGACCGTGCCGTCCACCGAGGTGACGGGGCTCTACATCGCGAAGCTCGTCCGGCAGGACGCCACCGCCGGCGTCAACCACATCCCCTTCGTGGTGCGCGACGACGGCGTGGCGAGCGACCTGCTGTTCCAGACCTCCGACACCACCTGGTGCGCTTACAACTCCTGGGGCGGCTACAACCTTTACGGCGGCGACCTGCCGGCCTTCCGCGCGTACAAGGTGAGCTACAACCGGCCCTACAACACCCGCGGCTACGATTTCCAGAGCGGGCCGCAGGATTGGATCTTCGGCGTCGAATACCCGATGATCCGCTGGCTCGAACGCAACGGCTACGACGTCTCCTACTCCACCGGCGTCGACAGCGACCGGCGCGGCGCCGAGATCCTGCTCCACAAGATCTTCCTGTCGGTCGGCCACGACGAGTACTGGTCCGGCCCGCAACGGGCCAACGTCGAGGCGGCGCGGGACGCCGGCGTCAACCTCGCGTTCTTCAGCGGCAACGAGTGCTACTGGAAGACCCGCTGGGAATCGAGCGTGGCCGGCGCGGCGACGCCCTACCGCACCCTCGTCTGCTACAAGGAGAGCCGCGCCAACGCCAAGATCGACCCGTCTCCGACCTGGACGGGCACGTGGCGAGACCCCCGGTTCTCGCCGCCCTCCGACGGCGGACGGCCGGAAAATGCGTTGACCGGCACGATCTTCCAGGTCGACAGCTATCGGCTCGACACGATCAAGGTGCCCTACGAGAACTCCCGCTTCCGGTTCTGGCGCAACACCGATTTCGCCAATCTGACGTCCGGGCAGACCGGTTCGCTGGTGAAGAACTACCTTGGCTACGAGTGGGACGAGGACCGCGACAACGGCTTCCGGCCGGGCGGCCTGATCGACCTGTCGCAAACCGCGCGCAACGTCACGACCTATCTGCGCGACTACGGCTCGACCATCGGCGCCGCGACCGCCAGCCACAGCCTCACGCTCTACCGCGCCCCGAACGGCGGCGGGCTCGTGTTCGGGGCGGGCACGGTCTACTGGGCCTGGGGTCTCGACGCCAACCACGACAACGAAGCGACCCCGGTCGATCGAAACGTGCAGCAGGCGACGGTGAACCTGCTGGCCGACATGGACGTCCAGCCCGCCACGCCGCAAGCCGACGTCGTCGCGACCCCCGCTTCCAGCGACGTTGCGCCCCCGGTCTCAATAATCACGTCGCCGGCCGTCGGGGCGCGGGTGCGGGAAGGTCAGCGCATCGTCGTGCGCGGCACGGCGACCGACGCCGGCGGCGTGGTGGCGGGGGTCGAGGTGTCGATGGACAACGGCGTCACCTGGAACAAGGCGAGCGGGCGCGCGTCCTGGACCTTCGCCTGGAACGCCCAGGCGCCGGGGAGCTACGTCATCCGCGCGCGGGCGACCGACGACAGCTGCAACACCGAGACTCCATCGGCCGGCCGCACGCTCACGGTGCTCGCCCCGACCACAGAAAGCCTGTGGAGCTACGCCGACGCGCCGGCGAACCCGTTCGTCGAAGACACGACCCCGGTCGAACTCGGCCTGAGGTTCGTGCCGGCGGTGTCGGGGCAGGTCACGGGCGTCCGCTTCTACAAGGGAGATCTCAACGTCGGCGTCCACGCGGCGCGGCTCTGGACGGCGGCCGGCGCACAGATGGGCGTCGCCACCTTCGCCAACGAGACCCTGCGAGGCTGGCAGCAGGTCCTGTTCGCCACGCCCATCGACGTGACGGCTGGGACGCCCTACGTCGTCTCGTATCACACGGACGCGTTCTACTCCGCCGATCCCGGATACTTCGCCGCCGCCCGGGTTCGAGGACATCTGACGGCCCCGGCGAGCGCGCCGGCCGCGCTCAACGGCGTCTTCGCCTATGGCCCTGCGGGAACGTTCCCCGACGGCTCC
Source organism: Methylopila capsulata (assembly GCF_016907975.1). Taxonomy (GTDB): domain Bacteria; phylum Pseudomonadota; class Alphaproteobacteria; order Rhizobiales; family Methylopilaceae; genus Methylopila; species Methylopila capsulata. The sequence goes on from NZ_JAFBCY010000001.1 coordinate 168,138, forward strand.
TTCGACGGAACCAACTATTGGGTCGACCTGACCTTCGCGGCGGGGCCGCCCGCGCCTCCGATCAACGGCGAGACGCTGTTTCCGGACACGGCGACGCCCGCGGTCGTCACCGAGAGCGACCCGACGCCGGTGGAGCTCGGCGTGCGTTTCCGGGCGAGCGTCGCCGGCACGATCACCGGCATCCGCTTCTACAAGGGGCCCAGCAACGTCGGCGCGCACGAGGGCCGGCTGTGGAGCGCGGCGGGCGCGCAACTCACCATGGTCTCCTTCACGTCGGAGACCAGCAGCGGGTGGCAGACGGCCTTGTTCGCGACGCCGATCGCGATCACGGCGGGGACGACTTACGTCGCCTCCTACCACACCACCGGCTTCTACTCCGCCGACACCAACTACTTCGCGACGGCGCGCGTCAGCGGCTCGCTGACGGCCCCGGCCGACGCGCCTGGGGCTGCGAACGGCGTCTACCAATACGGACCGAGCCAGACCTTCCCGACCGAGACCTTCTCCAAGACGAACTATTGGGTGGACGTCGTCTTCAAGGCGACCACGGCGTGAGCTTCCGCGCCGGCCTACCGCTTTGGAGGCGCCGCCTTCGCCGAAGGGGCGCGTGGCGGCGGCCGCGCGCCCGCGGCTAGCCTTCCTCGCCGGGACGCAGAGCGCGGGCGGCCACGAGAGCGGGACACGTCAACGCCATGGCCGTCGTCGACATCGCAATCCCCTGTTATCGCTACGGCCATTTCCTCAAAGACTGCATCGAGAGCATCCAGGCGCAGTCGCTGCACGACGTCCGCATGCTGATCATCGACGACGCCTCGCCGGACGATTCCGCCGAGGCGGCTCGCGCGCTCGCGGCCCGCGATCCGCGAATCGAGGTCGTCGTCCACGAACGGAACCGCGGCGCGCTCGTGACCTACGACGAGGGCATCGCCTGGGCGACGTCCCCGTACATGCTGTTGCTGTCGGCGGACGACTTCCTTGCCCCGGGCGCGTTGGCGCGGGCGGCGGCCCTCATGGACGCCCACCCCAAGGTTGCGCTGACCTACGGCAGGAGCGTCGACCTGCACGAGGGCGATCCCGAGCCGACGTTCTCGGACCCGAACGCGCCGCCGGAATGGCGGTTGAGATCGGGCGAGGCGTTCATCCGGGAGCATTGCGAGCGGATCCGGAACCTGGTGCCGACGCCGACGGCGATCGTCCGCACCGCCGTCCAGAAGAGAGTCGGCGGCTACGACCGTTTGCTGCCGCACGCCGGCGACATGGAGATGTGGATGCGGCTCGCCGCCTATGGCGACGTCGCCGACACGCCGTTGACGCAGGCGGTCTACCGGCTGCACGGCTCCAACATGTCGCGCGCCTATTACGCGCTGATCCTCGTCGACTATGAACAGCGCGCGCTCGCCTTCGACACGGTGTTCAAGCATCACGGGCCTCGCGTCCCGAACGCGCGGCGGCATCATGCGCTGGCGCGACGTCGTCTCGCGGAGGCGGCCTATTGGACCGGCGTCGCCCGCTGCTGCCGGGGCGACATGGCGATCGGCCGCGACGTGCTCGGCTTCGGCCTCGCGCTCCGTCCGCGGATGCGCCTGCTGCCGCCCGTCGGCCAGCTGTTTCGCCACGAGCGGCCGGACCGGAAGATCGCGAGCGTCCTTGGCGACGGTCTGCGCCGGCTGGCGCTCCGCGCGGGCCTCATTCCCCGGCAGTCCGCGAAGGGGCCGTGACCCGCCATGACGCCGGCGGTCAACTTCGTCGTCGACAGGTCCTCGGAGCAATTGGCGCGGTTGCGGGCCGTCAGCTCCATGGACGACTGCTTCGAGCGCGCGCCGGACCTCGCCGCAGGCATGTCGGCGCACGGCGACCTCTGCTGGTGTCTGCAGACCTACCTGATCCTGGCGGAGCAAGGCGGCCTCAACGTGCGATGCTCCAACACGCTGCACCGCGACGCGATCAACATCGTGCACTCGGCGCATCTCGCCCGCATCGGCGGCTCGGCCGACGCCTTCGTGGTCTGCGCGCGCGCGGACTTCCCGGCCCGGCGCTGGGCGCACCATCATCTCGTGCAGAACCGGCTGCAGGCGGGCGCCGGCGCGACCTACCTGCCGCTCTGGCCCCAGCCACGGCTGAGGAAACGCAACCCCGAGCGCCGCGGCGTCGAGCGCGTCGCCTACGTCGGGCAGACCTTCAACGGCAACCTGGCCCTGAACGAGAGCAAATGGCGGCAGGCCTTCGAGGGCGTCGGGGTCGACTTCGTGGTTCCCGACCCGAGCGTCTGGAACGACGTGAGCGAACTCGATGTGCTGATCGGCGTTCGCAGCTTCGATCGTCGGACCTACCCCGGCAAACCTCCCAGCAAGCTCGTCAACGCCTGGCTCGCCGAGGCGCCCTTCGTCGGCGGCTTTGATTCCGCCTATGCCCAGGTCGGAACGCCGGGCGCGGACTACATCCGCGTCGAGACGCTGGAGGACGCGGTCGCCGCGGTCGATCGCCTGAAGCGATGGCCGCAGGACTACCGCCGCTTCGTGGCCAACGGCGTCGCCCGCGGGCGCGCGTTCACCCGCGAGCGCGTCTCCGCCCTGTGGGTCGAAGCTCTCAGCGGCGAGATCGCCGAACGCTACGACCAGTGGCTGCGGCGGGAGGAGTTCGAGCGCGCCCGGTTCCATGTGTTGCGCGGGATCGGGCGTGTCGAGGGCCGGTCCCGTGCGGCGGCCCGCCGAATCCGCTCCGCGCTCGGAGCCTGACCGAAGGGCGATGCGTCCCGCAATTCAAGCACGCCTCTCGTGGCGCCCTTCTCGGCATCGGCCGCTTCCATCCGCCGGATCCCATGGCTGCGCTCCGTGCATGTCGCTTCGACGGCGGTTTCACCATGCGCAAAAGACTGAGACGTCCGATGGAAGCCCCCCGGAGGTACGAGCCTCGGCGAAAAAGCGGATGTCTCTTCTACGCCGTTCGATGACGGACGGCGGCCGCGCACGCCGAAGAGCCGAGGCGCGCCGGGAGGCGGCGTCGCTAGCGTGATCCGCGACGTCGGTCGCCTCGCCAGGAGGGGCTCCGGCGCGGGCGCAAGACCCGGCGGAGCACCCATGACATCGTCAAACGTCCTCGTCACCGGCGGCGCCGGCTACATCGGCAGCCACATGATCCTCGCGCTGCGCGACGCCGGACGCCCGGTCGTCGTGCTGGACGACCTGTCCACCGGCCTCGCCGCAGCCGTTCCCGCGGGCGTGCCGCTGGTGCGGGGCTGCGTCGGCGACGCAGACCTCGTGACGTCGATCGCCCGGACCTACCGCGTGGGCGCGATCGTGCACTTCGCGGGGTCGATCGTGGTGCCGGACTCGGTCGCCGACCCGATGGCCTATTACCTCAACAACACCGTCCGCTCCCGGGAGCTGATCAGCGCCGCGGTGGCGGTGGGCGTGCGGAACTTCGTGTTCTCTTCGACCGCCGCGGTCTACGGCGAAGCCTCCGCGGAGCCGCTCGGCGAGGACACGCCCCTGGCCCCTGTTTCGCCCTACGGCGCTTCGAAGCTGATGACGGAGCGCATGCTGGCGGACGCAGGCCTGGCTTACGGCCTGCGCTACGCCGCGCTGCGGTACTTCAACGTCGCCGGCGCCGATCCTCTCGGGCGCGCCGGCCAGTCCGGGGGCAGGGCGACCCATCTGATCAAGCTCGCGGCGCAGGCCGCCGTCGGTCTTCGCGCCGGGCTCGACTGCTTCGGCGACGACTACCCCACACGGGACGGCACCTGCGTACGCGACTACATCCACGTCTCGGACCTCGTTCAGGCGCACATGCTCGCGCTCGGGCATCTCGAAGGCGGCGGCCCGAACCTCGTCGCGAACTGCGGCTATGGGTTCGGCGCGTCGGTGCGCGAGGTGATCGGCGCGATGAAGCGCGCGTCCGGTGTCGATTTCCCCGTCCGGCCCGCGCCGCGGCGCGCGGGCGATCCCGCGGCGCTGGTCGCCGACGCCACGCGGCTCCGCGAGACCCTCGGCTGGGTCGCCCGGCACGACGATCTCGACGGCATCGTCGCGAGCGCGCTCGCCTGGGAGCGCCGTCTGGCGGAGACGCGACGGCCGGCGTTCACGGCCGCGATGGGGCATGCCTAGGCGCTTGCTGGCGAGGCTCTGCGGCGCGGGCCTCGTCGCAGGTCTAGCCTTCGCCGTAGGCCTCGCGGCCTTGCAGGTCGTCGGAGAGGGAGCGGGACAGGCCGCCATCGCTTCTCGCCCGCCTCCGCTGGTTCCGCCGGGGGCGGACCCCTACGATCCGCCGTTCGCGCTCGAGGGCGGAAGTGGTCCCGTGATCGGCGACGGCCTGCGGACGGCCGGTCCCGGCGAGACCGTGACGCTCGCGGGATCGGACTTCGCCGCCAGCACGGTTTTCGAGGTCTTCAGCCAGGCGAGGGGCCGGCCGGGCGCCGTCGTCCGCATCGCGCCGGACTATGCCGGGCCGGCCGCGGCGACGCTCGCGCTGCCGTCCACGCTGCCCGCGGGCGCGATGCATCTGCTGCGCGCCCGTTCCGCGAAGGGGTACGGGCCGGCCTTCCCGGTCAACCGTACGGAGACCTGGTGGCTCGGTCCCGACGCCGCGGCGCCTAGCGAGCCGTTCGCCGTGTTCGGCCGCAACCTCTCCGATCCCGACGGCTCGCGCGCGGCGGTCTACCTGAAGACCTCGGCGACCGAGGGTCTGTTCTTGCCCGTCGTGACCGCCAACCCCTACCGCGTCGAAGTTCGAACCCCTGCGCTGCAGTCCGGCGCCTACGAGGTCTGGGCGCACAACGGCCGTGGCGGTCGGCTGGGCTGGAGCGGCCCGCTGACCTTGACGATCCGCAACGCGCCAGCCTGGTCGACCGTCGTCGACGTCGCCAACTTCGGAGCGCGCGGCGACGGCGCCAGCGACGACGGCGCCGCGATCGAGGCGGCGCTCGCCGCTGCGGAGCGGGCGGCCCCGAGCACCTTGCGGTTCGGGCGGGGCGTCTACCTCTCGCGCCGCAGCTTCCGCGCGCCGTCCGGCGTGCGCTGGCTCGGCGCCGGACGAAACGCGACCGCGCTCAGGCTGGCGGCGCCTTTGGATGCCCAGGGCTTCATCTACGCGGGCGGCGACGTTCGCGACGTCGCGATCGAAGGCCTCACGATCGACGCCGACCGCCGGGTCTCGGCGCAGGATCGCGCGTTGATCGCGCTGGGCGGCGCGCGGATCCGCATCGCCGACTCGCGTCTCAACTCCTGGGGCGGCGAGACGCTGCGGATCTCAGCCCGCGGCCTGGAGATCGTGCGCAACGAGATCACCGGCGCCGGCAGCTTCCTCGGCGTGAGCGAGCAGGTCTTCGCGACCGGCAACGTCTTCCGCATGACCAGCGACGCTGAAGCCGCGGTCACGAGCTGGGGCGGACGGGAGTTCGCGCTCGTGGGCAACCTGCTCGTCAACGCCGATCCCTCGCGGGCCGACGGGTCTGGCATCGGCCGCCTGTTCGTGGCCCAGGGGCACTTCGGCAGCGTCCGCGACGCCTACTTCAGCGGCAACGAGACGCGCAACGCCGCGCCGCGCGACTGCGCGGCGGTCGACTGCAACAAGGGCGAACAGATCATCTTCGAGTTCGGCGGCGTCGCTCTTCTCGGCCGCGCCTCGGCCTTGTCGCCAACCACCGTGACGATACCTCGGCTCTCCCTTGCGCCCGGCGCGACGCGCGGCGACGTGGTGATCGCGGCCGGCCGCGGGGCGGGCCAGCGGCGGCGGGTCGTGTCGATCAAGGGCGACGTCGTGACCTTCGACCGTCCCTGGACGGCGCCGCCGGACCGGACGAGCAGCCAGTTCTATGTAACCCCCGTCGCGGAGCGCGCGGTGGTCTACCGCAACCGGCTTCAGGGCCGGAAGACCTACGCGGCCCACGACTCGAACTCGACCGCCGTGCTCGTCTGGGGCCTGTGCTTCGACATGGTCGTCGCCGACAACGACATCTCGCGCATGCGTCATGGCGTGATGGCGGCCGCGACCTCCGGCACGCCTCAGGACAGCGTATCCGCGCCGTTCTTCACGCTCGTGGAAGGCAACCGCATCCGCGCGGTCAACAACGGGATCTACGCCGGGCTGACCTTCGGCTACGACACCCACCCCGCTGTGCTTGGCGGCGTCGGAAACGTGTTCCGCCGGAACGATATCCGCGACGTCGCCCATATCGGCCTCGCCATGGACCTCTGGGACAGCCGCGGCGGCGACGTGATCGCGCCGGTGTTCGAGCGCAACCGCGTCGTCGGCGCGCCTTACGGCATGGTGACGGGCCTCAAGCTGATCTGGTCGGGGCGCCTGTTCCGCAGCGTGCCGCCGGGGAGAGGGCGGCTGCTGGGCGCAGTCCTGCGCGGCAACGTCTTCGTGCGCGGCCTGCTGCTGAGCCCCGGATCGATCGGCTTTTGGGCCAGCCGCGGCGTGCGTTGGAGCACCCATGGCGACCGCTGGAGCGGCTTCCGAGCCGGCGCCAGCCCGACGCCATAGACCGCAAGTCGTCGCGGGGAGAGGCGAAGGCCTCCCCGAACGACGTAGGCCACCGCCCCAAGCCCCAAGGACCCTCCTCCGAACGAGCGAGGCCCCGACGTCGCTTCATCCGCACGGCCCGGTTGGCGCGTCGGAGCCCGCGCTGTCCCCTGATGGCCGCCGCATGGGTCGCGGTCGGGGACCGCGCATGAAAGTCATCATTCTCAATCGCTTCTTCGCCCCGGACCAGTCGGCGACCAGCCGGATGGCCGCCAGTCTCGCTTTCGGCCTCGCGGCCGAAGGGTTCGAGGTGGAGGCGATCGCGAGCGATGCCTGGCACGACGACGCGACCCGGCGGCTGCCCCCGACGGAGACGATCGAAGGCGTGCGGGTGTTCCGGGTCGGGGGCGCGCGGTTCGGGCGCGCGACGCTTGTCGGCCGGGCGCTGGACTACGCGAGCTTCCACATCGCCGCCGCCGCGAGGCTGGCCGCGCGGGCGCGGCGCGGCGACGTCTGCGTGGTCTGCACCGATCCGCCTCTGATGTCGGTCTCGGCCTGGCCGACGATCGCCGCGAAGCGGGCCGTGCTGGTGAACTGGTCGAACGACCTGTTCCCCGAAGCGGCGTTCGACGCCGGCGTGCTGACGCCCACCGGCCTGGCGGGGCGCCTCGCTCTCGCGCTCAGAAACCTCACGGTCCGCCGCGCCCGGGTGACGGTGGCGCCGATCGAGCGGATGGCGGCGCGTCTCCGCGCCCAGGGCGGCGGCGGCGCCAGGGTCGCCGTCGTCCCCCACTGGTCGGACGGCCAGGCGATCACGCCGCTGCCGCGCGAGGCCTCGCGGCTCCGCGAGGAGTGGGGGCTCTCCGGAAAATTCGTGGTCGGGTACTCCGGCAATCTCGGCCGCGCCCACGATTTCACGACCGTGCTCGACGCCGCGTCCCGGCTCCGCCACCGCGAGGACGTCGCCTTCCTCTTTGTCGGCGGCGGCCACCAAAGGGCATGGGTCGAGGAGGAGGCCCGCCGTCGAGACCTAGGCGCCGTGATGTTCCGGCCGCTCCAGCCGCTCGATCGGCTGTCGGAGTCGCTCGCGGCGGCGGACGCCCATCTCGTCACCCTGCTGCCCGAGTTCGAGCTGTCAGTGGTTCCGAGCAAGTTTTATGGGATCGCCGCCGCGGGGCGGCCGACGCTGTTCGTGGGCGACGTCGACGGCGAAGTGGCGGGCCTGCTCCGACGCCACCGCTGCGGCGTCTCGGTCCCGGTCGGGGCGTCCGAGGCTCTCGCCGCCCACATCGAGCGCCTCGCCGACAACCCGCGGCTCGCCGCCCGTCTCGGCGTCGCGGCCCGTCGCATGTTCGACGAGCGCTTCTCGCGGCGCCGCGGGCTCGCGGCTTGGCGGACGGTCATCGAATCCTGCGCCGTTCGTCCGGCGTCCGGCGCGCCCAGCGTTTTCGGCGTCGATCCGGCGGGGGCCGCGCGATGAGCGAGCCCGCAATGAAGCTCATCGTCAGCCAGCTCGGCGCGCGGATGCATTACGCCGTGCCGCGCATGCTGCACGCGCAGGGCCGGTTGCAGCGCTTCTACACCGACATCTGCGCGACCAAAGGCTGGCCGAAGCTGCTGCGCGCGGTCCCCGGCGGCGTGATGCCGACGGCCCTGCGGCGGCTCACCGGCCGCGTGCCCTTCGCGGTGCCCGAATCCGCGGTCGTCACCTTCCCGAGCGTCGGCGTCGGCTTCGGCATGCGCCGCGCGCGGGCGAAGACGCCGACCGAGCAGACCGAGGCGCATCTCTGGGCGGGCCGTGAGCTCTCGCGGCGCCTCGTGCGTCACGTCCAGAGCAACGGCCTGGGGGCGGCGGGCGGCGTCTACGGCTTCAGCGGCGAATGCCTCGAGGCGCTTGTCGCGATGCGGGCGAGCGGGCTGAAGACCGTGGTCGAGCAGATCGTCGCCCCGAAGCTGATCCTGGACCGTCTCGTGCTCGAAGAGGAAGAGCGGTTCCCGGGGTGGAGCGCCGTCTCGGCGTTTGACGGCCTGTCCCAGGACTACGCCGCGCGCGAGCGGGAGGAGTGGGCGACGGCGGACCTGGTCGTCTGCGGCTCCGGTTTCGTGCGCGACGGCGTGATCGCGAGCGGGGTCGCTCCGGCGCGCTGCGTGGTGGTGCCCTACGGCGTCGACATGCACGAGGGCGGGGAACCGCGCCGCAGGGCGCCGGGACCGCTGCGCGTGCTGACGGTGGGCGGGGTCGGCCTCCGGAAAGGCGCGCCCTACGTCCTCGAGGCCGCCCGACGCCTCGGCGCCCGGGCGGAATTCCGGATGGTCGGCGCCTGCGACGTCGTAGGGCCGGCGCGCGCCGCGCTCGCCGACGCCGTCACGCTGACGGGCGCCGTGCCGCGGACCGAGATCGCCGCGCACTACGCCTGGGCGGACGTCTTTCTGTTGCCCTCGATCTGCGAGGGATCGGCGACCGTCATCTACGAAGCGCTCGCGGCGGGTCTGCCGGTCGTCACCACACCGAACGCCGGCAGCGTCGTGCGCGACGGCGTGGACGGCTACGTCGTCCCGATCCGCGACGTGGACGCCATTGAAGCCGCGCTGGCGGCCTTCGCCGCAGACGCGGGGCTCTACGAGCGGTGCTCGCTGAACGCGCGCGAGCGAGCCCGGGAGTTCGATCTTCCGGCCTATGGCCGGCGCCTTGTGGAGGCGATCGACGGCGCGCCGGCCGCCGCGCACTCCGTCCCGCTCGCCGCGGCGGTTTAGGGCGCCATGAACCTCCACATCGACCTTTCGACGCCGGCCGACCCCATCGAAGCGGTCGCGCGGCCCATCCGGGTCGGCATGCTCGTCGGCGCGGTCGGGAACGGCGGCGGCGGCGTGCCGGCGAGCCTGCGCGCGCTCTGCGCCGCGCTGCACCGCTCGCCGGAGGTGTCGGTCGAGGTGTTCGCCGCCGACCGAACGGCGGCGGTCGTGGATGTCGAGGCTTGGAAGCCTGCGCAGCTGAGCCTGTTCGACGTCGTCGGACCGACTTCGTTCGGCTTCGGGCCCGGTCTCGGACCTGCGCTCATCGCGGCCGATCTCGACGTCCTCCACGTGCACGGTCTGTGGATGTACGGTTCCGTCGCCGCGAGCCGGTGGTCCTCTAGGACCGGGCGTCCCTATGTGGTCAGCCCTCACGGCATGCTCGATCCCTGGGCCCTCGCCAACAGTCGCTGGAAAAAAGCGGCGGCGCTGTTCGCCTACGAGGCGCGGCACCTGCGCGGGGCGGCTTGGCTGCACGCGCTCTGCGCGTCCGAACGGGAGGCGATCCGGGCCTTCGGCCTGCGCAACCTGGTGTGCACCGTTGCGAACGGCGCGCATGCGCCGGCGGTCGAGAGCTACGCGCCGTGCCGGGCAGCGGCGCGCGCCTCCGGGCGGCGGACACTGCTCTACCTTGGCCGCCTCACGCCGAAGAAGGGGCTCGCTATCCTCCTCGCCGCCTGGGCCGACGCGAAACACGCGTCGGACGCAAGGGCGTGGGATCTCGTGGTGGCGGGCTCCGGAACGCCCGCCTACGAAGCGGGACTCGTCGACCTCGTCAGCGCGCTTGGGATCGGAGCGTCCGTGCGCTTCGTGGGACATCTCGACGGCGAGGCGAAGGCCGCGGCCTTCGCGAGAGCGGACGCGTTCGTTTTGCCGTCCGTCAGCGAAGGCCAGCCGCTCGCGGTGCTGGAGGCCTGGGGCTACGGCCTTCCCGCCCTCATCACCAGCCAATGCAATCTGCCCGAAGGTTTCATGGCGGGCGCCGCCCTGCCGATCGACTGCGCGGTCGACGACCTCGCCGCAGGATTGCGCGCGCTGTTCGCGCTCCCGGACGAGGCGCGCGACGCCATGGGCGCGCGAGGCCGTGCGCTGGTGGAGACCACGTTCTGCTGGGGCCGAAGCGCCCGCGACCTCGAGCGGATCTACCGCCAGGCGATCGCCCAAGCCGCCCCGCGCCGCCCCCTCGAGAGGCGATGCGATTGAAACGGACCGCCCGCAGGCGGCGGGGCGGCGCACAAAGGACCAATCCATGAAGCTGCCGATTCTCACTCCCGTCGACCGGGTGGACTTCATCGAGCACTATGCGCGCGGCAAACGCGTGCTGCACGTGGGCTGCGCGGACATGCCGTTCACGCAAGACCGTCTGGCGCGCGGGGAGCTGCTGCACCCGCGCCTGCACGCCTGCGCGCGTGAGCTGGCGGGGGTCGACCTTTCGGAGGAGGGGATCGCAATGCTGCGCGCCGCGGGCTACGACAACCTCTACGTCGCCGACTGCGAGAAGCCGCTGTCCGCCTCGACGCCCGGCCAATACGAGGTGGTCGTCGCCGGCGAGACGCTTGAGCACGTGGCCAACGCCGGCGACTTCCTGTCGTCGCTGCGCAGCGTCTGCCGGCCGGACGGGCGCATCCTCATCACCACCCCCAACCACGCCTCCATCAAGCTTGCCGCCCGCCTCTTCGGCCGGAACGAGATCGTGCATCCCGAGCACGTCGCCTATTACTCGGTCTCCACGCTCAGCCGGCTGCTGTCGATGGTCGGCCTCGAGCCGACGGACTGGCGTGTGTACTGGGCGGAGAAGTCGCCGCAGTCGCGCGTGGCGAACGCCGCCCTTCGCCGGATTTCCCGTCTTCAGTACTTTGCGGATGGGTTGTGCGTCGCCTGTCGTCCTGCGGCCTGACGCGCTGCGGCGGTGCGCCCGCGGATATACTTCACCTATACGAAGTGGTTGCTTCGAAGCGTTGGCCGGCCGCTGCAGACGAGCCACGGCGGGCTCGGCCTTCGGCGGCTTTCGACGTTCTTCTCCGGGTGAAAACGGCGGCTTGAGCGGCGGCGTGGTGGTCTATGCCATTCGGGGGATCCAGAAATACTGCATTCCAAAACGTGACTAGATAACCTGCGGTGGCGCCGCACCCGGAGGATGCAATTATGAAGGAGTCTTGTTAACCCAGATTAATTGTATGCGATTTTTATTCGTTAATATCGAAGCTCTCGGAAATTCAACGAATACTTTGTAACAGTTTTTGATGTGGACCGTCAGAGCTCGGAATAGAGGACGTCTGCCGTAGAATTAAGCACACAATATGAATGATTAATTGAAGTGCACGGCCATTGGCCTGTGTTCAAATAGTCACAACATGGGGAAGTTGTTATGACGTTTGATCAATATGTAGTGGGCGACGCAATCGTGAGCGACGCCAGCATCGTTAATCGGTGGGACAGCATCGTTGTCATCGAACTGCGCAACATCGTGCTTGAGTGCGTCGCGAGCTGTTTGCAGGCGCGGTGGCCGAGCGGCCGCATTGCGGCCTTCGCCAGCGTGATCGACTGGATGGCGTCGATTTCCGACGACGACGCCGGCGACGTCCTCATCATGCTGGGCATCGGCGGACGCCGCGCCTCCGACGACGTGGTGATGAACGCGATGTCGCAGCTGCGCGAGGCGGCTCCGGGCTGTCGAATTGTCCTGATGGGCGACGAGGAGGACGCGCCGCAAATTCTGGAGGCGCTGGACCTCGGGGCGCGCGGCTACGTCCCGACCAGCGCGAGCCTCAGCGTCGCGGTTGAAGCAATGAAGCTCGTCGGGGTCGGCGGAACCTATATTCCGGCCAGCAGCCTCACCTCCTCGCGCAAGCTGATCTGCGAAGGGTCGCAGGCGAATCCGCTCGCGATGGCGGGACGCTTCACGGCGCGGCAGGCCGCGGTGGTGGACGCGCTCCGGCAGGGCAAGGCGAACAAGATCATCGCCTACGAGCTCAACATGCGGGAGAGCACGGTGAAGGTTCACGTCCGCAACATCATGCGGAAGCTGAAGGCCAAGAACCGGACCGAGGTCGCCTTCATGACCAGCGCGCAGCACCCATCGGCCGCGCCCTGCTGACCGCAGAACGACCGGGAGGGGGAGCACGATCATGATCGTTGCGGAACAGGCCGCGAGCGAACCCCGCTCGCCGCTGGCGGACGTTGCGCGCCGACGGCGTGTCGCGCTCGTCCTCCCGGTCGTTCTCGGCCTCGCCTGCGCCTTGGCGGCCTACGCCGTGTTGCCGGCGCGCTACGTCGCGGAAGCGGTGGTGGCGCTAAACGCCCGCAAGGTCCAGGTCCTGAGCGTCGACGCGGTGGTGTCGCGGCTGCCGCAAGAGAACGCTGTGCTGCGCACCGAGCTCGACCTGATCGCATCGCGGTCGATGGCGACCGAAGTGGCGACGCGCCTCAATCTCACGTCGGCCCCCGCGGCGCCCTCCGCGCCGAACTGGTGGGACCGGCTGTTCGGCGGCGAGCCGGAGCCCTTTGCGGCGGAGCCGGAGTCCGCCCCCGCCGTCGACCAGTTGATCCGGGGTCTCCGCGTCAACAATGACAGCCGGTCCTTCACGATCTTCATCTCCATGCAGTCGTCCGATCCGGCCTTCGCCGCGAGGGCGGCGAACGCCTATGCCGATGCTTATCTCGAGCACCAGATCGCGGTGCAGACGGCGGCGACGCGGCGGGCGAGCGCCTGGCTGGGTGAAAAGCTCGCAGATCTGCGCGATCGCCTGAAGGAGTCCGAGATCGCCGCGCAGTCTTTCCGGCGGACCAAGCGGCTCGAAGAGACCAACGGCCTCACCCTGGATGGGCAGCGGCTATCGGCGCTGAGCACGGAACTCGCCGCGGCCCGTTCGCAGCGGGCCGGCGCCGAAGCGCGGCTCGAGGCGGTGCGCCTGGTCGTGCGCGACAGCCCGGACGCTCTCACCTTCAGCGAGGCGTTGGGCTCGGCCACGGTGCAGTCACTGAGGACACGGGAGACCGAACTCGTCCGGCAGGTGGCGGACATCGAGCAGAGCGGCGCGCTGAAGAGCGGGGAGCTTCCGGCGCGTCGCAGGCAGCTCGTGTCGGTGCGCGCCGAAATCGACGCCGAGATCGGCCGCGTGGTGGCGAGCCTCGCGAACGAGGTGGAGGTCGCGCGCGGCAAGGAGCGCGCGCTGGCGAGCGAGGTGGCCGCGCTTGAGCGCGTGGCGGGCGAGGTCGGGCAGAACCGCGTCGTCCTGGGCCAGCTTGAGCGCGAGGCCTCCGCCAACCGCTCGATCTACGAGAGCTTTCTCAACCGCTACAAGCAGACCATCGAGCAGGAGGGCCTTGCGACCTCAGACGCCAGCCTGCTGTCGCGTGCGCAGCCGCCGCAAGCCCCCACCACCCCGAAGCTGCTGCCGCTGCTGGCGCTCGGCCTCGTGGCCGGCTGCGCGGCCGGCGTCGGCTGCGCGCTGCTCCGAGAGCGGCTTGACGGCGCGGTGCGCTCGACCGAGGAGCTCGAACGCTTGGTCGGCGCGCCGCTGCTCGGCGCGCTGCCAGGCCGCGGAGCGGGTGGCCCGCGTCACGCCGCGGCGATCGCGCGGATCGGCGCGGCGTTGGGGCTGGATCAGCCGCAAGCCGACCGCAAGGTCGTGCTCGCGACGTCGTCCGACGCCGACGCCGACGGTCGGACGGCGTTTTGCGTCGCGCTCGGCCGCAGCCTTGCCGCTGAAGGACTGGCGGTGGCCGTCCTCGATGCGGAGCGCGGCGGCCAGGCCGTCGCCCGGGCGGCCGCGACGCGCGACGGCTCGAACGAACCGCCGGTCCTCGCGCCCGCTCAGGACGTCTCAGGCGTTAGGCTGTTCGCGGACGCCCTGAGCACGGCGCGTTTCGGGGCGCTGGACGAGGTCCGGGTCCGCGGACAGGCTTCCGCGCTCGACCTTGCGGGCCGCATCCGTGTTCTCCGAGAGCGGTTCGACGTGGTTCTCGTCGACGCCCCCTCGCTGTCTCAGGCGCGGGCGGCGCTGCAGGTCGGCGCGCTTGCCGACGCCGTCATCCTGGTCGAGACGGTGGGCGCGACCTCGCGCGAGGCGCTGTCCGATACCGTTCGCTTGTTCGCGCTGCGCGACGTCCGCATCGCAGGTTGCGTCGCGCTCGGCGCCACGACGGGGGCCGCGGCGCGCCAGGCGCCGGTCGTCGCCCCACCGCGGCCCTCGGCGGCGCCGGAAAGCGTCGACTTCGGCCAGGCGACGTCGTCGAAGCCGCGCATGCTCAAGACGACGGGAGCTTGACCATGAGCCTCCGTCGTATGGCCCCACGAGGCTCGCTCGCCCTGACCGCCGCCGTCGCGACGATCGCGCTTCTCCGGCCGGCTGGAGCCGGCGCCGCCGATCGACCCGCGGAGTACCGGGTCGGCGCCGGCGATCTGTTGCAGATCACCGTGGTGGGCGAGACCGAACTGACGGGCAAGTTCAGGGTGGGGCCGGACGGCGCGATCAGCTATCCGCTGGTCGGCAGCCTCGCCGCCGCCGATCGCAGCGTCGCCGACCTCGCGCAGGATCTCGCCGCCCGTCTCGCCGAACGAGCGCCGACGCGCAGCGCGCCGCTGGTCGAGGTCGCCGAGTACGCGCCTGTGTTCGCCTCGGGCGAGCTGGAGCGGCCGGGGCAATACGCGTTTCGCCCGGGGATGGTCGCGCTTGAACTCGTCGCGGTCGCAGGCGGTCTCAGAAGGCCGCGGCTCGCGACCGACTCGCTGATGCTGCAGGTGATCGCGGCGGAGCAGGAGGTCGCCGACCAGCGGCTCGCCCGCGTCGCCGCGCGGGTCCATCGCGCCCGGATCGCGGCGGAGATCGCCCGGGCGCCCTTCGCTCCCGACGCCGCGGCGCTCGGCGATCCCTTTGTGCCGGCGGCCGACCTGACGGCGATCGTCGACAACGAGAAGGCGCTGTTCGAGGTGCGGAAGACCGTGCTCGCCGGCCAACAGGCGGCGCTCCGCAGCCAGGGCGCGAACTACGATCAGGAGATCGCCGCGCTGAGGCGCAGCATCGCGCTCCACGAAGACGAGATCGGCCTGCTCCAGCAGGAGGTGAACACGGCCCAGGGGCTCGTGGAGAAGGGGCTGGCGCCGCTGCCGCGGTTGCTCGCGTCCAAGCGCCAGTTGTCCGCCACCCGGCGGGACGCGCTCGACCTCGACTCCTATCTGGCCCGCGCCCGACAGAACAAGCTGCAGATCGAGCAGAAGATTCAGGAGTTGGGCGACCAGCAGGCGAAGGACAACGCCGGCGCGCGGCTCGACCTCGACCTGAACCTCGCGCGCATCGAGCGAAAGCTTCGCGCGGCGACGGCGGCGCTTACCGAGACCGGTGGACGTCTCGCCGCCGGCCCGGCGCAGATCCCGGAACCGTCCTTCCGCATCGCCCGCGTCGCCGGCGACGTCTATGTCGACCTGCCCGCCGACGAGTTCACGCGTCTCGAGCCCCGTGACATCCTGCGCGTCGACCGTCCGGAGCCTACGCCGGCGCCTGCGCGCGAGAGCCGTGCGACGGCCGAAGCCATAACGGGTAGATAGCGGCGATCCCCTCCGCCAGGGTGATGCGCGGTCGCCAGCCGAGCGCGCGGATGCGGTCGGCAGCGAGCAGCTTGCGGGGCGCGCCGTCGGGCTTCGAGCGGTCGAAGACGAAGGCGCCGCGGTAGCCGACCACGTCGGCGATCGTCTCGCCCAACTGGCGGATGCTGACCTCCTCGCCGGAGCCGATGTTGATGTGCACGGCCTCGTCATACCGCCGGAGCACGAGGACGCAGGCCTCGGCGAGATCGTCGACGTGCAGAAACTCCCGTAGTGGAGCGCCCGATCCCCAGATCGTGACGGCCGCGTCGCCGGCCTCCTTCGCGGCATGGATCCGCCGCATCAAGGCTGGCAGCACGTGGGAGCTCGCGGGGTCGAAGTTGTCGCCTGGACCGTAGAGATTCGTCGGCATCGCGGTGACGAAGCGCCGTCCGTGCTCGACGTTCAGGCTGCGGGCGAGCATGAGCGCTGCGATCTTGGCGATCGCATAGGCCTCGTTGGTCGGCTCCAGCGGGCCGGTGAGCAACTGGTCCTCGCGCACCGGCTGCTCGGCCAGCCGCGGATAGATGCAGCTCGACCCCAGGAACAGCAGCTTCTCGACGTCGGCCGCGGCCGCCGCCGCGATCAGGTTCGCGCCGATCATGAGGTTGTCGTAGAGGAACTCGTAGGGCTCGCAGGCGTTCGCCGCGATCCCGCCGACGCGTGCCGCGGCGACGATGACGCCGTCGGGCCGGCAGCGGGCCATCCAACGCTCCACGTCCGCCTGGCGGCGGAGGTCGAGCGCGGCGCGGTCGACCGTCAGCAGCTCGCAGTCTTCACGGGCGAGCCGACGCATCAGCGCCGTGCCGACCATGCCGCGATGGCCGACGACGAAGATCCGCTTGCCCCGGAGTTCGAACGAGCGGGGCGGGGAGGGGAGAGCATCAGCCATAGCGGTCGTTTCGCCTCGCTTCGGTCAGGACGGCTTCGAGGTCGGAGCTGACCATCTCGCCGACAAGTGAGGAAAAGTTCGTCGTGGGCTTCCAGCCGAGCTTCAGCCGGGCCTTGGTCGGGTCGCCGAGGAGGATGTCCACTTCGGTGGGACGGAAATACCGCGGGTCGATCGCGATCAGCCGCTCGCCCGTACGGGCGTCGTGGCCCTGCTCCTCCATCCCCGAGCCGCTCCACGCGATCTCGCGGTCGACGTAGCCGAACGCCGCCTCCACGAACTCCCGCACGGTGTGGGTCTCGCCTGTGGCGAGCACGTAATCCTCGGGCTCGTCCTGCTGCAGGATCCGCCACATGCCCTCGACGTAGTCCCGCGCGTGGCCCCAGTCGCGCTTGGCGTCGAGGTTGCCGAGATAGACCATGGGCTGGAGGCCCTGCTCGATCGCGGCGACGGCGCGCGTGATCTTCCGGGTGACGAAGGTCTCGCCGCGGATCGGGCTCTCGTGGTTGAACAGGATGCCGTTGGAGGCGTGAATGCCGTAAGCCTCACGGTAATTCACCGTAATCCAGTAGGCATAGAGCTTCGCCGCGGCGTAGGGGCTGCGCGGCGCGAACGGCGTCCGCTCGTCCTGGGGCACTGTCGCGGCCTGTCCGAACAGCTCCGAGGTCGAGGCCTGGTAGAACCGGCAGGACTTGGTCAGCCCCAGGATCCGCAAAGCCTCGAGCACGCGAAGCGTGCCGAGCCCGTCAACGTTCGCGGTGTACTCCGGCGTCTCGAAGCTGACCTGGACGTGGCTCTGCGCGGCGAGGTTGTAGATCTCGTCGGGCTGGACCTCCTGGACGATCCGGATGAGGTTGGTCGCGTCCGTCATGTCGCCGTGGTGCAGCGTGAAGCGGACGTCGTCCTCGTGCCGGTCCTGGTAGAGGTGGTCGATGCGTCCGGTATTGAACGACGACGACCGGCGCTTCAACCCGTGGACGAGGTAGCCCTTGGCGAGCAGCAGCTCCGCGAGATAGGCGCCGTCCTGTCCGGTCGCGCCAAGAATCAACGCCGTCTTTCGCGCCATGGATGGGGTCCTGTCCGTCGCTGCCGCACGCAAGAGATCGCCTGTCTTTTGAGGCGGTCCGCGACAGTGTCGGCAAGCAGGGAAGGGGCGAAAGCCGCCCATCCGAGACCTCGGGCGCGCCCGACATCCGCCGATTGCGTCCCGCGCCCCGGGCGCGGTTCAGCGACGGCGCCCGAAAGCCTTTGGCAGGATGCGAAAGAGGTAAGTCAGGCGGAGGGCGGCGTCTGTCGGACGGGGACAGCGCCGCGGCGCGAATGCGGACGCCATGGGCGGGCTCGGGCTACGTCGCGGTCACGCATCGTCGTCGCGGGCGAACCCACGTTGATCGTTTCCAAGCTCCGCGGCTCGGCTACGCTTCGTTTCGCCCCCCGAGGGCCGCGCGGAGCATTTCCGCGCGGCGAGCTCGATCATTCCAGCTTCGAACCTTGGGCCGGAATTTCCACCTTCGGGTCTTTCTCCACGCCGTCGCCCGTTCAGCTGCAGCCGCTCGTCGAGCCGCAGGTGTCGCACTTCAGGCAGGTGCCGTTGCGCACCATCGTGTAGTTGCCGCACTCCGAGCAGTTGTCGCCCTCGTAGCCCTTGACGCGGGCTTCCATGCGGCGGGTCTCGGCGGTCTTGGCGGCCGGGGCCGGCGCGGGGGCCTCCCAGGCGAGGTGGCCGAGGGCCTCCTCGGTCGCCGGCTGCGGCTCGCGCTTGAGAGCGGTCGCGCCCTGGGTGGCGAGGCCCGCGGTCGTGGGGCGGGGGCCGCCGATCGTGGTCACGTTCGACGCGCCCTTCGGTTCGCCGCTCGGGCTGAGGGACGGCACCGCCGCCAACTGACGACCGCGCAAAAGTCCCTTCGACACAGGAGCGATCGGGGCCTTGCCCTGCTCGACGCCGCCGCCGATCGCGTCCGGCGCGATGTCGGACGGGTCGACGTGCGCGAGGTCGTAGCGCGAGAGGTAGGAGATCGCGAGCTCACGGAACACGTAGTCGAGGATCGACGTCGCGTTCTTGATGGTGTCGTTGCCCTGCACGAAGCCGGCCGGCTCGAAGCGGGTGAAGGTGAAGGCCTCCACATACTCCTCGAGCGGAACGCCGTACTGCAGGCCGAGCGACACGGCGATGGCGAAGTTGTTCATCACCGAACGGAAGGCGGCGCCCTCCTTGTGCATGTCGATGAAGATCTCGCCGATGCGGCCGTCGTCGTACTCGCCCGTGCGGAGGTACACCTTGTGCCCGCCGACGATCGCCTTCTGGGTGTAGCCCTTGCGGCGGGACGGCAGCTTCTCGCGGTCGCGGATCAGCTGGACGCGCTCGACGATCTTCTCGATCACCTGGGCGGTGCGGGCCGCGTTCGGCTGCGCGATCAGCGCGTCGACGGCGTCGTCCTCGTCGCTCTCGTCGGCGATCAGCTGGGACGACAGCGGCTGGGAGAGCTTCGAGCCGTCGCGGTAGAGGGCGTTCGCCTTCAGCGCGAGCTTCCACGACAGCATGTAGGCCGCGGAGCAATCCTCCACCGTCGCGTCGTTCGGCATGTTGATGGTCTTGGAGATCGCGCCCGAGATGAAGGGCTGCGCCGCCGCCATCATGCGGATGTGGCTATCAACCGACAGGAAGCGCTTGCCCGTCCGCCCGCAGGCGTTGGCGCAGTCGAACACGGGATAGTGCTCGGCCTTGAGGTGGGGCGCGCCTTCGACGGTCATCGCGCCGCAGACGTGGGTGTTCGCGGCTTCGACCTCGGCCTTCGAGAAGCCGAGATAGGCCAGCAGGTCGAAGGAGGCGTCGTCGAGCTTCTCGGCCGGGACCTTGAGCTGGCCGGTGAGGAAGGCCTCGCCGAGGGTCCACTTGTTGAACACGAACTTGATGTCGAAGGCCGACTTCATCGCCGCTTCGAGCGTCTCGATCAGCGCGTCGGGGAAGCCCTTGGCGCGCAGCGAGCCGGGATTGATCGCCGGGGCCTGGCGCATGGAGCCGTGGCCGACGGCGTAGGCCTCGATCTCGGCGATCTGGTGCTCGGCGTAGCCCAGCGTGCGCAGCGCCTCGGGCACGGCGCGGTTGATGATCTTGAAGTAGCCGCCGCCGGCGAGTTTCTTGAACTTCACCAGCGCGAAGTCGGGCTCGATGCCGGTGGTGTCGCAGTCCATCACCAGGCCGATCGTGCCGGTGGGGGCGATGACCGAGACCTGGGCGTTGCGGAAGCCGTTCTGCTCGCCGAGCGACAGCGCGCGGTCCCAGGCGGCTCGCGCGGCCGCCACGATCGACTGGTCCGGGCAGGAGCCCGCGTCGAGCGGCACGGGCAGGGTGGCGAGGCTCTCGTAGCCGGTGGACTCGCTGCGGGCGGCGCGGGCGTGGTTGCGGATGACGCGGAGCATGTGCTCGCGGTTCTCCGGGTAGCCCTCGAAGGCGCCGAGCTGGCCGGCCATCTCCGCCGAGGTGGCGTAGGCGACGCCGGTCATCAGCGCGGAGAGCGCGCCGCAGAGGCCGCGGGCGGCGTCGGAGTCATAGCCGATGCCGGAGGACATCAGCAGGCCGCCGATGTTCGCGTAGCCGAGGCCGAGCGTGCGGTAGCGCCAGCTGAGCGCCGCGATCTGCCGTGACGGGAACTGCGCCATCAGCACCGAGATCTCGAGCACCACGGTCCAGAGCCGGCAGGCGTGGGCGTAGGCCTCGACGTCGAAGCTCTTATCGTCGCGACGGAACTGCAGCAGGTTCAGCGAGGCGAGATTGCACGCCGTGTCGTCGAGGAACATGTACTCCGAGCACGGGTTCGAGGCGCGGATCGGCCCCGACGCCGGGCAGGTGTGCCAGTCGTTGACGGTGGTGTGGAACTGGATGCCGGGGTCGGCGCAGGCCCAGGCGGCGTAGGACACCTGGTCCCACAGACCGCGGGCCTTCAGCGTCTTGGTGACCTTGCCGGTGGTGCGGCCGACGAGATTCCAGTCGCCGTCGGTCTCGACCGAGCGCAGGAAGTCGTCGGTGACGCGCACCGAGTTGTTGGAGTTCTGGCCCGCGACCGTGAGGTAGGCCTCGCCGTCCCAGTCGGTGGTGTAGGTGTCGAAGTCGACCTCGGTCACGCCCTGCGCCGCCTGCTGCAGCACGCGCTTGATCAGGTTGTCCGGCACCATCGCCTTGCGGGCGAGCTTCACCTCGCGCTTGAGCGCGGGGTTCTTCTCCGGGTTGGAGCAGTCGCCCTCGGGCCCCTCGCAGTTCACGCAGGCCTTGAGGATCGCCGAGAGGTGCTTCTTGACGACCTTGGAGCCGGTGACCAGAGCCGCGACCTTCTGCTCCTCCTTCACCTTCCACGACACGTAGTTCTCGATGTCGGGGTGGTCGGCGTCGACCACGACCATCTTGGCCGCGCGGCGCGTGGTGCCGCCCGACTTGATGGCGCCCGCGGCGCGGTCGCCGATCTTGAGGAAGGACATCAGGCCGGAGGACTTGCCGCCGCCCGAGAGCCGCTCGCCTTCGCCGCGGAGCTGGCTGAAGTTCGAGCCCGTGCCGGAGCCGTACTTGAACAGGCGCGCCTCGCGCACCCACAGGTCCATGATGCCGCCGTCGTTCACAAGGTCGTCCGAGACGCCCTGGATGAAGCAGGCGTGCGGCTGCGGGCGCTCATAGGCGCTCTCGGAGGCGCGGACCTCGCCGGTGCGATGGTCGGCGTAGAAATGGCCCTGGCTGGGCCCGTCGATGCCATAGGCCCAGTGCAGGCCGGTGTTGAACCACTGCGGGGAGTTCGGCGCGGCCTTCTGGGTCGCCAGCATGAAGGCGAGCTCGTCGAAGAAGGCGCGCGCGTCCTCTTCCGAGTCGAAATAGCCGTGGGTCCAGCCCCAGTAGGTCCAGGCGCCGGCGAGGCGGTCGAACACCTGCCGCGCGTCCTGCTCGCCGCTGGAGCGCTGGTCGGCCGGAAGCTGGTCGAGCGCGGCCTGGTCGGGAATCGAACGCCAGAGCCAGGAGGGAACCGTGTTCTCCTCGACCGGCTTCAGCTTCGCCGGGATGCCGGCCTTGCGGAAATACTTCTGCGCCAAGATGTCGACGGCGACCTGGCTCCAGGCCTCCGGCACGTCGATGTCGGCGGCGCGGAACACGGTCGAGCCGTCGGGATTGCGGATCTCGCTCGTCGCCTTGCGGAAGGGAATGGCCGCGTAAGGGGACTGGCCGGCGGTGGTGTAGCGACGTTCGATCCGCATGACGTCCAAGCTCCAGTCCGAAAGACGCCGCAGCGACGGGCGTCAAAGGCGAAAACGCATGCCGGCCCGCAGGGGTCCGGCGGCGGTCGTCGAGGCGCAGGGGCGCGAGCCCGCAAACAGATTGCGCGACGACGGTTCGGCGATCGCGAAATCGCCGTTCAAATGCAAAGGGCAGGTGTTACGCAGCGCGGGCCGCTCAGGCCTCGGCGACGGCTAGGAACGTAAATCGAGTCTTACGAGCCGTCGAGTCGGAACCTGGGTTTTCCACCCTGCTGAACACTAGCTATCGTCGCGGCGCCACCCATCGACACCAGATATGGTGTCTCGCAACCAGTGAATCAAACGTTGACGACGCCCCGGATCAATCGCTGGAAGCCCTGGCGCCACGCCGCTTCCTTACGGTTTCCGCCGCAGAAAGAGCCGTGTGGATAGCAGTGGGGATAACGCTGGACGGGCTTGCCGCGGGGCCGATGGCGGCGAGTGTGGGAACCTCGGCGTGCGCCCTCATACGCGAAAGACGGGCTCCACTGCGGTGGACTGACTTTCGGGCAGAGAGGCTCGGGCCGCACGAGTCTGGACAAGGCCGTCGCGTCGGACCATACCGTTGACGCACCCAACACTGCGAGGCCCCGCCGCGCCATGTCCTTGATGAGCGTTCTGACCGACATCTTTACCTGGTGGAACGGGTCCACCATCGGCACGCGGGTCGCGCTGCGGGGAGGGGAGTTCGTCGGCGAGGACGAGGTCGGCAACCGGTACTACCGGCTGAAGAACGACCCGACCAAGAACGCCGCCTTCGGAACCGAGCGCCGCTGGGTGGTCTACGCCGGCTACGCCGACGCCTCCGCCATCCCGACCGGCTGGCACGGCTGGATGCACCACACCGTCGATACGCCGCCGACGGCGGAGACCTACGCCGCCAAGGAGTGGCAGAAGCCGCACCGGTCCAACAAGACCGGCTCGGTCGAGGCCTACCGCCCCAAGGGGTCGACCCTGTCGGCCGATCGCCGCCGCCCGGCCGCGACCGGGGACTACGACGCCTGGTCGCCGGGCGCCTGATCGTCCCACGCGCCGCCCCGACGGGGCCGCATTTGGCGGGCTTTGTCGCGACAGGCATCCGCCACGTCTCGCCCGCGGGAATCGCTTCGTGTCCTTCAGACGTTTCCTGACCGCCGCCGCCCTGTCCGCCGGCGCGCTCCATGGAGCCCCGGCGCTGGCCCAGAATCCCGGCACGGCGCCGATCGGCCCTCAGCCGAAGGCGGCGAAGCCCGAGATCGTCGCGCCGACCCCGCGCATCGACAATCCGGTGGCGGTGTTCAACGGTTTGGACAAGATCACCGGCCGCATCACCGAATTCGACGCGCCGATCGACAAGACGGTGGCTTTCGGCGAGCTCAAGGTCACGCCGCACGTGTGCTACACGCGGCCGCCGACCGAAGCGCCGAACACGACGTCGTATGTCGACGTGGTCGAGACGACGCTGGCCAACGAGCAGAAGAAGATCTTCTCGGGCTGGATGTTCGCCTCAAGCCCTGGGCTGTCCGGGGTCGAACACCCGATTTACGATGTGTGGCTGGTCGACTGCAAAGGCGGCGCCCGCCCACAGGCCCCGCAGGGCCCGACGCTCGGCGAGTGAGCGGCGGCCCGCGCCGCAGCCATCAAACGTGACCGCCGCGCCGGCGCCCGTCGCGCCTCAGATGTCGCCGGGGACGTTGTCGCCGTAGGGCGGCCGCGGGATCTCGATGTGCGCGGTCCGCAACGCCGCCGACCACCGCTCGCGAAGATCGAGGAAATACGGCTCCGTCGGCTCGATCCTGTAATCGAGCTCGGGCGTCAGGGCGTCCTTCCGCAGCACGAGAACGTCGATGGGCGGCCCGACGCCGAGGTTCGAGCGCATCGTCGAATCCATCGAGATCAGGCCGATCTTGAGCGCGTCGTAGAGCTCGGTCTCGTACTTCACCGCCCGGTCGAGGATGGGCTTGCCGTACTTGTGCTCGCCGATCTGGAAATAGGGCGTGTCCGGCGTCACCTCGATGAAGTTGCCAGCGGCGTAGATCATGAAGAGGCGCAGGCGTCCGCCGGCGACCTGGCCGCCGAACAGCAACTGCACGTCGAAGCGCGCGGACATCTGCTCCAGGCTGGGGCCGTCGGTGCGCCACACCTCGCGCACGGCGCGGCCCACGAGTTGGGCCGCCTTGAACATGGTCGGCTGATTCTCGAGCGTCTCGAGCTCTCCGGTCTCCGGGTTCTCGAGTCCCTCCGCCAGAAGGCTCAGGACGGACTGGCTGATCGAGAGGTTCCCGGAGGTCGCGATCGCCAGCACGCGGCGGCCCTTCTCCGAGACGATCTTGAGTTTCCTGAAGACCGCGATGTTGTCGATGCCTGCGTTCGTGCGCGTGTCGGCGATCATGACGAGGCCGTCGCGGACGAGAATGCCGACGCAATAGGTCATGATACGCTTGAGCCCCGGCTGACGTGACGCGGGACGCTATCAAGAGACTCCCGCCAGCGCCAATGACTTGCGGCCCGATCCCGCATGGAAGCGGGGCAGGCGTGACATTTGGGCGCCGGCGGCGGCTCAGATCGCGTGCGCCGCGCTCCGCGGACCGACGATCCGGAGCAGAAGCGCCGTCCCCAGGCCCCATGCGCCGTTTACGGCCAGCGCCACGAGAACTCCGGCGAGCGGGAACCCGCCGCCCACGGGCGCGCCCTTAAGCGGCTGCACCACGAACCATGCGACCAGGCTCGGGGCGATCGCGCCGAAGAGCAGGGCGACGATCCAATAGCTCGGGGATTTGGGAAACCGGAGCAGAAGGAACGCCAAGGCGACGCCCCAGAGGCCGCCGAAGAAGCTCGCGGAGATCACCCGGGCAACGCCGAACGGCGCCGTCGGCGCCAGGGACCAGGGCTGCGCCGCCGTTAGGCCGCCTGCGGCGAGAAGCGCGAGCATGCCTTGATGGAACACCAGCACCGAAACGAACCCGGCCGCGAAGGCGGCCGCCAAACGATATCCAGTCATGCGAGATCCTTGATCGCGCGGCGCTGCGCCGCCTGATCGAGATCTAGCGCTGCGACTGCGTCTGCCCACCGATGGCGGGCGTATCGGGCCCGGGATCGTTGCGGACGTTTCGACGGTAGTTGCGCGTGGCTTGGCAGTCGCTGACCACGGCGGAAATGTCGAGCGTCTCGCCGCCGCCGCCGTAATGGGTCCCGCGGACGGGGGCCGCGCCAAGGTAATCGAGCGCGCTCGCGAGCCGGACGTGCCGGTCCGTGGTGGATACGCCGGTCGAAGGGTCGAACCCCACCCAGCCGAGGCCCGGCACATGGGCTTCGACCCAGGCGTGGCCGCCGTCGTTCGCGGGCTCCGCTTCATCCTCGCGCCGGTAGTAGCCGCTGACGTAGCGCGCGGGAATGCCGAGGTGGCGAGCGGCGACCAGGAAGACATGGGCCAGGTCGTGGCTCGCGCCGCGTTTCAGGCGGAACGCTTCGGCCGCCGTCGTCATGCTGTCGCGCGGGCCGCGCTCGTAGGTCATGTCCTCGTGCAGCGTTGCCAGCAGAGTGTGGAGTTGCGCCAGCACGTCGCCGGGGCTCTCCGAGATGACGGCTTCGGCGTAGGCGCCGATGTCGAGATCCGGCGCCGTAAGGTCAGTATTCCGCAGGTAGAGCGCAGGCGGGAAGCGCTCGAGCGTCGAGCGCACCACGCCGGCGTTGTCCAGCGTCTCCACTTCGCCCTCGACCAGCACGGTCAGGGTCTCGATCGGACCCTCGGCGGCGAACACATGCGTGAGGTTGCCGAAGGCGTCCTCCGACGAGCGGAGGCGGCAGTTGCGGTCGACGTCGAGCCGCCACCGAACCACGTGCTGGCCCTCGTAGTTTCGCGGCGTCAGTCGAAGGGTCTGGACGACCGCGCTCGCGGGGGTCTCGAAGCCGTAGGTGATCTGATGGCGAATGCTCAGGCGCATGAACCGTCCGGTCCCATGTCGTCGAAATGAGGCGTGCGCGTCATACCAGGTACTGCTCCGCGATCGCGGCGCCGAGGCGGTTGTTGTCCGCGATGAACTCGGTGATGAACTCGTGCAGACCCCCCTGGAAGACCTGCTTGATCTCGGCGTTTTCGAGCTTGATCCGGGTCGAGCGGGCGATCCGCTGAGCGGGCCCCTGACGTCCGTAGCCGCTGGCGAGATCGTCGAGGTGCCGCACCAGGTCGCCGTAGCAGGCGGCGAGCGACCGCGGCATCTGGTCGTTGAGGATCAGCAGGTCAGCGATCAGCCACGGCTTCAGGCTTTCGCGGTACACCCAATGATAGCTCGTGACCGCCGACACCGCCCGCAGGATGGCCGACCACTGGTAGTAGTCCAGCCCGCCGCCGACCTGCGTCTCCTTCGGCAGCAGCAGGTGGTACTTCACGTCGAGGATGCGCGCGGTGTTGTCCGCCCGCTCCAGCAGCATGCCGAGCCGAGAGAAGTCGTAGATGTCGTTCCGCAGCATCGTGCGGTGGCCGGAGCCGTCGAACCGGAGCCCGATCTCCTTGACCCAGCCGAGGAAGCGCGTGAGCTCCTCGCCCTCGAGCTTCCGATCCTGCCGCCGACGCAGCTCGAGCCAGGCGCCGTTGATGGCCTCCCACATCTCCACGGTCAGCGCCGTGCGAACCGCGCGGGCGTTGTGCCGGGCGACCTCGAAGCAACTGACGATCGAGGAGGGGTTCTCCTTCTCGAACACGAGGTAGTCGATCACGGTCTCGGCCGTGGCGTCCTCGTACTTCGCGAAGAACCCATCGTCGCAGCCCGCGGTGAAGACCGCGCTCTCCCACTCGTTGCTGGAGCCGGCGTAGGCCACGGGAAGCGACGCGAGGCGCTGGGTCGCCTCCAGGATGCGGGCGAGCGCTTCCGCGCGCTCGACGTAGCGCGACAGCCAGAACAGGTTGTCGGCGGTGCGGCTCAGCATACGGGCGGCGTCCTCGTTCGTCCTGCGGTCATGGGTTCGGCGGCGATGCTCATTCGTCCAGCACCCAGGTGTCCTTGGTGCCGCCGCCCTGGCTCGAGTTCACCACCAGCGACCCTTCGCGCATCGCCACGCGGGTGAGGCCGCCGGGCACGATCCGGACGCCGTCGGAGCCCGTCAGCACGAAGGGCCTGAGATCCACGTGCCGCGGCGCGACGCCGGAGTTCACGTAGGTCGGGCACGTCGAGAGCGCGAGCGTCGGCTGCGCGATGAACCCGGCCGGCGAGGCGATGAGCTTGGCGCGGAACAGCTCGATCTGCTCCTTCGAGGCGTGGGGCCCGACGAGCATGCCGTAGCCGCCGGAGCCGTGGACCTCCTTCACCACCAGCTCGGGCAGGTGGTCGAGCACGTATTTCAGCGCTTCCGGTTCGCGGCAGCGGTAGGTCGGCACGTTCTTCAGGATCGGCTCGGCGCCGAGGTAGAATTTGATGATCTCCGGCATGTAGCTGTAGATCGCCTTGTCGTCGGCGACGCCCGTGCCGACCGCGTTGGTCAGCGTGACGTTGCCGGCGTGGTAGGCGGCCATCAGCCCCGGCACGCCGAGCACGCTGTCGGGCCGGAACACCAGCGGGTCCAGGAACTCGTCGTCGAGCCGGCGATAGATCACGTCGACCCGCTTCGGCCCTTCGGTCGTCCGCATGTAGACGACGTCGTCCCGCACGAAGAGGTCGCGTCCCTCCACCAATTCGATGCCGAGCTTGTCGGCGAGGAACGAGTGCTCGTAATAGGCCGAGTTGTAGACGCCGGGCGTCAGCAGCACGACGTTGGGATCGGCCGAGGACGACCGTGGCGCGAGCGACCGCAGCGTGGCGAGCAGTTCGTCGGAGTAACGTTCGACCGGCGCCACCCGATGACGCGAGAACAGCTCCGGGAACAGGCGGATCATCACCTCCCGGTTTTCCAGCATGTAGGAGACGCCAGAAGGCGTGCGGGCGTTGTCTTCGAGGACATAGAAGGTCTCGGAGTCCACCCGCACGATGTCGATGCCGGCGATGTGCACCCAGATGTCGTGCGGCGGAGTCTTGCCCGCCATCTCTGGGCGGAACGCCTCGTTCTGGAAGACCAGGTCCTCCGGAATGATGCCGGCCTTAAGAATCTCGCGGCGGCCGTAGATGTCCGAAATGAAGCGGTTCAGCGCGTCGACGCGCTGCTCCAGCCCGACGCTCAGGCGTCCCCACTCCTCGGCGGTGATAATCCGCGGAATGATGTCGAACGGGATCAGCCGCTCCTGCGCCTGCTGGTCGCCATAGACCGCGAAGGTGATGCCGATGCGCCGGAACAGAAGCTCCGCCTCTTCGACGCGGTAGTTCAGCAGCTCGGCGGGGGCCGTCTTAAGCCATTCCGAAAGCTTGGCGTACGCCTGCCGGACGGAGCCGTCGGCCAGGGTCATTTCATCGAAAGGTGCGGTGCTCAAGCCTCGGCCTCGCTGCGGTGTCCTGGAATGATGCTAATCCGGATCGGCCGCGTGGAAAGGGGTAGTCTGCGCGTTTTTGGTGCAGGACGCCTGCGCAAAGTCTCATCAAATCAGCTTCAGACCCCTGAAACTCGCGTGTCCTTCACGCCCGACGATGACGTGGTCGTGCACGAGAATTCCGAGTGGCTTCCCGACGTCCACGATTGTTTTCGTCATCTCGATGTCGGCGCGGCTCGGAGTCGGGTCGCCGGACGGGTGGTTGTGGACGAGGATGAGCGCAGTCGCCCGCAGCTCAAGCGCCCGCCGGACGACCTCGCGTGGGTAGACCGGCGTGTGGTCGACGGTTCCGGTCTGCTGCACTTCGTCGGCGATCAGGGCGTTCCGCTTGTCGAGGAACAGGATCCGGAAGCGCTCGCGATCCTCGAAGGCCATGGCGGTACGGCAGTAATCGATGACGGCGGACCAAGACGACAGCACCGGACGCTTGCCGATGGCGCCCTTGGCGAAGCGGCGCGCCGCGCCTTCCAGGATCTTGAAGTCGGTCGCCGTGGCGTCCTTGACGCCCTTGATCTCGACGAGGCGCTCGTAGGGCGCCGCGAGCGCTTCCGCGAAAGAGCCGAAGGTCGCGACCAGCTGCTTGGCCAACGGCTTGACGTCTTTCATGGGGATCGTGCGAAAGAGCACCAGCTCCATCAGCTCGTAATCTGGGAGCGAGTCCGGCCCGGTTTCGAGAAACCGCGCCCGCAGGCGTTCGCGGTGCCCGGCGTAGTGCGGCGCCTCAACCTTAGGCGCCGATTTTTGAGGGGAGCGGACCGGCCGCGCCTCCGATAGGCCCGGCAGCTCCACTTCTCCGCCGTCGCCGCTTCGAGCCCTCGTCGCCATACGCTTCACGCCTTCGCCCACGCACGAAGCGTGGCGCGGCAAGCGGCGCGCCGCAAGTGAGTCGTGGCGCGAATCGGTCGTGAAACGCGGCGCCGCCTCAGGCGGAGGCGGCGAACGTCGGCTGGTGAAGCCCGCGCGGCGACAGAGTGAAGATTTCGCAGCCTTCGTCCGTCACGCCGATCATGTGCTCGAACTGCGCCGAGAGCGACCGGTCGCGCGTCACTGCGGTCCAGCCGTCGGCGAGCACCTTCACGTGAGGACGGCCGAGATTGATCATCGGCTCCACGGTGAAGAACATGCCCGGCTTCAGCGAAACGCCTTCGCCGGCGCGGCCATAGTGCAGGATGTTCGGTTCGTCGTGGAAAAGGCGGCCGATGCCGTGCCCGCAGAAGTCGCGCACCACCGAGGTCCGTTCGCTCTCGGCGTAGTCCTGGATCGCCGCGCCGATGTCGCCGGTGGTCGCGCCGGGCTTGATCGCGGCGAGGCCGCGCATCAGCGACTCGTAGGTGATCTCGATCAGCCGCTCGGCCCGACGCGGGATCTGACCCACCGGATACATCCGGCTCGAATCCCCATGCCAGCCGTCGAGGATGACGGTCACGTCGATGTTGACGATGTCCCCCTCGCGCAGCGGCTTGTCGTTCGGGATGCCGTGGCAGACGACGTGGTTGATCGAGGTGCAGATCGTCTTGGTGTAGCCGCGGTAATAGAGGCACGCCGGCAGCGCGCCGTGGTCCATCACGAACTCGAGCGCCAGTTTGTCGAGCGCTTCGGTCGTCACGCCCGGCGCCACATGGTCGTTCATGAGGTCAAGCGCTTCCGCCACCAGCCGGCCGGCGCGCCGCATCCCTTCGAACGCCTCGGCGTCATGAATCTTGATCGCCCCGTTCTTGCGGAGCGGAGCGGTCTGGGCGTCGACGAAGGTCATCTCGGGCGTTACGATCGGCGGTTCTCGGAAGATCGCAACATAAGCCCTGCGGGTCGCCGCGCCAAGCTGAAGCGGCCGCAGACGAGACTGCGCACGCCCATCTGCATGGTCGAGGCCGGCTTCAAGGAAGGTCATGACGACCGGCGCGGCGAAAAACAGAGAGACCGCGGCGACGCTCGATCGCGCCGGCCTCGCTCGGTCGTGCAGTCCGTTTCGAGCGCCTACGGGCGCTGGAGAATAACCCCGCGGTCGGTCACGACCACCCACTGCCGGTCGCGCCGTTCGATGGAGCGAACGCGGCCGACGCCGGGAATCGCGTCGCCGCGACCGACCTCGTAGGAGCCCTGCCGGCCCTCGACGAGGGCGAGGCCGTCGTAGACCTCCCGCACGGTCCAATTGCGCACGACCGATCCCCCGGCGTCCGGGGCGACGCTTCCTGTGGTCTCGGGATCGTCGACCGGCTTCGGCTTGAAGGCCGCGGCGGTTTCGCGGTTCTCGATCTTGTCGAGGCGCTCCTTGAGCTCCGAAAAACGCTGCGCGTCGTCGGCGGGCTTCGGCGGTTGCTCCACCTTGGCGGTCAGTTCGACGATCTTGGCCGAGGCGGCCTCGCGGGTCGCGGCGAGGTCCTTCTGGAGGGCGACGACCTCGGCTTTCAGGGCCTTGACGTCCTCCTGGCCCGCCGCGGCCTGGCCGGCGGCGGTTTTGGAGAGGGCGGCCTGATTGGCCTTCGCCTGTCCCAACGCACGGTTAAGGCGGGAGATTTCCGACTTCAACGCCCCGACGTCGCGGCCAAGGGCGGCGTCGCGGGCGCGCTCGCCGGTCGGATCGATGTTGAGGGCGAGGCCCATGCTGCGGGCCTCGACCGCGGATATCCCGGACACTTCGTCGACGCCGTCGGTCAGCGCCGGCGCGGTCGCGAACGTCGCGGCGGCGGCGCCGGCGATCATGGCCAGCGAGAGCGCGGCGGCGTAGGGCCACCACCGTCCGAACCGGCTGGACGCCGGCTCTTCCGGGTACAGATCGATCGTCGGGCGCGGACGTCGGGACGACCAGACCGTGACGTCGGGACGGGCGCGACCGAAGGCCGAGGAGGGCAGGTCGCGGTTCGGCTCGGGCAACATCGGGTTACTCGCGGGTTAACTACGCCCGCAATTAACCCTCCGTCACGGTTACCGGAGGGTTACCGGACCGCGTCGAGCGCTTCGGCCCCGCTGACCGTCCGCTCCTTCGGCCAGGAAAAGAAGTCGGCGTCCCGCTCCACCGCCGCGTCCAGCAGGCGGTGGTACTCCCGTCGCGGCGTCTCGATCGCGCCGAACCGCCTGAGGTGGTCGGTGACGAACTGGGTGTCGAGCAGGGAGAAGCCGCCTCGTTTGAGCCGGGCCACGAGATGCACGAGCGCGACCTTCGAAGCGTCGCGCTCGACGTGGAACATGCTTTCGCCGAAGAACGCCCCGCCGAGCCGCACGCCGTAGAGGCCGCCGACGAGCTTCCCCTCCCGCCAGGCCTCGACGCTGTGGCAGTGGCCGAGCCGGAAGAGGTCGAGGTAGAGCCGGCGAATACGCCCGTTGATCCAGGTCTTCATACGGCCGGGCGCCGGCGAGGCGCAGCCGTCGAGCACGGCCTCGAAGGCGGTGTCGACGCGCATGTCGAACACGTCCGCCCGCACGGTGCGGGCGAGGCGTTCGCCCACGTGGAAGCCGTCGAGCGGCACCACGCCGCGCAGTTCCGGCTCGATCCAGTACAGCCCCGGGTCGTCGGCGCTTTCCGCCATGGGGAAGATCCCGCAGGCGTAGGCCTTGAGCAGCACCTCGGGCGTGATCTCGACGAGGACGTCGTTGATGCGGGTCATGGACGGAACCCTAAGGCGTCCGTTGGACGTCGAAAAGGGCAGGCGGAGCCGTCGGCCCGGCTCGAGGCCGGAAGACGGCCCACGCGACGTCTCAGCCTGAGCCGCCGGCCGCCTGGCTGTCCGCCAGCATCTTCTCCAGCCAGTGGATGTCGTACTCGCCGTCCTGGATCGACGGGTCGCGCACCAGCCGGCGGAACAGCGGCAGCGTGGTGTCGACGCCGTCCACCACGAACTCGTCCAGCGCGCGCCGAAGCCGCATCAGGCATTCGGTGCGGTTGCGGCCGTGGACGATCAGCTTGCCGATCATGCTGTCGTAGTGCGGCGGGATCAGATAGCCCTGATAGGCCGCGGAATCCACGCGGACGCCAAGCCCGCCGGGCACGTGATAGTAGGCGATGCGGCCGGGGGAGGGGCGGAAGGTCTCGGCGTTCTCCGCGTTCACGCGGCATTCGATGGCGTGGCCGCGGAAGACCACGTCCTCCTGGGCGATCGCAAGCCTGGCGCCGCTCGCGATGCGGATCTGCTCGTTGATCAGGTCGATGCCCGTGACCATCTCGGTCACCGGATGCTCGACCTGGATCCGGGTGTTCATCTCGATGAAGTAGAACTCGCCGTTCTCGTACAGGAACTCGACCGTGCCGACGCCGCGGTACTTGAGCTCCCGCATGGCGGCGGCGACCGTCTCGCCGATCGTCTCGCGCTGCTCGGCGTTGAGGGCCGGGGAGGGCGCCTCTTCCCAGACCTTCTGGTGGCGGCGCTGCAGCGAGCAGTCGCGCTCGCCGAGATGGATCGCGGCGCCCTGGCCGTCGCCCAGCACCTGCACCTCGATGTGGCGCGGCTTGCCGAGGTACTTCTCGAGATAGACCGCGTCGTCGCCGAACGCCGCCTTCGCCTCGGAGCGCGCGGTCTGCAGCGCCTCGACGAGGTCGTCCTCGGTCATCGCGACCTTCATGCCGCGCCCGCCGCCGCCGGACGCCGCCTTCACCAGCACGGGATAGCCGATCTCGCGGGCGACGCGCTTGGCCTCGTCGTCGTCGGTGATTCCGCCGTCCGAGCCCGGAACGACGGGGATGCCCAGCCGCTTGGCCGTCTGCTTGGCGGCGATCTTGTCGCCCATGATGCGGATGTGTTCTGGCTTCGGGCCGATGAAGATCAGCCCGTGCTCCTCGAGAATCTCGGCGAAGCGCGCGTTCTCGGACAGGAAGCCGTAGCCCGGGTGCACGGCGTCCGCGCCGGTGATCTCGCAGGCGGCGAGCAAGGCCGGGATGTTGAGGTAGCTGTCGCGGGCGGCCGGCGGGCCGATGCAGACGCTCTCGTCCGCGAGGCGGACGTGCATGGCGTCCGCGTCGGCCGTCGAGTGCACGGCGACGGTCGCGATGCCGAGCTCCTTGCAGGCGCGCAGGATGCGCAGCGCGATCTCGCCGCGGTTGGCGATCAGAACCTTGTCGAAGCTCGCCATGTGCCCGTCAGTCCACGATCAGGAGGGGTTCGCCGAATTCCACCGGCTGCCCGTCCGCGATCAGGATTTCCCGGACGATGCCGGCGCGCGTCGCCGGGATCGCGTTCATGGTCTTCATCGCCTCGACGATCAGCAACGTCTGGCCCTGGCGGACCGTCTGCCCGACTTCGACGAAGGCGCGGGCGCCGGGCTCGGGCGACATGTAGGCCGTGCCGACCATCGGCGAAAGGACCGCGCCGGGATGCTTGGCCGGATCGATCGGGGCCTCGACCGCAGGGGCCGCGGGCGCGGCGGCCGGCGCGGCGGCGCCGACGTAGGCCGTCGTCGGGGCGGCCGAGAGATGCCGGGCGACCCGCACGCGCAGCTGGTCGTGCTCGATTTCGATCTCGGTCAGGTCGTTCTCGGACAGGAGCTTCGCGAGTTCGCGGATCAGCTCCTGATCGATGGACGCTTTGGAAGGCAGCTTGCTCATGGAAGGACGATCTCCGCCGGCGTTCGAGATCACGCCGTGATCGGTTCGGATGGGTCAGGCCGCTTGATGCGGCGGGCGAGAGCCTGAAGCGCGAGGTCGTAGCCGTCGAGGCCGAGCCCGACGATCACGCCCGCCGCGACAGGCGAGATGTAGGAGTGGTGCCGGAAGCTCTCCCGCGCGTGGACGTTGGAGATGTGCACCTCGATCGTCGGAACGCCCACGCCGCGGATCGCGTCATGGATCGCGACCGACGTGTGGGTGAGGGCTCCTGCATTCAGCACGATGCCCTGCGCCCTGGTCCGCGCCTCCTGGATCCAGTCGACGAGGTCGCCCTCGTGGTTCGACTGCCGGCACTCCACGACGAGGCCGAGCCGGTCGCCCGTCGCCCGCGCCAGCGCCTCGACGTCCGCCAGAGTCGACGATCCGTAGACCGCCGGCTCGCGCAGGCCGAGCAGGTTCAGGTTCGGGCCGTTGAGGATGAAGACGACAGGATCCAAGCGGGGAGCCGAGCTTGAGGCGTGAACGGACAGCCGGCGGAGGCCGGCGGCCGCGACGAGCGGCCCTTATAGGCAAGGCCGGCGCGGAACCCAAGCGATTCCGCCAAAGGGCGTACGGCGGTCCGCGCCGCCTTACCCCCCGGCGCCGCCGTCGAGGCGGCGGCAGGGGAGGCCGCTTTCGGTGAAGGACGTCAGGATCGCGTCGGCATGGGCGCCGTCGCGGATCTCGACGGTGAGGTCGAGCGTGGCGCCCTTGGCGGGCACGTCGAGGAAGCCGCGCTGGTGGTGCACTTCGAGGATGTTGGCGCCGAGCTCGCCGAGCCGGGTCGCGATCGTGCCGAGCATGCCCGGCCGGTCCGCGATCGTCATGCGGAAGGCCAGGATCTTCTGCTCGCGCTCCAGCTCCCGCACCATGATCGAGGCGAGGATGCGCGGGTCGATGTTGCCGCCGCACAGGATGAGGCCGACCGTCTTGCCCGCGAAGCGTCCGGGCGCCGCGAACAGCGCCGCGAGGCCCGCGGCGCCTGCGCCTTCCGCCACGGCCTTCTGCTGCATGAGGTAGGCGTTCACCGCCCGCTCCAGCTCGGCCTCGCTGACGAGGATGATGTCGTCGACGAGCCGCGCGGCGATTTCGCGGGTGAGGGCGCCCGCGGTCTTCACGGCGATGCCCTCGGCCAGCGTCGGGCCGCCGGTCGGCAGGTCCGCGCCCTTTAGCGCGTTCCACATGGAGGGATAGAGCGCCGCCTCAACCCCGATGATCTCGATCGAGGGCTTCAGGGCCTTCGCCGCCACCGCGACGCCGGAGATCAACCCGCCGCCGCCGATCGGGACGAGGATGACGTCGAGTTCGGGCGCGTCCGCGAGCATCTCGAGCGCGATCGTACCCTGCCCCGCGATGACGTCGGGGTCGTCGTAGGGGTGGACGAAGGTGAGGCCGCGCTCGAGAGCGATGGCGCTGGCGCGGATCTGGCTTTCGGCCACCGTCTCGCCGTCGAGCACCACCTCGGCGCCGAAGCCGCGGGTGGCCGCCACCTTCACGTGGGGCGTCGTCTCGGGCATCACGATCGTCGCCGGAATGCCGAGCCGCCGGGCGTGGTAGGCGACCGCCTGGGCGTGGTTGCCGGCCGACATCGCGATCACGCCGCGGGCGCGGGAGTCGGCGTCCAGGCGGCTGAGACGCACCACGGCGCCGCGCTCCTTGAAGGCGTTGGTGACGTGAAGGTTTTCGTATTTCACGAGAACCTTCGCACCCGTCATCGCCGACAGCTTCGGGGCCGCCAGCAGCGGGCTCGGCGTGACCGCGCCCTCGAGGATCTTCTGGGCCGCCTGAACGTCGGCGAGCGTCACGGTCATGTGGAGCGGGTCCTTGCGGTCGGCGCGGGAGCATAGGGGAGCGGGAAGGCGCGGGGCATCCGGTCTGGACGCATGGCTGAAACGACGGCGCGACGCCATCACGAACCCCGGCGCGCGCCCTGCGACAGCTTGACCCTCACCGCGCCCGGACCCATCGTAGCGGCGAAATCTTACGGAGACCTGCCGCGTGACGGCGACCCGCACCCACCTCGCTCCCTCCGCGGCCGCGCTCGCGCTGGCGACCGGCCTCTGGGCCGGGCCGGCCGCAGCGGAGTTCGTCGCGTTCGGGCCGACGGACCCGGTCGCGACCCCGTCGGAGCCGGTTGCGAGCATCGACGGCGCCGGCGTTTCGGTGGCGGCGGACGCCACACGTCCCGTGCTCGTGCATTTCTTCGCCACCTGGTGCGCGCCATGCCGCGAGGAGCTGCCGGCGCTCGGGCGGTTCGCCGCGCGTCAGGGGGAGGGCGTCCGCGTCTTGGGCGTCGACCTCGGCGAGCCGGCCTCCCGGGTGCGCGGCTTCCTCGCCACGCTTGGCGTCGCCCTGCCCGTCGCGCTCGACGAGGACCGCTCGCTGGCCCGCCGGTTCGGCGTGAAGGTCCTTCCCAGCACCGTTGCGCTCGCGCCCGGCGGAGCGGCCGCGGCGATCGCGCATGGCCCCGTCGACTGGGACGCCGACTCCACCGCCCGAATGCTCGCCGCGCTCAGGGCCGGGAACCACAATCTGCCCGACCACAAAAGCAAACACACGCAATGATCCGAGGGGGAACGTCATGATGCGCCGCCGCACGCTGCTGACGACCGGAGCCGCGCTCGCGGCCGCCGCCGTGATGAGGCCCGCCATGTCGTTCGCGGAGGAGGGCGCCTTCGCCCCCGCCCCCGGAGCATGGCGCACCTTCGAGATGCGCACCCGGATCGAGCTGACCTCGCTCAAGGGCCCGGCGCGCGTCTGGGTTCCGGTTCCCGCCTTCGCCGAAAGCGGCTGGACCCGCCCCCAGCCCACCACCTTCAGCGGCAACGCCGCGACGGCGAAGCTGGTCGAGGCGCCCGTGGGCATGGTCGTCGCGGAATGGCGCGGCGGCGCGGAGGCGCCTGTGCTCGAGGTGGTGAGTCGCGTCCAGACCCGGGACCGCGCCGTCGACCTCGCGGCGACCGGCGCGACGCTGTCAGCGGACGAGCGCGCACGCTACCTCGCGCCGAGCGACCTGATCCCGACCGACGGCATCGTGGCCGAGACCGCGAGAAAGGCGGTCGGCGCGGCGACGACGGACCGCGCCAAGGCCGAGGCGATCTACCAGTGGGTCGTCGAGAACACCCACCGCGACGCCAAGGTGCGCGGCTGCGGCCTCGGCGACATCGCGACCATGCTCGAGAGCGGCAATCTCGGCGGCAAATGCGCCGACATCAACGCGCTCTATGTCGGCCTCGCGCGGGCTGCGGGCCTTCCGGCGCGCGACGTCTACGGCATCCGCGTCGCGCCCTCGCGCTTCGGCTACAAGAGCCTCGGCGCGAACTCCGAGACCATCACCAAGGCGCAGCACTGCCGCGCCGAGGTGTGGCTCGATGGCCCGGGCTGGGTTCCGGTCGATCCCGCCGACGTCCGCAAGGTCGCGCTGGAGGAGCCGCCGGCGAACCGTCCGCTCGACGATCCGAAGGTCGCCGCGGCCCGCAAGGTCCTGTTCGGGGCCTGGGAGACCAACTGGGTCGCCTACAACGACGCCCACGACGTGGCGCTGCCGGGCGCGACCGGCCCGAAGCTCGGGTTCCTGATGTACCCACAGGCGGAGACCGCTGCCGGCCGGCTCGACTGCCTCGACGCCGACGGGTTCAAATACGTCATCACCGCGCGGGAGATCGTCGCCTGAGGCGGAGGTTTGGACCTAGGGTTTCCGAGCTGAGGTTTTTCCAACGCCTCAATGGGTTGAAAGGCGGACTTCACGTCGACTCCGAGATCTCCATCGCTCCGAAAGCAAGGGGCCGCATATGATAAAGCAAGGGGCCGCATATGATTTGGTTCCATAATATATCTTATGCGACTCATGGCTTGGGGTTGGGCCGGGACGCCGAACGGCGCCTTAGTTCCGCCTTGGCCGCGTCGGCCTAGTCTGCGTCTTCCGCGACGACGCTCGTCGCCTGCCCGTTCCGCCCGCGAGGTCGCCTGCATGTTCTCCCGTTCCGTGCGGCGCTGGGCGGCCGCGGTGGGCCTGTCGATCGCGGGCCTGACCGGCGCCTACGCCGGCGTCCTGGTGGCGACCAACAACTTCCATGTGCTCGCCCCCGGTGAGGTCTATCGGTCGGCGCAGCCGTCGCCGGACGACCTGCGCACGATCAAGGCGACCTACGGCATCGCCAGCGTGCTGAACCTGCGTGGCGCGAACGTCGGCAAAGCTTGGTACGACGCCGAGGTCGCGGCCGCGCGCGCCGCCGGCCTGACCTTGATCGATTTCCGCATGTCGGCGGCGGCGGAGCTGACGCCCATCGAGGTCGAGCGGCTGATCCAGACGATGCGCGACGCGCCGAAGCCGCTGCTGATCCACTGCCGCAGCGGCGCGGACCGCACCGGAGCGGCGTCCGCGCTTTATCTCGCCGCGATCAAGCACGCCGACGAGGAGACCGCGGAGTGGCAGCTGTCGCCGCTCTATGGGCACATCGCGACCTGGGGGCTGCCAAGCTTCGCCATGGACCGGATGTGGGAGACGGCTGAGCCGTCGCTCGGCTTCCACGACTCTTGACCTGACCGCGCGCGCGGGGCGACCTAGGCGAACCCCCACGCGAGTTCGAGCCGCCCCATGACCCCTTCCCGCGACGTCGCGCGCCTCGTCGAGATCATGGCCGCGCTCCGGACGCCCGTAACCGGCTGTCCGTGGGACCTCGAGCAGAGCTTCGCGACCATCGCGCCGTTCACGCTGGAGGAGGCCTACGAGGTCGCCGACGCGATCCAGCGCGGCGACCTGGAGGACCTGCGCGAGGAGCTTGGCGACCTGCTGCTGCAGGTGGTGTTCCACGCCCGGATGGCCGAGGAGCAGGGCGCCTTCGCCCTCCCCGACGTCGTCGAGGCCATCACCGCCAAGCTGGTCCGCCGGCACCCGCACGTCTTCGGCGACGCGCGCGATCTCCCGGCCGAGGAGGTCAAGGCGCTCTGGGCGGAGATCAAGGCCGAGGAGAAGGCCGAGCGCGCCGTCCGCCGCGGCGAGCCGGCGAGGGCGCCGAGCCTGCTCGACGGTGTGACGCGCGCCCTCCCCGGCCTCACCCGCGCGGTGAAGCTTCAGGAGAAGGCCGCCACCGTCGGCTTCGACTGGGACGACGTGGCGCTGGTCGTCGGCAAGGTGCGCGAGGAGGCCGACGAGGTCGCCGAGGCGGTCGCGAGCGGAGACCGCGACGCGGTCGAGGACGAGATCGGCGACCTGTTCTGCGCCATCGCGAACCTTGCGCGCCACATGGGCGTCGACCCGGAGACGGCGGTGCGCCGCTCCAACGCCAAGTTCGAGCGGCGTTTCCGCGCGATCGAGGCCGGCCTCAGGGCTCGCGGCAAGACCCCGGCCGACAGCGACCTCGACGAGATGGACGCGATCTGGAACGAGGCGAAGGCGGCCGAGCGCGCGGCGAAAGCCGCCGCGGAGTAGGGCGACGCTTTCGTCTCAGGCGGCCTCGGTCAGGCCGCCCTCGCCCGCGGACTCCAGCCGGGCGTTGAGGAACGACGAGATCCGGCGGATGGCGGATCGGGCCTCGGGCAGGAACCGAGCGAAGGCCTGCCAGACGTGGGGCATCTTCGGCCAGACCTCGAGCTCGGCCGCGACGC
Source organism: Methylopila capsulata (assembly GCF_016907975.1). GTDB lineage: Bacteria > Pseudomonadota > Alphaproteobacteria > Rhizobiales > Methylopilaceae > Methylopila > Methylopila capsulata. Next base: position 207,751 of record NZ_JAFBCY010000001.1, read on the forward strand.
CGGCCGCCAGCAGCGCCCGGTGCATGCGGACGGAGTCGTCGCGCAGGATCTCGTCGCCGCCGCACTGGATCAGGCACGGCGGGAGCCCCCGGAGATCGCCGTAGAGCGGCGACAGCGAGGGATCGCGGACATCGCGGCCGGGCGCATAGGCGTCGACCACCGTGGGCAGACACGCGACCTCAAGAAACGGGTCCAACAGCGCGTTTTTCCGCATGCTTTCGCCTTCGCCGCTCATGTCGACGAAGGGCGAGAGCGCGACCGCCGCCGCGGGAAGCGGGAGCCCCTCGGCCTTGAGCCGGAGCAGCAGCGCGAACACGAGGTTGCCGCCCGCGCTGTCGCCGGCGAGCGCGATCGCGGCGGGCGACTGCCCACGGTCGAGCAGCGCGCGGTAGACCGCGAGCGAGTCCTCGAGCGACGCCGGGTGCGGGTGCTCGGGTGCGAGGCGGTAGTCGGGCACGATGGTCTCGGCCTGCGCACCGCGCGCCAGCCTCCCGGCGACGCCGCGGTGGGTCCGGGGCGAGCCCGCGACGAATGCGCCGCCATGCAGGTAGAGGATGGCCCTGCCCCCGCCGTAGCCGATCGGCGCATGGCGCTCGGCCGCGAGGCCGCCGATGCGCAACGCGCTGCGCTCCACGTTCTTCGGCAGGTCCGGCGCGAGACGAGCGATGGCGTCGATCTGCCGGCGGAGCCGAAGCAGATCGGGATTCGCGGTCAGCCGGGGCTTCACGCCGTAGCGCAGCGCCAGGCAGAGCAGGCGCGCCTGGGCGCTGACAGGTTCCCGCATCCGACGCCGCTCCTGTTGCATCGCACCAACATGGCCCGATCGAGCGCCGGGAATGAAGCGAATTCTGGGCGCGGCGGGCGGCGCCCGGCCCTGCCGGGGGCGACTCGTCGAGCGCCCACGTGACAAGATGGTCTTGGCGCGCAGCGGCGCGAATCGTTATGGACAGGCGTATGGCCGAAACCAAATCCGATCTTCTTGCCGGCCTCGGCGGCGAGCAGCGCAAGCCCGCGGCGGCGCCGAAGCCCGCTTCGCGCGCCCTGCCCCGTCCGGAGCTCTCCGCCGAGGCCGGCTACACCGCCGCCGACATCGAGGTGCTGGAAGGGCTGGAGCCGGTGCGCCGGCGGCCGGGCATGTACATCGGCGGCACCGACGAGAAGGCGCTGCACCACCTCTTCGCGGAAGTCATCGACAACGCCATGGACGAGGCGGTCGCGGGCCACGCGACCTTCATCGCGGTCGACGTCGGCGCGGACGGCTCTGTCACCGTCACGGACAACGGCCGCGGCATCCCGGTCGACCCGCACCCGAAATTTCCGGGCAAGTCCGCGCTCGAGGTCATCATGACCACGCTGCACTCCGGCGGAAAGTTCGACGGCAAGGTCTACGAGACCTCCGGCGGCCTCCACGGCGTCGGCGTGTCGGTCGTCAACGCGCTGTCGGAGCGGGTCGAGATCGAGGTCGCCCGCAACCAGAAGCTCTACCGGCAGGCGTTCTCCCGCGGCCATAGGCTAGGCGACCTGGAGGAGGTCGGTCCGGTCCACAACCGCCGCGGCACCCGCATCCGTTTCCTGCCGGACGCCCAGATCTTCGGGGCGGAGGCGCGGCTGAAGCCCGCGCGGCTGTTCCAGATGGCGCGCTCCAAGGCCTATCTGTTCTCCGGCGTCGAGATACGCTGGACGTGCCCCGCCGAGATGCTCGCCGGCGTCGAGAACGTGCCGGAGAAGACCACCCTGCACTTCCCCGGCGGGCTGAAGGACTATCTCGCCTCGAGCCTCGCGGGCCGCGACCAGGTGGTCGAGATCTTCGCCGGCTCGCACAGGAAGGCCGGCGGCCACGGCGGCGTCGAATGGGCGATCGCCTGGACCGACGACGGCGAGGACGGCTTCGTCCGCTCCTACTGCAACACCATCCCGACGCCCGAAGGCGGCACCCACGAGCAGGGCCTCCGGATGGCGCTGCTGCGGAGCCTCAAGGGCTACGCCGACCTCACCAACGTCAAGCGCGCGTCGATCCTGACCGGCGACGACGTGATGGCGGGCACGGTCGCCATGCTGTCCGCCTTCATCCGCGAGCCGGAGTTCCAGGGCCAGACGAAGGAGCGGCTGGCGACGGCGGAGGCGACGCGCATCGTCGAAGCCGCGGTGAAGGACGCCTTCGACCACTGGCTCTCCGCCTCGCCCCAGCAGGCCAACAAGCTGCTGGAAAGCGTCATCCTGCGCGGCGAGGACCGGCTCCGCCGCCGGCAGGAGAAGGACGTCGCCCGCAAGACCGCGACCCGCAAGCTCCGTCTGCCGGGCAAGCTCGCGGACTGCAGCCAGGCGGGCTCGAAAGGCTCCGAACTCTTCATCGTCGAGGGCGACTCGGCCGGCGGCTCCGCCAAGCAGGCGCGCGACCGCGCCACCCAGGCGGTGCTTCCCCTGCGCGGCAAGATCCTGAACGTCGCCAGCGCCGGCGCGGACAAGCTCGCCCAGAACCAGCAACTCGCCGATCTCCTGCTCGCGCTCGGCTGCGGCACGCGGGCCCGCTACGCCGACACGGACCTGCGCTACGACCGCGTGATCGTGATGACCGACGCCGACGTGGACGGCGCGCACATCGCCTCGCTGCTGATGACCTTCTTCTTCCGCGAGCTGCCGGAGCTGATCCGCCACGGGCACCTCTTCCTCGCGGTGCCCCCGCTCTACCGCCTCAGCCATGGCGGCACGACGCTCTACGCCCGCGACGACGCCCACAAGGACGAGCTGCTGGCGAAGACCTTCAAGGGCAAGAAGGTCGAGATCGGCCGCTTCAAGGGCCTGGGCGAGATGATGCCGCAGCAGCTCAAGGACACCACGATGTCGCCGGCCAAGCGCACCCTGCTGCGGGTGGAGATCGCCGAGGAGGGCCGCGAGGGCACGAGGGACGCGGTGGAACGGCTGATGGGCGCCAAGCCCGAAGCGCGCTTCCGCTTCATCCAGGACAACGCCGCCTTCGCCGGCGATCTGGTGGACATCTGAGAGGACGCAGCAAGCGCTTCCGCTCCTCTGCAGGACGTTCCCAGAACGAGGGAAATCGATAAGGGATCGAACGCCGCGTTTCGGCCGTTAACCTCGGTGACCATCCGCGAAGCGCCCTCCGGCGCGTTGGAGGCCCCGATGCCGAGACCCCCTCTCCTGCCGCTGGCGCTGATCGCGGCGCTCTCCGCGTTCAGCGCCGCCGCGCAGCCCGCCCCCTCGCCCGTTCCGACTGCGCCGCCCGAGAAGATCGATCCCGGCCCCATGCGACCGGAGGAACCCGCGCCGCCGGTCCAGCCCGACGCGCCCGAGGCGGCGAAAGATCCGCTCGGCGTCGCGCCGAACGTCTTCGCCGCCCGCATCGCGGCGCCGTGGGAGGGCGCGGCGGGCAAGGGCTTCTCGCGCGTGATCGGCGTGATCGACGGCGATCGCCAGCGGTTCTACGTGCAGTGGCTGAAGGAGCCTGACGGCGCGATCGTCGAGACGAAGGAGCTCGAGGACGCGGAAGCCGCCAAGCTGACCTTCGGCGACGTGCGCGCCGAGGCCAGCGACACCGGCGTGTCGGTCTTCATGGACACCGCCCCGGACAAGGACGGCATCCGCGACACCTGGGTGCTGATCATCGGCGAGCCCGGCGACACGCGGTTCGGCCCGGCGACGAACTGAAACCCGCAGGGCGCGCCCCGCACTCCCAACCGACACAACCCATGATGACTTTTAGTCGTAATGCACACCATTGGTGTGCATATAACGACGTCACTACAGTCTGCCGACATTTATGGGTCGGGAGACGAAGGTGATGGCGACCAAACCGAAAAACGGCCTGCAGCGCGGCACGACGGGCTACGCCATCAACTTTTTTCGCTCCGACATCCTGGTCAATCTTCAGCTCGACCTGAAGCGGCTCGAGAGGTCCGGGATCGACGAGGAGCTGTGCGCGAAGGTTCGCACCCTCTTGAGCGCGCTGGTGAGCGCGGCCTCTGCGGAGCCGCGCGGATCGTTCTGGAGGCGCGCCGTTCACGAGGTGCTCCGGGACTACGAAGCGACTTACAAGCGATGGAACGACGTTTCGGGCACGGACCCGAAAGCGATCGACGCCCGCGACGCCCTGCTGGCTGAGCTTCAGGACATCCGCCACACGATTTCGAACGTCTGTCGGGCGAACGCTCACAGCCTGTCCGAGGAGCACGACCTCGAACTCGTGACCGCCATCAACACCGCTCTCCGGGATACGATCAACCTGATCCCCGGCACCTTCTCGGCCTTGGCGAAAAGCGCCGAGCGTTTCTCCAAGAGAGCGATGGACGCCTAGGCGCGGGTGGGTCGATCGGCCCGCCGCTGTCGATCTCCGCCCCTGCGGCGCGCCCTACCCCGCCAGCAACCGCGCGAGCGCGGCGTTGACGGCCTCTGGGCGCTCCAGCGTCGACAGGTGGCCGCAGTCCGGGACGATCACGAGTTCGGCGCCGGGAATGGCCGCCGTCATGCGCCGCGCGTGCTCCGGCGGCGTCGGCGCGTCCTCATCGCCGACGAGCACCAGCGTCGGACAGGCGACGGTCGGCGGAACCTCCGAAAAATCCGCACGATTCAGGATGGCGGTCATCTGCCGGGCGAAGGCCGGCGCGCCGGTCTCGACCAGCATGGCCCGGACGACGCGCTCGAGGTCAGGCTCCTTGACGCGGGCGGGGTGCACGTAGCGCGGATAGGTCGCCGCGTGGATCGACTGGAGCTTGTCCCGCTCGGCCGCCGCGATCAGCACCCGGCGTCGCCCCCTCGCCTCCTCGGTGTCGGGGTAGGCGGTCGTGTCCAGCAGGGCGAGGCGGACGATCCGCTCCGGGGCCGCCTTCAGCATCTCGAAGGCGACGTACCCGCCCATGGACAGGCCGACCAAAGCGAAACGCTCCGGCGCCTCCGCCAGCGCCGCGGCGGCGATCTCGGGAAGGGTCGCGTGCCGGCGATGGTCGATGGTCATGAACGGCCACGCGCCGAGGTCGGCGATCTGCGGCGCGAACAGTCGTTCCGTGCAACCGAGACCAGGCGCGAAGACGATCGGCAATGTTGCTTCCATCAGTTCGTCGCTCCCGCCGTGTGTCCGCGCTCCGTGTCATAGGTTCCGCGCGCGCGCCAATTGACAATTCGCGGCAAATGCCTCATCTCCGCGGCAGATCGCTGGCCGTGGGACGATGTCGTCCCGCATGGGCCAAGGAGCTGGATCCTTCGGCGGACGCGCTGCGCCGGCTTCTCGATCGAACCGCTTAAGGATGACATGACCTTCTCCGATCTCGGCCTGAGCCCGAAAGTGCTGTCCGCCGTCGAAGCGTCCGGGTACACGACCCCGACGCCGATCCAGGCGGCCGCCATTCCCGAAGTGCTGGCGCGCAAGGACGTGCTCGGCATCGCTCAGACCGGCACCGGCAAGACGGCCTCCTTCACCCTTCCGATGCTGACGCGGCTCGAGCAAGGCCGCGCGCGCGCGCGCATGCCGCGGACGCTGATCCTCGAGCCCACGCGCGAACTCGCGGCCCAGGTCGAGGAGAGCTTCGCCAAGTACGGGCAGAACCATAAGCTGTCCATGGCGCTGCTGATCGGCGGCGTCTCCTTCGGTGACCAGGACGCCAAGCTCACCCGCGGCGTCGACGTCCTGATCGCGACGCCCGGCCGCCTGCTCGACCATCACGAGCGCGGGCGCCTGCTGCTGACCGGCATCGAGATCCTCGTGATCGACGAAGCCGACCGCATGCTCGACATGGGCTTCATCCCGGACATCGAACGCATCTGCAAGCTGATCCCGGCGGCGCGCCAGACGCTGTTCTTCTCGGCCACCATGCCGCCGGAGATCACCCGCTTAACCGAGCAGTTCCTGCGCGATCCCGTCCGCATCGAGGTGGCGCGCGCCTCCTCCACCGCGACGACCGTGACGCAGCGCCTGATTGCCACCAGCGACGACGCCGCCGACAAGCGCGAGGTCCTGCGCCGCGAAGTGGCGCAGGTCGAAGGTTTCAAGAACGCGATCATCTTCTGCAACCGCAAGCGCGACGTGGCGGTGGTCTACAAATCGCTGCAGCAGCACGGCTTCAAGGTCGCCGCGCTGCACGGCGACCTCGACCAGCGCGCCCGCATGGCGGCGCTCGAGAGCTTCAAGACCGGCGAGGTCGATCTGCTGGTGGCGAGCGACGTCGCAGCCCGCGGCCTCGACATCCCGGACGTCAGCCATGTCGTGAACTACGACGTGCCGATCCACGCCGAGGATTACGTCCACCGCATCGGCCGCACCGGGCGCGCGGGCCGCAGCGGCGTGGCGCTGACGCTAGTGTCGCCCTCGGACGGCAAGTATCTCGACACGATCGAGAAGCTGATCAAGACCAAACTCGAGTGGCAGGGCGGCGAGCCCGACGCCGAGACGCTCGTGAGCGCTGGTCCGAGGCGCCGCACGCGCGGCGGCCGCTCTGCGGGCGCGGCGAAGACCGAGGCCCAAGCTCCGGCCGCCAAGGCCGCGTCGCCGGCCCCGAAGGCGTCCGCGCCGGCCCGGACGCCGAAGGCTCCCGCCGCAGCAGCGGCCCCTGCTCCCGTCCGCGAGGCGCCTCCCACCCCGCGCGCGCCGCGTGCCGAAAGCGCGGGCTCGTCGCGCGGCCCCCGCAACCATGGCGAGCGCCGTCCGCCGGCCCCGACGCACGACGACGCGCCAGTCGTCGGCCTTGGCGATCATGTCCCCGCGTTTCTGCTCCGGCCTGTGCGGCTTAAACGCGCGTAAGATCGTCGCGGGTGCAATAAGCGCCAATCGGCGCGGCAGCTTTAACGCGAGTTTTACGTCCTCGGCCGTCATCTAAGCTTCGTCGGCCCGAGCCGTAGCCGACAGTCTCGCATCAGGGAGACGGGGGAACGGCGGGCTAGGGAGCGCCCTCTGATGACGCGGGGCTCAAGTGACTTCGACCGGACGCTGGCCTTCAGCGACGCTGCGATCCAGCGACTGCGCGTTCACCGGCACGCCGCCTATCCACGCAATTACGAGCTCTGGTACACCTACGCGACCGGGTACAACTCGGCGCTGAACCGGGCGATCAACGAAGCGCTGGAGCACGGACCCGGCATTTCCGAGTCCGATCTCGACCTGCTTTACGAGACCTACCTCTCGCCGCTGCGCCTGTCGGAACGCGTCGACCACGTCGGCACCCGCATCATCGAAGAGATCGGGGAGGTCAACGACGCCCTGAAGAGCGCTCGCGGCGCGAACAGCGACTACGCGAAGGCGCTCGAAAGCGTCATGCGCGAGGCGCAAAGCGTCGACGGCGCCGGCGGCGTCGTGCTGGGCCGCCTGGGCGAGCTGCTGCTGTCCGCGACCCACGCCATGATCAACCGGACGAAGGCGCTCGAAGAGCGGCTGTCCGGCTCACAGAACGAGATGCGGAAGCTTCACGACACCCTCGAGGTCATCCGGGCCGAGTCCCTGACTGATCCACTGACGGGCCTCGCGAACCGCAAATTCCTGCAGGGCGCGCTCGACCGCGCGCTTCTGGACGCCGAATCGCAGGCGGATCGACAGGCCCGGTTCTCCGTGCTGCTGATCGACATCGACCGGTTCAAGACCTTCAACGACAGCTACGGCCATCTGACGGGCGACCAGGTTCTTCGTCTCGTCGCGCTTGCGCTGAAGCAGAACGTGAAGGGCCAGGACCTCGCCGCGCGCTTCGGCGGCGAGGAGTTCGCGATCGTGCTGCCGGACACCGGCCTGCAGGGCGCGATCGCCGTGGCCGAGCGCATCCGCCGCGCCGTCATGACCAAGGACCTCGTCAAGCGCTCCACGGGCGAACACCTCGGCCGGGTCACGGTCTCCGTCGGCGTCGCGGAGTGGCGGCGCGGCGACACGGGTCAGACCGTGATCGACCGCGCCGACCGCTGCATGTACGTCGCGAAACGGAGCGGACGGAATCTCGTGATCGCCGAGACCGATCCGCTGTTTTCCGAGATCGACGGCGCCGGCGAGGACGCCGCCGCGCCTCAGGCGACCTTCGCTTCCGCCTCGCGGTAGGTCGGATAGTCCACGTAGCCCTTGGCGTCGCCGCCGTAGAACGTGGCCTCGTCCGGCTTCGCCAGCGCCGCCCCGTCGCGGATCCGCTCGACGAGGTCCGGGTTCGCGATGAACGGGCGCCCGAAGGCCACGGCGTCGACCTCGCCTGCCGCCACGCGCGTCGCCGCGAGCGCCGGATCGTAGCCGTTGTTGCCGATGTAGACCCCCTTGAACGCCCGGCGCAGCACGCTGAGGTCGAACGCGCCGGCCGGCGCGCGCGAGCCGCGGGTCTCGCCCTCGATCACGTGGAGGAAGGCCAGCCCCATCTCCGACAGCTTCTCCGTCACGTAGGTGAACAGCGGCTCGGGGTTCGAATCCGCGCAGTCGTTGGCGGGGCTGACCGGCGACAGCCGGATGCCGACGCGTTCCTTGCCGATCGCGTCGATCGCGGCCTGGGTCGCCTCCAGCAGGAAGCGGGCGCGGTTCTGGATCGATCCGCCGTAGGCGTCGGTGCGCAGGTTGGTCTTGTCGCGGAGGAACTGGTCCAGCAGGTACCCGTTCGCGCCGTGCACCTCGACGCCGTCGAAGCCGGCGGCCACGGCGTTCTTCGCGGCCTGGCCGTACTGCGCCACGATGCCGGGGATTTCGTCCAGCTCCAGCGCCCGCGGCGTCTCGAGGTCCTTGAAGCCGGTCTCGGTGAAGGCCTTGCCCTCGGGCTTCACCGCGGACGGGGCGACGGGAAGCTTCCCGCCCGGCTGCAGGTCGCGGTGGGAGATGCGGCCGACGTGCCAGAGCTGCAGCACGATCGTGCCGCCCTTGGCGTGGACGGCGTCCGTCACGAGCTTCCAGCCTGCGATCTGCTCGTCAGAATAGATGCCGGGCGTCCAGGCGTAGCCCTGGCCCTCCGGCATGATCTGGGTCGCCTCTGCGATGATCAGGCCGGCGCTCGCGCGCTGGCCGTAGTAGTCGGCGTTCATCTGCCGGGGCGCGAGCGTCTTGTGGTCGGCGCGCGAACGCGTCAGCGGCGCCATCACGATGCGGTTGCGCAGGTCGAGAGCGCCAGCCTTCAGCGGTTTGAAGAGCAGGTCGAGCGTATCGGTCATGAAAGGCTCCGGTGCGTTGAGCAGCTGCGGCGGATCGGCCGCGGACGTTGCAGTGCGAGATAGGTCGCGCCGCGCCTTGCGGGAAGGCGCGGCGGGGCCTCGGCCTGCAACGCAGCTCTGCGCCAGCGCTCAGTCCGCCGCCGCGTTCAACGCCGCCTGCCAGAACGCCGCCTCGAGGCGCGACGCGGCGCCGAAGAGTTTCGCGAGTTCCACGTAACGGGTCGGCGTCAGCCGCTCCTCGCCGAGGCGATCGAGCGTCGCGCGCGCGCTCTCGGCGATCTCCTGATACGCGGGGCCGGCGTACTCCTCGATCCACGCGCGGTAGGGGTTGTCGTCCGCGACGCCGGCTCGGGTCAGCGCCGCGCCGATCTCCGCATAGCCCACCACGCAGGGGCTGAGGGCCGTCAGCAGATCGAGCAGGTCGCCCTGAAGACCGGCGTCCAGCACGAAGCGCGTGTAGGCCACGCAGGCCCCGCCCTCCTCCGCGGCCTCGAGGTCGTCGGCGGTCAGGCCCCAGCGCGCGCAGACGCGAACGTGCAGGTCCATCTCGACGTCGAGGATGGCGTGGAGCGTGGCCGCGGCGGCGCGCATGTCGGACAGCCGGCCACCCTTGTAGACGGCGAGGCCGTAGGCCCGGGCGAACTGGATCAGGAACAGGTAGTCCTGGACGAGGTAGCTGCGGAACGCCGCCTCCGGCAACGAACCGTCGCCCAGCGCGCGGACGAAGGCGTGGTCCACATAGGAACGCCACTCCGCGGCGGCGTCGGCCTTCAAGCGTTCGAAGAGGGTCATGACGCGGCGCCCTTGCGCCCGCGACCTCGTCCGCGCGGCTTCGCGGCGCTCTTCTTCGCCAGCGCGATCGCGACCGAATGGCGGGCCCAGACGGCGAGTTCGTCCGGCTCGTCCATCAGCCGCTCCGGCGCGCGCCAGAACGACGTGATGGTCCGCCGGCCTGTCGTGGTCTCGTAGGAAAATGGCTCGCAGCCTTCGGCGCGAAAGGCCTCGGCGCCGCCGGGATCGGCTTTGAGATAGAGCGTCCCGCCCGCTTCGAGCGCGAACATGACGCCGGCGTGGTAGACGCCTGCGCCGCCGAACATCCGGCGCACCTGCACCGGCCCCAGTTCGCGAAACATCTCCGCCGCGTCGGCCGCGTCGAGCGCCATCAGCTTGCGGAGGCGTAGCTCTCGGGCACGGCGGGCGTGATGGCGACCGACTCCCCGCAGCCGCAGGCGGAGGTCTGGTTGGGGTTGTTGAACACGAAGCGCTGGGTCAGCTTCTCGGTCACGAAATCCATCTCGGTGCCGAGGAGGTAGAGGATCGCCTTCGGGTCGATCATCACCTTGACGCCCTTGTCCTCGACGATCTCGTCGAGCGCGCCGGCCTCCGCCGCGTAGGCCATCGTGTATTCCATCCCGGCGCAGCCGCCGGTCTTGACGCCGATGCGCAGGCCCGCGAGCGGCGTCTCCGATCGCTCGATGATCGTTCGCACGCGCTGGGCGGCGCGGTCGGTCAACGTCATCACCTTGGGCCTGGGGCGGGAAGCGACCATAATCTTGAAGCTCCGGTAACTGCGGGCTTTCGCACGTGACCTGCAAGATAAGCCTTCGCGCGCGGAAAATGAAGACCGGCGAACACTTCGGAGCGCGATCGGCTCCGCTTGATCACGTCAGTACGTCCTCCAAAGCCCCGGCGTCGCGAGCTCCAGCAGGTTTCGGTCGGGATCGCGGAAGTAGAGGCTGACGCCGCCGCGCGGCCAGGCGACCCGTCCCTCGATCGCGACGCCGCCGGCGTCGAGCCGTTTTTCCCACGCGTCCAGCTCGTCGCGCCCGATCGCGAGCGCCACGTGGAGCGCCCCGGAGCCATCGTGGGCGGGGATCTCTCCGCCCGGCAGGGTCTGGGTGGTCACGCTCGCGCCGCGGGCGAACAGGAGCAGCACGCTCTCCCCGCCGACGTCGTAGGCGATCAGCCGCGCGTCGGCGAAGAGCTTGGGGAAGCCGAAGAGATGATCGTAGAAGTGCGAGGCGCGAACGAGATCGTCGACGTAGAGCGCGGTTTCGAGAACGCGGGCGATGCGAGGCGAGCCGGTCCGATCGTCCGCCATCTCCGCGTCACCACATGTCGAGCGCGACGCGGGCCTCGTCGGACATGCGACTCTGGTCCCACGGCGGATCGAACACCATGGTCACCGTGACCTTGCCGACGCCGGGCACCGAACTGACGGCGTTTTCCACCCAGCCCGGCATCTCGCCCGCCACGGGGCACCCCGGCGCGGTCAGCGTCATATCGATCGCGATGTCGCGGTCGTCGGACACGTCGATGCGGTAGACGAGCCCGAGTTCGTAGACGTCGACCGGGATCTCGGGATCGTACACGGTCTTGAGCGCGCCGATGATCTCGTCCGTCAGACGGTCGAGCTCCTCCGGCGGGATCGCGGATGCGGCGGACGGCGCAAGCGCCGTGGTGGCGTCAGCATCGCTCATGTCAGAGCCTTTCTCACGCGAACAGATCGCGCGCCTTCGTGAGCGCTTCCGCGAGACGATCGATCTCGTCGGTCGTGTTGTAAAGGGCGAACGAGGCCCGGCAGGTCGAGGTGACGCCGAGCCGCTGCAACAGCGGCTGCGCACAGTGGGTGCCGGCGCGCACCGCGACGCCCGATCGGTCCAGCACCGTCGCCACGTCGTGGGCGTGGGCGCCTTCGAGGTTGAAGGCGACGATGGCCCCCTTCCCCGGCGCGTGGCCGAAGATCTTGACCGCGTTGATCCGGCTCAGCCGTTCCTGGGCGTAGGCGCCGAGCGCAGCTTCATGGGCCGCGATCGCGTCAAGGCCCACGGCGCGCATGTAGTCGAGCGCGGCGCCGAGGCCGATCGCCTGGACGATCGGCGGCGTGCCGGCTTCGAACCGGTGCGGCGGGTCGCCGTAGGTCACGTTGCCTTCCGTCACGTCGCGGATCATCTCGCCGCCGCCGTTGAACGGGGCGAGCGCCCTCAGCCGCTCGGTCTTGCCGTAGAGCGCGCCGATGCCCGTCGGTCCGTAGACCTTGTGGCCGGTGAGCACGTAGTAGTCGCAGTCGATGTCCTGAACGTCCGGCGCGAGGTGGACCGCGCCTTGGCTTCCGTCGACGAGGACAGGCACGCCGCGCTCGTGCGCCAGGCGGCAAACCTCCTTCACCGGCACCACGGTGCCGAGCACGTTCGACATGTGCGTGACCGCGACGAACTTGGTGCGCTCCGTCAGCGCGGCCTCGAAGGCTTCGATGTCGAACGCGCCGTCCTCGCGCACCTGCACCCACTTCAGCACCGCGCCATGGCGCTCGCGCAGGAAGTGCCAGGGCACGATGTTGGAGTGGTGCTCCATGATGGTGAGGACGATCTCGTCGCCCTCCTTGACGCCTGCGAGGCCGACCCCGTTGGCCACGAGATTGATCGCCTCGGTCGCGGACCGCGTGAAGACGATGTCGTCGATCGACGGCGCGTTCAGGAAGGCGCGCACGCTTTCGCGGCCGCCCTCGAAGGCTTCCGTCGCGGCGTTGGCCAGGTAATGCAGGCCGCGATGAACGTTGGAGTACTCCGTCTCATAGGCGCGCCGCATGCGGTCGAGCACCTGGACGGGCTTCTGCGCCGAAGCGCCGTTGTCGAGATAGGCGAGCGGCTTGCCGTGAACGGTCAGCGCGAGCGCCGGAAAGTCCGCGCGCAGGCGATCGACGTCGTAGGAAGGCGCGTCAGCGGTATGGGCAAGGGACATGCTAGTGATCTAACTGTTTTGCGTCAGATCACAAGCCCCAGCGCCCATGCTCCGGCGACGACCGCTGCGACGGTCCCGAGACCGGCAACGACATGGAGCCCCAGCACCTGCAGGGTGGGCACGCCGGTCGCGGCCGAGACGGCCACGACGCCGTATCCGATCGCCAGGGCCGCCGCCACGAGCAGGCTCGCCTCGATCACCGAGAGCGCCGCGCCCCGCCACTCCTCGCCCGCGAGGGCGGCGGCGCCCATCACGGCGAGGTTGAACAGGCTGAGCACGACCTGCGGGTAGCCGCTCGACGCCATCGCCGTCCGCATGTCGGCGAAGGCCGTGCCGCGACGCGCCACGCGGAACGTGACTTGGAGAATGAGCGCGATCGCGTAGACCGTGACGATCCCGAGCGCGACATAGCCGAGGAAGACCCCGGCGAGCACAGCGGACGCGCCATAGGCCGTGCGCCACTCGTCGAAGAACGTATCCGGCGCATAGGCCTCGAGCACGGCCGATTCGGCCGCCATCACCGCGGCGACGGCCGCGATCGCGATGAACCGCCAGCGCTCGTCGATCCCGACCGCCTGCATCTCGCGCGTGACGCGACGCATGAGGACGACGGACTGCGGGACATGGCGCAGCAGCGCGCGCCAGCCGTAGCCGAGCGACAGGGGCGACGCCGCCCCTGCGGACGCGTCGAAGCTCACGTCCGGGCGGTGAGCCAGGCGAGCGCGCGGTCGGTGACGACCTCGCGGAGGCCTTCGTGCTCGATGGTCTCGATGACCTCGCCGACGAAGGCCTGCACCATCAGCGCCTCGGCCTCCTTCTGGGGAATGCCGCGGGACTTGAGGTAGAACAGCAGTTCGTCGTCGAGCGCGCCCACCGTCGCGCCATGGCCGCAGACCACGTCGTCGGCGAAGATCTCGAGCTCCGGCTTGGCGTCGGCCTCGGCGCCCTCCGACAGCAGCAGCGCCTGCGCCATCATCTTACCGTCGGTCTTCTGGGCGCCGGGCTTCACCACGATCTTGCCCTGGAACACCGAGCGGGCCTCACCGTCGAGCGCGGTCTTGAAATGCTCGCGGCTGGAGCAGCCGACGGCGTCGTGGTCGACCACGAGCGTGGTGTCGAGGTGCCGCGACGCACCGGCGAAGCCTGCGCCGCGGATTTCCGCGGTCGAGCCGTCGCCCGTGAAGGACACGTAGATCTGCTGGCGGGCGGCCCGGGCGCCGGCGGCCAGCGCGAAGGTCTTCAACTCGGCCTTCGCCCCGAGGCGCACGGCGAGCGTCGCGAGGTGCAGCGTGTCGAGGCTCTCGTCCTGGATCTTGACCAGCTCCGCGCGGGCGCCGTCCGCCACGTCGAGCATGATCACGCTGTTGGTCTGGTGCGCGCCGGCGTCGCCGATGTGGCTCTCGATCAGCAGGACGTTCCCGCCCTCCCCGACCCTGGCCACCACACGGCCATAGGCCGCGTGCTCCGAGCCCGCCTGCACGTTCGCGACATGGATCGGCCGCGACGCGGTCACGCCCGGCGCGACCGAGACGACGACGCCGTCCGCGACGAAGGCCGCGTTGAGCGCGACGGCGACGTTGCCGGCCGGCGAAACCCCGTCCGACAGCGCCTCGACGCCGGCGCCGTTCACCAGCGCGTCCTTGAGCAGCGTCACCGACACGCCCTCAGCCGTCGCGAGATCCGACAGCTCCTCGACGAAGCGGCCGTTGACGAAGGTCACGCGGGTGGCGTCGATCGCCGCGTAGGGGGCAAGCGCGCCACGGGCCGCAGCGATCATCACGCCGTCGGGCGCGCCTGCGATCGGCTTGGCGTCGCGCATCAGCGCGCGCAGGTCGGTGTACTTCCAGTCCTCGACGCGGCGCGACGGCAGGCCCGCCGCCTTGAAGGCGTCGAAAGCGGTCCGGCGGCGCTCCGCCACCGCCGAGTCGCCGGGAAGCCCCGCGAAGGCCGAGGCGAAGATCTCGGAGAGCGCGGTCTCGGCGGCGGTGCGGATGGAGCGAACTTCGGCGTTCATCGGTTCGTCGCTCCTCACGCCGCAGCTTCGCCGACGTAGTCGGCATAGCCGCGGGCTTCGAGCTCGTGGGCGAGCTCCGGTCCGCCGGTGCGGACGATGCGGCCCTTGGCCATCACGTGGACGACGTCCGGCGTGATGTGGTCGAGCAGGCGCTGGTAGTGCGTGATGACCACGAAGGCGCGGTTCTGGGCGCGCAGCGCGTTGACGCCTTCGGAGACGACCTTCAGCGCGTCGATGTCGAGGCCCGAGTCGGTCTCGTCGAGCACGCAGAGCTTCGGCTCGAGCAGCGCCATCTGCAGGATCTCGTTGCGCTTCTTCTCGCCGCCGGAGAAGCCGACGTTGAGGCCTCGCTTGAGCATGTCGGTGGAAATGCCCAGCCCGTCAGCCTTTTCGCGCACCAGCTTCATGAACTGCGGGGTCGGCAGGTCGCCCTCGCCGCGGGCCCGGCGCTGCGCGTTAACGGCCGCCTTGAGGAACGTCATGGTGGCGACGCCGGGGATCTCCAGCGGGTACTGGAAGGCCAGGAACAGGCCGGCCGCCGCGCGCTCGTCCGCGGCCAGCGCGAACAGGTCCTGCCCGTCGAGCGTCGCCGAGCCCTCGGTCACCTCGTAGTCGTCCTTGCCGGCCAGCACGTAGCTGAGCGTCGACTTGCCCGAGCCGTTCGGCCCCATGATCGCGTGCACCTCCCCCGGTTTCACCTCGAGGTCGAGCCCGCGCAGAATCGGCTTGTCCTCGATGGAGGCGTGGAGGTTCTTGATCGAGAGCATTGTCTTCCCGTTTCCCAAACTCATCATCCCGGCCGAGCAAAGCGAGAGCCGGGATCGTCCCTCAAGGACGCGCAATCTGCGCGCGATCCCGGATCGGCCTTGAGGCCGTCCGGGATGACGCGGTCTGTGATTAACCCACGCTGCCTTCGAGCGAGATCGAGATCAGCTTCTGAGCCTCGACCGCGAACTCCATCGGCAGCTGCTGCAGCACGTCCTTGACGAAGCCGTTGACGATGAGCGCCACCGCCTCCTCCTCCGACAGCCCGCGCTGCAGGCAGTAGAACTTCTGGTCGTCCGAGATCTTGGACGTCGTCGCCTCGTGCTCGAACACCGCGGTCGAGGTCTTGGCCTCGAGGTAGGGCACGGTGTGCGCGCCGCACTCGTCGCCGATCAGCAGGCTGTCGCAGTTCGTGAAGTTGCGGGCGTTGGTCGCCTTGCGGTGCGCCGAGACGAGGCCGCGGTAGGTGTTCTGCGAGCGCCCGGCCGAGATGCCCTTCGAGATGATCTTCGAGGTGGTGTTCTTGCCCAGGTGGATCATCTTGGTGCCCGAGTCGACCTGCTGACGGCCGTTCGAGATCGCGATCGAGTAGAACTCGCCGCGCGATCCATCACCTCTCAGGATGCAGCTCGGGTACTTCCAGGTGATGGCCGAACCGGTCTCCACCTGCGTCCAGGAGATCTTCGAGTTCTTGCCGCGGCAGTCGCCGCGCTTGGTCACGAAGTTGTATATGCCGCCCTTGCCCTCGGCGTCGCCGGGGTACCAGTTCTGGACGGTGGAGTATTTGATCTCGGCGTCGTCGTGGGCGACGAGCTCCACCACCGCGGCGTGCAGCTGGTTCTCGTCGCGCATCGGTGCGGTGCAGCCCTCGAGATAGCTCACGAACGAGCCCTCGTCGGCGATGATCAGCGTGCGCTCGAACTGGCCGGTGTTCTGCTCGTTGATGCGGAAATAGGTCGAGAGCTCCATCGGGCAGCGGACGCCCTTGGGCACGTAGACGAACGAGCCGTCCGAGAACACGGCGGAGTTCAGCGTCGCGAAGAAGTTGTCCGAGGTCGGGACCACCGAGCCCAGGTACTTCTTCACCAGCTCCGGGTGCTCGCGGATCGCCTCGGAGATCGGGCAGAAGATGACGCCGGCCTGGGCCAGCTCCTTCTTGAAGGTGGTCGCAACCGAGACGGAGTCGAACACGGCGTCGACGGCGACGCGGCGCTGCTCCACGCCGGCGAGAATCTCCTGCTCGCGCAGCGGAATGCCGAGCTTCTCGTAGGTGCGCAGCAGCTCGGGATCGACTTCGTCGAGCGTCTTCGGCCCCGGCGTCGATTTCGGCGCGGAGTAATAATACAGCTCGTCATAGGCGATCGGCGGGTAGTCCACGCGCGCCCAGTTCGGCTCGACCATCGTCCGCCAGCGCCGGTAGGCGTCGAGCCGCCACTCCAGCATCCACTCCGGCTCGCCCTTCTTGGCCGAGATGAAGCGGACGGTGTCCTCCGAAAGGCCCTTCTCGGCGCGATCGGATTCGATGTCGGTGACGAAGCCGTATTTGTACTGGTCGACGTCGATCTCGCGGACGCGGGCGACGGTCTCCTGAACAGCCGGCATATTTCTTCACTCCCATCCGTCCGGCGGAAGGCCAGGCGGCGCTTGAACGAGTCTAAGTAACAGGAATGCGACGCTTGCTGAAGGCCGATCGGCGCAACGTCAAGCCGCGTTCGCTTGAGATACGATGCGCTTGACGATGTCGGACCAAGCCGCGAGGAACGTTTCGGCGTCGTTCGGTCCCGATGACCAGCCAAAGCTCGCGCGCAGCATTCCGCTCGACAGATCGTGCGTGACTCCCATTGCGTCAAGCACCGGAGACGCTTTCGCTTTCCCTGACGAGCAAGCCGACCCGGACGACACCGAGACGCCCGCAAGATCGAGCCCGATCATCGCGCTCGACGACGACACCCGTGGGTCGGCGAAGCACGAGGTGTTTGGCAACCGCGGCGCTTCCGCGCCAAAGATCGTGACCGGGCCGAGCGCCTTCACGCCGGCCTCGAGCCGGTCGCGCTGCTCGGCCAGACGGGCGAAGGCCTCTAGGTCACGGCCGGCGGCCTCCGCCGCGACGCCCATACCGATGATGCCTGGCGCGTTCTCCGTGCCGCTGCGCCATCCCCGCTCCTGCCCGCCGCCACGCAGCACCACATCTTCGACGAGCAGGGCGTCATGGGCTCGGATGAGCGCGCCGACGCCGGCAGGTCCGCCGAACTTGTGTGCGGAGATGGCGATGAAGTCGCAACCGAGTTCGGCGATGTCGACCGGAATTTTTCCCGCGGCCTGTACAGCGTCGACATGGACCAAACCGCCGTAGCGCTTGGCAATCGCAGTGGCCTCGGCGACAGGCTGGATTACGCCGGTCTCATTGTTGGCGAGCATGAGCGCCATCATCATCCGCTCGCCGGGGCGCTCCTCACGATGCCGTGCAAAGAACCACTCCACCGCCCCGAGATTCACAACGCCTTGGCTGTCAACGGGAACGCTCTCAATCTCTGAGCGGGAGAACCGCCAACCCCTCATTACGGCAGGGTGCTCGATCGCGGACACGATCAATCGCGTCACGGGCCTCGGATCGCTTGCGTCCTTGATCGAAGGGCTGAGCGCAAGGTTTGAGGCTTCCGTGCCGCCACTCGTGAAGGTTATGCAATCAGCATCCGCGCCGACGAGCACAGCGATCGATCTTCGAGCAGCCTCGATCATGCCACGCTTGGCGCGACCCTCAGAATGGACCGAGGAGGGGTTGCCCGTCAGGGTCAACGCCTCAGTCATCGCTGAAATGACGGCCGGGCGCACCGTGGTGGTGGCGTTGTGGTCGAGATAGACGCGCATCGGGGCCTCCGATCGTCATCGCCGGGCCGCAGAGGCTGAACGGACGCGCAAGCCTTGCATTCCGCCGGATCATTCGTGCTAGAGACAGCGCTTCCTATATGCAAGGCGGCCGCGCGGCCATGGCCGCTGACGCAGCCTTGCGCCGCGTTTCGCGAATGAGGGAGCGGCCGCGCTCCGTTTTTCAAGGACACATCCATGCCCGAGGTGATCTTCAACGGACCGGCCGGCCGCATCGAAGGCCGCTACCACCCGGCCAAGAAGCGGCGGGCTCCGATCGCGCTCATCCTGCACCCCCACCCGCAGTTCGGGGGCACGATGAACAATCAGATCGTGTACAACCTCTATTACGCCTTCCTGAACCGCGGCTTCTCCGTCCTGCGCTTCAACTTCCGCGGCGTCGGCCGCAGCCAGGGCAACTTCGACCACGGCTCGGGCGAGCTCTCGGACGCCGCCTCCGCGCTTGACTGGGCGCAGGCGCTGAACCCCGACGCGCGCGCGTGCTGGATCGCCGGCGTCTCGTTCGGGGCGTGGATCGGCATGCAGCTGCTGATGCGCCGGCCCGAGGTCGAGGGCTTCATCTCGGTCGCCCCGCCCGCCAACCGCTTCGACTTCTCGTTTCTCGCGCCCTGCCCGTCCTCCGGCCTGTTCGTGCACGGCGACCAGGACCGCGTGGCGCCGATGAAGGACGTCCAGACGCTGATCGAGAAGCTGAAGACGCAGAAGGGCATCGTGATCGACCAGTCGATCATTCCCGGCGCGAACCACTTCTTCGAGAACCGCACCGAG
Organism: Methylopila capsulata; assembly: GCF_016907975.1. Classification (GTDB taxonomy): domain Bacteria; phylum Pseudomonadota; class Alphaproteobacteria; order Rhizobiales; family Methylopilaceae; genus Methylopila; species Methylopila capsulata. The sequence goes on from NZ_JAFBCY010000001.1 coordinate 227,027, forward strand.
GAGCTGCTGGTCGAGGTGAACGCCTACCTCGACAAGCGCCTCGGCCCGATCGGCGAGGTCGCCGCGCCCCAGGCGCCCGCCGACACCGGCGAAGACGCGGCGTAAAGTCCTCAGTCCGCGCCGTTACGCTGACGTTTTGTCCCGGCCTTGAGCCGGGACCCAGACCCCCGCGGCCTTAGAATTGTCCCCGGGGGGAACACGCGCAGCCCGACGCGTCGCGGTCTCTATTTCAAGCTGTCGCGGCTATGGGTTCCGGCATTCCGCTGCGTCGCAGCCGGAACGACGGCGCGCTTGAGCATGCGCCGTCCGGCCCCGGACCCGGTTTACTCCGCCGCAACCGCTGCGGGCTTCGCGCCGAGCTTCGCCGCACGGTTCGCCACCATCTTCGCGAAGTCCTCTCCCGCGTGGTGCGAGGACCGCGTGAGCGGGCTCGACGACACCATCAGAAAGCCCTTGGCGTAGGCGATCGTCTCGTAGGACTTGAACTCGTCCGGCGTCACGAAGCGGGCGATGGCGTGGTGGCGCTTGGTGGGCTGCAGGTATTGGCCGATCGTCAGAAAATCGACCTCGGCGGTGCGCAGGTCGTCCATCAGCTGTAGCACCTCGTTCCGCTCTTCGCCCAGCCCCACCATGATGCCCGACTTGGTGAACATCGTCGGGTCGAGCTCCTTCACGCGCTGCAGCAGGCGGATGGAGTGGAAGTACCGTGCGCCGGGTCGGACGGTGAGATAGAGCGACGGCACGCATTCGAGGTTGTGGTTGAACACGTCGGGCCGGGCCTCGACGACGATCTCCAGCGCGCCGGGCTTCCGCAGGAAGTCGGGCGTCAGCACCTCGATCGTGGTGCCAGGGCTCGATCGCCGGATGGCGCGGATGACGTCGGCGAAGTGACTGGCGCCGCCGTCCGCGAGGTCGTCGCGGTCGACCGAGGTGATGACCACGTGGTGCAGGCCAAGCTTGGCGACGGCCTCCGCCACCCGGCCGGGCTCGCCAAGGTCGACCGCTTCGGGCATGCCGGTGCGGACGTTGCAGAAGGCGCAGGCGCGGGTGCAGGTGTCGCCCAGGATCATGAAGGTCGCGTGCTTCTTCGACCAACACTCGCCGATGTTCGGGCAGCCGGCCTCCTCGCACACGGTGACGAGCTTGTTGGAGCGCACGATCTCCTGCGTCTCGCGCCACACCGGCGACCCCGGCGCGCGCACGCGGATCCAGTCCGGCTTCTTTAACTGCTCGGTCTCGGGCCGGCGCGCCTTCTCGGGATGGCGCGGCCGGGCGGGGCCGTTCGTGCGATCGAGCACCGTGACCATGGGAGCCTGTCGTCTTTCCGTTTCCGCCGCGAGCGTCATCGCAGCAAACAAAAAGGAGAGCGGACATGCGCCCGCTCTCCTCAAACTTTAGGCGAAGACGCCTTCGCCGTCGATCCGCACGCTCGGCTCCGCATGGCGGAGGAGCGTGCGCTGCAGCCCTAGGCCGCGCGACGGCCCGCAATCATGCGCCACAGGAAGATCAGCAGGCACGCGCCCGCGACCGCCACCACGCACTGCCAGATCCAGCCTCCCGGCGGGATGACGTCCAGCGCCTTGAGGATGCCGTTCATCACCAGCGCCCCGACGATGCCGAGGATGATGTTCATCATCAGACCCATGTCTGACTTCATGATCTGCTCGGCGATCCATCCGGCGATAGCGCCGATGATGATCGTCATAATCCAGCCGACGCCTTCCATGGACAGCACTCCTTTTATGTCCCGACCGGACATAAACCGCGGAAGCGGCTCCTTGTTCCGGCGTTCGGAAAATATTCACGCCATCCTCACGTGTGAATGACGCGGCCATACGCGTCGAGCACGCTCTCGTGCATCATCTCGGAGAGCGTCGGATGCGGGAACACCGCATGCATCAGCTCCTCCTCGGTGGTCTCGAGGTTCATGGCGACGACGAAGCCCTGGATCAGCTCCGTCACCTCCGCCCCTACCATGTGCGCGCCGATGAGCTCGCCGGTCTCGGCGTCGAAGATGGTCTTGACCAGCCCTTCCGGCTCGCCGAGCGCGATCGCCTTGCCGTTGCCGTTGAAGGGGAAGCGCCCGACCCTGACCTTGCGGCCCTGCTCCTTGGCCTTCTTCTCCGTGACGCCGACCGAGGCGATCTGCGGCTGGCAATAGGTGCAGCCGGGGATCTTGGCCTTGTCCATCGCGTGCGGGTGCAGGCCCTTGATGCCCTCGACGCAGATGACGCCCTCGTGCTCCGCCTTGTGCGCCAGCATCGGCGGGCCGGCGACGTCGCCGATGGCGTAGACGCCCTTGACGTTGGTGCGACCGAGACCGTCCGTCACCACGCAGCCGCGGTCGGTCTTCACGCCGAGCGCCTCGAGCCCGAGGTTTTCGATGTTACCGACGACGCCGACCGCGGAGATGACGCGGTCGACCTTGATCGTCTCGGTCTTGCCGTCGCCGAGCTCGACGGTCGCGGTCACATCGTTCGCGCCCTTGTCGAGCTTGGTCACCTTGGCGCCGGTGAGGATGCGGACGCCCTGCTTCTCGAACCGCTTGCGGGCGTGAGCCGCGATCTCCTCGTCCTCGACGGGCAGGATCTGCGGCAGCACCTCGACCACGGTCACCTCGGCGCCCATGGTGCGGTAGAAGCTCGCGAACTCGATGCCGATCGCGCCGGAGCCGACCACCAGCAGGGACTTCGGCATGGCTTCGGGAACCATGGCCTCGAAGTAGGTCCAGACGAGCTTCTTGTCGGGCTCGAGACCCGGCAGCACCCGCGGCCGCGCGCCGGTGGCGACGATGACGTTCTTGGCCGTATACGTCCCCTCCCCCAGCGCGCCCTTCGGCGCCGGCGTGGGCGGGCCCTGCACGGACTTCTTCGGCGCGACGACCTTGACCTCGCCGGGCTTGGTCAGCGTCGCCTCGCCCCAGATCACGTCGACCTTGTTCTTCTTCAGCAGGTAGCCGACGCCGCCGTTGAGCTGGGCCGACACACCGCGCGAGCGCTTCACGACGGCCGCCATGTCGAAGCCGACCTTCTCGGCCGAGAGGCCGTAGTCCTTGGCGTGCTCCATGTAGTGGAACACCTCGGCCGAGCGCAGCAGCGCCTTGGTGGGGATGCAGCCCCAGTTCAGGCAGATGCCGCCGAGATGCTCACGCTCGACCACGGCCGTCTTGAAGCCGAGCTGGGCCGCGCGGATCGCCGTCACGTAACCGCCGGGGCCGCCGCCGATGACGAGGATGTCGTAAGTGTCGGCCATGAGGTTCCCCTTCAGCTCTTGTTGTAGAGGCTTGCCGGCGCCGCTTCGGGAGCTTGCCGACGGCGCACCAGAAGTTCGTGTTCGGCCGGGCGGAATCCAAGCACCGCGAGAAACGCGCTCTTGAGCGCCCCCGGATCGGGCCTGCGCCCGCTCGCCTTCGCGACCGAACGCGCGTAGCGGCGTACGGGGGCGTTGAGGCGACGCGACAGGCCGTAGCCGATCCCCGCCGTCACGAGGCCGGCGAGCGCCAACGGCGCGCGTGCGAGCGCCAGCGTCACCGGGTCCAGCAGCGCGAGCATCGAGTCGTCACGCGCGGACGTGAAGGTCAGCAGCACAAGATTTTCGGCGAACAGCAAGACGATCACGATCGGCGGCACGAGCATGGCCCCGAGCCATCCAAGCCTGCGGGCGCGCCAGCCGATCCGATAGCCGGCGACGCCGAACCCGATCATTCCGACGAGGATCGAGAACATGCCGCCGCCAATCAGGATCGTAGCGTAGGTCGAGCCGGCGGCGTCAGGCGCGATCTGCGCGCAACGGTCGGCGTGGCCGAGCGCGCAGAGGCTTGCGAGCAAATAGTCGTTCAGGAAGACGATCCCTCCGAACACGAACGTGCCGAGTTGCATCGCGACGAAGCAGCCGATTGAGAACACCGTGACCAGCGCCGCGACGCTCTCGCCCGTGACGATCTGCGGAGCGACCGCGACGCCGCCCTCTTCGGGTTTCTTACGCGCGCTGACCAGGATCGCGGCAACCGGCGCCTGCAGGGCCCAGAGCGCCGTGGTCATGACCTGCGCCATCGGCGAAAGCTCACCGCCCGCCGCCGCCAGCAGCCCGATGTTGAGGGCTGCGACGAGCACGAGCGCTATGACGCTGCTGATCGCAGTCCACATCGGAGCGCCCCTTAGACGAGCAGCCCCATCGGCTTCTCGATCAGTCGCTTGATGGCGGAGATCAGCGTGGCGCCCAGCGCGCCGTCCACGGAACGGTGGTCGCAGGAGAGCGTGAGGCTCATGACGGTCGCGATCTTGATCTCGCCGCCCTTCACCACAGCGCGCTTCTCGCCGCCGCCGACCGCAAGAATGGTCGAGTGCGGCGGGTTGATCACCGCCGTGAAGTCCTTGACGCCGAACATCCCAAGATTCGAGACCGCCGTGGTGCCGCCTTGGTACTCCTCGGGCTTCAGCTTGCGGTCCTTGGCGCGGGCGGCGAAGTCCTTCATCTCCTTCGCGATTACCGACAGCGTCTTGGTCTCGACGGCGCGGATGATCGGCGTGATCAGCCCGTTGTTCGGCAGCGCCACGGCGACGCCGACGTCCGCGTGCTTGTGGCGGAGCATCGCGCCCTCGGTCCAGCTGACGTTGGCGTCCGGCACCTGCGCCAAAGCCTGGCCCAGCGCCTTGATCACCATGTCGTTGACCGAGACCTTCCACGCCGGCTTGCCGTCCTTCTCCGGCGCCGAGGCGTTGACCTGCTCGCGCAGCGCCATCAGCGCGTCGATCTCGCAATCGACGGTCAGATAGAAGGTCGGGACCGTCTGGCGGGCCTCCGTCATGCGGCGCGCGATGGTCCGGCGCATGCCGTCGTGCGGGATCTCTTCGTAGGAGCCCGGCGCGAACAGTTTCTTGATCGCCTCGTCGGAGGCGCCGGCCGGCGCCGGCGCCTTGGCGGAGGGCGGCGCGTCAGGCGTCTTGGGGTCCGCAGCCGGGGCCGTTTTCGCGCCGCCGGCGGCCTTCGCGCTCCCGGAGGCCTTGGCCTCCTCCACGTCCGCCTTCACCACCCGACCGTGCGGGCCGGAGCCGGAGATCGCCTGCAAGTCGACTCCGGCTTCCTTGGCGAGCCGGCGCGCAAGCGGCGAGGCGAACACGCGTTCGCCCTTGTCGTGACCGTTGGCGGCGGCCTTCGGCGCGTCCGCCTTGGTCTCCGACTTCGGGGCCTCGCCGTGGCCGGCCTCGCTCGGGCGCGGCGCGGCCTCGGACGTCGCCGCGTCGGACTTGGAAGCCTGGGATTTGGAAGCCTCGGACTTGGCTTCGGCCGGCTCCGGCGCGGCCTTCGCCTGCGGCTTGGCGGCCCCGTCCAGCGCGCTGGCGTCCTCACCCTCTTCCAGAAGGATCGCGATCAACTCGTTGACCGGAACGTCGGATGTGCCTTCGGGCACCACGATCCTGCCGACCGTGCCTTCGTCGACGGCTTCGACCTCCATGGTCGCCTTGTCGGTCTCGATCTCGGCGAGGACGTCGCCGGACTTGACCGCGTCGCCCTCCTTCACGAGCCACTTGGCGAGGTTGCCCTTCTCCATCGTCGGCGACAGCGCGGGCATCAGGATATTGGTCGGCATCGGGTTCAGGCCTCTTCGGAAGGCTTCGTATCGGGCGAAGGCGCGTCGAACGGGAACAGCGCGTCGAGCGGGAAGCCGACGGCGTCGAAGGGCGCGGCGCGAACCTCCTCGCCGGGCTCGACAGTGGCGAGCAGCAGCCACTGGCCGGCGACATTGGCGAAGACTTCGAGCAGCCGGGCCGTGGGATCGAGCAGCCAGAGGTGGCCGACGCCCGCGTCCGCGTAGATGCGGCGCTTCGGTCCGCGATCGAGCCGTTCGGTCGAGGGGGACAGGATTTCGCATGCCCAGTCCGGCGGGATCTCGATGTAGGCCGTCTCGGGCTCCCGCGGCAGGCGTTCCCGGCGCCAGCCCGCCAGATCTGGAACGACCACGTTGGCTCCGAGATGGAGTTCAGGCTCGACGATGAACATCCAGCCCCCAGGACCGCCCCTTCCGCTTTGAAACGGCCCCGTAAGCTCATAACCCATCGCGTTCGCCGCCAACCCATGCCGCGGCGAAGGCCGGGGATGCGTCTCCAGCGCCCCGTCCACGATCTCCGCGACCAGGCGCGGATCGACCGCTTCCAGGTCGGCGTAGGTCGCGCGGCGGCGGGCGGGATCGGCGTTCATGGCGTCAGCGTTTCATGAACTTGTTCAGCACCGTGCGGACCACGTGATGGACCGCCCGGCTCTGGGCCTCGCGGACAGAGGTCGGCGGCAGACGCCGCGGGCCGGAGCCTGTGCGTTGGGCGCGGTTGCGCAGGAACTCGTTCGCGACCGTCTTCAGGATACGTCCGAGCATCTGCGTCTCCTCAGTCGCGGTAGCACACCGCCTTCGCCGCCTCGACGACCTCGGCCACGCTCGGGAGAGCGAGCTTCTCGAGGTTCGCAGCGTAGGGCATCGGCACGTCCTTGCCCGACACGCGCGTCACCGGCGCGTCGAGCCAGTCGAAGGCGCGCTCCATCACGCGCGCCGAGATCTCGGCGCCGACGCCCGACTGCGCCCAGCCCTCCTCCACCGTGACCAGGCGGCCGGTCTTCTTGACCGACTCGATGATGGTGTCCGTGTCCATGGGGCGGATGGTGCGCAGGTCGATCACCTCCGCGTCGACGCCGTCCTTGGCGAGCTCCTCCGCGGCCTTCAGCGCGTAGGTCATGCCGATCGACCAGGCGACGATCGTCACGTCCTTGCCCGGTCGGGCGATCTTGGCCTTGCCGATCGGCACGACGTAGTCGTCGAGTTTCGGCACCGGGAACGACTGGCCGTAGAGGATTTCGTTCTCGAGGAAGATGACGGTGTTGTTGTCGCGGATCGCGGCCTTAAGCAGCCCCTTGGCGTCGGCCGCGGTGTAGGGCGCGAGCACGGTGAGGCCGGGGACGTTCGAGTACCAGGACGCGTAGTCCTGGCTGTGCTGCGCGCCGACGCGGGCGGCCGCGCCGTTCGCGCCGCGAAACACGATCGAGCAGCCCATCTGGCCGCCGGACATATAAAGGGTCTTGGCGGCGGAGTTGATGATCTGGTCGATCGCCTGCATGGCGAAGTTGAAGGTCATGAACTCGACGATGGGCTTGAGGCCCGCAAGCGCCGCGCCGACGCCGACGCCGGCGAAGCCGTGCTCGGTGATCGGCGTGTCGATCACGCGCTCCGCCCCGAACTCCTCCAGCAGCCCCTGGCTGACCTTGTAGGCGCCCTGATACTCCGCGACCTCCTCGCCCATCAGGAACACGCGCTCGTCGGCGCGCATCTCCTCGAGCATGGCGTCGCGGAGGGCGTCGCGCACGGTGGTCATCACCATTTCGGTGCCCTCCGGAACGTCGGGCTCCGGCAGGACCTCGGGCGCCGGCGGGTTCGCGGCGGCGGACTCGACCTTGCCCACGCCGGACGCCGGCTTGCCGTCGGACTTCGCCTCGGTCTCGGCCAGCGCCTCGTTTTTGGCCTCGGTCTTCGGGGCCTCGTCCTTGGGCGCGGACGTGGAGGCGCCGTTCGCGAGCGCGCTCTCGTCCTCGCCGTCGGTGAGGATCAGCGCGATCGGCGTGTTGACCTTCACGTCCTCCGACCCGTCGGCGATCAGGATCTTGCCGAGCACGCCCTCGTCGACCGCCTCGACCTCCATGGTCGCCTTGTCGGTCTCGATCTCCGCGATGACGTCGCCGGACTTCACGGCGTCGCCTTCCTTCTTCAACCACTTGGCGAGCTTCCCCGCCTCCATGGTCGGCGACAGAGCCGGCATGAGGACTTCGATCGGCATCGGGGGCGTCCCTCTATCCTTGAAGGCTTCTTGGCCGGCGGCGGCCCGCCGGCGGCACGGCTACAGCCAGAACGGCTCGCTCAGCGCAGAATGTCGGTCCAGAGTTCCGACGGATCGGGCTCGGGATCGTTGGTCGCGAACTCGGCGGCCGCAGCAACGATCTCGCGGACCTCCTTGTCGACGGCCTTGAGTTCGTCCTCGGTCGCAAGGCCCGCCTTGATCAGGCGTGCGCGCACCTGCTCGATCGGGTCGTGGGTCTCGCGCATCTTCTGGACTTCGTCCTTCGAGCGGTACTTCGCCGGATCAGACATCGAGTGGCCGCGGTAGCGGTAGGTGACCATCTCGAGGATGTAGGGGCCCTTGCCCCCGCGAGCGTGAGCGATCGCCCGCGCGCCGGCGGCCTTCACCGCGCGCACGTCCATGCCGTCGACCTGCTCGCCGGGGATGTCGAAGCTCGCGCCGCGCTGGGACAGGTTCGTGTTCGACGAGGCGCGCTCGACCGAGGTGCCCATGCCGTACTTGTTGTTCTCGATGACGTAGACGACCGGCAGCTTCCAGAGCTTCGCCATGTTGAAGCTCTCGTAGACCTGGCCCTGGTTCGAGGCGCCGTCGCCGAAGTAGACCAGGGAGACCCGTCCGTTCTTCTTGTAGCGGTTGGCGAAGGCGAGGCCCGTCCCGAGAGACACCTGCGCGCCGACGATGCCGTGGCCGCCGTAGAACTGCTTCTCGACGCTGAACATGTGCATCGAGCCGCCCTTGCCCTTGGAGTAGCCGCCGCGGCGCCCCGTGAGCTCGGCCATGACGCCCTTCGGGTCCATCTCGCAGGCGAGCATGTGGCCGTGGTCGCGGTAGCCGGTGATGACCTGGTCGCCGGGCTCGACCGCCATCTGCATGCCGATCACCACGGCTTCCTGGCCGATGTAGAGGTGGCAGAAGCCGCCGATGAGGCCCATGCCGTAGAGCTGGCCGGCCTTCTCCTCGAAGCGGCGGATGAGGAGCATCTCGCGGTGGGCGTGAAGCTCCTGCTCCTTGGTGAACTCGAGCGCGCCGTCCGAGGAGGTCGCGTCCGTTTTTGCGGAGGTCTTGGGGGCCGTCGCCTTGCGGCCGCCGCGCGCGGCGGACTTCGGCGCGGAGCTATCCGAGCGGGTCGACGGGGCGGCTTTTGCGGCGGATACGGCCATGGACGTTCCCCTGAGCTGGGCTTCCTTGAGACGGAAACCTAACGCGACCTTAAGGCAAATCGAGCCGACGCCCAGATCGCTTGGAACGTATGTGCCCGGATGCAACTAAAGTCGCAAGGGGGGTCATAGAGTATTTTGATTGTGCGATAGCGAAGAGCAACCCAACGCGCCGCGCTGCGCCTGCGAAGACGTCAGCGCGTTTCGACGACGCGGTCGTTGGGGTGCAGCCAGCCCAGATCGACGCGCGCCTCCTCGTCCAGGAGGTCGGGGTCGAGCTGGTCGGAGCTCAGCAGATCGATCCGATGCTCGTAGCTTTCGCGCGTCTCTTTAAGCGAGGCGAGCTGCGCCGACAGAGTGGCGATCTCCGCCTCGAACTCGCGGCTGGCGACCAAGCCGTGGGCGCCCACGTAGGCCTGCTGGCTGAAATAGACGACCGCCCCGGTGGCGACGAGCCAGAGCGCGAGTTGGGCGGCGGCCGTGCGCCAGCGGTGACGAATGATCATGCCCGCGAGAGTGCCGCGGACATGGTTTCGAAATCCTTTAAGCCGCGCGTTTCAGCGTGCCCCGCACTTTCCGCCACAGCTTGTCCGCAGCGTTGCGCGACGCCGCGCGCGCCCCCGCCGGGGCGATCGGAACCGTCGCGTCGGGCTCGTCCTCGATGCGAAGGCCGACGCGCACGACCTTACCCTCGTCGACGCCGCGCACCACGAGCGTCGCCCCGCCGAACTCAACCGCGTCGCCGACCGCGGGCTCGTTCTCAAAGCGCCGGGCGAAGACTTCGGCGACCGTCGATCCGGCGTCCTCGGCGGGAACCGCGAGGCCGTACATAGCCGAGAGCGTCGCGAGCGCCGCGTCGCCGCGCAGCGCGAACTCGCTGAGCGCGGGCTTGGCGCGCCCCGCCTCCGTCGAGGCGAACAGGCCGTCGAGCTCCGCCACACGATTGTGCGGCGCCAGAAAATAACCGTAGTCGCCCGGCTTCAGCGCGCCGGCCTGGAGGGGATCGAGAATGCGGTCCTCCCGGATCACAAAAACCGGCGTCGCCCATTTCGGCACTGCGTCGCGGGCCAGAATCGGGCACTTCGGCGTCACGGGGTAGCCGACCATCTCCTGCGCGAGCTGACCCGGCAGGTCGATCTCGATTCGCTGCACCTGCCGGCCGGTCTGGCGGACGGCGAGACCGAGCCGTTTCGCGAGTTCGGTGATCGTCCAGCCCTGCACCAGCAGCGAGACGATCACCGTCACGAAGGCGACGTTGAAATAGATCTGCGCGTTGGGGGCGCCGGCCAGGGTCGGGATCGCGGCGAGGAAGATCGACACCGCCCCGCGCAGGCCGACCCAGCCCACGAAGCCGATCTCCTTGCGCGAGAAGCCGAACGGCAGCAGGCAGAGCGCCACCGCCGCCGGCCGCGCCACGAAGATCAGCATGAAGGCGATGGCGAGCGAGGCGCCGAGCGACGGCAGAAGGCTCGACGGCGTGACGAGCAGGCCGAGCACGATGAACATCACGATCTGGCAGAGCCAGGTGACGGTGTCGTGGAAGGCGATGATGCTCGGCAGCGCGCGCACCTGACGGTTTCCCACCACGATGCCGGCGAGATAGACCGCCAGGAAGCCGGAGCCGTGCATGACCGCCGCGAGCGCGAACAGCGCGACGGCGCTCGCCACCACGAACAGCGGGTGCAGACCGGACGGCAGGTCGACCTTGTTCAGCACGAAGGCGAGCGCGAACCCGCCCGCGACGCCGGCCGCGCCGCCGATGATCGCCTCCTGCAGGAATTCGCCGAGGATCGTCAGCCCGTCGTGACCGCCGGAGGCGCTGACGATGCCGACCATCATGACGGTGAGGAACACCGCCACCGGATCGTTGGTGCTGGATTCGATCTCCAGCACGCCGCCGACCCGCCGCTGGAGCTGCAGGCCGCTGGCGCGGATCAGGAAGAACACCGCCGCGGCGTCGGTCGAGGCGATTGTGGCCCCGATCAGGAAGCCTTCCGAGAGCCTGAGGTTCAGCACGTAGGAGGCGAAGGCGCCGATCAGCCCCGCGGTGATCACCACCCCCACGGTGGCGAGCCCTATCGCCGGCGCGAGCGAGCCCGCGAGATGCGAGATGCGCGTGCGCAGCCCGCCGTCGAACAGGATGATCGCGAGCGCGAGCGAGCCGATCAGGTAGGTCAGCCGGTAGTTGTCGAAGGCGACGCCGCCCGGCCCGTCCGCTCCGGTGAGCATGCCGATGATGAGGAAGACGAGCAGCAGCGGCGCGCCGAACCGGGACGCGACGAGCGACGACAGAATGCCGACGAGCACCAGGGCCGCCCCGAACAGCAGGACCGCATTGACGACCGTGATGTTGTCCATGCCCGCCGGTTCGCATGCACGCCACGGGCGGCCGGGCGCGCCTGGGGCGAACCCGGCGTGGTCCGAGCGCCGAAGCGTCAGAGGAAGGAGGTTGGAACTTCCCCGACGAATGCCGCCAGATCAAGGCGGAACAACATCTTATGCGGCTTATGGCCGGGCGAGCGCGCCGCCGGTCAGCGGGCGCGGCGCCCCGGTGGTGCCGGGATAGGTCAGCGGCAGCCCCTTCAGGCTCCGCACTGCGAGCACCGCGAAGGCCTGCGCCTCCAGCGCGTCGGCCGAAAGCCCGACCGCGTCAGCGGTTTTCACGTCCGCCCCGAGACGATCGCGAAGCCCCGCGAGCAGCGTCGGATTGCGCGCGCCCCCGCCGGCGACGACCCACAGCGCCGGCGGCTTCGGCAGATGGGCGGCGGCGCGGACGACGGACTCGACGGTGAAGGCCGCGAGCGTCGCCAGGGCGTCCGCCAACGGCAGGGCGTCCGTGGGGCCGGCGTCGAAGGCGTTGCGGTCGAGCGACTTGGGCGGCGCGACGTCGAAGTAGGGATGGTCCATCAGACGCGCGAGCGCCGCCGGGTCCACGGCGCCGGAGGCCGCGATCGCGCCGTCGCGGTCGAAGGCCTCGCCGGTCTCGCGGAGCAGCCGATCGTCCATCAGCGCGTTGGCGGGCCCAGTGTCGAAGGCGACCAGCGCCCCGTCCGCCCCGATGAAGGTGACGTTGCCGACCCCGCCGAGGTTGAGCACGGCGAGCGGGCGCGGCAGGTCGAGCGCCCGCACCAGCACGGGGTGGATGGTGGGCGCGAGCGGCGCCCCCTGCCCGCCCGCCGCCACGTCGGCCGCGCGGAAATCGTAGACCACCTGAACGCCCAGCCGTCGTGCGAGCGCCTCGCCGTCGCCGATCTGGACCGTGAGACGGTCGGCGGGACGGTGCAGCACGGTCTGCCCGTGGAACCCGATGACGTCGATGTCGTCGGCGCGGAGCCCATGCGCGGCGAAGAAGCGCTCGACCGCCTCGGCGTGGGCGTCCGTCACGATCGCCTCGGCCTCGGCCACCGCGCCGGGCCGGGCCGTACGGTCGGAGATCGCGGCGGCGTCCGCCAAGGCTTGGGCCAGCACGGCGCGTTCGTCCGTCGTGTAGGGCCGGTACCCGGACGGCCCGAAAGCCTCGATGCGCTCGCCGTTGGTCTCCACCAGCGCCACGTCGACGCCGTCGCAGGAGGTGCCGCTCATCAGCCCGATCGCACGCATGTCGCCTCCCCTCAATGGTTAGTTACGCCGCCGCAAAGCGTGCGCCTCGTCATCCGCCAGCTTGTCCGGGGGATCAGTTTTGATCATCAAGCGCCAGCAAACGGAAGTCTGGATGCCCGGGATAAACCGGGGCGTGACGAGGCGTTTCCGATATCGGACATCCTGCGCTAAACCCCGACGCCACGTTCGATCTGCCGAAAGACTGTTACGCCCAATGACCGCCTACGCCTCCGATTTCCTGCGCCTCCTCGAAGAGCGCGGCCAGATCCACCAGCTTTCCGACGCCACGGCGCTGGACCAGCTCGCGCAGGACGGAATCGTCACGGCCTACATCGGCTACGACCTGACGGCGCCGAGCCTGCACGTCGGGCACATGGCGAACATCATGATGCTGCGGCGGCTGCAGCAGACCGGCCACCGGCCTATCGTGCTGATGGGCGGCGGCACCACCAAGATCGGCGACCCCTCGTTCCGCGACACCCAGCGCCCGCTGCTCGACGACGCCCAGATCGCGGCGAACAAGCAGTCGATCAGGACCGTGTTCCAGCAGTTCATGACCTTCGGCGACGGCCCAACCGACGCCGTCATGGTCGACAACGCCGAGTGGCTCGACAAGCTTGAGTACGTGCCGTTCCTGCGCGAGATCGGCCGGCATTTCTCGATCAACCGCATGCTGTCGTTCGACAGCGTGAAGACCCGCCTCGAGCAGGAGCAGCCGTTCTCCTTCCTCGAGTTCAACTACATGATCCTGCAGGCCTACGACTTCCTGGAGCTCAGCCGCCGCTACGGCTGCCGGCTGCAGATGGGCGGCTCGGACCAGTGGGGCAACATCGTCAACGGCATCGAGCTGTCGCGCCGCGTGGACGGCGCCGGCGTGTTCGCCCTCACCTGCCCGCTGATCACCACGGCCTCGGGCGCCAAGATGGGCAAGACCGCCGGCGGCGCGGTGTGGCTGAACGCCGACATGGCCTCGCCTTACGTGTTCTGGCAGTACTGGCGGAACACCGAGGACGCCGACGTCGTGCGCTTCCTCAAGCTGTTTACGGACCTTCCGCTGTCAGAAATCGAGCGTCTTGGCGCGCTCGGCGGCGCGGAGATCAACGAGGCCAAGAAGGTTCTCGCCACGGAGGCGACCGCGCTGGTCCACGGCCGCGCGGCGGCGGAGCAGGCTGAGGCGACCGCCCGCACCACCTTCGAGGAAGGCGCCGTCAGCCAGTCGCTCCCGACCGTCGAGATCGACGCCGCGGCGCTCACGGCCGGCCTCGGCGTGCTGACCGCCTTCGCCGAGATCGCCAAGCTCGTCGCCTCCAACGGCGAGGCCCGCCGCCAGGTGAAGGGCGGCGGCCTCCGGGTCAACGACGCCGCGGTGACCGACGAGCGTGCGACCTTGACCACGGCGGACCTGACGCCGGAGGGCGTGATCAAGCTCTCGCTCGGCCGCAAGAAGCACGTGCTGCTCCGCCCGCGGGGGTGAGAGGTTCGCTGATGCGCTGAACCACGGAGGCGTTGCGGATCTCGGTGTAGACCGCGCTCCGCCTTAGCGTCCCGGCCTTGCGCGGGAGACGAGGACGGTTTCGTCCGCCGTCGCTCTGAGTCTCCTACTGCGCCCCCGCCGGGACATTACCCGCCGCCCCGGCGTCCGGGGCGGTCTGCCGGAACTCGAACAGCTTGCGCAGGAAGCCCGGCGCCACCGCGGACATCGGATTGATGGTCACTGTCGGCGCCCCGGTCTTGCCGGTGACCTGGAAGGTCACGCCCAGCAGGCCGCCGTTCTTGCCGCCGGTCAGAAGCGCGCCGATGATCGGAACCTTGCTGAAGAGGTTGTTCAGCGAATAGGCCGGGACGAAGGTGCCGACGAGCGAGACGCTGTCGGCGGCGTAGTCCACCACGCCCTCCAGCGTGGCGCCGAGCTGCGGCCCGTAGACGACGGCGTCCTTGACCTCGATCCGCCCCTGCCCCTGCACGAAGGCCACGCGCAGCCGCTCGAACCGCGTTGCGCCCTTCCGGGCGTCGGCGGCGGCGTTCGCGTCCGCTCCCGTCGTCTGACGCACGCGGTCGAGCGCGGTCTCGTTCCGGACGAGGAAATCCTTCACGTTCAAGACCCCCGGCCCGCCCGCGAGCGAGGCCTGCAGGTCGAACTGGCCGCCATCCACCCGGCCGTAGAGATCGGCGAACCGAAAGAAGGCGCCGGCGTCGCCGCCGCTGAGGCGCAGCCGGCCGTCGTCGGCGGTGGCGAGCCGTATGCCGCTCCCGCCGATGCGCCCCGAGCCGTCCGCGTCGGTCACCCGGCCGTCGCGCATGGCGAGCTTGAGATCGAGCCCCGCGATCGCTTCGCCGCCGTAGCCGAGGCCCGTGCCGAGCTTGGCGACGACGTCGAGCGTCTTTGGGATGGCGCCGGAGCCGGGCTTGTCGGTCCCCCGCGCCGCGGCGGCTTTGCCGCGGAACGAGTCGAGCAACGGCTTCAGGTCCAGCGCCGCGCCCTGCACCACGACCTTGGTCGAGCCGGAGCGCAGCTTGTCGATCTCCACGCGCGCGTCGTCGCCGGGCGCAGGGCGGTAGATCGGGAAGGTGGCCGCGAGCAGCTCTCCCTTGGGGCCGAATTCGATGCCGCCACGAACCGACCGATCGCCGCTCTCGATCGCGAAATCCCTCACGACCGTCTTCTCCGGCGTTTTCTCCACGATCAGGGCGAGCTTGCCGGGCCGGCCGGCAGGCTTCCGGAACCCCGGCACGAGCCCGTCGATCCCGACGCCGGTGAGGTCCGCCGACAGGCTCATCGGAGCGTGGGGCTCGTCGAGGGCGAGCGATATCTGCAGCGGCAGGACGCCCTTCATCGAGCCGGGAACGTCGAGACCAAGACGCGTCAGGTCGGCGGCGTCGGCCGTAAGCGTCGCCGTCAGTTGGCGCTTGGCGGGCGAACTCGCCGTCGCCGGCGTTTCGACCACGTTGATCGTCGCCGGCGCGCCGGCGATCTGCCCCTTCCCCGCAAGCGTCTTGCTCGCGCCGTCCACGGCGAGCTTGAACGCGCCCTTGTCGAAGGCGCGGCCGGCGAAAAGATCGGCGATCGCCACATCCGTGATGTCGGCGGCGACCTTGACCGCGACCGGCGGTCCCGGCTTGTCGTCGGGATGGCCGAGCTCGAAGCCCGCCGCGACGTCCGCCGCGATCCTGCCCGAGACCTTCCCCGGATCGAGCTGCGGCGGAAGCGGATTCGGCCCCACCGCGCCGGAGGCCAGAAGCGCCAGCGCCGGATCGAGAGCGCCCTGGGCCTTGAACGCGACTGTGGCCTTCGGGAAAGGCGCGCCGAAGCCGCCCGTGACGAAACTGAGATCGGTGATCGACAGACCGCCGCTTGAACCGGGGACGAAGGCCTTCCCGATCGACACGCGGGCGTCGGTCGCCGTCGCCGCGATCGTCCCCGTCGCGCCGTCGATCCACGGCAAGGTGGGCGCCCCGCGCAGGGCCGCGTCCGAGAACGTCGCGTCGATCGCCATCGAGCCCGGCGGCAGCGGATCCTTCGGCCCCATGCCGGCGAGAACGCCGGCGGGAATGTCGAGGGTCAACGAGAACGCGTCGACCTGGCCGGAGCGGATGTTCTCCACGGCCCAGCTCCGCACGTCGTGGCCGAGGAAGGGCGGCCACAGCCGCAGGATGGCGGAGGCCGGCATCGGGTCGCTGACGAGGCCCAGCCGGATCGCAGGACTGGCGCCTTCGAAGCGGATCAGCGCGGTCGCCGCGGCCTTGGCGGTGGGGCCCAGCACCTGGGCGCGCGTCACCTCGAGGGTCGCCGCCTCCGCGTCGAAGCGCGCGTCCAGAACGACCTGGTCGAGCCGGAGCGGCGTGTCGCCCACCTGTTCGCCCGCGAGCAACACGTCGCGCCCGTCGAAGTGGGCGAGCCACATGGCCTGACCGGCGACAGGCGCCGTCAGCGCGCCGGTGAACGACATCTGGCCCGTGCGCCCGACGATGCGGGACGGCTCGATGACCACCGCGCGTTTCGCGGGGTCCCAGGCGAACTTGAGCTTGAGGTCGTCGACGTCGATGCTGCGCGCGGCGCCGTCCGGCACGCCGGGAAGGGCGATCGAGAGGCTTCGGGCGGTGATTCGCCCGTCGCCGGCCGCGAGGCGCCCGTCCGGCCCGATACGGGCGCTGAGATGGCCCGACAGCCGCCCGGTCGCCGGCGGGGCGCCGGCCTTCTGGGCGAAAGGCGCGGAGTACGGGGCGAGAGACACGTTCTCGAGCCCGAGGTCGATCACGCGCTCGCTCGTCGCGGCGTCGGGGGCGATGGTGACCGCGATGGTCCAACGATCCTCGGGACGCGCGGACGAGGTCGTCAGGGCGATGGCGCCGTGCTCCCCGCGGGAGAGCCGAAGCGAGACGTCGTCCTGTGTCATGGCCGGCTGACCGCCCCGCCCGATCAGGAGCGCGGCGCCGGTGACCTCGACCTCTTCCAGCGCTCCGACGGCGCCCCCCGGGCCGAGCAGCCGGTCGAGGTCGGCGACGCCGGCGAGGATGCGGTCCGGCAGGTCCGTCTGCTTCGAGGCCGCGCCCATGGTCTGTTCGAACTGCGCGTCGATGCGCGGGTTCGTGGCGTGGACCGAGCGCACCCGCACGTCGCCCCGCAGCAGCGCCAGTCCGTCGAGCCTGAGCTCGACCTTCGGCGCGGCCACGATCGTGGGGCCGCCGGCCGCCTTTGCGATCGCCAAGTCGACGAGCCGCAGCTCCACGCCGTCCGCGCCGCGGTGCAGTTCAGCGTCCTCGATCGATACCGCGTACTCCGGGCCGAGCCGCGATTCGAGCGCCGCCGTCACCCTGGGAATGACCTGCGACGCGGGCAGCGGCAGATAGAGGATGGCGAGCCAGATCGCCGACAGCGCCGCCGCGACCCCAAGGAGGCCGAAGGCGACGAGGCGGACCGCGCGACGCGGCGAGATCAGCGGCCCGGCCCGACGTCGCCGCGCGGCGACGAGGGCGAGCGCTCGGGCGCGTCGCGAGGGGCTCTCCATCTCGGTCATCAAGCGTGAGAGGTCTCCGAGGATGCGACGCAGCTTGCGCGACGCCCTATCGACGTACCTGCAACCGACCGGGCGCTCAAGAGTCGGGGACCGGTGACGATCCGAAACGGGCGCCTTACGTAGTCTGCGCGTTCCGCAACGAAGGAGACCTCCATGGCTGAAGCTCTCACGATCGGCGATCCCGCCCCGCCTTTCGAGCTGCCGGGCGCCGGCGGCGAATCGATCAGCCTCGCCGGCCTGAAGGGGCGGAAAGTTGTGCTCTATTTCTACCCGAAGGACGACACCAGCGGCTGCACCAAGGAGGCGATCGCCTTCAACGGGCTGCGCAAGGCCTTCGCGGACGCCGGGACCGAGATCATCGGCGTGTCGCCGGACAGCGTCGCCAGCCACGACAGGTTCCGCACCAAGTACGACCTCGCCTTCCCGCTCGCGGCCGACGAAGAGAAGACGATGCTCGAGGCTTACGGGGTATGGAAGGAGAAGAGCATGTACGGCCGCAAGTACTTCGGCGTGGAGCGCACCACGGTGCTGATCGACGCCGATGGCCGAGTCGCGCGGGTGTGGCCGAAGGTCAAGGTCGACGGCCACGCCGACGAGGTGCTGCGGGCCGCGCAGGCGTTATGAGGTCGGAAGGCGGCGCGTTAGCCGGCGGTTAACCCTAACGCGAAACAGTCGGCGGGCCCGCAGATGAAAGGCCCTCCGCATGACGATCGATCGCGCCGCCCCGTTCGGCGGAGACCTCATCGTCGTCGAGTGCGGCCGCCGGTTCGCCATCCGCCTGCCGCGCTACGGGGCCGCGGCCGTCGCGGCCGTGATCGCTCTGTCGTTCGGCTGGTCTCTCGGGACGGCGTACTACGTGGCGTTCCACGACGTCGTCGTCGCCGAGATCCGTGGCGGCGCCAAGGTGGCGGCGAGCGCTTACGAAGCGCAGATCGACGAGCTCAAGACCGAGCTCGAGCGCGTTCGGACCCGTCGCCTCGTCGAAAAGACCGGCTCGGAGCAGCGCCTGGCCGAACTCGCCCGGCGGCAGGAATCGCTTGAACGCCGGCAGACGGTCCTGGCCGAACTCGCAGGTCCGGCGCTCGACCAGCCGGCCGCCGCGCCGGCATCCTACGCCGCGAAGCCGACGCCGCTCGACCGTCGGGACGACGCGCGGCAGGGACTCGTCGCATCGGCAGACCCCGTCGATCCCACCCGCCAGATCAGCGTGGGGCTCGACAAGCTGGAGGCCGGACAAGGCGCGGCGCTCGACGCGATCGAGGCCCGGATCGACGACAAGCGCCGCAAGCTCCAGCGGATCTACGACGGGCTTGCCCTGCCGAAGTCGAACGCCCGAGGCGCGGAGGCCGGCCGCGGCGGCCCGTTCGAACCCCTCCCCGCACGGGCGCGGACCTTCGAGGCGCGCGCCGACCGGGTCGCGGCCCAGCGCGCCGCGACCGCCGAACTCCGCGACCGCCTGGAGGACGCTCCGATTCGGACGCCCGCGCCGGGCGCATCGATCAGCAGCGGCTTCGGAGCGCGCACCGACCCGTTCCTGGGCCAACCCGCGTTCCACGCCGGCCTCGATTTTGAAAGCGCCCAAGGCCGCCCGATCCGCGCGACGGCGCCGGGACGGGTCACGACGTCGGGCTACAGCGGCGGCTACGGGCTGATGGTCGAGATCGACCACGGCGGAGGGCTGACCACCCGCTTCGGCCACATGTCGTCCGCCGCCGTCCAGGTCGGGCAGACCGTCAAGGCCGGCGCCGTTCTTGGCCACGTCGGCTCCACCGGCCGCTCGACCGGGCCGCACCTGCACTACGAGACCCGGATCGACGGCGAGGCGGTCGATCCGCTGCGCTTCCTGCGCGCCGGCTCCGCCTACGCGGCGACGCTGTCGAACTGAAGACGATCTGCGCTGAAGATTGACGCCCGGTCCTCGTGTCCCGGCTCAAGCCGGGACACGACGGGAGATCAGTCGACGTCCTCGACGCCCTCGGGCGCGCCGCCATAGGCGCGCTGGGCGAGGGTCGCCTCCATGAAGTCGTCGAGCTTGCCGTCCAGCACGTCCTGAGGCGAGGTCGAGGTGTGGCCGGTCCGCAGGTCCTTCACCAGCTGGTACGGCTGCAGCACGTAGGAGCGGATCTGGTGGCCCCAGCCGATGTCGGTCTTGGCCGCCTGGTCCGCCGCCGCCTGCTCCTCGCGGATCTTCAGCTCGCGCTCGTAGAGCTTGGCGCGCAGCATGTCCCAGGCGGTCGCCCGGTTCTTGTGCTGCGAGCGGTCGCCCTGGCTCACCACCATGATGCCGGTCGGGTTGTGCACGAGGCGCACCGCCGATTCGGTCTTGTTGACGTGCTGGCCGCCGGCGCCGCCGGAGCGCATCACGTCGGTGCGGACGTCGCTCTCGTTGATCTCGATTTTGATGCTGTCGTCGATCACGGGGTAGACCATGATCGAGGCGAAGCTGGTCTGGCGTCGCGCGTTCGAATCGAACGGCGAGATGCGCACCAGCCGGTGCACGCCCGCCTCCGTCTTCAGCCAGCCATAGGCGTTGTGGCCCTTGATCTGCAGCGTCGCGGACTTGATGCCCGCCTGCTCGCCGTTCTGGTGGTCGACGACCTCGATCTTGAAGCCGCGACGCTCCGCCCAGCGGGTGTACATCCGCAGCAGCATCTCGGCCCAGTCCTGGCTTTCGGTGCCGCCCGCGCCGGGGTGAACCTCAAGAAAGGTGTCGAAGCCGTCCGCCTCGCCGGAGATCAGCGACTCGAGCTGGCGGCGGGCGGCCTCGGCCTTAAGCCCACGCAACGCCGTCTCGGCGTCGGCGACGACCGACTCGTCGCCCTCCATCTCGCCGAGCTCGATCAGCTCGAGGTTGTCCTTCATTTCGCTCTCGATGCGCTGCACGCCGCTCATGGCGTCGTCGATCGAGGTGCGTTCGCGCATGATCTTCTGCGCGCGCTCCGGGTCCTCCCAGAGCGTCGGGTCTTCGGCGATGTCGTTCAGTTCTTCGAGGCGGGCCTTGGCTGCATCCCAGTCAAAGATGCCTCCTCAGCAGCCCGACCGACTGCTCGATGTCCTGAACGAGGGTCTCGATTTCGGCGCGCATGGCCTCTGAGCTCTCGTGTGTGCGTTGGGGAGGCGACTGTTAGCGGCCCTGTCTCGCGCTGTAAACGGCGCGGCGCCGCCTTATGTGCGCTGCCGAGGCGCACGCCGCGCCGTCAGGAGAAAACCGCATGAGCAAACTTGTCGTGATGTACCCGAAGCCGGCCGATCCTGCCCAGTTCGACAGCCATTTCCGCAGCGTGCATATGCCGCTCGTCCAGAAGATGCCCGGGCTGAAGAGCTTCAGCTTCGGCCCGGCCACCGCGCTCGACGGCGCCGATGGCGCGTTCTTCTGGATGTTCGTCGGCACGTTCGACAGCCTCGAGGCGATCCACGCCGCGCTGGGCTCGCCCGAAGGCCAGGCGGCCGTCGCCGACATTCCGAACTACTCGCCCGAGGGGCCGACGATCCTGCACCTCGATTCGACCGAGGGCTGACGCTCAGGCCGCGGCGCGCCCCTCGGCGCGCGCGGCCTCGAACACCTCGCGCGCGGCGTCGGCGTTCATCGCGGCGATCCCAAGGCCGACGATCAGGTCCGGCCACGGCGATAGCGTCGCCGCGGTCGCAAGGCCTGCGCCGATGATCGCGACGTTGGCGAGCGCGTCGTTGCGGGCGGAGAGGAAGGCGGCCTTGGTGAGGCTGCCCTGCGCCGCCCGGAACCGCGCGAGCAGCAGGGCGCAGGTCGCGTTGACGGCGAGCGCGCCTGCGCCCGCCAGCGTCAGCGCCCCGGCCGAGGGCGCGACCGGCGCACCATAGGCGCTCCATGCGGTCCAGAGGGTCGCGAGCCCGGGAATGAGCAGGATAGCCGCCAGCGCCATCCCGAGGCGTGAGCGCGCCCGCGCCGACCAGCCCAGCGCCAGAAGGATCAGAAGGTTGACCGAGGCGTCCTCGAGGAAGTCGACGCTGTCGGCGAACAGCGCGACCGAGCCGATGGCGGCGGCGACCGCGAACTCGACGCCGAAGTAGCCGAGGTTGAGCGCCGCCACGAGGCCGACCGTGCGGCGCAGGCCATCGTCGGCTGCGAGTTCGGCCGGTTCGATCTCGTCGCTCAAACGTCGCGTGCCCGGTCCCTTGCCGACCTCGAGCGGCTCAGTACAGCCCGCCGGTGCCCGATCGCACGGCGCGGTCGGCTTCCGGAGTGACGGTCTGCGGACGGCCGCTCTGGTCGGCCGAGCCGATGATAGAGTAGCTGTCCGGCGGCGCCGTGCCGGGCTTGAAGGCTTCGAGGATGACCTTCGAGTCCCCCGCGGAGGCCCGCATCCCGCTCGACGGGTTGATGCGGATCAGCTTGATGCCGGGCGGCACGCGGAACGGGGTCGCGGCCTTGTCAGCGAGCGCGCTCTTCATGAATTCGGTGAACACCGGCGCAGCCAGCGAGCCGCCGGTCTCGCCGTCGCCCATCGAGCGCGGCTTGTCGTAGCCGAGGTAGACGCCGACCGCGAGGTCGGGCGAGAAGCCGACGAACCAGGCGTCGCGGTAGTCGTTGGTGGTGCCGGTCTTGCCGGCGATCGGCCGGCCCACCGCCTTAACCCCGGTGGCCGTGCCGCGCAGCACGACGCCTTCGAGCATGGAGGTGATCTGGTACGCCGTCATCGGGTCGAGCACCTGCTCGCGGCGGTCGACGAGCTTCGGTTCGTCCTGGTTCGCCCAGCTGCCCGCGTTGCAGCCCAGGCACTCACGGTCGTCGTGGCGGTAGACGGTCTTGCCGGTGCGATCCTGGATGCGGTCGATCACGGTCGGCGTGATGCGCTTGCCGCCGTTCGCGAACATCGAATAGGCCGCCGTCATCCGCAGCACGGTCGTCTCGCCGGCGCCCAGCGCCATCGACAGGTAGGGCGGCAGGTCGTCCATCACGCCGAAGCGCTTGGCGTATTCGGAGATGAGCGGCATCCCCATGTCCTGCGACAGCCGCACCGTCATCACGTTGCGCGACTTTTCGATTCCGAATCTCAGGGTTTGGGGGCCGTAGAACTTCTTGCCGTAGTTTTCCGGGCGCCAGATGCCGATGCCCGGGCCCTGGTCGATCTCGATCGGCGCGTCCATCACGACGGACGACGGCGTGTAGCCGTTGTCGAGGGCGGCGGCGTAGATGAAGGGCTTGAACGACGAGCCCGGCTGGCGCAGCGCCTGGGTGGCGCGGTTGAACTGGCTTTCGTCGTAGGAGAACCCGCCCGCCAGCGCGAGCACGCTGCCGGTGTAGGGGTCCATCGCGACGAGGCCGCCCGAGACCTCCGGCGGCTGCCGCAGGCGGAACTGCTCGGAGCCCTCCTTCAGCGGCTCGACATAGATCACGTCGCCGGGCTTCACGACCTGGGCGACGGTCTTCACCGCGCGGCCGCGCTCCGGCCCCTTGGCCCACTTCGCCCAGCGCACGCCCTCCAGCGGCAGCACGGCCGTGACGCGCTCGTGCGTCACCGCGCCGGATTTCTCCCGCCCGGGCTGCAGCCCGATCGTCGCCTGGGTCGCGCCGGTTTCGAGCACGACCGCGAGACGCCACGGCGCGACGTCGCCATAGGCCGGCACGTCGGCGAGCGCCACGCCCCAGTCGCCCTTGGGGTCGATCTCGCGCAGCGGGCCGCGCCAGCCGCGCTGCTGGTCGTAGGCCACGAGGCCGTGGCTGAGCGCCGCGCGGGCGAGCGCCTGAAGCTTGGGGTCGAGCGTCGTGCGGACCGACAGCCCGCCTTCATAGAGCCCCTTCTCGCCATACTTCTCGTAGAGGACGCGCCGGACCTCCTCGGCGAAATACTCGCTCGACGGCAGCTGCGAGCCCGTCGGGCGCGGGTTGACCTCCAGAGGCTCCTTCTTGGCGGCCGCAGCCTCCTCGACGGTGACGTAGCCGTTCTCCGCCATGCGGTCGATCACCCAGTTGCGGCGCTCGATGGCGCGCTCCGGGTAGCGGAACGGGTGGTAGTTGTTGGGCGCCTTCGGCAGCGCGGCGAGGTAGCCGACCTCGGCCAGCGTCAGCTCGGTGACCGACTTGTCGAAATAGACCAGCGACGCCGCGCCGACGCCGTAGGCGCCCATGCCGAAATAGATCTCGTTGAGGTAGAGCTCGAGGATCCGGTCCTTGGAGTAGGTCTGCTCGATCCGGAGCGAGAGCAGCGCCTCCTTGAGCTTGCGCTCGTAGTTCTGCTGGTTCGTGAGCAGGAAGTTCTTCGCCACCTGCTGGGTGATCGTCGAAGCTCCCTGCGGCCGACGGTCGGCGTTCTGCAGGTTCGACAGCGCCGCGCGGGCGATGCCGGTGAAGTCCAGGCCGCCGTGCTCGTAGAAGTTCTTGTCCTCGGCCGACACGAAGGCGTTGATCACGCGCTTCGGCACAGCCTGGATCGGCAGGAACAGCCGCCGCTCCTTGGCGTACTCCGCGATCAGCCGCCCGTCGTTGGCGTGCAGCCGGGTCATGATCGGAGGCTCGTAGTTGGCGAGCTGCTCGTAGTCCGGGAGTTCGCGCGAGAATTTCCAGACCACGACGCCGACGACGGCCGCGCCGAACACGGCCACGATCGCTCCGGTGGCGAACAGGAAACCCAAGAACCGCACAAGCAGGCGCATATCACCTCGTTCCGTGTCGACGGCCTTGAACGCGAACGAACGAACGACGCGACGTCGTACGGGTGCGGTCGGAACAGCGGCCTTAAGCGGTACTGGACGGCCCCCCGCCCTGCTCCCGCTTATCAGATACCCGGATCGTGGCGCTTTGTGGAGATTGTACGGCGCATCCGTCCTGCGCTCAATTCACCCGGCCGGGTGTGCTTCCTGCGATACGCGTCTCGAAGTAGCGATCGATGGCGGTCGAGATCGCGTCCGTCGCCTGGTCCCGCCACGCGTCGGACATCAGCAGCTTGGCGTCCTCCTTGCTCGAGAGGTACCCGAGTTCGAGCAGGACGGAGGGCACGTCCGGGGCCTTCAGCACGCGGAAGCCGGCGGATCGCAGGGGATTCTTGTTCAGCTTGGCGGCCTGCTTGAGGTCGCGCACCAGCATCTTCGCGAACTGGGCGGTGAAGCTCGTGGTCTCGCGGCGCGTCAGATCGAACAGGATGCCCGCCACCTCCTCGGGCTCGTCCGACAGGTCGACGCCTGCGATCAGGTCGGCCTTGTTCTCCTTGTCCGCGAGCCGCTCCGCCTCCTTGTCGGAGGCCTTGGACGACAGCGTGTAGATCGTGGCGCCCCGGACGCCGAACGGGTCGGTCAGGGTGTCGGCGTGGATCGAGATCATCAGCGCCGCCGCGTTGTCGCGCGCGACCTTCACGCGGCCCGGCAGCGAGATGAAGGTGTCGTCGTCGCGCGTCAGCACGGCCTTCCTGCGCCCGGAGGCCTCGATCTTGGCTTTGAGCTGCTTCGCGAAGGCGAGGACGATGTCCTTCTCGCTCGCGCCGTCCGGGCCCGCCGCGCCGGGATCGACGCCGCCATGGCCGGGATCGATCACCACCACGGGCAGGTCGGTCTTCTCGGCCACCGTCGCCTGGGACGGCGTCGCGCCGGTGGTTTCCGGCCCGTGCGCCGCGACCGACTGCAGGAAGGTCTTGCGGTCGCTAGGCGTCAGGTCGAGCACGATGCGGGCGGGCTGGCCGTCGACCGGGTCGAGCACGAAGGCCTTGTCGATCGCGACCGGCCGCGTGACGTCGACAACGATGCGCGAGCGGCCGGGCGCGAACACGCCGAAGCGGTAGGCGCTCACGAGCCCCCGCCCCTGCCGTCCGGCCGCTTCGGGCAGGCGGAACGCCACCTCGGGCAGATCGATGATCACCCGGTAGGGGTCCGCCAGCGTGAAAGCCTTGATGGGCGTCGACGCGGTCAGGTCGATCACCAGACGCGTGCGCTGCTCGTCGCCCGCCAGTCGTGAGTCCGTCGCGACCGGAGGCTGCGGCGCGGTCTCCGCCAAGGCGGGGACCGCCCACGCGACCAGCGTCAGCAGAACGACGGCGACAAACGACACGCGAATCATAGCGGCCCGAAACACCTGCTGAAACGAGGAAGCGCCCAACGTGTTCTAAGGATTTACGGGCTCGCGGTTAACCCGTTCTTAAACCTGTTCGCGCGCTTTCGCGATCCGCTGTGGCGCGGGCGTGACGGCGGACCGGCGAGCGTGCTTGTCAAGCGCCCGTTTCGTCCGCTAAAAATGTTTCGCTCACGCTCCGGTGACGCGAGTCTCTTGCCAGACACCCGCCGAACCAGCGTCCGTCACGGCGTCGCGACTGCGGCGCGCGGCTCGCTCGCGCCCCAACGGGACGGGCGACGCCGATGCGGCGAAGTCGGTCCGTTTCCGGTCATGGTCAAGCGGCGGCTTTCGACGGTTCCGTCTGGGAACGCCGGATCGCCGGCGTGAGCGCTCGAAGGTTCGCCTTCGGGTCCGTCCTTGGGTCCCTTTCGCGCCGGCGTCCGACGCCGCGCCGCGACCAGTTTGCGAGGTTCGCCGGAGAATGCGCACGGCGCCTAACGCCGCCTCCGCTTCGTCCCGGACTTCGATTCGCCGGATGCTCCGGCTCGCCTCGTTTTCGCGCCGCCTTGCCGCCCTTTCGGCTCACGGCGCGCCCTTCCTCCCCTCATACGAGCGTTCGCGCGCGTCCCGCGCCCCGCAGGCGCCGTCGGCGACGACGGCTCCGCGCCCGCTCGGCCGTATCCAAGAGTTTCGCCAATGGCCAACAAAATGCTCATCGACTCCACCCACGCGGAGGAGACGCGGGTCGTCGTCGTCCGCGGCTCCCGGGTGGAGGAATTCGACTTCGAAAGCGCGAGCCGCCGACAGCTTCGCGGGAACATCTATCTCGCGAAGGTGACGCGGGTCGAACCGTCGCTGCAGGCGGCGTTTGTCGAATACGGCGGCAACCGCCACGGCTTCCTCGCCTTCAGCGAGATCCATCCCGACTACTACCAGATCCCCGTCGCCGACCGTCAGGCCCTGCTGGCCGAAGAGGAAAAGGCGCACGCGGCCGAGGAAGAGCAGCACGAGGAGAAGCCGACCGGCGGCCGGCGCCGGCGCGGCCGCGCCCGACCGAAGGCGGCGCCCGCAAACGGCGACGAGTCGGTCTCGCTCGAGCCGGCCCCGGAAGAGGTCGGCGGCGAGGAAGGCCCCGCCCCCGAGGCCTCCGCGGAAGCCGAGAGCGCCGTCGAGGCCCATGTCGCCGAGCAGGAAGAGAAAGTCTCCGGCGACGACGACCACGACGACGACAATGACGACGAGCATCCGGTCGAGTCGATCGGCGCGGGCGACGCTCTCGAAGAGATGCCCGAGCGGCGCCCCCGGCACATCCGCTCCTACAAGATCCAGGAAGTCATCAAGCGCCGCCAGGTCTTGCTGGTGCAGGTGGTCAAGGAAGAGCGCGGCACCAAGGGCGCGGCGCTGACCACCTATCTCTCGCTCGCCGGCCGCTACTCCGTGCTGATGCCGAACACCGCCCGCGGCGGCGGCATCTCCCGCAAGATCACCTCCGCCCAGGACCGCAAGCGCCTCAAGGAGGTCGCTTCCGACCTCGAGGTGCCGGAGGGCATGGGCGTCATCCTGCGCACGGCCGGCGCCAGCCGCACCAAGCCCGAGATCAAGCGCGACTTCGAATACCTCATGCGCCTGTGGGAGACGGTCCGCGACCTGACCCTGAAGTCGGCGGCCCCCACGCTCGTCTACGAGGAAGGCTCGCTGATCAAGCGGTCGATCCGCGACCTCTACAACAAGGACATCGACGAAGTTCTGGTCGCCGGCGAAGACGGCTACCGCGAGGCCAAGGACTTCATGCGCATGCTCATGCCGAGCCATGCGAAGATCGTGCAGCCCTACCGCGACAGCCAGCCGCTGTTCTCGAAGTCGGGCGTCGAAGCCCAGCTCGACGCGATGTTCTCGAACGTCGTGACCATGAAGTCCGGCGGCTACATCGTCATCAACCAGACCGAGGCGCTCGTCGCGATCGACGTGAACTCGGGCCGCTCGACCCGCGAGCACAACATCGAGGACACCGCGCTCAAGACGAACCTGGAGGCGGCCGAAGAGGTCGCGCGCCAGATGCGCCTGCGCGACCTCGCCGGTCTGATCGTCATCGACTTCATCGACATGGAGGAGAGCCGGAACAACAAGGCGGTCGAGAAGAAGCTCAAGGACTGCCTGAAGGACGATCGCGCGCGCATCCAGCTCGGCCGTATCTCGCACTTCGGCCTGATGGAGATGTCGCGCCAGCGCATCCGCACCGGCGTGCTGGAGAGCTCGAGCGAGATCTGCCCGGTCTGCGCCGGCGTCGGCACGGTGCGGGCGGTGCCCTCCGTCGCGCTGCACGTGCTGCGCATGGTCGAGGAGCACCTGCGCAAGGACGCGACCCGCAATCTGCTGGTGAAGACCCGCAACGAGGTCGCGCTCTACATCCTCAACCAGAAGCGCGGCCATCTCGGCGAGATCGAGAGCCGCTTCGGCGTCACCGTGCTGTTCGCGGCGGAAGAGCACCTGCCGACCGGCCAGCATCTGACGATCGAGCGCACCGAGCTCGCGACGGGCGAGCCCCGCGCTCCGATCACGCAGGTCCGCGTCGACAGCATTCCGCCGGACGAGGTCGTGGACGAAGATCCGATCGTCGAGGACGAGGAGGTCGAGGCCGTCGCGGCCCAGCCTGCGGCGCGCGAGCCGCAGGCCCAGAACGGCGGCGGCGATCAGGACGGCTCCGAGGGCGGCGGCCGTCGTCGGCGCAGGCGCAGGCGCCGGCGCGGCGGCGGCTCCGGCGAGGCGTCGTCCTTCGGCGGCGAGCCGCAGGGCGAGACCTCCGCGGAGGCCGGAGGCTCCGACGAGGACGAGACCGAGAACGGTCCGGACGACGCGATCGTGAGCGACGTCGCCGGCGACCAGCCGCTGGCGCCGGTCCTGGTTTCGGTCGAGGAGGTGTCCCAGCCCGTGGACGCCGCGGCCGAACCCGAAGCGCCTGTGATTGAGGCTGCCGAAGCGAGCGACGAGGAGGACGGCAAGCGCCGCCGTCGCGGCCGTCGCGGCGGTCGTCGCAGCACCAAGAAGGACGCCGAGGAGATCGCGGCGGCCCCGGAGGAGGCTCCGAGCGACGCGCTGATCGTCGAGGACGTCGCCGCCTCGGACGTGGCGGAGCCCGCCGAGGAGCCGGCCGCGCGGGAACTGACCGCCGTGTCGCCGGCGGCCCCGCAGCCGGAGGACGCTGTGGCGGCTGTCGCCGCGCCGACGCCGGACGACGTTGAGCAGCCGGCGGCCGAGGAGACCCGCGCCGCGCCTGCGCCCGTGGTTCAGGAGCTTCCGGAAGCGGTCGAGGACCCCGATCGTCCCCGGCGCACCGGCTGGTGGAGCAAGCGCGTCTTCGGCGGCTGAACCGCAGCCGAACATTCCTTTGACGCAGAAGGCCCGGACGGCGACGTCCGGGCCTTCTGTCGTTGAAGCGCCATCGCGCGCTGTCGTTCCAGCCCCAACGCTCGCGAAACCGCCTTGCTCGTGCCGGCCTTGAGCCGGGACCCAGATCACCAGCGCTTTCGAGAAAAGCGCTGGCGCCGCCGCTGCGCCATCCCTTCCGCTCAGCTCTCCCGGGGGCAGAGCGCGGTCGCTTCTGACGGACTTGCCGTCATGCCGGCAAAGCCGGGTATCCACGAGCTGCACGTCGAGCTCCGCCCCAACGTCGTGGAATACCCGCGCACAAGCGCGCGCGTGACGGCCTGATCAATTCGAACCGATCACGCTCTAAACTAAAGGCAAACCCACACGGACGAACGGCGCCGTCGGCCCCAAGCGGCCCGAGGGCAGCACCTCGTCCAGACGACCGCCGGCGACGCGCGACACGGGGGCGGCGGAAGCGATCGCTCCCACTCTGCCAGCCGGACACGAAAAAGGGCCGGTTTCCCGGCCCTTCGCTTGGATCGTTTGTCCCTCGACGCCAGCGCCGGTTACGGCTTCGGCGGCTCCGTCGCGGCGGGCGCCTGCGGCTCGCCAGGCTGCTCCGTGGCCGCGGGCGGCGCGCTCTCGGGCTTGGGGGCGTCGGCGTTGGAGCCCTGCGGCGAGGTCTCCTGCGACGGGGCCTGCTTCGGCTCGTCGGTCGGGCCGGTGGCCTTGGGGTCGGCCTCCTGCGGCGTGATGGGCGCGGTCGGCTGCTGCGGGGCGGACGGCGCCGCCGGCTGCGGCGGCTGAGCCGCGCCGGGCTGCTCGGTCGCCTTGCGCAGCGCGGGCAGGATGCCGCCCTGCCCGGAGCCGAGCGGCACCTCCGGTCCGGCGGCGCCGGCGGGCGCCGCGGCCGGCTTGATGGTGGCCGCGGTCGGCTGCAGGCGATCGAGCACCGAGCCGCCGCCGTAGCCCGCGAGAATCGTCAGCGTCAGGCTGGTCACGAAGAAGCCCGCCGCGAGATAGGCGGTGACCCGCGTGAGCGTGTTGGCCTGACCGCGGCCCGACATGAAGTTGCTGCCGCCGCCGACCCCGAGGGCGCCGCCCTCCGAGCGCTGGAGCAGCACGACAACGACGAGCGCGAGCACGATCATCAGGTGGAGGACGATGAGGACGGTCTGCATGACGCCTGCGACTTGAAACGGAACGGTCTGGGCGCGCGCACCACCGGCGCGCGCGACGAAGGCGGCTGTTTACACCACGCGCAGCCGGGACGCCACCTGTGCGGGATCAGCGCGCCGCGGCGCGGGCGATGGCGAGAAAGTCGTCGGCCTTCAGGCTCGCTCCGCCCACAAGCGCGCCGTCGACGTCCGCTGCCGCGAGCAGTTCCGCGGCGTTCGAGGGCTTCACCGAACCGCCGTAGAGAATGCGGATCTTCGCCCCCTCCGGGCCGAACCGCGCGCTGAGCCGGGCGCGGATGAAGCCGTGCATCTCCGCGACGTCGTCAACGGTCGGCGTCAGGCCGGTACCGATCGCCCAGACGGGCTCGTAGGCGACCACCACCGTGGCGGCCGTCGCGGCCTCCGGCAGGGAGCCCGCGAGCTGCGTCCCGACGACGTCCAGCGCCTTGCCCCCGTCGCGCTCCTCGCGCGTCTCGCCGACGCAGATCACGGCCAGCAGCCTGGCGCGCAGCGCGCCCTCGGCCTTGGCGCGCACGATGGCGTCGGTCTCACCATGGTCAGCGCGGCGCTCGGAATGGCCGACGATGACGGCCTTGCCGCCGACGTCCGCTATCATCTCCGGGGAGATGTCGCCGGTGTGCGCCCCGGACGCCTCCGGGTGGCAATCCTGGGCGCCGACCAGCACGCCGACCCCGCGGGTCGCGGTCGCGAAGCTGGTCAGCAGCGTCGCGGGGGGGAATACGGCGAGGTCGACGACCTCCTTCAGCGCGCCCTGATAGGCGCCGACGATCCGGACGAACTCCGGCGCCGAGGCGGAGAGGCCGTTCATCTTCCAGTTACCCGCGACAAGCGGCTTGCGGGCGGCGTCGGACATGAAGGCTCCTCCTGGGGACGAAAAGTCTGCGCTTTTCTAGGAACGCGGAGGTAGCAGAACGCGGCGCGCTTGCAAATTCCTCCGGCGACTGCGATTTGCGGCGCTCGGACGCGTGCCTGTAATGTCGCGCGCCCCGCGCGGGAGCCCCCGCCGTCCTCGAACGCGAAGATATGTGAACCGCAATGCTTCAAACCCTCCGCAAAGGCGCCGCAGGCTGGGTCGCCAAGATCTTCCTGGGCGTGCTCGTTCTGAGCTTCGCTGTGTGGGGCATCGCGGACATCTTCCGGGTCGGCGGCACGGGCACGGCGGCGGCGACGGTGGGAACCCAGGAGGTCCCGCTTGAGACCTTCCGGCAGGCCTACGCCAATGAGATTCGGCGCGTGAGCCAGCAGGCGAAGCGCCAGATCACGCCGGAGCAGGCGCGCATGGCGGGCCTCGGCGAGCGGACGCTCGGCAACCTCGTCAACGAACTCGCGCTCGACACGCGCGTCGCGGCGCTCGGCCTCGCCGTCTCCGACGAAGAGGTCGGCCGCGAGATCACCGAGGACGACGTGTTCAAGGGGCCGGACGGCCGTTTCGACCGGGCCGGTTTCCAGGAGATCCTGCGCCAAAACAACCTGAATGAGAACGCCTACATCACGATGCAGCGCCAGTTCACGGCGCGCCGGCAGCTCACCGACGCGCTGGCGGGCGAGGTGCCGACCCCGCTCGCCTTCCGCGAGGCGCTGCACGGCTTCGTGAGCGACAGCCGCTCGATCTCCTATGTCACGCTGACGCCCGAGGCGCCCTCGGCCGTCCCCGCCCCGTCGGACGCGGCGCTCAAGAGCTACTTCGAGGAGCGCAAGGCGAGCTTCGCCGCCCCGGAGTTCCGCAAGGTCGCGCTCCTCCAGCTCGATCCCGCGAAGCTCGCGGCCAGCCGCACGGTGCCGGAGCAGGACATCCGCGCCTATTACGACGCCAACAAGCCGAAGTACGCCACCGCCGAGAGGCGTTCGATCGAGCAGGTGACCTACCCATCGCTCGACGAGGCGAAGGCCGGCTACGACCGCATCCAGGCCGGCGGCCTGTTCGAGCAGGAGATGGCGCGGCAGAAGATCTCGCCGCAGGACGCGTTCCTCGGCAACCTCTCCAAGGCGGAGATGTTCGACGCGAAAATCGCTGACGCGGCCTTCGCGCTCGCCCCGAACACCGTCAGCCAGCCCATCCAGGGCGCCTACACGACCGCTCTGCTGCGCGTCACCGGCGTCCAGCAGGAACAGACGAAGAGCTTCGAGCAGGTGAAGGGCGAGATCCGCAAGCTGATCGCCGAAGACGCCGCGCGCGCCGATCTCCAGGGACTGCATGACAAGGTCGACGAGGCGCGCCTCGGCGGCTCGACGCTCGACGAGATCGTCAAGTCCCAGAAGCTGCCGCCGCTGAAGCTGGTCGAGGCCATCGACGCGCAGGGCCGCGGGCCGGACGGCAAGCCCGTGCCGGGCGTCCCCGCGTCGGAGCCGCTGATGACGGCGATCTTCACCGCGACCGCAGGCGCCGAGAACGACCCCGTCACAGTCGACGGCGGATATGTCTGGTACGAGGTCCGCGAGGTGAAGCCGGCGAGCGACCGCACCTTCGAAGAGGCCCGCGCCGACGTCGAAAGCCGCTGGCGTGCGGACGAGGCGCGCAAACGGCTGGACGCCCGGGCCGACGCGCTGCTCGGCCAGCTCAAGGCCGGCAAGCCGTTCGACCAGACGGCCGCCGCCGAGAAGCTCGAGATCGACCAGGCCGAGACCACCCGCGTCGGCGGCGCGCCTGACATCACCCAGCCGCAGGCGGTCGCCGTGTTCCAGACGCCGCTCGACGGCTTCGGCAAGACCGCGCCCAACGACCAGGGCGCGCGCCTCGTCTTCAAGGTCACGGCGGAGAACACCCGGCCGTTCGATCCCAACGCGCCGGACGGCACCGGTCAGGTCGCCAAGATTTCGGAAAGCCTCAGCACCGAGGTCGTTTCGGCCTTCGTGCGCCAGATCCGCGATCAGCTCGGCGTGAAGTTCAACGAGCCCGCCATCGCCCAGGTCCTCGGCGGCGGCGAAGGCTGATCCGGTCCCGAAAGTCGCGCTCATGCTGATCTCGCCCGCGCTCGCGGCCTTCGCGCCGATCTACGCCGCAGGCCGGCCGCAGGTCGTCTCCACGACCCTGGTCGGAGACCTCGAGACGCCGGTTTCGGCCTTCCTGAAGCTCGCCGAAGGCCGGGCGAACGCGTTCCTGCTCGAGTCCGTCGAGGGCGGCGCCACGCGCGGCCGCTACTCGATGATCGGGCTGAAGCCCGACCTGCTGTGGCGTTCGGTGGGCGGCAAGGCAGAGATCAACCGCCGCGCCGCGACCGATCTCGAGGCCTACGAGCCCTGCGACGAACGCCCGCTCGACGCGCTGCGCTCGTTGCTCGCGGAATCGCGCATCGAGATCGTGGAGGCCCTGCCCCCGATGGCGGCCGGCGTGTTCGGCTATCTCGGCTACGACATGGTCCGGGAGATGGAGGAGCTGCCCTCCCCCAACGCCGACGTGCTGCAGGTCCCCGACGCGATCCTGATGCGGCCGACCGTGATGCTGGTGTTCGACGGGGTGAAGGACGAGATCACCATCGTCACGCCCGTGCGGCCGGAGCCCGGCCTCTCGGCCGAGGCCGCCCATGCGCGCGCGGTCGACCGGCTGACGGAGATCGTGGAGGGGCTCGACCGCACGCCCTCGCGGGAGCCGGCGCAGGTCAACCCGGAAGAGCACTACGCCCTCACCTCGAACACCACGCCGGCCGAATACGAGGCGATGGTGCTGCGAGCGAAGGAGTACATCGCGGCCGGCGACATCTTCCAGGTGGTGCTGTCGCAGCGGTTCGAGGCGCCGTTCGACCTGCCGGCCTTCGCGCTGTATCGCGCCCTCCGCCGCACCAACCCGGCGCCCTTCCTCGTCCATCTCGATTTCGGCGGCTTCCAGATCGTCGGGTCGAGCCCCGAGATCCTGGTGCGGGTGCGCGACGGCAAGGTGACGATCCGGCCGATCGCGGGCACCCGCCCGCGCGGCGCGACGCCCGCCGACGATCGCGCCCTGTCGGAGGAACTGCTGGCCGACCCCAAGGAGCGGGCCGAGCACCTGATGCTGCTCGACCTCGGCCGCAACGACGTGGGCCGCGTGTCCGAAATCGGCTCGGTCGAGGTCACCGACCAGTTCTTCCTCGAGTACTACAGCCAGGTGATGCACATCGTGTCGAACGTCGAAGGCCGGCTCGACCGCCGCCACGACGCGCTCGACGCGCTGGTCGCGGGCTTCCCCGCGGGCACGGTCTCCGGCGCGCCGAAGGTGCGCGCGATGGAGGTCATCGACGAGCTGGAGAAGGACAAGCGCGGCGTCTACGCCGGCTGCGTCGGCTACTTCGGGGCGAGCGGCGAGATGGACACCTGCATCGTGCTGCGCACGGCGGTGGTCAAGGACGGCCGCATCCATGTGCAGGCGGGCGCCGGGGTCGTCGCCGACAGCGTGCCCGCGGCCGAACAGGCGGAGTGCGTCAATAAGGCCAAGGCGCTGTTCCGCGCGGCCGAGGAAGCCCGCCGGTTCGCGAGCGGCGTGCGCCGCGCGCAATAGGCTTGACGCTCGACCCTCGCGGCGTTGGATGGCCGGCGTTGCGCCTTGGCCAGACGAAACGGGGTTCGCGATGCGCCTGAACGGCCTCTCCGCCTTTCCGATCACCCCCGCCACCCCCGCCGGGAAGGTGGACGTCGCAGGCTTCCGGGCTCTCGTTGCGCGTCTGTGCGCGGCGGAGGTCGATTCGGTCGGCGCGCTCGGCAGCACCGGCTCCTATCCCTACCTCACGCGCGGCGAGCGCCGGCGCGCGCTCGACGCCGCCCTGGAGGAGATCGACGGCCGGACGCCGGTTCTCGTCGGCGTCGGCGCGCTCCGGACCGACGAGGCGGTCGCCCTTGCGCAGGACGCGCGGGCGGCGGGCGCGGCCGCGGGACTGCTCGCGCCCGTGTCCTACACGCCGCTGACCGACGACGAGGTCTACGAGCATTTCGCCGTCGTCGCGCGCGAAAGCGGCTTGCCGCTCTGCATCTACGACAATCCCGGCGTCACGCATTTCAGGTTCGGCGCGGATCTCGTCGGCCGCCTCAGCCGGGTTCCGGGCGTCGTCGCGGTGAAATCCCCGTCTCCCGCCGAGGGCGACGTGGGAGGGCGTCTGGCGGAGCTGCGGAGCGTCACCTCGGCCGGCTTCTCGATCGGCTACAGCGGAGACTGGAACGCCGTCGAGGCGCTGATCGCCGGCGGAGAGGCCTGGTACAGCGTCGTGGGCGGGCTGTTCCCGCGCACGGCCATGGCGATCGTGCGGGCGATCCGGGAGGGCGACGTGGCGGAAGCCCGACGGTTGAACGCGCGGCTCGAGCCGCTCTGGAGCCTGTTCCGGGAGTTTTCCAGTCTCCGCGTGATCTACGCGAGCGCCAGCCTTCTCGGCCTTGCCAGCGCCGAACCGCCCCGCCCGATCCTGCCCCTCGCCGGCGCCGCCCGCGCGAAGGTGGCGGAGGTCCTGACGGGGCTCGGGCTGGATACGGAGGCCTGAAGGGCCTTGCGTCACACATAGAAAAACGGGCGCCCCGGAGGGCGCCCGTTCCAGAAGCCGAACGTCCGCTGCGCTCAGTAGCGGCAGGGAACGCGGTAGCGCTCGCCGTAGCGGTTGGTGCCGTAGCAGACCTCGCGGCGACGCTCCGGACGGGTGTTCGCTCCGACCACGGCGCCGCCCGCAGCGCCCAGGGCGCCGCCGACCAGCGCGCCGCTGGCCCGGCCGCCGGAAACGGCGCTGCCGACGACGGCGCCGGCGCCGGCGCCGATCAAGCCGCCCGACAGCGCGCGCTCGTTGCGGGTCTCGCCGCAGGCCGCGAGGCCGAGGCCCATGGCCGTGACGAGCGTGAGAGTGGCGATCTTCTTCATGAGCGTTCTGGCTCCCGTTGATGGTGCGGCGGAAAATAGGCCGTCGGACCTGTGCGGCTAGTGGTCGTTCGCCGGGATTTTGGACGGACGGGCGCGTCCGAAGGTCTCGATCAGCGTGAACAGAACGCAGGCGTTCAACACATGCCACAGCGGATGCGCGCCGACGGGCGAATAGGCGCAGGCCGCGCCGTCGAGCGTTCGGAACGTCAGGGACGTCGCAAACAACGCAGCGGCCGCCAGAAGGCCCTTGCCGGCGCTCCGCCGTCGCGCCTCTTGGGCGAGCGTAAGACCGACGCCCATGCCGATCAGGGCCAGCAGCGCTCCGGCGTAGCCCGGCGAGCCCCCCAACGCGCCGGCCGGCGCCAGCGCGGGCAAGGCCGCCGCGGCGGCGATGAACGCGACCGTTCCGACGACCGCCCCGAGCGCGCCAATCCCCACGATCCGGCGGAGCACGAGGCAGAAGTAAACCGCGATGAAGAGCTGGATCGGCGCCACGTCCGCCAACAGCGCCCATCGCGTCGCGAAGGTGTGGAACAGGAAGCTGCCGACGCCGATGACGGCGACGACCGCAGCCAGGACCAGGGCCGCGCGGTCGCCGCGATGCCGCCGGGCGGCGATTGCGGCGGCCATGATGAACGCGACGTTGGTCACGGCGTTTGCGGGCTCCGCCCAGAACGACGGGTCGAGCCGTTCGCAATACACGCCGAGCACGGGATCGCTCCAGGCGGCCACGCCTCGCTCCTCCGCGAGCGATCAGCGAACGGTGACGGCGCCTGCGGCGTTCAGCTCCCGCTCGATGGCGGCGACGACCTTCGGATCGGTCGGCCGGGTCGACGGGCCAAAACTCGCGACGAGGCCGCCGTCGGCCCCGATCAGATACTTGTGAAAGTTCCAGCGCGGCGCGCCGTCCGGCGCCGCGCGCGCCGCCCAGCGGTAGAACGGATGGGCGGCGTCGCCCGTCACATGCTGCTTGGCGGCGAAGGGGAACGTCGCGTGGTGGCTCTCGGCGGACTGGCGGATCGTCGCCGCGTCGCCGGGCTCCTGGCGGAAATCGTCGCTCGGCACGGCGATCACGGCGAGGCCGCGGTCGCGGTAGCGCGTCCAGAGCTCCCCGAGATCGCCCAGCTGGCCCGCGAACCCGCAGCGGGAGGCGGTGTTGACCACGAGGATCGGCGTGCCGACGTAGCTCGCGAGCCGGATCTTGCCGCCCTCGAGCCCGTCGAAGGCGAAGGCCGCCGCGGTGGTTTCACTGCGTTCGGCGGCGTCCGCGGCGGGCAGGCATACGGCAAGGGCGAGAAGCGCTCCGGCGAAGCGCGCGATCATGGACGGCATGGGTCGATCCTCGGCGTGGGCAGGCTTTCGAGATTCGCGCCCGACGCCACGCTGGATCAGCCGCGCCCGGTGATCAACGCGCGCTCATCATCCGCAGCGGCCCGACGCCGTAGCTGCCTGCGCCCTTGGCCGGCTTCTTCATCGCCTCGGGGTTCATCGCCGCCACAAGCTGCAGGAACATGGCGCCCGGGAGCGGCGGCGCGAACACATAGCCCTGCGCCATGCGGACGCCCTTGGCGCGCAGATACTCGAGCTGCTCGAAGCTCTCCACGCCCTCCGCGATAAGCTCGAGGTTCATGTCGTTCGCGAGCTTCACCATGCTGTCGACGATCGCGATCGAGTAGCGGTCGGTGCCGACGGCGTCGACGAACATCTTGTCCATCTTCATGACGTCGACGCCGAGCTTCAGCAGGTAGGACAGGCCGCCATGGCCGGTGCCGACGTCGTCCAGCGCCACCCGGACGCCGAGCGCCTGCAGCTTGGCGATGACGAGCCGCGCCCGCGGGATGTCGTTCAGGGGCTGGCGTTCGGTCACCTCGAACATCAGCTGGTTCATGCGGATCGGCGAGCCCTCGAAGATGCGCTGGACGTCGTCGACGATGTCGGAGTCGTCGAAATGCCCGGCGAACAGGTTGAAGCCGACCTTGAGCTGCGGCAGGCGCGCGTAGGCGTCGGCGAGCTCGTCGCGCGCGGCCTCCATCAGGGCGAGCGTCATCGGGAAGATCTCGCCGCTCGCCTCCGCGAGCGCGATGAACCGGCCTGGGGGGATCATCGCCCCGTTCCGGCGGCGCCAGCGGACCAGCACCTCGCAGCCCGCGAGCTTGCCCGTCGTGATGTCGATCACCGGCTGGTAGTACGGCACGAACTCGCCGTCGCGGATGCCGTCGGCGATCTCGCGCACGGGGCCGCCCATCCGCCGACAGAAGAGATAGACGCCCACCGCGACCACGATCGCGAACACGCCGCCGCCGATGTTGGCGTAGAAGAACAGACCGGCGTTCGCGCGGAGCAACGCGCTGCCCGGCACCTCAATGTCGACCTTGAAGGGATAGCGCTGCGACGCCGCGGTCGAGACCACCGACGGCAGGCGCGAGGAGCGCTCCTCGGCGACGTCCTCGACGAGCGAGCGCCGGGCGACGGGCGTGCCGTCGACGGTCGCGAGCTGGGCGATGAACGCGGCGGTCAGCTGGCTCTTCAGGAAATGCGGGAACAGCCGCTCGCCGGGAATCAGCACGCGGACGGAGATCGGCCCATCGGCGTCCCAGGTCAGCCGCACGAGCTGCGAGGCGCCCAGCTCTCCGATGGAGACGGTGGCGAGCGTGACGTTCGGGTTGAGCGTGTCGTGTTCCGGCGAAGTGCGGCGCACCACGCGCGGCTGACCGTCCGCGGCGCAGATCGCCGCGCCGGATTTGTCGACGAGGGCGATCTCCGCGATGAAGCTCGCGCGCTGCTCGGCCTTCTGAAGCAGGTCGACGACGGAGCGCGAGCATTCCCCGACGGTCTTGAGTCCGACGCCGATCAGCGCCGTCGCGGCGTCGTCGAGCCGAGACTCGGAGAGCGAGAGGACTTCGTTCGCGACGTAATCCACCTCGCGCTGGGCGCCGGTGATCAGATTGGCCCCGAGCAGGACGTTGATGCCGATGATCGGGATCGCGGCGAGGGCGATTCCGATCAGCACCGTGTTCCGCCAGGAAGCCCCTCCGTTTCGCACCGACACCCCGCCTCAGGGCCTGCCTCTGCGTCCGGGAACGACGACGCGCGCAAGCCCGGCGAGAGTGCGCCTTTTCGGCTTAATACGAGGCTAATCCGGGGCGTTTTCGCCGACCTGCGCTTCAACCACCGCGAGCGCGGTCATGTTGACCACGCCGCGCGCCGTGACCGACGGCGTGAGGATGTGCGCCGGCCGGTCGGCGCCCACCAGGATCGGCCCCACCGGGAGCGCGTCCGCCACCGCCTTGATCAGTTGGGCGCTGATGTTGGCCGCGTCGAGGTTCGGGAACACCAGAAGATTGGCTTCTCCGGACAGCGTCGAACTCGGCAGCAGCCGTTCCCGGAGCACGGGCGAGAGCGCGACGTCCGCCATCATCTCGCCGTCGACTTCCAGGTGCGGCGCCGCCTCGCGGATGATGGCGAGCGCGTCCCGCATCTTTCGGGCGGAGGGCGTGTCGTGGGAGCCGAAGCTCGCATGCGAGAGCAGCGCGATCTTCGGCGTGATGCCGAAGCGCTCGACGCTCTTCGCGCCGTGGATCGCGCTCTCCGCGATGCTGCGGGCGTCCGGCTCCGCCGTCACGTAGGTGTCGGTAAGGAAGTAGACGCCGCGAGCGGTGATGAGCAGCGACAAGGTGGAGTAGTCCGGCGCTCCGGGCTTGCGCCCGATCACCTGGTCGATCAGGTCGAGATGATCGTGAAACCGCCCTTCCAGGCCGCAGATCATCGCGTCGGCGTCGCCGCGGATCACCGCGAGGGCCGCGATCGCGGTCGAGTTCGTCCGCACCACCGTGCGCGCGAGGTCCGGCGTCACTCCGGCGCGGCCCGCCCGCTCGAGATAGAGCGAGACGTAGTCGCGGTAGCGCGGATCGTCCTCGGGGTTGATCACCTCGACGTCGCCCGGCTTCAGCGTGAGTCCCCAGCGCTTGGCGCGGACCTCGATGACGTGGGGACGGCCGATCAGAATCGGGGTCGCGATGCCCTCCTCCAGCGACACCTCGGCGGCGCGCAGCGCCCGCTCGTCCTCGCCGTCGGCGTAGATCACCCGCTTGGGCGCCGCCTTCGCCGCCGCGAACACCGGCTTCATGACGAAGCCGGAGCGGAACACGAAGCGGTTGAGCTGGTCTTCGTAGGCCCGGAAATCCGCGATCGGCCGGCGCGCGACGCCGCTCTCCATCGCCGCGCGGGCGACCGCGGGCGCGATGCGGAGGATCAGGCGCGGGTCGAACGGGCTGGGGATCAGCGACTCGGGGCCGAACAGACGCGTCTCGCCGCCATAGGCCTTGGCCACCACGTCGGAGGACGGTTCGCGCGCGAGCGCCGCGATGGCGCGGACCGCGGCGGCCTTCATCTCCTCGTTGATCTCCGTCGCCGCCACGTCGAGCGCGCCGCGGAAGATGTAGGGGAAGCAGAGGACGTTGTTGACCTGGTTCGGGAAGTCCGAGCGGCCGGTGCAGATCATGGCGCCGGGGCTCGCCTCGCGGGCGACGTCCGGCATGATCTCGGGATTGGGGTTCGCGAGCGCGAGGATCATCGGCTTCTCGGCCATCCGCGCGACCATCTCGGGCTTCAAGACGCCGCCGGCGGAGAGACCTAGGAACACGTCGGCGCCGTCGATGACCTCGCCGAGCGTCCGCTTGTCGGTGTCCTGCGCGTAGACCGCCTTCCAGCGGTCCATCAGCGTCTCGCGGC
The DNA here is from genome assembly GCF_016907975.1 of Methylopila capsulata. Taxonomy (GTDB): domain Bacteria; phylum Pseudomonadota; class Alphaproteobacteria; order Rhizobiales; family Methylopilaceae; genus Methylopila; species Methylopila capsulata. The sequence continues at coordinate 267,756 of NZ_JAFBCY010000001.1, forward strand.
CGAGATACGCCACGCCGTCGATGTCGGTGACCCAGATGTTCTCCCGCTTGGCGCCGAGCGTCACCAGCAGGTTGAGGCAGGCGAGCGCCGCCGCGCCGGCGCCGGAGGTCACGATCTTCACGTCGGCGATGTTCTTGCCGGCGAGTTCGAGCCCGTTGGTGATCGCGGCCGCGACGATGATGGCGGTGCCGTGCTGGTCGTCGTGGAAGACCGGGATGCCCATGCGTTTCTTGCAGGCCTCTTCGACCTCGAAACACTCCGGAGCCTTGATGTCCTCGAGGTTGATGCCGCCGAAGGTGGGCTCGAGCGCGCAGATCACCTCGATCAGCCGGCTCGCGTCCTTCTCCGCCACCTCGATGTCGAAGACGTCGATGCCGGCGAACTTCTTGAAGAGGACCGCCTTGCCTTCCATGACCGGCTTGCTGGCGAGCGGGCCGATGTCGCCGAGGCCGAGCACGGCGGTGCCGTTGGACAGGACCGCCACGAGGTTCTGCCGAACCGTCAGTTCGGCGGCCTGGTCCGGATCTTCGGCGATGGCGTCGCACGCCGCCGCGACGCCCGGCGAATAGGCGAGCGCGAGGTCGCGCTGATTGCCGAGCGGCTTGGTCGCCTGGATCTCGATCTTGCCCGGACGGGCGCCCGTCGCCGCGGAGCCGCGATGATAAACGAGCGCGCCGCTCCGCAGATCGTCGGACATAGTGCTGGACATTGATCGATCCCCTCCGCGGCCGCTCTCTTGGTCGGACGTCTAATGCGGCCTTTTCGCACAGTTTTTGAAAATGGCCACCCTCAACTGAAGGAGGCCGCCCCGCGCACGCCGCGCCGTTCCTCGGGCGCCGCATCGGGCCCGCACTTCGACGTCATGACTGAGACGATCTCATGATGGCCCGGCTGGAAGCGCGCGCTTGATCGCCTCGGCGAGCTGGTCAAGCGGATGCTCGGTCAGGACGGACAGCCGGTCGAGGCGGCCCACCCAGCCCATGCGGGCGAGGTCGGACAGGTCGGCCTCGAAGGCGAGGCCCCGGCGGACATGGACCGCGATTTCCGCGGCGTCGCGGCGGGGCACGCGGTAGCCGTCCGGACGCGCGACGACCGTGGGTCGCCGCGCCGCGATCGCCTCCGCGATCATCGACATCGAGTCCGCCGTCACGATGACGGCGTCGGCCGCGTAGGCCTCCAGGTTCGACATCAGCCCCGCGCTGCGGAAATCGATGACCCGCACCGCACCGCCAATGGGCTCCATCTCCGCGACGAAGCGGTCGAAACCGGCCGCCGGCGTACGGCGCGAGTTCGAGACCACGACCTCCATGCCTTCGTCGACCAGCCCGCGGACCAGGGCTCCCAGCTGCGCGAAGTCCTGCTCCGAAAACGTGTGGTGCTTGGTCGTCCCGCCGAGCAGCAGCGCCACTCTGCGCCGGTCCGCCCCTCTGCGCGCCGGCGGAAGGCCGTCGGGATCGATTTCGCTCGGCCGCAACACCACGACGCCGCGGCGGAGCCGGACAGGGTCCGGCCGCAGCAGCACGTCGAACTCGGCCAGAATCGGAAGCTTGGGAAAACCGAAATAGATCGAGCGCGCCCGCGTCGCCCGCGCGAGCGCGATGGTTGCGGCGGAGATCGACGGACCGGTGGCGACCACGAGGTCGAATCGCTCGGACGCGAGCTGGGCGACGGTTCCCTCGCGCTCCGCGGGCGCGTCGAACCGGCCGGGCCAGAACCGATCGAACGGCATGAGGCGCGCCTGCAACCGCTCCCAGCCGCGGGAACCGCCGCCGCGCGCGCGGAGCGCGAGCCGTCGCGTCTCAACCGCCTGCCGACGCGCGATCGCCGTCAGCACGCCGAGCGTGATGCGGTCATGGCCCGCGACGCCGTCCGACAGCGCGAGCGCCCGCAGCGGGCGTCCGGGCGGCCTGCTCATCTCACTCCCGCCAGTTGGCCGCGATCCACGGCGTGGCGCGCACGTGCTTGTAGATCCGCTTAAGCGGCGGGGCGGGCCAGCGGCCGTCGCGCGCCTCGTCGGGGTTGGGGCGGCCGGTGAAGCAGATGACCTTGGCGTCCACGGGCAGCTCGGGCGTTTTCACGAAGTTCAGCGGCCAGGCGGGCAACAGGCTGTGCTTGAAGCTGACGCACCACGGCGCGGGCCAGTAGCGCTTCCGCTCGCCGATCGTGCGCGAGATGTAGGTCTGACTGTTCGGGTGGCTGGCGATCGTGCCCGCCGGATCTTTCATGAAGGCGTCGTAGATCTCGGGATAGGCGCCGACGTCGAACCGATAGACCGAGGTGTTGCCGATGCCCTTCCCCATCTGCGTCCAGTTCTCGGCCACCACGAAGTCCGCCTCGGGGGCGTGGTCGAAGAACGGATCGAGGTCGCCGGTGATGACGACGTCGAGGTCGAGGAACAGCACGCGGCCCGAAATACCCTCGAGCTCGCGCGCCCACAGCGAGACCTTGCGCCACGACTTCCACATGTGGCTCTGCGGCATGTAGATCGGCGGCAGCGGATAGTTCTCCACCTCCGGCCGGAAGCCGGCGGGGTCGTTGGTGTAGCAGACCAGTCGGAACGGGCGCCGCGTGTTGCGAGCTATCATTGCGTAGAGCTTGTTGACGTAATCCGCGCCGTACATGCTGCCCCAGCGGATGCAGATGAATGTTTGCGTCATGGCAGGCAGCCTCGGGCATGGGGACGACGTCGGAGCGGCGGCACCATGCCTGCGAACGCGGCCGGCTTTCAAGCGCAGCGGTCGTCGCGCGCAGGACGGAACTGGACCGTGCGTGTGAACGCTAAGTGTCGGGCGCGCCGGGCGCGTCGTCGAAAGGGAGATCATCCGCGCGTATGAAGAAGCGGCATGGAGTCATCGGGGCGGCGCTCGCGCTTGGCCTGACGTTCGTCGGTCTCGCTTTGGCGCCTGCGGTCGCGAACCGCTTCGCCGCCTCGGAAGTGGACAGGGCGCTGGAGCGGATCCGGCGGCTGAACACGGCCGTCGCGAGCCGTGGCGAGGTCGATTACGACCTGTTCCAGCAGTCGCTCGTCGTGAGGGACGTCGCGGTCGATTCCCCGGGCGCCGGCGGCGCCAAGATCCAGATCGGCCGCGTGACGGTCCATCGGCCGGGCGGCAGGGAAGACCGCATGGTGGCGGACACCATCCGGATCGAGAACGTCACCGTCGCCTTCGCGAACGAGACGCTCACCATTCCGACGATCGAGGTCGACGGCTACGAGGGTCCGGCACAGGGCCTCGTCAGTCCGCCCCGCGTCGGTCGCGCCGCGCGGACTCAGGCGGACATGATCGCCCAGGTGTCGATCCGCGGCGCGCGCGCGCCCGAGATGACGAGCGTCAACGCCGACCTCAAGGCGACCCGCACGATCCGCAACGTCGTGCTGGGCGCCGCGACCGACGGCGTCGTCAGCCGGGCCACGATCGAGAGCGTCGAGGTCTCGATGCTCCCGCCGCCCGGCGTCGGCGCGGAGGAGACCAATGCGCTCCACCTCGGCGCCGCCACGCTCGAGGGCGTCAGCCTGCCCACCCTGATGCGCTTCCAGGCCGGCGACGGCCAGGGCGAACGCGAGATCGCCGTGGCGCGTGCCGAGGTGCAAGGCGCCTCGCTGCGGGCGCCCACGGCCTCCTATGGAGTGGTGAACGCGACCGTCGGGCGGCTGACGCTCGAAGCGCTCGCCCTCAGGCCCCTCGCGTTTCCGACCCAGGCCATTGACCAGCTCGCCGACAAGGCGCGGTCGGGCAAGCCGCTGACGCCCGCTGACGTCCGCCAGATGATGCTGATGGCCGTAGACGGCGTGCGCGCGGTCGCGATCGGCCGGGCCGCCGCCAACGACGCCACGCTGTCGTTCGACGTCGTAGGGCCCCGCAGCGTTTCGGCCGGACTTGTCGAGGCGACGGCGGTCGCGGACGGCCGGGTCGGCGGCCTGCGGTTCGAAGCCTTCCGCGCCGAGACGACGGAGGGCTCGGCGGCGGCCGGGAGCGGGGCGATCGCCGATTTCGACGCCACCGGGCTTCTCGCCTACGCCCAGGAGGTCGGCGACGACAAGATCCTGCTCACGAGCACGCCGCCGGCGGACAGGATGATGGGGCTGACCCCGCGCGCGGCCTCGGCCGAACTCGCGAACGTCGAGATCACCCGCAACGGCGACGTCGTGCGCGTGGGCAAGCTGCGCACCGGCCAGCGCGGCGACGTCGCCTCGGACCTGCCCAACCACATCAGCGTCGCCGTGGAGCAACTTCAGGCGCCGTTGCCCCCGCGGTGGCGCGTCGGACGCTATCTGCAGGACGCCGGGGTGGAGGAGATCAACCTGAGCTTCGCCGCCGACGTCTCCCTCGACGCCACGACGCAGATCCTCAAGCTGGAGCAGCTCGCCTACGACGCCCCAGGCGTCGCCGACGTGAGCCTCACCGGCTCGCTCGCCAACGTCGATCCCAAGGTCGCCGTGGAACGCGGCGGCGAACTGGTCGAGAAGCTGTCCGACGTGACGGTCGACCCCTTCGCGCTGAAGGTCGTGGACCATGGCGGTCTCGCCGCCGCGCTCGCCTACGCCGCCGACCGCGTCGGCCGCCCGCCCGACGTCTACCGCGAGGATCTCGCGCAGCAGGTCGAGCAGACCGTGGTGGGCATCCTCGGACCCTCGGCCGACGCTTCGGGGCGCGCGCTGGCGCTGTTCATCCGCAAGGGCGGGGCGCTCGACGTGGCGATCACCCCGAAGGGCGCCGACACGCGCCTGCTTCGGGTGCTGGGCCTGATCGGGCTCGGCCCCGTCGGCCTCGCCCAGGCGCTCGACCTGACGATCGTCACCCGCGACGGGTGACGCGGCGGGTCAGGCCTTCGGCAGCGCCGGGCGGATGTGCAGGTCCTTGAGCTGCTGCGGCGTCGCCGGCGAGGGCGCGCCCATGAGCAGGTCCTCGGCGCGCTGGTTCATCGGGAAGATCGAGATCTCGCGCAGGTTGGTCGAGCCCGTGAGCAGCATCACGATGCGGTCCACGCCCGCCGCCATACCGCCATGGGGCGGCGCGCCGTACTGGAACGCGCGGTACATGCCGCCGAAGCGCTCGACCACCGTCTCCTCGCCGTAGCCCGCGATCTCGAACGCCTTCACCATCGCCTCGGGGCGGTGGTTGCGGATGCCGCCGGAGGCGATCTCGTAGCCGTTGCAGGCGATGTCGTACTGGAACGCCTTGATGGTGAGCGGGTCCTGCCCCTTCAGCGCGTCGAGGCCGCCCTGCGGCATGGAGAAGGGGTTGTGCGAAAAGTCGACCTTCTTCTCGTCCTCGTTCCACTCGTACATCGGGAAGTCGACGATCCAGGCGAGCTCGAACCGGTCGTGGTCGACGAGCTTCAGGTCCTCGCCCACCTTGGTGCGGGCGAGGCCCGCGAACTTCACGAAGGTCGCGGGGTCGCCGGCCACGAAGAACGCGGCGTCGCCGTCCTTGAGGCCGAGCTGGTCGCGGATCGCGGCGGTGCGCTCCGGCCCGATGTTGTTCGCGATCGGACCGGCGCCCTCGCCGCCCTCGCGCCACATGACGTAGCCGAGGCCGGGCTGGCCCTCGCTCTGCGCCCACGAGTTCATGCGGTCGCAGAACGCGCGGCTGCCGCCGGTCGGCCCGGGGATCGCCCACACGCGGTTGGTTTCGGTCTCCAGCATGCGCGCGAAGACCTTGAAGCCCGACCCGCGGAAGTGCTCGGAAACGTCCTGCATGACGAGCGGGTTGCGAAGGTCCGGCTTGTCGGTGCCGTACTTCGTCATGGATTCGGCGTAGGGGATGCGCGGCCAGTTCTTCGTCACCGGCTTGCCGTTGGCGAAGTCCTCGAACACGCCGGTGATCACGGGCTCGACCGAGGCGAACACGTCCTCCTGCTCGACGAAGCTCATCTCGAGGTCGAGCTGGTAGAACTCGCCGGGCAGGCGGTCGGCGCGCGGATCCTCGTCGCGGAAGCAGGGCGCAATCTGGAAGTAGCGGTCGAAGCCGCTCATCATGATCAGCTGCTTGTACTGCTGCGGCGCCTGCGGCAGCGCGTAGAACGTGCCGGGATGGATGCGGCTCGGCACCAGGAAGTCGCGCGCGCCTTCGGGGCTCGACGCCGTCAGGATCGGGGTCTGGAACTCGAAGAACCCCTGCCCCTTCATCTTCGACCGCATGGCGTCGATGATCGCGCCGCGGGTCATGATGTTCTTGTGCAGCTTCTCGCGGCGCAGATCGAGGAAGCGGTACCGGAGACGCGTCTCCTCCGGATAGTCCTGATCGCCGAACACCGGCAGCGGCAGCTCCGCCGCAGGGCCCAGAACCTCGATCTCCTTCGCGTAGATCTCGACCTGACCTGTCGGGAGCTCGGCGTTCTCGGTGCCGGCGGGGCGGGTGCGCACCGCGCCGTCGATGCGGATCACCCATTCCGAGCGCACCGTCTCGGCCAGCTTGAACGCAGGGCTGTCGGGATCGGCGACCACCTGCGTCAGGCCGTAGTGGTCGCGCAGGTCGATGAACAGCACGCCGCCGTGGTCGCGGACGCGATGAACCCAGCCGGACAGGCGAACGGTCTCGCCGACATGGTCGGAGCGGAGTTCGCCGCAGGTGTGGGTGCGGTAGCGGTGCATCGTGATGTCGTCCCGGATCGTTCGGCCTTGCGAGGCCGTAAAAGGCCGCGGGACCACGGCATGCAGGCGGCGATGTTGTCAAGGATGTCGGCGCGAGCACGGAGACACCGGCGACCGACTCCGCTATATGCGGAGACGACATGATGATCACCTCGACCGCCGACCTTGCCGCCGCCTGCGCCCGCTTCGCCCGCTCCCCTTTCGTGACGGTCGACACCGAGTTCCTGCGCGAAACCACCTTCTGGCCGAAACTCTGCGTCGTGCAGCTCGCCGACGAGGAAGGCCCGGTCGTGGTCGACGCGCTGGCGCCGGACATCGACCTCCAGCCGCTGTTCGAGCTGATGGCGAACGAGGGCGTGCTGAAGGTGTTCCACGCCGGGCGGCAAGACATCGAGATCTTCCATCATCTCGCCGGCCTGGTGCCGCACCCGGTGTTCGACACCCAGATCGCCGCCATGGTGCTGGGCTTCGGCGACAGCGTCTCCTACGACCAGCTGGTGCAGCGCACGACTGGCGTGACGCTCGACAAATCCTCGCGCTTCACCGACTGGAGCCGGCGCCCGCTGTCGGACGACCAGGTGACCTACGCCATCGCCGACGTCACGCACCTCCGGACGGTCTACGCCAAGCTCTCCGCCGATCTGGTCAAGCGCGGCCGCGCCGAGTGGCTGGTCGAGGAGATGGAGGTGCTTACCTCCCCCGCGACCTACCGCGCCGAACCGGACGAGGCGTGGCAGCGGTTTCGCTCGCGCGTGAAGAAACAGCGCGATCTCGCCGTGCTGATGGAGGTGGCCGCCTGGCGCGAGCGCGAGGCGCAGGGCCGCGACGTCCCGCGCTCCCGGGTCCTGAAGGACGACGCCCTGCTCGAGGTCGCGACCCGCGCCCCGAAGACCGCCGAGGCGCTCGGCGGCCTGCGCACCTTTCCGCGGGGCTACGAACGCTCGCGGGCGGGCCAGGAGATTCTGGAGGCGGTCGCGCGCGGGCTCGCGCTCGACCCCGCCGGTCTGCCGGAGATCGACCGCGATCGCGGCGCGGCCGGCGCGAACCCTGCGACCGTCGAACTGCTGAAGGTTCTGCTTCGCATGATCGCGGAGCAGAACGCGGTCGCCGCCAAGATCATCGCCAACAGCGACGACCTGGAGCGTATCGCGGCCGACGACGCAGCGGAGGTCCCGGCCATGCATGGCTGGCGGCGCGAGCTGTTCGGCGAGAAGGCGCTCAAGCTGAAGGCCGGCGAGCTTGCGCTCGCGGTCGAGCGCGGGCGCGTGGTGACGCTGGCGCGCGATCCGGCGGAGGACGGCCCCCTGCCCGCTCCGCAGCCCCGCCGCCGCCGCGGAGGCCGCGGCGAGCGCTTCGCCGAGCCTGCGAGCGCCCCCGTCGCCGGCGACTGACCGGCCTCGAGCCGGGACACCAGCGGAAAACGCTCAGATCTCGATGATCGCGGTCGGCCGGGCCAGCATCTTGCCGAGCTTGGTCAAGCGGTTCCGCAGGCGGTCGCTGGCGAGGTCGCGGAGTTCGGCCGGCAGCCGGAGCGTGAGCACGCCCTTGCGCATGGTGAGCGGGGTGCGGGCCAGCACGCCCGGCACCGAGGCCGAGACGAGGTAGCCCACCCGCATCGCGCCGCCGAGGATGCGGGCGCGATCGAGGATGCGCGTGGAGGCGATCTCGCGGATGCGCGGGCTCGACTCGTCGTCGAGCAGGCCCATGTGCCGGTAGTAGACCGCGAGCGCGATGAAGGCTCGGCCGGGGTGATCAAGCCCCGTCAGCGCCGCATGGGCGATGGTCTCGAGGCTCTGCTGGCCGCGGTAGTCGGGATGCGCGCGCCAGGCGATGTCGGCGAGGTGGCAGGCCGCGTGGCGCCAGCGCTTTTCCTCGACCTCCTCGTCGAGATCGACGCTGCGGAACAGCCGGTCGGTCCAGTCGACCAGATCGAAGCCGTGCCGGGGGGCGCGCGAGCGGAGGTAGCCGAGATCGGTCGCGGTGCTGATCAGCGGGTCCTGGCGCCGGCCGTCGTCGTCCAGCAGCTCGAACAGCAGCCCTTCGCGGACGCCGAGCGCGGACATGGTGACTTCGCTGGGCTTGCCGATCCGGATGATGTGCTCGAGCACCAGCGCGCCGTAGGCGAGCAGCGGGCGACGCTCGGAGGACACGGTCGACACGCCCGGCAGCGTCTCGGGATCGACGCGGCGGACGAGGCGGCAGAACTCCAGCGCCTCCTTCGCGGGGATGGTGTAGCCGTGGAGGACGTGGAGCGGGTAGTTCTTCTGCACCATGTGCATGTGGGCGAGCGCGCGCCAGGTGCCGCCGACGGCGTAGAACACCCGGTCCTTGAGCTTGCCCAGCGCCGCGGCCTCGTCGAGCGCGTCGCGAACCAGACGGTCCGCCTTCTTGATCGAGCGGTCGGACGCGTCCTGCAAGCGGAGGCCGCCGAGCGGATGCGTGGACCCCTCGCCGACCTTGGTCTTCGAGATGTTGACGAGCTCGAGGCTGCCGCCGCCGAGGTCGCCCACGACGCCGTTCGGCCGGTAGACGCCGGAGACGACGCCGAGCGCAGAAAGCTCCGCTTCGCGCTTGCCCGACAGCAGGCCGACCCTGACGCCGCAGATGCTCTCCGCTTCGGCGATGAAGGCGGCCCCGTTCTCGGCGTCGCGCGCGGCGGCGGTGGCGAGAACGTGAAGCCGTTCGACGCCCATGCCGTCGCTCAGCGCGCGGAACCGCCGGAGCGCCGCCAGCGCCTTCGCCATGCTGGCGTCCGACAGCTTGCCGGTGACGGCGACGGAGCGGCCGAGAGCGCACAGCTCCTTCTCGTTGAACAGCGCCGTCGGGGCGCGGGTGAGGCCCTCGTAGACGACGAGCCGGACCGAGTTCGATCCGATGTCGATGATCGCCACCGGCGCGCCGCAGGGCAGACGACCCGGCGGCAGGTGGCGCTTGGACGCCGCCGCCGCCCGTCCGGCTTCGGCGGCGTCCGCCGGCGCGATCGGGGCCTCAGCCACGCTTGGCCAGCCGTCTCGGTGAGCTTGTCTTCACGGATTTCCCTCGTCCCGAGAGGCTCGGATTGGTCATGAAGTACTGGTGCGCGTTGAAGGGCTCCTCGCCCTCCACGGGCACGATGCGGCGCGAGGTTCCGTCCGGCAGCAGCGCCCAGCTCTGCTGGTTGTCCTTGAGGTTCGCCACCATGATCTGGTCGAGCACCTGCTCGTGCACCGTCGGGTTAAGGATCGGCAGCATGGCTTCGACGCGGCGGTCGAGGTTGCGCTGCATCAGGTCGGCCGACGAGATGTAGACGTGGGCCTGCGGCGACGGCAACCCGTGGCCGTTGCCGAAGGCGTAGATGCGGCTGTGTTCGAGAAACCGGCCGACGATCGACTTCACCCGGATGTTCTCGGACAGCTCCGGCACGCCGGGCCGCAGCGAGCACATGCCGCGGACCACGCAGTCGACCTGCACGCCGGCGCGGCTGGCGTCGTACAGCGCGTCTATGATCTCCGGGTCGACGAGGCTGTTGCACTTCAGCCAGATCGCGGCGGGACGGCCGGCCTTCGCGTGTTCGATCTCCTCCTGGACGTGGCCGAGGAAGCGCTTGCGCAGGGTGTGCGGCGAGGCCGCCATGCGCTCGAGCTCGGCGGGCTCGGCGTAGCCCGTGATGAAGTTGAACAGCCGCCCGACGTCGCGCCCGATCACGGGATCGGCCGTGAAGAACGACAGGTCGGTGTAGATGCGCGCAGTGATCGGGTGGTAGTTGCCCGTGCCGACGTGGCAGTAGGTGGTGAGCCCGCCGCCCTCGCGGCGCACCACCAGCGACAGCTTGGAGTGCGTCTTCAGCTCGATGAAGCCGAACACCACCTGGACGCCGGCGCGCTCCAGGTCGCGCGACCAGCGGATGTTGGCTTCCTCGTCGAAGCGGGCCTTCAGCTCCACCAGCGCCGTGACGACCTTGCCGGCCTCCGCCGCTTCCGCGAGCGCCTTCACGATCGGGCTGTCGGACGAGGTGCGGTAGAGCGTCTGCTTGATCGCCACCACGTTCGGGTCGCGTGCCGCCTGGTTCAGGAACTGCACCACCACGTCGAAGCTCTCGTAGGGGTGGTGGACGACGATGTCCTTCTCGCGGATCGCGGCGAAGCAATCGCCGCCGGCGTCGCGGACGCGCTCGGGGAAGCGCGGATTGTAGGCCTTGAACTTGAGGTCCGGCCGATCGATCGAGACGATCTGGCTGAGGTCGCCCAGCGCGAGCACGCCGTCGACCACGAAGACCTCGTCGTCGGACACGCCGAGCGCGGCCACCACGAAGGCCCGCAGCTCCGGCGGCATGGTGTTCTCGATCTCCAGCCGGATGACCGAGCCGCGCCGGCGCTGCTTCAGCGCGCTCTCGAACAGCCGGACGAGGTCTTCCGCCTCCTCCTCCACTTCGAGGTCGCTGTCGCGGATCACCCGGAAGCCGGCCTGCGCCTTGACCTCGTAGCCCGGGAACAGCCGCCCGATGAACAGGCCGATCACCTGCTCCAGCCCGATGAACCGGGTGACGCCGGGCTCGCTTTCCGGGAGGCGGATGGCGCGGTCGATTCGCGCGGGGATGCGGATCAGCGCGTTCAGCGGGCGGGCGTCGCGCTGCCGGGCGAGCTGCAGCGCGATGGTGAGGCCGAGGTTGGGGATGAACGGGAACGGGTGCGCCGGATCGACCGCGAGCGGGGTCAGCACCGGGAAGACGTAGTTGAGGAAGTAGTCCTCGATCCAGAGCCGCTCGGTCCGCGACAGCGCCGACGCCTCGACCAGGAAGATGCCGGAAGCCTCCAGCTGGGCCCGGAGCTCCAGCCAGCGGATCTGCTGGTCGCGGGCGAGCGAGGAGACGACTTCGCCGATCTTCGCCAGCTGCTCGGCCGGCGACAGTCCGTCGGGGCTGGTCTCCACAAGGCCCGAGCGCAGCTGGCCGCGCAGGCCGGCCACGCGAACCATGAAGAACTCGTCGAGATTGTTCGCGGAGATCGAGAGGAAGCGGAGCTGCTCCAGCAGCGGATGCGAGGCGTTCGACGCCTCCTCCAGCACGCGGCGGTTGAACCAGATCCAGGAGATCTCGCGGTTCACGAAGCGCGAGGGATCGCCATGGCGGTGCGAGGCGGCAGGCTCGGGCGCCGACTCCAGCTTGGCTTCGGCGATTGCGGCCCGGGGCGGCACGCTTGCGATCTCGGCCATCGGCTCAGTCTCCGTCGGTGTCGGCGCAGCCGGCGGAGGCGCAGGCTTCCGGGCGCGGCGCGGTTGCATACGACGAACGGGTGACGGTTTGGCGACGTCCATCTTCAGTCTTCCTGGTCCCTCATGCGGGCGAGGACATCCGCGGCGAGACCGCGGCCGACCGGCCTGCCCCGCGCGAGCGATTCCCGGTCGAGCGCGTCGACGAGATCCCTGAGCGCGCCGAGCGACCGCTCGGCATGGCGCGCGACGTATTCGACCACATCCGCCTCCACCACAAGCTGCCGATCGGCGATCAGCTTCACAAGGACCGCCTTCATGGTCGCGTCGTCCGGCGCCTCCAGCCGCGCGACGGGGAGCGCCCGCAGGCGAGAGGCGAGGTCCGGCAGCGCCGGCCAATGCGCGGTCGGCACGCTCCGCGCGGCGACGAGAAGATGCGCCCGCCGCTCCCGCGCGAGGTTGAGGGCGTGGAACAGCGCGTTCTCGTCGGCGCCCTCGGCGCCGTCGAGCAGCACCCGCGGCTCCTCGCCGGTCGCGCGCAGCGCGGCGATCGCCGCGTCCGGCGTCGTCGTGACCGCGGCGCCGCTCGCCCGCGCCCAGATCGCGCCGAGATGACTTTTGCCGGCGCCGGGGCCACCCACGAGCAGCAGCAGCCGGTCGGGCCAGCGCGGCCATCCGACCACGAGAGCGTGAGCCTCGGCGTTGGGCGCGGCGACGAGGAAGTCCTCGTCGCCGAAGCGCGCCACGTGGGGCAGCGACAGCGGGATCTGACGCGGCGCGTCGCGGACCATGCGGCGGCTCAGACGGCGTCCGCGGAGGGCGCGGGCGGGGGCGCCGCGATCGCCTCGGCCGGCTGCGCCGGGGTGAACTTCGGCCCGAACAGGCTCGCGCCTGAGGGGCCGCCCGGAAGCACGGCGGGTCCTTCCTCGCCCGTGAAGAACGGGCTCTCCAGATAGCGATCGAGCGCGAACCGGACGAGCACCCCGACGGCGGCGGCCAGCGGCACCGCGACCAGCAGGCCGACGAAGCCGAAGAGGTACCCGAAGGCGACCAGCGCGAACATCAGCCACACCGGGTGGAGGCCGACCGACCGACCGACCAGCCGCGGCTGCAGGATGTTGCCCTCGACGAACTGCCCGACGACGAAAATACCGAGCACGAGCGCGACCATGGCCCAGTCCGGCCAGAACTGGACGATCGCGACCGTGACCGAGACGATGAGGCCGGTGATCGAGCCGATATAGGGAATGAAGCCGATCAGCCCGGCGCCGAGGCCGATGAGCAGGCCGAAGTTGAGCCCGATCATGCTGAGGGCGATCGCGTAGAACGTCCCGAGCAAAAGGCAGACCAGCGCCTGCCCGCGCACGAAGCCGGCGACGCCGCCGTCGATCTCCCGCGCCAGCCGGCGGATGGTCTCGCGGTGCCGCAGCGGCGTCCAGCTGTCCACCGTCTCCACCATGCGATCCCAGTCGATCAGCATGTAGAAGGCGACGACGGGCGTGACCACGAGCAGGCTCAGGATCGACACCAGCGCCTGGCCGCCGGTCCAGAGCGACGCGAGGAAGGACGTCGCCCAGTTGACGCCCTGGCTGACGAAGGAGCCGAACGAGGACCGGAGCTGCCCCATCCCCTGCCCCACCATGCGCTCCACCCAGGGCTGGCTCGACACCAGCTCCTGAAGCTTCTGCACGGTCTGCGGCAGGCGCTCGATGAAGCTCGCGAGCTGCGACCCCAGCAGCGGCGCGACGAGCATGATGACCGCGACGAACAGCACGAGCACCGAAGCCAGGATCACCACCGTCGCGGCGATGCGCGGCAGGCCGAGCCGCTCGAGGCGGTCCGCGATCGGATCGAGCAGATAGGCCAGCGCGAGGCCGGCCACGAAGGGCAGCAGGATGCCGGAGAACAGAAGCAGGAAGATCGCCAGGACGGCGAGCGCCCCCAGCCAGAACAGAAGCTGCCGTTGCAACGTCATTGGTCGACTTTCGCTGACGGCCCCGGGGCCCGGGGCCGCGTCCGGCCCAGCTTCGCGTTTGCGCGCCCGCAGAAACGCCTTCGCAGTCGCGAGATATGCTCCCGCCGCGTCGGGGGTCAAGACGCCCTATGGACGGCGTCGCCGCGGGCGCGCGGTTGCGCGTCTTCCGGCGTCGGTCTAAGGGGTCGACCCAAAGCGACGCGGAGCTGAGATCCATGGCCGAGAGCACGAAAACCGGCGGCGGCCTGACCTATGCCGACGCGGGCGTCGACATCGACGCCGGCAACGCGCTGGTGGAGCGGCTGAAGGCGCTCGTGCGCGCGACCCGGCGGTCCGGAGCGGACGCGGAGATCGGCGGCTTCGGCGGGCTGTTCGACCTGAAGGCCGCGGGCTACGTCGACCCGATCCTGGTCGCGGCCAACGACGGCGTCGGCACCAAGCTCAAGATCGCGATCGAGACCGGCCTGCACGACACCATCGGCATCGACCTCGTCGCCATGTCGGTCAACGACGTGGTGGTGCAGGGCGCCGAGCCGCTGTTCTTCCTGGACTACTTCGCCTGCGGCAAGCTCTCGGGCGACACCGCCTACGAGGTGGTGAAGGGCATCGCCACAGGCTGCATCGAGGCGGGCTGCGCGCTCGTCGGCGGCGAGACCGCCGAGATGCCGGGCATGTACGCCGACGGCGACTACGACCTCGCGGGCTTCGCCGTGGGCGCCGCCGAGCGCGGCAAGCTGCTGCCGCGCCGCGACGTGACGGCCGGCGACGTGCTGCTCGGCCTAGGCTCCTCCGGGGTCCATTCCAACGGCTACTCCCTCGTTCGCCGCATCGTGGCGCGTTCGGGGCTCGGTCTCGACGCGCCGGCGCCCTTCGCGCCGGAGACGACGCTCGGCCGCGCGCTGCTCGCGCCCACCAAGCTCTATGTCCGCCCGCTGATCGCCGCCCTGAAGGCCGGCCACGCCATCAAGGCGCTGGCGCACATCACCGGCGGCGGACTGCCCGACAACCTGCCGCGCGTGCTCCCGGACGGGCTTGGCGCAGAGATCGACCTGTCCGCCATCTCCGTCCCGCCGGTGTTCGGCTGGCTCGCGAGCGCGGGCGGCGTGGCCGAGCCCGAGATGCTGCGGACGTTCAACTGCGGCGTCGGCATGGTCGTCGTGGTCGGCGCCGGCGAGGCGGCTTCGGTGGAGGCCGCGCTGAAGGCCGAAGGCGAAGCGCCGGTCCGCATCGGCGAGATCGTGACCATTTCCCGCGCCGACGATCCGGTGCGCTTCACCGGCGCGCTGGCGCTGGACGCGCCCACGCCATGAGCCGGCTGCGCGTCGCGGTCCTGGTCTCCGGCCGCGGCTCCAACATGGCGGCCCTGATCGACGCCGCGGCGGAGCCGGCGTTTCCGGCCGAGATCGTGGCCGTGATCTCGAACCGGCCGAACGCCGGAGCGCTGGCGGTCGCCGCGCGCGCCGGGATCGCGACCGTGGTCGTCGACCACAAGGCCTACGCCGACCGCGCGACCTTCGACGCCGCGCTCGACGCCGCCCTGCGCGACGTCGAGCCGGACCTCGTCTGCCTCGCCGGCTTCATGCGCATCCTGACCGACGGCTTCATCGCCGGCTGGGCGGGACGGCTGATCAACATCCACCCGGCCCTGCTGCCGAGCTTCAAGGGGCTCGACACCCACGCCCGCGCGCTCGCCGCCGGGGTGAAGCTCCACGGCTGCACCGTGCACGTGGTGACGCCGGAGATGGACTCCGGCCCGATCATCGCCCAGGCGGCGGTGCCCGTGCTCGAGGGGGACGACGAGGACGCGCTTGCGGCCCGTGTGCTCGCCGCGGAGCATCTGCTTTACGTCCGGGCGCTTAAGCTCTGGGCGCAGGGCCGCGTTCGGCTGGACGGCGACCGCGTGAAGGTGGACGCCGGCGACGACGCCCATGCGACGGCCCTGATCTGGCCCTGAGGGCCTTCGCGCGATCTCGGAGATCGCGAGCGGCGCCTCAACGGCGCGGCTCCACACATCCCTACAAGGCAAAACGGCCGGCGCATTAGCGCCGGCCGTTTTCGTCTCTGGCTTGGCCTTGGCGGAGCGACGAGGAGCCCGAAGGCTCCTCGCGCCGGCCTTACGAGGCGTCCTTGATCGTGCCTTCCACCGTCGCGTGGCGGCGGCGCTTGATCACGAAGGCGACGGCGAGCACGAGGATCGCGCCGGCCGCGGCCGCGGCGTAGTGCAGCCACTTCACCGCCGTGACGCCGATGTCCTGCTCCGGATCGGGCATCAGCAGCGACGGGTCGAAGCCCTTCAGCCAGTTGATGACGACGACGTCGCCCAGGATCATCTCGCCGGCGATCCAGCCGAGCAGGGCCGCGCCGATCCACACCAGGATCGGGAACTTCTGCAGGATGGCGCTGAGCAGGGTCGAGCCCGCGATGATCAGCGGAATCGTCAGCAGCAGGCCGAAGATGAAGAGCTCGGGATGCCCCTTCGCCGCCGCGGCGATCGCGACCACGTTGTCGAGGCTCATCACGGCGTCGGCGATCGCGATGGTGCGCACCGCGCCCCAGAGGTTGGCGCTCGCCTCGACGTCCGCGTGGTCCTCCTGCTCGTCGGTCGCGAGCTTGATCGCGATCCAGAACAGCAGCAGGCCGCCGGCCACCTTCAGGAAGGGCACGCCCAGCAGGAAGGTGATGAAGAAGGCGAAGATGATGCGCAGCGCGACCGCGGCGCCGGCGCCGAGCAGGATGCCGAGCTTGCGTTGGTCGGCGGGAAGCTTGCGGCAGGCGAGAGCGATGACGACCGCGTTGTCGCCCGACAGCAGCAGGTCGATCCAGATGATCTGCAGCAGCGAGATCCAGAACGTCGGCTGATCGAACGCGAAATTGAATTCCATGCGCATCCCCTTAAGCCGCCCGTTCGCGGCGCACGTTTGACGTTCAAGGCGAGCCGGGAGCGCGGCCCCTCCGGGTCACGTCCCTGTCGCGGCGGCCCTCAGGACGCAGCGCTGTGACGGCCGTTGCGGGTCTTCGCCCGCCGGACGAGCCATCCGACCGCCACGACCACGACCGCCAAGGTGACGGCCGCCGTCGTCTCCCAGCTGTGGACGTACTCGCCGCCGAACCGGTCGACCAACGCGACGTCGTCCACCAGCATCTCGCCGGCGACGAAGCCGAGAAGCGCCGCGCCGGCCCACACGATGAGCGGGAACCGGTCCATGACCGCGAGGATGACGGCGCTGCCGGCGACGATCATCGGCACCGAGATAACAAGACCGGCGATGAGAAGCCCGAAGTGATCGCCGGCGACGCCCGCGATCGCGATCACATTATCGAGACTCATAACCACATCTGCGACAGCGATCGTGCCGACCGCGCGCAGCAGGCTCTCCGACGTCTTCACGTCGCCCTCGCCCTCGCCGCTGGGCGTCAGCAGGTCCACCGCGATGTACAGCAGAGCGAGCGCGCCGACGATCTTGAGGTAGGGCACCCCGAGCAGCGCCACGATGATGACCGTGAACAGGATGCGAAGCGCGATCGCGACGCCGGCGCCGAGGATCATCCCCATCTTGCGCTGGCCGCTCGGCAGCCCGCGGCAGGCCATGGCGATGACGACCGCGTTGTCGCCCGACAGGAGAGCGTTGATCCAGATGATCTCGCCCAGCGCGAGCCAGTCCACCGAGCCGAGATTCATCGTCTGCCTCTCAAAAGAAACGACCGGCGCGTTTTGTCGCACGCCGGTCGCACGGCCGCCAGTCGTGGCATGCCGTATTCTGGAAGATTGGCGGCCGCTTAGCCGACGATTTCTTCGTCCTTGAAGAAGTAGGCGATCTCCTCCTTCGCGGTCTCCGGCGCGTCGGAGCCGTGCACCGAGTTGGCCTCGATCGACTCGGCTAGGTCCTTGCGGATCGTGCCCTCGGCCGCGTTCGCGGGGTTGGTCGCGCCCATGACGTCGCGGTACTTCGCGACGGCGTTCTCGCCCTCGAGGACCTGCACCACCACCGGACCGGAGATCATGAAGCTGACGAGGTCGTTGAAGAACGGCCGCTCCTTGTGGACCGCGTAGAAGCCTTCGGCCTGCTCCTTGGTGAGCTGCAGGCGCTTCTGGGCGATCACGCGCAGGCCGGCGGCCTCGATGTAGGACAGCACCTTGCCGGTGATGTTCCGGCGGGTCGCGTCGGGCTTGATGATGGAGAAGGTGCGCTCGAGAGCCATTGGATCGCCTCGTGGTCTGGAAGGATGCGCGCAAGGCCCGGCCGGGAACCGGCCGCCCGCCGCGCGAGAAACTGCGGAAAACGCGCGGGCTTATAACGTGGCGGCGGCGGCGGCGGAAGGGTCTGCGGCGCGCAGGCGCCCGTGACCCGGCGTCTTCGAGGCTGAAACGAATGCGGCGGGCCGTCGGCCCGCCGTTTTTCGTCTCGCCGATGACGGCTCAGAGCGTTCGGGCGGCCCTATTTGCGCGCTACGGTCTGCGTGGGAGCCCCGCTGGCGATGACATTGCCGCCGAAAGAGACGGCCGTCGCGCCGCTCTTCACGACCAGGTCGGTCCCGTTGCGCAGGATGTTATCGGCCAGCGTCACGGCGTTGCCGCCGCCGACCGCTGTGACGCCTCGTATGTTGCCCTCGATCAGGCTTCGGGACACGGCGACCTCATTTGTCCCGGCCGCCGCGGCGACCCGGACGCCGTCCGCGCTGCCCGTCAGGTACGACTCGTCGATCACCACGCGCGCCCCGTCGAGGCCCGCGGCGAAGACGGCGTTGTCGCTGAAGTTCCGGATCGCGCACTTCCGGATCGTCAGCTTGCCGCTTCCGATCATCCGCACGCCGTTCAGCCCCGGGATCGTTCCGTTCGCGAGCCCTTCGATCGAAAGCCCCTCGAGATAGACCTCAGACCCCGTGGGAGCGTTCACCGTGATCCCGTTCGCGCCCGCCACCAGCACGCCCGCGTTGTGGACCGAGATGATGCTGATCGATTTGGTGATCGTCACGCCGCCGAAGCCGCCGGGATCGAGCGTGTTGATCTCGCCCCCCGCCGCCGTCTTCGAGATCGCGCCCGCGAAGGTCTTGCAGGGCGCCGTGCGGCTGCACGGATTGGCGTCGTCCCCGACCCCCGACACCCAGGTGCGCGTCGCCTGCGCGAAGGCCGACGGCGCCTGAAAGACCGCGGCGGCGGCCACGATCGCGAACAGAAGAAGTCCCCGAATGCACATTTAACGTCCCCCGACATGTAATGCGGAGGGCACTATGGCCGAATTTCAGGCAGATGCAGCAGCTCTAAGTGTTTAGACTTTAGAGAGCCCCGATCTTCAGCGACGCCCAGGCGGCCCGTTGCTCCCCTCAGACGGCGTCGAGGTCCTTCACCAGCTGCGCCGCGTCCGCCATCAGCCGCGGCTGGCGAACGCGGCGGATGCGCTCGGCCTGGAGGATGGCGCGCACGCGGTTGAGGCAGTCCTCGAAATCCGCGTTGACGACGACGTAGTCGTACTCGCCGACATGGTTGATCTCGACGGCAGCGTTGCGCAGGCGCCGGTCGATCACCTCGGCGGAGTCCTCGGCGCGCCGTTCGAGCCGCGAGCGCAGCTCCTTGGCGGAGGGCGGCAGCACGAACACCGTCGCGACGTCGCTGCGCATGGCGCCGCAGATCTGCTGCGCGCCCTGCCAGTCGATGTCGAACAGCACGTCGCGCCCCACGGTCAGGGCGGCCTCCACCGGCGCGCGCGGGGTGCCGTAGAAATTGCCGTGGACCTCCGCCCACTCCAGAAGCTCGCCCTCGTCGCGCATCGCCTCGAACTCGCGCTGGCGGATGAAATGGTAGTGCACGCCGTCGGCCTCGCTCGCGCGCTTCGGCCGCGTCGTGGCGGAGATCGACAGCGTGATCTCCTTGTCGGTGTCGAGCAGCGCGCGGGTCAGCGTCGACTTGCCGGCCCCGGAGGGCGACGACAGGATCAGCAGGACCCCGCGGCGCGCAGGGCCGGTCTCCGAAGGCGCCATGTCGGTCACTCCACGTTCTGGACCTGCTCGCGGAACTGCTCCACGACGGCCTTGAGCTCGAGGCCGATCGCCGTGAGGCTGCGGTCGTTGGACTTGGCCGACAGCGTGTTCGACTCGCGGCCGAACTCCTGCGCCAGGAAATCCAGCCGGCGACCGACGGCGACGCCTTCGCCCAGGAGCTGGCGGGCGGCCGCGACGTGGGCGACGAGCCGGTCGATCTCCTCCCGCACGTCGGCGCGGGTCGCGATGAGCGCGGCTTCCTGGTGCAGCCGGTCCGGATCCAGCGCGACGCCGGTCCCGACCAGCGCCCTGACCTGATCGGCGAGCTTCTTCGCCACCGCCTCGGGCCGCCGCGCCGGGCAGGCGTCGGCGTTGGCGGTCAGCGTCTCGATGGTCGCGAGACGCTCGGTGAGGATCGCCTCCAGGGCCGCGCCCTCCCCGGCGCGCGCCACGACCAAGGCGTCGAGCGCGGCCGAGAAATCCGCCAGCACCGCCGCCTCCAGCGCGGCGCGCTCCGCGAGGTCGTCTTCCGGTTCGACGAACTCCACCACGCCGCGCTGGGCGAGCAGCCCGTCGATGGAGACGGGCCCCGCATCGGGCAGCCGCTCCGCGATCGCCCGCGCCGCCGCGACGACGGCCGCCAGCGCCTCCTCGTTCACCCGCGCGACGCCCGTGCGCGCCGGCCTGTCGACCGTCAGCGTCGCATGCACCGTTCCGCGATGGAGGCGGAGGCCCGCCGCCTGCCGCGCGGCGGGTTCGATCGCGTCGAAGCCCGGCGGGGTCCGCAGCCGCAGGTCGAGCCCCTTGGCGTTGACGCTGCGGATCTCCCAGGTCCAGCGCAGGTCGCCGCGGCTTCCGGCGAGGCGCGCGAAGCCTGTCATGCTGGCGAGGGGCATGGATCGGTCCTTAAGGCTCGCGGCGCCCGGTCGAACCCGTTCTCGGCGCGGCAGGTGTCGAACAGGCGGCGGCGACCGGGCCGGCCTCAGCCGCCGCGACGCCGCTCGGGTTTGGCGGGGGGCGTCGAAGACGCCGGGGCGGCGCTCGACGGCGAGGTCTCGGCCGCCGCGCCGTCGGGCTCCGGCGCCGCGTCGTCGGGGGCCACGCGGTCGGCCGGCGCGCCGCGCGTGCGCTCGATCTGGCGCCACTTCTGTACGTTGCGGTTGTGCTCGACCAGCGTTTTGGCGAAGGCGTGGCCGCCGGACCCGTCAGCGACGAAGTAGAGTTCGCCGGTCTTGGCCGGCTGCGCCGCCGCTTCGAGCGCTTGGCGTCCGGGGTTCGCGATCGGACCCGCGGGCAGGCCGGTGATCACATAGGTGTTGTACGGCGTGCGCGACTGGATGTCGGCGCGCGTGAGGCTGCGCCCGAGCGTCGCGCGGCCGCCGACCAGGCCATAGACGATCGTGGGGTCGGACTGGAGCCGCATGCCCTTCGTCAGCCGGTTGACGAACACGGCCGCGACCCGGGCGCGCTCCTCCGCTATTCCGGTCTCCCGCTCGACCAGCGAGGCGAGCGTGACGAGGTCCGCGGGCGTCTTGACCGGCACCGCGGGGTCCCGCTCGCGCCACACGCGCTCCAGCAGGTCCTTCTGCTCCTGCTGCATGCGGGAGATCAGCTGCGCGCGGGACATGCCGCGGGTGTAGCGGTAGGTCTCGGGCAGCAGCGAGCCCTCGGTCGGCGTCTCCTTGACGTCGCCCGTCAGCAGCGGCGCCTCGCGCAGGCGCTCGACGATCTGCAGGCTGGTGAGGCCTTCCGGGATCGTCAGCGCGTGCTCGATCGCCTTGCCGGAGACCAGGATCTCCATCGCCTCGCGCATGGAGACGCCGGCGGGAAAGCCGTACTCGCCGTACCGCAGCTTGTCGTTGTTGCGGTAGAGCCGGACGCCGATCTCGAACACCTTGGGATGGTCGATCACGCCGGCGCGGGCGAGCTGCTCCGAGATCTCGGAGACGCCCTGATTGCGCGGGATCAGGATCGAAGTCTCCTGCGCCAGCGGCCCCGGCTGATCGAAGGTCAGCTTGCCGTAGTAGAACGCGCCGCCGGCCGCGAGCGCGACGAGGCTGAGGAAGGTGAAGATGCCGCTGAGGTAGCCGACGACGGCGCCGTGCCGCCGGCGCGGGCGCTTCTTCGCGGGCGGCGGAGGCGGCGGAGTCTCGGGACCCTTGGACGCCATCCGACGATCCGCCGGGGGCGGTTCGGCCTGACCCGCGCCGGACAACGTCGGCTTCGGGGCCGGCGTCGTGGCCTGCGATGTCGGGGTCACGGGCGTGACCGGGACGGGACGCTTGTTTTCGGGAGCCGTGCCCTCGTCCGTCAACGCGGTCTCCAAGTCTTGCGGGCGGCTCGCGCGCCGCCGTGAATCGTCCGTCGATCGCCCACTCTAGGCGCCATTGTGGCGAATCTCGCCCCGTCGCTCAGGCGTGATGGCGGCGGAACACCAGCGACGCGTTGGTGCCGCCGAACCCGAACGAGTTCGAGAGCGCCACCTCGATCGGCAACGGCTTCGCCGTCTTCGGAACGAGGTCGATCGCGGTTTCCACCGAAGGGTCTTCGAGATTGAGCGTCGGCGGCGCGATCTGATCGCGGATCGCCAGCAGCGAGAAGATCGCCTCGACCGAGCCTGCGGCGCCGAGCAGATGCCCGATCGCGGACTTTGTCGACGACATCGTCATCTCGGCCGCGGCGTTGCCGACGAGCCGGGTGACGGCGCCGAGCTCGATCTCGTCGCCGAGCGGCGTCGAGGTGCCGTGGGCGTTGATGTAGTCGATCTCGCCCGGCGAGACGCCGGCGCGCTTGAGCGCGGCCTTCATGCAGCGATAGGCCCCGTCGCCGTCGAGCGACGGGGACGTGATGTGGTAGGCGTCGCCGGACAGGCCGTAGCCGATGACTTCGCCGTAGATTTTGGCTCCGCGCGCCTTGGCGTGCTCGAACTCCTCGAGCACGACGACGCCGGCGCCCTCGCCCATGACGAAGCCGTCGCGGGCGCGGTCGTAAGGCCGGGAGCCGCGTTCCGGCTCGTCGTTGAAGGCGGTGGAGAGCGCCCGGCACGCGGCGAAGCCGGCGACCGCGAGGCGGCAGACCGGCGACTCCGTGCCGCCCGCGACCATCACGTCGGCGTCGCCGAGCGCGATGAGCCGGGCGGCGTCGCCGATGGCGTGCGCGCCGGTGGAGCAAGCCGTGACGACCGCGTGGTTCGGACCCTTGAGGCCATGCTTGATCGACACATGGCCGGAGGCCAGGTTGATCAGACGGCCGGGGATGAAGAACGGCGACAGGCGGCGCGGACCTTTGTCGCGGAGGACGTGGGACGCCTCCTCGATGCCCTGAAGGCCGCCGATGCCGGAGCCGATCAGGACGCCGGTCGCATAGCGGTCGTCGTCGGTCTCGGGCTTCCAGCCGCTGTCGGCGAGGGCCTGATCGGCGGCGGCGACGGCGAAGACGATGAAGTCGTCGACCTTCCGCTGCTCCTTAGGCTCCATCCAGTCGTCGGCGTTGAAGGTCCCGTCGGACCCGTCGCCGCGCGGGATGATGCCGGCAATCCGGGCGGGAAGGTCGTCGACCTGGAACTGGTCGATCTTCCGGACGCCGCTTTCGCCCGCCAGAAGACGCTTCCAGACCGTTTCGACGCCCGACCCGAGCGGCGTCACCAGACCCATGCCCGTGACGACGACGCGCCTCATGCCGTCGCTCACAGGAACTGCTTTCCGTTCACCATGCCACCCGCCGGTCGCCGATCATCAAGCAGGATCAAGCCTGCGCGGCGTTCTTCTCAAGGAACTTGGTAGCGTCGCCGACCGTCAGGATGGTCTCGGCGGCGTCGTCCGGGATCTCGCAGCCGAACTCTTCCTCGAAGGCCATCACGAGCTCGACGGTGTCGAGGCTGTCGGCGCCGAGGTCGTCGATGAAGCTCGCGTTCTCGGTGACCTTGTCGGCGTCGACGCCGAGATGCTCGATCACGATCTTCTTCACGCGTTCGGCAATGTCGCTCATCTACGTAATCCTTCGATGGTTCTCGTTCGGAAGATCGTCTCGCCGGAACATTGCGCCCGACGATCTCGTCTTGAGGCGCGAATCTTCCGAGAGGGCTTTTTGAAGGCGGAAGGCGGTTCCGGCAATCCCTTTTCGTCGTGGCTCGAACGGCGTTGGGGATCCCGCAGTTCCGTGTCGCACCAGACGCCCCACAAAGGACCGGCGTCTGGTATCATGTCGCTCGGCCGCACGCCAGTCGCCGGGCGGCCGCCGTCCCTAAGAGGGACGGTCAGATCATCGCTATGCCGCCGTTGACCTGCAGCGTGTGGCCGGTGACGTAGGACGCCTCGTCGCTCGCGAGATAGACCGCCGCCGCCGCGATCTCCGCGCCCTGGCCGAAGCGGCCGAGCGGGATGTGGGCGAGCGAGGCTTCCTTCTGCTTGTCGTTCAGCGCGTCGGTCATCGGGCTCTCGATGAAGCCCGGCGCGATGCAGTTCACGGTGATCCCGCGGCTCGCGACCTCCGCCGCCAGCGACTTGGTCATGCCGATCAGGCCGGCCTTGGAGGCGGCGTAGTTGCCCTGCCCCGGATTGCCGGTGACGCCGACCACCGAGGTGATGCCGATCAGCCGGCCGCGGCGGCGCTTCATCATGCCTTTGACCGCGGCGCGGTAGAGCCGGAATCCCGCGGTGAGGTTCACCGCGATGACGTCCGCCCATTCGTCGTCCTTCATCCGCAGGAACAGGTTGTCGCGGGTGATGCCGGCGTTGTGGACGACCACGTCGAGGCCGCCGAGGGCGGCCTCCGCCTGGCCGGGAAGCGCGTCGACCGCGGCGCCGTCCTTGAGGTCGGCGGGCAGCACGTGCGCGCGCTCGCCGAGTTCGGCGGCCAGGGCCTCCAGCGCTTCGCGGCGCGTGCCCGACAGCGCGACGGCGGCGCCCTGCGCGTGCAGCGCCTTGGCGATGGCGCCGCCGATGCCGCCGGTCGCGCCCGTGACGAGCGCCGTGCGCCCGGTGAGATCGAACATGAGCTTTATCCTTTAACGTCCGACGGACGAACCGAAATCACCCGAACGCGCCGTCGCTCTTGAGACGCGCGACGTCGTCGGGCGCGCCGACGGATTCGCCGGTCGCGCCGTCCGCGTTGCGCTTGACGAGACCGGCCAGCACCTTGCCGGCGCCGATCTCGATGAAACGGGTGACGCCGGCGCCGGCCATGAAGCCGACCGACTCGCGCCAGCGCACGGCGCCGGTAACCTGCTCGATCAGGCGCTTGCGGATGTCTTCCGGGTCCGTCAGCGGGCTCGCCGTGACGTTCGCGACCAGCGGCGCCCGCGGCGCAGCGATCTTCACGCCGGCGAGAGCCTCCGCCATGGCGTCGGCCGCGGGCTGCATCAGCGCGCAATGGAACGGCGCCGAGACCGGCAGCAGCACCGCGCGCTTGGCGCCCCGCGTCTTGGCGATTGCGATGGCGCGCTCGACCGCGGCCTTCGCGCCGGAGACGACGACCTGTCCCGGCGCGTTGTCGTTCGCCGCCTGGCAGACCTCGCCCTCCGCGGCCTCGGACGCGACGGCGCGCGCCGTCTCGAGGTCGAGGCCGAGGAGCGCGGCCATGGCGCCGGCGCCGACCGGAACCGCCTTCTGCATGGCGTCGCCGCGAATCCGCAGCAGCCGCGCCGCGTCCGCGATCGTCAGGCTGCCGGCGGCCGCGAGCGCGGAGTACTCGCCGAGCGAATGCCCCGCCACGAAGGCGGCGTGGCGCGACACGTCGAGGCCGGCCTCGGCTTCCAGCACCCGCATCGCCGCGAGGCTCACCGCCATCAGCGCGGGCTGCGCGTTGGCCGTCAGCATGAGCGCGTCGTCCGGCCCTTCGAAGATGACGGTCGAAAGCGCCTGGCCCAGCGCCGCGTCGACCTCTTCGAAGACCGCGCGGGCGGGCGCGAAGCTGTCGGCCAGCGCCCGGCCCATGCCGACCTGCTGGCTTCCCTGCCCGGGGAAGATCAAAGCGATGCTCACGGGGGCGATCCTCGTCGTGTTTTTCTTGGTCGCGGCGTGCAAAGCAGGCCTTGGGCGGAAGTGTCAAGGCGGCGGGCTTGGCCTAAGCTTCAAGGACGAGGGCTTCAATCCTCAGGAGGAGGCCTCGCCGCGGCGCTTGTATGGACTTCGCGCCCGCTAATCCTTGCGTCCAAACGACCAATCCCCTATACGGCGCGCTTCGCGTCGTTCGGCTGGGGGCTGAACGGAGAGGTTTTGGGCGTGTCCGCCATTTGGACCCGCCCGACCAGGATCGCATGATCCGATCTCCCGTGTCTCCGCCTTCGAGAATTCGTTCGAGCCTTCGCGGGCTCGGAGGGCTTCGCGCCGGACGGCAGTCGTTCACTGGAAGAAGGTTCGTACCCTCATGCCGCTTTACGAACACGTTTTCCTGGCGCGCCAGGACGTGACGTCGCAGCAGGTCGAGGCTCTCATCGAACAGTACAAGGCCGTGCTCGAAGGGCTCGGCGGTCAGGTCAAGAAGACCGAGTACTGGGGCGTGAAGCCGCTCGCCTACCGCATCAAGAAGAACCGCAAGGCCCACTACACGCTGCTCAACATCGACGCGCCCGCCGCGGCGGTGGCCGAGCTCGAGCGCCAGCAGGGCATCAGCGAAGACATCCTCCGCATCCTGACCCTGAAGGTCGAGGAGCTCGAGGAAGGCCCGTCGGCCATGCTGCAGCGTCGCGACCGCGACGACCGCGACGACCGCCCCCGTGGCGGCGGCCGTGACGGCGAGCGCGGCGGCTTCCGTCGCGACCGTGAAGGCGGCGGCGAGCGTCCGGGCGGCGGCGGGTTCCGCCGCGATCGTGAAGAGCGCGCTCCGCGCAGCGAAGGGGCTGAGTGATGGCGACCACCGTTCCCTCGGCTGGCGGCACGCAGCGCCGCCCGTTCTTCCGCCGTCGCAAGACCTGCCCGTTCTCCGGCGCCGGCGCGCCGAAGATCGACCACAAGGACGTGCGTCTCCTGCAGCGCTACATCTCCGAGCGCGGCAAGATCGTGCCCTCGCGCATCACGGCGGTGTCCGCCAAGAAGCAGCGTGAGCTCGCCCGCGCCATCAAGCGCGCGCGCTTCCTCGGCCTGCTGCCCTACGTCATCAAGTGAGTAAGGGCGGGCGATCGCCCGCCTTTACATCATCCCGGACGCCGCAAAGCGGCGATCCGGGATCGCGCGCTGATAAGCGCGTTTGTTTCTGATCATCCCGGCTCGGCGGCTCCGTCGCCGTCCGGGATGACGACAATTCCCAAGGCGCACGTCTTCGGACGGCGCCGTTGGGCGGGGCTCGAGACCTCGCCCTAACCGCTCCGAACGCCGGGGCGGGACAGCAGGACGACCGATGACCAACGCCCCGCTTTTCCTGATAGGCCTCGGAGCCGGACTTGCGTCCGCGTTGCTCTACGCGTCGGCCGCGTCGGGATCGCCGCTGGCGGTCTTCCTGTTCTACGTCGCCCCGCTTCCCATCCTGCTGGCCGGGCTCGGCTGGCGCCACCACGCCGGACTGATCGGCGCGGCCGTCGCCGCGATCGCCCTGTTCCTCGGGGTCGGCGCGTCGGCTGGCGCGTTCCACGCCGTTGGCGTCGGGCTCCCCGCCTGGTGGCTCGCCTATCTCTCCCTGCTCGCCCGTCCGGGCGCCGACGGCGCCGCGACCGAATGGTATCCGATCGGCCGCCTCGTGCTGTGGTGCGCCGTCATCGGCGGCGCCCTCGTCGCGCTGTCGATCCCGCTCGTCGCGTCCTCGCTCGAGGAGTACCGCGCGGCGCTGAGGACGCTGTTCGAGGAGCTTTTCCGCGACCGCCCCGGAGCGCCTGCGCTGCCGGCTCCGGAGAACCGCGAGGCTCTGATCAACCTCCTGACCGCGGCCCTGCCGATCATGGCGGCGGCGCTCTGGACGGTGTCGTCGGTCTTCAACCTGTGGCTCGCTGGGCGGATCACCCGTGCGTCGGGCCGTCTCGTGCGGCCCTGGCCGCAGATCTCGGCGATGACCTATCCCCGGACGGCGGACCTCGCCTTCCTCGGGGCTTCGGCCGCCTCGCTGCTCCCCGGCCTCGTCGGGTTGATCGCGGAGCTCTTCGCCGCGACCTTCCTCGTCGCTTTCGCCATGCTCGGCCTCGCGGTGGTCCACGTCACCACCCGCGCCATGCCGACGCGCGGCCTCATCCTCTTCGGCGTCTACGCGCTGCTGCTGATCCAGCCCTGGGTCGGCGTCTTCCTCGCCGTCCTCGGCGTGGCGGAGCAGACGATCGGCGTCCGCAAGCGCTTCGGTCCGCCGCCGGGCTCCCCGCCCACGGCGACCGCCCCCCTGCCCTGACCGATCCAACCCCTCACACCTTCAGGAGACCACCATGCAAGTCATTCTGCTCGAGCGCATCGCCCGTCTGGGCCAGATGGGCGACGAAGTCCGCGTCAAGGACGGCTACGCCCGCAACTTCCTGCTGCCGACGCACAAGGCGCTCCGCGCCAACGACGCCAACCGGCAGAAGTTCGAAGGCCAGCGCGCCCAGCTCGAGGCCCGCAACCTCGAGCTCAAGCAGGAAGCCGAAGCGGTCGGCGAGAAGCTCGACGGCACGACGGTGGTGCTCGTCCGCCAGGCCGGCGAGACCGGCCAGCTCTACGGGTCGGTGTCGGCCCGCGACGTCGCCGAGGCGCTGACCAAGGCGAGCTTCAGCGTGGCGCGCAACCAGGTCGTGCTCCACACCCCGATCAAGACCATCGGCATCCACACCGTCCCCGTGCGCCTGCACCCGGAGGTCGAGGTGTCCGTCTCGGTCAACGTCGCCCGTTCCGAGGCCGAAGCCGAGCGCCAGGTCGCGGGCGAGGATCTGTCGGTCCGTGAGGAAGGCCCGGCGTTCGAGACCTTCTCCGAGGACGACGACGACCGTCGCGGCCGTCGCAATCGCGACGACAACGACGGCGAGCGCGACGACGAAGACGAGGCGCGCTGAGCGCTCTCCCACGTCGAACTCATCTGCGGACGCCCGGCCTCAGCGCCGGGCGTTTTCCGTTTCGGGCCGGGACGCGGCCTTGCCCCTAAGTCAACCGACTCGGGCGCCTCAATATTCCCGCTTGTGTGAATCGGGCACGACGGCGGGATTCCGGCGGCTGCGATCTCGCTTCGTTCTCGTCGTGTTAAGATCCGTTAAACCAGTCGCAGCCGAAGACACCTCAGCCATGGCCCAAGCCGATTCTCTCGCCCGCCGTCTGATGGACCCCGAGCCCGCCTACCGGCAGGCGCCGTCGAACGTCGAGGCGGAGCAGGCGCTGCTGGGCGCGCTGCTCGTGAACAACGACGCCTTCTGGCGCGTGTCCGACTTTCTGGAGCCGGGGCATTTCCACGAGGGCCTGCACCAGCGCATCTACGAGATCGTCACCAGCCTCGTCCGCGCCGGCAAGTCCGCGACCCCCGTCACCATCAAGACCTTCCTGCCGCAGGACCTCGACCTCGGCGGCATGACGACGCCGCAGTACCTCGCCCGGCTGGCGGCCGAGGCGACCACCGTCATCAACGCCGAGGACTACGGACGCTCGATCTACGACCTCGCCATCCGCCGCTCGCTGATCGGCATTGGCGAAGAGCTCGTGAACGAGGCCTTCGACGCCGGCGTCGACGCCACCCCGCGCGACCAGATCGAGCAGGCCGAGCGCCGGCTGTTCGCCCTCGCCGAGACCGGCCGTTACGACGGCGGCTTCCAGCCGTTCGCGCAGGCGCTCGCGACCGCCGTCGACATGGCGGCCGCCGCCTACAAGCGCGACGGCGGACTTTCGGGCGTCGCGACCGGCCTGACGGACCTCGACCGGCTGATGGGCGGCCTGCAGGCCTCCGACCTGATCATCCTCGCCGGACGCCCGGCGATGGGCAAAACCTCGCTCGTGACGAACATCGCCTACAACGTGGCGAGCGCCTACCAGGGCGAACTGCAGCCCGACGGGCGCATGAAGACGATCAACGGCGGCGTCGTCGGCTTCTTCTCGCTGGAAATGTCGGCCGAGCAGCTCGCCACCCGAATCATCGCCGAGCAGGCCTCGATCTCGTCGTCCAAGATCCGCCGCGGCGACATTCTTGAGAGCGACTTCTTCAAGCTGACCGAAGCCGTCGCCGAGATGCAGCGCGTGCCGCTGTTCATCGACGAGACCGGCGGCCTGTCGATCGCCCAGCTCGCCGCCCGCGCCCGCAGGCTCAAGCGCTCCAAGGGCCTCGACCTCATGGTCGTCGACTACCTCCAACTGCTCTCGGGCTCCGCCAAGAAGGGCGACAACCGGGTGCAGGAGATGACCGAGATCACGACCGGCATGAAGGCGCTCGCCAAGGAGCTGAACGTGCCGATCATTGCGCTGTCCCAGCTCTCCCGCCAGGTCGAGAGCCGCGAGGACAAGCGCCCGCAGCTTTCCGACCTGCGTGAATCCGGCTCGATCGAACAGGACGCCGACGTGGTGCTGTTCGTGTTCCGCGAAGAGTATTACGTGAAGAACAAGAAGCCCCGCGAAGGCACGCCCGAGTTCGACCAGTGGATGGCGGAGATGGAGAACGTCGCCGGCAAGGCCGAGGTCATCATCGGCAAGCAGCGCCACGGCCCGACCGGCTCCGTGCTGCTGCAGTTCGAGGCCGAGTTCACGCGCTTCGGCAATCTCGCCCAGCTCGATCATCTGCCGGACCAGATGTGAACCCCACGGGTCGCGTGCGATGAGCGAATCCTTCGCCGGCGGCCGGCTGACCATCGATCTGGGGGCGCTCGCCGCCAACTGGAGCTTCCTCGCCCGGCTCGATCCCGCGTCCGAATGCGCCGCCGTGGTGAAGGCCGACGCCTATGGGATCGGCATCGCCAAGGCCGCGCCGGCGCTGGCGCGCGCGGGCGCCAAGACCTTCTTCGTCGCGCATCTGTCCGAGGCGCGGGCGGTGCGCGACGCCGTCCCCGACGCGACAGTCTACGTGCTGAACGGCCTGCCCCCCGGCGCCTGCGATGCTTTCGCCGCGATCGACGCGCGCCCCGTGCTGGGCTGCGTCGACGAGATTCTGGAATGGGCCGCCTTCCGCGCGGCGAGCGGCGCTCGCGGCCAGGCCGCGGTGCATGTCGACACGGGCATGACGCGGCTCGGGCTCGACCCGGCTCAGGCGCACGACCTCCTTCCCCGCCTGCCCTTCACGCCGTCGCTCCTCATGAGCCACCTCGCCTGCGCCGACGAACCCGAGCGGCCCGAGACCGAACGCCAACGCGCCCTGTTCGCCGACCTCTGCGCGCAGGCGCCCGGCGTCCCGGCGAGCCTCGCGAACTCGGCCGGCACGCTTCTGCGGGAGACATCCGGCGGGGGGCTGGGTTTCCATCTCCGCCGGCCCGGCGTCGCGCTCTATGGCGCCAATCCCATCGCCGGGCGTCCCGCCGCGCTTCGACCCGTGGTGCGGCTGGAGGCCCGCGTGGCCCAGGTGCGGGAGGCGCCCGCCGGCGCCGTCGTCGGCTACGGCGGGGCCGAGCGCCTGCACCGGCGCACCAGGCTCGCGATCGTGTCGGTCGGCTACGCCGACGGCGTCCTTCGCGCCGGCGGCTCGGAGGACGGCGCGCCCGGCGCCGCGGCGGCGGTCGGCGGCGTGCCCTGCCCCTATGTGGGCCGCATATCGATGGACCTCATCGCGATCGACGTCACCGACGCCCCAGAGACGGTCGCCCGCGGCGGGTGGGTCGAGATCCTCGGCGACACGATCGGCGTCGACGCCCTCGCCCGCGCCTGCGGAACGATCGGCTACGAGGTGCTGACAGGGTCGGGGCGGCGGCACGAGCGGCGGTACGTGAGCTGAGCTTCACTGGCGTTGACTGAGATTGGCGCGATCGCCATTATTAACAGTTGATAACGCAGGGAGTTCGACATGCCGTCCAGCTTCGCTCTTGGAGAGCATTTCGAAGGCTTCATCCGGTCCATGGTCGCCTCTGGCCGCTACAACAACGCAAGCGAGGTGGTGCGCGAGGGCCTGCGGGCGCTTGAGGACCGCGAACTCGTGCGGGCGAAGGACCAGGCGGAACTCGATGCGTTCTTGGCCGAGAGTTTCGATGACATCGAGGCCGGACGGGTCCGCCCGGCGGAAGAGGTGTTTGACGAGATCCTTCACGAAGTGCGTGAACGCCGCGGCTTTACCTCTGCCGAATGAAGGTCATTGTCACCGGACAGGCCGAGGCGGAGATCCGGGCGATCGGAGCGCATATCGGACGCGATGATGCGCTGGCGGCCGAACGATGGGTCATCGCGACCACCGAGCTGTGCCTCAGTCTTCGCGACAACGTCGAGCGCGCGCCTGTGGTCGGCCATCGCCGCGGCGTCGCAATCAGGCGTCTCGTTCACGGCAGTTATCTCGTTATCTACTCGGTGCGCGGCGACACCGTGCGAATCCATCGCGTGACGCAACGGCGCACGAAGCCCGAACGCTTTGCTTAAAGGCATCCTGTCCATCTGATGGCCCGATCAAAACCCTCTTTCGTCTGCCAGGCCTGCGGCGCGGTGTCTTCGCGGTGGCAGGGGAAGTGCGAGGCCTGCGGGGCCTGGAACTCGATCGTCGAGGAGGCCGCAGCCGCGCCGCTGCCGGGCGGCGGGTCGTCAACGGCCGCACGCGCTTTGGGCAAGGGGCGGATCGTCGTGCTCGAAGGCCTGTCCGGCGCGACCGATGAGGCGCCGCGCCTCGTGTCGGGCCTCGGCGAACTGGACCGCGTCACCGGCGGCGGCTTCGTGCACGGGTCGGTGCTGCTGCTCGGCGGCGAGCCCGGCATCGGCAAGTCCACGCTGCTGCTGCAGGCGAGCGCGGCGCTGGCGAACGCCGGACATCGCGTCGTCTACGTCTCGGGCGAAGAGGCGCCGGCGCAGGTGCGAATGCGCGCCCAGAGGCTCGGCCTGCACGAGGCGCCGGTCGCGCTCGCGGCCGAGACCAACGTCGAGGACATCCTCGCTACGCTGAAGAACGGCGAGACGCCGAAGCTCGTCATCATCGATTCGATCCAGACGCTCTGGACCGGCCAGGTCGAATCCGCGCCGGGCACGGTCACCCAGGTGCGCGCGGCGGCGCAGGCGATGATCCGCTACGCCAAGACCACGGGCGCCTGCGTCATCCTGGTCGGCCACGTCACCAAGGACGGCCAGATCGCCGGCCCCCGCGTCGTCGAGCACATGGTCGACGCGGTGCTGTCGTTCGAGGGCGATTCGGGCCGCGACTTCCGCATCCTCCGCGCCCAGAAGAACCGCTTCGGCCCGACCGACGAGATCGGCGTCTTCGCCATGACCGGCGACGGGCTGGAGGAGGTGACGAACCCCTCGGCCCTGTTCCTCGGCGACCGGGAGCCCGACGCGCCCGGCACCGCGGTGCTCGCGGGGCTCGAAGGCTCGCGCCCGATCCTCGTCGAGATCCAGGCGCTGGTGGTGCCGACCAGCCTCGGCACGCCGCGGCGCGCCGTCGTCGGCTGGGACGGGCCGCGCCTCGCCATGGTGCTCGCGGTGCTGGAGGCGCGCTGCGGCGTCCGCCTCGGCAGCCACGACGTGCACCTCGCGGTCGC
Organism: Methylopila capsulata; assembly: GCF_016907975.1. Lineage (GTDB taxonomy): Bacteria > Pseudomonadota > Alphaproteobacteria > Rhizobiales > Methylopilaceae > Methylopila > Methylopila capsulata. The sequence goes on from NZ_JAFBCY010000001.1 coordinate 301,011, forward strand.
GGGCGGCATGCGCGTGCAGGAGCCGGCCGCCGACCTCGCCGTCGCGGCCGCCCTGGTGTCCTCGCTGATGGGGACGGCGCTGCCGGTCGACGCGGTGTTCTTCGGAGAGATCGGCCTCACCGGCGCGGTGCGACCGGTGTCCCACCCGGGGCCGCGGCTGCGGGAGGCGGCGCGCCTCGGCTTCACCCGCGCGGTCCTGCCGGCCGCGGCCGCCGACGCCGCGACCGACGCGGGCGTCTCGCCGATCGCCGTTCCCGCGCTCGACGCGCTCGTGGCCCGCTTGGCCGCGCGGGCTGATGCGCAGCAAGGTCGCATCAAAGGCGCGTGACGCGGCAAGGCGCCCGCTGTATAGAGGGCGCGCGCCCCGCCCGAAGGTGGTATCCCGCACATGATCCCGAGTCAGGCTCGATCGCGTAGATGACAATCACCCTGCTCGACGTCGTGCTGATCGCCGTGATGCTGATCTCGGCGGGCCTCGCCATGGTGCGCGGCGTCACCCGCGAAGTGCTGGCGATCGCCTCCTGGGTCGCGGCCACCGCGGCCACCATCTATTTCTTCGAGCCGGCGCGGACGCTCGCCCGCGAGCACATCAAGTTCAACCCGCCGCAGATCGCCGACGTGGTCGCCGCCGGCGGAATCTTCGTCGTCACCCTGCTCGTCGTGTCCTTCATCACGATGAAGATCTCCGACGCGATCCTCGACAGCCGGATCGGTCCGCTCGACCGCACGCTCGGCTTCGTCTTCGGCGCGGCCCGCGGGCTGCTGCTGGTGGTGATCGCGTTCCTGTTCTTCACCTGGCTGGTGCCCGAGAAGGGTCAGCCGGAGTGGTTCCGCACCGCGGGGTCGAAGCCCATCCTGCAGAGCGCAGGAGACCAGCTTCTCGCGCTGTTGCCGGACGATCCCGAGAGCACCATCTTGCAGAAACTCAAGCGGCGCGACGGCGAAGGCGGCGACGCGGCGAATCCCGCCGCGCCTGCGACGCCGGACTCGGCGCCGCCGGCGGACGACGGCCCGGCTGGGCCGAGCACTCAGGATCGGCAGGGACTGCAGAACCTGCTCGACAGGAACGGCCGTCCGAGCCAGTGACGCTCGCGCGCGGCTCGCGCGGCCGGATGCGAGAGGCGACAGTCGCGCCTCAGGGAGACGAACGTCATGACCGTTTCTGAGCCTTCGCAGGCGCCGAACGTCGTGGAAGACTGGTTCGACCTCGAGTCCGACCGTCTCCATGAGGAATGCGGCGTCTTCGGCGTCTTCGGACATCCGGAAGCCGCAGCCCTCACGGCGCTCGGCTTGCACGCGCTGCAGCACCGGGGCCAGGAGGCCGCGGGCATCGTCTCCTACGACAACAAGCGCTTCCACGCGGAGAAGCGCCTCGGCCTGGTGGGCGACCACTTCTCCGACGCCGAGGTCATCCGCCGCCTCCCCGGTCGAGCCGCGATCGGTCACAACCGCTATTCGACGACCGGCGAAACCATCCTCCGTAACGTCCAGCCGCTGTTCGCGGAGCTCGACGCGGGCGGGCTCGCGGTCGCCCACAACGGCAACCTGACGAACGCGCTGACGCTGCGCCGCGAACTGGTGAAGGCCGGCGCCATCTGCCAGTCGACCTCGGACACCGAGGTGATCCTCCACCTGATCGCGCAGAGCCGGCGGCCGCGGATCATGGACCGTTTCGTCAACGCGCTGCGCGAGATCGAAGGCGCCTACGCGCTGGTCGCGCTCTCGACCAAGAAGATGATCGGCGCGCGCGACCCGCTCGGCATCCGCCCGCTGATCCTGGGCGAGCTCGACGGTTGCTACATCCTGACGTCGGAGACCTGCGCGCTCGACATCATCGGCGCGAAATACATCCGCGACGTCGACAACGGCGAAGTGGTGGTGATCACCGACGAGGGCGTGCAGTCGCTCCGCCCGTTCCCGCCGCAGCGCATGCAGCCCTGCATCTTCGAGTTCGTGTACTTCGCCCGGCCGGATTCGGTCGTGCAGGGCCAGTCGGTCTACGAGGTGCGCAAGCGCATGGGCATCGAGCTCGCGCGCGAATCGGCGCCCGAGGCCGACGTCATCGTGCCGATCCCGGACTCCGGCGTGCCCTCGGCGCTCGGCTTCAGCCGGGAGTGCGGCGTGCCGTTCGAGCTCGGCATCATCCGCAACCACTACGTCGGCCGCACCTTTATCCAGCCGACCCAGGGCGTGCGCGAACTCGGCGTCCGCATGAAGCACAGCGCGAACCGCAGCCAGATCGAGGGCAAGCGCATCGTGCTCGTCGACGACAGCCTCGTGCGCGGCACCACCTCGCGCAAGATCGTCAAGATGATGCGCGACGCCGGCGCCAAGGAGGTGCACTTCCGCCTCGCCTGCCCGCCGATCCTCTACTCCGACTACTACGGCATTGACACGCCGGAGCGCGAGAAGCTGCTGGCCGCGACCCATAGCCTCGAGCAGATGCGCGAGCTGATCGGCGCCGACTCGCTCGCCTTCCTGTCGGTCGAGGGCCTCTACCGCGCCATGGGCTACGAAGGTCGCGACGACCTTCGCCCGCAGTTCGCCGACCATTGCTTCACCGGCGACTACCCGACGCCCCTCACCGACCGCACCGGCGAGCATCCCCGCCAGCTGTCGCTGATCGCCGAAGCGAGCTGAGGCCGGCTCGCCGCCTCACTCGATCTCGCCGTCGTCCTCCGGCTTGACCGGAGGACCCACCTCAGACGTAGAGCTTCACGTCGGCAGTGGATGGTCCGGTCGAGCCGGACCATGACGGCGGCGGTGAACTGTCTGCCGCGCGCGATCGCACGGGTTCTTTTCCCCGGCGACCTGCGGTAAGTGACCGACCTCAGGGCCGGACGCGAACGTCCGGCTCGGACGCCAGCTCCGATCGGACCGACAGCTCATGAGCGAAAAACCCCTCGCCGGCCGCGTCGCTGTGGTCACCGGCGCCTCCCGCGGCATCGGCTACGCGACGGCGCTCGCGCTGGCCGAGGCCGGCGCCCATGTGGTCGCGACCGCGCGCACGCAGGGCGGGCTCGAGGAGCTGGACGACGCGATCAAGGCCGTCGGCGGCCAGGCGACGCTGGCCCCCTTCCCGATCGACGACTTCGACGCCATCGACCGGCTGGGCGGCGCGCTCTACCAGCGGTTTGGGAAGCTCGACGCGCTGGTGGCGAACGCGGGCCAGCTCGGCCCCCTGACGCCGCTCGGTCATGTCGAGCCGAAGGACTGGGACAAGATCGTCGCGGTCAACCTCACCGCGAACTGGCGGCTGATCCGCTCGCTCGATCCGCTGCTGCGGGCGTCCGACGCCGGGAGGGCCGTGTTCCTGACCTCTGGCGTGGTGCACAAGGACCGCGCCTATTGGGGCCCCTACGCGGTCACCAAGGCCGGCGTCGAGGCTCTCGCCCGCTCCTACGCGGCCGAGACGCGCACCAACACGCCGGTGAAGGTGACGCTTGTGAACCCCGGGCCGTTGCGCACCAAGATGCGCGCGAGCGCCATGCCGAGCGAAGACCCCGCGACCCTGCGCACGCCGGCGGAGCTCGCCCCCAAGATCGTCGGGCTCTGCCTGCCGAGCTTCACGGAGACCGGCAAGCTCTACGATTTCCCGACGGACGCGCTGCAGAGCTTCCGCGCGCCTGAGTGACGCCGTGCGGGGTCGAAACGCCCGCCTCTCGGCGGGCGTTTCGAAGCATGTGCCCCGCTCAAACGGTCCATGTCCCGTTTTTGACGAACGGGCTTTGCGCCCTCGTCTCCAAGAACGCAGGCCCGCGTTTATATGGCGGAAGCGACTGCTCTACTGCGGAGCGGTCGGGCTGGTCGCGTCGAGCCGATAGGGCGTGGCCGGCTCCAGCGGCAGCCTCGCGGCGTCCCAGCCGTCCGTCCCTTCGGGATACCAGCCGACGTCCGAATAGCCCCACTCCATCGCCCGCTTGGCGGCGTTCCATGACATCCAGCAGGCGGCCCGGCAGTAGAAAGCGATGGGTTTCGCCTTGTCGCCGCCGGTGAGGGCCGTCAGGCTGTCGGCGAAAAACCGGTTCATGTCGGGCGGGAGCTTGCCGTAGCCCACGTTCACCAGCCACGGCGTGCCCGGAATGTGGTCGCGCGCGTGGTCGCGCCAGATCGTGCCGGCGGGCAGGTTCGCGGGCTTCTCCGGCCGGGGCATGACGTCGATCAGAAGCATCGATTTGTCGCGCCAGGCCGCCTCCGCCATCGCGGTGTCGAGGACGCGGGCGCCCGCCAGAGTCGCGGGCGTCGGGCTGCGGTAGCCCTCCATCCGGTAGTCCGAGGGCTCGGGCGGCGTCGGACCGGTGATCGCGTCCTCCGCCGCCGGAGCGGCAGCGGCGGGCTCCGGCCATCCCAGGCCCGCGAGGCACAACAGGGCGGAACCGACCACGGCGAGACCGAGAGCAGCGCGCCTCGCTGCGCGCCCCGCCCCGCCGTCCAGTTCCACGACCGCGCCTCCCATGCCGGCGCGCCTCAACGCGCCGCGGTGATCGGCTTGTCCTGCTCGTCGAGCAGCGGCACGCCGTAGTCCAGCAGGATCTTGTTGATCTCGTCCTGGTGCTTGGCGATGAACTCGTTCAGCCGGTGCTTCCAGTTCAGCTCGTTCGGCCGGATGCCCATCGTGATGCGATAGGTCATCGGCGGCTGTCCCGGCTCCTTGACCAGCGGCACCACGTTGTACTTGCCCTCGCCCTTCACGGTCGCGAAGTAGCCGCCGATCGGGCCCCAGAGGATCCCGCCATCGATCTCTCCGGCGTCGATGTCCCGCAGCATCTGCTCGGCGGGCGAATCGAAGCGCCGGTCCACCATGAGCGAATAGGGCCGCGCGCGGACGATCAGCCCGTCGCGCACCATGTGGCTCGCCGGCGCCGTGCCGGCGATGACGCCGAGGCGGGTGTCCTTGACCTTGGGATCGGTCAGGGCGTCGACGCCGTCGAGCGCGCCGCCTTTCTTGGAGATCAGCACCCAGGCGGATTTGAAATAGGGGTTGGTGTTGAGCACAGGATCGCCGGCGGCGACGAAGCCCATCACCACGTCGCAGCGCTTGCTGCCGAGCGTCATGCGGTAGAAGCCGGTCGCCTGCGGGAACCACGTGTAGTCCACCGGCACGCCGAGGTCCTTCGCGAGCAGATCGGCCAGCTTGTTCTCGAAGCCTTCGCCCTTTTCGTTCGACAGCGGCATGTCCGCCGGATCGGCGCAGACGCGGAGCGTCGCGCGGTTGACGAGGTCGGAGGTCTGGGCCGCGGCGGGCCCGCTGAGGCCGGCCGCGAGGGCCGCGGCCGCGAAGCTCAAGCTGAGAAACGGCGTCGAAACGAGACGTCGACCGAAAGACTCCATGAGGCGCATCCTTCCGCTGTGCGCCGTATTCGGCGCCAGTCTTTATGATCTTCTTAAGTTCAGCTCCAAATACGGAAGGGCCCGGCCACTGGATCAACCAATGGCCGGGCCCCCGATTTTTAGTACGACCTGAGGTCGTCCGTCAGCTTACGAGTTCGGCAGCTTGAACACCGTCAGCTGGCCGCCGAGGGCGGTGTACTGAGCGAGAGCGGCGTAACCGCCGACCGCGCCGAGGCCGTCCGTCGAGTTGGTCAGGCCAGCCGCGAGGCCGATGCCGGCCCAGCCGCCGACGCCCGAGAGCACCGCCACGTACTGCTGGCCCTTGTGCTCGTAGGTCATGACGTTGCCGATGATGCCGGACGGGGTCTTGAACTTGTACAGTTCCTTACCCGACTTGGCGTCGACGGCCTTCAGGTAGCCTTCGAGCGTGCCGTAGAACACCACGCCGCCAGCGGTGGCGAGAGCGCCGGACCACACGGAGAACTGCTCCTTGTTGGACCAAACGATCTTACCCTTCTTGCCGTCCCAGGCGATGAAGTTGCCCATGCCGCCATGGCTGTTCGGGGCAGCGTACATCGAAAGGGTCGCGCCGACGTAGGGCTGTCCGGCGGTGTACGAGACCTGGAAGGGCTCGTAGTCCATGCAGACGTGGTTGGTCGGGACGTAGAACAGCTCGGTCTCCGGCGAATACGCCGCAGGCTGCTGGTCCTTGGTGCCGAGAGCCGCCGGGCAGATGCCCTGCGAGTTCACGTCTTCGCCGTTCTGCTCGGTCGAGTACTTGGCGACGACGAGCGGACGACCGTAGGTCTTGGACGACTTGTCCATGTCGACCTTGGTGGCCCAGTTCACGACCGGATCGAACTTCTCGGCGACGAGCAGCTCGCCCGTGGCGCGGTCGAGCGTGTAGCCGAAGCCGTTACGGTCGAAGTGCGTCAGGAGCGGGCGCTCCTTGCCGTCGATCTTCTGATCCGTGAGGATCATCTCATTGATGCCGTCGAAGTCCCACTCGTCGTGGGGCGTCATCTGGTAGACCCACTTCGCCACGCCGGTGTCGGCGTCACGAGCGAACACGGTCATCGACCACTTGTTGTCGCCGGGGCGCTGCTTCGGGTTCCAGGTCGAGGGGTTGCCCGAACCGTAGTACACGAGGTTCAGCTTCGGATCGTAGGAGTACCAGCCCCAGGTGGAGCCGCCGCCGATCTTCCACTGGTCGCCCTGCCAGGTCTTCAGCGAGCTGTCCTTGCCGATCGGCTTGCCGTGCTCGGTGGTCTTCTCCGGGTCGACGAGCATGTCGGCGTCGGGACCCATCGAGTAACCGCGCCAAGCGAGCTTGCCGTCAGCGATGTTGTAGGCCGTGACCGAGCCGCGCACGCCGAACTCGCCGCCGGAGATGCCGACGATCACCTTGTCCTTGACCGGGAGAACGGTCGCGGTGTTGGTCTCGCCCTTCTTCGGGTCGCCGTTGACGACCGACCAGACCTTCTTGCCGGACTTCGCGTCGAGCGCGACGACCGTCGTGTCGGCCTGATGCAGGATGATCTTGCCGTCAGCGTAGGCCAGGCCACGGTTCACCGTGTCGCAGCACATCACCGGGATGACGTTCGGATCCTGCTTCGGCTCGTACTTCCAGATGATGCGGCCGTTGTCGTTCAGATCGAGCGCGAACACGTTGTTCGGGAACGGCGTGTGGACATACATGATGTCGCCGATCACGAGCGGACCACCTTCGTGGCCGCGGAGCACGCCGGTCGAGAAGGTCCAGGCCACCTGGAGCTTGTCGACGTTCTTCGCGGTGATCTGATCGAGCTTGGAATAGCGGGTGTTGGCGTAGTCGCCCGTCTGGATGCCCCACTGCTTGGGGTCCTTGAGGATCGTTGAGACGCTGTCGTTGGCCAGCGCCGGCAGTGCCATAGCGACGGTGCCCAGCAGGCCCGCCGCGATCGCGACATTGCGCATTCGTATTCTCCCTCTTAAACGCAGTCCTTAGGCAGCCGCAGTTTTTACTGCAGCGTAATCTTTATTATTGGACTTGCGCCTCCCTCATCGTGTCACGGTCCGTCGGGATTTTATCCTCGACATTGTCGTCTCGAGGCGCACCCCGGACTAGACCTACGAACCGCCGTCACCCCTAGAGGCTCTAGCGTTGAAGCTGAAGACTGCGGGGACCCTAGAACGCTTCCCCAGGGCACGCAACAGGACTTTAAGATATAAGAGCATTATTATGATTTTGCTGCGTTTGCGAACTTATTATAGTGCGGCGCAGTAGACAGGCTCGGGGCGAAAGGGCGGAAAGCTTCCGCAGTCTGCGGATTGGACCACTCCAACCCCCGCCCCCAGAGTTTAAGACTTTAGTTATAGATGGGCGGGCGCGTTGGAGCGCAGCGTCCCGTTTTGGGAGCCGCCGTCAGCGCCACTCCTGCTCACGGTAGGCTTCGATCGCGTTGCGGCTGTTGAACTCGTCGAACAGCGCCCAGGCGTCGCGCTCGGCGAGGCCGGCCTTCTCCGACGCCTCGCGGAGGGTCGCGCCGCTCGCCATCAGCGCCTCGACGTCCGTGCGCAGCCGGTCGAAGTAGCGCCGCTGCGGGTCGAGCGCCTCGGGCCATGACGCGAAGGCCGGGCCGTGGCCGGGCACGATTCGCGCCGCCGGCCGAGTCGCGAGCGTCCCCATCACCTTCACCCAGCCCTCGAGCGAGCCGTCGATGCTCGGAAGATGACCGAGGAAGACCAGGTCGCCGAGGAACCAGGTGCCGGTCGCCTCGTCCAGCACGGTGAGGTCGTTGTCGGTGTGGGCGGTCGGCCAGGGCTCGAGCTTCAGCGCGCGCCCGCCGAGGTCCAGCGTCGTCGGCTCCGTGATCGACGTCTGCGGCAGCACGACCTCCGTCCCGTCGAAGCTCGCGCCGAGCAGGCGCTTGCCCGCGTCGAGGTAGGTTTGCGACCGGGCCTGGAGCGCCCGCGCCAGCTTGGCGTGGCCGACCACGGTCGCGCCCTCCCCCCGGAAGGCGACGTCGCCGAGCACGTGGTCGGGGTGCATGTGGGTGTTGACGACATAGCGGATCGGCAGCGCGGTCCGGGCGCGCACCGCGGCGAGCAGCCGTTCGCCGGCGATCCGCGAATTGCCGGTGTCGATCACGGCGACCGCGTCCCGCCCCACCACGAAGCCGACGTTGGCGATCGCGCCCTCGTTCGACGGCGCGATCAGCTGGAACGGCGCCTCGTAGACGAACACGCCCGGCGCGACCTCCTTGGTCGGCAGCGGCTCCACGGCCGCGGCGGGAGCGATCGCGGCGAGCGTCAAAACGGCCCAGAACGCAAAAAGCCGCCCGAAGATTCGGGCGGCTTCGCGAGCGGCCGACGGCCCCGTGCGCGACGGGAGGCGGTCGTTCATGGCGTCAGCTTTCGTTGGACACGGGGGCCGGCGGCGCCGGCCTTCACGAACCCCCGATTACTTCTTCTTGCCGGTCTCGTCGAACTGGGCGAGGTAGGCGATCACGTTCTTGCGGTCGTCTTCCTTCTTGAGTCCGGCGAAGGACATCTTGTTGCCGGGCACGAGAGCCTTCGGGTTCTCCAGCCACTTGTCGAGGGTGGCCTCGTCCCAGGTCTTGCCCTCGCCGAAGGTCTTCAGCGCGTCGTCATAGGCGAAGCCGGTCGCGGCGATCTTGCGGCCGACGATGCCGTTCAGTTCCGGGCCGGCCTTGTCGGCGGCGCCTTCGCCGACCGCGTGACAGGAGCCGCACCGCTTGAACACGGCTTCGCCCTTGGTCGCGTCCTGCGCGAAGGCGCCGGTGGCGAGCGTGGAAAGAGCGATGGCCGCGGCGGCGAGAGTCACATGGCGGATCATAGGTGGGCGTCCTCCGGATTGTTTGTCGTGACGGCGGCGAGCGCCGCCGATTGGAATTAGAAGCGTTACATGTGGCAGGGCAACCGCCGTTGGAAGGCCGAAATGTCGCAGTCTTTGGTATGGGTTCGGGGTCCAGGATCCGCTCCGCTCAGGTCCTCCTCCGGTCCGCTCCTTGGAATGCGCCGCGTGCGGGGGTAGGAGAGCGTCGAGCCATCCCGCGCTTGCCGAGGAGCCGAGACTTTCATGCACGAGCGCGCCTCAGCGCCCTCCCCGATCGTGAAGCTCGGCGGCAGCCTGCTGGGCGCCCCTACGCTGCGCGCGGCCCTCGACGCCTGCGCCGCGGCGCGCGCGCTCGTCGTCCCCGGCGGCGGGCCGTTCGCGGACGCGGTGCGCCGCGCCCAGTCCGGGTTCGGCTTCGACGACCGCGCCGCCCACGGGATGGCGATCCTCGCCATGGAGCAGACCGCGTTCGCCCTCGCGAGCCTTTGCCCGGCCCTCCCCCTAAGCTCCGAGCCCGACGACGTGGCGGGCGCCGTGCGGGACGGCCATGGCGGCCTGTGGGCGCCGTCGCGGCTCGCGCTCGCCGCCGACGTGCCGGCGAGCTGGGACGTGACCTCCGACAGCCTGGCGCTGTGGCTCGCGCTGAGGCTCGGCGCCGAACGCCTGGTGCTGGTGAAGTCGGCGCCGGCTCCGGCGGAGGCCGGCCCCCGCGGCTGGGCCGAGGCCGGTCTCGTCGACCCTTACTTTCCGACGCTCGCCGCACGTTTTTCCGGCGAGATCGTCTGCGTCGAGGCGGCCGGCCTCGCCGCGGCGCTTCGTCCCGCACGGGCCGCCGCATGAGCGGGGAGAAGGTCGCTCTCGTCACCGGCTCGCTGGCGGAAGCCCGGCTCGTCAAGCTCGCGGAGCAACTCGCGAGCGAGGCGCTTCAGCCGCAGGTGGTCAACGTCGGCGTCAAGGTCGCGGCGCTGATGACCGCCGAGATCATCGAGCGCCGCCTCAAGCTGCCGGAGAACGTCGACCGCGCCGTGATGCCCGGCCGTTTCCGCGGCGATCTCGAGCGCCTCTCCCGTCACTTCGGCGTGCCCTTCGTGCGCGGCCCGGAAGAGCTCGCGGACCTGCCGGCCTTCTTCGGCCGCGGCGGCGTGGAGCCGGACCTGTCGCGCCACGACTGCGCGATCTTCGCCGAGATTGTCGACGCCACCACGCTCGACGTCGACGGCATCGTGGAGCGGGCGCGCGCGCTGCGGGCCGAGGGGGCGGACGTCGTCGACCTCGGCTGCATGCCGGACACCGAGTTCCCGCATCTCGAAGCCACCATCGCCGCTCTGATCGCGGACGGCTGCAAGGTCAGCGTCGATTCGGCGAACCCGGACGAGCTCGCCCGCGCCAATCGGGCCGGCGCGCACCACCTGCTCAGCCTCAGCGAGCACACACTCGCGATCGCCGACGAGGGCGCCGCCGTGCCGGTGCTGGTGCCGGCGAACCCCGGCGACCTCGACTCGCTGCTGCGCGCCATGGACGCGATGGACGCGAAGGGCCTGCCCTATCTCGCCGACCCGATCCTCGATCCGATCCACTTCGGCTTCACCGCCTCGGTCGTGCGCTACGCCGAGCTGCGGCGGCTGCGGCCGGAGGCGCCGATCCTGATGGGCATCGGCAACGTCACCGAGCTGACCGACGCCGACACCACGGGGATCAACGCCATCCTCATGGGCATGATCTCGGAGCTCCGGATCCAGGCGGTGCTGGCGGTCCAGGTCAGCCCCCACTGCCGGACGGCGGTGCGCGAATTCGACCGCGCCCGGCGCGAGTACTTCGCGGCGCGCGAGGCCGGCTCCCTGCCGCAGGGGTTCGGCTCCGGGCTGATGGCGCTGCGCGACCGGAAGCCCGTCGCCTCGACCGCGGCCGAGATCGCCGATCTCGCCAAGGAGATCCGTGACCGGAACTACCGCATCGAGGTCAGCGAGGAGGGCGTCCACGTGTTCAACCGCGACGGCCACCGCATCGCGGTCGATCCGTTCGACCACTTTCCGCACCTGGAGGTCGAAGGCGACGCCGGCCATGCGTTCTATCTCGGCGTCGAGACCGCCCGCGCCGAGATCGCCTTCCGCCTGGGCAAGCGTTACGCCCAGGACGAGGCGCTGAAGTTCGGCGTCGCGGGCGAGACGGCGCAGAGCCTTGAAGAGGCCCACAAGCTGAGCTTCAAGAACGCTGGCGCGACCTTCGCCGAAAAGCGCGCGGAGCGGGCCAAGCGCGCGCCCGACGCCGCCGCGACTCCGGATGAACCCGAGGACCAGACCTGACGTGATCCGCGAGACCATCGTCACGACGCTCTCGCCCGAGGGCGTCCCCCATGTGGCCCCTATGGGGGCGACCCCGATCGACGGCGGCTGGCTGCTGCAGCCGTTCCGGCCTTCGCGCACGCTTGAGAACTTTTTCTCAACCCGTTGCGGCGTCGTGAACTTCACCGACGATGCGCGGGTCTTCGCAGGCTGCGTCACCAAGCGCCGGCCGGAGTGGCCGACCGCGCCGGCCGAGGCGGTGGCGTCCGTCCGGCTCATGGCGGCGCTGGCCTGCGACGAGGTCGAGGTGATGACGGTCGACGACGAGCGCGGCCAGCGGCCGAAGCTGACCTGCCGCACCGTGCGCCAGGTCGCGCTGCGCCCCTTCCCTGGGCTCAACCGGGCGATCGCCGCCGTGCTCGAAGGCGCCGTGCTGGTGAGCCGCCTGCACATGCTGCCGGCGGAGAAGATCGACGCCGAGATCGCCTATCTCCAGATCGCGATCGACAAGACCGCGGGCGAGGCGGAGCGCGAGGCCTGGGGCTGGCTGCTTGACGCCGTGAACGCGCACCGCGCGAAGGCGACGTCGTGACCGGCTTTCTGGCGAGCGTCGCCACCCCGGAAGAGATGGAGGCCGTCCGCATCGGCGGCGCCGACATCGTCGATCTGAAGGACCCGTCCAGGGGCGCGCTGGGCGCCTGGGACACGGCGGCGCTCGAGGCCGCCGTCGCGCGCTGGCGCGGCTGGGGGCCGGAGGCGCCTGAGCTCAGCGCCACGATCGGCGACCAGCCCATGCGGCCGGAGATCGTGCTCGCGGCGGCGGAGCGCGTCGCCGCCACGGGCGTGCCGCTGGTGAAGCTCGGCGTTCTGGCCGATGGCGCCGCCGCCTGCCTCGACGCGCTCCGCCCCCTGGCGCGGCGGACCCGGCTAATCGCCGTGTTCTTCGCGGACCGCGGCGTGGACCTCGCCCTGGTCGAGGCGGCGGCCGACGCAGGCTTCGCCGGCGTGATGGTGGACACCGCCGACAAGGCGGCCGGCGGCCTGCGCCGCCATATGGACGACGCGGCGCTCGCCGGCTTCGTGGCGGCCGCCCGCGGGCGGAATCTGCTGACGGGGCTTGCGGGCTCTCTCGCGCTGGCGGACGTCGCCCCGCTCGCGCGGCTTGCGCCCGACTACCTCGGCTTCCGCGGCGCGTTGTGCGACGGCGGCCGGACCGGCCGGCTCGACGCCGACGCGGTCGCCGGAGTCCGCGAGGCGCTCAAAGGCCGCCGCGCCGCGGCCTGAACCGCGTCTTCCGCCAGAGCGGTCTCTACGGCGTGGCGATGAACCACGCCGTTGTTCCGGGCGGAGTCCCGGAACCTAAAGCCGTTCCGGTTCGGATCGTTCGAAAACGGCGGGGTCATTCATGGGCCCCGGGACGAGCCCGGGGCGACGGCGGCGCGCGAGGCGGCGGCGTCAGCCGACGATCAGAGCCTCGCCCTTGCCGGCGACGTTGAGGTCGCCTGCGAACCGGCGGGCGCGCGTGACGCCTTTTCCGAGGAACGAGGCCAGCTCCGGAGAGCGGCGGACCAGGACCCGCAGCATGACGAGATCGTGCTCGCCGGCGTCGCCGAAGCCGGAGGCGAGTCCCTCGGCCGAGCGGAGCAGCAGGGTGCCGCGCTTCATGCCGCGGCCCGTCGGTCCCGTCAGCGCGCCGCCGATGGCGAAGGTGCCGGCGATCAGGTCGGTCGCTGCGCCTTCGGCCACGGCGCCCTTCACGACGATCACGCCGCCGCGCAGGCGCTCGCCGGCCCGGGGGCCGGCGGAGCCTCCGACCACGACCGAGCCCGCGCTCATCCCGCGCCGGGAGCCGTCGCCGGCGGCGCCGAGCCGCTCGCCGACGTCGCCGGAGATCGCGACCCTGGCGCCCGCGAGTTCGCCCGCCGCATAGGCGCCGGCGGAGCCGTTGACGATCACCGATCCGCCGGTCGCGCCCTTGGCGAGATCCGCGCCGACGTCGCCGTTAACCACGAGTTCACCCGAGGTTAACCCGGCGGCGACCCGATCGAGCAACGGCGAGCCGCCCGCGATCGTCAGCCGCTCGCCGACCGAGCCGGAGACCGAGAACAACTCGCCCAGCGCCACGCGCCGAAATCCGAAGCCGATCGACAGGCGCTCGAGATCGGCCGCGCCGGGAAGGACGCCGGTGAGATCCACACGGGCGTCGAACGCGCCGCGGGGGGTGAGGACGAAGCCGGTCACGCCATGATCTCCCGCAGCTTGAAGTGGTAGGGGCCAAGATTTCCGCCGTAGTTGCCGGCGTCGATCGCGACCACGCCCTTGTCGCGCCCGAGCGCCACCAGCGCCTCGATGCCGGCCTTGGTGCAGGCCGAGACCGCGTCGAAGCTGACGCCGTCGATCACGATCTCCTGCACGGAGGCGACCTCCGGGGGCAGCTTGGTCTCGGTCTGGGCGCGCAGCGTCGGGCAGTAGGCGTTGTTCGAGGACGCGAACATGCCCTTGTATTTGGAGCCGACCTTGGAGCCCGAGCGGACGATGCCGCCGGGGAACGGCAGGATGCAGCCCTCGACCTTCTGCATCGCCTCGACCGCGACCTCCGCCGCAGCCAAGGCCTCGCCGCGCGAGGTTCCGAGAATCAGGATGTTGCCGCCGCCGACGCCCGAGACCGTGCCGCTCTCGTGGTCGCAGACGAACTCGCCCTCCATGACAGGCACGCGCCAGATGCGGCGGCCGTCGACGTTCTTGGCGATCTGCCAGCCGTCGCCGAAGTAGCGCAGCGCCTTGCCGATGGAGACGACGTCGCCGCCCTCCATACCGGCGTAGCAGGCGGAGGTCGGCGAGGTCAGCACGCACTGGCCGATGCGCAGCGGCACCACGGCCTTCAGGCCCTTGATGTCCATGGCGAAGATCAGCACGGCCACGCCCGGACGTCCGTCCGGCGTGTCCTCGGGCGACAGCTCGCGCTCGACGCCGGCCTCGCAGCCACAGCCGATGACCGAGGTCGCGAAGCCCGTCATGGTCTTCGCGGCGATCATCGCCCACTTGGCCGTGTCGGCGGTGATGATCAGGCGCGTGCCGACCATCGGAAACGCCTCCGCGAACGAATCGCGGATCTCGACGCCGTTCAGGATCATGCCGACCTCGTCGTCGCGTGGGTGACCGCGCCCTGCCCGTCGCGGATCTCGTCGTCCGCGATCTTGAACGTCTTCGCCTTGAAGCCCATCGCCTCGTCGAACCAGCGGTCGAGCTTGGTCTCGATCCCTGTGTCGTAGTTCGGCGCGACCTGGTGGGTCTGGCCGTAGGCGACGCTGACGATCTCGCCGTCCTTCACGATGACCTGGCCGTTCTTCAGCACGTAGTCGGCCTTGGTGAACATGGCCTCGCGGTCCGGGTCGTCGCGGTAGATCACAACGTCGCCGACCGCGCCCGCGCCGAGATGGCCGCGGTCCTTGAAGCCGAGGATCTTGGCGGGCGCCGCGCGGGTGACGATCGCGATCTCCTCCAGCGTGTACTCGCGCTTCAGCTCGCCGACGATCGAGTGCTTACGCACCGCCTTCGGCAGCCGGGCGAAGTGCTCGTCGCGGAAGTCCTTGTCCATCAGCAGGCGGATGAGGTGCGGATAGGTGGTGAACGGCGCGCCATTGGGATGGTCGGTCGTCAGGAAGATCCGCCAGGGGTCCTCGACCAGCAGGAACAGCTCCAGCCCGATCGCCCACTGCAGGGCGTTCACGAAGGACTTCTCCTTGTAGACGAAGGGGACGATGCCACAGGCGGCGTCCATCTCCATGTCCATGCCGATCCACCGCTTCGGCGAAGCGATGCCGCGGTTGCGATGCTGGGACATCAGGTCCGCGGAGGCCGTCACCGTCTGGCCGAACATGACCTGCCCGACGTCGATCGAAATGTTCGGGTTGGCGTTCACCGCCTCGGCGATCTTGGCCGCGCCGGAGGAGAACTTCTTGTCGCCCTCGGTTCCGTAGGAGTGGAACTGCACATGCGTCATGTGCAGCGGCAGACCCTCGGTCGCGGCGATGGTCGCGAGCGTGGTGTCCTCGTTGCCGGGGACGCCGAGGTTGCAGCCGTGGAGATGGATCGGATGGGCGAGGCCCAGCTCCGTCACCGCCTTGATCAGCGTCGTCAGGATCGTCCGCGGCGTGATCTCGTAATGCGGGTTCGCCTCGTCGAGATCGAGCTTCCGCTGGTTGAACTTGAAGGCGTTGATGCCGCCCGGATTGACGATCTTGACCGCCATCGCCTTGGTGGCCGCGAGCTGCCAGGCGACGTAGTCGTTGACGGCCTGCTGGCCGGCCCCGCTCGAGATCAGGTCGAGCAGGAAGTCGTCGTTGCCGAGCACCACGTAGCCGCCGGTGTCGAGGAAGGGAATGTCCTTCATCTCGGCGTGCATGTGGCGGGCGTTCGCGGCCACCATCGCGGGCTCGAACACCGCGGTGTAGCCCATCTCGGCGTAGCGGCAGCCGGTGGCGTGCGCCGTCATGGTGGAGAGGCCGCCGCCGCAGCCGCAGAAGTCGCCCGCGGGCTCGCGGTTGGCGCGCTGCTCCTCGACCATGAGCAGGCGGGTGATGTTCGACTTGCCGCCGGCGATGTGGCTGTGGATGTCGATCGCGCCGGCCATGACGACGCCGCCGCGGGCGTCGATCGTCTCCGTCGGGCCGGAGAAGCCCTTGGCGTCGACGATGCGGCCGCCGTCGATGACGACGTCGCGGACGACGCCGGACTCCCCGTTCGCCGGGTCCAGCACCCGGCCGTTGATGATCCGCACGGCGCTCATGCGCGCGCCTCCGAAATGAGCGTCACGACGTCGGCGACGCTTTTCAGCCCCGCGTCGCGATGGCGGCGCAGCGGCAGGCCGACCACCGAGTCGGCGCGGAACGCCAGGCCCTGGTGGTCGAGGCCGGGCTGGCCGACGGGGATGAACACGTCCGGCTCCGTGTCGAACACGGTGTCGGGATGCGACAGCGCGATGACAGCGGCCGCAGACGCCGGCGGAAGCTCGGGCCGGAAGGCCGAGGTCCAGACCACGAGATCGGCCTCCTTCACCGCGTTCGCGGTGGCGTAGGCGGTCTGGTCATGGTCCGAGACGCCATCGCGGAAGCCGACGCGCAGCGGGAAGCCGATGTTCCAGAGCGTGGCGTGATAGGCGCCGGTGAGGTTGTCCCTGCCCGACAGCGGCAGGCAGGCGGCGCGGGTCGTGACGTTGAGCGTGTCGACGACCGACACCGCGCGTTCGATCACGAGGTCGCCGTCGTTGTCGAGCGAGGCCGCGCTCCAGGCCAGCACGCCGTAGCGGGCGGCCTTGAGCGACTCCGCGAGCGCCTTGATCTCGGGCGAAGCGGCGGGAAGAACCGAGCCCGCGACGAGCGCCGAGAGCTGCGACAGCGCGTCGACCAGTCCGCCCTCGGGCGTCGCGATGATCTCGACGGTCAGGCCATCAAGCTGGCTCTTGGCGTCCTCGGTAGGGGCGCCGCCGAGGAAGACCACACGGCGCGGACCCTCGACAAAGCGGCCCGTCGCCGGCAGCACGCGCTCGTAGACGCGGTGATAAGCCTTCGAAGGATCGGGGCCGACGACCACGAACAGGTCGCAGCGGTTGCGCACCTCGGCGAAGGTGGTCGCGACCCAGCCCTTGCGCTGGGAGCTCGCGAGGTTCCGGAACATGCCCTCGGAGGCGTAGTGGTCGACGCTGCCGCCGGTCTTGGCGGCGAGCTTCAGCACCGCGCGCACGCCATCGACATCGATCCCGAGACCCGCGTAGGCGATCGTCCTGGAGGCGTCGAGGCGCTTCGCCGCCTCGGCGACGGCCTCCTCGAAAGAGACATCCTTGCCCGCGATCCGCGCCGAAGGCGCCGGAGCGCCGGAGCGCGCAAACAGCTGCGCCGCGCGGCCGCAGGTTCCCTTCGCCGCCGTGACGGCGGCGCCGTCGACGGTGAGCGTGACGTCGTCGCAGCCGATCCCGCAGAACGGGCAGACGACGTCGTGGCTCGTAGTTTCCGCCATGTGGCCCTCAGTCATACTTCACGTAGGAGAAGCGAAGATCGCCCTGGGGCGTGCCTTCGAGGGCGTCGTCCTCGGCGGGCTTCCACTGCACGACGCTCTCGATCTTCGCCGCGAGTTCGAAGTCGCGCGCGGTGATCCCCTTGGCGTCGTGCGACATCAGCCGCACCTCGACCCAGGCGTAGGACGCCGTCAGGTCAGGGTGATGCCAAGCCGCCTCTGCAAGATGGCCGACGGTGTTGATCACCATCAGCGTGCTCTTCCAGCCTGTCGTCTTGTAGGTCCGGCGTATCCAGCCGTCCTCGAACCGCCATTTGGGAAGTTCAGCGGCGAGACGCCGTTCGACTTCCTCAGGCGGAATCGTCGTCTTCGGATCGGCCACTTGGGCGCTCCTCGGGTTTTTGATTTGATCGGGACCGTTACATGGGCGGATCAGCCCGCGCAACGCGGCGCGACGTTTCGTCCGGCTAGGCTTTTGGCGCATCCCGCAAGGATGGCGCGGGCGGTTTGCTGCCCCTAAGGTGCGCGCGGAAACGCCATGGACCGAACCAGCACCCCAGCAACGCCGCCCCGACGCGGCTCGGAAGCGCCGCACGCCGTAAGGGTGAGCGCGCCCGGGCGCCTGCACGTCGGCTTTCTCGATCTCGGCGGCGCCCTCGGACGTCGTTATGGCGGGCTCGGCCTGTCGCTCGAAACCCCGCTCACCCGCGTGACGTTGCGCCGCGCCGCGCGGCTGAGCGCGACGGGACCCGACTCGGACCGCGCAGCGGCGGCGGTCCGGACGATCGCCACGGCGTTCAACGTCTCCGACAAGGTCTCGGTGGACGTAGAGGAGGCCTTGCCGGCTCACGCCGGGCTTGGATCGGGCACTCAACTTGGCCTCGCCGTCGGAGCGGCGCTGGTGCGATTGCAGGGGTTGAACGTCGCCCCGCGCGCGCTTGCGGCGTCTCTGGGACGTGGCCAGCGCTCCAGCATCGGCCTCGGCGCGTTCGAGACCGGAGGCGTGATTCTCGACGGCGGACGCGGGACCCGCGACGAGCCGCCGCCGATCGTGGCCCGCGCCGCGATCCCCTCCTCCTGGCGGATCCTCCTGATCTACGATCACGCTCTCGCCGGCCTGAGCGGTCAGCGCGAGACCGCCGCGATGGCGAGCCTGCCGCCCTTCCCCGAAGAGCTCGCCGATCGCCTGTGCCGCCTCGCCGTGCTGGGAGCGATGCCCGCCGCCGCCGAAGGCGACGCGCAAGCCTTTGGACGCGCGATCGGCGAGATGCAGCGTCGCCTCGGCGATCATTTCGCCAAGGCCCAGGGCGGGCGTTTCACCAGCGCCGACGTGGCGGAGGCGCTGGCCGTGATCGAGGCGCGCGGCGTTCCGGGCGTCGGTCAGAGCTCATGGGGCCCGACCGGGTTCGCCGTCCTCGGCGACGCACGGGAAGCCGAAGCGCTCGCGGCGGAACTGCGCGCGCGCTTCGCTAGCCGGCCGAACGTCGCCTTTGAAATCACCCGCGGCGCGCGCCGCGGCGCCGACATCGAGGACCTTCCCGGCGACGCCGGCGCGGAAGGGCTTCTGCTTACCGGAGAGACGCATGTCCGACGCTGAACCGATCTTCCACATGATCACGCCGCTCAAGCACACGAGCCCGTTCGACGTGAACATGGCGGTGGACGCGGGCTTCCACGTGATTTCGGCGAACGTCGAGGTGGGTCTCAAGGACGTCGTCGGCCTCACGCAGGACGCGATGTTCTCGCGCTCCCCGGACGACGCCAAGCGCACCGTGCTGTTCATCGGCGGCAAGGACGCGAGTCTGGCGCTCGACCAGATGAAGGCCGCGGGCGGCGCTCTGTTCCCGCCGTTCGAGATCTCGATCTTCGCCGATCCCGCCGGCTCCTTCACCACAGCGGCCGCGATGATCGCGCTGGTGGAGAAGCACCTGGTGGGAAAGCGGCCTGAAGGCCTGAAGGGCGCCAAGGTGCAGATCTACGGCGCGACCGGCATCGTGGGCGGCATCGCGGCGGTGATCGCCGCCCAGCAGGGCGCGGAGGTCACGCTCGTCAGCCACCGGGTGATCGAAGACGTCGAGGTCAAGGCGATCGACTTCAAGAAGCGCTTCGGCGTGATCCTGGACTGCGCGGTCGCGACCGACGACGCCGAGAAGAAGGCGCTGGTGCCTCAGGCGGACGTGATCCTGACGGCGGCGTCCGCCGGCGTGGAGGTCATCTCCCGCGAGGTTCTCGAGGCGGCCACCAGCCTGCTCGTCGCCGCCGACATCAACGCCGTCCCGCCGGCGGGCGTCGCGGGCGTCGGCGCCAACGACGACGGGATCGCCCTCCCCCACGGCGTCGGCGTCGGCGCGCTCGTGATCGGCCAGCTGAAGTACCAGGTGCAGCACCAGATCCTGAAACGCATCCGAAATTCCGACGTGGCGCTCAAAGTCGGCGTCCTCGAGGCCTATGAGCTCGCCCGCACCCTCTCGGCCTGAACCGCTCGACGTCGTCGTCGTTGCGCTTTCCGCCCGCGCGCTCGCGCGCTCGGCGAAGCGCGTCGGCTTGCGCGCTCTGAGCCTGGACCTGTTCGCCGACGCCGACACCCGGGAGCACGCGGCGCGCGCCGTGCGCGTCGATGGAGGCGCGCGCGGGTTCATGCGCCGCCGCGGCCTGCTGGCGGCTCTCGAACGGCACGCGCCGCCCGGCACTCCGGTCGTTTTCGGCGCCGGCTTCGAGCACGCTCCCCAATTGATGGCCGCGATCGATCGCCGCTGGCCGGTGAGCGGCGCCTCCGCCGAGACCGTGGCGCAGCTCAAGGACCCATTCGCGCTCGCCGCGATGCTGCGTCGGATCGGCGCGCCGCATCCGCCTGTCGCCGCCGACGCGCGGCCGGGATGGCTCTCCAAACGCGCCGGCGCGTCCGGCGGCGGCCATATCCGTTTCGGCGGACGGGCCGCGCGCGGCCGCTATTTCCAGCAGCCCATGGCCGGCGATCCGCTGTCGGCGCTGTTCCTCGCCGACGGTCGTAAGGCCTCGCTCATCGGCTTCTCCCGCCAGTGGACGGACTCCGCGGCCAAGGCGCCGTTCCGATACGGCGGCGCCGTCGGCCCCATTCCGGTTCCCGACGCGTTGCGCGCAGCCGTCGATGCCTGCTTCGGCGGGATCGTCGCGCAGACCGGCCTGCGGGGACTCGCGAGCCTCGACCTGCTGGTCGACGGCGACTCCTTCGTCGTGCTCGAGATCAACCCTCGGCCCGGCGCGACGCTCGACGTGTTCGATCGGGGGCCAGCGTCTCTGCTCGCCGCCCATCTCGACGCCAGCGCCGGCCGGCTGCCCGCCACGCCGCCCGCGGCCCTGGCGCCGCAGGCGGCGGCGGTTATCTACGCACCCGTCGACTGCACCGTCGCCGCGCTCGCGCGTCCGTCATGGACCGCCGACTGGCCCGCGGACGACGACGTCATCCCCCGCGGCGCGCCGGTCTGCACGGCGTTCGCCGCCGCCGCCACTCCGGAGGCCGCGCGCGCGCTCGTCGCTGAGCGACGCTCGCGCCTCCTCACCTCGCTCGGCGCGGGCCTTTCCGCCGCCCGGCCAACACGAACAACGGTGTCCGCATGACCCAATCTCGTCCCAGCGTCGGCGCGCTCGTCGCGCCGCACGTCGCCTCCCTCGTCGCAGACGCGCAGGCGCTGCGGCTCGGCGTCGAACGCACCCCGACCGGCGCGACGATCGTCGACGCCGGCATCGCCGTCCGCGGCGGCCTGGAGGCCGGGCGGCGCATCACCGAGATCTGCCTCGGCGGCATGGGCAAAGCGACCTTCGCCCCCGACACGCGCTTTCCGCGCTGGAACACGGCGATCCAGATCACCACCGTCGATCCCGTGATCGCCTGCCTCGGCAGCCAGTACGCCGGCTGGAGCCTCTCCGACGGCGACTTCTTCGCGCTCGGCTCCGGCCCCGCGCGCGCCCTTTGGGCCAAGGAAGAGCTGTTCGGCGAGCTCGGCTACAAGGACGCCTCCGAGACCGCCACGCTGGTGCTCGAAACCGACAAGCGCCCGCCGGACTCGCTGATCGCCCACATCGCCAAGGAGTGCGGCGTGGCCGAGGACAAGCTCACGCTGATCCTCACCCCCACCACGAGCCTCGCGGGCTCGGTGCAGGTGGTGGGCCGCGTGCTCGAGGTCGCGCTTCACAAGGCGCACTCGCTGCACTTCCCGCTGGAGAGGATCGTCGACGGGGCAGGCGTCGCGCCGGTGCCGCCGCCGGCCGCCGACTTCATGTCCGGCATGGGCCGCACCAACGACGCGGTGCTCTACGGCGGCGAGATCTCGCTCTACGTCGAAGGCCCCGAGGACGAGGCCGAGCAACTCGCCAACGGCCTGCCCTCCTCCACCTCGCGCGACCACGGCCGCCCGTTCGGCGAGATCTTCGCGGGCTACAATTACGACTTCTACGCCTGCGACGCCGGGCTGTTCTCGCCGGCGGTCGTGACCGTGACGGCGCTGTCGACCGGCAAGAGCTTCACCGCCGGCGCCTATGAGCCGTCGCTGATCGCGAAGTCCTTCGGCGGCTGAGCCGTCTGATCCGGCAGGGCCCATTTGGCCCCGCCGGATCCCCTCCGGGAGTGCGCCGCATGCCGACCGACGCCTTGCGCCCCCTGATCAGGACCGCCGATCTCGCGGACGTCCCGGCGATTGCGACGATCTACGGCGACCATGTCCTTCACGGCACGGCCTCGTTCGAGGAGGTTCCGCCGAGCGTCGACGAGATGACCGGGCGCCTGCGCGCGGTGCTCGACGCCGGGCTGCCCTATATCGTCGCGGAGGCGCAGGGCGTGATCGTCGGCTTCGCCTACGCCGGGCCTCACCGGCCCCGCGCCGCCTATCGGCACACGGTCGAGGACTCGATCTACCTCGCGCCGGAGGCCCAAGGCCGCGGCCTCGGACGCGCCCTGCTGGACGAACTGATCCGGCGCTGCGAAGCGACGGGCCGCCTGCGCCAGATGATCGCCGTGATCGGCGACAGCGCGAACGCCGGTTCGATCGCGGTCCATACCCGCGCCGGTTTCCGCATGGTCGGCGCCATGACGAACGTCGGTTTCAAGTTCGGGCGCTGGCTCGACACGGTCATCATGCAAAGACCGCTCGGCGATGCTTGACCGCGCCGCGACTTCAGGCGATGAGCGTGCGCTTGCGAAGGTGAAGGGGTAGGCACAGATGACGGCGCCGGACAATCGGTCCGCGCCGTGCCGGACACCCAAAAGCACTTGAGAATACACGGCGAACAACGCCGGCGCCGGTTTAGCTCAGCGGTAGAGCAGCGGTTTTGTAAACCGAAGGTCGGGGGTTCAATCCCCTCAACCGGCACCATTCGACCGTCAAGCATCGCTCCACCAGCTCGGCGCCGACGAAGCAGCCCGCTTTGAGCGCTAGCCTTCTCGGCCCTTCGCGCTATGTGGTCGATCGATCGCCATTCGTTAAAAGTCGAGAAAGAAGCTCCACTCGGAATTTAGTCCGCGCGGCGCGTTATCGGACGTCGTCTGCCGGGGGGCACGAACGGAATGTCGCTCAAGCTTCAAAACGAGATCCTGGAAATGATCGCGCGCGGCAGATCCGTTCGCGAGACAGCGATGAAGCTATGCCAGGAAGCCGAACTGCTCGCTCCGGGATGCCTGTGCTCGATCCTTCGCGTCGACCACGAGGGCAAGCTTCGCACCCTTGCGGCGCCCGGCCTTCTCCCCTCCTATTCGGCCGCGATCGACGGTCTGCCGACCGGGCCAAATGTCGGCTCCTGCGGAGCCGCCGCTTACCTCGGAAGGCCGATCGTCGCGACGGACGTCGCAACCGACCCGCGCTGGGCCGACTTTCGCGCCTTGGCGCAAGAGCATCATCTGGCCGCGTGCTGGGCGAGCCCGATCTTCGGGAGCGCAGGAAAGGTCGTCGGAACGTTCGCGTTCTATTCCCGAACGCCGCGGGGACCGACCGTTGCGGAGCAGCAGATCGTCCGAGCGTGCATCGACCTCTGCGCTATCGCGATCGAGCGCAGCGACGTGGAGGAGGAGAGCCTGCGCCTCGCCTACTTCGACTCCCTGACGGGACTTGCGAACCGGGCGAGCTTCGATCGCGCGCTGGACCAGGCGAAGGGAGCTGCGCCTGGTGATTTCGCCTTACTGCTGATCGACGTCGATCGCCTGAAGCTCGTAAACGACACCCTGGGACATTCCAGCGGGGACGAGCTTCTGCGCGAAGTCGCGCGGCGCATCGCAGCCGCGTCTCCCGAAGGCGGAGGGTACAGACTTTCAGGCGACGAATTCGCGGTCGTCGCTTTCGGCCCCAAATCCTCAGCGAGGCTTCAGGCCGTCGCGCACGCCGTTATTCAGTCGATGAGCGTGCCGGCGACATGTGGCGCGCACACCGTCCAGGCCACCGTCACGATCGGAAGCGCGAGTTTGGACGCTCCCGGCGACACCGCCGACACCGTCCGGCAGAACGCCGACTTCGCGCTCTACCACGCGAAGGAAAACGACCGGGGGCGTCTGGTCGCGTACGATCCTCTGCTCGTCACCAAGATCACCTCCCGTTTCCGCTGCATTCGCGACGTCGGCGAGGCGCTGAACGAAGGCCGCGTGGAGCCGCATTACCAGCCGATCGTGCGCCTCGACACGCGCGAGATCGTCGGCGTGGAAGCTCTGTGCCGCATCAGGACGAGAACCGGCGAAATCGTGCCCGCCGCGGCGTTCCAACAGGCGGTGACGGACGCCACCACGTCGGCCCGGATCACCGAGGTCATGCTTCGGGCCGTCGCCCGCGACGTCCGTGGCTGGCTGGACGCCGACATCCCGTTTCAGCATGTGGGCCTCAACGTCACGACCGGCGATTTCCAGCGCAACGATCTTGTGGAACGCATCGAGGGCGCTTTTGGCCAGCATGACGTTCCGCTGAGCCATGTGATCCTCGAGGTCACAGAGTCCGTCTACATGAGCGACAACGACCCCATGGTCGCCAACGCCGTGCGCGCCCTTCGACACCGCGGCCTGAGGGTCGCGCTCGATGATTTCGGGACGGGCTTCGCCTCCCTCACCCACCTGCTCACGTTTCCCGTGGACGTCATCAAGATCGATAAGTCGTTTGTCTCCGACCTGAGCGGCGGCGGTCCGAGTTCCGCGATCGTCGAAGGCCTGATCGGCATCGCACAGAAGCTCAAGATGCGTGTCGTCGCGGAGGGCGTCGAGACGGAGCATCAGCGGGCCCACCTGCAAGCGTTGGGGTGCACGCTCGGGCAAGGTTTTCTGTTCTCGCGCCCTTCGGATCGGGGCGCGACGACCGATCTCCTCAGGCGGTTCGCGCAGCCCGCTGCGTCGCCGCCGGGCGCCTCCTCCCGAAGCCAGGCTCGAACCGCGTAGCGATGTCCGACCCGGATTCTCAGCGGGTCGCCCGAGACGGAGAGAGATCTTACCGCCGCATACGACGTCCGCTTCCTCGTCGTGAGAGCAAAACATGGGCGCTGATCCGTTCAATCTCGATCGCTTTCTCCTCGCGCAGGAGCGAATCCACGAAACGGCGCTCGCGGAGTTGCGCGCCGGCCGTAAGCGCAGCCACTGGATGTGGTTCGTGTTTCCTCAGGTCAGAGGTCTCGGGGCATCGCCAATGGCGACCTTCTACGGCGTCGCCTCGATCGAGGAGGCGCAGGCCTACCTTGCTCACCCCACGCTCGGACCACGCCTTGGGGAAAGCTTCGAAGCGACGTTGGATCATGCTGGCCGCGACCTCCGCGACATCTTCGAATCGCCGGACGATATGAAGTTCCGCTCGTCGGCCACGCTCTTCGCGCAGGCGAGCCTCGCCGGCGGAGTCTTCGAACGCGCGCTTGTTGCGTTCTGCGCCGGCGAGCGAGACGAAAAGACGCTCGAGCGTCTCGCCGAGCCGAAGGGTCGGTAGTCGCCCTCGATCATCTCATTTTCGCCCGCGCCGACCCGCAGCAGAGCCGGCGCCCGTGAAGGGTCCCGAGCGCGCCTTTGCTAACGCAGAGAAGCGGATGACGGGTTGCGCCGAACGCCGAATGGCTCTAGAGCATCGCGACCCGCGAGGGTGTCGGAGCGTGGCGCAGCCCGGTTAGCGCACTAGTCTGGGGGACTAGGGGTCGGAGGTTCAAATCCTCTCGCTCCGACCATTATTTTCCGAAACGTCGATCGGGCGCTCGGCGAAGCCAAAACGTTTCGCGCCCCTCAGTTCCCAGGACCGCTTCGCCGATGGATGACTACCAGGCTCTGCTCGACCGTATGAAGGCGGCGCAGCGCGACCTCCTGACCGCCGCCGCCAAGGCCAATACGCTTCCTTCCGATGGCGCGCTGCGGAAGATCGCAGATCTCGAAGTCGCCATCGGCGCGGTGGAGCACCTGCTCGACGAGGACGACGAGGCTTAACGCCTCGGAGGCGCGCCGCTCCCGATCTAAAGATTTCGTGAAGATTTGGGGCCCCGCGGGAACGCGGCGGCCCTTTCGTACGTTCTGACGGCAATCAACACATCACGCTGAGCGCCGCCGATGTTCTATGTTCTCGAAACCGCCAAGACATCGAATGCGCGCTCGATAGACGTCGGAGTTCGTTCGGTCGATACGTTCTCGATGACCCCGGCGCGGCCAGATGAAATCGTCGACTATGCGGAGGCGGACATCGATTTCGTGGATGATTCGATGCTGAACACTGCGCCGCACAATCCGATCGAACGTCAGCTTTTGACAGGCGACATGATTGGTCTTGCGCTGATGTCCGGCGCGATCATCTGGAGCGCCATGGGTGCGATCGCCTGACGGCGAGCGGTCTCAGAGGGGGCAGCTTGAGGGTTCTCTACGTCGACGACGAGGCCGATATACGCGACATCGTGGGAATGTCGCTCGCGCTCGATCCCGACATCACCGTCGAGACGGCGTCATCCGGCGCGGAAGCATTGACCGCCGTGCAGGCGCAGCTTCCAGACGTGATCCTCCTCGACGTCATGATGCCCGATATGGACGGTCCGACGACGCTGTTTCGGCTGAGGGAGCGCAAGGATTCGCGGGACGTTCCGGTGATTTTCATGACGGCGCGGACGCAGGGGCATGAGATCGAACGGTTCAAGACGTTCGGAGCGCTTGGCGTGATCGCCAAGCCCTTCGACCCGATCACTCTGGCTTCGGACCTCAAGGCCCTGCTTGCGCGGGCGTCGCGCGGATGAACGCTCCGAACGCGCGCGGCCCATCGCCCACATCAAGCGATCTGTCGACCTTCAGGGTCGCGACGTCGATCACCGACACCGCGTTCGAGAACCAGTTGGCCACGTAGATCTTCGTCTCGTCCGCTGACGCCTCCACCCCTTCGGGGTATTCGCCGACCGGAATCGTGGCGAGCGTCTTGAGGGTGGAGACGTCGAACACGGAAACGCTTTCGTCGTACTGGTTGCTCACGAACGCCTTGCCAGCGGCGAGGCCGACGACATACGGCCGCTCGCCGACCTTCACGACCCCCACCACCTTTTGCGTCGCCAGGTCGATCACCGACACGTCGTTGCTTGCGACGTTCGCCGTGTAGGCGCGTCGACCGTCCCGGTCGATCGTGACGCCGAACGGTCGCTGACCGACGGGAATCGTGGCGACGCGTTTCAGCGTCCTCAGATCGACGAGCGACACCTGATCGGAGTCGCGGTCCGCCGACAGCAGCGTCGCGCCGTCCGGCGTCACGGCAAGACCCGAGGGCGACGCGCCGACCTCGACGCGCGCGGTCACAGCCCGCGCGGCGGGATCGACGACGAGAACGTGCTTGGCGTACCAGTCCGCCACATAGACCGGCGTGCCGCTGGGATGAACCGACACGCCCAGCGGGCCGCCTTCAAGCGCAATGCGGTCGATCACCGTCCTCGCCGCAGCGTCGATCACCGTGAGCGACTTGCCCTCAGGACTGGTGACGTAGACGCGCGCGCCGTCTGCGCTCACGGCGACGCCGGCCGGCTTCCCCCCGATCGGGATCGTCGCGACCGCCTTGCCGGCGGCAAGGTCGAGCACCGTGAGGTCGTCGCCGGTCTGGTTCGTGACGAAGGCCTCGTCGGCGCAGGCGGCGCCTGCGACGACGAGGCTGAGCGCGACGAGCGCCGCGCGCATCGGAGGGATCAGCTTCCCTTCTCGACCTTCTCCTTCACCGATGCGAGACCGGCCTGGTAGAGCTCGTTCACGGCCTTGATCGCGGCCTCGTCGGAGAGCTCCGGCGGCGGATCGTTGTTCGGGAAGCCGCGGTAGAACGCGCCCTGCCACGTCACCGTCGACTTGTCGCCCTCGCCCTTGACCGAGATGTGCGAGGAATAGTTGCTGACGGGCAGCACTTTCACGTCCACCTCGGTGATCCGGTAGGCGTAGGTCTTCGCGTCGGCGTCGTACTTCGTCAGCTGCTCCTTGACGGTCGCGCCGCCCTTGAGCGTCAGCGTACGGGTCGCGTCCTTGTCGTTGCCGCCCGCGCCCTCGGTCTTCTCGACCGGCGGGAGCCAGCTCATGTCCTGAAAGTTGCCGATGACGGTCCAGACCTTGTCCGGGGCCGCGTTGATCTCGATCGACTGGGTGGTCTTCTGCCGCGTCGGGCCATGAGCCTCGGCTGCGCCGGCGAAGCCGACCAACAGCGCCGCCGCTGCGGCGACCAAGTGAAATTTCATGCGTGTGCTTCCTTCCGGTGATCGGTCTTCCGCGCGGAGCGTCGTCGGAGACCTGTTGGGCCCGAGGGCCAGCGGGGGCAGTGAACCAAAGGCGCGAGGCCGGATAAAGGCCTGACGCCTCGTCTCTTCGCCGCACCCTGGCAGAGCTAGAACCGGTAGCCGATCCCGATCTGCGCGCCGCGCTCGTCGAGCGCGTCGCGCGCCGAAGGCGTGGCGAAGACAGCCGCGTAGATCGTCAGGGCCGCGGTCAGTTCAAGCAGCGCGGCCGCTTGAACCTTGTGGATGCGCTGCTTCAGCGCATAGGGCCCGTCCCAACGGCCTTGGCCGAAGACGTTGAAGCTCTGCGCCAGAAGCAACCAGCGCGGCGCGGGGCGGACGCCGAGCGTCACGTCGACCCGCACCTCATTCGCGGGATCGCCGCTTCGGGTGCGGTAGCCCACCTGCACGTCCACGAACGCCGGCCGCGCGAAAGCGTCGAAACTGCGGGCCACGAGAAGACGCATGTCGACCTGGTCGTCCGTCTCGCCGATCGCGGCGAGGCCCTCCGAGCGCTTCGCGCCGGCGATCACGACCCCGCCCTGCGCAGAGACGATCCAGGCGCCGGGTTCGGCGAGCCGGACGCGCGCGCCAAGCTCCGTGCGGCCGAGACCGCGTCTCTGGGAGCGTTCGGCGCCCGAAACCGTGATCCGCTCGAGGGCGCCGGCGCCGAAGACGGTGAGACCGTCCGCCAAGCCGTGCTCGGCGTAGAGCTGAAAGTCCTGCTTCCTCAGCCGATCGCGCGCCTTGAGCCGCCCGCGTCCGTCGAAGTAATGGTCGCCGGACGTCACATAGGCCGTGGCGAACAGCTTGGTCTCGCCCTTCTCGAGGGTAAACGCGCCAGCGCACGCCGCGCCCTGCGTCGCCGCAAGCACAGCAGCGGCCGTAGCCCATCGCACCGCCAAGGTCATCGCCGCCCCCGCCGCAGGGCCACGATTTTGCCGCAATACGACTTAAACGCGCAACACCTGATTCGCGTTGCACGCCGCAGGAGCTGTCAGTCGTCTGGCGTTCGAAGCTTCTGTCTCAGATCTTCTGCGGTCGGCGATTCGCCCCGCTCGATCGACGCTTCCAGGACGCGAGCCTCGGCTCCAAGGTCGTGAAGGCCAAGCGTCGCCGCCGTTCCGGCGATGGTGTGGAGGCCGCGCTGAAGTGCGATGCGGGCCTCGTCGTCGCCCGCAGCGGCGGCGGCGGCGAGGTTACCAAGCTCGGCCAACTTGTCTTCGAAACTCACGAGAAACCGCGCCCTCACCGCTTCGACGGCGGCCGTGATTTTCGCGCGGCGCTCGGCCTCGCCGTCCGCCACAGCGCCTAATAGTCCCATTCCACGGCGACGCCGGCGGAGGCGTCGCCGCTCGCGCCCGTCTCGCCCTGGACCTTCACGTTCTTCGTCACGTCGATATCGACGGTGACGCGGCTCGAGTCCGGGCTCGTGCCCTGCCGGACGCCCAGATAGATGTTGTCGGAGATGTAGCGGCCGACGCCGACAGCCGGCCCGCCGCCCTGCCCGTCGCCCGCCGTGACGTCGAGCACATCCACGCCGAGGCTTTTGCGCACGCTGTCGAGAGCGCCGGAGCCCCCGCCGCCGGTGTATTGGGCGAGCCCCTGCGCAAGCTGAAGCGCCTCGCTCGCGTTCAGCTCGCCCGCCGATTTCTTGAACAGCAGGCGCGCCAGCACCTCGTCGGTCGGCAGCGCCGGTTGGGAGGTGAAGGCGATCTGCGGCCGCGACGCCGTTCCGGTCACCACGACCTGGGCGGTGATGTCCCGCGCCTTGGTCTCTGCGAGGAAGTCGAGGGTCGGGTCGAGGTCGCCCGCGAACGACACCGAACCGCGGGTGAAGGTCAGTCGCTGGCCGATGACCACGATCTGCCCACGGCCCGAGCGCAGCTCGAAGGCGCCGACCGGCTGCGGATTGGCGGAGGTTCCGGCCAATTTAATCGAACCGCCGGCTTCCGACGTGATGCCCATGCCGCGGATGAAGATGCGGTCGTTGGCCTGGACGTCGATGTCGAGGGTGGCGAGGAAACCGTCCTCCGACCGCGCCGTCTTCTGGCCGACGTTCACCGCCTTGAGCTGCGACGTCACGCGGGCGGGCGCGCCGCGGTGCTTCACGCCCTCGAGCGGCGTGTACTGCGCCGGGAGCCGATCCGGGATCTGGATCTCCACCGACCGCGCCCGGATGTTGCCGGACACCACGGGCCTGCGGGCGAGCGCTCCCTGGAGCGTGAGGTTGCTGTCGATCACCGCCGTGACGATGTCGGTGCCCACCACCTCGGCGTTCTGCGCCTGGATGCGGATTTCACCGGGGAAGCCGCGGCCGGGGTCGACCGCCACCCGGCCCGAACCCGAGATCGTGCCGCCGTTGCGCGTCGTGGCGCGCAGGCTCCGAACCTCGACGTTGGTCCCGTTGCCGGCGACGACAGCCTGGATGCCGCGGAGCTGAAGGCCCGAAGCCCGGTTGGAGTAGGACGCGTTCTCGAGCCGCGCCGTGCCGTCGATCGCGGGCGCCGACGTCGAGCCGCCGACCTTGACGTCGAAGCTCGCGGCGCCATCGACGCGGTCGCCGGACACCGACAGCGTGTCGTTGAGGAACGCGAGCGGCGCACGCCCGACGACGCGGAGGTCGAGGTTGCCCTGGCCCAGCGGGGCCGAGCCGTTCGCCGTGACCCGAAGCCCGCCGGCGCCGGTGACGACCGTGTCCGTGACCACGCGCACGCCCTCGAGCCGTCCCTTGCTGTCGATCTGCGCGGCCGGCACGCCGGCGCCGCGCGTCTGGGCGGTCGAGAGGTTCGAGACCTTCAGCGTGTAGGTCCCGCGCGGCGCCGCAATGGGCCCCGAAACCTTGGCGTCGCCCTGCAGCGTGCCCTGCGCGCCGAGGCCGGGCGAGAAGCCATTCGCGAGCGCCAGCGGAACGCTGCGGAGCTCCACCGTCATGTCGAGATCGCCTGCGCCGACCGGAGCCGCGCCGCGAGCCGTCAGCCGCAGCCCGCCGCCGCCGGTCACTTCGGTGTTGGTGGTGACCCGGTTGCCTTCGAGCTCGCCCTTGGTCGCCATCTGCAGCGCCGGCACGCCCTTGGCTTGAGCAGCCGTGAGGCCAGTGATCTTGAAGTCATAGCCGCCGCGCGGCGCGGAGACGGGGCCCGTGACCTTGGCGCCGCCCTGCAGCCGGCCGGCGAGACCCAGCTCCGGCATGAAGGCGTTCGCCAGCGACAGCGGCAGTTCGGCGATGGCGATGTCCATGTCGAGCGGCCCGGCGCCGATGGATGCGAAGCCCTTCGCCGTCGCCCGAACGCCGCCGCCGCCGGTGATCACCGTGTCGGTGGTGACGCGAACGCCCTGGAGTTCGCCCTTCGTCTCGATCACGACCGCAGGCACGCCCTTCGCCCGCGACGAGGTGAAGCCGTCGATCTTGGCGGCGTAGGTCCCGCGGGGCGCCGCGACCGGACCGGTCACCTTGGCGTCGCCGTTCAGCTGGCCGGCAAGACCAAAACCCTCGACGAAGCCGTTGGCGAGCTTCAGCGGCAGGGCGCGGATCGCGACGTCCATGTCGAGATCGCCGTCGGCGATCGGCGCGGAACCAACGGCGGTGAGCCGCAGCCCGCCGGGGCCGGTCACAGTGGTGTCGGTCGTCACCCGGTCGCCGGCGTAACGCCCCTTGGTCGCGACCGTCAGCGCGCCGACGTCGGCCGCCCGAGTCTGGGCCACCGAGAGGTCGCGCATCGTCACGTCGAAGTCGGCCACCGGCGCCGTCGCCGGGCCGGTGACCTTGGCGGTCGCCCCCAGCGCGCCGCGTACGCCGAGGTCCGGCGCGAAGGCGTTGGCGAGGGCAAGCGGCAGGTCGCGGATCGCGACGGAGAGGTCGAGCGTCTGGCCCGCCTTTCCGGAGAGATCCAAGGCGCCGCCCTGCCCCGCCTTCAGCGCGAAGGCGTCGATGAACACGTCCGACCCGACAAGCCGCACCTTGGCGGGGCCTGCGAGGCTCGCGTCCTGGCCGCCGCCTTTCAGATTCAGCTTCGACAGGTCGATGCGGGTCTCAGCCGGCGCATAGACCACGCGCCCGGCCGCGGAGGCCGCGGCGCCGAGCGCCGTCACGTCGGCCGTCACGTCCATGCCGTCAGGCGCGCCGTTCGCCTTGACCGCGAGCCGCTCGATGACCTGGCCACCGGCGGCGATCCCGGATCCGTTGATGACGCCGTCGACGGTGATCTTGCCGGTGGGATCGAGCACGGTGGCCGCCACGTCGATCTTGCCGACGCGAGCGCCCGGCGCGGCGATGTCCGCGCCATTGGCCGTCACCACGGCTTTCTGCACGCCGTTTTCAACGGAAAGCCCGATGTCCGCGGACAGCCCGCCGCCGAGTTCCGTCAACGCCAGCGCGCCGACCTCCGCGAGGTCGGGCGCGGCGATCGTCACCCGGCCGATCGCGAGACCCGCAGGGGTGACGGAGACGCCGCCCTTCACGCTCGCCGTCGCGACGACGAGGTCCACATCCTCGAGCCTGCGTGCGCCGTCGGCCTCGGTCACGAGCCGCGCCTGGCCCCGGACCGGCTTGCCGTCGAGCGAGCCGCCGAGACGCACCACGCCGCCGACCGCGTCAGTCACGTCCGTCGCGTCGACGTCGACGGTGAGATCCTTGATGACCCGGTCCATCGCCCGTCCATCGGGAACGGCGAGCTTCGCCGTCACGGCGAGATCGTCGAGCCGGCCCGTGAGCTTGCCGTCGAGCGTGGCGCGGCCGGCCGCGCGCGGATCGACGAGGTTGAGATCCTCGACCTCGGCGCGGAAGGTGACGTCCGCGTCCTGCAGCGTCGCGGAGCCGTCGGCCGAGAGCGCGACATGCTTGCCGGTGACCTTCAACCCATTGAACGCGAACGAGCCGTTCTCGGCGCGCGTCACGCCGCCGGTGATCGCGAGATCGCCGCCGGTCAGCGCGTCGACCTGCTCGACGCCGACTTTGAGGCCCTTGCCGCCGCCGTTCGCCGCGACCGCGAGACGCGACAGGTCGAAGGCCACGTCCACATCCGCGGCGAGGTTGGCGGAGCCCGCCAATGTGCGCCCCGCAAGCGCGGACAGCGGGGAGAGATCGGCGGCCGCAAGAGTGGCCTTTCCCTTCGCCATTTGGCCTGAGACGGCGCCGACGTAGGACGCCTTGATGTCGCCCAGCGCGACGTCCGCCTTCGCGATGTCGGCTGCGCCCGCGACGGTCGCGACCAGATCGAACGCGGCCGTCA
The DNA here is from genome assembly GCF_016907975.1 of Methylopila capsulata. GTDB lineage: Bacteria > Pseudomonadota > Alphaproteobacteria > Rhizobiales > Methylopilaceae > Methylopila > Methylopila capsulata. The sequence goes on from NZ_JAFBCY010000001.1 coordinate 334,394, forward strand.
GGTCCCGCCCCGCTCCTGCGAGCAACCGGTCGTCGGCGAAGGTGACGCTCTTGGCGTCGACTGTCGCCTTGGCCGCGATCCGGGTCGCCTCGTCCGTCAGAGGCCCATTCGGTTTCGCGTCGAGCGTGATGTGCGCCGTGGCCGCGCCGCCCTGGGTCGCGTTCAGGCCCGTTCCGTCCACGGTCGCGACCACATGAGGGTGCGTGAACGGCCCGTTCGCGGACCCCACGGCGGAAAGCGCGCCCCAGGCGATCCCCGGCGGCAGCAGAGCGGCGAAACGCGAGGCGTCTCCGGCCTTGAGGTCATAGGTGACGTCAAGGGTTTTCGCGGTCAGGTCGACAGCGCCCTTGGCGGCGAGGCGCGCGGCCGGCAGGTCGAACACCGCGTCGGCGATGCGGATAGGCCCCTGGTCGGGCACGAACGCGTCGATGTTGGCCGTTGTCGGACCATCCACGAGCGCGGCGTAGGCGGGCGGCGCGATGCGTCCGACATCGCCGTCGAGCGAGAGTTTGACCCGCCGACCGTCGCCCTCGCCCGCGAGCTCCACCACGGCGTCGAGCCGGCCGCGGTCTCCCGCAGTCAGCGCCGCCTGCACGCGCAGCGCGTCGAGCGTGCCGCCGCCTTCAATCCCGATGTCCATCGGGGGCTGGCCGGGCATGTCGGCCAGTCGCGCGATCAGGCCGCCGGCGGGCTCGCCGCCGCGGATCGAGATCTGGAACCGCTCGGTCTGCGGCGCGAAGCTGGCCGAGCCGTTGATCCGACCCGCAACGCCGTCGATGCGACGCACGTCGAAGCGGGCGTCGACGCCCTCGCGGGGGTCCCGCAGCGAGGCGGACATCTCGGCCGCGAGCCGCGCGGGCACGCCCATGAGCGCCTCCGCGAGATTGAGATCGTCGACCGCAAGGCGCTTCAGCTCGATCTCGACGGGCAAGTCGGGGATCAGCGGCGCGTCGGGATCGGAAACCGGCTCGGGCTCGGTCGAGGCCGGCAGGTTCGGCGCGCGCGCGACATCCACGCGACCGAGCTCCAACGCCTCGACTTGCACCTTGCGCGAAAACAGCGCGAGCGGGGCCCAGGCCAGACGGACACGGTCTATCGTCAGCCACACGCCGTCGCGGTCGGCCAGAGCGAGATCGCGGACCGTAAGGTCGTCGGGAAACGATCCCTCGATCTTGCCGATCGCGATCTTCGAGTCCGCCGAGCTTCCGTAGGTCTGGGCGAGGTTCGCGATCGTCGCGAGGCCGGTCTCGGTGCGGGCGAACAGGAACAGCCCTGCGACGAGAACCACCGGGATCATCAAAAGAACGACGAGGACGATCAGCGCGCGCTTCAGAATGGCCATTGGATTCCGTTCGCATGCCGCCGCCCTGAATCGCCTCGCGGCGCAAGGTGGGCGGACTGTTCGTCCATTGAGCCTGCGTTGATCCCTGATGTACAGGGATACCGCCTGCCCAGGCTTCGGTTCGTCAGAACGACTGTCCGACGCTTACGTAGAACGCGACCAGCGGATCGTTCTTCGTCTTGCCCATGATCGGCGTCGCCACGTCGAATCGAATGGGACCGATCGCCGTGTAATAGCGCAGGCCGACGCCCGCGCCGACGCGGATGTCCTCGCCGAAATCCGGATAGGTCTTGTCGAAGGCCGCGCCCGCGTCGACGAAGGGCACCACGCCGATGGTGTCCGTGATCTTGATCCGCATCTCGGCGGAGGCCTCGAGCAGGCTCCGACCGCCGACCGGCGTGTCCTTCTTGCAGTCGAGAGCCCGCTTCGGCGTCGGTTGCGACGAGTCGCAATGCGGGCTCGCGCTCTGGTAGGCGAAGCCGCGGATCGAACCGCCGCCACCGGCGAAGAAGCGCCGGTTCGCCGGCACGTCCTCGATCGCGCTCGGCCCGATGACCGAACCAAAGCCAATTCGGCCCGCCGCGATGAACCGGGCATCCTCGTCCAGCTTCTGGTAGGCCGAGATCTGCCCCTTGATGATGTTCAGCGAGGGCGCGTCGCCGGTCGTGTTGAAGTAGGGCGCGGCCGTCAGGGTCGCCCGGAAGCCCTCGGTCGGGTCGAGCTTGCTGTCGGTGTTGTCGAAGGTCGCCCCGAGAGGAAGGCCGACGAGGAGAAAATCCTTCTCGCCGAAGGTGTCCCGGATCGTGGAGGCTTCGACCTCGAGGCCCGCCTGGATCGACAGATCGCTCGAAAGCCGCCGGCGGATGGCGACCGCCCCGCGGACGCCGTCGCGCCAATAGGCGTCGGGACGCTCGCGCATCGCCTCGACCTCGGCCAGAAGATCGTCGAATCCGCCCCAGATTCCGGGTTTTTCGAACGAGGTCTTGACCGCGTACTCGTAGTCCTGCGGGTCGTTGCTGATCAGGCGCGAGGCGCTCGCCTCGACGCGCAGCTTCTCTGCGCCGCCGAACAGGTTGCGGTGTCCCCAGTAGGCGCTGACGCTCGCTCCGTCGGTGGTGCTGTATTTGGCTGCGGCGCCGACGTAGCGGAACTTCTTCTCCTCGACGTCGATCATCACCGGCACGCGGCCCTGGGCGTCCGGCTCCGTTCCCTCTTTCACCCGGATCGAGGAGAACACATCGAGCTTGGCGAGCTCGTCCCTCAGCTCGACCATTTTCTCCGGGTCGTAGCGATCGCCGGGCTCGAACGGCACGCGACCGCGAACGACAGCCGGATCGACGTCCTTCGTGCCGTTCACCGAGACCTCGCCGAACGGAGAGCGCGGCCCGGCGGCGACGTCGATGGTCACGTCGAGCTTCTTGACCGCGTGGTCGGCGGTCACCTCGCGGTTCGCGACCTTGGCGAAGGGATAGCCGTCGCGTCGCAACTGGTCGACAATCTTGGCTTCGGCGCCGAAGACCGCCGACGAGGGCGCAGGCGCGCCCGGCGCCAGGCCGACCTTGGCCGGCTCGACGCGCGGCAGCGTCGTCGAGCGTTCCGCATTGCGGATCGCGACCCGACCGATCGTGAACACCGGACCCGGATCGACCTTGATCACCACCGGAACCAGTCGCCGCGACCGCTGCGCCACGTCCGGCGCGCTGGTCGTCGTCACGGACACGCCCGCGATGGTCACGTCGACGATTGCGCCATAACGGCCCGTGGCCATCAGCGCGGCGGCGAGCCGCTCTATGTCAACCTTGGCGCGCCCGACGAGGCCGGCGGCGCCCGGAGGGGAATCCTTCTGCAGCGACTTGAGGGTCGACGTGTCGTCAACGATCTTCTGAACTGCGGCGTCGTCGCCGACGACCGACACGGTGGTGACGTAGGAAACGCCGGCGACGGCGGACGCCGCGCCGGAGGTGGCGGCGGGCGGCGCATCCTGCTGGGCGTGCGCCATTCCTCCCGCGCACAGCGCGGCCGCAGCCGCGCCGACCCACAACGACCGACGCACGCCAGAGGGCTTTCGTTTACGCAACGCTCGAATCCCACACCATCCTGCGCATCTCCCCTCGGATACCACTCATATTCCGTTAACGGGCGGGGCGACACGTACGCAACCCTATGTGGAGCTTTAAAGCCGCTCGTCGAGCAGACGCCGGCAGGCCTCGAGTTCGGCGAGCGCCGTCCGCAGCCGCTGCGTGTGGTCCTCCGGCAGAGCGAACGCCGGGCGCTCCGGAGACGGCTCACCTCGAGATTCTAATCGATCAGGAGCCGCGGCGGACGCGGGCGGCGTCGCCTGAGCGATAGGCGCAGGCTCCGACGATGGCCGACGCTGCGGCGCCCAAAGCTCCGGACCGGATTGCAGACCCAGCAGACCGATTGAGGCTTCGGCCTCCGCGGCCCGATCGGCGCGAACCTCGGCCAGATCCTGATCCGCGGCTTCCGGCGCGGGCGCGCCGCCGTCCGCATAGGCCGCGACCTTCCGGCCGCCCTGCTCTCTCAGGATCCGCTGGACGCCCCGGATCGTGTAGCCCTCGCCGTAGAGCAGGTGCTTGATGCCGGTGAGGAGGTCCACGTCGTTGGGACGGTAATAACGACGCCCGCCGCCGCGCTTGATCGGCTTGATCTGCGGGAAGCGCGTCTCCCAGAAGCGAAGCACGTGCTGGGGAACGCCAAGCTCTTCGGCGACCTCACTGATCGTGCGGAAGGCTTCCGGGCCCTTCTCCACAGCTCACCTCTTTCTCGTCAGGCCGCGCCGTTCGCCTTGGCTTTCGAACGCGACTTGGGCTTGGCGGCGTCGCCGCCGCCATTGATGCGATCCTTCAGAATGTTCGACGGCTTGAACACCATGACCCGCCGGGGCGGGATCGGGACCTCTTGGCCGCTTTTCGGGTTCCGTCCGACGCGCTGCCCCTTGCCGCGCACCACGAACGAGCCGAACGACGACAGCTTCACCGTCTCGCCGCGCTCGAGGCAGTCCCCGATCTCAGCCAGCACCATTTCGACCAGAGACGCCGATTCGGTCCGGGACAGTCCCACCTTCTGGTAGACCGCCTCGCACAGATCAGCGCGCGTCACAGTGCGCCCTGTCATCACTCGCTTCCCCCGGATGGCCGCCCGCCCTCTCGCTTTCGGCGAGAGGCCATTGAGGCTAAAGGCTATTCAGCGCGGGAGCGATGGTCAACGTGCGCAGCTCGTTCGTTCGTCGCACGCTCACCAACGCACAAGGGCGGATCCCCACGTGAAACCGCCTCCCATCGCCTCGAGCAGTACGAGGTCGCCCTGCTTAATGCGGCCGTCGGCCCGCGCCTCCGCGAGCGCCAGCGGGATCGAGGCGGCCGAGGTGTTTCCGTGGTGGTCGACGGTCAGGACCACCTTCTCCGGCGCGATGTGAAGCTTCTGAGCGCTGGCGTCGATGATCCGGCGGTTGGCCTGATGGGGAACGAACCAGTCTATGCTTTCCGCGGTTTCGCCGGTCGCCGCGAAAGCGTCCTCGATCACGTCGGTGATCATGCCCACGGCGTGACGGAACACCTCCCGGCCCTCCATCCGCAGATGGCCGACCGTGCCGGTGGACGACGGACCGCCGTCGACGAACAGCTTGCTCTTGTGGCGCCCGTCCGAGCGCAGATGGGTCGTCAGCACGCCGCGGTCGCTGCTTTCGCCCGGCTGCTCCTGGGCTTCGAGAACCACGGCGCCCGCGCCGTCGCCGAACAGCACGCAGGTGCCGCGGTCGGTCCAATCGAGAATGCGCGAGAACGTTTCCGAGCCGATGACCAGCGCGCGCTTGTGCTGGCCCGAGATCAGGAACTTGTCGGCCGTCGCGAGCGCATAGAGGAACCCCGAACAGACCGCCTGCACGTCGAACGCAAAGCCGTGCGTGATGCCGAGCGCCGCCTGCACGGTGGTGGCGGTCGCCGGAAAGGTGTTGTCCGGAGTCGCCGTCGCGAGGACGATGAGGTCGATCTCCGACGCCTCGACGCCGCCATCCGCGAGCGCCGCGCGCGCGGCGAAAACGGCGAGGTCCGACGTCATTTCGCCATGCGCGGCGATGTGACGTTGGCGGATGCCCGTGCGCTGAACGATCCACTCGTCCGAGGTGTCGACCGTCTTCGCCAGATCGGCGTTCGTGAGCACATCCGAGGGCAGATACGCCCCACAACCACGCACCACGGACCGAATGCGGCTCACGACTCCGCCCCCGCGAGAGACGCCGGCGACGGCGGCGGCGCGTCGGCCCCCTGATCGTGAAGCAGTCCCTGCCGGATCTTCGTCATCAAATCGTACCGCACCATTTCGTACCCGACCTCGACCGCGGAGGCGAAACCTTCGGCGTCGGTCCCGCCGTGGCTCTTGATCACCACGCCGTCGAGTCCGAGAAACACGCCGCCGTTCACCTTCCGGGGATCCATCTTTTCCTTGAGCGTGTCGAAGGCCCCGCGCGCAAGCAGGTAGCCCAGCTTGGACAGCCATGTGCGGCCCATGGCCGAGCGCAGATATTCCGCAATCTGCCGCGCCGTCCCCTCGGCCGTCTTGAGCGCGATGTTGCCGGAAAAGCCCTCCGTCACCACGACGTCGACCGTGCCCTTGCCGAGGTCGTCGCCCTCGACGAAGCCGCGGAAGTCGAGCGCGGGAAAATCCTCCTCGCGCAGGATGCGGGCGGCCTCCTTCACCTGCTCGACGCCCTTGATCTCCTCCACGCCGACGTTGAGCAACGCGACGGTCGGCCGATCGAGGTCGAACAGGATCCGCGCCATGGCGGAGCCCATCACCGCGAAGTCGACGAGCTGGCGAGCGTCGGCGCCGATGGTCGCTCCGACGTCGAGCACGATGCTCTCGCCTCGGAGCGTCGGCCAGATCGCGGCGATGGCCGGGCGTTCGACGTCCGCCATCATCCGGAGACAGAATCGGGACATGGCCATCAGCGCGCCGGTGTTGCCGGCCGAGACCACGGCGTCGGAGCGATGCGTCTTCACCGCGTCGAGCGCCAGCCACATCGAGGATTTCCAGCGCCCCTTGCGAAGCGCGACGCTCGGCTTGTCGTCCATGCGGACGGCGACGTCGGTGTGCAGGATCTCGCAGCGCCCGGCGAGCCGCGGCTCGGCGTCGACAAGCGGACGGATCTTCGCCTCGTCGCCCACGAACAGGAACGTCATGTCCGGTTTGCGGGCGAGCGCGAGCGCGGCGCCCGGCACGACGACGGAGGGGCCATGGTCGCCGCCCATGGCGTCGAGGGCGAGGCGGACTGTGTCGGTCATGGGGCGCAGAAGACGAGATCTTTCAGCGGGCGCGGCCAAAACGCCCGGGGGAGCGCGGCGCGCGCGGACCATAACGTTTGGCGACGGGGTGGCAACCCTCGGCGGACGCCGAGCTCAGCCGCCGTCATCGGGACGCTTGAGCTTGCGGAGCTCGGCGAACGCCGATCCTTCGCCGTCCAGGCCCGAGGGCTGCTCGAAGGTCGCCCCGGGCTTGCGCGGGTAAGGATCGAGGCCGAGCGTCAGGAACTCCGACACGACGGCTCCGACGTCGATCACGCCCCCCACGAAGGGATCCGGCGGGTCGTTCGGTCCGAGTTCGATCTCGCCGCCGTCTTCGACCGCGGCGACCTCGGCCGCCGGGGCGAAACGGACGTCGATCGGCTCGCTGACGATCTCGACGAACGGCTCGAGCGTCACCACGCAAATGCGCTGGACCTTGGCGTCGACCTGCCCCGTGACGGCCACTCCGTCCTTGCCAAACGGCCGCACCGTCACGCCGGCCCGAAGCTCTTCGACCGCGACCGCCTCGTTGGCCTCCGCCAGAGCGGCCCGTTCGGCCTCGTCGGCGATGACGTCAACGGTCAGGCCGTTCGGGCCAACGTCGACCACGGCGATCGGGCGGGACAAGGGCGATGCGGTCAAGATGAGGCCTCCGCCTGCGGGAATATGGGTCCGGACTGAACGAGCGCGGGCACGGATTGAATCGCGAGCGCATCCACCGCCGAGCGCAGGTAACGCGCGAGCTGCCGCGCGCCCGCCGCGTCGGCGCCTTCGAACGGGCCTGCCGCGAGCGCCCCGATCAGCTGCGCGTCATCGGCCGACTTCAGCGCGGCCTCGTAGGCCGCCGCGCGCGCATAGAACACGCCGGCCATGCTTTTGATGCGCTTCGGGACCGTCAGGTCGCCGACGCCGATCTCGCGAAGCGCGGAGTCCATCTCGGCGAACATCAGGTCGAACACCTCCTGCGCCGCCTCCTTCGCCGCGGGCTCAACGGCCTTGAGCCGATGAAAATACAAGAAGGCGTGCAGCACGATCATCTCGTACCGTCCCATGACCGTGTCGGGCACGCCGAGCTCTCGATAGAAGTACGGCGCGCGCGCCTGGGCGACGATCAGACCGTAGACACGCTCGGTCGCGGACGGCGTCGACGCGGCGCGCCGCTGGAACAGACCAAACACCATCGCCCGTCGTCGCCTTCGAACTGCTGCGCGCCTGCGCCCGGCAGCCGCTTTCGCCTGTTGAACTGGGCCGTTCCGCGGGTTACGCCAAGTGCGACGGAGGCACAAGTCCGGCGACGGACGCGTCGACCCGTCATGAGTTGCGCGTGCCGCGTTTCGGGAGGAAGTCCAGGACATGCCGATCTCGCTTGGGAAGACGACCGCCGCTGGGCGCGCCGCCGCGGCCACGCTCGCTTTCGGACTGGCCTCAGTCACGCTCTCGGGCTGCGCCGAGACGCAGCAGAAAGGCTACGTCCTCTCCGAGAGTTCGCTGCAGCAGGTGCCTGTCGGCTCGAGCCAGGAACAGGTGCTCGTGGTGCTCGGCACGCCGTCGACGACGGCGACGCTCAAGGGCGAGGTCTACTATTACATTTCCCAGACGACCAAGCGCCCGGTCGCCTTCATGAACCCGACGATCACCGACCAACGCGTCGTCGCGGTCTACTTCGACCAGAATCGCCGCGTCCAGCGAATCGCCAATTTCGGCCTCAAGGACGGACGCCTGTTCGACTTCATCGGCGAAGTCACGCCGACCGCCGGTCAGGAACGCAACTTCCTGGAGCATGTCTTCAAGGGCCTGCTTTCGAACGAGGAATGATCGGGAGGGCGACGCAGATCGCCCCCTTGGTCCGGAGGACGTCCATGCGAGTTTTGCGTTTCCTGTCCCCCATCGGCCTGGTCGCGGCGGCGTTTATCCTCGACTTCGCCGCGCCAGCCTCGGCTGCGCCGGGCGACGAGCAGTACACGATCCTCGAGAACCACGATCCCGCCGCGTTTCAACGCGCGCTCAGGGCCGGCTCGGACTTCGTCAAAGGCGGCCGCGGGCGGAAGTTCAACCTGATCCTCGCCAACCGGGGCGTCATCTCCGTGATCCCCGGCACGACCACCGTCCAGCGCGACATCGGCCGGCTGAGGGCCCCCGGCCTCGCGATCATCGCCTGCGCAGAGACGATGCGCGGCCTGTCGGAAGCGAACCGGCGCCGCGTGCCGGTGGTGCCCGGCGTCACGGTGCGGCCCTGCAAGGGTCTGCGAAACAAGCTCGACGTGTCCGGCTGGCAGCGCGCTCCAGGCATCTGAGCCCGCCTCTCCGGCTACCTGCTGTGGACGCGTCGAAGTCGGCGCTTCGCCCGGGGACGCGGAGGGCTAAGGTGGCGACGTCGCCGCCGGTGAGAACCTGATGCCGCTCCATCTCCAGAAACTCTGCGTCGGCTGCGACTCGGTCGAGGATCTGCGGTCCTGGATCGCCGAGCGCATGGCGGAGAAGCGGCGTCGCGGGCTGCCCGAGGAGCAGATCCACACCACCCGGATGGCGCCGAAACGCGCCGCCGAACTGCTCGACGGCGGCTCGCTCTACTGGGTCATCAAGGGCGTCATCCTCGTCCGGCAGCCGCTCGTCGACCTCCGCTCCGCCAAGGGCGCCGATGGGATCGAACGATGCGATCTGGTGCTGTCGCCAGAGCTGATCGCAACGCGTCCCGCGCCGCGGCGTCCGTTTCAGGGCTGGCGCTACCTGCCGGACGCTGATGCGCCGAAGGACGTCGCGACGGACGAAGCCGCGGCGCCCGGCCTTCCGCCGCATCTCGTGGCGGAACTCCGCTCCCTCGGCCTGCTGTGAGCCCGGCGCCATTGCGCATACGCCGGGCGCCGCGGTTAAACTCCCGGCCATGACCTTGACCGGCTCGCCGCTCGACATCGCCGCCGTGATCTACTTCGTCATCGTCTGGTTCGGCCATTACACTTGGTCGGAGCGGTCGCGGCGGAGCCTGAACTCCGTGATGGCCGAACGGCGACGGGACTGGATGCGGCGGATGGCGGCGCGCGAGAACCGCATGCCGGATTCGATCACGATGCAGGGGCTTCAGAACGGCTCGGCGTTCTTCGCCTCGACCTCCCTGATCGCCATCGGCGGCGCGCTGGCCGCCCTCGGCGCAAGCAGCGAGGCGGTCGAAGTGTTCGCCGCCCTGCCCTTCGGCCTCGTGACCACCCGCGAGGTCTACGACGCCAAGATCCTCGGACTCGCAGCGATCCTGGTCTACGCCTTCTTCAAGTTCGTCTGGGCCTACCGGCTGTTCAACTACGGCTCGATCCTCGTGGTCTGCGCCCCGCCGCACGAGGAGATCGATACGCCGGAGATGGCCGTCGCGCTGGAGCGCGCCGCGCGGATGAACATCGAAGCCGGACGCCACTTCAACCGAGGCCTGCGCGGTCTGTTCTTCTCGCTGGCCTACATCGGCTGGTTCGTCAGCCCCTGGGCGCTGCTCGTGACGACGACGCTCGTCACGGTCATCCTGCACCGTCGACAGTTCTCGTCCGAGCCGCTCAAGGCCGCGGGATACGAAGGCTGACCGGAGCCGGCGTCGCAGCGACGCGCAGGCGCTGCGCTCTCTCCGCAGTCGGTTCGTTTTTGGTGCGTCGAGGCGAGGCGAGCGCGGTGACGCCAAACGACAGAGGTCGGCAAACGCGATCCGTCGGGTCGCGCGTTACGGAGCGGGCGCGCCCGCCTTCAGCAGCTTGTAGGTCAGGCTGTCGACCAGCGCCTCGAACGAGGCGTCGATGATGTTGGGCGACACGCCGACCGTGGTCCAGACGACGCCGCCGCCATCGGTCGACTCTATGAGCACGCGGGTCACGGCTTCGGTGCCGCCGTTCAGGATGCGGACCTTGTAGTCCGTGAGCCTGAGGTCGGCGATGTAGGGCTGGTAGCGGCCGAGATCCTTGCGAAGCGCCACGTCGAGCGCGTTTATCGGACCGTTGCCCTCGGCCGCCGTGATAAGGGTCTCGCCGTCGACCGTCAGCTTCACCACCGCCTCGGACATGGTGACGAGTTCGCCCAAGGCGTTGTGGCGACGCTCGACCATCACGCGGAAGCTCTCGATCGTGAAGAAATCCGGCACCCGACCGAGCGCGCGGTTGGCGAGCAGCGCGAAGGAGGCGTCCGCGCCCTCATAGGCGTAGCCCTCCGCCTCGCGCCGCTTCACCTCGGCGAGCAGGCGGTCGAGCCGCGGGTCCGTCTTGTCGACCTCCACCCCGATGCGGGCGAGTTCCGACACGAGGTTGGACTTGCCGCCCTGGTCGGACACCAGCAGCCGCCGGTGGTTGCCGACGGACTCCGGCGCGACGTGCTCGTAGGTGCGGGGGTCCTTCAGAATCGCCGAGGCGTGAATGCCCGCCTTGGTCGCGAAAGCGTTTGCGCCGACGTAGGGCGCGTGGCGGTTCGACGGCCGGTTCAGCAGTTCATCGAAGGCGCGGGACAGCTGCGTCAGGGTGGCGAGACCCTCGTCCGACACGCCGATCTCGAACCGTTCGGCGTAGTCCGGCTTCAGCTTCAGCGAAGGAATCAGCGTCGCAAGGTTGGCGTTGCCGCAGCGTTCGCCCAGGCCGTTCAGCGTGCCCTGGATCTGCCGGGCGCCGGCGTCGACGGCCGCGAGAGAGTTCGCCACCGCGAGGCCCATGTCGTCGTGGGCGTGGATGCCGAGGTTCGCGCCCGGAACGACCGCCTTGGCCTTCGCCACGATCGCCGTGACCTCGTCCGGCGTCGTGCCGCCGTTGGTGTCGCACAGCACCACCCAGCGCGCGCCGGCGTCGTAGGCGGCCTTGGCGCAGGCCAACGCGTAGTCCGGGTTCGCCTTGTAGCCGTCGAAGAAGTGCTCGCAGTCGATCATCGCCTCGCGCCCTGCCGCGATCGCGGCGGCGACGGTCTCTCGGATCTGCTCGATGTTCTCTTCGAGCGTGATTCCCAACGCGTGGACGACGTGGAAATCCCAGCTCTTGCCCACGAAGCAGCAGGCTGCGGCCTTCGCCTGCAGCACGCCCTGCAGGCCGGCGTCGTTCTCGACCGACCGCCCGGCCCGCTTGGTCATGCCGAAGGCCACGAAGGTCGCCCGCGTGGTGCGGTTCTCCGAGAAGAACGCCGTGTCGGTGGGGTTCGCGCCGGGGTAGCCGCCCTCGACATAGTCGACGCCCAGACGGTCGAGCATCGTCGCGACCGCCATCTTGTCCGCGAGCGTGAAGTCGACCCCCGCCGTCTGCGCGCCGTCGCGCAGCGTCGTGTCGAACAGATAGATCCGCTCGCGGGTCACGGCGCGGCGCTCACCGGGCCACCTCCCAGGTCGTGCCGCCAGCGCCGTCCTTCAGCACGACGCCCTTGGCGAGCAACTCGTCGCGGATCCGGTCGGCCTCCGCCCAGTTCCGCTCGCGGCGCGCCTCCAGACGCGCGTCGACCAGGCGCTCGATCTCCTCCCGGGGCACGCCGAGTTCGGGAGCCTTGGCGGCGTGCCACTGGCTGAGGACGTCGGGCCGGAACCCGAGAAAGGCGAGCGTCCCGGCCAGCGGCTTGCGACGGCCTTCGGATTTCAGGCGGTGGATTTCCGCGATCATCTTCGGCGTGTTGAGGTCGTCCGACAGCGCCTCGACCACGCTCTCCGCAGGCCGCGGATCGGCCTCGCCCGCCGCGGCCTCGAACCACTGCGACAGCGTCCGTTCGGCCTCCTGCAGGCCCTTCAGCGTCCAGTTGATCGGCTGGCGGTAATGCGCGGCGAGCATCGCGAGGCGGGCGACGTCGCCCGGCCAGTCGGCCAGGACCTCGCGGATGGTGACGAAGTTGCCGAGCGACTTCGACATCTTCTCGCCTTCGACCTGCAGGAAGCCGTTGTGCATCCAGACGTTCGCCATGGTGTCCCCGCCGAAGCAGCAGGTCGACTGGGCGATCTCGTTCTCGTGGTGCGGAAAGATCAGGTCGATGCCGCCGCCGTGGATGTCGAAGGTCTCGCCGAGCAGCGCGGCCGACATCGCCGAGCACTCGAGATGCCAGCCCGGACGGCCCTGGCCCCATGGGCTCTCCCAGGCCGGCTCGCCCGCCTTCGAGGGCTTCCACAGCACGAAGTCCATCGGGCCCTTCTTGTAGGAGGCGACCTCGACGCGGGCGCCAGCCTCCATCTCGTCGAGCGAGCGGCGCGCGAGGCGGCCGTAGGCGGGCATGGAGGCGACGTCGAACAGCACATGGCCGTCCGCCTCATAGGCGTGGCCGCGGGCGATCAGGCGCTCGACCAGCTTCACCATGTCGAGTTCGTCCGCGCCGCGGCAGATGAACTCCGTCGCGCGCGGCTCATGGCTCGGCGTCAGCGTCCCGAGCTCCGCCACGTCCTCGCGGAAACCGCGGGCGGTGTCTTCGGTCAGTTCACCGATGCTGATCCCGCGCTCCGCCGCGCGCGCGTTGATCTTGTCGTCCACGTCGGTGACGTTGCGGACGTAGGTCACGTGGTCCGCGCCGTAGAGATGCCGGAGCAGCCGGTACACGAGATCGAAGACGATGACCGGGCGCGCGTTGCCGATGTGGGCGCGGTCGTAGACCGTCGGCCCGCACACATACATCCGCACGTTCGCGGGATCGATCGGCGCGAAGTCGTCCTTCGTGCGGGTCAGCGAGTTGTAGATCTTGAGCGCAGACAAGCGCCGTCCTCCTCATCGGCCGGGAGGTCGTTCTTCTCTCATCCAAAGATCAAGAAAAAACCGCCGCGGCCCGCTTTTCAGCTAACCGCAGATAATGACGATCCGGTTGAGGCGGGTCGACTGCTCGGCTTCCATGGCGCGGGACAATGGTGAAGCTCAAGCGAGGCGTCAAGCGAGCGCTTCTGCAGCCCGTGGTCCCCCGCTCGAGAGCGCGCTTCCGCGCGGCCAGCCCCCGACGAACGTATGACGCCGTCGAACGCGCGCCGCGACGCCCGCTCACCGCCGCAAAATGGACGCCGCCAAGAGCGCGGCGGGATTGCGGCGATCCGGCGTCGCCGGGAGCCGCATGGACGTCGGAAAACCTAAGAACTTCTTGAGAAAACCGCTCCCGCATTACCAAGATTTAAGGCGGCGTTCTATGGCGGCGGTGGGGTTCGGAAGCTATATTCCATCGTGCGCCAAATCGAACCGGATCTTATCCGTCGGCGCGGAAGTCTTAGGAAACCCCGAAGGAGGCTACCATGGCCATTTGGACCGCTCCGATCGTCTCTGAGACCCCGGTGGGCCTCGAAGTCACGTCCTACAGCCCGGCTGAGCTCTGAGCTTAGTTGGATTGTAGTGAGGATGACAGGCGCAGCGGCGGATTAACATCATGGCGTTGCGCCTTGTCGTTCTCGGTTCTGCCGCCGGCGGCGGCTTTCCCCAGTGGAATTGCCGCTGTCCGGTGTGCGACCTCGCGTGGAAGAACGATCCACGCGTGAAACGGCGTACCCAGTCGTCGATCGCGGTCGAGACCGGTGAAGGGCGCTGGACGCTGTTCAACGCGTCGCCCGATCTGCGCTCCCAGATCCTGGCGACCCCTCTGCTGCAGCCCACCGGGCTGCGCGAGACCCCCATTCGCTCCGTCGTGCTGACCAACGGCGACGTCGACCATGTCGACGGCCTTATCACGCTGCGCGAGCGTTCGCCGCTGTCCGTCTACGCCACCTCGCAGATCTCCGGCATCCTCGACGTCAACCCGATCTTCGGCGTGCTGGCGAAGGACATGGTGGCGCGCGAGGTCGTGGCGCTGAACCAGCCGTTCCGGATCGACGATTCGACGATCGAGTTCTTTGGCGTCCCCGGCAAGGTGCCGCTCTATCTCGAGACCGAAAACCTCACCATCGGCGACGCCGGCGGCGACACAGTCGGGGTGGAGATCACGCGCGACGGCATGACCCTCGTGTACATTCCGGGCTGCGCGACCGTCGACGCCGGCGTGCTCGCCCGCGTCGACGGCGCGGACGCGCTGCTGTTTGACGGCACGGTGTTCGAAGACGACGAAATGCGCCAGGCGGGCGTCGGCGTGAAGACCGGGCGCCGGATGGGGCACGTGCCCATCTCAGGCGAAGGCGGATCGCTTCACGCCTTCGACGGTGTGCAGGTGGGTCAGAAGATCTACATTCATATTAACAACACCAACCGCATCCTCATCGAAGGCTCCGCCGAGCGCGCGGCCGTCGAGTCGGCCGGGTGGCGGGTGTCGGAAGACGGGCTGGAGGTCGCCCTGGGCGGCCTCGCCTCGGAACGGACGTTCGAAGACCGCGGAACAACCGCGGCTTGAGATCTGCGGAGGACTTCGCGATGGCAGACCTGCTCTCACCCGCCGAACTGGAGGCGCGTCTCCGCGACGTCGGCGCCCGTCGGTACCACAGCCGGCATCCGTTCCAGATCCGCCTGCAGTCGGGCCAATGCACCCGCACCGAGGTCGAGGCCTGGGCGCTCAACCGCTACCTCTACCAAGCCTGCATTCCGCAGAAGGATTCGCAGGTCCTCGCCCGGCTGGAGGACGCCGGCATGCGGCGCGAATGGCGCCAGCGCATCATCGACCACGACGGCGAGCGCGAGGGCGAAGGCGGCATCGCCAAGTGGCTGAAGCTGACCGACGACCTCGGCCTCGACCGCGAGACCGTGATATCGGGCCGACTCGCCCTCCCCGCCACCAAATTTGCGGTGACGGCCTACATCTCGTTCTGTCGCGACCGCCCGCTGCTCGAGGCGATCGCCTCGTCGCTAACGGAGCTGTTCTCGCCGTCCGTCATCAAGGTGCGGTCCGAGGGCATGCTGGCGCACTACGACTACGTGACGCCCGAGACGCTCGCCTACTTCAACAAGCGCCCGGTGCAGGCGAAGCGCGACAGCGACTTCGCCCTCGCCTACGTGTTCGAGCACGCCAAGACCCGCGAGCAGCAGGACGCGGCGATTGCGGCTCTGGAGTTCAAGTGCTCGATGCTCTGGAGCATGCTCGACGCGCTGGAGCACGGCTACATCTACGCCAAGCCCTGGCCGGACGCATTCCAGGCCGAGCGCGGCGACGCCCGCCAGGCCGCGGAATGATCGAGGTCTCCTCGGACGCGGTCCCGAAACTTCCGCGCGGCGTGCGTCTTCGCCGCGACGAGGTGCGCAATGAATGGCTCCTGCTCGCGCCCGAGCGCGTGCTGAAGCCGGATCCGATCGCGGTCGCCGTGCTGGAGCGCTGCGACGGCGTTCGAACCGTGACTGCGATCGTCGACGATCTCGCGACCGCCTATGCGGCGCCGCGCGAAACGATCGAGACCGACGTGAAGAAGATGCTGGCCGATCTTCAGGCCAAGCGCGTGCTGGATCTGGAGTGAGGGCGACGGCGACGGGTCGAGCCGTCATGCCAGAAGCGCTTTCAGGCATGACGCGCGCTTTTGCCGGGACGGCGCCCTGAGGGACGCGGTCTCGGCACGAACGAAAGGAACGCGCAATGAACGACATGACCGTTCCGAACCCGTCCACGGCGACCCGCGTGCCGCCGCCGGCGCCGCTCGGCATGCTGGCGGAGCTCACGCACCGCTGCCCGTTGTCCTGCCCCTACTGCTCTAATCCCGTGGACCTCGAGAAGCGCTCGCTGGAGCTCGACACCGAAACCTGGAAGCGGGTGTTTTCGGAAGCCGCCGCCATGGGCGTGCTGCACCTCCACCTGTCCGGCGGCGAGCCGACGGCGCGCAAGGACATCGTGGAGCTGACGGCCCATGCGGTGAAGGTCGGGCTTTACACCAACCTCATCACCTCCGGCATCGGCGTCACCTACGACAAGCTCAAGGAGCTGGCGGACGCGGGCCTCGACCATGTCCAGCTGTCGATCCAGGACGCCCTGCCCGACAACGCCGACCGCATCGCGGGCCTCAAGGGCGCCCATGAGAAGAAGCGCGTTCTCGCAGGGCAGGTGCTCGAGCTCGGCCTGCCGCTGACCATCAACGCCGTCATCCACCGCGCCAACATCGAGAACATCGAGGCGCTGGTGAACATGGCGCTGGAGTTCGGCGCGCGGCGCGTCGAGATCGCCCACTCGCAGTATTACGGCTGGGCGCTCGAGAACCGGAACATGCTGATGCCGACGCGTGAGCAGGTGATGGCGGCCGCCGCCACCGTCGAGCGCCTCCGCGAGGAGCTGCAGGGCAAGCTCGTCATCGACGCCGTGGTGCCGGACTATTACGCGCGGCTGCCGAAGCCCTGCGTCGGCGGGTGGGGCAAGCAGTCGCTGAACGTCACGCCCCAGGGCAAGGTGCTGCCCTGCCACGCGGCTGAGACCATCCCGCACCTCGTGTTCGACTACGTCACCGAGAAGAGCCTCTCGGAGATCTGGGAGCACGGATCTGCGTTCGAGGCCTACCGCGGCACGAGCTGGATGAAGGAGCCCTGCACCTCCTGCCCGCGCAAGGAGATCGACTTCGGCGGCTGCCGCTGCCAGGCGCTGGCGATCACCGGCGACCCGGCGAACGCCGATCCGGCCTGCTCGCTGTCGCCGTTCCACGCCAAGATCACCTCGCTGGCGCTGAAGGCGGCGGACTCGGGCAAGACCGACTACGTCTACCGCAGCTTCGGCGGCGTCGATGGCCGCCCCAAGGTGCAGATCACCCGCAACAACGGCGCGCCGGCTTAGACGGACGTCGGCGGGGCGGACGGCTCACGGTTGCCCGAAGCGATCTGGATCATCGCCGATCGGGGAAGACGGAGCGCAAGAGCGCCCCGCCGCGGTGATCCAGGGACGCTCGAACTGTGATAGGCAGCGCCCGCCAACGGACGGGAGCTAGAGCATTGAAATTCGAGATTCCCCACAACCTCGGCCGAGCGGAAGCCAAACGCCGGATCGAGAACGGCCTGCCCGCGCTGGAAAGGCACATCCCGGGCGGCGGGTCGGTCGCGTCCTCATGGACGGCCGAAGACAGGCTCGCGCTTCAGATCTCGGCCATGGGGCAGTCCGTCGGCGTCGCGATCGAGGTTGAGGACGCGCTGGTGCGGGGCGAGATCGAGGTGCCGCTGATGCTGTCGATGATGTCCGGCGCGATCCGGGATTTCGTCGAGAAGAGCTCGCGCATCATGCTGGAGAAGCCCGGTCCGTCGCGCGCCTGAGGCGCGCTTTGAAAAGTCGCCTCCGCGTCCCGATATTCTCTCTATGACTCAACCCAAGGAGACGGCGATGAGCACGACCACCGAACGCGCGGTTCTGGCCGGCGGGTGCTTCTGGGGCATGCAGGACCTGATCCGGAAACAGCCGGGCGTGGTCTCGACCCGGGTGGGCTACAGCGGCGGCGACGTGCCGAACGCCACATACCGCAACCACGGCACCCACGCCGAAGCGATCGAGATCACCTTCGATCCGGAGATCACGAGCTTCCGGCGGATGCTGGAGTTCTTCTTTCAGATCCACGACCCGACGACTCCGAACCGCCAGGGCAACGACCGCGGCCCCGGCTATCGTTCGGCGATCTTCTACGTCGACGACGTCCAGCGTGAGATCGCCGAGGAGACGATCGCCGACGTGAACGCGTCCGGACTGTGGCCGGGCAAGGTGGTCACCGAGGTTGCGGCGGCCGGCCCGTTCTGGGAGGCCGAGCCCGAGCATCAGGATTACCTCGAGCGTTTCCCCAACGGCTACACCTGCCACTACATCCGGCCGAACTGGCGCCTGCCGACCCGCGAGGAGGTTCGGCGGGCAAGCTGATCGGGCGGATGACGACAGGCGCCGTGCGTTTGCGCGCGCCCATGGCGGCCGATGTGGGCCTCCTCGCTCGCGGCGCGGCGTCCTTCGTTCCAGACGATCGACCGCCGCGCGCGACTTGGGATGAACCGTGCGGCGTCCGGGCTGTCAGTAATTCGCGGCCTCTTCCGGCGACTGGCCGCGACGGTAGACCAGCATGGTGCGCTCGAAGCTCATCACTTCGGCGCCGTCCTGGTTCACGCCGCGGGTGAGCACCGTGACGATGCCCTGATGCGGCCGGGACTTGGATTCGCGCTTCGAGAGCACCGTGCTCTCGGCGTAGAGCGTGTCGCCGGCGAACACCGGCGCGGTCGCCTTGACCTTGTCCCAGCCGAGATTGGCGACGACCTTCGCGCTCACCGTGCGCACGCTCATGCCGGTCAGCAGCGCCAGCGTGAAGGTCGAGTCCACCAGCAGCTTCTTCCACTCGGTCTTGTCGGCGTAGGCCGCGTCGAAGTGGACCTGCTGGGTGTTCATGGTCAGCAGCGTGAACCACACGTTGTCAACGTCGAGCAGCGTCCGGCCGGGCCGGTGCTCGTAGACGTCGCCGGGCTCGAAGTCCTCGAAGTAGAGACCGGAGGTCTCGCGGAAGCGGCGCTCGCCGACGATCTTGTAGGCGGGAAGGCTATCGGTCATGGGTGTCGGCTCTCCGGGTGTCGCGCCCGCGCCGCGACAGGGCGCGGGCCGCCTGCAGCGACGATCAGTCGGCGTACTCGCCGGCGGCCTTGATGATCGGGGCCCAGCGGTCGATCTCGGCGAAGTATTTGGCCTTCAGGCCCTCGGGCGTCGCTTCTGCGTCGGACACCGGCGCGGTGCCGAGTTCGGCGAAGCGCCTGACCGTCTCCGGATCGTGCAGCGCCGCCTTCAATGCGGCGTTGAGCTTGTCGGTCACCGGCGCAGGCGTCCCGGCGGGAACGTACATGCCGTGCCAGACGCCGACCTCGAAGCCCTTCAGGCCGAGTTCGGCCGCGGTCGGCACGTCCGGCAGCACGGGGATGCGCTCGGCGGTCGCGGTGGCGTAGGCCTTCACCTTGTGGGTCTTCACCGGGCCGGTCGCGCCGGTGGTCTGGTCGCACAGCAGGTCGACCTGGCCGCCCATGGTGTCGGTCATCGCGGGACCGGTCCCCTTGTAGGGCACGGTCGTCAGCTTCACGCCGGTCAGCTGCATGAACAGCATGCCGCAGATGTGGCTGACGGCGCCGGGGCCGGCGTTCGCGAGCGAGACCTTGTCCTTGTTGTCCTTGATATAGGCGAGCAGCGCCTTGAAGTCGGCCGGCTCGAAATTCGGCCGGCTGACAAGCAGCATCGGCACGGTCGTGACCTGGCCGACGAAGCCGAAGGAGGTCTTGGGGGCGTAGGCGAGCTTGCGGTAGAGCGTGGCGCTGGTCGTGATCCCCATGTGGTGCAGCAGGATCGTCTGCCCGTCCGGCGTGGCGCGGGCGAGCCGGCCGGACGCCAGCGTGCCGCCGGCCCCCGTCGCGTTCTCGACCAGCACCGGCTGCCCCAGCTCCTTCTCCATCACGCGGGCGACGAGCCGCGCGACGACGTCCGTGGGCCCGCCGGCCGCGAACGGCACCAGCATTGTCACCGGTCCCTTGGGAAACTCCTGCGCCGACACCGGCGCGACCGTCGAAACGAAAGCGAAGGCCACCGCCGCGGCCAGGCGCCTGAACACCATTCCATCCTCCCATCGGCCCTGTTTCGGACCTGTCACGGGCGTCGGTCGAGCGACGCCTCGACCTCAAGAGGTAGCGGAGGGCGTGACCATCGAGAAATGTTATATCGCGAACTCAGCTTTAGCATTCGGCGATAGGTCCCGCGGCATGGACGTCCACCAGCTCAAGACGTTGATCCACGTGGCCGAGCTCGGCAGCCTGAGCAAGGCGGCAGACCGGCTGCGCATCGCCCAACCCGCGCTCAGCCGCCAGATCCGCATGCTTGAGCAGGAGATCGGCCAGCCTCTGTTCGAACGCCACGGCCGCGGCATGCAGATCACCGACGTCGGGCGCGACGTGCTGGCCCACGCCACCCGCATCATGGCCGAGCTCGACGCCATCCGCGCCACGACCTCGGGAGGCGGCTCGTCCTACCGCGGCGCGGTCACCATCGGCATGACGTCCACGGTCGCCGAGATCGCGACGGTTCCGCTCGCGACCCGTGTGAAGCGCGAGCATCCCCAGCTCGCCATCCGGTTCGCGTCGGCCTTCTCCGGCCACGTGCTGGATTGGCTCCAACGAGGCGAGGTCGACATCGGCATCTCCTACGACCCGCAGCCGATGCGCTCGCTGCGCATCCGCCCGGTGATGACCGAAAGCCTCCTCCTGGTCGGCGCGGGCGCGGAAGGGCTGGAGCGGAGCGAGGCGGTCGCCTTCGCGAGCCTGGCCGGGCGTGACCTGGTGCTGCCGAGTCCACGCCACGGCCTGCGGGCGATCGTCGAAGACTGCGCCCGCAAGGCCGGGATCACGCTCGCGGCCAGCGTCGAGGCGGATTCCTTCGGCGGCATGATCGCGCTGGTGCGCGGCGGGTTCGGGCCGACCATCCTGCCGCTCGCGCCGATCTACGCGCAGGTCGAGCGTGGCGAGCTTTCCGCCGCTCCGCTGGTGGATCCCGCCCCCACCCGGCGCGTCGTGCTGGCGTTTCCCGCGGACCGTCCCGTCAGCCCCGCCGCCCGCTTCGTCGGCGACGCCTTCATGGAGATCGCGGCCGACCTCGTCGGGCGCGGCGTCTGGCTCGGCCACAAGCTTGCGCCGGACCGGGCGTGACGCGAGCTAGATCAGAACGCGATACCTCAAAGCCACGATTGCTATTTGTGGGCATGGCTCGACGCCGCTAACGCTTCCCGTCACCAGGGAGCACGACACGCCATGACGACAGCCGCGCGCGAAACCTATGCGGAAATCCGTGACAGCGTCGCCAAGCTCTGCGCGCAGTTTCCGGGCGAGTACTGGCGCGGGCTCGATCGCGAGATGGCCTACCCCTCCGCCTTCGTCGAGGCGCTGACCGAGGCCGGCTATCTCTCCGTGCTCATCCCCGAGGCGTATGGCGGCGTCGGGTTGCCGCTCTCGGCCGCGGCAGCGGTGCTGGAGGAAATCCAGCTGCAGGGCTGCAACGGCGCGGCCTGCCACGCCCAGATGTACATCATGGGCGCGCTGCTCCGGCACGGGAGCGACGCGCAGAAGGCGAGGTACCTGCCCGGCATCGCCTCCGGCGCGCTTCGCCTGCAGGCGTTCGGCGTGACGGAGCCGACCAGCGGCACCGACACCTCCTCGATCAAGACCTTCGCCCGCCGCGACGGCGAGCACTACGTCGTCAACGGCCAGAAGATCTGGACCAGCCGCGCCGAGCACTCCGACCTGATGCTGCTGCTCGCCCGCACCACGCCGAAGGAGCAGGCGGCGAAGCGCACGGACGGGCTGTCGGTGTTCGTGGTGGACATGGCGGCGGCGAAGCAGGCCGGCATGTCCATCCGGCCGATCCGCACGATGATGAACCACGCCACCACCGAGGTGTTCTTCGACGACGTCCGCGTGCCGGCCGAAAACCTCGTCGGCGAGGAGGGCAAGGGCTTCCGCTACATCCTCTCCGGCATGAACGCCGAGCGCATCCTGATCGCCTCCGAGTGCGTCGGCGACGCCAAGTGGTTCATCGCCAAGGCGACGGCCTACGCCCGCGAGCGCAGCGTGTTCGGGCGGCCGATCGGCCAGAACCAGGGCGTCCAGTTTCCGATCGCCAAGGCCTACGCCGCGATGCGGGCGGCCGAGTTGATGGTGCGCGAAGCCGCCGAGAAGTTCGAGGCCGGCCTCGACTGCGGGCCTGAGGCGAACATGGCGAAGATGCTGGCCGCCGACGCCTCATGGGAGGCCGCCAACGCCTGCGTCCAGACCCATGGCGGCTTCGCCTTTGCCGAGGAGTACGACGTGGAGCGCAAGTTCCGGGAGACGCGCCTCTACCAAGTGGCGCCTATCTCGACGAACCTCGTGCTGTCTTACATCGCCGAGCACGTCCTTGGCCTGCCCCGCTCGTACTGAAGGATTCCCTATGACCCGTCCGCTCGAAGGCCTCCTCGTCGTCAGCCTGGAGCAGGCGGTCGCCGCCCCGACATGCACGATGCGGCTCGCCGACGCCGGCGCCCGGGTGATCAAGCTCGAGCGGATCGAGGGCGACACCGCGCGGCACTACGACCGCAGCGTGAAGGGGATCAGCGCCTATTTCGCCTGGCTCAACCGCGGCAAGGAGAGCGCCGCGCTCGACCTGAAGTCCGAGGAGGACCTCGCGCTGGCCCATGCGCTGGTCGCGAAGGCCGACGTGTTCGTGCAGAATCTCGCGCCGGGGGCCAGCGTGCGGCTCGGCCTCGGCGCCAGGGACCTCGTGGCGCGCCATCCCCGGCTGATCGCGCTCGACATCGTCGGTTACCGCCAGTCGACGCCCGCGCGGGGCCTTCGCGCCTACGACATGCTGGTGCAGGCCGAGAGCGGCATCTGCAGCGTGACGGGGACGCCCGACGAGGCGGTCAAGGTCGGCGTCTCGATCGCCGACATCGGCACTGGCATGAACGCGCACGCCGCCGTCCTGCAGGCGCTCTACGAGCGCGAGCGCACCGGTCGCGGCAAGGCGATCGAGATCGCGATGTTCGACTCCATGGCCGAGTGGATGGCGGTGCCGTTCCTGCACTACGAGCACCAGGGCCGCATCACGCCCCGCACGGGCCTCAGCCACGCGTCGATCTTCCCCTATCACGTCGCCGACTGCGTCGACGGCGGCGTCGTGATCGTGGTGCAGAGCCCGGCGGAATGGGTGCGATTCTGCGAAGGCGCGCTGGGCCGCCCCGACCTCGTGGCCGATCCGCGTTTCGCCGACAATCCTCTCAGGGTCGAGAACCGCGAGGCGCTCGCGGCCATCATCCAGGAGACCTTCGGCCCCGCCACCCGCGCCGCGATGATCGAGCGGCTCGAGGCGCACCAGCTCGCCTGGGCCAAGGTCTCCGACGTGCGGGACATGGCTTCCCATCCCGCCCTCACCCGGATGACGGCGACCTTGGCATCCGGCGAGACCTTCGACCTGCCGACCTCGCCGCTCACCGCCGCCACCACCTGCGCCCGCCCGCCGGAGCTTGGCGAGCACACCGCGGCCATCCGCGCGGAAGTCGCGGCGGCGCTTGCGCCGGCGGAAGTCTGACCCGTGGCGCGCCGCGCGGCTGACACGGTGACGGAAATCTTCGCCGCGCTGGGCCCCGTCGAGGGCCGAGCGATCCTCGACGTCGGCTGCGGGCACGGCCGGCTGTCGGCGGCGCTCGCGCGACAGGGCGCGCGCATGACGGCCGTCGATCCCGACGGCGCCGCAGTCGCCGCCGCGCGCCGGGCCGCGCCGGACCTCCGCGTCGAGCAGGCGGGCGCCGAGGCCCTGCCCTTCGCCGACGCCAGCTTCGATGGCGTGGTGATGCTGAACAGCCTGCACCACGTGCCGCGCGGGAGCCTCGCCGCCGCCCTCGCCGAGATCGCCCGCGTCGCCGCGCCAGACGCGCCGATCGTGATCGTGGAGCCGCTCGCCGAAGGCACGTTCTTCGACGCCATGCGGCCGCTGGAGGACGAGACCGCGATCCGCGCCGCCGCGCAGGCGGCGCTGGACGAAGCCTGCGCCGGCGGCGGGCCGTTGGTCTTGGGATCCGTCGAGGAGTTCGAGCGCGTGGAGCCGTTTCGCGACGTCGAGCAGTTCCTGGAGCGTCTGGTCGCGGTCGATTCGGCGCGCCGAAGCGCCCTTCCCGCCGCCCGCGGCGAGGTCGAGCGGCTGTTCGCTGAACTCTCGGAGCCCACGCCTCTCGGCTCCACCCTGCGCCAGCCGCTGCGGATGCATCGCCTGCGGAGGCGGTGAGGTCCTCAAGGGTCCAACGATCCATAACGGCGTCACGGACGGTTGCGACAGACCTCCGAAGCCCCGATGACTTGGGCTGATCAGTTGCGGCGAACGACTCGCCGCGACGCTACGGCTTCGGAGGTTCGATCGTCATGTCCGTGCTTCACGACGGCTATTTCACCGAAGGGCTCGACGCCGATCCCGAGCTTGCCGCGGCGCTGCGCGGCGAGCTCGAACGCCAGCAGGACGGCATCGAGCTGATCGCCTCCGAGAACCTCGTGTCCCGGCTGGTGCTGGAGGCGCAGGGTTCGGTCATGACCAACAAGACCGTCGAGGGCTTCGCCTACGCCCGCTACTACGGCGGCGCGGAGTTCGCGGACGCCGTCGAGGCGCTGGCGCTGGACCGGGTGAAGCGCCTGTTCGGCTGCCGCTACGCCAACGTGCAGGCGCATTCCGGCTCCAACGCCAACAACGGCGTGTTTCTCGGCCTCCTCGCGATCGGCGACGTCGTCCTGTCGATGAAGACCTCCGCCGGCGGCCACATCAGCCACGGCCATCCCGCGACGCTGACGGGGCGCGATTACCGCATCGTCCATTACGGCGTGAGCCGCGAGACCGAGCGGGTGGATCTGGCCGAGGTCCGCGCGCTCGCGCTTGAGCATCGGCCGAAAATCATCGTCGCCGGCGGTTCCGCCTACGCCTGGACGCTGGACTTCGCCGGCTTCCGCGCGATCGCCGACGAGGTCGGGGCCTGGCTCATGGTCGACATGGCCCATTTCGCGGGGCTGGTCGCGGCGGGCGTCTACCCCGACCCGTTCCCGCACGCCCATGTGGTCACATCGACCACCAACAAGTCGCTGCGCGGGGCCCGTGGGGCGATGGCGCTCTGGAACGACGAGACGCTGTCGGACCGCATCAACTACGGCATCTTCCCCGGCGTGCAGGGCTCGGTGATGCTCCACGTCGTCGCCGGCAAAGCCGCCTGTTTCGGCGAGGCGCTGCGTCCCGAGTTCAAGGCCTACAACGTGGCGGCCGTTGCCAACGCCCGCGCGCTGGCCGACACGCTGGCCGCAGCCGGCGTGCGCCTCGTCGGCGGCGGGACCGACACCAGCATGGTCTTGGTCGATCTCGTGAACCAAGGCATCGACGGCGACGTGGCCGCAAAGGCGCTGGAGAGCGCCGGCCTCGCCGCCAACAAGAACCTGATCCCGTTCGATCCGCGGCCGGCCGAGGCGCCGTCGGGCCTTCGGCTGTCGAGCAACGCAGGAACGACGCGCGGCTTCGGCGTCGACGAGTTCCGCCGCATCGGCGACTGGATCGCCGCCGCCGTCACCGCCCCATCCGACGCAGCGGCGCTCGCCGCGATCCGGGACGAGGTGCGCACGCTCTGCCGCGCCTTCCCGATCTACGGCTGAGCGCCGCCCTCAGCGCGTCCGGGGCGAGACCGCGTAGCGCAGCCAGACCACGCCGTTGCGCGCCTCGAAGCTGGTCAGTTCGAGCGAGAGGCTGTTGGCGAGCCCTTCCTCGCCCGCCTCGAAGATCGCCCGCTCGCCGGTGACGCCATTGATCGAGGGCCACACCAGCACGACCACCTCGTCGACGACGCCGGCCTTGAGGAAGGCGCCGTTCATCCCCCCGCCGCCCTCCAGCAGCAAACGCTTCACGCCGAACGCGCGGGCCAGCACGTCGAGCGCGGCGGCGGGATCGATCTCAGGGCCGTCCGAGACGACGTAGGACACGCCGTCCGCCGAGAGCTCCGCGAGATGGGCGTCGTCGACGTCGCGGGCGAGCAGCACGACCACATGGTCGCCGCCGAGGTCGCCGGTCGCGAAGTGCACCTTGCCGGCGGGATCGAGGATGATCCCGTAGGCCCCGGCGTCACGGCGGGCGACGTGCACCGGGCGCGCGGGCCGTCCCGGCTTCGCCGGCGGGTGCGGTAAGGCCTTCGACATCTCTTGCGCGGTGACGCGGCCGATGATCCATCCGTCGCCGCCAAGTTCGTCGTGCGCCGCCTCGAAGGCGCGGCCGCGCGCCTTGATCTCCGCCTCGGCGCCCTCGCCGGAGCGCCCGGAGCCGAGCCGTCCGTCGAGCGAGGTGAGCATCAGGCAGGTGACGTGCGGCTTCATCGATCGCTCCGGTCGGGATCGTGGACGGACGGGTCGAGCTAGCGCGCGTCGGCCGAAAGGCCAGCGCCCCAAGCGGGGCCATGCGGCGCGGGTCATCCCGCTCACTTGCCGCCAATGTCTATTTATTCCATAGAGTGATTATGTCCGATGCGTCCTGTGCCCTGCCCGACCGTGTGAGCGCGCTCCCATGCTGACCAAGAAGGCCAAGTATGGTCTCAAGGCGATGGTGGACTTGGCGGGCCTGCCGCCGGGACGCTCGACCTTCGTCGCGGAGATCGCCGAACGGAACGGCATTCCCAAGAAGTTTCTCGACGCCATTCTCGGCGAGTTGCGCAACGCCGGGCTGCTCAGCAGCAAGAAGGGGAAATCCGGCGGCTACATGCTTGCGCAGCATGCAGAGGGCATCACCGTCGGCGAGATCCTCCGCGTGCTCGACGGGCCGCTCGCGCCGCTGCCCTGCGCCAGCCGCTCCGCCTTTTCGCCATGCCAGGACTGCGAAGACATCGGACGCTGCGAGGTGAGGATGATGATGCTCGAGGTGCGCGAGGCGATCGCCGGCGTGCTCGACCATCGCAGCCTCGCCGAGATGCGTGACCTCGGCGGCGACGGCATGACGAGCTTCGTCTACCAGATCTGACCTGAGCGGGGTCAGCGCCCGCCGATCGGCGAGACGTCGCGTTCTCCCGAGCCTCCAGGGCTGCTAAGAGGCGGCGTCGACGAGGACTGGAGGACGCCGTGGCGAAGACGATCAAGATCATCGGAATCGGCGCGGGCGACCCCGACCATCTCACCCTGCAGGCGGTGAAGGCGCTGAACCAGGTCGACGCGGTCTTCCTGATGGATAAGGGTCCGGCCAAGGACAAGCTCATCGCGCTGCGCAGGGAAATCTGCCGGCGCCACCTCACCGAGCGGCCCTACCGCTTCGTCGAGGCCGCTAGTCCCGAGCGCGACCGCGATGGCGATTACGCCGGGCAGGTGCAGGACCTCAACGCCCGCAAACAGGACGTGTTCGAGCGACTGATCGGCGAACTCGCGGACGGCGAATGCGGCGGCTTCCTCGTGTGGGGCGATCCCTCGCTCTACGACAGCACGATCCGGATCGTCGGCGCGATCGCCGACAGCGGGCGACACGACATCACGTGGGAGGTCATCCCCGGGATCAGCAGCATCCAGGCGCTGGTGGCGAAGCACCGCACCACGCTGAACCGGATCGGCTCGCCCGTGGAGATCACCACGGGCCGCCGGCTCGCCGCGGGACTGTCCGCCGACGTCGACAGCGTGGTGGTGATGCTCGACGCCGAGAACGCCTACGAGGCGCTCGCCGAAAGCGACGCCTTCGAGATTTTCTGGGGCGCCTATGTCGGCACGCCGGACGAGATTCTGATCTCCGGCCGGTTGAAGGACGTCGCGGGGGAGATCGTGCGTCGCCGCGCCGAGGCGCGCGAGGCCAACGGCTGGATCATGGATTCCTATCTTCTGCGCCGGGACGAACCAAAAAGCTGAACTGGCCCCCTGAAACCCCCACGCGTTTGCGGCGTTCAGCATCAATGACCCATCGCGTACCCCATCGCCTCTCCCGAGCCGTCGTCCTGCTGACGGTCCTGGGCGCCGCGCTGCCCGCAGCGGCGCAGAGCCGCCCCTATGCGCCCTCGCTGTCCTGCGCGCGCCTGCAGGCGCTGCTCGAGCGTTCGGGCGCCGCGGTCCTCAGCACGGGGCCGCGCACCTACGACCGCTTCGTTCGCGACGGCCGTTTCTGCCAGTCGACTGAAGTCACGGAAGCCGCCTGGGTCCGCGCGTCCGACGATCCCGACTGCTTCATCGGCTACACCTGCAAGGAAGCCGACAGGGACGACCAATGGTGATGTTGCGCGCCTGATCTTCGCTTGAAACCTTAACGCTCGACACGCGTTGTTATAGCAACGGAGAGAAATAAGGGCGGGCAGATGAAACGAACGACCCACGACAAAGAGACTAGGCCGAACCACGAACGTCCGAGCGATCGGATCATCACTCTCAGATCGTTGATCGCCGACGCGCTCCAAAAAGAAGAACGGACCGAAAGTTCGTCAGCTTCGCGCTGATCTCGAATCAACTGATCATGGCGCCGCCCACTCAAGCGGCGCCATGATTGTTTACGCTGGACGCTCTCAGTCCGCATCGTCGCGACCGAACCACCCCGCGACGCGTTTGGGAACGATCAGCACCGCCAGCGTAACGGCAAGGCCCACGGCGACGAGGGGCCACTCGGCGAGCGCGCAGGCGACGCCAAGCGCGGCGGTCGCCCAGACCGCGGCCGCTGTCGTGAGGCCTTTGATCTCCGGCCCGTCCGCGCGCTTGAGAATGGCGCCGGCGCCCAGAAATCCGATCCCGGTGAGCACGCCCTGCAGGATTCCCTGCACAACCCGGCTGTAGGCGTCCGGGTTGGCTCGCAGTTCCGGAGCCTGCAGAGCCGACAACGAGATGAGCGCCGCCCCGACGGACACCAGTCCGAGCGTGCGCATGCCGACCGGCTTGCTTTTGAGATCGCGATTGAGGCCGATCGCGATCCCGCAGCCCGCGGCGGCGGCGAGCCGCAGGCACGCGTCGAGAAAGTAGGGGTCCGTAAGCTCGCGCATCGCGCTGTCCGTCGTTTCCGGCGATCCTCACAAACCACATAAGGCGCGAGGATCGTCCGACGAGCGCGTAATCAGACCTCGATCAGTCCTCTCGTCCTCAGTTCCGCGATCACCTCGTCCGCCATCTGCTCCGGGGTCGCCGCGACCGTGTCGAGGCGGATCTCCGCGTGCTCCGGCGTCTCATAGGCGCTGTCGACGCCGGTGAAGTTCTTGATCTGGCCGGCGTCGGCCTTGGCATAAAGGCCCTTGGGATCGCGCGTGCGGCAGACGTCGATCGGCGTGTCGACGAAGACCTCCAGGAACTCGTCGGCCCCGACCAGATCCCGGGCCATCCGGCGCTCGGCGCGGAACGGCGAGATGAACGACACGAGCACGATGAGGCCCGCGTCGACGAACAGCTTGGCGGCTTCCGCCACGCGGCGGATGTTCTCCACCCGGTCCGCGTCGGTGAAGCCCAGGTCGCGGTTGAGACCGTGGCGGACGTTGTCGCCGTCGAGCACATAGGTGTGCCGCCCCATGGCGTGGAGCCGCTTCTCCACCAGGTTGGCCACGGTCGACTTGCCCGCGCCGGACAGGCCTGTGAACCACAGGATCGCGGGCTTCTGACCCTTCAGCGCCGAACGCGACGCCTTGTCGACGTCGAGCGCCTGCCAATGGATGTTGGTCGCCCGCCGCAGGGCGAAATCGATCATGCCGGCGCCGACCGTCGCGTTGGTCTGCCGGTCGATGATGATGAAGGCGCCGGTGTCGCGGTTCCGCTCGTAAGGGTCGAAGGCGACGGGCGCCGACAGCGAGACGTTGACGACGCCGATCTCGTTGAGGTGAAGCTCCTTCGCTGCGAGCTGCTCGAAGCTGTTCACGTCGATCTTGTGCTTGATCTCCGTGACGCTCGCCGTGATCGACTTCGCGCCGATCTTGATGAGATAGGGGCGGCCAGGAAACAGCGGAACGTCGCTCATCCAGACCAGATGCGCCGAAAACTGATCCGCCACGTCCGGCCGGGCGTCGGCGGCCGCAAGCAGGTCGCCGCGCGAGACGTCGATCTCGTCGGCGAGCGTCAGCGTCACCGCGTCGCCCGCCCCGGCTTCGGGCAGGTCGCCGTCCATCGTCACGATCCGCGCGACCGTCGAGGTCCGGCCGGAGACCGCCGAGGCCACGCTGTCGCCGACGTGAACGGCGCCGCTCGCGATCGTGCCGGAAAAGCCTCGGAAGTTCAGGTCGGGCCGGTTGACCCACTGCACCGGCATCCGGAACGGCTGGTCGCCGACGCGATCCTCGATCTGGACAGTCTCGAGGTGCTCGACCAGCGTCGGCCCCTCGTACCAGGGCATGCTGTCCGAGCGGCCGAGCACGTTGTGGCCGTAACGCGCCGACAGCGGGATCGAGACCAGCGTGTCGAACTTCAGCCCCTCGGCGAAGCACTCGAAGTCGGCCCGGATCTCCTCGAAACGATCCTGATCGAAGTCGACGAGGTCGATCTTGTTCACCGCCAGCACGGCGTGGCGGATGCCGAGCAGCGAGGCGATGAAGGCATGTCGGCGGGTCTGCACCGCGACGCCGTGGCGGGCGTCGACCAGCAGCACGGCGACGTCGGCCGTCGAGGCGCCGGTCGCCATGTTGCGGGTGTACTGCTCGTGGCCGGGCGTGTCGGCGACGATGAACTTGCGCTTGTCGGTGGTGAAGAAGCGGTAGGCGACGTCGATCGTGATGCCCTGCTCGCGTTCGGCCTCGAGCCCGTCGACGAGCAGCGCGAGATCGATGTCCTCGCCGGTCGTGCCGTGGCGCCGGCTGTCGCGTTCGAGCGCCGCGAGCTGGTCTTCGAAGATCAGCTTGGTGTCGTAGAGCAGACGTCCGATCAGGGTGGACTTGCCGTCGTCGACGCTGCCGCAGGTGAGGAAGCGCAGCAGGCCCTTGCGCTCCTGCGCGGCGAGGTAATCGACGAAGGCCTCGGCCTTCTCGGCGATCGCGAGCTCGGCCATCAGAAGTACCCTTCCCTCTTCTTCTTCTCCATCGAGGCGGACTCGTCGTGGTCGATCAGCCGTCCCGAGCGCTCCGACGTGCGCGCGATCAGCATCTCGCGCACGATCTCCGGAAGCGTCGCGGCGTCGGACTCCAGAGCGCCGGTCAGCGGGTAGCAGCCGAGCGTCCGGAACCGCACGAGGCGCTCCTGCACGGTCTCGCCGTCTTTGAGCACGAGCCGGTCGTCGTCCTTCATGATCAGCATGCCGTCGCGCTCGACCACCGGCCGCTTCGCCGCGAAGTAGAGCGGAACGATCGGGATCTCCTCGGCGAGGATGTACTGCCAGATGTCGAGTTCGGTCCAATTGGAGAGCGGAAACACCCGGATCGACTCGCCCTTGTGGATGCGGGCGTTGTAGAGCCGCCAGAGCTCCGGCCGCTGGTTCTTCGGGTCCCAGGCGTGGGTCTCGGTGCGGAAGGAAAACACGCGCTCCTTGGCGCGCGACTTCTCCTCGTCGCGTCGGGCGCCGCCGAAGGCCGCGTCGAAACCGTAGTGGGTCAGCGCCTGCTTCAGCGCCTCGGTCTTCATGACGTGGGTGTAGTAGGAGGAGCCGTGGTCGAACGGGTTGACGCCCGCCGCCTTTCCCTCGGCGTTCGTCCAGGTGATCAGCTCGAGCCCGAGCCGCCGCGCGGTCTCGTCCCGGAACGCGATCATCTCCCGGAATTTCCAGGTCGTGTCCACGTGCATCAGCGGAAACGGCGGCTTCGACGGGTAGAACGCCTTCATCGCGAGATGGAGCATCACCGACGAGTCCTTGCCGATGGAATACAGCATCACCGGGTTGTGGAACTCGGCCGCCACCTCGCGCATGATGTGGATGCTCTCGTCCTCGAGCCGCTTGAGATGGGACTGACGGTCGATCGACACGGATGCGGGCCTTTCGAATAGGAAGCGGGCGCGAAACGCATGGCGCACGAGAGGCAAAGCCATGCGGCCGCAGCGTTCGGCGCACTCGCTTACAGCAAATCGATCAAATGTGCGAAAATTTCCAGACAAGGCCGGCGCCCGCCGCCTGACGGGGCGCTCAACCGCCCCCACGCTTTACGCAAGGCGCACAGTGACCTAGGTCCGGAGCCACGTCGAGCGCGCCTTGGGGCGTAGCCGGACACCCACGCAAAGGAGCCCCCCATGGACCTCGGCATCGCCGGCCGCACCGCCATTGTCTGCGCGTCGAGCAAGGGCCTCGGCCGCGCCTGCGCGACGGCGCTCGCCGCCGAAGGCTGCACCGTGATCATCAACGGCCGCGACGGCGCGTCGCTCGAAAAGACCGCGGCCGAAATCCGCGAAGCGACCGGCGCGCAGGTGATCCCGGTGGTCGGCGACGTGGCGACCCCGGAAGGCCAGGCCGCGCTGCTCGCCGCCGCGCCGAACCCGGACATCCTTGTGAACAACAACGCCGGCCCGCCCCGCAAGGATTTCCGCGAGCTCGACCGCGAGGCCATGCTGAAGGGCGTGGTCGCCAACATGGTGACGCCGATCGAGCTGATCCAGCAGGTGATCGACGGCATGGCGGAGCGCGGCTTCGGCCGCATCGTCAACATCACCTCGGCCTCGGTGAAGGCTCCGATTGTAGGCCTCGACCTGTCGAGCGGCGCGCGCGCGGGCCTCACCGCCTTCCTCGCCGGCGTGGCGCGGACGGTCGCGCACCGCAACGTGACGATCAACGGCATCCTGCCCGGGATGTTCGACACCGACCGCCTGCGCGGGGGCTTTCCGGCGGAGGCGAAGCTGCTGGGGGTCACGCCGGAGGAGGTCGCGGACAAGCGCCGCGGCGGCAATCCGGCCAAGCGCTTCGGCCAGCCGGAGGAGTTCGGCCAGCTCTGCGCCTACCTCTGCTCGGCCCAGGCCGGCTATGTCACGGGGCAGAACATCCTGATCGACGGCGGCGGATTTCCGGGGGCGTTCTGACGAGCCTCAAGCCACCGCGCCGCGCGTAAGTCCCAGCGCCGTCTGACGAAACCGGTCGATCTCGCCGGGCATGGCGCGCTGCTCGGGCGTCAGCGTCACCGCGACGTCCTGCTCGATCCGGACCGGCGGACCGGCCAGCACCACCAGCCGGTCGGCCAGCCGCACCGCCTCGCGGCTGTCGTGGGTGACGAACACCACGGTGGTCGGACGCCGCGCGATCAGCTCCGCGAGCAGGTCGCGCAGGCGGTCGGCGTTGGCCTCGTCGAGGGAGACGAAGGGCTCGTCCATCAGCAGCAGGTCGGGCTCCACCGCGAAGGCGCGGGCGAGCGCGACGCGGCGCTGCATGCCGAGCGACAGGCGTTCGGGGTAGACGTCGGCGGCGTCGCCGAGGCCCATCTCGGTTAACAGACCGCGCGCGCGGGTTAACGTTCCGGCTGTTTTGGGTAACGGCAGGGTAACGTTCTCGAGCACTGTCCGCCACGGCAGCAGCCGCGGGCTCTGGAACGCGTACCCGATCCGGGGCTGCTCCCGGGAGAAGGACACCCGTCCCTCGAAATCGCGGTCGACGCCAGCGATCAGGTTCAGCAGGGTCGTCTTGCCGAGGCCGGAGGGGCCGAGCAGCGCCGTAAACGAGCGATCCGCCACATCGAGTTTGAAGTCCGCGTAGAGCGGCCGCGCGGGGGCGCCGCCGGCGGCCGGAAAGGTCTTGGCGCGGATCTCGATCGAGACAGCGGTCATCGGCGCCACCTGTTGGCGGCCCGCTCCCAGGGCTGGATCAGCCCCAGCTCGATCGCCTGGACGATCATCCCGAAGGCGAGCGCGTAGGCGAGGATGGTCGCGACGTCGAACAGCTGGAACGAACTCTGCAGTTCGAAGCCGACGCCGTTCGGGCGCCCCAGCAGCTCCACCACCAGCACGATCTTCCAGACCAGCGCGAGGCCGGACCGCGCGGCCGCGGCGAAGAACGGCGCGAGCTGCGGGAGGATGACGTGGCGGAGCGTCTTCCAGCGGCCGAAGCGGTAGATCCGGGCCATCTCGGCGAGGTCCCGGCTCAGCGCCACCGCCCCCTCCCGGAGGGTCACGGCGACGTTCGGGATCTTGTTGATCGCGACCGCGAGGATGGCGGCGGATTCGTTCAGGCCGAACCAGACGTAGGCCAGGATGATGATGACCAGCGCCGGCAGGTTCAGGAACAGCACCACCCAGGGGCTGAGCAGCCGGTCGGCGGTGCGCGACAGGCCGAGCAGGATGCCCAGCGCCGAGCCGATCAGCATGGCGATCGCGAAGCTCGCCGCGACGCGGGCGAGCGTGATCAGCAGGTTGAAGATGAGCTCGCCGGTTTCCGCCGCGACGACCAGCGCCCGGACCACCGTCGGCGGGTCCGGCAGCAGGCGGCTGTCGACGACGAGCGCCACGATCCACCAGAGCGCGACGAAGACGCCGAGCGACAGCGCCGACCACCCAAGCCGTCCTGCAAAGGCCAAGGACCGCCCCTTACGCTTTCGGCGACCAGAACAGCGCGGGGTCGAAGCGCGGATTGGCGCCGACCACGTCCGCGCCGCCGAGATCCGCCAGCAGTTCGTAGAGTTTCTTCGACGAGGCGAGCTGCGCCTCGGTCCAGGGGCCGGGCACGCCGGCGCGGAAGTACTCCCGCAGGCGCGTGAACTCGGCGTCGGAACTCACCTGCATGGCGGGTTTCAGCCGGTCCCAGGCGGCGTCCGAGGATTTCAGGATCTGGTTCGCGGCGTCGACCGCCCGGAAGAAGCCGGAGAGCGCCTTGGGCTCGGTGTTCGCCAGCTCCTCGCGCCAGACGAAGCCCACGAGCGGCGGCGGCGGCGTGACGCCGAGCTCGCCCATCAGCTGGGTGACGTCCGTCAGCTTGCGGAAGCCCTCCGCGTCGAGCCGGGCGGCGAACTGCCAGTAGGTCAGCACGGCGTCGATCCGGCCGAGCCGCAGCTGTTCGGAGAGCAGCGGCGGCGCGCCGAACACCGGCTCCAGCATGGTCGCGATGTCGCCGCCGACGAGATCGTGGGCCCGGGCGCGCAGCAGCAGCCAGCTCTTGTCGAGCGGCCCGCCGGCGACGCCGAGCTTCTTGCCCTTGAGATCGGCGAGCGCGTTGATCGTGGAGTCCTTGCCGACGACGAGCGCCCCGAGCGCGCTGGAGTAGGGCGCGAACTGCACCTTCTCGCCGTCCGCCCGGCGGCGCATCGCCCAGGTCCAGTCGCTGACCACGAGGTCGGCGTCGTTCGCCTGCAGCGCCACGGTGAGCGCCTGGGTGGAGGCGAGCTGCGTCCGCTGCAGCGTCACGCCCTCGCGGACGTCGAGCCCTTCGGCGGCGACCGTGTCGAGCAGCCAGTTGACGGTGCCGAACTTCAAGGTGACGAGACGCAGCGGCCGGGCAGCCAGAACGGGCCCGAGCCCCGCCCCGAGCGCGACGCCGAGAGCGCCGGCGCCGATCAAGGCGCTGCGCCTGCTGAGCGCAGGCATGTGGCCGTTCGTCACGCCGCGACCCCTGCGCAGGCGACGGCCGGAACCGTCGAGGACACGAATCGCATGGTCGGATTCCCTATGCCGCCGCTGCGGCGGCGCTGTTCTGTTTCTTCAGCATTCGCCGGATTACGACAGAGCCGGCCGACGCTGGGTATTGGAGCTTAGGATAGAGTTGCAACGTCATGCAGGTTAATCAAGCAAACGTCATAGCTTATTATTTTCTTATATATTGCGTTTCTACGGATGGACAGGTGGAAATGTTCCCGGTTGCGATCTAGCTCAGGCGCCGAACGCGTACCGCGGCGCGATATGGTCGGTCTAACAATGCGGCGGATCAACCGCCCGCAGGGAGGTTCGTGCATGGTCCTGTCGAAGGCCGCGGTCGCCCGCCTGCGGAGCGTCGCTGCGCGCGCGCTCGTCGTCGCGCTCGGGCTGAGCCTCGTCGCGCCCTCCGCCTCCGCCCAGGCTCCCGCCGAGACGCCCGCTCCGTCGGCCCCCGCCCCCGCCGCGAAGCCCGCCGCCGCGCCCATGCCCTTCAAGTTTGGCGTGCTTCGGCAGTTTCCGACGCCGCCCCCGTGGTGGGACACGATCGCGACGCTTCCGCCCGAGGACGACGGCATTGCGGGCGCGCGTCTCGGCATCGTCGACAACAACACCACCGGCCGCTTCCTGAAGCAGGACTTCCAGCTCGCAGAGGAGCTCGTCCCCTTCGGCGAGGACCCGATGCCTGCGTTCAATCGGCTGTTGGACCAGGGCGCGACCTTCATCGTGCTCGCGGTGCCGGCCGATCAGCTTCTCAAGATGTCCGACGCGGTGAAGGACAAGGACGTCATCCTGTTCAACGCCGGCGCCCAGGACGACGAGCTCCGGGGCAAGGACTGCCGGGCGAACGTCCTTCATACCGCGCCGAACCGCGCGATGCTGACCGACGCCCTCGCCCAGTATCTGGTCTGGAAGCGCTGGACCAACTGGCTGCTCCTCACCGGACGGCGCGAGGAGGACCGGAAATACGCCGACGACATCCGGCGCTCCGCGAAGAAGTTCGGCGCGAAGATCGTCGAGGAGCGGACCTGGAACTTCGGGCCCGACGCCCGCGTGAGCGCCCAGAACGACGTGCCGGTGTTCACCCAGAACGTCTCCTACGACGTCGCGATGATCGCCGACGAGCTCGGCGAGTTCGGCGAGCTGATCGGCTGGCGCACCTGGGACCCGCGGCCGACCGCGGGCACCGCCGGCCTGACGCCGACCACCTGGCATGCGACGCTGGAGAACTGGGGCGCCTCGCAGCTCCAGAACCGGTTCTACAAGCAGTCGAAGCGCGTGATGCGCCCGCTCGATTTCCAGATGTGGCTCGCCATGCGCACCATCGGCGAGTCCGCGACCCGCACCAAGACCAACGATCCGAAGAAGCTCCGCGA
Source organism: Methylopila capsulata (assembly GCF_016907975.1). GTDB lineage: Bacteria > Pseudomonadota > Alphaproteobacteria > Rhizobiales > Methylopilaceae > Methylopila > Methylopila capsulata. Next base: position 371,175 of record NZ_JAFBCY010000001.1, read on the forward strand.
GTTCATCTTCGGACCGACCTTCGAGCTCGCCGGCTTCAAGGGGCAGTCCTTCAGCTACCGCGACTGGGACAACCAGCTGCGGCAGCCCATCCTGCTGGCCCAGCCGGCGGCCCTCGTCTCGGTCTCGCCGCAGGAAGGCTTCCTGCACCAGACCAACCTGCTCGACACCATGGGCTACGACCGGCCGGAAACGACCTGCCGCATGCCCAAGCCCTGACCGCCTGAAGCCCTGACCGACACGCCCCAGAACACGAAGCGCAGGCCGCACGGACCTCGCGCCCTCGCCCGGAGAGACCTCATGACGACCGACGCGCCGCCCCGCAGGCCTTCCCGAACCGCCCGGCTCCTGTCCGCCAGCGCCGCAGCCGCGGCGCTTCTCGCCTTCGCAGGCCCGGCCTCGGCCGAGAAGATCTTCGTCAGCAACGAGCGCGACCACACCATGTCGGTGGTCGACGGCGCGACGCTGAAGGTGGTGGAGACCATCAAGACCGGCCGCCGGCCGCGCGGCATCACCGCGAGCCCGGACGGCAAGCTGATCTATGTCTGCACGAGCGACGACAACCGCGTCGAGGTCTACGACAGCGCGACCCACAAGCTGGTGAAGACCCTGCCCTCCGGCCCCGATCCGGAGCTTTTCGTGCTGCACCCCTCGGGCAACCCGCTCTACATCGCCAACGAAGACGACAACATGGTCACGATCGTCGACGTGAACACCGGGCAGAAGCTCGCCGAGGTGCCCGTCGGCGTGGAGCCGGAGGGCATGGGCATCAGCCCGGACGGCAAGACGCTCGTGAACACGTCCGAGACGACGAGCATGGCGCATTTCATCGACACGGCGACCAACCAGATCGTCGAGAACGTCGTGGTCGACAGCCGGCCGCGCGTCGCCGAGTTCCGGTCCGACAACAAGCAGGTCTGGGTCTCGGCCGAGGTGGGCGGCACCGTGTCCGTGATCGATCCGGCCACGCACCAGATCGTCAAGAAGCTCACCTTCGAGATTCCCGGCGTGACCGCCGAGGCGATCCAGCCGGTGGGCGTCAAGATCACGAAGGACGGCAAGACCGCTTTCGTCGCGCTCGGGCCCGCGAACCGCGTCGCGGTGGTCGACACCGAGACCTTTGCGATCAAGAAGTACCTGCTGGTCGGCCAGCGCGTGTGGCAGCTCGCCTTCTCGCCCGACGAGTCGCGGCTCTACACCACCAACGGCAATTCGAACGACATTTCGATCGTCGACGTGGCGTCGGACAAGGTGACGAAGTCGGTCACCGTCGGCCGTTCGCCCTGGGGCGCGGTCGCGGTTCCCTGAGGGGCCGCGGCGAAGCACGCACCTTTTCCAGCAAAGTTCTGCCGTACGCTGGGCGAGCGCACGTGGCGGGCGGCGACGTCTTCGAGACCTATCATCCCTTCGCCCGGTTTTCCTGCGAGAACCGGGCGCCCTAACCTCCGCCAGCCCGCGGGCCCCGAGCCCGCCGGACCGACGGCCTGAACACCCGAACGGCTAAGCGGACACGGCATGAGCGAAATCGCAGTCGAGACGCGCGCGCCAGCGCTGCGCGTCTCCGGGGTCACCCACGCCTTCGGCGCGAAAAAGGCGCTGGACGACGTCAGCCTCACGGCGCCCTCCGGCGCCTTCACCGCCCTGCTGGGGCTGAACGGCGCTGGCAAGACCACGCTGTTCTCGCTCATCACCCGGCTCTACGAGAACCGCAGCGGCGCGATCTCGGTGCTGGGTCATGACGTCCGCCAGCAGCCGACCCGCGCGCTGTCGCGGCTCGGCGTCGTGTTTCAGTCGCGCACGCTCGACCTGGAGCTGAGCGTCCTGCAGAACCTGCTCTACCATGCGGCGCTGCACGGCATCGGCCGGTCTGAGGCGCGGCGGCGCAGCCTCGCCGTTCTCGAGCGGGTGGGGCTCGCGGCGCGCGCGAAGGAGAAGGTCCGGGCGCTCTCCGGCGGCCAGATGCGCCGGGTCGAGATCGCCCGCGCGCTGCTGCACGGGCCCGGCCTGCTGCTGCTCGACGAGCCCACGGTCGGCCTCGACATCGGCTCGCGGCGGGCGATCCTCGACGAGGTGCGGCGGCTGATCGACGACGACGGCATCGGCGTGCTGTGGGCGACCCATCTCGTGGACGAGATCGAGGCCGCCGACCGCGTGGTGGTGGTGCACAAGGGTCGCGTGCTGCTGGAGGGCCGGGTCGACGACCTGCGCGCCCGCGGCGGCAGCGAGGATGTCGGGACCGCCTTCATGGCCGCCGTCGCCGAGACCGACCGGCGGGACAAGGCCGCCGAACACAAGACGGACACAGCGGCATGAGCCTCGTCGACCGCGCCCCCGCCCCCCTGAGCGAGCCTCTGCCCGCCCGGGACGTGACCTTCGGCGGCTACCTCGTCTGCATGGGCGGCATCGTCTGGCGCGAGAGCCTGCGCTTCGTCCACCAGCGCGGCCGTTTCCTCTCGGCGCTGGTGCGGCCGCTGGTGTGGCTGTTCATCTTCGCCGCGGGCTTCCGCGCCACTCTGGGCGTGTCGATCATTCCGCCCTACGAGACCTACGTGCTCTACGAGGTCTACATCGCGCCCGGGCTGATCGCGATGATCCAGCTGTTCAACGGGCTGCAGTCGTCGCTGTCCATGGTCTACGACCGCGAGGTCGGCGCCATGCGCATCCTGCTGGTGAGCCCCTACCCGCGCTGGTTCCTGCTGGTCTCCAAGCTTGTCGCCGGCGTCGCGGTGTCGCTGCTGCAGGCCTACGCCTTCCTCGCGGTCGCCTATTTCTGGGAGGTGCAGCCGGACAGCCTGTGGGGCTACCTCACCGTGCTGCCGGCGCTGATCCTCAGCGGGCTGATGCTCGGCGCGATGGGGCTCGCGATGTCCTCGATCTTCAAGCAGCTCGAGAACTTCGCGAGCGTGATGAACTTCGTGATCTTCCCGATGTTCTTCGCCTCCTCCGCGCTCTATCCGCTGTGGCGGATCCAGCAGGCGAACGTGCTGCTCTGGCACATCTGCAGCTACAACCCCTTCACTCACGCCGTCGAGCTGATCCGCTTCGCGCTCTACGGTCAGGTGGAGTGGACCTCGCTCGCGGTGGTCTCGGGCTTCGGCGCCGCCTGCCTGCTCGCCGCAATCTACGCCTACGACCCCTCCGCCGGCCTGACCGGCCGGCGCGGCGGGCCGGATGCGGCCAAATGAGGCTGGCGGCGCGCGGTTTCGCGCTTAAGTTCCGCACAGAACGAGAAGGCGGAGGGGGCGCGTCGCGCGCTCCCCGAACCGCCGGACGCTTCGGGAGACGACCGATGACCATTCCGCTTCGCCGCCTGACCGCCGCGACGCTCGCGGCGCTGCTCGCGGGCGCGAGCCTCGCCCCGCAGGCCTTCGCCCAGGGCGCGCAGGCCCCGTCCGCCGCCCCCGCGTCCGACGGCCCCAAGACGCCGCTGCCCGCGCCGACGCCGCGCGCCCCGCAGCCCGGCGGCGACCGCCGCGCCGCGCCCGACCCGGACTGGCCCTGCATCCAGCCGAAGGTCGGCGCGCTCAGCTACGGCCAGATGTGGAGCGGCGCTCCGCTCGAGCAGGCGCTCGAGACCTGGCGGCAGGACGAGGCCGTGGCGGATCTCGTCCCGGTGATCGTCGCCCGCCGCACCAAGCCCGAGGAGCTCGCCGCCGAGCTCGACACCTTCGCGAAGGCGGCCGGGGCGGAGAAGAACGCCAAGCTGACGCTGCTGTTCGCCGGCGCCTTCGAGGAGTTGAACACGACCCGCTCCGCGATCCTGACCGGCATCGAGCGCTACGCCCGCAAGCAGCGCACCCTGTCGGAGAAGATCAAGCAGGAGAGCCTCAAGCTCGCCTCCGAGCGCAAGGACATGGCGACGCAGAACTCGCCCGAGTTCCAGCAGAAGGAGCAGGAGCGCGACTGGGACACCCGGATCTACGACGAGCGCTCGCAGGCCCTGACCTATGTCTGCGAAAGCCCGGTGATCCTCGAGCAGCTCGCCTTCACGCTCGGCCGCGAGATCCAGGCGCGGATGGACTGATCTCGGCCGCGCGCCCTTGACGCGGCGCGCCTGGACGCGAGAACCAAAGCCCCTCCCCGCGCCGTCGCGCGGGGCCGCATGCGCAACAAGGCCGTCCCATGCTTGCTCCCGACCGCCGGACGGCCTGCCGCGCCATCGCGGCGCTCCTTGCGGCGGGGGCGTTGCCCCGCGCCGCCCGCGCGGCCCTCAACCTCGAGATCATCGCCCCGGCGGCGCTCGGCGACAGCCTCGACCAGGTCGCCCGCGCGCTCGCCGAGGGCCTGAACCAGATGAACGGCGCCGTCACCGCCGCGGTCACCAACGCGCCGGGCCAGGGCGGCTTCACCGGGCTCGAACGCTTCGTCAACGCGCCCAAGACGAAGCCGCTGCTGCTCGCCACGAGCCTCGGCACGCTTGGGGCCACCATCCTCGCCAAGCGGGCGCTGACCCTCGACGACACCGTCCCCGTGCAGCGGATCTGCGGCGAGCACCTCGTGCTGCTGGTGCCGGAGCGGTCGCCGCTGCAGACGCTCGGCGACCTCTCCGCCAAGCTGCGCCAGGACCCCTCCAAGGTCCTGCTCGCCGGCCGGGAGCTCGGCAGCGCGAGCCATATGCTCTGCCTGTCGCTCGCGCGCGCCTACCAGCTCGACCCGAAGGCGATGCGCTACATCGCGATCGACGAGCCCGGCGAGATGTTCCGCGCGCTGATGTCGGGCAAGATCGACGTGGTCGCAGGCGGGGTCCCGGCCTACGCCCAGCAGCTCAAGGGCGGTTCGGTGCGCGCGCTCGCGATCTCGGCGGGCGCCCGCGTCGACGGCTTCGACGCGCCGACCTTCCGGGACAGCGGCGTCGACCTCGAGCTGGTGGACTGGCGCGGCCTGGCCGCCCCGAACACCATGGATCCGAGCCTCGTCGGCCAGATCGCCGAGGCCGTCGCCCTGCTGATGGAGACGCCGGCCTGGGCCAACGCCCTGGGCCGCCGCCATTGGCTGCCGCTGCACCTGAAGCGCGAGGCCTACGCCACGTTCCTCGGGAAGGAGCGCGACCGCGTCGCCGCGCTCTATCGCGACGCCGGGCTGATCTGAACGGCGCGGCGCGGTCAGCGCAGGAGAAGGTCCGGAAGCGCGCCGACGCGCGCTGTGGCGCGGGTGCGTCGCGCCGTCACGGACACGTCGAGCATGAAGCGTTCGACGCCGGAGAACCACGACAGGTCCAGCTCGATCCTCTCGGTGGACCACCACGTCGGACGGCAGTCGCGGCGCAGGCCGCGCATGGACAAGGTCACCGTCATGGGCTCGGCGCCGAGCCCGGGATTACGGAGCGTCAACGGCGCGCCGTCGTAGAGCGGCGCGACCAGAGCCGCCGCCCGCGCGCCGAAACGGGCGGCGAGGCGGTCCTCCAGGGCGTCTTCGGACTGCGCGAGCGAGGCTGGAATGCGTGACGGCCGAAGAGCTGACCAGTCGAACGCCGCGAGCTCCGGCGCGTCGTCGAGAAACACCGTCGGCAGGAAGCCGTCGAAGCCGGAAAACCGGCGGCGGGCGTTGCTGATGCCGCTGTGGGGCAGCGCCACGACCGGCGTTCCGAAGCCGACGCACGGCAACGCGACGTGCAGCCGGCGGGTGATGACGAGCTCCGCCGTCCGCAGCCGTTCGAGCAGACGCGCCAGCGTCGCGAACCGCATCAACGGATCGGGTTGGGTCAAGGCGGGAAGGAAGTTGCTGATGATCTCTGCGCCGTCGCGCAGCCCCGCGGGCACATGGGCGTCGATCGCCTCCTGCGGCAGGTCGACGATCATCACGCCCCGCCGCTCCGACGCCGGAACCGGCGCGAGCCCCTTTCCGATGAACAGGGTGAGGCAGCCGGCCCAGTCCGCCGCGACGCCGGCGGACCGCAGCAGCCCGACGCTGTCCACGTCCCGCGCGCCCACCGGTCCCCGCGCCGCGAGCCACCCCCGCCACTCGCTCGCGAGCAGCTTGTCCGCGCCCAGGGCGAACCCGAACAGCTCCGGCTCGATGGAGCGATGCGGCAGGCGGTAGTCCTGCCCCTGCTTGAACCACGAGTTGAAGATCGCGAGGTGGGGACCGTCGAGCTCCTCGATCGCCATCCGGTCGCGCGCGATCAGCGCGTCGAGCCGCGGCAGGCGGGCGAGCGCGGCGTAGGACTGGATGTCGTCGCCGATGTTGTAGGTGGAGAAGCCGAACGCCGCGGCGCGAAGGCCCGGACGATCGACGCTGGCCCGTGACGGCGCCGCCACGCGGCGCCGCTCGACGAACTCCGTTATCGGCCGCAGCGCGCGCTGAAACTGTTCCGAACGCGTGCGCTTCGACACCGACGGCTCACTTCTTGTCGTACGGATTGTCCGGCTGGCGGAACGTGACGCGGATGGGCACGCCCGGCAGGTCGAAGGTTTCCCGCAGGCCATTGGTGAGGTAGCGGACGTAGGAGTCCGGCAGCTCTTCCGTGCGGGTGCCGAAGATCACGAAGTACGGCGGCCGCGCCTTGGGCTGGGTGGCGTAGCGCAGCTTGATGCGCTTGCCGGCGACCGCGGGCGGCGGATGCCGTTCGAGCACCTCTTCGAGCCAGCGGTTGAGCGCGGCGGTCGAGACGCGACGGTTCCAGACCTCGTGGGTCTTGATGATCGCCGTCATCAGCCGGTCCACGCCCTCGCCGGTCTGGCCCGCGAGCGGCACGAGCGGCACGCCCTTCACCTGCGGCAGCAGGCGCTCGAGCGACTCGCCATGGGCCTTCAGCTGCTCGTTGCGGTTCTCGACGAGGTCCCACTTGTTCAGGCCGATGACGAGCGCCCGCCCCTCGCGCGTGACCAGGTCGGCGATCGACAGGTCCTGCTTCTCGAACGGGATCGTGGCGTCGAGCAGCACGACGACGACCTCGGCGAACTTGATCGAGCGGATCGCGTCCGCGACCGAGAGCTTCTCGAGCTTGTCGATCACCCGCGCCTTCCGGCGCAGGCCCGCGGTGTCGACGAGCCGCACGCGACGGCCGCGCCATTCCCAGTCGATCGAGACGGAGTCGCGGGTGATGCCGGCCTCCGGGCCGGTCAGCATGCGCTCGGAGCCGACGAGGCGGTTCACCAGCGTGGACTTGCCGGCGTTGGGGCGGCCGACGATGGCGATGCGCAGCGGCGCGCCCTCGCCTTCCGCCTCGTCGACCTCTTCGTCCGGCTCGGGCATGAGGGCCGCGAGCGCGTCGTAGAGGTCGCCGAGGCCTTCCGCGTGTTCGGCCGAGACCGGCAGCGGGTCGCCGAGACCAAGGCGGTAGGAGTCGTAGGCGCCGTCCACGCCCGCCCGGCCTTCGGCCTTGTTGGCGAGCAGGATGACGGGACGCATGGCGCGGCGCACGACGTCGGCGAAGCGCTCGTCGTCCGCCGTCACGCCCGCGCGGGCGTCCACCATGAACAGGATGATGTCGGCTTCCGCGATCGCCGCTTCCGTCTGCGCCCGCATGCGCGCCTCGAGCGACCCCTCGGCGGCGTTCTCGAGGCCCGCGGTGTCGACGATGCGGAACGTCAGGTCGCCGAGGCGGCCTTCGCCCTCGCGGCGGTCGCGCGTGACCCCCGGCCGGTCGTCGACGAGCGCGAGGCGCTTGCCGACGAGCCGGTTGAACAGCGTGGACTTGCCGACGTTCGGCCGGCCGACGACGGCGACGACCGGCAGGGGACGCAGGGGCAGTGGGGCATCTGTCACGTGACGGCGGCCTTCTTGGGTGGAGACCCCAGATCCGGCGCCTGGTCCGCGCCGGCGGCCTGGAGGCGGCCGTCAGGCGGTCAGGCGAGCGAGGCGACGGGGGGCAGCGGCAACGCCGAGAGCGGCTGCGGAACGGTGTCCGGCGGGCTCGGCGCGACCTTGGGGACGGGGCGACGCTCGCCCGCCAGCGGAGCCTTCTTCTCGCCGAAGGGGTTCATGTTGGAGAGCGTGTCGCAACCGGCGGCGGAGCCGGCGAGGGCCGCCACGACGGCGAGGCGCAGAGCGAGTTTCGAACGGTCGGTCACGAAGCGGCATCCCCCTTGAACTGGCCGGCGGTGGTCCCCCGGCCGGAGCATCACTCGACGAACTTACTTACTTGGCGGCGGGCGCCGGCGGGGCCGGCGGCAGCACCGCGAGCATCAGGTCGGCGCGCTGCCGCGCGCCGGCCGGCGCCTCGGCGTCGGCCACGATCGCCTCGAACTGGCGGCGGGCCTCGGCGGCGTCGTTCGCCTTGTAGGCCGCGAGTCCGATGAGCTCCCGCGCGGTATGGCGCCACGGGCTGGCGTCGACCGCAAGCGGCTCCACCAGCCGGCGCACGTCCGCGGCCGCGGCGTGATCGACGGCGATGTAGGCGCCGCGCACGCGGGCGGCGTCGCGCAGCAGCGAATCGATCCCGCCGTCGTTCGCCACGCTCTCATAGATCTTGAGGGCGCCAGCCGGATCCTTGGACGTCGCGACGTCGGCCTCACGCAGCCGGCCGAGCGCCTGGTATCCCTTGGGGCCATCGGCCGCGAGGCTCGCGAAGGCGGCGCGCGCCTCGTCGGTCTTGCCCTCGGCCGCCAGCCGGCTCGCCGCCTGATAGCGGTCTCCGGCGGCCTGGGCCTGCTGGCCCTGGTAATATTCGTAGCCGCGCCACCCGCCGACCCCGAGGACGATCAGCACCGCGACGGAGACGATCAGCCATCCGAACCGATCCCACAGCGCCTTCATGCGCTCGCGGCGGAGGTCGTCCTGGACCTCATGGAAAATGTCGGTCATCTGGCCTTACGCAATCCTGACGGGGGAACGCACGCGCAGCCGCGGGGCGAAGCCGCCCCCGGCGCGGCGCGCACCATAGCGGCGCGTCCTCGCGGCGGCAAACGCTTTGCGCGGGGACGCCTTACAGGTTGAACGCGGGGACGCCGATCAGGATGGCGTGGAGAAACGCCCCGAACAGCGCGTAAAGCGCCGTGCCGAGCGCGAGCGCCACCACGTCGTTCTGCCACGACCCCGCCCGCGCCGGGGCGCCATGGGCGCGCTCGTAGCGCTTCAGCAGGATGCGGGCGATCACGCCATAGGCGAGAAAGCTCCCGAACAGCAGGACGCTGGCGAGATCGCCGTTGGCGCAGAGATGCGAGAAGGCCCAGAGCTTGACCGCCGCGAGCATGGGGTGCCTGGCCCGCGCCCGGATCTTGCCCGGCAGATAGGCCGCGACCAGCAGAACGAACGCCGGCCACATCAGCGTGATCGGGATGTGACGCGTCCAGCCCGGCGGGGTCCAGAGCGCGACGTTGGGCGCATGGCCGTAGCCGTAGATGATCGCCGCGAGCCCCACGGCGGCCGCCAGCGAGTAGAGGCCCTTGTATCCGGTCTCGCCGAACCGGGCGACGAGCGCCGCACGCGGCCCCCGCGCCCGCGTGAAGAGGTGCGTTCCGAGAAAGAGCGCCAGCCCGAGCACCAGAATCGCCATCGCCGCCCACCTGTTTGGAACGGGTCGAACCTAGCGGCGGCGCCCCTCCCACGCCACCAACCCGATTCGACAGGCCGCCTCATTTACGCCACAGTCTGAAAACCGCAGGTTGCGGCGCATTTTTGGGGTGTGCTGTCATGGTCAGGACGTTGTTCGCCGCGGTCGCCGTCGCGGCCGCTCTCATGTGCGCGCCGGCGCAGGCCTCCGTGGTCGCCAGGGTCAGCCTCTCGCAGCAGCGCGTGGACGTGACCGTCGACGGGACCCTCGCCTATTCCTGGCCGGTCTCGACCGCCCGCCGTGGCTTCGTCACCCCGACCGGAAGCTGGCGGCCGATCCGGACCGAGCGGATGTGGTACTCGCGCAAGTACGACATGTCCCCGATGCCGCACTCGGTGTTCTTCTATGGCGGCTACGCCATCCACGCGACCGGCTACGTGCGCTCGCTCGGACGGCCCGCAAGCCACGGCTGCGTCCGCCTGCATCCGAAGAACGCGGCGATTTTCTACGCGCTGGTGCGCGCCCGGGGACTCGGAAACGCAAGGGTGGTCATCGTCCGCTGACGGGTGGCGCGGGGCGCGGGATCGGCTAGGGTCGCCCCTCCCCCGTCGTCCGGAGCGTCCCCCGTGAGCCTCGACAGCGTCCGCGCGTTCATCGCCGAACATGCGCCCGACATCGCGGTCGTCGAGCACGACGTCAGCACGGCGACCGTGCCGGAGGCGGCGGCCGCGCACGGCTGCGCGCCGGGACAGATCGCGAAGACGCTGTCGCTGCGGGTCGGCGAGCGCGTGCTGCTGGTCGTGACGCGCGGCGACGTCCGGCTCGACAACAGGAAGGCCAAGGCGGCGTTCGGCGGGAAGCCGCGGATGTTGGGCCTCGAGGAGGTCGCGGCGCTGACGGGCCATCCCGTCGGGGGCGTCTGCCCGTTCGGGCTCGCCACGCCGCTGCCGGTCTACTGCGACGTCTCGCTGAAGGTCTATGATACGGTGATCCCCGCCGCGGGTTCGCCGCGGAGCTCGCTCGCCATCGCGCCGGAGCGCATGGCGGAGATCGTCGGCGCGGAGTGGGTCGACGTGTCGGAGCCGCCCGTCAGCGCCTGAACGCCGCGGCGTAGGTCTCCGGCTTGAAGCCGACCAGCAGCTTGCCCGCGCCCTCGAGCACCGGGCGCTTGATGAGCGAGGGCTTCGCCTCCATCAACGCGAGGGCCTTGGTCTCGTCCAGCCCCTGCTTGTCCGCGTCCGGCAGCCCGCGGAACGTCGTGCCGGCCCGGTTGAGCAGCGTCTCCCAGCCGACCTCGGCGGCCCAGGCTTCGAGCTTCGCGCGGGGCGCGCCGGCGGTCTTGTAGTCGTGAAACTGAAAAGGCGCGCCCTCGGCCTCCAGCCAAGCGCGCGCCTTCTTCATCGTGTCACAGGCCTTGATGCCGTAGATCGTGACCGCCGTCGCCATAGCCTTCCCCCATCAAGAGGACGGCCCGGCGACCGCCCGTCAGATCGTGCGGCGCCCGTTGATCAGCTGCAGCACCAGAACGACGGCTGCGACCACGAGCAGAAGATGGATCAGCCCACCCGCGACGTGGAACACGCCGAAGCCGAGGATCCAGAGAACGACGAGAACGGCGATGATTGTCCAAAGCATAGCGGGCGCCTCCCTGAGCGGGGCCGCCGCTGGAACGCTCGGCCCTTCTAACCCCTCACCACTGCGTGAACGCACGCGACGGCGGGATGGTTCCGGAAGACGCCTGAAACGCTTGGGCGCTCCGCCGTCGGCGTCATTCCCACTCGATCGTCCCCGGCGGCTTCGACGTGACGTCGTAGACGACGCGGTTGACGCCGCGGACCTCGTTGATGATCCGGGTCGCGGCGCGGCCGAGGAAGTTCATGTCGTAGGGGTAGAAATCCGCCGTCATGCCGTCGACGGAGGTCACAGCCCGCAGCGCCAGCACGTATTCGTAGGTGCGGCCGTCGCCCATCACGCCGACGGTCTTCACCGGCAGCAGCACGGCGAAGGCCTGCCAGATCTTGTCGTAGAGCCCGGCCTTGCGGATCTCGTCGAGATAGATCGCGTCCGCCTCGCGCAGGATGTCGAGCTTCTCGCGGGTGATGTCGCCGGGGCAGCGGATGGCGAGGCCCGGACCCGGGAACGGGTGGCGGCCGACGAAGGCGTCGGGGAGGCCGAGCTCGCGGCCGAGCGAGCGGACCTCGTCCTTGAACAGCTCACGCAGCGGCTCCACGAGCTGCATGTTCATGCGCTCGGGCAGCCCGCCCACGTTGTGGTGCGACTTGATCGTGACAGAGGGGCCGCCGGAGAACGAGACGCTCTCGATGACGTCGGGGTAGAGCGTGCCCTGGGCCAGGAACTCGGCGCCGCCGATCTTCTTGGCCTCCGCCTCGAACACCTCGACGAACAGCCGGCCGATGGTCTTGCGCTTGGTCTCGGGATCGTGCTCGCCCTCGAGCGCCGACAGGAAGGTGTCGCCTGCGTCCACATGCACGAGCGGGATGTTGTAGTGCCCGCGGAACAGGTTCACGACCTCCTCCGCCTCGGCCTTCCGCATCAGGCCGTGGTCGACGAACACGCAGGTGAGCTGGTCGCCGATCGCCTCGTGGATCAGGACGGCCGCGACCGCCGAGTCGACGCCGCCGGAGAGGCCGCAGATCACGCGGCCCTCGCCGACCTGCTCGCGGATCTTGGCGATCGCCTCCTCGCGATAGGCCGCCATCGACCAGTCGCCGACGCAGCCGCAGATGTCGCGCACGAAGTTCGCGAGCAGCTTGCCGCCCTCGGGGGTGTGGACCACCTCGGGATGGAACATCAGGCCGTAGTAGTGCCGGGACTCGTCCGCGATCGCCGCGAACGGCGCGTTCTCGGACACGCCCACGATCCGGAAGCCCTGCGGCATCTGCGTGATGCGGTCGCCGTGGCTCATCCACACCTGGTTGCGGCTCTGGGCCTCCCAGACGCCGGTGAAGAGCTTGGACGGCGCGACGACGTTGAGATCGGCGCGGCCGAACTCACGATGGTGCCCGCTCTCGACGACGCCGCCGAGCTGCTCGGCCATGGTCATCTGCCCGTAGCAGATGCCGAGCACCGGCAGCCCGCTCTCGAACACCGCCTGCGGCGCGCGCGGCGTGCCCATGTCCGCGACCGACGCCGGGCCGCCGGAGAGGATGACGCCCTTGGCGCCGAAGGTCGGAAAGACCTCGGCGGCGGTGTTGAACGGGACGATCTCGCAATAGACGCCGGTCTCGCGCACGCGGCGCGCGATGAGCTGCGTCACCTGCGACCCGAAGTCGATGATGAGGATGCGGTCGTGGGAGGGGTCTGCGATCATGCGCTTGCCTACATCGCCGCCTCAACGGCGGCAACGGCGCAGGCGGCATGACGCCCGCGAAAATTACGCGCAGCTCGTCAGATCGACGTGCTTTGCGCCGCCGGGCTGCACTCGGTCGGCGCCTGGTTCGGGAACCGCTCATTGAGCTTGCCGCAGCCCCACTCGCGGATCGGAGCCGGCATCCAGCGCGTGATGGCGACGCCGATCTGGTCGTTGGGGTTCGGCGCGTAGGCGGCGTACCACGCGAAATACCCGCCCGCCGCAAGGATCAGCAGGGCGAAGATCTTCAGCACGTTGCTCATAGTCCGCATGGTCTCCACCTGCCCCTGCCGACCGCCGGCGAAGCCGGCGTCGTCTAGCGGAGATGGATCGACGCGTAAACCGGTCAACCCCGCGTCAGCACGGCGACGAAAAAGCCGTCGGTGCCGGAGCGCCGCGGTCCGAGCAGCAGCGCGTCGCCGCCGCTGGTCGCAAACGCGCCGAGCGCCGGCAGGCCGGCGGAGACGGCGGCCTCGACGGCGGGGACCGGACGGAACGCCGGAAACTGCGCCCGAAAGGCCGCGAGCCGGTCCTCGTTTTCTTCCGCAAGCACCGAGCAGGTGACGTAGACGAGGCGACCGCCCGGCTTCACCAGCGGCGCGGCGGCGGCGAGCACGGCGTCCTGTTCGGCGATTCGCGCCTCGAGCGCCGCGGGCTTCAGCCGCCACTTGGCGTCGGGATTGCGGCGCCAGGTGCCGGCGCCGGTGCAGGGCGCGTCGATCAGCACGAGGTCGGCGCGGCCGACGAGGTCGGCCAGCACGTCGGCCTCACCGCGCGGAGCGCGCACCTGCATGTTGCGCACGCCCGCCCGTTCCGCCCGGTCGTGCAACGGGCTGAGGCGCCTAACGTCGTTGTCGTGGGCGTAGATCTGGCCGCGGTTGTCCATCGTCGCGGCGAGCGCGAGCGTCTTGCCGCCGGCGCCGGCGCAGAAATCGACCACCTGCATCCCCGGCGCCGCGCCCGCGACCAGCGCCGCGAGCTGCGAGCCCTCGTCCTGAACCTCCACGAGGCCCTTCAGATGCGCGGGCTCCGACTGCACCGGGGGGCCGCGACCGTCGTCGGTCAGCGGCACGCGCAGGCCGAAGGGCGACAGCGGCGTAGGCGCGGCCTTCCAGTGCGCGAGCGCGCGCTCGGCCTTGGGCCGGTCGCCCTTGATGGCGTTGACGCGGAGGTCGAGCGGGGCGCGTTCGGCAAGAGCGGCCCCCTCCTCCGCCCGCTCGTCGCCGAAGGTGCGGGCGAAGCCGGCGTCGAGCCACTCGGGATAGTCGCCGCGCACATGGGCCGGCGCGCCGTCGAGCGTCGCGGCGGCGATCGCGGCGCGCTCGGCGTCGGTCGGCGGCTCCGGCGCGTGGGGGCTCGCCGCGAAGGCCGCGGCGAGGTCGTCGACGGGCGTCTGACGCACGAAGGCGAGCGCGCCGAGGATCAGCGCCCGCGGCGTCTCCGCGCCCATGCGCCAGGCGAGCGACGAGCGGCGGCGCAGCGCGTCGTAGACGAGGCTCGCGATGCGCGCCCGGTCGCCGGAGCCCGCGAAGCGGTGGGCCGAGCCCCAGTCCTTCAGCGCGGAGGCGACGGGGCGATGGCGCGTCTCGATGTCGGCGAGGACTTCGATCGCGGCGGCGGCGTGGGCGGCGGGGGTCATGGTCAGGAAGCCAGAATGCGGAGGGCGAAGATCGCCCACATGGCGAGCAGGACGAGCGCGCCGACGAGGTAGCAACGAAAGCGCGTCTTGATGCGATTGCCGCCGGTGTGGACGAAAGCGTGCGCATAGCGCGAGGCGACGAATATCCAGGACATGGCGACGAACAGAAGGTCGGCTTCCTTCGTGATCAGGGCGAGGATCACCAGGACGTAGAAGAAGACCGGCAGCTCGAGCTGGTTGTGGTAGCTGTCGGCGACCTTCTGCGCCTTCTCCGGCCAGCCGAAGGTGCGCGGGGAGCCTTTGGTGGGCGTGACCAGCCCCGCGCGCGCGGCCTTGAAGCGCACGTGCCCCATCCAGAACAGCAGCCCGAAGGTAAGGAGCACCTGCGCGAACAGGGGAGCCAGGATGGCCTGAATGGTCATGGATGCGTCACCCGAAGGCGTTGAGCGGATGAAAGGCGACACGGCCCGCGAACGGCGATCGCTCGATCGAAGCGATCAGCTTACCGTCGTCGGTCGCAAGCGGCGCGCCCCACGCCAGCGCGGCTGCGACATAGAGCGAGTCATAGACGGAAACGCAGGCTCCGCAGGCCATCTCAATCGCTGCGGGCATCAGCCCGGAAATCGGGATGAGGACGAGAGTGTCTTGCAGAAGCTCCACGGCGGCGAGCGCCTGCGCGATGGATATCTCGCGCGACTGGACGCGTCGGCGAAGCACCTGACCAACCTCGGCTTCGACATGCGCGGGGGCGGCTAGCAGATCGTCGCCGGCCAGAAGACGCCTCGCCTCTGCGCTTCGGACCTCGTCGACATACCATTTGACCACGACGCTCGCGTCGACGACGAGGCTCATCCCCTGTCGCGATCCTCGCGCACCATCTCGGTGGCGTCGGTGAGAAGCGTCGAGGGCGTCATCGCCCGCACGCGATCGGCGGCCGCCAGACGTTCGGAAGGCGCAGCGTGCAACGCCTTCAGCAGAACATCCCGCGCGACCGCATCAAGGGTCCGACCCGTCCGCGCCGCGTGCTCCAGCATCTTCTGAACGGCCGCGTCATCGACGTTCGTGATCGTGATGTCAGCCATCGCCACGTCTCCGGCCCGCTTCGAACGACCTGAGACTACACCATGCTCGGGTAGTTCGGGCTTTCGCGGGTGATGGTCACGTCGTGGACGTGGCTCTCGCGGAGCGAGGCGCCGGAGATGCGGACGAACTGCGCCTTTTCGTGCAGGTCCGAAATGGTGGCGGCGCCGACGTAGCCCATGGCGGCGCGCAGGCCGCCGGCGAGCTGATGAAGCACGGCCCCGACCGGGCCCTTGTACGGCACCTGACCCTCGATGCCCTCCGGCACCAGCTTCAGGCGGTCGTTCACCTCGGCCTGGAAGTAGCGGTCGGCCGAGCCCTGCGCCATCGCGCCGACCGAGCCCATGCCGCGGTAGGACTTGTAGGAGCGGCCCTGCCAGAGGAACACCTCACCAGGGGCCTCGTCGGTGCCGGCCAGCAGCGAGCCGACCATGGCGACGTCGGCGCCGGCGGCGATCGCCTTGGCGAGATCGCCCGAGTACTTGATGCCGCCGTCGGCGATCACCGGAATATCCTGCGCCTTGGCCGCCTCGACCGACTCCATGATCGCGGTGAGCTGCGGCACGCCGACGCCGGCGACGATGCGCGTGGTGCAGATCGAGCCCGGCCCGATGCCGACCTTGATCGCGTCCGCGCCGGCGTCGATCAGCGCCTTGGTGGCCTCGCCGGTCGCGACGTTGCCCGCGACCACCTGGACATGGTTCGACAGGCGCTTGATGCGGGCGACCGCGTTCAGAACGTGCTGGGAATGGCCGTGGGCGGTGTCGACCACGACGAGGTCGACGCCGGCGTCGATCAGCGCCTCGGACCGGGCGAAGCCCTTGTCGCCGACGGTGGTCGCCGCGGCCACGCGCAGGCGCCCGTGCTCGTCCTTGTTGGAGTTGGGGTTCGCGACCGCCTTCTCGATGTCCTTCACCGTGATCAGTCCGACGCAGTGGTAGGCGTCGTCGACGACCAGCAGCTTCTCGATGCGGTGGTGGTGCAGCAGCCGCTTGGCCTCGTCCTGGCTGACGCCGTCGCGCACCGTGACGAGGTTCTCCTTCGTCATCAGCTCGGAGATCGGCTGGCGCATGTTGGTGGCGAAGCGCACGTCGCGGTTCGTCAGGATGCCGACGAGCTTGCCGGAGCGGCCGGAGCCTTCGACGACCGGGATGCCGGAGATGCCGTTGCGGGCCATCAGCTCGAACGCGTCGGCGAGGGTCGCGGTCGGGGCGATCGTGACCGGGTTCACGACCATGCCGCTCTCGAACTTCTTCACCTGGCGGACGTGCGCCGCCTGCTCCTCGGGCTCGAGGTTGCGGTGGATCACGCCGATGCCGCCGGCCTGGGCCATGGCGATCGCGAGCCGCGCCTCGGTCACCGTGTCCATGGCGGACGACATGATCGGGATATTGAGGCTGATGGTCTTGGTGACGCGCGAGCGGAGGTCGACCTCGCCGGGCATGACCTCGGAGAGGCCCGGCCGCAACAGCACGTCGTCGAAGGTGAGCGCCTCACGGGCGAGTACGTCTTCGATGCGCGCCATGCCAAACCTCCTCGTGTGCGCCGAAGCGCCCGGGAGCCGTCCGTCGGCGCCCGGCCCCGCTGCGTCGCGTCCATGAGGACGCGGGTTGGGGGAAGTGGCGCGGACGTTTAGCACGACGCATGCCGCGCGCAAATGACGGCGGCGCAGGGCGGAGCGTCGCGGGGCGAGGGGCGCGCGCGGCAGACCCGACGCGCGGACGGGTTGAACGTTTGATCGCTTCGCGCTTCAAGGGCGCGCGGCCGCCGTCCTGCGGCCGCGTCCAGAGCGATGTCATGCAGCCCCGCGCCCCCGCCGCCATTCCCAGCCGCATCCTCGTGCCCCTGATCGTGGCCTGCGCGCTGTTCATGGAGAACCTCGACTCGACGGTGCTCGCGACCGCGCTGCCCGTGATCGCGCGCGAACTGAACGAAAGCCCCATCGACCTGAAGCTCGCCCTCACCTCCTACCTGCTGAGCCTCGCAGTGTTCATCCCGGTCTCGGGCTGGCTCGCGGACCGGCTCGGCGCGCGGCTCGTGTTCCGGACCGCCATCGCGGTGTTCGCGCTCGGCTCGGCGCTGGCGGGGCTCTCGAGTTCGATGGCCGAGATCGTGGGCTCGCGGATCGTGCAGGGGCTCGGCGGCGCGATGATGGTGCCGGTGGGGCGGCTGGTGATCCTGCGCACCGTTCCGAAGTCCGAACTCGTCGGCTCGCTCGCCTGGCTGACCATCCCCGCGCTGATCGGCCCGGTCGTCGGCCCGCCCGTCGGCGGCTTCATCACCACCTATTTCTCATGGCGCTGGATCTTCTGGATCAACCTGCCGATCGCCGCGATCGGCCTGGTGCTCGCCACGCTCTACATCCCCGACGTGAAGGCCGAGGAGCGCACGCCGTTCGACGCGCCAGGCTTCGTGCTGTCGGGCTTCGGGCTCGCCGCCTTCGTGACCGGCTCGACCACGCTCGGCCTCGACGTGCTGCCGAAGCCGCTGGTGATCGCGATCTTCCTCGCCGGCTGCGCCTCGCTGACGGCCTACGTGTTCCACGCCCGGCGGACCGAGCACCCGATCCTCGACCTCGAACTGTTCCGCATCCCCACGTTCCGGATCGCGATCCTCGGGGGCTCGCTGTTCCGCATCGGCATCGGCGCGGCGCCCTTCCTGCTGCCGCTGATGCTGCAGATCGGCTTCGGCCTCACCGCGTTCGAATCCGGGCTCCTGACCTTCGCCTCGGCGCTCGGCGCGCTGTTCATGAAGTTCGCGGCGAAGCCGATCCTGCAGCGCTTCGGCTTCCGGGCGACGCTGACCGCGAACGCGCTCATCGCCGCGACCTTCATGACGGCGCCCGCGCTGTTCACGCCGACGACGCCGACGCTGGTGATGCTCGCCGCGCTGCTGGTCGGCGGCTTCTTCCGGTCGCTGGAGTTCACCGGCGTCAACGCGCTGGGCTACGCCGACATCGACCAGGCGCGCATGAGCCGGGCCACCAGCCTGACCAGCGTCGCGCAGCAGGTGTCGCTGTCCTTCGGCGTGACCTCCGGCGCCATGGCGCTCGAAGGCGCGATGGCGTGGCGGGGCGGCCACGAGCTCGCGGCGGCCGACTTCCCCGCGGCGTTCCTGCTGATCGGCCTCGTCTCGGCGACGGCGGCGCTCGTCTTCGCCAGGCTGTCGCGCGACGCCGGCGACGAGGTCTCCGGCCACCGCCCGCCCGCGCCCGATCCCGTCTCCGCGGCGCGCGACCGCGGCTGAAGGCTCAGGCCGCCGCGCGCGGCGGCCCGTCCGCGTCCAGCGTCGCCACGTCCCAGGCCGTCGGGTCGCGCATCAGCGCCGCCAGCAGCGCGTAGTTGTGCTCGTGGCCGGGGTGGGCTGCCGTCACGCGCCCGAGCAGGGGGAGGCCCGCGAGCGCGAGGTCGCCGACGAGATCGAGCGCGCGGTGGCGCACCGGTTCGTCCGGCATGCGCAGTCCGCCGATCGCGGTGTTCTTCCAGAGCGCCGCGGTGTTCTTCGTCGTGGCGCCGCGCAGCAGCGGCTCGCCGAACGGCCACAGCCCGCGGATCTTCCCCGGGATCGTCCAGGTGACCCGGCCGAAGCTGCGGGACGGCGCAAGCTCGCGCTCGAAGGTCTCCGGCGTCACCGGCCCGGACCAGTCCAGCGGGCCGAAGTGGTTGAGCTCGATATGGACGGACAGGAGATGGGCGTCGGCCGGTTCGATCGTGAGCCGCCGCATGCCGTTGACGTGTTCGACCGGCTTCAGCACCCGCAGATAGCGCCGGGGCGCGTCGTGCTCGACGCGGCCAGCCGTGCGGATCATCGCGCACCACGGCGCCGCGCTGCCGTCGAAGATCGGCAGCTCCTCGCCGACGATCTCGACGACCGCGTCGTCGATCCGCATCGCGGTCAGCGCCGCGAGCAGATGCTCCACGGTGCGGACCAGGGGCCCCTCGCCCACCTGCAGCGCGGTGCACAGCGGCCGGGAGCGCCGGTGCGTCCAGAGCGCGGGAACCTCCGCGACGCCCGATCCCACGGCGCGGCGGAAGACGATCCCCCGCCCGGCCACGGCCGGCGTGACGCGCACCTCGGAGCGGACGCCGGTGTGGATGCCCTCGCCCGCGCAATCGAACGCGGCGCCGAGCGTCGCCGCGCGCCGCGGCAGGCCGGACGCCGTCACCGGCTCACGCCTCTGGGAACGCCGACCCCGGCTCGGGACGGAACCAATGCGGGGCCCGGGGGATTGGCCGTGCGAGACGGGCGCCGACCTCGGCGCCATGACGCTCTACGCTGACAGGAGGCCACCGATGATCCGTCCTCTCTCCATGCTGCTCGCCGGAGCGCTCGCCGTCGCGCCGCTCGCCGCGCTCGCGCAGACGCCAGAGACGCCCAAGGCCGAGGCGCCGAAGGCCGAGACCTACGAGATCCAGGGCAAGGACGGCAAGAAGATCGGCGACCTCAGCCTGACCGCCGCGCCCAAGGGCGTGCTGATGGACATCGAGATCGCCGCCGGCAGCCTCACCGCGGGAAAGCACGGCATGCACTTCCACGCCACCGCCGATTGCTCCGACGTCGGCGAGTACAAGAAGTCCGGCTCCCACGCCGGCCACGCCGAGGGCAAGCACGGCCTGCTCAACCCGAACGGCCCTGAGCCCGGCGACCTGCCGAACCTGATCGTGCTGTCGGACGGCTCCGCCCAGGCCGCGCTCTACACCGGTCTGATCAAGCTCGACGAGCTGAAGGACGCCGACGGCAGCGCCTTCATCATCCACGCCGAGAAGGACGACCACATGTCCCAGCCGATCGGCGGCGCGGGCGGCCGGATCGCCTGCGCGGCGGTGAAGTAAGCGGCAAGGAAGGCCTCGGCGGCGGAGGGCCGTTCAGTCCTCCGCCGGAGACGTCTCCGCCTGGCTTCGGCCGCGAAAACCGGTGGCCATGACGTAGAGCTCCGAAGAGTCCTTGCGGCTCGCCGGCGGCTTCACGTGCTGCACCTTGGTGAAGTCGCGCTTCAGAGCGGCCAGCAGCTCACCCTCGGTGCCGCCCTGGAACACCTTGGCGAGAAAGGCGCCGCCGGGCGCCAGGATCTCGCTCGCGAAGGCGGCTGCCGCCTCGACGAGGCCGATGATCCGCAGGTGGTCGGTGCGCTGGTGGCCGACGGTGTTCGCGGCCATGTCGGACAGCACCACGTCGGCCTTGCCGCCCAGTCGCTCCTTCAGCCTCTCCGGGGCGGCGTCGTCGAGAAAATCCAGCACCATGAAGTCGACGCCCGCGACCGGCTCCATCTCGAGCAGGTCGATGGCGACGATCTTGCCCTTGCCTTCGGCCGCGCCGATCCGGGTCGCGGCGATCTGGCTCCAGCCGCCCGGAGCCGCGCCGAGGTCGACGATCTTCTGCCCCGGCTTCAGCAGGCGGTGGCGGTCGTCGATCTCGAGCAGCTTGAAGGCCGCGCGCGAGCGGTAGCCGTCGCGCTTCGCCGCCTGCACGTAGGGGTCGTTCAGCTGCCGGTCGAGCCACAGGGTGGAGGCGTGGCTGCGCTTGCGCGCGGTGTGGACGCGGACTCCCATGCTGCGGGCGCCGCCGCCCCCGGCGCCGGGACCCGCCTTGCCGGCCCCGCCCTTGGCGCCGCTTCCGCTTTTGCCCGAACCGCTCTTGCCGCCCTTGCCGCCGCCCTTGCCGCCGCCCTTGCCCGCCACGCTCATCCGCGGCGTCCCCGCCGGCGGGAGCCGCGACGACGCCAGACGCCGTCTTCGCGCATCAGTTCCACGAGTATTCCTTCTCTCAAGCCCCGGTCGGCGACGCGCAGCCGCGCCACGGGGAAGGCGCGCCGGATGCCTTCCAGCACCGCGCAGCCCGCGAGCACGAGGTCCGCGCGGTCCGGTCCGATGCAGGGGTTCTGGCAGCGCTGGTCGTAGGACATCTCGCGCAGCGATTCGACCACGCGGGTGACGTCGGTCGACGCCATCCACTGCCCGTCGACCAGCCTGCGCTCGTAGCGCGGCAGGCCGAGATGCACGCCGGCGATGGTGGTGACGGTGCCGGAGGTGCCGAGCAGGTGCACGTCGCTGAGCGAGGCCGCCAGCGTCTCGCGCTCGGGGAAGGCCTCGAGCAGGCGTCCGACCTCGCCCACCATATTTTCGAACACCTCGGTCGTGACCTTCACGCCGCCGTAGCGCTCGGCCAGCGTGACGACGCCGACCGGCAGCGACACCCAGGCCCGCATCGTCAGCGCTCCCGGCCCGCCGCCGCGCTTGCGCTCGAGCCAGACGACCTCGGACGAGCCGCCGCCGATGTCGAACAGGATGACGCCGCCGGCGGCGGGGTCGGCGAGCGAGGCGCAGCCGGCGGCCGCGAGGCGCGCCTCGGTCGCCCGGTCGATGATCTCGAGATCGAGCCCGGTCTCGTCGTGGACCCGCTTGAGGAAGGTCTCGCCATTGTCCGCCTGGCGGCAGGCCTCTGTCGTGATCAGACGGGCGCGGGAAACCCCGCGGGACGCCATCTTGTCCCGGCAGACGCCGAGGGCGGAGACGGCGCGGGTGATCGCGTCGTCGCAGAGCCGGCCGGTGTGGGCGAGCCCCTCCCCCAGGCGGACAATGCGCGAGAAGCTGTCGACCACGCGAAACCCGCCGTCGCGATCGGGGCGGGCCACCAGCAGGCGGCAGTTGTTCGTGCCGAGATCGAGCGCGGCGTAGACCGGAGTCGGGGGCCTGACGGCGCCGTCGATCGCCGCCGGCCGCCCGGTCGTTCGTTCTGCGCCGCCGAGCGACGCGACCTGCTCGGCCACCAAATCCGTCCTTCGGGCCGCCTCCAGCCCGGAGCGACGCCCCGGGCGAGTCGTGGCCGCTGTTGAGCACCCTCGTTGATCCCAAGCATAGCAGTCGATCGCCGCCCCGCAAGGCGAGCGCCGCGACCGCCGTCGGCGCGCGCCGATCCTCCGAAAGTCTAGGTCGCTTCGCGAGCGTTCCTGATCAGCCGCCCAGCAGACTCGGGTACCCTCTCCACGCAAATGTGAAGAACGACGGCCAGCGGGACGCGACCGGCCGCGAACCTAGGGGGAGCCATCGCTTATGTGGTCTCAAGTCTACGACCCGTTCGGCAACGCGGTCATCTCGACGATCGTCGCCGCCATTCCGATCGTCGTGCTGCTGGCCGGCATCGGCGTCTTCCATATGAAGGCCCACACCGCGGCGATCGCCGGCCTCGCCGCCGCGCTGCTGATCGCGGTGTTCGCGCACGGCATGCCGGCCGACAAGGCGGGCATGACCGCGCTCTACGGCGCCGCCTACGGCCTGCTGCCGATCGGCTGGATCATCCTCAACATCATCTTTCTCTACCAACTCACGAACGAGAAAGGCTATTTCAAGATCCTGCAGGACTCGATCGCGGGCATCACGGATGACCGCCGATTGCAGCTCCTGCTGATCGCCTTCTCCTTCGGCGCCTTCTTCGAGGGCGCAGCGGGCTTCGGCACCCCCGTCGCGGTGACCGGCGCGATCCTGATCGGCCTCGGCTTCTCGCCGCTCGCCGCCTCGGGCCTGTCGCTGATCGCGAACACCGCGCCGGTGGCCTTCGGCGCGCTCGGCACGCCGGTGATCGCCCTCGCCGCCGTCACCGGACTGCCGCTGCTCGACCTCTCGGCGATGATCGGGCGGCAGTTGCCGTTCTTCTCCGTGATCGTGCCGTTCTGGCTGATCGCCGCCTTCGCGGGGTTCCGCGGCATGGCGCAGATCTGGCCGGCGATCCTGATCGCGGGCGTGACCTTCGCCGTCCCGCAGTACCTCGTCTCGAACTATCATGGCCCTTGGCTCGTGGACGTCGTGGCGGCGATCGCCTCGATCCTCGCGCTCACCCTGTTCCTCCGGGTCTGGAAGCCGCGGCAGATCTGGACCTCGGCCGACGGCGCGGCGCCCGCGCTCGCCGGCGCGAACGGTCCCGTCGGCCGCGCCGGCGGCGCCGGGGGCGCTCATGTGGCGCCCACGCACCCGCGCGGCGACGTCATCAAGGCCTGGATCCCCTGGCTGATTCTGTCCGTGGTCGTGTTCTGCTGGGGCATCCCGCAGGTGAAGGCGTTCCTCGACGGGATCTCGATCCTGAAGTTCCCCGTCGCCCACGTCGACCAACTGATCCAGCGCGTGCCGCCGGTGGTGCCGGCGCCGAAGCCCGAAGCCGCCGTCTATAGCCTGAACTGGCTGTCGGCGACCGGCAGCGGCATCTTCCTGTCGTCGATCATCGCCGGCTTCGTGATGGGCTTCTCGCCGCTCGCGATGCTGAAGACCTACTGGAAGACGCTGGTGCTGGTGCGGTTCTCGCTGCTGACCATCGCGGCGATGCTCTCGCTCGGCTTCGTCACCCGCTACTCCGGCGTCGACGCCACGCTCGGCCTCGCCTTCGCGCAGACCGGCTGGCTCTACCCGTTCTTCGGCACCTTCCTGGGCTGGCTCGGCGTGGCGCTGACCGGCTCCGACACCTCCTCCAACGTGCTGTTCGGATCTTTGCAGAAGATCTCGGCGGAGCAGCTCGGCCTGTCGCCGACGCTGATGGCGGCCGCGAACTCCTCGGGCGGCGTGATGGGCAAGATGATCGACGCCCAGTCGATCGTCGTCGCCTCGACCGCGACGCGCTGGTACGGCCACGAGGGCGACATCCTGCGCTACGTGTTCCTGCACTCGCTGGCGCTGGCGAGCCTGATGGGTCTGCTGGTCATGGCCCAGGCCTATCTCCCGCCCTTCACGCACATGGTGATCGGCGCGCCCTGAGCCGGCGCCGACGGCGTTTCGCCCCCGAAGCCCCGGCCGGCGCGTTCGCCCGCCGGGGCTTTTCGTTTCGCCCAACGGAACGACGCGCAGTTCGACGTCCTTTCCCGCGCCGAAGCCCTTGCCCGCCCCGCCCGAACCCGCTAAAGGGGGCGCACCACGGCGACGCCCTCCTACCAGGGGCCTCGCAGCGCCCGCGCCTCGGCGACGGACCGCACGGTGGGGGATAGTTTAACGGTAGAACTACCGACTCTGACTCGGTCAGTCCTGGTTCGAATCCAGGTCCCCCAGCCACTCTTCTCCCAATCCGACGATATCAACGACGTGGTCGGCGCCCGCGTGCGGCGCGGTCTGCGCATTCGCGTTCGTTCTCCTCGGAACGTCCGCGCCGGCGGCTGCGGGTCCTGTATGCTCGCGCCCAGCACAGGAGAGCCGCATGAGCTTGGACACCAGGCAGTTGTACGAAAGCTCGACCGGCGACAGCTGGCATCTCGTCCGCGACAACGACAGCGGCGAAGTCTTTGTCCGCCATCTCGCGAACAAGGCCTCCGGCGGCAGCGTGAGGGACGTCGGGCTCGGGGTGTTTCTGACGTTGGGCCGGGACGGACCCGAGCACCAGGAGGTCTGGCGGCTGATCAGCAGCCTCATCCCCCGCGCGGACTGAGCGTCGGCCGCCGCCGCCTGTCCGTGGGCGGCGCGGGCCAGGCGCGGAAAATTCCCGCGCGCTCTGTCGGCGGCGGCGGCGGCCAATCGTCCTAGCGGCATCGGAGCCCACGTCTCGGGAGGACGCGCGATGCACATCCAGCCTTACCTGTTCTACGAAGGCCGCTGCGAGGAGGCGATGACCTGCTACGAGGAGGCGCTGGGCGCCGAGCGGGTGGCGCTGATGCGTTTCTCCGACAGCCCGGAGCCTTTGCCGCCCGGCGCGATCCCCGCCGGCGCGGAGGCGAACGTCATGCACGCCTGCCTCAGGATCGGCGACAGCGTGGTGATGATGTCCGACGGGTATTGCGCCAAGGCCGCGCGCTTCGAGGGCGTGGCGCTGTCGCTGACCGTCCCGACCCCGGCGGACGCGGAACGCCGTTTCGCCGCGCTGAGCGCGGGCGGCGAGGTGCGGACGCCGCTCGGCCCCACCTTCTTCTCGCCCGCCTTCGGCATGGTCGCCGACCGCTTCGGCGTCGCGTGGATAATCAACGCGCAGCCCGAGGGATGAGGAGGCTTGGATGAGGGAGACGGTTCAGGTGCTGCTCGGCACCAAGAAGGGCGCGTTCGTCCTGGAAAGCGACGCGGCGCGGACGGCGTGGGACCTGCGCGGCCCCTACTGCGAGACCTGGCCGATCAACCACGTCATCGCAGATCCCGCCACGGGCGCGCTCTACGGCGCGGGCGGCAACGCCTGGTTCGGGCCGGCCGTCTGGCGCTCGACCGATGGCGGGACGACCTGGACGCATTCGAGCCGCGGCCTCGCCTACGCCGCCGGCGAAGCGCCGGTCGCCTCGGTCTGGAGCCTCGCGGCGGGGCACGGGCGGCTCTACGCCGGGGTGGAGCCTGCAGGGCTGTTCGTCAGCGACGACGCCGGCGAGAGCTGGACGCATGTGGAGGGGCTGCAAAGAACGCCCTCGCGGCCGGAGTGGAATCCGGGCGGCGCGGGGTTGATCCTGCATTCGCTGGTGCTGCACCCCGACGATCCGAAGCAGATCTGGGTCGGGATCTCGGCCGCGGGCGTGTTCCACACCGCCGACGGCGGCGAGACCTGGGAGCCGCGCAACCGCGGCACGCGGGCGGACTTCATGCCCGAGGGCCAGAACTACCCGGAGCATGGCCAGTGCGTGCACTGCCTGGTCATGGCGCCGGGCAAGCCCGAGCGGCTCTACCAGCAGAACCATTGCGGCATGTACCGCAGCGACGACGGCGGCCGCTCCTGGGCGAGCGTCGAGAAGGGGTTGCCGTCGAGCTTCGGCTTTCCCGCCGCCGTCCACCCGCGCGACCCCGAGCGGCTGTTCCTCGTGCCGCTCAACGGCGACACGGCGGGGCGCTACATGCCCGACGCGCAGGCCGCGGTCTGGCGCACCGAAGACGGCGGCGGGGCCTGGACCGCGGCGCGGGAGGGGCTGCCGCAGCGGAACGCCTTCTTCAACGTGCTCCGGCAGGCGCTGGCGACCGACCGACTGGCGCCCGCCGGCGTCTACTTTGGGACGGGGTCCGGCGAGGTCTACGCCAGCCGCGACGAAGGCGGCGCCTGGACGCGGATCGCGGAGCACCTGCCGACCATCTCCTCGGTCGAAACCTTCGTGGCGAGGGGCTGATTGGCGATGGGCGACGCCTTCCCCCGGCCGGTCTGCGTCCGCCTGCCGGCGCTGTTCGACGCCCTGTTCCCTGGCGTCGAACGGCGGCTGGAGCTCGAGGCCGCGACGGTCGCGGAGCTGGTCGACGCGCTCGAGGCGCGGTGGCCCGGGATGCGGGACCGGATCTGCGACTCGCGGCCTCAAATCCGCAAGCACATCAACGTGTTCGTGGACGGCCGGCGGGTCCGTCTGGACGCAGCCCTCCTGCCCGGCGCCGACGTCTTCATCCTGACCGCGATCAGCGGCGGCTGAGCCCGCCGAGGGGAAGACCCTCTGTCGTCCGCAGCGCGTGGCGTTGGCGTCGAGGGTCAGTCGGCGTTCGCCCTTGGCCCCCGCAGGTTCTTTCGAACGGTCCGACTTCGGCCGTGAGGGGTCCCGTTGTCGTTGTTGCCGGTGCGCCGCCGAGCGCCTGATTTCGGAGACGAGCCGCCGCCCCCGGACGCGGGCGTCGCCCAAGCCGCGAGCGAAACGCTGGTCAATCCGCAGGCGGGCGCCGATTGATTATGCATTTTCAGTTTTCCATCTTTTGCAAACCTGAGATCAGATGCTAAGCGGGGTCGTTGCGGCTCGCCGGAGCCCGTTTCTCGCAGGCGTCCTCCTCGAATTCCCATGACCTCGCACCCGCACCTCGCAGCTCTGATCCGCGACCGCTACGCCGATCTGTCGCCGGCGGAGCGCAAGCTCGCGGACGTGCTGAACGAGTTCCCCGGCGAGATCGCCGCCTACACCGCAAGCGAACTCGCAAAGGTCGCGGGCGTCTCCAACGCCGCCGTCACGCGGCTCGCGCGCAGGCTCGGCCTCGACGGTTACGAGGAGATGCGCCGCATCGCCCGCGAGGAGCGGCAGGCGGGCTCGCCGCTGTTCCTGCTCGCACGGGACGAGGCCGGCGCGCCCTCGCTCGCCGCGCGCCACCGCGAGGCGAGCCTCGCCAATGTCGGGGGCGCCTTCGAACGTCTGGACGAGGCGGCGCTGAACGCGGCGGCGGAGGCGCTGGCCGCCGCGCCGCGGGTGTGGATCGCGGGCTTCCGCAGCGGCGCCGCGTTCGCGACGCATCTGCGCTGGCAGCTCATCCAGTTCCGCCCCGACGTGCATCTGCTCGCGGGGGCCGGCGAGACGCTGGGCGAGACGGTCGCTTCGATCGGAGAGGACGACGTCGTCGCCGTGTTCGGCCTGCGCCGACGCGCGCCGGCGCTCGGGCCTGTCGTCAGGGCCGCGCGCGAGGCCGGGGCGAGCGTGCTGCTGATCGCCGACCACGGCGTCGGGCCGGACGACGAGCTCGCCTCCTGGACCTTCCGCTGCACCACGCGGAGCGATGGCCCGCTCGACAACTACGTCGGCGTGCTCGCGCTCTGCCACGCGCTCGCGGGGGCCGTCATCGCCCGGCTCGGCGCGCAAGGCCGCCGCCGGCTGGCCCGCATCGAACACCTTCACCTGTCTCTGGAGGAGCTGTGAGCGCCCTCCCGTCCCCTCTGAGGAGCCCGTCATGACCCGAGACGCTCTCGTCGCCCGCGTCGACGCCCTTCACGACGCGCAGATCGCGTTCCTCGCCGCCATGGTGAAGACGCCGTCCGACAACCCGGCGGGCGACTGCGCGCCGCACGCGGAGATGGCGGCGCGCGAACTGGAGGCCCTGGGCTTCACGGTGGAGCGGCATGCCGTGCCGCAGGCGGTCGTCGAGGCCGCCGGCATGATCACCGCGACCAACCTCATCGTGCGCCACGTCTTCGGTGAGGGTCCGACCGTCGCGCTCAACGCCCATGGCGACGTGGTGCCGCCCGGCGCCGGCTGGACGACCGACCCCTACGGCGCGGAGATCCGGGACGGCGTGATGTACGGCCGCGGCGTCGCGGTCTCGAAGTCGGACTTCGCGACCTACGCCTTCGCGTTGAAGGCGCTGATCGAGGAAAACCCCCCGCTTAAAGGAACGGTCGAGCTGCACCTGACCTACGACGAGGAGACCGGCGGCGCGGTCGGCCCCGGCTGGATCCTCGAGCAGGGCCTGTCGAAGCCGGACTACGCGCTGAGCGCGGGCTTCGCCTACAACGTCGTCATCGCCCACAACGGCTGCCTGCACCTCGAGGTCGTCGTGCGCGGCCGCTCCGCCCACGCCGCCCGCCCCGACACCGGCGTCGACGCGCTGGAGGCCGCGACCAGGCTGCTGACGGCGATCTACGCCCTGCGCGAGGGCTACACGGCCACCCGCTCGACCGTGCCCGGCATCGAAAGCCCGACGCTGGTGGTGGGCCTCATCGAAGGCGGCATCAACACCAACGTGGTGCCGGACGAGGTGCGCTTCCGCATCGACCGCCGCATGATCCCCGACGAGACGCCCGCGACCGTCGAGCGCGACCTCGTGGCCGCGATCGAGGCCGCGGCGGCGGATCTGCCGGGCGTGACCGTGGAGACCCGCCGCATCCTGCTCGCGACCCCGCTGACGCCGGAGCCCGGCCACGAGCGGCTGGTCGAGCTGCTGCAGCGGCATGCGAAGACGGTGATCGGCGAGGACATCCCGGCGAACGGCGTGCCGATCTACACCGACGCGCGGCTCTACAGCTCGGCCGGGATTCCGACCGTGCTCTACGGCGCCGGCCCCCGCACGCTGCTGGAGGCCAACGGCCACCGCGCGGACGAAAAGCTCGTGCTGGAGCACCTACGCAAGGCGACCAAGGTCGTGGCGCTCACGCTGGCGGACCTGCTGGGCTGAGGGCGCCGGCGACACATTGGCCGTCGCTCCGGGCGAAGTCCCGGAGCCTATCAGCCCGCCGTCTCGTTGGCTGATCCGACGGCGCGCCTGAAACAAAAAAACGCCGACCGCGGGGAGCGGCCGGCGTCGAAGTCGGGGTAGCAGACCGAAGATCGGATCAGGCTTACTGGGCCTTCTTGCCCGCCTTGCCGGTCTCGTTGCGGGCTTCCTCGGCGTCTTCCTGGCCGGCGTAGGCCAGCGTGCCGTCCTTGCCGATGGTCAGCTTGTCGCCGGAGGACGCGGGATAGCCGTAGCTCAGGGCGTCGATGCGCAGCTCGCAGCCCTCGGGGCACGCGAGCTTGGCGGACTTGCCCGGCGCGATCTCGGTCACCGGCTCGTCGTTTCCGAGATCGACGGTGACTTTGTGGGCCTTCTCGGCGCCGTTGGTGACCGTCACCGCGAACGCAGGCGCTGCGGCCAGCGTCAGCGCGCCGAAGGCAATGGCGGTCAGGGCGGTGGTCTTCCGGATGCTCATGGGGTCGTCCCTCCTCTCGTCGTGGCAGGCGCAGACCGTCGCGCGCGCTCCTTCTTAGGAAGCGCTTAAGTCAGTCGTACGATCTGTGCTGACACTAGACTTAAGGAAAACGCGACCGGGAACAATTGGTCTACGCGAACGTGAAGAGCGCGCGCGTTCGTCTGACGCGCGCGTGATCACATCTTGGGAGCCCTCAGTGCTCCGGCGTCACTTTGCGAACTGGGTGGCGCTCTGGGAGGTCGAGACCATCGTGTTGTAGTCGTTCACCAGCCACGTCAGGTCGCGGCCTGCGCCCTTGCGCGCGTCGCCCTTCGCCGCCTGCAGCTTGTCGCGGAACTCGCGCAGCTTGCCGAGGAAGGAGCGCGGCCGGGATTCGAACACGAAGAAGGAGTTGGGGTTGGCCGCGGAATAGGCGTCCATCTCCTTCACCGCGCCGGCGTAGGCCAGAACGGCGGCCTCGAACGCCGGCATCGCGACGACCGGCTTCTCCTCGCTCGGGAACAGGTCGACGGCCTGCCGCGCCCGCAGCATGACGTTCGCCACGTGCCAGCGCGCCTTGCGGCCCTCGGCCTGCTCGATCATCGCGAGCTCCGCCACGTCGGCCTTGGCCTTCTCCACGGCGAGCAGCGCGTCGACCTTGGCCCGCTCGGCCTTGAAGGCCGCGATCGCCGGCGCGAGCCTGGCGTGCAGCGCCTTGCCGCCCGCCATCTTGTCGTCCTTGTAGTCCTGCCGCTCGTAGTAGCCGTCCGCCTCGGTGACGATCGGCGCGAGCGCCTCGTAGGCGGCGACGTAGGCCGGCATCGCCGCGTCCAGCTCCGGCATCGCGGGCTCGGCCGTCACGGCCTCCTGCGCCTTCGCGATCTCGCCGCGCACGTCGTAGAGCGAGTAGAGCCCGTAGACGATCCGCTCCTTGCCGGTCGGGCCGGACTTCGCCCGCACCCAGCTCTCGTAGCGGGCGATCGACTCGGAAGCGCGCAGGGTGCGGTTCAGCAGGGCGACATAGGCGTTGAGCTTGGTGATGACGGCCTGGATCTGGGCGACGTCGGCCGGCGGCGTCGCAGGCTCCTGGGCGCCCGCAGGCGCGCAGCCGAGAAGCGCCGCCACAAGCATCGCCCGGAAAATCGTCATCGTCTCTCCTCCACCGATCACAAGCCGCGACGGACGCCCGGCTACCAGCAAAGCGCCGGCGCGGCCAGACCGTCGAACGGCAGGCGCGGCCGGGGTTCGCGAACAGGACCGTGGCCGACCGCTCTCACCAGAGCGCGTGCTTCTCGCGCAGCTCCTCGACCTGCTCGCAGGTGAGCGGGCGCACGCGCTGGCCGCGGAGCAGCAGGTAGAGCTTGGCCGTCTCCTCCAGCTCCTCGGTCGCGTACATCGCCGCGTCGAGGCTGGTTCCGGCGACCACGGGGCCGTGGTTCGCCAGCAGAATGGCGTGGTGCTCGCCCGCGAGCTTCTCGACGTCCGCAGCCAAGGCCTCGTCGCCCGGCGCGTGGTAGGGCGCCAGCGGCAGCCGGCCGACGCGCATGACGTAGTAGGCGGTGATCGGCGGCAGGCAGTTGGCGCAGTCGAGCCCGTCGAGGCAGGACACGGCGACGGAGTGCGTGGAGTGCAGATGCACAACCGCCCTCGCCTCCTCCCGCTTGCCATACATCACGCGGTGCAGGAAGGCCTCCTTGGTCGGCTTGTCGCCGCCGACGTGCCGCCCCGCCGCGTCGATCTTGGAGAGCCGCGCCGGGTCGAGATCGCCGAGCGAGGCGTTGGTCGGCGTCATCAGCCAGCCGCCGTCCGGCAGCGCGACGGAGAGGTTGCCGGTGGAGCCGAAGGTCAGGCCGCGGCGGAACAGCGAGGCCCCGCAGGCGCAGAGCTTGTCGCGGAGCTTGGTCTCTTCGCTCACGCGAGTGTCTCCCAGGCCTTGAGGAAGAAGTCCGGCGCGCCGAAGTTGCCGGACTTGAGCGCCAGCGCCACCGACCGACCGCCGAGGCCGAGCGTCCACGGCACGCCGGGGTCGATCTCGGGCCCGATGGCCAGCGCCGAGACCTTCAGCGCCTGCACCACCGCGCCGGAGGTCTCTCCCCCGGCGACCACGAATCGCGTGAAGCCGCTGTCGGCGAGGATGACGGCGACATCGCCCAGCAGGTGCTCGACGAGCGCGCCTGCCGCGTCGCGGCCGAGTTCCGCCTGCGCGGCCTTCACCTCCTCCGGGTCGGCGCTCGACCACACCATCGCGAGACCGTCGGCCTTCTGGCTGATCACCCACTTCGCGACGTCCTCGGCCGCGATCGCGCCGGAGGCGATGGCGAGCGGGTCGACCTTGAAGTCGGGCACCCCGGCCTCGCGCGCAGCCGCCACCTGGCCGCGCGTCGCGGTCGAGCAGGAGCCGGCAAGGATCACCCGGCGGCCCTCAGGCGCGTCGAGCTTCGCGGCGGGCGTCGAAAGCTCGGCGACGAGGCCGGCCTTCGCCCAGGCCGCCGGAAGGCCCATGGCGACGCCCGAGCCGCCGGTGATGAGCGGGAGGTCGGCGGAGGCCGCGCCGATCGCGCGCAGGTCCTCGTCCTTTACCGCGTCGACGATGGCGTAGGATTTTCCGGCCGCCTCCTCGCGGGCGTAGGCCGCGCGGATCGCGTCAGCGCCCTTGGCGACGTCGGTCGCATCCACCAGCCCGACCTTGCGCTCGGTCTGGCGGCCGAGCACCGCGACGAGGTCGCTGTCGCGCATGGGGGTCAGCGGATGGTCCTTCATGCTGCTCTCGGCCAGCGGCGCGCCGTTCACATAGAGCAGCCCATGCTCGATGGTGCGGCCGTTCGCGGGGAAGGCCGGGCAGGCGATGGTGAAGCTCGCGCCGAGCTTGTCCAGCAGCGCGTCGGCCACCGGGCCGATGTTGCCCGCGTCGGTCGAATCGAAGGTCGAACAGTATTTGAAGAACAGCCGCTTGGCGCCGAGCGCCAGCAGGCGGTCCGCCGCGGCGAGCGACAGCTCCACCGCCTCGGCGGCCGGAATGGTGCGCGACTTCAGCGCCACCACCACGCAGTCCACCTCGTCGAGCGCCAGATCGTCCGCCGGCAGGCCGGTGGTCTGGACCGTGCGCAGGCCTTCACGGGCGAGCATGAGCGCGAGATCGGTCGCGCCGGTCAGGTCGTCGGCGATGCATCCGAGCAGCATTCTTTGGGCCTCCAGAGTTTGTTGTTGTCGGTGCTGGGTTCAGTCGGTCCCGCCGGCGACGAGTTCGAAGCCGGTGTCGGTGAGCCGCGGCGGCTCCTCGCCGCGGCGGCGGGCCAGCACGTGCTCGCCCGCGATCCGGCCGATCCGCTCGCGCGCGGTGCGGACGGTGGTCAGCGGGCGCGGCAAAGCGGCGGCGAGATCGAGCCCGTTGAAGCCGATCAGCGCGAGCCGCTCAGGCACCGCAACATCCGCCGCCATGCAGTGGAACGCGCCGCCGAGCGCCATGTCGTCGTTGGAGAACACCACGGCGTCGAGGGTCGGCCGCTCGGCCAGCAGCGCCGCGAGCGCCTCGCGGCCGGAAGCGACCGACGAGGGGCCGGGAACGACCGTCACGCCCTCGAGCCGCAGGTCGCTTTCGGCGAGCGCGGCTTCCAGCCCCGCCCGGCGCTTGGCCGCCCGCAGGTCCTGCGCGCCGTGACCGACATAGCCGATGCGGGTGCGGCCGCGCGTGACGAGCCTCCGCGCCGTCGCTGCGCCGGCGGCGGTGTGGGACATGCCGACCGCGAGGTCGATCGGCTCGCCCTCAATGTCCATGAGTTCGATCACGGTCACGCCCGAGGCCTTCGCCATCTCGACCGTCTCGGGCCTGTGCTCCAAGCCCGCCACCACCAGCGCCGCCGGCCGCCAGGCGAGCAAGGCCGCCACGGCGTCGCGCTCGGCGTCGAGATCGTAATCGGTGACGGCCATCACGGCGCGCAGCCCCCCGGTCCCGAGCGCGGAGGTCAGGCCGCGCAGCACGTCGGGAAAGACGCTGTTCGACAGCGACGGCAGCACGACGCCGACGAGATCGGAGCCCGCCGAGGCGAGCCCGCCCGCGAGACGGTTCGGCACGTAGCCGACGCGCGCGATCGCCGCCTCGACCTTGGCGCGGGTCTCCGGCGCGATCGGTCCGTGCGCCCGCACCACCCGCGACACGGTGATCTCGCTGACGCCGGACGCCCGCGCGACATCGGCCAGCGTGACGGCTGACGACGGTCGTGCGCGGCGGCGGTGGTCGGACATGGGCAGGTCCTTAACGGGACGCGCGAAGCATTCAGATCCGCTTACAGCGAAATGACAGCGCTGTCATTATCACGGTTGCAGACATGACAGCGCTGTCATAAGACGATTTCAACCAAAAACGTGGAGGAAACGACGTGAGCGCCCAGTCTGCGTCCGCGAAGAAGATCGGTCTCATCGGCCTCGGGTCGATGGGTTTCGGCATGGCGGCCTCCCTCGCCCGCGCCGGCCACGCCGTCACCGGGTTCGACGTCAACGCCGACGCCGTCGCGCGCTTTGCGGCCGAGCACGGGGCCGGCGCCGCCTCCCCCGCCGAAGCCGCAACTGAGGCCGACATCATCGTCGTGGTGGTGGTGAACGCCGCCCAGACCCGCACGGTCCTGTTCGGCGAGAACGGCGCGGCGACGGCCGCGAAGCCCGGCGCCGTGATCATCGCCTCCGCCACCATGTCGCCCGACGACGCCAAGGCGCTCGCCAGGGACGCCGAGGCACTCGGCCTGCTCTACCTCGACGCCCCGATCTCCGGCGGCGCCCAGCGCGCGGCCGAAGGCGCGCTCACCATTCTCGCCTCCGGCTCTCCGGAGACCTTCGCGGCCGCCCGCCCCGCGCTCGACGCCATGGCCGCCAAGCTCTACGAGCTCGGCGACCAGACCGGCGTCGGCGCCGCGTTCAAGATGGTCAACCAGCTGCTGGCCGGCGTGCACATCGCCGCCGCCTGCGAGGCCATCACCTTCGCCAAGCGCTTCGATCTCGACATCGCCAAGGTCTACGAGGTCATCACCGCCTCGGCCGGCAACTCCTGGATGTTCGAGAACCGCATCCCGCACGTCCTCGACGGCGACTACTCGCCCCGCAGCGCCATCGACATTTTCGTCAAGGATCTTGGCATCGTGGCCGACATGTCCCGGGCGACCAAGTTCCCGACGCCGATGGCCGGCGCCGGCCTCCAGCTGTTCCTGATGTCGGCCGCGGCCGGCATGGGCCGCGACGACGACGCCTCGGTGGCGCGCCTGTTCGCGCAGATCGCCGGCCTAGAACTGCCCGGCGCCAAGGACTGATTTCCGAGCTTCACGCCCTTCCGACAGACCACCGGATCGCAAACGGCCGCAGCCCAAAGACGCGCCGACGCCTCCCGCCCAAGGACGACGACGAATGACTGACGCCACCCTTCCCGGCGCGACCGCGGCGACGGCCGATTTCGAAAGCCGCACCTACAAGAAGGTGTTCATGAGGATCGTGCCGTTCCTCATGCTGCTCTACGTGATCGCCTACCTCGACCGCGTCAACGTGGGCTTCGCCAAGCTGCAGATGTCCGGCGACCTCGGCTTCAGCGAGACCGTGTTCGGCCTCGGCGCCGGCCTGTTCTTCATCGGATACTTCCTGTTCGAGGTGCCGTCGAACATCCTGCTGCACAAGCTCGGCGCCCGCGTCTGGATCGCCCGCATCATGGTGACCTGGGGCCTCGTCTCGGCGTGCTTCTGGTTCGTCGAGACGCCGGTGCAGTTCTACGCCCTGCGCTTCCTGCTGGGCCTGGCCGAAGCGGGCTTCTACCCCGGCATCATCCTCTACATCACCTACTGGTTCCCCTCGCACCGCCGCGCCCGCATCATCGCGGTGTTCATGGCCGCGATTCCGATCTCCGGCATCTTCGGCAACCCGCTGTCGGGCTGGATCATGGACGCCTTCAACGGCGTCGCCGGCCACCAGGGCTGGCAGTGGATGTTCGTGATCGAGGCGATCCCGGCGGTCATCCTCGGCGTCGTCGTCTATTTCTACCTCGACGACCGCATCTCGGACGCGAAGTGGCTGACGGGCGACGAGAAGGCGCTGCTCCAGCGCGAGATCGCCGCCGACCAGAAGGGCAAGGTGCAGGAGGCCTCGCTCGGCTCGGTGGTCAAGGACCCGCGCATCTGGGCGATGGCCTTCATCTACTTCTGCATCGTGATGGGCCAGTACGGGCTGACCTTCTGGCTGCCGACGCTGGTGAAGGGCGCAGGCATCCAGGGCAACCTGATGATCGGCGCCGTCAGCGCCATCCCGTTCCTCTGCGCGGTCGTCGTGATGATCCTGTGCGGCCGCAGCGCCGACCGGATGCGCGAGCGCCGCTGGCACCTGATCATCCCGGCGCTGGTCGCCTCTGCCGGCTTCGTGGTGTCGGCCACGACGGGGAGCCCGCTCATCGGCATCATCGCGCTCTCGGCCGCCGCGGCCGGCGTGCTGACCTGCTCGCCGCTGTTCTGGTCGCTGCCCACCGCCTTCATCAGCGGCGCGGCCGCCGCCGCCGGCATCGCGATCATCAACTCGGTCGGCAACCTCGCGGGCTTCGTCAGCCCCTACGCCATCGGCGCGCTGCGCGACGCCACCCAGAGCACGGCGGCCGGCATGTACATGCTCGCGGGCTCGCTCGCGATCGGCGCGCTCGCGATCTACCTGACGCCCGCGAAGCTCGTGAACCGCTGAGGGTCAGCGGACCGTCGCGCGACCCGGGGACAAGCTCCTCGTCATGCCCCCGGCGTGTCCGGGGCATCCAGCCCTCGGGCCGCGAGCCGATACAAGCCTGGATCCCCCGGACAAGCCGGGGGATGACGCGCTGAGGTAACCCACGCGCAGTTCGTTTTCGGGAGGTCTCAATGCCCCGCTTCGCCGCCAACCTGACCATGATGTTCAACGAGCGGCCGTTCCTCGACCGCTTCGCCGCCGCCGCCGACGCCGGATTCACGGCGGTCGAGTTCCTGTTCCCCTACGACTTCGCGCCCGACGTGGTGGCCGCGAAGCTCGAGGCGGCGGGCCTCACCCAGGCGCTGTTCAACATGCCGCCCGGCGACTGGGCGGCGGGCGAGCGCGGGATCGCGGCGCTGCCGGGCCGCGAGGCGGAGTTCGACGCCAATGTCGACGTCGCTCTCACCTACGCCGAGGCGACAGGCGTGAAACGGCTGCACATGATGGCCGGCCTGATCGCCGCCGACGACGCCGCAGCCAACGCCGCCTACCGCCGCGCGGTGGTCTTCGCCGCCGGGAAGCTCGGCGCCAAGGGCCTCGACCTTGTGCTGGAGCCGATCAACGGCCGCGACATGCCGGGCTACTTCCTGAACGACTTCGACAGGGCCGCGGCGCTGATCGCCGAGCTCAAGCTTCCGAACCTGAAGCTCCAGTACGACGTCTACCACCGCCAGATCCTGCACGGCGACGTGCTGGTCTCGCTCGAGGCGATGATGCCGATCGTGGGCCACGTCCAGATCGCGTCGGTGCCGAAGCGCAACGAGCCGAACACCGGCGAGCTCAACGACACGGCGATCTTCGCGGCGCTGGACCGTCTCGGTTACGACGGTTTCGTGGGCTGCGAGTACCGCCCGGCGGCCGTGACCGAGGACGGCCTCGGCTGGTTCGCGCCCTACCGGGGGTGAGCGCGGGACCGCGCGGCCTGAGGGACGCAGCCCTCATCTCCGGCCTTTGAGCCTATTTGGAGCGACCGGTTTGCGGCGCCGAGCATCCCGCGCAGCGTGAGCGGACTGACCCAAGCCTGTCAGGGTCCGGCTTGACCGGACCATCTACGCCCCACGTC
The DNA here is from genome assembly GCF_016907975.1 of Methylopila capsulata. Classification (GTDB taxonomy): domain Bacteria; phylum Pseudomonadota; class Alphaproteobacteria; order Rhizobiales; family Methylopilaceae; genus Methylopila; species Methylopila capsulata. Next base: position 408,773 of record NZ_JAFBCY010000001.1, read on the forward strand.
GAGCTCCACGCCCATGGTGGGTCCTCCGGTCGAGCCGGAGGACGACGCGAGTGTCGGTCGGGCGGGGCGGCTCGTCATTCCCCGGATAAACCGGGGCATGACGAGCTCCCTTTTGGGTCTGATCAGGCGCCCCCGGTCGGCCCCAATCAGCTCTTCGGAAACTCCAACCCCATCTCGCGGTAGCGCTCGGGGTCGTCGCCCCAGTTCTCGCGCACCTTCACGAACAGGAAGAGGTGCACGGTGGTCTCGGCGATCTCGGAGATCTCCTTGCGGGCCTCGGTCGAGATCTGCTTCACGGTCTGGCCGCCCTTGCCGATCACGATCCGCTTCTGGCTCTCGCGCTCGACGTAGATCGTCTGCTCGACGCGCACCGATCCGTCCGTCTTCTGCTCCCACTTCTCCGTCTCGACGGTCGAAGCGTAGGGCAGCTCGTCGTGGAGGCGGTGGAACAGCTTTTCGCGGGTGATCTCGGCCGCGAGCGCCCGCAGCGGCAGGTCGGAGATGTCGTCGGCGGGGTAGAGCCAGGGCCCGGCCGGCATCTCGTCCGCGAGGTAGGCGACCATGTCCCGGACGCCGTCGCCCTTCAGCGCGGAGACCATGAACACGCGGTCGAACGAGACCCGCGCGGCGGCCTCCTGGGCGAGCGCCAGCAGCGCCTCGCGGCGGATCAGGTCGATCTTGTTCAGGATCAGGATCTTGCGGCGGCCGCTGTCGGCCAGTCGCGCGAGGATCGCGCTGTTGTCGTCGTCGAGGCCCTTGCGGACGTCGAGCAGCAGCGCGATCACGTCGGCGTCGCCCGCGCCGCCCCAGGCGGTCGTCACCATGGCGCGGTCCAGCCGGCGCTTGGGCGCGAAGATGCCGGGCGTGTCGACGAACACGATCTGCGCCCCGCTCTCGATCACGAGGCCGCGGATCAGCGCCCGGGTGGTCTGAACCTTGTGGCTGACGATCGAGACCTTGGCGCCCACGAGCGAGTTGAGCAGCGTCGACTTGCCGGCGTTCGGCGCGCCGACGAGGGCCACGAAGCCGCAGCGGGTGGCGCCTTCGGCGCCCGGTCCCGCAAATCCCGGTTCGTTGGCCCGGTCGTCCTCAGCCATGCGTCGTCTCCGTCGTTCCCTGACCCTCACGGGCGAGCAGCGCTTCTGCGGCGGCCTGTTCGGCGGCGCGCTTGGAGCGCCCCTCGCCTTCGGCTTCGCCAAGCCCCTCGACTTCGACCAGAACCCGGAAATGCGGATTGTGGTCGGGGCCGGAGCGCCCAACTTCGCGGTAGACCGGCGTCGGCAGGCCGCGGCCCTGGGCCCACTCCTGCAGCCCGGTCTTCGGGTCGCGCAGCGGGCGGCTCGGCGCCAGCATCCGCGGTCCCCAATAGCGTTCGACCAGGGCGGCCGCCGGCTCGTAGCCTCCGTCGAGAAACACGGCGCCGACCGCAGCTTCGCACACGTCGGACAGGATCGCCTTCTTCTTGCGCCCGCCCGAGTTCGCCTCGCCGGCTCCGAGCCGGATGTGCGGCCCGAGCTGCATCGCAGCGGCCACCTCCGCGCAGGCCTCGGCCCGCACCAGCTCCGCCAGCCGGCGCGACAGCTCGCCCTCGTCGGACTTCGGGAAGCCCCTCAGCAGCATCGCGGATACGGCGAGGCCGAGCACGCGGTCGCCGAGGAATTCGAGCCTCTGGTAGCTTCCAAGCCGGCCTTCGGACGACCGCGCCCCGCTGATGTGGGTGAGCGCGCGGTCCAGAAGCGTCTTGTCCCTGAAGACGTAACCGAGGTTGTCCTCGACCTCGGCGTGCGCGACGCCGCGCTTCGTCATCTCAGCGACGTGCCGAGGCGCGTCCAGCGCACGCTCCACGGCCAGCGCCAGAACGCCCAGGCCGCTTCCCCACGCTCGACCGAGAAGAAGATCAGCTCGGCGCGGCCGACCAGGTTCTCGAACGGCACGTAGCCCACCGCCGACTGAACCCGGCTGTCGGTGGAGTTGTCGCGGTTGTCGCCCATCATGAACAGGTGCCCCTCGGGCACGGTGTAGACCGGCGTGTTGTCCAGGAAGCCGTTCTCGACCATGTCGAGGACCTCATAGGACACACCGTTGTCCAGCGTCTCGCGGTAGCGCGGGATGCGCTGCGGCGACCCATCGGGCGCCGTCACGACGTAGTCGTCGATCCGGACCTTGGGCACCGGCTTCTCGTTGATGTGCAGCACGCCGTCCAGCATCTGGATCCGGTCGCCGGGCAGGCCGATCACGCGCTTGATGTAGTCGGTCGAGTTGTCCGTCGGCAGCTTGAACACCGCGATGTCGCCGCGGTGCGGCATCGAGCCGAACAGCCGGCCCGATCCAACGGGAGGCCCGAACGGCAGCGAATAGCGGCTGTAGCCGTAGGCGTATTTCGACACGAAGAGATAGTCGCCGACGAGCAGCGTCTTCTCCATCGAGCCCGACGGAATGTTGAACGGCTGGAAGGCCAGCGTGCGGATGACGATCGCGATGAGGAGCGCCTGCGCGCAGATCTTCAGGATCTCGAGGAACCCGCCCTCGGCGTTCTGCTTCTTGTCGGTCGTCACGCTCATCGCTTTTCCGTGAAGAGTCGCAGGCGCACGACGGCCGCGACGGCGGTGGTGATAGCCCCCGGCGCGGCCGGTGGCAATCAAGCCTCCCCGACGGACGGGCATGCGCCCGGCCGGGGGATCGCGCTGATGACGACGAAGGCCTGGGCCATGGGGTGTTCGTCGGTCAGGGTGAGGTGGATCACCGGGTCGCAGCCGGCGGGCGTCAGCCGCGCGAGCGTCGCCCTCGCCTGGCCCGTGAGAACGAGCGTGGGACGGCCGCCGTCGAGGTTCTCGACGCCCATGTCGCGCCAGGCCGCGCCGTCGCCGATGCCGCCGCCGAGCGCCTTGGCGCAGGCCTCCTTGGCCGCGAAGCGCTTGGCGTAGGTCGCGGCCGGCGTCTTGCCGGCGTCCGCCCGCGCGCGCTCCTCGTCGGTGAAGACGCGGGCGAGGAACCGCTCGCCGAAACGCTCGATCGTGCGCTCGATCCGCCGGATGTCGCAGAGGTCGGCGCCGATTCCGAGGATCACGCGGACCTCCGCCCCTGGCCCCGCGCGATCGCGGCCTTCATCTCCCGGATCGTCTCTCCCAGGCCGACCGCGATCGCCTCGCCGATCAGGAAGTGGCCGATGTTCAGCTCGACGATCTCGGGCAGCTCCGCGATGCGCTCGGCGCTGGCGTAGTCCAGCCCATGACCGGCGTGAACCTCGAGCCCGAGGCTCGCGGCCAGCGTCGCACCGGCCCGCAGCCGCTCGAACTCGCGGACCGCGCGCTCGGTCTCGCCGGCGGCGAGGGCGTCGCACCACGAGCCGGTGTGCAGCTCGACGATCGCGGCGCCCATCAGCGCCGCCTGCTCCAGCGCGCCCTCGTCCGGCTCCACGAACAGCGAGACGCGGACGCCCGCAGCGGTCAGCTCCTTCACCACCGGGGCGACGGTCGCCTTCTGGCCGATGACGTCCAGCCCGCCTTCGGTGGTGCGCTCCTCGCGCTTCTCCGGCACGAGGCAGGCGGCGTTCGGCTTCACCCGGAGCGCGATCGCCAGCATCTCCGGCGTCGCGGCCATCTCGAAATTCAGCGGCGCGGCGATCTCGGCGCGGATCGCGTCCATGTCGGCGTCGCGGATGTGGCGACGATCTTCGCGCAGGTGGGCGGTGATCCCGTCGGCGCCGGCCTCGACCGCGAGCCTGGCGAAGCGCACGGGATCGGGATGCGCGCCCCCGCGCGCGTTCCGCACCGTCGCGACATGGTCGATGTTGACGCCGAGCCTGATCGTTTCCGCCATGACAGCCTTCTTCTTCGTTCGCGAGCCGCTCAGCCGTTCACGCGCTCGACGTTGCTGACCGACGGCGCCTCGCGCAGGTCGGCGATGATCGCGCCGAGATGCTTCACGTCGAACACCCCGAGATCCATCAGGATGTCGTGGAAGTCCGGCGAGCGCGAGATCATCCGCACGTCGTCGATGTTGGCCTCATAGGCGCCGATCACGGTCGCGATCCGCGCGAACGAGCCGGGTTCGTTGATCGAGGTCACCTTGATCCGCACAGGGAACCGCTCGCGGCGCGAGAGGTCCACGTCCCAGCGGACGTCCAGCCAGCGCTCGGGATGGTCGTCGAAGTCCTTCAGCGCGGGCGACTGGATCGGGTAGATCGTGATGCCCTGCCCCGGATCCAGGATGCCGACGATGCGGTCTCCGGGCACGGCGCCGCCGTCCGGCGCGAAGCGCACCGGCAGGTCGCCACGCAGGCCCCGGATCGGGATCGAGGGCTGCGGCGCGTCGGCCGACTCGACGCCCGGCGCCTTGAACCGCAGCGCGCCGGCCTGCTCCAGCCCGAACCAGCCGTTCGCCGGCGCCGGCATGCCGAGCGAGGTCGGCGGCGGACGGTCGTCCTTCACCTCCGGATGCACCGCGCGCACCACGTCGAGCGACGCCATCTCGCCGCGCCCGACCGCCGCCAGCACGTCGTCCACCGAGGCGCGCGCCAGACGATGGAGGAACGCCTTCAGCTTCTCGTCGGCGAAGGTCTTGCCGGCGCGCTCGAAGGCGCGGGTGACGATCTGGCGGCCGAGGCCGGCGTACTGCGCGCGCACCGCGGCCCGCGTCGCCCGGCGGATCGCCGACCGCGCCTTGCCGGTGACGACGACCGACTCCCATGCCGCGGGCGGAGCCTGGGCGTCGGAGCGGATGATCTCCACCTCGTCGCCGTTCTTGAGCTCGGTCACCAGCGGCTCGACATGGCCGTTGATCTTGGCGCCGACGCAGCCGTTGCCGACGTTGGTGTGGACCGCGTAGGCGAAGTCGATCGGCGTCGCGCCCCGCGGCAGCGCGATGAGGCGGCCCTTGGGGGTGAAGCAGAACACCTGGTCGTTGAACAGCTCGAGCTTGGTGTGCTCGAGGAACTCCTCGGGGTTGTCGCCCTCCGCCAGCAGCTCGACGGTGCGCCGCAGCCAGCCGTAGGCGCGGCTCTCGCGGGCGAGCGCGTCGTTGTTGCCGCCGAGCCCGTCCTTATAGAGGGCATGGGCCGCGATGCCGTATTCGGCGAAGCGTTGCATCGCCTCGGTGCGGATCTGCAGCTCGACGCGCTGGTGGCCGGGACCCACGACCGTCGTGTGGATCGAGCGGTAGTCGTTCTCCTTGGGCGTGGAGATGTAGTCCTTGAAGCGGCCGGGCACGGTGGGCCAGCCGGAGTGCACCACGCCGAGCGCGCGGTAGCAGGTCGGCACGTCGGCGACGAGGATGCGGAAGCCGAAGATGTCGGAGAGCTGCTCGAACGCCACCGACTTGCGCTCCATCTTGCGCCAGATCGAATAGGGCTTCTTGGCGCGGCCGGTGATCGCGGCCGGGATCTTGGCCGCGGCGAACCGCTCCTCGAAGCCGCTCTGGATGTCCGCGATGGCGTCGACGTTGCGCTCGCGCAGCCGGGTGAGCCGCCCGACGATGGTCTCGTAGGCCTCGGGGAACAGGGTGCGGAAGCAGATGTCGTCGAGTTCGTCGCGGATGCCCTGCATGCCCATGCGGCCGGCGAGCGGCGCATAGAGGTCGAGCGTCTCCTGCGCGACGCGCGCGCGCTTCGACGGCGGCACGAAATGCAGCGTGCGCATGTTGTGCAGCCGGTCGGCGAGCTTCACCAGCAGCACGCGCACGTCCGCGGCGATCGCGAGCAGCAGCCGGCGCAGGTTCTCGGCCTGCGCGGCCTCCTTGGTGACGAGGTCGAGCTTCTTGAGCTTGGTCAGGCCCTCGACCAGCGCGCCGATCTGCTTGCCGAACAGCGCGTCGATCTCGTCGCGCGTGGCGTCGGTGTCCTCGATCGTGTCGTGCAGCAGCGCCGCGACGATGGTCGCGTCGTCCAGCCGGAGCTCCGTCAGGATCGCCGCGACTTCGAGCGGATGCGAAAAATAGGGATCGCCCGACGCGCGCTTCTGCAAGCCGTGCGCCTTCATCGCGTAGACGTAGGCGCGGTTGAGAATCGCCTCGTTCGCGTTGGGATTGTAGGCCTTTACGCGCTCGACGAGCTCGTATTGCCGCATCATGGAGCGTACGCCAGGACTGATAAGACGCTAAGCCGCGCCGACCACGTGAGATATCGGCGGGTTACGCGCCGCGCACAAGTTTCGGATGGCTCAAAACGCGAAAGCGCCGCAGGTCCGGGGGACGCTGCGGCGCAAAATCGACAGTGGGGAGCAGGCGCGGGCCGGCTCACTCCTCGTCGTCGGTCTCCGCCGGGGGAACCAGACCCTCGAGGCCGCGCAGCAGGTCTTCCTCGGTCATGCGGTCGAACGAGACGTTGCCGTCGTCCTCGGAACCGCCGGCGGCGCTGGTCAGCGCCGGCACGGTCTCGGCCTCGGGCTCGTCGACCTCGACGTACTTCTGCAGCGAGTGGATCAGGTCTTCCTTGAGGTCGACCGGGGCGACGGTCTCCTCCGCGATCTCGCGCAGCGCGACGACCGGGTTCTTGTCGTTGTCGCGATCGATCGTGATCTGCGAGCCGGACGAAATCAGACGGGCGCGATGGCCGGCGAGCAGTACGAGCTCGAACCGGTTCTCGACCTTGTCGATGCAATCCTCGACGGTGACGCGGGCCATGGGGCGTCCGCTCCTCTTGATGACTGTGCTTCTGGATTGACCGCGGTCTTTACCGTGAGCCCGTTCCTGTGGCAAGGACCATAACGCAGAGCGTTTTGCTCCGCAGCATCCCCCGCGCTGCGTCGCCGTCACCGCGAACCCGGAACGTTTTCCGGCGCAGGCTTCGCATGCCCCTTTTTGGAAAGATTGCGCGAAAATGTTCTACTCCGACGAGCGTCTCGGCCTGTTCATCGACGGCGCCAACCTCTACGCGACGGCGCGCGGCGTCGGCTTCGACATCGATTTCCGGCGCCTGCTGCGCGAGTTCCAGGGCCGCGGCTACCTGATTCGCGCCTACTACTACACCGCGATGGCCGAAGACCTCGAGGTCTCGACCATCCGCCCGCTGATCGATTGGCTCGACTACAACGGCTACACCGTCGTCACCAAGCCGACCAAGGAGTTCACCGACAGCCAGGGCCGGCGCAAGGTGAAGGGCAACCTCGACATCGAGCTTGCGATCGACGCGCTCGAGATGGCCGAGCACATCGACCACATGGTGCTGTTCTCCGGCGACGGCGACTTCACGCCGCTGGTGGCCGCGATGCAGCGCCGGGGCGTGCGGGTGACGGTGGTCTCGACCGTGACCACCCAGCCGGCGATGATCGCCGACGACCTGCGCCGCCGCGCCGACCACTTCCTCGACCTCAACGATCTCGGCGCCAAGATCGGCCGCGACCCCGGCGAGCGGGTGGCGCGCGAGGCGCGGCGGCACGCGCCAATCGACACCACGCCCGAGCCGTAAGGGGAACTGTATCCAGACGGAGCCCCGCAGCATGCAGATCAGCTTTTTCGCGACGGAGATCGATGAGGTCGAGGTCTGGAGGCTGGCGTTCGCGTTGCCCGGGATGCGCGTTTACGAAGCTGCGGGTCACGGAGAAAGGCCGCTTCGAGAGTTCTTCACGGCCGAGGAAGTTTGCGAGGCTCGAGCAGCGGAGCCACATATTTTTCTAAAGCTGCATCCGTCGTTGGTCGGCGGTGCTCCGACTCTCGATCTAACGCCTCGCGACGAGCGTTACCCTCCAGAACCTGGCAACATACACCTGCAAAAACTGGTCGGCCCAGCGCTGATTGGCTTCAACTGGTATGGATGGCAGAGAAATTCTCCGAATTGTCTTCAGAATACCGTCTTCAGCGCCTGGAATCCGGCAGGCGCCCGCAGTCGGTCGATATATTCTGACGATTATCTCGACGACGTCGACTGGAAAATGCTCGCCTCTATTTTCGGTAAGCTGCAACGTCAAATTCACAATATGGCGGCGGCCCAAATTGGCTCGAGTCGCGTTCTTCCCGACACCTTCCGGCGGCTGGCTTCGGGCGAAATTACGCTATGGGGATGGGGAGAGGATGTTTCAATCTCGTCGCCCAATCTCGTCATCAAGACGACCAAACTGAACTAGGCCGGCAAGCCTCCAAGCCGGCGACCGGTCTCAACCTGCGATTTAGTCCATGCCCGAAAGTTCCGCCCTCGAGCCGCCGCGCGACTGCCCGGCTTGCCCGCGCCTCGTCGCGTTCCGGGAGGAGCAGCGCGCGCGGCGGCCGGACTGGCACAACGCGCCGGTGCCCTCCTTCGGGCCCGAGCGCCCGCGCCTGCTGATCGTCGGCCTCGCGCCCGGCCTCCAAGGCGCGAACCGCACGGGGCGTCCGTTCACCGGCGACTGGGCGGGCGACCTGCTCTACGCGACCCTGCTGAAATTCGGCTTCGCCGATGGCGTCTACGACGAGCGGCCGGACGACGGCCTGACGCTCTCGGACGCGCGGATCACCAACGCCGTCCGCTGCGTGCCGCCGGAGAACAAGCCGACGGGGCCAGAGATCTCGACCTGCCGGCCGTATCTCTCCGGCGAACTGGCGGCGGTGGCGGACGGCGGCGCTGTGGTCGCGCTGGGGCGGATCGCCCACGACAGCACGCTCCGCGCGCTCGGCGTCCGGCTCGCCGCGGCCCCCTTCCGGCACGGCGCGGAGCATGCGCTCGGCCCCGTGACGCTCTTCGACAGCTACCACTGCTCCCGCTACAACACGAACACTGGCGTGCTGACGACCGCGATGTTCGAGGCGGTGTTCGCGCGGGTGCTGGCCTACCTCGGCTGACCCTGCGACGAAGGCGACCGGGACCTCCTCCCGGCCGCCTCCCCCCATGCGCGATCGTCGACTACATCACCGCGGCGGGAGCCGGGACCGCGTTGGCGTAACGCTTGTCCCAGTCCGCAACGGTGCCGATGCCCTCCATCGACTTCTCGAACTTCACGTAGCGGTCCTCCATGATCGCGCGGGGATCGAACGACTCGTCAGCCAGCACGCCGTGGACCCGTCGGCGCTGCATGCCCATGTTGCCGCCGTCGTAGATCGGCAGCACGGACGCCTCGCGGAGGTACTTGCCGAACTTGAACTGCGCGTCGAGGCTATTGACGCCGACGATTTGCATGCACTTGAACACCACGTCGAACATCGCTTCGGTCGTGTTGATCTTGCACATGGCTCCGACGAGTTCGGCGTGCTGGTCGTGCTTGTCGAGATAGTCGGCGGCGCGCCAGCAGAAGTAGCGCGCCGATTCGATCTTCGCCGCGCAGTCGCCGAGGACGTAGCCCACGTTCTGGAAGCGGATGATCGGCGTCAGGGAGCCGGAGGTGTTGGTCTTGGCCCAGCTCAGGGCCTCCTCATAGGCCGCGCGCGCGACGCCCACCGCGGCGATGCCGGCGACCGGCCCGGACCACGCGAAGTTGCGGTTGATCACGAAGTCGCCGTTGCCTTCCGCCCCCGGCAACAGATTCTCGACCGGCACCCGCGCGTTGTCGAACACGATCTCGGCGTTCGAGGCCGTGCGGTGGCCCTCCTTGTTGATGAAGGCGTAGGAGATTCCCGGCGTTCCTCGCTCGACGATGATCGCCGACAGGCCCTTTGTGCCGCCGACGGTCGAGTCCGTGCGCACGATCACGCATTGGGTGTTGGTGCCCTTCGCGTCCCAGCCGCCGGACGACGGCCACCGCTTGCGGCCGTTGATCACGAAGTGATCGCCCTCGCGGGTTGCGATCAGGCCGACGCCCGCTGGCCGCGGAAAGGGGCCGTCGAAGTTCGCGGTGCCGCTGGCGGGCCCAGGCGGCTCGCTCGCCGTCCAGCCTCCCAGATACTCGCCCGTGGGATCCGACGTGGCCGCGCCGATGAAACGCCGCTTCTGTTCTTCGGTGCCGTACCAGGACACCGGCATGAGACCGAGGCCGTTGCACAGCACGGTGCAGGCGAAGCCGGGATCCACGGCGCAGATCTCTTCGGCCGCAATCGTGAAATCGAGACAGGACAGTCCGCCGCCGCCGTACTCGCTGGGCAGCATCGCCATGGCGATGCCCGCCTTGTAGGCCTTGACGTAAGCCGGTTTCGTCATCGCATGGGCTTTGACCGGGTCGGGCTCCCGGTCCGCCGCAGGAATGTCCGGCGCGAGGACATTCTGGGCGAACTCGCGCGCCATCCCTTGAATCGCGCGTTGCTCGGGCGACATCGTGAAATCGATAGCCATGATCTCTCCTTGAGATATCGATGTGCTGTTAAAGCGAGCACTATGACGGAAACGAATTCTCGTTACCGCCGTCCATCAGGTCTCGGGACAAAATAAACATCGTCTCGATGCGAGATTTGCTTCGAGATCACTTCCCGACGAGGAAAATCGTACTTTTGGCAGTTTTTAATGTCAAAAGTATTTTATGCTGATAATCTAAGCGTATGCCGCATCTTTTTTAGCCGCTCAACTCTCGATTGCCGATTGCCGGGCGCTCCGATAAACTGCGACAAACACACAGGAACCCGCGAGTGCTGGTCGGCCGAGATACGCAGCAGCGACTGCTTTCCGAGCTTCTGAATTGCCGAAGCGGCCTGACGATCGACGAGTTGGCGGCGCGCCTCTCCGTGAGCCGGAGCGCGGTGAAGCAGCATCTCGTCGGCCTCGAGAGCAGCGGCCAGGTCGCGAGCCACGCCGCCCGCAAGACAGGAGGCCGACCGGGGAACCTCTACGTCCTCACGGACGCCGGCATCGATCTTTTTCCCAAGAACTACTCGTGGTTCTCGCGCGTGCTTTTCGAAACGCTGCGCGCCCGGATCGGGGCCGAGGGGCTCGGCGACTACATGCACGAGCTGGGCGTCGACATGTCGGCCGACGCCATTCCCCGGCTCGTGGGCAAGACCCGCATCGAGCGCATCGTCGAAATCGTGCAGATCATGAACGAGACGGGCTTCGTCGCCCGCGTGGTCGAGCCGGAGCAGCCCGGCGGGCTTCCGCGCGTGGAGTGTAAGAACTGCGTCTACCACGACCTGTCGAAGGACTATGAGGAGGTTTGCCGCTTCGATATCGGGTTTTTGACCGGGCTCAGCGGGACCCAGGTCGAGCACCAGGAGTGCATGCAGCGCGGGGGAACCGCGTGCCGCTTCAAGTTTCTGCCGCTGGCGTGAGGCGACCGCGCCGTCAGGGCCTCGGCGGCCAGACCTTCTCGAACGGCGTCAGGCGGCTCTCCATGAGCGCCCTCGGATCGAAGTCCGGGTTGGCCATGACCTGCCAGATCTTCCGCATTTGCATCCCGAGATTCCCGGCGTCGTAGAGCGGAAACACCGCCGCCTCCCGCAGGTAGCGCTCGAGCGGATGGCGTCGGTCGAGCGCGTTGACGCCCATGATCCTCATGGTTTTGAACACAGCGTCGAACAGCGTCTCGCCGCAGAACACCTTCGCCATCGCGCCGATGGCGTGACCTTCGGAATCGTTGAGGTCCTGATAGTGCGCCGCCTTCCACGAGAAGGCCCGGCAAGCCTCGATCCTCATTGCGACGTCCGCGAGCGCGTAGCCCACCGCCTGGTGTCGCATGATGGGGCCGTCGCCGCCGGCGGTGTGGGTCTTGGCCCAGTCCAGCGCGTATTCGTAGGCCGACCGGGCGACGCCCACGGCGGCGATGGCCGCGACCGGCCCGGACCAGGTGAACGCCCTGTTGATGCAGAGATCGCCATGCCCGACCGCAAAGGCGTTCTCCTCCGGCACCCGGCAATTCTCGAACCTGATGTGGTTGTTCTGGCAGACGCGGTGACCGATTTTCGAGATCGGCTGGGCGTAGGACACCCCGGCCGTCCCGCGCGGAACGAGGATGGCGCTGAGGCCGCTCGCCCCGCCCTGCTCCGGCGCCGTGCGCACGATGCAGACGTTCACATTGGCGCCCTCGAGGTCCCAACCGCCGGAGTTGCAGGGCCAGTACTTCTCCCCGTTGAGCACATACTCACCGTTGCGGGCGTCGTGCGTCGCGGTCAGAGAGACGCCGGCGGGATACGGCGCGGGGCTGTCGAAGTTCGCCGTGCCACCGGGCGCCCCCGCCGCTTCGCTGACCGTCCAACCCGCAAGATATTCGCCGCGCGGATCCGCGCTCGCGGGCGGCAGCCATTTGCGCTTCTGCTCCTCGGAGCCGAACCACACCAACGGCATCAGCGCGAGGCCGTTGACCAGCAGGACCGTGGCGAACCCGGGATCGACCGCGCAGATCTCCTCGCTGATCACCTGCAGATCGAGATTGCTCGCGCCGCCGCCGCCGTAGCGCTTGGGAATGAAGCCGGTGGCGAAGCCGAGCTTGTAAGCCTCCACATAAGCGCCCTTCACGCGCACAAACGCGCTCTGCGGGTCGGGATCTTCGTCGGCCGCACGCACGACGGGCGCCAGGATGTCGTTCGCGAACTCCCGGGCCACCGCGCGAAGCCGGAGTTGGGCCGCCGTCAGCGTGAAGTCGATGGGCACGGGCCGTTCTCCAGGCGCCAGGGTCAGGGGGCGCGACGGAAACGGCCAGCAATTTTGAAGCCAACTGCGAGCCAGGGAGCCTCCGCCTGCGCCGTCCCGAGGTTCGCCTATTCCGTCCGATCGGCGATCCGCGCCTGCCACCAGCACACCGCCGGCGTGACGACCAGCTCCATCGCAAGCCCGAACAGCATCGGCGCGGGCGGCGGTCCGTCGAGGACGGCGCCATAAAGCCGCGCGAGGCCGCCGGCGACCACGACCGCGGTGAGCAGGCGATAGCGCGGTCCGTAGCTCTCGGGGCGGCCAAGCGTCGTCCAGAAAGCGACGCCGATCCCGAGCAGCAGGCCGGAGAGGTAGCGGACGTGGCTGTCGAGACCGAGGCTCGGCGCGCCGTCGAAGGCCGCGGCGCCGGCGAGAACGCCGTAGAACCCCGCGCCGACCGGCACCAGTCCGGCCAGAGCGACGACGGCGCGGAACGCCCAGCGTTCCGCCGCGGAGTTCATCCCCGCGCCCGCATGATGCGGGCCTTGTCGCGATTCCAGCTGCGCTCGCGGTCGGCCTCGCGCTTGTCGTGGAGCTTCTTGCCGCGCGCCAGCGCGATCTCGACCTTCGCCCGGCCCTGCTCGTTGAAGTAGATCTTGAGCGGAACCACCGTAAGCCCTTCGCGGGTCACGGCGCCGGCGAGCTTGTCGATCTGCTTCTTGTGCAGCAGCAGCTTCCGCGGGCGGCGCGTCTCATGGTTGAAACGGTTCGCCTGCAAATACTCCGGGATGTAGGAATTGTAGAGGAACAGCTCGCCGCCGTACTCGGCGGCGTAGGCCTCCGCGATCGTCGCCTTGCCCAGGCGCAGCGACTTCACCTCGGTGCCGGCGAGCGCGATGCCGGCCTCGAAGACCTCGCCGATCTCATAGTTGTGGCGAGCCTTCCGGTTCTCGGCGGCGATCTTGTAGCGCGGATTGGGGGCCTTGGCGTTCATGAGCGGGAATGTGGGGTCACGCGTTCCCCGCGATAAGGCCCGCATGCGCCATCGCGGCGCGCACGATCGCGCGGGACTTGTCGGCGACCGGCACCATCGGCAGGCGCATGGCCTCCGAGCAGCGGCCTAGCATGGCGAGGCCGACCTTCACCGGACCGGGGCTCGTCTCGCAGAACAGGCCGCTGTGGAGCGGGCCGAGGCGGTCCTGATAGGCGAGCGCGGTGGCGTAATCGCCCTTGATGCAGGCCTCCTGCAGCGCGGCGCACTGCGCCGGCGCGACGTTCGCCACCACCGAGATGCAGCCGTGGCCGCCGTGCGCCATGAAGCCGAGCGCCGTCACATCCTCGCCCGAGAGCTGGATGAAGTCCGGCCCGAGCTTCTCGCGCTGCTGGGTGACGCGGGCGAGGTTGGCGGTGGCGTCCTTCACCCCGACGACCTGCTTGATCTCGTAGAGACGCGCCATGGTCTCGACGGACATGTCGACCACCGAGCGGCCTGGGATGTTGTAGATGATCAGCGGCAGGTCGGTCGCCTCGGCCACCGCCTTGAAGTGGGCGTAGAGCCCCTCCTGCGTCGGCTTGTTGTAGTAGGGCGTGACGACCAGCACGCCGTCCGCTCCGGCCTTCTCGGCGTGGCGCGCGAGGGCGACGGCCTCGGCTGTCGAGTTCGAGCCGGCGCCGGCGATCACGGGCACCCGGCCGCGCGCCTCCTGCACGCACCACTCCACGACCCTGTTGTGCTCGTCATGGGTCAGGGTCGGGCTCTCGCCGGTGGTGCCCACCGGCACGAGGCCGTGGGTGCCTTCGGCGATCTGCCAGTCCACCAGCGCGCGGAACGCGCCTTCGTCGAGGCCGCCGTCGTCCGTCATCGGAGTGACGAGGGCCGGCATGGAGCCGCGGAAAATCGGGGTCGAAGTCATGCGGGACGGCTTTCACGGCTCAAGGCGAAAAGCCCGCGCGAAGCGGGCGGGAGGCGGGGCGCGCCTCGCAGTCAGGCGCTCTTGATACAAGCGACGGGGCTCCGCGCAAAGTGGTCGCTCGCGCGATCGTGCGCCGGGGACGCGTCTTCGCCACACCGACGGCGCCGAAGTTAGGTCTTCGTAAAGCCTAATCCGGCGAAATTGAAGCGAGTTAGACCTGACCGCCGGCGACCGCCGCCTGCGGAACACCCGAAGTCGAGAGCCATGTTTGCGTTGAGAGCCCTCCTTCGCGGCGCAGCCGCCGTCAGCCTGTTCGCCGCCCTGCCCGCGCTCGCCGAAGTCGGCAGCGGGGACGAGGCCGCAGCCTCCACCGGACAAATCCAGGGCGAGTTCCTGGTCGCCTACGATCCGCCGACCACCGGCGCCATCCCCTCCGCCAGCCGCTCCGCCCCGACCGCGACCGTGCAGGCGGGCGACGTCGCCGCCATCAAGTCCGCGATCGCCGCGTTCCAGAAAGGCGACCTTGGCGGGGCCATGAGCGTTCGCGGCTCGTTGAGAGACCCCGGGGCGATCGCGCTGCTGGACTGGCTGTCGATCCGGTTCTCGTCCCGCCAGATCGGCTACCCCCGCATCGAAGCTTTCCTGCGCGCCCACCGCGACTGGCCGCAGGCGACCATGGTGCGCCGCCGGGCGGAAGAGGCGCTCTGGCTCGAAAACGTCGCCGCGCCGACGGTGCGCGGCTTCTTCGCCGCCAACGGCAAACCGCAGCGCCCCGAGGGCCGCCTCGCGCTCGCCCGCGCGCTCGTCGCCGCCGGCCAGCGCGACGCCGGGGCGGCGCTCGCCCGCGAGGCCTGGCGTCGCGATGATCTCGACGGCGCGCTCGAAGGTCAGGCGCTGTCGACCTTCGGCTCGTTCTTCAGCGTGTCCGACCACCGCGCCCGCGCCGAGCAGCAATTCCTGAACGACAACGTGGATGCGGGTCTGCGCGCCGCGGCCCGCGTCGGCGGCGCCTACGCCGCCGTCGCCAAGGCCCGCGCGGCCGTCATCCGCAAGCGGCCCGACGCCGCGGCGGCGCTCGCGGCCGTGCCGAGCGCGGGGCGCTCCGACCCCGGCTATCTCTTCGCCGTCGCCAAGTTCAACCGCCGCGCGGACCGCCCGCGCGAGGCGGCGGCGGCGCTCGCCAAGGCGCCCGCCAGCGCCGCCGCTCTCGTCGATCCCGACGCCTGGTCGGTGGAGCGCCGCGTCGTGGCGCGCGACCTCCTCGACGTCGGCGACGCGCGCGCCGCCTACGACGTCATCCGCCGCGCGGAAGCCTCCAGCGACAGCGAACGCGTCGAGACCAACATGCTCGCCGGCTTCATCGCGCTCCGCGCGCTGGGCGACCCCAAGACGGCCTACCGCCACTTCGCCCGCGTGCAGGCGGAGGCGACGATCCCCGGAACGCTGTCGCGCGCCCTCTATTGGCAGGGACGGGCGCTCGAGGCCGCCGGCGACCAGGGCGGCGCCCGCGCCGCCTATGAGAAGGCCGCCCGCCACGTCACCAGCTACTACGGCCAGATCGCGCGCGCCCGGATCGGCTTGCAGAACCTGCCGATCCGCGGTCTGCCGAGCCCGACCTCGACCGACCGCGCCACCTTCGGCTCGCGCGTCGCCGTGCGCGCGATCGACCTGCTCTACCGTGCGGGCGAGCCGGAGCTTGCGTTGCCAATGGCCGCCGGCCTCGCCGCGGATCTCCGCAGCCCCGGCGAGCTGACGCTGCTCGGCGAGATGACCCAGCGCTACAAGGACCCGCGCACCACGCTGGTGGTCGGGAAAGCCGGCATCAACAACGGCTATCCCATGGACGCCCTCGCCTACCCCACGGGCGGCGTGCCGAGCTTCCGCCCGGTCGGCCCCTCGATAGAGCCGCCGGTGGTCCACGCGATCGCCCGGCAGGAGAGTTCGTTCAACCCCAAGGCCGTCAGCCACGCCAACGCCCGCGGCCTGCTTCAACTGCTGCCCTCCACCGCCGCGAAGACGGCGAAGAACGCCGGCCTGCCCTTCGACGCGCGGCGGCTGACGACCGACGCCGCCTTCAACGCCCAGATCGGCGCCGCCCATCTCGGCGAGCTGAACCGCGACTTCCGCGGCTCCTACGTCATGGTGTTCGCCGCCTACAACGCCGGCGCGAGCCGCGTGATGGAGTGGGTCCAGCGCTACGGCGACCCCCGCAAGGCCGACGTCGACGCGGTGGACTGGGTGGAGCGCATCCCCTTCACCGAGACCCGCAACTACGTGCAGCGGGTGATGGAGAACACGCAGGTCTATCGCACCCGCCTCAACGGCCGCACCGCGCTTCTGATCGAGCGCGACATGGCGGCGGGCGGAACGCAGTGACGAACGTCCCGCGATGACGATCGAGGTCGTCGATCGACGGATCGCGACGACGCACGGCCTGCGGCTGCATGTGCGGATATGGTCGCCTCTGGAGCCGCGCGGCCTGCCCGTCGTGTGCCTGCCAGGTCTCGCGCGCGGCCTCGAGGACTTTACCGAACTGGCCGAACACCTCGTGTCACCCGTCGGCGGAGACCGTCGTGTGGTCGCGATCTCCGCGCGCGGACGCGGCCTTTCCGACCGCGACCCAATCCCGGCGCGCTACGACGTGCGCGTCGAGGCGGGCGACGTGCTCGCCGTCGCCGACGCGCTCGGCCTCGCCCACGCCGCGCTGATCGGAACCTCCCGCGGCGGGCTGCAGGCCATGGCGCTTGGCGCCCTGCGCCCCGGCTTCGGCCGCGCGGTCATCCTCAACGACGTCGGACCCGTGATCGAACTGCAAGGCCTGCTCCGCATCCGCCGCTACCTCGCCGCGGCGACTGCGCCCAGGACCTGGGACGAAGCGGAGACGGCTGTGGTCGACCTGTTCGGCGCGCGCTTCCCCGCGCTCGGGCCCGACGGGTTTCGTCGCATGGCGCGGCGGACATGGCGCGAGACATCCGGCGGCGGCCTCGTTCCGCTGGCCGATCCGGCGCTGACCCGGTCGCTCGAATCGCTCGATCTCGAAAAGCCGCTGCCGACCCTATGGCCGCTGTTCGACGGCCTGGCGGGCGTGCCGCTGATGGCGATCCGCGGCGAGACTTCCGACATCCTGAGCGCGGAGACCCTGCGGGCGATGAAGGCGCGGAGGCCGGATCTCGTGGTCCTCGACGTGCCCGGCCAAGGCCACGCCCCGCAGCTCGGAGACCCTGCGACGCTGTCGGCCATAACAGCGTTTCTCGCATCGAGCGAGACCTCAGCCAAATTGTCTCTAGCCGGCTGAATATCTTCCTTATTACGCAAAAGGGCCGCGGCGGAGATCGCCGCGGCCCTTCGATGTCGGATTTCGGATCGGGTCAGAAATCCACCGAGGTCCGGAAACCGATCAGCGTGGCGTTCTTCAGGCGCTTCGCGGGGCGGTCGGAGTCCGGATCGCCGCCGCCCGGCCGGACGATGTACTGGACGAAGGGCTGGACCTTGAGCCACGGCGCGATCGCCGCCTGATACGACGCCTCGATGGCGATCTCGGAGGAGTGCTTCGGGGTCGCCTCGCCAAGCGCGATGGCGTCGCGGTCGAGCTTCCGGACGTGGTTGCTGACATGGGCGTAGCCCACCGCCACGCCGAACAGGTCGTCCGGCCGGCTCGGCACGAAGCCCTTGAAGTTCACGCCGGCGTCGAAATAGCGGTCGATCAGGCTGCGGTCCGACTCCGGGGCGATCACCGCGCGGACGAAGACCGAGATGCTGCTCGGCTGCGGATTCTTCAGATCGCCCGACTGCCAGACGGTCTGGTCGACGACGCCGTAGAGCGCGTAGTTGCCGTCGCGCCGGCGCGGCCCGTCGGCGGCCGGATCGGCGAGCGACAGGCCGTTCGAGGCGCGGCGCAGGTCGTCGAAATTCGCCGAGGTGTACCAGCCGCCGATCTTGTAGACGCCGGGAAGCCCGCCCGAGCCGTCCGCCGGGGCGTAGGCGTAGGCGAGCTCGCCGATCATGAACACGCCGTCCTTCACCGGGAAGTTCAGGCCGTGCTCGTTTTCGTCATGACCGCCGAGCGGGTCGCCGTTGTAGACGCCGCCCTGCACCGAGAAGGCGTCGTCGATCTTGTAGGCGACATGGACGCCGGGCGTCGGAACCGGATAGGCCGGTCCGCCGCCGGCGAGGTCGACGCCGTTCAGACCCGGCCAGCCGAAGGTCGAGTTCACGAACAGGCCGGCGGTGTCGCTGGTGGCGAAATCCCCGTCGGCGGCGAGCTGGCCGATCTTCACCTCGAGCCGGTCGTCGAGCAGACTCTGCTTGAAGTAGACCTCCGCGAGCCGCTCGGCGCGGTCGTACTCGATGTTCGACATGGTCAGCAGATTGCCGACCTCATGCCCGGTGAGGCCCGGGCCGCGGATGACGTAACCGCCCGCGTGGAACGCCCCGCCCTGCCAGCCGGCGAGCTTCTCCAGATCGAGATCGACGCTGATCTGAAACAGGCTGCTGTAGCCCTCGCCCTTGGACACGCCGCCGGACAGGTTGCGCGAATAGTCGATGGTGTAGTTCGCTTCGAGCGTGACGCCGGCGTCTTCGAGCTTGGTGCGCGCGCCGCCCCAGTCCCCGGTCAGCTTCTCGCGCTCGAACAGGTCGCCCCAGAAGCTCGACGCCGCCTCGGTCGCCGTCGCATCCGCGGCCCGCGCCGAGACGCCGGACGCTGCGAGCGCCAGCAGGGCGCCGCACGCCGCCGCCGCCGAAGTCCGTCCCCCGGCCCGCGTCCCCGCGCGCGCAGGCGTCCAACCGCCCCCGGTCTTCCCCATGTCCCGATCTCCCGTCCTGCTGTCGCGGCGCGGATCAAAGCCCCGCCGGACGATCGTTGTCCGCGACGATGCGGCCGATCTCAAGCGCGCGGCACACGAAAACGAGAGCATTTGATTGTTATGTTATAACGCGTTGCGCCATCGCATCATGCGAAAGTCGCGACGCCGACGAAACCTAGAATAATACTACTTATCAATAATTTAGACAGAGGGGCATGTCCGGTGCTTGACGCCGTCTTCGCGGACCTGGCCGACGCAGCGCCGGAGCAGAGCCAGAGCGCGTCGCGGCGCGTCGAACATCGAGGCTGGCGCACGCGCGGTCTGGGGCGCGACGGGCCGTAGCGGAGCGAGGCGAAAGATAGCTGCGCTTCGACCCAGGCCCAGGCGACCCCACAAACGAAACGACCCCGCCGAAGCGGGGTCGTCGTAGCGCACTTGAGATCCGGTTGGATCAGAAGTCGCGCTGCACGCGGAGACGGCCGATGAAGGCGTCGTCATCGCGCAGCGTGTAGTTGGAGGCCTTATCCTTGACCTTCACGTAGTTCAGCTCGGCGCCAATGTCGAGCTTCTTGACCGGCGTCCAGATCAGGTTGCCGGTGACCGCGTAAGCGGTGAAGTCCGCGCGCTCAGTCTTGACGTTCACGTCAGCGTAGGTGCCCTGCAGGGCCGAGCGCCACTTGGGCGACCAGTAGTGCAGGATGCCGAGGTTGAACGCGTAGGCCTTGGTCTTGTCGATGTCGCCGCCATTGATGACGAAGTCCGGCGCAGAGTTGCCGCCGACGATGTTCTGGGTCGCGCCGCTGGAGAAGCCGGAGTCGCCCGAGCTGCCGAGACCGATGTAGGACAGAGCGCCTTCGGTGTAGGCCGCCGAACCCCAGAGGTAATCGCCCTTCGCGAGGAACGGCAGATTGACCTTGGCGCCGATCATGCCGCCGTAGCCCCACTCGCTGTCGTTGACTTCAGACGAGTTGATCTGATGCGCGAAGCCGGACAGCTGAGCCTCGCCCCAGCCCTGCTGAAGGCGGATGTTGCCGACGAAGTCGGGGTAGGTCTGCTCCTGGTAGACCGTGCCGCCGTTCGAACGACGGGCCGTGCCGTCTTCGATCGCCGCGCTCGCCGAGAAGCCGCCGCCGAAGTCGAAGGTGTAGCCGATAAGGGCCAGCGTGCGGTCCGACACGAACGGGTTCGTGAAGGTCGGGTACGGCTTGAAGTCCCAGAAGGAGTCCGTGAGACCCGCGGTGAAGCCCGCGAACTGCACGAAGGCCTTGTCGAAGATCGAGTCGTCCGAACCGGTCGCGGTGGTGGAGACGTTGTTCACGCCGCCCGAGTCGCGCTGGAACTGCGCGCGGATGTAGGTGCGGACGGTGCCGTACTCGGTCTCGGTGCGGGCGTCGAACCAGAAGCGGGCGCGAGCGCGGAAGCCGCTTGCGTTGCTCGGACGAGCGCCCGTGAACCTGTTTTTGGAGACTTCGCCGACCGAGTATTCGGCGCGGACGTAGCCGCCGATGTTCAGGCAGGTTTCCGTGCCCGGAATGTAGAAGAAGCCGGCGCCGTAGGCGTCGCAGACCTTCACGTATTCGACCGGCTCAGCGAGCGGCAGATCGGCCGCCGAAGCGCCCGTCACGCCGACGAAGGCGGCGGCAGAGCCAAGCACCAGGCTCTTGACCAGTTTCATGTCGTTCCTCCAACCCCAGATCTGGAAGGCCCGTAAGCGTCGAAACCGTTTGGCCTCTTCGCCGGTCGCCCCGGAAGCGATCGCCCGCTGCGGACGATCCGTAAATGCGGCCGGGGCGCCCCCCCGACGTCGCATTCCGACCATATTCACGGGCCGGTGGCATGCAAGCGCGATCACGATTGTGACGCTTCCCCGCCAGACCTTTGACTTAAGCTGTGGCTGGAAGAACACGAAACTGGGATGCGGCGGACCTTGAACGCCGTTTTTCGCCGCCGCCGAGCGGGATTCGTTCGTGCCTGCAAGCCCGCTTTGGGGCGCGGGCCGCCGCGATTCAGCCGCGTTGAAGACGGTGCGACTCAGCGTACTCGCCGCCGCCCCCGAGGAGCGTCCGGTGGTCGCCCTGCTCGATCACGCGGCCGTCGCGGACGACGCAGATGAGGTCGGCGGCGACGACGGTGGCGAGCCGGTGGGCGATGATCAGCGTGGTTCGGTTCTTTCGGGCCGCGAAGATGTTGGCCTGAACCTGAGCCTCGATCGCGCCGTCGAGAGCCGATGTCGCCTCGTCCAGCAACAGGATCGGCGCGTTCCTAAGCAGGGCGCGGGCGATCGCCACGCGCTGGCGCTGTCCGCCGGAGAGGCGGGTTCCGCGCGGCCCGACGCGAAATCCGTAGCCGCCGTCCAACCGCTCGATGAACTCGTGCGCCATGGCCGCGCGCGCCGCCGCCTCGACTTCCGCGTCGGTCGCGTGGGCGAGTCCATAGGCGATGTTCGCCCGCACGCTGGCGTCGAACAGCAGCACGTCCTGGCTCACGAGCGCGATCGACTCGCGAAGCGAGGCGAGCGTGACGCCCGCGATGTCTTGTCCCCCGATCGTGACGCGGCCGCCCGAGGGCTCGTAGAGGCGCGCGACAAGATTGAGCACCGTCGTCTTGCCCGAACCGGAAGGGCCGACGAAGGCGATGGACGCGCCGGCGGGAATCGTCACCGAAAGGCCGTCGAGCACCGGCTTCGCCGTTGGATCGTAGGCGAAGGTCACGCCTTCGAAGGCGATCGCCCCGGAGGGATCGGCGAGGGCGACGGCGCCGGCCGCATCGACGACGCGGGCCCGCCGGTCGAGGATCTCGTAGATCCGGGCGATCGAGACGCCGCAGATCTGGAGCTGGGCGTTGACCTGAAGCAGGCGGCGCAGCGGTTCGTAGAGCAGCATCAGCGCGCTCACGAAGGCCATCAGTTCGCCGGCGTCGCTGGTCCCGTCGATGACCTGGGAGCCGCCCACCAGTAACACGCCGACGAGGGCGAGGGCGGTGACGACGTCGACGATCGGCGACAGCGCCGCGCGGGTGCGCGCCACCTTGAGCCCGATCTTGCGCCGGCCGACGATCACGTCGCGCAGGCGCTTCCGCTCCACGTCCTCGTGGTTCTCGGCCTTGATGCCGCGGATGCCGTGGAGCGCCTCTTCGAAGGCTTGCAGGATCTCGCCGCCGAGCTGCTGCCCGTGCCGCATCAGGGCGCGCAGCTTGCGGTTGGCGATGATGGCCGGCACGGCGATCAGCGGGCCGCCGGCGAGCGCCAGCAGGAACCACTGCGGGCTCGCCCACAGCACGTAGATCACCAGGCCCAGGAAGGTGACCAGGTCGCGCCCGAGCGTGACGACGATGTTGGTGGACGTGTTGTTGAGCACGTTCACGTCGTCGGTGGCGCGGGCGATGATCTGGCCGACGCTGTTCTTCTGGAAGAACGCGAGGTCGAGGCCGAGGAGGTGGTTCGAGATCCGGTTCTGCAGCGAGGTCGTCACGTGGTTGGAGACCCGCGACAGCATGTATTGCTGCAGATAGCCGGCGCCTGCGCGCAGTCCGAACAGCACGAGCACGACGCCGACGATCTCGTAGAGCGCGCCCGCGTCGCGGCGCACCAGGATGTCGTTCACGAGCGACTTGAACAGCCACGGCAAAGCCACGACCGTGCCGGCGAATACGCCCATCGCGGCCACCGCGACGAGGAGATCGCGGGCGTGCGGGAGCAGGAATTCCCGGCCGAAGCGCTTCAGACGTCCGACGCGGGCGCGGAACGGTTCGTCGATTCGAGTCTCGCTGCGCGAGAGATCGCTGATCCGATCGGGATCGGTCTGCGGCGCGGTGACGGACATGCTGTCCTTCAAGCTCTTCGGCGGGCCAAAGTCCCCGACGGGCGAGGTTTCGGGCCGAGCCTGTAGCCCTCCCCGCCCATGGCCGCAAGCGCGGCGCCCTACTCGGCGGGGGCCGCGGCGGGAAGCGCCGGCGCGCCCCCGGCCTCGGGAGCGTGGGCCTTTCGGCCGAGGAAGCTGTAGACGGCCGGCACCACGAACAGCGTGAGCAGCGTGCCGAAGGTCATGCCGCCCACGATCACCCAGCCGATCTGAGCGCGGCTCTCGGCGCCCGCGCCGGTGGCGAGCGCCAGCGGCACGGCGCCCAGCACCATCGCCCCCGTCGTCATCAGAATAGGCCTGAGGCGCAGCGCCGCCGCCTCCACCACCGCCTCTCGGCGGTCCTTGCCCTGCTCCTGCAGCTGGTTCGCGAACTCCACGATCAGGATGCCGTGCTTGGTGATCAGGCCGATCAGCGTCACGAGGCCGATCTGCGAGTAGACGTTGAGCGACCCGCCCGTCAGCCACAGCGCGCCGAGCGCGCCGGTCATGGACAGCGGCACGGTCAGCAGGATGATGAAGGGGTCGACGAAGCTCTCGAACTGCGCCGCAAGCACGAGGTAGATGAACAGGATCGCCAACCCGAAGATCAGCCCGAGGCTCTGGTTGGAGGCGACGTACTCGCGGCTCTGGCCGTTGACGTCGGTCTGCACGGTCTCAGGCAGCGTTTCGGTCGCGATCCTCTCGAGATAGGCCAGCGCCTCGCCCATGGCGTAGCCGTCGGCGAGGTTCATCTCGATGGTCGCGGAGCGCAGCTGGTTGAAACGGCGGAGTTCGCGGGGGGCGACGGAATCCGCCACCTTGACCAGGTTCGAGAGCTGGATCATCCGCGTCCCCTGCCCGCCCCGGTCCGGCGTGCGGACGTAGATCGTCGACAGCGTCTCCGGCGTCGCGCGGTCGGCGTTCGCGAGCTGGACGATGACGTCGTACTGCTCGCCGTCGCGCTCGAAGCGGGTGACCTGCCGCGAGCCCAGCATGGTCTCGAGCGTTCGGCCCACCATCGCGACGTCCAGTCCGAGATCGGCGATCTTGGCGCGGTCGAGCTCGACCCTGAGCTCCGGCGCGTTCAGCTCGAGATCGCTCTCGATGTTGGTTAGGTTGGGATTTTCGGAGATCTTCGCGACGAAGGCCTTGGCGATCTTGTCCAGCTCCTCGTAAGGGCCGGAGGTCTGAAGCACGAACTGCACCGGGCGGGAGCCGCCGCGCTGGCCCAGCGCCGGCGGGTTGGTGGTGAACAGCGCGAGGCCGGGAATGTCGCGCAGCTTCTTCGACAGCTCCGCCATGATCTCCTGCTGCGAGCGGTCGCGCTCGCTCCAGTCCTTCAGCGGCGCGCGGCCGAGCACGTTGGCGATCAGAGGATGGCCGACGATGGTGAGATAGCCGTCGACCTCCGGGGTGTCGCGCAGGATCGCCTCCAACTGCTCGGTGTAGCGGGTGCTGTAGGCGATGGTGGAGCCTTCCGGCGCCTGGCCGCGGATCTGCAGGATGCCGCGGTCCTCGACCGGGGAGAGCTCCGAAGTGAGGCTCGTGAACAGCACGCCCGCCCCGCCCGCGACGCCGAGCGCCAGCAGCACGACGAGCACGCGCGCCTTCAGCGCGGCGCCCACCAGGCGCTTGTAGCCGCGCTCGGTCGCCCGGAATCCGCGCTCCATCGCCATGAAGACGCGGCCGGGGTTCGGGTCGTGCTTCAGCATGCGCGAGCACATCATCGGCGTCAGCGTCAGCGCGACGAACCCTGAGACGATGACGGCGCCGGCGAGCGTCAGCGCGAACTCGGTGAAGAGCCGCCCCGTGCGGCCCGGCGAGAACGCCACGGGCGCGTAGACCGCGGCGAGCGTCACCGTCATCGCGATGACGGCGAAGCCGATCTCGCGCGAGCCCTTGATGGCGGCGTCGACCGGCTTCATGCCCTCTTCGACGTGGCGGTAGATATTTTCCAGAACCACGATGGCGTCGTCGACCACGAGACCGATCGCGAGCACCAGCGCGAGCAGCGTCAGCGTGTTCACGGTGAAGCCGAAGACGAGCATCATCGCGAAGGTCGCGACCAGCGAGACCGGGATCGTCACCACCGGGATCAGCGAGGCCCGCACGGTGCGCAGGAAGAAGAAGATCACCAGCACCACGAGCACGATCGCTTCGGCGATCGTGTGCCACACCGCCTCGATCGACTTGTCGATGAAGACCGCCTGGTCGTAGTTCAGCAGAACGGTGACGCCCTCCGGCAGCGTCTGCTGGATCTCGGGAAGCGCCTTGCGGACGCCTTGCGACACCTCGAGCGGATTGGCGGTCGCCTGCTTGATGACGCCGACTGCGACCGCGGGCCCGGAATCGTAGCGCGACTGCTTGCGCTCGTCGGCCGCGCCGAGTTCCACCTTCGCGACGTCGCGCATGCGCACCTGGGCGCCGTCCGCGACCTTGACGACGATGTTCCCGAATTCCTCGGGGGTCTGGAGCCCGGTGCGCGACAGCACCGAGAACTCCCGGTCCGCGCTCTCGATCCGGCCGGACGGGATCTCGACGTTCTGCTGGGAGAGCGCGGTCTCGACGTCCTGGACGGTCAGCGCGTAGGCCGCGAGGCGATTGCGGTCGACATAAATCCGCATCGCGTATTTGCGCTCGCCGAAGATCTGGATGTCGGCGACGCCGGGCAGGATCTTGAAGCGGTCGAGCACATAGCGGTTGACGTAGTCGGTCAGCTCCAGCTGGTTCATCCGGTCGGAGCGGAACGCAAGGTACATCACCGGCTGGGCGTCGGCCTCCACCTTGGCGATGACCGGCTCGTCGATCTCGTCCGGCAGGTTCTGCCGCACCCGCGCCACCCGGTCGCGCACGTCGCTCGCCGCCACGTCCGGGTTCACGTTCAGGTTGAACCGCACGGTGATGCGGCTGGACTCCTGCCGGCTCTGGCTCTCGATGACGTCGATGCCCTCGATGCCGGAGATCGAGTCCTCCAGCACCTGGGTGACCTGGCTCTCGATGATCCGCGCGGCGGCGCCGGGATAGGCGGTCGTGACCGAAACCGTCGGCTCATCGACGTTGGGATACTCACGCACCGCCAGACGCTGGTAGGACACGAAACCGACCAGCAGGATGACGAGGCTCAGCACCGTCGCGAAGACGGGGCGGCGGATGCAGGTTTCGGCGATCTTCATGGCGTCGCGCCCCGCCTTAGCGGGCGGCTTTGACGGGCGCCGCGGCGGCCTGCCGGGCGGGATCGACGACCCGCACCGCTGAGCCGTCCCTCAGGCGCTGCTGGCCGGCCACGACCACCATCTCGTCGCTCGCGACGCCGTCCACGATCTCGACCTCGCCCACGCGGCGCTCGCCGAGCCTCACGGGCGTCTCGACCGCCTTGCCGTCACGCACCCGGTAGACGATGTTTTCGGAGCCGCGCGGCACCAGCGCGCTCTCAGGGATCACCACGACGGATTGGGTCTCGTCCGCCGTCACGTCGATGCGGGCGAACAGGCCGGGCCGCAGCAGACGCTCCCCGTTGTCGAGGCGGGCGCGGACCTTCAACGCGCGACCGTTGACGTCGACCAGCGGATCGATTGCGTAGATCTTCCCCTCGAAGGTCCGGCCGGGATAGGCGTCGACCGACACCGAGACGCCGAGGCCGATCTTCACGTCGGCGAGGCGGGTCTCCGGCACGCGGAAATCGACCTTCAGGGTGTCGATGCTCTCGAGATTGACGATTGGCTGGCCGGCCGGGACATAGGCCCCGATCGAGGCGAGGCGGAAGCCGACGACGCCTTCGAACGGCGCGCGAATCTCGGTCTTGCCGAGCCGCACCTTCACGAGCTCCACCGCCGCCTTGGCGATCGCGCGGTCGGCGATCGCCTGGTCGCGGGCGGTGTCGGTGGCGTAGCCCGATTTCGAGAGCGACTGGGCGCGCTTGTAGTTGGCCTCTGCGAGCGCCAGCCGCGCTTCGAGGTCCTGCAGCTCCGCCATCAGCAGCGTGTCGTCGAATTTGAGGACCGGCGCGTTCGCCGCCACCCGGTCGCCGTCCGTGAAGTTGATCGACACCAGCCGGCCCGGCTGCTCGGCGGCGAGCTGCACCGATTCCTCCGAGACCAGCGAGCCGACGGCGGCGAAGCGGGCGGAAACCGTCTCGGGCTTGGCGGCGACCGCCTCGACGGCGACGCCGGTCGCCTCGGCTTGAACCGGCTTCGCCACGGCGCTGGAGCCGGAACGCCCCGCAGCGGCCGCGACCTTGTCGAAAGCGCCTTGGACGGGCGAGGGCAGCAGATCGTTCAGTCCGCCGTAGGCGCCGGCTCCAATTGCGGCGAGCGCAGCAAGGGCGATGAACGACGTGCGCATGCGATCTCCTGACAACGAACCATAATCCAGCGCGGGCGGCGGCGCCATCGACACGGGTCCCGTCTCATACGCAGACTTTCCGGCCGCCGTGCGGCCGATCACGCGAACGGGAACCGCGCCTGCCGGCTCCGGCGCGGGAGCCATGCCGTCCCGCGCCTTGACCCGGCGGGCGCGGGCGGCCCACCCTGCCGCCGCCCTCGCTTGTCTTCGAGACCGGATCAGCCGTCATGTCCCCGAGTTCCGCCGCCGCATTCGCCCCCGCGGCGACCAACAATCTCGACGCCTTCTGGATGCCGTTCACGGCGAACCGGCAGTTCAAGGACGCGCCGCGTCTGCTCGTGGGCGCCAAGGACATGCATTACACCACCTCGGACGGCCGGCAGGTTCTCGACGGCACCGCCGGGCTCTGGTGCGTCAACGCCGGCCACGCCCGGCCGAAGATCGTCGAGGCGGTGCAGCGGCAGGTGGCGGAGCTCGACTACGCCCCCGCCTTCCAGATGGGTCACCCCAAGGCCTTCGAGTTTGCGAGCCGCCTCACCGCGCTCGCCCCGAAGGGCCTCGACCATGTGTTCTTCACCAACTCCGGCTCGGAGTCGGTCGACACCGCGCTGAAGATCGCCCTCGCCTACCAGAAGGTGCGGGGCGAAGGCGGCCGCTTCCGGCTGATCGGCCGCGAGCGCGGCTATCACGGCGTCGGCTTCGGCGGCATCTCGGTCGGCGGCATCGTCACGAACCGCAAGGCCTTCGGTCCCGGCCTCCCCGGAACAGACCACCTGCGCCACACCTACGACCGCGAGCGCAACGCCTACTCCCGCGGGATTCCGGAGCACGGCGCCGAGCTCGCCGACGACCTCGAGCGCCTTGTGGCGCTGCACGACGCCTCCACCATCGCCGCCGTCATCGTCGAGCCGGTCGCGGGCTCGACCGGCGTTGTGCTGCCGCCCAAGGGCTATCTCGAGCGGCTGCGCGCGCTCTGCGACAAGCACGGCCTGCTGCTGATCTTCGACGAGGTCATCACCGGCTTCGGCCGCCTCGGCGCGCCCTTCGCCGCCGACTGGTTCGGCGTGACGCCGGACATCATGGTGACGGCCAAGGGCATCACCAACGGCGTGGTGCCGATGGGCGCGGTGTTCGTGTCCTCGGCGATCTACGAAGCGTTCATGAACGGCCCGGAGCACGTGATCGAGCTGTTCCACGGCTACACCTACTCGGCGCACCCGCTCGCCTGCGCGGCGGGTCTCGCGACGCTCGACACCTACGCCGAGGAGGGGCTGCTGACCCGCGCGAGCGAGACCGGCGCGCGCTTCGCCGACGCGCTGCATTCGCTGAAGGGCCTGCCGCACGTCATCGACATCCGCAACATCGGCCTCGTCGGCGCGGTGGAGCTCGAGCCCATCCCCGGCCAGCCGACCAAGCGCGCCTTCTCCGCCTTCCTGAAGGCCTACGAGAAGGGGATCATGATCCGCACCACCGGCGACATCATCGCGATGTCGCCGCCGCTGATCATCTCGGAAGCGCAGATCGACGAACTGGTCGGCACGCTCGCCGACGTGCTGCGCACGCTCGACTGAGATGACGCTTCCCAACGGCGCCCCCGCCCCCCGCCCCTCCGACGACCGTCCGCTGAGCCGCGCCGCCTTCTTCGGCTGGGGCCTCGGCTTCATCAGCCTGATCGCGCTCTCGGTGGTCGGCCTCGGCCACAGCCCGCAGATCCGCGGCGCGGCGAACCTGCGCTACGCCATCGTCGTCGTGCTCGTGGCCGCCGCGCTTGGCGCCGCGACCGTCATGCTCGCCCGCTCCGCCTCCGCCACCCGCACGGGCGAGGGGTTCCGCCGCCTCGGCGTCGCCTTCGGCGCGGCGGCGCTCGTCCTCTTCGTCTGGGAGGCGATCGCGGTCGGCCGGGGGCTGTCGCCCTCGCCGGTCGGCATCGTCGCCGCCCTGCTCGGCTACTGATCCTCCGGAGGCGCAACCCATGGCGACGCCCACCACCCACAACCTCGCCGTCGACGGCCGGCGGCTCTGGGACGCGATCCACGAGACGGCCGCCTTCGGCGGGACGCCAAAGGGCGGCGTGCGGCGGTTGACCCTGTCCGACGAAGACCGCCAGGTGCGCAACTGGTTCCGCGCGGCCTGCGAGGCGCTCGGCTGCGCGGTGACGGTGGACGACATGGGCAACATGTTCGCCCGCCGCCCGGGGCGCCGCGACGACCTCGCGCCGATCGCCTTCGGCTCGCATCTCGACACTCAGCCGACCGGCGGCAAGTTCGACGGCGTGCTCGGCGTTCTGGCCGGCCTCGAGGTCCTCCGCACCCTCCACGACGCCGGCTACGAGACCAATGCGCCGCTGGAGCTGGTCAACTGGACCAACGAGGAGGGCTCGCGCTTCGCCCCCGCCATGCTCGCCTCCGGCGTGTTCGCAGGCGCGATCGCGAAGGAGACCGCGCTCAATCAGACCGACCGCGAAGGCGCGACCTTCGGGGCCGAACTCGACCGCATCGGCTACCGTGGCGACGAGCCCTGCGGGGAGCGCGCGTTCTCCGCCTTCTTCGAGCTCCACATCGAGCAGGGGCCGATCCTCCAGGACGAGGACAAGATGGTGGGCGTGGTCGAGGCCGTGCAGGGCATCCGGTGGTACGAGATCACGCTCATCGGCCAGGACGCCCATTCCGGCGCGACGCCGATGCGGCTGCGCCGCGACGCGCTGGTGGGCGCCTCGCGGGTGGTGGCGGCGGTCGATCGCATCGGCCGGGCGCGGCCGGACTGCGTCGGCACCGTCGGCCTGATGGAGGTCAAGCCGAACTCCCGCAACGTCTCGCCCGGCGAAGTCTTCCTCACCGTCGACTTCCGCTCGCCGGACGACGCCAAGGTCGCCGCCATGGAGGCCGACCTCATCGAGGCGGTCGCGGAAATCACGTCGGACCTCGGCCTCGACGGCGCGCCGGTGCGCATCTGGGACCAGCCCGCGACGATCTTCGACGCCGCGTGCGTGGCGGCAGTCGAGGCCGCGGCCGAGGCCTTCGGCCAGGGCTCCCGGCGCATGGTGTCCGGCGCCGGACACGACGCCGCCTATATCGCCCGCGTTGCGCCGACCGCGATGATCTTCGTGCCGTGCAAGGACGGGATCAGCCACAACGAGGCCGAAAGCTCCACGCTGGAGCAATGCGCCGCCGGCGCCCAGGTCCTGCTCGACGCGGCCCTTCGCTACGACCGGAAGTTCGGCTGACAGGGCGTGCGTGCTTCGAGACGCCCGCCTCCGGCGGCCTCCTCAGCATGACGAGGTTTCCGGCCTCTCAGGGCCCCTCATGCTGAGGAGGCGCGGAATGCGCCGTCTCGAAGCACGCACGCCCGTACTGCGCATCCTACGAACGGCGGCTGCGCTTCCCGTTGTCCCGCCCCCCGCCGTCTGCTACGGCTCAGACATTCGCTTCGGCGTCCTTCGGGACCTCTGAGGGAATCCGGTGGGACGCGCCTCGGCGCTTCGAATCCGGAGCTGCCCCCGCAACTGTGAGCGGCGAGCGGCGCGCCAAGGACCAGGGCCACTGGGTTTCGACCTGGGAAGGCCGGCGCGACCGCCGCGACCCGCGAGCCAGGACACCTGCCGGAACCGCGAGCAACCGCCAACGCCCTCGGTGGGAGGGCACATGAGGCCTGTGATGACCGACCTGACCCGCTCCCCGACCCGCGCCGGCGCCCTCTCCGCGGCCCGCGCGCTGCCGATCGTCTGCGCCTTCCTGCTCGGCGTGTTCGTGATCGGCGGGACCGGCTTCGCCCAGATGGCCGCCGCCCACAACGCGGCGCACGACCACAGGCATTCCATCGGCTTCCCCTGCCACTGAGGGAATGACCGAGATGACCCTTTTTCGCACCATCGTCCTTCTCGCGGCGCTGGTGGGCTTCGGCGCGGGCGTCGTCCTGACCGTGGTCCAGCAGTTCGGCACCCAGCCGCTGATCGTGAAGGCGGAAGTCTTCGAGCAGGCCCGCTCCGAGGCCTCGGCGCCGAAGCCCCACGACCATGAACCCTCGGGCGCCCATGACCACCTCGCGGCCTCCGCCGCGGACGTGGCGGCGGCGGAGGCCCACGAGCACGGCGGCGGCGACGAATGGGCGCCCGCCGACGGGGCCGAGCGCTTCCTCTGGACGCTCGCCGCCAACGTCGTCAGCGGCGTCGGCTTCGCGCTTCTGCTGGTGGCCGCGAGCGAGCTCAAGGGCGGCCTGACCTCGTGGCGCGAGGGCCTGTTCTGGGGCCTCGCCGGCTTCGCCGTGTTCACGCTCGCGCCCTCGATCGGCCTGCCGCCGGAGGCGCCCGGCGTCGAAGGAGCGCCGCTGATGGACCGCCAGGTCTGGTGGATCGGCACAGCCGTCGCGACCGCGGCCGGCCTCGCCCTGCTCGCCTACGGCCGCTCGGCCCTAGCTGCGCTCGGCGCGATCGTGCTGATCGCTGCGCCGCACGTGATCGGCGCACCGCAGGCGACCGAGGCGCCGGCCATCCCGCGCGACCTGGAGCACGACTTCGTGGTGGCGGTGACCGTCACCGGCTTCGTGTTCTGGGCGGCGATCGGCGTCCTCGCCGGCGCCCTGCGCGGGCGCTTCGCGGCAGCCTGACGGGCCGATGCCCACCCCCGCGCGCCGCGGGACCGTCACCCTCGTCCTCGGCGGCGCGCGCTCCGGAAAGAGCCGCTTCGCCGAGGGTCTCGCGACGGCGACCGGGCTCGACCTCGTCTATGTCGCGACCGCGCAGGCCTTCGACGACGAGATGCGGGAGCGGATCGCCCGTCACCGCGCCGACCGCGCCGGCGAGGGCTGGCGCACGGTCGAGGCGCCGCTGGCGCTCGCGGGCGTCGTCGCCGCCGAATCAGCGCCCGAGACGGCGCTGCTGGTCGACTGCCTGACGCTGTGGCTGACCAACGTGATGCTGGCGGATCTCGACGTGGAGCGCGAAGTCGACGGCCTGCTCGCGGCGATCGGCGCCGCGCAAGGTCCCGTCGTCCTGGTCTCCAACGAGGTCGGCTACGGCATCGTCCCCGAGAACGCGCTGGCCCGCGCGTTCCGCGACCATCAGGGCCGGCTGAACCAGCGCGTGGCCGCGATCGCGGACCGCGTGACGCTGGTGGCGGCGGGCCTCCCCCTCGATCTCAAGCTCCCGAAGGAGCCGACCTCATGACCGCATCCCACAAGATCCCCGCCACCGTCGTCACCGGCTTCCTCGGCGCGGGCAAGACCACGCTGATCCGCCACCTGCTGCAGAACGCCGGGGGCCGGAAGATCGCGCTGATCGTCAACGAGTTCGGCGACGTCGGGATCGACGGCGACGTGCTGCGCGCCTGCGAAAGCGAGGCCTGCCGCGAGGAGGACATCGTCGAGCTCGCGAACGGCTGCATCTGCTGCACCGTCGCCGACGACTTCATCCCGACCATGGAGAAGATCCTCGCCCGCAACCCGGCGCCGGACCACATCGTGATCGAGACCTCCGGCCTCGCCCTGCCCCAGCCGCTGGTGCGCGCCTTCCGCTGGCCGGAGATCGCGACCCGCGTGACGGTGGACGGCGTGGTGACCGTAGTCGACGGCCCCGCCGTGCGCGACGGCCGCTTCGCGCATGACGAGGAGGCTGTGGCGGCCCAGCGCGCCGCCGACCCCAACGTCGACCACGAAGACCCGATCGAGGAGCTGTTCCAGGACCAGGTGCGTTCGGCCGACCTCATCATCGTGCACAAGGCCGACCGCCTGTCGGAGGCCGAGATCGAAGCCGTGAAGACCAACGTGCTGACGCATTCCAGCGCCGGCGTGCGGGTGGTGTCCGCCGCCAACGGCGACCTGCAGGCCGACGTGCTGCTGGGCCTCGCGTCGGGCGTCGAGGACAAGATCGACGCCCGCCCCACGACCCATGAGCTCGAGGGCGAGGTGCAGCACGACCACGACGACTTCGAGAGCTTCATCGCCGAGACGCCGGAGGCCGCGGACGCGGGCGAGCTCGAGGCGCGGGTGCGCCGCGTGCTCGAGGCGCACGAGGTGCTGCGGCTCAAGGGCTTCGTGCCGGTGGCTGGCAAGACCGCGCGGCTCGTGGTGCAGGCGGTCGGAACAAGGGTCGACACCTATTTCGACCGCGCCTGGAAGCCCGGCGAGGCGCGGCGGGGCCGGCTCGTGGTGATCGGCGAGAAGGGCGTGGACCAGGCCGCGATCGCGCAGGCGCTCGCGGGGTGAACTAAGACAGCCTCTCCGCGGAAAGGCTCTGGCGTCATCCCCCGGCTTGTCCGGGGGATCCACCGTCGGCTTCGGACCCCTCCGGCGACGGTTTGCAATCGTCGGGCCTGGATGCCCCGGATAAACCGGGGCATGACGAGCGTCTACCGTTCCAGACCCTGCCCGACCGGTGCTTTGCACCAAGGACATCAAAGCGCATGCACCTTCTGAAGGCCCAGGGACAGCCGATCGGCGACGGGACGGAGGCGGTCGATCTCGACCTGACGCCGGCCGACGTCGTGATCGTCTCCGCGGCCGACACGGAGATCGCAGGCCTCGCCCGCGCGCATGCTGCGTTCGGGGCGGGCGCGCCGTCGCTGCGGCTCGCGAGCCTGCAGAAGCTGCGCCACAACATGTCGGTCGACCTCTTCCTCGAGAAGACGGTCGCGCGCTCCAAGCTGCTCGTGCTGCGGCTGCTCGGCGGCGCCGCCTACTGGCCCTACGGGGTCGAGGAGGCGGTCCGCATGGCGCGGCGCCATGGCGTCAAGCTCGCCGTCATGCCGGGTTGCCACAACGCCGACCCCGACCTCGTGGCGCGCTCCACCGTGCCCGCGGACGAAGCCGACCGGCTGTGGCGGCTGCTGGTGGAGGGCGGTCCGGCGAACCTCGCGACAGCGCTCGACGCCTGCCGCGCCTGGGTCGACGGAGCGCATGTCGGCGCCGAGGCGATCGCGACGCCCGCCGCGGGCCTCTATTGGCCGGGCCTGGCCGCGCCGGACCTAGACGCCATAGTCGCGCGGTGGGCCGACGGCGCGCCTGCGGCGCCGATCGTGTTCTACCGCGCGCAGTACCAGGCAGGCGACGTCGCCGCGATCGACGCGCTCATCGCGGCGCTCGTCAGCCGTGGCCTCGGTCCCCTGCCGATCTTCGTTTCCTCGCTGAAGGAGGCCGCGGCCGCCGCCTTCGTGCGCGAGACCTTCGCGGCGGTCCGCCCCGCCGTGGTGCTGAACACGACGGTGTTCGCGGTGTCGAAGCCCGGCGCGGTCTGGGCCGCGACGCCGCTCGACTCGGCGGACGCGCCCGTGCTGCAGGTCGCGCTCGCCGCCATGGACCGCGCGACCTGGGAGGCCTCCCCCCGAGGCTTGAGCGCGCGCGACCTCGCCATGGGCGTGGCGCTGCCGGAGATCGACGGCCGAATCTTCACCCGCGCCATCGCCTTCAAGACCGCAGGCCGCGTCGACGCCGCGACCGAGACCGAGATCGTCGCCTTCGAGGCCGCGGAGGACCGCGTGGCCTTCGTGGCGGACCTTGCTGCCAACTGGGCGCGGCTGCGGACCACGCCGCGGGCTGACCGCCGGGTCGCGCTGATCCTCGCCAATTATCCCACAGGCGCGGCGCGCCTCGCCAACGGCGTCGGCCTCGACACGCCCCAGAGCACGGCCGTGATGCTCGACGCCCTGCGCTCCGCCGGCTACGCTGCAGACGGCGCGCCGGAGACCGGCGCCGCGGTTGTGGAGGCGATGACGGCGGCGCTGACGACCTCGATCGCGCCGGCCGCCGCCGCGCACCTCTCCCTCGCCGCCTACACGCGCTTCCTTGAGGCCCTCCCCGCAGCGGCCCAGGGCAAGATGCTCGACCGCTGGGGCCTGCCCGAGAGCGACCCGACCTTCGACGCGCAAGCCGGCGGCTTCCGTCTCGCGGTTCGCACCTATGGCGCCCTCGTCCTCGGCGTGCAGCCCTCGCGCGGCTTCGACGTCGATCCGAAGGCCGCACACCACGATCCCGACCTGCCGCCGCCGCACGGCCATCTCGCGTTCTATGTCTGGCTGCGCGAGGTCTTCGGCGTTCACGCCATCGTTCACGTCGGCAAGCACGGCAATCTGGAGTGGCTTCCGGGAAAATCGCTGGCGCTGAGCGATACCTGCTACCCCGAGATCGCGCTCGGCCCCCTGCCCCACGTCTACCCCTTCATCGTCAACGACCCCGGCGAGGGCGCCGCCGCCAAGCGCCGGGCGGCGGCCGTCATCGTCGACCACCTCACGCCGCCGCTGGCGCGCGCGGAGGGAACCGCTGATCTGCGCGAGGTCGAGACGCTGGTGGACGAGTACGCCGAGGCGCAGGGGCTAGACCCGCGCCGGGCGGCGAGCCTCGCCAGGGAGATCCTGACCCGCGCGGCGAGCCTCGGGCTCGACCGCGATTGCGGCTTCTCGATCGCCGACGACCCCGATGACGCCCTGACCAAGCTCGACGCCTTCCTGTGCGAGGTGAAGGAGCTTCAGGTCCGCAACGGCCTGCACGTGTTCGGCCGCTCGCCGACAGGCGCGAAGCGCGCGGAGCTGCTGGTGGCGCTGGTGCGCTCCCCCCGCGGTGCGCGGCCGGAGGACGCCTCGCTGACGCGGGCGCTCGCCGGCGATCTCGGGCTCGACGGCTTCGACCCGCTCAAACCCGATTTCGCCGCGCCCTGGACCGGCCCCCGGCCCGCGGCGCTGGCTGAAGTGTCCGACGAGCCCTGGCGCACCGCGGGCGACACGGTGGAGCGGCTCGAGCGCCTGGCGTTGCGGCTGGCGGAGACGGGCGCGGGGATCCCTCCTCGCGCCGAAGGCGTGGGGAGGGTGGCGCCGCCGGAGGCGGCGTCGGGTGGGGTCCGCGACGTAGAGGGCCATCCCGATGCCGACCCCACCCGACCCGGCTTCGCCGGGCCACCCTCCCCTGTCCCAGGGGAGGGATCACGCGCCGTCCTTCGCGAACTCGCGACCGTCGTCGCCCCGCGGGTGGACGTCTCCGGCGCGGCCGAGATCGACGGCCTGTTGCGCGCGCTCGACGGGCGTTTCGTGGCGCCCGGGCCGTCCGGCGCGCCGACGCGCGCGCGGCTCGACGCTCTCCCCACGGGCCGCAACTTCTTCGCGCTCGATCCGCGCTCGGCGCCGACCGAAGCCGCGTGGCGGCTGGGGCGGACGGCGGCCGACG
Source organism: Methylopila capsulata (assembly GCF_016907975.1). GTDB lineage: Bacteria > Pseudomonadota > Alphaproteobacteria > Rhizobiales > Methylopilaceae > Methylopila > Methylopila capsulata. The sequence continues at coordinate 445,206 of NZ_JAFBCY010000001.1, forward strand.
TGCTGTGCCGCCGGCATTTCCAGGACCATGGCGAGTGGCCGCGGCGGCTTGCGATCTCCGCCTGGGGCACCGCCAACATGCGCACCGGCGGCGACGACATCGCCCAGGCGCTTGCGCTGATGGGCGTAGCGCCGCAGTGGGAGGCGGGCTCGTCGCGCGTGGTGGGGCTGGTTCCTCTCCCCCTGGCCGAGCTTCAACGCCCGCGCGTGGACGTGCTGTTCCGCATCTCCGGCTTCTTTCGCGACGCTTTCCCGTTCCAGATCGACCTGATCGACGAGGCCGTGCGCCTCGTCGGCGCGCTGGACGAGGACGACGAGGCCAATCCGATCGGCGCCCGCCTGCGCGCCGAGACCGAGGCCGGCCGGGCCGGCCACAGCGTGTTCGGCGCGGCGCCCGGCGCCTATGGAACGGGCCTCGCGCCGCTGCTCGACGCCGGCGCCTGGGAGACCCGCGCGGACCTCGCCGAGGCCTATCTCACATCGAGCGGCTTCGCCTACGCCCAGGGCGTCGAGGGAACCGCGGCCCGGGCGGAGCTCAACGCGATCGCGCTGGGGGTCGACGGCGTGGTGCAGACGCAGGACGCCCGCGAGTTCGACCTGCTCGACAGCGACGACGTCCACGAGTTCGCCGGCGGCCTGTCCGCGGCGGTGGAGACGCTGAAGGGCGCAGCGCCTGCGATCTACCACCTCGACACATCCCGCACCGAGACGCCGGTCGTCCGCTCGCTGAAGGAGGAGATCGCGCTGGTGGTGCGGGCGCGGGCGACGAACCCGAAGTGGATCGACGCCATGCGCGAGCACGGCCACAAAGGCGCGGCCGAGATGCTCGCGACCGTGACGAACCTCTCAGGCTTCGCCGCCACCACCGACGCCGTCGGCTCGCACCAGTTCGACGCCCTCTACGGCGCCTATCTCGGCGACGAGGCGGTGCGCGGCTTCATCGCGGACGCGAACCCCGCGGCGCTCGCCGCCATGGCCCGCGCTTTCCTGGAGGCGGAGCGCCGAGGCTTCTGGCGGCCGACCCGCAACAGCGCGATGGCGCAGCTGGAGACGCTGGCGATCCCTCCCCTGGGACGGGAGACGGGGGACGGCGAAGCCGGCCGGGTAGGATCCTCCGCCGGACAGCGCCCCACGTCGAAGACCCCACCCGACCTCGGCCTGACGGCCGAGACCACCCTCCCCGCGCTGGCGCGCGAGGAGGGATAAAGGAGAGCCCGATGACCGAAGATCTCGCCCGCCACGCCGAGAAGATGAAGAAGCGCAAGGAGCATCAGGACAAGATCGTCTCCGAGCGGCAGGTCGAAAAAGGGCTGCTGATCGTCCACACCGGCAAGGGCAAGGGCAAGTCCACCGCCGCCTTCGGCATGGCGATGCGCGCCATCGCCCACGGCCAGAAGGTCGGCGTGGTGCAGTTCATCAAGGGCCCGTGGGAGAGCGGGGAGCGCGACCTGCTGCGCAAGTTCCCGGATCAGGTCGAGGTCCACGCCATGGGCGAAGGCTTCACCTGGGAAACGCAGGACCGGGAGCGTGACATCCGCGCCGCGCAGGAGGCGTGGGAGATGTCGAAGCGCTTCATCGAAGACCCGTCGATCAAGATGGTCATCCTCGACGAGCTCAACATCGTGCTGCGCTACGACTACCTCGACTTGAGGGAGGTGCTCGCCGCCATCGCCGCGCGGCCCGAGGGCTGCCATGTGGTGGTCACCGGCCGCAACGCCAAGGACGAGATGATCGAGATCGCCGACCTCGTCACCGAGATGACCCAGATCAAGCACCCCTTCCGGGATGGCGTGAAAGCGCAGGCGGGGGTCGAGTTTTAAGGTCTGAACCGGGGACGCAGAACGACGCCGGCGTTCTGCGTTGACGCGATGCCCCCCGCCGTCATTCCGGGCGAAGTCCCGGAATCCATAACGCCGCCGGCGCAGGACAATCTCGAACGGCGGGCTTATGGGCCCCGGGACACGCCCGGGGCGACCGCGGAGCGTGGACGCCTGTCGCGTTCACCTGACGCGAAAAAGCAGGGAGCCTGAGCCGATCGTGCGATCGCATCCGCTCCGCGGCGCCCGCCCTCACTTCCACTGTTTCTCCTCGTTCACCCAGAACGATCCCGGCAGCAGTCCCGGCTTGATGAAGGCGTCGACCAGATTGCCCAGCAGCTTCGAGATGTTGTTGTCGAAGCCGTTGATCGGCAGCGCCTGGCAGAAGGCGATCGAGCCGGTGCTGAACACGGCGCCGTTGTTGGGCGTCGGGAAATACACGAGGTCGGCGCGCAGCCGGTAGTCCTGCGAGCCGGCGAGGCCCGGGTAGGGATAGAGGATCTCCTCGATCGACAGCATGTAGTTGTCGCTGTGGCCGCCCGAGGAGGCGATGATCTTGGCGTGCGGCGGCGTGCCGAGAGTGAGGTCGTAGCGGTCGAGCTCAAGGCCTGCTGCGCCGCCGTAGGCGAGGCCGAAGTCGCCGATGATCTCGCCCTCGATGCCGTTGAACATCCAGTCGACCGTGCGGTGGTAGCTGTCCGGCATCCGGCGGAACGGCCGGCTGGTCTCGAAGCCTTCGCCGATGAAGCCGACGCCGAAGGTCTTCTGCGGCGGACGGCCGAGGTTCTTCCAGAGGCCGCTCTTCTGGCCGGTGGTCGCGAGATAGTGCTCGCCCGGCCGCGCCTGCCAGGCGCGCATGCCAGAGTCGAGCTTGCGCACCTCCATCACCCACGGCTCCTCATTCCGGAACGCCACGTTCCAATAGAAGCCGTTGCCGCCCATGTAGATGAAGCGCCCGCCGCCGGCGACGTAGTCCTCCATCGCGTCCAGCATGGGCTCGGAGGTGTATTCGGGGTGCGAGCCGGTCAGCACGCAGGCGTAGGGCTCGATCGCGGCCAGACCCTCGCGGTGCAGGTCCTCGTCGGTGACGACGTCGTAGTCGTAGCCCTTGGTCTCCAGCCAGGCGAGGATCGACAGGTCTGCGGGAAACGCCCAGGTGACGCCCATGCTCGACATGCGCGCCTTGGGCCGCATGTTCAGGATCGGACGGCGGTAGGAGGTGTAGCAGACGCCGTTGCCGTCGGCCCAGCTGTCGTAGGTCGAGAAGCCGAACTCCCAGTTCTTGTACATCTCGATGTCGATTTCGGTGACGATCGGCGGCTGCCCCGTCATCGGCTGAATGATCTGGGCGTCGAAGCTCAGATGCTCGTTGGCGTAGGCGAGATAGGTCGCGGTCGGGAACAGCAGCGCGACCTTGCCCTTCGGCGTCTTCGGCCGGACGAAGAACACGACGTACTCTTCCGCGAGGCCCGTGCCCGGCCCCGCCCTCAGGCGGATCGCGTAGCAACCGCTCTTGAGATCGTCCGGCAGGCGGATGGTGCGCGTCTTCTCCCAGTTCGAGTCCACCACCTGGTCGTAGTGGAACTCGACCCCGCCGTACTCCTCGGGGGCCAGACGGAAGCAGTCGTTGCGGCCGTTCCAGTTCCAGCCGGTCTGGGCGCGCACTGGGCGGTTGAAGCCGAGCGCGTTCAGCCTGTGCGGGCCGGCGTCGATCACGACGTCGCCGATCCCCTGGTCGGTGTAGCCCGCGGTCGTGTCCCAATAGGCGACGAGGCCGTCCGGCTTCGGCGGCTTGCCGTCGCGGATCTCGTCCAGCTCGGCGCGGGTCAGGGCGCGGCCGTAGACGCCGGGACGGTCGATCTTGCCGCAGTAGGTCTCGGAGACGAAGGCGCCGCGGGTCTCGTGGAAGTCCTGCGAACCGGCGATCAGGAACGGCGTTTCGGCGAGATGTTTCGGCCGGAAACGGAAGGTCTCGGTGACGTGGCTGCGGTACTCGATCGGGCAGACCTTGCCGAGCAGGCTGTTGTACCGGTTGGCGACGCTTTCCTGATAGATCTCCGTCCGGCCGGTCTTCGGATCGTAGCTGACGGCGACGAAGTACCACATCTTCACCAGCAGCGGGGCCTCCGCCTGGATGTAGTCGACCTCGCTCCCCTGCCCCACCCAGAATTCCAGATGGCCGCGCTGGTTGATGCCGAGCGAGTAGCCGAAGTTGCGGTCGTTGTTCCAGCGCGCCAGCAGGCACTGCCGCAGGCCCGCGTCCGGGATGCCGGGAAAGATGAAGGCGAACAGCGTGATCGGCCCGTCGAGCGCGAGCACGTTGGTCGGATCGTCCACCTTCAGGTAGGAGCCGACCTGGGTGTACTGCTTCCGCACGGCCCAGGGACCATCCGCCTCGCAGGCCACCTCCTCCTCGATGAAGCCCGGTCCGTCCGGATGCTCGTCGCCGTGGATCAGGCGCACGAGCTTGGCGTCCGCCGTCTCCACGCCGTCGGCCGAGACGTGGATGTCGACGGTCTCGCCCGGCTTCACCGAGATCTTGTCGGCGTAGCCGAACAGTTTCACCTGGGCCATATCATGCTCCGAAACGCGATCGCCGAGCGCCGTCGGCGGCGATGATCAGGACTCGAGGAGATCTCAGGACTCGAGGAGATCCTGGACGCGGCGGAGGAAGACGCCGTGATAGGCCTCGTCCGTCGACGTGTAGATCTTGTCCTCGACGATGCGCGGAGCGACGCCGCGCTGCCCCGAGAGGGCGACGATGCGGTAGGCCTTGAACGGCTCGACGGCCACGATCGCGTATTTGTCGTTCTGCGGAGCGCGGCGGAAGTAGAGCAGAAGGCGCTCCAGCGGCTCGCTGTGCTGGCCGAGCGGCTTCTTGCGGTGCTCCTCGATCAGCTCCGGCGAGATCACCGTCTTCAGGAACTCGCGCTGCATCTTGTCGTAGCGGCGCCAGTACAGCAGGTCCTTGTCCTTGGTCTCGGTGGCTTCCTCAGGCAACATCTCGCCTCCTTTCTCGGCCCGCATGGACCGGCGTTCGCTCTTCTTCTTGTCGCGCCAGGCCCGGAACTGAGCCTTGATGCCGAACAGCCCGCCCTTCAGGAACAGCACCACCCCGAGCATGATCAGGCCGATGAGGATCAGCCGGAGCGGACCGGTGGAGAGCAGCACCTTGTCGAGCAGGATCACGATCGCGGTGCCGACCACCGCGCCCTCGGCCCGGCCGATGCCGCCGATGACCAGCATGGCGAGCCCGAGCAGCACCGTGTCGAAGCTGAAGATCGAGAACGACACGCCGCGGTAGTGCGCGGCGTAGAAGCCGCCGATGAAGCCGAGCCCGATCGACGAGATCACGAACACCCAGATGCGGGCGCGCCGGAAGTCGACGCCGGTCGCCTCCGCGAAGGCCTCGCGCTTCTCGGGCGCCATCTTCAGGATGCGGCCGAGCCTGCGGCCGTCGATGAAGCGGTAGAGCGCAAGCCCCGCCAGCATCACGCCGAAGCAGGCGTAGTAGGCGAGCAGCGACTGGTCGTACTGGTCCCACCCCTGCGGGATGTAGGTGTCGGCGCCGTAGAGACCGCCGGTCGACGACCCGAACTGCTTCGACTGCAGCGTGTAGACGCGGCAGAGCTCGTTCAGGCCGATGGTCAGCAGCGCGTAGTAGAACCCGTCGAGCCGGATCGCGGGCACGGCGATGATCATGCCGAACACCAGGCCGATGCCGGCGCCGACCAGCGGCAGCGCCCACCAGGGCAGCCCGAGGTTGATCGACAGCCACGAGGTCCCGAACGCCGCGGCCCCCACCACGGCGTAGCTCGCCAGCGAATAGATGCCCGCGGTGCCGATGATCAGCATCCAGCAAAGGTTGATCGCGGCGTAGATCGAGAAGGTCGCGCCGGCCGTCAGCAGCGTGTTCTGGAACGACGTCGGCATCACCAGCGGCGCCAGCATGAAGGCCAGCAGGCCCAGCACCCACCAGATCGGCCGCTTGTCGACGATGGTCTTCTCGAGACGCATCGTCTTCGGATTGTAGACGCTGCGGATGTTCAGCGCCCGCCGGCGCGTCCCCCAGTAGCGGAAGCGCGGCCAGGTCAGGCCGCCGTGGCCCGGCCACTTGTAGTAGTAGCGCAGCCGCCCGACCGGCAGCATCGGCGCCTTGGACGTGGTGGTCTCGTCCCACACGTCCTGCGGGCTTTTGTGCGGGATGGAGGGGACCTCCTTCTCCGCGCCTTCGACGCCCCAGAAGTAAAGCGGATTGCGCCAGATGTGGCCGGTCATGCTCAAGCTTCCCGAGCGCGGTCGAGGATACCCGCGATGCCGCGGGGACGGACGAGCAGGATCAGGATGATCAGGATGAACTGGGTGATCAGCACGTACTGGCCGCCGAGCAGGCGGGCGGTGAGCGCCTCGTTGAGGCCGAGGATGATCGCCGCGATCACCGCGCCCCGGACGCTGCCGAGCCCGCCGCAGAGCGCGATGCTGACGCCCTTGATCATCGGCGCGAGGCCGCCGAAGGGCGAGATGTAGTAGGTCTGCGACAGCAGCACCGCCGCGAGGCCCGCGAGCCCGCCGGTGATCGCCATCACGTAGAAGCCGGTCTTGCGCACCCCGATGCCGACGATCGAGGCGGCGTGCGGGTTCATCATCATCGCCCGGATCTCGAGCCCCCGCCGGCTCGACCGCATCCAGAGCAGCACCGCGGTCACCACCACGATGGAGACGACGACGTTGCCGATCTTGTCGGACGTCAGGACGATCCCCGCGAGGTTGATCTTCCAGAAGCCGAAGATGTCCGGCAGATTCTTGGACCGCGGGCCGAAGACGTAGAGCAGCGCCTGCGTACCGATGAGGCTGATGGCGAGCGTCGCGATCAGGCCGCGGACGGTGAAATTCGGCTTGTCGTGGATCGGGATGAAGGCGAGCGCGCAGACCAGCAGCCCGCCGAGGGCGCCCGTGAGCACGCCCGCGGTGAGCACCACCACGCCGTTGGTCGAAATGTACTGCGAGGCGAGCCAGGCGCCGTAGCCCGACAGCGCGAAGATGAAGCCGTAGCCGAGGTTGATCAGGCCGACGCTCGACCAGGTAATGGAGAGCCCGATCGCGAGCGTGCCGTAGATGCAGGCGAGCACGATCGCGTTGGTCAGGATGAAGCCGACGTCCATGGGATCAGAGCTCCCGGCGGGTCTGGAAGGACAGCGACGCCGAGGCCTCGCCCTTGAGCTTGCCGACATGCATGCCGATGACGCGGTCGACGCGGCCCTCGAGCAGCGCGACGTTCTGCTCGGCGATGATCATCGCGGACTGGCCGAGCTCGACATCGAACAGCGCCTCCATCACGCCCTTGCCGATCTTGGGCGCGAGGCCGAGCGAGGGCTCGTCGACGAGGAACAGCGAGGCGTCCGCCATCAGCCCGCGGCCGATCGAGACCATGCGCCGCTCGCCGCCGGACAAGCGGCCGACAGGGGTCTTCAGCAGCTTCACCAGCGGCGGGAAGATCTTGAGGATCTTCTCCTTGCGCTCCTTGCGCTCCTTCCAGGCGCGGGGCGTGAAGGCGCCGGAGTCGAGGTGCTCCTCGACGGTGAGCCCGTGGAAGATCTCGTCGCCCTGCGGGATGAGCGCGAGGCCCTGGCGGACCACGAGGTGGGTGTAGCGGCCCGGGCCCTGGCTGCGCGTGCGCCCGACCTCGACGCCGTTCAGCAGGATCGAGCCGCGCTGCCAGCCCGTGAGGCCGGCGATGGCATAGAACAGGGTCGACTTGCCGTGGCCGTTCAGGCCGACGATGCCGACGCGCTCGCCGGAATAGACCGACAGGTCGAGGTCGTGGATGACCCGCATCGGACCGTAGCCGGCGGACAGGCCCTTCACCTTCAGGATCTCGCGCCGCTCCGCGGGGGCGGCGGGCTGCGCCGCGACGGGGGCGCTCACGCGCCGTCCCCTTCGCCGGGTCCCTCGAAGTAGGCGGCGTGGACCTTGGGGTCCGTCAGGATGTCGGCGAGCGATCCGGAGGCGATGACGGACCCTGCGTCCATCACCATCACCCGGTCGGCGATGGTCTCCAGCAGCTCGATCCGATGCTCCACGATGACGATCGCCACGTTCATCTCCTTCGAGAGCATGCGGATGAGGTGGTCGATCTCGTCGACCTCCGAGTTGATGAGGCCGGCCGCGGGCTCGTCCATCAGCAGGATCGCCGGACGCCGCATGAGCAGGCAGGCCAGCAGCAGCTTCCTCCGGTTCATGGTCTCGAGCTGCGCGGTCGCGTCGTCGTGGTCGACGTGCAGATGCACGAGCTCCGCGCCATACTCCGCGTCGAGCCGCGTCAGGTAGGGGCGGTAGGCCTGACGGGCGGCCTTGAAGGTCTGGCCGACCGTCAGTTCATCGGGCACCACGGGGGTCTGGTAGGTGCGCCCGACGCCGAGGCGCGCCCGCGCGTGCAGCGGCAGCCGGGTGATGTCCTCGCCCTTGAAGGTCACCCGCCCGCTCTTCGGCCGCATGCGGCCAGACAGCACCTCGAACAGGCTGGTCTTGCCGGCGCCGTTCGGGCCGATGATCCCGAGCACTTCGCCGGGCCGGACGTCCAGGCTGATCCCGTGCAGGATCGAGCGGCCGCCGAGATCGAGCTTGATGTCCTCGCACGCGAAGAGCGGCGCGTCCGAAACGCGCGCCGCCCTCGCAGGCGCCGCCATCAGCTCCACCACGGCGCGGGCTTGAGCGCGGATTCCTTGATCTCGTAGGGATAGATGATCTTGTGCTCGACGTCCTGGACCTGGACGTAGAGCTGGCTCATGCCCTTCTCGAGCTCGGTCGCCGTGACCGCGAACCCGTTGTCGGGGAAGTGCCCGGACTCCTGATATTCGTTGTTCATGTTCATGTATCCGCAGACCCCCCGGTAGGGGTTGGTGCGGATCCAGTCACAGACCTCCTTGAACTTCGAGGGGTCTCCTACGGCCTCCCACGCGGCCTTCAGGTAGTAGGCGATGTCGTAGCCGTTGCCGGTGTAGACGAGGCCCATGATGCCGGGGAAACGCTTCTTGTACTTGGCGCGGAAGGCGTTGCCCTTCTCGTCGGCGTAGACGCCGAGCACCGTCGACCAGCAGAAGCCGTTGGCCGCCTCGCCCGCGAGCGTCAGGAACTCGGGCTGCGACGGGCCGTACTGGAGATAGACCAGCGAGTTCGGCACCGGATCGGCCTGGAACTGCTTGCAGAAGGCGGCGTATTCAGCGGCGACCCAGTGGTCGATCATGATCGCGCCGGCGTCGACCTCCTTCAGCTCCTGGATCACCGGACCCCAGTCCTGCACCGGGAACTGGATGTCGGTGATCTTGGCCACCTCGAAGTCGCTCTTCTTCAGCGCCTCCTGGGCCGCGCGCGAGATCGTCTGGCAGTAGGCGACCTGCTCCTGGACGATGTGCACCTTGCGGTTCTTCGGCTTCCAGGCGCCGGAGCTCTCCATCGCCTTCAGCCAGATCGGGTAGGTGTAGCCGTAGTGCACTTCCGACGGGTCGGTTTGGAAGACGTGGCTGTACTTCTCGGGGTTCTTCTTCACCGCCTCGGTCGCAGCGCGCTGGGTGTTGCCCTCGAGATAGGGGCACTTGTACTTGGCGGAGGCGTCCATCGCAGGGATCGGCACGAACACGAAGGCGTTCGAGATCGCGTGCACCTTGGCGTCGACGCAGGCGGCGATCGCCTGCTGGCAGCTTTCGGGCGAGAGCTTGTCGACGTCGGTGACGTAGAGCTTCAGCGGCCGGCCGAGGATGCCGCCGGCGGCGTTGATCTCCTCCATGGCGAGGGTCGTGCCGTTGAGGTGGTCGAGGTCGTCGGCGACGCCTGCGGCCGCGGTCTGCGACGTCGGAACGCCGAGCAGGATGGGCTCCGCCGCCCAGGCCCGCGAGATGAAGGGGGTCGAGAGCGCCGCCGCGGCGCCGCCCGCCGCCGTCGCCTTCACAAGTGTCCGCCGCGTGATGTCTTTCATCGTGCCGCCCCCAGGGTCGCGTTAAACGATCGCGAGATCACTACGCATTACGTCTAGCTCTCTGGGCTAGAGGCTAGGCGGCGGGCTTTTGGAGTGTCAACTGCATTTCGTCCCACGAAACGAATTTTCTTTTGGTATCCGCTTCGCGATCTTCTGCATTTGGCCTTCGATCCGCCTATGTATGAGGCAGACGCCTCTCCAAAGTGGCTATTGAGTAAGCTAGCCAATTCGTTTAGATCGGAACCCATGCTGAACTCCTTCGAGAGCATCGCTCCCAAGCCGAGGCGCCGCGGCCGCGCGGAGGACGCCGACCGCGCGCCGCGCCCCGACGCCTCGCGCGACGCGCCTGCGGGAGCGCGGCTGAAGGTCGTCATCGCCGACGACCACTGGATGGTCCGGCAGTCGCTCAAACAGGTGATGCAGCGGCTGGAGCAGACGATCGAGATCTACGAAGCGGAGAGCTTCGCCGAGGCCGCGGAGACGCTGGCGCGCCATCCCGACGTCGATCTCATGCTGGTCGATCTGGTGATGCCGGGGTTCGAGGCCTTCGCGGGGCTGCGGCGGCTGCGCAAGGAGTTCCCGACCGTCCCGCTCGTGGTCGTCTCGGTGCACGAGGACGTCGAGCACGTCATGCGCTCGGTCGAACACGGCGTCATCGGCTACATCCCGAAGTCGGCGGGCGCGCCCGAAGTGGAGCGCGCGCTGGAGCGCGTCCTCGCCGGCGAGGTGTCATTCCCTCGCCGCATCATCGAGCGGTCCGCCCCCGGAACGCCGGCCGCCCCGACGCCCGAGCCGGCGCCGGACGCGCCGGCGCTGACAGACCGGGAGCGCGAGGTGATGGAGCTGCTGGGACGCGGCGCCTCGGTGCGGAAGATCGCGGAAGCCTGCGGCGTCGCGGAGCAGACCGTTCGCGTCCACCTGCGCAACGCCATGAAGAAGCTAAACCTCCCCGACAGATCCGCGGCCCTGCACTACGCCATGAGCCTGTTCGGCGGCGCCAACGCCGGCCGTGGCTGACGGAGACTCCGCGTCGGAGGCGAACGCCGGTCGCGTGTTCGCCGGTTTCGACGCTTTGCCGAACGGGGCCGCGGTCTGGGATGAGACGGGCGCACTGCTCTTCGCGAACCGCGCATTCCGCCGGAGCTTCGACTTCGCGCTTCCTGTCGGCCTGCTCTACGCGCGCTTCCTGACAGCCGTCGTGGCCTCTCGGGAGTGGCGGCTGCCAGATCCTCCGGAGATGTGGATCGCGGACCAGGCCGCGGCCTTCGGAGACGAAAGCGAAGCCGACTACAAATCGGCGGACGGACGCGTTGTCCGGATGTCGGTCGCCCCCGTCGACGGCGGCGGCGCCATCACCATGCTCTCGGACGTGACGGCCGCGGAGCGCCGGGAAGCGACGCTGCTGGCCGCCAAGGAGAAAGCCGAGGCCATCGACGAGGCGAAGTCGCGCTTTCTGCGGGCCGCCAACCACGACCTCAGGCAACCCCTCGCGGCGTTGAAGATCATGATCTTCAACTGCGTGCGCGAGACAGACGAGGCGCGCCGGCGCGAACTGCTGCACGGCATGGACGTGTCGGCGTCCGTGATGGAGGATCTGCTCGGCGCGCTGCTGCAGATCGGACAGCTCGACGCCGGCCGGATCAAGCCACGGGTCGCGACGTTCCAGCTGTCGACGCTGTTCGAGCGTCTCGAGATCCAGTTCCGCCATCAGGCCACGGACAAGGGCTTGAGCCTGCGGATCGTCGGCGCCCGCGCCGCGGTGTCCAGCGACCGCGCGCTGCTCGAACGGATCCTCAGCAACATCGTCGCCAACGCGCTCCGCTTCACCGACGTCGGCGGCGTGCTGGTCGGCTGCCGGCGACGCGGCGACGGGCTCCGCATCGACGTCGTCGACACCGGGCGGGGCGTCGCGGCCGAGGATCAGGAGAGGATCTTCGACGAGTTCTATCGCGCGGCGGACGATCGACGGCTCGAGAAGACCGGCCTCGGCCTCGGCCTCAACATCGTCAAGCGCCTGTCGGACCTGCTCGGCCATCGGATCCAGCTGCAGTCCGCGCCGGGCGTCGGGTCGCGCTTCTCGGTGTTCGTGCCGCTCGGCAACGTCTGGCACAGCGAGGTCGTGGAGACCGAGGTGAACGAGGCGGTCGCCGGAGAGTTCGTCGGCGCGCCCATCCTGCTCGTCGAAGACGACGACGCGCTCCGGGAGGCCATGGGCCAACTGCTCGACCGTTGGGGCGTCGATCGGCGCTCCGCGGCGGGGGCCGAGGAGGCCGCGGCGATCGTCGCCGGCGGGTTCCGGCCGCGGCTGATCATCGCCGACTACAGCATCCGCATGAGCACCGGCCTCGACGTGATCGCCCACGTCCGGGCCGTGTCGGGAGCGGAGATCCCCGCCTGCATCATCACCGCCGACGCGGAGCCCGGCGTCGTCGAGCGGGTCCGCGCCGCGGGCGTGCCCTTGATGGTGAAGCCCGTCAGCCCGCCCCGGCTCAGGGTGATGATGCACCACCTGCTGTTCGAACGAGACCCCGCCTGAACCGAAACGCCGGAAGGACGAACGCCGTGGTCGACGCCTTCATCCCCATTGGCAGCATGGTGCCTCTGACCGGCCCGTCCGCGGCCGACGGCGCCGAGTTTCGCAAGGGCGTCATCCTGGCGGCCGAGGAGGTGAACGCCCGTGGCGGCCTCCTGGGCCGCCCGATCAGGCCGATCTTCGCCGACACCGGCCGCCAGGGCGCCGAAGACGTGGTCGCGGCGGCCCGCACGCTGATCGGGACGCACAAGGTCCACGCCATCGTCAACGGCTACAACATCGGCCCGCAGAACTCCGAGTACGAACCGGTGGCGGAGGCCGGCGTGATCTACATCCACGCCAACACGCTGCTGCAGCACCACGACACGGTGATGAGCGATCCCGATCGCTACTTCGGCTGCTTCATGACCGACCCCGCCGACTACTGGTACGGGCCGGGCTTCCTGAAGTTCATCTCGTGGCTGCGGGACACCGGCCAGTGGAAGCCGTCGTCGAACCGCATCGCCATCGTGTCCGGCTCGAAGCCCTACAGCATCGTCATCGCTCAGGCGATGGCGTCGTCCGCCGCCAAGTTCGGCTGGCGCGTGTGCTTCGGTCCCGAGATCGTGCAGACGCCGACCTCCGAATGGCGCGAGGCGCTCGACGCGATCCGCGCGACGGAGCCCGCGGTGATCGCCAACACCCATTTCTATTCGGGCGATCTTGCGAGCTTTCAGCTGCAGTTCATGGAGCGCCCGACCGACAGCCTCGTCTATCTCCAGTACGGCGCCATGCACCAGTCGTTCTCGGACATCGCGCAGGGCAAAGGCGTCGGCGTGCTGACGAGCACGGTCATCGGCCTGCTGCGCGACGAGATGGGCAAGAGCTTCGCTTCGCGCTACGTGGCCCGCTTCGGCGAGGGCTCGACGCCGCACATCGGCTGCCAGTCCTACAGCGCGCTGCACCACTACGTCCTCGCCGCCTCGCTCGCCGGCGGCTCGGCCGGGCCCGGCGGCTTCGAGCAGAACCGGAAGGTGGCGAAGGCGCTGAAATCGGTGATCTACCGAAGCGTTTCCGGCACGATCCGCTACGACGAGCAATGGCAGGCCGCCGCGCCCTACCCCGTGGTCTCCCAGGACCCTTCGTTGGGCCTCCCGCACCTGTTCTTCCAGATCCAGGACTACCGCAAGCCGCTCGCCCTGATCGCGCCGGAGCCGTTCAACACCGACCGCTTCGTCCTGCCGCCCTGGATCGACGCGCGCGGCTGACGACCCTGGACCTTGATGAGCCCCGCGGCCGCGCCGATAGTTGGCAGGCGCCCGCGCAGATCGCCGACGGCCAGGACAGGTTCGCATGAACGGCACCGAGCACAGCTCCGGCGACATGCTTCTCTCGGAGGAGCAGGCGGACGCGGCGCCCGCGCCGGGCATGCTGGGGCCGCTCGCGCCGGAGGATCGCGCGCGCGTCGAAGCGCATGGGCGGCGGATCGCGTATGAGCGCGGCCAGACCATCTTCCGGCAGGGCGACGCACATGACGGCGTGGTGCTGATCCAGCGCGGTCTGGTCCGCAGCTTCTACGCCGCGCCGCAGGGCCGTGAGATCACGCTGGCCTACTGGCGGCCGGGCGCCTTCGTGGGCGGGCCTGACGTCTTCGGCGGCGGGCGGCACATCTGGGCGGCCGAGGCGGCCCGTCCCACCGAAGCGCTGCACCTGCCCGGCGCGGGCCTACGGGCACTGGCGCGCGAGGTGCCTGACCTCGCCCTCGGCATCATCGACGCGCTCGCCTACAAGGCCCGCTGCTACTCCTCGCTGGCGCAGATGCTCGGGACCCGCTCGCTCGGCGAGCGGCTGGCGCATGTGCTGCTGCATATGATGCAGATCCATGGGGTGCCGGACGACGACCAGGCGAAGGGCGTCGCCATCGCGGCCTCGTTCACCCACGCGGAGATCGCGGCGCTGATCGGGGCTACCCGGCAATGGGTCACGATCAGCCTCAACCGGCTTCAGAAGGACGGCGCGCTGAGCCAAAAGCGGGGTGTGCTTCGGATCCTGAAGCCGGACGCGATCATTGCGCTCGCCGGCGGCGACCGCGCAGCCTGAGGCCACGGCGCAGAAGACGGCGGAGTGCGCCCCGTCGGGCGCCCGCCTCGGCGCCATTCAGCCCCCTGAGGAAATTTTCTGACAGTCCGGCCCCCGTCGCGGGAATCCGTTGGTTTTCCTGCGGCGATGCGCCGACAGGCCCACCGACGAGAGGTTGCGAGGGCGTGGCACGGAGCTTGCGCTTGAGAGCCCGACGCGGCGATCGGGCTTGATCGCCGAATAAGGAAACTAATCGACTCAAGTGATCGATTTAATCTGGTAGATCGCCTCAGCATGACCATCGCCCCCGCCGCCATGACCGACCTCGAGCGCCGCGTGCTCGACGGCGTCACCGAACAGGCCTGGCTCAGCCTCGCCTGCGCCCTCATCCCCGCAGGTCAGCCGGAGGCCGAGAACCCGCTCGACCCCGATCAGCCGGCGGGGCGCGAGGAGGGCGCGGCGCTGTTCATCGCCGGCATCCTGTCGGACCTGGGCTTTTCCGTGGAGTTGCCAACCAAGCGCGAGGGCCGGCCCAACGTCGTGGCGTCGCTGGCCGGCGAAGGCGGCGGCAAGTCGCTCATCCTGAACGACCACCTCGACACCTATCCCGCGGGCGACTGGGCCGCCTGGACCATGACCGGCGGCCATCCGTTCCGCCCGACGCGGCACGGCGACCGTCTCTACGCCCGCGGCACCTCCGACACCCGCGGCAACCTTGCCTGCACGCTGCTCGCGGCTCGTGCGGTGCTCGCCGCCGGCGCGCGGCTCAAGGGCGACTTGCAATGCGTCTACACCGCCGACGAGGAGAAGAACGGACCGGACGGCTCGATCTTCCTGCTCGACGAGATGGGGCTCGACGCGGATTGCGTCATCGTCTGCGAGCCCACCGCGTGGACCGCCCCCGACGAGAGTTGGGGCATGGGCGTCGCCGTCGCGAACGGCGGCAATTATCTGGTCGAGGTCGAGGCGCGGGGGACCAAGACCCACCTCTGGCGCCCCGACACCGGCGTCAACGCGGTCGCCAAGATGGCGCGGCTGCTGCCGGCGCTCGAGACCATGGCCTTCGCCCACACGCCGGCGAAGCTTGAGGGCGGCACGCCGCCCCGCACCACCATCCTGCGCATCGGCGGCGGCGTTCCCCGCGAGATGCAGTTCACGCCGGACGTCTGCCGCGTCGTGCTGGGCGTGGTCGGGATCCTGCCCGGGATGACGGCCGACAGCGTGATGGCCGACATCGACGCCGTGATCGCGGACGCCATGAAGGCCGATCCGGAGCTTGACGCCTCCGCGCGGCCCTATCCCGGCGCGCTTTTCGTCGACGGCACGCTGGAGCAGGACGGCGACGTCGAGCCGACTGCGGCGCTGCGGAGAGCCTACGCCCGCGTGCTGGGAGCCGAACCGAAGCTCTACCGCAAGAACGCCTTCAACGACACGATCCGCTTTGCCGAGCGCGGCAAGGCGGCGGTGACCTTCGGTCCCGGCGACGACGGCTGGGCTCCGATCAACGAAAGCATCCACATCGGCAAGGCGGTCGCGGCCACCAAGGTGCTCGCGCTCGCCATGCTGGACATCCTCGGCGTCGCCGAATGAGCGCCGCCCCCTGCCCCGCCCCTCGAGGAGACGTTCGATGATCCGCGCAGCCTTCGGCGTGAGCCGCCGTCTCGTGCTTCTGGCCGGCCTTGCGCTCGGCCTCGCCGCCCCCGCCGCAGCGCAGGACGCGAAACCGATCCGCATCGGCTTTCAGACCGGCGAGATCAACGTGCTGCTGAGCTACGCGCTCGGCTCCGGCCTTTTCAAGAAGGAAGGGCTCGACGTCTCGACCAAGCCGTTCCCGGCCGGTCCCGCGATGCTGCCGGCGCTCGCGGGCGAAGAGATCGACCTCGCCTGGATGGGCGAGTTCCCCTCCGTCACCGGCTACGCCAACGGCCTGCCGATCGCGATCCTGTTCATGGAGCGGATCGACGCCACCAACGTCAGGCTGGTGGCCAACCCCAAGGCGGGCATCGCGACGCTCCAGGACCTCAGGGGCAAGCGGATCGGCGTCGCGCTCGGGTCGACCAGCCACTACCATACGCTCCGCGCGCTGGCGCAGGCGGGCCTCAAGGCGGAAGACGTGACCCTGGTGAACCTCACGCCGTCCAACATGCCGCCGGCCTATGTCGCCGGCCAGATCGACGCCGCTTTCGTGTGGGAGCCGAACGTCGGCGCCATGGAGCGCGAGGGCGCGAAGCCGATCGCGAACACCAAGAGCCTCGGCATGATCACCGGCGGCGTCTGGGTCGGACGGCGGGCCTTCATGGACGGCGAGCCGGAGACCATGCGCCGCTTCCTGAAGGCCTGGGACCAGGCTCAGCAGGACTACAAGGCGAACCCGGCCGCGGTGCGCGCCTACGACGCGAAACGCGTGGGCATGACGGCGGAGCAGTTCGACGCTCTCGTCGAAGGCCAGAGCGTCGCGCACCCGACCTTCCGGGAGACCCTGACCGCCGACTTCCTCGGCGCGCCGGGCCAGGAGCTCGACTCCCGCCTGATGAAGCACCTGCAGGGCATCGGCGGCTTCCTTCTGGAGCAGAAGCGGATCCAGGCCGAACCCAAGGACTGGCCGGGCCTGTTCGACACCAAGCCGATCCAGGCCTACCTCGCGAGCGCGTCGCAGTGACGGTCGCGGCGCGTCCTCTGTCCCCGCTCGAACCTGGCGCCGCCCCGCTTCAGGCCAAGGCCAAGGCCGCGGACGCGCCGCCGGTGCTCAAGTTCGAGAAGGTCGGCTTCGCCTACGACGGCCGCACCATCATGCGCGACGTCTCCTTCGCGGTCGGGCCGGGCGAACTGGTCGCGCTGCTCGGGCCGTCCGGCTGCGGCAAGACGACGATCCTCAACATGGTCGCGGGCTTCCTCAGGCCGACGGACGGCGTCGCGGTCGTGGACGGCCGCGAGATCGTGGGTCCCGGGCCAGACCGCGGCGTCGTGTTCCAGGCGGCCGCACTGTTCGACTGGATGACGGTGGCCGAGAACATCGCCTTCTCGCTTCGCTGCGCAGGCGCCCGCAAGAGCGAGCGGCGAGCGGTCGCCGAAGAGATGGCGGCGCTCGTCGGCCTCACCGGCTTCGAGGACGCCTACCCCTACCAGCTCTCCGGCGGCATGCGGCAGCGCGTCGGCCTCGCGCGGGTGCTGGCCGCGAAGCCCAAGGTCATGCTGATGGACGAGCCGTTCTCCGCGCTCGACGTGCAGACCCGGGAGAGCCTCCAGGAGGAGGTGCTGCGCATCCGCGACCGCACCGGCTGCACCATCCTGTTTGTCACCCACGCGATCGACGAGGCGGCGTTCCTCGGCGACCGCATCTTCCTGCTGAACGACCTCAAGTCCGGGGCCTACGACACCTTCGACGTCGATCTGCCGACGCCGCGCGCCTTGCCGGAGAACAGGCTTCACCCCTCGTTCCTGCGCCTGCGGGAGACGATCTACCGGAGGATGCGGCATTGAGCCGAACGGACGAGCGCCGCGAGCGCCTGCGCTACGTTCTGGTCGCGACGCTGTCGCCGCTCGCGATCCTGGCCCTCTGGGCCTTCGCGGCCGCGCGCGGCTGGGCCTCGCCGATCATCCTGCCGCCGCCCTCCGCGATCTGGGCGAGCTTTCTCGACATGGCGACGAACGGCTACTCCGGCATATCGCTCTGGACGCATGTCGGCGCGAGCCTCGCGCGCGTCTCCGTGGCCTACGTCGCCGGCGCGGCGCTCGGCGTCGGGCTTGGCCTGCTGCGCGGCCGCTCCCGCCTGATCGACGCCCTGCTGCTGGCCCCCTCCGAGCTGCTGCGTCCGATCCCGCCGCTCGGGCTGATCCCGCTGTTCATCCTGTGGTTCGGCGTGGGCGAGACCTCGAAGGTCCTGCTGATCTTCCTGTCGGTGCTGCTCATCATGATGGTCAACGCCCAGGCCGGCGTCCGCGCCTGCTCACTGGACTCGCTGCGCGCCGCCCAGTCCATGGGGGCCAATCGCTGGCAGGTGTTCCGCTTCGTGGTGCTGCCGTCGGCGCTGCCGCAGATCATGACCGGCCTGCGAGTCGCGATGGGGACGGCGCTCACCATTCTCGTCGCCTCCGAACTGCTCGGCGGCGACCGCGGCCTGGGCTTCCTCATCCTCGACGCCTCCAGCTTCTTCCGCACCACCTATGTCTTCGCCGGCGTCGCGGTGATCGGCCTGATCGGCCTCGCCACCGACCGCGGGCTCGCCTGGGCGGGCCGCCGCATCGTTCACTGGGAGGGACGGCGATGATCCTCGCCTCGCCGCAGGCGCGCCCCGCGCTGACCGATCTCGACGCGCTGCCGTTCGACTTCGCCTCCGTCCGCGCCGCTCTAGCGGACGGCGCCGATCCCGTCGCGCTCGCGCTCGAAGCCCACCGGCGCGCCGCGGCGGTGGCGGGCGATAGCGTTTTCACCGCCCTCGTCCCGGAAGGGACCGTGCGCGCCCGCGCCGAGGAGGCCGCCGCCCGCGCGCGCGCCGGCGACGCGTTGCCGCTGCTGGGCCTGACCTTCGCGGTCAAGGACAACATCCACGTCGCGGGCATGACGACGACGTCGAACTGTCCGGTGCTGGCGCTCGACCCCGGCGCGGGCTCGCCGCTGATCGGCGTGCTGGAGCGGGCCGGCGCGGTGCTGATCGGCAAGAACACCATGGACCAGTTCGCGACCGGCCTGAACGGCACGCGCTCGCCGGAGCCGCTCTGCCGCAACGCCGTGAACCCCGCCTACATCCCGGGCGGCTCAAGCTCCGGCTCGGCGGTGGCGGTCGCGCGCGACGTGGTGTCGTTCTCGCTCGGCAGCGACACCGGCGGCTCCGGCCGCGTGCCCGCCGCCTGCAACGGCGTCGTCGGCCTGAAGCCGACGCTCGGCCTCGTGAGCACGCAGGGACTTGTCTACAACAGCCGGTTCCTCGACTGCGTGCCGGTGTTCACGAAGCGCGTGGCCGACGCCGCGGAGATCCTGCGCGCGATCGCGGGCTTCGATCCCGTCGATCCCTGGAGCCGGCGCGACGCCGACGCCATCGACCTGACGTCGACGCCTCCGGACGCGGGCGCGCGGATCGCCGTTCCCCGCCGCGACCAGCTTCGCTTCTTCGGCGACGCCGCCGCGGAGGCCGCCCACGACGCCAATCTGGGCACGCTGCGGGCGCTGGGCTTCGACCTGGTCGAGATCGACTTTGCGACGTTCGAGGAGGCGGGGCGGCTCGTCTTCCAATCGGCCTTGGTGGCCGAGCGCCTGGTCGACTACGGCGAGGTGTTCGCGAACCGACCGGAGGGCGTCCACCCCGCGGTGCGCGCCTCGATCGAGCCCGGTCTCGCCTACTCCGCGCGCGACGCCTTCGAGGCGATCTACCGCATGCGCGAACTGGCGCGCGCCGCCGAGATCGCGCTCGCCGGCTTCGCGGCGCTGGTGACGCCGACCGTGCCGACGATCTTCACGATCGACGAGCTGCTCGCCGAGCCGATGGCGCGCAACACGGTGATGGGGACCTACACCTACTACGTGAACCCGATGAACCTCTGCGCCGCGTCCGTCCCCGGCGCGCGCCGGGCGGACGGGTTGCCCTCCGCGATCAGCGTGGTCGGGCTGGCGGCCGCCGACGGCCGGATCATCGGACTGGCCGAACGGTTCGAGAAGCGGCTTACCGAAGCAGGATAGAGCCCCGCAGTCCGCGCCGGCCGAGCGGATATTTACGCCTCTTCAGTGTATGAAGGCCGCGGAATGGCGCGGGAGAGCGGGCATGTCGAACTCTGAGACCGAGGTGAGCGCAACGCCCGGCGCGCGCGGCCCGTCGTTAGGCGATCTCGCGCGCGGGCGCGCCAAGGGCGACCTCGGCGCCACGCCCTACTGGTGGGACGCAGCCCCGCCGATGTCGTCCGGATTCCCGCGGCCGCCCGCAAAAGCCGACGTCGTCGTCATCGGCTCCGGCTTCACCGGTCTTTCGGCCGCGCTGGTTCTCGCGCGGGCCGGCCGCCAGGTGGTCGTCCTCGACGCCGGGGTTCCGGGCTTCGGGGCGAGCACCCGGAACGGCGGCCAGGTCGGCAGCGGAAACCAGAAGTTTCGCGTCCGCACGCTGATCGCGATGATGGGCGAACGAACGGCCGTCGCGCTGCTGCGCGAAGGCGTCGAGATGCTGGACGGCGTCGAGGCCCTAATCGCTCAGGAAAAGATCGATTGCAACTTCGCGCGCTGCGGTCGCTTCCGCGGCGCGATGCGCCCGGAGCATTACGAGAGCATGGCCCGCGACATGGCCGATCTCACCCGGTGGGCGGGGGTCGAGGCGGCCATGGTCCCGAGGCCTGAGCAGGCGAGCGAGATCGGCTCCGACCTGTTTCACGGCGGCGCCGTACTGCCCCAGGACGCGGGGCTTCACCCCGGCCGCTATCACGTGGGGCTGATGCAGCGGGTGATCGAGGCCGGAGGCGTGGTCTGCGGGCGCGCCGCGGTCCGGGACATCGTCTCCGAAAACGGGCGGCGCTCCGTCCGCCTCAACGACCTGACGATCGACGCCCGCGACGTTCTGGTCGCGACCAACGGCTACACCAGGAACGTCGGCCCGTTCTTCGCGAAGCGCATCGTGCCGATCGTGTCGGCCCAGATCGCGACCGAGCCGATGCCGCAGGAGCTGTTCGACGCGATCCTGCCAAGGAAGCGCATGTTCGGAAACTCGAACCGCGTGTTCTTCTACTTCCGCCCCGCGCCCGGCGAGACCCGCCTGATCTGGGGCGGCCGGTCGAACCATCTGGCGTCGAAGACCTCGGCCGCGGCCTACGCGCATCTCGCTCGCGATCTGCTGCGCACCTTCCCGGCGCTCGAGAACGTCGCCGTCAGTCATGCGTGGAGCGGGCGGATCGGCTACACCTTCGACGAGTTTCCCCATCTTGGCCGGACCGACGAGGGCGTGCACTACGCCATGGGCTACTGCGGAACCGGCGTGTCGCGCTCCACCCATTTCGGACGGAAGATCGCACTCCAGATGCTCGGACGCCCCGAAGGCGCCAGCGCCTTCAGCGACATCGCCTTCCCGAGCCACCGGTTCCAGAAGCTTGCGAAGCCGGCGGTCCCGGTGGTCGAATCCTGGTATCGGCTTCGCGACGCCGGCAACTTCTGACGACGAAGCCTCGCTTCCCAGATCGATCCGACTGCCGACTTGGACGGCGAGAACCACGCTCCCTCGCGTGCGATCCCGGAGGGAATCAGCGAAGACTGCGTCTGCCCGATTCGGGCTTCGGGAGATGCGTGGTGACGACAGATCGCGAGACGGAGGCGCGCGCCGAAGGCGCGACGGTCGGGCTCGAGCTCGCGCGCGCCGCGATCCGCCAGAGCCGGGAGAACCCGACCGAGGACCAGCGCGCCCAGCTCCGGGCCGGCATCAACCGCCGCGTCAAGGCGGGCGCCGCGAGCCTCAAGATCGCCGGCGAGTCCGAGGCGGTGATCGACGCCTGGCTGGCGGGACTTCAGTCCGCGTTCACCCGCGAGGTCGACGCTGCGTCGCGCGTCATCAAGTCCGCCCTTTCACAGCGCGGCCCGCGCAAGGCCGGACGGGCCTGAAAACGGCGCCCTACCGATTCCGGGCTTGAATACGAAAAGGCCCCGCAGCGAACTGCGGGGCCTTTTCAATTCAGCCGACTAAGAGCTTACCAGCCGAACTTGTAAGCGACGCCAGCCATCACGCGGTGCTCGGTGTAGTCGCTCTTGACGCGAACGCCGCCGATATTGAACTTGTCCTTACCGAAGTCGGAGTAACGATACTCGGCGCGGACAACGACATTATCCGTGACGGCCGATTCGACGCCGCCGCCGACAGTCCAGCCGACAGCGGTCTTGCTGTCCTTGCCGATACCCGCGACGCGCAGCTCGCGGTCGGCGTAGGCCACACCGGCCGCGCCGTAGACGAGGAAACGGTCGAACGCGTAGCCCAGACGAGCGCGGGTTGCGCCGGTCCAGTTGACCTCGTTGCGAGCGCGCAGCAGGCCGCCGAAGACGGTCCGCTTGTCGTCCGCGTCGGAGTAGTTGAAATCGGTCTCGATGCCGATCACGACCGGCGAGCCGTCGAACTGGTAGTTGTAGCCGGCGTAGCCGCCGACGACGAAGCCGTCCGGGCTGGTCTTGATGTTGCCGAACGGGGTCCGGGACTTGCTGTCGCCCCAGCCGTAGCCGGCCTGAACGCCGACGTAAGCGCCGGTCCAGGTGAAGGACGGAACGGCGATCGACGGAGCCGGCTCATAAGCCGGGAGGTCAGCGGCGAAGGCGCCGGTGGCGAGTGCGGAGAGAGCCGCAGCCGAGACGGCGACGGCGAGACGGTGACGAAGCATAGCTTCCCCCCAAAAACGAGTGGAACGCAGGTGACCCCCGCGCTTGGCCACTGAAATGAGCGACGGACGATGAAAAGTCGAGCATCGTACGACGCGAAATTCAGCAGTGTGGCGAAACCGCATCACTCAAAGGCGCGCGCCGCGAGATCCGCCCGCGCTGCTGCATACTCTGCGCGCATACGGCCGACGACCGTTTCGACCGAGGGCGCGTCTGTGATGGCGCCGAGGCCTTGGCCTGCGCCCCAGACGTCCCGCCAGGCCTTTGCGCCGGTCGCTCCGAAGTTCATGGCGGTCTTGTCCACCTCCGGCAGCGCGTCGGGATCAAGGCCGGCGGCGGCGATCGAAGGCTTGAGGTAGTTGCCGCTCACGCCGGTGAAGAGCGACGAGGTGACGATGTCGCTCGCGGCGCCGTCGACCAGCATCCGCTTGTAAGCCTCGAGCGCATTGGCCTCCGCGGTCGCGATGAACCGGGTGCCGACGTAGGCGAGGTCGGCGCCCGCCGCCTGGGCCGCCAGCACCGCGCGACCTGTCGCGAGCGCGCCGGACAGCAACAGCGGCCCGTCGTAGAAGGCCCGCACCTCCTGCAGCAACGCGAACGGGCTGAGGGCGCCGGCGTGCCCCCCAGCGCCTGCGCAGACAAGGATCAGCCCGTCGACGCCTGCCTCCAGGGCCTTCTTCGCGTGCCGAACCGAGATCACATCGTGCCAGACGACGCCGCCCCAGCCGTGGACGGCCTCGACGACTTCGTTCGGAGGCCGCAGCGAAGTGATGACGATGGGGACGCGATGCTCGGCGCAGGTTTCCATATCCTGTTGAAGACGGGCGTTGGACGCGTGGACGATCTGGTTCACGGCGAAAGGCGCGACCGGCTGATCCGGATGCGCATCCGCATGGGCGTCGAGCTCGGCGCGGATGCGCGTGAGCCAGAGATCGAGCTGGCCCTGCGGCCGGGCGTTCAAAGCCGGAAAAGAGCCGACCACCCCCGCCTTGCACTGCGCGACGACGAGCTCCGGCCCCGAGACGATGAACATCGGCGCCGCGACCACCGGCAGGGCGAGGCGCCCTTCGAGCACGTTCGGAATCGGCATGCAGATCTCCCGCTCGGACGCCTTCTACGGGCGGCTCGTCTGTTCGCGGATCCAGCCATATCCCGGTTCGGCCGGCGCGGGCCAGAGCCCGTAACGGCTGCGCTCGCCGGCGCGGCCGACTCTGCTACAACGCGTCGATCGTCACTGCCCCCGAGGAGGCGCAAGGTTCGTGCGGTGGTCCCCCCAGCAGGATGAGGCGCTCGCCTCCGTGGCCGATTGGCTGAAGCGGCCGCGGCAGCAGGTCTTCCGCCTGTTCGGCTACGCCGGCACGGGCAAGACCACGCTCGCCCGGCATCTGGCGGAGGATCTCGACGGAGACGTCGCCTTCGGCGCCTACACCGGCAAGGCCGCCCTCGTCATGCGCTCGAAGGGGTGCGAAGGCGCGACCACGATCCACGCCATGATCTACCGCCCGCGCGGCGGCGACGAGGAAGGCCCCTCCTTCGCGATCAACCGCGACGGCGCCGCCGCCAAGGCCGACCTGATCGTCGTGGACGAGTGCTCGATGGTGGACGAGGAGTTGGGCCGCGACCTGCTGTCGTTCGGCACCAAGGTGCTGGTGCTGGGCGATCCTGCGCAGCTGCCGCCCGTGAAGGGCGGCGGCTTCTTCACCGAGGCCGAGCCCGACGCGATGCTCACCGAGGTTCATCGCCAGGCGGTCGACGACCCGATCATCCGCATGTCGCTCGCGATCCGCGAAGGCGGGACGCTGGATTACGGCCCCTACGGCGAAAGCCGCGTGGTGACGCGACGGGAGATCACGACCGAAGACGTGACCTCGGCCGACCAGGTGCTAGTGGGCCTGAACAAGACGCGAAAGCTCTACAATGGCCGCCTGCGGGAGCTGAAGGGGCTGCTCGACCCCCTGCCCGCCGTCGGCGACAAGCTGGTCTGCCTCCGAAACGACAAGACCAAGGGCCTGCTGAACGGCGGCGTGTTCCAGGTGCAGCGGCTGAAGTCGTCGGACGCGACGCGGGTGAAGATGGACCTCAGCCCGGAGGACGATCTCGGCCGCAAATCCGTCTCGGTGAGCGTGCTCAAGGCGTTCTTCGAAGGCGACGCGGAGGCGATCCCCTTCGCCCAGCGTCGGAAATCGGACGAGTTCGACTACGGCTACGCGCTCACCGTGCACAAGGCGCAGGGCTCGCAATGGGACGACGTGGTGCTGTTCGACGAGAGCTACGCCTTCCGCGAGCACCGCGCCCGGTGGCTCTACACCGGCCTGACGCGCGCCGCGAAGCGGGTCACGGTGGTGCGCTGAGAAGCGTTTAAGCACTTCGGCCAGTCATCCGACAGGCGCATCGTTTCGTAGTATCGTGCGGTAGGAAACAGACCAAGACACGCGCAAGGCGTGCGTTCGCTCCGGGAGATTACGATGTCCACGCGCCTGTCGCCCTCCTCGTCCTCTGCTCGCCGCTTCCGTCGCGGCGCTTACGCGCTCGCGGCGCTCGGCTGCGTCGCCACGCTCGCCGGCGCGCCGGCGCGCGCGGAGGACACCGACAAGACCTTCGCCACCTTCAAGGACGACGCTTTCGGCGCCCGTCCGATCGAGGCGGACAGCCCGCTCGTCATCCTCGATGCGCCCAAGCGCGCCGAAGACGCCGCGGTGGTTCCGATCGACGTGCAGGTGAGGCTGCCCGACAACGATCCGCGCAGCATCGCGAAGGTGACCTTGATCGTCGACGAGAACCCTTCGCCCGTCGCCGCCACCTTCGCGCTTGGACAGAAGCGGCAGGAGTTCGGCCTGTCGACGCGGCTGCGCGTGAACGCCTACTCCTCGGTTCGGGCGGTGGTGGAGACCGACGACGGCAAGCTGCACATGGCCGCGCGCTTCGTGAAGGCGAGCGGGGGCTGCTCCGCTCCCGCCCTCAAGGACGAGGATCAGGCGCTGGCGCATCTCGGCGAGATGAAGTTCCGGCGCGTGACCGAGAAGGCCTCGGAAAAGCCGTCGGAGGCGAACGCCGGCATGTCGCAGGCTCAGCTCATGATCCGCCACCCGAACTTCTCCGGGCTGCAGATGGACCCGATCAGCCGGAGCTATGTTCCCGCCCGCTTCGTGAACCACATCGTGGTCAAGCAGGGCGAGGAGACGGTGTTCACGATGGACGGAGGGATCTCGCTGAGCGAGGACCCCGCCATCTCGTTCACCTACCCGACCGGCAAGGGCGGCGTGACGGTGGCCGCCAGCGACACCGAAGGCGTCCAGTTCACCGGCGCGCTCGATCAGAAGAAACCGGGCTCGTAATCGAGGCGTAAGACGCCTCGTCAGGCGCGGGGGCGATCACCCCGCGACCTGCGCCAGTGATCTCGGCGAGAGCGCCCGGTTGGAAGCGCTGCAAGGGAACGAGCGTCAGGGGCGCCCGCCGACCCGGCCGATCCCGTCCGAGGCTTACGGGAAACACTTCACCTCGGCTTCCGCCTGCGCGCGGCGCATGGTGGAGACGACGTCGCGAAGCTGCCCGGTCGAGCGGAACACCTCGGACGACTGACCGGCGACCTTGTTCATCCGCAGAACGGTCTCGGCCTGCTCGTATTCGGCGAAGGGCAGGATGGTCGCGATCGTGTCGATCGAGCAGGAGCAGCGGTCGAGCGACTCGCGGGTCTGCCCGTTCGCCGCCATGCAGCCGAAGATGTAGTCGGCCTTTTCGGCCGTCGGGTAGTCCTCGCCGACGCCCGCCTGCGCGGCGCCAGCTCCGGCCGCGCAAAACAGCGCGGCCGCGATCAGCGAAACCTTGAACGTCATGGCTTGGCTCCCGATGCGTCCTCTCCGGTGACCGTCAGGGTCTCCACGAGCAGCGGCGTCGTCGCGCCGGCCTTCGGCGTGACCGTGTGGATGGCGTAGAGGCCGCCCGGCACCTTGTCCGAGTAGGTGATCTCGTAGGTCCGGTCGGCGAAGTCCTTGAGCTTCGCGCGGTTCGGGTCATTCACGAACGGCGTCACCTTGATCGACCAGGCGTCGATCGACTGGCCTTTGTAGTCGACCTTCACCTCTTCGACCTTTTCGGCCGACGTCAGCGCGTCGCGGATGCGGGCGCGGATGTAATAGGGGCTGCCGCCGAGCACCTTCTGCATCTCGACCACGTCCTGCTCGAGCAGGACCAGCACGACCGGATTGTAGGTGGCGGGCATAGGCCCGAACGAGCGCGCCTTCAGGCCTGAGAAAAGCTGGACCACGGCCGCCTTGCCGCCGTCGCGCGCGTCATCCGGCTTCACGACGTTGAGCGTCACGACGTCCTCGAACGACGGCGCGAGGTTGGTGTCGGCGGCGACGCGGGAAAACCGGTAGGAGATCGACGCGCCTGGCTCGAACGTCTCGAGGAAGGGCTGCTCGAACACCAACTGCTCAGGGGTCGGCGCGGCCTGCGCCGCGGACCCGAACGCCCCCGCGAGCATCAGGGCCAACGCGCCGGCGCCGGCGAAACGCCGGCGTACTGACTTCGACATCTTGAACGCTTCCCTTGCCAGGAGCTTCTCGCACGGTCGATCGAGCGGGCTCCGTGTTCTCAGAATACGCTCATTATGGCCCGTTGGATGCTCCGGCGCCATGCCGGGGACGCTCGGCAGATGGGAGGGGCGCGGTCAGTTCGGGGCGTACATGAAGCCGCGGCCGCGCACCGTGACGATCAGCCGGGCGCCGTCGGTCGTGGCGTCGGCGAGCTTGTGGCGGAGGTACCCGATGTAGACGTCGACCACGTTGAGCGAGGCGCCGCCATGCCCCGCCCACAACGCGGCGAAGATGTCGGCGCGGGCCAGCGGCTCGCCGGCGTGGCGCATGAGCAGGGCGAGCAGGTCGACCTCGCGCTCGGTGAGACGGGTGGAGCCCTCGGCGCTGGTCGCGACCCGGGTTTCGAGATCGAGATCGAGCGGGCCGACGACCAGATGGCGCTGGTCGGCGCCGTCGTTCTCGCGGCGCAGCTCCTGGACCTTCACGCGCGCGAGCAGCTCTTCGAAATCGAACGGCTTCACCATGTAGTCGTCGGCGCCGGCGAGCAGGCCTTCGGTGCGCTCGGAGACGCTGGAGCGCGCGGACAGCATGATGATCGGCGCGGTCTGGCCCGCGGCGCGGAGCGCCTTGCACACCTCGATGCCCGACCGTCCGGGAAGCATCACGTCGAGGATGATCGCGGCGAGCGGCTTGCCGGAGGCCGCCGCCAGCGCGGAGTCGCCGTCGGCCACCAGCTCGACGTCATAGCTCTCGGCCGCGAAGCCCCGCCGCAGCACCGAGCCGATGTCGGCGTCGTCTTCAACGATCAGAATGGTCATGAGCGTGCTCCGATCACGAGGCGATGCGTCAATGCAGGAAGGCGGATGAGAACGGTGGTGCCCGAGGCGCGGCCCGGCGAAGCCGTGCGGCTGTCGATTGTGATGGTCCCCTGGTGGCGCTCGACCACCCAGCGCGCCAGCGCGAGACCGATGCCGAAGCCGGATCCCTCCCGCTCGGACCCGCCGCGGTAGAACCGCTCGAACACGTGAGGAAGATCGTCCGCGGGAATCCCCTCGCCGTCGTCCGAGACCGCGATGGTGACGGCCCCGTCCGAATCGATCCCGCCGATGAGGCGGACCGTGCCGCCATAGGCGGTGTGGCGCAACGCGTTGGCGATCAGCGCCTCCACCACCTGGCGCAGCCAGTCGGCGTCGGCCTCGACCTGCAGATCGAAGAGCGGCAGCTCGGCGGCGAGCGCCACGCCCCGGGCGCGGGCGCTGGGCTCAAGGCTGGCGCGGGCGGTGGTGATCAGGTCGTTCACCGAGAGCGGCTCAAGCTCAAGTTCGAGCTGTCCGCTTTCCGAACGCGCGACCCTCAGCAGGTCCTCGACCCGCCGGTGCAGGCCCTTGGCGCGCCCCCTGATCTTGGTCAGCGCCGCGGTCAGGTCTTCGACCCCGCCCTTGGTGCGCAGCGTCACATCCGCCTCGCCCAGGATGACCGTCAACGGCGTGCGAAGCTCGTGGCTGACGTCCGTGAAGAAGCGGCGGCGCGCACGGTCGGCGTCCGTCAGCCGCTCGTTCGCGCCCCGCAGTTCCGCCGTGCGCTCGTCCACGATCTCCTGAAGCCGCGCCTGCGCCTCGATCAGCCGGCGTTCGCGCCGGGCGAGCTGCGCGGCCATGCGGTTGAAGCGCATCATGGCGAGACTGAGCTCGTCGTGACCCCGCACCTTCAGCCGGATGCCGCTTTCGCCGCGGGCGATCTCTCCGGCCGCGGCGGCGACGTCGGAGATGCGCGAGACCAGCGGTCGCGCGATGGCGCGGTAGAGCACGAAGGCGAGCAAGGCCGCGAGCCCGGCGGCGATCGCCGCGCCCGGCACCAGCGCGGAGCGCAAGCCCGCCATCGCGGCCTCCGCCTCGCGGGCGGTGGCGCGCTCCTCGCCGATCGCCTGGGACAGTCCCGGGCCGAAGCTCGCGGCGAAACTGTCGAGGGCGACGCGCAGACGCTCCACGTTGCCGCCCTGCCCGTCCCGCGCGTCGCGGATCGACTGCAGGGCCTGACGATCGAGAAAGTCGAATCGGCCGCGCATCTGCGCGAACACGCGGCTGCGGGCCGCGACCATCGTCGCGCCCTGCTCGTCCCTCGCCCTCGCCACTGCGCGCGCGAGTTCCTCGTCGAGCCGGACGAAGGTCTCCTGCACCCGCTTGCGCGGCAACGACAGCCGGTCGGGCTGGCCTTGCGATTCCGTGGTCTGAAGCGCGACGAGCGCGTAGTCGCCCACCCGCCCTGAGATCGCCGACAGAAGCTCGAGCCGGCGCTGCGCGGAGGCGAGCTCCTCCACATGATCGTCCGCCACTTTGAACGTGAGGGCGACCGCCAGCCCAGCCGCCGCGGTCGTCAGCACCGCCGTCGCGAGCAGCAGGGCCATGCGGACCCGAAGCGATCTGAAGATCGAGCGCCACATCCGGCGGACGCCTTCTGGAGAGCCGTCGGCGCGGGGCCGCCGGCGGTCCGGGGGAGCGATGGGACGGGGCGCGGACGCCTCCGTCCCTGTGGAACGCGTCACTTTACTTGGCTCCGAGCGCCTTCTTGGCGTCGGCGACGGCGTCGAGGCACTCGTCGTATTCCTTTTCGCCCTTCTCGCGCTTCGCGACCCGCAGAGCGGTCTTGAGCGCGTCGGCGACGGGGGCCGGATGGGTCTTGGCCTGCTCGGCCTCGATCATCACAATCCCCTCGTCGCACTTGGAAGCGTCGTCGGCGTAGGCGGCGCCCGCGCCGAGCGTCATCGCCGCGATCGTCGCGGCCAGAGCCGTCATTCTCGTCATGCCAGTGGTTCCTTCCCTCTCGCAAATCGGCGCTTGGCGCGCCTTGTTCTGAGCGCCCTCACGGCTTGACCTTGAAGGTTCCCGTCATGCCGCGGGATTCGAGGCCGTCGATCCACCATTTGAAGTCGCCGGGACGAATCACGACGAATTCGATGCGGATCGCGCCGGCGTCGTCCCACTCCAGATGGTGCGGCGCGCCGGGTCCGTGGATCTCGAGGTGGTTGATCACGATCTGGTTGATCCAGATGTGGCGAAACAACTCCGGCGAGAAGAACTTGTACTCCTTGCCGCCCTTGGAGACGATGTCGAGCTGGTACGCTTTGCCCGACTCGAGTTCGTAGTCTTTCTGGCTTACGGCGTAGTCGCTGCCGTTCTCCTCGCCGAGGACAAGATCCGGAAGCGTCGTCCGGCCCTTGGCGAGGTCCACCGCGCCCGCCGGCGCAGCCGCGAGGCCGAAGGCGATCGCAGCCGCCGCAGCGGCCAATCTCTTGAGCATCGTTCTCTCCGCGTTGGTCCGCTTGAGACGCGGACATGTCGTTGGGATCCAAGATCCGTCGCCAAGACCGGAGACGAAACGTCACCCTTCCACGGAGGCCCGACGCGCCGCGCCGCCCGGATAGCTGCATCCCACGCCACGACGTCGTCGGTCGAAAGACCAAGACGCCATAACGGCGGGGCGCAGCATCGAGCGTGTCCCGTCCCAGTCTTGGACTACAAGACTAACCACGAGAAATAACGTCGTCCACTCTTCTAAGTATTATTCTTTTCTTATGATGAAGAGCTTACGGCTCAGTTTGCGCCGATCTTGCGGTCGAGCGCCGCCGCGCGCGACGCACGGCCGCACTGCCACCGCGCGACGCGCCAGTCGGGGTTGGTCTCGGACCATTCCGCGATCACGGGAACGGCGCCGGCCATGCACATGCGGGGATCGGTCAGTTCATAACCGACCGCGACATGCTCTTCGCGGCAGGTGTCCGGGGACGCAAGAAGGCACACCATAAGGACGAGATCCATCGCTCAGGCTCCCTTTGGGGGCGGCGCGCCACAGCGCCGCCCTACGCGCGGGAAACCCAAGAGGGTCCCCCTCGGAAACCTCAGTCTACGCTTATTATTTTGCGTTGCAACAACGACATGCTGCAACGCGATGACAGTTGGCGGGCGATTTCCGGCTCCGTCGAAGCGGCAGGTCGTCGCGTGCGGCATATGGGGCGCTCCCTAAGAAGCGCTTGCGGTCGCCGGGAAGTCCCGACTAGTGTGCGCGCCGCATGCCCCTGCATGGCGCTATCGGGTCAACCGGTTCGGCTCCCACCGAACGCAGACGCAAAGATAGCCTAGGGCATCGGTCGGCGCGCCCATTGGGGGCGCCGGCTACACCATGGCTTAACCTGGGAGGATGCTTATGGCGAAGATCACCAAGACCCTGATCGGCGAGTCGCTCGTCGGCGACGGCAACGAGGTCGCTCACATCGACCTGATCATTGGACCGCGCGGCTCGACCGCCGAGTCGGCGTTCGTGAACGCTCTGACCAACAACAAGGACGGCTTCACCTCGCTCCTCGCGGTGGTGACCCCCAACCTGCTGGCCAAGCCGAACACGATCCTGTTCAACAAGGTCACCATCAAGGACGCCCGTCAGGCCGTCCAGATGTTTGGCCCGGCGCAGTACGGCGTCGCCAAGGCTGTCGTCGACTGCGTCGCCGACGGCACGATCCCCGAGGACGAAGCCGACGACCTGTTCATTTCGGTCGGCGTGTTCATCCACTGGGAAGCTGCTGACGACGCCAAGATTCAGCAGTACAACTACGAAGCGACCAAGGAAGCCCTCAAGCGCGCCGTCGCCGGCGAGCCGAAGGCCAAGGACGTCGTCGCCCAGTCGGCGACTGCGAAGCACCCCTTCGCTTCGAACGCGTAGAGCGGAAACCACCCTGGACAGACTCCGCCTGCAGCAAAGCCTCCAGGCCTGCTCCAGCGGTTGGCCGCGATCTTATTTGGTAAATAAGTAAGACTGACGGCGACGGCTCGAAGCGCAAGCTTCGGGCCGTTTCCTTCTTCTGACGCTCGCCGCGGCG
The DNA here is from genome assembly GCF_016907975.1 of Methylopila capsulata. Taxonomy (GTDB): domain Bacteria; phylum Pseudomonadota; class Alphaproteobacteria; order Rhizobiales; family Methylopilaceae; genus Methylopila; species Methylopila capsulata. The sequence goes on from NZ_JAFBCY010000001.1 coordinate 477,319, forward strand.
CTGACGCGTCCCGGCGGTTCCACGAAAAAGGCCCCCGACGTTTCGCCGGGGGCCTTTTTTAGTCTCGGGCGTCTGATCCGTCTCAGTACTTCGTGACGAGCACGGGAGCGGCTTCGCCGCCGAACTTGTAGCGCACGGAGGCGGAGACGATGTGGACGTTGGACTTCGAGGTCGCCTCAAAATTGAACGGCAGCGGGGCCGGCAGTTCGACGTCGATCTTGGACCGGCCGGGCACGAACACGTAGGAGTAGCCGAGGTCGAACGACAGCCGGTCGGAATAGTTGTAGGCGCCGCCCGCCGACAGCCACCACCGGTCGTCGTCCGGCAAGCGGACGTCGCGGTTTTTGTTGGTGATCGGCGAGAGTTCGTAGCCGACGCCGGCCCGCCCCGTGAACTGCGGCGAGAAGGCGTACTCCGCGCCGGCCGAGAAGAACCATCCGTCCTCGTACTCGAACGGGAGCGAGGTCAACGTCGCGCCGCCGTTACGCGCCTTGACGTTGATCGTGCCCAGACGGCTCCAGTTGGTCCATTCGACGCCGCCCAGGATCGTGAGGTCCGGCGTGATCGCCTGCCGCACGCCGACGGAGACCGTCTCCGGCAGGGTGACGTCGGCGTCGATCTTCGAATCGCCCTCCGGCGTCTTGAGCTTGCCTTCGAGCTTGTGCTTGATCGCCGAACGGAAGCCGACGCCGATCGACGTTCCCTCCGCGGGCGTCACCGTGAAGCCTGCGGTGAAGCCGAAGCCCACGTCGTCCCCGGTCAGCGTGGCGGACGGCGACGTCGGCAGCAGGCCGGTCGCGCGCCGCAGCCGGATGTCGAAGTACTGGATCTGCACGCCGCCGGCGATCGACAGCCAATCGGTGAGCGTCACGCCCAGCGTCGGCGAAACATTGACGGACATGACCTTCGACGAGCGGGCCAGAACCTGCCCGCCCCACGCCCCGTGCGGGTCCGTCACCAAACCGAAGGGGGACGTGACGGCCAGACCGACGGCGACCTTGTCGCTGATGCGATAGGCGTTGTAGCCGGCGGCCAGGAGCGCGCCCTGCCCGATGTCGCCTGAGTCGCCCGTGGCGCCGGTTCCGCCGGTCACGGCGCCGATGTTCCTCCTGGTCGCGTCGCTGACGTCGATCTTCGACGACGGGAACACGCCGGTGACGTGCTGCTCGCTTTGGAAGGTCGTGACCTGGTTCACGACCGCCGGGTTCCAGAACATGCCCGAAATCGAGTCGCCGCCGCCCGCCGCCATGCCGGCGAAGGACATGCCCTGCCCGGTCGCGCTCTGCTCGCGGAGGCCGAACGCGCCAGCCATTGCGCTCGACGAGGCGCCCGCAAGGAGCGCTGCGGCGACGCTCGCCATGACGATGCGCCTGTGGCGGATAGGGGTCACGACCATGAGCATTTCCTCGACGTAGGGCCGACCCTGCGAAAGAGCCGGTCGTTGATTCCGTCTCGCTGGACGGTGTTGGTCGAGCGTGACGCGGTCGATTCCAACGGACAACTATCGCGCTCTATTTTCGCCGCGGTTTCGCCGCAGGAGTGGCAAGCGAGCACCACATTTCGCCCGCCTCGAACGTTTCGCTGTCGAAAGTCTAAGGCTGCGGCGCTATTGCTTGCCGCCGCGCGGCTCCAGCCGCATGATCCGCGCGCAAAAGTTCAGGCGACGCACAACGCGCGCTGATGAAATGAGGAGACGTCATGAAGCTTGTGCGATTCGGTCCCGCAGGCGCTGAGAAGCCCGGCATCATCGACAAGGACGGCGCGATCCGCGACCTGAGCGGGATCGTTCCCGACATCGCCGGCGAGGCGCTGACCGTCGCCGGGCTCGACAAGATCCGCGCGGTCGATCCCGCCTCTCTTCCGCTCGCGCCCGCAGGCGCTCGGCTCGGGCCGTGCGTCGGCGGCGTTCGCCATTTCGTCGCGGTCGGCCTGAACTACGTCGACCACGCCCACGAAACCGGCCTTCCCATTCCGGAGGAGCCGATCCTGTTCAACAAGGCTCCGAACTGCATCGTCGGCCCCAACGACGACGTCGTCCTGCCCAAGACCCACCAGAAGGTGGACTGGGAGGTCGAGATCGCCTTCGTCATCGGCGACAGGGCGGAAAACGTCGCGAAGGACGGCGCGCTCTCCCACGTCGCCGGCGTTTGCATCTGCAACGACGTCTCGGAGCGCCACTTCCAGGTGGAGCGCGGCGGCCAGTGGATGAAGGGCAAGGGTTGCCCGACCTTCGGCCCGCTCGGACCCTGGCTCGTCACGCTCGACGAGATCCCGGATCTTCAGAACCTCGGCATGTGGCTGGACGTGAACGGCAAGCGGAAGCAGACCGGCTCGACGTCGACGATGATCTTCGACATCCAACATCTCGTCAGCTACATCAGCGACTTCGTCACGCTGGACCCCGGCGACGTCGTCACCACCGGCACGCCTCCCGGCGTCGGCATGGGCATGAAGCCGCCGCAGTACCTCAAGGCCGGCGACGTCGTGAGCCTCGGCATCGATCTTCTGGGCGAGCAGCGCCAGACCGTCGTCCCCTACGGCGGCTGACCCCGGCGACGTCGGCGACAGCGGTATCTGCTGTGTCGCCGGCGCGTCATGCGTGAGCACTAGTTTCCACGGCGCTTGAATGAATCGACGCCCGTCGCTCAGACGGGCGCGAGCGCATGGGGACACATCATGACGGCCTATTCGGTCGCGACCGGCGACACGCTCGCCGCGCGCCTCACCATGGCGGGCGGCGACACGCTGCAGGTCGACGGAACCTTTTCGGTCGCGACCAACGCCCAGACCGTGCGGTTCTCGACCGCGCCGGACGGCGCCGAGATCCACAACGACGGCCTGATCGAGAACACGGCCTCGGGCGGCCGCGCCATCCGATTCGAGACGGCCGTCGGCTCGGATCTGACCGCTCTCATCGACAACGAAGGCCGCATCCTCGCCGTTGACGACGCGATCCAGATCCAGGCGGGAACGGTGAGCGCCGGCACGCTGACGATCACAAACGGCGTCCACGGAAAGATCATTTCCGCGGAAGGTCAGGCCCTCGATCTGGCGTCCGCCAGCGGGGAGTTCCTCGCCGACATCGACAACGCCGGCTCGCTGGCGTCGCGGATCTCCGACGGCGTCCGGATCGCCGGCGGCACACAGCTCGTCAACAGCGGCGCGATCCGCGGCGGCGCCGCGGCGGGCTACGTTCAGGGCGCGGACGGCGTGCAGATCGAGGACGGAGCGGGCGGGCTCGTCTTCAACGCCTCGGGCGGCGTCATCGTCGGCGACCGTCACGGGATCAACGCGGGCGAGGACAGCTCCCTCGGAGCGATCAACGAGGCCGGCGGATCGATCGTGGGCCGGAACGGCTCGGGCATAGGGTCCGACGGCGCGGGCCTTGTCGTCAACTATGGCATGATCACCGGGTTCTTCGCCGACGCCGCGGGCTCGGACGTCAACGGAACGACGCCCGACAGCGGCCCGGACGGCGTCAACGACGGCGATGGCGACGGGATCGATATCGACGGCGAGGCGACGATCCAGAACTACGGCCTCATCCGCGGCCTCGGCGCCGGCGGAACCGGGTCCGACGGCCTCCCCAACACCGCGGAGGGGATCGCCGCGGGCGGCGGCGACATCACGAACTTCGCCGGAGGAAAGATCTACGGCGCAGGCCTCGGGATTCTCATCGACGACAGCTCCCAAGGCGACGCGCCGTTCGAGACCACGATCGAAAACGCCGGCACGATCCAGGGCGGATCGAGCTACGCCATCAAGATCGTCAGCAACCTCGACGACGTCGTCATCAACAGCGGACGCATCATCGGCGGCGGCGGAAACGCCATCCTGTTCGGGTCCGGCGACAACGTGCTTGCGATCGACGCCGGGTCCGCCATTCGCGGCCTGAGCGACGGCGGCGCCGGCGACGACGCGCTCGACTACTCGCTCTATGGCGCCGGGGCCCGCGTCAATCTGGAGACCGGCCGCGCCGTCGGGACCGGCGGCGTCACCGCTTTTGAGACGGTCGTGGGGTCCGACTTCGGCGATTCCATCACCGGCGACGCAACGGCGAACACGCTGTTCGGCCAGAACGGAAACGATCGTCTGTTCGGCGGCGCCGGCGACGACACGATCATCGGCGGAGACGGCGCCGATGTCCTCCGGGGCGACGGCGGCGCGGACACCTTCGCCTTCGACGTTCTTCCCCTCGTCGACGAACAAGACCGCGTCGTCGATTTCACCCATGGCGAAGACGTCGTCGCCTTCGACTCCAGCGTCTTCACGGCCTTGTCCGCCGGCGCGCTGACCGAGGACGCATTCACGCTCGGGTCCGAAGCGACGACCCTGGACCAGCGGATCGTCTACGACGCGCGCACGGGGCGTCTTTTCTACGACGCGGACGGCTCCGACGAGGCGCAGGCCGCGGTGCTGATCGCCACGCTCACCGGCAAGCCGACGGTCGACGCCTCCGACATCCTGGTGGTGTGACGCCAACGCCCAGGCGGCGGCCGTCGCGCGACGGCCGCCATCGCACCAACAGGGCGCTGACCGTTCGAGCCTGCGACGGCGAGGTCAGCGGCGCTGGGGCCACCAGGCGTGGAAATGATGCACCGGCCCGTGGCCGGCGCCGATCGTGAGTTCGTCGGCCGCGGCGATCGCCGCGCTGACATAGGCCTTCGCGCTCGCGACGGCCTCGATGAGGCTGCGGCCTTTCGCGATCTCCGCCGCGATGGCGGAGGACAGGGTGCAGCCGGTGCCATGGGTGTTGCGTGTGACATGGCGCTCCGCCACGAAGCGCGTCACGCCGCCGTCTTCGTCCACGAGGACATCGACGCTGTCGGCGCCGTCCGCGTGGCCGCCCTTCACGAGCACCGCCCGCGCGCCCAGCGCCTGCAGCGCCCGCCCCTGCTCGGCCATCTCAGTCTCGTCACGGGCCACCGCGCCGCCCAGCAAGGCGGCGGCCTCCGGCAGGTTCGGCGTCAGGAGACGAGCGCGGGGAATCAGCCGGCGCTTCAGCGTCTCGACCGCGTCCTGCTGCAGCAGCCGGGCGCCTGAGGCCGCGACCATGACGGGATCGGCGATCACCTCGACGACGGCGCGCGCTTCGAGAGCGGCGGCGATCGCCTCGATCGTCGCGCTCTGCGACACCATCCCGATCTTCACGGCGCCGACCGCGAGGTCGTCGAACACCGCGTCGATCTGCGCGGTCACGAAGGCCGCCGGCGCATCGTGGATGGCCGTCACGCCCCGGGTGTTCTGCGCGGTGAGCGCCACGATCACCGACGCGCCGTAGACGCCGAGCGCCGAGAAGGTCTTGAGGTCGGCTTGTACCCCTGCGCCGCCCGACGAATCGGAGCCAGCGATGGTGAGCGCGATGGGCGTGATCATGCCCATCTCTTAGCCGCGCTCGTTATGCCGTTAAAGCTCGAAGAGAAAGTGGTGCCCGAAACAGGGATCGAACCTGTGACCCCACCCGTGTGAAGGGTGTGCTCTCCCGCTGAGCTATTCGGGCGCCGAAGCGGAACGGCCGTCGTTTACGCCGGATCGAATGAGATTTCAATCGCTGTCGCGCGCGAAGTCCGCGCGATCGGCGCGGAGCCATGTCGAAGCGTCGCTCGTCGCCGGTCTCTGGGAGCCGCCTTCCTGCGGCGGGACGCATGGCGCCAGCCCTCACGGGCGCCGCCCCGCTTGGGATTGACCGGGGCGCGCCGTCGGTCGACCGTGGCGCCATGAGCGATTTCCTGTTCGAACTCCGCGAGCGCCTCCCGGTTTCAGCCACAGCCTATCCGCTTCCGGAGCGCGCCGGCCTCATCATCGTGGACGTCGTCGCCGGGTTTTGCTCCGTGGGCGCGGGGCCGCTCGCGCCCGTCGCGCCGGACGCGCAGATCGGCGGCATGGTCGCGGCGGTCGCCGAGACGGCGCGGCGCTTTCTCGACGCCGGACGTCCCGTTTTCGCGCTGCTCGACACCCACGAGCCCGGCCGGCCGGAGCCGCCCTACCCGCCCCACTGCGAGCGCGGCAGCGGCCAGGAACGGCTCGTCCCGGAGCTTGGCTTCCTCGAAAGCGCGCCGCGCGCGACGCTGCTGGAGAAGGACGTCATCAACGGCTTCGTCGGCGCGATGGCGAAGGACGGCTCGAACGCGCTGGCGGACTGGATCCTCGCCAACGACCTCGAGGCGGTGGTCGTCGTCGGCATCTGCACCGACATCTGCAACCTGGACCTCGTCGTGACGCTGCTGTCCGCCCGCAACCACCATCACGGCGACGCCCCGATGCTGGGCGCGCTTCGAGACGTCGTGGCCTACACGCCGGGCTCGGCGACCTACGATCTCCCCGCGGCCACGGCCCAGGCCCTCGGGCTGCCGCCGACGGCCACGCATCCCCAGGCGGAAACCCAGCACATCGGGCTTTATGTGATGCAGGCGCGGGGCGCGATCATCGCCGACCAGTTGACGTACTGGCCAACGGCGCCGTCAACGACTTGAATTCGCCTTGGCCGCATGTCATATGAGCGTTATCGGATGGTCCAGGCTTCGAACGCGGAAGCGTTTGTCATACGCCGGTCGCCCGACACTCTCATACATCGGACAGGCGCTGCTCCTCGCAGCTTCGTGCGCTGTCCGGCAGTTTCGGCCCGCTGACTCAAAAGCTTCAGCGGCCAAGGGAAAACAATGAAAAAGACTACGAAAACTCTTCGCGCCAGCGAGCGCAGCCATCGCCGCGTCCATGCGGCTCCCACTCCTACGACCTCCACAGCGGCTTGGGCTCCCGAGCCCTGCGGCCTGTCGCGCGCCGAAATGCGCGTGATCGTCGCCGAAATGCTCGGCTGAACGACGGACCCTGACGCCCGCGAGCCTTCGCCGGCGTCCACACTGAAAAGACGGCGCCCTTTCGGCGCCGTCTTTTTTTGTCGATCTGACGACCCGCGACGCACGTCCGCCGGATCGCCCTTCCCACGTCAGGTTAAGCGTCAGCTCGCTGACGCTTACGGGGCGTCCGGATGCAACCGACGTCTTCCCGCCGCATTGTCGCCCAATTTCGTTTTTAACCCTCAGTATATTCAGTATATAATTCTGATCCTCGCGCTTAAGTCGAATTATGTGCTGAACTTTCCACAGTCACAGCGATAGGAGACAAGATGCGAGAGCTTAATGTCAACGAGCTGGACGCCGTGTCCGGCGGCGCCACGACGATGGAATACGCAGCAGGAGGGATCGGCGGCGCGCTTGCAGGCTTCGGCGTCGGCGCCGGCGCCGGCGCGGAGATCGGCGCGATGGTCGGCGCGGTCGGAGGCCCGGTGGGTGCGGTGGCCGGCGGCCTCGTCGGCTTCGGGATCGGCGCGGTCGGCGGCTTCGTCGCGGCCCACTACCTGTCGGAGTGATGATCCATGCGTGAACTGGACATGACCGAACTCGACGCTGTCGCCGGCGGCCAGAGCGCCACCGGCCTTGGCGTCGCGATCGCCGCCGGCGGCTTCTCCGCCGGCATGGGCGCCGGCGAGATGGGCGCGATCATCGGCACGGCGCTCGGCGGACCCGCCGGCTTCGCGGCGGGCGCAGCGATCGGCGGCGCGGCCGGAGCGATCGTCGGCGGCGTGATCGGCGGCCTAGCCTACATGCAGCAATAGACCTTCAGGAGGCCGTGGCGCGCGACGCCGCTCCGCGGCCTCCCGAAACGTCAGGCAAGCGCCAGGCTCTCTGACGTGAGCCATGGGACCATGACGCTGATCTGCGGCAGCGCATGGGAGCGCGCCACCGCTCGGGCGACGTCGGCGATCCGCGGCGCCAGAGTCTCCAGATCGCCGCGCCGCATCGTCAGCAGCAGGTCGCGCGAGAAGCCGGGGCCCGGCAGCGGCAGGGCGACGACCGCCGCGGCGTGCGCCAGCCCTTGCAGCAGGCAGAGCGGCGTGGTGATGGCGACGCCCATGCCGGTCGCGACCATGGCGACCAGCGCGTCGGACGTGTCGAACTCGAAGGCGCGCGGCGGCCTCAGTCCCATGCGCTCGAGGTGGCGCTCCACCTGCCGCCCGGCGTGGGAGCGGGCGCTGTGCCGCACCAGCCGGCGGCTCTCCAGCACCTCACGCAGGGTCAGCGTGCGAAGCTCGTCCGCAGCGCCTCGGGGGGCGATGAGCACATAAGGCTCCCGGAACAGCAGAATCCGCTCCATGTCCGCGAGCCCCTCCATCGGGTCGCAGGTCAGCGCGGCGTCGATCTCCCGCCGCATCAGCGCCTCCGCGTGCGAATGCGCGAGGCCCGACCACGCGGTGACGCTGAGCGCCAGGGCACCGTCCGCGAGCTCCTTCACAATGCGCGCGCCGATGGTGCCGGCGAGCGAATCCACCAGCCCGATCCGAAGATCGATCCGACCGGGCAATTCGGCCGCGGCGCGGGCGTCCGCCAGCAGCGACGCGGCGTCTCGCGCAAGATCGTGGGCGCGGCTCGCAACCATGCGGCCCACGGCAGTCGGCGTGAGCGGCCGCCGGCCGCGGTCGAACAGCGGCGCCCCTATCAGCGCCTCGGCGCGCCTCAGCGCCTGCGAGGCGGCGGACTGGGTGACGCCCGCCCGTTCGGCGGCGGAGGTGACGCTCCCGGTTTCGGCGATCGCCGCGACGAGCTGCAGGGTTTTCAAGTCCAGATCCAGCATGCCGTATCATAAGCTGCATGCATGCTGTTCGGTAGTTTGACTTCATATAATCGTTTACGATTGCCGATAGGCCACCATCATGGTCGTCTGAGGGCATGACCGATATTTATGCATCTCCCCCTCCCGGAACGCCCGAACGCGTGCAGGTGGCCGTCGTCGGCCTCGGCGCGATGGGCGCGGCGGCGCTTTACCAGCTCGCGAAACTCGGGACCGACGTGATCGGCATCGACCGCTTCGCGCCGCCCCATACGCTGGGTTCGAGCCATGGCGAGACCCGCATCACCCGGCAGGCTGTCGGCGAAGGCGCGGCCTACGCGCCGCTCGTGCTGGCCTCCCATCGCATCTGGCGCGAGCTGGAAACGGAAACCGGCGAGAGCCTGCTCGAGGCCTGCGGCGTGCTGGTGATCGCTCCCGGCTCCGGGGGCTCCTCGCACCACGGCAAACCGGACTTCGTCGCGCGTTCGATCGCGACGGCGGAAGAGTTCGGCATCCCGCACGAGGTGTTGGACGGGGCAGCGGCGCGGCGGCGGTTTCCGCAGTTCGAGGGCCTCGCGGGCGACGAGAAGGTCTATTACGAGCCCGGCGGCGGCTATGTGCGCCCGGAGCGCTGCATCGCCGCGCAGCTGGCGCGCGCCGTCGCGCTTGGGGCGCGGACCCGTCTCGACACGGAGGTCACCTCGATCCGGCAGGAGGGCGACGTGGTCCGCATCACCACGGCCGGCGGCGACGTGCTTGCCGACCAGGTGGTGGTTTCGGCCGGGGCCTGGACCGCTCCGCTGCTCGGCGCGCCGTTCGATCGTCTGCTGACCGTCAACCGTCAGGCGCTGCACTGGTTCCGCCTCATTCGGCCGACCGATTACGGACCCGGCGCGCCGGTGTTCATCTGGATGCACGGGTCGGGAGACGAGGAATACCTCTACGGCTTCCCGCCCCTGCCCGGCGACGATCGCCTGAAGGTCGCGACCGAACAGTACGGCGTCGCCACGACGGCGGAGGCGATCGACCGCACGGTCGCCGCGTCGGAGTCGGCGGCGATGCATCGGACCCATGTCGCCGGCCGTCTTGCCGGCGTGACAACCGAGGTCGCGAACGCCGCGGCGTGCCTCTACACGGTCACGCCTGACAACGGTTTCATCATCGACCGCCATCCGCGGCAAGATCGCGTCATGGTGGTCTCCGCCTGCTCCGGGCACGGCTTCAAGCATTCCGCCGGGATCGGCCAGGCCGTGGCCGAATCTGTGGTCGGAGCGCCCAGCGGCTTCGACCTCACGCCGTTTTCGCTTGCCCGCTTCGGCGCCTAACCGCAGCATGGCATGCCAATTGCTCATCCCCCGCACGATCGTTCCTTCGCAACGACCGTATTCCCCGGGGCCCCTCGCCCAAGCTTCCGCACAAAGGCCCGCTTCCATGCGCAAGACCCTCGCTCTCATCATCGCCGCGGCGATCGCGCCGTTCGCCGCGCAGGCCGCTGACGGCGTCGACGCCATCAAGCAGCGCGGCACGCTCATCGTCGGCGTGAAGGCGGACTACAAGCCCTTCGGTTTCCGCGATCCGAGCGGCGCAGTCATCGGCATCGAGCCGGATCTGGCGGCGGACGTCGCGAAGCGCCTCGGCGTCAAGCTGGAGCTGGTGCCGGTGGTCTCGTCGAACCGGATCGAGTTCCTGCAGCAGGGCAAGGTCGACATGCTGATCGCGACCATGTCCGACAAGCCGGAGCGTCGGAAGGTCGTGCAGGCGATCGACCCGCAGTACTACTCGGACTTCGTCAACGTGCTGCTGCCGAAGAAAGCCGGCGTGAAGGACTGGAACGAGCTCAAGGGCAAGCCGCTCTGCGCCACCTCGGGCGCCTGGTACAACAAGGACATCGCGCGCACCTACGGCCCCGAGATCGTCGCGTTCGACGGCTCGGAGAAGCCCCTGTTCGCGCTGAAGCAGGGCAACTGCGTCGGCTACGTCTACGACCAGACCTTCATCCAGGGCCGCCTGCTGGACGCCGAGTGGAGCACGGACTTCGAGATGCCGCTGAAGGGCGTGCTCGACGCGCCGTGGATCATGGCGGTGGCGCTCGGCAACGACAGCCTCAAGACCCTTCTTGAAGAGACCACCAAGGACTGGATGAAGACCGGCTTCATCGTCGCCGAGGAGAAGAAGTACGGCATCGAGCCGACCGAATACTCCAAGGCGATGCACGAGAAGATGAAGAGCGCGACCAACTGATCGGCTGCGCGGCCGGGTTCTCGCGAGAGCCCGGCCGCGCTCCGTTCCTGATGTAACGAACGCGGCGCGCCACGGCGAGCCCGCAACCGGATCGCGCAATGGACGTCATACCGGCCTGGTTCCAGAACCTCTACGAGACGACGGGCCTCAACTTCACGGTTTTCTACGACGCCTACGACTGGAACCGCTACGTCAATGGGCTGAAGACCACGCTGGTGCTGGCCGTGGTCACCATCCTCGTCAGCCTCGTGATCGGCGCGGTCGGCGCCTTGCTGCAGAGCGCTCCGTCGCGCGTCGTCCGGGGGGCGGTCAACGCCTTCGTGGTCGTCTTCCGCAACACGCCGCCGCTGGTCCAGATTTTCTTCTTCTACTTCGGCGTGGGCGCCGTGCTGCCCGCCGGACAGGACCAGTTCGGCCTGCGCCAGCCGATCATCGACAACCTGCAATGGGCGATCATCGCCCTGTCGCTGTTCGCGGGCGCCTTCAACGTCGAGATCTTCCGGTCCGGCATCGAGGCGGTGCCGAAGACGACGGTGGAGGCGGCGGAAGCCCTCGGCTACACGCGGATCCGGGCCTACCTCTTCGTCATCCTGCCGCTCGCGCTGCGGGTGTGCCTGCCGGCGCTCAACAACAACCTCGTCAATCTGCTGAAGACCACGACCCTCGCCTACGCGATCGCTGTGCCCGAGACGCTCTATGCGGTGAAGCAGATCTGGTCGGAATCGCAGAACGTGCTGGAGATGATGCTGGTGCTGTTCGTCACCTACGGCGTGCTGGTCGGCCTGCTCGTCTGGATCATGCATCGCTGGGAGAAGGCGCTGCGCATCCCGGGATACGGCCGATGAGCGCCGAGCCGAAGACGGGCGCGCCCCTGGCCGTGCTGCTGCCGTTCAAGGTCGAGACCACCCGCCTGTCGGCGCCGCGGCTGGCGCCTGTCCACGCCGCGCTGTTCGGCGTGGGGCTCGCGCTTCTGGCGGGGACGGCCTGGGCGCAGTCGGGGGCCGCGCAGCTCTCCCCGCTCGAGGTCATCGTGAAGTGGGCGCCGCTGCTGCTCAGCGGCTTCGTGTTCAACATCCTGATCTCGATGGTCGCCATGGCGCTCGGCACCGCGGCGGGGCTTGGGCTCGGCCTCGCCATGCTGGCGCAGAACCCGCTTCTCGCCCGCGTCGCCTGGGCGCTGACCCAGTTCTTCCGCAACGCGCCGTGGCTGGTGCTACTGTTCTTCGTGATGTTCCTCGTGCCGTTCCAGGTCACGATCTTCGGCGTGCGCATCCCCCTGCCCGACTGGGCCAAGGCGACGGTGGGCTTCTCGCTTCCCGTCATGGCGAACGTCGCGGAGATCGTCCGCGGAGCCGTCCGCTCCGTGCCCTCGACGCAGTGGGAGGCGGCGGAATCGCTCGCCTTCACGCCGCGGCAGATCATGTGGCGGATCATCCTGCCGCAATGCGTGAAGCGCATGCTGCCGCCGTGGATGAACCTCTACGCGCTGGTGGCCATGGCCACGGTGCAGGCCTCGATCGTCGGCGTGTCCGAGATGCTGACGCTGACCGCGCAAGTTCACACCGCAGAGGGCGGCCGGCCCGAGCTGTTCGCGCCGCTCTACGGCTTCGCCCTGCTCTGTTTCTTCCTCTACTGCTACCCGATCGACCGGTTCACCGCCCGGCTCGAGCGTCGGTTCCAGATCCGCTGAAAGCCTCAGTCCCCATGGCCGCTCCGACCGTCTCTCCCCCCGTCTGGACGCCCGATCAGCCGATCGTCCAGCTGATCGACGTTCACAAGTCCTTCGGCTCATTCGAGGTGCTGAAGGGCGTCAGCTTCGACGTGAAGAAGGGCGAGGTGATCTGCATCATCGGCCCCTCCGGCTCCGGCAAGTCGACGCTGATCCGCTGCATCAACGCGCTGGTGCCGGTGAGTTCCGGCACGATCCGGGTGGAGAACATCGAGGTCGCCGACCCAAAGCTCGACAAGCTGGCGCTGCGCCGGAAGGTCGGCATGGTGTTCCAGCAGTACAACCTGTTCCCGCACAAGACGGCGCTGCAGAACGTGATGATGGCGCCAATCCACGTGCTCGGTCAGGACAAGCGCGAGGTCGAGGAGCGCGCCCGCGACCTTCTCAAGAAGGTGCGCCTCTCCGGCAAGGAAGGCAGCTATCCCGGCGAGCTTTCCGGCGGCCAGCAGCAGCGCGTCGCGATCGCCCGCTCACTCGCCATGCGGCCCGACGTGATGCTGTTCGACGAGGTGACGGCAGCGCTGGACCCGGAGACGGTGAAGGAGGTGCTCGTCACCATCCGCGAGCTCGCCGAGGAAGGCATGACCTGCCTGCTCGTGACGCACGAGATGAACTTCGCCCGCGACATCGCCGACCACATCTACTTCACCGATCGCGGGGTCATCGTCGAGCACGGCCCGCCCGCGACCTTCTTCACCGCCGCAAGCGACCCCCGCACCCGGGAGTTCCTCTCCCAGGTGCTGTGATGGCGGCCGCCCGGCCGACCGTCGCCGAGCAGGCCGCCGACTTCCTGCTCGGCCTGCGGCTCGAGACCCTTGACGCGGCGGTCGTCGCGGCGGCGCGCGAGGCGATCGTCGACTATGTCGGCGTCGCCCTCGCCGGCGCGCAGGAGCCGGTCGCCCGCAACGTCCGCGGCTGGGCCGCCACCCGCTCCCACGCCGCCGACGCCGCGGTGCTGGGCGCCGGCGGGTTGAAGCTCGACCGAGAGAACGCAGCGCTCTGCAACGCCGTCGCCGGCCACGCGCTCGACTTCGACGACACCAGCTGGACAACCATCGGCCACCCGACGACCGTCGTCGCGCCCGCGGCCTTCGCCGTCGCCGAATGCGTCGGCGCCTCGGGCGCGGACGCACTTGTCGCCTATGTCGCGGGCGTCGAGGTCGCCCACCGCATCGCCGAGCTGGCGATGCCCGAGGCGTCGGAGAACGGCTGGCACACGACCGGCGCGTTCTACGCCCTCGGGGCCGCGGCCGCCGCCTGCGCGCTGCTCCGGCTCGACCGCGCGACGACCGTCAGCGCGCTCGGCCTCGCCGCCTCGCGCTCCGGCGGCGTCCGCGCGAACTTCGGCACGCAGGCGAAGCCGTGGCACGCCGGGATCGCCGCCCGGAACGGCTTGGAGGCCGTCTCGCTGGCGCAGGCCGGCGTCACCGCCTCTCCCGCCTCGATCGAGGGGCCGGACGGCTTCGTGCGCTGCCTCGGGGGCGCGGAGGCCTTCGAGCGGCTTGGCGACCGCCCCCTGCACTTCGGCGCGCCCTTCGATCTCGCGGCGCGCGGACTGGCGTTCAAGCGCTACCCCTGCTGCAGCGGATCGCATCCGGCCTGCGACCTGATCGCGGACCTTGCGGCCGAGCACGGCTTTCGGGCGGCCGACGTCGTCGCGATCGATGTCGGCGTGAGCCTGCTGGCCAAACGCGAACTGGTCGCTCATGCGCCGACGACGCCGCAGGAGGCGCGCTTCTCCATGGAGTTCGCGCTGGCGGCGACCCTCGCCGCCGGTCCGCTGACGCTCGGATCGTTCACGGCGGAGACGCTCCGCGACCCCGAGGTCCGGCGCCTCATGGGCGCTGTGAACATGAGTCTCGATCCGGAGCTCGCCGCGCTTGGCTTCATCGGCACGGCGCCGGTCACCATGATCGTCCGGCTGGCCGACGGCCGGACGGCGGTGGGCGAACGCGACCTCGCCGTCGGCAATCCGGAACGCCCCATGAGCGCGCAGGACCACGCCGCAAAGTTCATGTCCTGCGCCGCCCGGGCGCTTCCAGACGGCGACGCCGCAGCGCTGCTGGAGCGGCTTCGGGCGATCGAGCGCGAGCCCAGTCTCGCCGCGCTCTGGGCGACGTCCCCATCGACGATGTAACTCTCGAGGGTTGCGCTGCAGCAGTCTCCCGCAGACGTTTTGCTGCGGCGCAGTATTCCGCGCGCTGGTCTTAAGCGCTTTCTCGCGCTAATCTTCCCATCGATACGTCTTGAACGACTACGACAGGAGGAACGCGATGCAGTGGCTCCAACTGACGGCGGCCGGGTCGCACGACGTCTTCGTGAACATGTCGCTCGCCGTGCACATGCGGCGCTTCGGCGAGAAGACCGTCATCGACATGCTGACGAGCGCGCTCGATCGGACGCATTCGATCACCGTGGTGGAAACGCCGGCGGAGATTCTCCAGAAGATGTGCGACTGCGGCTGGGTCTCGCCACCCGCGACGGAGAGCGCGACCGTTCCGCCTCCGCACTGACCGGGCTCGGCTCAGCCTCAGCCTCGGCTGAGGCTGCGTTCCGCGAGGGCCTTTTCGTACGCGGCGAACAGCTCCTCACCCTCCTGGCCGAAGCGTCGGAGCGCGGGCCAGGTGAAGATGCCTGTGTCGTGCCCGTCGCTGAACACGAGGCGGACGGCGTAGGAGCCCACCTCCTGCACGTCGCGGATCACAACGTCGCGCTTTCCCGGGACAATGGTCTTCTGCTCCGCCGAATGGCCCTGAACCTCCGCGCTGGGGCTCTCGACGCGCAGCAGCTCCGCGGAAAGCGCGTCGCTGCGTCCGTCCGCCCAGGTTAAGGTGAGCACGCGCCCATCACGCGAGAGCTTGATCTCGATCGGCCAGTCCGCGTCCGCCATTTCATCACCTCGTCGGGCGCAGACCTTTACGCGCGCCATTCCAACTCCTAGCTTCTGGACGCTGTTCCGGCCAGCCACCCGTGGCGTCGGGACGAAAGAGGTTACGCATCCCATGTCGTTTGCCGCCGTTGCGCCCGCTCCGCTCGTCGATCCGTTCCAGCGGGCCATCAGCTACCTCCGCGTGTCGGTTACGGACCGCTGCGATTTCCGCTGCGTCTACTGCATGTCGGAGCACATGCAGTTCCTGCCGAAGCGCGAGCTTCTGACGCTCGAAGAGCTCGATCGGCTGTGCAGCTCGTTCATCATGCTGGGCGTCAAGAAGCTCAGGCTCACCGGCGGCGAGCCGCTGGTCCGGCGCGATCTGATGACCCTCATCCGTTCGCTCGGCCGTCACCTCGACAGCGGCGCCCTCGAGGAGCTGACGCTGACGACGAACGGCAGCCAGCTGGAGACTCACGCGCGGGATTTGTTTGCGGCCGGCGTGCGGCGCATCAACGTGTCGATCGACACGCTTGATCCGGAGAAATTCCGCGAGATCACGCGCCGCGGCGACCTCGCTCAGGTGATCCGCGGCGTCGACGCCGCGCTGGCGGCGGGCCTCAAGATCAAGATCAACACCGTGGCGCTGCGCGGCGTGAACGAGGACGAGATCGCCTCGATCGCCGAATGGTCCCATGCGAGGGGCATGGACCTCTCGCTGATCGAGACCATGCCGCTCGGCGACATCGACGGCGACCGCACCGACCAGTATCTGCCGCTCAGCTTGGTGAAAGCCCGGCTGGCGCAGCGCTGGACGCTGAACGAGAGCGCCTACCGCACGGGCGGTCCGGCGCGATACGTTTCGGTGGCGGAAACGGGCGGGCGCATCGGCTTCATCACACCGATGACCCACAATTTCTGCGAGAGCTGCAACCGGGTGCGCGTCACCTGCACCGGCACGCTCTACATGTGCCTCGGCCAGGACGACGCCGCGGACCTGCGCACGCCGCTGCGCGCGAGCGAGGACGACGGCAAGCTCGTCGAGGCGATCCGCGAGGCCATCCGGCGGAAGCCCAAGGGCCACGACTTCATCATCGACCGCCGCAACGCAAAGCCCGCCGTGGCCCGGCACATGTCGACCACGGGCGGCTGAGCTCAAGCCGCTCGCGGTATTCCAAGCCGCGCGTCAGTCCCGGCTCGAGGCCGGGACACGAGCGACGGCAGCCCTCGACTGTTCTGGAAACGGCCGCCCGTTCAGCTGACCGCGGCGATCCGGCCCGCCTGCGGCGGCGCGGCCTCCTCGTTTTCGAGCGCGTCGAGGAAGCTGCGGCACCACCAGGCGACGTCGTATTCCAAGATGCGCTCGAACATCGACGACCAGCGATCCTTCCGCTCCTCGAGCGGCATGTCCAGCGCCCGCGCGATCGAGCCTGCGGTGCCGTCGACATCGTAGGGATTCGTGAGCAACGCCCCGTCCAGTTCGGAGGCGGCGCCGGCGAACCGCGACAGCAGCAGAACGCCCGGATTCTCCGGGTCCTGCGCCGCCACGAACTCCTTCGCCACCAGATTCATGCCGTCCCGCAAAGGCGTGACGAGGCCGACCCGGGCGTAGCGGTAGAGCCCGGCGAGGGCGTTCCGGCCGACGGTGCGATTGACATAGCGGAGCGGCGTCCAGTCCAGCTCCGAGAAGGTGCCGTTGATGCGGCCGGCGAGGCCGGCGACCTCCCGCTCCATGGCGGCGTATTCCGGGACCTCGCCCCGGGACTTGGGCGTGATCTGAAGATAGGTGCAGCGGCCCCGCCACTCCGGGTCCAGCAACAGGAAGGTCTCGAACGCCTGGATGCGTTCGGCGATACCCTTCGAGTAGTCCAGACGGTCGACGCCGATGATCAGCTTGCGGTCGCCGAGGCTTTCCTTCGTCCGGCGCACCAGCGCGTTGCGTTCCGAGGCTGCGGCCACGTCGGCGAAGGTCTGCGTCTCGATGCCGACGGGATAGGCCTCGACGCGCACCGTCCGGCCGTGCACCACGAAGCGCCCGTCGGGAAGCCGGCGCCCGATCTTCTCGCGGCGGACGTAGGTCTCGAAATTCTCGACGTCGATCGGCGTCTGGAAGCCCACGACGTCGTAGGCGGCGAGCGAGCGCACCACATCGGCGTGGTTCGGCAGCACAGTGAGGATGTCCGGGGGCGGAAACGGGATGTGCAGGAAGAAGCCCATCCGGTTCTTGCAGCCGATGCTCCTGAGCTCGGCCGCAAGCGGGATCAGATGGTAGTCGTGCACCCAGATGGCGTCGTCGGCGGCGATCTGCGGAGCGAGCAGACGGGAGAACAGACGGTTAACGCGATGGTAACCGGCGAGGTTGACCCGGGTGAACTCGGTGAGGTCCATCCGGTAGTGGAACAGCGGCCACAGCATCCGGTTGGAGAAGCCCGCGTAGTAATCGTCGAGGTCGCGTTCTGACAGATCGACGACGGCGTAGGTCACGCCCTCGCTCTCGGTCAGCTCGGCGGCGCGCGGCTCCCCGGCGTCCGGCGGCAACGTGCGGCCGCTCCAGCCGAACCACAGTCCGCCGCGCGCCTTCATGGCGCCCGAGAGGGCCACAGCGAGGCCGCCGGCCGGCGGCGTGCCGGGCGTCGGAACGGGCACGCGGTTCGAGACGACGACGAGACGGCTCATGGATGCTCCCCCTTGGTTGGGCCGAGGGCGATGCAGGCTAACTCACCGCCGCCGGCCGCGGCTATGACCGTCGGCGAAGTCATCCCGCGCATGTGAAAACGGCCGCGTGCGGCCGCAGGTTCCGCCGGCTTGGGGCGGCCGGCCCTCAAAAGGCGTCTTCCCACGGGCGCGATAGCCGCATCGCGGCCTTGACGACGCCGACCATCGAGTAGGTCTGCGGGAAGTTGCCCCACAGCTCGCCGGTGCCGACATGCAGACCCTCGGACAGCAGCCCGAGGTGATTGCAGTGGTCGAGCACCTCTTGGAACGCCGCCCTGGCCTCATCCATCCGCCCGACGGCGGCGAGCGCGTTGATCAGCCAGAAGGTGCAGGCCGTGAAGGCGGTCTCCGGCTCGCCGAAGTCGTCGGGCGCCTTGTAGCGGTAGATGTGGTTGCCGTAGCGCAGCTGGCGCTCCACCTCGGCCAGCGTGCCGAGGAAGCGCGGATCGTGGGGCGCGACGATGCCGATCTCCGGCAGCAGCAGCAGGCTTGCGTCCACCGTGTCGCCGCCGAAGACGCTGGTGAAGCTCTTCATCTCGACGTTCCAGGCGCGCTGCAGGATGTCGGTCTTCAGCTCCGCCGCCCGTCCGCCCCACTCTCCGGCCTTCTCGGACAGGCCGAGCCGGTCGGCGATGCGCGAGAGCCGGTCGCAGGCAGCCCAGCACATGGCGGAGGAATGGGTGTGGACCCCCTCGCGGGTGCGGTACTCCCAGATCCCGGCGTCCGGCTGGTCCCAGCGCTCCACGGCCTGCCGGCCGAGCTTCTCCAGCCGTTCGAACAGCGCCTCGTCGCCGGGGGTCGGCAGGCGCGCGTCGAAGAAGCATTGGGCCACCGCGAGGATCACCGACCCGTAGCCGTCATTCTGCACCTGCGTGTAGGCGGCGTTGCCCTTCCGCACCGGGCCGAAGCCCTGGTAGCCCGGCAGCGACTCGGCCTGGGATTCGTCGAGCGTCGTCTCGAAGCCGAGGCCGAACAGCGGCTGCAGATAGCCGTTGGGCGACCCCGCGACGAGGTTCGTCACGTAGGAGAGGTAGCCCTCCATCGTGTTGGTGGCGCCCAGCCGGTTCAGCGCCTCGACCGTGAAGTAGCTGTCGCGCAGCCAGCAGAAGCGGTAGTCCCAGGTCCGGCCGGTGTCGCCGTACTCCGGGATCGATGTGGTCAGCGCGGCGACGATGCCGCCGGTCTCCTCGTGGCTGCAGAGCTTCAGCGTGATGGCCGCGCGGATCACGATCTCCTGCCACTCGAACGGCAGCGAGAGGTAGCGCGTCCAGTCGATCCAGTAGTCGCGCGTGCGCTCGTAGAATTCCCGGCTGATGCGCGCCGGGGAGTCGGTCAGCGACTCGTCCGGGCCGAGCAGGAACGCGAGCGGACGGTCGAGCACGAAAGGCGTTTCGTCGGCGACGAAAGCCACCGGCGCGTCCGTCGTCAGCCGCAGCACGCTGTCGCCGAGGAGAAAGCGGATGTGGTTCGAGCCGCGCGTGGTGTCCGGCGCCGCGGCCCCCCAGTCCCGACACGGCCGCATCCGCACGGCGATGCGGGGCGACCCGGAGATCGGCTCCACCCGGCGGACGATCATGTTCGGCCGGAACATGCGTCCGGAACGGCGGAAACGAGGGGCGAAGTCCACCACGCGGATCGCGCCGTCGCGGCCGAACAGGCGCGTCTCCAGGATCGCGGTGTTGCGGTGATACTCCTGCTCGACCCGCGTCAGGCCCTCCAGCTGGAAGTCCCAGAAGCCCTTGTCGGCGTCGTCGCCGGCCAGCAGGCCGCAGAACGTGGGATCGCCGTCGAACCTCGGAAAGCACATCCACACGAGGCGCGCGCGCCGATCGATGAGGGCGGCGGCGGCGGCGTTTCCGACGACTCCGAGTTCGAGCGACGCGCGACCGTTCGGAACCGTCATGCCGCCGCCGCGAGCGCGACGAGCCAGGCGCGCATGGCGTCGGGATCGGCCAGCCCATGCTGGGCGACGCTCGGACGGCTGACCGCGCCGATCAGCACGGAGACGCCGCCGAGATCGTTCGCCGCGGCGAAGGCGAACTCGTCGGTCAGATCGTCGCCGAACATCCAGGGGGTGCGCCCCGCGAAGGGCTTCTCCGCCATCATGCGCTTGAGCGCCGTGCCTTTGTCGCAGCCGCGCGGGCGCACTTCGACGACCATTTTGCCGGGCTGGAGCTCGTGGGTCGGCGCGAGCTGCGCGACGAGTTCGCCGATGCGCTCCTTCACCTCGCCCTCGCGGTGCGGAGCCTGGCGGAAATGGACGGCGACGCTCGCGCCCTTGTCTTCGAGCGCAAGGCCGGGACGCGCGTCCACGAAGGCGCCGAGCGCCGCCGTGAGCCGGTCCGGGGGCGCGCCGACGCCGGCCTCGGACACCCGCCCGCCGCCGCTGCGGCGAAGCTCCGCGCCATGGAGGGCCGCGGCGGGAAGCCGAAGCGGCGACAGGATACGGTCGACGTCCTCGAGCCCGCGGCCGGTCACGATTGCGAGGGCGCCGTTCAGCCGCTGGGCCAGCACGCCGATCGCGGCAAGCGCTTCAGGCGTGATCGAGACGCCGTCCGGCGTCGCGGCGAGGTCGAGCACCGTGCCGTCGAGATCGAGAAACAGCGCGACCCGGTCCGGAAAACCCGAGGGCGCCGACGGCGGCGAACCGGGACGGCGCGAAGCATCGTTCTCGCGCGCGGCCGTCGCCGCAGTTTCGAGGCCCATCGTCGACGCTCCGATCACGGGATTTCACAAAGGCGACCGATAGCTAGAAGCCGTGGAGGCGAAGGGCAACCCCTGTGCGACGGCGGGGCGGCGAATGGTGATCGAGCGCTGCGGGCCGAGACCGACCGTCCGGCGCTTCGAAACCGCGCCGCATCGGCGAGCGTCACGCCGGGCGATCAGGCCGCGTGACCCGCCAGATGATTGTCCCACCGGAGCGCGCTGGCGCGGCGCCGCACGATCGCCGCGCCGTCCTCGCGGACCGCGATCAGCGCCACCTCGCCAAGGCCCGACGTGGCAACGAAACGCCCGTCGCCGACGGAAGCCAGTCCGCAGACGTCGGGGATCGCAACCGCGCCGACCGCGTCGTTGGTTCGCAGATCGAAGGCGACCACCGCCCCGCCCTTCGGACCTGACGCGGCGACGAAGCGTCCCGAGCGGTCGATCGCAAGCGAGCACACCGAGCCGCCGAGCCGGGCCAGCAGGTCGGGATCGGCGTCGAGCCAGCGCAGGCGCGCGCCCGCGAGCCGCGCCACCAGCGGCCGGTCGCGCGCGCCGGCCTCGGTGTCCTGCGCGGCGACCAGAAGGCCGCCGTCCGGCGTCCCGACCACATGGCGCAGCGACAGGCTGGCGAGATCGGCCTCGGTCTCGGCGATCGCCTCGACCGCGCCGGTCGCGGGGTCGAGCAGCGCCACGTTGGAGCGCGCGGTCGTGAGGCCGAGGCTCCTGATGCCGGGGTCGGTCTTCGGCTCCTTGGCGCCGTTCGCGACGACGACGCGGCCGCCGAGGGAGGCGACGTCGTGGGGGCCGATCCCGCCCGAGCGCCACTCCGCCCGCGGCGCGTAGCCGCCGGCGACGTCGCGCAGCACGATCCAGCCCTCGCCGGTCTCGGCGTTGATCTCGGACGTCAGGAAGGTCCGGCCGTGGGCGGCGTAGGCGCCATGACCGGCGAAGCGGCGGCCGGGGCTGGCGCCGAACGTCGATCGCCTCGCTCGGCCCGCCCCGTCCAGCACCAGCGCGATATCTCCGGGCCTGCGGCCCACCGCGACCGCCTCCGCGCCGTCCGGCCGGAGGCTCAGCGCATGCAGGCGGACGGGCGCTGCGACTCCCTCGCTGGTTTCGAGCGCGCCGTCGAGCCCGCCGATGCGGTACCCGCCGTCGCTGGCGCGCGCTGCGGAGAGGAACGCCGGGTCATCCGGGGAGGCGTGGGCGCGGCCGTGGCCGAGCCCAGCAAACGCCAGGGCGCCGAGGCCGCCCAGCGCGGCGCGGCGGGAGAGCGGCATCGGCTCAGTCCCCGTCAAGCGCGTTGAAGCCGAGCGGCACGCCGATGGCTGGGGCCACGTCCTTCACGATGTTGGCCTGCGCGACCTTGAGCGCGGCGACCGCCTGCTCCACGACCTTGCGGCGCTTCGGGTCCGCCGCGGCCTCGCCGACGTCGTCGGGAAGTTTCGCGACCGCGGCCTGCGCCGCCGCGAAGGCCTTGCCGTCGCTCGCCGCGATCTCCGCGGGCGCGGCCTTGGCGAAGATCGCGGCCATCGCGGTCAAGCTCGCGACCGAGGCCTTGAGCGTGCGCGCCGAGCGGTTCGACCGCCAGCCCTCGGCCGCCTTCGGCCGCGCCGTGTCGAGGTTCGCGCCGAGCACCGGCAGCAGCTTCATGTCCACGTCGCGCTGGATGCCGCCGGCGAGATCGGTGAGCAGGCGCGCGGCCGCCTGACCGGGATCGGCGAAGTGCACGGGGTCGCCCTGCCCCGCCTTCAGCTTGGCCAAAGGCCCCACGTCGCTTCGCCACTCGTCGCGGATCTGGCCCGTGAGCGTCGCGAGGTTGCCGGCGATCGCGACGCCGACCCGGCAGCGAGCGGCGGGCTCCCCGTCCGGCGGCTCGTAGAGCAGGCGCTCCAGTGCGGGAAAGCCCTGCCCCGCCACGCTCGAGGCTCGGAAGGTATCGTCCGGCACCTCGCCAGCCTTCGCCTTGGCCTCGAGTTCGGCGAGCGCCTTCGCCACCGCGTTGCGCTTGTCGGGGAAGAAGAAGATGCGGTCCGGCCGGAGCGAGAGGCTGACCGGCCCGGTGGTGACGTGCTCGACCGCCGCCCAGGCGTCCGCCGCCGCCTGGTAGCGCTCCCTCAACGCAGCGAGGTCGCCGGCGTAGTCGCCGTCCGCGCAGGCCGCGCGCCATGCGTCCCTCTGAACGGCGGCGGCCTCCGCCAGGGCGTCGTTGCGCGGCAGGAGCCACTGCTCGATCACCGAAATCGCCAGTGGTCCGGGCTCTGGCGCCGCCGCCCGTGCGGCGCCCCCAGACGCGAGGACGGCGCAGGCGATCATAAGGGTCTTGCGCATGTTGTGCCGAAACCTTGATGTCATCTCTAAAGTCCCGAGACGTAGTCGACGAGCGTCTTGCGCTCCGCCGGGGTCAAGGCCTCGAAGCGGGCGCGGGCGGGGGCGGCTTCGCCCTCGTGCCAGCGCACGGCGTCCGCCACCGTGGCCGCGCGGCCGTCGTGGAGCAAGCCTGACCCCTGCGCGAGCGTGCGGGACAGTCCCCACAGCGGGGCGGTCCGCCACTCGGCGCTCGCGGCCGTCTGCTCGCCGACGCCGTCGTCGAGACCCGGCCCCATGTCGTGGAGCAGAAGGTCGGTGAAGGCCGCGACCTCGGCGCCGTCGCCAAGCGGCAGCGACGGCGCGTGGCATGCGGCGCAGCCGGTGGAGGCGAAGAGCGTCACGCCGCGTGGAGACGGCGCAGGCGGCGGCGGGGTGGGGCGATGTTCGAGGAAGGCGACGAGGCTCGCGAACAGGTCGGGCGCCACCTCCGGCTCGCCGGGCCGGGCGCCATGCGGCGCCTCCCGGCAGGCGGCCTGGGACGACGTGCAGTCGCCGGCGCCTTCGGGGCGGCGCTCGGTGGAGAGGCCGAGGTCCAGCGTGAACGCGGCCGCCGCCTGGGCGGCGAGCGTCGGCTCGGAAGCTTTCCAGCCGAAACGGCCAAGCGCCCTGCCCTCCGGGCCCTCGATCCAGTGCGGCCGGCCGGAAACGCCGTCGCGCGCCTCGGTCGCCGCGCGTGCGAGGATCGCGGCCTCCGGCACCCGTTGGAGCAGGCTGAGGCCGGCGAGCGACGGCGCGACCCGCGCCGACATGGCGGTGTCCGGCGCGAGGGGGCCGTAGCCCGGCGCCTCGAGCCGCCAGAACGGCTTGCCGGACGCGGCGAAGGTCACGGCCGCCCGCCCCTCGCCCGGGACCTTGCCTAGCCCCTCGGGCTGCAATTCCGCGCCGTAGACCGGGTCCGGCGCGCCCACGGCTGATCCGAGGCGCACCACGAGGCCGGGGTCCTGGCCGGGATCGTCGCGGCCGAGGCGGAAGCGCGTGCGGCCGGCCTCGGCCGAGTGGCAGCTGGCGCAGGAGCGCGCCGCGAACAGCGGACCCAGCCCGTCGGCGTGGCGCGTGGAGGCCGGCGCCGGGACCCACAGGCGCGCGAAGATCGCCCGGCCGATGGCGACGTCGAGCCCGTCGCGGGCGGCGAAGGCCGCGCCAGGAATTACCAGGCCTGCGACCACGAGCGCGCAGGCGATCCTTCGCCCCATCACGCGACCTTCAGGTAGCCCATCATGCCCGTTTCCTGATGCTCGATCAGGTGGCAATGGATCATCCAGTCGCCCGGCCGGTCCGCGACGAAGGCGATGGTGATGCGCTCGTTCGGCGTCAGCAGCACCGTGTCGGCGAAGTGCACGGGCAGGTCGCGCTTAGTGGAGCCGAGCACCTTGAAGGTGAAGCCGTGCAGGTGGATCGGGTGCACGTGCGGCGTCTCGTTGGAAAGCTCCGCCACGTAGGTCCGCCCCTCCCGAAGCAGGGCGAGCGGCTTCGGGACCTGCGAATGGTCGCCCACGGGCCAGGCCTCGCGGTTGATGCTCCAGTTCACGGTGGAGGCCGCGCAGAGGCTGTCCAGCATCGCGGCGGCGAGCGGGTCGCCGTCGTCCGCCGAGACCGCGAGCGCCGCCTTCTGCTTGGAGGCGGTGGCGAAGGCGAAGGTGAGCCGCTCCGCGCCCTTCATCCGCGGCTCCGGAATGGCGGAGCGCGTCAGCGGCGCGGGATCGAACGCCTTGCGCTTGGCGGGTTCGCCCTCGCCTGCCAGCGTCGCCAGCACCACCGGCTCGGCGGCGAAATAGTCCATCAGCCGGACCTCGCCGCCCGCCGCCGGCGCCCGCACCACGAGGTCGAGCCGCATGGCGGGGCCGAGGCGCCAGTCCTTCAGCGGGAACGGCGCGATCGGGTTGCCGTCGATCGCGATCACGGCCGCCTCTCCGCCGTCCACGCCGATGTCGCCGACGCGGGTGGAGTCGAGGTTCAGGAGCCTCAGCCGCACGTCGCCCCCAGCTGGAACCACAATGAGCGGCGCCGTCTCGCCGTTGACGGTCCGCACCGTGCCGAAGGTGCCCGCCCGCAGCGCGCCGCGCTGGGTCATGAACGGCAGGTAGCCGCCGGTCGCCGCGTCGAGCCGCCAGTCCTTCAGCACCAGCGTCAGGTCGGCGTCGTAGGGAACGCTCTCGTCGCCCTCGACGATCAGCACGCCCGCAAGCCCGCGGCCGAGCTGGGCGATCGTGTCGCAATGGGGATGGAACCAGAAGGTGCCGGTGTCCGGCGGGGTGAAGCGATAGGAATGGCGCTCGCCCGGCCGCACCGGCGGCTGCGTGATATAGGGCACGCCGTCCTGATCGTTGGGAATTCTCAAGCCATGCCAGTGGATCGCGGTGTGCTCCGGCAGCCGGTTCTCCAGCTCCACCGCAAGCGTCTCGCCCTGAGCGATCCGCACCACGTCGAACAGGCGTTCGCCATAGGTCCAGACCGCGCTGTCCGGTCCGTCGGGGCCGAGCAGCTTCGCCCGGCGCTCGGCGGCGACGAGCGACAGCGTTCGTTCGCCGGGCGTTTCCGCGCGGGTGCGCAGCGGCAGCGTCGCGGGCTTCGCGTCGCTGCGCCCACGCAACGCGACGACGCCCGCGACGGCGAGCCCGCCGCCGAGAAGCGCGCGGCGGGTGAGCTGGCGCGAGCCTGCGGCCGATGACATCACGCTGATCCTATCGCCTGCGGGCCGCGGCTGAGCGAGGCTCGTCGCTCCTCATAGGACGCGACGTCGTGGCGCCCTCGCCCCTCGCGGGAGAGGGCAAGGGTGAGGGGTCGTCCGGGCCGCCCGAGGATGTCCCGGACGACCCCTCATCCGGCGCTTGCGCGCCACCTTCTCCCGCAAGGGGAGAAGGGAAGAGAACGGCGCGCTCGGCTTCGATTACTGCGACACCTTCTCCGGCGCGTCGAGGCTGTCGGAGCCCTCGACCGTGATCTTCACGCCGAGCTTGGCGACCACCGCCTCCACGCCGCGGGTCTGCTGCACCAGGCCGTCGATCACGTCCTGCACGACCTTGTTTCCCTCGGCGTTGCCCTCGCCGATCATCTGGTCGTAGGCCTCCTTGCCGCTGTCGGCCCGGTCTTTCAGGACCTGCGCCTTGGCGAGCGTGGCGGCGAAGTCGTCGTCGAGCGTCTTGGCCTCCGCCGGCGCCTTGGCCTCGGCGTAGGCCTTGAGCGAGGGTCCCTCCACCTTGGTTCCATCGAGCCGCACGTAGGTTCCGGCCCAGATCCCGGTCATCCCCTTGATGTCGTAGTAGTGCGAGTTGTGGGTGTTGTCGGAGAAGCAGTCGTGCTCCTCCTCCGGATCGTGGAGGATGAGGCCGAGCTTCATGCGCTCGCCCGCGAGTTCGCCGTAGGACAGGCTACCGAGGCCGGTGAACATGGCGGCGATCGCCGCGCCCGGCTTCTTCTTGGCGAGCGCCACGCGCGCCTTGCCCTTGGGTCCCCACAGCGCGGCCATGTCCTTGAGGTCGGCCACCAGCAGGTCGGTGACGACGCTCAGGTACTGGGCCCGGCGGTCGCAGTTCTTGTTGGTGCAGCCCTCGCCCTGGACGTAGTCGGTCGCCTTGCGGTCGCCGGCGCCGGGGCCCGTGCCGTTCAGGTCCTGGCCCCACAGCAGGAACTCGATGGCGTGATAGCCGATGGCGACGTTCGCCTCGACCTCGCCCGCCTCCTGCAGCGAGTTCAGCAGCTTCGCGGTGATCTTGGTGGCGTCGACCGTCTTGCGGCCGAGCTTCAGCTTCGGGTTCGCGATGGCATTGAGCGCGTAATAGGGGTTTTCGTCCGAGGTCTCGCCATAGGCGGGGGCAACGTAGTCGATCAGCCCCTCGTCCAGCGGCCAGGCGTTGACGCGGCCTTCGAGGTCGTCGACGGACGGGTTGCCGAAGCGGTAGCCCTCGGTCTGCTGGTAGGGAACACGCGCCGCGATCCACGCCTTGCGGGCGTCGGCCAGCGTCGCGTCCGTGGGATCCTTCAGAAAGGCGTCGATCTTGGTCTTGAGCTCGGAGGCGGCGATGACCGCATCGCCGTACATGGCGGCGGCGACATCGGAATAGGTCTTCACCACATCCTTCGCCGCGGGCGCCTGCGCCTGCGCCCCGCCGGCGGCCAAAGCCCCGAGCGCCACGCCCGCCAGCGCCCCGATCCAGGTCTTGGTCATAGGTCCGTCTCCTCGGCCGCGCGGCCGTCGCGCCATGCGATCCGAAAGCTCTCCGGGCCGCCCCGCAGAACCGAAACGCCTCGCTCACGAGAAAGTCAACTTCCGCCTAACAGGTTTTGAATGAACGACTTTTTTCGCGCGCCGCTTGATTTGGAATAAATCCAATCTGGGCGGCGGCGCGGCGCTCGCGGGGTCGCGCGATCAGTCGGGCCGCCGCAGCCGCCCGCGGCTTCGCTCCACCGCCGCGAGGATGACGGCGAGCAGTTCCGCCCGCGCCGAGTCCGCGTCGATCTCTCCGATCGCCGCGGCGCTGGATAGGGCGTCCGCGGCGCCGAGCGCGCCGACAAGAGCCGGCGTGGAGACGCCGCCGTCCGCAAAGGGATCAAGGGCCACGCGGCATTTCTCGAGGAACGCGGTCTCGCATGCCCGCTTGACCCTTTCGAGCTCCGGCGAGCCCTCGAGCGCGGCGGCGACGCCGGCGAGCTCCCGGCCCTGGGCCAGCGCGCAGCCGACGTAGGCCTCGGCGATGACGCGCGCACGATCGACAAGCGTCGGTTCGCTCGCCGCGAGCGCCGCGTCCATCGCAGCCGTCTGACGTTGGTCGAACTCCTCGAACAGCGCGGCGAGGAGGCCGTTCCGCGTGCCGAAATGGTCGTAGACCACCGGCTTCGCGACCCCGGCCAGCTCGGCGAGCCGTCCGAGCGTCAGGGCGTCGGCCCCCTCCTCCCGGGCGAGCCGCCACGCGACGTCGATGAGCTGAAGCCGACGGCGCTCCCGCGACAGACGACGGCGGGGCTCCGCCGGAGGATGGCTTGACATCGCTATATACCAAACGTAACTTACTAAAAGTATATAACCATTCCGGCTGACGTCAAAGCCGCAACCCGAGGGGCCGCCGCATGCGCTCGCTCATTGTTTTCGCCCACGCCGATCCCGCCTCCCTCACCCACGCCGTGGCGGCGCGCATCGCCGAGGGTGTCGTCTCGACCGACGCCGCAAACGTCGTCGAGATGGCCGATCTGTCGGCGGAGGGATTCGATCCGCGCTTCTCCGCGGCGGACCTCGCGCTGTTTCGCCGGCAGGCCGGGCCGCCGCCCGACGTGCTGGCCGAGCAGGCGCGGATCGACCGCGCGGACGCGCTCGTGCTGGTTTATCCCGTCTATTGGTGGTCGATGCCGGGCCAGCTCAAGGGATGGATCGACCGGGTGTTCACCAACGGCTGGGCCTATGACGAGACGCCGGACGGCGGCCTCGTCAAGCATCTCGGCCGGCTGCGGGTTCATCTCGTCGGCATCGGCGCGTCGGACGCGGGAACCTACGAGCGGCGCGGCTACGCCAACGCCATGCGCACGCAGATCGACCATGGCATCTTCGACTTCTGCGGCGCGCAGGTCGCGACATCGGAGTTTCTGCTGGCGGGAGGCGAGTCCTTTCCCGCCTCTGCGCTCGATCGCGCCCGCGCCATCGGCCACGCCGTCGCCGCAGGCGCAGCGACCGACGAAGCGGCCTGAGCCGAGCCGTCGATCGCGACGCTCCCGCCTCTGCGGAGGACCGAGCGCCTTCACCGGAAGCCGGAGGCCGCGATGGCTCCGGCGAGCCCTCAGCGCTCGATGACGATGCGCGGCGCCGCGCGGCCGGGAGCGCCGGAGGTCAGGCGGTTCCACACCGCGGCGGCGATGCGGCCGTAGGCCTTGGAGTGCTCCGAGCCGGGGTCCTTGGCGACAATGGGCGCGCCGGCGTCGGAGGTCGTGCGGATCTCGAGAGAGAGCGGGATTTCGCCGAGGAACGGCGTCTTCATGCGCTCAGCCTCCGCGCGGGCGCCGCCGTGGCCGAACAGCTCCGCCCGGTGGCCGCAGTTCGGACAGCAGTAGTAGCTCATGTTCTCGACGATCCCGAGGATCGGCACGTCGACCCGCTCGAACATCGCGACGCCGCGACGCGCGTCGGCGAGCGCAAGGTCCTGCGGCGTGGAGACGATGACGGCGCCGGAGAGCTTCACCCGCTGCGCCATGGTGAGCTGGGCGTCGCCGGTGCCCGGCGGCATGTCGACCACCAGCACGTCGAGTTCGCCCCAGGACACCTCGGTCAGCATCTGGGTCAGCGCCGACATCACCATCGGGCCGCGCCAGATCATCGCCGTCCCGGCCTCGACCAGGAAGCCGATCGACATGATCTTCAGGCCGTGGGCCTCGAGCGGCTTCATCATCTTGCCCTCGACCTCGGGCTTTTCATGCAGGCCGAACAGGGTGGGCACCGAGGGACCATAGACGTCGGCGTCCATCAGCCCGACGCGCAGGCCCTGCGCCCGGAAGGCGAGCGCCAGGTTGGCGGCCGTGGTCGACTTGCCGACGCCGCCCTTGCCGGAGGCGACCGCGATGATGTGGCGGACGCCCGGCACGCCGGCGCCGCCGGAGGCCTGTCGCGGCGCGGGCGCGGCGCCCGAGGGCGCGTCGCGGCCGCCGCGCGCGGCCATCGGGCTTGCGGGCCGCGGCGGCGGCGCGGACCCCGCCGGCCGATCGGCGGTGAGCGCGACCAGCACGTCGGTGACGCCGGGAACGGCGCGCACGGCAGCTTCGGCGGCCTTGCGGACCGGCTCGAGCGCGGCGGCGCGGTCCGGCGTGGTCTGGATCGAGAAGATCACCCGGCCGCCGGAGATGGAGATCGGCGACAGCGCGGGGGATTGCGCGAGGCTCGGCGCCCCGTCCGGCGCAGGCGCCGCGTCGAGAGCCCTCCGAACGTCGTCTTCCGTCACCGCCATGTCGCGTCTCCATCCGTGTTTTCTTGGGCTATGGACCTTTCGCCGCCCGAAGGTCAATCAAGTCCGGCCGGTCGAGGAAAGGAATGGCATGCCAGACGTCGAAGCCTCCCTCGCGAGCATCGCGGGGGTCGTCCTGATGGGCGGCGAAGGCCGTCGCATGGGGGGCGCGGACAAGGCGCTGATCGCGCTGCACGGCCGCCCGATCCTCGCCCACGCGCTCGATCGCTTCCGTCCTCAGGTGGCGACGCTCGCGCTCTCCGCCAATGGCGACCCCGCGCGTTTCGCGGCTTTCGCCCTGCCCGTCCTCGCCGACGCGGCCGATGGTCCCGGGGGACCGCTCGCCGGGGTGCGGACCGCCCTCGCCTGGGCGCGGTCGTTCGAGGGCGTCGCCCACCTCGCCACCCTTCCGGGCGACGCGCCGTATCCGCCTGTAGATCTCGTCGCGCGCCTGGCGGCCGCGGCGGGCGAAGGCCCGGCGGTCGCAGTCTCGCCCTCGGGCCTCGAGCCGCTGCATGCGCTGTGGCCGCTCGGGTGTGCGGAGGCGCTCGATCGGCTGGTGCGGGACGGCGTCTCCTCGCCGCGCCGGGCGCTGGCGGAGCTTGGCGCTGTCGAGGTCGCCTTCGCCGACGGAAGCGGGTTTCGGGACGTCGACACGCCGGACGATCTGGCGCGTCTCGCTGCGGGCGATGCCGCAAACATAGGCTCGCCCACCACTTGAGCGTGCGGGGCAACGGTGGAATGCTGCGACGCGTCGGGGCTCTGCGAGCGGCCCGAAGCGTCAGCCTGAGTCGGAGACCGTCGTCATGTCGTCATCCCGGTTTGCATTCGCCGGCGCCGTGGCGCTTGCGCTCGCCTGCGCCCTGACCGCCGTCCCGGCCGCGGCCAAGGACTGGTCGAAGATCAAGATCGGGACCGAGGGCGCCTACCCGCCGTTCAACGTCGTGGGCGCCGACGGGCAGGTTCAGGGCTTCGACATCGATATCGCCAAGGCGATCTGCGAGAAGATCAAGGCGGAATGCACCTTCGTGGCGCAGGACTGGGACGGCATCATCCCCGCGCTGCTCGCCAACAAGTACGACGCGATCTTCGCCTCCATGTCGATCACCGACGAGCGCAAGAAGACCATCGCGTTCTCCAAGCGCTACTACCAGACGCCGGCGCTGTTCGTGACCGACAAGCGCAACGCCTCGATGGGCACCTCCACCGACGCGATGAAGGGCAAGACGATCGGGGCGCAGTCCTCCACCGTCAGCGGCACCTTCCTGCAGGACGTGTACGAGCCGGCCGGGGCGACCGTGAAGCTCTACGCCACCCAGGACGAGGCCAACCTCGACCTGGCCTCCGGCCGCCTCGACGCGGTGCTCGGCGACAAGACGGTGATGCTGCCCTGGCTGGAGAAGTCCGACGCCGGCAAGTGCTGCCAGGTGATCGGCCAGGACATCCGCGACGAGAAGTACTTCGGTGAGGGCATCGGCGCCGGCCTCCGCAAGGAGGACATCGAGCTCAAGGAACTGATCGACAAGGGCATCGCCGAGATCCTCGCCGACGGCACCTACGAGAAGATCAACGCCAAGTACTTCCCGTTCAGCCTCTACTGACCGCCGCCGCGTGACCGACCTCTTCGGCCTTCTTTCGTTCGGATCCGAAGGCTGGGGCGACGACCTCGCGCGCGGCGTGGTCGTCACGATCACGCTCGCCGTCGCCACGCTGCCGCTCGGCCTCGCCCTGGGCCTCGGCGTGGCGCTGCTCAAGAACGCGAAGGGCCGCGTCGCCCGCGCGCTGGGCGAACTCTATACCACGGTGTTCCGCGGTCTGCCCGAACTGCTGACGATCCTGATCGTCGCCTTCGGCGCCCCGCGGCTGATCGCCTCGCTCACCGGCGCGACGGTGGAGATCAACAGCTTCGTCGCGGGCGTCGTGGCGCTCGGCCTCGTGTTCGGGGCCTTCTCCAGCGAGGTGCTGCTGGCCGCGATCCGCGCGGTGCCGAAGGGGCAGAGCGAGTCGGCCGCGGCGCTCGGCCTGTCGCGACGCCTCGCCTTCCGGCTCGTGGTGTTTCCGCAGCTGTGGCGGGTCGCGCTTCCCGGCCTCTCCAACACCTGGCTGGTGCTGCTGAAGGACACCTCGCTGGTCTCCGTCATCGCCCTCGCCGACCTCACCCGGCAGACCAACCTCGCAGTCAACGCGACCAAGCAGCCGTTCTTCTTCTATCTCGTCGCCTGCCTGATCTATCTGGCGCTCTCCGGCCTCTCGACGGCGATCGCCCGCCGGCTCGAGGCGCGCGCCGACCGCGGCTTCGCCGCCGCGGGACGCTAAGGCCATGGAAGCGGCTCTCGGCCACGCCATCCTGACCGTCTGGGGCGCGCTCGGCTTCGACGCCGAGCTGATGGCGCGCTACGGCCCGCGGGTCGTCGACGGGCTCTGGACGACGCTCGGCCTCGTCGCGGTCTCCTGCTCCGTGGGGTTCCTGCTCGCCCTGCCGCTCGGCGTCGCCCTGGTCGAGGGCGGGCGCGTCACGCGGGCGCTGTGCCTGTCGTTCTCGACCTTCTTCCGCGGCACGCCGCTGCTGGCGCAGGTCTTCCTCGTCTATTACGGCGCCGGCCAGTTCCGTGACGCGCTCGACGCGGTGGGGCTGTGGGGCGTGTTCCGGGACGCCTGGTGGTGCGTCGCGATCACCTTCACGCTCAACACCGCGGCCTATCAGGCCGAAATCATCCGCGGCGGCGTGCGCTCCGTCGCGCGCGGCCAGGGCGAGGCGGCGGCGGCGCTCGGCCTCCGGCGCGGCCAGACCTATCTCACCGTGATCCTGCCGCAGGCCCTGGCGCAGGGGCTTCGGCCGCTCGGCAACGAGCTGGTGCTGATGATCAAGGCGAGCTCGATCGCGAGCGTCGTGACGGTCTACGACGTGCTGGGCGCGACCAAATACGCGTTCAGCCGCTCCTACGACTTCGAGGTCTACCTCTGGGCCGCGCTGATCTATCTCGTGCTGGTCGAAACCGTCCGCCGGGTCTGGAACCTGCTGGAGCGCCGCGCCACGCGGCATCTTCGGCCGCGGGAGGCCTGAGCGGCCCGTCCGGGACTGCGGATCCGGGCGACGAAGCACGCACTTCGCTCAGCTCAGGCGCGGTTCGCCACCGCTGCCTCCGAGAACGTCGCCATGCCGGAGTGGCAGGCGGCGGCGGCCTTGATCACGGCGACCGCGAGCGCGCCGCCGGAGCCCTCGCCGAGGCGCATGCCGAGGTCGAGCAGCGGCTTCATCTCCAAGCGCTCCAGCAGCCGGCCATGGGCGGCCTCGGCCGAGCGATGGCCGGCGACGCAGTGGTCGAGCGCGCTGGCGTCGAGAGCGTGCAGCACGCTCGCGGCGGCCGTCGCCACATAGCCGTCGATGACGACCGGCACGCGCTCCATCCGCGCCGCGACGATGGCCCCCGCGATCGCCGCGAGCTCCCGCCCGCCGAGCCGCCGCAGCGCCTCCAGCGGATCGCCGAGATGGCCCTTGTGCGTCTCGAGAGCGGCGCGCACGGCCTCGGCCTTGCGCTTCAGCCCCGCCTTGTCGACCCCGGTGCCGCGGCCGACCCAATCCTCCGGCTCGCCGCCGTAGAGCGCGCAGGCGATGGCCGCAGCGACGGTGGTGTTGCCGATCCCCATCTCGCCCACGACCAGCAGATCGATCCCGCCGGCGATCGCCTCCATGCCGTAGGCCATGGTCGCCGCGCATTCCTGCTCGCTCATGGCCGCCCGCTCGGTGATGTCCGGGGTCGGCCGGTCGGAGGCGAGGTCGAACACCTTGAGGCCGATATCGAAGCTCGCGCAGATCTGGTTGATCGCCGCCCCGCCGCCGGAGAAGGCGCCGAGCATCTGGCTTGTGACCTCGGCGGGGTAGGCCGAGACGCCCTTCGCCGTCACGCCGTGGGCGCCGGCGAAGATCGCGACCAGCGGACGGGCGACGTGCGGCGGCGCCTTGCCCTGCCAGGCCGCCAGCCACTCCGCGATGTCCTCGAGCCGGCCGAGCGCGCCGGTCGGCTTCACCAGCTCCGCCTCCCGTGCGCGAACCGCCGCGACCGCCTCGGCGGACGGTCCCGGCAGGCGGCTCAGAAGCGCCCGGATGTCGTCGAACGGCAGGCCGCTCGCGGATGCGGGCCTCGCGGCGTCCGGAGAGCGAGCCATGGAATACGTCCTCGTCACGTCGCCGGCGTGGGGGAGGTCGCCGTCATCGGAGCGTCGCAGATAGCCGATCCCGCCGGGCGCGCCAAGCGCGCTCCGCGCACGGCCATGCTAGTGAGGCGCGACCGCAACCCTATTGTCGCCCGATGACCGCCGACCGTCCTAATTCCGTCATCCGCGCCGCGCGCGACGCCGCCGCAGACGCGCTGCGTTTCTTCACCCGGATCCCCGTCCCTCCAGGCTGGGGATCGCCGGATCCCGCCGCGATCTTCGACGGGGTGGCGCGCGCCGCGCCCCTGGCCGGGCTTGTGGTGGGCGCCGTGGGAGGAGCCGTTCTCGCCGCGTTGACGGCGCTCGGCCTCTCGCCCCTCCCCGCGGCGACGCTCGCGGTCGCGGCCGGCGTCGCGCTCAGCGGCGCGCTCCACGAGGACGGGCTCGCCGACGTCGCCGACGGCTTCGGTGGAGGACGCGACCGCGAGCGCAAGCTCGCGATCATGCGCGACAGCCGGCTGGGAAGTTTCGGCGCGACCGCGCTGATCCTGACGCTGCTCGGCCGCGTCTCGCTCGTGGCCGCGCTCGCGGAGGGGCTGGGGCCCGTCGTCGCAGGTCTCGCGGTCGCCGCCGCCTCCACGATCGCCCGACCCGCGGCTGTGCTGCCCACCGTGCTGCTGCCGCCCGCCCGCTCAGACGGCGCCGGCCACGCCGCGCGCCCGTCTCCGAGCGCCGTCGCCCTCGGCTGGGCGCTCGGCGCGGCGTTGGCGGCGCTGCTCGCAGGCATAGGGCCCGGCCTCGCCGCGGCCGCGTGCGCCGCGCTTGCGGCCTCAGCGCTGTCCGCCCTCGCCCGGCGCCAGATCGGCGGCGTCACCGGCGACGTCTGCGGCGCGGCGGCCGCTCTCGGCGACGCGGCCGCCCTCACCGCGCTCGCCTTGACCCTTATGTGACGCGCCCATCGAAGGAATAACGCGTCGCAGTCTTGCGCCGGGCCGAGCGGTCGGCCATCCGTTAGAGCATGCTCGACAGCCGTCCGATCAAAAGCCCCTGCATCTCGGTCTGCGTCATGGATCCCGCGACCGGCTGGTGCGAGGGCTGCCTGCGCACGCTGGCCGAGATCGGCGCATGGTCGCGGCTGTCGGCTGACGCGCGGGAGGCGGTGATGCGCGGCCTCCCGGCGCGCCGCAGGATCTTCGCCGAAAAACGCGCCCCGACGGAGGCCGGTCAATGAGGGACCGCAGCATCGGCGAGATCCTCGTCGTCGCGATTCTCGCGACGATCATGGTGTTCGTCATCGCCGACCTGGCCGGCGGCTTCGGTGATTTTCCGAACGAGCGCTGGGCGTCCGCGGTGGCGCTGGTCTGCATCGCGGTCTGGATCGGGCCGGGCGCGCTGGCGCGCTGGCGCGGCAACGCCAGCGGAGCCGTCCGGGCCGTCGCGCTCTGGCTCGCCATCGCGGTGGTGATCGCCCTCGCCTATGTCTACGGCCACGGCTTCCTGGCCGACATGGGCGTGCGGGTCTAAGGGCCGCCGCAGTTCAGGTCGCCAGATCGTAGATGAAGCGGACCGCGACGAGCGCGAGGAAGAGACCGAAGGCGACGGTCAGCCTGCGCTTCGAAAGCCCATGCGCCAGACGCACCCCGAGCGGCGCCACGAGCACCGAGATCGGCGCCATCAGCGCGAACCCGATCAGCGACACGTATCCGATCGAGAGCGGCGGCAGCTGGGCGAGGTGTGGCAGGCCGGCCACCGCGTAGCCGATCGCGCCGGGGACCGCGATCAGCGCGCCGAGGCCCGACGAGGTGCCGATCGCCACATGGATCGGACGGTTGTGCAGCTTCAGGAACAGCGCCCCGAGCGCCCCGCCGCCGATGCCGATCAGCGCGGACAGCAGCGCGATGCAAAACCCCCAGATCGACGTCGATCGCCAGCCGGGAAGATCCTCCGACAGCCGCCAGTCGTCGCGGCCGAACAGCAGATTGGCCGACATGCCGAGGCCGAACAGGGCGAACACCAGCTTGAGCGCGTCGGAGCTGACGAAGGCCGCGACGACGGCGCCGCTGACCGCTCCGAGCGTGACGGGCAGCAGCCAGGCCCGCAACGCCGGACGATCCACCGACCCGCGGGCGGCGTGCGCACGGAAGGAGCGGATCGACGTCGGGATGATGATGGCGAGCGAGGTGCCGACGGCGAGCTGCATCTGGATCTCGTCCGGAACGCCGAGGTGGTCGAACAGCACCGCAAGCACGGGGACGATCACCGCCCCGCCGCCCACCCCGAAGACGCCCGCCAGCAACCCCGTCACGACGCCGCCCAGCGCGAGGCCCAGGACGAGCTCGATGATGTCGCCGATCGGCAGCGAGGCGAGAAGGCTCAAGGGCTAGGCTCCGGAGGGGGTCGCGGCGGCGCCGCCGGAACGTCAGGCGGCTTCGCTTGCCCGGGCCATGGAGCCGCTCTCGTCCACGAGGTCAAGCGCGGCGCGCAGAACCTCGACGCCTGCGCCGGCCTTCGGCGCTTCCACGCTGAGATGGCGGCGGAACGCCCGCGCGCCTGGCTTGCCGGGGAACAGCCCCAGCATGTGGCGGGTAAAGTTCGACAGCCGCCCGCCGCGGGCGAGATGCGCCTCGATCGCCGGCGTCAGGCTCTCGGCCGCCTCTTTCGCGCTGGCGAAGGGCGCTGCGCGGCCGAACAGCAGCGGGTCCACGCCCAGCAGCAGTTCGGGGTTCTGATAGGCCGCCCGACCGAGCATGACGCCGTCGAGCGCGACGCCGTCGCGGGGGGCGAGCAGCGCCTGCGCCGCGTCGAGGTCCGCGATCCCGCCGTTGATGGCGATGAACGCCTCCGGCCGCCGCGCCTTCAGCCGCAGCACGCGGCCGTAATCGAGCGGCGGCACGTCGCGGTTCTCCTTCGGGCTGAGGCCCTTCAGCCAGGCCTTGCGCGCATGGACGATCAGCGCGTCGCAGCCGGCCGCGAGCACCGCTTCGGCCAGCGCGTCAAGCGCCTGTTCCGGGTCCTGGTCGTCGATCCCGATGCGGCACTTCACCGTGACCGGGACGGACACCGCGGCCTTCATCGCCGCGACGCAGTCGGCGACCCGCGCAGGCTCCGCCATCAGGCAGGCGCCGAAGCGGCCGTCCTGCACCCGGTCGGACGGGCAACCGACGTTGAGATTGACCTCGACGTAGCCGAAGTCCTCGCAGATGCGCGCGG
Organism: Methylopila capsulata; assembly: GCF_016907975.1. Lineage (GTDB taxonomy): Bacteria > Pseudomonadota > Alphaproteobacteria > Rhizobiales > Methylopilaceae > Methylopila > Methylopila capsulata. The sequence continues at coordinate 514,841 of NZ_JAFBCY010000001.1, forward strand.
CCTCTGCCAGTTCCGTGGGCTCCGAGCCGCCGAGCTGGACCGCCACCGGCTGCTCGGCCGGCGAAAACCCGATGAGGCGCTCGCGCGGGCCGAACCGAACCGCGCCGGTCGTCACCATCTCGGTGTAGAGTAAGGCCTCGCGCGTCAGCGCGCGGTGGAACAACCGGCAATTGCGGTCGGTCCAGTCCATCATGGGCGCCACGGAAAAGCGGCGCGCTGCGGCGGTCGTCACGGCGTCAGGCTCGATCGTTCGGAAAAGATGGGGGCTTATAGCGCAGATCGCGCGCGCTGGGCGCCCTCACCAGACCTCGTCGGTCCAGACCCGGAAGTTCTTGAGAGTGTTGGGTCCGAAAGCGTTGGTAAGCGCCGCGTCGGCCGCGTCGCGTCCGCGCGCCATGACGATGCGGCCGACGCGGGGCTTGTTGTGCCGGGCGTCGAAAGTGTGCCAGCGGCCGCCGAGATAGACCTCGAACCAGGCGCTGAAATCCATCGGCGCCGGGTCCTTCGGCACGCCGATGTCGCCGAGGTAGCCGGTGGCGTAGCGCGCGGGAATGTTCATGCAGCGGCAGAGCGTGATCGCGAGATGGGCGAAGTCCCGGCACACGCCCTGGCGCTCGTTCCAGGCGTCGAACGCAGATTTCGTCGCGCGCGCATGGTGATAGCCGAACATGATGTGATTGTGGACGAAGTCGACGATGGCCTGCACCCGGCCCCAGCCCAGCGGCGTATTGCCGAACAGCGCCCAGGCGTCGTTCACGAGGCGGTCGGTTTCGCAGTAGCGGCTGCCCAGCAGGAAGACGAGCGTGTCGTCCGGGAGATCCTCGACGGCGTGCTGGTAGGCGTCCCACGAGGCGACGTCGGGCTCGCCGCTGTCGAGCACAACCGCGTCGGTCGTCAGCGTGAAGTCGCCCGCCGGCGCGACCAGCCTGCCGCAGACGTTGCCGAAGCCGTCGAGATAGACCGAGATCGGCGTGTAGGGATAGGAGGCCACCTGGTCCGGCTTGACCAGATCGAGCTCGCGGCTCGGATGCACGTTCAGCATCACCATCATCGGGGTGGGCTGAGGAAAGTTATGGGTGATCTCGAAGCCGACGTTGATCTTCACCGCGCAATCCCTCTCAGCCGAAGGCGCTCGCCTGCCAAATCGCGGCAGGTCGCGCGAGCCAACGCCGCAACACGCCCATTCGTTGCGCTGCAGCGTTGGAATTCGCGACGATCAGCTGGCCGCCGCGTAACGGGTCGGCGCCTGATCCGAAACGGTGGGAACGTGGTCCGCGATCAGTCGTTCGCACAGCTCGCGCAGCGCGCCCCGGCCGCCCAGCGCCGTAGTGACGAAACGCGCCGCCGCCTTGGCCTCCGTGCGCGCGTCGGCGGGAGCCACGGGGAAGCCGACGGCCCTCAGGCACTCGAGGTCATTGACGTCGTTGCCGATGTAGACGGTCTGCTCGCGGGTCAGGCCGTTGGCGGCGAGCCAGCGGTCGAGCTCCGGCAGCTTGTCGTCAATGCCCTGAAGCACCTCGATCTTGAGCTTGGCCCCGCGCGCGGAGACCACCGGGTTCGGCTCCTTCGACAGGATCAGCGTCCGGATCGAGGTCAGCTTGCGCAGCCGCTCCAGGCCCATGCCGTCGGAGCGGCTGGCGAAGACGGCCTCGCGGCCGTCCTGATCCACCAGCACGCGGTCGTCCGTGAAGACGCCGTCGAAGTCCATCACCAGCGCTGTGACGCCGGCGAACCCGCTCGGCGCGCCGGCCGGGGCGGACGAGCCCTCGCCCGCAGGCGCGCGGCCGTAATCATCCTCCAGGCGCTCGATGTCGTCCTCGTCGAGCGGATCGCCGCGCTGGACCTCGATGAACACCAGGTCGACCTTGCCCGGGTTCTCGACGCGGTGCACGCAGTGCAGCGGGAGATGCACGGCGACGCCGGTCTTCACCGGAATGCGCTCGTCGTCGCGCGTGACGACGCCCTCGCCTTCGACGACGATCCAGTGCTCCTCGCGGTGCTGGTGCTTCTGCAGCGACAGGCGCGCGCCGGGCGACACCACGATCCGCTTCACCGCGTAGTTCTCGCCCCCGGCGATGACCTCCCACGTCCCCCAGGGCCGGGTGTCCTTCTCCCCGACCTCGTAGCGATTGGCCATGTCAGTCTCCTGAAAATTGCGCCCCAATGCGGCATGTCAAAAAGCATTCAAAGGGTGACCGATCGACGACCGGCGCACCCCGTTAATGCTGCGGCGCCGAACGACCTTTGCGAACTAACCGCCTCATGAGGCCGGCGGCAAGGCCGGATGACGGTTTCGGCGGCTCCGGAGCCTCGGGAATGATCCGTCCCGCGAGCGAGTGGCGGAGCGGAAGCGCCGATTCCCGCAGGTCCTGTCCCATCAGCAGCGCTTCGCTCAGCCCGAAAAGTCCGTCGGCGGAGGGCGCCAGAGCCGCGTTGGTGGCGTCCACGCCGAGCGCCGCCGCCACCCGGCCGTAGAGCGCGAGATCGGGATGGCTGCGCAGCCGCAAGACGTCGGCGGGCGCGCGGGCCGCCATCCAGTCCACGGCGCCGGAGCCAGCCGGAGCCGCGTCGACGGCGAGCACGAGCGGCCGCGATGATTCCCGGACGAGGTCGGCCTCGAGATAGGCGGCGAAGAGCGCCCGGAACCCCGCATCCGACAGCGCCGCGAGCACCAGGTGGGAGCCGCGGAACAGCCGCGACGCCGCGAGCGATTCGGGCAGGAAGACCGGCGGCTCCGGCTCGCCCTCCAGCGCGAGCGACGCGACGCGCAGGTCCGCGCCTTCCGCCCCGAAGGCCGCCGCGGCCTCCTGCGCGAGGCCGAGCGTCGCGTCCGTGTCGCCGAGCGCCAGCACGCGCCGCCCTTCGAAGCGGCCGCTCATGCCGCGATGACCTCGAAGCGGTTCACGTCGACCATGCCGAAGTCGCTGATCTTGAGATGCGGAATGACGGTGAGCGGCAGGAAGGCCACCTGCAGGAACGGCTCGGACAGCGTGCAGCCGAGCGCGACGGCCGCGGCGCGCAGCGCGACCAGCCGGTCGTGCACCGCCTCGTGCGGCTCGAGGCTCATCAGCCCCGCGACCGGCAGCGCGAGTTCGGCCTTCACCTCGCCTTCGGCCGCCACGACGAAGCCGCCGCCGAGCGCGATCACCCGGTTGGCCGCGAGCGCCATGTCTTCAGCCGTGACGCCGACGACGCAGATGTTGTGGCTGTCATGCCCGACCGACGAGGCGATGGCGCCGGCCTTCAGCTCGAAGCCTTTCACGAAGCCGCGGCCGATGTTGCGGTTGATCCCGTGCCGGGCGATCACCGCGACGGCGAGCGCGTCCTGGGCGAGATCGGACCGCACCGCGCCGCCCTCGGCCGCGAGCTCCAGCGTCAGATGGTCGGTGACGATCTTGCCGGGCACGACGCCGATCACCGGCCGCGGCCCGCCTTCGCCCTTGAGCGTCAGGTCGTCCGCCGTCACCGGCTCCGCCTTCATGCTGTCGAGGCCGACGGGGTCGGGAACCGCGCGGGCGGCGAACAGCGCGTCCGTCACCACGCGACCGCCGGCGATCACCATCTGCACCCGGCAGCCTTCGTAGTCGGACAATAGCACGAGGTCCGCGCGCTTGCCCGGCGCCACGATCCCGCGGTCGCGCAGCCCGAAGGCGTTGGCGCCCGACCAGCTCGCCGCGCGGTAGACGTGGGCGGCGGGGACGCCCTGCGCGATCGTCCACCGGATCATGTGGTCGAGATGGCCCTCCGCCGCGATCTCGACCGGGTTGCGGTCATCCGTGCAGAAGGCGACGAAGGCTGAGGTCTCGGGCGTCAGCAGCGGCCACAGCGCATGCAGATCCTTGGCGATCGAGCTTTCTCGGATCAGCACCGTCATGCCCTTGCGAAGCTTCTCCAGCCCTTCCTCGTAGCTCGTCGCCTCGTGGTCGGTGCGGATGCCGGCCGCGAGATAGCCGTTGAGGTCCTTGCCGCGCACCAGCGGCGCGTGGCCGTCGATGTGGCCGTCCTGGAAGGCGGCGAGCTTGGCGAGACAGCCGGGATCGGCGTTCAGCACGCCGGGGAAGTTCATGAACTCGGCGAGGCCGAGCGCCTTGGCCCGGCCGCGGAACGGCGTGAGATCGTCGACGTCGAGCTCAGCGCCCGAGGTCTCGAGCGGCGAGGCGGGCACGCACGACGACAGGTTGACGCGGATGTCCATCACCGTCGCCTCGGCCGCCCGCAGCGCGTAGTCGATCCCCTCCGCCCCCAGCACGTTGGCGATCTCGTGCGGGTCCCAGACGATCGTCGTGACGCCGTGCGGCAGCACGCAACGGTCGAATTCGAGCGGCGTCAGCAGCGAGGACTCGATGTGGAGGTGAGTGTCGATGAAGCCCGGCACGACGGTCAGACCGCGTCCGTCGATGACCTCCCGCCCCTCGTACTCCCCGAAGGTGCCGACGATCCTGTCGCCCGCGATCGCGACGTCGCTCTCGAACAGCGTCGCGGTGACCACGTCGAGCACCCGCGCGCCCTTGATGACGATGTCGGCGGGCGCGAGCCCCCGCCCCTGCGCGATGCGGCGGGCGATGGCGTCGGGGGTCGTTGCTTCGACGGTCATGGCGTCTCCTGAAGCCGGGAGCGGCGATCTTGGCCCCGCCCCGCCTGCGGCTCAAGGCGCGGCGTGACGCGCCAGGGCGGCCTCCTCGGCGCGAATGCGGACGGCGAGCATGCCTGCGTTCAGCAACGAGAACACGAAGGCGAGGACCGGCAGCCCGAAGACGAGCGGCAAGACGGCGATCTCGCCCGCGACGACCACGTAGTTCGGGTGGGCCACGAAGCGATACGGCCCGCGCCGTACGAGCGTCTCGCCGGGAACCACCAGAATGCGCGTCGTCCAGCGCCGGCCGAGCGTGGCGAGCGTCCAGACCCTCAGGGCCTGCAGCGCCCCGAAGGCCGCCAGCCAGCCGGGCGACACGGTCGCGTCATGCCCGAGCCACCACATGCCGGCGAGCCACGACGTGTGGAGCGCGACCATCGCCGGGTAGTGGCTCGCCCCCGCTTCGATCGCGCCGCGCGCCTTCAGCCCGGCGACGTTCCGGGCGGATAGGACGAGTTCGCCAAGCCGGGAGGCGGTGACGAAAATCAGCAGAAGGATCGCGCCGCTCACGCCGCGGGCCTCAGCAGCGCCATACTGGCGGTGAAGCCTGGCCCTAGGGCCAGCATAGCCGTGGGGTCGCCGAGACCGCCGGCGAGCGCCCGCTCCAGCACGAACAGCACGGTCGGCGCCGACATGTTGCCGTGCGCGGCCAGCACGGCGCGCTCGTCTGCCAGGGCGCCGTCGGCGAGGCCGAGCGCCCCTTCGAGCGCCACGGCGACCTTCGCGCCGCCGGGATGGCAGACGAAGCGGCGGACATCCTCCAGCGCGACGCCGCCGCCCGCGAGGATCGCCCGCGCAGCGGTCGGCACGCGTTCCGCCGCGAACGCCGGGACCGCGCGGTCCAGCACCACGTCGAAACCGACGTCGTCGAACCGCCAGCCCATGACGTCGAGCGTGTCCGGCCAGCGATGCTCGCCAACATACGCCACCTCGGCGAGGCCGCCCGGCCCCGTCGCAAGCACGCAGGCCGCCGCGCCGTCGCCGAACAGGGCGGTGGAGACCACGCTCGCCATGTCGAGCCGGCCGAGCCGGAACGCCAGCGTGCAGGTCTCCACGGCGACGAGCAGCACGCGGGTCCCCGGCGTCCCGCGGGCGAGCCGCGCCGCGACCCCGAGGCCCGACACGCCGCCGGCGCAGCCGAGGCCGAAGACGGGAACACGCATGACGTCGGCGCGCAGGCCGAGCGCGTCGCCGAAGCGCGCCTCCAGGCTCGGCGTGGCGACGCCGGTGGAGGACACGGTGACCACCACGTCGATGTCTCCGGGCTTCAATCCCGCGGCGGCGATCGCGCGCTGGGCGGCTTGCACGAACAGGGCGCCCGCCCCTTCGAGGTAGGCCGCGGTGCGGTCCTCCCAGCCGTGCGGCTCGACGTACCAGTCGAGCGGCCGGACGGACTGCCGGCGCAGAACCCCGGCGTTGGCGTAGACTGGCGCGATGCGGTCGAAGTCGCGGCGACCGGCGCCAACGAACACACGTCGCGCCGCGGCGACCACGTCGTCCTGGCCGAGGTTGTGCGGCGCGGTCGCGCTTGCGACCGAAAGCAACTTTGCAGGATGCGTCGTCATAGCGCCTCACTCGGCTCGCGACCGCCAGGACCGATCACGGCTCGGTTACGTGGTGATGGCCTATACGGTTCGAAAGCTGGCTAAGCCGTCTTCGCCTCGCGGGCGGAACGCTCACCGGCCGACAGGTCGAGCGCGGGCGTCGGGCGACGCGCTTGTCAGGCCCGCCGTTCCGGCCCAAGCATCGCGGCCCGCGCCGGCGGTCTGAGGGGATGCGCATGTCCGACACGGTTCAGGTCTCGCCCTCTCCGGCGCCGGACGCGCGACGGCTTCCGACCCTCGGCGAGGCGCTGCGCGTCTGGCTGAAGGTCGCCCTGCTCAGCTTCGGGGGACCTGCCGGCCAGATCGCGACCATGCACCGCATCGTCGTCGAGGAGCGCCGTTGGGTGTCGGACGCGAGGTTCCTGCACGCGCTGAACTACTGCATGCTGCTTCCCGGGCCCGAAGCGCAACAGCTTGCGACCTATCTCGGCTGGCTGATGCACGGCGCCCGCGGCGGCGCGATCGCGGGCCTGCTGTTCGTCCTGCCCGGCGCGCTCGCCATGCTGGGCCTCAGCCTGCTCTACGTCACGGCCGGAACGACGCCGCTGATCGCCGGTGCGTTCTACGGGCTGAAGGCCGCGGTCATCGCCATCGTGCTGCAGGCGCTGCTGCGCGTCGGCCGAAAGGCGCTGGCGGGCCGGGCGCAGGTCGGGCTCGCCGCCCTCGCCTTCCTGGCGATCTTCGTCTTCGGCGCGCCGTTTCCCGCCGTGATCGCGACGGCGGCGCTGATCGGCTTCGCCGCCGCGCGTTTCGGCGCTCCGGGTTTCCGCGCCGGAGCGGCAGCGGCCGCTCTCGACGCGGAGTACGGCGGTTTGCTGGACACGAGCGCGGCGCGGTTCGGCGGCGCGCCCTTCCGGGAAGCGATCCCGCCCGCCCTCGCGGCGCTCGCGCTGTGGCTCGCGCCGGTCGCCGCCCTGACGCTCGCTCTCGGGCCCGGAAACGTATTCGCGGACATCGCCTCGTTTTTCAGCAAGATGGCGGTGGTGACCTTCGGCGGTGCCTATGCGGCGCTGACCTACGTCGCCCAGCAGGCGGTCGAGGGCTACGGCTGGCTACGGCCCGGCGAAATGCTGGACGGACTTGGCCTCGCCGAAACGACGCCGGGGCCGCTGATCCTCGTGCTCCAGTTCGTGGGCTTCCTCGCCGCGCACAGGACGCCGGGCGGTCTCGATCCGCTGCTGGCCGGCGCGCTCGGAGGGCTGCTCGCGACCTGGGTCACCTTCGCCCCGAGCTTCTTCTGGATCTTCCTCGGCGCGCCCTTCGTCGAGCGCCTGCGGGGCAACCGTTTGCTGTCGGGCGCCCTCGCCGGCGTCTCGGCCGCGGTGGTGGGCGTGATTTTGAACCTGGCGCTCTGGTTCGCCCTGCACGCCCTCTTTCGGGAGACGGGGCGGACGACCGCTTACGGGCTCGACCTGTCCTACCCCGCGCCCGCGAGCCTCGACCCGGTCGCGCTGGCGCTTACGGCCGGAGCGCTCGTGCTGGCGTTCCGGCTGAGGGTCGGCGTCGTGACGTTGCTGGCCCTGACGGCCGCTGCGGGCGTCGTCTGCAAGCTTGCGGGGATCGCGTGACGCCGCACCCCAGACCGAGGGCGCTCAGCTCGCGAGACGCAGCCCGTCGTCGACCCGTCCAAGGCTGAAAGCCGCGTAGGCCGGCAGATGCCCGGCCTGGAGAGCGTCGAAACGCGCCTCGACGGCGGCGCAGGCCGCCGCCTTGTCGGGAAACACCTGCTCGTCGAGGTCGTACACTTCGGGAAGCGACGCCAGGAAGCGGAACCCGTCATCGAGACGAATGAGCAGTCCCGCGTGGCGACCACGCACCTCGACCACAAATGCGTTGCCCATCTCCGCCTCTTTCACGACGCCGGCTGTCGCGCGTCGCGCGAGCTCGGCCGCTCCGTCAAACGCGGTTGAGGAGATCAAGTTCCTTCGATGGTGAACCCGATTTTCAGCGTCACCTGATAGTGCGCGACCTTGCCGTCCTCGACGTGGCCGCGGGTCTCGACGACCTCGAACCAGCGGATGTGGTGGACGGTCTTCGCAGCGTCCGCGATGGCGCCGCTGATGGCCTCTTCGATCGAGGTGGCGGACGATCCGACGATCTCGATGATCTTGTAGGTCCGATCTGACATTCAGGTCCTCGTTCCGGCTGAGCCGCGCCGCGGTTTCGCGTTGCGCGAACTGGAACGTCCGGGCCTCGGGGATCGATCCCTCGGGCGTCGCTTTTTGGCCCGGCCGCCGTCAGCGCGGGGCCGCCCTCTGGGCCACGCGTTGCGGCGCAGGGCAGACATTGGGCGTGGCGAACGACGTCGCGTCGTACGCCATGAGCTGACCCTCGGAGCCGTCGCCCTGCGGATCGAAGGCGAGCCGACCTTGCGCGTCGAGCCGGAAGATCGCGTCCGACGGATAGTGCATGTAGGGGCCCTGCTCCAGCGACCGCGCGACGTTGGCGGAGCTCATCTCGTAACCATAGGCCGCAAGCAGATCGACCGTGCGGTAGAGCCCAGGCTCGAGGTAGCGCCGCAGCGCCCGCTGGCGATACCCCGGCCCGGCTGGGTCCGGACCCGCGAGAGACGCCGGCACGCGGCGCACGAGCGCGGCCGGATCACGCCCGACGAGCGAGGCGATCAGCGCCTTCCGCCCCGGCGCGGTCGCCCCGGCGAAGGCGACGTCGCGACCGCCGGTGAGGCTCAGCCCGCCCGTCGTTTCGCTCAGGACGAACTGCCCCGGCGCCCAGATCGCGGTCATCTCGGGCGCGCTGGTGTAGGCGGTCTGGCGGCCTGCGGAGTCGAGGGCGCCCACGGCGTAGACGCCGTCATTGAGCGCAAGCACGTTGACCAGCCCATCTGGCCCGGTGTTGCCGGAGGCTGCGAACACCGGCACGTCGAAGCGCGCCAGCGTCTCCAGCGCGTCGCGCACGATGCGGTAGGGGTTGCGCGGATCGCCGTCGCCGACGAGCGCCGCCATCACGTCTCCCCGCCGGGCGCGGAGATCCGCCGCGGAGACCGCCTTCTCGGCCGGCAGGGCGCGATTGACGTCGTCGAGATGGACCGGCAGCACGATGGAGGTGACGACCGCGGCGGGCCTCGCGACTTTGCCGCTCGCCACGTCGCGCGCGAGCGCGGCGATATCTCTTGCGAGCGTGAAGGCGTTGAAGACCGGATCGATCTGATAGGTGGTCACCGCGCCGTGGCCGAGCGCGGCGATGGCGGCCACCACGTCTCCGTGGCTGATGTGCGCGTCGGCGTCGTCGGACGGATCGCCGAGGTCGTCGTCCAGGTTGGCGGGGCGCCCGAAGCTGAAACTATCCAGCACGACGAAGGGCGCCGGCGAGGCGCAGGCGCTGCGCACCACCGCCTCCACCGCCGCGTCGGCGTAGCGCCGGGGGTCGAAGCTCGGCCCGCGCCAGGCCGGCGGCTGGGCGCTTTCCGCCGTCCGCGCGTCGCGGTAGGACCCGAACCGCTCGCCGCCGACCACGCCGCCCGCGAGCCCGAGCATCGCCGCGATTGCGACGCTCAGAAGGCCTGCCGATCGGAGACGCGGCTTGGAAGCCATACGATCCCTCTCCGCCAATCCTTGCGGGGCGACGCCCCAAGGATGTCGTACGACGACGCCGTGACGCAACGTACGACGCCAAGCGTCTCATAGTTTTCTTATGCTGCAAAGCAGCATTCGCGCGTGACGCTTCGGCGCTCTCTTAAGAAGAACTCGCGCCGACGGTCCAAGACCGGACGCCCGGCGTATCCCGGTGCGTCAAGTGCTGACCCGAGGAGGCGTTCCATGCGCAAGGCTATCGTCGTGGCGTCGTGTCTTCTTGCGACCGCAGCCGCCGCCGGCACGGAGACGCTGGGCGGCTGGACCACCACGTCGGAGCCGGACGACGGACGGGCCACGCTGGTGACGGCGCTCGCCGCCGCGCGCGGCGCCTCTCAGGACGACCCGTCCTTCCTCATCGTGCGCTGCCTCGGCGGGCGCACCGAAGCGCTCGTCGGGACCGCGGGAGACTGGGGCCTGCCGCGCTCGTCGTTGGAGGTCGTGACGCAGTCGGGCTCCGGGGCGCAGGAGACGTCGCGCTGGGACGTCTCCACGAACGGCAAGGCGGTGTTTCGGTCCGAGGGGGTCGAGGATTTCCTGCGCCGCTTGCCGGACGACGGACGGCTGACGATCGAGGTGCGGGATCGCATCGGGGGCGTTCACGCCAACGCGTTTTCGCTCGAGGGCTTCGGCGAGGTTCGCGCGCGGGTCGCGTCCGCCTGCGGCTGGACGCCCTGAGATCAGCCGCCGTTCGCGCGACCGCGTTTGGGAAACAGTTCGCGCAGCGCCTTGCCGACCAGCCTGAACTCCGCTTCCAGTCGCTGGATGTGGGTGCGGCCGCGCACGGCGAGGTCCCGCGCTTCGATGTTCCGCCATGACAGGCAAAGCTCGTACATGCCGCGCGCGCCGATGTTGGCCGCGCCGCTGCGCAAGGCATGAGCCTGTTCGCGGAAGGCCGCCGTGTCGCCGTCCTCCACCGCCTGACGCAGCGCCTCCAGCACGATCTCAGCGTCCACAAGGAACTCGTCCACCAAGTCGCCGACGAAAGGCCGCCCCCCGAGCTGTTCGAGTTCGGTCAGCGTCCTGCGGTCCACGATGGTCCGTCGCGCGGGCCGGAAGCCCGGATGCCGGGCGAGCCGAGCGATGGTTTCGTCGTCGTGGGGCGCATCCGTCAGAGCCTCCACCTCGGCGACGGCTTCGCCGGGCCCCTCGCCCGCCATCTCGGCGATCAGCGCCAGCAACTGGGCGGGCTCGATCGGTTTGGTGACGCAGGCGTCCATGCCCGCCTCCTCGCAGCGCCGCCGCGCCTCGGGGGTCGCGTCGGCGGTCAAGGCGACAATGGGAGTGCGCGGCTTTCCGATCGAGGCGAAGCGGTAGAGCTTCGTGCACTCGACGCCGTCGAGCACCGGCATGTTCACGTCCATCAGCACGATGTCGAAGGTCCGCTCCGCGAGCGCGTCGAGCGCCAGCTCGCCGTTGTCGACGATGCGCACGTCGTGGCCGGCGCGCTCCAGCACCTTGTGGATGACCTTCTGGTTGACCCGGTTGTCCTCCGCCACGAGCACGGACAGCCGGCGGGACGGGGCGACGACGGGCTTGGCGCTGCGCGGCCGCGGATCGCCCGCGACGCCGATGGTCGCGATCCGCACCATGGCGGCCAGTTCGGCCGGTGTCGGCAGGTCGCGCGCGGCGGACGCGCAGGCGAAGCGCAGGTCGAGTTCGGGCAGCCCCTCGCCAAAGCGCCCATCGATGATGACCGCCTCCAGATCCACCCCGTCCAGGCCGGCTCGCAGCGCGGTCGCGATCGCCTCGCCGTCGTCGCCGCGACCGTCGATCACCACGGCGCGGCGCTGCCCGGCGCGCTCGTGCTCCCGCAGGTTGCGCACCGCTTCGCGCACGCCGCCGCAGGCGTCGGCGATGACCCCGGCCTGCGCCAGCGCGGCGGCGAGCTTGGCGGCCCGGCCCTGATTGGGCGCCACCGCGACGACGTGGGCCGACCGCGGCGCGACGTCCGCCCCCGCGCCGGAAGCGATGGCGAGATCGATCTCGAACCAGAACACGCTGCCGGCGCCGACCTCGCTTTCGACGCCGATCGATCCGCCCTGCAGCTCGATCATCTGCTTGGAGATGGCGAGACCGAGGCCCGTGCCGCCGTACGAATTGATGATGCTGGCGTCGGCCTGCGTGAAGGTCTCGAAGATCCGCCCGCGGGCCTCCGGAGCGATGCCGATGCCGGTGTCCGCGACCTCGAAGCGCAGGCGGACGACGCGCTCGTCGCGCGAGATCGCGTCGACCGCGACCGTGACGCCGCCCACGTCGGTGAACTTCACGGCGTTGCCGACCAGATTGACGAGAACGTCCTTGAGCTGGCGCTCCTCGCCCGACAGCCGGTAGGGCGTGCGCGGGGTGACGTGCAGCGCGAGGCGCAGACGCTTGTCGCGCGCCTGCGCCGTCAGCATGCCGCGCACCTCGGCGAGCACACGGTGGAGGTCGAAGTCCACCGCCCGGCTCGGCATGCGGCCGGCTTCGAGCCGGCTGAAGTTGAGCAGATCGTCGATCAGCCGCAGCAGCGTGCGTCCCGCGTCTCCGGCCGTGCGCGTCATGTCGCGCTGCTCGTCGTCCAGCGTCGTGCCGTCGAGCAGGTCGGTCATGCCGATGACGGCGTTGAGCGGCGTGCGGAGTTCGTGGCTGACGCTGGCGAGAAACAGGCTCTTCGCGCGGCTGGCGTCCTCGGCCGCCGACTTCGCGTTGGAGAGTTTGCGGATCAGCGTCGCGGCGTAGGCCGGCAGGACGAGCAGGCCGGCAAGAAGACCGAGCGAAAGCCGAAGATGATCGCCCCAGTATGGCGTCGTCGCGATCACCACCGAGAAACCGGCGATGGCGATCGCAGCTCCGATCGCCAGCATGCCCAGGCCGAACCGGAAACCGTTGCCGAAGATCACCCAGAGGTAGATCGGATAGAGAATCGCGGTGGTCTCTCCGCCGACATGCATGCAGTAAGATATGCCGGTCAGATCGAAGGCGATGGCGAGGACGCGACGCGGCAGCGAAGCCGCCGGGCGCCACGCCAGATGCGCCACGAAGCCGAGGCCGCCGAGGAAGAAAGCCGCGGTGATCAGGAAGGCCTCGCCCAGCGGATCGCCGTAGAGCGCGGTCTCCGTCAAAAGGTAGAACAGCACGCAGGCCGCCAGCGCGACGCGGTTCAGCGCGATTTCGTGCTCGCCGGCCTCGCTTGCGCGAAGGCGGCGCATCACCGAGGCGAGCGGTCCGGCCGACGCGCCGTCCCAGGCCGCGCGTTTCGCCGGTCCGGCGGTCATGCCGTCCGCGCGAGAAGGGTCTCGCGCCGCACAAGGGCGACGAAGTCCTCGGCGGGCATGGGCCGGCCGAAGTAGTAGCCCTGCACCTCGTCGCAGCCCTCCGCGCGAAGATGCGCGACCTGCGCCGCCGTCTCCACGCCCTCCGCGACCACGTCCAGCCCGAGGCTGTGGCCGAGGTTGATGATGGCCCTCACGATCGCGGCGTCGTTGACGTCGGCCTTCAGGTTGTGAACGAACGACTTGTCGATCTTCAGTCGGTTCACGGGGAAGTTCTTCACGTAGGCGAGCGAGGAGTACCCGGTTCCGAAGTCGTCGATCGAGAACGTCACGCCTTGCTGCTGCAGCGCCTTGATCTGCGCGACCACGAGGTCGGTGTCCTGCAGCAGGATGGTCTCGGTCAGCTCCAGTTCGAGCAGGGAGGGTTCGAGCCCGGAGGCGGCGATGGCGTCCATCACGACCTTCTGGACGTCCTGCTTGCGGAACTGCACCGCCGAGAGGTTCACGGCGACGCGGAGCGGCGGCAGGCCGGCCTTCCGCCAGGCCGCGGCCTGCTGGCACGCGTTATTCAGCACCCATTCGTTGATGGGGATGATCAGGCCGGTCTCCTCCGCGCTGGGCAGGAAGTCGCCCGGCGGCACCAAGTCCCCGTCCTCGCGCCGCCAGCGGATCAACGCCTCGGCGCCGAGGATGCGTCCGGATTCGAGATCGACCTGCGGCTGGAAATGCAGCACGAATTCGTCGCGCGCCAACGCCCGGCGCAGGTCGCTCTCAAGGACGGTGATCGCCCGGGCCGTCGTGTCCATATCGACTTCGAACACGCGGAAGCCGTCGCGGCCGTCGGCCTTGGCGCGGTACATCGCGATGTCGGCGCGCTTCAGCAGTTCCTCGAAGTCGAAGGCGCTGTCGGGAAACAGCGCGATGCCGATGCTGACGGACGTCGTCACCTCCTCGCCGTCGAAGACGAAGGGCGCTGACAGCGCAGCGCGGACGCGGCGTGCGAGTTCCTTGGCGTGGTCCACATGGACGACGTTGGTCTGCAGAATCGCGAACTCGTCCCCGCCGAGCCGCGCGACGGCGTCGGTCTCGCGCACGGTTCCGCGCAGACGGTCGGACACCGCTTTCAGCAGCCGGTCGCCGACGTGATGGCCCAGCACGTCGTTGATCGCCTTGAACCGGTCGAGATCGAAAAGATGCAGCGCGAACTTGGTGTCGTTGCGCCGCGCGTGGGCGATCTCGTGCCGCACGCGGTCCTGCAGCAGCGCGCGGTTGGGCAGGTCGGTCAGCGCGTCGTGGTGCGCGAGGTGGCGAAGGTGCCCTTCGGCGCGCTTGCGGTCGGTGATGTCGAGCGCGGTCGTCAGCACGGCGACGATCTCGCCGCCGCCGTCGCGCAGCGGCGATTTCGTGGTCAGGAAATGTCGCCGTTCGCCGGAGCGGGCGACGAACTCCTCCTCGTAGCTCGGCAGAGCCGCACCGCTCTCGCAGATCAAACGGTCGAGCGAGGCGCTGCGGCCGCCCTGCTCCGGTCCGAACATCTCGACCGCCGTGCGCCCGAGCAGCTCCTGCGGCTCCACGCCCTTCATGGCGGCCTGGTAGGCGTTGACGAAGATGCAGCGCCCGGAACGGTCGGTCGCGCTAATCAGCGCCGGCACGGTGTCGATGACCTGCGCCAGCCGCTCGGAGCTGTCCCGCAAGGCCTTCTCATGATCGCGCTCGCTCGACCGAAGCTCGCGCTCGAGCGACAGGGCGCGGCTGGCGATCAGCAGCTGCTGGCGACGCATCTTGAGGAGATTGCGCGCGCGCGTGAGAAACTCGTGGTGATCGACCGGGCTCTGCAGGAAGTCGGTCGCGCCGGCCTCCAGCGCGTTCAGCCGGAAACTGCGCTCCTCGTAGACCGTGAGGACCACGACGGGCACGTCCGCGCAGCCGTCCAGGGCGCGAAAGCGGCGGGTAAACTCGGCGCCGTCCAGTTCCGGCATCTTGTAGTCGGTGATGACGAGATCGGGCGTGTTGCCCGCGAGCCAGGCCAGGGCTTCGACAGGGGCGCCGAACGATCGAACGACCACCCCGCCTTCAATCGAAGCGGCCAGCTTCGCGAAGATGTTCCGGTTCGTAATACGATCGTCGACGATGACAACGAGCGCCATGGATGACGTCCCATGCCTTCCTTTCGCACCGGGCCGCCCGCCGGGACGGTCGCGCGGGCCGAGTGATCGAGATAAGTAGTCGACCTCAGCTTAAGGAAACGAGAATCACGATGCGAGCGCGGACGTGGATCGAAGTCGAATTTCTATCTTCCGAACCGTTCGGAAGTCTATTCCTCTTTAGCGTTCGCTGAAGTTCCATGACAGCGCAAGCACTCGTCATCGGCGGCGGCCCCTCTGGCCTGATGGCGGCGGAAACGCTCGTCGCCTCCGGACTGCACGTCCGAGTCATCGACCGAATGCCGTCGCTTGCGCGAAAGTTCCTGCTCGCCGGGCGGGGCGGACTGAACCTCACGCACTCCGAGCCGCTGGAGCGCCTGCTCGAGCGGTACGGACCGGCGCGTCCGCGGCTGGAGCGCGCCCTCCGCGACTTTCCGCCGGACCGGCTCGTGCGCTGGTGCGAGGACCTCGAGCTCGAGACCTTCGTCGGGTCGAGCGGACGCGTGTTTCCTAAGACCCTGAAGGCCTCGCCTCTGCTTCGGGCCTGGTTGCGCCGGCTTGAGGCGCAGGGCGCGTCGTTCGCCCTGCGGCGGCGCTGGACGGGCTGGTCCGATGACGGCGCGCTGACGTTCGAAGGGCCTGAGGGCGGCGAGACCGCGCGGCCGGACGTCGTTGTGCTCGCGCTCGGCGGCGCGAGCTGGCCGCGGCTTGGCGCGGACGGCGCCTGGACCGGCGCGCTCGAGGCGGCCGGGGTCGCCGTCGCTCCGCTCGCGCCCGCGAACTGCGGCTTTCGCGTCGGCTGGTCGAGCTTCTTCGCCGAACGCTTCGCGGGGCAGCCGCTGAAGCGCATCGCCCTGACGTTCGACGGCGAGACCCGCCGCGGCGAGGCGCTGGTCA
The DNA here is from genome assembly GCF_016907975.1 of Methylopila capsulata. GTDB lineage: Bacteria > Pseudomonadota > Alphaproteobacteria > Rhizobiales > Methylopilaceae > Methylopila > Methylopila capsulata. The sequence continues at coordinate 530,963 of NZ_JAFBCY010000001.1, forward strand.
CCGGCGACGGGATCGAAGGCGGGCTGGTCTATGCGTTCTCCGCCCCGCTTCGGGACGCGATCGCGCGCGACGGCTCCGCGACGGCGGCCCTCGACCTGCGGCCGGACCTCGCTGAAGCCGACCTCGCCGCCCGCATCGGCGCCGGCCGCGGGGACCGGTCGCTGTCAACGCATCTCCGCAAGGCCGCGGGCCTGCCCCCGGTCTGCGTCGCGCTTCTGCGGGAGGGTGGCGATCTCCCCCGTGAGCCGGATGCGCTCGCGCGGCGGATCAAGGCGACGCCGCTCCAGCTGGTCGCCCCGCAGGGCCTCGCCCGCGCGATCTCGACCGCCGGAGGGGTGCGGTTCGACGAGCTCGACGAGCGGTTCATGTTGACGCGACGGCCCGGCGTGTTCGTCGCCGGCGAGATGCTGGACTGGGAGGCGCCGACCGGGGGCTACCTGCTCCAGGCCTGTTTCGCGACCGGCCGCGCCGCCGCCGAGGGAGCCGCCGCCTGGATGCGGCCGGGGTAGAAGCGCGGCGCTTGTTCTCACCGCATCCCTAGGACCCGGCTCCGCCTTAAGCCCGTCTCCGCCGCTCAGGCCTTCTTGCGCCAGCGGCCGTCATCGTCCTGCTGCCAATAGGTCAGGGCGTGGCCGCCGGCCTTCAGCGTCTTCCATTGCGCGCGGGCGGCGTCGAGCGCGTCGGGGTCATGCCCGTCGAACAGCACCAGCGCGCGCTCGTAAGGCGCGAGGTCGGGAGGCTCGGCGCCGTCGACCAGCACGCGCACCGCGGCGCCGTTGGGGTTGCCGTCCGAGGTCGTCAGCCAGATCGGCTCCTCCGCTCCCTCGGCGTCGGCGCCGTGGGGCAGGAAGCTCTCGTCGGAGTAGGTCCACAAGGCGTCGTCGAGCGCGGAAACCCGTTCCGGCGCGGAGGCTTGGACGACGACCTTCCACTTCCGCTCGAGGCACTTCTCAAGCAGCGCCGGCAGCGCCTTGTCCAGGGGCTGGCGCGTGAGGTGGTAAAAGAAGATCTCGGTCATAGGCGCTCTCCCCCTACGAACCGGTCCCGAACGAGACGGGTCCTCCGGCTTGACCGGAGGACCCATGCCGAACGTCGAGCGCGACGTCGGACATGGATGGTCCGGTCAAGCCGGACGATGACGCCTGATCGGGACGCGCACCGTCGCGTCACTCCTCGTAATAGTCCTTCACCAGCCGATCGAGCAGCCGCACGCCCCAGCCGGAGCCCCAGCTGCGGTTGATGTCGCTCGCGGGCGAGCCCATTCCGGTGCCGGCGATGTCGAGATGCGCCCAGGGCGTGTCGTTGACGTGCCGCTTGAGGAACTGGGCCGCGGTGATCGAGCCGCCATGGCGGCCGCCGGTCTGCTTCATGTCGGCGAACTTCGAGTCGATCAGCTTGTCGAACTCGGGACCCATCGGCATGCGCCACACCTTCTCGCCGGTGGCGAGGCCGGTCTTGTAGAGCCGCTCCGACAGATCGTCGTCGTTCGAGAACAGGCCGGCGTTGTCGACGCCGAGCGCGACCAGGATCGCGCCGGTCAGCGTCGCGAGGTCGACCATGAACTTCGGCTTGAAGCGATCCTGAACGTGCCACAGCACGTCGGCCAGCACGAGCCGCCCTTCCGCGTCGGTGTTGATGATCTCGATGGTCTGGCCGGAGAGGCCGGTGATGATGTCCCCGGGGCGGTAGGCGTTTCCGTCCGGCATGTTCTCGACGCAGCCGATCGCGCCGATGACGTTGACCTTGGCCTTGCGCGAGGCGAGCGCGTGCATGAGGCCGACGACGCAGGCGGCGCCCGCCATGTCGCCCTTCATGTCCTCCATGCCGGCCGAAGGCTTGATGGAGATGCCGCCGGTGTCGAAGATCACGCCCTTGCCGACGAAGGCGACGGGCCGGGCGTCCTTATCCTTCGCGCCGTTCCAGCGCATGATGGCGACGCGGCTCTCCTGGCTGGAGCCCTGCCCCACCGCAAGCAGCGCGCCGAAGCCCGCCTTCTTCAGCTCCTTCTCGCCGAGAATCTCGACCTCGACGCCGAGCTTCTCCAAGCCTTGCGCGCGCCGGGCGAACTCGCTCGGGGTCAGCACGTTCGGCGGCTCGTTCACGAGCGTGCGGGCGGTCTCCACGCCCTCGGCGAGGCCTTCCTTCAGCTTCCAGGCCTTCTTGGCCGCCGATTCGTCGGCGACGGCGAACGTCGCCTTGGCGAGGCCGGCCGCGTCGTCGTCCTTCTTCTTGGTCTTGTACTGGTCGAAGGCGTAGCCGCGCAGGCGGAAGCCGAGAGCGACGTCGGAGACGGCTTCGGCCTCGATCCCGGCGACGGCGTCGAGCAGGACGGTGACGCTCTCCGCGAAGGTCGGTAGCTTACCGCGGATCTGGCCGCCGAGCTTGACCCAGTCGGTCGGCTCCTTGCCGTCACCGAGGCCGACGACGATCAGGCGCTCCACGCCGGGCAGCGCCGGGGAGAGCAGCTCGAAAGCGGCGCCCTGGCGGGCCTTAAAGCGCTCCGCGCCGGCGGCCGCGCTCAGCGTTCCGAGGATCGGCGCCAGGAACTCCGCGGTCGCGTCGCCGAAGGCGAGGTCCGGCCCGGCCAGCGCCACGACGACGCCGCTCGCCCCCGCGCTCAGCTTCTGGAAGCCGATCTTGATCGGCCCGCGGGACTGGTCGGAGCTCTTGGACATCGGAAGCGACACTCCTTGACTGCGTTCGCGCGCTCGAAGATCGCGCGCTACGCCGGGTTGTCCTCATCTATACGAGGCGACCGCCGCATGAAAGCGCCCGCGACCGCGTCGCGCAGGGGGCCCGCTTGCGTTTCGCTTCGAACCGGCTTTGAAGTGGCGGCGGGACGCGTTCGTGACCGCAGCAGGTGCGGCCGCGCGGTCGATCGTGAGCGCATGCCGGTTCTGGAACGCTACATTTTCGGCCTGACGGCGAAGGCCTTCGTCGCGAGCCTCATCATCCTGACGGCGGTGATCTGGACGACGCAGGCGCTGCGCGAGCTGGACGTGGTGACGGCGCAGGGCCAGACGATCTGGATCTTCCTGCTGATCACCGGCCTCACCATTCCCTCGCTGTCCGTGATCCTCGCGCCGATCGCGCTGTTCGGCGCGGCCGTCTGGTCGCTGAACCGTCTGAACGCCGATTCCGAACTGGTGGTGATGTCCGGCGCCGGCGTCGGCCCGGCCCGGCTGCTGCGGCCTTTGATGGCGCTGACGCTGATGGTCTCGGTCGTCGTCGGGATGATGAGCGTCTGGGCCATCCCGGAATCGCTCAGGGCGCTCCGCTTCCAGCTGACGCAGGTGCGCGCCGACGTGGTCGCCAACATCCTGCGCGAGGGCCAGTTCACGCCGATCGAACAGGGGCTCGTCGTCCACGTCCGGGAGCGCCGCGGCGGCGCGCTGCTCGGGATCTTCGTGCAGGACACGCGCGACGCGCCCCAGGAGGTGACCTACCTCGCCGAGCGCGGCCAGATCGTCGAGGAGCAGGGCTCGACCTTCCTCGTGCTGGAGAACGGCTCGGTCCAGCGGCGGGAGGCGCCCGACAAGGACCCGGCGATCGTCGTGTTCCAGCGTTACGCCTTCGATCTCTCGCCCTTCACCGGCCTGAGCGAGGTCACATCCTATAAACCACGCGAGCGCTACACTTCGGAACTCGCGGCGCCGGACGTGAACGACGCGGCCTACAAGGCCCAGCCCGGCCGGTTCCGCGCCGAACTGCACGAACGGCTCGTCAATCCCTTGTACCCGCTCGCGTTCATGTTGATCGCCTTCGCCGCCATCGGCCGCCCAAGGACCACGCGCCAGACGCGGGCCTATGGCGTGCTGGGCGCGATCGCGGCCATGGCGGCGCTGCGGATCGCGGGTCTCGGAGCCACCAACCTGCTGGTCGCCACCCCCTACGCCGCGCTCGCCGTGTACGGGCTCCCGATCGGCGCCGGCGCCGCGGCGCTGTGGCTCGCCTTCGGGCGCAGGCCGCGCTCTCCGGCGCCGCCCGTCTCCTCCCCCCTCGCCGCCGCGGCCAGCGCGTGACCGGCTCGCTCGCCATTCCCGTCGGAGCGCTCACCGGGACGCTCTCGCGCTACTTCGCCCGCAAGGTCGCGCTCTCGATCCTCGGCGTCATCCTCGCCACGATCCTGCTCGTGTTCGTCGTCGATTTCGTCGAGCTTCTGCGCCGGGCGGGCGACGCCCGCGGCGGCGGCGCCTCGATCACGGCGATCGCCAATCTGTCGCTGCACCGGACCCCTGCAATCATCGAGCGCGTGCTGCCGTTCGCGACGCTGTTCGGCGCGATGGGGGCCTTCGTCATGCTCAGCCGCCGGCTCGAACTCGTGGTGGCGCGGGCGAGCGGGGTCTCGGCCTGGCAGTTCCTGGCGCCGGCCGTCGCGGTCGCCATCGGCGTCGGCGTGGTTTCGACGCTTGCGTTCAACCCGGTCGCCGCGCGCATGCAGGACCGCGCCGAGCGGATGGAGGCGCGCCTGTTCTCATCCACCGGACGGTCCTCGGAGCAGGCTCGCTGGATTCGGCAGCGCAGCATCGACGGACAGGCGGTGATCCGCGCCAACAGCGCGGCCAGCTCCGGCGTGTCCCTGAACGGCGTCACCGTCTTCAGCTTCACCCCCGAGGGCCAGTTCCGCGAACGCCTCGAGGCGCGCAACGCCAAGCTGGTCGACGGCGCCTGGGATCTCGACGACGTGCGGGTGATCGCCGTGGGGCGGGAACCGCAGTCCTTGGCGCGCTACCGGCTGCCGACGAATCTCTCCGCGGCGCAGGTCCGCGAGACGCTCGGCGCGAAGTCCATGGTGGGCTTCTGGGACCTTCCGGGCGCCATCGCGCTTGCAGAACGCGCGGGACTGTCGCCTCTGCGCCACAGGCTTGAACTCCAAGAGCTTCTTGCCCGTCCGGCGCTCCTGACCGCCATGGTGCTGATCGCGGCCACCGTCGCGCTCCGGTTCTTCCGGTTCGGGGGCGTGGCCCGGACGATTCTCGGTGGCGTGGGTGCGGGCTTCGTGCTTTATGTCGTCACCGAATTCGCCGACGATTTGGGGGCGGCGGGCCTTGTGAATCCAGTTGCGGCGGCTTGGCTTCCAGCCGTCGTTGGATGTCTCGTGGGCGCCACCGTGTTGTTGCATCAGGAGGACGGATGACGCCGGCGACGCGCCCCGCCCTTCCCTTATCTGGCAGTTCATTCCGACCGATGCAGCTTCTCGGCCGTCTCCTTGTCGCCGCGCTTCTCAGCTCGACCGCTCTCGCCGTCGCGACGCCGTCGCTTGCGCAGAACGCGAACGAGTTCATTCCGGCTCCGCCCAAAGCGAAAAAGTCGAGCAAGGGCGGCATTCCGAACTTCATGTCGTCCCGCCCGTCCGCGAACGGCGCCGTCGTCGACCGCTCCACCGCCACCCGCCGCGATCCGAACGCGCGGATGCTGATGGAGGCGAAGGAGCTCGTCTACGACTTCAACAACGAGGTCGTGACGGCGGTCGGCTCCGTCGACATCTATTATGAAGGCCGGGCCGTGCAGGCCGACCGGGTCGCCTACGACCAGAAGGCGAACCGCGTCCGCGCCACCGGCAACGTCAAGCTCACGGAGCGCGACGGCACCATCGTCTACACGGACTCCGCGGATCTGAGCGACGATCTGCGCGACGGATTCATTGAGTCGATCCGCGTCCAGACCACCGACAACGCGCGGCTCGCCGCCGCTCGCGGCCGTCGCGAAGGCGGCAAGCTGTCGGTGTTCGACCGCGCCGTCTACACCGCCTGCGAGCTGTGCCGGGACAATCCCGAGAAGCCGCCGCTCTGGCAGATCAAGGCGAAGCGCATCATCTTCCGTGAAGACGAGAAGATGGTCTATTACGAAGACGCCACCTTCGAGCTCTACGGCTACCCGATCGCCTGGCTGCCGTTCTTCTCGCACCCCGATCCGTCGGTGAAGCGGAAGTCGGGCTTCCTTGCGCCGACCTACGGGCATTCCGGCGATATCGGCTACTCGATCGAGACGCCCTACTTCTGGGCGATCGCGCCGAACATGGACGCGACGATCGCCCCGATCGTCACGTCCAAGCAGGGCGTGATGCTGAAGGGCGAGTTTCGTCACCGCCTCATCGACGGCGCCTACAAGATCCGTGCGGCCGGCATTCACCAGCTCGACAGCGATCAGTTCGACGACAAGCTCGACGAGGCGAACCCCAACAGCCTGACGATCGGACCCGGCGACAAGGACAACCGCTGGACCTTCCAGTCCGATGGCGAGTTCGCCATCAACGACAAGTGGAAGTGGGGCTGGGACGTCGCGCTCTATTCCGACAAGTGGGTGCGCGGGGATTACGACCTCTGGGGCAAGAGCCGCGAAGCCGTGTCGACGCTCTACCTGACGGGTCAGGGCGACCGTAGCTACTTCGACCTTCGCGGCTACCACTTCTACGGCATGACGCGGTACGACCAGCAGGACCGCCTGCCGAACGTCGCGCCGGTGCTCGACTACAACTACGTGTTCGAAAACCCGGTCTACGGCGGCGAGCTGGCGTTCAACGTCAACGCCACCAGCCTCTACCGCGAGGACAACGAGTTCCGCCGCGGGCGGCTCGGCGTCGGCTCGTTCAGCGACGTGGCGCTGATCGGCGCGGCCGGAACCTACAGCCGCCTCTCCGTCGACACCCAATGGCGCAAGCGCTACGTCGACCCGATCGGTCAGGTGTGGACGCCCTTCGCCTTCCTGCGCGGCGACCTGATCTATTCGAACCCGGACTCCTCCGCCCGCGTCGGGCCGTTCCTCGACGACGGCCAGGAGGCTTTCCTCCGCGGCATGGGCGGCGTCGGCCTCGAGTATCGCTATCCGTTCATCGCGATGAACAGCCTCGGCACGCATCAGATCGAGCCGATCGCGCAGATCATCCTGCGCCCGAACGAAACCCACATCGGCGACTTCGCCAACGAAGACGCCCAGAGCCTGATGTTCGACGACACCACGTTGTTCTCGTGGAACAAGTTCTCCGGCTTCGACCGCATCGAAGGCGGTAGCCGCGCGAACGTCGGCCTGTCCTACACGCTGACCACGGCCGGCGGCGCATCGTTCAACGTGATGGGCGGCCAGTCGTACCACCTGTTCGGCAAGAACTCCTACGCGAACGGCGATCAGGACGCCGCCCGCACCGGCTTGCAGTCCGGGCTGGAGACGTCGCGCTCCGACTACGTCGCCGGCGCGACCTTCGTGCCGGTCAAGAATTTCGCAATGGCCACGCACTTCCGGTTCGACGAGAAGAGTTTCGCGGTGCGCTCGGCCGAAGTCGAAGGTCGCGCGACGCTCGGCCGCTTCCAGGGCAACCTGTCTTATGGCCGCTACGACAAGCAGCCGGAGCTCGGCTACGACGACATCCGCGAGGGCGTGCTCGCCGGCGCACGCGTGTTCGTGACCAAGGATGTCTATGTCGGCGGCGGCGCCCGCTACAACTTCGACCGGAACGAGTTCGACAAGAGCCAGATCGGCTTCGGCGTCAACAACATCGAAGACTGCATCAATCTCGCGTTCGACTACATCCGCGAATACGACATCGACACCAGCGCGAGGCGGCTCGACAGCATCGATCACAAGTTCCTGCTGCGCGTCGACTTCCGGACGCTGGGTTCGGCCAGCGTCTCGACCAGCCGCTCGAACGACGTGTTCGACGGCGAGAACTGATCCGGCCTCTCACGACGGTTGACGGGCCGCCCGGCGGCGGAGAAAAAGACCGCCGCATGATAGCCGCGGCCGCGACTCCAAGCGTCCGCCCGACGAAACGGAACCCGACGTCCATGCTTTCGCATCCTCGTCCCCTGCGCTCCCGCCTTCGCCGGCTCGTCCTTCCCGCCTTCGTCGGCGCGGCGCTCGCAGGCGCCGCCCTGCCCGCCGCCGCCCAGTCGATCGCGGTCGTCGTGAACGGCCAGCCGATCCTATCGAGCGAAGTGACGGGACGCGTCGCGCTGATGAACCTCGCCGGCGGCGGCAAGGGCGGCTCCGTGGCGGCCGCCCGCCAGGAGCTGATCGACGAGAAGCTGAAGCTCACCGAGGCCAAGCGCTACAACATGGTCGTGAGCGACGAGCAGGTCGAGGCCGCCTTCGCCTCGATCGCCCAGCGCACCAAGCTGTCGCCCGCCCAGTTCACCCAGGCGATCGGCCAGCGCGGCGTTCCCGCGCGCACGCTGAAGGACCGGCTCAAGGCCGAGATTTCCTGGGCGCAGCTGGTTCGCCGCAAGTTCGCGTCCCAGATCGCGGCGCGCGAGAAGGACGTCGTCTCGAGCGTCGGGGCGGCCGGCAAGGCGGACAACCGCGCGACGCAGTACACCCTGCGTCAGGTCGTGTTCGTGCTGCCGAAGAACGCCTCCGACGCGCAGGTCAACCAGCGTCGGGCCGAGGCCAACGCCGCCCGCGGACGCTTCCCCGGCTGCGCGCAGGCGGTTCAGTTCGCCTCGAGCCTGCGCGACGTCGCGGTGAAGGAGCCGATCACGCGGTCCACCGCGCAGCTCGGCAAGCCGATTTCGGACAACCTCGCCAAGGTGAAGGTCGGCGGATTGACCTCCCCGGAGCGCAGCGAGCAGGGCGTCGAGATGATCGCGATCTGCGAGCGCAAGGACATCGCCGACGACAGCATGATCCGGCGCCAGGCGGCCGAGGAGCTCGGCAGCAAGCAGGCCGAGGAGCAGTCCAAGAAGTACCTCGAGCAGCTCAAGAGCCGCGCGATCATCGAAGTCCGCGGGTAGCATGACCGGTCTCGTCGACGTCCCGCTCGCCCTCAGCCAGGGCGAGCCCGCGGGCGTCGGCCCCGAGATCGCTCTCATGCTGTGGGCCGCGCGCAAGACGCGCGACGTGCCCGCCTTCGTCGCGATCGGCGATCCCGCGCTGTTCGCGGCGCGCGCGAAGCTGATCGGGCTCGACGCGCCCGTGGTCGAGGCGGAGCCCGAGGCCGCCCCCGCGCTGTTCGCCGACCGTTTTCCCGTCGCGCCGATCGGCGACCGCTGCGTGGCGAAGCCCGGTCACCCCGACGTGCGCGACGCGCCCACGGTCATCGCCGCCATCCGCCACGGAGTGGAGCTGGTGCACGCCGGCCGCTGCGCCGCGCTGGTCACCGCGCCGATCGCGAAGGCCCCGCTGGTCGAAGCCGGCTTCCCTCACCCCGGCCACACCGAGTATCTCGGCGCGCTGGCCGAGAGCCTCTGGGGCGCGCCCTGCCGCGCCGTCATGCTGCTGTGGGCGGAGGAGATCGCGGTCGTCCCCGTCACGGTGCACATCCCCTTGAGCGAAGCGCCCAAGCGCCTCACCGAGGAGGAGATCGTGGAGACCGCTCGGATCGTCGCGCGCGACATGCGGCGCCGGTTCCGCATCGAGGAGCCGCGGCTCGCCGTCTCCGGGCTCAATCCGCACGCCGGCGAAAACGGCGTGCTGGGCCTCGAGGACGATGCGATCATCGCGCCCGCCGTGCGGCGGCTGAAGGCCGAGGGCGTCATGGCCACCGGGCCGCACCCCGCGGACACCCTGTTCCACGCCGCCGCCCGCGCCCGCTACGACGTCGCGATCTGCATGTACCACGACCAGGCGCTGATCCCGGTGAAGACGCTCGCCTTCGACCGCGCGGTGAACGTCACCCTCGGCCTGCCCTTCGTGCGCACCTCGCCCGACCACGGCACGGCCTTCGACATCGCCGGCACGGGCACGGCGAACCCCGAGAGCCTGGCGAGCGCGCTGACGCTGGCCCGGCGCCTCGCCCGCGAGCCCGCGCTCGCGTGAGCGCGATCGACGACCTCCCGCCGCTCCGCGACGTCATCGCCCGGCACGACCTCGCCGCCAAGAAGTCGCTCGGCCAGAACTTCCTGCTCGACCTCAACCTCACGGCCCGCATCGCCCGCACCGGCGGACGGCTGGAGGGCGTGACCGTGGTCGAGGTCGGCCCCGGTCCCGGGGGCCTTACGCGTAGCCTGCTGGCGGAAGGCGCGAAGCGCGTCATCGCGATCGAGAAGGACACCCGTGCGCTGGGCGCCCTGGCCGAGATCGCCGCGCGCTACCCCGGCCGGCTCGACGTCATCTCCGGCGACGCGCTGGAGGTCGACATGGCGGCGCTGGTCGGCGACGGGCCGGCGCGGGTGGTCGCGAACCTCCCCTACAACGTCGCGACCCCGCTGCTGATCGGCTGGGTCGCCTCCGACCGCTGGCCGCCGTGGTGGGACGGGCTGACGCTGATGTTCCAGCGCGAGGTGGCGGAGCGCATCGTGGCGCAGGCCGGCGACGACGCCTACGGCCGCCTCGGCGTGCTCTGCGGCTGGCGCTGCGAGGCGCGGATCGCGTTCGACGTCGGCCCGCAGGCCTTCACGCCGCCGCCCAAAGTTACGTCTTCGGTGGTGCGGCTCACCCCGCGCGAAACGCCGCTGCCCTGCCCCATCCGCGCGCTGGAGGCGGTGACGCAGGCCGCCTTCGGCCAGCGCCGCAAGATGCTGCGCCAGAGCCTCAAGAGCCTGGGCGACGCCGCGGCGCTGCTGGCCGCCGCCGGCGTGGAGCCCACACGCCGGGCGGAGGAGATCCCCGTGGAGGGCTTCGTGGCGCTGGCGCGGGCCTTTGAGGCGACGCGGGGCTGAACCTGCGCGCCGCGTCGGAAATCGTATAGGGTCCGTCGATCCTCCACGCCGCAAGGGACCGCCTTGGCCCGTAAGATTCCCGCTCCCCCGAAAGCCCCGAAGCCCGCCCTGCCGCGCGGCCTGCCCTCGCGCGACGAACTTGTCGCCTTCATCAAGGCGCAGGGCGGCAAAGTCGGCAAGCGCGAGATCGCCCGCGCCTTCCGCATCACCGGCGAGGGCCGGATCGAGCTGAAGCAGATGCTGGCCGAGCTCGAATCGGAGCGGGTGCTCGACCGGCGCGGCAAGCAGATCGGCACGGCGGGGCACCTGCCGTCGGTCGTGCTCGCCGACGTCACCGGCCGCGACCGCGACGGCGACCTGCTCGCCAAGCCGGCCGACTGGGACGAGGACGAGTTCGGCCCCGCCCCCGTGATCCTCGTCGACGTGCCGACCCGCGGGCGCAAGCCGGGGCTCGCGCCGGGCGTCGGCGACCGCATCCTGATGCGCGCCGAGCCGCTGGGCGACATCGATCCCAGCGGCCCGACCCACCAGGGCCGCGTCATCAAGATCCTGTCGAAGCCTTCCGCGCGCGTGCTCGGCATCTTCCGCGCGCTGCCGGACGGCTCCGGCCGGCTGGTTCCGGTCTCCAAGCGCGACGCGGGCAAGGAGCTCGCGATCGCCGCCGACGCGACCGACGGCGCCAAAGACGGCGACCTGATCGCCGCCGAGATCGTCAAGCAGGGCCGCTACGGCCTGCCCGCGGCCCGCGTGCGCGAGCGCCTCGGCTCGCTCACCAGCGAGAAGGCGGTGAGCCTGATCGCGATCCACACCCACGCCATCCCGCACGTGTTCCCCCGCGAGGCGCTCGCCGAAGCCGAGGCCGCGCGCGAGGCGACGATGAAGGGGCGCGAGGACTGGCGCCGGCTGCCGCTCCTCACCATCGATCCCGCCGACGCCAAGGACCACGACGACGCGGTCCACGCCGAGCCGGACACGGACCCCAACAACGCCGGCGGCCACATCGTCACCGTCGCGATCGCGGACGTCGCGGCCTACGTCCGTCCCGGCTCGGCGCTCGACCTCCAGGCGCTCGACCGCGGCAACTCGGTCTACTTTCCCGACCGGGTCGTCCCGATGCTGCCCGAGCGCATCTCCAACGACCTCTGCTCGCTGCGGGAGAAGGAGAACCGGCCGGCGCTGGCGGTGCGGATGGTTGTCGGCAAGGACGGGCGCAAGCTCCGCCACTCCTTCCACCGCATCATGATGAAGTCGGCGGCGAAGCTGTCCTACAGCCAGGCGCAGGCCGCGATCGACGGCGCGCCCGACGACGCCACCGGCCCGCTGCTGGAGCCGGTTCTGAAGCCGCTCTGGGCGGCCTATGCGGCGCTCAAGATCGCCCGAGACGCCCGCGGGCCGCTCGACCTCGACCTCCCCGAGCGGAAGCTGGTGCTGAAGCCGGACGGGACGGTCGACCGCGTGATCGTGCCGCCGCGCCTCGACGCCCACCGGCTGATCGAGGAGTTCATGATCCAGGCGAACGTGGCCGCGGCCGAGACGCTGGAGACCAAGCGCACGCCGCTGGTCTACCGCGTGCACGACGCGCCCTCGATCGAGAAGCTGACGGCGTTGCGCGAGCTGCTGGCCACGCTGGACATCGAGTTTCCCCAGTCCGGCAACCTCAGGCCCGCCGCATTCAACAAGATCCTCGTCCGGGTCGAGGACTCCGAAAACGCGAGCCTCGTGAACGAGGTGGTGCTGCGCACCCAGGCCCAGGCGGAGTACGCCTCCGAGAACTACGGCCATTTCGGCCTGAACCTGCGCCGCTACGCGCACTTCACCTCGCCGATCCGCCGTTACGCCGACCTGATCGTGCACCGGGCGCTGATCCGGGCGCTCGAGCTCGGCTCCGACGGCCTCCCGGAGACCGCGACCCCCGAGACGCTGGGCGAGATCGGCGCGCGCATCTCGGCGGCGGAGCGCCGCGCCATGGCGGCCGAGCGCGAGACGGTGGATCGGCTGATCGCGCACTTCCTTGCCGACCGCGTCGGCGCGACCTTCACCGGGCGCATCGCAGGCGTCACCCGCTCCGGCCTGTTCGTGAAGCTGGCCGAGACCGGCGCGGACGGCTTCGTGCCGATCGGCTCGCTCGGCAACGACTACTTCGTGCACGACGAGGCGGCGCGGGCGCTCACCGGCAGCGCCACGGGCGAGAGCTTCCGCCTGGGCGACACGGTCGAGGTGAAGCTGGTCGAGGCGGCGCCGGTCGCCGGCGCGCTCAGGTTCGAGATGCTGTCCGAGGGGCGCGCGGCGCGCCCGGTCGGCCGCGGCAAGCGGGGCTTGCGCCGCGCCTCTGCGACGGCGCGGCCCTCGAAACCCGGTCCGAAAGGGCCTAAGTCAGGACCGAAGAAGCCGCCGTCAAAATCGGGCAAGGGACGCCGTTCATGAGCGCACAGGTCACGATCGCGGGCGGTGGGGCCGAGCAGGCCCGGCCGGTCGCCCGCTCCATGGGCCGCGGCCTGATGCTCCGCTGCCCCGCCTGCGGCGAAGGCCGGATCTTCCGCGCCTATCTCAAGGTCGTGGACGCCTGCGACCACTGCGGCGAGGAGCTGCACCACCAGCGCGCCGACGATGCGCCGCCCTATGTCGTCATCACCATCGTCGCCCATGTCGTCGTCGCGGGGCTGCTCGCGGTGGAGGTGGCCTACAAGCCCGAGATCTGGGTGCATCTCGCGCTCTGGATGCCTCTCACGATCATCCTGTCGCTCGCCCTGCTGCCGCCCGTGAAGGGCGCGCTGGTGGGGCTGCAGTGGGCACTCCGCATGCACGGCTTCGGCGGCGAGGACGACAGCGCCCATCTCGCGGATGGCGGGCTCAAGCCGGAGAGCCGCCCGTGAGCGACGGCGGCGCCGAGCAGATCGCCGAAGCCGCGCCGGCGAAGGCCTCCGCGCCCCGCCTCGTGCCGAAGGACGCGGCCACCATCATCCTGGTGGACCGGCAGGCGTCCGAGCCGAAGCTTCTGATGGGCAAGCGCCACGAGGGCGTGCGCTTCATGCCCGGCAAGTACGTGTTTCCCGGCGGCCGCGTGGAGCCCGAAGACGGCCGCGTCAACATCGCCGGCGCCTACGCGCCGCATGTGGAGCGTCGCCTGCAGGCGGGCGTGCAGCGCCCGTCGATCACCCGCGCCCGCGCCTATGGACTGGCCGCCATCCGCGAACTCGCGGAGGAGACCGGCCTGCTGATCGGCGAGACCGAGACCGGCGCCTTCGAGCCCCGCGGCGACGCCTGGAAGCCCTTCGCCGACGCCGACGTGTTCCCCTCGCTCGAGGGCCTGCACTTCGTCGCCCGCGCCATCACGCCGCCCGGCCGGCCCAAGCGCTTCGACACCCGCTTCTTCGCGGGCGACGCCAGCCTGGTGACGGCGAAGGTGGACGGGATCGTGACCGCGGAGGCGGAGCTGGTGGAGCTGGTCTGGGTCTCTCTGCCCGAGGCCCACGAGCTGGATCTGCCGGCGATCACCCGCATCGTGATCGACGATCTCGCGCGACGACTCGACGAGGGGCTCGAGCGCGACCTGCCGGTGCCGTTCTACCGGCAGGGCTCCAAGTCCGAGCGCGAGCATCTCTAAGCCGGCGAGCAGAAAGACGCTGCGGCCGCCGACCGTCTTCTTCGGAAAGCCCGGTGGTTCTGGGTCCCGGCTCAAGGCCGGGACACGAGAGCGGAGCTGTATGTTTCGGGCCGTTCCGCGTCAGTTGAACGCGGCTCCGCCTCACGCTCCGCCGTCCCCCCGGGACGCCCGGAATGACGGCGGGGTTCACCGCCTTAGCGAGACCGAAACCGCTCCCGGCGTCAGCGGACGCCGTCGGCGCAGTTGTAGTCGCCCTTGGCGTTGGCGAGCGCTTTGGTCACCGTGCCGGAGACCGTCTTGTCCAGCACCAGGCACACGTCGTAGCTGAGCGTGCCGCCCGCCGGAAAGCCGTCGAACGGCTGCGAGGTCGTCGAGGTGTCGTACACCTGGCTGATCGACATGCCGTAGTAGGCCGTCGAGCCCCAGGCCATCTTCTTGCTCGTCGTGGTAGCGTTGGCGTTGTTGTAGGGCAGCTCGTACTGGGCCGACTGGTAGGGCCACTCGTAGTCGCAGGGGATCTTCTGCGCCTGGAAGGGGCAGCCGTTGCCTCCGTTGTAGGTCACTGAGGTCTTGCCCCGGCCGTCGCTGTAGCCCTGGCGGGTGCGCGTGCTGCTGTAGGCCCGCGGCTCCACCAGCCCCATCTCGAACGAGCCCGCCGTCAGCGCCGAGTAGCGCGAGCCGTTGTTCGCGGTCTCCCAGGTCCAGGTGGAGTTTCGAGTCAGCGGCAGCGTGAGCGTTCGGAACTGGAAGCGGTCGCCCCAGAGCGCCTGCTTGATCGGGCCGGGCGTCGCGCCGTCGAAGTTCAGCACGCCATAGGGTCCGCGCAGGTCGAAGCTCGCGCGGTTCACGCCGGGAAGGTTGTCCAGCATCACCTGCGTGCGGATCCGCGGATGATCCTTGCCCTCCTCGAAGTACCAGGTGATCCGCACCGGCAGCTGATACAGCGCGTAGGAGGCGGCCGTCAGCGGCAGCTTGGGCGAATCGCCGCCGGTGTTGGGATTGAGGGTCGTGGCGTTGACCGTGCCGTAGCGGGGATAGCTCACCTGATACTGGATCGCCGCCTTCTTCGGCGTCGAGGTCGAGAGCGGGACCCGCGTCGCCGCGAAGCCGCGTCCGAGCGGCGAATCGTCCTTGTTGAAGATCTTGCCCGCGATGGTGTCCTGCGTGTTGTCGGAGAAGTCCCGGTACCGCTCGTGCGATACGAAGTATCCAAAGCCCTCGGCCGACGACGGCGGATTGGCCCGCATCGTCTTCCAGACCCCGTTCGACAGATATTGGTAGGTGAACTGCACGGCGTAGCCG
Source organism: Methylopila capsulata (assembly GCF_016907975.1). Taxonomy (GTDB): domain Bacteria; phylum Pseudomonadota; class Alphaproteobacteria; order Rhizobiales; family Methylopilaceae; genus Methylopila; species Methylopila capsulata. The sequence goes on from NZ_JAFBCY010000001.1 coordinate 546,461, forward strand.
CCATGCCCGGCGTTGCCCTCGCCCTCGCGCTTCAGCGACACGGAGCGCTTGCGGCCTTTGGAATCGAGCCAGCTGTAGCGGTCGACCTTGAAACCGTTGACGGTCGTCTGCTGGACCAGAATGTTAGCGTTCGCAGGCGCCGTCGCCAGGCCGCAGGCGAGCGCCAGAGCGCTCGCCCCGGCGATGCGGATGAGTGTCATGATCTTAGTCCCCCTTGTGGCGCCGTTCCACAGAGCGAGACCGCGTCTCTCGCACGGATCGGCGCGGCGCGGCCTCCGACGCGACGTCCCCCGACGCCGCCCTCCATGTGGCAAGTCCAATCTAGGTCCAAAACAACGCCGATGGTCAATCGCTATTTTTGACCGGCGCGCGTCAGGCGCACCCCAGCCGCCGGGACTTGTCGGTGGCGCGTCACACCCGCCTGTGCTTTCTCCGCCTCGCCATGACCGCGCTTTCAGATCCCCTCGCCGACTTTACGCCCCGCGACCGCAGGATCGGCATCACGGTCGCGATCGCCTGCGTGTCGCTCGTGGGCGTCGGGTTGAGCCTGTCGATCCCGTTGCTGTCCTTCGCGATGGAAAGCCGCGGCGCGAGCGGGGCCATGATCGGGCTGAACACCGCCATGGGCGGCGTCGCGACGGTCGCGGTCGCGCCCTTCATTCCACGACTCGCCGCGGGGCTCGGCGTGCGGCCGACGTTGTTCCTGGCTCTCGCCATCGGCGCCGCCGCCATCCTGGGCTTCGCGTTCATCCAGCCGTTCTGGGCGTGGTTCCCACTGCGGTTCGCCTTCGGCGTGTCGCTCGCCATCATGTTCGTGCTGTCGGAGTTCTGGATCAACGCGCTCGCGCCGGCGCGCTCGCGCGGGCTGGTGATGGGCGTCTACGTCACCGCGCTCTCGGTCGGCCTCGGCGCGGGCCCCTTGATCTTGGCCGGCGTCGGCATGGATTCGCTCGCGCCCTACCTGACCTGCGCCGGGCTGTTCGTGGTCGCGGCCGGGCCGCTGCTGTTCGCGGGCTGCTCCGCCCCGCCGCTGGAGCGCGCCGAGAAGGGCCGGGGCGTCCTGTTCTTCCTGGCGCTCGCGCCGGTCGCCACGCTCTCGGCCTTCATCTTCGGCGCGGTCGAGACCGGCGCTTTCGCTTTTCTGCCGCTCTACGGCGTCCAGCTGGGCTTCGGGGCCACCACCGCCGCCCTGCTGGTGACCGCAATGGAGGTCGGCAACGTGCTGCTGCAGATCCCGCTCGGCCTGCTGAGCGACCGGATGGACCGCCGCAAGCTGCTGCTCGCGATCGGCGTCATCGGTTTCTTCGGCGCGCTGGCGATTCCGCTGGCCGGCGCCTCGGCCCCGCTGCTCTACACCGTGGTCGCGCTCTGGGGCGGGGTCGTGTGCGGACTCTACACCGTCGCCCTCGCCCACCTCGGCGCGCGGTTCTCGGGCACGGACCTCGCGACCGCCAACGCGGCCTTCGTGGTGATGTACTCGTTCGGTCTGATCGCGGGCCCGCCGGTGCTGGGCGTCGGCTTCGACCTGTGGCCGCCCTACGGCGCGCCGGCGGCGATCGCGGTGCTGATGGGCGTTTTCGCCCTCGTCGCGGCCTGGCGCGTGCGCGCGCCGTCTTGACACAAGGCCGCGCCTGAGTAGGTTGCGCCCTCACATTCAGACGCTGGCGTTTCGCGCGCCCGCCCGCACGAGGTCAACGCCATGGCGAAAGCCGCCAACATCAAGATCAAGCTGCTGAGCACCGCCGACACCGGCGTGTTCTATGTGACCAGCAAGAACTCCCGCACCAAGACCGAGAAGATGGTGCTCAAGAAGTACGATCCGGTCGCGAAGAAGCACGTCGACTTCAAGGAGACCAAGATCAAGTGATCTTGGCCTGAAGCCGCTTCGAGGCTTCGCGACAAGGCGCCCTCCGGGGCGCCTTTTGCGTTTCAGAGCCCGTGCAGCAGCCGACCGGGGCGCGTGGCGGTCATCCAGTCGGGCGCGAGGCCGAGCCACTGCAGGCCCGCGACCGCGAGACAGAGCGCGAGCACGACGCCGATCATGATGAGGCGCTGGGTCGATTGGCGACGGCGCGCCATGAGCGCGAGTCGGGTGAAGAGCCGGATCAGATCCATGCGCGATCGTTAGCAGACCCGGGCCGCCTGGACAGCCTCAGGCCGCGTCGGCGGCCACGCGGTTGCGGCCTTCGCTCTTCGCCCGGTAGAGCGCGACGTCGGCCCGCTTCAGCAGCGACGCCGCGTCGTCGACCGCGACGTCGAAGCTCGCGACGCCGATCGAGGCGGTGACGTCGATCGTGCGCGCGCCCCGCGCGATCCGGAACGGGTCGCCCGCCATGCGGCGCCGGATGCGCTCCGCAACCAGCTGCGCGACCTTGGCGTCGGTCTCCGGCATGACCACGACGAACTCCTCGCCGCCGAGACGGCAGGCGAGATCGATGCCGCGGACGCTGGCCTTGAGGCGCGCCGCGAACTCGCGCAGCACCTCGTCGCCGGCGTCGTGGCCGTGGGTGTCGTTCACCCGCTTGAAGAAGTCGATGTCCACGACCAGCGCCGACAGCGGCCGGTCGCGGGCGGTCGCCTGATCGAGCAGGCTCTGGAGATGCATCTCCATGTAGCGCCGGTTGTGCAGGCCCGTCAGGCCGTCGGTGATGGCGAGCGCCATGCTCTCCAGCAGGTTCGAGCGCAGGCGCTCGTTGTAGCGCTTGCGGCGGATCTGGGTGCGCACGCGCGCCACGAGCTCGTTGGCGTCGAGCGGGCGCAGCAGATAGTCGTTCACGCCGACCTCGAGCCCGCGGATCACCCGGGCCGTCTGGTCGTGGTCGGCGACCAGCAGGATCGGCAACATGCGGGTGCGCTCCAGCGAGCGGACCTGCGCGCAGAGCCTCAGCGCGTCGAAGTCGCGCAGCTCCAGCGCGACGATCATCAGGTCGAACTCGCCCTCCGCCGCCCGGAACAGCGCCTCGTACGGCGAGGGCTCCGACGAGACCGACTGCCCGGTCGCGAGGGCCGCGGCGATGCGGGACTGCGAGACGTCGCGGTCGTCGACGAGCAGCACGCGGCCGTGGAGGCCGTCGTCCGCCATGGCCTCGACCAGCGCGTCGGTCATCCCGATCTCGCGGGTCGTCTGGGCGCGCAGGCGGAGCTCGTCTCCGAGCATCTTGAGCCGCGCCAGCGAGCGGATCCGCGCGAGCAGCGCGACGTCGGCCACAGGCTTCGTCAGGAAATCGTCGGCGCCGGCCTCGAGGCCGCGGACCCGGTCCGCCGGCTGGTCGAGCGCCGTCACCATGACCACGGGGATGTGGTGCGTCTTCGGGTCGGCCTTGAGCCGGCGGCAGACCTCGAAGCCGTCGAGGCCCGGCATGACGACGTCGAGCAGCACGACGTCGCACTGCGCCCGCGCGCAGATCTCCAGCGCCTCGGTCCCGTTCGTGGCGGTCATCACCTCGAAGTACTCGGCGGTCAGGCGCGCCGAGAGCAGCTTCAGGTTTGCAGGCACGTCGTCGACGACGAGGATCCGAGCGGTCACGACCTCAGGCTCCTTAGGAATCGCCGAGGTAATGGCGGACGGTCTCGAGGAACTTCGCGACGGAGATCGGCTTCGACAGATAGGCCTCGCAGCCGCCGCCGCGGATGCGCTCCTCGTCGCCCTTCATGGCGAAGGCGGTGACCGCGATCACGGGGATCGCCCGCGTGCGCTCGTCCTCCTTCAGCCAGCGCGTCACGTCGAGGCCCGAGACCTCCGGCAGCTGGATGTCCATGAGGATGAGGTCGGGATGGTGCTCGCGCGCCAGTTCGAGCGCCTCGATTCCGTTGCGGGTCTCGAGCGTCGCGTAGCCGTGCGCTTCGAGAAGATCGTGGAAGAGCTTCATATTGAGCTCGTTGTCCTCCACGATCAGGACGGTCTTCGGCATGGTGCCCCTGTACTCCCCGCCCGCGCGACATTGCGCGGGTTCGACGCCGTCCGGGCCGGCTGTCGTTTCGGGCGGAACGATGTTCTCGCGAAACGGCGGCGACCTCTTCATATTTCGCAAAATGCTACCGAAGATTCCTTGAGAAAACGCGAACGCTCAGCATGAAACAGCCTCAGCACCCGACGGCGGACGCCGCGCTCGACCTCGCGGCCGCGGCGCTCGGCTTTCTTGCGTCCGACCCCGAGCGCCTCGGCCGGTTCCTCGCGCTGTCGGGCCTCGATCCGAGCGACGTGCGCGCCGCCGCGGCCGATCCCGGCTTCCTGCCTGCCGTGCTCGACTACGTGCTCGCCGACGAGACGCTGCTCGTGGCCTTCGCCGAGTCGCACGGCGTCCCGCCCGAGCGCGTGTCCCGCGCCCGCGCGGCCCTCGGCGGCGTAGGCTACGATCGATCGACCTGAGGACCAAACCGATGGGCGCGCCTCCCGCCGCCTTCGCCTTCTGCCGGGACTGCCTCACGCTCGCAGGGCCGGCGCCGCGGTGCCGCGCCTGCGGCAGTCCGCGAATCGCGCGACACCCCGATCTTGGGCGTATGACCATCGCGCATGTGGACTGCGACGCCTTCTTCGCGACCGTGGAGAAGCGCGACGACCCCAGCCTCGCCGACCGTCCGGTGATCATCGGCGGCGGAAAACGCGGCGTGGTCTCAACCGCTTGCTACGTCGCGCGCATCCGCGGCGTGAAGTCCGCGATGCCGATGTTCAAGGCGCTGAAGCTCTGCCCGGACGCAGTCGTCATCAAGCCGAACTTCGCGAAATACGTCGAGGCCAGCCGCGCAGTCCGCGCCAAGATGCTGGCGCTAACGCCGCTGGTCGAGCCGCTGTCGATCGACGAGGCCTTCCTCGACCTCTCCGGCACCGAGGCGTTGCACGGCGCTCCCGCGGCGCTCGTGCTGGCGCGCTTCGCGCGGGAGGTGGAGCGCGACGTCGGAATCTCGGTGTCGGTGGGGCTAGCCTCCAACAAGTTCCTCGCCAAGATCGCCTCCGACCTCGACAAGCCGCGCGGCTTCGCGACGCTCTCGATCGACGAGGCGCCGGCCTTCCTCGCGCCGCGGCCGGTGAGCTTCCTCTGGGGCGTCGGCCCGGCCTTCGCCGAGACGCTGACGCGCGACGGCCTGCGCACGATCGGCGATCTGCAGCGCGCGGAGCCGCGGGACCTCGCGCGCCGCTACGGCGACGGCGGCCTGCGCCTCTCGCGCCTCGCCTTCGGCCGCGACGACCGCAAGGTCTCCCCGGACCGCGAGCGCAAGAGCGTCGGCGCGGAGACGACCTTCGACAGCGACGTCGCGCGGCTCGACGACCTCACGCCTCACCTCTTCCGCCTGAGCGAGAAGGTGGCCGACCGCCTGCGCGCGGACGGCATCGCCGGGCAGACCGTGACCTTGAAGCTCAAGACCGCCGACTTTCGGCTGCGCACCCGCGCCCACGCCCTGCCCGCCCCGACGCGGCTCGCCGGCCGCATCTTCGAGACGGCCCAAGCGCTTCTGACGCGCGAGGCCGACGGCACGGCGTTCCGTCTGATCGGCGTCGCGGTGTCGGAGCTCGCGCCGGAAGCGCTGGCCGACCCGCGCGATCTCGTCGACGACCGCACGGAGAAGCTCGCGGCGGTCGAGGCCGCGGTCGCGAGCCTGCGCGCGCGCTTCGGCCGCGAATCGGTCGAACGCGCCTTCGCCAAGCGCCCGCCGCGAGGATGAATCCCACGCTCGCGTCCCGGCCTTGAGCCGGGACGCGAAGGGCAAGCGCTCGGGTCCCCGCAGCGTTTCCTACTTGCAGACTGTCGCCTTCAGGAACTTCAACTCCTTGAGCTCGCCGTCGAGGACGAAGTCGCCGTAATCGATCTTCATCGCCCGGCTGACGCCGTTGTCGTAGAGGTCGAAGCTCATAGCGTAGATCGGCGTCTGCTCGCCGCCGCTGTCCTTCTTGTCGCGGTCGGGCGCCTTGCCGCGCTCGAAGTAGCTCACCGACACCGGCCAGCGCGTCGCCTTCGCCAGCTCCGGCGTCTTGGCGGCGGCCTCAAGGTTCGCGGGCTCCGCCGTCTCCGGCTTTCCGATCACGGTCAGCGTGTCGTAGACCTTGTCGCCGTCTTCGGAGCCGTCGTAGACCGCGGCCGACAGCAGCTTGTCGCCGCGTTCGGCCGCCTCGAGGATCTTGCGCAGGTGCTCGGTCGGGAACAGCGTCTCCTCGCCGAAGCCCTTGTCGGATTTCTCGGGCTTCGAGATCGTCACCTTGACCGCGTCGGCGCCGCGCTCGGCGCGCCCGTCGGTGTCCTTCTCGAGCTGCTGGTTGAGATAGTTCTGGGCCGTGAAGCGGAAGCTCTTGGCCGCCCCGTCCTCCCAGGTGGCGGAGCGCAGGTCGGAGACGTTGGTCTCCCCTTCGCTGTTGCCGATCTCGGTCACCTGCCGGAACGACAGCGCGTAGCCCTCGCACGGGGCGCCGGTGAACTCGTAGACGATCCGGCCGCGGATCTGGTCGACGCTGGAGGAGCCTCGGGTCTCGCGCAGCTTCAGCTCGTAGACCGCCCGATGGGGCGCGAGCGTCGGTTCGGCTCGGGCCGGCGCGGCGGTCGCGAAGGTCGCAGCGGCGGCGGCGGCGAGAATCACGGGGCGGATGGGGTGGATCACGTGAGGACAGCCTCGCTCGATAAGTCATCGTCATCATGCGGCGCCGCGGCGCGAACGCAACGGGAGGTTCGCGATATGCGCCGCCATCATCGTCATCGCGGGCCAGCGTGGCGGAAATGGGTCTTATGTCCGCTTGCAGCGCGGCGCGCCTTGGGCCACACCGGCGCGAACCTCGCCTGAATACGGAGATTTCGCCCCATGGCCGGACAGATCGAAGCCAAGCTCGCCGAACTCGGCGTCACGCTCCCCTCGCCCAATCCGCCCGCGGCGAACTACGTGCCCGCGGTCCTGTCCGGCTCCTACCTCTACGTCTCCGGCCAGCTTCCGATCGACGCGAACGGCCTCACCCTGAAGGGCACGCTCGGCGCCGGCGTCTCGATCGAAGACGCCCAGGAGGCCGCGAAGCTCTGCGCGATCAACATCCTGGCCCAGGCCCGCGCCGTGCTGGGCGATCTCGACCGCGTGGTCCGCGTGGTGAAGCTCGTCGGCTTCGTCGCCTCCACGGCGGACTTCGGCGACCAGCCGAAGGTCGTCAACGGCGCCTCGGACTTCATGGTCGCGGCGCTGGGCGACAAGGGCCGCCACGCCCGCTCCGCCGTCGGCGTCGCCGCGCTGCCGTTCGGCGCGGCCGTCGAGGTCGAAGCGATCATCGAAATCGCCTGAGCGGCCGCCCGTGGCGTCGCGGCTTTCCTGGCTGGTCGCCCGGCCGATCGCCCATCGCGGTCTGCACGACAGGGCGGCCGGGGTGATCGAGAACACGTCGAGCGCGGTCCAGGCCGCGATCGACCATGGCTTCGGCGTCGAGATCGACGTCCAGGTGACCGCGGACGGCGAGGCGGTGGTGTTTCACGACTCCAAGCTCGACCGGTTGACGGAGGCCGCCGGCCTCGTGGCCGACCGGCCGCTCCGCGACCTCGTGACGCTGAACGTCGGCGGCGGCGCGGACCGCATCTGGACGCTGGCGGACTGCCTCGATCTGGTCGACGGCAAGGTTCCGCTGGTGGTCGAGGTCAAGGCCTCGCGCGGCGGCGACACCCGGCTGGCGCGCCGGGTGGCCGAGCTGCTGTCGGAGCGCGGCGGGCCGGTGGCGGCGAAGTCGTTCGATCCACGCGTGCTCGTGCTGCTGCGGAGCCTCGCGCCGCGCACCCCGCGCGGCGTCGTGGGCGACGCCTTCGATGCGGCCGACGCCGGCTGGGCGCACCTGTCGGGCGCGCAGCGCTTCGTCGCCCGGAACATGCTGCACTGGCGCGCGACCCGGCCCGACTTCGTCTCGTGGAACGTGCGCGACCTGACGCGGCGGTCAGTGCGGCTCTCCCGCAGCTCCGGCGTGCCGGTGATGGCCTGGACGGTGCGCACGCCCGAGGACCAGGCCCGCGCGGCGCTCGGGGCTGACCAGATGGTGTTCGAGGGCTTTGTGCCGGACCGCACCCTTGGAACGGGCGGCTCGCCGGCCTAGCTTCGTCCAAGACGGAGCCTCCCCGATGCCGATGGACACGACCCTCAGCGCGCGCGTCGCCACGCGCATCGACGAGATCGACCCCGCGCTCTGGAACGCCGCGGCGTTGGCGAGCGGCCCCTACAATCCGTTCGTCGACCACCGCTTCCTGAAGGCGCTCGAGGAGTCCGGCTCGGTCGGCGACCGCTCCGGCTGGGCGCCGGCCCATGTGGTGCTGGAGGACGGCGACGGGGTGGCGGGCCTCGCGCCCTGCTACCTGAAGAGCGACAGCCAGGGCGAGTACGTCTTCGACCACGCCTTCGCCGACGCCTACGAACGGGCGGGCGGCAGCTATTATCCCAAGCTGCAGATCTCGGTTCCCTTCACCCCCGCCACCGGGCCGCGGCTCATGCCGGCGCCGGGGCGCGATCCCGCGATGGCGCGGGCGGGCCTCGCGGCGGCGCTGCGCGGACTGATGCGCCAGACGGAGGCCTCTTCGATCCACGTCACCTTCACGACTCCGGAGGAGCAAGCCGGTCTCGTCGCGGAGGGTTTTCTTCCCCGGGTCGACAAGCAGTTCCATTGGCGGAACGAGGGCTACGTCTCCTACGACGACTTCCTCGGCGACCTCGCCTCCCGCAAGCGCAAGCAGCTGAAGCGCGAGCGCCGGGACGCGCTGGCCGACGGCGTCGTGGTGCGGCACGTCACCGGCGCGGATCTCACGGAGGCGCACTGGGACGCCTTCTTTGCCTTCTACATCGACACGGGGTCCCGCAAATGGGGCCGGCCCTATCTCAACCGCCGCTTCTTCAGCCTTGTCGGCCAGGCCATGCCGGAGAAGATCCTGCTGGTGCTGGCCGAGGTCGACGGGCGGCCGATCGCCGGCGCGCTCAACTTCATCGGCGGCGACGCGCTCTACGGGCGCTACTGGGGCGCGCTCGAAGAGCGGCCGTTCCTGCACTTCGAGCTCTGCTACCATCAGGCGATCGACGCCGCGATCGCCATGGGGCTCTCGCGCGTCGAGGCCGGCGCGCAGGGCGAGCACAAGCTCGCCCGCGGCTATCGCCCGGTGACGACCTATTCCGCCCACGCCTTCGCCGACCGGGGACTGCAGCGCGCGGTCGCGGAGTACCTCGTGCGCGAGCGGGCCGCCGTCATGGCGATGCAGGAGGATCTGGCCGAACAAGCGCCCTTCCGTCGCGGGGACGCGTCCTCGGCTTGACCTCGCCTCCGGGCTGCGATCCTGTGCCGGCGCTGATCACACGGAGAACCGGCATGGCTGACTACGATCCGGATAACGTCTTCGCGAAGATCCTCAGGGACGAGATGCCGTCCCAGAAGGTCTACGAGGACGACGCCACGATCGCGATCATGGACGTCATGCCCCGCGCGGACGGCCATGTGCTGGTGATCCCCAAGGCGCCGTCGCGCAATGTGCTGGAGATGGACGCGGCCGATCTCGGCCCGCTGTTCGCCGCCGTGCAGAAGGTCGCGCTGGGCGTGAAGGCGGGGCTGGGCGCCGAGGGCGTCACCATCCAGCAGTTTAACGAGACCGCCGGCGGACAGGTGGTGTTCCACACCCATGTCCATATCCTGCCGCGCTGGACCGACATTCCGCTGAAGCCGCACACCGGCCAGATGGAGAAGCCCGAGGTGCTCGCCGCCCACGCCGAGCGCATCCGCGCCGCGCTCGAGGGCTGAAACCTTCCGCCGCGCTCAGATGCCGAGCGCGGCGACGCCTGCGATCAGGGCGGCTTCGCCCACCGCGACGCCCAGGGTGAGCGAGCGGCGGGAAACGCCGTAGGCGGCGAGCCCGCACCCGACCGCCGCGAGGCGCAGCCACAGCGGCGCGAGCGCCAGGCCGCCGGCGGGGGCCAGAATGAGCTTGGCGACCAGCCCCGCGACGAGCGCGGTCGCGACCATCCGCACCCAGGCGAACAGGCCGCTGTCCTCGTCGAGCCGCGCCGAGAGCACGACGCCCAGGACGCGCCACAGGTCGTTGCCGACGAACGAGAGCACGACGGCGAGCAGCAGGTAGCCGGGATCGAGCGCCGGGCTCACGGCCGCCGCCTCTTGTCGGCGACGCGCTGGACAAGGAAGCCCGCGGTGCCCCCGATCACGCCGGTCCACAGGATGTCGGACGCCGGCGCGACGAGGCCGATCACAGGCGCGAGCGCCAGCCCAAGCCCGAGCGCCACCCGCTCGCCCAGCGACTTCGCGCCGCGCTCCAGCGACAGCAGGAAGTAGAGCGGGGTCAGGCCGAGCAGGCCGATCGAGAGCGCGCTCGGCAGCACGCCCGCGGCGGCGTGGCCGATCGCGGTCGTGATCGACGAGCCGAGCACGAGCGCGTTCGCCAGCCCGAAGAAGAACGGCATCCGCGCGGTGCGCGGAAGGGTCGGCGTCAGCCTGAGGCCCTCGAACCAGGCCGTGACGGCGACGTAGTGCGCCGCGAGCAGCCGGGCGCCGAGGGAGGTGCGCTCGCTCCTGAGCACCGGCAGCAGCGCGACGACCATCGGCAGCAGGCGCACGCCGGAGACGGTGACCGCGAGCGCGGCGCCCAGGAGCCCCGCCCCGTTCGCGAGCGCGCCGGCGAGCACGACCTGCGCCGGCGCGGCCCAGATCAGCGCCGTCGACAGCACCGCGATCCAGAGCGGCCAGCCGAAGTCGTGCGTCATCGCGCCGAAGCCGAGAAAGCTGAGGAACAGCACGACGCCGGGCGTGTTCACCGCCGCGACCGCGCCCTTCAGCGCCCAGTCGAGATCGCTGCGGCCCGCACTGTCGACGACGTCGAGATCGCCTTCGGCGCTCACGCGGGGCGCGCCCAGGCGCCGGAGCGTCCGGGGCTGAGGAAAACGTCAGGCGCAAGGGGCATCGGCAAGGCTCTGAACTGGGGAGGGCCGCGCCGTCGCAGAAACGAAGCGGCCGCGGACCTTTCGATCCGCGGCCGCTTCTAGCACGCTCCGCGACGCTTTGGCGCGCCATCCGCGGGTATCAGGTCCGCACGAGAGGCGGGGTCTTGGCGGCGGGAGCCTTGCCCTCGCCGTCGGCCGTCCGGCGCTTGCGCGGCGCCTTCGGGCCGGGCTCCTCCTCGCGGGCGATCGACTCTGGCTTCGGCGTCACCGGCCCGTCGGGGAACTCGAAGGCGAGGCCGGTCTCGCCGCCCTCCTTCGTCCCCAGCACCACGCGGACGGCGCCGCCGCCCTTCAGCTTGCCGAACAGAACCTCCTCGGCGAGCGGCGTCTTGATCGTCTCCTGGATCAGCCGCGCCAGCGGACGCGCGCCCATCTGCGGGTCGTAGCCGCGCTCGGCCAGCCAGTCCGTCGCCTCCGGCGTCAGCTCGATCGTGATGTTGCGGTCGGCGAGCTGCGCCTCGAGCTGAAGCACGAACTTCTCGACGACGTGGCGCACCACCTCCATCGGCAGGTTGCCGAAGGCGATGATCGAGTCGAGCCGGTTGCGGAACTCCGGGGCGAACAGGCGGTTGATCGCCTCCGTGTCCTCGCCCGAGCGCTTCGGCCGGCCGAACCCGATCGGCTCCTTCGCGAGATCGGACGCGCCCGCGTTGGTCGTCATGATCAGGATGACGTTGCGGAAATCGACCTGCTTGCCGTTGTGGTCGGTCAGCTTCCCGTGGTCCATCACCTGCAGCAGGATGTTGAACAGGTCGGGGTGGGCCTTCTCGATCTCGTCCAGCAGCAGCACGCAGTGAGGCGTCTGGTCGATGCCGTCGGTCAGCAGGCCGCCCTGGTCGAAGCCGACATAGCCGGGAGGCGCGCCGATCAGGCGGCTGACGGTGTGCCGCTCCATGTACTCCGACATGTCGAAGCGCAGCAGCCGCACGCCGAGCAGCGACGCGAGCTGCTTCGCGACCTCGGTCTTGCCGACGCCCGTCGGCCCCGAGAACAGGTAGCAGCCGATCGGCTTCTCCGGGTCCCTGAGACCGGCGCGCGCGAGCTTGATCGTCGAGGACAGCGCCTCGATCGCGGCGTCCTGGCCGTAGACCACCCGCTTGAGGCTGGTGGTCAGTCCGCGCAGCACCTCGGCGTCGTCCTTGGAGACGGACTTCGGCGGAATGCGCGCCATGGTGGCGATCGTGGTCTCGATCTCCTTCACGCCGATCGTCTTCCGGCGCTTGGCCTCCGGCAGGATCATCTGGCTCGCGCCGGTCTCGTCGATCACGTCGATCGCCTTGTCCGGCAGCTTGCGGTCGTTGATGTAGCGGGCCGACAGCTCCACCGCGGCCTTGATCGCCTCGTTGGTGTAGCGGACCTGGTGGAAGGTCTCGTAGTAGGGCTTGAGACCCTTGAGGATCTCGATCGTGTCCGGGATCGACGGCTCGGCCACGTCGATCTTCTGGAAGCGGCGGACGAGCGCCCGGTCCTTCTCGAAGTACTGGCGGTACTCCTTGTAGGTGGTCGAGCCCACGCAGCGTAGGGTGCCGGAGGCGAGCGCCGGCTTCAGCAGGTTGGAGGCGTCCATCGCCCCGCCCGACGTCGCGCCGGCGCCGATGACCGTGTGGATCTCGTCGATGAACAGGATCGCGCCGGGCGTCTGCTCGAGCTCCTTCACGACCTGCTTCAGCCGCTCCTCGAAGTCGCCGCGGTAGCGGGTGCCGGCGAGCAGCGCCCCCATGTCGAGCGAGAACACCGTCGCGTCCTGCAGGACCTCGGGCACCTCGTCGCGCACGATCCGCAGCGCGAGGCCTTCCGCGATCGCCGTCTTGCCGACGCCGGGGTCGCCCACCAGCAGCGGATTGTTTTTGGTGCGGCGGCAGAGGATCTGGATGGTCCGCGTCACCTCGGCGTCGCGGCCGATCAGCGGGTCGACCTTGCCCTCGCGCGCCTTCTTGTTGAGGTTCACGCAATAAGCGTCGAGCGCGTCGGCCTTTTTCTTCTGACCGCCCTGCTCTTCGCCCGGCCCGGACGCCTCCTCCTCGGAGCCGCGCACGGGGCGCGCCTCGCTGAGGCCCGGCCGCTTCGCGATGCCGTGGCTGATGTAGTTGACCGCGTCGTAGCGCGTCATGTCCTGCTCCTGCAGGAAGAACGCGGCGTGGCTCTCGCGCTCCGCGAAGATCGCGACGAGCACGTTCGCGCCCGTCACCTCCTCGCGTCCCGACGAGGTGACGTGGATCACCGCGCGCTGGATGACGCGCTGGAAACCGGCCGTGGGCTTGGAGTCCTCGGAGGTGTCGCCGACGAGATTGTCGAGTTCGGCGTCCACATACTCCACAAGGTTGCGGCGCAGGATCTCGAGGTCGACGTTGCAGGCCCGCATGACCGCAGCGGCGTCCTGGTCGTCGACGAGCGACAGCAGGAGGTGCTCCAGCGTCGCATATTCGTGATGGCGCTCATTGGCGAAGGCGAGCGCCCGGTGGAGGGACTGTTCGAGGCTGCGCGAGAAAGACGGCAACGGATCACCTCACTTCTTTTCCATGACGCACTGCAGAGGATGCTGATGCTTTCGCGCAAAATCCATCACCTGCGTCACTTTGGTTTCGGCCACCTCATAGGTGTAGACGCCGCACTCCCCCGCGCCGTGATTATGGACGTGCAACATGATGCGCGTCGCCGCTTCACGGTCTTTCGAAAAGAACTGCTCCAGCACATGAACGACGAACTCCATCGGGGTGTAGTCGTCGTTCAAGATCAGCACGCGATAAAGGCTCGGGCGCTTGGTCTTCGGCCGCGTCTTGGTGACGACCGCGGCGCCAGGGCCGCCGTCGTCAGGCCGCCGCGGCCCGTTCGCGGCCCAAGGGCCGTCATGTCCGTCCAGATCTGCGCGGACAGAAGAGAGAAGCGTCGTCGCGCCGTCGTTCATTTCACCGCCGTTTCGCCTTCGGCTCGTCGCTTGCGTCCGGCGCGCCGCGCGGCGCGGCGCCGGGCCGCTTCGTCGATCCTAACCCAATTTTCCGGGTGCGCCAGATCGGACGCCGACCCGACCTGTCGTCAGGTATGAACGCCGCGGCCAAAAAAAAGCCCGGCGCGAGCCGGGCTTTCATGCGGATGGATCATGCCGGGGGCGCGAGCCCCACGGACTGTCGACTCTTGTGACGCGGCGGCTGCGACGTTACGCCCGCCGCCAACGCATCACGCCAGTCACTTGGCCTTGGAGATCGCGGTCTCGATCGGCTTGTAGCTTTCCTTCGCGAGGTCGGCGTAGAGCTCGCCGATCTTCGTCATCCGCGAGACGTAGGTCTCATAGCTGGACTTTACGTAGTCGGTCTGCAGCTCGATCGCCTTGTCCAGCGTCTTCACGCCGAAAAACTTCTCGACGAAACCGGTGCTGTCCTCGAACGACTTCTTGGAGTAGTCGGCGACCTCGACCGCAATGGCCTGGAAACCCTTGCTCACAGCGCCGAAGCTCTTGAGCGCGACATCAACGTTTTCTTTGCTAATCTTCTGCACGTCGTCAAAATTGGCGTTCATTGTGGTTGCTCCCTCCGGGCGAGCGCGCCCGTCTCCGTTCAGCAATCGATCGGCCCCTGGGGCCTCCCTCGGCGGCAGGGTCAGCCCCACAAGCCGTGACGGAGATATATGCACTGCAACATTTTTGTCAACGAACATGTTTGCGATGCACAATTATCAATCGATTTAACCCTCCCGTAACCGCGTCTGCTTAGCGTCGTTGACTGTGCCGTTCAGAGGACGGTGCGCCGCGCAGGCCTGGATTCGTCCGGCGCCTCTCGGAAGACGCTTGCGAAGACGCGCCGCCCTTGCGGCCGGGCTTTGTGACGCTCCGAGCGCCGCGCGGTAGGTGCGGCGACTTCCGACCATCGGCCGGAGACGACGAGGACAGGGCGTTATGATTGCGAGTTGCGTAACCGGCCGTGGCGGCCGCATCGTCACCGGACTTCTTGCCGCGACGGTTTTCGCGGGAGCCACCTTCGCCGGCGTCGCGGACGCCGACGCGCGATCGAAGCGGAAGGTGCGGGCCACGTCCTCCCGTCCCGCCATCGCCCAGTCGATCTCCGCGCGGGCCAACTACGCCGCGCTGGTCGTGGACGCCAAAACCGGCCGCACGCTGTTCGAAAAGAACTCGGACTCGCTGCGCTTTCCCGCCTCCATCACCAAGGTCATGACGCTCTACCTCGTGTTCGAGGATCTCGAGCGCGGGCGGATCGAGCTCGACGGGCGCATCACCATGTCGTCCCGCTGCTCCATGATGCCCCCGACCAAGCTCGGCGTCCGCACCGGCGGCGCCGTGCGCGTCGAGGACGGCATCAAGGCCCTCGTCACCAAGTCGGCGAACGACGTCGCCTGCGCCTTCGCGGAGAACCTCGAAGGTTCGGAGGCGGCGTTCGCGGAACGGATGACCCGCAAGGCGCGCGCGCTGGGCATGAGCCGGAGCACCTTCCGCAACGCCTCCGGCCTGCCGAACCCCTCGCACGTGACCACCGCCCGCGACCTTGTCACCCTGGGCCGCGCGATCCAGGATCGGTTCCCGCGCTATTACGGCTACTTCGGAACGCGGGTGTTCAATTTCGCCGGCCGTTCGATGCCGAACCACAATCAGCTTCTCGGACGCGTCGAGGGCGTGGACGGCATCAAGACCGGCTACACCAACGCCTCCGGCTTCAACCTGCTGTCCTCGGTGAAGAGCAACGGTCGCTCGATCGTGGCGGTCGTGATGGGCGGACGCTCCGGCGCCTCCCGCGACGCCCACATGCGCGAGCTGATCGCGCTCAACATGCCGAAGGCGGCCCCCGGTTCGCGCACTGCGCCGCTTGTCGCCGAAGTCGGCGAGCGCGCCCCCGCCCGCACGCGGCCGGCTGTCATCGCCGCCATCCCGATGCCGATCCCGGCCCCGGCCGTCGAGGCCACCCCGGCGCCGGTGCCCGTGCCTGTCGCCGCGCCCGCCATTCCCGCCGCCGCGCCTGCGCCGCGCGTCGCGGCCGTCGCCGCCACCACGACGCCCTCAGCCGCCCGCATCGTGCAGACGGAACGCGTCGTCGCCGCCGATGCGGAGCCGGTGGTCGCCAGCTCGGCCGGCGCCACCACCACGCCGCAGACCCTGCGCTGGGTCGTCGGCGCCCCCGCCACCACCGGCAGCGTCGTGCGCAACCGCGACCTCCCGCAGGAAGCGAGCGCCTACGCCGAGACCGAGGCGTCCGCGCTCCCGACGCCCTCCCCGCGCCCCGTCCGCGTCGCTTCCGCCTCCAACGACATCGAAGGCGCTCCGCAGGTCGCCCCGACCGCCGAGCGGCAGCCGCTGCGCAAGGGCTGGTTCATCCAGATCGGCGCGACCACGGCCCCGGACTCCGCCCAGGCCCTACTGTCGGACGCCAAGTCCAAGGGCGGCCGCGTGCTGTCCTCGGCCGAGCCGTTCACCGAGGTCTACGCAAAGGGCGACACCACCTATTACCGGGCGCGGTTCGCCGGCTTCAACGAACGCTCCGCCGGCGCCGCCTGCAAGGCTCTCAAGCGCAGCTCCGTCAGCTGCTTCGCTGTCAAGAACTGAGCGGGGAGGTCAGCGATGTCGCGGCCCCATCAGCATATCCTTCGCGGCGTTGACGCGGGCGGCGAGCTCCGTCGTCCCCCCCTGGTCGGGATGGATTTTCTTCATCAGCGCCCGATGCGCACGGACGATTTCTTCCGCCCGCGCCCCCGGCTGCAGGCCAAGGATCTGATACGCCTCCTGTTCCGTCATTACGCCCGACCGACGGAACCCTCCCCCGCCGCGCCGCCCGTCCGCGTCGCGCTGAGCGCCCTCACTCCCGCCGGCCGCCCCGCGGTGACGATCACCTTCGGACGCGGCTGAGCGACGGCGGGCGCCGGGCAGCGCGACGGCGCCAAGCCCGACGGCGCCGAGTCCGAGCAGCGTCAGGCCGAGCACGGGCTTGCCGGACACCGTCATGGCGAAGCCGATCGCCCAGGCGGCCCCGGCGAGAAACCGCAGCGTCTTCCGAAGGCGCTGCACGTCGGCCGCGACGAACAGGCGGCCGAGCGCCACGAGCGCGGCGAGCGCCATCGCTCCCACAAGAACCCAGATCATCGACTCACGACTTCCATAGCTGCGGCGCCCGCGTCGCCCGGCGCCACCAAAGCATGACCGGGCCGCGCACCGCCATCGCGCAGGCGCCGTGGCGCGCCGCGCCGCATCCTGCTAACCCGCTCCCCGCGAACCGGGCCTGAGACCCGGAGAAGCCCGCGAGGAGCCCGATGTCCCGACCCGCCGTCGTCACCACCGTCGCCGATCTGCGCGCGCATCTGAAGCCCTGGCGGCAGGCCGGCGAACGGATCGCGCTGGTCCCGACCATGGGCGCGCTTCATGCGGGGCACATCTCGCTCGTGCAGATCGGCCACGCCCGCGCCGAGCGGGTCGTGACGTCGATCTTCGTGAACCCGAAGCAGTTCGCCCCGACCGAGGACCTCGCCACCTACCCCCGCGATTTCGACGGCGACCTCGAGAAGCTCGCCGCGGCCGGCGTCGACCTGGTCTTCGCGCCGGAGGCGGGCGAGATGTATCCGGAGGGCGAGGCCACCGTGGTGACGGTCGGCGGGCCCTCGGCCGGCCTTGAGAGCGACGCGCGCCCGCATTTCTTCGCCGGCGTCGCGACCGTCGTGACGAAGCTGCTGATCCAGTGCGCGCCGGACGTCGCGATCTTCGGCGAAAAGGACTTTCAGCAACTCGCCGTTATCCGGACGTTAACCCGCGATCTCGCTTTGCCGACCGAAATCGTCGCGGGCGCGACCATGCGGGAGCCGGACGGCCTCGCGATGTCCTCGCGCAACCTCTACCTCGGCAAGGAGGATCGCAGGCGGGCGACCGCGCTGTCCGCAGCGCTCGCCGCGGCGGGAGAGGCGATCGAGGACGGCGCCCCGGCGGACGCCGCCCTGATCTCCGCGCGCCGGGCGATCGAGGCCGCCGGCTTCACGATCGACTACGTCGAGCTCCGCGACGCCGAGACGCTCTCGGCCTCGACGCGGCCGGGCAAGCCGCGGCGGCTGCTGGCCGCGGCGCGGATCGGCGGCGTCCGGCTGATCGACAACATTGCGGTCGCCGCCGTCGAGTGACGTCAGATCCGCGAGGACTTCGACCGCATCGCGTCCACGCTCCAGACACCTGCGCCCGCGAACACGAAGTACAGGAACACGAAGGAGTAGAGGATCGCCGCGTCGCCGCCGTTGAGGACGGGGAAGAAGCTCTTCGGCGCATGCGCCAGGAAGTAGGCGAAGGCCATCACGCCCGAGAGAACGAAGGCGGTCGGTCGGGTGAACAGGCCGATAACGATCAATGCGCCGCCTATGAGCTCGAACCAGCCGGCGATCCAGGGCATCGACCCCGCGGCCGGCAGCTGCGCGGACGCGGGGAAGCCGAGGTGCTTCATCGTGCCGTGCGCCAGAAACAGCAGGCCGGTCATGATGCGGAGGATGCTGAGGACGCGAGGTTCCCAGGCGGACAAAGCGTTCATCGTTCAGGCTCCTTTGACGTGTATGAGCGCAATGGTAACTGGAATTTTCGCGGATGGATCCGGCGCCTCCGCAAAACTCATTCTTTGAGCGTGCAATATCGTAAGCCCTCGGACGCTCCGATATTACCCGCGACGCCACGCGCGCCAATCGACCTCTTCGTCGACGTCCGAGAGCCGTTCCAGAAATCCCACGGAGTCTCCTGCGTTCGCGCGCGTGTCGGCGAGGGCGTGCTCCGTCGACCACCGGACGTTTCCGAACAGGCGCGGAACACGCGGTCGTCCGCGCGCGCCGATCAGCCAGTAGCCGCCGTCGTCCGCCGGACCGAACACGATCTCGTGCGTCCCCAGGGCCCGGAACGCCTGCGCGACATGGCTGCGCCGGACGCCGGGAATGTCGGACCCGACGATAACGGTCGGAGCGCTTCGGTTGAGATCGATCAGCCGCTGCATCCGGGCGCCGAGGTCGCCGGACCCCTGCCCGATGCGCGCGATGTCCGCCGGCCAGAACCGATGCCCCGCCGCGACGTCGGGGGCGACCGCCAGGACCGTGCGCCAACGCGGGTCCCGGCCGACCCGCCGGAGCAGCGCCGCCGTCGCCGTGCGGTAGAAGCGCAGCGCTTCCGGCGCGCCGATGGTGCGCGCGAGCCGGGTTTTCACACGGCCCGCGACCGGCGCCTTCACCATCACGAACAGCGTCGGACTCGGACGGCGCTCAGCCATAGAGCCTCGCTATCCGCGCAGGCGACACCCCGCCGAGATAGAGCGTGAGACAGAGGGCGTTCCGCACCATGCGGCGGAGATAGCCGTCCCGGCGGTAGCGCGCGGCGCTCGTCACCGCGCGGACGGGCAAGATCGTCAGCCGACGCCGGCCGATGCGGCGAACGAGGTCGACGTCCTCCATCAGGGGCGCATCGGCGTAGCCGCCAAGGCGATCGTAGAGCGCTCGCGAAATCAGCAGCCCCTGATCACCGTAGGGCAAGGCAAGCAGCCGGCCGCGCCAGCGCACCATGCGCTCCAGCCTCCGGGCGGCAGGCGCGTCATCGTCCAGCGCAAAGGCGAACGCCGCGGCTCGGTTGTCGCCGGCGTCGATCGCGAACCGCCCGGCGGCCGCGCTCCAGCCGGCGTCCAGCCGCGTGTCGGCGTGAAGGAACAGCAACCACTCGCCGGTCGCGAGTTCTGCCCCCCGCCGGAGTTGCGAGCCGCGGCCCCGCGACCCGACGATCACCCGGCAGCCGACCGCTTTCGCCACGTCGCGCGCGCCGTCCGACGAGCCGCCGTCGCTGACGACGATCTCGGCGATCGCATGCCGCGCCTCCTCCAGGCACGCGAGCGTGGCCGGCAGTTCGCGCTCGGCGTTCAAGGCCGGGATGACCACCGAAAGCCTCACAGGTCGCCCTCCGGCGCCGCGAGGACGACGATCTCATCGGCGTAGGCGCGCGCGAGGTGATGCTGGTGCAGACTGCAGAGCACCGTAAGTCCGCGTTCCCGCGTGAGGTCCTTGAGCAGCGAGAGCACGCCCGCGGCGGAGTCGGGATCGAGGCTCGCCACCGGCTCGTCCGCCAGCAGCACGGCGGTGTCCTGAACCAGCGCGCGCGCGATCGCCACCCGCTGGCGCTGTCCGCCGGAGAGTTCGTCCGCACGGGCGTCGGCCCGGTCGCCGAGCCCGACACGGTCAAGCGCCGCCATCGCCGAGCGGGCGTCGTCCGGCCGCGGACGCCCGAGCGCCACGCGCCACAGCGGCGTGCTTGCCAGCACGCCGCCGAGCGCGTTTTCCAAGGCCGAGCGGCGCCGAACGAGGTTAAAGTCCTGGAACACGAAGCCGATGCGCGCCCGCGCCTCCTTCAAAGCCCGGCCCGACAGCGCATGCATCGGCCGGCCGTCGACGAAGGCTTCTCCTCCGTCCGGATCGGCAAGGCGGGCGAGGCACCGCAGCAGCGTGGTCTTGCCCGCGCCGCTCGGCCCCAGCAGCGCGACGAAGCTGCCGCGCGGCGCGGTGAGCGAGGCGTTCCGAAGCGCTGCGCGGCCGTCGTAGGCCTTCGAGAGCCCGCGCACGACGACGCCGCCGCTCATGCCAGCCTCCGGCGCGCGAAGGCGCTGAAGGCGTCGATCGCGGTCACCATGACGAGGATGATCAGGATGATCGCGAACACGCGTGGCGAGTCGAGCAGGTCCACGGCGTTCTTCAACTCCTGCCCCAAGCCGCCGGCACCCACGACGCCGAGCACGGTCGAAGCTCGAACGTTGAACTCGAGGATGTAGAGCGCGGTGGAGGCGAGCCCCGGGGCGACGTCCGGCAGGAGCGCATGCAGCGCGATCTTGAGGCGCGAGGCGCCGGTGAGCGTCGCGGCCTCGACCGGGCCGGGAGCCGCCTGCTCGATCGTCTCAGACCAGAGCTTCGCGATCGAGCCTGCGGAATGCATCGCGATGCCCAGCAGACCCGCAAACGGCCCGAGACCGACGGCCGCCACGAACAGCAGGGCGAAGACGAAGCTGTCGACCCCGCGCAGCACGTTCAGCAACGCACGGGCCGGCGCATAGACAAGAACGCCTGGCGCCGTGGTGCGGGCGGCGAGCAGGCAGAGCGGGGCGGCTACGAGCGCGCCGAGAAGCGTGCCGAGCGTCGCCATGGCGAGCGTCTCGCCGGCGCGGCGCAGAAGCGTGACGCCGTCCTCGAAGTCGGGCGGCCAGGCCCGGGCGCCCCAGGCGGCGAGCCGAGGCAGCCCCTGCCACAGACGGGCGAGATCGACCTCGGCGACCTGCCACATGAGCGCAAGCACGGCCACCGCGATCATCGCCGCGAGCAGCCGGCCGAGCGCGCGCCTCAGGTCAGACGGCACGGCTCACTCAGGCGCCCGCGGCTTCAGCTTGCCGACGGCGACGCCGGCGTCTTCGATCAGCTTGTAGTCGGCGTGGGCGGCGGGAACCCAGCCGGTGTAATGGGGCGGCATCACCGCCTTCGCCTCTTCCTCGTCGATCGCGACCACCGCCTTGCGCAGCGCCTCGACGCGCGAAGGGTCAAATCCCTTACGCACCACCAGAGGGTCGTTCGGCAGCGGCTCCGAGGTCCAGATCACCCTGACCTGATCCGGCTTCAGCAGCCCGCGCTCCTGCATGGCCTTGAGGTTCCGGTCGTAGTCGGTGGCGAGGTCGACCTGCCCGTTCGCGACAGCGATCTCGTTCGCCGGATGCGAGGCGCCGTCGCGGTATTTGAAGAAGGTCCTGGGGTCGATCCCCTTCGTCTTGAACCACCAGGTCGGGATCAGCCAGCCGGAGGTGGAGCCGACGTCGGCGAACGAGATGCTCAGGCCCCTGGCGTCCTCCGGCCAGTTCGCGATCTGGAGGTCAGGACGACCGACGACGATGGCGTGGTACGTCGGCTTGCCGTCGTACTTCACCGTCGCGATCGCCTGGGCGTCGCCCTCGCGGTTCGCGAGCACGTAGCCCCAGGGACCCATCCAGGCGACGTCGGCCTGCCCGGTCGCGAGCGCGGTCGCGATGCCGGCCCAATCCGTGGTGACCACCAGCTCGTAGTCCACCCCGAGCGTCTTCGCGAGATAGGCGAAGAACGGCTCGTAGGCCTTTCGCGTATCTCCCGGGGTGGGCTGGAACGGACCGACCGCGAAGCGCAGGGTCTCCGCGCCGGCCGGAGCGCCGCCGGCGGCAAGGAGAAGAGCTGCGGCGAGGCCTCGGAATGCGGCGCGCACAAGCGGCTCCCTCGGGTTGCGGGCAAATCGTTCGAACACGTGTAGCATCCCTCCCATGGCTTTCGTATCTCACGACATGACGATCCCTCCCGATACGACGCCGGACGGCCCGCTGTTTCTGTTCGGGGGCCCTTATTCGAACCTCGAGGCGACCGCCGCCGCGCTGCGGGAGGCCGCGCGGCTCGGCGTTCCGCCGCATCGCGTGGTCTGCACCGGCGACATCGTGGCCTATGGCGCCGACGCGAAGGCCTGCGTGGAGCTCGTTCGCGGCGCAGGCGTCCACGTTGTCATGGGCAATTGCGAGGAGCAGCTCGCGGCCGGCGAGGAGGACTGCGGCTGCGGCTTCGCGCCCGGAAGCGCCTGCGACCGGCTCTCCGCCGCCTGGTTCGCGCACGCCTCGCGCGAGCTCGGGCCGGACGACCGTGCGTGGATGGCCGCCCTGCCCCGCCGGCTCGACGTCGCGGTCGGCGGCCTGACCCTCGCGGTGGTCCACGGGTCGCTCGACCACATCGCGCGCTTCGTCTTCCCCTCGACGCCTGCGCGGGTGAAAGCGTTGGATCTCGCGGCGTCCGGGGTCGACGGGATCGTCGCGGGCCACTCCGGCCTCCCCTTCAGCCAGGTGATCGACGGCCGGCTCTGGCACAATCCCGGCGCGGTCGGGATGCCGGCGAACGACGGCCGCGCGGACGTCTGGTGCAGCCTCCTCACCCCCGGCCCCGACCCACGGAGCGTCGTCGTCGAGCACCGGCGGCTGGAGTACGGCTGGGCGGCGGCGGCGGCGAAGATGCGCGCGGCCGGCTTGCCCGAGGGCTACGCCTCGGCGCTCGGAAGCGGCCTTTGGCCGAGCTGCGACGTGCTACCTCCGCCCGAGGCCAAGCGCACGGGCCGCACGGTCGAGCCCGGCGGCTTCGTCTGGCGCCGAGACGCGGACGACGCGCCGGCTTGGCCGATCTCGACCGCGGCGCCGCGACTGGCGCCCGAAAAGTTTCAGGACGGCGCATCGACCGCGCTCGGGGAGCCTCGCGCCACGGTCGGACTCTCAAGCCTACGCACCCTCTGGATCAATACGGGCACGCTCTGCAATCTCGCCTGCGCGAACTGCTACATCGAGTCGACCCCCCGCAATGACCGGCTCGTCTACATCACGGCGGCGGAGGCCGGCGCCTTTCTCGACGAGGCCGCGCGCGACCATCCCGAACTCGCCGAGATCGGTTTCACCGGCGGCGAGCCCTTCATGAACCCCGACCTTCTGGCGATGGTCGAGGACGCCCTCGCCCGTGGTCATCGGGCGCTGGTGCTGACGAACGCCATGCGGCCGATGCAGCGGCTGAAAGCGCCCCTGCTGGCGCTGAAGGAGCGCTATGGCGCGCAGCTGGCGCTGCGGGTCTCGCTCGACCATTACGACCCGGCGCTGCACGAGCTGGAGCGCGGGCCGCGCAGCTTCCAGCCCACGCTCGACGGCTTGAAATGGCTGGCGGATCAGGGCTTTGCGCTCTCCGTCGCCGGGCGCCTGTTCTCCGGCGAGGCGGAAGGCGTGGTGCGGGCGGGCTTCGCCCGGCTGTTCGGCGAGCACGGCGTCCCCGTCGACGCCGCCGACCCCGTTGCGCTGACGCTGTTCCCGGAGATGGACGCGGGCGCCGACATGCCCGAGATCACCACCGCCTGCTGGGGCCTCCTGGGCGTCGATCCGCGGAGCCTCATGTGCGCCTCCTCCCGCATGGTGGTGAAGCGCAAAGGCGCGGAGCGCCCCGCCGTGCTCGCCTGCACCCTGCTCGCCTACGACGAGCGCTTCGAGCTCGGCGCGACGCTCGCGGAGGCCAGCCGGCCCGTCGCGCTCAATCATCCGCACTGCGCAACCTTCTGCGTGTTGGGCGGAGCCGCCTGCAGCGCGGGCTGAGCGCTCGCAATCGCCGCCGAAGACGGCCACATAGAGTGGAGATGCGCCGTCCGAGGCGCGATTCCGCCGTCCGAGGAGACCGCCATGGCCCGCCGGCCGACAGACCCCCGCGACGCCGCCGAGGCGGCGTTCAAGCCGAAGACGCCCACGGCCCCGCCGGCGCCCAAACCCGCCGCCATCCCCGGCGCCCGCGAGCAGGTCACGCTCCGGCTGGACCAGGACGTGCTGCTCTATTTCCAGGATGACGGCGCCGGCTGGCAGGACCGCATCAACGCGGCGCTGCGGGACTACGTCCAGACCCACGGCGGCTTCGGCGGCGGCGATCGGTCGATCCCGGTCGACCAGCTCTCGGGCGCCAACGACGACGGCGCCGGCTGACGGCGCCGTCCTGCGGCCATCGCCATCGTTGACGACGCCATCCACGCCGCTATGAATGCCGGACGGTTGACGGGCAGTCCACGACGGTCGTCGGCCGAGCCTCGCATGCGAGAACGTCACGCGGCCCCGTAGCTCAGCCGGATAGAGCACCAGCCTTCTAAGCTGATGGTCGGTGGTTCGAATCCACCCGGGGTCGCCAACAACCTCTCGGGATTCCGCGCGCTCTGGATCTCTCGCGATGACTCCCGACGGGCCCCTTCGGGAGGACCGTACGGGGGTCAGCCGCCGCTTGAGCGAACCGCCGCGGCGAATTCAGGAGCGCCTCCCGTCAACCAGAAAGGCTCCTGTGTCGAATCGAGGAACTGACTGAAGAGCGCGCGAGCCTCCCCCCTGCGCACCCCCCGGCGGATCGCCACTGGGCGGCCTCGATGTCGAGGCGGGAGGACGTCGTCTGGAACCTCGGCGCAGCCCCCATAGGCATCCTCCATCGCGTAGACCAAACGCGTGATCGGCAGGTGTCGAAGCGCGCCCCAACACATGATGCATGGTTCAAGCGTCGTATAGAGGCCCAGGCTATCCTGCCGCGAGTAGTCGTAATCACCTTGGAATACTGCGCGAAACACAACCATCTCCGCATGATCGAGATGGTTTGACCCCATAGCCTTGTGGCCAGTTGCGACGACCCGTTCCCCTATGGTCAGCACCGCGCCGACAGGGAAATGCGCCTTGGCCAAGGCCTGCCGTGCCTCTTCGAGCGCGTAACCCATCATTTCGTGATCGAAGCGGTCATCCATGACGATGATTGCCCTTGATGACCCTCATCCGCGATGCCTCCGAAGAGGACATCTCAGCGATCTTCGAGATCCGACCGAGCGTGTCGTCGGCTTTTCGAGGGGATGCAGCAGGCTCGCGCCGCTCACCCGCATCGCCAACCTGCGTTGCGAGGAGGCTTGTCTGCGCGACGAGCGCGGCCAGCTCATCTCGGAAACCGCGCAGCGGGTCTCTAACGAGATCGCGCGCGTCGACTCGCTCGCCGGCCCAGGCGCCCGGTCAGTGCGTCCAGGGCTCGGGACGGCCGGCGCGGAAGTTGTCGGAGTAGGAGAAGGTGCGCGGCGCGGCCGGCTTCGGCTCCTGAACGCGGAAGGCGAGACCCTCGCGCTCGGCGTAGGCGATCGCCTCTTCCTTGGTGTCGAACCAGAGCTTCACCTGCGCGCGGGTGTCGCCGGACGAGGTCCAGCCCATCAGAGGCTCGATCCGCCGCGCTTCCGCCGCATCATGCTCCAGCAACCAGCGCTTGGTCTTTCCGACGCCCGACTGCATCGCGTTGCGCGCCGGCTTGTAGATGCGTGCGGTCATGGCGGGGGTCCTCGAGCGGGTCCTTAGCGGTCGTCGTGCGCGAAAAACGACTGGTCGGGGCGACATGATTCGAACATGCGACTTCCTGCTCCCAAAGCAGGCGCTCTACCAGGCTGAGCTACGCCCCGAAGTCTCGAATTTCACCGGGTTATGCCCGTTTCGAGGGTCGACGGCAACACCATGCGACGGCGCCCCTCGCGCTCTTCCGCCGAGAGCCCGCGCCGTCACGCCGTGGCGCGCCGCGCGTCGCCCAGAATCGGGTCGAGCGCAGCCAGGAAGCCGTCGAGATGAACGCTCCAGGGCGCTTTGGCGGCCGCCTGCGCTTCGGCCCAGGCGTGGTACTCGAGCCCGCGCGCGACGGCGAGATGCGCGTAGTTCAGCCGCTGCGTGTCGGCGCCTTCGCAGATCGGCAGGAGTTCGATCACCTTAGCGCCCGGCTGCGCGACCACGATGTGCGACAGCCCGGAGCCATGCGCGCCCACGATCACCTTCGCCCGGCTCATCACCGCGATCTGCTCCGCCAGCGACATCTCCGACAGCACGCAGATCCGGAAGCCGCGGGCGGCCAAGGCGGCCTCGACGGCGGCCTCGTTCTCCATCCTGCGTCGGCTGGCGTCGCTGCGCGAGACATAGATGCGGTCGGACGCGTCGGCCGAGGCTTCCGTCAGGGCGCGGGCGACGATGCGGTCGTAGATCGGCGCAATGCGGTTCCAGCGCGGGAACGACCGCAGCCCCACCTTCGCGACGAGGAGCTTTTCGACGAAGACCGGCCGGCTGCCGCGGACGACGTCCGCCACGTCGAGGCCCGCGAGCCGCAGGGTCTCGAGCTCGTATCCCTGCCCCTTCTCGCCGAGCAGAAGCCGGGGCTTCGGGGCGCCGCCCTCGAGCAGCCATGACAGCTTCGGCGACTGCTCGACGAGCCAGGGATAGAGGCCCTTCGCCCGCCCGGAGACGTGGAGCGCCAGCTCGATGTGCGCGACGTCGGCTTTCGAGACCTTGGGAACGGCCGCGCCCTGGCTGAGCAGGATCGAGCCTTCTTCGCTCCAGACCTGCCCGATCCCGTCGACGAAGACGTTCTCGTAGAAGCCGACGCGCGGCTTGAAGGGCTTCGCCTGCCCCTCGCGAAACCTAGCGAGATCGGCTTCGAGACGCTGGACATGAACCGTCGGGACGCCCGGAGCGGCATGTAACGCCGCCGTTCCCGGCGCCGTCAGGCCGGCGGCCTCGCGGTAACCGTGCTCGTAATCGGCGAGCGCCACCGTCTCGCCGCCTGCTTTCTGGATCGCCGCGTCGACCTCGGCCAGCAGGCGCGGGTCCGTGAGCTTCTGCTTGATGGCGCGCGCCGACTGCAGGAAGCGGGGATCGGCGACCGTCGCGGGATCCGCCGTCAACACCCGCCACGCCTGCTCGGGCATGTCGGCGGCCGCGAGATCGTGCGCGATCCGCCGCCTCATCACCACGGTCATCGCCAGCCACGCCGCCGCGAGACCGACCTCCTGGATGACCGCCGTGGCCTTGAGCGCGCGCGCGGCGGACAGCCGAAAGACGAGCAGCCGAACGTCGGCGGCGAGGTCGCGCTTCGAGCTGGTGAGGTCGAGAACCTTCGTCCAGTCGCCGGCGGCGAGGCTCGCCTCCGCCTCGGCCCGCAGACGCGCTTCCCGCGTCTCTCCGGCCGCGGTCCCCGTCGGGCTGGCAGAACCTCGTCCGGACCTGAGCGCGCCGAAGCGTTTGAGAAGAGCTATCATGACCGTCTTTAAATCACAGTTTATCGTCGAATAAGGGCATGTAAGATTTTGCGAGGCGGCGATTGACCGGACAAGTCCGCGAACCGCGCCGGAATCCTACGCGACGAAGTATGTATGAGGCGATCGTATCACGCGAATGAAACTCACCAAGGCCGCCCGGCACGAAGAGATCCTCGCCCAGATCACCCAGCAACCCAGCCTTCGGGTCGCCGATCTCGCGGGCCGGCTGCGAGTCTCGACGGAGACGATCCGACGCGATCTCGACGAATTGACCGACCAGGGCCTCGTCAACCGCACCTACGGCGGAGCGGTGCCGATGCGCGGGGCCGAGCCCTCGGTCGGCGAGCGCCACGGCCTGTTCGTGGCGGAGCGCGAGCGCATCGCGCGGGCGGCCTCGGCCCGCATCAAGCCGGGCGCTCTTGTGATGATCGGCTCGGGCGCGACGACGACGCACGTCGCCCGCCGCATCGCGGTCGAGCACAAGGGGCTGACCGTCGTCACCCACTCCTTCAGCGTGGCGACCGTGCTGTCGCTCAATCCGACGATCACGGTGCTCATGGCGCCGGGCAACTACCTCGCCAGCGAAGGCGCGACGGTGGGGGTCCACGCCGCGCGCTTCCTCCACGATTTTTCCGCCGACCTCGCCATCCTCGGGGCGAGCGGACTGACCTCGGAAGGCGCGACCGACGCGCGGCTGGAGCCGGCCGCGATCTTCAGCGTGCTCGCCTCCCGGGCCGCCGAGACCTTGGTGGTGGCGGACCGCTCGAAGTTCGACAAGGTGTTCCCCGCCCGCTACGCGAGCTGGCGCGAGCTCGGCGCCCTCGTCTGCGATCAGACGCCCGAGGGACCGTTGGCGGAAACGCTGCGCCGGCACGGCGTCGAGGTGACGGTGGCGTAACCTCCGTCCTGTGGCGATTCAGTCAGCATTTGTTGCGTTCGCCACATTTCCGTGGAATGTCTGTCGGGAGACTCCACGAGGCGACGGATGTACGACGACGACTTTCTGGCGCGGCTCACCGCGCGACTGCGGGAAGCGCTGCCGCGCTGGGGCGTCGGGCCGGACGCCGGGCTCAGGCTTCTGACCATCTCCGAGAACGCCACGTTCCTCGCTGACGACGACGGGCGGCGCATCGTCTTCCGCGTCCACCGGCCGGACTATCATACGCTCGAGGAGATCCGCTCCGAGCTCGCCTGGATCGAGGCGCTGCGCGCCGACGGCGTCGCCGCCACGCCGGAGCCGCTGCGTATGCGCGACGGCGAACTGCTGGGCGCCTTCGAGGACGAGGGCAGCCTGCGCCACGTCGTCGCCTTCGAGCACATGAGCGGCGGGGAGCCGGAACCGGGAGCGGACATGCCGCACTGGTACCGCACGCTCGGGACCATCACCGCCGGACTCCATGGCCATGTCCGCGGCTGGCGGACGCCAGCGCGCTTCCGCCGCAAGCTATGGGACTTCGACGCCATGCTGGGCGACCGCCCGTTGTGGGGCGACTGGCGCGACGGGCTCGGCCTCGAGCCTGAGGGCCGGGCGTTGATCGAGCGCGCCTCGGCGGTCCTGCGCCGCGAGGTCGAGGCCTATGGCGCGGCGCCGGAGCGCTTCGGGCTGATCCACGCCGACCTCCGGCCGGCGAATTTGCTGGTCGACGGCGACCGCCTCGGCGTCATCGACTTCGACGACTGCGGCTTCTCCTGGTTCATGTACGACTTCGCCGCGGCCGTGAGCTTCATGGAGCACGAACCGTTCATTCCGGAGCTGCAGGACGCCTGGCTCGAGGGCTACGCCGCGATCGCGCCGGTCTCGCGCGAGGAGCGCGCGATCATGCCGACCTTCCTGCTGCTGCGGCGGATCCTGCTCACCGCCTGGGTCGCGTCGCACGCCGAGACGCCGACCGCCCAGTCGATGGGCGTCCCCTTCACCCACGGCACGCTCGAACTCGCGGAGCGACACCTGGTCCAGCGCGGCTGAGGCCCGAGGAGACGTCATGACCACGCCCGCGAACAGCCGGACGGCCGACGCCGCGCCGGCGGCGAGCCGCCAGATCCTGGCGCTCAACGCCTTCGACGCCGCGCGCCCGTCGGACCTGCCCCCGGAGACGGCGGCGCTCGTCGCCCGGCGGCAGCGTTCGTTCGGCCCGACCTCTGTGCTGTTCTACGACCGCCCCTTGCACGTGGTCTCAGCCGACGGCGTCTGGCTGCAGGAGGCGGACGGGAAGCGCTACCTCGACGTCTACAACAACGTCCCCTCGGTCGGGCACTGCAACCCGCGTGTGGCGGCCGCTGTGGCGAAGCAGGTCGCGACGCTCAACATCCACACCCGCTACCTCTACGACGTCGTCCACACCTATGCGGAGCGGCTGCTCGCGACCTTCCCCGAAGGGCTCGACAAGGTCGCCTTCACCTGCACCGGCAGCGAAAGCAACGACCTCGCGCTCCGGATCGCGACGGCGGCGACGGGCAAGCGTGGCTTCGTGGTGACGGAGATGGCCTACCACGGCAACACGACCGCCGTGACGGACGTCTCGCCCTCCTCCCGCCCGGGCCAGCCGCTCGCCCCGCACGTGCGCGCCATCCCCGCGCCGTTCGGCCCGGGCGACGTGGCGGGCCGCTTCGCCGCTGATCTCGAAGCGGCGATCGCGGATCTGGAGGCGAGCGGGCACGGCTTCGCGGGGCTGCTGGTCGACACGATCTTCTCCAGCGACGGGGTCGCCGCCGACCCGGCGGGCTTCCTGGCGCCCGCGGTCGAGGCGACGCGCCGCGCCGGCGGCCTGTTCATCGCCGACGAGGTGCAGCCCGGCTTCGGCCGCACCGGCGCCGCGATGTGGGGGTTCCAACGCCACAGCGTCACGCCCGACGTCGTCACCATGGGCAAGCCCATGGGCAACGGCATCCCGATCGGCGGCGTGGTGGCGCGGCTCGACCTCATGCAGCGCTTCGCGGCGAGCGTCGGCTATTTCAACACCTTCGGCGGCAACCCCGTCGCCTCCGCCGCGGCGCTCGCGGTGCTTCAGGAGATCGAGGAGCGCGGGCTCGTCGCGAACGCGGCGGACGTCGGCGGCTACATGCTGGCGCGGCTGAAGGCGCTGGGACAGCGCCACGGGGAGATCGGCGAGGCGCGCGGCGCAGGCCTCTACCTCGGCGTCGAGTTCGTCGCCGACGGCGCCCCGGCCCCGGAGATCGCGAGCTACGTCATCAACGCCCTGCGCGGGCGCCGCATCCTGATCGGCGCCGCCGGCCGCTACGGCAACGTGCTGAAGATCCGCCCGCCGCTGATCTTCGAGCGCGCCCATGCCGACATGCTGGTCGAGGCGCTGGACGACGCGCTGGCGAGTCGCTGACGCGATTTCAGTCGGTCGTTGGGGACCAGCAACGCCGTCATGCCCGGCGCAGCCGGGGATGACGGGTGTGCGACTTGGATCTCGCGCTCAAGAACGCCCTCAGGTCGCAGGCGCCAACCGCGCGACGGGGACCTCGCGGATCGGCAGGTTGATCAGGCCCGACATCACGCTGAGCGCGATCGCGATCCACCACACCACGTCGTAGCTGCCCGTGCGCTCGTAGAGCAGACCGCCGAGCCACACCCCGAAAAACGAGCCGACCTGGTGCGAGAAGAACACGAAGCCGTAGAGCATCGTGAGATAGCGCGTGCCGAACAGCGTCGCGACGATGCCGGACGTCGGCGGGATCGTGGAGAGCCAGAGCAGGCCGATCCCGGCGCCGAAGGCGAGCGAGGTGGCCGGCGTCACCGGCAGCGTGATGAAGCCGACGATCAGCACGCCGCGGGCGAAGTAGATCGCGGCGAGCAGCACCCGCTTCGGCATCCGCCCCGCCAGCACGCCGGACGACAGCGAGCCCGCGATG
This sequence comes from Methylopila capsulata, assembly GCF_016907975.1. GTDB lineage: Bacteria > Pseudomonadota > Alphaproteobacteria > Rhizobiales > Methylopilaceae > Methylopila > Methylopila capsulata. The sequence goes on from NZ_JAFBCY010000001.1 coordinate 577,833, forward strand.
TTGAACAGGCCGATCAGAGCGAGCGTCCAGCCGCCGATCGTCGGCGAGACGCCGTGGTCGATCAGGTACGGCGGCAGATGCGCGGTGATGAAGGCGAGGTGGAAGCCGCAGGTGAAGAAGCCCACGACCAGCAGCCAGTAGCTCGGCGTGCGCGCGGCCTCGGCGATCGCCTCGCGGATGGTCTGGTCGACCACCTTCGGGCCGTCGCCGGGGGCCGCCTTCGGCGCGGCGAGCGCCAGCGACAGCGGAACCACCAGCAGCATCAGCGCGGCGAAGATCATCACCGTCGTCTGCCAGCCGTAGGCGGTGACGAGCGCGGAGGCGAAGGGCGTGAAGATGAACTGGCCGAAGGACCCGGCCGCCGTGCCGAAGCCGAAGCCGAGCGTCCGCCACTCCGCCGGCAGCAGCTTTCCGAAGGCGCCGATCACCAGCGAGAACGAGGCTCCGGACAGGCCGAAGCCGATCAGCACGCCGGCGGACAGATGCATGCCGAGCGGGTCGCTCGAGAACGGCATCAGCGCGAGGCCCGCCGCGTAGAGCAGTCCGCCCAGCATGAGCACGCGCACCGCGCCGAAGCGATCGGCGATGGCGCCCGCGAAGGGCTGGCCCACGCCCCACAGCAGGTTCTGGATCGCGAACGACATCGCGAACACGTCGCGGCCCCAGCCGTGGCTTTCCGAGATCGGCGTGAGCAGCAGCCCCGCCGCGGATCGCGGCCCGAAGGTCAGCGCCGCGATGGCGCAGCCGCAGAGGATGATGACGAGGGGCGAGCGCACGGCGCGGGCGGCGGCGGTCATGGCGGCGTCCTGAACGAGAGTCCCGCTGCGAAGCTTAGCGGCGCGCTGCGGCGGCGGCTCATGAAACTCCATGATCCGCGGCATTGCAGGAATTGATTGCGAGCGGCGCAGGTGCGCGCCTCGCAATCATCACTGCCTGAGCTCGGCTTTCCAGCCGAACTCCGTCAGATCGATCTGATCGCCCTCAAACGCCGCGTCGAACCCTTGCTCCCAGGGAAACAGGCCGGCCCGATCTGGCCACACGAGTTGGAGGCAAGGAAAGTCGTCCCCGCAGTAGAACCAGCGGCTCCAGCCAAGGTATTCAGCGTAGCGCCGCCGATCTATTGGAAAGAGACAGGCGGGAACGTTTGCAAAAACCTGATCCGTACGACGACCGACCGGAAGGGCTTCGCCCCGCTCTGCCCGCCGGAAAAGGTCCCACAAAACATCGTGGGCAAGGTCGCTCCTCATGCTGAAAATGAGGATCTCCGGTTGCTTGACGCTTAGCCAAAAACCAGTGCTGAACGCAAAACTAGGGCCCTCGCCGTCGGCCAAGACCTGAGTCCGGAACCAGCCGTAATTCCGGACAGCGGCAACGAACGCCGTCTCCGGCCCGTCGAGAGTTTCCGAGGGTTTGTCGAGGGCCGCCAGCATTCGCGGAGAATATCTCTCGAAGGCGTCCTGACAAGTCGGCTCAGCTTGATCACGCGTGACGGATCGGCTCCTGGCTAGCTTGAGCAGGGGACGGGCGCCGCCCGTTCTCAGGCTAAGCCGCTGGCATGCCACGTGACGTTTTCGTGGCGCCGCCCTCTTTTATTCCGGCCTGCGACGCATTATCATAGTTATGCTCGAAATGAGCATATTGGAACGGTTCGATCCTGGGAGGACGCCATGTCCCCGCTCGCCGCCCTCACCGCCGACGTCATCCGCCCGCGCCTTAGCGTGGAGCCGCGGCGTTTTCCGCCGGTCGCCATGCCGTCGCTCGAATGGACTCCCGAGGTGGAGGCCGCGACGGCGCATCTCTACGAGCGGGTGAAAGCCGTCATCCCGCCGGTCGAGTGGCCGTTCTTCGCGCCCTACGTGAAGGCGATCAACGAGCTCAAGACGGTCCGCAACGCGGTCATCCTGGCGCACAACTACCAGACGCCGGAGATCTACAACTGCGTGGCGGATGTGGTCGGAGACAGCTTCCAGCTGGCGCGCGAGGCGACGAAGACCAACGCCGACGTCATCGTCCAGTGCGGCGTGCACTTCATGGCCGAGACCTCGAAAATCCTGAACCCCGACAAGACGGTGCTGATCCCGGACGCCCGCGCCGGCTGCTCGCTCGCGACCTCGATCACCGCGGCCGACGTGCGCGAACTGCGCCGCAGGCACCCTGGCGTTCCGGTGGCCGTGTATGTCAACACCACGGCCGAGGTGAAGGCCGAAGCCGACATCTGCCTGACCTCCGGCAACGCCGTCGCCGTGGTGGAGTCGCTCGGGACCCCGGAAGTGATGGTGCTGCCCGACCAGTATCTCGCCGCCTGGATTGCGACCCAGACCAAGGTGAAGATCATCACCTGGAACGGCGCCTGCGAGGTGCACGAGCGCTTCACGGCTGAGGAGCTGCGCGCCTACCGCGAGGCCGACCCGGACGTGACGATCCTCGCGCACCCCGAATGCCCACCGGAGGTGCTGGCCGAGGCCGACTTCACCGGCTCGACCGCGAAGCTCGCGGACTACGTGAAGAACCGGTCGCCGAAGAAGGTGGTGCTGATCACCGAGTGCTCGATGGCGGACAACATCATGAGCTTGTCCCCGAACACCGAGTTCGTGAAGCCCTGCAACCTCTGCCCGCACATGAAGCGCATCACGCTGCCGAAGATCCTCGAGAGCCTGGTGCACATGCGCGAGGAGATCGTGGTCGACCCGGTGATCGCCGACCGCGCCCGCGCCAGCGTCGAGCGCATGGTCAACCTGAAGATCTGAGCGGCGGACGTTCGCGACCTTCGAAATCCCTGCGAGCCGTCGTCCTCCGGCTTGACCGGAAGACCCACCTCGGACGTGGAGTTCCACGCCTGACGTGGATGGTCCGGTCAAGCCGGACCATGACGCGCAATTCCGGAAAAAGGTCCGGTCGTTTTTGGCCGGCGACAGGTGATCGTCCCATGACCGACGCCCCCGACCCTCTCGATCCCGACGCGCTCGCGCCCCTCTCTTGGGCCGGCGTCGATGACGTCGTCATCGTCGGCGGTGGGCTGGCGGGTCTGTTCACCGCGCTGAAGCTCGCGCCCCGACCCGTCACCATCGTCACCGCCGCCCCGCTCGGCGACGGCGCGTCGTCCGCCTGGGCGCAGGGCGGCATCGCCGCGGCGGTGGGCCTCGGCGACAGCGCGGAGTCGCATGCCGCCGACACGGTGGCGGCCGGCGCCGGCATCGTCGACGAAGCCGTCGCACGGCTGATGACCAGCGAGGCGCCCGCCCGCATCGCCGACCTGCTCGCCTACGGCGTGCCGTTCGATCGCGATCTCGAAGGCAAGCTGCAGCTCTCGCGCGAGGCCGCCCACTCCGAGCGCCGCATCGTCCGGGTCAACGGCGATCTCGCCGGCCGGGCCATCATGGGCGCGCTGGTCGCCGCCGTCCGGCGCACGCCGTCGATCCGCGTGCTGGAGGGCCTCGCCGCTGAGGAGCTCGTCACCGAGGGCCGCTTCGTTGTCGGCGTGGTCGCGCGCCCGGTCGGCGGCGCGAAGCCGGTGCGCATCATCGGCCGCGCCGTGGTGCTGGCCTCCGGCGGCGTCGGCCATCTCTATGCCGTCACGACCAACCCGGTCGAGGCGCGGGGCGCGGGGCTCGCCATGGCGGCGGAGGCCGGCGCGACGCTGGCGGACCTCGAGTTCGTGCAGTTCCACCCGACCGCGATCGCCGTCGGCCGCGACCCGGCGCCGCTTGCGACCGAGGCTCTGCGCGGAGAAGGCGCGGTGCTGGTCGACCATGCCGGCCGGCGCATCATGGAGGGCGTCCACCCCGACCTCGACCTCGCGCCGCGCGACATCGTGGCCCGCGCGGTGTTCGAGGCCGTGCGCAACGGCGGCGCCTTCCTCGACGCGCGCCACAAGGTGGGCGAGCGCTTCCCGAGCCGGTTCCCGACCGTCTACGCCGCGTGCATGGCCGCGAGCGTCGACCCGGTCACGCAGCCGATCCCGGTCGCGCCCGCCGCGCACTACCACATGGGCGGCGTGCTGGTGGATGCGAACGGCCGCTCCTCGCTCGATGGCCTCTGGGTCTGCGGCGAGACCGCCTCCACCGGCGCCCACGGCGCGAACCGCCTGGCGTCGAACTCGCTGCTGGAGGCCGTCGTCTTCGGCGCCCGCATCGCCGAGGACATTCTGGGCCTCCTTCCCGCCCCGCCCGCGGCCCCGCGCGTCGCGCCGTCCCGCGCGGCGCCGGCCGCGACGCCCGCCGACGGCGCCGCGGTCGCCGAGCTGCGCCGGACCATGGCCGATCATGTCGGCGTGGTGCGGAACGCAGTGGGCCTCGGCCGCGCGGTCGAGACCTTCGCCCGCATCCGCCGGGCGGCGAACGACGCCGACACCCGCAACATGGCGACCACCGCCCTGTTGATCGCGGTCGCCGCGGAACGTCGGCGCGAGAGCCGCGGCGGCCATTTCCGCTCCGACGCGCCCGACGCTGTCCCCGCGCTCGCCCGTCGCTCCCTCCTGACGCTCGACGACGCGCTGGGGCGCGCCGAGGCGCCGCTGGCGCAGGCCGCATCGTGAACGCGCGGCCTCCGCTCGGCGGGCTGGACCCGATCGCCGTCCGCCGCGCCGTCGAAGCGACGCTCGCCGAGGACCTCGGCCGCGCAGGCGACATCACCACCGCGGCGACCATTCCCGCCTCAGCGACCGCGCGGCTCGTGATCGCCGCGCGCCAACCCGGCCGGCTCGCCGGGCTCCAGCTGGCGCAGGCGGCCTTCGCGGCGCTCGACCCGTCGATCGCGTTCGCGGCCGAGCTCGTGGACGGCGCAGCGCTCTCGCCCGGCATGGTCATCGCCCGCATCGAAGGTCCCGCCCGGCCCGCGCTGTCGGCGGAGCGGACCGCGCTCAACTTTCTCGGGCGGCTGTCCGGCGTCGCCACCGCGACCGCGGTCTACGCCGACCTCATCGCCCACACCAAGGCGAAGATCTGCTGCACGCGGAAGACGACGCCGGGCTTGCGCGTGTTCGAGAAGTACGCGGTGCGTTGCGGCGGCGGCGCGAACCACCGCTTCGGCCTCGACGACGCGATCCTGATCAAGGACAACCACATCGCGGTCGCCGGCTCGATCGAGGCCGCGCTCGACGGCGCCAAGGCCTACATCGGCCATCTCGTGAAGATCGAGATCGAGGTCGACACGCTCGACCAGCTCGACCGGGTCATCGCCCACGGCGGCGCCGACGTCGTGCTGCTCGACAACATGGGGCCGGACACCTTGCGCGAGGCGGTCGCGCGCATCGGCGGTCGGATGGCGGCGGAGGCCTCGGGCAACGTCTCGCTGGAGACGGTGGCGGCGATCGCGGAGACCGGCGTCGACCTGATCTCCGTCGGCCGCATCACCCACTCCGCGCCGACGCTGGACCTCGGGCTGGACGTGGCGGTGGGGTGAATGTGTCTGCGCATCCTGACCTGCGGGCAGGCGATGCAGCTTCGGATCAGCCCTTGAAGGGATCGAGGATCGTGACGCCGTCGAGCGTCGCGCCGTCCTGCATGTCCTCCGACCACAGGTTGGCGCAGCCGGCGAGCCTCGCAGCCGCAACGATCATCGCATCGTAGACCGAGAGCTGGTGACGGCGCGCAAGCGCGACGCCCCGCTCGTGCGTTTCGACCGTGATCGGCACGATTTCGCAGACGGACCTGAGGACCGAGAGGACATCGTCAAGCTCGTCCCACGACAGCGCCATTTTGCGGCGGGCGACATTTGCGAACTCGTTCAGCACTTGCACGCTCACCGTTGCACCCTCGGCGAGGCGCGCCTTGGCGATCTCCGCTTTTCGACTGTCCTGGCCGAGGAGATAGACGAGAACGTTGGTGTCGACGAACGCGTTAACGCTCATTCGCTTCAAGGCGATCGAAACGAAAGCCGTCGGGCAACCGTCCGCGGTACTTGTCCAGCCGGGCGAGCAGCTCCTCACGAGAGGGAGCCCGCGTGACCTCGAAGGCGCGTGATCCCATCACCTGGATGTCGATCTGATCGCCCGCCTTCAGCTCCAGCGCCTCGACGACGGCTGACGGCAGCCGGACCGCGAGGCCATTTCCCCATTTCGCGACCTGCATGGCGCACCTCCGATGATACACGTTACCTTATGTATATCATCGGAACGCCGCCCCGTCACAACCCGATCGACAAGCCCGCCCGTTTCCGCTCGGCGAGCAGCCCGAGATAGATCTGCGCCATCGAGCAGCCGGCGAGCGCCGTGATCCCGGCGTGGTCGTAGGGCGGCGAGACCTCGACGATATCAAAACCCTTGAGGTCAAGCGCGCCGAGGCGGCGGAGGCACGAGATCGCCCAGGCGGAGGAGACGCCGCCCGGCACCGGCGTGCCCGTCCCCGGCGCGAAGGCGGGGTCGAGGCAGTCGATGTCGAAGCTGACGTAGACCGGCGTGTCCTCCACGTGGCCGAGGATGCGGCTCGCCACAGCCATCGGCCCCATCTCGCCGGCGAGCAGGCCGTCGACGATGGCGATCCCGTAGTCCTGCGGCGCGTGGGTGCGGATGCCGATCTGGATCGAGCGCTCGGGGATGATGAGCCCGTCGCGCACGGCGCGCGTGATCATCGTGCCGTGGTCGATGCGGGAGCCGTCGTCGTCCCAGGTGTCCTGGTGGGCGTCGAATTGCACCAGCGCCACCGGCCGACCGAGCCGCGCCACCAGCGCCTTCAGCACGGGATAGGTGAGGAAGTGGTCGCCGCCCAGCGTGACGAGATGAGCGCCGGTCGCGATCCGCTCCGCCGCCTGCGCTTCGATCGCGGCGGGCATCAGCTCCACCCGGCCGTAGTCCAGCGAGCAGTCGCCGGTGTCCGCCACCGCCATATCCGCGAAGATGTCGAAGCCGAAGGGATAGGCCGGGTCTCCGACGTTGACGGTCGAGGCCTCGCGGATCGCGCGCGGCCCGAAACGGGTCCCCGGCCGGTTGGAGACCGAGGTGTCCAGCGGCACGCCCCAGACGGCGACGTCGAAGCCCTCGGCCAACCGGGCGTAGGGTCGCCGCAGGAACGAGGTCGCGCCGGCGTAGTTCGCCTCGGTGGACTCGCCATAGCGGCGCGTGGGGTTCAGCGCGTCGTCGACGGGGCGGGGACGCAGCGGATCGGCGTTCAGCTCGGCCATGGGCGCTCGTTCGGGTTCGGCCGGCGCGTCGGATCCGACGCCAGCGTTTGGCGGGCGGTGACGTCATCGTTTAGCAGCATGGCGGACGGATGACGACGCCGTTGCGCGCGCCGCCCCACGCGTTAGCTTTTCCGAAGCGAAACGGCTGAAGGGGAGCCCATGGCGACGGCCGCATGCCCGGAGTTCACGGTCGAGATTTCCGATCGCTTTCAGGTGGTTCGGGTCATCGGCACGTCCATCGGCGCGCGCTGCGCGCCGGAGACCGACACATCGCCCCAAATGAGCATATGGACCGACCCGGCGGACACAGGTTCTATCGCCAAGGCCCTGACCGACATCACACAGGACCTCGGGGAGATCGTGGAGCGGCGCCCGATCGCGATCGCGGGTCTCGAAGGCGAGTTCGTTCATTGCCTGGACGAGCTCAAGGACTGGGAGACGAACGCCAAGATCCCCTGGCGCCGCATGCGGGTCATGGCCGCCGGCCTGAGCGCCGGCGGGAGACTGCACGCCACCGCGATGTGCACGAACGACGATCTCCCCGAAGTGGCGGCCGCGTTCCTCCGCATGCTGGAGAGCTTCGTCGTCACCGCGACCGGGACCGCGGCGACCGCCGCGCGGCAGGCCGGAGACGAGGAGGTGGACGCGATGCTTCAGGCGGCCATGGCGCGGCTCGACGCCGCGGCGAAGGCCGTCAGCGCCGAGGCCAAGGCGAGCACGGACGCCGGCGTCGCCCCGCCGGCAGCGGACGTCGAGACCCGTTTCGCCGCCGCCCTGCGTAGCGCGGGGCTCGCAGCGCTCCACGGCCGCGTCCGCCCGCTCGCCACGCCCGCCCTTCTGTTGATCGAAGACGGCCCGGACGATCCGGGCGCGACCGGCCTGACGCGCGTCGGCGGCGGCCCGGACCTCGCCGAAGACGCGATCTGGCCGCGGGACGAGAGCGGACTTCACCTGAACTTCCTCGCCCAGCTCGACCTCGCCGCCCTCCCCCGCGACGACGCGGGGTTTCCGGCGCTTCCGGCGGACGGCCTGCTGTCGTTCTTTTCCGGCGCGGATCTGCACGATGGGCTCGTGCTGCTCACGCCGGCGGGCACGAGACTTCGGCGCCACGATCTCCCCGACGACGCCGAGGAGATCGCGGTCTCCGCCGCGAGGATGCGCGTGTGGAGCTCCGACCTCGGACGGTTTCGCCTGACCGCCACGGAGGCCGACGGGCTGACCGGCGAAACCGAGCCCGACGGCCGCGTCCGCTTCCTGCGCGACGGCGCGCCCGTGATCGCGCTTGCGTCGGAATATGAGATCTGCGCGACGCCGCAGCGTCTGCGGATCGAGCCGACGCTTTGCGTGCCCGCAGAGGACGAGCGCTACGCGGCCGCAGGCGTCGACGACCCGTTCGCCCTGTGGCGGGCGATCGAAGACGGCATGGCGGTTGGCGACGGACCGCAGCACCAGATGTTCGGCTTGCAGGCGTTCGACATGGGCGCCGCCTCGCCGGTCGGGCGCGCCGTCGCCCATGCGCGGACGGCTGGTTGGACCGAACTGGCGGCGCCGGACGGCTGGTTCACGCTGCTCGCCCTGCGCTCAGGCGGAGGCGCAGGGTTCGAATTCTGGGATCATGGCGGCGTGGTCTTCATGGCGCACCGCGACGACCTCGCGCGCGGGGACGTCTCGCGGGTGGTCATGTTGGTCGAGTCGGCGTGACCCGGCTCCGCGTCAGCCCCCCTCCATCCAGCGGATCAGAAGGCCCGCGGGAATGATCCACAGCAGCCCGAAGACCGCGAAGAACGCGAGTTGGGCCGCAGGGTGCGAGTCCGCGAGCTTGAGCTGGCCCACGAACATGACGATCAGCGCGTAGACGGACACGCCGACGACCAGCACGGGCGTCCCGATCAACTTCCTGACGCGCGGGGTCATCGGGGGCTCCGTCGAGGGTGGGCGAAACGCCTGCTTGTCCGCGGCGCGAGGCGGACTTAAAGCCCTCACGACGCCCCTGATCAAGCTCAACCGGCGCCCGAGGAGGCCGCGAGGTCCGCATGTCCGCATCCCCCGTCCCCTCGCCCGCGCGTCCGCGCCGCTTCCTGCGCGGCTGGCTGTTGCTCACCCTGGCGCTTGTGGCGCTGATGGTCGTCGTCGGCGGCGCCACGCGCCTGACGGGCTCCGGCCTCTCGATCACCGAGTGGAACCCGATCACGGGCGCGATCCCGCCGCTCGGCGAGGCGCCCTGGGCCGAGGCGTTCGAGAAGTACCGGGCGAGTTCGCAGTACAAGCTGCTGAACGAGGGCATGTCGCTCGGCGAGTTCAAGTTCATCTTCTGGTGGGAGTGGGGCCACCGGCAGCTCGGGCGCTCCATCGGCGTCGTCTTCCTGCTCGGCCTCGGCTTTGCCGCAGCCACGCGGCGCGTGAGCCGGAACGAGGGCCTCACGCTGTTCGCCATGGGCCTGCTGCTCGGCCTGCAGGGCGCGGTCGGCTGGATCATGGTGGCGTCCGGGCTGGAGGAGGGCATGACCGCCGTCGCCCCGGTGAAGCTCACGCTGCACCTCGGGCTCGCCCTCGCCTTCTTCGCGACGCTGGTGCTGTTTCTCGTGCATCTCAGGCAGTTCGGCCGCGACGGCGGCCTGCTGCGGCCGGGCCTTCGCGCCGGCGCCTACGCCGTGCTGGCGCTGTCGTTCGTGCAGATCCTGCTTGGCGGGCTGGTGGCGGGCTCGAAGGCGGGCTTCTCGTTCAACACCTGGCCGCTGATGGACGGCGGGTTCGCGCCCTCTTCCGCGACGCTGTTCGCGACGACGCCGTGGTGGGAGAACTTCGTCGACAACGTCGCCCTGGTGCAGCTCAACCACCGCATCGGCGCCTACGTGCTGTTCGCTGCGACGATCGCCTACGCCCTCGCCGTCACCAACGCCAAGCTCTGCCGCCGCGCGTCGAACCGCGCGGTCGCCCTCGCCTTCCTGATGACGCTGCAGGCCGCGCTGGGCGTGCTGACGCTGATCCACGTCGTGCCGCTGGAGCTCGGCCTCCTGCACCAGTTCGGCGCCGTCGTGGTGCTGGGCCTCGCAGTGATGAACGCCGGCCTGCTGCACGAGCGCGCGGCGCGCGAACGGGCGAAGGCGCAGGCGCCGCAGGGGCTGACGCAGCCGGCGGGGTGAGTTGGGCGGTCGGCCCCGCCCTACTGCGGTCCCCTGCTGTCGTTCCATCCGCAGACGTCATGGTCCGGCTCGACCGGACCATCCATATCCGACGTGGCGCTCGACGCCGACGATGGGTCCTCCGGTCAAGCCGGAGGACGACGGCTGAGGACGGCCCAACGCATCGGTCGCCTCCCCGCCTCCTCACACCGCCGCCAGCGCCTGCTCCAGATCGGCGATGATGTCCTCGGCGTCCTCGATGCCGACCGAGAGCCGCACCACCTCAGGCCCGGCGCCGGCCGCAGCGAGCTTGGCTTCGTCGAGCTGGCGATGGGTTGTCGAGGCGGGGTGGATGATCAGCGAGCGGGTGTCGCCGACGTTCGCGAGATGAGAGAACAGCTTCACCTTCGAGACCAGCGCCACGCCCGCCTCATAGCCTCCGGCCAGGCCGAAGGTGAACACCGCGCCGGCGCCCTTGGGCGCATATTTCTGCGCGCGGGCGTGGTGGGGGTTCGAGGCGAGGCCGGGGTAGTTCACCCAGGCGACCTTGGGGTTGCTCTCGAGGTAACTCGCGACCTTCAGCGCGTTGTCGCAATGGGCGCGCATGCGCAGCGGCAGCGTCTCGACGCCGGTCAGCAGCAGGAAGGCGTTGAACGGCGACAGCGCCGGCCCGAGGTCGCGCAGCGACAGCACGCGCGTGGCGATCGCGAAGGCGAAGTTGCCGAAGGTCTGGCCCAGCACCACGCCGCCGTACTCCGGCCGCGGCTCGCTGAGGAAGGGATAGCGCCCGCTCGCGAGCCAGTCGAACGAACCGCCGTCGACGATCAGCCCGCCGATGGAGTTGCCGTGGCCGCCGAGGAACTTGGTGGCGGAATGCACCACGATGTCCGCGCCGTGCTCGAACGGCTTCACGAGGTACGGCGTGGCCAGCGTGTTGTCGACGATCAGCGGGACGTCCGCGCGCTTCGCGATCTCCGAGATCGCCGCGATGTCGGTGACGCTTCCTCCCGGGTTCGCGATCGACTCCACGAAGATTGCCTTGGTCTTCGGCGTCACAGCGCGCTCGAAGGCCTCCAGATCGTCCGGATCGGCCCAGGCGACATTCCAGCCGAAGCTCTTGAAGGCGTGGCCGAACTGATTGATGGACCCGCCGTAGAGCTTTGTGGCGGCCACGAATTCGTCGCCCGGCGTCAGCAGCGCATGAAATACCAGAAGCTGCGCCGCGTGGCCGGAGGCGACGGCGAGCGCAGCTGTTCCGCCTTCGAGCGCCGCGATCCGCTCCTCCAGCACCGCGTTCGTCGGGTTGCCGATGCGGGTGTAAATGTTGCCGAAGGCCTCCAGGCCGAACAGCGCCGCCGCGTGGTCGACGTCGTCGAAGGTGAAGGAGGTCGTCTGGTAGATCGGCGTTGCGCGGGCCTTGGTCGCCGGGTCGGGCTGCGCGCCGGCGTGGACGGAGAGCGTCGCGAAACCGGGCGCGCGCGCGCCAGGAGCGTCTTCAGACATACGTTTCTCTCCCGTGGATTGCTGACGTATTCGTCAATCTATCTGTATTATAGAAAGTCCTGCCGTCAACCGGCTCCGCCGGCGCGGGCGGGCAGCCCAAGCTCCATCATGTCGATCTTCGGGCAGCGGTCCTGAACCACCTGTAGGCCGGCGGCCTCGGCGCGCGCGGCGGAAGCGTCGTCGCGCACGCCGAGCTGCGTCCAGAACACCTTCGGCGGCGTCGCGAGCGCCAGCGCCTCGTCCAGCACGCCGGCCACATGCTCGCAGGCGCGGAACACGTCGACCATGTCGATCGGCTCCGGCACCTCGGCGAGCGAGCCGTAGGTCATGAGGCCCGCGATCTCCTTGCCGCCATGGCCCGGGTTGACCGGGAACACGCGGTAGCCGCGGGCGGCCAGGAAGGCGGCGACGATGTGGCTGTCGCGGGCGGGATTGGGGCTTGCACCGACCACGGCGATGGTGCGGACGGAGCCGAGGATCTGGCGAATGGCGTCGGATGAGGTCTGGGTCATGTCCACAGACTTAAGGCGTCCGCACGCCTGGCGCAGCCCCTTCCTCATCCCTGCGGCGTCAGCCTGCGGTGACACCCACTCGGCCGCGTCCTATAAGCGCGCTCTCCTGTAACATCGCGTGTAGGGCGACATGAGGCTGAAGGCGATTATTCTTGGGGTCGCGTGCGCAGGCTTGGCGTCGGGCGGCGCTGCGGCGCAGAGTTGCGAGCGCAACTTCACGAGCCAGGGCGTTCCGCTCCTGACCGCCCTCACCTATCGGGCCTGGCAGGCCTTCCCGAAAACCACGCCCAAACGCGCGCTGGACAATCTCGCTCGCGCCGTCGCCGTGGAGGGCTTCGACAACATCCGCGTGGACCGCGCGCTCGGGGCGATCTCGGCCACCCAGGAGGTCACCGGCTCGGGTCGGGAGCAGACCCTGCGTGTGGTCGTGCGCAAGGAGGCGGCCGGGTCTCGGGTGGACGCCGTGTTCGCGGTGAAGCCCGGCCAGGTCGCTCCGGAAGGCGCGACCCGCGACGCCATGTGCCGGATGATCAGCGCGGCGCCGCGCTGATCATCGCCCTCGCGCCGTCTCACGGAATGAGCCGGTCGCTCCGCAGCCGCTCGAACAGCGCGTAGAACGCGTCGTCGGTCGGCTGATAGAGCGCAAAACCCATGCGTCGGCTCTTCGACATGTCGGTGACGACCTCGATGGGCCGGCCGAGGTCGGCGTCGGTGTGCCAGGGCGACGCCAGCCGGCCGAGGTCGGGCTCGGCGAGGCCGCGCCGCGCGGCGATGTCGCGCCAGACGGTCGCGTCGTCCGCCATCTGCTCCTCCAGCGGGCGCACGACGCCGTCGAACGGCGCGGCGTCGAGCTCGAACCACGCCGCGATGCGCTTCCACATCCAGCTCCAGCGGAAGACGTCGCCGTTCACGACGTTGAAGTCCTCGTTCGCGGCGGCGGGCGTCTCGGTCGCCCACAGCATGTGGCGGGCGAGCAGACGCGCGTCGGTCATGTCGGTGAGGCTGCGCCACTGCGCCTCGCTTCCCGGAAACCGGAACGGACGCCCGGTGGCCTTGCAGATCGAGGCGTAGACCGCGAGCGTCGTCCCCATGTTCATGGCGTTGCCGACCGCCTTGCCGATGATCGTGTGCGGGCGGTGGACGCTCCAGGCGAACCCGTCGCGGGCCGCGGCGGCGAAGACCTCGTCCTCCTGGGCGTAGTAGAAGTTCTCGACGTCGAGCCGCCCCTGCTCCTCGCGGAACGGCGTCTCCGGGAGCGTTCCTTTGCCGTAGCTCTCGAACGGCCCGAGGTAGTGCTTCAGACCCGTGACCAGCGCCACGTGGCGCACCGATCCCGACGGACGCAGAGCGTCGAGCAGGTTCCGCACCATCGCCGCGTTGACGCGGATGTTCTCCGCCTCGGTCTCCTGCCGGAGCCATGTGGCGATGAAGACATGGGTGGGAGAGGCGCCGGCCAGCGCCTTACGCAGCGACGGCGGATCGAGAAGGTCGCCGGACAAAGCGGTGACGCCCGATTGCGTGGCGGGGCGCCGGGCGAGGCCCAGCACCGGCCATCCCGCCTGAGACAGGACCTCGGCTGTCGCTGCGCCGACGACGCCGCTCGCGCCGACCACCAGGGCTGTGTTCGTCATGATCGCTCCTCTTCAAGACGAGCGATCTAGGCTTCTCGAACAGGCGCATCCAGAGTGAGGGCGCACACTGGCGATGCGCGAAAGCAAAGCTTGCTTGTGCCGAAGCCCGCCGCCCTCGCAGTCGCAGTCGGCAGCGCCGGCGCGCGCTTACGGGGAGCCGCGAGGCCGCCTCGAGAGGCGTCGCGGCTCCCCGTCGCTCAGTTCTCGTCTTCGCCGAACAGCGCCTTGATCTTGGCGACGTAGGGCTTCACCGCCTCGACGTTGCCCGGCAGAGGCTGGAAGCTCTCGAGCGCCGCGAACTGCTCGTCGAGGTCCTTCAACGCCGCCTGCTTCTCGTCTTCGGAGAGCGCCGCGTCGTTCTGGATCTCGGCCTGAACCTTCTTCTTCTCTTCGGCGAGGTCGGTGTCGCCGCCTTCCGGGTCGCTTGCGCCGAAGGCGAGCAGCACCGACTGCGCCACGTCCGCCCAGTCGGAATAGGTCGCGAACTGGTGCTTCTTGAGGATCGCGTCGATCTCGGCCTTGGCCTCGGGCTTGTCGAGATAGCTCGCGAGCGCGCCGATCGGGTCCTCGGCCTCGCCCACCTCGGCTTCGTCGCTCTCCGGCTGGTCGGTGCTGTTTTCCTGCGCCTTGGTCTGGGGGTTCTGCGCCGCCAGCTTCTCGCGCAGCTTGTCGAACTCGGGCCAGGCCGCGAGGAAGCTCTCGACCAGCTTGCCGTTGAGCGGCACCTGCTTCGGCTCGACGTCGCCGGTCTGTTCGACGGCGGCGCTCGGCTGCTCCTGGGCCCAGGCCGGGGCCACGGAGGCGCCAAGCGCCATGCCGGCGAAAACGGCGGCCCGCAGCAGGCGGCTCGCAGCGACGATGTTCATTTCGGACGTCCTCCGGAAGACGCGGGCGCCCCCTTGGGGTCTTGCGCGCCGAGGCCCGACCGGCGAAAGCCTCGCCGGCAGAATCTCGACGCGCCCGACATGCGGGCAGGCTTTTTCGATTCGGGACTATGACGGGACAATGGGGACGCCACCATGACGGAAATGCCACGCCCGACGTCTGATCTCGCGCCCCGCATGACAATCGCCGACATGCAGGCGTTCCTGGGCGCGGAGTTTCCGCAGATCCGGCTCGGCGTGGACTACGCCGTCGAGGCGGTGGGCCATGGCTCCGCGCGCATGCGGCTGATCTACGCCGAACGGCATCTGCGGCCCGGCGGCACGATTTCGGGGCCCGCGATGATGGCGCTGGCGGACGTCGCGCTCTACGTCGCGCTGCTCGGCGCGATCGGCCCGGTGAAGCTCGCCGTCACCACCAATTTCGCCGTCAACTTCCTTAAGCGGCCGGACCCTCGCGACCTGATCGCGCACTGCCGCTACCTCAAGATCGGCCGCAGCCTCGCGGTGGGCGAGGCCGAACTGCGCTCCGACGGCGGGGACGAGGCGGTGGCGCATGTGGTCGCCACCTACTCCATCCCGCCTCGCGGATGACCGCCGCACGACGGCTGGAACCGCTCTCCCTGTACGGCTACAGAGGAGGTTATATGATACCATTTTTCAAGTATCTGATTTTGCTTGGTTTTGCCACATGCGTGTGAGTTGATTTTTTCCGCTGCGTTGGGTATCACCAGCCCGTCGCGCCAGACCCCGTCCGGCGCGCTTTCGTTTTCAATCGAGGTTCACCCCATGCGCCCCCAGCTGGCCCGCTCCTATGTGGCCAAACCGGCCGAGGTCGAGAAGAAGTGGGTCGTGATCGACGCGAAGGGCCTGGTCGTGGGCCGTCTTGCGTCCGTGATCGCGATGCGTCTTCGCGGCAAGCACAAGCCGACCTTCACCCCCCATGTGGACGACGGCGACAACGTCATCGTCATCAACGCCGCCCAGGTGGTGTTCACGGGCAAGAAGCGTCAGGACAAGCCCTACTACTGGCACACCGGCTATCCCGGCGGCATCAAGGAGCGCAAGGCGCACCAGATCCTCGACGGCCGCTTCCCGGAGCGCGTGGTGGAGAAGGCGGTCGAGCGCATGCTCCCGCGTGGTCCCCTCGGCCGCAAGCAGCTCGGCAATCTCCGCGTCTACGGCGGCGAGACCCATCCGCATGAAGCCCAGCAGCCGGCGCCGCTCGACGTCGCGGCCCTGAACAGCAAGAACAGCCGGAGCGCCTGATCATGGCCGAGAACATCCAGTCGCTCAGCGACCTCGGCGGCGCGCTCACTGCGTCCGCCCCCGACGCGCCGAAGTACGAGAAGAAGGTCGACCAGTTCGGCCGCGCCTACGCCACCGGCAAGCGCAAGGACGCGGTCGCCCGCGTCTGGATCCGCCCCGGTTCGGGCCGCATCGAGATCAACAAGCGCTCGCTCGAGGTCTACTTCGCCCGTCCGGTTCTGCGCATGATCCTGCAGCAGCCGCTCGACGTGGTGAACCGCAAGGGCCAGTACGACGTGACCGTCACGGTCGCCGGCGGCGGCCTCTCCGGCCAGGCCGGCGCGGTGCGCCACGGCCTGTCGAAGGCCCTCACCTACTTCGAGCCGGAGCTGCGCGGCGCCCTCAAGAAGGGTGGCTTCCTGACCCGCGACAGCCGCGTGGTCGAGCGCAAGAAGTACGGCCGCGCCAAGGCGCGTCGGAGCTTCCAGTTCTCGAAGCGCTGATCGCAGACCTACGGTCTCTGCATATGGAAAAGGCGGGCTCAGGCCCGCCTTTTTTGTTTTCGCCGCGGGACGTCGCGCCGTCGCGCGCGCCCTGCCCGCTCAGCCGCGCCCGAGCGCCCGCAGGCCGAGAAACGGCGTGCCGGCGAGCAGCGCGTCGACCGCGGCGGGCGTCTGGAAATGGCCGTTCAGCGAGACCCGCGGCAGCGCCGTCGGCGTCGCGGCGTGGCGCTTGAACAGATGCCCCGGCCGCGTCGTGACGGCGGTGACGAAGCCGAGGTCGCGCGCGATGTCGTACTCCCGCGGCCCCGCCGCCGAGAGATCTCCGACGGGATAGGCGAAATGCGCCGGCGCCTCGCCGAGCTTGAGCCGGATCGCCTCGCGGCTCTCCGCCATCTCGGCCCGCGTCGCGTCCTCCGGATGCTTCGCCAGCATCGGATGCGTGACGGTGTGGGCGCCGATCGTGACCAGGGGGTTCTTCGCGACCTCCTTTAGCTCGTCCCAGCGCATGCAGAGATCGCGCGCGAAGGCGAACACGTCGACGCCCTGCTCCTCCGCCAGCCGGCGAACCTCCGACCGCAGCCGCTCCTCCGGACCGGAGCGCAGCCGCCAGTAGATCGCGTCCCACGCCGCCGCCTTCTCCTGCGCGGAGACGGTGGACAGCACCGCCTCGCCGCGCCCGAGATCGACGACGACGCGGCGCGCGCGGACCAGGGCCTCCTCGAGCGCCAGCCACCAGATCTCGGCTTCGCCGTCGGCGAAGGCCGAGGCGACGTAGAGCGTGGCGGGCGCGCCATGCCGCTCGAGCACCGGCAGCGCGAAATCGCGCACGTCGCGGTAGCCGTCGTCGAAGGTCACATGCAGGAAGGGGCGCAGCGAGACTCCGACCGAGACCCTCCGCCACGCCTCGTCGAGCGAGACGAAATCGAAACCGAGCTCACGCGCGCGGGCAAGCGTTGCGTCGAGGAACTCGGGCGTGACTTCGAGCAGCCGGTTGGGCGCGAAGGCGCGCTCCCGCCACGGGCGCACGTGATGCAGCGTCAGCACGACGCCCAGCCCCCGCGCGCGCCGCGCCAGCCAGCTGTTGGCGCCGCTCGCGTGAAGCCCGGCGAACGCCGCGCGAAAGGCCGTCGTCCGCACGCCCGCCATGCGGCTACGCCCCCGCTTCATTCTCACCAACCCGTACTATCAGCTGATCTGGTGAACGAACCGTGCACCGGACGCAGCGCGCCATGTACCCTCCTCCAGCCAACGCCCGCAGAACTAAGGCGAACTCCCTCATTTGTACAGTTAATGACACATTAAATACTTCTGTCGTGAATACATCTCTTTTTATGCAGCCCCATTTAATCAACGTAGAGATGTGCGTGAGATAACGGCTCCACTAACGAGATTAGCCGGATCCGTTCATTCATGCGAACGCGCAGACTTAAGACATCGATCGTCGCATTGCGACGGGACTCGCGCGGCCTGGCGGCCGTGGAGTTCGCTATGATCGCTCCGGTCCTGTTGCTGTTCGTCTTCGGAACGATCGAGGTTGGGCTGATGATGGCGGCCCAGCACGTGCTGGACGACGCCGTTTTTATGGGCTCGCGCACCTCGAAGACCGGCTACGTCGCGTCGACCTCGACGCAGACCGCGACGGTCGCGGCCGCTATCAGGAAAGCCGCTCAGGCGTACCTTGATCCGACCAAAATCATCGTCACCTCGACGTCCTACGCCGACTACAGCTCAATCAATCCGGAACCCTTTACCGACACCAACAAGAACGGCGTGCGGGACGCCGGCGAAGCTTACACCGATGTTAACGGAAACGGATCCTACGACGACGGTAAGGGCTCCGCCGGCTATGGAACCGGCGGCCAGATCGTGGTTTTCACCGCCACCTACAACTGGCCGGTGCACACTCCGATGATCGCCGACCTTATCGCGACCAAGGGCGTCCGTACGCTGAGCGCGCGCGCGGTCGTCCGCAACGAACCTTATGGGACGATGCCATGAGGCGGCGGACGCTCCGTTCCCTAGGCCAGCAGTTTCGCCGGCTAAACCGCTCGGACTCCGGCGTCGCAGCCGTGGAGCTTGCTTTGGCGGCGCCCCTCCTATCCCTCCTGTTGCTCGGCGGCACGGACCTCGCGCGCTACACGCTCGCCGTCCACAAGGTCATGGGCATCGGTTTCGCGGTCTCCGACGTCGCCTCGCAATACAAGGCCGACGAGTTGAGCGACAAAGCCCTCGATCAGATTTATCGGATCAGCAGCGAGAACTTGTCGTCCTACGTATCCGGCTCAACCGGCGTGACAATGCTGACTTCGGTGTACCTCGCCAGCAACGGCGCCGTGAAAGTACGATGGCAGTGTAAGAGCGCAACGGTCTCTGGTTGGTCGAGCAAGATCGGCTCGCCCGGCGGCGCGGCATCCGTCGACAAGAACATGCTTCTTGATGAGAACGACAACATTATAATTTCAGAAGTGTATTATAAATACACGCCATTATTCAAGTTATTCTCAACATCTACGATCGACATTTACAGCAAAGCAATGTTCCGCCCGCGCCTTGGCGGCCTCACCACAAAGCCCTGCAGCTAAGGCATGACGCCCTTGTCGCACACGTTTCGCCCCCTCCGTCGCTTCACGCAGTCCGACAGCGGCGCAACCGCGCCGCTGCTTGGCCTAATCGGCCTTGTCCTCATCGGCTGCATGGGGATCGCTATCGACATCGGGCGCTCGGTCATCGTCCGCGCTCGCCTCTATGACGCGCTCGACGCCGCCGGCCTCGCGGTTGCGAACCGCATCAGCACGGTCACGCCCACCGCAGAGGCGACGAAGTTCGTCAAAGCAAACTTCGTCGACAATTTCGCCGGCGCGACCGTCACGGCCGTCACCGCCACGCCCAACGCCGACAAGTCGGTCGTCACGCTCACCGCTACAGCCATTATGCCCACCTCATTCATGAGGCTGTTCGGGCAGGACTTCGTCACTGTGGGCGCCACGTCCGAGGTCACGCGCAAGCTGACCGGCCTCGAGGTTGTCATGGTGCTCGACAACACCGGCTCCATGGAACAGAGCGGCAGCATGCCGGCATTGAAGGACGCCGCCAATCTGCTGGTCGACCAACTGTTCGGCAACCAGACGACCGCAAGGAATCTTTACGTCGGCCTAGTGCCGTTTTCTCAAGCAGTCAACATAGGCACCAATAAGACACGAGCGGATGCGTGGGTCACGGCCACGTCGCGCGAAAACAGCACAAACCCCTATTATCCTGACTACTGGACAGGCTGCGTCGAGGCGCGTGCAGGCGGACTCGATCAGACGGACGATCCGCCGCAATCCAGGACCGCGAACAGCGTATTCAAAGCCTATTACGCCCCGGATACATCCGGAAACAATTGGATAGACACGTCAAGCCGACCGACGAAGCTCAATATCTACTATACCAGCTGGACGCTGCAGAGTGGGCCGGGTCGGTTCTGCCCGACGCCGATGACCAGCATGACCAACGTCAAGCAGGACATCAAGACCGGCATTTCGGCCATGAAGGCGCAAGGGTCGACGATGATCAACCTCGGGGCTGTCTGGGGATGGCGCATGCTGTCGCCGCGGTGGCGGGGCTTCTGGGACGGCGTGATGCTGACGAACTCACTGCCGCTCGATTATGGCACGAAGAATATGCAAAAGGCCGTAGTCTTGATGACTGACGGCGAAAACCGCTTCGGCGCGAATACGTCTTCGGATACGACATACACAGCCTACGGCGTTCGGTCGCAAGGCCGGATAGGCTATACCGGCTTCAGCACTGCCAGCAGCGAACTCAACAAGCGGCTCACGACGGTCTGCGGCAAAATCAAAGCAGCAGGCATCCTGGTTTACACGGTCGCGTTTAACATCAGCCCGGAAGAAGTGGGCGTTAAGACGCTTCTTCAAAACTGCGCCAGCTCGACATCGTATTATTTCGACGCCACCGATCAGGCGGCTCTTAAAGCGTCGTTTCAGAAGATCGGCGACTCGCTCTCGAACCTCCGCGTCAGTAAGTGAGCTGTCGGGAATCCGGTAGCGTCGCCTTAACGGGAGCATGCCACGGTCGGCCGGACGCTCAGGGACGGATGGGCACCATGACGAGCCTCGACACCATCGACGGCCGCGGACGCAGCGCCGGCCCAGCTTTCGCGTCGATCGAGATCCATCGCGACGTCGCGGCCGTCGAGCCGCTCTGGAGCGACCTGCTCGGCCGAGCCTTCGTCACGCCCTACCAGACCCCCGCATTTCTCCGGGCCTGGAGCGATCACGCCGCCGCTCATGAGCGGACGGCGCCGCTGATCGCGGTCGCGCGCGACGGGGACGGGGCGGCGGTCGCGCTGCTGCCGTTCGGCCTGCGCCGGTCGTTCGGCGTCGCGACCGCGGCGTTCCTCGGCGGCACCCACGTCAACTACAACATGCCCGTCATCCGCCGCGACCGGCTCGCCGCCTTCGACGCCGGCGAGGTCGCGCGTCTGATCCGGGAGACCGCCCAGGCCGGCGGGGTGGACCTGTTCGTCCTGCGCAACCAGCCCATGGCGTGGAACGGCGTTCCGAACCCCTTCGCGGCGTTGCCGCGTCAGGCCGCGCCGGACGAAGGCTACAGCGGCCCCCTGGCCGACAGCCTCGAAGCCCACCTCAAGCGCTTCGTCTCCGCCAAGACGCGCTCCGCGCAGCGGCGGAAGATGCGCCGGTTCGAAGAGCAGGGCGCCGTGCGGCTCTACCGCGCCGAGAGCGCGGACGACCGCGAACGCGTGCTCGAGGCCTACTTCCGCCAGAAGGCCCAGCGTCTCGGCGCCCGAGGCGTCGACAACCCCTTCGCGCTGCCGGGCGTCGATCGCTTCATCCGAGCGGCCGCCGGGCTGGACGGCGGCGTGCGCACGGTCGACCTCTACGGATTCGACCTCGACGGACAGGTCATCGCCACTTTCGCGGTGATCTGCGACGCCGACCGGATGTGCGGGATGTTCAACTCGATCACGAGCGGCGACCCGGCCCGGTACAGCCCCGGCGAGCTGCTGCTGAACGTCATGGTCGAAGATGCGATCTCGCGCGGCATGGCGCGTTTCGACCTCGGCGTCGGCGCCGCAGCCTACAAGCAGATGTACTGCCCCGACAGCGAACCGCTGTTCGACTCGATCTTCGGCGTCAGCGCTCTGGGCCGCGCGATCGCGGCGGGCGCGGCGGCGAAGACGGCCGCCAAGGCGCGCATCAAGGCGAATCCGACCGCCTATGGCCTGATCGAGAGGCTCCGCAAACTCCGGGCGAGGCCCAGGTCCGCGACGGACGCCGCCGAGGCCAAAGAGCCCGCCGACTGACCGCGACAGGCTCCTTCGCCGACGTCGCGCAACCCGCACCGTCCGACGGAATCTGCGAACGTCGGACTGCAAGATCCCCGTTCGCGGAGCAAGCTCGCCGGGCGGCCGCAGCGCGCTCAGGCCGCGAGACGCGAGCCGTCGTCCGGGCCCATGTCGCGCTTGAGGAGAACGACGACGTCCTCGATCCCCGTCGCCTTCAGCCGATCGTGGGCGTCGACCGTCGCGACGTCGCCCGCGCCGGTGTTGGAGACCAGGATGGCCGCCTCGCAATGCGGCGTGAAGGCGTCGGCGGCGCCGACTCCGCCGGGCGCGGACAGCAGGACGAAATCGTAGGTGAGCGCAAGCGCTTCGAGCACCACGCCGAGGCGTCCCTGGGCGGCCGCGTCGAGCGACGCGTAAGCTGCTCCTCCCCGCGGCACGATGTGCACCCGCGAGCCCCGGTCGCGATGAATCGCCTGGGCGAAGGTCGCGGAGCCTTCGAGCAGTTCGGCGAGCCCCGGCCCTGCCGCCTCGTCGCCGAGGCGAGGCGCGCCGCCTCCCGCGTCGATGGCGACCACACGGCGCCCGGACTCCGACATGATGCGCGCGAGATTGGTCGCGACGTCGTCCACGGACACGTCGGGCCTGGCGCCGGTCGCGAGGATGCGCAGCGCGCCGCCGGAGGTCGGCATGGCGGCAAGCTGGCGGGCGAGCGCCGACACGAGGGCCGCGTCCGCGACCTCGATCGATTCGGCGCGCGAGGGCGTGGCGCCCGGCGGCGGCGCGGCCGCCGCGGGAGCCGTCTCCGGCGGCGTCTGGTAGGCGGCGCCCTGAAGCCGTCCGAACACGGGCGTCTCGCCCACCGCGGGCGGGGGCGGGGCCGTGTCCTCGTCTTCCGGCCGACGGCCCGCAGCGCTGAAGACCTCGGCGGTCGCCGCCGCGAACAGCGCCAGCACGAAGGCGCCGAGCGTCGCGAGCACGATGGTCGGAATCTTCTTGGGGAAGTAGGCTTCGCTCGGCGCGGCGGCCTTCGTGATGATGCGGGCGTCGGCCAGCAGCGCATCGGGGTTCTCGCGCGCGGAGGTCTCGCGGTAGCGGGTCAGCATCTGCTCCAGAAGGTCGCGCTGGGTGCGCGCCTCGCGGTCGAGCGCGCGAAGCTGGACGTCCTGGTCGTTCGCGGTCGCGGCGACCGACTTCTGGTCTTCGAGCCTGCCTTCGAGCGCCGCCACGCGCGCGCTGGCGGACTTGGCGTCGTTTTCGAAGGCGCGGGCGAGCTTCTCCGCCTCCGTGCGGATCGAGACGTCGAGGCCGGAGAGCTGCGCCGTGAGTTCGCGCATCCGCGGGTGCTGCGAGAGCAGCGTGCGGGCCTCGCTCGCGATCTGGGCGGCGAGCTGGGAGCGCTGCTGCACCAGCGCGCGGACGACGTCCGAGTTCGCGATGTCGAGCGCTTCCGCCGGCCGGCCCTGACGCATGAGGTCGCGGATGAGGTCGGCCTTCGCGCGGGCCTCGCCCTGCAGGGTGCGCGCCGCGCCGAGCTGGGTGTTGATCTCGCCGAGCTGCTGGGCGGTGACCGTCGCGCCGCCGCTGCCGACGAGCAGTCCGGCTTTGGCGCGGAACGCCTCGACCTTGCCCTCGGCTTCGCTGACGCGGTCGCGCATCCGCTCGATCTCTTCGGAGAGATACTGGACGGCCTGGCGGTTCTGGTCGCGCTTCGCGCCGCGCTGGATATCGAAGTAGGCCTCCACGAAGCCGTTCGCGACGTTGGCGGCCCGGTCCGGATTGGTGGAGACGAACTCGATCCCGATCACGCGGGCGCCCGACACGGGATAGACGGACAGGTTCCTGGCGACCTTGTCGACCACCTGCTCGCGCACCGGCTGATCGCCATCCACGTCGCCGAGCCCGACCAGCCCGACGAGTTTCTGCAGGAACGAACCGCTGCCGACGGAGAACTCGTTGTCCCGGCCGAGATCGAGCTTGGCCGCGACCTGGCGCACGAGATCGCGCGACTGGATCAGCTGGACCTGGGTGGCGACGGCCTGCTCGTCGGGAAGCTGGGGCGCCTGCCCTCCGCCGCCTGGCGCGAGCTGGTCGCGGTTCTCGATCAGGACGAGCGCGGTCGCCCGGTAGTAGGGGCTGGTGAGCTCAACGAAGAGGAAGGCGAGCACGGCGACGACGAGCGCCGGGCCGAGGATCCAAAACCTGCGGCGCCACAGCCCACGGCCAAGCGCGCGCAGATCGATCTCGCCGCCGATGGGGCGATCGTCCTCTGCCGCGGTGCTCGTTCGGTTGGACATGTCCGTTCCCGATTCCTGATCGAACGCATTTCCTACGGTTAGAAAACCATCGTTATGGTTGCCGCATGGTTAACCTGGAGCGATCTCGTTCACCGGAAGACAACCGATTGTTAACCCTGTTGGGGTAACGAAGCGTAAACCTTCAACGCGAGGTTCGCTTAGCCGATGTCGACCCGCCTCACGCTCACCCTGTCGTTCGCCGCCGCGCTCCTCGGAGCGTGCTCCGGCCCGCGCGCGGTGCCCCCGCCGC
The DNA here is from genome assembly GCF_016907975.1 of Methylopila capsulata. Lineage (GTDB taxonomy): Bacteria > Pseudomonadota > Alphaproteobacteria > Rhizobiales > Methylopilaceae > Methylopila > Methylopila capsulata. Next base: position 602,201 of record NZ_JAFBCY010000001.1, read on the forward strand.
TCGCAGCGGCCTTCGACGAACCCTACGTGCTCGCGACCGGCGACCGGTTGCGCGTCAGCGTCTTCGGCCAGCCCAACCTCTCGAACAGCTACACGGTGGAGGCCGACGGCCAGATCGCCATGCCGCTGGTCGGCCGCTACGCGGTCGTGAACAAGACGCCTGACCAGGTCCGCACCGGCCTCGAGGCCAGGCTCAAGAGCGGATTCCTGCGGGACCCCAACGTCTCCGTGGAGATCGAGGGCTACCGGCCGTTCTACATACTGGGCGAAGTCAACAGCGCTGGCCAGTACCCCTACGTCGTCGGCATGACGGCGGAGAATGCGGTCGCGATCGCCAGCGGCTTCTCGCCGCGCGCCCAGAAAAAGACGGTCGAGCTGACCCGCCGCCACGGCGACCGGGTGTTCAAGGCCGAGGTGCCGCTCACCTACCCCGTGCGCCCCGGCGACACGATCACGGTGGAGGAGCGCTGGTTCTAAGAGCCGGCGATCACCGCTGGAAGGCGCAGGAATCGCCGCGCCCGTGTCCCGGCCTTGAGCCGGGACACGGGGAAAGAAGCCGCCTGCGGGACGGTTTGCACGGCTGGCCTCAAGCCCGCGCGCTTACGCCGCCTTCTTTCCAGCCTCGGCGATTTTCACCAGATCGCGCAGCAGCTTGGCGGCGCCCTTGAGGCGTTTCTCCACCGTCGGCCACTCGCGCTTGAACACGATCTTCATGTCCGGCCGGACCTTGGCGTTCGGGCCTTCCTCGATCGCGATATGGCGGACGAGGCCGTCCGGGTTCGCGAACGAGTTCTCGCGGAAGGCCAGCACCACGCCCTTCGGGCCGGCGTCGATCTTCTCCACGTTGGCGCGGCGGCAGAGCGCCTTGATAGCGGCGATCTCGAGCAACTGCTTGACCTCGCTCGGCAGCGGGCCGAAGCGGTCGACCAGTTCGGCGGCGAAGGAATCGAGCCCCTCGTCAGTATCGATCTCCGCGAGGCGCCGGTAGAGCGACAGCCGGATCGCGAGATCGCCGACGAACTCCTCCGGGATCATGACCGGCGCGCCGAGCGTGATCTGCGGCGACCACTGGTCGGCGACGACCTCGGCCCCGCCCTCCTTGAGGCTCTCGACCGCGTCCTCCAGCATCTGCTGGTAGAGCTCGTAGCCGACCTCGCGGATGTGGCCGGACTGCTCCTCGCCCAGCAGATTGCCCGCTCCGCGGATGTCAAGGTCGTGGCTCGCGAGCTGGAAGCCGGCGCCGAGACCCTCAAGCGACTGCAGCACCTTCAGCCGCCGCTCGGCGTTCACAGTCGGGGCCTTGTTGGCCGGCACCGTGAACAGCGCGTAGGCGCGCGTCTTGGCGCGTCCCACGCGGCCGCGGAGCTGGTAGAGCGCGGCGAGGCCGAACATGTCGGCGCGGTAGACCACCAGCGTGTTGGCGTTCGGGATGTCGAGGCCAGACTCCACGATCGCGGTCGAAAGCAGCACGTCGTAGCGGCCCTCGTAGAAATCGGTCATCGCCTGCTCGAGGTCGCCCGCTGCCATCTGGCCGTTCGCGACCACAAACTTCACTTCCGGCACCTGTGATTCCAGGAAGGTGCGGGCGGCGGCGAGGTCCTCGATGTGCGGGCAGACGAAGAACGACTGGCCGCCGCGGTAGCGCTCGCGCAACAGCGCCTCGCGCACGATCAGCGGGTCGAACGGCGCCACGAAGCTGCGCACCGTCAGGCGGTCGACCGGCGGCGTCGCGATCATCGACAGTTCGCGGACGCCGGTCAGCGCCAGTTGCAGGGTGCGTGGAATCGGGGTGGCGGAGAGCGTCAGCACGTGCACCTCGGCGCGCAGCGTCTTCATCTTCTCCTTGTGGCCGACGCCGAAGTGCTGCTCCTCGTCGACGATCACGAGGCCGAGGTCGCGGAAGCCGATGCCCTTGCCGAGCAGGGCGTGGGTGCCGACCACGATGTCGACGTCGCCGGAGGCGAGCCCCTTCTTGGTCTCGGTCATGTCCTTCTGGGACACGAAGCGCGAGGCCTGCCGCACCTTCAGCGGCAGCCCCCTGAAGCGCTCCGCGAAGGTCTTGAAGTGCTGGCGAGCGAGCAGCGTGGTGGGCACGATGACCGCGACCTGACGGCCGCTCATCGCCACCACGAAGGCGGCTCGCAGCGCCACCTCGGTCTTGCCGAAGCCGACGTCGCCGCAGATCAGCCGATCCATCGGACGGCCGGCGGCGAGATCGTCCAGCACCGCGTCGATCGCGGCCTGCTGGTCCTCGGTCTCGTCGTAGGGGAAGCGCGCGCAGAACTCGTCGTAGAGCCCCTCCGGCGGCACCGCGCGGGGCGCCTCCTTGGTCATGCGCGCGGCGGCGATCTTGATCAGCTCGCCCGCCATCTCGCGGATGCGATTCTTCAGCCGCGCCTTGCGCGACTGCCAGCCCGCGCCGCCGAGCCGGTCGAGCACGGCCTCGGTCTCCTCGGAGCCGTAGCGCGTCAGCAGCTCGATGTTCTCGACAGGCAGAAACAGCTTGTCGTTGTTGGCGTAATGCAGCTCGACGCAGTCGTGCGGCGCCCCCGCGGCCTCGATGGTCTTCAGCCCCACGAAGCGGCCGATGCCGTGGTCGACGTGCACCACGAGGTCGCCCGCGGCGAGGCCGGCCGCCTCGGTCAGGTAGTCCTGCGGACGGCGACGCTTGGTCTTGGCGCGCACCAGCCGGTCGCCGAGAATGTCCTGCTCGGCGACGACCACGACCTCGTCGGTCTCGAAGCCCTGCTCCAGCCCGAGCACGCCGAGCGCCACTGCGTCCTTCGGCAGCGCCATGGCGTCGCGCCAGCTCGCGACGTTGCGGGTCGCCTTCAGCCCGTGGTCGCCGAGCACCGTGCCCAGCCGATCGCGCGCGCCTTCGCTCCAGGCGGCGACGACGACCCGCTTGCCGTCCTCTTTCAGCTCGCGGATGTGGGCTGCGACGGCGTCGAAGACGTTGGCGTTCTCGTCGGCGCGCTCGGCGGCGAAGCTGCGGCCGGCGCGGGCCCCGGCGTCGAACACGCGGCCGCCCTGCCCCTCCGGCAGCGAGAACGGCGTCAGCTTCAGCGGCGCCGTCTCGTCGAGGCGCGCGCGCCACTCCGCGGGGGCGAGATAGAGCGCGTCGGGCTTCAGCGGCTTGTAGGAGCCGCCGCCCTTGTCCTGCTTCGCCTGCGTGACGCGGGCGTCGTAATAGTCCGCGATCAGCGCGAGGCGCTCGCCCGCGGCGTCCTCGGCCAGAGGATCCAGCACGAACCGGGCGTCGGCGAGGTGATCGAACAGCGTCGCCATGCCGTCGTGGAACAACGGCGACCAGTGCTCCAGCCCCGCGTAGCGCCGGCCTTCGCTGATCGCGGCGTAGAGCTGGTCGTCGCGGCCCGGCGCGCCGAAGGTCGCGGCGTAGGACTGGCGGAACCGCCGGATGGTGTCGGAGGTCAGCTGCACCTCGGACATGGGCACGAGGTCAAGCGCGCGCAGCTGGCCGGTGGAGCGTTGGGTCTCCGGGTCGAACGGGCGGATCGACTCCAGCGTGTCGCCGAAGAAGTCGAGCCGGATCGGCTCGGCGTGGCCGGCGGGGAATAGATCCACGATGCCGCCGCGGATGGCGTACTCACCGTAGTCGCGGACGGTCGAGGATCGCAAAAAGCCATTGATCTCAAGCCATTCGGCGAGAGCCTTAAGGTCCACCATGTTGCCGGGCGCGGCCGAAAAGCTCTGGCGCGCGACGCTTTCCGGGGTCGCGATGCGCTGGAGCGCGGCGTTGACGGTGGTCAGCACGAGCCGCGGCGCGTCGCCGCCGCGGGTCCGCGCGAGGCGGGCGAGAGTCGTCGTGCGCTGGGCGACCACCGCCGCGTTGGGCGACACCCGGTCGTAGGGCTGGCAGTCCCAGGCGGGGAACACCAGCAGCTCCACGTCCGGAGCCATGAAAGCCAGCGCCCGTTCCAGCGCCGCAAGCCGCGCCCCGTCGCGCGCCACATGCACCACGCCGGGCGCGTCGTGCCGGCTGCCCCGCGCCGCGCGGGCGAGGTCGGCCAGGATCAGCGCGTCGAACCCGTCCGGCACGTTGGTGACGGTGGCGGGGGCGAGGGTGAGGAGTGCGTCGGGCTTCAGGGTCATATGGCTTCAGACAGGCTGGCGCGGAGACGCAACGCTGGGTCCCGGCCTTGAGCCGGGACCCATAACCGCGACAACTCGCAAGAAAAAGCGACGACGGCGGAATCCGACCTGAAACAACAGCGTTTCTGGGTCCCGGCTCGGGGCCGGGACAAGGGAGCGGCCGTCACCCGATGTGCTCGGTCGTCGGGAAGGCTAGGTGAAACGCCAGCAGGCGGCGGTAGACGGTCGTGTCGTAGTTTTCAGGAACAGGTTCGTTGTTCGAGATCCAGGCGAACAGGTCGCGGTCCGGAACCTCGATCAGCTCCTCGTAGACGTCGAGCTCGCCCTCGGTCAGCAGGTCGATCTCGGCGTCGGCGAAGCGGCCCATCAGCAGGTCCATCTCGCGCGTGCCCCGCCGCCAGGAGCGGTAGAGCGCACGGCGGCGGCGGGGGTCGAGACCCTCTCCGGTGCGTGTCGTGCCTGTCATCGCGGCCTCGCGGGTTGCTGGACGAGCGTTCGATATATGTCCGCGCGGCCGAGGTCCTAGCAGCCGCGGCGCCGCATGTCAGCTTTGAGAAGGGCCGCCGTCATCCCGGACGGCCTTAGGCCGATCCGGGATCGTCGTCAGAAGAAAGCAAACCGCGGAGCTTTCGCCACCACTTAGGGTCATCCCTTGCCTTCCCCGCCGGGCTCGGCTTTCCCTGAAGCCGCATGCGCGATTCCCGGCTCGATCCCCTGTTCGCCGACGTGACCTCGCTGCCCGGCGTCGGGCCGAAGGTGGCGAAGGCGCTGACTCGCCTGCTTGGAAGCTCGGCCGGCGGCGGGGCGCCGCGCGTGGTCGACGCCCTGTTCCATGCGCCGACCGGCGCGATCGACCGCCGGGCGCGGCCGACGATCGCGGAGCTCATCCCCGGCGAGATCGCGACCGTCGAGGTGGTGGTGGAGCGCCACCAGCCGGGACGTTCCCCCCGCGCGCCCCACCGCGTGGTGGTGGCGGACGCAACGGGCGCCATGACGCTCGTGTTCTTCAAGGCGCAGGAAGCCTACATCGAGCGCCTGCTGCCCTTGGGCGAAACCCGCTGGGTGTCCGGCAATCCCGAGCTGTTCGACGGCATGGTGCAGATGGTGCACCCCGCCCATGTGCTCGACGCCGAAGGCCTCGCCAGGCTGCCGCCGGTGGAGCCCACCTATCCGCTGGTTGAGGGGCTGAACCACAACCTCGTCGCCCGTATCGCCCGCGCGGCCTTCGACCGGCTGCCGGCGCTGCCCGAGTGGCAGGACGCGGCGTTTCTCGCCCGCAGCGGCTTCGCAGGCTTCGCCGCCAGCCTGAACGCTCTTCACCGCCCGACGACCCCCGGCGACGTCTCCGCCGACGGACCGGCGCTGACGCGCCTCGCCTACGACGAGGTGTTCGCCAATCAGCTCGCGCTGCAGATGGTGCGCGCGCACATGAAGCGGGCGAGCGGCCGCGCCACCGCCGGCGACGGCCGGATCGCGGCGAAGATCACGGCCGCCCTGCCCTTCCAGCTCACGGGCGCGCAAGCCCGCGCGCTCGAGGCCATCCGCGCGGATCTGGCCGCTCCCATGCGCATGCTGCGCCTGCTGCAGGGCGACGTCGGCTCCGGCAAGACCGTGGTGGCGCTGCTCGCGGCGGCCGTCGCGGTCGAGGCCGGCCGGCAGGCGGCGCTGATGGCCCCGACGGAAATCCTCGCCCGCCAGCACCTCGCGACGCTGGAGCCGCTGGCGGCCGCCGGCGGCATGACGGTGGCGCTGCTGACAGGACGCGAGAAGGGCCGCGAGCGGGCGAAGTTGCTCGAGCGTCTGGCGGCGGGCGAGATCGACCTGCTGGTCGGCACCCACGCGCTGTTCCAGGACGAGGTGGTCTTCCGCGACCTCGCGCTCGCGATCGTCGACGAGCAGCACAAGTTCGGCGTCCGCCAGCGGCTGGCGCTGGCCTCCAAGGGAAACGCCGTCGACGTTCTGGTGATGACCGCGACGCCGATCCCGCGCACGCTGGTGCTCACCACCTTCGGCGACATGGACCATTCGATCCTCGACGAGAAGCCGCCGGGGCGGACGCCGATCGAAACCCGGCTGTTCAACCTCGACCGCCTGGAGGAGATCGTCGCCGGCGTCGGTCGGGCCATCGACAAGGGCGCGCGGGTCTACTGGGTGTGCCCGCTGGTCGAGCAGTCCGAGACGCTGGACGTCGCCGCGGCGGAAGACCGGTTCGCGAGCCTCGCGGAAGTCTTCCCCGGCCGGGTCGGCCTCGTGCACGGCAAGATGAAGGGCGCGGAGAAGGATGCCGCCGTCGCAGCCTTCGTGGAGGGCCGCACCTCGATCCTAGTCGCGACCACGGTGATCGAGGTCGGCGTCAACGTGCCGGAGGCGACGATCATGGTGATCGAGCACGCCGAGCGCTTCGGCCTTTCCCAGCTCCACCAGCTCCGCGGGCGCGTCGGCCGCGGAGCTGACAGGTCCATGTGCCTGCTGCTGTGGAAGGAGCCGCTAGGCGAGACGGCGAAGCAGCGGCTGGAGACCATGAAGGCCACCGACGACGGCTTCGTCATCGCCGAGAAGGACCTGGAGCTGCGCGGCGAAGGCGAGGTGCTGGGGGCGCGGCAGTCCGGCATGGCCGTGTTCCGCTTCGCCCGCATGGAGCGCCACGCCGAGCTGGTCCGCATCGCCCACGACGACGCCGGGCTGGTGCTGGCGAAGGATCCGAATCTCACCTCCGAGCGCGGCGAGGCGCTTCGGCTGCTGCTGCACCTGTTCGAACGCGACGCCGCGGTGCGGCTCCTCCGGGCGGGGTGATCACCCCGCCGCGGGCGCCGCGATCTCCGGCTTTTCCCCGCCCGGCAGGTTCGGCGCGATCATCGGCGGCGTCGCGGGAGGCGCGGCGTTGGGCTGGATGATGCCCATGGACATGATGAGCTTGAAGGCGTCGTCGGTGGAGACGTCGATCTCGGTCACCTTCGAGGCTTCCATCATCACCAGATAGCCGGTGGTCGGGTTCGGCGTGCAGGGCACGAACAGGCAGAGGTGCTCCGGTCCCGGAAGCCCCTCCGCCAGCGCGCCGCGCGCGGGCTCGGTGATGAAGCAGAGCGACCACATGCCCGGCCCCGGCCATTCGATCAGGCCCACGCGGCGGAAGCTGGTGCCGTCCTGCTTGAACACGGTCTCGAAGATCTGCTTCACGCCCTTGTAGAGCGAGCGCACGATCGGCATCCGGTTCAGCACCTGCTCGCCGGACTGCACCACGGTGCGCCCGACGAGATTCGCGGTGAGGAAACCGAGAATCGTAAGTCCCAGGAATGCCGCCAGCACGCCGAAGCCGGGCACCGCCACCGGCAGGTAGCTGTCGGGATTGTAGGCCAGCGGGATCAGCGGCTTCACCCAGCCGTCGATCAGGCCGATCAGCCAGAGCGTGATCCAGATCGTGATCGCCACCGGCCCGGCGACCACCAGTCCGGTCAGGAAGTAGGTGCGGATGCGCGCCGCCCCCTTCGGCTTCGGCGCCGGCTGCGGCTCGGCCAGTGCGGCGAGCGTCGCGTCGGGCTTTTCCTTCATGCGCTCAGGCGCTCCGTGATCCGCGCGCGCGCCGGCTTGCGGCCGGCGCTTTCGCAACGCACAAACAGTTTCATAGCATGTGGAGCGACGATGGGGCGAAACGAGGGAGGGGCGGCGGCAGGAAGCCGCGCGGTGCGGTTCCTCTGGCTCGCGCTCGGGTTCGGACTGCTGGGACTTGGGGTCGCAGGGCTCATCCTGCCGGTGATGCCCGGAACGGTCTTCCTCATCCTTGCAGCGGCGTGCTTCGCGCGCGGCTCGCCGCGCCTCGAAGCCTGGCTGCTGGCGCATCCCAAACTTGGCCCGACCGTGGTGGCCTGGCGCCGCGACCGCGCGATTCCCCTCAAGGCCAAGCTTTTCGCCTTCGCCGGCATGGCGCTCTCGGTCGTGCTCGTGAGCGTGTCGGGCGCGCCGCCGATCGCGATCGGATCGACGCTCGCTCTGGTCGCGGCCGGAGCGCTCTACGTCGGCACGCGCCCGTCCCGACCTCGCGCGCGCGGAGGGTGATTTCCCCTGTCGCCACGATGACATAGTGTTCTTTCCGCGGCGTTGCGGGGCTGTTAACTCGGGCGCAGGATGGTCTTGACGAATGAGTCGTGGGCGGACGGGCCCGGCTTTCGTCGTTGAGGATCAGCACATGGTCGGTGCGGGACGACCTTTATCGCGCGGAGCGAAGGGCGCCGCGACGGCCCTTCCGCATCTGATCCGAGCCGATCAGCTCACCGCCGTGCGACGCAGCGTGCTTCTGTCGATCCCCGTCAACGTGGCGTTGGGGATCATGTCCGCTTTGGTGGCCTGGAACTCCGGCGCGACCACGGCCGGGCTGCTGTGGTTCGCCGCATCCTGCGTTCCCAACAGCTTCCGCATGATGCTCTGCCGACTGCCGGAGACGACGGATCCGGCAGCCGTCGATCGACGCTTGCGACTGCACTCGGCGGCCGCGCTGTCGTCGGGTCTGGTCTGGGCGTTCATCCCGACGCTCTGCGCCGGCTACACGTCGCCCCAGACGCTGTTCTACCTGATCGTGGTGAGCGGGATCACCGCGGGCGCCGTCACGCACGGTTTCGCCTATGCGCGCATCCCGACCGGCTTCATCACGCCGCCGCTTCTGTCCGCGGCGGGTTGCCTGTTCTACGCGGGCGGCTTCGACCGCGTGTGTCTCGGCGCGACCGTCGTTCTCTATCTCGCGGCCCTGATCCGGGCCTGCCGGGAAGGCGAAGGCCTCATGCGAGAGACCAGCCGGCTGAAGAACGAGGCGACCTTTCTCGCGACGTCGCTCGAGGGCGCGCACGACGCGGCGACGGAGATCGCCGAGGAGATGACCCGCCGGGCCTCGCGCGACGCGCTGACCGGCCTGCTCAACCGCAGCGGCTTCCTGGAGGAGGCGGAACGGCGGGCGGCGATCGCGCAATCGCCGCTGAGCCTGCTGTTGCTCGACCTCGACGGCTTCAAGGCGGTCAACGACACCTACGGCCATAAGGCCGGCGACAACGTGCTGATCGAGGTCGCGCGTCGCCTGCGGCTCACGCTGCCCAGTTCCTTCGCGGTGGCGCGGCTCGGCGGAGACGAATTCGCCGTGCTGTTCGAAATGGGCCTCGTCGACGTCAACCCGACGCTCCTCGCGCACGAGTTGATCGCCGCCATCACGATCCCCTTCGCGGCCTTCGACGCCGGCCGCATCGGCGTCAGCATCGGCGTTCACGTGTCGACGGCGCCGGCGATCGACGAGATGCTGATCTCGGCCGACGCGGCGCTCTATGCGGCCAAGGTCGCCGGCCGAAACCGGTGCTACGTGTTCGACGCGGAGCTCGCGCACCATATCGCGATGCGCCGCGACATCGAGCGCGATCTCGGCAAGGCTTTGGCGGAGGGCGGCCTCGAGGTCTGGTATCAGCCGGTCATGGTCGACGGCGGGGCGCGCTTCGGCGGCTTCGAAGCGCTCGCGCGCTGGCGCCACCCGCGACACGGCTGGATCGCGCCTCCGGACCTGATCGCCTCGGCCTCGCTCGCAGGCTTCGGCGAGCAACTGTTGCGCTTCATCCTGAGCGACGTCTGCGTCACCATCCTCGCCATGCGGGAGATCGGCCTCGGCGGCGCCCGCGTCGCGATGAACGTCTCGCCCCGCGAGATGTCGCAGATCGCCGTGGACGAACTGGTGCTGAAGGACCTGAAGGCGCGCGGCGTTCCGCCGTCCATGCTCGAGATCGAGATCACGGAGGAGACCGCGCTCGACATCCAGGCGGTGCGCGGCAAGCTCGCCGCCTTGTCGGAAGCGGGCGTCAGCGTGGCGATCGACGACTTCGGCGTGGGGTACTCCTCGCTTGGAGCGCTTCGGCGGCTTCGGGTGGACCGGGTGAAGATCGACCGCATCTTCGTCGAAGGCGTGTCCCGGTCCACCGAGAACCGCAGCCTGGTGCTGGCGATCCTCAGCCTCGCCGGCCCTCTCGGCTTCGAGGTTGTGGCCGAAGGCATCGAGCATGAGGACGACCTCGAGACGATGCGGGAGCTGGGCTGCAAAGCCTTCCAGGGCTACCTGATAGCCCGGCCGATGCCGCGCAACGAAGCGCTGCGGTGGGCGCGCGCGCATGCGAACGCCATGCCCGCCCGCCCGGCGCCGCGCCGCTGACGGCGAGCATCGCCCCGCCAACTTTGGCGTTGACGGCGCGCGGCTCGGCGCCTAGCGTCTGCCTCAGGAGCAAAGGGAGCTCTCGCCGGTTCTGCCCGGCGGGAGCTCCTTTTTTTTGTGCTTGAGGCGGAAGAGCATGGCGTTCGACACCACCAAGCCGTTGATCGTTGGCGCGCTGTATTCGGCGACCGGCCCGACGGCCTATCTCGAGCGCACCCAGCTCAACGCGACGCTGCTCGCGATCGAGGAGGTCAACGCCACCGGCGGCGTGGCCGGCCGCGAGGTCGTTCCCGTGACCTACGACGCCCAGTCCGACCCGGCGCGGTTCGCGAGCCTCGCCGAGCGCATGCTGGACGAGGACGGCGCCGGCCTGCTGGTCGGCTGCTACATGACCAACACGCGGCAGGCGGTGGTGCCGATCGTCGAGCGACGCGGCGCGGTGCTGGCCTACGCCGCGCCCTACGAGGGCTTTGAATACTCGCCGAACGTGATCTACGGCGGGGCGGTGCCGAACCAGCACATCCTGCTGCTGGCGCGGCATCTGATCCTCAACGCCGGCAAGAGCTTCTATCTCGTCGGCACCCGCTACACCTTCCCGGTCGAATCCAACCGGGTGATGATGACCCTGGTCGCGGAGCAGAAGGGGCAGACGCTGGCCGAGCGCTACGTGCCGCTCGACGCCTCCCGCCGGGAGCTCGACCAGATCGTCCAGGACATCAAGAAGAAGAAGCCGGACGTCGTGTTCTGCACCGTCGTCGGCGAAGCCGCTGTGCGGTTCTACGAGCTCTGCGCCGAAGCCGGGCTGACCGGCTCCCTGACGATCGCGAGCCTGACCGTCACCGAAGCGGAAATCGCGGCGATGCCCGCCGGCCTCGCCGTCGGCCACCTCACCGGCGCCACCTATTTCCAGTCGATCGACAGCCCCGAGAACCGGCGCTTCGTGCGCGCCTACCAGTCCCGCTTCGGCGTGCACGAGCGCCTGAACGCCATGGCCGAGACCGCCTACAGCGTGACGCGCATGACGCTCGACGCCGTCGGTCGCGCCCGGTCCGTCGAACCCCGGGACATCCGGTCGGCGCTCGGCGAAACGAGCTTCCTCGCGCCGCAGGGCGAAATCCGGATCGACGCCGAGAACGGCCACTCCTACCTCTGGCCGCGGATCGGGCGCGTCGAGGCGGACGGCCAGTTCACGGTGCTCGAGCAGAGCGTGCAGGCGATCAAGCCCGACCCCTACCTGATCCACCACAGCCTCGAGGACTGGGCCCCCGCGCCCGCCCCCGCGCGCGCGACGGGGGGCTGACCGGCATGCTGAAGGCCCTCCGCGACCTTCGGAACGTCCGCGTGGTGGTCTATCACCCGAAGGACCGCGAGCGCGACGAACTGGTCGACCAGATCCGCCGCATCGGCTGCAACGTCGAGGCCGTGTGGCCGCCGCGGGACGCGATCCCCTCGGACGCCGACATCGTGTTCATGCTGTTCCGGCAGGACGGATTCACGCACGTCCTGCTGAAGGCGCTGGCCGAGCGTGACGCGCGCGTGACCCTGGTCGCGATCGTGGAGTTCGAAAGCCCGGCCGTGATCGAGGCGGTCGCCCGCGCCGGCGCCGCCGCAATCGTGACGAAGCCGATCCGCGCCTTCGGCCTTCTGACCAGCATCGTCATCGCCCACACAATTTCCTCTAAAGAGAAAATCCTTCTTGACAGAGTTCGCAAGCTTGAGGCACGGTTGGAAGGCTTCAGGAAGCTTGAGAAAGCGAAGCAAATACTGATGTCCCGCAAGGGATTATCTGAACAAGAGGCGTATGAGACCATACGCTCTCGCGCAATGACTGCGCGAATTACTATGGAGATCGTCTGCGAGACGATCATTAACGCTGAGGAATTCGTGGGTTTCTGACCCGTCCGGCGCAGAGCGCGCCGACCGGAAACGCCACGTCCACATAAGTCCGCGCGCGCCAGAGATCGTCGCCAGCGGACACCGGCCAAGGGAGCCGTCGCCAGCATCATCGCTGGCGGCGGCTTTTTTCGTTTTCACGGCCTGCGCGACGCACGGCGCCCGCGGCCCGCCATGAGGAGCCAGAGATGACTCAAGCGATTGACGTGGAGGACCGCAGGGTCCGCGTCGCCTGCGACGTGGGCGGCACGTTCACCGACATCTGCGTGCTGAGCGAGGCCACCGGCCTGATGCACGTCGCGAAGGTGCCGACCACGCCGGACCCGATCGACGGCGTGCTGGCCGGCATCGACGCCGGCGGCGTGAACCTGAACGATCTGCTGCTGTTCAAGCACGGCACCACGCTCGCCACCAACGCGCTGATCACCCGCCGCTTCCCGCCGGCCGTGATGGTCACCACCAAGGGCTTTCGCGACACCATCGAGATCCGCCGCGGCAACCGCGACGACCTCTGGGACACCTACAAGGAGATGGCGAAGCCCTACATCCGGCGTCGCGATCGCCTGGTGGTGACCGAGCGCACCGACTACTCCGGCGCCATCGTCGCGCCGCTGGACGAGACGGAGGCGGCCGAGCTCGCCCGCGTGATCAAGAAGCGCGGCGTGAAGACCATCGCGGTCTGCTTCGCGAACTCGTTCATCAACCCGGCCAACGAACAGCGGATGCGCGACATCCTGGCCGAGGCGATCCCCGACGCGACGATCTCGATCTCCAGCGACATCATGCCGGAGATTTTCGAGCACGAGCGGTTCTCGACGACGGTCGCGAACGCGGTGCTGGCGCCGGTCGTCGGCCAGTACGCCAGCCGTCTCGAGAGCCGCATGAAGGCCGGCGGCTACAAGGAGGACGTGCTGCTGCTGCATTCCGGCGGCGGCGTCATGACCGCGAAGATGGCCGAGCGCTACGCGGCGCGCTTGTCGGCCTCCGGCATCGCGGCCGGCGCGATCGCCAGCCGCTTCGTCGCCGAGCAGGCCGGGTTCAAGAACTCGATCGGCCTCGACATGGGCGGCACCTCCACCGACGTCTCGCTGTGCGACAACGGCGAGATCAACGTCACCAAGGAGTGGTTCGTCGAGTACGGCTACCCGATCTGCTTTCCCTCGATCGAGGTGCTGACGATCGGCGCCGGCGGCGGCTCGCTGGCCTGGATGGACGCCGCCAACTCGTTGCGCAACGGCCCGCAGTCGGCGGGCTCCACGCCTGGACCCGCCTGCTACGGCCGCGGCGGCGAGAACCCGACCAACTGCGACGCCAACGTCGTGCTCGGCCGCCTCAGCGACCAGCTCGCCGGCGGCAAGGTCTCGCTCGAGAAGGGCCTCGCGACCGAGGCGATCCGCAAGGGCGTCGCCGAGCCGCTCGGCATGTCGGTCGAGGACGCCGCGCTCGCGATCCTGAAGGTCGCGAACGCCAACATGGCGGACGCCGTCCGCCTGCTCTCGATCCGTCGCGGCTACGACCCGCGCGACTTCGCGCTGGTCGCCTTCGGCGGCGCGGGGCCTCTCCACGGCGCGGCGCTCGCCAAGGATCTGGCGATCCCCGTCGTGCTGGTGCCGCCGAACCCGGGCGTGACCTCGGCGCTCGGCTGCCTGCTGGTCGACATCCAGCACGACATCTCGCGGATGTACCTCGCGAAGGCCGAGGAGGTGAACGTCTCCGACCTCGAGACGACCTTCCGCGAGCTGGAGATCGAAGGCCGCGAGCGGCTCGTCACCGAGGGCGTGACGCCGGAGAACATGGTGTTCCAGCGCAAGATCGACATGCGTTACCACGGCCAGTGGCGCGCGCTGTCGATCAACATCGCCTCGCCCGTCGTCTCGCTCGACGAGTCGATCGCCTACTTCCACGAGGAGCACGGCCGCGAGCACAACTACTCGCGTCCCGGCGCGCCCGTCGAGATCTACCGCGTCAGCGTGATCGCGACCGGCGTCACCTCGAAGGCGAAGTTCGCCGACTTCGATCCCGTCGACGCCGAAGCGACGCCCGTCGGCACGCGCCGCGTCCGCTTCGACGAGCTGCCGGAGACGATCGACGCGCCGGTCTATGACCGGGCGGCGCTCCAGTCCGGGATGAAGGTCGCCGGCCCCGCCGTGATCGACCAGCTCGACTCGACGGTGATCGTGCCGCCCGGCGTCACGGCGGAAGTCGACCGCTCCCTCACCCTCGTCATGCGCATCCCGCTGGCCTGACCGGCCCCCGGCCACTCATTCGAACAGGAGCTGCCCCCATGTCCGCTAACATGGACCACGGCCTCGATCCGGTCACCTTCGAGGTCCTCAAGAACGCCTACGTCAACATCGTCGACCAGATGGCGGAGCAGATCTTCCGAACCTGCTACTCCTTCGTCATCTGGTCGCGCGACTTCTCCTCCGCGCTCTGCGACGCCAACGGCGACACCATCATGCAGGGCTCGGGCGACATCGCGGCCCATGTCGGCACGCTGCACTACACCGCCAAGGCCGTGATCAACGCCTTCAAGGGCGACATCCACCCCGGCGACGTGTTCGTCGTGAACGACGTCTACCAGGGCGGCACCCACTTCAATGACACCCGCATCGTGCGGCCGATGTTCTACCAGGGCGAGCTGCTCGGCTTCGCCCAGGCGAACGGCCACTGGGCGGACGTCGGCGGCGCGACGCCGGGCTCGTTCAACGTCAACGCCATCGACCACATGGCCGAAGGGCTGCGCATCACGCCCGTCCGGGTGTGGAGCAAGGGCCAGTGCCTGCACGACGTCTGCAACCTGATCGCCTCCAACACCCGCGCGCCGGCCGACATCATCGGCGACATGGAGGCCCAGGCCGAGGCGACCAAGGTCGCCGAGCAGGAGGTCTGCCGCCTGATCGAGAAGTACGGCCTCGACGTCATCAAGACCTCCTTCGGGGCGGTGCAGGACTACGTGGAGACGCTGACCCGCCAGCGCGTGTCGGCGCTGCCGGACGGCGTCTGGGAGACCGAGGACTACATCGACCTCGATCCCGGCGTCGGCGAAGGCCTGATCCCGATCCGCGTGCGGATGACGATCAAGGACGACACCGTCCACTACGACCTGTCGAAGTCGCACCCGACGAGCATCCGCTGCTTCCTCAACGCCTGCTTCGGCGGCTCGTTCGCCGCGATCGTCGCCGGCACCAAGATGCAGTTCCCGGAGATCCCGCTGAACTCCGGCTTCTACCGGGTCGTCACGGTGGATCTCGGGCCGGCAGGGTCGGTCGTGAACGCCGCCTGGCCGACGCCGGTCGCGGGCTTCTGCTCCGGCCCGTTCGAGAAGATCATGAACTCGATCTTCGAGCTCTGGGCCGAAGTGATGCCGGAGCGGGCGATGGCCTGCACCTTCAACCTCGACTACCTGCTGATCGGCGGCCAGGACAAGCGCGACGCCTCCGGCGGCCACAAGTACTTCATGTGGTACGACTGGATGGTCGGCGGCTGGGGCGCTCGCAACGGCCGCGACGGCTGGGCGGCGACCGGCCCGGTGTTCGGCGTGCAGCTCGGCACCCAGCCCTTCGAGGGCCAGGAGCGGCTCGCGCCGGTTCTCACCACCTGCCACGAGCTGCGCGTGGATAGCGGCGGCCCCGGCGAATCCCGCGGCGGCATGGGCGTCGACAAGGGCGTCATCCTCACCAAGGTCGACCGCACCGTCGTCTCCTACTGCTGCGACCGCGAACGCTCCATCACCTGGGGCCTCTGGGGCGGCCTGCCCTCGATCCCGCACGGCGTGTGGGTCAACGAAGGGCTGGAGAACGAGCGCTATCTCGGCTCGATGTTCTCGAACGAGTCGCTGTCGCCCGGCGACGTCGTCAGCCGTCCCTCGGCCGGCGGCGGCGGCCTCGGCGACCCGCTTGAGCGCGACCCTCAGCTCGTCTGCGAGGACGTGGCCGACGGCTACGTCTCGATCGAGCGGGCCGCGATCGACTACGGCGTGGTGGTCAAGGAGGTCGACGCCGACCTCGCCGACTACGTCGTCGACCGCGAGAGCACGCTCGCCAAGCGCGCCTACATCCGCGCCAACCGCGGCAAGTGGCTGGACGAGGACGCCGGCGCGATCGCCGCGAAGTACCGGGCGGGCGAGCTCGGCACGCTCGACCTCATCCGCCAGTACGGCGTGATCGTGAACTGGGGCTCGGGCGAGCTGCTCGAAAAGACCACCCAGCAGTTCCGCGCCATGCTGAAGCGCCGCACCTCCCCGTACTGGAGCCAGCGCATGCAGCCCGGCCAGGACGCGACGGTCTCCCTCAAGGTGGCCTGACCCGAGCGGGGAGGAGCGGCCTTGAGCGCCCCTCCTCTCCGCTGTTTTGCGTCCGAGGCGGCGAAGACCGCCCGGACCCCCGAGAGGAACGCCTCCACGCCAACGCGGTACGGCGCCGGCCGATCCCGGCGAACGAAAACGTCACGTCGCGTCGCACGACGGGCTCAGGGGACGACCATGACCGATTTCAGCCGCAGGACGCTTCTCAAGACCGCCGCCGCGGGGGCGGCGCTGGGCCTCGCGCCCGCCTATCTCCGCCACGCCTCGGCCGCGGAGCCGATCCAGGTGGCCGGCATCCACGACGCCTCGGGCGGCATCGACATCTACGGCCGGCCGATGATCAACAGCCTGGCGCTGGCGGTCGAGGAGATCAACGCGGCCGGCGGCGTGCTGGGCCGCCCGATCGCGCTGAAGAACTACGACCCGCAGTCGAACATGCAGCTCTACACGCAGTACGCGACGGAAGCGGCCACGAAGCAGAAAGCCTCGGTGGTGTTCGGCGGCATCATCTCGGCCTCGCGGGAGGCGATGCGCCCGACGCTCCGGCGGTTCCGCACGCCCTATTTCTACAACATGCTCTACGAGGGCGGCGTCTGCGACCGCAATGTGTTCTGCATGGGCTCGACGCCGGCGCAGACGCTTCAGAAGTTCACGCCCTTCGTGATGAAGCGCTTCAACGCGAAGACGATCTATGTGCTGGCGGCCGACTACAACTACGGCCAGATCACCACCAAGTGGATCCGCAAGTTCGCCTCCGAGAACGGCGGCGCGGTCGCGCAGGCGGACTTCTTCCCGCTCGACGTCAACGACTTCGGCCCGACGATCCGCAAGATCCAGGCGGAGAAGCCCGACATGATCATGTCCGTGCTGGTCGGCGCCGCGCACAACTCGTTCTACCGCCAGTGGGTCGCGGCCGGCATGAAGGACAAGATCCCGATGGCCTCGACCACCTTCGGCATCGGCAACGAGCAGGTCCTGACCTCGCCCGACGAGCACAACGGCATCGTGGTGTCCTACGCCTACTTCGACGGCCTCAAGACGCCCGAGAACGAAGCCTTCCTGAAGAAGTACACGGCCCGCTTCGGCGAAAAGGCGGACGCGGTGACCGAGGCCTCGGCGATGACCTACCACGCGGTCAACCTCTGGGCCGCGGCGGCCGCCAAGGCCGGCAGCGTAGACCGCGACAAGGTCATCCTCGCGCTCGAGAGCGGCCTGTCGTTCACGGGACCCGCGGGCAAGACCACGATCGATCCCAAGACCCATCACGACACGCTGGACACCTACATCGCCGAGGTGCGGGACCGCGCCTACCACGTGCTGGAAAGCTTCCCGCAGCAGCCGCCGGCCGACACCGCGGCCGTATGCGATCTCGCGGCGAGCCCGAACGAGACCAAGCAGTTCGTCATAGACGTGAAGAGCTGAGGCGAGGCTGGGGCGGCCGCGACTGGCTGCGTACTTCGAGACGGCCCTACGGGCCTCCTCAGCCTGAGGACCCTTTGGGGGTGAAGCGGCGCTCCCCCTCCTCATGCTGAGGAGCCTCGCGAACAGTGAGACGTCTCGAAGCACGCACTCATCTGACGCGGCCCCCTGTCGCTTGCGCCGAAGCTCCGCCGCATTCTGGAGACGAACCTTGGACTATGCGCTCATCGTCATCCTGCAGCTCGTCGTGACCATCGCCAACCTCGCGCTCATCAGCGCGGGGCTGGCGGTGATCTTCGGCATGATGCGGATCATCAACATGGCCCACGGCGAATTCCTGATGCTCGGGGGCTACGCAGCGCTGGTCTCGCACCAGGCGGGGCTCAATCTCTGGCTCGCGATCTTCGTGGCGGCGCCGGTCACGGTCGGCCTCATCGGCGCCGTGCTGGAACGCCTCGTCATCCGGCGGCTCTACGGGCGGATGATCGACACCATGCTTGCGACCTGGGGCGTCAGCCTCGCGCTCGTCGGCGTCGTCACGGTGATCTTCGGCAACCGCGTCTCCGGCATCTCGCCGCCGCTCGGCAGCGTTCCGATCGGCGGCTACGCCATCGGCCTCTATGAACTGCTCACCGCCGGCGTGACCGCGCTGCTCTTCCTCGGCGGATGGATCGTGCTGAGGCGAACCCCGGTCGGCCTCATCGCCCGCGGCGCCATGCAGAACCGCGAAATGGCGGCGGCGCTCGGCGTCGATCCCGCCAGGGTCTACGCCACGACCTTCGTGACCGGCGCCGCGATCTCAGGGCTCGCTGGCGCGCTGATCGCGCCGATCACGGGCGTCGCGCCCTCCATCGGCTCGGTCTACATCGCCAAGGCCTTCATCACCGTGATCTCCGGCGGAACCGCGATCCTGACGGGGGCCCTCAGCGCGTCGGCGCTGCTGGGATCGGTCAACACCGCCTTCTCCTTCGTCATGACGCCGGTGCTCGGCGAGGTCGCCCTGCTCGCGGCCGCCGTGCTGCTGCTGCGCGTGCTGCCGCGGGGGATCACCGGCCGCTTCTTCCGGAGGTCGCTGTGACCCTTCGCGACGCTCTCGGCTGGCTGCTCGTCGGAGCCGCCGCCCTCTACGCCCTCGTGGCCGTTCCCACGGGGGGCGAGCTGACGACCATGATCAACGGCTCGATCTACGCGAGCTACGCGATCCTCGCGCTCTCGCTCGCGCTGATCTGGGGCTACGCCGGCATCCTCAGCTTCGGGCAAGCCGCGTTCTTCGGCCTCGCGGGCTACGTCTACGCGGTCGCCGGCCTCAACCTCGAAAGCACCCCGCTTGCGGCCGTGATCGCCGTCGCGGCCGCCGCCGGCTTCGCAGCCCTGCTCGGCTACTTCATGTTCTGGGGACGGATCTCGGACGTCTATCTCGGCGTGATCACCCTCACGGTCTCGCTGATCCTCTACCGCTTCATCAACCAGACCGCGGGCGAGGAGTGGACGATCGGCGCAGCCCCGCTCGGCGGCTTCAACGGCATCCCCTCCACCCCCATCCTCGCGCCGCCGGGCCACCCGGACGAGCCCTTCCTGCCGGAGCAGATCTACGTGCTCGCGGTCGGCGCACTGCTCGCCTGCTACGTGATCTGCAAACTCGCGATGGCGACGCGCTTCGGCCGGGCGGTGGTCGCGATCCGCGAGAACGAGGGGCGCGCCGAGCTGCTCGGCTACGACACCCGCCGCTACAAGCTCGGGATCTTCACCCTCGGCGGCGCCATCGCGGGCGTCGGTGGCGTGCTGTTCGCCAACAGCGTCTTCGTCAGCCCCAACATGTTCAGCCTCCAGACCAACGGGCAGGTGATCATCTGGGTGATCGTCGGCGGGCTCGGCACCTTCGCCGGCCCCGTGATCGGCTGCTTCCTGCTGATGGCGCTTTCGACCTGGCTCGGCTCGCTCGACGCAGGGCCGGGCTTCGCCGTCCTCGACCCGAACCTCGTCATGGGCGTCGTGCTCACGCTCTGCGTGCTCGGTCTGCGGCAGGGCCTCCTGCCGACGGCGCTCGCGCTTGGAGAGCGCCTGCTCGCAAAGGCGCGCGGGACGCGCGGGCGCGGCGCGGCGGAGCTTGGCCAGCCGGCGGAGGAACGGCCATGACCGACGCTCCCCTGCTCGAGGCGGAAGGCCTCGTCATGCGTTTCGGCGGCGTGACGGCCGTCGCCGGCGTCGATTTCTCGCTCGGCGAGGGCGAACTGCATTGCCTCGTCGGCCCCAACGGCGCCGGCAAGAGCACCTTCTTCAAGATGCTCTGCGGCCAGCTGAAGCCCACCGCCGGCGACGTGCGGCTGCGCGGGCGCAGCATCGCAGGCCTGCCGGCCTCGCGCATCGCCCGGCTCGGCGTGGGCGTGAAGACGCAGGTGCCGAGCCTGTTCGACGGGCTGACGGCGATGGCGAGCGTCCGCGTCGCGACCGACGCCGTGCTGCCGCCGACGTTGTCGAAGAGGCGCGCGGAGGAAGCGCTGGAGCGCATGGGCGTGTCCCGGCTCGCCGGCCACGTCGTGGGTCGCCTTGCGCACGGTCAGCGCCAGCTCGTCGAGCTCGCCATGGTGATCGCCCAGAAGCCGGACCTGATCCTGCTCGACGAGCCGGCGGCGGGCATGACCGGCGCCGAGGTCGACCGGCTGGGCGACCTGATCGTCGAGCTCGCGCGCTCGAGCTCGGTCATCGTGGTGGAGCACGACATGGCCTTCATCCGCCGCATCGCCCGCACCGTGACGGTGTTCAATCAGGGCCGCGTGCTGGCGCAGGGGCCGGCGGCCGAGGTGCTGGCCGACAGCCGCGTGCGCGACGTCTACCTCGGGAAGGACGCAGCATGAGCCTGCTGACCGTCTCCGACCTCGCCGCCGGCTACGGCCAGATCGGCATCCTCCGCGACGTCGCCCTCACCGTCGACAAGGGCGAGATCCTCGGCGTGCTCGGGCACAACGGCATGGGCAAGAGCACGCTGCTCAAGGCGCTGAGCGGCGCGATCCCCGTGACACGGGGGGCGATCGTGTTCGAGGGGCTCGACGTCGCCCGCGAGCCGCCGTTCCGCCGGGCCCGGCGCGGCCTCGGCTACGTGCCCCAGGGCCGGCAGATCTTCCCGGCGCTGACGGTGCGCGAGAACATGGAGTACGCCGCCCGCGCCGCCGCCCAGCCGCTCGAGATCGTCGACGACATGATCGCGCGGTTTCCGCGCCTGACACCGATCCTCGACCGCGCCGGCGGCGTGCTCTCGGGCGGCGAGCAGCAGATCCTCGCGCTCGCCCGCTGCCTGTGCGGACGGCCGTCTCTGGTCCTGCTGGACGAGCCGACCGAGGGCATCCAGCCGTCGATCCGCGACGAGATCGTGGAGACGCTGCTGCGGCTGCGGCGGTCGCTGGGGCTGTCGATCCTGCTCGTCGAGCAGAACGTCAAGTTCATGGGCGACCTCGCCGATCGCGTGCTGCACATGGAGAAGGGACGGCTTTCCGCCGCCGCGACGCCCGAGATCGCGGCGATGGCCTGACCGCGGCCAAGCGGACGGTCGTCAGCGCGCGGTCTTGAGCGCGCCGGACCCTGATACCCGGACGGTCGCGAAGCGGCCGAGCGCGAGGCCATGCATCTCGCGCGACCGCAGATCGGCCTGGCCGCCGTTCGGCCTCGCCGGTCCGCGGGTGCGGAGATCGGTCTCCTGGGCGCCGCCGATGACCGACGACTTCTGCGCCAGCAGCCGCCGCAACTCACGGTTCTCCACGCTGAGCGCCTTCAGCTGTCGCACGCCCGCAGGCGCAAGGCCGGCGAACTTCTGCTTCCAGCGGTAGAACGTGCGGACCGAGACGTGAGCGCTCGCGCAGACGGCCTCGAGCGGAGCGCCGTTCTCGACCTCCTGCAGCAGGCCCGCGATCTCTTCGTCGGTCAAACGCGAACGGCTCATGGTCTCAAGCCTCCGGTCCAGCTCTCAAGGGGCGGCGGCGATGGTCATGCGCAGCCCTTAGGCCTGCTCAACTGAGAGGCAGCATGATCCCCGAGGCCGCGTTGCGCAATCCCGGATCACGGGCGTGACGCGCCTTTCGGGACGCCCTCCCACCGCCACGCGGGCGGGGAAGACTGAGGCCTCGCCGTGCATCGCGACCAAGGTCGCAGCGAGACCGGGACGCGCCGCGGCATGTCACTTTTGACATCGGCCGCGGTGAGCCCCGCCAATGCTCATTTCCGCGGCGAAGGCCGTTTTTATTTGATCTTGTCGACGCTTGCCGGACGTCGCCAAATCCACGGCGACCGGATCCATCCCGTCGTCGCGAGGCCCGTCCGATGAGCATCTTCACCCGCCGCACCTTCCTCCAGACCTCCGGCGCGGTCGCCGCGGGCGCGGCGCTGCCGCTCGGCGCCCCGGCGTTCATCCGCTCCGCCAACGCCGCCGACACCGTCAAGCTCGGCTGCCTGTTCTCGTCCTCCGGCACGATGGCGAACCTCGAGGGCCGGCTGAACTACGTGGCCAAGATGGCGGCCGCCGAGATCAACGCCGCCGGCGGCGTGAACGGCAAGACGGTCGAAGTCGTGGCGTCGGACCCCGCCTCCGACTGGCCGCTCTACGCGCAGGTCGGACGCCAGATGCTGACGGAGACCAAGGTCGCCGCGCTGTTCGGCTGCTGGACCAGCGTGTCGCGCAAGACCGTGCTGCCGGTCGTCGAGCAGAACGACGGCCTCTTGTTCTACCCGCTCCACTTCGAGGGCGACGAGAACTCCAAGAACGTCGTCTACGTGAACTCCCCGCCCGCGAGCTCGGTGCTGCCGGCCGTCGACTACCTCATGAGCCCGGACGGCGTGGAGGCGAAGCGCTTCTTCATGATCGGCTCGGACTACGTCTGGCCGCGCACCATCAACAAGCAGCTCAAGGGCTACTGGAAGTCCAAGGGCATCGAGGAGACCGCCTGGAAGGAGGAGTACGTTCCCTTCTCCTTCTCGAACTTCCAGACGCTGGTGAACCAGGTGCGCGCCTTCGCGGACGCGCCGGGCGGCAAGTGCGTCGTGGTGCTGACCGTGGTCGGCTCGTCGATCCCGGACTTCCTGCGCGAGTTCGCGAACCAGGGCATCACCGCGACCGACGTGCCGATCCTCGGCCTCGACATGGTGGAGGCCGACCTTGAAGGCCTCGACACCAAGAAGCTCGTCGGCCACCTCAACTGCTGGGCCTACCTGCAGCAGGCGAAGGGCGAGGCCAACACGAAGTTCCTGTCCGGCTGGAAGGACTTCGTCGCCAAGGAGAAGGTGCCCTTCTCCGCCGACGTCGCCATCGACCCGATGGTCTCGACCTACGACGCCGTCCACCTCTGGGCGATGGCCGCCAAGAAGGCCGGGTCCTTTGACGTGCCGGAGGTGCGCAAGGCCTTCGCAGGGCTGAGCTTCGATTGCCCCTCGGGCTACAAGATCGCGATGACCGCCGAGAACAATTATGTCTCGCGCGGCGTGTTCATCGGGTCGGTCAACGAGTCCCAGGGGTTCGACGTGCTCTGGCAGTCCAAGGACGCGCCGAAGCCCGTGCCGATGAGCCCCTTCGGCTGAGCGAGGCCGTCCGCATGCGCATGGGCCGGCGTCTCGGTCTGCTGCTCCTGGCGTTCGGCGCGGGGTGGGGCTCCCCCGCCCTCGCCTACGACCGGGCGCAGATCGCGACCCAGGCGTGCTCCGGCGCGGCGGGCTTGAGCGAGGCGGCGGCGACCCTGACCGCCGGCGCTTCCTCGGCGACGCCTGAGGACGCCGCCTGGGCGGCGAGGCTGACGGGCGCCCTGCTCGACAAGACGATCCGGTGCGGCGCAGGCGCCTCCACGATCGAAAGCCCCTCCGGCTCCGTGGACGCCGCCACGCTCGCCAAGGCCGCGCCCGCCGAGGGCCCAGCGCCGGTGCTGAGCCTGAAGAACCGCCCACTGGTCGAGACCGCCCGCGCGGCGGCGACCTTGTTCGCCGGCGCGACGGCGGGCGACCGGGCGACCGCGCTGCGCGCCCTCGAGCGCCGCGCCGCGAGCCTGCCGCCGGAGCTGTTCGAGACCGCGGCCGCCCGCGAACCCGACGCTGGCCTGAAGGAGCAGATCCTCGGCGTCGGCCAGAGCGCCCTTCTCAATTCTCCAGACGTCGCGAAGCGGATCGCCGCGATCGAGCGCATCGCCGCCCAGCCGAGCCGGCGCGCCGAGACGCAGATCGCAGCGCTCAAGAGCGATCCGGCCTACGCGAAGCAACCTGCGTTCGCCGCGGCGGTCGACGCCGGCCTCGCCTCGATCGACCGCTGGCTGCGCGTCTCGTCTGTCGCCAACACGCTCTACAACGGGCTGTCCTTCGCCTCGATCCTGTTCATGGCGGCGGTCGGCCTCGCCATCATCTTCGGGCTCATGGGCGTCATCAACCTCGCCCAGGGCGAGTTCATCATGCTCGGCGCTTACGTCACCTACGCCGTGCAGGAGACCTTGCGCGCCGTCGCCCCCGGCCTGCTCGACTGGTACCTGATCCTCGCGATCCCGGTCGTGTTCCTCGTGGTCGCCGCAGTCGGCGTGGCGCTGGAGGCGACGCTCGTGCGGCGGCTCTACACGCGGCCGCTGATGACGCTGCTCGCGACTTGGGCGGTCAGCCTGCTGATCGTGAACCTCGTGCGGGTCGGCGTCGGCACGCAGAACCTGCAGTTCGTCACGCCGAGCTGGCTCGCCGGCGGCAAGCTGCTCGTCGGCGACTTCATCGTCACCTGGAACCGGCTGTTCGCAATCGTCTTCGCGGGCGTCACGCTGGTCGCCACCTGGGCCGTGCTGAAGCGCACGCCGCTCGGCCTCAACATCCGCGCCGTCACCCAAAACCGCGCCATGGCGGGCTGCATCGGCGTGCCGACGCGGCGGGTCGATATGATGGCCTTCGGCCTCGGCTCGGGGCTCGCCGGCCTCGCCGGGCTCGCGCTCTGCCCGATCTACAACGTGAATCCGCAGATGGGATCGAACTTCGTCATCGACAGCTTCATGGTCGTGGTGCTCGGCGGCGTCGGCACGCTCGCCGGCACTGTGGTGGCCGCGCTCGGCGTCGGCCAGATCAACGTCCTGATCGAGCCGCTCTACGGCGCCGTCGCCGCCAAGGTGATCGTGCTGCTGATGATCGTCGGCTTCCTGCAGTGGCGTCCCGAGGGACTCTACGCCGTCAAGGGACGCCGCAAGTGAGCAGGGTACGAGTGATGTCAGGCGGCGCCCTTCCCCCTCCCCCTTGCGGGGAGGGTCGGGGTGGGGGCGGCGCAGAACATGGCGAAGCGGCGGTGCGCCAAACGGCGCCTGTGCGTCAGCGCTTCATCCTTCAGCCGGAGCGCCGCCCATGATCGCGCTCAAGCGCAGCCTCCTCGCGCGCGCGGCCGACGACCGGATGGTCGTCGCCGTGGCGCTGGCGCTGGCGGCGACCGCCGCCGTGGTGGTCGTGGGCGGCCTGTCCGGCTACCGCGTCAACACCATCGGCCAGCTCGCCTGCTTCGCGCTGCTCGCGCTCGCGCTCGACCTGATCTGGGGCTACGCCGGCATCCTGAGCCTCGGGCACGGGCTGTTCTTCGCGATCGGCGGCTACGTCGTCGGCATGCACCTGTTGGAGCGCTCGGTCGCGGAGACCGGGATTACGCCCGACATCGTGCAGTTCATGGGCTGGAAGGCGCTCCCCGGCTGGTGGGGGCCGCTCGAGAGCTTTCCTGTCGCGCTGGTCGCCGCGATGGGCGTCAGCTTCGCGGTCGCCTTCGTGTTCGGCTGGGCCTCGTTCCGGTCGCGGGTCAGCGGGGTCTACTTCGCGATCATCACGCAGGCGCTGGTCTACGTCGCCATGCTGCTGATGTTCCGCAACGACACCGGCTTCGGCGGCAACAACGGCATGACCGGCTTCCAGGTCGCGTTCGGGGTTCCGATCCAGGACCCGGCGGTGACAAAGGGCCTCGCGCTCGCCTCCGTCCTCGTGCTCCTCGCGGCGCTGGTCGGCTGCCGGCTGTTGATGATCGGCCGGTTCGGCCGCCTGCTGGTCGCGACGCGCGACGACGAGGTGCGGCTGCGCTCGCTCGGCTACGAGACGTTGCGGCTGAAGCTCAAGGTGTGGTGCCTGTCCGCGGTGCTCGCGGCGCTCGCGGGCCTGCTCTACGTGCCGCAGGTCGGAATCATCAACCCGCGTGTGCTGTCGCCGGAGCTCTCGATCGAAATCGCGGTGTGGTGCGCCATCGGCGGCCGCGGGCGCCTCGCCGGCGCGATCATCGGCGCCGTGCTGGTCAACGCGGTCAAGTTCGCGCTGTCGGCGAGCCTGCCGGAGCTCTGGCCCTTCGTGCTCGCGGCGCTCGTCATCGTGGTCGCGCTGATCTTCCCGAACGGGCTGCTCGACCTCGGCAAATGGAAGCCGACGCTGCTCTCCCGCGCGCGGGCGCTCGAACCGCGGGACGCGACGCCATGAGCGTACCGCCATGACCGTCGCGGTGTTGGTCGAGGGGCTCACCGTCGAGTTCGGCCGTTTCCGCGCGCTGAACGACCTGTCGCTCGCGATCGACTACGGCGAGGTGCGCGGCGTCGTGGGGCCGAACGGCGCGGGCAAGACCACGCTGCTCGACGTGATCTCGGGGGTCAGCCGCGCCAAGGCCGGCCGCGTCCTGTTCGACGAGACCATGGAGCTGACGCGCGCGAGCGAGGCGGAGATCGCCCGCTCCGGCGTCCGGCGAAAATTCCAGAAGCCCAGCGTGTTCGAGGCGCTGACCGTTCGCGACAACGTCGCGATCGGCCTCGGCGCCAAGCCCGGCGCCGACGGGCCGGAGAAGGTCGCCCGCATGCTGGAGACGGTGGGGCTCACTTCCGAGGCCGACCGGCTCGCCGGCGAACTCGCCCATGGCCAGAAGCAGTGGCTGGAGATCGCGATGGTGGTCGTCGCCGAGCCGAAGGTGCTGATGCTGGACGAGCCGGTGGCCGGCCTGACCGACGAGGAGACCGAGCGCACCGCGGCGCTGGTGAAGGCGCTGCGAAGCCCCGGGCGCGCCATCATCGTGGTCGAGCACGACATGGACTTCGTCGAGCGCATCTCGGACCGGGTGACGGTGCTGCACGAGGGCCGCACGCTGTTCGAGGGCTCCATGGCCCGGGCGCGCGCCGACGCCGCCGTCGTCGACGTCTATCTGGGGCGCTAGAGGGCCATGAAGCTCACCGTCGCCGGCCTCGACCAGCATTACGGCAGCGCCCAGGCGTTGCGGGGCATCTCCTTCGAGGTGGAGCCGGGCCAGTGCCTCGCGGTGCTCGGCCGCAACGGCGCGGGCAAGTCGACGCTCCTCAAGTGCCTCGCGGGCGTGCTGCCGGTCACGCGCGGGCGGATCGCGCTCGACGGCGTGGACGTGACGCGCGCCGCGAACCACCGCCGCTCGCTCGCGGGCGTCGCCTATGTGCCGCAAGGCCGCGAGATCTTCGCCGAGCTCACGGTGCGCGAGAACGTCCTCGTCGCCGCCCGCGCCCATGGCCAGCCGACGCAGGCCGCCTTCGACGAGATGGTCGCGCTGTTCCCCGTGCTCGGCGAGATGGCCGAGCGGCGCGGAGGCGCCCTGTCCGGCGGTCAGCAACAGCAGCTGGCGCTCGCCCGAGCGCTCGTGACGAAGCCGAAGCTCCTCATCCTCGACGAGCCGACCGAAGGCATCCAGCCCTCGATCGTCCAGCTCATCGAGGACGTGCTGAAGCGCCTCAAGGGCGCGCTCTCGATCCT
The DNA here is from genome assembly GCF_016907975.1 of Methylopila capsulata. Taxonomy (GTDB): domain Bacteria; phylum Pseudomonadota; class Alphaproteobacteria; order Rhizobiales; family Methylopilaceae; genus Methylopila; species Methylopila capsulata. Next base: position 629,823 of record NZ_JAFBCY010000001.1, read on the forward strand.
GCTGGTCGAGCAGTATCTCGATTTCGCCGCCGCCGTCGCCGACGGCTTCGTCGTGCTGTCGCGCGGCCAGGTCGTCGACGAAGGCCCCCAGTCCGCGATGAGCCGCGAGCGGCTCTCCCGCTTCATGTCCGTCTGATTTTCCAGCATCCGAGGCACGCATGTCCAAGCACCACGTCATCTCGTCCGCGCCCGAAAACATGGTCTGGGGCTATCTCGACTCGGCGCTGAAGCCCGTCGTGAAGATCGCGTCCGGCGACACGGTGACGCTGACGTCGTTCCCGGCGGGCGGCAAGGAGTGCCTCCCGCCCGACGCCTCGCGCGTGCCGGCCGACTACATGGCGGCGCTCGACACGCTGACCCAGGGCGGCGGACCGCACTTCATCACCGGCCCGGTCTATGTCGAGGGCGCGCAGCCCGGCGACACGCTGCAGGTCGAGATCCTCGCAGCCAAGCCCACGATGGACTGGGGCTTTGTCGCCATCCTGCCGCTGCTCGGCACGCTGCCGGACGAGTTCACCGACTACGAGACCATCCACCCGGCGATCGACACGGCGAAGAACGTCTGCACCCTGCCCTGGGGCGTGGACGTGCCGCTCGATCCGTTCTTCGGGATACTGGGCGTCGCCCCGCCGCCGGCCTGGGGCCGCTGCGGCTCGCCCGTGCCGCGCGCCTTCGGCGGCAACATGGACAACAAGGAGCTGAAGGAGGGCACGACGCTCTACCTGCCGGTCTTCAACGAGGGCGCGCTGTTCTTCGCCGGCGACGGCCACGGCGTGCAGGGCGACGGCGAGGTCTGCATCACGGCGCTCGAAATGGGCATCGAGGGCACCTTCCGCCTCACCGTCCGCAAGGACATGGCGATCGACTTCCCCTTCGCCGAGACCGAGACCCACCTGATGTCGATCGGCCTCGACGAGGACCTGGACGACGCCGCGAAGCAGGCGGTGCGCGAGATGGTGCACCACGTCTGCCTGCGCTCGAACCTGTCCCGCAACCAGGCCTACATGCTGTGTTCGCTGGCCGGAAACCTGCGGGTGACGCAGCTCGTCGACGGCAACAAGGGCATCCACATGATGCTCCCGAAATCGGTGATCTGAGGGCGCGGCCATGGACCTGAAGCTCAAGGGCCTCAACGCCTTGGTCTCCGGCGGAACCAAGGGCATCGGCCGCGCCATCGCCGAGACGCTCGCCGCCGAGGGCGCCAACGTCTCGATCTGCGCGCGCAACGCCGCCGAGGTCGAGACGGCAGCGGCGGAGCTCGCACGGACCGGCGTGAAGACGCTCGGACGGGCGCTCGACGTCGCCGACGGCGCGGCCGTGGCCGCCTGGGTGGAGGCGACGGCGGCGGAATTCGGCGGGGTCGACATCGTGGTCGCGAACGTCAGCGCACTGGCGATCGGGAACGACGAGGCGAGCTGGCAGGCGTCGTTCGCGACCGACATGATGGGGACGGTGCGGCTGGTCGACGCCGCCCTGCCCCATCTGGAGGCGAGCTCGGCGGCGGCGATCGTCACGATTTCCAGCGTCTCGGGCCGCGAGATCGACTTCGCGGCGGGCCCCTACGGGACGTTCAAGGCGGCGCTGATCCACTACACGCAAGGCCTCGCCTACCAGCTCGCGGCCAAGAACATCAGGGCGAACAGCGTCTCGCCGGGCAACACCTACTTCAAGGGCGGCGTCTGGGAGCAGATCGAAACCGGCAACCCGGAGCTGTTCGCGACCGCGCTGGCGCTGAACCCGACCGGCCGTATGGGCACCCCGCAGGAGATGGCGAACGCCGCCGTCTTCCTCGCGAGCCCCGCCGCGAGCTTCATCACCGGCTCGAACCTCGTGGTCGACGGCGCACTGACGCGTGGCGTCCAGTTCTGACGCCAAACCGGGCCGCCGGGTTAACGCGGGGGTAACCGCCGGGCAACGCCGCCGGGCGGGATTACCCTTCCGCGCGGCGGCGGCCCGCCCAATGGTCGATCGCCAGCGCCGCCAGCAGCGAGGCGCCCGCCAGCGGGAAGGCGACGCCAAGCCCGAGCGTGATCAGCGCGACCGTTCGCGCGCGGGCGGGCGCCAGCGGACGCGGCGCGGCGAGCCCGCCCTTGGGCCGCCGGCGCCACCACATGACCGGTCCGGAGATCGACAGCGCCGCCGCGCCGAGGCAGGCGAACAGCATCACGATCTGGTTCGCCCGGCCGAAGTAGTTCCCCATGTGCAGCTGCACCCCGAGCTCTACCGCCTTCGCCGCGGGCCCGTAATCCTGGAAGCCGACGTCGTTGAGGATGCGGCCGGAGTACTGGTCGATCTGGATCGTGCGCTGCCCCTGCGGCTGATCGGGATAGGTGTAGGCGGAGAACACGCCGGCCGGGCCGTTCGGCAGCGAGAGCCGGTAGGGATGGGCCATGCCGGCCGCGGCCAGAACCTCGGCGGCGCGGTCGACGCCGATCGGCCGCGCCTCAGGGTCCGCCGGCGGGGCGTGGGCGGCGCCGTGATGCGCGGCGTGGTCGCCGGAGGACGGCATCGGCGCATTCTCGAGCGTCCAGGGCGCCTCGCCGGTCGCCTGCTGCAGGGTCTGGCCGGAGGCCGGGACGGAGCCGTGGTTGCGGTGGCTGGTCGGATAGCCCACCTCCGCGACGTCGGCGCCGGCCCTGAGCAGCGTGCCCCAGACGTTGGCCCAGGGCAGGCCCGTGAGGATCAGGAACAGGATCAGCCCTGCGGTCCAGACCCCGATCACCGCATGCAGGCTCTTCCAGAACGGCCGCCCCCGCGCGCGGAGCCGCGGCGTCAGCGCCTCCGCGACGCCGCGGACGCCGCGCGGCCGCCAGAGGTAGAGCCCGGTGACGATCAGCACGACACCCCAGCAGGCGGCCAGCTCCACCACGCCGTCTCCGAAGGTCCCCAGCATCAGCGAGCCATGGAAGCGGTCGGCGAAGCCCACCAGCGTGCGCTCGTAGACGTAGGCGCCGAGCGGGGCGCCGGTCCCGGGATCGACGAAGGCCCGGAGCGCCGTTCCGTCGCCGGCGGTGACGAACACCTCGGCGCTCCGGTCCGGCGCGCCCCAGGTGTCGATGCGCGTCGCCTTCCCGCCCGGGACGCTCGCCTCTGCGGCGGCGATCAGGCGGCTCAGCGGCAGGGTCTCCGCATGGGGCGCGACGATGCGCTTTTCGGCATGCAGGACGTCGTTGATCTCGTCGTTGAAGAGGTAGATCGCGCCCGTCACGCTGAGGATCAGCAGGAAGGGCGCGACGATGAGCCCGGCGTAGAAATGCCAGCGCCAGACGGCGCGGTAGGTCGCGGGGTGCGAGAGCCAGCCCATCGTCGCCTCCCTCAGAACTTCACGCTGTAGGTGAGGTCGAAGCTGCGCGGCGCGCCGACATAGACCTGCGTGGAGCTGTAGCCCGACCACTCCGCGTAGAACCTGTTGGTCAGGTTGCGGCCGCGCAGGGTGAGCGTGCCGCCGACGGGGACGTCGTAGGCGATCGAGGCGTCCAGCAGCGTGCGGCCGTCCACGCGGATGGTGTTGGCGTTGTCGGTGTAGAAATCGCCGACATGCCGCACGCCGGCGCCGAAGGTGACCGGCACCGAGGCCAGCCGGTAGGTCGTCCAGAGGTTGAAGGTCTGCTCCGGCACGTTGAGCGGGCGGTTGCCCTTGCGGCTGACGGACTCGAGCTTCCCGTTGATTATTTCCGTCTCGTCGAGCTTGGTGAACTCCGCCTTCAGGATCGCTGCGTTGGCGTTGATCTTCCACTGCTCGGTCACGGCAAGGGAGACGTCGAACTCGACGCCGCGGGAGCGCTGGTCGCCGCCCTGCTCGGTGACGCCGCCGGTATAGGTGCGGATGATGTCGTGCTGCTCGATCTGATAGACCGAGGCGGTCGCGAGCAGCCGGCCGCCGAGCAGCGAGGTCTTCACGCCGGCCTCGATCGACTTCCCCGTCGTCAGGTCCAGTCCCGCCCGGGTCGAGTTGCTGAGCAGCAGGCCGGAAACGGGGCTGATCGCGGTGGTGTACTGCGCGAACAGGCTGACCTCCGGCGTCAGGTCGTAGACCGTGCCGAGCCGCCATGTGGTGGACGAATAGTCGTTGCCGAACGTCGTCGTCGTTCCGGCGTTCAGATCGCGGACTTTCCGGTCGAGGTCGATCCAGTCATGCCGCAGGCCCGCGACCACGATCCATTCCGGCGTAATGTTCAGCGCGTTCTCGAGAAACACCGCGGAGTTGTCGACGGTGCTGTCGAAGTTCTGGCGCGTGTCGAAGCCGGCCGTGGCGTCAGGAAAGTCGCCGCGATCCGGATTGAACGGATCGACGAAGGTCGTCGAACCAAAGCGTCGCTTGGAGCCGAACTCGGTCCGCATGTACTCGAAACCCGCGACGAACCGGTTGCGGCGCCCGCCGATGTCCCCATCGAAGTTCGCAGAGGTCCGGTTGGTCCAGGACTGCTGATCGTGGCTGATCAGCGTCAATCCCCGTCTGAGAGGCTTCTCAGGATCGGGCGCCTCAGGATCGTACGTGTAGTCCTCAGAATTCCGCCACAGCCGGTCGGCGCTGTAGAAGGCGAAATCGTTCTTCAGCGTCCATTGGTCGGTGAGCTGGAACGCGGCGCCGGTCCGGGCCCAGATCGCGTCGGACTTCATCACGCCGTCGTCGACGTTGTAGTTCTTCTTCCAGATCGACTTATCGAGCACGAGATCGCCCGCCGAGACCGCGCCGCTCGGATTGCGTGCGGCGTCGCGGGGAATAAGCGGCGTCCCGAAGTAGGCGGTCGAGAAATCGTCGCGAAAGTAGTCGAAGGCCGCGGTGATCGTCAGGCGGTCGGTCGGCTTCAGCGTGAGGCCGGTGGTGACCTGCACGTTCTCGCTGTCGGTGTCGTTCACATAGCCGCCGGAGCGGCCGTAGAGCACGCTGGCGCTCGCCGCCGCGTTCTCGGAGATCGGAGCGTTGAACGAGGCGCCGGCGCGGACGGTGTCGAACGAGCCGTAGCTCAGCAGCGCGTCGGCCTTGGTCACGCCCAGCTCGGGCTTGCGGGTGACGAGGTTGATCGTGCCCGCCAGCGCGCCGGAGCCGCTGACCACCGAGGCCGGCCCTTTCAGGATTTCGATGCGATCGAAGCTGTAGCTGTCGTAGTTGCGCGAGGCGATCAGCGGGTCGATCGCCCGGACGCCATCGACGGAGTAGCCCACCGCGCCGCGCGAGAAGCCGCGGATCGCGGTGACGCCGGGCTCGCCCGGCAGGTTGCCCGCGACGACGCCGGGCGCCGACATGTAGGCCTCGATCAACGAGCGGCTGCCCTGCTCCTGCAGGCGGTCCTGGGTGATGACGTCGACCATCGCGGGCGTCTCGCGCACGGTCAGGCCCAGCCGGCTCGCGGCCTCCGTGCTGCGTTTGAGGATCTGGCCCGGCGAGCCGTCGTTCACGGCGGAGCCTTCGCCCTGGACGCTGATCTCCTCGAGGGCGATCGCCCCGCTGTCCTCGGCGGAGGCGGCGGAGATCGAGGCCGCGCCGAGGGTTGCGAGCACGACCGCGCGGCAGGCGGTGGACGACATGAGAATGGGTCGCCGCGCGCCGAAAGGCGCCGACGCGGACAGAAGACGAGGCACGGGAAGCTCCACGCGAACACGGGGCCGCGGACGGTCGTGTCGCGCGGCAGGACTGGCGGCTGGCAGGAGACGGGCGGCCCGAGGCCGCGCGCGTCAGGCCTCGGCCGGCGGGCCTCGCGTGCTGCGTGGGGAACGTTCGAAGAGGGCGGGCGCTGCGGCCTGAGCCTCGGCGGACGCGCGGACGATGTGGTCGTCGCCCGCGACGGGCGTCGCAGGGAACGACGGCGGCGGCGCCATGACGGCGCCCAGCATCAGGCAGCCGGCGACGCAGCATCCGGGAAGCGCCGCGTGGCCCTTCCCCGACCCTTCGGCCGGTCCGCTCCAGGATCCGCAATGGACGTCCGCCGCGGCGGCGGAGATGGGCTGAGAGCCGAGGGCGAGACCGCCGAGCGCAGCCTGGAGGACGAGCAGATACGCGAGCAGCAGCCCGCGCAACGCGCCCCCCGTTCTCCGCCACATAACCACGACTTCGCCCCCTGTCGGCCGCAATCCAGCCCTAGCACGACCGTGCGGCGACGCAAAAGGCAAGCCGCTTCGGGCTATGGGCGGAACCGCGTCGCGGACAGCCTTGCGGCCGGCGCCTCAGTTCCCGTCGTACGGCTCCACCCTGTCCCGACCGGCCTCCTTGGCGCGGAACAGCGCGACGTCGGCCGCGTTCACGAGGTCCCGCGCGGATGTGCCGACGCTCGGAACCATGGCGGCGACGCCGACGCTGATCGTGACGAAGCCGTCGCCGTGCGAAATGCTCAGCTCGCGCACGCTTCGGACCAGGCGATCCGCCACCGCGCTGGCCCCCTCGATCGTCGCCCCGGGCAGGACCACGATGAACTCCTCGCCGCCGAAGCGCGCCGCGAGATCGCTGGCGCGGCTCGCGCCGGTGTTGATGATCGCGGCGAGCCGCTTCAGCACCTCGTCGCCCTCCAGATGGCCATAGGCGTCGTTGTAGCCCTTGAAGCGGTCGACATCGATCATCAGCACCGCGATCGACGCCTCGCTCCGCAAAGCGCGGCGCCATTCCGCCTGCATGTATTCGTTGAAGTAGCGACGGTTGCCGAGGTTGGTCAGGCCGTCGATCTGCGTCAGCCTCTGGAGCTCCAGATTGGCGTTCATCAGCTGGCGCTGGCTCTCGCGCAGCGCGTTGTAGGCCGCGTCGCGCTGGACGTGGTCGAGATAGGCGCGGGTCTGGTGACGGATGCGGGCGATCAGCTCGATCCGGTCCGGGAGCTTGACGAGGTAATCGTTCGCGCCGGCGCGGAACGCGTCGCTCTTGGTGCTCGCCTCGTCCTTCGCGGACAGGACGATGACCGGCACCGCCTGCAGCAACGGCGTCGCGCGGTAGGTGCGCAGCAGATCGAGCCCGTCGATGCCCGGCATGACGAGGTCCTGCAGGATCACCGTCGGCTTCAGCTCCTGCGCGGTGCGGACGGCGTCGCCGGAATTGGTGCAGTAGTGGAGATCGATGTCCGGCTCGTCGGCCAGCGCCCGCCGCACCGCCTCGCAGATCAGCACCTGGTCGTCCACCAGAAGAACCATCGAGAGGTAGTTGTCCGCCAACGGCGGCACGACCATCGCGATGGGATCTTGTTCCTGGGTCATACGCCGCCTTTCAGGCTTTCAGCGCGCAGGCCACGACGAGCCGCGGCGCGATCGCGCTCAGCGGCAGGATATCGACGGCGGCCCCAAGCGCGGCGGCGGCCTTCGGCATGCCGTAGACCGCGCTGGTAGCCTGGTCCTGCGAAATAGTGAGATGATTCTTGTCTCGAAGTGATTTGAGTCCGTGAGCTCCGTCCCGGCCCATCCCGGTAAGCAAAACGCCGAACACTTGACCTTGCCATTTGGCCGCAGCGCTCTCGAAGAACACATCTACGGACGGCCGATATGGATAATCACGCGGCTCCGCTACGTAGCTTAGTTCGGAAGATGACTTGAACACAAGATGGTCGCTGGTGCATGCGACGAGGACGACACCCGTCTCCGGGCAGTCGCCTTCCCGCGCCAGCCGGACCGGCAGTTTGGTGTGCAGCCCCAGCCAGTCGGCCAGCCCCGAAGCGAATTTCTCGTCGACGTGCTGGACCAGCACCACAGCCGCAGGAAAATCTTCAGGCAATCCTCCCAGAAGCGTCGCGACGGCGGCGGGGCCGCCGGCGGAGGCGCCGATCACCACGAGCTTGCGCGCCGACCGCGCGGCGGAGCCCCCGGCGTCGGTCCGGCGCCGCGGTCGAGGAGGCTCGCCCGTCAGCTTGCCGATCATCGTGATCTTCGTCAGCAGCAGGGAGACCTGCGACGCGAAGGTCTCGGTCGGGCCGACCGACGGCAGGTCGACCGCGTCGAGAGCGCCGTGGCCCATGGCTTCGAACACGCCGGGGACGTTGGCGTCGATGCTCGCCGTGACCAGCAGGATCGGGCACGGCGTCTCCGCCATGATCTGGCGCGTCGCCTCGACGCCGCCCATCTCCGGCATCGTCAGATCCATCAGCACGAGGTCCGGTCGATCGCGCCGGCAGGCCTCCACCGCCTCGCGGCCGTTGGCCGCGGTCCAGGCGAGCTGATGGCTGGGCGCCGAAGCGACGATCCGGCGGAGCAGCTCGACCGCCATCGGCAGGTCGTTGACGACGCCGATTCTCATGCCGTGTCCCCTGAGGCCGCCACGGGCCCCTCCCCCCGGCGGCCGCTCACCCCGACGCCGGCCCGACGAGGTCGACCACGGCGTGGATCAGCGTGTCGTCGTGGAAGCTGCCCTTCGTGAGGTAGTAGTCCGCGCCCGCGTCCAGACCGCGCCGGCGGTCCTCCTCGCGGTCCTTGTAGGAGACGATCATCACGGGCACGCCCCGCAGCCGGGCGTCGCGCTTGATCAGCGTGACGAGTTCGATGCCGTCCATGCGGGGCATGTCGATATCGGTCACCACCAGATCGAACGGCTCGGACCGCACGACGTTCCAGCCGTCCATGCCGTCGACCGCCACCTCCACCTCATAGCCGTGATGGTCGAGGATCTTGCGTTCGAGCTCTCGGACCGTGAGCGAGTCGTCCACGACCAGCACCCGCTTGCGGCGCGCGCGGTCCGCCGTGGCCGACGCGCGCTGCAGCGTGCGCAGCCGGCCGGACGAGGCGATCTTCTCGGCCGAGCGGAGCAGATCGTCGACGTCGATGATCAGCACCGGAGACCCGTCTTCGATCAGCGCGGCGGCGCTGATGTCCTTGACCTTGGCGAGGCGCGGGTCGAGCGGCCGCACGACCAGCTCCCGCTCGCCGAGGAAACGGTCCACGATCAGGCCGTAGGCCGTCTCGCCCTCGCCGAGGACCACCACGGACAGCTCCGCGGCGTCCGACCGCGCGTCGCCGCGGCCGAGGATCTCGTGGGCCGTGATCAGCCCGACCTGCCGCTCGCCGAACCGGAAATGCGGCCGGCCCTCCAGCACCTCGATGTCCGCCCGCGGCAGCTTCAGCGTGCGGGTGATCCCCGTGAGCGGGAGGGCGTAGGGCTCGTCGGCGATCTCCACCAGCAGGGTCCGGATCACCGAGAGCGTCAGCGGAAGCTGCAGCTGGAACTGGGTCCCCTCGCCTGCGGTCGAGGACACCGTCGTCAGCCCGCGGACCTGCTTGACCATGCTCTGCACGGCGTCGAGCCCCACGCCGCGGCCGGAGACGTCGCTCACCATCGTCTTCATGGAGAAGCCCGGCAGGAACAGGAACTCGAGCAGCTCCGCCTCGCCGAGGTCGCCGACCGTCTCCTGCGTCACGAGGCCGTTGGCCAGCACCGCGTGCCGGAGCCGCTCGACGTCGACGCCCTGGCCGTCGTCGGCGACGATCACCTGAAGCAGCCCGGCGTGGTGCCGGGCCTCGAGCCGGATCACCCCCTCGCGGGGCTTGCCCGCCGCGACGCGCTCGTCGGGGGTTTCGAGGCCGTGGTCGACGGCGTTGCGCAGCAGGTGGCCGAGGGGGGCGTCGAGCTGGTCGAGGATGTCGCGGTCGATGCCGGCGCCGCCCCCGACGATCTCCAGCCGCGCCTCCTTGCCCAGCGACCTGGCGAGGTCGCGCACGGCGCGGGAGAAGTGCCGCACGCCGTCTTCGAACGGCCGCATGCGGCTCGACAGGGTCTCGGTGTAGAGCCGGTTGGCGAGGTCGGTCGCGCGCTGGTCGATCGAGTCGAGCTCCGCGAGGCGTTCGACGAGGAAGTCCTCGCTCTGGGCGAGCTTGTCCTGCACCTCGGCCAGCGCGCGGGCGGTCCGATCATCCGGATCGATCGGCCCCAGCGCCGCGCGCAGTCCGTCCACCGCCTTGGCGAGGTCGTGGTGACGCCGTTTCTGGCGCACCAGGCGGTCGGCGAAGGGGCGCAGGCGACGCGCCTCCATCAACGATTCGCCCGCCAGACCGAGCAGCCTGTTCATGGCCTGCGCGGTGATGCGGACCATGCGGTCCGATCCCGCTGCGCCCTGCGGCGGAGGCTCCAGGGCGGGCGGAACGAGCGGCGCCGGCGGTCCCGGGTCGCGGGGCTCGCCCGCAGGCGCGGCGTCCGCCGCCGCCCCGCCGTTCGAGGCCCGCTCCAGAGCCTGCAGAAACTGGACGATCTGCGGCTCCGCGCCGGCGCCTCCGGCCGGCGGCTCGGAGGCGGCGACCGCGAGCAGATCGACGCCCTTCAGCAGGGTGTCGATGTGGTCGTGCGTGAGGCGCAGCCGGCCATGCTGCGCCGCAACCAGGCACTCCTCCATGGCGTGGGCGACGCGGACGGCCGGATCGAGGTCGATGATGCGCGCGGCGCCCTTCAGCGAATGGGCGGCCCGCATGCAGCTTTCGAGATGATCGGGGGCGACCGGGTCGCGCTCGAGCGCGAGAAGCCCGGCCGTCAGCGCCTGCGACTGCGCGTCGAGCTCGGCGCGGAAGAGGTCCAGCATCGAAAACTGGCTGAGGTCCTCGCCGCTCACGACATGCTCCGATCGAGCGTTTCCAGGATCAACGCATCGTCCAGCCGGCCGATCGCGCGCCCGCTCCACGCGATCATCTCGACCGCGTAGGAGGAGGCCGCCTTGCCGATCGTCGCCGGCAAGGCGAGCACGTCGCGCGCGGCGTAGCGGTGGACGCCGTGGACCTCGTCGACCGGAAAGGCCGCGCGGCGGCCGTCGCGGCCGATCACGACGAGCCTCGGCCCCGCCCTGGAGCGCTCGCCGGCCTCCGCGGTCCCGGCGGCGGAGATCCCGAGCAGGGCCGCCAAGGACACGCAGACGAGCAGTTCCCCGCGCACGTTGACGATGCCGAGCACCAGTTCGTCCCGACGGTGCGGAAGCGAGTGCGTGCGGCGCGGCTGCGCGACCTCGTGAAGGTGGTCCGTCGGCAGCGCCAGCCACTCGTCGCCGATGCGGAACAGCAGCGCCGCGCGGTCGGCGCCCTCGTCCTCCGCGGCGCCCTCGCTTTCGAGCCCGGCGAAATGGCGCGCCCAGTCCTCACAGTACCCCGCCGGCAGCGGGCGCTCGAGCAGCCCGCCCGCGATCTCAGCGCTGGCGGCTTTGGACGATCCGCCCGGCCCGCCGCCTCCGCCCGCGCCGGTCATTGGCTCCTGCTCCTATCCGCGATGCGCCCGAGGCGATCGGAAAGCACCTTCGCGCCCGCCCCGTCGCCCCGGCGTTCCAGAGCCAGCGCGAGGTGAGCCAGCGTCTCGCGGTGGTCCGGCGAAAGATAGAGCGCCTTGCGGTAGTTCTCGATCGCCTCGGAGATCGCCTGGCTGGCGTCGTGGGCGAGCCCGAGCAGGTAGTAGGCGTCGGCGGATGGTCCGAAAGCCGCCAGATGCGCGAGCGCCTCCCGCTTCGCCTCGTCCAGCCGCCCGGCGTCGGCCGCGCGCTGGATCGCCGTCAGGCTCAGCTCGGCGGCGCCCGGCGCCTCGACGGGCGCCGCCGAGCGGGCGGCGGGCTTCGGACCCGCCTCAGGTCGGCTCGCCGCTGCCCGGACGCCGCCGGCGCGGGCGACGGCCGGCGGAGACGCGCGCCGCGGCCTCGACGGACCCGGGCGCGGCTCCGCGGGGGGCGCCGCGTCCTGCTTGTAGAAGGCGAAGGCGAGCGGGGTGCGGGCGGACACGAAGCCGTGGAGCGTCGGCAGGCTCGACTCCGCCGGCCCGACCAGCAGGAGCCCGCCTGGAACCAGCATCTGCCGAAGCCGCCCGATCGAGCGCTGCTGCAGCTCGCGGTCGAAATAGATCAGGAGGTTCCGACAGAATATGACGTCGTAGGCCTCGACCGGAGGCGTCACGGCCGGGTCGAACAGGTTCCCGGCCTTGAACGTCACTTGGTCGAGCACGGCGGCGCTTGGCCTGTGGCCGCCCTCGACGGCCTCGAAATGGCGGCTGCGGAAGGCGATGTCGGCCCCGCGAAACGAGTTTCGGCCATAGACCGCGCGGGTCGCCGCGGCGATGTTCCGCGTCGAGATGTCGACGCCGTCGATCGTGAAATCCGACGCCGCGAAGCCCGCGTCGAACATCGCCATCGCGAGCGAATAGGGTTCCTCGCCGGTCGAGCAGGGAAGGCTCAGCATGCGGAGAGGCGCTCCAGGCCTGCGGTGCGCCCGGGCGTGCCGGACCATGGCGACGAAGGCTTCGCGGTCGCGGAAGAACCAGGTCTCGGGAATGACGACCGCGTTGATCAGCTCCTGCATTTCCTGCCGAGAACTCGAAAGCCGCTGGAGATAGTCGAGCGGCTCCGGAAAACCGCAGGCGGCCATACGCGTCTTCACCGCGTACTGGACCACCGCCCCGCCGACGCTCGCGACATGCAGGCCGATCTCCTCGCGAAGCAGCCTGCCGACCTCGTCCAGGATCATGCGGACGCCTCCGCCCGCTGGAAAAGCAGGTCGCGGACCTCGTCGGCGAGCAGCGCTTCGACCCGGACCCATTGGATGAAGCCGTCCGCGTCGGAGGCGACCGGCCCGAGATGGGCGGGCGAGCCGGCCTCGACGCCGGTGGCGACGAAATCGGCGGGGTCGCGGTGGATCGTCTTGATCACCCGTTCCGCGCAGAGCGCCAGCCGGTCATGGCTCTCCCGCTCCCCGGGGTAGCGCGCCAGGATGATCCGCGTGCTCATCAGCCGCTTTGAGGGCCGCCCCAACGCGACGCGGCTGAGGTCGATCAGAGGCGTCGGCGCGCCACGGTAGTTGATGACCCCGACGACCTCCGGGGGCGCGCCCGGCAGGCTCTTCGCCTCCATCAGCGGCAGCACCCGCTCGACCTGCTCCGCGTCGAGGACGAAGCGATCGCTGCCGATGTGGAACATCAGGAACAGCATGGGCTGACCCCGGGCTCTCAGGCGCGCAGCTTGAAGCGGACGATCGAGCTGCGCAGCCCGGTCGACACGTGATTGAGCTCGTCGATGGCGAGCGTGGACTGCTGCAGCGACTCGACCGTCTGCTGCGCCGCCTCCCCGAGCTGCGACAGCGCATCGCTGATCTGGCCCGCGCCGACCGCCTGGGCCTGCATGCCTTCGTTGGCGATTTCGAAGCGCGGCACGAGCCCCTGCACCTGCTGGATGATCTCGGAAAGCTGGCCGCCGACCTGCTGCACGTCGAGCATGCCGCGCCGCACCTCCTCCGAGAACTTGTCCATGCCCATCACGCCGCCGGCGACGGCGGACTGGATGTCCTTCACGATCTGCTCGATGTCGTAGGTCGAGGCCGCTGTCTGATCCGCCAGCCGGCGGATCTCGGTCGCGACGACCGAGAAGCCGCGGCCGTGCTGGCCAGCCTTCTCGGCCTCGATCGCAGCGTTCAGCGACAGGAGATTGGTCTGGTCGGCGACCTTTGTGATGGTCGTCACGACCTGGTTGATGTTGCTGGCTTTCTCGCTCAGCGCCGCGAGCTTGGCGTTGATCGCGCCGGCCGCCTCCATGACGTGGCGCATGGTGCTCTCCATGCGCGACAGCCCGGCCTGGCCGCCGCCTGCGAGGCTCGCCGTCTGCTCGGCGACCGCCGAGACCTCGTCCATGGTCCGCACCAGTTCGTTCGACGTGGCCGAGATCTCCTTCGCAGTCGCGCCGATCTCGGTGGTGGTCGCCGCGATCTCGCTCGCCGTGGCCTGCTGCTCCTTGGACGTGGCCGCGACCTCGGTGATCGACGTGTTGACCTGGATGCTCGACCGTTGGACCTGGCCGATCAGCGTGGCGAGTTCGTCCGCCATGGCGTTGAAGCCGTCGGCCAGGGTGGTGAACTCATCCGCGCGGGAGAGCGTCAGCCGTTCGCTGAAGTCGCCCTCGCGCATGACCCGGACCATGCGCAACAGCTTGCCGAGCGGAACCGTGATCGACCGGAAAAGCGTATAGCCGCAGAGGATCGACAGGACGAGCGCGACGACGAAGCCGATGACGAGACCGAGTTCCGCGGTGGACACGACGGACACGATCGTTCGCGTCTCGTGGTCGGCCTCGCTCTGGTTGAAGCTGTTGGTGGTCTCGAGCGCGGCGCGGATGTTCGCGAGCGGCGGCTCCAGATCCCGTCCGATCATGGCGCGGAGATCGACCTCCGGACCGGCGTCCGCCACCCGGGCGAGCGTCGCGTCCTCGAGCTGGAAGAACCGGCCTGTGAGATCCCGCAGGGCTTCGTAGTTGCGGCGGTCTTCGTCGCTGTCCACGGTCGCCTGGTAGGCCGACATCAGACGCTCGACGACGGCCCGGTTCGCGAGGATGGCGTCGACGACGCGGCTCCGGTCCGCCGGCGTCGGCTGCGACGCCAGATCACGCAGCAGCCCTCGCGCCTCCGACCATGCGGCCATCATGCGAAGGCTCGACGTCAGCGCCGGAACCGTGTGCTGCTCGACCGCGGTCGCCTGCCGCTTCGTCTCCTCCAGGCCGAAATAGCCGACGGCCGCCACGCAGGTGAGGATCGCGAGCATGGCGAGGAAACTCGTCAAAATCCGCTGGCGTATGGTCAGGTTCATCATCGAGCGGCTCCGTCAGAGTGGGGCGCGGGTCGGCGCGCGCCGCCGGTAGCGGCCTAAGCGGGCGATCCAAGGCGGCTCCTGGGACAGATTGGTTGCCGCTTCGTTGATGCATTGGCCACGGACTAGGTCACATTTGTGCGATCTGCCGCGCCATAGGACAATTGTCACTGCCGCCGCGGCCAGCGCGCCGGCGCTCGACCGGTCGCGTGCGCCCCTCGCGTCACTCCACCGTGACGGATTTCGCGAGGTTGCGCGGCTGGTCGACGTCCGTGCCCATGAAGGTCGCGGTGTGGTAGGCGAGCAGCTGGATCGGCACGGCGTAGAGCATTGGGCTGACGAAGGCGTAGGCCTTGGGACAGACCAGCGTGGCGAAGGTCTCGCCGGCGTGCGCCGCGCCCTCCTCGTCGGTGATCAGCACGATCTTGCCGCCGCGCGCCGCGACCTCCTGCATATTGGAGGCGGTCTTCTCGAACAGGTGGTCGAACGGCGCCAGCACCACGACCGGCATATTCTCGTCGACCAGCGCGATCGGCCCGTGCTTCAGCTCTCCCGCGGCGTAGCCCTCGGCGTGGATGTAGGAGATCTCCTTCAGCTTCAGCGCGCCTTCGAGCGCGATCGGAAAGCTGGTGCCGCGGCCGAGGTAGAGCACGTCCTGGGCCTTGGCGAAGGCGGGCGCGAGCCGCTCGATCTCGGGCTCCAGCCTGAGCGCCTCGGCCATCAGCCGCGGCAGCTCGACGAGGGAGGCCACGAGCTTGCTCTCGTCCAGCTCCGACAGCACGCCGCGGTCGCGCCCCGCCTTGACGACAAGCGCGGCCAGCACGCTGAGCTGGCAGGTGAAGGCCTTGGTCGAGGCCACGCCGACCTCGACGCCGGCGACGGTCGGGAACACCAGATCCGCCTCGCGGGCGATGGTCGAGGTCGGCACGTTGACGACCGCGCCGATGCGCATGCCCTGCGCCCGGCAGTGGCGGAGCGTGGCGAGCGTGTCGGCGGTCTCGCCGGACTGGGAGATCAGGAGGGCGAGGCCGCCCGGCGACATCGGCGGCTCGCGGTAGCGGAACTCCGACGCGATGTCGATGTCGACCGGCAGCCGCGCGAACTTCTCGAACCAGTAGCGCGCGACAAGGCCGGCGTAATAGGCGGTGCCGCAGGCGGAGATCGCGAGACGATCGAGCTTGGAGAAGTCGACGTCGCCGCCTTCGGGAAGCCGGATGCGGCCGTTCGCCATGTCGACGTAGCGGGCGAGCGTGTGGCCCACGACCTCCGGCTGCTCGGCGATCTCCTTCGCCATGAAGTGCCGGTGGGCGCCCTTGTCGACCATGACCGCGGCGGCCGACGCGCGCGTCCCGGCCCGGACCACGGTCGCGCCGGTCTCGTCGAAGATCTCGATGGCGTTGCGCGTCAACGCCACCCAGTCGCCGTCCTCGAGATAGGTCACGCTGTCGGTGAAGGGGGCGAGCGCGATGGCGTCGGAGCCGAGGTAGTTCTCGCCCTCGCCGTGGCCGATCGCGAGCGGGCTGCCGCGGCGGGCGCCGATGATCAGGTCGTCCTCGCCGGCGAAGATGAAGGCGAGCGCGAAGGCGCCGCGCAGGCGCTTCAGCGTCGTCTGCACCGCGGCGCGGGGCGCCGCGCCGTTCGCGAGCTCGCGGGAGGCGAGATGGGCGACGACCTCGGTGTCGGTCTGGCTCTGGAACACGGCGCCGTCCGCCTCCAGCTCGGCGCGCAGCTCGCGGAAGTTCTCGATGATGCCGTTGTGGACCACGGCGACGCGATCGGTGGCGTGCGGATGTGCGTTCGCTTCCGTCGGCGCTCCGTGCGTCGCCCAGCGGGTGTGGCCGATGCCGACGCGGCCGGGAAGCGGCGTCGCCGTCAGCTTGGCCTCGAGGTTCCGGAGCTTGCCCTCGGCCCGCTCCCGCACGACGCGGCCCTCTGTCAGCGTGGCCACGCCCGCGCTGTCGTAGCCGCGGTACTCGAGCCGCTTCAGACTGTCGACCAGAAGCGGGGCGACGTCGCCCTTGCCCAGAATTCCGACGATGCCGCACATGCCGTCCGCACGCTCCTTGAAGCCGTCCCGCGCCTCGCTTCTAACAGCTTCTCGTTAGCGGCGGCTGAAGGCCGCGCGAAATCACGGCTGATTTCGGGATGTGGCGGCGTATGCGTCATCCCGGACGGCCGCAGGCCGCGCCGGGATGACGCCTTTACGCGCCCGCCTTCTTCGCCTTCTGCATCGCCCTGAGCTTCGCCGCGCGACCTTCCTTGGTGACCTGGCGTCCGCGGCCGATGGCGAGGGCGTCGGCCGGCACCTCCTCCACGATGACGCTGCCGGCGCCCACATAGGCGCCCTCGCCCACCGTCACCGGCGCGACCAGCGTGGAGTTCGAGCCGACGAAGGCGTCGGCGCCGATCACGGTCCGGAACTTGGACACGCCGTCGTAGTTGCAGGTGATCGTGCCGGCGCCGAGGTTAGCGCGCGGGCCGACCTCGGCGTCACCTACGTACGTGAGGTGGTTGAGTTTGGCGCCCTCGCCGATCCGGGCGTTCTTCACCTCGACGAAGTTGCCGACGCGGGACTTCGCCGCGAGCCGCGCGCCGGGCCGGAGCCGCGCGAAGGGCCCGACGGAGACGCCCGCGCCGACCTCGGCGCCCTCCAGATGGCTGAAGGCGTGGATGACCGCGCCGTCGCCGACCGTGACGCCGGGGCCGAACACCACGTTGGGCTCCACCACCACGTCGCGGCCGAGCCGGGTGTCGTGGGCGAAGAACACGGTCTCGGGCGCGATCAGGGTGGCGCCGCCGGCCAGCGCCGCCGCGCGGAGCCGGCGCTGCAGTTCGGCCTCGACGGTCGCGAGCTGGGCGCGGTCGTTGACGCCCTGCACCTCGGCCTCCGGCGCCGCCTCGACGGCGACCGCGAGCCCGGAGCGGACGGCGCCCTCCACCACGTCGGTCAGGTAGAACTCGCCCTTGGCGTTGGCGTTTCCGACGCCCTCGAGCAGCGCCAGCGCATGGGCGCCGGAGATCGCCATCAGCCCCCCGTTGGAGAGCTTGATCGCGCGCTCCGCGTCGCTCGCGTCCTTCTCCTCGCGGATCGCGACCAGACTGGAGCCCTCCGAGATCAGGCGGCCGTAGCCGGTCGGGTCTCCGGCCTCGAAGCCGAGCACCACGACGCCCGCGCCGCGGGCGAGCGGTGCGCGCAGCCGCTTCAGCGTCTCCGCCCGCACGAGCGGCGTGTCGCCGTAGACGATCAGCACGTCGTCGAAGCCGCCCGCCAGCGCCTCGCGCGCCGCGAGCACCGCATGCGCCGTGCCGCGCCGCTCGGTCTGGACGAACACCGGAGCGCCGGGCGCAAGCGCCGCGACCTCGGCCGCCACATCCTCGCGGCCGGGTCCGACGACGACCGCGAGCGCGTCGGAGCCGGCTTCGAGCGCGCCTGCGAGCGCATGGCCCACCAGCGAGCGGCCAGCGACCTTGTGGAGCACCTTCGGAATGTCGGAGCGCATCCGCGTGCCCTCGCCCGCGGCGAGGACGATCGTGAGGCAGCTACGGGCGGATGCGGTCATGGAAGGGCTCGGTCGGGCTTGGCGGTTTGGAATCGCTCGTCGGCGCAGCGCCGGGCAGAGTGGCGGGAAGGCCGCGACGCCGCAACCGGCGGGCTATTCCGCCGCGTCGGGCCGAAGGTCTTCGTCGAGCGCGTCCGCCGCCGGGCGGCGCGGCGCGGGCTCCTCGTCGGGCGCATCTCCGCCGCGCGACGGCCCGTCTTCGCCCATGCGCGCCAGCAGCTCGCGCGCCTGGTCGGCCTCGCGCTGGCGGTTCCACAGGCTGGCGTAGAGCCCGCCCTTCTCCAGCAGCTCCGCGTGGGTCCCGCGCTCGGCGACGCGCCCGGCTTCCAGCACCAGGATCTCGTCGGCGGCGACCACGGTCGACAGCCGGTGCGCGATCACCAGCGTGGTGCGCCCGCGGGCGACGCTCTCCAGCGCGTCCTGGATCTCCATCTCGGTCGCGCTGTCGAGCGCGGAGGTGGCCTCGTCGAGGATCAGGATCGGCGGCGCCTTGAGGATCGTGCGGGCGATCGCCACGCGCTGCTTCTCGCCGCCCGAGAGCTTCAGGCCGCGCTCGCCGACCTCCGTCTCGTAGCCCTTGGGCATGGTGCGGATGAAGCCGTCGATCTGGGCGAGCCGCGCCGCCTCCTCCACCTCGGCGTCGCTCGCGTCCCAGCGGCCGTAGCGCACGTTGTAGCGGACCGTGTCGTTGAACAGCACCGTGTCCTGCGGAACCATGCCGATCGCGCCGCGCAGGCTCTCCTGCGTCACGCGGCGGATGTCCTGGCCGTCGATGGTAATGCGGCCGGAGCCGACGTCGTAGAAGCGGTAGAGCAGCCGCGAGATGGTGGACTTGCCCGCGCCGGAAGGGCCGACGATCGCGATGGTCTTGCCCGCCGGCGCCTCGAACGACACGCCCTTCAGGATCGGCCGCTCGGGATCGTAGGCGAAGGACACGTTCTCGAAACGGATCGTGCCGCCGGAGACGGCGAGCGGGCGGGCGTCAGGATCGTCCGCGATCTCAGGGTCTTCGCCGAGAACGCGAAACATTTGCTCGAGGTCGGTGACCGACTGTTTGATCTCGCGGTAGATGAACCCCATGAAGTTCAGCGGCACGTAGAGCTGGATCATCATGGCGTTGATCAGCGCGAAGTCGCCGACCGTGTTGCGGCCCGCGCGGATGTCGCCGACCGCCATCACCATGCACGCCGTCAGGCCCGCAGTGAAGATCAGCGCCTGTCCGGTGTTCAGCCAGGCGAGCGAGGTGTAGGCGCGGATCGAGGCCGCCTCGTAGCGGCCCATCGCCCGGTCGTAGCGGGCGGCCTCGCGCTCCTCGTTGCCGAAGTACTTCACCGTCTCGTAGTTGAGCAGGCTGTCGATCGCCTTGGCGCTGGCGTCGGTGTCGTTCTCGTTCAGCGCGCGGCGGATGCCGAGCCGCCACTCGGTAGCCATGTAGGTGAAGCCGATGTAGACGACGACCATGGCGCCCACGACCGCCGCGTAGACCCAGTCGAACTGGTAGGCGAGCACGCCGAGCACCAGCGCGAGCTCGAGGATCGTCGGGATGACGGTCAGCAGCGCGGTGCGCGTCAGCGTCTCGATCGCGTTGCGGCCGCGGTCGACGATGCGGCTGATCGCGCCGGTGCGCCGGCCGAGATGAAACCGCAGCGACAGCCGGTGGATGTGCCGGAACACCAGCAACGCGAGTCGGCGGACGGCGTGCATGACGACCGCGCCGGTGATGCCGTCGCGAAGCTGCGCGAGGCCGACCATCGACACCCGGCCGAGCCCGTAGGCGACCACCATCACGATCGGCGCGCCGAGCGCGAAGGCCGCGAAGCCCTCGCCGGCCGGCGCCGCCTCGCCGTTCGCGATCCGCGTCAGCGCGTCGGTCGCCCACTTGAAGCCGTAGGGCACGATGACCGTGACGAGCTTCGTCAGCACCAGCAGCACGACCGCGACTGCGATGCGTCGCTTCAGGTCGGGCCGGTCGCCGGGCCACATGAAGGGCTGCAGCGCGCGCATGGTCCGGAAGAAGGCGAAGCCTTCCGCGCGCACCTTCGTGCCGGCCGGATCCAGGCCGCTCATGCGCGGCGGCCGGAGCGCGACGGCGGCCGGGGGAAAGAGGTGGTCACGAAGGTCATGTGAGGCCGCAGTTAGGGAGCGCGACGCCGAACCGCAAGCGGGCGGTCCGTCTCGCGGTCAGCGGCCTCCCGCCGTCAGGGGCGCGCCGGCGGCGTCTGTCCGTCAGCGGATTCGTTCGGAAGTACGAAGACTTGGCCGGGATAGATCAGGTTCGGATTGCGGATCTGGCCGTCGTTCGCCTGGTAGATGACGGTGTAGCGGGCGCCGGCGCCGTAGTTCGAGCGCGAAATGCGCCACAGGCTGTCGCCACGCTCGACCTTCACCGCGCCGATCGCGCCGACCACCGGGTTCGCGGCGTCGGAGGCGGCGGGAGCCGGCGTCGCCGCGGCCGTCCGGGGCGCATCCGAGGCCGCGGCGCCGGCGGCCGCGCCCGCCGGCGCCTGGGCTCCCGAGGACTCGTCGGCCGTCGCGGCGCTCGCGAGGGGCGCGACGGCGTAGGTGAAGGTCGCTTCGGCGCGCGCGACGACCTCAGCGCTCTTCGGATCGAGCTGGTCGGCGCGGACGACGTAGGAGCCCGGCGCAAGTCCGCGCTCGACGCGGAGCGACCAGCGCCCGTCGCCGCCGATGGTGGCGGACGCGACCGGCGCGTTGTTGAGGTAGAGCCGCAGCCGCCCGTCCGCCGGGCCGGAGCCCTGGGCGAAGAACCGCCCGTTCTCGGTCTCGACCGCCACGATCGCGAGCTTGCCTCCGGCCGCCGCGCGGGCACTCTCCGGCGCCGCCGCGGACGAGGCGGCGGCCGGCGCGAAGGCCGACTGACCGGCGGCGTCGGCCGCGCCCGCCACCTTCGGGTCGGTCGGGGTCCCCTCCGGGCGCTGCAGGATCTGCGACGGCGCGCCGGGCTTGTTCAGCACCACCACGACGTCCTTCGACGGCGGCTTCGGAACCGAGACGGTGAGGGTCTGGTCGGAGACGATGGTCTTCCCGTCCGGCTGCGTCACCGCGAGGCCGATCTGGTAGTCGCCGGGCGCCAGCGGCGCCGGCGTCATCGTGAATTGCCCCTGCGCGTCGGCCTTGGCGCTCTCGTGCGTCCTGCCGTTCGCGGTCAGCGCCACCGCGCAGTTCGCGACGCAGCGGCCGGCCACCACCATCTCGCCCGAGGGCTCCACGCGGACCACGTCGAACGAGGGCTTGGCGGGATCGGCCGGCGCACGGGTCGCAGGGGCGGCCGGCGACGGAGCGGCGGCGGTCCCGCCGGACGGCGCCGCGAGCGTCGGAACGTCCGTGTCCTTCGGCGCGGCGGACGGCGAGCCTGGCTGCGGCTTCAGCGCCGCGGAGGGGGCGCCCGGCGCGGGCGCGGCGTCGGGAGCGGCGGGAGCCTCGGCCTGGCGGTTCGGAGCGGTCGGGGACGAGGCGCGCTGGCAGCCATAGACGCCGACCGCCGCCGCGACCAACACGAAGCCGGCCGCAAAGCCCCGTTTCACCGCCTGATCCATCGTCCCCACATGTCCCCGAACGTTCCGCGCGCCGCCCGAGACACGCCGCCGGACCGTCACACAGACTTCAATCGCACTGTCCTACAACGGCTTAGTTCTGCGTGCACGACTCTTTGGTCTCGCTGATCGAGCGACGAAGCAGCGGCCCGATCCTCGCCGGATCGTCTTGACCCCGCCATGGTCCAACCCCCAAATCCAAAGCATGAACCGAATCCAGACTGTCTGCGTCTATTGCGGCTCCAGCCCCGGCGCCCGTCCCGAACACATTGAAAACGCCACGGCGCTGGGCGTTGCGCTGGCCAAGGCCGGCGTCCGGCTGGTCTACGGCGGCGGCAACATCGGCCTGATGGGCGCCGTCGCGCGCGCCACCCTCGCCAACGGCGGCCATGTCACGGGAATCATCCCGCAGTTCCTCGTCGATCGCGAGGTGATGCTGGGCGACGTGCAGGAGCTCGTGGTTACCGCCGACATGCACGAGCGGAAGCGCCTGATGTTCGAGCGCTCCGACGCCTTCGTGGCGCTGCCCGGCGGCGTCGGCACGCTCGAGGAGCTGGTCGAGCAGCTCACCTGGGCGCAGCTCGGCCGCCACGACAAGCCGATCCTGATCGCCGACCTCGACGGTTTTTGGTCGCCGCTCCTGACGCTCATCGAGCACATGCAGGCCGAGGGCTTCATCCGCCAGGGCCTCGACGTGCCCTACATCGTCGCCAGCAAGATCGACGACATCCTGCCGATGCTCGAGGCCGCGGTCCCTGTGCTCGAGGCGTTCGGTCCGGACGAGGACGAGGAAGCGCTGGAGCGGCTGTAAGACGGCTCGTCAGAACGGCCGCGCGCGTTTGCTCGCCCGCCACAGGCGCAGCAGCCTGAGCCAGATCGCCGGCCGCGCGCGGGGCGCGAACGGCTGGTCGGCCCGGCGGTCGAGCGCCTTCAGATCGCCTTCGACCACCGCGAGCGGGAGGAACGCCGGCGCCGCGACCGGCTCCAGCGCGTCGAAGGCCGCACGGGCGCTCGCGAGGTGGCCGCGCGCGAGGCCCGAAAGCTCCCGAAGCAGAGCGGCGAGGCCCGGGCTCGCCTTCCAGGCGATCACATCCTCCCGCCGCACGCCATGCGCCGCCATGCGGTCGGTCGGCAGCAGCAGCTGTCCGCGCGCGGCCTGCGCCGGCAGCGCCGCCAGCAGCCGCGTGAGGCCGAGCGCGACGCCGCCGTGCCCTGCGACGTCGGCGCCGCCGGGGTCCTTGCCGCCCGCGAGGATCAGCGTCGCGAGGCGCAGCGGGACGGAGTGGGTCTCGCCAAGCCGGGCGGTCAGCTCGTCGACCGAGGCGATGGGATCGTCGTAGAGGTCGGCGATGCGGGCCTCGGCCAGCCCGTCCAGCGCCGGCCGCGGCAGGGCGCCGTGGCGGATGGCGGCTTCGAGCGCGCGCATCACGGGGTCGGCCATCGCGTCGGCCCGCTCGGGCTCCGCCAGCACGTCGCGCCGCCACTGCAGCCGGATTTCGCCGGGCATGGGATCGGAGACCACGTCGCGCACGCGGGCGAGTTCGAGATCGTAGGCGGCGAGCGCGACCAGATGCGGCCGGGCGGCCGCCGGGGCGAACAGGCTCGCCGCGTAGCGGTCGAAGTCGAGGTCGCGGACGAGGCTGCCCACCGGGTCCTTCGACAGGTCTTGGGACGGCTCGGTCAAAGGCGGCTCTCCGGCCACGCCCGCGTCAGGCGACGGCGATCAGCGCCGCGGCCACGCGGCGTTTCTCCGCGATCAGGATGTTCCAGGTCCGCGCCGCGGCGCCGGTCGCCATGGTCTCGACCACGAGGCCCGCGGCCCGCAGCGCCTCGCGCACCGGCTTACGCAACGGCGCGATGTCGCCGCCGGTTCCGACCAGCAGCGTGTCGATCGCGTTGGCCTCCGCGATCACCCGCGCGAAGGCCGCCTCGTCGAGCTCGGACGGATGGGCCACGCCCCAGGCCCACATGCCGGACGGCAGCGCCAGCAGCGATCCCCGATGCGACAGGTCGGCGAGGCGAAAGCCGCCGGCGCCGTAGGCGTCGATCAGATGCGCGCCCGGCAGGTGGCGGCCGTCGTCGGGGGCCGCCATCGGCTCAGGCGCCGACCTGCGCCGCTTTGGCGTCGGCCTCCGCCTTGGCGTCGGCGGCGGCGCGGGCGGAGGTCTTGACGCCGAGGTAGATCAGCATCGGCGTCGAGACGAAGATCGCCGAATAGGTGCAGATCACCACGCCGAACAGCATCACGTTGGCGAAGCCCTGGATCGCCTGGCCGCCGAACAGCACCAGCGCCAGCAGCGACAGCGCCGTGGTCGTGGCGGTCATCACGGTGCGCGACATGGTGGAGTTGATCGACAGGTCGAGCAGCTCCTCGGTCGGAATGTTCTTGTACTTCCGCAGCAGCTCGCGCGTGCGGTCGAACACCACCACGGTCTCGTTCAGCGAGTAGCCGACGATGGTCAGGATCGCCGCGATCGAGGTCATGTTGAACTCCTCCCGCGTGATCAGGAAGAAGCCCACCGTGAGCACGATGTCGTGCAGCGTGCCGATGACGGCGCCGAGCGCGAGATTGAACTCAAACCGGAACCACAGATAGACCAGCACCGACACGATCGAGAGCACCACGCCGAGCGTGCCGGACTGCACCAGCTCGCCCGAGACGCGGGGACCGACGGTCTCCACGCGACGGATCTCGTAGTTCGACTCGAAGGCGGCGCGCGCCTTCTGGACGAGCGCGCTCTGCGCGCCCTCGCCGCCGGGCTGGGTGCGGAAGCGAACGGAGACCTGGCCGCCCTGGCCGAACTCCTGCACCTCGACCTCGCCGACCTCGAACGAATGCGCGGTCGAGCGGACGGTCGCGAGGTCGGCCTGGCCGGACTTCGCCTGCATCTCCATCAGCGTGCCGCCGGTGAAGTCGATGCCGAAGTTGAGGCCGACGGTCAGGAACAGAACGACCGTCGTGACGGTGATGAAGGCCGAGAACGGGAAGCTCAGCACGCGCCAGCGGACGAAGCGGAACTTGCTGTCGTCGGGGAACAGTCGGATCAAACGCATGACCGGGCGTCCCTCAGAACGGCATCGTGGTGGGACGGGTGCGGCGGTACCACAGTGCGATCATCATGCGCGTCATGGTGACGGCGGTGATCACGGTCGTGAGGATACCGAGCAGGAACACCACCGCGAAGCCGCGGACGGGGCCCGATCCCAGCAGGAACAGGATGATGGCCGCGATCGCCATGGTGGAGTTCGAGTCCACGATGACCGCGAAGGCGTGCTTGAAGCCGCTCTCGATCGCCGAGACCATGGTGCGGCCGGCGCGGAACTCCTCGCGGATGCGCTCGTAGATCAGCACGTTCGAATCGACCGCGGTGCCGATCGTCAGCACGATGCCCGCGATGCCGGGCAGGGTCAGCGTGGCCCCGAGCAGCGACATCAGCGCGAAGATGAACACCACGTGGACGACGAGCGCGATGTTCGCGAAGAAGCCGAACACGCCGTAGGTCGCGAACATGAACACGATCACGAAGATCGCGGCGACCCAGGTGGCGCGGGTGCCGGCCGTGATCGAATCCTGCCCGAGACCGGGGCCGACCGTGCGCTCCTCGACCACGTTGAGCGGGGCCGGCAGCGCGCCGGCGCGCAGCAGCACGGCGAGGTCGTTCGCGCTCTCGACGGTGAAGTTGCCGGAGATCTGGCCGGAGCCGCCGGTGATCGGCTCGTTGATCCGCGGCGCGGAGATCACCTTGTCGTCGAGCACGATGGCGAAGGGCCGGCCGACGTTCTCGCGCGTCACCTGGGCGAAGGCCTGGGCGCCGCGGGTGTTGAACTTGAAGGAGACGATCGGCTGGCGGTTGTTCTGGTCGAAGCCCGGCTGGGCGTCGGTCAGGTCCTCGCCCGAGACGATCACGCGGCGTTCGACGACCACCGGGATGCCCGGATTGTCGTTGCTCGCACCCTCGAACATCAGCTCCGAGCCCGCCGGCAGCGGGCCGGAGGGCGGCTGGCCGATGGGGAAGTTCGGATCGACGAGCCGGAACTCGAGCTTCGCCGTCTGGCCGAGGATGTCCTTCAGCCGCTGCGGATCGGCGAGGCCCGGCACCTGCACGAGCACCCGGTCGGCGCCCTGGCGCTGGATCGAGGGCTCGACCGTGCCGAGCTGGTCGACGCGGCGGCGGATGACTTCGAGCGACTGGTCGACGGCCTGGCGGACGCGGGCCTGGAGGCCCTGGTCGGTCAGCGTCGCGGTGGCGACGTTCGCGTTGCGCTGGCCGACCTCGAGGTCGAGCTGGCCGGTCCCTTGCGCGAAGGCCGAGCTTCCGATCGGTTGCGCCAGCGCGCGCAGGCGCTCCTGCGCCTTGGCGAGGTCGCTCGGATCGCGCAGCGTGACGGAGACCGTCATGCCGTTGAGGTCGATCCCGGTGGTGCCGATGCGGGCCTCTCGCATCACGCGCCGCGCCTCCTCCTGGAGGCCGATCGCGCGGCTCTTCCTCAGGGCCTCGCCGTCAACTTCGAGAAGCAGTTGCGAGCCGCCCTGCAGGTCGAGGCCCAGCACGATGGTGCGGGCCGGGAACCAGCTGGGGTAGCTGTCGCGGACGGACTGCGGCAGCACGTTCGGCAGCGCGAAGATGACGCCGAGCAGGCAGAGCGCGCCGATGGCGGCCGTTTTCCAGGTGGAGAAATGGAGCATGCTGTCGCGCGGCCTCGCCGTCTCAAGCCTGATCGATGGCGATCAAGCCGCGTCGGTCTTTACGGGTTCGCCCTTGGCGCGGACTTCGGCGATCATCGCGCGGGACAGGCGCACGCGCACGTTGTCGGCGATCTCGACCTGCACCTCGGAATCGTCGGTGACCTTGATCACTTTTCCGATCAGCCCGCCGGAGGTCACGATCGTGTCGCCGCGGCGAACGTTCTTGATCATCTCCTGGTGCGCCTTCACCCGCTTCTGCTGCGGACGCAGAATCAGGAAGTACATGATCACGAAGATCAGCAGGAACGGCAGGATCTGGATCAGGAAGTCCGTGCCGCCGGGAGCCCCCGAGGCGGCCTGGGCAAAAGCGGGAGTGCTGAACATCTTAGGCTCCGGTGGCGGGGTTTTGCGCCTCGCTCAGGGGAGCCGGCTTCAACCTTCGCGGAAAAGCCGGAGCGCGCGCCCCGGCGAAAGCGCGCGGACTATAGCCACGGGCCTAACGAAATCAAATCACGGCTCGGATGGAAGGCGACCGCGCCCTTCGTCGAACAGGCGGCGACAGGGGAGCCGCCATGCCCGGCGCGTTGTGGACGCGTCTTCCGCCCCGCGATAACGACGGCCTCAAGCTCGCGCGCCCACGCGCCGCGCAACCCGGAGGCAAGCCCCGTGTCCGACCCGTTCTACTCCATGCCCGCGACCGACACCCGCGACGCGCTGCTGCTGCGCATCGCCGAGGCGCTCGACCGGCTGTCGCCGCCGAAGACGCAGACGCCGGACTTCGACGCGGCCGACGCCTTCGTGTGGAACGCAGGCGAGACGCGGCTGCAGCCGGTGCCGGCGGTCTCGCGCGTCGACCTCGTGCTGCTGAAGGGCATTGACCGGGTCCGCGACCAGCTGCTCGACAACACCCTGCGCTTCGCGCGCGGGCGGCCGGCGAACAACGCGCTGCTCTGGGGCGCGCGCGGCATGGGCAAGAGCTCGCTTGTGAAGGCCGCCCACGCCACCGTTTCCGCCACGCTGGTCGCCGAGGGCAAGCCGCCGCTGAAGCTCGTCGAGATCCACCGCGAGGACATCGAATCGCTGCCCATCCTGATGGGCCTGCTGCGGCCGGCCCCCTACCCCTTCCTGCTGTTCTGCGACGACCTGTCGTTCGACGCCGAGGACACCTCCTACAAGTCGCTGAAGGCGGTGCTGGACGGCGGCGTCGAGGGCCGGCCGGCGAACGTGCTGCTCTACGCCACCTCGAACCGCCGCCACCTGCTGGCGCGCGAGATGATCGAGAACGAGCGCTCGACCGCGATCAACCCCGGCGAGGCGGTGGAGGAGAAGGTCTCGCTGTCGGACCGCTTCGGCCTCTGGCTCGGCTTCCACCGCTGCAGCCAGGACGAGTATCTCTCGATGGTCGCCGGCTACGTCGACCACCTCGGGCTCACCGCCGATCCGGAGCAGCTCCGCCGCGATGCGCTGGAATGGTCCACCACCCGCGGCTCCCGCTCGGGCCGCGTGGCGTGGCAGTTCGTGCAGGACCTCGCGGGGCGTCTGGGAGACTGACGCGGAAGTCATCGGGAGATGAACCGCCGCCGGTGGCGAGGCCGTCATGCCGCTCCTTCGCGCGGGTATCCACGACAAAGCCGTCGAGCGGGCCGCGCGCAAGTCGTGGATACCCGCGCGAAGGCGCGGGCATGACGACGCGCCCGATCTGAATCAATCCGCGGGGGCCCAGGCCTTAAAAACGCGAAAACCCGGACGGCCTCTCGGCCGCCCGGGTTCGCATGTCGATCTGGAGCGCGGCGTCAGATGCCGGCGAGGTGCTGCATCGGGTCGACCGCCTGGGCGCCCTTGCGGACTTCGAAGTGCAGCTGCGGCGAGGTCACGTTGCCGGTGGAGCCGGACTTCGCGATGATCTGGCCGCGGCGGATGGTTTCGCCGCGCTTCACTTCCAGCGCGCTGTTGTGGGCGTAGGCCGTGACCCAGCCGTTCGAGTGGCGGATCAGCACGAGGTTGCCGAAGCCCTTCAGCTCGCTGCCGGCGTAGGCCACGACGCCGTCGTCGGAGGCCTTCACGTCGGTGCCTTCCGGCACCGCGAGGTTGATGCCGTCATTGGTCGCGCCGCTGGCCTTCGAGCCGTAGCCGGAGATCACGCGGCCGCGGACCGGCCAGCGGAAGGACGGGCCGGAGGGCGCCGCTTCAGGGGTCGCGTCGACCTTGATCGACGCGGTCTTGACCTGCTCGGACGGCTCAGGCGCGGCGCTCGGCTTGGTCGGCGCGCCGGCGAAGGCGCGGGCCTGCGGGTCGGCGCCGGGCACGCTCGGCTTGAGCGCCGGGGCCTGCGCGGTGCGGACCGGCTCGGCCGGCGCCGCGACCGGAGCCATGCCCTTGGCTTGCGCGCCCTGGACGAACTGCATCTTGGGCTCGCGGCCGTTGGCGGGCGCCGCGACCGGCGCGGCCGCCATCTGCTGGCCGCCGCCCGGCACGCTGATCTTCTGGCCGATGCGGACCATCGTGTCCGGCGCGATGCCGTTCGCGTCGGCGAGCGCGGTCCGGCTCACGCCGTACTGACGGGAGAGCGACGACAGGGTCTCGCCCGGGGCGACGGTGTGGACGCTCGTCCGGGCGGAGGCCGTGCGGGCGGGGACCGCCGTGGGAGCGCGCACCGGAGCCTGGAGCGGCGCGGCGGCGACGCGGGCGGGAGCCTCGACGACCGGGGCCGCGGCGCCCATGCGGGAGCCGGCGCTGGAGTAGACCGGGATCACGACGCGCGAGCCGGGGCCGACGGCGTTGGCGCTCGACAGGCCGTTCGCCTGCATGATGGCGCTCGCCGGCACGCCGTAGCGCTGCGACAGGGTGTGGACGCTCTCGCCCTGGGCGAGCGTGACGGTCGATCCGCCCTCCGCGCTCCAGTTGGACGAGGCCGAAGAGACGGACGGCGCCGGACGGGCGATCGCCGTGCGGGAGACCGACGGGATGGAGCCGGTGCTCTGCGGCTCATAGGAGCCCGAGCGCGGCTGGTTGTAGCTCTGCTGGCCGCCGAAGCCGCGCATGGGCGCCGCCTGGGCGGGGCTCGGCGCGCCGAGCGGAGCGCGCTCGATGCGGCTGGTGGGCGCCGCACGGACCGTGCCGGTGTAGCGCGGCTCGGCCGGGGCCCGGTAGCTCGGCTCCGACGACGAGGACGACGCGAACGGGTTGGAGAACGGGGACTCGCCGAAGCGGCTGGAGTCCGAGCTGCAGGCGGCCACGCCGCTCGCGGCGAAGGCGATGAGAGCGGCCCGCGCCAGCAGCTTGGCGCGGAGGCACGGAACGACATTACGCATGTGGGACACTCGCAACGACTTCGACCAACATGAACGTAGTAAAGAGGCGTTGAGGTAAACATACGGTTAGCTTCGGAGCGAAAAGCCACGAAGGCGCCGCAAGTCTTTTCACGAAGGGGGGAGCGGCGGAGGCGGGCGATCGAGACCATGCGCGGCGCCGGGGACCCCTCGCCCCTCGCGGAAGAGGGTAAGGATAAGGTGTCGGCGGGGCCCCCTCTCCGCGCCCGCGGATGTCCCAGACGACCCCTCATCCGGCGCTCCGCGCCACCTTCTCCCGCAAGGGGAGAAGGGAAAGAGCGCGTGTCGTCCGCGGCGGAGCTAGGCTGGCCAGTTCAAGACCACGCGCCACGTCGTGGTCCCCCCTCTCCCCTTGCGGGAGAGGGTAAGGGTGAGGGGTCGCCTGGGACATCCTCGTCACCGTTCAGGATGCCCCCGGACGACCCCTCATCCGGCGCTCCGCCACCCCCTCACGCGTGGGGAGAAGGGAAGAACCCGCTCCGGTTTCGCCCGAGCTGACGGATCGCCCTCAGAGAGCCGCGGCCATCCCCGGCGTCATCGGGGAGGCCCGGACGAAGGCGACCAGGCTGTCGTCGACCTCGCCGTTCGCGCCCTTGCGGAAGCGGGTGAGGCGCAGGCGCGCGCCCTGCCCGATCGGCGCCAGCATCACACCGCCCGGCTTCAGCTGGTTGAGCAGCGCCGACGGCGGGGCGATCACGGCGCCCGAGATCAGGATGCGGTCGAACGGTGCCTCGGGCGCGCGGCCCTGGAGGCCGTCGGCGGCGACGAAGGCCACGTTCGGCGCGCCTCCGAGCCGCTCGAGGCGCTTCTCCGCCGCCTCGACGAGCCCGCGCCAGCGGTCGATCGCGACGACGCGATTCGCGAGGCTGGCGAGGATCGCGGTCTGGTAGCCGGTGCCGCAGCCGATCTCGAGCACCACGTCGGCTTCCCCGACGCCCAAGGCCTCCGTCGTCGCCGCGATCTGGAACGGCGATTCGAGCGTCTGCCCGCAGGCGATGGGCAGCGCGCGGTCGGCGTAGGCGACGTCGGCGTGCTCGGCGCGCACGAACAGCGTCCGCGGGATCATCTCGATCGCGCGCAGGAGCCGCATGTCGCGGACGCCGCGCGAGCGCAGCTTGAGCACGAGCTCGGCGCGGCGGGTGCGTTCGGCCTCGTCGCGCGCCTCGGTCATCGGCCCCTCAGGCGTCGGCGAAGGCGGCGCGCAGGCCGTCGAAGGTGTCGTGGTCGGTCAGGTCGATCTTCAGCGGGGTGACCGAGATCTGCCGGTCGCGGATCGCGGCGAGGTCGGTGCCCTCCCCGGCCTCGACCGGCGCGCGGCCGAAGGCGATCCAGAAATAGGCCTGCCCGCGGCCGTCCTCGCGCTGCTCGATCCGCAGCAGCTCCTGGTTGCGCTTGCCCTGCGAGCTGACCGCCACCCCTTGCACCTCCTCCGGCGCGCAGCCGGGGAAGTTGACGTTGACCAGCCGGTCGGGGGCGAAGCCCGCCTTGATGACGCGGCGGACGACGTCGGCGCCGTGGACCCGCGCGGAGGCGTACATGTCCTCGAGGCCGCGCGTGCGGTCGTAGTTCTGCGACAGCGCGATCGACGGCACGCCGAGCAGCGTGCCCTCGATCGCGCCCGCGATGGTGCCGGAATAGGTGACGTCCTCGGCGACGTTCTGGCCGCGGTTGACGCCCGACAGGATCAGGTCCGGCCGCGCGTCGTAGAGCACGTGCCGCACGCCCATGATCACGCAGTCGCTCGGCGTGCCGCGGACGGCGAAGCGCTTCTCGCCGATCTGGCGCAGCCGGAGCGGGTCGCTCAGCGAGATCGAATGCGAGGCGCCGGACTGGTCGGTCTCGGGCGCGACCACCCAGACGTCGTCCGACAGCTGCAGCGCGATCTGCTCCAGCGCCTCGAGGCCCTCGGCGTGGATTCCGTCGTCGTTGGTGAGGAGAATTCTCATGCGCAGGCGGCTCTCCGGTCGGTGCGTGCTTCGGCGAGCGTCCTCACGCCCGCCCGATCGTCGTCAGCCCGCCCATATAGGGCTGCAGCGCGGCGGGCACGGCGATCGAGCCGTCCGGCTGCTGGTAGTTCTCCAGCACCGCGACCAGCGCGCGGCCGACCGCGACGCCGGAGCCGTTCAGCGTGTGGACGAAGCGCGGACCCTTGGCCTCCGCCGGGCGGTAGCGCGCGTTCATGCGCCGCGCCTGGAAGTCGCCGCAGACCGAGCAGCTCGAAATCTCGCGGTAGGTCTTCTGCGCCGGCAGCCAGACCTCGATGTCGTAGGTCTTGCGCGAGGCGAAGCCCATGTCGCCGGTGCAGAGCGTCATGGTGCGGAACGGCAGCTCCAGACGCTTCAGCACCTCCTCGGCGCAAGCCAGCATGCGCTCGTGCTCCTCGAGGCTCTTCTCCGGCGTGGTGACCGAGACCAGCTCGACCTTGGTGAACTGGTGCTGGCGGATCAGCCCACGCGTGTCCCGGCCCGCGGCGCCGGCTTCGGCGCGGAACGACGGTGTTGCAGCGGTTAGACGGAGAGGAAGCGCATCCTCAGAAACAATCTGATCGCGGACGAGATTTGTGAGCGAGACTTCGGCCGTCGGGATCAACCAAAGCCGGCGCCCATAGGCTTTCCCCTCCTCTCCAAGAGGACTCGTGAAAATGCCTCCATCCGGCAGCGTTCCCTGCACTTCAGGACGTGTCGAGAAAAGGTCCTCTTGGAACTTCGGGAGCTGACCGGTGCCGAACATGGCCTCGTCGCGCACAAGCAGCGGGGGCGCAATTTCGGTGTAGCCGTGCTCGGTGGTGTGAAGGTCGAGCATGAAGCCCGCGAGCGCGCGCTCGAGCCGCGCCACCTGGCCCTTGAGCACCGCGAAGCGCGCGCCCGACATGCGCGAGGCGGCCTCGAAGTCGATCAGGCCGAGCGCCTCGCCGAGGTCGTAGTGCGCCTTGGGGGCGTCGATCTCGCGCGGCGTGCCGATGCGGTGACGCTCGACGTTCGCGGTCTCGTCCGGGCCGTCCGGCACCTCGTCGAGTGGAATGTTCGGGATCTCGGCGAGCGTCGCCTCGAGCTCCTGCTCGATCGCCTTCTGCTCGGCCTCGGCCGCGGGCGCGTCCAGCTTGAGCTTCGCCACCTCCTCGATCAGGGCGGCGGCGCGGGCCTCGTCCTTCTGCGCCTTGGCCTGGCCGACCTCCTTTGAGGCGGCGTTGCGGCGCTCCTGGATCGCCTGCAGGCGGCCGATGACCTCGCGCCGGCGTTCGTCGAGCGCGACCAGCCGACCGCTCAGCGGCGTCAGTCCGCGCCGCGCGAGCCCACGGTCGAAGCTCTCGGGATCGTCGCGGATCAGGCGGATGTCGTGCATGGAGAAACGGACCTAAGGGTTTGAAATCTCAACCAACCGGCGTCGTCGCGTCGGAGGCGAGAACGCCCACGGCCTAGTCCGGCGAACCTTCGGCCTTCTCAGCCTCGGCGCGCTTCTTCTCGACCATTTTCACGACGACGATCGAGGCCTCGTACAAAAGGATCGTCGGCACGGCAAGCGCGACCTGGCTGATCACGTCGGGCGGCGTCAGCACCGCGGCGATCGCGAACACCACCACGATGGCGTAGCGCCGCTTGTCCTTGAGCCACTGCGAGTCGATGAAGCCGGCCCGGGCGAGCAGCGTCAGGATCACCGGCGTCTGGAAGCAGATGCCGAAGGCGAAGATCAGCGTCATGACCAGCGAGAGGTACTCGCTGGTGCGTGCGATCAGCTCGATCGAGGCGTGGCCGTCGCCGCCCGCCTGCTGCATCGACAGGAAGAACCGCATCGCGAGCGGCATCGCGGCGAAATAGACGAAGGCCGCGCCCATCAGGAACAGCACCGGCGTCGCCACCAGATACGGCAGGAAGGCCGAGCGCTCGTTCTTGTAGAGGCCGGGGGCCACGAACTTGTAGATCTGGTTCGCGACGATCGGGAACGAGATGAAGCCCGCGCCGAACATGGCGAGCTTGATCTGCGTGATGAAATACTCCTGCGGCGCGGTGTACTGCAGCCGGATTGCCTCGGCCGAGCCGGCGGCGATCTCGTAGGGCACGAGCAGCAGGTTGAAGATGTGCCCGGCGACGGCGAAGCAGAGGCCGAAGGCGATCGCGAAGGCGAGGATCGACCGGATGAGCCGCGAACGCAGCTCGATCAGGTGCTCGATCAGCGGCGCCTTGGTGGAGTCGATGTCGGCTTGGCTCACGAAGCGGGGCTCGAAGACTGAGGAGGTTCGGCGGGCGCGGGGGACGGCGCGTGAGCGGGCTCGGCGTCCATGGGTCCTGCGACGTCGGGTCCTGCGACGGGGGGCGTAGCGCCGTTCGGCGCGGCGGGGGTCTCGATGCCCGACATGGCGGACGCGACGACGTCCGCGTCGGTCGCGCCGTCCTCCGCGCTCGGCGACGGCGCGAGCGCCGAGGGGATCGGCAGGTCGTCGACCGAGGACGACGAGGCCGCCTCGCCCGCCAGCGCGGACGGCGCAGCCGGCTTGGAGTCGACCGCCTTGCGGATCTCGTCGCGGGCGATCTGGAACGGGTTCGGCGAGGAGGCGGCCTTGGACGCGATGTCCTTGAGGCCGGTCACCTCGCGCTTGAGGTCGTCCAGTTCGGCTTCGCGCATGGCGTCGTTGAACTGGGTCTGGAACTCGCCGGCCATCCGCCGGACGGTCGCAACCATGCGCCCGACGTTGCGCAGCAGCGCAGGCAGGTCCTTCGGGCCCACGACGACAAGCGCCACGACCGCGACGACCAGAAACTCAGACCAGGCGATGTCGAACATGAGGCTCAGCCCCCGTCAGGGGCGCTCAGCCGAGGCGCCGCCAGCGGGACGACGCCCGCAGCAGGAGACCTCGACGTCAGGACTTGAACGTCAGGACTCCGACGTCAGGACTTGCTGCCGTCGACGCTGCCGACGCCGGGGCGGACCTGCGCGTCGGCGCGGTGCTCGATCGGCTGCGCCGGCCGGTTGTTCTGGGACATGCCCTCCGCGACGTCGTCGTCCTCGGCGAGGCCTTTCTTGAAGCTCTTGATGCCCTTGGCCATGTCGCCCATGAGCTCGGAAATCTTCCCGCGGCCGAACAGCAGCATCACCAGCACGGCGACGACCAACCAATGCGTGAGACTCATGACATTCCCTTTCGAAGCGGCAGTCAGGACCTCGCCCGCGCGCGAGCGTCCGGCGGCGCGCCGCCTGTCGCTCCGGAAACTAGGCGCCGCCCGCCATGAACACAAGGGTTTCCGATGCGTCCAGCGTCACGGCGACGTCAGTCCCGGGCGATGCGTCGCCGCCGGGCCGCACTCGCGCCCTGAGCCGCGCCGTTAGACCATCGACTAAGAGCTCGATCTGCTCCGCGTCGCCCAGGAATCGCCGCGCGACGATTCGCGCAGGCTCTCCCGTTCCCCTCGCGCCGATGCGCAGCCCCTGCGGCCGCACCGCGACCACCGCCGCGCCGTCCGGGACGCCCTTCGCAGGAAGTTCGCCGAGCGCGCAGTGCGCGCGGCCGGCGCGCACGACCGCGGGCAGTTCGTTGAGCTCCGAGAAGAAGCGCGCGACGAAGAGATCGACTGGAGCCCGGTAGAGCGCCTCGGGGGCGCCCGCCTGCGCCACGCGCCCTCCCCGCATCAGCACGATCTCGTCGGCCATGCGCATCGCCTCCTCCGGATCGTGGGTGACGATCACCGCCGTCGCGCCGGTCTCGCGCAGCACGGCGACGGTCTCGTCGCGCACCGCGTCGCGCAGGCGCTTGTCGAGGCCGGAGAACGGCTCGTCCATCAACAGCACGCGGGGCCGCGGCGCGATGGCGCGGGCGAGCGCCACCCGCTGCTGCTGCCCGCCGGAGAGTTCGGTGGGGTAGCGACCGACATGGGCCGACATCCCGACGCGGGCGAGCGCCGCCCTCGCCCGCGCGTCGGCCTCGGCGCGCGGCAGGGCCTTGAGCCCGAACAGCACATTGGCGAGCACGGTCATGTGCGGAAACAGCGCGTAGTCCTGGAACATCAGGCCGACGCCGCGCCTCTCCGGCGGCAGGTAGCCGGGTCCGGCCGAGACCACGCGTCCGTCCAGCCGCACCGCGCCGCCGCCCGGCCGCTCGACCCCCGCCGCGATGCGCAGCAGCGTGGTCTTGCCGCAGCCGGATTCCCCCAGCAGCGCCACCACCGCGCCGGGGCGCACCTCGAGCGACACGTGGTCGACCGCGACGGTGCGGCCATAGGCGTGGGAGACGTCGTCGAAGGCGAGCGCGGCGGGGTCAGCGCGGGGAACGAGGGGACGCGCGGCGGACGCGGCGGCATTCATCGGCGGCCCGGCCTCGGTCGCCGCCGGTCGGTGGCCGCCGGTCGGTCGTCTGGGGTCTGCATCCGTCACTCCTCCCCGTCGCCGATCTCGAGCGCGGCGAAGGGATCGTCCGCGCCCAGCGGCTCCTCGTCCGGGGCGAGCCCCGGATCGTCGGACGGCTGCGGCATGGCGAGCCCCGGCGGGAGCCGGGCGTCGAGAAGCCCCGCCGCCTTCAGTTCGTCAAGGCCGGGAAGGTCGGAGACCTGTTCGAGGCCGAAATGGTCGAGGAAGGCGGGCGTCGTGCCGAAGGTGACCGGCCGTCCGGGGGAGCGGCGGCGCCCGCGCAGGCGCACGAAGCCGGCCTCCAGCAGCGCGTCGAGCGTGCCCTTGGAGGTCGCGACGCCGCGAATCTCCTCGATCTCGGCCCGCGTCGTCGGCTGGTGGTAGGC
Source organism: Methylopila capsulata (assembly GCF_016907975.1). Lineage (GTDB taxonomy): Bacteria > Pseudomonadota > Alphaproteobacteria > Rhizobiales > Methylopilaceae > Methylopila > Methylopila capsulata. The sequence goes on from NZ_JAFBCY010000001.1 coordinate 666,166, forward strand.
GATGATCGCGAGCGTCTCGATCGCGGCGCGCGACAGCTTCTTCGGCTCGACGATCGCCTCCGACAGCGACGCCGCCACATCGGGGGCGGTGCGGAAGGCCCAGGCGCGCTCGATCCGCCTGAGGTTCACGCCGCGGCCGGCATAGCGGTGGGCCAGCACCCGCAGCGCCGCGCGAACGTCCGCGCCGTCGGGCAGCCGCGCGGCGAGCGCCGCCTCCTCCACCGGCGCGCGCGCCGCGAACAGCACGGCTTCGAGGATCCGCAGGTGCAGCTCCGGCGCGCGGGCGACGTCGTCGGGGCTCAGCGTGCCGCCGAACCCCTCGAGCGGCAGCGGCGGCTCGTTCGCGCCCCTCGGCGCGAAGCGGCTGGGCGTGTCGCGCTCGGTCACGACCGTTCCGAAGGCGTGGGAGCGAGCGGAGCGGCGGAGCGCACGAACAGCGGCCCGAAGGCGCGCTCCTGCCGGAGGTCCATGCGTCCCTCGCGCGCCAGCTCAAGCGACGCGCCGAGGCCGGACGCCAGCACCGAGGCGCGCAGCTCCGGCGTCATGAAGCCGAGCAGCAGACCGTCGAGCCGCGCCCAGTCCGCCGCGGGGCCGACGAGGCGCTCCAGCGCGGCGCGGGCTTCCGCGAGCGTCCAGTGCGGCCGCCGCGCGATGGTGACGGGCGCGGAGAAGGTGCGGGTGCGCTGGCGGGCGTAGGCCGACAGCAGGTCGTAGAGACTCGCGGTCCAGTGCGGTCGGCGCCCCTCGCCCTCCTCCGGCTCCTCGCCGCGCGGGAAGACGTCGCGGCCGAGCAGAGGCCGGTCGACCAGCGCCGCGCCCGCCGCGCGCATCGCCTCCAGACGGCGCAGGCGAAAGGCGAGCGCCGCGGCGACGATCTCGGCGGGGGGCTCGTCGTCGTCCGCCGGCGGATCGGGCAGCAGCAGCCGGGATTTCAGATAGGCGAGCCACGCCGCCATCACGAGGTAGTCGGCCGCGAGGTCGAGCCGCTCCGCGCGCGCCGCCTCCACGAAGGCGAGGTACTGGTCGGCGAGGTCCAGGATCGAGAGGCGCGCGAGGTCGACCTTCTGCCGGCGCGCGAGATCGAGCAGCAGGTCGAGCGGGCCTTCGAAGCCGTCGAGATCGACCACGAAGGCCGCGCGCGCCTCTTCGGGCCGCTCATCGGCCTCGAACACGGGGTCAGGCCCTTCCACGCCGGGAACGGCCATGGGTCTCGGTCTCCGGCGGCGTCAGGCCGTGGCGCGCTCGAGCAGGCGGTCGCGCTGGTCCGCGAGCGCCACGAGGTCGGCGCCGGCCGGGGTCGCGATCAAAGCGAGCGCCGCCGCCGCCCGTTCGGCCGAGCGGCCTGCGAGCCGCGGCGCCGCAGCCGCGACCTCCCGCATTTCGCCCATGTCGCCGTTGCAATGCAAGGCGAGGTCGCAGCCCGCCGCAAGCGCGCCCACGGCGCTCGCGCCCACCGGGCCGGACAGCGCCTTCATGGAGAGGTCGTCGCTCATCAGCAGCCCGTCGAAGCCGATGCAGCCGCGGACGATCTCGGACAGCACGATCGGGGACAGCGTCGCCGGGCGATCCGGGTCGATGGCCTCGAACACGAGGTGGCCGGTCATCCCCACCGGCGCGCGGTTCAGCGCGCGGAACGGCGCGAAGTCGCGGGCCTCCAGCGTCGCCCGGTCGGCGGTCACGCGCGGCAGGTGATAGTGGCTGTCGACGGTGGCCCGGCCGTGGCCGGGCATGTGCTTGATCACCGGCAGGACGCCGCCGGCGAGCATCCCCTCGATCACCGCCTGGCCGAGCGCCGCGACCGCCTCGGGCGCGTCGGCGTAGGCGCGGTCGCCGATCGCCTGGGTCATGCCGTCGACCGGCAGGTCGAGCACGGGCAGGCAGTCGACGGTGATCCCCATGGCGACGAGCTCCCCCGCCATCAGTTCGGCCCCGATGCGGGCGGCGGCGACGCCGGCCTCCGGGTCGCGGGCGTAGAGCTCGCCGTAGCGCGCGGCGGGCGGGTGGGACCGCGCGAGCGGCGGGCGGATGCGCTGGACGCGGCCGCCCTCCTGGTCGATCAGCACCGGCGCGTCGGCGTGGCCGACCGCGTCGCGGAAGTCGTCGACGAGGGCGCGGATCTGTTCGGCGTCGCCGACGTTGCGGCCGAACAGGATCAGCCCCCATGGCTCGGCGTCGCGCAGGAAGGCGCGCTCGTCGGCGGTGAGGGCCAGTCCGGAGCATCCGACGATGAAGGCGCGCGCAGGCATCAGCGGTTCCGCTTCTCAGGCCGCGCGCCGGGCGCGGCCTCCAAAGGCCTCCGGACGGGAGGCGTCAGTTGCGGGAGACGACGCAGTCGCCGCCGGCGGAGCGGAGGTTGTTGCAGAGGGTCGAGGCCTGGCCGCCGTCCGCGAAAGGTCCGACGCGGACGCGGTAGTAGGTGCCGCGATCGCCGACGTTCGCCGACTGGATGTTGGCGCCGTACTGGCCCAGCACGCCGGGGAACTTGCGCTGGAGCGCGGCGTAGGCGGCGCGGGCGTCGGCTTCGGAGCGCTGCGAGGTGACCTGCACCACGAAGCCGCCGGAGGCCGAGGGGCGCGGCGCCGTCGCCGGAACCTGGGCGCGCGGCGCGACGGCGGCGACCTGCTGCTGGGGAGGCGCGACAGGCTGCTGCGTCTGCGCAGGCGCCGCCGGACGCGCCGCAGTCTGCGCCGGAGCCGCGGGACGGGGCGCGGCGGCCTGCGCGGGCGCCGCCGGGCGGGGCCGCGGCACCGGAACCGCGGCGGTCTGCTCGCGGGCCGGCGCGGCGGCCGATCCGTCGTTCATGATGCCGTTGTCGAATTCGCCGGCCGGGGCCTGGCCGGTCGCGGCCGCCTGGCCGATCGGGTCGTTCGCGGGCGCTGCGGCCTGCGGCTGAGCCGGCGCCGGGGCGCCGCCGAAGCCGCCGTCGGGACGGATTTCGACCGTCTTCACGCGGCGCGGCTCGCTGCCCATCGTCGAGGGCGCGGTCGGTTCGGCCGCAGCCGGACCGCCGGGCAGGATCACCCGGGCGCCGTCGGCGCGGGGCGTGGAGGTCGGCGAGGCCGGCAGCTCGACCGGCTGCTCTTCGCGCGACACAACCTTCGACTTCGCCGGCGCGGTGGCCTCGACGCGGTCGTAGATCTGCTTGTTCTGGTGCGTGTCCGTGGCGGCGGGCGCATCGGGCACGGTCTTGACCGGATCGGTCTCGGCCTTGATCAGCGGCGGCTCGCCGCCGAAACCGCCGTGGCTCATCATCCGGTAGGCGTAGACCCCGCCGCCGCCGAGCAGCGCGACGCCCAGCACGGCCGCGACGAGCACCATGCCGCTGCGGCCGGAGCGCACGCGGCGCTCGTCGTAGGATTCGTAATAGAGCGGGTTGCCGTCGGCGTCGTAGCCGTAGGGCTCGTCCGGGTTCGGCGCGTAGGCGCGCGGGTCGTACTCCTGCGGCTCGGCGTCGGCGTAGAGATCGCGCTGATCGTCGGCCGCGGGGTAGTGATCGCCCGGCCGGAGGCCGAGGTCGGAGGTGGCGCGGCGCTGGCCGTCGTACTCGTTCATGACGCCCGTCCGATCATCGACGTAAGCCTGGCCGCGGTCGTCATGATCGACGCCGCGCCGAACTGCCTGCTTCTGCATTTGTCGGTCTCCGCAAGCCGCAAGGAACGACGCCCCAGACGGCCCCTTCTCAGAGTCCCAACCTTCGGACCCTCACCTCATCTCGTCGGGGGCCGCCACGCCGAGAATACCAAGACCCGCCGCGAGCACCAAGGCCAGCGCGCGGACCAGCGCCAGACGAGCGCAGGTCAATAATGGATTGTTTTCCATAATGAACCGTAAATCAGGCGAGTCTTTGCCGCGGTTCCAGTGGGCGTGCAGGTCGCTCGCGAGATCGTGCAGATAGAACGCGACCCGGTGCGGCTGCCGCGCCTGGGCGGCCTGCTCGACGATGCGCGGCCACTGCGCGAGCCGCTTGATCAGATCGAGTTCGCCGGGGTCGGTCAGTAGCGCGAGGTCCGGCGCGCCGTCGTGTCCGGCGACCTCCGCGCCCTTGCGCAGGATCGATTGAGCCCGGGCGTGGGCGTACTGCACGTAGAACACCGGGTTGTCGCGCGACTGCTCGGTGACCTTCGCGAAGTCGAAGTCGAGCACCGCGTCGTTCGAGCGGAACAGCATCATGAAGCGCACCGCGTCGCGGCCGACCTCGTCGACCACGTCGCGCAGCGTGACGAAGTCGCCCGCGCGCTTCGACATGCGCACCGGCTCGCCCGCCCGGAACAGGCGCACGAGCTGGCAGAGCTCCACGGAGACCTTCGCGGTCCCGCCGGAGAGCGCGCGCCCTACCGCCTCGAGGCGCTTGACGTAGCCGCCGTGGTCCGCGCCCAGCACGAACACCATCTCGCGGAAGCCGCGTTCGAACTTCGAACGGAAGTAGGCCACGTCGGCGGCGAAGTAGGTGTAGGAGCGGTCCGACTTCATCAGCGGGCGGTCGACGTCGTCGCCGAACTCGGTCGCGCGGAACAGCGTCTGCTCGCGCTCCTCCCAGTCGTCCGGCAGCTCGCCCTTCGGCGGCGCCAGCACGCCTTCGTAGACGAGCCCTTGCCGCTTCAGCTCCTCGACCGTGCGCACGATCGGGCCGTCCGGCCCATGCAGCGTGCGCTCGGAGAAGAACACGTCGTGGCGGATGTTCAACGCCGCGAGGTCGTCGCGGATCATCGCCATCATGGCGTCGATCGTGATGTTCTTGACCGTCGGCAGCCAGTCCGCCTCCGGCGTGTCGAGCAGCGACGGGCCGAACCGCTGCGCCAGCGTCTGGCCGACCGGCTTGAGGTAGTCGCCGGGATAGAGCCCTTCCGGCACGGCGCCGATCTCCTCGCCCAGCGCCTCGCGGTAGCGGAGGAAGGCGGAGCGGGCCAGCACGTCGACCTGCGCGCCGGCGTCGTTGATGTAGTACTCGCGCGTCACGTCCTCGCCGGCGAAGGCGAGCAGGCTCGCGAGCGAATCCCCGAACACCGCGCCACGGCAGTGCCCGACGTGCATCGGCCCGGTGGGGTTCGCCGAGACATACTCGACGTTGACCCTGGTCCCGCTCGCCGCATCCGGCTTGCCGTAGTCGAGGCCGGCGGCGAGCGCGGCGCCGAGGACGCCGTGGAGGTAAGCGGGCGTCAGCGTGAGATTGACGAAGCCGGGGCCCGCGACGCTGGTCGCGGCCACGTCCGGCTGCTCGGCGAGCTTCGCCGCGATCTTCTCCGCGAGGTCGCGCGGCTTGACCCCGAGCTCCTTCGACAGCGCAAGCGCCGCGTTGGTGGCGAGATCGCCGTGGCTCGGATCGCGCGGCGGCTCGACCACCACCCTGGCGAGGTCGGGCACGCGCCCGATCGCGCCTTCGGCGGCGAGCGCTTCGAGGATCGAGCGCAGGCGCGCGGCGAAGTCGGCGAAAACGTTCATGGGGATGCGGGGCCTCGTCGGAGAGGTCGGCGGCTAACGCAATTCCGGGGTCGCGTCAAACAGCCGGGCGTGTTCGGACAACGCGTAACGATCGGTCATGCCGGCGATGAAGTCCGCCACGAGCCGCGGGCGGCGGGCGGGCGCGTCGGAGGCTTCGGCCCGCGCCCACTCCGGCGGCAGGGCCTTCGGGTCGGCGGCGTAGGCGCCGTAGAGATCGGTCACCACCTGACGGGCGTCCGCCATCACGCGGTTCAGGTAGGGGTGGCGGTAGAGCTTCGCGAACATCAGCCGCTTCAGCTCGCGCTCGGCCTCCGCCATGGCGGGCGAGAACGCGATCAGCGGCCGGCCTGCGGCGCGCACCGCGTCGACGTCGCGCCCGACGAACGGCGCGAGCCGCCGGGCGCCCTCCCCGATCGCGTTCTCCACCAGCCGAGTGATCACGCGGCGAACGATCTCGTGCACCGTGCGGGCGTGGTCGAGGCCGGGATGGCGATCGCGCACCTCCGCCATGATGTCGGCCAGCAATTGCGAGCCCGACAGGTCGTCGAGGGTGATCAGTCCCGCCCGCAGGCCGTCGTCGATGTCGTGGGCGTCGTAGGCGATGTCGTCGGCGATGGCGGCGGCCTGCGCCTCCGCCGTCGCATGCGTGTCGAGGCCGAGATCATGGACAGCCGCGTATTCGACGAGCGCCGCGGGCAGCGGACGCCCGGCGTAGGCGCCGACGGTCCGACCCTCCGCGTCCAGCAGCGGCCCGTTGTGCTTCACCACGCCTTCAAGCGACTCGAAGGTGAGGTTCAGGCCGTCGTAGTCGGCGTAGCGCTTCTCGAGCTTGGTCAGCGCGCGCAGCGACTGGGCGTTGTGGTCGAAGCCGCCATGCCCCGCCATGCAGGCGTCGAGGGCCTTTTCGCCGGCGTGGCCGAACGGCGGGTGGCCGATGTCGTGGCTGAGAGCGATCGTCTCCGCGAGGTCCTCGTCGAGGCCGAGCGCGCGGGCGATCGAGCGCGCGATCTGTGCGACTTCGAGCGTGTGGGTGAGGCGCGTCCGGAAGTGGTCGCCCTCGTGGTAGACGAAGACCTGCGTCTTGTGCTTCAGCCGCCGGAACGAGGTCGAATGCAGCACCCGGTCCCGGTCGCGCTGGAAATCGGTGCGGGTCGGGCTTGCGGGTTCGTGGGTCAGCCGGCCGCGGCCGCGGGTGGGATCGGCGGCGTAAGAGGCGCGCGGGCGCAGGATCCACGCCGTCACGTCGATCGCCGGGACGTCCATGCCCTGCTCCTTCATGCGGCTCGCACGCAGCCTCCGCGTTGACCGTCCCGCCGCGCGTGCTTACCTCTTGCATGAAACCATGCGCAACACGTCGCGCGACGTTGGCGCTCGATCGGGTCCAGCCCGATCCCGACGCCCCGCCGGCGCGACCAAGGCAGGCACCCGGTCCATGACCACCGCAACCCTCGACGCCCCCGTCGCTCCCGTCTCGATGACGGAGCGCGCGGCCGGCCGCATCAAGGAGATCCTCGCCGACGAGGCGCCGGGCTCGAAGCTCCGCGTCAGCGTCCTCGGCGGCGGCTGCTCCGGCTTCAGCTACGACTTCGGCTTTGACGTCACCGCCCAGGCGGACGACCTCGTCATCAGCCGCGACGGCGCCACCGTGCTGATCGACCCGGTGTCATTGCCCTATCTCGCGGGGTCCGAGATCGACTTCGTCGACGAGTTGATCGGCGCCTCGTTCCAGATCCGCAACCCCAACGCGACCGCCTCCTGCGGCTGCGGCACCAGCTTCGCGATCTGAGATCGTTCGGAACGTCGGCCCTCGCCTAGAGGAGTCGAGCGTCATGCCTCGAGTAAACTTGGGAATGACGATGCTGCAAGGCGGCGAAACCGTCCCGCAGCGATCAGCGGCGACGTGCGCCTCGTCACCGCGAACCGTGAGTTTCCAACGGGCGGTCAACCGTTCATTTTCGCTGCGAAACAATAGCGCACCCAAAGCGCGCCTTTTGGCCTTGGCATTTCGGCGGCGGCGGGCCACTTAGGGTTCGTACGACGGCGAGCGCTTTCGCGAGCCGTCTTGCAGCCCTCCTTTGGGCGTTTCCTCCCTAGACTTGGGCCGCTCGCTTGTCGGGCGGCCTTTTTTTCTGCCTGCGCCCTCGCGGGCCGTCGCCAAGACCGTTAGGTCTGGCGCACGCGCCGCCCGCTCCGGAGGACCGCCCCGTGCAGATCGCCACCTGGAACGTCAACTCGGTCAAGTCCCGGCTCGACCTGCTGCTGCGCTGGCTCGCCGAGGCGAAGCCAGACGTCGTGTGCCTGCAGGAAATCAAGTGCGTGGACGAGGCGTTCCCGCGCGCCGCCATCGAGGACGCCGGCTACCACGTCGCCGTCCATGGCCAGAAGACCTACAACGGCGTCGCCATCCTCTCGCGCCTGCCGCTCGAGGACGTGACGCCCCGCCTGCCCGGCGACGACGGCGACGACCACGCCCGCTTCATCGAGGCGGTGGTCTCGGCGCCGTCGGGGGCGGTGCGCGTCGCCGGCATCTATCTTCCGAACGGCAACCCCGCGCCGGGGCCGAAATACGACTACAAGCTCGCCTGGATGGAGCGCCTGCGCGCCTACGCCGCAGATCGGCTCCGGCTCGAGGAGCCGCTGATCATCGCCGGCGACTACAACGTGATTCCCGCCCGCGCCGACGCCAGGCGTCCCGACGCCTGGGTGGAGGACGCCCTGTTCCGTCCCGACACCCGCGCCTCCTGGCGCAAGCTGCTCGCGCTCGGCCTCACGGAGGCCGTCCGCGCCTGCGACGACGCCGAGGGGCTCTACAGTTTCTGGGACTATCAGGCCGGCGCCTGGCAGAAGAACGACGGCATCCGCATCGACCACCTGCTGCTCTCGCCGCAGGCCGCCGACCGGCTGGTCACGACGCGGATCGACAAGCACGTACGAGCGTGGGAACGGCCGTCGGACCATGTCCCGGTAGTCGCGGAATTCGCGTTCGGATAGCGGCGCCGCACGTTCCGGGACGCGCTCGGGTTGCAGATCATAAGCGTTGATTAAGCGCCGGCGGGGCAGAATCGCGGCCTGCCCCTCAACGCTGTCCCGGTGGTCCCGTGTCTATCCTCTCGACGCTGAAAGTGCGCCTGCCCGCCACCACCATCGGCCTCGCGCTGCTCAGCGCCGGCCTGATGGGCGTGCTCAGTTGGCACGCCGCGAAGCAGGGCCTGGTCGACGAGGCGAACCAGCGGCTGCGCTCGGCCGCCGTCGCCCGCAGCGAAAGCGTCGGGCTGCTGGCGGAGCGGGCAAAGGCGGACTTCGTCGCCGTCGCGGCGCATCCGCTCGTGCAGCAGAACTTCGGCGACATCGCGGAAAATCTCGACCCGAGCCGCCCGGACTTCGACCAGTTGAAAGCCGCCTTCCAGAGCGCGCCGGATGTCGCCGGGCGGGTCGCCGTCGACGGCGCCGAGACCAACACGACCTACGGCCGCCGCCACGCCAAGGTGCAGGAGGTCGCCCGCAAGCTGATCGCCCAGCCCGGCTACGCCGACCTGGTCTTCCTGAACGCCGACGGGCGCGTCGTCTACACCACCACCAAGGGCGCCGACTTCGGCGCGGCGCTGTCGGACGCCGCGCTCGCCGGCACCGGCCTCGCGCGGCTCTACGACACGCTGAAGGCCGGCCCCGACGACGCCGTCGTCTTCCAGGACTTCGCGGCCTACCCCGCCGGCGAGGGTCCCTCCGCCTTCATCGGCCGTCCCATGACCAAGCGCGCGAACGTCGCGATGGGCTCCGCCCAGGCCTCCGAGCGCACCGGCTACGTGCTGATGCGGCTGTCGCCGGCGCTGTTCGACCAGACGCTGTCGAAGCGCGCCGGCCTCGGCGCGACCGGCGAGGCGCTCGCGATCGGCGCCGACGGCGCTCTCCGCAGCGACCCGCCGCTCGCGATCGAGGCGCACGCGGGCGACCCCGCCGCCCGGCTCGGCCTGTCCGCTGAGGCGACGAAGGACGCGGAGCCCTTCACCTTCGAGCGCGACGGCGTGGCGCGGATGGCGGTCGCCACCCCCATGGACGTGCTGGGCGCGCCCTGGACGATCGTCGCCGCTCAGACGACCGACGAAGCCGTCGCCGCGGCGACCACGCTGACCCGGACGCTGGCGATCACCGCCGCCGCCGTGCTGGCCCTCACCGCTCTGCTCGGTATGATCCTGGCCCGCTCCATCGTAGGCCCGCTCGGCGCGCTGACGACGGCGCTGAAGGCCCTCGCCGCCCGCAAGGACCTCGCCGAGGTGCCCGGCAGCCGCCGCTCCGACGAGATCGGCGACATCGCCCGCGCTGTCGTGACGATCCGCGACATGTCGCTCGAAGAGGCGGCCCAGCAGCTCAAGACCACCGAGGCCGGACGCCTGCGCGAGGAGGAGGCCCGCCGGACGATGCTGCGGGAGCTCGCCGACCGCTTCGAGCAGTCCGTCGGCGGCATCGTGTCGGACGTGACGCTGTCGATCGGCGGCCTGCAATCGGCCGCGCGGACCATGCGCGCCACCGTGGACGGAACCTCGCAGCGCTCCGCCTCGGTCGCCTCCACGGCCGAGCAGACGGCGGGCAACGTCAACGTCGTCGCCTCGGCCGCCGAAGAGCTCGCCAAGACCATCCATGAGATCGCAGGCCGCGTGGAGCAGGCGGCGGTGATGTCCTCGCGCGCCGTCGATGGGGCCTCGACGGCCGAGCGCACGATCTCCGAGCTCTCGACCGCGGCGATGAGGATCGGCGACGTCGTCGACCTCGTGGCCCAGATCGCGAGCCAGACCAACCTGCTGGCGCTCAACGCCACCATCGAGGCGGCGCGCGCCGGCGAAGCGGGGCGCGGCTTCGCGGTCGTGGCCTCGGAGGTCAAGGAGCTCGCGAACCAGACCACCCGCGCGACCGCCGAGATCGGCCAGCACGTCGCCCTGATCCGCCAGACGACCGGCGACGCGTCGCGCGCGATCCAGGAGATCGCCCACCAGATCCAGGCCATGAACGAGGTGTCGACGACGATCGCCTCGGCGGTCGAGGAGCAGAACGTCACGACGCAGGAGATCGTCCGCAGCATGGACCAGGCCTCGGCCGGATCGCAGGCGATGACCTCGGACATCGCCCAGGTCGCCCGCACGGCGGGCGAGGCCGGCGCGGCCGCCGGCGACGTGGCCCAGGCCGCCGACGACCTGTCGCGTCAGTCGGACAACCTCAGCCGCGAGGTGCGGCAGTTCCTCAGCAACGTACGGGCCGCGTAGCGATACGAAACGACGCGTCGGCGCCTTCGGAGCGCCCCGCCGCTGCGCGACACCTGAAGGACGCGCTCAGCCCGCCCGTCCTTCGGAGCCTCGCCGTGACAGCGACCGACCCCGCCCCTCTCGCCTCGCCCGACGCGCGACCGCGCCAGAAAGCTCGACGGTCGTGGGGCCGAGGGCTGCAGGCGGAGCGGTAGGAAGCGCAGTCCGCGGCGCGGACGACCGGCCGCCGGATGTCAGCCGCGGTCCTTCAGCCAGGCGTTGACGTAGCTCGCGGACGAGGCGCGCTCGTCCTCGGTCGCGGCGTCCATGGCCTTGTCGTAGAGCTCGACGATCCACCGGTCCTGATCGCCCGCCGCTTCCTTGGCGAGCGTCAGCCACATCAGCCCGCGCGCGGCCTGCCGGGGCACCTCCCCGCCGTTGAACAGCAGGTGGCCGAGCACGGCCTGCGCGTCGCGCTGGCCCTTGTTGGCGGCGAGGCCAAGCCAGCGGGCCGCCTGCCGCACGTCCTTCTTCACGCTCTGCCCGTCGAGGTACATGCGGGCCAGATTGTACTGCGCGTCGGGGTCGCCGAAGTAGGAGGCGGCGTAGGAGAACATCTCGCGCGCCCGTTCGGCGTCGGCCGTGATCGGGCTGTTCGCGATGCCGTCGAGATAGTAGTTGCCGAGCGCCACGAAGGAGTTCGCCACGAACCGCGCCTGCACCGTGTCCGGCGCGTCGTCGGCGTGGGCGTTGGCGATCTGGCTGAAATAGTCGAACGCCTTGACGTCGTCGCGCTCGACGCCGTCGCCCTCGGCGTACATGCGGCCGAGCTTCCACTGCGCCATCGCGTGGCCGCGGTTTGCGGCGTCGATCAGCGAGGTCAGGGCGCCAGCCTTGTCGCCGGCGAGGTAGGCCTGCGCGCCGGTCCGGAACTGCTCGAACGGCGACGGCTGCTTCTTGGAGCTCGTGCCCTCGAAAGCGCGCGCGGCGGTGGAGCCGCCGAACAGCGCCAACACCGCGAAGGCGAGGCAGGGAAGGCGCTTACACGTCCGCATAGGCGCGCCGCTCGAACTTGGCGCCCGGATGGGTCACCGCCCCCTCGCGCGCCGGGCCCACGCCCTGCGCGTATTTCCAGAGCGCGCCCGACCCGAAGCCGTGGTCGCGCGGCGTCCAGTCCTGCCGGCGGGCGTCGAGTTCGGCGTCGGTGAGCGCGACGTCGAGCGTGCCGGCGACGGCGTCGATCGTGATCACGTCGCCGTCGCGCAGCAGGCCGATCGGCCCCCCGACGGCGGCTTCGGGGCCGACGTGGCCGATGCAGAAGCCGCGGGTGGCGCCGGAAAACCGGCCGTCGGTGATCAGCGCGACCTTGTCGCCCATGCCCTGACCGTAGAGGGCTGCGGTGGTCGACAGCATCTCGCGCATGCCGGGCCCGCCGCGCGGACCCTCGTAGCGGATGACGAGGACTTCGCCTTCCTTGTAGCTCTTGTTCGTGACCGCCTCGTAGCACTCCTCCTCGCTGTCGAAGCAGCGCGCCGGTCCGGAGAAGGTCTGGTTGGTCATGCCCGCGACCTTCACGATCGCGCCGTCCGGGGCGAGGTTGCCGCGGAGGCCGACCACGCCGCCGGTCTTCGTCAGCGGCTTGTCCGCCGGGAGGATGACGTCCTGGTCCGGGTTCCAGCGCACCGACGCCATGTTCTCGGCGATGGTGCGGCCGGTGACGGTGAGGCAGTCGCCGTGCAGGAAGCCGTGGTCGAGCAGCGTCTTCATCAGCAGCGGCACGCCGCCGACCTCGAACAGGTCCTTGGCGACGTACCGGCCGCCGGGCTTGAGGTCCGCGACGTAAGGCGTGCGCTTGAAGATCTCGGCGACGTCGAACAGGTCGAACTCGATGCCCGCCTCATGGGCGATCGCCGGGAGATGCAGGGCCGCGTTGGTGGAGCCGCCGGAGGCCGCGACCACGGTCGCCGCGTTCTCGAGCGCCTTGCGGGTGACGATGTCGCGCGGCCGGATGTTGCGGGCGATCAGCTCCATGATCATCTCGCCGGCCGTCATGCAGAACCGGTCGCGGATCTCGTAGGGAGCCGGCGCGCCCGCCGAATAGGGCAGCGCGAGGCCGATGGCCTCGGACACCGTCGCCATGGTGTTGGCGGTGAACTGCGCGCCGCAGGCGCCGGCGGAGGGGCACGCGACCTGCTCGATCTCGTCGAGGTCCGCGTCCGACATCGCGTTGACCGAGTGCTTGCCGACCGCTTCGAACACGTCCTGGATGGTGATCGGCTGGCCGCGGAACGAGCCCGGCAGGATCGAGCCGCCGTAGATGAAGATCGACGGCACGTTGAGGCGCACCATCGCCATCATCATGCCCGGAAGCGACTTGTCGCAGCCCGCGAGCCCGACCAGCGCGTCGTAGCAGTGCCCGCGCATGGTAAGCTCGACGGAGTCCGCGATCACCTCGCGGGAGGCGAGCGAGGACTTCATGCCCTCGTGGCCCATGGCGATGCCGTCGGTGACGGTGATGGTGCAGAACTCGCGGGGGGTGCCGTTGGCGGACGCCACGCCCTTCTTCACCGCCTGCGCCTGGCGCATCAGTGAAATATTGCAGGGCGCCGCCTCGTTCCAGCACGACGCCACGCCGACCAGCGGCTGGTGGATCTGCGCCTTGGTCAGGCCCATCGCATAGAGATACGACCGGTGCGGGGCCCGCGACGGGCCTTCCGTGACATGCCGGCTCGGCAATCTCGATTTGTCGAAGACTTTGGCGTCCATAGGTCCCGCTTATGCCCCCGTCGCGCGTCCTGAATATGGCGCGCGCATCGACGTTCCGAGGAAGCGGATCCGACCACGCCGCGTCGACGAACACTCGACGCTTAACGACACCCGAACGCACGCGGCCTGCTGACGGAACGCCCCGATCCCCCGATCGGCTCTACTTTAAAGACCGTAATCTGATCAGCAGGTTAAGTTCAGGGGTGGCGGCGCTTTGCGGCTAAATGGCGGCGAAAGCTTCGCCGCCGCGCGCAGCCCGGGCGCCTGACCGGGACTCAGTGTCTTTCAGGTGACAGGGACCAGCGCAGGCCGAGCCGCCTCAAGGGCGGATTGAGCGCCCAGAAGGCCGTCGAGCAGCGCCATCTGACGCGTCAGGCAGACGCGTAGATCGTAGGTCGCGAGCGCGGTCTGGCGGGCGGCCCGGCGCATGGCGCCGAGAGCGTCCCTTTCCGCGAGCGTCCGCGCCACGGTCTCGGCGAGGGCGACGACGTCGAAGAAGTCGACCAGGCGGCCGTTCACGCCGTCGACGATGGCCTCGCGCACCGGCGCGGTGTCGGAGCCGACGATCAGGCATCCCGCCGCCATCGCCTCGAGCAGCGACCACGACAGCACGAAGGGATAGGTCAGATAGACGTGGCAGGACGAGATCTGCAGCAGCGCGAGGAAATCGGGCTTCGGAACCTGCCCGAGAAAATGCACCCGGCTCATATCGATCCGGCCCCTGACCTCGTCGAGATAAGTCTCCTTCCACGTCGTCCCGGCCGGCGCGGCCCGACCGTAGGCGACGCCGTCGCCGCCCACGATCAGCACCTGGGCGTTCGGCCGCTTCGCCATGATCTCGGGCAGAGCCCGCATGAAGACGTGATAGCCGCGGTAGGGTTCGAGCTGCCGGTTGACGAAGGTGATGATCTCGTCGTGCCGGGTGAACGTCCGGTCGACGCCGGCCGGGCGGAACTGCGCGTCCGGGTGCGGCGCGGCGGCGTTCACGTCCACCCCGTCGTGGGCGACCTGAATCCTGTCCCACAGGAAGTCGGGATGCTGGCGCTTCTGCCACTCGGTCGGCGACAGGCCCATGTCGGCGGCGGCGAGCGCCGTCAGCATGCCGGCGTTCTTGGTGCGGATACGGGCCGCGGTCCGCAGCCCGCCGTCCGGAAACTCCGGATCGAAACCGACGTCGGAGTTCCGATAGTTGTAGAAGAACTCGCTGTAGACGACCTGCTTCGCCGCCGGAAAGATGTCGCGCGCGAACAGCGTTTCGCCCCAGCCGGAATGGCCGACGACCAGCGCAGGATCGCAGCCCGCTTCGCGCCGGAGACGCTGCATCGCAGCGCCGGCGAGTTCGCCCCTCACCACGTCCGAGGTGAAGCGCTCGACCAGGGGGTGGCCGGGCTTCGGCGGGGCCTTCGGCATCGGGTAGCGCGCGAGCATCACGCCCTGGCGGGGGCGCGCCGTGGGACTGCCGACCGCGAAGACGCGCACGCCCGGCCGCTGTGCGAAGGCCTGCGCCATGTGCACGAACTGGCCGGGGAAGTTGTTGTGAATGAACAGGACGTCCAACGGCCCTCCCCCGGAAGCTCGACCGCGATCAGGCGCCCGCGGTCCTTGGAATAAAACGGCTCAGGCGGGCCGGGTCCACTGGAACACCCAGGTCTCGGTCAAGGTCTTGCCGCCGGCCTTGAGCACGCCGCGGATCTCGGCGCTGGTCCCCGGCTCGGTGAGCTCGTGATCGAGGAACAGCCGGAAACCGCCGATCTCCCTGTTCGGCATCACAAAGGCGGCGTTGATCTTGCCGAGGCTCGCGCCGGTCTCGGTGACCACCTTGGTCGGATCGTCCAGCCAGTAGTCGAGGTCGCCCCCGGCGAAATCGACGATGAAGCGGCGGACGTGGTCCGGCCCGGGATTGGGATCGCCCGAGGCCCGCGCCTCGGCGACGAAGGTGTGGATCGCGCGCGCCTGCGGCGACACCCGCTCGGCGAGCTTCAGCGCCCGGATGCGGTAGGAGTAGCGCAGCGTGGACCCGGCGGCCGCCGGCGCGTCCGGCACCCAGTAGGCGACGATGTTGTCGGCGGTCTCGTTGTCGGTCGGGATCTCCACGAGCTCCGCCCGCCCCGGCCCCCAGTCGCCGCTCGGCTCGATCATGTAGCTCGGGCGCAGGTCGTAGCGCACCTCGAGATCCTGGTAGTGCTCGAAAAGCCGGTCGCGCTGGAGAAGACCGAAGCCGCGCAGGTTGCCGTCGCCGAACGCCGTCTTCTGCAGCCTCTCAGGGTTCATCAGCGGCCGCCAGATCGCCTGGCCGGAGGCGGCCTTCACCAGCAACCCGTCGGAATCGTGCACCTCGGGGCGGTAGCCGCGGTAATGCCGGCGGTCGTTCTCGCCGTAGAAATACATCGAGGTGAGCGGCGCGACGCCGAGCTTCTTCACGTCGGTGCGCGGGAACAGGGTCGAGCCGACGTCGACGGTGGTTTCATCGCCCGGCGTCAGCACCATGCGATAGGCGCCGGCGATGGACGGGCTGTCGAGCAGCGCGTGCACGACGAGCGACGTCGCATCCGCTTTCGGCTCCTCCACCCAGAACTCGCGGAACAGCGGGAACTCTTCCGGCTCGGGCTCGCCGGTGCCGAGCGCAAGCCCGCGCGCCGAGATGCCGTAATGCTGGCCCGCGCCCAGAACGCGGAAGTAGCTCGCGCCGAGAAACACGCCGAGTTCGTCCATCACGGTCGGGCGGTTCAGCGGATAGAGCAGCCGGAACCCGGCGAAGCCGGTGTCGATCGAGAGCCTCTGGGACAGCTTGGTCTGGCCGAAGTCGAACAGCGAGGCGTCGTACGGGATCGGGGCCGGGACGCCCTCGCGCACGAGGTTCACGATCACCGGGTCCTTGTAGAGGAAGCCGAGGTGAAACAGCTCCATGCGGAAGCCGCTGGACGACTTGCCGAAGAACGCCTTCTCCCGGCGGAAACGGATGTCGCGGTAGGCGTCGAAGCTCATCTCGGCGAGGGCCTTGGGCAGCTCCGCCTTGAGCGCATCGAACGGCGCCGCGGCGAGCTTGCGCGCCCGTTCGATGATCACGCCATGGTCGAACGCCGCCGGTCCCGGCGGAGGCGCAGGCGGCGCGTCCGCCGTTTGCGCGGCGAGCCCGGTCGGGACGAGCGCGGTCCCCGCGCCCAGCAGAACGACGGCGTCTCGGCGTGTCAGCGTCAATTGAGAAGTCCCCATGAATCGCCCAGCGGCCTTAAGTAGCGCATACCCGGCCTAACGGAAGACACGCGCTGTCGTGACGCGCCGCCGCGCTTTGCGCCGTTTCAGTATCCCCGCCGACGGTCGACCGCGTGGAGCGGCGGCTGGCCCGAACGGATGCGCCTGACGTTCTCCGCGATCTGCGTCGCGGCCGACGTCGGCAGCGCGATCGAGGCGAGGTGCGGGGTGATGAGCACGTTGTCGAGCCGCCAGAGCGGGCTGGTCTCGGGCAGCGGCTCGGTCTCGAACACGTCGAGCGTTGCGTCCGAAATCGAGCGCCGCGTCAGCGCGTCGACCAGCGCCGCTTCGTCCACCACCGGGCCGCGCGAGACGTTGACGAACTTCGCGCCCTCCGGCAGCAGCGCCAGCCGCTCCGCGCTCAGCAACCCGCGCGTCTCGGGCGTCAGCGGCAGCATCACGACGAGGATCTCGCAGCCGCCGAGAAACGCGGAAAGCGCCGCCATCCCGGCAGAACAGGCGACGCCCTCGATGGTCTTCGGCGAGCGCGACCAGCCGCGCACGTCGAAGCCCTGGCGGGCGATCTCTTTCGCCGCCGCGGCCCCGAGTTCGCCGAGGCCCATCACGCCGACCCGAATCTCCTCGGCGGCACGCGGATGCACATAGGCCCAGCGGCCCTCGCGCTGGGCGCGCTCGAACACCGGAATGTCGCGCGCGTGGCGCAGCACCGCGAACAGTACGTAGCCCGCCATCATCCGGGCCATCAGCGGGTCCGACAGCCGGGTGACGGGCGCGTCCGGCAGATCATCGCGCGCCGTCAGAGCGTCGACCCCGGCGCCGAGATTGATCACGAGCGCGAGGTTCGGGAAACGCGCGAAGAAGCCCTGCGGCGGGTTCCAGACCAGGGCGTAGCGAACGCTCGCCGGGTCCGCGACGTCATCGGCGCGGCGCACGTCGAGATTGGGCAGCGCGGTCGCGAGCGCCGCGCGCCAGGGCTCGAAGACGTCGACCGCGCTGTGGAAGACAAGGGTGTCGGAATCGGTTCGGGACATGGCCGCACCATGCCAAGGGGGGCCGCGTCCGCCAAATCGATCGATGCGGCCGACCCGCGGCCGCTAAGGGCGCAAGGCGGCGCTCAGCCCTCGCCGCCGACCAGGCGGGCGGCGAAGAAGCCCGCGACCGCGGCCGCGCCTGTCAGCGTCGTGCCCCAGGACAGGTCGACGATCGTCACCGTCGCCGGCCAGTCCTTCAGCGTCGCGAGGTTGGTGAAGTCGTAGGTCGCGTAGCAGAAGAAGCCGAACAGCGCCCCCCAGAGCAGCGCGGTGGTCCAGGAGCCCGCGACGAGGCCCGGCGTCACCGCGAACAGCACGATGCCGATGACATAGAGCGCGTAGAAGCCCGCGGCCGCGACCATGTTCGGCTCGGGCGCCAGCATCGCGCCGATCTGCGAGCGGTAGAACCCGCTGGCCACATAGCCGAGCCAGAGAAAATCGGCAGCGAAGAACAGAAGCGCCGCGCCAATGTAGGCGGCGACGTAGGTGGTGGCGGAAAAGGTCAGCGGTCCGCTCCATGGCGCGGCGTCACCGCGCCATGGACGCGCTCGACACCTGGTCCCCGGGCTTGAGCCCGATCCGCGCCGCGGAGCCTGCGAGAAGCTCCACGACGTAGCGCACGTCGCCGCCCGACTCGATGATGCGGGTCGAGAGCGGCTCCGTATCGGCTTCTACGCGCAGGACCGTCCCGTCGGATCGCACGAACACCATGTCGAGCGAGACGTAGGTGTTCTGCATCCACATGCTGACGCTTTGGGGGCGGACGAAGTCGAAGATCATGCCGCGGTCGGGCGCCAGCGAGCGCCGGTACATCAGCCCGACCTCGCGCTCCTGCTCGGAGCGCGCGACCTCGACCTGGAAGCCATGAGCGCCGCTCGCCGTCTCGATCGTAAGCGGCTCGAGCGTCGCCGTCGCATGAACGGGCGGCGCGGCGACCAGCGCGACGAGAAGGAGACCGAGGGCGGCGAAGAATGTGCGGGCGAGGGTCATGGCCCGGTTGTCGGGCCGCGCCCGGCCGCCGTCAATGGGATGCGACGGCGAGGGCATCGCGGGCGACGGGACGCGCCCGCGGGCGGCAAAGGCGACGCGGCGCGCACGATCGAACAGGAAAAGCGCCGCCGGAACGGGGCGTCAGGCCGCGCTCAGTGCGAGGCGGGACCGCCGGGGCCTTCGGGGCCCTCCGGACGAACTTCCGCGGCCATCATGCCCTTGGGGCCGGGGCCGAAGCGGACATACACCTTCTGGCCCGGGCGAAGCTCCATCAGGCCGTAGCGGCGGAGCGTCTCCATGTGGACGAAGATGTCCGGCGAACCATCGTTGCGGGTGAGGAAGCCGAAGCCGCGCAGACGATTGAACCATTTCACCTCGACCAGCTCGAGCCCGCTGGTCGGCGTGACGTTCACGTGCGTGCGGGCGGCCGGAAGTTCGCCGGGGTGAACGGCGGTGCTGTCGTCGATCGACAGGACGCGGAACGCCTGCACGCCCTTGGCGCGGCGGTGCGCCTCGCACACCACGCGCGCGCCTTCGTTGGCGGTCTGAAAACCGTCGCGGCGCATGGAGGTGACGTGGAGCAGAACGTCCGGCCCGCCGTCGTCCGGCACGATGAAGCCGTAGCCTTTGCCGACATCGAACCACTTGATGACGCCGGACACTTCGTACAGGTCGATCGGCGCCTGCTCGACGACGCCCGAGATGTCTTGATCGTCCGGAGCTTCGCCCCGCGGCCTGTCAGCACTCATACGACCCGCCCGCTAGGAACCCAACGCGACACTTTACGACCCGCTGCCGAGTCGCATCCCTTGGCCACGATAGCACCGCGATCGACGGGGCAAAGCGAAAAATGGCCCAATCAAGGCGCGGGCGTCGCCGGATCGTGACCGTGCCTAACAGTTTGCGCTTCGGCGTAGGGCGCGAAGATCTCCACAAGGTCGTCCCGCAGCACGAGATCGGCGTAGGCGTCGAGGTCGGTCGGCTCGCGGTTCGCGATCACCAGCGGCGCTCCCGCGCGCTTCGCCATGCGGGGCAGAAGCGCGGCGGGATAGACCACCAGCGACGAGCCGAGCGCGAGGAACAGATCGCAGCCGGCGGTCGCGCGTTCGGCGGCGCGCATCGCCTCCTGCGGCATGGCCTGGCCGAACGAGACCGTGGCCGATTTCACCAGCCCGTCGCAGGCCGGGCAGCGCGGCGCCCGCCCCGTCGCCTCGAACGCCGGCCGGATGTCGGCGAGCTCGCGCCGCAGCCCGCAGTCGAGGCACGTGGCGTAGGTCCCGTTGCCGTGAAGTTCGATCAGCCTGTCGTCGGGCACGCCGGAGACGCGGTGCAGGTCGTCGATGTTCTGGGTCACCACGCAGGCGATCGTCCCCTGCGCCACGAGGCGGGCGATGGCGTGGTGGACCGGGTTCGGCGCCGCGCCGCGGGTCGCGTCGTCCGTCACGAACTTCCGCCGCCAGGCCTCGCGCCGCATCTCGGGCGAAGCCACGAAGGCTCCGAAGTCGATCGGTCTGTTCTGGGACCACAGTCCGCCGGGGCTGCGGAAGTCAGGAATGCCGGAAGCGGTCGAGACGCCGGCGCCGGTGAAGGCCACCGCCGCCCGCGCGCTTTCGATGAGCTCCCGCAGCCGATCGGCCTTGCGGACGTCGTCGCGCCCCATAGCTTACGCGCCGACGCGGCCGCGCACGGCCGGATCGAGGAGACGCTGCATGAAATACCTGCACACCATGGTCCGCGTGACCGACATCGACGCCTCGCTGGACTTCTATTGCGCCAAGCTCGGGCTGGAGGAGGTGCGGCGCAAGGACGACGAGAAGGGCCGCTACACGCTGGTCTTCCTCGCGCCTCCCGGCCAGCCCGAGGCCCAGGTCGAACTCACCTACAACTGGGACCCGGAAGCATACGGGGAAGGCCGCAACTTCGGCCACCTCGCCTACGAGGTCGACGACATCTACGCGCTCTGCGCGAAGCTGCAGGCAGGCGGCGTCACCATCAACCGCCCGCCCCGCGACGGCCGCATGGCCTTTGTCCGCTCCCCCGACAACATCTCGATCGAACTTCTTCAGAAGGGCGGCGCGCTGGAGCCGGCCGAGCCGTGGGCCTCGATGCCGAACACCGGGAAGTGGTGACGCCTCCGGTCCCGGCTCAAGGCCGCGCCCCTGCGCTGAGCGCCCCGGTCAGCCCTCGCCCGTCGCGACCGGCGTCGCGGCGGTGATCCGGCCGGCCTTGCGCCACGGGCTGCGGCCGAGGCCGAAGCGCTCCAGCACGTCCAGCGCGCCCCAGAACAGCGGCGCCTGGCGGTGCTTCAGCGGCGCCAGCGCCCAAGGGTCGACGCCGACGAACGGCAGGAACGGGTTGCGGCGGGCATAGGCCCAGATCTCGATGCGGACAGACGGACGCGCGCTCGCCCCGCGGGCGTGGAAGCCGCTGGTGTCGGCCGCGACCAGCGTGTTGGCGGAGACCGCGAACTTCTGCGGCTCCGGCAGCCGCATGCGCTTGAGATCGCCGGCCTTGAGACGAAACGAGCCCCGCGCGGAGAGGCGGTCGAGCCGCGAGGCCTCCACGCTCATGCGCTTCTCCCAGGCGAGGCGGCGCGTGGTGTGGCGGTGCGAGCCGGGCACGTAGACGAAGGGTCCGGCGTCCTCGGCCACGTCCTGCAGGAACAGCCAGGCCTTGAGGCTGGGGTGGAAGCAGTCGGCGTGCAGCGAGGTCTGCGGGTCGGTCGCGGCGTCGTCGACCTGCGCGAACACCGTCTGGACATAGACGATCGGCTCCACGTCGAAGCTTGCGACGTAGCGGATGAGGCCCTGGAACTCCGGAAGGCGGACCATCTCGGCGCAGGCGGGCATGGCGGCCAGTGCGTCCGGATCGAGCGCGATGCGGCGCGTGACGGCGTCGCCCTGTTTCATCTCGCGGGCCGGGGCGACGTAGGCCTCCACCTCCGCGCGCACCCGGCGGAACAGCGACGGCGGCAGGAAATCACGTTTCAGGACGAACCCGTCGCGGGCGAAGGCGGCGCGGTCCTCGGGCGCCACCCGATCCTGTAGCCGCAGGCGACGGCGATCCGCCATCCGCTGGGCGAGCGCGCAACGCCAGGCGTGCAGGCCTTTGCGGTTCAGCCGCTCGCTTCCCAGAATACCGTTGTCGCAGAAAGACTTGGCAGAGGTGAAAATCTGCGCCGCCCACAGCGGCACCAAGAGCCACCGAACGCCCGTCACAGCCATCGTCGTCGCCTTCGCCTCGTCGCAGTCCCCGCGCGGACCAAAGCGTCATTCTCCAATGGAGGCAATCCGCGACCACCCATTTAGCGAAACGCGTCATTATGACGCAGTGTCGGGTTGACGAAGTGGTGAACCGCAATCGTGCGAAGCCGTCAACGCCCAAAGTTCGCCGTATTTGATGAGGCGGCGCCGGCGGCCGGAAGACCCGGATAGTCGAATCACGACGGGCCGCCCCTCAGTCTTTGATGATCCCCGGTCAGACGCTTCGCCAGCGAAGTCCGGCGCCGGAGGAACGCCGTGCTTTAGTCGATCGACGGCGCGATCCATTTTGGAACGACGCAATCGTCCCACAACGGCACACATTATAGCCAAATAGCGCGGACAGTGCAGCCAAGACATCGTGGTTAACGTCGAGGCCCGCTCATGTCGTGCGGCGATCGCCCCCTTCAAATAGGTAAACAGACCGTTAATATCGCTAGCAGGCGCGATAGTACATCTTGGGGTTGCGCAGCGTGGAGTTTGACGATGGCGACATCGATCGGCGTTCCCGGCTACAGGCCGTTCTTCGGCCTCGAGGTTGCGCGGGCTCGGCTTAACGCCATGGCGTCCGCCGCGAAGGGGCAGCAGGCGGCGGCTGCGGGGTTCGGCTCCCGGAGCTACGACGAGATCGAGCTGGAGTACGACGCCTCGCTGTCGACGTGCTGGTGCTGGATGAACCCCGCCGAAGCGCCCAGCTTCACGCCCGGCCTGCTGCGGGACATTTCCGCCCACCAGCGCTCGATCCGCGAGGCCTTCGCGACGCGGCGGCCGGACGCCCCGGCCCCGCTGAAGCAGTGGGTGCTCGCGTCCCGCCTGTCCGGGATCTTCAACCTCGGCGGCGATCTGGAGCGGTTCGCCGCCTGGATCCGCGCCCGCGACCGTGAAGCGCTGACGGCCTACGCCCACGCCTGCATCGACGTGCTGCACGAGAACGCCGTGGCCTTCGACAAGCCGGTCGTGACGGTCGCGCTTGTGCAGGGCGACGCGCTCGGCGGCGGGTTCGAGGCCGCGCTGTCCTGCGACGTGATCGTCGCCGAGCGGGGGGTCAAGTTCGGCCTGCCGGAAATCCTGTTCAATCTCTTTCCCGGCATGGGCGCCTACAGCCTGCTCGCCCGCCGCATCGGCGCGGCCCAGGCCGAGCGCATGATCATGAGCGGAAAGCTCTACACCGCCGACGAGCTCCACGGCCTCGGCGTCGTGCAGGTGCTGGCGGAGCCCGGCGACGGCGTCGCGGAGACCCAGAAGCTGCTCGCGCGCAACCTGCGCCGTCACAACGGCCTCTCGGCGATCTACCGCGCCGGCCGCCGCGTGACGCCGGTGCCCTACGAGGAGTTGCGCGACGTGACGGAGCTCTGGGTCGAGACCGCGCTCAACCTGACGGACTCGGACCTGCGCAAGATGGAGCGGCTGACGACCGCGCAGGACAAGCGCGTCCAGGCGTCGATCGAGATCGAAGCGGCGCGCGCGGCGGCGGAGTGAGGGCGAGGGGGCCGGCCCGGGCTTGAGCTCGGGCGGCGGCTGGGCCACGTTCGCCTCCCCCCGCTCCGCCCGAAGGTTCGCCAGATGCCCGTGACGCTCGAGGCCCGCATCGAACGCTGGCCGATCGCCGGCTCCTTCGCGATCGCGCGCGGCGCGGTGACCGAGGTGGTCACCGTCGTCGTCGAACTGACCGACGGCCGCCATCGCGGCCGCGGCGAGTGCCGCCCCTATTCCCGCTACGGCGAGACGCCCGACGGCGTGAAGGTCGAGATCGACGGCCTCGGCCCGGAGATCGCGGCCGGTCTCGATCGCGCCGCCCTGCAGGCGCGGCTTCCCGCCGGCGCCGCGCGCAACGCGCTCGACTGCGCTTTCTGGGACCTCGAGGCGAAGCGCGCGGGAGCGACGGTGGCGGCGCTCGCGGGACTGCCGGAGCCCGCGCCGCTCGTCACCGCCTACACGCTGAGCCTCGGGACGCCCGAGAGCATGCGCGCCGCGGCCGAGACGGCGGCCGCCCGTCCGCTGCTGAAGGTGAAGCTCGGCGGCGCCGACGATCTCGACCCCGCCCGCATCGCCGCCGTGCGCGACGGCGCGCCGGACGCGGAGCTGATCGTGGACGCCAACGAAGGCTGGACCGGCGCCGCGCTCGCCCGCAACCTCGCGGCCTGCGCCGAGGCCCGCGTGACGCTGGTGGAGCAACCGCTTCCAGCCGCGGACGACGCCCTGCTCGCGACGATCGACCGACCGATCCCGGTCTGCGCCGACGAGAGCGGCCACGACCGCGCGGGCCTGGCGCATCTGCTCGGCCGCTACGACGCGATCAACGTCAAGCTCGACAAGACCGGCGGCCTCACCGAGGCGCTGGCGCTGGCCGCGGACGCGCAGGACGCGGGGCTCACGCTCATGGTCGGCTGCATGCTGGCGTCCTCGCTCGCCATGGCCCCGGCGGTGCTGGTCGCGCAGGGGGCGGCGGTCGTCGACCTCGACGGTCCGCTGCTGCTCGCCCGCGACCGTGAGCACGGTCTGGTCTATGAAGGCAGCCTGCTGCTGCCCCCCTCGCCCGCGCTCTGGGGATGACGCGGAAGAGACACTCGCAGGCGGCTCACAAATCGGGCGAATCCCTGTAAGGCTCAAGCGTTGCGCGGCGTTCGGGACCCCTCCCGCCCGGCGCAGCGGAGCCCAGTGCGATGAACCCTCCCTCCCCGCTCACCCTCGACGACTACGAGTCGATCGAGCAGGCGGTCATGGAGACGGAGCGCGGCCGCTGGTTCCTGGCGGAGTTCGCCCGGCGCAACCGGGCCGCCGACACCGGCGAGATCCTCGAGGCGCTCGGCCGGCTCGAAGGCCGTCTCGCCGAAACGCGCGTCCTGCCGGCGCCGCCGCCGGAGCCCGAACCGCGGATCGAGCGCATCGCGCCGACGCTCGCGAAGCTCGCGGACGCCGCCTCGCGGCTGAGGTCGGCCCTCGACGCGCCGGCCGAGGCGGAGGAGCGCGTCGAACTGGCGGTCAGCCGCATCGCGACGCTCGAGCGCGCCATCGCCGCCGTCCGGAACGTCGCGGCCGGCGTGGCGCAGACCTCCGAGACCGCGCCTGATGCGCCCGCCCTCGCCGCCCCGGAGGTGGTCCCCGAGCCTGCCCCCCTGCCGCAGCCGGAGCTGACCTTCGCTCGGGCTCCGCGCCCGGCCGACGAGCCCGCTCCCGAGCCCGTCCGGACGCCGCCCGCCGACGACGCGGCGGCGACGCGGGAAGCGAAGCGCGAGGCGCGCATCCGCGCCGCGCAGGCCCGCATGCAGGAGCGAGCGCAGCGCGCAGGGCCGCCGCTTCCGCCACGCGCGCCTCAGGCTGCGATCCCGCCGGCGTGGGCGCGCGCCGCCGAGGAGCGCATGAGCCCGCCCCGCCCGCTCGCTCCCGGCCCGCTGTCGCGCGCGCTGCTGGAAAGCCTGTCGGACGTCGAGAAGGCGCTGCTGTTCGCCTGAGGGCGTCACCGTCAGCCCGCTGTATGACGCGCGATAGGCCCAGATTTCGGAATCCGTGAAGCTTAAGCCGCCCGATCCGGCGTCGTCCGCGCGATGACCTCGCGGACGTTGGCGACGAACAGCGCCGTCGCTTCCTTCCAGCCCTGCGTCAGCGCGAAGGCGCGCGCCCTCTCGGGCGGGATCTCGAGCGCCGCCAGCGCCGCCGCCCGCAGGTCCTCGTCCAGAGCCCCGGCGCCGGAGCCTTCCAGGATGTCGAGCGGGCCGGTGACGGGGAAGGCCGCGACCGGCACGCCGGACGCCAGCGCCTCCAGCACCACGATGCCGAAGGTGTCGGTCAGGCTCGGAAACACGAACACGTCCGACGAGGCGTAGGCTTCCGCGAGCGCGTCGCCTTCCAGCGTGCCGGTGAAGTGCGCGTCCGGGAACGTCGCTTCGAGCTCGGCGCGGGACGGCCCGTCGCCGACCACCACCTTCGAGCCCGGCAAGTCGAGCGACAGGAAGCCCTCGATGTTCTTCTCCGTCGCGACGCGCCCGACATAGAGGAAGATCGGCCGCGGCAGGTCGAAGGCGCGCGCCTCGGGGTTCGGGCGGAAGCGGTCGGCGTCGACGCCGCGCGTCCAGTGCATCAGGCGCTCGAACCCGCGCGCGGCGAGTTCGCGCCGGAGCGAAGCGGTGGCCACCATGACGCCGTCGCCGGCGTTGTGGAAGCGGCGGAGCCAGGCGTAGGTCCAGCGCTCCGGGATCGGCGCGCGGCTGCGGACGTACTCCGGGAAACGGGTGTGATAGCTCGTGGTGAAGGGGCGGCCGACCTTCAGGCAAGCCCGCCGGGCGGCGATGCCGAGCGGCCCCTCGGTCGAGATGTGGACGTGGTCGACGTTCGCCGCGGCGATCATCTTCGCGACGGCCCCGGCGCGGGCGAGCGACAGCCGGATTTCCGGATAGGTCGGCATCGGCAGCGTGCGGAAGCGCTCGGGCGTCAGAAGCTCGATTTCGACGCCGAAGGCCGGCGCCTGTTCGATCAGGTGCTCGATGGTCCGCACGACCCCGTTGACCTGGGGCCGCCATGCGTCGGTGACGACGAGAACGCGCATGAACGAAGCAGCGCTCCTGCGCGCGTGGAAGGTTTCAGGCGGCGGCGCGGATGCCGCGCGCGGCGGTTTCGGCGACCGGCGCCTGAACCTCGGGCCGGCTCTCGGTCCAGCGGATCAGTTCGAAGCTGCCGTCGTAATTCTCCGCCACGGCGGTGCAGCTTTCAACCCAGTCGCCGGTGTTGACGTAGGCGACGCCGTTGATGTCGCGCATGGCGGCGTGGTGGATGTGCCCGCAGATGACGCCGTCCACCTCCTGCTTGTGCGCCTCGGCCGACAGCGTCTCCTCGAACTGGCCGATGAAGTTGACCGCGTTCTTCACCTTCAGCTTCGCCCAGGCGGACAGCGACCAGTACGGGAAGCCCAGCTTCCGCCGCGCCATGTTGACGTAGGTGTTGACGGTGAGCGCGGTCTCGTAGGCCCAGTCGCCGAGATAGGCGAGCCATTTGGCGTGCCGCACCACAACGTCGAAGAAATCGCCATGGATCACGAGGTAGCGCTTGCCTGTCGCGCTTTCGTGGATCGCGGTCTCCACCACGTCGATGCCGCCGAAATGGGAGCCGTAGTAGCTGCGCAGAAACTCGTCGTGGTTGCCGGGAATGTAGATGATGCGCGCGCCCTTGCGGCCCTTGCGCAGCAGCTTCTGCACCACGTCGTTGTGCGCCTGCGGCCAGTACCAGTTCTGCTTCAGCCGCCACCCGTCGATGATGTCGCCGACAAGGTAGATCACGTCGGCGTCGTGGTCCCGCAGGAAGTCGAGCAGCAGCTCGGCCTGGCATCCTTTGGTTCCGAGATGGACGTCGGAGATGAACAACGCCCTGAAGCGCCGACCTTCTTCAGATTCCGACACTGAGCGGCCCTCCGCGCCGTTGCCTAATCCTCGTTCTAGTCGCGATTCGTCTCACGCATGTGACGCGATCACGCTCGCGTGGGCGTTGCGGCCAACATCCCACGCAGCCCGGTAAAATGGGGCGATCACGCGCGGCGACCAGAATGGCGGGGGCGACGCGTCCCGATCTTGAAGCCGGACGCGGCGATCTCCACGTAGATCCTCAGCCTGATACCGCCGCGACGGCTTTCCCCCGCGGCCCTGCCGGAGACCGCCTGCATGACTTCGAACCCCTATGCGGACGACGCCTACGCCGCGATCCCCGGCGTGCCCCACCGCTGGAACGCCCTCACGATCGCGCTGACCGCGATCGGCTTCATCGTGTTCTGGCCGCTCGGCCTCGCGATGGTCGTCTACGTGATCTGGGGCGAGAAGATCGCCGCCTTCGCCCGCGGCCCCAAGAACCCGTTCCGCTCGAACGCCGGCTTCACCGGTGCGAACGACACGTTTTCGCGCGCGGCGGAGGACTTCACCCGCAACATGCGCAGCGAGTTCGGCTTCGGCCGTAAGCAGCGCGAGACCGGCAACGCCGCCTTCGACGCCTGGCGCGCGGCCGAGCTGAAGCGCATCGAGGACGAACGCCGCAAGCTTGAAGAGACCACCGCGGCGTTCGAGGCGCACCTGCGCGCCGAGCGCGGCGGCGTCGACGACGTCCGCCAGCGCGAGGAGTTCGACCGCTTCATGCGCGAGCGCGGCGCAGGCTTCTGAGCGCACGAGCGCGACAATGGAAAAGGGCGGCTTCGGCCGCCCTTTTTGTTTGGATTGGAAAGAGCGCGACCTTGATCCCCCTCCCCCTTGCGGGGAGGGGAACGCGCCTCGCTCTACGACCCCGAAACCGTCCCCGCCTTCACTCCTTCACGTCCTGAAGCGCCTCGGCGATGCGGCGGGTGACGCCGCGGGGCATGACGCGCGTCATCAGGGCGCTCACCTTCGACATGCCGCCGGGGATGACGATGGCCTGGCGTTTCTGGAAGCCGTCGAAGCCCGCCTTGGCCACGGCCTCGGCCGAGACGACGCCGACCTTGAACAGCCGCGTGCCGCCGAGATCGGCGACGGAGGAGAATTCGGTCGGCACCGGGCCGGGGCAGAGCGCGGTCACCGTGACGCCCTTCGCCCGCGCCTCCTCGTGCAGCGCCTCCGACAGCGACAGCAGATAGGCCTTGGTGGCGTAGTAGACCGCCATATTGGGGCCGGCCTGAAACGCCGCGAGCGAGGCGACGTTGAGAACGCCGCCGCGCCCCCTCGCCAGCATGCCCCGGAGAAAAAGGCCCGCCAACGCGGTGGGGGCGGTGACGTTGACCGCGATCATCTCCAGCTGCCGATCGAGCGGCAGCTTCGCGAAGGTCCCGCGCAGGCCGAACCCCGCGTTGTTCACGAGAACGTCCACCACGTGGCCAGCGCGGCCGATGGCGAGCGCGAGCTCCTTGGGGCCGTCGGGGGCGGCGAGATCGGCCGCGACCGCGTGCGCGTTGATTCCATGGCGGGCGGAGAGTTCGCCCGCCAGCGCCTTCAGCCGGTCCTCACGCCGGGCGACCAGCACCAGATCGTCGCCGTTGGCGGCGAACAGCCGCGCCAGCTCCACGCCTATCCCTGACGAGGCGCCGGTGACGAGGACGGTGCGGCGGGCGGTCGAGGGCGTGGTCATTGGGCCGTTTCTCCGGGATGATGCGGCGCGCGAGGGGCCGTCCAGCGACATGACGCCTTCCCTGCCCCGCCGGGACTGTGTATTGGACGCGCTCAGCCACGCAATCGATCCCCACGAGCCACGCGCCGAAAACGCGGGGACACCGTCCCCACGCGCGTTCAACGCGGACCCGGAAAGCCTGCCCCATGCCCAAACGCACAGACATCGCCACGATCCTGATCATCGGCGCCGGTCCGATCGTCATCGGTCAGGCGTGCGAGTTCGACTACTCAGGCACCCAGGCCTGCAAGGCGCTGCGCGAGGAAGGCTACCGAATCGTCCTGGTCAACTCGAACCCCGCGACGATCATGACCGACCCGGACATGGCGGACGCGACCTACATCGAGCCGATCACGCCTGAGATCGTCGAGAAGATCATCGCGAAGGAGCGCTACGCCGTCCCCGGCGGCTTCGCGCTGCTGCCCACCATGGGCGGGCAGACCGCGCTCAACTGCGCGCTGTCGCTCAAGAAGATGGGCGCGCTCGAGAAGTACGACGTCGAGATGATCGGCGCGACGGCCGAGGCGATCGACAAGGCCGAGGACCGCGAGCTGTTCCGCGAGGCCATGACCAAGATCGGGCTTGAGACGCCGCGCTCGCGCCTCGCCCACAACCTCTCCGAGGCGCTGGTCGCGCTCGAGGACATCGGCCTGCCGGCGATCATCCGCCCGAGCTTCACCATGGGCGGCACGGGCGGCGGCATCGCCTACAACCGCGAGGAGTTCCTCGAGATCGTCGAGCGCGGCGTCGACGCCTCGCCCACCGACGAGGTGCTGATCGAGGAGAGCGTGCTCGGCTGGAAGGAGTACGAGATGGAGGTCGTCCGCGACAAGGCGGACAACTGCATCATCGTGTGCTCGATCGAGAACATCGATCCCATGGGCATCCACACCGGCGATTCGATCACGGTCGCGCCGGCGCTCACGCTGACCGACAAGGAATACCAGCGCATGCGCGACGCCTCGCTCGCGACGCTGCGCGAGATCGGCGTCGAGACCGGCGGCTCCAACGTCCAGTTCGCGATCGACCCGGCCACCGGCCGCATGATCGTGATCGAGATGAACCCGCGCGTGTCGCGCTCCTCCGCGCTCGCCTCCAAGGCCACCGGCTTCCCGATCGCCAAGGTCGCGGCCAAACTCGCGGTCGGCTACACGCTGGACGAGATCGACAACGACATCACCGGCGGCGCGACCCCGGCCTCGTTCGAGCCGACGATCGACTACGTCGTCACCAAGATCCCCCGTTTCGCCTTCGAGAAGTTCCCGGGCGCCGAGCCCACGCTGACCACGTCGATGAAGTCGGTCGGCGAGGCCATGGCGATCGGGCGGACCTTCCAGGAGAGCCTGCAGAAGGCGCTGCGCTCGCTGGAGACCGGTCTCAGCGGCCTCGACGAGATCGAGATCGACGGCCTCGGCCAGGGCGACGACCGCAACGCGATCCGCGCGGCGCTGGGCAAGCCCACGCCGGACCGCTTCGTGAAGTGCGCACAGGCGCTGCGGCTGGGCTTCACGGTCGAGGAGATCCACGAGGCCTGCAAGATCGACCCGTGGTTCCTGGAGCAGCTCGCCGACATCGTGGCGACCGAGCAGAAGGTCCGGCGCTTTGGCCTGCCGACCAACGAGCGCGCGTTCCGCAAGCTGAAGGCGCAGGGCTTCGCCGACAAGCGCCTCGCGACGCTCGCGGGCCTCGAGACGGCTGAGGTCTCCGCCCGCCGCCGGGCGCTCGGCGTCCGGCCGGTCTACAAGCGCATCGACACCTGCGCGGCGGAGTTCGCCTCGCCCACGGCCTACATGTACTCGACCTACGCGCCCGTGTTCGCCGGCGTCGCAGTCGACGAGGCGGCGCCTTCGGACCGGAAGAAGGTCATCATCCTCGGCGGCGGCCCGAACCGCATCGGCCAGGGCATTGAGTTCGACTACTGCTGCTGCCACGCCTGCTTCGCGCTGTCGGAGGCCGGCTACGAGACCATCATGGTCAACTGCAACCCCGAGACCGTCTCGACCGACTACGACACCTCCGACCGGCTCTACTTCGAGCCGTTGACGGAAGAGGACGTGCTCGAGATCATCGCGACGGAGACCTCGAACGGCACGCTGCACGGCGTGATCGTGCAGTTCGGCGGCCAGACCCCGCTGAAGCTCGCGAACGCCCTGGAGGCCGCCGGCGTGCCGATCCTCGGCACGACGCCGGACGCGATCGACCTCGCCGAGGACCGCGACCGCTTCAAGCGCCTGCTCGACAAGCTGAAGCTCGTGCAGCCGAAGAACGGCATCGCCTATTCGGTGGAGCAGTCCCGCGTCGTGGCGGAAGGCCTCGGCTTCCCGCTGGTGGTGCGCCCGTCCTACGTGCTCGGCGGCCGCGCCATGGCGATCCTGCACGACGACCGCGCCTTCTCGGACTACCTGCTCGGCACCCTGCCCGACCTGGTGCCGGAGGACATCAAGCAGCGCTACCCCAACGACAAGACCGGCCAGATCAACACGGTGTTGTCGAAGAACCCGCTGCTGTTCGACCGCTACCTCTCCGACGCGATCGAGATCGACGTCGACGCGCTGTGCGACCGCAAGGACGTGTTCATCTGCGGGATCATGGAGCACATCGAGGAGGCGGGCATTCACTCCGGCGACTCGGCCTGCTCGCTGCCGCCGCACTCGCTCGAGCCGGAGATGATCAAGCGGCTCGAGGACCAGACCAAGGCGCTCGCGCTCGCGCTCGAGGTCGGCGGCCTGATGAACGTGCAGTACGCGATCAAGGACGGCGTCATCCACGTGCTCGAGGTCAACCCGCGGGCGTCGCGCACCGTGCCCTTCGTGGCGAAGGTCGTCGGCAAGCCGTTCGCGAAGATCGCGGCGCGGGTGATGGCCGGCGAGAGCCTCGCCTCCTTCAACCTGAAGGCCGAGCCGCTCGGCCACATCGCGGTGAAGGAGGCGGTGTTCCCCTTCGCCCGCTTCCCCGGCGTCGACACGGTGCTCGGGCCGGAGATGCGGTCGACCGGCGAGGTGATGGGGCTCGACTACGACTACGGCGTCGCCTTCGCGAAAAGCCAGCTCGGCGGCGGCACCCGCGTGCCGCAGTCCGGAACCCTGTTCGTCTCGGTGAAGGAAGCCGACAAGGACCGCGTGCTGCCGGCCGTCCGGATGCTGGCCGACCTCGGCTTCAAGGTGATCGCGACTTCGGGCACCCAGCGCCACCTCGCCGCCCACGGCGTCGACGCCAGCAAGATCAACAAGGTCCTGGAGGGCCGTCCGCACGTCGTGGACGCCATCAAGAACGGCGGCGTGCAGCTGGTGTTCAACACCACCGACGGCGCCCAGGCGCTGGCCGACAGCCGCTCGCTGCGCCGCGCAGCCCTCTTGCACAAAGTGCCGTACTATACGACGCTTGCGGGCGCCGTGGCTGCGGCTCAAGGCATCAAAGCCTATCTTGGCGGAGACCTTGAGGTCCGCGCCCTGCAATCCTACTTCGGGGAGAGCGAAGAGGGCGGTTGAGCCCTCCGCTCGGAACGTCGCGCCGGCCGGCGACGCTCCCGAAGTCCGAAGCCTCGTCCCCTGGACCTCTCCACGGGGCGGGGCGTCGCTTTGTTTTGAGAGAGACGGAAATGGACAAGATCCCGATGACCGCCGCAGGCCACGTCGCGCTTGAGGCGGAGCTCAAACACCGAGCCTCCAGCGAGCGCCCGCGGATCATCGCGGCGATCGCTGAGGCTCGCTCGCACGGCGACCTGTCCGAGAACGCCGAGTACCACGCGGCCAAGGAACAGCAGAGCCTCAACGAGGGCCGCATCGCGGAGCTCGAGAGCATGATCGCGCGCGCCGAGATCATCGACCTGACCAAGCTGAAGGGCGACCTGATCACCTTCGGCGCCACGGTGACCCTCATCGATGAGGACACCGAGGAGGAGAAGGTCTATCAGATCGTCGGCGAGCCGGAGTCGGACGTGAAGAACGGCCGGGTCTCGATCGGCTCCCCGATCGCCCGCGCCCTCGTCGGCAAGAAGGTCGGCGACACGGTCGAGGTCGTGACCCCCGGCGGCGGCAAGAGCTACGAAGTCCTGAAGATCCGCTTCGCCTGACCGAGCGTCGGCCGCCGGTCTCGCCAAAGAAAACGGCCCGCGTTGCAGCGGGCCGTTTTGCTGAGTCGCGCCTTGCCGGCGCGGTCTGAGTCGCGCCGTTTAGAAAATAGCGAACCAGGCGATGGCCATCGCCACCAGCGCGCCAAGCGTCCCCACGACGAGGACGACGGGCATGCCCTTCGGCGCGTCGGTCCCCTGCTTGGCTTCGACGGGGGTGACCTTTTCAGTCGTGGCGCCCGGCGGCGGCGTGTGAGTCTGGGCGGTCGTCATGGATCGATGTCTCCGGTGATGGTCGCGGCCCGCGGAACGGACCTTCACGATCACAACGGTCGAGACGTCGAACCGATCCCTAAAAAGATCGCGAGGCGCCCGCTGCATCCCGCCGGAGCAGGACAGACGGCTGTTCGGGCATGATGTCCGTCAGACGTTTTCGCGACGCCGCCGCGCCGGTCAGATCCTCGCGGCGTCGAACGGCGCGGTGGCCTCGTTCTTGACCTGCCCGAGCGCCAGAGCGGTCTTCACCGACTTCACGTTCTTCGCCGCGGTCAGCTCGATCACGAAGTTCTGGAAGCTCGTGAGGTCGCGCGCGACGCACTTCAACATGAAGTCGACCTCGCCCGAGAGCATGTGGCACTCGCGCACCGTCGACCAGTCCCGGACCCGGGCCTCGAATTCGGCTCGGTCGAGTTCCGAGTTGCCGGCAAGCTGGACCATCGCGAAGGCCGTCACCTCGAAGCCGAGCTTGCGCTCGTCGAGCAGCGCGCGGTAGCCGCGGATGGCGTCGGCCTCCTCGAGCGCGCGCACCCGCCTGAGACACGGCGGGGCCGAAATGCCGACGCGCCGGGCCAACTCGACGTTGGTCATCCGGCCATCCGCCTGCAACTCGCTCATGATCTTGAGATCGATGGCGTCGAAACGTCCACGCATGCGGCGGGCATCCGAATGGTGCGATGCAACAATGCACCGGTGTAGTCGGGCGCCCTTCTGAACTCAAGACCTCGTCCGACGCAAGTGCGAACAGGGCGGCGACCCGATGTGGCGCGGGATAAAAAAAGCCGGACCTCGATGAGATCCGGCTGGAAAGTTTGGGACCGGCCGCGAGGGGACGCGCGCCAGGTCCTGAGGGGAACAGCCAATTGCGGCCGCGCAGGAGGAGGTCGCGCGACCAGATCGCAGTTAGCATGGAAAGAAAATGCGCGGTCCTGGTCTGCCGATCAATCCGCCGAACGGCATGACCGCTATGCATTTGCCGCCAAACTAGGCATCCAGAATGGGCAGATAGATCAATAACTGTGCACGTCGAGCGATAGGCAGCGCCTATTGGCGTGGTTTTGGCAGGCCATCCAACGACATAGTTCGCGGCTCAGCCGGCGCGGGCGACGGCGCGCTTTGGCTGGCGCCCCAAGGCGGCGGCCCTGAAGCCGTGAGCCTGCGTCAATAAGACCAGCGCTGCGCCTTCGCGAGCAGGAAGTCGCGGAACACGTTGATGCGCGCCACGTTCTTCAGCTCCTCCGGATAGACGAAGTAGGCGTCGAGCGTCGGCATCTCGGCGTCGCCGAGCACGCGGACCAGCTGCGATTCGGGCTCCACGAAGTAGTCCGGCAGCACCGCGAGACCGATGCCGCGCTCGCAGGCCTGCTTGATCGCCGCCACGCTGTTGATGACGAGGCCGGCGGGCCGCGGGCTCTTGGGGCTGCGGTTGGCCGTGATCAGCCAGTTGATGCTCTGCAGGAACGGCGGCACCGGGCCGCCGAACTCGATCAGCCGGTGGCTGTCGAGATCCGCGACGCTCGTCGGCCGGCCGTGCCGCTTGAGGTAATCGGTCGAGGCGCAGACGTGGTAGTGCACCGTGAACAGCCGCCGCTGGATCAGGTCGGGCTGCGTCGGCTGGCGCAGCCGGATCGCGACGTCCGCCTCGCGCATCGACAGGTCGAGCTCGTCGTCCGTGAGGATCAGGTGGAGCTGGATGTCGGGATAGAGCTCCATGAACTCGCCGAGCTTCGAGCTCAACCAGCCGGTTCCGAGGCCGAGCGTGGTGGTGACGCGCAGCACCCCGTTCGGCCGTTCCCGGCTGTCGGTGAGGATCGAGCGCGCCGCTTCGAGCTTCGAGAACACGTCCTGCGTGGTGCGGAACAGCATCTCGCCCTGCTCCGTCAGGATGAGGCCGCGCGCGTGCCGATGGAACAGCGGGACCTTCAGCTCATGCTCGAGCGCGGAGACCTGGCGGCTGACGGCGGACTGGCTGAGGCCCATGACCTCGCCGGCGCGCGTGAAGCTGCCTGCGTCGGCGGCCGCGTGGAAGATCCGCAGCTTGTCCCAGTCCATCCGTTCCCCCTCATAGGCCGGCCCGACCATGACGGCCGCCCTCCCCTTGGCTTCTCGGCTCGCCGCGTTCGTCGCGCCGCCGCGTCAGTCCGATCGTCGTGTCACGCGGCGTGCCGCGCGGCGTCTTCGGCCGCAAGGAAGCGCTCGGCGTCGAGCGCGGCCATGCAGCCCATGCCGGCCGCCGTCACGGCCTGCCGGTAGGTCTCGTCGGCGACGTCGCCCGCGGCGAACACGCCAGGAATGTTGGTGAAGGACGTGCCCGGCTTCACCGCGAGATAGCCGGAAGGCCGGGTGTCGACCTGTCCCCGGAACAGCTCGGTCGCCGGCGCGTGGCCGATCGCCACAAACACCCCGTCGCAGGCGAGTTCGCTCGGCTGGCCGGTCCGCGTGTCGACGAGCTTCACGCCATGCACCTTCGGAGGCGTCCCGCCGCCGAGGATCTCCGCCACGGTCGCGTTCCACACCACCTCGACCTTCGGGTGCGCGAACAGCCGGTCCTGCAGGATGCGCTCGGCGCGAAAACCTTCGCGGCGGTGCACGACGGTGACCTTGGAGGCGAAGTTGGTCAGGAACAGCGCCTCCTCGACCGCGGTGTTGCCGCCGCCGACCACCACCACCTGCTTGTTGCGGAAGAAGAAGCCGTCGCAGGTGGCGCAGGCGGAGACGCCGTAGCCCTTGAAATGCTCCTCGCTGTCGAGGCCGAGCCACTTGGCCTGGGCGCCCGTCGCGATCACCAGCGCGTCGCAGGTGATCGTTCCCGCGGACTCGGTCTCCAGCACGAAGGGCCGCCGCGAAAGGTCGACCTTCGCGACATGGTCGAACAGGGTATTGGTCCCCATCCGCTCGGCCTGGGTCTGCATCTGCTCCATCAGCCACGGGCCCTGGATCGGCTCGGCGAAGCCGGGGTAGTTCTCGACGTCGGTCGTGATGGTCAGCTGGCCGCCCGGCTGGAGGCCGGAGATCACCAGAGGCTCCAGCATGGCGCGGGCTGCATAGACCGCGGCGGTCCACCCGGCCGGGCCGGAGCCGAGAATGACGAGGCGATGGTGACGGGAGGGCGCTGAGCTCATTTCGGTCGTCCGTTCGTTTCGCGCGCGGCGACCGGTGCCTTCCGGTCGACGTCGCGCCGCAGGATGTCGCGCGTCGCGGCGAGCGCCTGGATCGCCCGGGCGATCTGGGGCGTCGAGTCCAGCGGCGGATAGGAGTAGCGCTCCAGCCGGCCGGAGAACGGCCGGATCACTCCGAGCGCCGTCAGCCGGTCCAGGAACACGCGCGTCTTCCGTCGTCCGCCTGAGGGCTCGAACACCAGCACCGGACGGCCCGTGGCCGCCGCCTCTCCCACCATATTGGTGGAATCCGCGGTCACCACGAGCGCTTCGGCCTGCGCCAGCAACGAAATGTAGGGGTTATCCCCCGTTCCATCCCAGAAGTAGTGGGCGAGCCGCTCAATCGCCAGAGCGAGCGGCTTCGGCGTGCGGCGCGAAGCGGTCGCCATCAGCACGGCCCCGTCGCTCTTGAGGCGGGTCAGGCCCGCGACCAGACGGTCGACGTCCTCGGGCGAAAACCGATGGTGGCGGGTGTCGCCGCCGAGCAGGACGGCGACGCGCGGGCCCGGGACGTCGGGGCCCACCAGCGGCGGCGCGCCGCGGGCGGCGGCCAGTCGGACCGCGTTCACCCGGTGCGGGCTCGTGGTCGAGACGACGACGTTCGGGCCGCGCAGCCGGTCATGCTCGGGAACCCAGACGACGTCCGCGACGCCCGCCCCCGCCCGCGCGTCGCGCAGAAACACGGTCAGCACCTTGCCGCCCGAGGCCGCCTTGATGCGCCTGAGGTAAGGCGCCGCCCGGCGTCCCGCCGCGATCACGACGTCGGGCCAACCATCGCCAGGCTTGGGAGCGATCGGGCTGCCCATACGGTCCGGGGCGTCCCGCGGGTCGATCGGCCCCCAGGGCGCAAGCCAGGACCACGGACGCCGCGGCGCGATGCGGCGGCGTCCGATGCGATCGGCGACCGCCTCCGCCACGCCGAGGCAGGGCTGCTCGTCGCCCGCCTTACCGTCGGTCAGGACCCATGCGCGCATGGCATGACTGTGCGGCGTGACGCGCGGAGACGCAAGCGACCGCGGCGCCGCAGAGGCCGTCACATGAACAGCTTTTCGCGCTCCAGACCTTTGTACAGCCCCGCCACCTGCTCGGCGTAGCCGTTGTAGAGCAGCGTCGGACGGCTTTCGTCGCCGCCCAGCACGCGCTCACGCGCCTGGCTCCAGCGGGGATGCGCGACCTGCGGGTTTACGTTGGCCCAGAAGCCGTATTCGCTCGGCCCCGCCGCCGCCCACAGCGTGTTCGGGCGAGTTTCCGTGAACTCGATGCTGACGATCGACTTCACCGATTTGAACCCGTACTTCCAAGGAACCACCAGGCGGATCGGCGCGCCCATCTGTTTGGCGAGTGGCTTGCCATAGGCGCCGGTGGCGAGGTAGGCGAGCTCGTTGGTCGCCTCCGCCATCGTCAGGCCCTCCACATAGGGCCACTCGTACAGCGGCGAGCGCTGGCCGCTCGCGACCTTCGGGTTCAGGAAGGTCGTCATCTTCACGTATTTCGCGGAGCCGAGCGGCTTCGCCCAGGCGACGAAATCCTTCATCGGAATCCCGCTCCACGGCAGCGCCATGCCCCAGGCTTCGACGCACCGGTGCCGGTAGAGCCGATCGTCCAGCGGAAGCGCCTTCAGCAGATCGTCGATCCCGATCTCGCGTGGCCGCTCGACCAGGCCGCTGATCTTGAGCGTCCAAGGCCGCAGCGGAAGCTTCTGCGCCTCGTCGGCGATGTATTTGCTCGTCCCGAACTCATAGAAGTTGTTGTAGTTGAGATTGACGTTCTCAGGCGTCACCGCACGGTCGAGCGCATAGGCGTCGTTGCGCTTGAACGGGTAGAGGCCGGCGGTCGGGTCCGTCTCCGGCGGGGCCGGCTTTTCATCGGAGCCGAACAGCCATCCGGCCTTCGCGGAGCCAGCGCCAAGAGTCGCGGCCGCTCCGCCCAGGGCGC
Source organism: Methylopila capsulata (assembly GCF_016907975.1). Taxonomy (GTDB): domain Bacteria; phylum Pseudomonadota; class Alphaproteobacteria; order Rhizobiales; family Methylopilaceae; genus Methylopila; species Methylopila capsulata. The sequence goes on from NZ_JAFBCY010000001.1 coordinate 704,650, forward strand.
CTGCGACAAGCGACCGGCGGCTCAGAACCAGATGCTCGGGCGTCGCCTCGCTCTCGCGAAGGGCCCAACTCGGCGTGCGCTTGATCAACATGGCGGCCTCGGCTTCGTCCAGTGGCGTCGGTCAGGCTACGAACAAAAACGGCCGGGCGTTACCGCCCGACCGTCAGCATGGTCTCACGACGTCGCGAACAGGCTCACACCGGGTCGAGCGTCAGCGCGGCGTAGCCGGCCGAGACGGCGATGCCGGTCTGACCTTCGAGACTGAGCGGCTGCAGCGACACCGTGGTGCCGGAGCCGCCGACCAGCAGGTTCGCGCCGCCGCCGATCAGCGCCGTCGCGCTTGCGGTCGCGCCGCGGTACTTGCCCGCGAGGTCGCCCGGTCCGATGTCGCTGGAGTGCGAAATCACCGCCCACTTCATGACGCTCGGGCCGGTCGCGCCGACATCGACGCCGACCGTCGAGATGTGGCCGAGGTAAGCGTCGACGGGATGCCGGGCGCCGATCGGCTTGTAGTCGCACGCGAGTTCGGTGTCGGATCCGAGGATCCAGCCGATGCCGCCGGGCGAGCGGCAGCTCAGGGTGCCCACCTGCACGCCGGACTCGGCGGGACGCTTGCTGACGACCACGGACGGATGGCCGAAGTCGGCGGCGGACGCCGCAGCGCCGGTCGCGACGAGCGCGGCGGCTGCGAGAGTGGTTTTGAGCCGGATCGACATGACGTTCTCCAGAACTTGCGGTCCCCACCGCCTAACGCTGCAGCGCAGGCGATGGTTTCTGTCCGCGACACGGCCTTTTACGCAGGTCCCGACGCCGCCCTGCGCGGGACGGCGTCTCAGCGCAGCGACGCGCAGAACCGCTGGATGCGGCTGCAGGCCTCCTCCAGCGTTTCGTCGGCCGTCGCATAGGAGATCCGGAAGTTCGGACCCAAGCCGAAGGCCGAGCCGTGCACCACGGCGACGCCCTCGCTCTCCAGCAGCTCGGAGACGAAGTCCTCGTCGGTCGCGATGACCTTTCCGGACGGTGCGGTACGGCCGATCGTCCCGGCGCAAGAGGGATAGACGTAGAACGCGCCTTCCGGCGTCGGGCAGTTCAGCCCGTTCGCCTGGTTCAGCATGGAGACGACGAGGTCGCGCCGCCGCTCGAAGGCGGTGCGGAAGCCGGGCAGGAAGTCCTGCGGGCCGCTGAGGGCCTCCAGCGCCGCCCATTGCGCGATGGTGCAGGCGCCCGAAGTCTGCTGGCCCTGCACCATCTCCATGGCCTTGATCAGCTTGTCCGGGCCGGCGGCGTAACCGATGCGCCAGCCGGTCATGCAATAGGCCTTCGAGACGCCGTTCATGGTCAGCGTGCGCTCGTAAAGCGCGGGCTCCACCTGCGCCGGCGTGGTGAACTCGAAGCCGCCGAACACAAGGTGCTCGTACATGTCGTCGGTCAGAATCCAGACATGCTCGTGCCTGAGCAGCACGTCGGTGATGGCCTTCAGCTCGGCCCGGGTGTAGGCGGCGCCCGACGGGTTCGACGGCGAGTTGAACAGCACCCACTTGGTCTTCGGGGTGATGGCGGCTTCGAGCGCCTCCGGGCGGACCTTGAAGTCCTGCTCCAGCGTGGTCGGCAGGAACACCGGCGTGCCGCCGTTGATCGCCACCATCTCGGGGTAGCTCACCCAATAGGGCGTCGGGATGATGACCTCGTCGCCGGGGTTCAGCGTGGCGACGAAGGCGTTGTAGAGGATCTGCTTGCCGCCGGTCGCGACCAGCGTCTGCGTCGGCTTGTAGTCGAGCCCGTTCTCGCGCTTGAACTTCTGCGCGATCGCCTCGCGTAAGGGGGCGATGCCGGCGACGGGCGGGTACTTGGTCTCGCCGCGCCGGATCGCGTCGATCGCGGCGTCCTTGATGTTCTGCGGCGTGTCGAAGTCCGGCTCGCCGGCGCCGAGGCCGATCACGTCCCGCCCCTGGGCTTTCAGGTCCCGCGCCTTCTGCGACACCGCGATGGTGGCGGAAGGCTTTACGCGTGAAAGCGTGTCGGCGAGGAAGGCCATCGGAAGGCTCCGTCTTCAGGCGAAAATGACGGCGGACCCTAGGCCGCGGCGCGGGCCGGAGGCAAGACGCGGCGGCGCATGGCGGTCAAGGTCTCCGCTCACGGGAATGGGCCGTCGCGCCTGCCCCGCCAGACCAGCGTCTCGCGGTCCCGTGATATTTCCGCGGCGCCCGCGGAACCAACCCCGCCGTGGGGCGTTCTGCGCCTGTGAACCCTCTACGACGGCCGAGCCTCCAACCCGGCCGAACGCATGAAACGCCGCCCGCGCCCCGGGCGGCGTTTTTTTTTGGCCCTCGCTCCCGTTGCGCGGCTCGGGGGGCTCGGCTAACGCTGTCGTCTCATCTCCATGGGGCGCCCACACCGGGCTGAGACGGCGGCGACGCCGGACCCATCGAACCTGATCCGGCTCATACCGGCGGAGGGATTGCGAGATGGCGGACGCCGCAGATCGGCTCGTCGCCCCCTTGTCCGACACGACCGCAAGGCCTCGGCGCGCCCTCATGGCGTTCGGACGGCTGGCGGCGACGCTCGGCGTCCTGATCGCCGCCTGGCAGGCCTTCGTCACCCTGTCAGGCACGCCGCCGTTCCTGCTGCCGCCGCCGGCCCGCGTCGGCGTCGCGCTGATCGAACAGTCCGGCTTCCTCGCCCGCCAGACGCTGACCACTCTGACCGAGATCGTCGGCGGGCTCGCGATCGGCGTGGCCGTCGGCGCGATCGCCGCGCTCGCCATCGCCGCGCTCCCCACGCTCCGCCGCTGGCTGCTGCCGCCGCTGATCGTGGCCCAAGCGGTCCCGGTGTTCGCGATCGCGCCGCTGCTGGTGCTGTGGCTCGGCTTCGGCCTGGGGTCGAAGCTCGCGATGGCGGCGCTGATCGTGTTCTTCCCCGTCACCTCGGCCTTCTACGACGGCCTGCGCCGGGCCGACCCGAACCTGGTCGACCTCGCCCGTCTCTACGGCGCCTCGCCGCTGAAGACCCTGCTGCTGATCCGCCTGCCCTCGGCGCTGCCGGCCTTCGGCACCGGGCTGAAGCTCGCCGCCGCGGCCGCCCCGATCGGGGCGGTGGTCGGCGAATGGGTCGGCGCGTCGTCCGGCCTCGGCTTCGTCATGATCCACGCCAACGCGCGGATGCAGACCGATCTGCTGTTCGCCGCCCTCATCATTCTCGCCGTGGTCGCCGCCAGCCTCTGGTTCGCGGTCGACTGGGCGATCGCCCGCTTGATCCACTGGTCGCCGGAGCACGGCCGCCGCGACTCCTGACCTCCGACACCGAGCCCGTCCCCGATGATCCGCCTCGCCCTCGCCTTCGCCGCCCTTCTGATCGCCGCGAACCCCTCGGCCGCCGCCGAGAAGCTGGTCGTGCTGCTCGACTGGTACGTGAACCCCGATCACGCGCCGCTGGTCGTCGCCAAGGAAGGCGGGTTCTTCGCCCGCCACGGTCTCGACGTGGAGCTGATCGCCCCCGCCGACCCCAGCCAGCCGCCGCGGCTCGTCGCCGCCAAGCAGGGCGACGTCGCGGTGACCTACCAGCCGGAACTGCACCAGCAGGTGGCAGCGGGCCTGCCGCTCGTGCGCTTCGCGACGCTCATCGACACCCCGCTCAACACCCTCATCGCGCTGAAGGACGGGCCGGTGAAGGATCTCAAGGACCTGAAGGGCAAGAAGGTCGGCTACTCCGTCACCGGCTTCGAGGACACGCTGCTGCTCGCCATGATGGAGACCGCGGGCCTGACGCGCGACGACGTCGAGCTGATCAACGTCAACTTCGCGCTCACCCAGTCGCTGCTGGCGAAGCAGGTCGACGCCGTCGTCGGCGGCTACCGCAATTTCGAGGCGACGCAGATCCGGCTCGCCGGCGGGGAGGCCAAGGTGTTCTTTCCCGAGGAGAACGGCGTGCCGATGTACGACGAGCTGGTGTTCGTCGCCCACAAGGACACGATCGGCGACGACCGCCTGAAGCGCTTCGTGGCCGCGCTCGAGGAGGCCACGACCTTCCTGCTGAACCACGACGCGGAGACCTTCGCGCTCTACCTCAAGGGCCACCCCGACCTCAACGACGAGCTGAACACGCGCGCCTGGGCCGACACCCGTGCGCGTTTCGCCAAGAATCCCGGCGCGCTCGACGCCCGCCGCTACGCGCGCTTCGCCGAATTCCTGAAGGCCAGGGGCATGATCAAGGAAACGCCGGCGGTTGGGACCTACGCGGTGGATGTGCGGTGAGGAGCAACCGTCATCCCGGACGTGCGCAAGCTCGATCCGGGATCGCGAGGCGGGTACCGCTCAAGGCTGAAGCCCGCACGGTGAAGCTGGTATCCCCGCCGGGTCGTTCCGGCCGTAGCGCCGGAACCCATCACCCCGCGGTGTCAGAGAAATCCACAAACGGCGGGGTTATGGGCCCCGGGACAAGCCCGGGGCGACGGCGGGCGTGGAACGCAGGTCGCGCGGCTGACGGGACGCGACCCCCTCACACCTCCAGCGCGGCCCGGAACGGCAAAAACCCGATGGCGTCGCCGGGCTTCACCTCGTCGTGGCCGGCCGGGATGACGGCCAGCCCGTCGGCGGCGATCAGCGGGGCGAGGCGGGCGGAGCCGCCGCGGCCTAGCTTTTCCACCCGCGGCAGCCCGGACGGATCGGTCCCGACCAGCGCGGCGGGAGCAAACTCGGTGCGGCCGCCGGGACCCTTCTGGCCGAAGGCGGCGACCGCGGACAGCGGCGCGAGAGGGCGCGGCTCCAGGCCCGCGAGCCGCTCCAGCACCACGCGGCCGATCAGCATCTGGCCGACCAGCGCCGCGAAGGGGTTTCCGGGAAGGCCGACCAGCGCCGCGCCGCCGACGCGGCCCGCGACGATGGGCTTGCCGGGTTTGAGCGCCACTTTCGCCAGCCCGAGCTGACCGCCCGCGGCCGCGACGGCGGCGGCGAGGTGGTCCTCCTCCCCGACCGAGGTCGCGCCGCTGGTCACCAGCGCGTCGCAGCGCCGGCCGGCCTCGATCAGCAACTGCGTCAGCTCCGCCGGGTCGTCCGGCGCGATGCCGTAGTCGATCACCTCGTGCGCCGGCGTCGACAGGATGCCGAGGAGCATCGGGCGGTTGGCGTCGTGGATGCGACCGGGCGTGAGCGGGCGGCCGTGCTCGATCAGCTCGTCGCCGGTGGAGAGCAAACCGATCACCACCTTGCGCCGCACGGCGACACGCTCGACGCCGGAGGCCGCCAGGATGGCGAGGTGGCGCGCGTCGATCAGCGCGCCGGCGGGGACCAGCAGATCGCCCGCGCTGACGTCCTCGCCGCGGCGGCGGATGTTCGCGCCCTGCTCCACCGCGGTGCGGAGCGCCACGACGTCGCCTTCGCGGGTCACGCGCTCCTGCATCACCACGGCGATCGCGCCCGGCGGCATGGGCGCGCCGGTGAAGATGCGGACCGCGTCGCCGGGCTTGAGCGTCTCGCGCGCGCCGGCCGAGCCCGCCGCGAGCCGGCCGCGCAGGACGTGACGCAAGCCGAGATCGGCCAGCGCGTAGCCGTCCATGGCCGAGTGGTCGAACGGCGGCAGCGGCGTCGGGCTCATCGTCGGCTCGGCGGTCACCCGTCCGCGCAGTTCCGCGAAGGGCAGCGTCTCCGCCCCGACCGGCCCGGCCACGAGCGCCGCAACCGTCGCCCGCGCCGCCTCGACTGAGAGCAGGCCGGGATCGGCGCAGAGATCGAGCGTGGTGACGGTCACGCCGCGGCGCCCGACACGAGGCGGATGTCCGGCCCGCCGTCGCGCGCCACGATCCGGCCGATGACGGCGGCCCCGGTCGCGCCGGCGGCGTGGAGCGCGGCGACGCAAGGCCCCGCCTGGTCTTCGGCCACGGCGGCCAGCAGTCCGCCCGAGGTCTGGGGGTCGAACAGCAGCGCCTTCAGCCAGGCGGGAACGCCCTCCCCGCCGCCAATGCGCGGCAGGTTCGCGAGCGTCTGGGGCAGCGCGGTGGAGGCGAAGCCGCGCGCGGCCAGCTCCGCCGCCTCCGGCAGCAGAGGCAGCGCCGCGGGGTCGATCTCGGCCGCGACCCCACGGCTGGCGTCGAGCATCTCGGCGAGGTGGCCGACGAGGCCGAAGCCGGTCACGTCGGTCATGGCGCGGCCGCGGTGGGTCCGCAGCACCTCGACGTCCGCGGCCAGCGGGCGGGCCATCTCCGCCCAGGCCGCCGCCATCGCCGCGGCCGGCGCCTGGGCGCGCATGTCGGCCGCGATCAGCACGCCGACGCCGAGGGGCTTGGTGAGCACGAGCCGGACGCCCGGCGTCAAACCGCCCTTGCGGCGGCCGTCGCCCTCCGCCAACCCGCCGGTCACCGCGAGGCCGAACGCGGGATCCGCGCCTTCGCCGGTGTGGCCGCCGATGATGGAGACGCCGAGCGGATCGAGCGCCGCGCGCGCTCCCGCCATCATCTGGTAGAGCGCCTCGGCCTGCTGGGCCGGGGCGTCCGGCGGAAGGGCGGCGATGGCGAGCGCGTAGGAGGGCCGCCCGCCCATGGCGAAGACGTCGCCGATCGCATGGACCGCCGCGATCTTTCCAAACAAGTAGGGGTCGTCGACCAGCGACTTGAAGACGTCGACCGTCTGGAGCTCCAGCGCGCCGTCGCTTCTCCGGATCACCGCCGCGTCGTCGCCGACGCCGAGGATGACCTCCTCCGACGCAAGACCCGGCCCCAGCCGCCGCAGCGCCGCGGCCAGCGGCGCAGGCCCGAGCTTCGCCGCGCAGCCGCCGCACCGCATCGCCGGCTCCTCGGAGACGGGCGCGGGACCCCGCACGCCGTCCATCGCCGGCGGGTCGCGGTACATCGCGATCCAGCGGCGGTCGATCCAGTCCTTGAGCGTCCAGGCCCAGCGGCCGGCGGCGGCGTAGCCGTTGCGGGTCGCGACCGCCGTGCCGTCCCCGCGGCCGATGAGGGAGAGGTGATCGGCCTGCGCGGCCAGAGGCTTGAGCGGCTTTCCTCGCGCGGCGCGTCGAAGGTTCGCGGCCAGCGCCGGCCCCTGTCGCACGGCGTAGACGCCGGCCTTGGGCCTGGGCTGGCCGAGGACGCCCGCGCAGTCGCCGACCGCGAACACGCGGTCGTCCGCGGGGCTCGTCAGCGCCGGCGTCACCGCGATGAAGCCGCCCACATCCTCAGGCAGCCCCAGAGCCGGCGTGATCGGGTGCGGCGCGGCGGCGGTCGCCATGAACACCGCCTCCGCGGGGAGGCGCCGCCCGTCGTCCAGCACGACCTCGCCCTCCTCCACCGCCGCGAGCCGCGCGGTTTCGTCGAGCGTGACGTTCGCTCGGGTCATCGCGTCGCGGAACAGCGCGGCGACCTTCTCGGGATAGCCCTGCAGCAGCGCGCCGCCGGCGAGAAGCGTGAAGCTGAAGGCTTGCGGGTCAAGCCCCGCCGCCTCGGCGTCGCGCCGGATGCGGCGGGCGATCGACAATGCGAGCTCGGTCCCCGCCGCCCCGCCGCCCGCCACTACCACGGACCGCGGACCGTCCGGCCGGAGGGCGGCCAGCCGGAACGCCTCGAACCGCGCGAGGAAGGTCGCGATCGGCTTCACGGCGATCGCGCGCTCGACCCCGGCGACGCCCTCGAGCCGGGGAGCGATGCCGACGTCGAACGACACGAGATCGTAGGCGATCGGCGGCCGCCCTTCGAGCAGCAGCCGGTTGTTCGCCCGGTCGAGCCCCGTCGCCGCGGCGCCGATCAGCCGCGCGCCGGTGGCGCGGGCGAGGCGCGCCAGATCGATCATGATGTCGTCGGGCTGGTAGAACCCGGCGATCAGGCCCGGCAGCATGCCGGAATAGGGCGTCGTGAGCTCCTTGGCGACCAGCGTCAGCCGCACGCCCTTTTCCGGCCGCATGGCGAAGGCGCGCAGCACGTGGACGTGGGCGTGGCCGCCGCCCACCAGCACGATGTCGGTCGTGATCGGCCCCTGCGCAGTCGTCTTCATGCCCCCGCCCCGTCTTCGTCGATCCGCATGCGCCGGCCCCGCCTGTCGAAGAAGGCGCCCTCGTTGAGCGCCAGCCGGTCGTCGTCGATCATCTGCTCCACGCGCCGCAGTTCGATCCGGGCGAGCGGGTCTTCGATCGGCCCGCCGTCGGACGAGGTCGCCGTGAAGAACGCGACCCCGTCCCAGGCGCCCGGCGCGGAGGCGAACAGTTTGCGAAGCTCCCGCCACGCCACCTCGTCGCCGATGACGTGCAGGAAGGTCGAAGCGACGGGCTTCGCGTCGTCGTCGGTGATCTCGACCAGCACGATCAGCGCGGTGAAGGCGCCGGTCTCGGCGAAGACCGCCTTCACCCAGGCGTCGAAGTCGAGGCCGTCAAAGGCCATGGCGGACCCCGACCGTGGCGCCCCGATCCAAAACGCGTCGTTCCGGACCACGTCCCGGAACCCGATTCCGCGCGGGAGCCTCAGAAGTCGACAAGCGGCGTCTCCGGCATGTAGCGGTCGAACAGTTCGGCGAAGGCGAGCCCCCGCGCGCCTTCGTACCAGCCTTCGAAGGCTTCGAGCGCCTGCAGCGTGGCGGCCCCCGCCTCTTCCGGCGGCAGCGCGCCCGTGCGGGCGTCGTGGATCGCGTCCGCCAGCGCCGTCAGCGCGTCCAGCACCGGCTTGCGGGCCTCGTCGATCTCCTCCCACTCAAGCTCGGCCGCCGCGGCCGCGCGCTGCGCGAGGTGGGACGCCTCGCGGTCCGGCGCCGCGACGTCGGCGTCGACGAGCGCCTTGAGGAAGGCATACCGGCGAAACGCGCGGCGCCGCGCGGTCTCGCGACGCGTGGTCTCCTCCGCCACGCTGGCGCGGAACCGCTTCTCCTCCGCGTCGGCCGCAAGCGCCGTCCGCTCGAGCGCGGCGAGGGCGTAAGGCCGGTCCAGACCGGTCATCGACTAGGGCCTCTCGTGGCTGCTGGTGGAAGAGAGTGGGACGCGAAAAACTGCACCCTCAACTCCAAGAAAATCAAGCGTTTCAGCCCTGCCCGGTGACCGGCGGTATACACGGTTTATCACCCTCGGCCAAGCGCTACTCCTTCGGCTGGAAGGGACGATCCTCCCACCGATAGATGCTCACGCCCCGGAGCCCGCGCGGGTTTGCTTCTGCCCACGCCTTCACGGCGCAGTCGGGACCACGAGCTTGGTCTGCCCGGTGGGGTGGAAGCAGTTCTTGCCGCTTCTCATGTAAAAATCACCGGCACCCTCGATCCCAATCCGACCTCCCGGCCGGCGATCCCTGATCGTGGTGAGGACGTACTGAAGGGTGTGGTACTGCGTGTGTCTTACGGCCGCCAGTGAGCCCTCGGGCTCAGTCCTGTAGTAGCGTTCGATGTCCTCTGGTGTCTGATCGATGCAAGGGGAGAGCGGTCGGCTTTTCATGTGCTCGTCAAGTTCGCGACGCCTGATCTTCTCCTCCTCGGTGGACGGCCGAATGTAGGGAAGTTTCATCGTTCTTCGCTTTCTACAATCTTGGCGAGCGCCGCGGTCTGAGACTACCCTAATCCTCGCGGACAGGGCGAAGGGCGCATTATGATCGAAACCATCATCGGGATCGTGTTCGCCGTAATCGGCATTGCAGTGGCGGTGCAAGCCAACAAAGAGCACATGGACGCCACCGGCGTTCCGATGCCGTATAGCAATGCCCAGCGCTGGATCAGGCGCAACGCGCGCAAGAAGGGCATCAGCGAGGATCAGGCCTACGCGACATGGCTCGCGTGGCATCAGAAGAACCGAGGCGTCACGCGGCATTCGGCCGGCCTCGCGCAGACGAGCACCACGGGCGTGACCGGGTACACGGCGAAAGAGCTTGCGAAGCTGCAACGCGATATGGCGGATCGCCGGCTGTCCGAGAGCGAGCTAAAGGCGCGGCGCGCGCAGGATGAAATTGAGCGGTGGCGGGAGGCGGGGAACCAGACCCGCATGCAGATTATCCGTGAGCAAAAAGAACGCGAAGCCCGAGAACTAGCTGAGCGGATCGCTAAGGCGCGCAAGGATGCTGAAGATCGGCTTCGCAAGCTGGGCTCCTCAGTGACGAAGCACGTGGAGCAAGGGGAGCGACCCTCCCGAATAGAGGAACTTCGCACGAAGCTCGGCGTATCGTTCGCAAATGTTGACCAAGGGGAGAGAGAGTGGCGAGAGCGCCAAGCGCGGGAGCACGCCGGCCGCGAGGCGATGAGAAGGACCGATGCCGAAGATCGGCCTCGCGATCCTCCCGTAGCCAGCGAGCCCCAGGAGCCCGAGCAGCGGCGCTCCCGAATAGAGGAATTGCGCGCGAAGCTCGGGGTGTCGTTCGCGGACAACACTGGCGAGAGAGGTGCGCCGTGCATTTGATTTCGCGGCGTCGCCGGTCGCTCCCGCGCTTAACTTATCGGCCCTAGTAGATCATGACGCGGATCAACATGCTCTACTTTTTACTGATTTTTATTAGGGAATTATAGTATGGTCACTAATATCTATATAGATATATTTTGGCAATGGGTGCCTTTTATCGCCCTTATATTGCTTTGGTTGGCAGGCTCGTTTCTGATCGGTCGCTCGAAATGGTCTAAATCAGATACCATAAGGAGCGAGCACGTATTTTCAGCGCGCGGCCTATTGTCATTAATATTGGTAATGTTGTGCGCTGCTAGTGTCTACGTATGGCTTTACCGCCCAGCGGAAGCTATTGACTACATTCAAATTTCGATGATTTTCGCATTTTTATCTATCGTCTATTTTTTGAATAGGTGGCTGTCGGGCTATAAGATTAAATAATATTGTCAAAGTATCGAACGCTGTTGATGATCAATAGGCATCGTCGGCGATCATGCCGCCGGGGCGTCGCTCCTGCATGTACCAATCGGCGATTTCCGAGCGCAAGGCGTCGCGAACCATCTGTGCGGTCTGCTTGCCGAAAGCGGTGTCCTTCTTGGGTCGCCGGACGAAGACGGCATGGTGAAGTTGATATCCCCCATGTTGACGGTGCTGCCGCCGGCCTTCCCGCCCATCAGGCCCTTCGATCCGCACGGCCCACGTAGCCGCCGTCCGCGAACCTCGGGACCATGCCCGAGTTGATCGCGTCGAGCATCGGCCGGTGCTCTTTCGTGGCCTGCGCGTTTACGACGAACTCGCCGTTGGACAGGCGGGCCATGATTTCGTCGGAGCGGGGGCCGCCGGGACCGGAGACGGAGCCGCCGGTGGCGAAGGCCGGCGTCTTGAAGGCTCAGCGACTAGGGGCTGCTGGTGGAAGAGAGTGGGAGTCGAACCCACCGGAGACCGGCTGACGGCCCCCTCCGGCTTTGAAGGCCGGCCGCCCCACCGGGGACGCTTCTCCTCCGTGACGCGTTCACGCCTCGCTTTGCTCCGTCACGTCCTTGCGGCGGAACAGGTCGCGGCGGCGGCGGTTGATGCGCCGTTCGTCGCCGCGGCGGATGGTGACGCCGTGGCGGTCGAAGAACTCGAGAATCTGTATGGCGACCTTGCGCCCGTTGTCGAGCCTGTCGCGGAAACGTGCGGCGGTGAGGACGCCCGCCGGGTCGTCGGCCGCGGCAGTCTCCGCCACGTCGACCATCTCGGCGGTCGTCTCGCGCAGGAAGAAGTGGTCGTGGGCGATCTCGTCCACGCGGCCGAGACGGCCGACGAGCTTGAGCACGCGGCGGACGTCCGCCTCGCTCTCCCCAAGCTCCGCGCCGAGGTCGCGCACCCGCGGAGGGCGGAACCGCAGGTCGCCGGCGAGCCGCGGCGCGATCGCCTCCCACAACTCGTCGTCGACGGGCGCGAGCCGGACGACGTGGCCCGGCAGCCGCGTCCAGGCGCCCTCCACCGCCACCGCGCCCGCGCGCTGAAGCGCGGCGAGCGCGGCGAGGAACGCCGGCGCCGGCAGCCGCGGCTCGGCCGCGAGGCGCAGCCGCTCCGCCCCCATGCCCTGCAGATCCGGATTGTCGGCGTGATAGGCCGCAAGGGTCTCGGCGACGGAGGCCGCGAAGGCGCGCCAGGCCTCGCCCGCCACGGCGACGGTTCGCCCCCTGCCCGCGGGCAGGCGCACGAGGCCGAGCCGCGCGACGACGGCCGCCATCTCTCCGGCGGGCGCGTTGCGGTCGCGGGCGAAGGCGTCGAGGTCGACGGCCTGCGGGGGCGCGGCGAGGAGGGCCGCGAGCGCATGGCCGTGGTCGTCGTGGGCGAGCGCCTCCAGCTGCGCCGTCCGCTCCGGCGACCGCCGCCGCCGCGACGGCCCCCGCAGGTCCAGGATGCGCCCGCCGGCGATGGTGCGGGCGCCGCCGACGTCGCGCAGCACGAAACGGTCGAGGGCGATCGCGGCAAGCGGCCGGTCCAGGACCAGCTGCGCGCGCGCCGTCGCGCCCGGCGGAATGGCGTCGCCGTCGATCGGGACCACGCGGGCGGCGATCTCGGCCGCGCCGTGGTGCAGCCGCGCCGGGCTCCAGGCCACGAGCGGACGCGGCTCGGTCGACAGCAGGGTCAGCTCCACGTCGAGCCGATCGGTCGGCGCGTGCAGCTCCGCCGCCTGGACGACGTCGCCGCGAGACATCGCGTCCTTCGTCACGCCGGGACCGACAAGGTTGAGCGCGCAGCGCTCGCCCGGCCGCCCCTCCTCCGCCGGCTGGTTCTGCGCGTGGATCGCGCGCACGCGCGCCTCCAGCCCCTGGGGCGAGACGACCACCGCGTCGCCCACCCGCACCACGCCGTCGCGCACGGCGCCGGTCACCACCGTGCCGGCGCCGGGCAGCGTGAAGCTGCGGTCGATCGACATGCGGAACCGGCCCGCCGCGGGCCGCTCGGGCGTCTCCGCGCGGGCCGCGTCCAACAGCGCGAGCAGCGACGCGATCCCCTCGCCCGTCACGGTCGAGACCGGGACCACGGCCGCGCCGTCCAGCCTCGTCCCCGACAGCAGCGCGGCGACCTCGATCTCGGCCTCGAGCCGGCGGTCGTCGTCGACGAGATCGACCTTGGTGAGGGCCACGGCGCCGCGCGAGACGCCGAGCATGTCGACGATGGCGAGGTGCTCCCGGGTCTGCGGCATCGGTCCGTCGTCCGCCGCCACCACCAGCAGCACGAAGTCGATCCCGCTGGCGCCCGCCAGCATGTTGCGGACGAAGCGCTCATGGCCGGGAACGTCCACGAAGCCGAGCGTCGCGCCGTCCGGCCGCGGCAGATAGGCGAAGCCGAGGTCGATGGAGATGCCGCGGGCCTTCTCCTCCTTCAGCCGGTCGGTGTCGACGCCGGTCAGCGCCCGCACCAGGGCCGACTTGCCGTGGTCGATGTGCCCGGCCGCGCCGACGATCACCTCGACGGCGCGTCCATGGGCGCGTGGGCGGAGGCCTCGGCCCGGCGGGCCTCGTCGTCGGTCAGGGCGGCGCGGACCGCGCCCAGGAAGGGCGTCGCCAATCCGCTGCCGCCGGCTTCGGCCCTGAGCAGCCAGCCGAGCGCCGCCGCGTCGTCCTTCGCCACACCCTGGCCGAGATGCAGCGCGGCCCCCAGCATCGCCTGCCCGTCCGCATCGCCCCGTCGGGCGGCCTCGGCCCACCAGCTGGCGGCCTCCGTCTTGTTGCGCTCCATCCCGAGCGCGTTGTTCGCCATCAGGCCGAGCCGCGTCATGGCGCTCGCCACGCCGTTCTCCGCCGCGGCCAGCGCCCAGTGGCGCGCTCCGGCGAGATCCTGCGGGGCGCCCTGCCCCTCCAGCAGCATCCAGCTCAGCATGTCCTGGGCTGCGGGGTCGTCCTGCTCGGCGGCCTGGCCGTAGAGCGCGAGCGCCGCGGCGTCGTCCTGGGGGACGCCCTCGCCCTTGAAGTGAAGGGCCGCGAGATTGCGCCGACCGACGGCGTCGCCCGCGCGCGCCGCCTTCGCGAACCACTCCGCCGCCGCCGCAGGATCGCGCGCCACGCCGAGCCCTTCCGCGTAGCAGGCGCCGAGATTGCTCTGCGCCCGCGCCACGCCCTCATCGGCCAGCACGCGCCAGAGGGCGACGGCCGCGCCATGGTCGTCGGCCTGCGCGGCCTCGAACGCCTGCGACAGGCGCTCCTCCACGGTCTTCGGCGGCGGCGGAGGCGCGAAACGCGCCTTGATGCGATCGATCCAGCTCACGCGGCGGCTCCTTCTCGCGCTGAGGCGAGTTCCGCCAGCATGGCGTCGAACACGGCCTCGTCGTCGAGGCCACGCAGATCGAAGATCAGGCGATCGTCGGCGATGCGGCCGATCACAGGGACCGACAGCGCGCGAAACGCCGCCGCGAGCTCGGTCAGCGCCGAGCCGGCGCGCTTGCCCTCGCTCGCGGACACCGCGAGACCGCCGCTCGGGATCGCCGCGAGCGGCAGCGCGCCCGAACCGATCTGGCTCTCGGCGTCGACCACCGCGACCGCGAACGCGGGGCCGACCGCGCGCGCGAGCGCCGGCGCGAACCGCGCGGCGAGGGTCTTGAGCGCATCGGCGGGCCGCGTCAGCAGCGCGAGCGTGGGCAGCCGCCGCGCGAGACGGTCAGGATCGCGGTAGAGCTTCAGCGTGGCCTCGAGCGCGGCGAGCCGAAGCTTGTCCAGCCGCAGCGCGCGCTTCAGGTGGTTCTTCGCGAGCCGCTTCACGAGATCGGCCCGGCCGACGACGAGCCCGGCCTGAGGGCCGCCGAGCAGCTTGTCGCCGGAGAAGGTGACGAGGTCGCCGCCGTCCGCCACCGCCTCTTGAACCGTGCGCTCGCGCTGCAGGCCGTAGGCCGAGAGGTCCACCAGCACGCCCGAGCCGAGGTCGTCGACCAGCGGCAGCTGGCGCTCGCGCGCCAGCGGCGCGAGCTCCTTCGCGGCGACCTCCTTGGTGAAGCCTTCCACGCGGTAGTTCGAGGGGTGGACCTTCATCAGCAGGGCGGTGTCGGGACCGATCGCCTCGGCATAGTCGGCAAGATGGGTGCGGTTGGTGGTTCCCACCTCGACCAGCCGACAGCCCGCGCGCGCCATGATGGAGGGCATGCGGAAGGAGCCGCCGATCTCGATCAGCTCGCCGCGCGAGACGATCGTCTCCCGGCCTTCGCTCAGCGAGTTCAGCGTCAGCAGCACGGCGGCGGCGTTGTTGTTGACGGCGACGGCGTCCTCCGCTCCGGTCAACTCGCGCAGCAGCCCCCGCACGTGGTCGTCGCGCTCGCCGCGCTGGCCGGTGGCGACGTCGAACTCGAGCGCGGTCGGGGAGCGCATGGCGGCGGTGACGGCGGCGATCGCCTCCTCGCTCAGCAGCGCGCGGCCGAGATTGGTGTGCAGCACCGTGCCCGTCAGGTTCAGCACGCGCCGCTGGCTCGGCGCGTCGTCCGCCTCCAGCCGCGCCGTCGCGACAATCGCGATCCGCTCCACGGACACGTCCACCGCCGCGCCCGCGAGCCAGGCGGACCGCGCCGCGGCGAGGCTCGCGCGGACCGCGGCGACCGTCGCCACGCGCCCGTAGCGCTCGATCGCGACGGCCGCCTGCGGCGCCGCGAGGACGCGGTCGACGGCGGGGAACGGCGGGCGGGCGGAAGGGCTGTCGTCCATGCGGTCGGCGCGTCCTGACGGAATCGATCAGTACCCCAGAAGATAGGGGTTGAACGCCGCCCGCGCCCAGCCCGCTTCCCGGACCTTAAGGTCAAGGCCCAACGTGGCGACGTCGTCCGCCACCGGATCCATCGCGGGATCAAGATGTTGATGGAATATCTTCAGATAGAGCCCGCACGCGTCGCAACACTCGGCCTTGGCGGTCGCTTCGTCCTTGCGCGCCCGTCCGGTCGGGGCCTCGCCTTGCGCGTCGGCCAGCGTTTCGCCGTCCTCGGACAGTGCGTGGTACGAGATCTTGTCGGTCGCGTCGCAGGCCACGCATTTGATGCGGACGTGGTTCCAGAGCGTGCCGCAGAGGCTGCAGGCGACGTAGCGCGAACCGTGCGCGCTCGACCAGCCGACCACGAGGCTCGCGACCGGCGGGCCGCCACAGGCGGGGCAGGCGCCGACGCCGACCGACTGCAGCCGAGCGACGTCCAGACGGGACGCGAGCCGGGCGAAATGAACCTGCAGCGCGGCGGCGGCGAAGACATGTTCGGCCAGCGTCTCGAGCGAGGTCGCGGTCTCGATCACGTCCACCAGCAGGCGCTCCCGGAACGCCCGGTCGCCGTCGGCGATGCGCCGGCGGGCGGCGGCCGCCTGCTCCGGCATCGGCAGGGTGGCGACCGCAGCGACCAGCCGCTCCAGCGTCGCATGCGCCGCCTCGTCCACGTCGAAGCGCGCGCGGTCGATCGGCGGCATGCCGAACTCGAAGGCGCGGTCGAGCGCGTCTCCCGCAGGCAGCTTCGGCTCCGGCAGATCGGCCGCGACGTCATGCTGCGCCCGCGCGATCCCGGCGAGGAACCGCAGGTAGGCGTCGAGCGGATGGCCCGGCGCCAGCGTCTCGAAACGCGCGACGCGGTC
The DNA here is from genome assembly GCF_016907975.1 of Methylopila capsulata. Lineage (GTDB taxonomy): Bacteria > Pseudomonadota > Alphaproteobacteria > Rhizobiales > Methylopilaceae > Methylopila > Methylopila capsulata. The sequence continues at coordinate 721,065 of NZ_JAFBCY010000001.1, forward strand.
GGCGAACAGCCGCGCCAGATCGGGCGCGACCGCGAAGTCGGGCTTCGCGACCGCGCCGACGTCGATCGGCGTCGGTTCGATGGAGGCGGGACCGGCCATGGGACACTCCGAAACGCAGGCGACAGGGGATGCTATCACGCAGGGGGATTGGAAGAGGCGATCGTGCTCGGAGAGCAGGCTTCCGCGCCGGATCTCGCGGTCGACGCGTCGAGGCGGCCGAGCCCAGGACGCCGGGCCTCAGGCGCGACGTGCACCGCGCACGCATCAGCCATGCTTAGACGAAGGTTTAATACGGCGCACTGGTATGCCAAATACCAAGCATCGAGTTCACCGGACGCGGCAAACGTCCCAAACCGAGGTGCAGACCATGACCGCCATTCTCGTCGATACGTTCTCCGGCTCCGCCTTCGGCGGCTTCCTGTCCCGCTTCGTCAGCGAGTTCGAGGCCTTCTTCGAAGAGCAGGGCCGCGCGCTCTATCACGCCCATCGCGACTACCCGTTCGGTCTCTAAGCCGGACGTCACGTCCGCCGCTCATCGTTGAGCGGCCCTGAGGCTTGAGCGGCCGGACCTCGTCGAGGTCCGGCCGCTTTGCATTCAGCGATGGCGCGACCAGCTCAGTCGTGGGTTTCGCCCTTGGCTTCCTGCCGCAGCCACTTGCGGTGATGACGCCAGGCCCAGCCGCCGGTGACGCGGCCTTCGGTCATGCCGCGGATCGACCCCTTGACCCAGATGCCGGCGTAGACGTGCACGATGATCAGCAGGATCGCCGCGATCGCCGCGAGCGAGTGCACCAGCGCCGCAAGACGGTTCGTGCCGATGCTGACGAGCCCGTGGAAGTACTCGTCCCAGATCACGAGGCCGGTGGCGAACAGCACCACGATGAGCAGCGCAGTGCCCCAGAACACCATTTTCTGGCCGGCGTTGTATTTGCCGAGTTCGGGGAGCTTCTCCTCCTCGCCCTTCACCACGTCGCCGATCTGCTTAGTCCATTGAGTGTCGTCGCGGTTCCAGAGGTTGTGGCTCCAGAATCGAACGAACAGGATCGCGAAGCTCGCGATCAGCACCACGCCGAGCCAGGGGTGGAACGCCCGGGTGTTCGCCCCGCCGCCGAACAGGTCGGTGAGGAAGAACAGGCTCGGATGGAACAGCGCCAACCCGCTCAGAGCGAGCAGGGTGAAGGTGGCGGCGGTGATCCAGTGGTTGACGCGGGCGGAGGCCCCGTAGCGCCGGACCTCCGTCCGCTCGACCATGATGGGACGACGTTCGATCTCGACGGCCATCAGAGCGTCCTCGTCTCAGGCGTCGGGCCGGACCGAGCGCCCTCCTCCGCAAGATCCGCGGCGTTCTCCTCGTCCGTCTCAGACACCCGGTTCGGCCCCACAACGGTGTGGTGGAAGAACGCGCCGACGGCCGCGAAGGCCAGCGCGCCGAGCGCGAGGATCTTGCCCGTCCCCTTCCAGGCCGAGACCAGCGGGCTGATCTGCGGATCCTTCGGCAGGCCGGCGTAGATCTCCGGCTTGTCGAGGTGGTGCAGCACGTACATCACATGCGTGCCGCCGACGCCGGCCGGATCGTAGAGACCCGCGTTGGCGAAGCCGCGGGACTTGAGGTCGGTGATGCGGCGGTCCGCCTGCTCCTTCATGTCGTCCTTGGTGCCGAACATGATGGCGGCCGTCGGACAGGCCTTGGCGCAGGCCGGGCCCTGGCCGACCGCGACGCGGTCGGAGCACAGGGTGCACTTGTAGGCCTTGCGGTCGACCTGGCTGATGCGCGGGATGTTGAAGGGGCAGCCCTTCACGCAGTAGGCGCAGCCGATGCAGTTCTCCGACACGAAGTCGACGATGCCGTTCGTGTACTGGACGATCGCCCCCGGCGACGGGCAGGCTTTGAGGCAGCCGGGATCGGCGCAATGCATGCAGCCGTCCTTGCGGATCAGCCACTCGAAGTTGCCGGTGTCCGGATTGTCCCATTCGCTGAAGCGCATCAGCGTCCAGCTGTTCGCCGTCAGGTCGTGCGGGTTGTCGTAGACGCCGGTGTTGACGCCCACCTCCTCGCGCAGGTTGTTCCACTCGAGGCAGGCGGACTGGCAGGCCTTGCAGCCGATGCATTTCGACACGTCGATCAGCTTCGCCACCTCGAGCCCCGTCGACCGAACGGCCGGCGGGGTCGAGGTGGAGGCGGAGCGGCGTTTGATGTCGAGGGACTGATACGAAGCCATAGTGTCAGCCCTCCCTTATGCCGACGCCGGAGCCGAGGTCGGCTCGATGTTGACCAGGAACGCCTTGTACTCAGGCGTCTCGATGTTGGCGTCGCCGACGAAGGGGGTCAGCGAGTTCGGGTTGTAGCCCTTCTTGGTCTTGCCCATGAAGCCCCAGTGCTGCGGGATGCCGACCACGTGGACCGGCCGCCCGTCGACCATCAGCGGCTTGATGCGCTTGGTGACGACCGCCTTGGCCTTGATCGACCCGCGGTTCGACCACACCCGCACCCAGCCGCCCTTCTCGATGCCCTTCTCCTTGGCGAGCTGCTCCGAGATCTCGACGAAGAACTCGGGCTGCAGCACCGCGTTGACCCAGACGTGCTTGGTCCACTGGTGGAAGTGCTCGGTCAGGCGATAGCTGGTCGCGACGTACGGGAACGCGTCCGCGTTCCCCAGCGCCTCGAGGTCGGCCTTGAAGATGCGCGAGGCGGGATTGCCGCGGATCTTCGGCGCGATGGCGTTCGCCACCGGCGCCTCGAACGGCTCGTAGTGCGACGGGAACGGCCCGTCGCGCATCATGCCGCGGGTGAACAGCCGCGCCACGCCCTCGGGGTTCATGATGAACGGCCCGACCGACGCTTCCGGCTTCACCGTCGGGCCGTAGTCCGGCACGTCGTAGCCGCCCCAGCGCTCGCCGGTCCACCAGACCAGCTTGCGCGACGGATCCCACGGCTTGCCGTTCACGTCCGACGAGGCGCGGTTGTAGAGGATCCGCCGGTTGAGCGGCCAGGCCCAGGCCCATTTCGGCGCAAGCCCGGTGTCGGCCGGATCCGCGGTGTCGCGCCGCGACATCTGGTTGCCGGCCTCGGTGTAGCAGCCGGAGTAGATCCAGCAGAACGAGGCGGTCGAGCCGTCGTCCTTCATCTGGCCGAAGCTGTCGAGCAGCTTGCCCTTCGCCACCAGCACCTTGGTCGGGTCGTTCGGATCGGTCACGTCGGCGAGCGCCGTGCCGTTCATCTCCTTGGCGAGCTCCTCGGCCGCCGGCTCCTCCGGCTGGCCATAGGGCCACCGCAGGTTGACGATCGGGTCCGGGAAGGCGCCGCCCTCCTTGAGGTAGAGCTCCTTTATCCGCAGGTGCAGGCCGGCCATGATCCAGGTGTCGGCCTTGGCCTCGCCCGGAGGCGAGACCGCCGCGTTGTGCCACTGCAGCCAGCGGCCGGAGTTCACGATCGAACCCTCGTCCTCGGCGAAGCAGCTGGTCGGCAGCTGGAACACCTCGGTCTGGATGTCCGCGCTTTTCACGTCGTTGAACTCGCCGTGGTTCTCCCAGAACCGCGAGGTCTCGGTGTCGAGCGGGTCCATCGTCACCAGGAACTTCAGCTTGGAGAGGCCGGCCGTGATCTTCGCCCGGTTGGGGAAGGTCATCAGCGGGTTGAACCCCTGGCAGAAGTAGCCGGTGATCTTGCCCTGGTTCATGAGCTCGAACGTGCGCAGCACGTCGTAGGTGACGTCGAGCTTTGGCAGCCAGTCGAAGGCCCAGTTGTTCTCCGCCGTGGCCTTGTCGCCCCACATGGACTTTTGGAACGAGACGAAGAACTTCTTGTAGTTCTGCCAGAAGCTGGTCTGGCCGGGACGCAGCGGCTTGAAGCCGCGGGTCGACATGTAGGCGTTGAAGTCGGGCTCCTTCTCCGTCGGCAGGTTCATGTAGCCGGGGAGCGAGTTCGACAGCAGGCCGAGGTCAGTGAGACCCTGGATGTTGGAGTGGCCGCGGAGCGCGTTCATGCCGCCGCCGCGCACGCCGATGTTGCCCAGCAGCAGCTGGATCATCGCCATGCCGCGGATGTTCTGCGCGCCCTTCGAATGCTGGGTCCAGCCGAGCGCGTACATCGACGTCATGGTCTTCGTCGGCGTCGAGCACTCGGACATCATCTCGGCCACCTTCAGGAACTTGTCCTTGGGCGAACCGCAGATCTTCTCCACCATCTCGGGCGTGTAGACCGCGAAATGCTGCTTCATCAGCTGGAACACGCAGCGCGGGTCCTGCAGGGTCGGGTCGACCTTGGCGTAGCCCTGCTCGTCCATCTGGTAGTCCCAGGACGAGCGGTCGTAGTCGCGCTTCTCTTCGTTGTAGCCGGTGAACAGGCCCTCGGCCCAGCCGAACTCCGGCTTCACCAGGTAGGAGGCGTTGGTGAAGGCCTTGACGTACTCGTGCTGGATCTTGTCGTTCGACAGCAGGTAGTTGATGACGCCGCCGAGGAAGGCGATGTCGGTGCCGGGCCGGATCGGGCAATAGAAGTCGGCGACCGAGGCGGTCCGCGTGAAGCGCGGGTCGACGACGATCAGCTTGGCGCCGCGGTTGGCCTTGGCCTCGGTGACCCATTTGAAGCCGCACGGATGCGCCTCAGCGGCGTTGCCGCCCATGACGACCACGAGGTCCGCGTATTTGATGTCGCCCCATGCGTTCGTCATGGCGCCGCGACCGAATGTTGGGGCGAGACTCGCCACCGTCGGTCCGTGTCAGACGCGCGCCTGGTTGTCGAAGGGCAGGACGCCGAGGGAGCGGATGACCTTGTAGGTCAGCGTTCCCGTCTCGTTGGTGGTGGCGGAGGCCGCCAGGAACCCGACCGAGGTCCAGCGGTTGACGGTGACGCCGTCCTTGCTGGTGGTCTGGAAGTTCTTGTCGCGGTCGTCCTTCATCAGGCGCGCGATGCGGTCGAGCGCGAAGTCCCACGTCACCCGCTCGAAGGTCTCCGAGCCGGGCTTGCGGTGCATCGGGTACTTCAGCCGCGTGTCCGCATGCACGAAGTCCAGCAGCGCCGCTCCCTTGGGGCAGAGCGTGCCGCGGTTCGTCGGATGGTCCGGGTCGCCCTCCACATGCAGGAGCGACGCGTGGGTGTTCTTGGACCTGTCGCCGAGGCTGTACAGGATGACGCCGCAGGCCACGGAGCAGTAGGGGCAGATGTTGCGGGTCTCGGTGGTGCGGGCCAGCTTGAACGGCCGCACCGCTTGCGCCATGGCCTGTTCGGCGCCGCCGAACCCCATGGCTCCGAGAGTGGTCCCGGCAACGCCCGCGCCCGCCGTCCGTAGGAACTGGCGCCGCGAAAATTCGCCGATCATCTGGGAAGCATCCTCCCTCATGAGCCGACCGCTCTCCAGCCGCCGACGAGATCAAAGGCCCGACATCCGCCGGCCGATGACGTCAATTTAGGATTTGAATAGGTCGAATGTCAAACGCCGCCCAACCGACCGCGAGAAGAAAAATCAAGTGTTTTTAACAACTTGCCTTGGCCGCGCGCAGCCCTTGCAAAGCCGTGAAGTGAAATCCGTCCGGCGCCGCGCCGCACCATGGAACCGTCCCGTCGGGCGGGGTCGCCGGTGAGCGCCCCGACGACGCTCGATCTGCGGGGGCTGCGCTGCCCCCTTCCGGTGCTTCGGCTGCGGAAGGCGTTGCTCGGCATGCCCCCCGGCGCGACGGTGATGGCGCTGACCGACGACCCGCTCGCGACCCTCGACGTGCCCAACTTCCTGCGCGAAACCGGCGATGATCTGCTTTCGAGCGAGCCCGACGGGAGCGGCCACCGATTCGTCGTCCGGCGGGGAAATGAGACGGAGACGACCGGTTGACGACCTCGATTCGCATGCGCCTGACCGAGCAGGACCTGACCGCGGCCATGCGCGTTCATTTCATGAACGCGATCCGCCGTCCCTCCCCCTGGCTGTTCTGGTCGATCGTCGTGCTGGCGTTTTTCAGCCTGATGGGGCTGATCCTCCCGCCGGACCCGGACGCCTCCGGCGCGTGGTTCAGCGTCAGGCGCCTACCCCTGCTTCTGCTGGCCGTTGTCGTGGGCGCGCAAATCCTCGCCTACTTCGTGACCATCCCGCTCGCCGCCCGCAGGACCTTCGCGCAACAGAAGAACCTCGGCGGAGAGAACGAGATGTCATGGGACGCGACGCGGATTGTGTCGCGCGGCCCGCATGGCGTGTCGGACTTCGCGTGGGGCGACTACTGCGCCTGGCTGGAGCGCGACGGCATGGTTCTGCTCTATCAGTCCGACCAGCTCTTCCAGATCGCCCCGGCCCGCGCCTTTCCCTCCGAGGCCGAACGCCGCGAGATGATCGAGCGCCTTCAGGAGCCCGGCGTTCCGAGGGCCCGAACGCGCGCGAAGCGCGCTCCCGCGAAACCCGCTTGAAAGCGCCGCGCCCCCCAACTAGTGTCCGCGCCGCGCCGCATGCCGGTCGCGAGCGCGTAGCTCAGTTGGTAGAGCAACGGACTTTTAATCTGTAGGTCCTGGGTTCGAGTCCCAGCGCGCTCACCAAGTCAGCCCTTATGGCCGCCCTTCACATCGGCGGTTCGATCATCGGCGGCTCGGGCGGCGAGATCGGCTCGTCGTCGATCGAGGGGTCGATCGAGGGCTCGGGGTTCGGAACGACGTCCGGATCCTGCACCGGGACCTCGTCCGGGATCGGCGGGCGCACGGGCTCGCCGGGCATGGGCGGGTTCGGGACGTTCGGGCCTGCGGGCATGATGTCCTCCTGTGAACGGTCGTCTCAGGGCTAACCCGCCGTGCGGGGGCTTCGTTCCGCTCACTCCGCCGGCGCCGGGCGTCCGACCACGCCGCCGCCGCGCTTGGAGCGGCGGCGCACGATGCGGTAGCGGCGCACCGCGCGGCGGTCGGCCTCCTCCTTCAGCGCGACCTGCGGCAGCAGCAGGTGCTTCATCAGCACGAGGGCGATCACCAGCAGCGGCACGGCGAGGAAGGCGCCCACGGGCCCCCACAGCCACAGCCAGAACGCCAGCGCCAGCAGGACCAGCAGCGGGTTGATGGTGAAGCGATGGCCGAGCACCATCGGGGTCAGGATGTTGCCCTCGAGGAAGGTGAGCAGGACGAACGTGAGCGGCGGCGCCATGGCTGCGAGCGTGGTGTCGAAGCTCACCAGGCTGACGCCCGCGAGGATCAGCGTCAGCAGCGCGGGGCCGAGGAACGGCGCGTAGTTCAGCACGAAGGCGAGCGCGCCCCAGAGCGAGGGGCTGGGCAGGCCGAGCGCCCACATCAGCAGCGTGGTGGCGAGGCCGAGCGCGACGTTGATGACGGTGATGGTGACGAGATAGTCCGAGACCCGGGCTTCGACGTCCCGCATCACGCGGCCCGCCGTCAGTCGGGCCTTGCGGCCGAGGCAGAGGCCGAGCAGGCCCTGCCGGATCGAGGTGCGGGTCGCGAGGTAGAAGAACAGAGTGCACAGGAACAGGGCGGCCTGGCCGATCAGGGCCGGAGCGGACAGCGCGGCGCTCGACAGCAGCCCTGCGTGCTCCAGCACAACCTTGGGCGTCTGCCTGTCGCCCATGTTGGCGACCTTCTCCAGCGACTCCGAGACCTGCTGGATCTGGAGGAAGGTGGCGCGGAGCTCGATGACCTTGAGCTGAAGCGCACGCCACAGCTCTGGAGCGCGGTCGATCCAGGACTGCAGCGGCAGCGAGAAGGCGTAGGCCGCGAGATAGATCAGCGCGATCAGCAGCAACACCACGATCAGCGCGGCGAGCGTCGACGGGACGCCCTTCTTCTCGATGCGGCCGATGCCGGGGCCGAGCAGCAGGCCGAGGATCAGCGCGAGCGTCATCGGCATCAGGATTTCGGCGGCGAACTTGAGCGCGGTCGACAGCACGATCACGAACAGGCCGATCATGCTGACCTTGGCGCCGGAATCGAGCAGGCGGCCGATGGACGCGCCGCGCCGCTGCGCGAGCGTCAGCCGCTCGCTGCCGGCCGTGACCTGCAGCGGCTGCGCAAAGTCGTCGGAGATGGCCAACGGTCGTCACCTTCCGCCTGCCGGAGACAGGCTCATTGCCCCAGACAGGGCAAACCGCCGAGGCCTGTCCGAGGTTCCGCCGCGCGCGGGCGAAACCAAGATCTGGGCGACGGCGGCGGCAAAGAGAGCAACGGCGGCCGAGCGAAGACCGCCCGCGACAGCGTCCGCGAAAGACCTGGTCTCCGCCGCGCAGCAGGCGGCGGCGCGCGTTACACGGGGTCGCCTCGGTCTGACCGCATGGCGACCTTCACGCGCCGCGCGCGATCACTGCTCGCGGAAGCTGCGGCGGAACGAATGCACGATGGGGTCGAGGAAATACTCCGCCGCAACCCGCTTCTTCGCCTCGACATAGGCCTCGACCGGCGTGCCGGGCTTGAGGTCCTCGGGCCGGGCGTAGGCCAGGAAGGCCGCGCGGTCCACGGTGACCTTCGCGGTGTAGTAGGTCTCGCGCGTCTGGGGGTCGGTCATGATGTCGGCCGCGACCTGCAGCACGTGGCCGGGGATCATCGGCATGTCGCGCTGGGCGAAGGTGAGGAACGACACCCGCGCCGGCATGCCGGCCTCGATGTTGCGGATTTCCTGCGGGGTGACCTTGCCCTCGATCACGAGGTCGCCCTCGGTCGGGACGATCTCGAGGATCTCCGTGCCCGGCCGCACCACGCCGCCGACCGTCTTGGCCTGCAGGTTCAGCACGAAGCCGGTCTCGGGCGCGATCACCGAGGTGCGCGTGAGGATGTCGCCCGCGGCCGACACGCGGGCCTCGAGGCCGGCGATCTCGGAGCGCGCCTTGGCGAGGTCGGTCGAGGTCTCGTTAAGGTGCTGGGTGACGACGTTGCGGAGCGTCACCTGCTTCTCGACGATCTCGGCCTCGGCGCGGCGGATGTCGGCGTTGAAGGCCGCGACGTCGGTGTCGAGCTCGGACCGCCGGCGCTGCAGCGCCAGCATCTGAGGCTTCCGGGCGAGGCCCTTGTCGAACAGCCCCTGCGTGTCGGCGATCTCCACGTCGATCAGGTCGCGCTGGGCGAGCGTGCCGCCGATCCGATCCTTGTTGCCGTCGATCTGGGCCTGCAGCTTGCCGATCTGCGCCTTCAGCAGCTCCAGCCGCTCCGCCTGGTCGCGCCGGGTGGTCTCGAACAGCGCGCGCTGGCCTTCGATGAAGACCGGGAGCGTCGGATCGTGTGGGTCGGCCTGAAAGGCGGCGGAAAAGTCGATGGTCTCGGCGTTGGCGAGCTGGGCGGCGAGCCGGGCGGCCTCGGCCTGCCGGCGCGACAGCGTGTTGCGGTACTGCCCGTAGGACGCCTGCGCCTGTGCGCGCTCCAGCGTCAGCAGCGGCTGGCCGCGCGTCACGAGGTCGCCTTCCTTGACGAGGATCTCGGCGACGATGCCGCCCTCGAGATGCTGCACGACCTTGCGGCTGGCCTCGGGGCCGACGATGCCGCGCACCACGGCGCCGGCCGCGAGCGGCGCGGTCGTGGCCCACACGGCGAAGCCGCCCATGAAGCCGAACACCACGACGCAGCCGGCGAAGGTGACGCCGCGCAGCCGCGCGGAGAGCTTGGGCGACCGCGTCTCGCTCATCGTCCCGCTCCCGCCGCGGCGGTCCGCGGCTCGTTCGGCACCGGCGCCATCAGTTCGCGCAGCACCTCGGTCGGCGGCCCGAGCCGCGAGATCTGGCCGTTCTGCATGACCGCGACGCGGTCCGCGAGCTGGGCGAGCGCCGGCTTGTGGGTGACGAGCACGACGGTGACGCCGCGTTGCTTCAGCGTGGCCATGCAGGTGACGAGCGCCCGCTCGCCCTCTCCGTCGAGGCTGGCGTTGGGTTCGTCGAGCACCACGATGCGCACGTCGCCGTAGACGGCGCGGGCGAGCGCGACGCGCTGGCGCTGGCCGCCGGAGAGCGGCGCGCCGCCGTTGACGAGCACGGTGTCGTAGCCCTGGGGCAGCGCCTGGATCAGGGCGTGGCACCCCGCGAGCTTCGCCGCGTCCACCACCTTGGCGTCGTCGGGCTCGTCGAAGCGGGCGATGATGTCGCGCACGCGGCCCGAGAACAGCTCGGTGCCCTGCGAGAGATAGCCCACGTAGCGGCGGCGCTGGTCGTCGCGCCAGTGCATGATGTCGCCGCCGTCGAGCCGCACCGACCCGCGGTGCGCCGCGCGCGAGCCGACGATCGCGCGGCAGAGCGTGCTCTTGCCGGAGCCGGACGGCCCGATGAAGGCGAGCGTCTCGCCCGGCGTGACGTTGAGCGAGACGCCGGCGAGGATCGCGCGCTCGTTGCCGGGCGCCATCACGGTGACGCCGGCGAGCGTCAGCCGCCCCTCGGGCTCCGGCAGGGCGATCGGCTCCTCGACGATGGCCTCGGAGGCGTCGAGCAGCTCCGAGATGCGCTTCCAGGCCGCGCCCGCCTGCTGCAGGCCGCGCCAGGCGGCGATCGACTGGTCGAGCGGGGCGAGCGCCCGCGACAGCAGGATCGAGCTCGCGATCATGCCGCCGGGCGTGATGTGGCCGCCGAGCGAGAGCCAGGCGCCGAGCGCGAGCGTCGCGATCTGGGCGACCACGCGCAGGAACTTGCCGGCGCCGATCATCACCGTGCCGGTGTCGGTCGCTTCCGCCAGCAGCGCGGTCGAGGCGCCGTTCGCACGGCTGGCGCGCTGCGCGAGCGGCCGGCCGAGGCCCATGGCGGCGACGGTGTCGACGTTGCGCGCGGCTTCCGCCAGCACGCGTTGCGCTTCCTGATGCCCCTGCGCGACCTTCTCGGTCGCGGGCTTGGTCACCCGGTCGTTGACGAGCGCGAGCGCGATGATGAGGACCGAGAACACCAGGCCCAGCAGGCCGAGATAGGGGTGGATGATGGTGCAGCCGAGCAGGAACAGCGGCATCCACGGCGTGTCGCACAGCGAAGGCAGCGTCGGCCCGGACAGGAACGAGCGCACCGCGCGCAGGTCGTTGAACGGCGTGCCTTCGTAGGCGCCGCTGGACGACTTCACGAGCCCCCGCTCCGCCCCCATGGCCGCCGCGAACACCGGCTCGAACAGCGTGTCCTCGATCCACTCGCCGATGCGGGCGAGCGTGCGCAGACGGAGCGATTCGAGCGCGGCGTAGACCGCGATCGACGCCGCGGCGATCAGCGTGATGTAGATCAGCGTCTCCACCACGCCGCTGCGCAGGACGCGGTCGTAGACCTGCATCATGTAGAGCGACGGGACGAGCAGAAGCAGGTTGATGGCGACGCTGAAGAACGCCAGCAGCCCGAGCGCGGCGCGGATTTCGGTCCGCACGCGCGTCAACGCGACCGCGCCTGATCCCTTGCCTTCGACCCGCTTCATCAAAGTCCCCTCAAACCGACGCGGAGGCACGTTGTGGCCAAACGATCACCTCGGGACAAGTTAGTAGTTTCCCGGCGCCTTACGATCCATGAACCTAGCCTGAGAAGGTAACGAACTGGATATCAGTGCAATAACGAACCCGGCGCGATTTTACGAACCCGGATCGCCGTCCGCCCAGACTTTGGACGTCTCCGCCGCGTAGTCGGCGAAACGCCCGTCGGCGATCGCGGCGCGCGCCCCGGCCATCAGGCTCTGGTAATACGCCACATTGGCCCAGGTCAGCAGCATCATGCCGAGGATCTCGCCGGTCTTTACGAGATGGTGGAGGTAGGCGCGGGAGTAGTCGCGCGCGGCCGGGCAGTCGCTTTCCGGGTCGAGCGGACGCGGATCGTCGGCGTGGCGGGCGTTCTTGAGGTTGATCCGGCCGAAGCGGGTGTAGGCGAGGCCGTGGCGCCCGGCGCGGGTCGGCATCACGCAGTCGAACATGTCGACGCCGCGCGCGACCGACTTCAGCAGGTCGTCGGGCGAGCCGACGCCCATCAGATAGCGCGGGCGATCCGCCGGCAGTTCGGGCGTGGTCTCCTCCAGCATGGCGAGCATGGTCGCCTGCGGCTCGCCGACCGCAAGGCCGCCGATCGCGTAGCCGTCGAAGCCGATGTCGACCAGGGCGCGCGCCGACTGCTTCCGCAGCTCCGCCACGTCGCCGCCCTGCACGATGCCGAAAAGCGCCCTGCCCTCCGGCGCGCCGAAGGCGGCCTTCGAGCGCTCGCCCCAGGCGATCGAGAGCCGCATGGCGCGTTCGACCTCCTCCGGCGTCGCCGGCAGCCGCACGCATTCGTCGAACTGCATGGAGACGTCGGCGCCAAGCAGCCGCTGGATCTCGATCGATCGCTCGGGCGTCAGCCGGTGCTGCGACCCGTCGATGTGGGAGCGGAAGGTGACGCCGTCCGGGTCGAGCTTCCGCAGCGCCGAGAGCGACATCACCTGGAAGCCGCCGCTGTCGGTGAGGATCGGGCCTTGCCAGCCCATGAACTTATGGAGCCCGCCGAGCGCCGCCACCCGCTCGGCGCCCGGCCGCAGCATCAGGTGGTAGACGTTGCCGAGCACCACGTCCGCGCCGGTGTCGCGCACCTGATCGGCGTACATCGCCTTGACGGTGGCGGCGGTGCCGACCGGCATGAAGGCCGGGGTGCGGATCGCCCCCCGCGGAAAGACGAGCGCGCCGGTGCGGGCGGCGCCGTCGGTCGCGGAGACGGTGAAGGGGATGGCGCTCATCTCTCGTTTCAACGCTCGTGTTCGGCTCGACGTCGTCGCCTGCCCGCCGTCATGCCCGGCGCAGCCGGGTATCCACGACTTCCGCCCGGCGCGCTACGCCCGGCCAAGTCGTGGATGCCCGCGAAAGCGGGCATGACGCGCGCTTTTCTCCCCGCTCGAGCTCATCGACGCGACGAGCCCTCCGGCAGGAACAGGCACGCGTCGCCGTAGGAGTAGAACCGGTAGCGCTCGGCGATGGCGTGGGCGTAGGCGCGCTTGACGACGTCGAGGCCGGCGAAGGCCGCGATCAGCATCATCAACGTTGAGCGCGGCAGGTGGAAGTTGGTCAGCAGCGCGTCCACCGCCCGGAAGGGCACGCCCGGCGTGATGAAGATGTCGGTCGCGCCGTCGAACGCCGAAAGCCGTCCGTCGGGGTCGACCGCGCTCTCCAGCAGCCGCGTCGAGGTGGTGCCGACCGCGACCAGCCGGCCGCCGGCGGCGCGCGCCGCGTTCAGCGCCTCGGCGGTTCCGGCTTCCAGCACGCCGTTCTCGAAATGCATGCGGTGGTCGTCGGTGTCGTCGACCTTCACGGGAAGGAAGGTGCCCGCGCCGACGTGCAGCACGGTCTCGTGGCGGGAGACCCCGCGGCGGTCGAGCGCTTGCGTGAGGCGCGGCGTGAAGTGCAGGCCGGCGGTAGGCGCCGCGACCGCGCCGGGCTCGCGCGCGAACAGCGTCTGGTAGTCCTCGCCGTCGCGGGCGTCGGTGGCGCGCTTGCCCTCAATGTAGGGCGGCAGCGGCATCTCGCCGGCGCGGGCGATCGCGAGGTCGAGATCAGGCCCCGACAGATCGAAGGCGAGCGTGACCTCGCCGCCCTCCCCGCGGGATTCCACGGTCGCGGCCAGCGCGCCGAGCAGGCAGGCGCCGCCCTCCGCCCCCACGACCACCCGCTCGCCTGGAAGCAGCTTCTTGGCGGGGCGCGCGAAGGCCTTCCAGCGCGCGCCGTCGAGGCGCTGATGCAGCAGCAGTTCGACCCGGGCCGCGCTGTCGCCCCGCAGCCGCACGGCCCTGAGGCGCGCCGGGATCACCCGCGTGGCGTTGACGACCAGCGCGTCGCCGGGCGCGAGCAGGTCAGGCAGGTCGGAGATCAGCCGGTCTTCGAGCTCCGGCGTCCCGCCGGGACGCACGACGAGCAAGCGCGCGCTGTCGCGGGGGTTCGCCGGCCGAAGCGCAATCAGCTCCTCCGGCAGATCGAAATCGAACAGGGAGACGTCCATCGCGGTCCGGCGTCCGCGCTCAGAACAGGCGCACGAGCAGCGCGCCGACGAACAGCGTGACGATCCCGACCATGCGCAGCAGGCTGAGCGGCTGCACCGGCACGCCGAGCGCGCCGAAATGGTCGAGCAGCGCCGCGCAGAGCAACTGTCCCGCGATCACGAAGGCGATCGTCGCAGCGACGCCGAGCTTCGGCACCGACAGGGTGACGACGACGATGAAGGCCGCGCCCAGCAGGCCGCCGCCGATCCACCAGCCGAACGCCACGTCGCGGGCGCTCGCGATGGCCGGGCCGACCACGCCCATGGCGACGGACGCCGTGGTGAGGGCGATGGTCCCCACCCAGAACGACACCATGCTCGCCGCCACCGGCGAGCCGATGCGCTGGGCGAGGCCGGAGTTGACGATGCTCTGCAGCGCGACGCCCGCGCCGACCAAAAGGACCGGCAGCCCGAGCAGGAGTTTCGAGAGCATCGTCGGAAGCCTCCTCAGGCGTCCGCGGCGACCTTGATCGACACGATCTTGTCGGGATCGATCACCGGCTCGCCGCGCTTGATCTTGTCGATGTTCTCCATGCCCTCGGTGACCTGGCCCCACACCGAGTACTGGCCGTCGAGCCACGGCGCGTCCTCGAAGCAGAAGAAGAACTGGCTGTCGGCCGAGTTCGGGTCCATGGAGCGGGCCGCCGACACCGTGCCGCGGACGTGCTTCTCCTTGGAGAACTCCGCCTTGAGCTTCACGCCCGAACCGCCGCGGCCGGTGCCTTCGGGATCGCCGGTCTGGGCCATGAAGCCGTCGATCACGCGGTGGAAGACCACGCCGTCGTAGAACTTCTGACGGACGAGCTCCTTCACGCGGGCGACGTGGCCCGGCGCAAGATCGGGGCGCAGCGCCACCACGACGCGGCCCTTGGTCGTCTCCAGAACCAGCGTGTTCTCGGGATCGCTCATGTCAGTTCCTCTCGTTGTCGTTGAGGTCGGAGCGCGGGGATCAGCCCGCTGCGCCGACGAGGCGGGCGGAGGTCACCTTGTCCGGGCTCGACACCATGCCGCCTTCGCCCGAGCCCTTCTTGAGCTTGTCGACGACGTCCATGCCCTGCGTGACCTCGCCCACGATCGTGTACTGCCCGTCCAGCCAGGGGGACGCGGCGAAGCAGATGAAGAACTGGCTGTTGGCGCTGTCGGGCGACCCCGCGCGCGCCATGCCCACCACGCCGCGCTTGAAGCTCTCCTTGGAGAACTCCGCCGCGACGTCGGGGTACTTCGAGCCGCCGGAGCCGGTGCCGGTCGGGTCGCCGGTCTGGGCCATGAAGCCCGCGATCACGCGGTGGAACGGAACGCCGTCGTAGAACTTCTCGTTCACGAGCCTGACGATGCGCTCGACGTGCTTGGGCGCGAGGTCCGGCCGCAGGCGGATGGTCACCGCGCCCTTGGTGGTCTCGAGCACGATCGACGGCCCGGCCTTGGCCGGCGCCGCGGTCTGCGCCGCGGCGGGCGCGACGGCGGCGAGGCCGAACGCGAAGGCGAGTGCGAGCAGCAGCTTCATGGACAGCGTCCTCGGAAGGATCGAGCGGCGCGACGGCGCGCTCATGAACGGAACCGATCGGCGAGCCGGCGCGCGACCTCGGGCGGCGCGAAGGCCGAGACGTCGCCGCCCATGGCCGCGATCTGGCGGACGAGCGTGGCGGTGATGAAGCGGGACGCGGGGCCGGCCGGCAGGAAGACGGTCTGCACCTCCGGCGCCAGCTCGCCGTTCATGCCCGCCATCTGCATCTCGTAATCGAAGTCGGTCGCGTCCCGCAACCCGCGGACGAGCAGCGTCGCGCCGGCCGCGCGCGCGGCCTCGACGACAAGGCCCGAGAACGCGACGATCTCCAGGGCGACGCCCGCCGTTTCGGCCAGCGGGCCGCAGGTCGCCGCGATCAGCTCGCGGCGCTCGTCAGCCGAGAAGATCGGTTGCTTGCCGGCATGGACCCCCACCCCGACGACGAGCCGATCCGCGAGCGTGAGCGCGCGCGCGACCACGTCGAGGTGTCCGTTGGTCACCGGGTCGAAGGAGCCGGCGTAGAAGGCGGTGCGGGGCATGGGCGACCGGCGACGTGAACCCGAGGGCGGATTGCGCGCCGTGCTTACCGCGCTGGCGGTCCGGACGGCAAGCCCGGCCGGCTTCGAACCGGTGAACGCGACATGAACGCCCGGCCCAGAAAACGTTCAGTCGACCGCCGCCATTCTCGCCGGCGAAACATCGAGGAGGTCGTGATGAACGCCGAACCGACGATGCGTTCGCAAAGGCTCCGCACGGCGCTCGCGGGCGTCGCCCTG
The DNA here is from genome assembly GCF_016907975.1 of Methylopila capsulata. Lineage (GTDB taxonomy): Bacteria > Pseudomonadota > Alphaproteobacteria > Rhizobiales > Methylopilaceae > Methylopila > Methylopila capsulata. Next base: position 737,241 of record NZ_JAFBCY010000001.1, read on the forward strand.
CTCTACGCGCTGCTGTCGCTGGCGGTGCTCGCCACCGCGTCGACGCCAATGCGCGGCGGGAAGCCGAACGCAGCGACCTCTCTCGAAAGCCAACCCCTCGCGCGGTGACCCCCGCCGCGAAACGGCGTCTGGACGAAATCCCGCCCCTCTTCGTCCCGAACGCGCGCGAGGACGCCCGGCCCCTGGGGAGCGGCCGGGCGGCTTCATCCTGAAAACGCAAAACGGCGCGTCGCAGAGCCTGCGACGCGCCGTTTTGGATCTTGGAGGCCCAGCCTGGATTTGAACCAGGATGTAGAAGCGTTCCCGCTTCCTAGAGTAGCCATTCCCCCACCGGGCCGACGTCCGGACGATGTCACGGACGAATGCGCCGAACAACGATGACCGGAAGTTAAGCTTAAACCTTTCTTACCCCGTCGCTCACGCGCCGGCGTCGCCCTCGTCGCCGGCCTCGGCGGTCTCCTCCTCGCCGATGTGCTCGACGGAGACCACGCGCTCGCCCTCGGCGGTGTTGAACACGATCACCCCCTGCGTCGAGCGGCCCGCGAGGCGGATGCCCTCGACCGGGCAGCGGATCAGCTGGCCGGCGTCCGTGACCAGCATGATCTGGTCGGCGTGCTCCACCGGGAACGAGGCGACCAGCGGCCCGTTGCGGTCGTTGGTGACCATCGCGACGATGCCCTTGCCGCCGCGGCCGGTGACCCGGTACTCGAACGACGACGAGCGCTTGCCGTAGCCGTTCTCCGACAGGGTGAGGATCATCTGCTCGGCCGCGCTCATGGCGGCGTAGCGCTCCGGCGAAATCCGGACGTCCTCGTCCCCGCCGTCCTCGTCGATCTCGGCGGGGGCGTCCTCCGTGGCGCTCTCGCCCTGGCCGCGCCGCACGGCGTTCGCGAGCTTGAGATAGGCCAGGCGCTCGGCCGGCTCCGCCTCGAAGTGGCGCAGGATCGACAGCGAGATGACCTTGTCGTCCTTCGCCAGCGTCACGCCGCGGACGCCGACCGAATCGCGGCCCTTGAACACGCGCACATCGTCGACCCGGAAGCGGATGCACTGGCCGCCGGCCGTCGTCAGCAGCACGTCGTCGTCCTCGGTGCAGATCTGCACGTCGACGATCGCCTCGCCCTCGTCGAGCTTCATGGCGATCTTGCCGGAGCGGTTGACGTTGACGAAGTCGGACAGCTTGTTGCGCCGGACGGTGCCGCCCGAGGTCGCGAACATCACGTCGTACTTCGCCCACTCCGACTCGTTCTCGGTGAGCGGCATGATGGTCGTGATGCGCTCGCTCTGCTCGAGCGGCAGCATGTTGACCAGCGCCTTGCCGCGCGCCTGGGGAGCCGCGAGCGGCAGACGCCACACCTTCTCCTTGTAGACCTGGCCGCGCGACGAGAAGAACAGCACCGGCGTGTGGGTGTTCGCCACGAACAGCCGGGCGACGAAGTCCTCCTCGCGGAACGACATGCCGGAGCGGCCCTTGCCGCCGCGGCGCTGCGCCCGGTAGGTCGCGAGCGGCACGCGCTTGACGTAGCCGGCGTGGGACACGGTCACGACCATGTCCTCGCGCTGGATCAGGTCCTCATCCTCGAAGTCGGCGTCGGATTCGAGGATCTCGGTGCGCCGCGGCGTGGCGAACTGGGCCTTCGCGGCCAGCAGCTCCTCGCGCACGATCGCCTGCACCCGCTCGCGCGAGCGCAGGATCTCGAGGTAGTCGGCGATCTCGACCGCGATCTTGTCGAGTTCTTCCGCGATCTCGTCGCGGCCAAGCGCCGTGAGGCGGGCGAGCCGCAGCTCGAGGATGGCGCGGGCCTGCTCGAACGACAGGCGGTAGGTGCCGTCCGCCGCCAGCTTGTGGCGCGGGTCGTCGATCAGCTCGATCAGCGGCGCGACGTCCATCGCGGGCCAGTCGCGGTCCATCAGGCGGTCGCGCGCCGTCGCCGGGTCCGGCGCGGTGCGGATCGTCTGGATGACCTCGTCGATGTTAGCGACCGCGATCGCGAGGCCGACCAAGACATGCGCCCGGTCGCGGGCCTTGTTGAGGCGGAACTTGGTGCGGCGGCTGATCACCTCCTCGCGGAAGGCGAGGAAGGCGACGAGCACGTCGCGCAGGTTCATCAGCTCGGGCTTGCCGCCGTTGAGCGCCACCATGTTGACGCCGAACGTCGCCTGCAGCTGGGAGAACCGGTAGAGCTGGTTCAGCACCACGTCGGCGACCGCGTCGCGCTTCAGCTCGACCACGATCCGCATGCCCTGGCGGTCGCTCTCGTCGCGGAGGTCGGATACGCCCTCGACGCGCTTGTCGCGCACGAGCTCGGCGATCTTCTCGACCAGCGTCGCCTTGTTCACCTGGTAGGGCAGCTCGGAGACGATGAGAGCCTCGCGCTCCTTGCGCACGGTCTCGACCTCGACCCGTCCGCGCATGATCACCGAGCCGCGGCCGGTGGTGTAGGCGGAGCGGATGCCGCCGCGGCCGAGGATCAGACCCGAAGTCGGGAAGTCCGGCCCTGGGACGATCTCGAGCAGCTCCTCGACCTCCATCTCGGGCTTCTCGATCAGCGCCACGCAGGCGTCGACCACTTCGCCGAGATTGTGGGGAGGGATGTTGGTCGCCATGCCAACGGCGATGCCGCCCGCGCCGTTGACCAGCAGGTTCGGGAACTGCGCCGGCAGGACCGAAGGCTCCTTCTCGGAGCCGTCGTAATTGTCCTGGAAGTCGACCGTGTCCTCGTCGATGTCGGCCAGCAGCGCCATGGCGGGCTTCGCCAGCCGCACCTCGGTGTACCGCATGGCGGCCGGCATATCGCCGTCGATCGAGCCGAAGTTGCCCTGGCCGTCCGCCAGCATCAGCCGCATCGAGAATTCCTGCGCCATGCGGACGAGCGCGAAGTAGATCGATTGGTCGCCGTGCGGGTGATACTTACCGATGACGTCGCCGACCACGCGGGCCGACTTGCGGTAGGGCCGATCGGGGAAGTAGCCGTTCTCGTTCATCGAGAACAGGATGCGCCGGTGCACCGGCTTCAAGCCGTCGCGCACGTCGGGCAGCGCGCGCGCCACGATCACGCTCATGGCGTAGTCGAGGTAGGAGCGGCGCATCTCGTCGGCGATGGAGACCGGCTTGATGTCGGACGGGCCGCCGGACGTCGGATCGGTAGGATCGGCCAAGATTGAAATGCTTTCGATCGTTGCTTGCGGCCGCAAACTAGACGATTCCGCGCGCCGACGCCAACTTCGCCCGCCGATTCGGCGACGCTAAAACCTCATATACGCCAATATGTTACGGGCGCGACCCGGAGCGCATGGCGGAAACACGACAGGCGCCCACCGCTCTTTCGCGCCGCCGCGACTGTGGATAGGCTTCCGAGGCTCTCCCGCCGCGCCGTCTCGGGATCCACGCGTGCTCCTCGATTTCTTCTCGTCCGCCTTCGTCACCCTGCTCGTGACGATGGATCCGGTTGGCCTCGCGCCGGTGTTCCTGGCGCTCACGCCGGGGGCGAGCGCGAGCGCGCGCCGGCGGATCGCGCTCCGCGCCGTCGTCATCGCGTTCTGCGTGCTCGCGGGCTTCGCGCTGGTCGGCGACTGGCTGCTGCGTCAGCTCGGCATCACCCTGCCGGCCTTCCGGATCGCAGGCGGCATCCTGCTGTTCTGGATCGCCTTCGAGATGATCTTCCAGCTGCGCATGGAGCGGAAGGCCTCGACCGCGGAGCAGGCGCTGCAGGAGCACTACAACGACCTCGCCGCCTTCCCGCTGGCGATCCCGCTGATGGCCGGCCCGGGCGCGATCGCCGCCGTGCTGCTGTTTTCCGGCCGCGCCGGCGGCGATCCCCTCCGCTTCGGCGTGCTGATCGGGACCGTCGCGCTGGTCACCGCGGCCTGCTACCTCGCCTTCCGCTTCGCCGAGCCGATCGACCGGCTGCTGGGCCGCACCGGCAACCTGGTCCTGACCCGCCTGCTCGGCGTCGTCCTCGCGGCGCTCGCCGTGCAGTTCGCGATCGACGGCGTGAAGGCGGTGATCGCGGGCTGAGCCGGCGCGGCCGTCCATTGCTCCGCCCCGCCGCGGCGACTAGGTTCCCGCGATGACAGACGCCCCTTTCTCCCCCATCCACGTCGTCGGCGGCGGCCTCGCCGGTTCCGAGGCCGCGTGGCAGATCGCCAACGCCGGCGTGCCCGTGACGCTGCACGAGATGCGGCCCGAACGCTCGACCGACGCGCACCAGACCGACGGCCTCGCCGAACTGGTGTGCTCGAACTCGTTCCGCTCCGACGACGCCGAGCAGAACGCGGTCGGCCTGCTGCACCAAGAGATGCGGCGGCTGAACTCGTTGGTGATGCAGGCGGCCGACGGCGCCCAGGTGCCGGCCGGCGGCGCTCTCGCGGTCGATCGCGGCGCCTTCTCGGCCGCCGTCACGGCGGCGCTGGAGGCGCATCCCCTGGTGACGATCGAGCGCGCCGAGATCGCCGGCCTGCCGCCGGAGGCCTGGGACAGCGTGATTGTGGCGACCGGCCCGCTCACCTCGCCGGCGCTGGCGGAGGCCGTGCGCGCCGTCACCGGCGAAGGCGAGCTCGCCTTCTTCGACGCCATCGCGCCGATCGTCCACGCCGACTCGATCGACATGTCCGTCGCCTGGCGGCAGTCGCGCTACGACAAGGTGGGCCCCGGCGGCACCGGCGCCGACTACGTCAACTGCCCGATGACGCGCGAGCAGTACGAAGCCTTCGTCGCGGGGCTGGTCGCCGGCGACAAGGTCTCTTTCAAGGAGTGGGAGGCGACGACGCCCTACTTCGACGGCTGCCTGCCCGTCGAGGTGATGGCCGAGCGCGGGCCCGAGACGCTGCGGCACGGCCCGATGAAGCCGATGGGGCTCACCAACGCGCACCAGCCCGAGATCAAGGCCTACGCCGTGGTCCAGCTCCGCCAGGACAACGCGCTGGGCACGCTCTACAACATGGTCGGCTTCCAGACGAAGCTGCGCCACGCCGAGCAGGTCCGGCTGTTCCGCACCATTCCGGGGCTTGAGAACGCCGAGTTCGCCCGGCTGGGCGGCCTGCACCGCAACACCTATCTGCACAGCCCGAAGCTGCTCGACCCGACGCTGCGCCTGAAGGCCCAGCCGCGGCTGCGCTTCGCCGGCCAGATCACCGGCTGCGAGGGCTATGTGGAGAGCGCGGCGGTGGGCCTCATGGCCGGACGGTTCGCGGCCGGCGAGCGGCTCGGCCGCGCCTTCGCCCCGCCGCCCGTCACCACCGCGCTCGGCGCGCTGCTCGGCCACATCACCGGCGGGCACCTCAGCGTCGAGGGCGAAGGCCCCAAGAGCTACCAGCCGATGAACGTCAACTTCGGCCTGTTCCCCCCAGTGGAGGGCGCGCTCCGCCTGCCCGACGGCTCACGCCCCCGCGGCGCGCAGAAGGCGGCGGTGAAGAAGCGCATGCTGACCGACAGGGCGCGGGCCGATCTTGCCGCGTGGATGGGTGGATCACAGGTTTCGGCGGAGGCTGCGGCATGAGCGAGACGATCGAGGATCTGGTGCTGCGGCTCGCGACCGAGCGGGGCCTGGCGAAGACGATCTGCCCGACCGAGGCCGCCAAGGCCGTCGCCGAGCAGCGCGGCGAGGAGGATTGGCGCGGCCGCCTGTCCGACGTCCGCGCCGCCGCCGTCCGCCTGTCGCGGCGGGGCAAGCTCGCCGTCTACCGCAAGGGCAAGCCGGTCGATCCCAACACGTTCAAGGGCATCTACCGCATCGGGCTGCCGGCCCCGGACGCGGCCGACGAGACCGAGCCGGAAGCGGAGGCCGTGATCGCGGACGCCGAACGGTCCGACGGCGGCGACGACTGAGGCGGGAGGTCTGACCGCGAACGCCGATGATCGGAAAGCGCTGAGATCGTGTCCCGGCCTTGAGCCGGGACACGGCGTCGCGCGGGACCGAAGCGCGTGCTTCGAGACGCCGACCTCCGGTCGGCTCCTCAGCATGAGGCGGTTTGCGTCTCTGGAACTTGCCCCCTCCTTATGCTGAGGAGCCCGCCCTCCGGCGGGCGTCTCGAAGCACGCAGGGCCGCAGCGGGTCCTTCCGACGTCGCGCTCGTGCAGCACCTTGTTGTGCTGGGGGTTGTGCAACAGCGCGAGCCGGGGCGCAGTCGGGCGCATCGCGGCGCACGATCTCGCCTTGTGCGAGCATTTTTGACGCTCTACGATTTAAGCTACGCGCAGGCCCGAACTCGAAACCGACGAAGACCGAATGGGCGATTTTGCTTCAACTTCACGCTTTTGCGTCACCGCGTTCACGTTGGCGCTTGCGCCGCTGACGTCTGGATCCGCCTTAGGAGCCGAGCTCAAGTCGGGTCCGGCGCAACCGGCGAAGGACAATCGCGCCTCGATCGACGACCTCCAAGTTTCGCTTTGCCAGTCGATAGCGGACGCTCTCAAGCGCCAAGGCCGCCCGGAAGATCCTGTGTGCAAGAACATCCTCGAGACGCACAGGGCGGGGTCGAACAAGAAGTCGATGCAAGCTTACTGCCGCGGCGGGCCGGCCAAAGCCGACATATGCGAACTCGCGCGCGCGACGGCCGCTCGCCTCTCGACAAGCCTTCCGATCAGAATCAATGCGCAGTCGTCGCTGACGGGCGCGCAAGCCAAGGGCAAGGCGCTCACGCTGACCTACACGTTCAACGTTGCAGGTAGTCAGGTCCGAGGGCTCGCCACGCACGCGTTCCAATCGACGCCCGAGACGGCCGAAAGCCTATCCGCGCAGGCTCGGAACCAAGTCTGCAGCATCGCCTCCATGACCTCGGTCGTGAACGCCGGACTGCAGATCGAGACCTTCTACGTGTCCAGGGACAACAAGCTCCTCGGTTCGGCCAACGTGAACCGGTGCCCCTGATCTAGCGACGGCCTCGCTCACCAGGCGGCGGCGAGTGAGCCGCGCCCGATCTCACACCACCATCTGGTTGCCGAGTTCGATCACGCGGCCGGCGGGGATGCGGAAGTATTCGGTGGCGTCGTAGGACTGGCGCACCAGGCCGATGAAGACGTGGTCCTGCCACAGCGGCATGCCGACGCTGGCGGAGGCGCGGAACGAGCGGCGGCCGACGAAGAACGACGTCTTCATCATGTCGAACGGCAGGCCGTACTCCTTCGCCTGGGCGAGCGCCCGCGGCAGGTTCGGATCCTCCATGAAGCCGTAGCGGATGTGGAGGGTCGCGAACTCCTCCGACACCCGGTGAAGCTCGATCCGTTCGTTGTCCGGCACGATCGGCAGCGGCTCGGTGCGCACCGTCAGGATGACGTTCCGCTCGTGCAGCACCTTGTTGTGCTTGAGGTTGTGCAGCAGCGCGGGCGGCGCGACGTCGGGCGAGGACGTCAGGTACATCGCCGTGCCTTTCACGCGCGTCGCCGAGCTCGTGCTCATGGACTTCGCGAACTCGGCGAGCGGGATGCTCTCGCGCTTGATGCGGCCCTCGACGAAGCGCACGCCGCGGATCCAGGTCCACATCAGCACGACGACGAAGGCGCCGAGGATCAGCGGGATGTAGCCGCCGTCCTTCAGCTTCAGCAGGTTGGCGCTGAGGAAGGTGAAGTCGACGATCAGGAACGGCGTCATCACCGCGGCCGCCGTGGCCCAGCCGTAGCCCCAGGTCTTGGCGATGACGACGACCGCGAGGATGCTGGTCACCACCATCGTGCCGGTGACGGCGATGCCGTAGGCGGCGGCGAGCGCGCTCGAGGTCTGGAACACGATCACCAGCACCAGCACGCCGATCAGCATCAGCCAGTTGACCTTCGGCATGTAGATCTGGCCGGCCTGGGTCTCGGAGGTGTGCTGCACCTCGAGATGCGGCAGCAGGCCGAGCTGCATGGCCTGGCGGGTGAGCGAGTAGGCGCCGGAGATCACGGCCTGGCTCGCGACCACGGTCGCGACGCAGGCGAGGATGACGAGCGGCAGCCGGAACCACTCCGGCGCGGTAAGAAAGAACAGCTCCTTGATCGTGCTCGGATCCGAGATCGCGAGCGCGCCCTGGCCCAGATAGTTGATCACGAGCGACGGCAGCACGAGCCCGAGCCACGCCAGGCGGATCGGCCCGCGGCCGAAGTGGCCCATGTCGGCGTAGAGCGCCTCGGCGCCGGTGACGGCGAGGAAGGTCGCGCCGAGCACGATGAAGGCGAGCCAGCCATGCTGCACCAGGAACAGCACCGCGTGGTAGGGGTTCAGCGCGTGGAGGACGATCGGCGCGTCGAAGATGTGGATCGCGCCGAGCACCGCGAGGGTGATGAACCAGATCACCGTGATCGGCCCGAACCAGGCCGCGACCTTTCCCGTGCCGGAGGACTGCACGGCGTAGAGCGCCACGATGATGCCGATGGTGATCGGCAGCACGTAGGGGTCGAACACCGGGGTCGCGACCTTGAGGCCTTCGACCGCCGACAGCACCGAGATCGCCGGCGTCAGGATGGCGTCGCCGTAGAACAGCGCGGCGCCCACGACGCCGAGCGCGAGGAGCGGAGTGCTGGAGCGCCCGAGCGCCTGCTGCGCGAGCGCCATCAGCGAAAGCGTGCCGCCCTCGCCGTGGTTGTCCGCGCGCAGCAGGATGAAGACGTATTTGAAGGTGACGACGACGACGAGCGCCCAGGTGAGCAGCGAGACGATGCCGATCACCTCCTCCGTGCTCGGCGCGTGGCCGAGGTGGAGCAGGGACTCGCGCATGGCGTAGAGCGGGCTGGTGCCGATATCGCCGTAGACGACGCCGACGCTGCCGATGGTCAGCGACCAGAAGCCGTGGCGCTTGTCGTGGACGACCGAGCCCTCCGCCACGCTCGCGCCGTGCGTGCCCGTCGCCCCGGGCGTAAGCGAGCCGGCCGCCCCCTCGGGCGACCCGGACGGGCCGGCCGCGCCAGCGCTGGAAGTGTCAGTCATGGAAAACCTTGAGCCGCGTTGCGGGGGTGCGGGCGACCTGTGGACGGCGAAACGCTGCGTCGCAGTATGTGTGGTCTTTTAAGGGCGGGGCAACGGGGCGCTCACATATCCCAGCAGCCAATAGCTCACAAGCCCGACCCACTCCCGCACCGCGATATCGACCCGCCGCAGCCCCGCGCCGACCGACGAGAACGGCCGCCACGCGTCCTCCAGGCCGCGGGTGCGGTAGTCCACCGGCCAGGCCTCGACGGCGAAGCCCGCCGTCCGGAAGCAGCCGATCGCCCGCGGCATGTGGTAGGCGGAGGTGACGAGCAGCCAGCGCTCCCCGTCCTTCGGCGTCACCAGGTCGCGGGTGAAGCGCGCGTTCTCCACGGTGTTGCGCGCCGCACCCTCCAGCGTGACGCGCTCGCGGGCGATTCCGAAGCTGACGAACATGCGCTCGGCGAGGTCGGCCTCCGTCGCGCCGTCGAACAGCATCGAGCCGGAGCCCCCGGTGAAGACGATGCGCGCCTCCGGCCAGCGCCGCGCGAGCTCCGCCACGACGGTCATGCGCTCGGCCGCCTCCGTCAGCGCGACGTCCTGACGCGAGCCTGCGACGATGGTGTCGAACGATCCGCCGAGCACGACGATCCCCGCCGGCGCCGGGCCCTCCTCGACGCGCGGGAAGCGCTCCTCGAGCGGCAGCAGAAGAAGATTGCCGAGCGGCGACAGGCCGGCGAGCGCGACCCCGAGCACGGAGACCGCCATCAACGCCGCGCCCGCTCCGCGCAAGCCGAAGGCCGCGAGCGCAGCGCCGAACAGGCCGATCACGGCGAGGGCGTTCGACGGCGCGGCGATGAAGCCCAGGATCTTGGACGCGACGAAGAACATCAGGGCCTCACTGGGGCGTCGCGCGATCGAGAGACCGCGGCGACTCTCTTTTCATCGGAGGGAAGTCTAGAGTGCGCGGAGCCGCGCGCCATCGCGCCCGGCGAGATCGTGACCGACGCCAGGGACTCCTCGCCCGATGCCCACCCTCGCCGATTGTCTCGCACGCCGCGACAACACGCTGGCGGCAGTTCGCATGTTGGGCGCCTCCGCGGTGCTGTGGGCGCATGCCTGGGTCGTGACGACGCCCGGAATCGCGACGCGCGACTACGCCCACGTGTTCGCGTTCTCGCTGGATTTCCACGGCGTGCATGCGTTCTTCACGCTCTCCGGGCTGCTGCTCGCGCGCAGCTATCTGACGCGCCCTGATCTCCTGCGCTTCGTCGTCGCGCGCCTCGTGCGCTACGTGCCGGCGATTCTGATCTCGGCGCTCATCGCGGCCTTCGTCCTCGGGCCGATCGTCACGCGGCTGAGCCTCGCGGACTATTTCGGGGCGGCGGCGCCCGTCCTGTTCGTGCTCAAGGTCGCGACGCTGCTCGACGTCAACGCGACGCTCCCCGGCGTGTTCGACGGCAACGCGAACCCGAGCCTGCTCTACATCCCGCTTTGGACCGTGCATTACGAGTTCGTCTTCGCCGTCGCGCTCGGCGTGGTCGGCGCGCTCGGCCTGCTCCAGCGGAAGCTGCTGGTGCTGGCGGGCCTCGGCCTGACCGTCGCGGTCAACGTCGTCTGGTTCTGGAACGGCGAGGCCGCCCATCTCGCGCTCGGCTCGCCGCATCACCTCGTCCGCTTCGGCTCGAGCTTCGGGATCGGCGTCGCCATGGCGGTCTTCGCCGACCGCATCCCGGTCTCGAACCGGGTGCTGCTGGGCGTCGCGGCGGTCTGCGCGCCTCTCGCCTTCACGCCGCTTGCAGCCATCGCGGGCATGGTCCTGATCGCCTACGCGATCCTCTGCATCGGCTTCACGCCGTTTCCGCTCGCCCGGCCGCTCGCCGCGCTCGGCGTCTGGTCCTACGGCTTCTATGTCTGGGGCTACCTGATCGAGCAGACGCTCGCCTATGCCGCGCCGCAGCTCGACGGATGGCCGGTGTTTCTGATCGTTTTGCCGCTGGCGCTCGCCGCGGGATGGCTGTCATGGCGCTTCGTGGAGCGACCGTCGCTCGGGTGGACCGGGCCGATCACCGCGCAGCTCCGCCGTCTGGCGCCGGGCGGGCGGGCGGACCGGCGCGTGGCCCCTCCCCCTGCCCGTCCGCCCTCCGGCGACGGCTGGGTCAATCCCAGACCGGCGCCCACGAAGGAGAGGTGATCCGTCCTTCGCGCGCGCCGAGCAGCGAGATCGTCGCCATCTCCTCCTCGCTGAGCGTGAAGTCGAACACGTCGAAATTGTCCCGCACGCGCTCGATCTTGGAAGAGCGCGGGATGGCGATGACGCCGTCGAGCTGCAGCGCCCAGCGCAAGGTCACCTGCGTCGGCGACTTGCCGTGCGCCTTCCCGATCGCCTTGATGGCCGGCGTGTCGTTCACCCGCCCCTGCGCGATCGGGCTGTAGGCGGTCAGCGCCATGCCCTGCGCGTCGAGTTCGGCCTTGAGCTTGGACTGGTCGATCAGCGGGTGAAACTCGACCTGATTGGTGACGAGCGGCGCGTCCGAAAGCGCGACCGCCTCCCGCACCTGCGCGATGGTGAAGTTGGACAGGCCGATGTGCTTCGTCATGCCGGAGGCGCGCACGGCGTTCAGCGCCTTGATCGTCTCCGCCAGCGGAACCGCGGGGTTCGGCCAGTGCAGCAGCAGCAGGTCGAGGTGGTCGACGTGCAGCCGCTTCAGGCTCTCCTCGGCCGAGCGCTCGAGATCGCCCGCGCGGAAACGGTCGGTCCAGACCTTCGTGGTCAGGAAGTATTCGTCGCGGGGCACGCCGCCGGCCTTGAGCCCCTGCCCGACCTCCGCCTCGTTGTCATAGGCCTGGGCAGTGTCGACATGGCGGTAACCGAGCTTCAGCGCCTCGGCGACCATCTGGCGCGCGACGCCGCCTTTCAGCTGCCAGGTCCCGAAGCCGAGGGCCGGAATCGAGGCGCCGTTGGCGGCGACGAGAGGCGCCTTGCCTGTTTTGGTGAGCATAGGGGTCGTCCTTCCGTTCAGCCCCGGCGTGCCGGCCCCGTCGCCTGAGCGGCGCGGGCGCAGGCCCGGGCGAGGATCGATGTAGGACGACAGTTAGGGCGGCCCCGGCCGATATCAGGGCCGGACGCCGCAGACGCGCCATGCGGCGGCGCAAGGCGCGGCGACGGCTCAGAGCCCCGTCGCGGCGAAGCGGCGCCAGGCGGCGGTGTTGCCGACGAAGACGTTGCGGTCGACGTTGCCGGTCACGCCGCCGATGCGGCCCGTCGCCGTGTGCTGCCAGAGCGTGAAGTTGCGGGAGAGGTGATAGCGGATGCTCGGGTGACCGGCGACGCTGCGCAGCCAGAAATGGTAGTCCGGGAACGCGCCCACGAGCACGTCGCGGTGGAAGTCGACGCTGGTGTAGATCGCGGGCCGCTTGCCGTAGTGCCGCTCGATCATGCGGAGAAACACCGACATCTCGCGGAGGATCTCCTCCCGCGGCGGGCGGCGCTTGCAGCTCGGCGAATCCGGGTTCCACTCCATGTCGAGCACCATCGGGAGCGCGTTCGGATCGACCGGCACGTTGGCCTTGAACCAGGCGGCCTGCTCGGCGCCGGTGCGGCAGAAATAATAGAAGTGATAGGCGCCGCGCGGCACGCCGGCGGCCCTCGCCCCCGCCCAGTTCTCGGCGAAGCGCTCGTCCACCCGGTCGCCGCCCTCGGTCGCCTTGATGTAGGCGAAACGCGCCCCGGCGGCCGCGACGCCCGACCAGTCGATCGCGCCCTGGTACTTCGCGACGTCGATGCCGTGGATGGCGTGGTCGTCGGGCGTGGTGACGACGCCGGTGAGCGGCGATCCGAGCCCGACGTTCGGCCCGACGTCGGTGTGGAGCGCCGTGCGCTCGATCTCCGGTCCGACGGTCGAGCAGGCGCTCAACGCCGACGCCACGGCGATGGCGACGCCTGCGCGCAAGGCGCGGCCCGCCAACGATCCCCCGATGCGGCCCATGCGGCTCACCCTCGTCCCGAACGTGTTGCAAACTCTAGGATGAAAACCGTGATCCGTCGATCAGGGACGGAGCGCGGCCACGCGGTCCGCGTGCTCCTGCAGGGCGGCGGCCGCGACGACGTCCGCGACCTCCGGAGAGACGTCCGGCCCCCGGTCGATTTCGGCCATGAGAACAAGGACAAGCGTCGCGAACACCGCCGCGCCCGTCAGGCGCCCTCGTGGGCTGTCGCTCATCTCGTCCTCCCTGGGTCTGGTGAATCTTTCGTCGCCAGCAAAGGCCAAGAACGTGGCGAAAGCGTTAATCCCGCGCTCACCATGCCGTGCGGCGGAGCTCAGCCGAGGCCGAACCACCAGGTCGCGAGGCCGAGAAACGAGAAGAAGCCGACCGTGTCGGTGACGGTGGTGAGGAACACGCCGGAGGCGACCGCCGGGTCCGCCTTCAGCCGGTCGAGCGCGAGCGGAATGAGGATGCCGAACAGGCCGGCGCACAGCATGTTGACCACCATCGCGGTGGCGATGATCACGCCGAGCTGCGGGTTCAGGAACCAGCCGCCGGCTGCGAGCCCCAGCAGCACCGCCAGCACGGAGCCGTTGGCGAGGCCCACCAGCGCCTCGCGTCGCACCAGCCGGCGGGCGTTGTGGCCGCCGATTTCGCGGGTCGCGAGCGCGCGCACCGCCACCGTCATGGCCTGGGTGCCGGCGTTGCCGCCCATGGAGGCGACGATCGGCATCAGCACCGCAAGCGCCACCATGTGCTCGATGGTGGCTTCGAACAGACCGATCACGCTCGCGGAGAGAAACGCGGTGCAGAGGTTCACCACCAGCCACGGGATGCGGCTGCGGGCGGTGTAGAGCACGGTGTCCGAGATCTCTTCGTCGCCGGTCACGCCGCCGAGCGCGCGCAGGTCCTCGTCCGCCTCCTCCTCGATGACGTCGAGGATGTCGTCGACCATCAGCACGCCGACGAGGCGATCGGCGTCGTCGAGCACCGCCGCGGAGACGAGGTTGTAGCGCTCGAACATGCGCGCCGCCTCCTCCTGGTCGGCGGTCGCGCGCACCGTGCGCGGGTCCTCGTCCAGGATGTCGGAAAGCAGCGAGGTCCGCCGCGCCCTGAGGAGTTTGTCGAGCGGCGCCGCGCCCAGCAGCTTGTAGGCCGGGTCGACGACGAAGATCTCGTAGAAGGTGTCGGGCAGGCCCGGCGTGTCGGCGAGGTAGTCGATGACGTGGCCGACGGTCCAGAACGGCGGCGCCGCGACGAACTCCGTCTGCATGCGCCGGCCGGCGGTCTCCTCGGGAAAGTCCAGGCTGCGCGTGAGCGCGACCCGGTCCGCCCCCGGCATCTGGTCGAGGATGCGGGTCCGGTCGACCTCGTCGAGGTCCTCCAGGATGTAGACCGCGTCGTCGGAGTCGATGAGGCGGACGCCTTCGGCGACGGTCTCCGGCGGCAGCTCCTCGAGCAGCTGGACGCGGACCGTCTCGTCGACCTCGGTCAGCGCCGTGAAGTCGAAGGCCTTGCCGAGCAGCCCGATCAGCTTCGGCCGGTCGTCGTGCTCCAGCGCCTCGATCAGGTCGCCGACGTCGGACTCGTGGAGATCGCCGACGAGCTCCTTGAGCCGCGCCTCGTCGCCGGCCGCGATCGCCGCGGCGACCATTCCGACGAAGGCGTGGGAGAGCCGCCCCTCCTCGTCGCGAAACGCGGTCTCGGCGGGCGCCTCTTCGGGGTCGCGCGTTTCGGCGTCAGCGGTCATGCGCCCTCGAACCCGGTTGCAGGATTTGGAAGATCCCCGCGGGGTTTAGGGTTTATGCCGCGGCGCGGCAACCGCAAGGCGAAACGGAGGGTTCGGCCCGGCTTGCTTTACACGCAAAACGTGTACATCCTGACGATCTCAATCATTCAACTCTCGGGGGAGACGCGAAATGACCGATCGTGTGGTGTGCTGCGACGGCACCTGGAACACGCCGGACGACCTCGACGACGGCCTGCCGGCGGCCACGAACGTCCACAAGATCTACAGCGCATTGGCCAATCCCGACCCCCGCAAGCGCTACTACCACCCGGGCGTCGGAACCGGCGGCGGCTGGTGGACCCGGGTCGCTGGCGGCGCCGCGGGCGTCGGCCTGACCAAGAACGTGAAGAGCGCCTACCAATGGCTCGCCCAGGTCTACGAGCCCGGCGACCGGATCTGGCTGTTCGGGTTCAGCCGGGGCGCCTTCACCGTGCGCTCGCTCAGCGGGATGATCTCGCGCTGCGGCCTGCTCGACCTCAAGGGGCTGTCGGACGACGCGATCTGGGCCGCGGTGGACGGCGCCTTCGACGACTACCGCGCGCGCAAGGACGACGTGAGCTCCACGAAGGCGCGGCCTTTGAAGGGCGTCCCCTCGGGTCAGCCCGCGAAGGGCAAGACGCCGATCCACTTCATCGGCGTGTGGGACACGGTCGGCGCCCTCGGCATTCCCGACGACATGGCGCTGCTCAACCTGATCGACGACCCGGCGCGCTACGAGTTCCACGACACCGACCTCAGCCCGAACGTCGTCCACGCCCGCCACGCGATCGCGATCGACGAGCGCCGCCAGAGCTTCACGCCGACGCTGTGGTCGGACACGCCGCCGAAGCAGAACCTGAAGCAGCGCTGGTTCCCCGGCGTCCACGCCGACGTCGGCGGCGGCTACGGCCAGACCGGGCTGTCCGACGGCGCGCTCGCCTGGATGATGGAGGAGGCCAAGGCCCAGGGCCTCGCCTTCCGGGCCGGAGCCGAGGCGCAGCTCAGGCCCGACGCGCGCGGCGTGCTGCACGATTCGCGCACCGGCGTGTTCAAGACGCTGAAGTCGCGGCCGCGCGAGGTTCCGAGCTTCGCCGACGCCGCCGCGCCGCTGCACGCCTCCGCGCGGGACCGCCATGAGAATCCGCCGCTGACCCAGCTGTCGTATTGGCCGACCACCAGGCTTCCGAAGCCCGCGTCCAAGGCGAAGACCCCCGCGAAGCCCTCGGCGACCGTGGACGTCTTCGCGCGCGAGCCCTGGAACGCCACGGGGCTGTTTCTCGAGGCGGGCGCGCGTTACGCCTTCGCCGCTGCTGGCCAGTGGCTGGACAAGTCGATCCCCTCGGGTCCGGCGGGTTCTGAGGACGGCGAATTTCATCTCGGCGAGGCGGCGCACGCGCTGCTCGCCGGCTGGGGCAAGGCCGAGCGGCTCTACAAGACGCTGACCGGCAACCAGCAGGCCGACTTCTGGCTGACGAAGCGGGAGGACGCCTTCGGCTGGTTCGCGCTCGTCGGCGTCGTCGCGAGCGGCGCGTGGATCGACGAAGGCGGCAAGGAGATCGGGCGCCCGCTGCGGCGGGAGGCGAAGCCGATGATCCCGCAGCACGAGACCTTCCTGATCGGCGCGAAGGCGACCTTCACGCCGCGCGCCTCCGGCTATCTCTACTGCTTCGCCAACGACACCTGGCAGACCTACGACAACAACAGCGGCAGCGTGCGCCTGACGGTGACGCGCGTCTGAGGCCGGTGCTCGACGGTCCACGAATCAAAAGACCCCGGAAGCTGGGCTTCCGGGGTCTTTTGCGATCGCATGAGGTAGATTGTGCGACCAGTATGTCTGGTGCGGTCGAGAAGACTCGAACTTCCACGGGTTGCCCCACAGCGACCTCAACGCTGCGCGTCTACCAGTTCCGCCACGACCGCGACGGCGGTGCTGATAACAAATCGATGTCGGCTCCACAAGGGCGATCGGCCGGGTTTCGCGTCTGGCTTGCGGCTGTGGACAAACCGTCCGGGCGCCGCGCCGTCACGCCGCCGCAGCGACGGGCTCCGGCGCGGGCGTGAGACGGTCGGTCCGGCCCTTCTGGTCGCGCGTGATCATGGAGGTGATCTCCACGCCGATACGGTCGCCGTTGACGAACACCGAGCCCCGCGCGATCGGGTGGTCGTTGGCGAGGATGGTCACCGCGTCGTCGTCCTCGGTGGTCAGCTCGATCACCGCGCCGCGGCCCATGCGCAGCAGCTGGTGGATCGGCATCTTCGCCGCGCCGAGCACGATGGTGAGCTCGAGGTTGACCTCGTCGATGCGCGGCACGAAACGTCTCCGGGGGCGGATGCGGCCG
Organism: Methylopila capsulata; assembly: GCF_016907975.1. Classification (GTDB taxonomy): domain Bacteria; phylum Pseudomonadota; class Alphaproteobacteria; order Rhizobiales; family Methylopilaceae; genus Methylopila; species Methylopila capsulata. The sequence continues at coordinate 754,214 of NZ_JAFBCY010000001.1, forward strand.
GTTCGCCGGCCGGGCCCCCTGAAGTGCAACACAGTCATGGTTAACGCATGGTTGAGCGTCCCCCCTCCGGCCTACGCGACGGCCTCGCCGCACGGCTGCCCGCGCCGGACGGCGCAGCCCCGGTGGATTGGCTCGTGAGCGACGCGCTGGTGGACTACCCCGCCGCCGTCGCCGCCATGGAGGCGCGCGCCGCCGCGATCGCCGAGGGGAGCGCGAACGAACTCGTCTGGCTGCTGGAGCACCCGCCGCTCTACACCGCCGGCACCGGCGCGGACGCAGCCGACCTGGTGCAGCCCGACCGCCTGCCGGTGTTCGCCACGGGGCGCGGCGGGCAGTACACCTACCACGGCCCCGGCCAGCGCATCGCCTATGTGATGCTCGACCTCCACCGCCGCGGCCCCGACGTGCGCCGCTACGTCGCGGCGCTGGAGGCCTGGCTGATCGCGGCGCTCGACCGATTCGGCGTGCGCGGCGAGCGCCGCGAGGACCGGGTCGGCGTCTGGGTGCGCCGGCCCGACCGCGGCGCGCAGTCCGAGGACAAGATCGCGGCGATCGGCGTGCGCGTGCGGCGCTGGACGACCTTCCACGGGATCAGCCTGAACGTGGAGCCGGACCTCGGCCACTACGCCGGCATCGTCCCTTGCGGCGTGCGCGACCACGGCGTCACGAGCCTCGCCGACCTCGGCCGGGTGGTGAGCATGACCGAGGTCGACATGGCGCTGCAGGAGACCTTCGAGGAGGTGTTCGGCCCCACCCGGCGGGCGGAGACGATCGCGCTGTCCTGACCCTGGGCTCGAGCCTCCGCGCCCACTTGTCCCGGCCTTGAGCCGGGACCCAGATCCGCCGCCGCCTCAGAACCACGCGCGACAGCCGGGGCCTTTCCCGAAACGTCGGCGTGTCCGGGTCCCGGCTTTCGCCGGGACGAGAGGCAGGGAAGCTCAGGCGTCGGGCGCGATTTCGACGCGGTCGCCATTGGGGATGTCGTCGAGCGTCGCCGGCTTTCGCTCCACGCGGTCGACCTTCGCCTCGGTCGGTCCCGCCCGGCAGGCCTGCGCGAAGGCCGCGATCCGCTCCTCCGGCCCCGCGACCAGCGCCTGCACCGAGCCGTCTGCGCGGTTCCGGACCAGCCCCCGCAGCCCGAGCCCGTTGGCGTTGCTCCGCGCCCAGGCGCGGTAGCCGACGCCCTGCACGCGCCCCGTGACCACGATCTCCGCCGCGACCTCCGTCATCGAAACCCTCCCTGCGCCGCCGGCCCGCCGCGCGCGCCTGACGAAAACCGCCTGAGTTCGACGAGATAGGGCTCGGGCAGCCCCCATTCGACCGCCGCCGGGATCACCATCTCGCTCATGTAGCCGGAGACGGCGATCCCGGGCTGGACGTGGCGCGAGACGTAGACGATGGCGCTGCGCGCGCCCTGCCCCGACCGCACCCGCAGCCGCTCCTTGCGGTAGAGCCCCATGGCGACCCGCTCGAAGGCGTCGAGCGCCCAGAGGTCCTTCTCCGTCAGCCGCCACAGCACGCCGTGGGCGGCGGCCGCAGGGTCGCGCAGGACCGTGGCGTAGCCGTCGCGGGAGATCGCGAACCGCCAGCCGTCGAGGACCGCGGGGCCGACCGGCTCCGCCGTCGGGCAGCGGCGGGCCATCGACCGCCGGCACATGTTCGCGCCGTAAGCGAAATAGTGAGGCATAGGGAGAGCTTAGGGCGCGCGAGGCGTTGGCGGAAGCGCCTTGAGCCATAAGGAGAGAGTGCGCCGCAGGATGGCCGAAGACGGCCATCACGGAAGCGGCGCTATCAGAACCGGTCACACGTCAGCTTCGCGCGAAAACGAGAAGCTCCGACGCACACGCGATGACGAAGGATCGTCCCGTTGGGGAAAAACCGAACGCACGCACCTCCGTGATGAAATCTCGAAAGACGGTGAAGCCATCGACGCCGTCGGCCTCGTCGAACAGATCCCGACTTGGCGGGATCAGAACGAGTTCATCGTCGAAACCTGTGTCGGGGCGGCGACGCAAGCTCCAGCCGTCCGGGGACGCAGCAGCGAGACCGCCGCCCCACAGGCCCGCAACCCGAACCTGTTCGCCGTTCCACGGTCCAATGCCGGCCACGGTAAGATTTCCAGCATGAAAGGCGTAATCGGTCGAACGATCGCGCGCGATCAGCCGTCCGGTGAGACAGTCGATCAGGCCGCGACCGGCGGCAGAGACGGCGAGCAGATCGTCAGACGAGTCGGCGAAGCCGGCCTCTGTAAGGCCGCCGACATGCGACACAGGATCTGAAGCCCAGGGCGCGGGCGGCGGGACCGCCGGCAGCCGATCGAGAAGACGGAGCCGATTGCGCAGATGGGCAGGAGCGTCGCGGCGGCTCCTGAACCCCCAGGAGAGCCTCATTCCAGCTCGAGGATCACCGCGTCCACCGCCAGGCTGTCGCCCGGCTTGGCGTTGATCTTGGCGATCTTGCCGTCGCGCTCGGCGCGGAGGACGTTTTCCATCTTCATGGCCTCGACGACGGCGAGGATCTCGCCGGCCTTGACCTCCTGGCCCTCCTCCACCGCGATCGAGACCACGAGCCCCGGCATCGGGCAGAGCAGCAGCTTGGAGGTGTCGGCGACCTGTTTCTCCGGCATCATCGCCAGCAGCTCGGCGATGCGGGCGCCGTGGATGCGGGCGACGACCGAGACGCCGCGGTGGGCGAGGTCCCAGCCCGCGGGCGGGTGCTTGCGCACCTGCACGGAGACCGGCTTGCCGTCGATCTCGCCGCGCCACACCGGCTCGCCCGGCTTCCAGTCGGTCGCCACGCGGTAAACGCGGCCCTCGCCTCCGTCGTCCTCGTCGACCAGGCGCACCGCGACCGCGTCGCCGTCGGGCCGCGTCTCCACCCGGGTGGGCGCGCCGTCGAGCAGGATGGTGCGGAGCATCTCCTTGGTGGCCGCGCCGCGCCGCAGCTGGTGCGAGATCGCGCGCCGGCGCTCCATGGTCAGCCAGTCGATCTGGGCGGCGACGGCGACCAGCGTCGCGGCGATCTCGCCGTCGGGCCTGGCCGGCGCGAAGCCGTCCGGGAACTCCTCGGCGATGAAGCCGGTGGAGAGCCGGCCTTCCTGCCAGCGGGGATGCTCCATGAGGGCGGTGAGGAAGGGAATGTTGTGCTGGATGCCGTCGATCGCGAAGGCGTCCAGCGCGTCCGCCTGCGCCTTGATGGCGGTCAGGCGGTCCGGGCCATGGGTGATGAGCTTCGCGATCATCGGATCGTAGTGGATCGAGATCTCGCCGCCCTCGGTGACGCCGGTGTCGTTGCGCACCGTGATCCCGCCCGCGCTCTCCTCGACCGGCGGCCGGTAGGTCTTCAGCCGGCCGATCGACGGCAGGAAGTTGCGGTAGGGGTCCTCGGCGTAGATGCGGCTCTCCACCGCCCAGCCGGTGAGTTTGACGTCGTCCTGGGTGATGGCGAGCTTCTCGCCGTACGCGACGCGGATCATCTGCTCGACGAGATCGACGCCGGTGACGAGCTCCGTCACGGGGTGCTCCACCTGCAGGCGGGTGTTCATCTCGAGGAAGTAGAACGATTTGTCCTGCCCCGCGACGAACTCCACCGTGCCGGCGGAGTCGTAGCCGACGGCCTTCGCGAGCGCGACCGACTGTTCGCCCATGGCGCGGCGGGTGGCCTCGTCGAGCAGCGGCGACGGGGCCTCCTCGACCACCTTCTGGTTGCGGCGCTGGATCGAGCACTCGCGCTCGCCGAGGTAGACGACGTTGCCGTGCTTGTCGCCCAGCACCTGGATCTCGATGTGGCGCGGGTTGACGATGAACTTCTCGATGAAAACGCGGTCGTCGCCGAACGAGGACTTGGCCTCCGACTTCGACGCGCGGAAGCCCTCCGCCACGTCGTCCGCGGAATAGGCGATCCGCATGCCCTTGCCGCCGCCGCCGGCCGAGGCCTTGATCATCACGGGATAGCCGATCTCGTCGGCGATCCGGACCGCCTCCTCGGTGCTCTCGATCACGCCGAGGTTGCCGGGCACGGTCGAGACGTTGGCCGCGGCCGCCGCCTTCTTCGACTCGATCTTGTCGCCCATGGCTTCGATCGCGTGCGGGTTCGGCCCGATGAACACAATGCCTTCCGCCGCGAGCGCCTCGGCGAAGGCGGCCCGCTCCGACAGGAAGCCGTAGCCGGGGTGCACCGCCTCGGCGCCGGTCTCTTTGCAGGCCGCGATGATCTTCTCGATCACGAGATAGGACTGCGACGCCGGGGCCGGCCCGATGTGCACCGCCTCATCCGCCATCTCGACGTGGAGCGCGTCCTTGTCCGCGTCGGAATAGACCGCGACGGTCGCGATCCCCATGCGGCGCGCCGTCTTGATCACGCGGCAGACGATCTCGCCGCGGTTGGCGATGAGGATTTTCTTGAACATCGAGATCGGGACTCCCGAAGGACCGGCGGGCGAGAACTCGTCACGTTCTTAGGCGCCGCAGCATCGAGCGTCCACACACACTAAGGGCGAACGTCGACCTGCCTTCCCGCGGCGCGCGCGGGGGCGAGGCTCTCGATTTCGTCGCAGAGCCGCCCGAGCGCGCCCGGCCCGTCGCAGGCGGCGGCGACCTCCGCGCAGCGGGCGCGCACCCGTTCCGAGCGCAGCAGCACGCCGAGAAGCCGCGCCGCGCGGCGCTCGTCGAACCAGCCGGTGCGGAACGCCGCGCCGCAGCCGAGCTTCGCCACGCGGATCGCGTGGTCGGCCTGGTCGAAGGCCAGGGGCGCGACGAGCTGGGGCACGCCCGCCGCGAAGGCCTGCGCCATGGTGCCGACGCCGCCGTGGTGGACGATTGCGGCGCAGCGCGGCAGCACCTCCGGCAAGGGCGCGTAGCGCGCGACATGAACGTCCGCGCGCCCCTCCCCGCCGTCCTCGATCGGCGTCTGCGACAGCGCGAGGCAGCGGCGGCCGAGGCGCGCGCAGGCGGCGATCGCGACGCGGTAGAGCCGTTCGGTGTCGCGCCGGGTCGAACCGAAGGTCACCAGCACCGGCGGCTCGCCGGCGGCGAGAAAGGCCTCCAGCGCGGGATCGAGCCCCCTCGCCTTGCCGCCTTCGCGGCCGGCCTCGGGGAAACCGATCTGCACGGTCTGCGCCGGCCAGTCGGGCTGGGCGGGGTGGAACCAGGAGGGAAACATGGCGGCGACCCGCACCGGCGAGTTCCACCAGTAGCGCAGCCGCTGCACCGGCCCGAGCCCGAGCGTGGCGCGAAACGCGTTGAGCCGCGGCAGGACGACCGGGTTGACGAAGTAGGCGTCGGACCCGAGCTGCAGCTCCCACTTCAGCCCGGCATGGAGCCAGCGCGGCATGGGAAGGCCGGGCGTGCGGGGGGCGTCGTGCCGGGTCTGGATCGTGAGCGGCGAGAGGTGCACGGAGATCAGCGGGTCGCCGAAGGCGTCGAAGGCCACCCGCGCGCCGATGGCCAGCGTCGAGCCGACCACGACGGTGTCGCCAGGCCGGCGGCGTTCGGCGACGAAGCGGTAGGTCTCGGGCAGCGACCGCGCCGCCTGCCGGAACAGCCGGCGCGCGCCGCGCCACGGCGTCCAGAACGTCGGATGGCCGAAGCGCTTCTCGTACTCCTCGGCGCTCATGGCGGGCGCGAAGTCGAGGCCCGCGCGCCGCGCCGCGTCGCCGAACGGCGCCGGCGCGCACAGCGCCACCTCGTGGCCACGGCGCGCCAGCTCGGCGCCGGCGGCGATGAAGGGCAGCACGTCGCCATAGGTGCCGATGGCGACGATCAGAACAAGCATACGCGTGACGCCCCAGCCGACCCGACGGTCGTGACGGCGTCACACTACCGCGACCGCGAAGGGATGCGAAGGCCGGCCGCGCAGGAAGCAGCCCCGCGCGCCCCGCGCTCCGTCGCCGCGGCCGGGCGGCCAGGACCGCCGCGCGCGATTGCCGGTGACCGACGGGCCGTCATGCCGGCGAAGCCGGGGATCCATGACCCGGTCATCGCGCGCCGCGCGGACGTCGTGGAGCCCGCGCACAGGCGCGGGCATGACGGGGAGCCCTAGCCGGTCAGGTCCTAGAGCCGCTTCGGTCTCGTTGACGCAGTGAATCCCGCCGTCATTCCGGGCGAAGTCCCGGAAGCCATAAGCCCGCCGGCGGAGACTGATCTCGACCGGCGGGCTTATAGGCCCCGGGACAAGCCCGGGGCGACGGCGGAGCGGGAAACGCCGTCGCGTTCATCTGACGCGAAACCGCCTTAGTCGGCCCGGGCGTTGGGCACGCGCACCACGTTCCACACCAGCCCGAGCTTCTCGAGCCCGGAGATGATGTAGCCGTTGACGTCGATCTCGTACCAGGCGAGGCCGGCGTAGGCGTTGCGCGGGTGCTTGTGGTGGTTGTTGTGCCAGCCGTCGCCGAAGGTCAGCAGCGCAAGGATCCAGTTGTTCTTGGCGTGGCTGTGGTTGTCGAACCGCTCGGAGCCGAAGGTGTGGCCGATCGAGTTCACCGCCAGCACGATGTTGAGGAACAGGAAGGTGCGCAGGAAGCCGCCGACCAGCATGGAGCCGATGCCGTGCTCGAGGCCGCCGAAGGCGTAGCCGAACAGGAACGGCGCGCCGGCCATGGAGACGAAGGCCCAGAACCAGCGGGTGCGGTGGCACCACATGATCACCGGGTCCTGCTGCAGGTCGCGCGCGAAGACGTCGAGGTCGGTCGTAGTGGAGTCCGCCAGCCAACCGATGTGGCTGTGGAACAGGCCCTTCAGCGTGCCCTCGTTGTTGCACAGGCCGTCGACGACGGGGCTGTGCACGTCGCCGCACTGGTCGGCGTGCGCGTGGTGGCGGCGGTGGTCGGCGACCCAGCGCAGCACCGAGCCCTGGCAGCAGAGCTGCGCCAGGATGCCGATCGCGTAGCGCATCGGCGTCGAGGTCTCGAAGCTGCGGTGGGTGAAGTAGCGGTGGTAGCCCATGCCGACGCCGACGTTGATGATCACGTAGCCGACGCCGAGCGAGGTCCACTCGATCCAGGTCATCTCATGCGTGAACATCCACCACACGCCGAACATGGCGCCGAGGCCCATGCCGCCGATCAGCGTGCCGTACTCCAGACGCTTCCAGAGCGCGTCGGGCCCGCCGACCTTGATCCCCGCCTTCGGATGCGACAGCGCGCCCTCGCGGGAGCCTCCGCCGGACGCTGCGTCCAATGCGACCATGATCGTACCTCGCCTCTACCGCCACACGAGCGAGAGACGGGACCGCGCGCCCCCTCGGGGGCGCAGGGCTCGGACGGGAGAGGTCCACGCGCTCGCTCATGGCTAATGAGCCGTTAACGGGGGCGCGAATCGAGTCGAAAGTTAACGATTCGTTAAAATTGGCGAGAATGCGTTGATCAAGCCCCCCCGCCCTCGTTTCAAAGTGGGACGCCGAGGGCCGGCCGCGGGCGGTCCGGAACGTGAAAAGGCCCGCGACCGAACCCCGGCGCGGGCCTTTTTTTCGTCTCGTCGAAACGCTCGATCGCCGCTCAGAGCGGGATGTTGTCGTGCTTCTTCCACGGGTTCTCAAGGCGCTTGCCGCGCAGCATCGCGAGCGCCCGCGCCACCCGGCGGCGGGTCGAGCGGGGCTTGATCACCTCGTCGATGTAGCCGCGCTCGGCCGCGATGAAGGGCGTGAGGAAATGGTCCTCGTACTCCTTCGTCCTGGCGGCGATGCCCTCGGCGTCGGCGCCGCGGAAGATGATCTCGACCGCGCCCTTGGCGCCCATCACGGCGATCTGGGCCGAGGGCCAGGCGTAGTTCACGTCGCCGCGGAGATGCTTCGACGCCATGACGTCGTAGGCGCCGCCGAAGGCCTTGCGGGTGATGACCGTCACCTTCGGCACGGTCGCCTCGGCGTAGGCGAACAGAAGCTTGGCGCCGTGCTTGATCAGGCCGCCGTACTCCTGCGCGGTTCCCGGCAGGAAGCCGGGAACGTCGACGAAGGTCACGATCGGGATCTCGAAGCAGTCGCAGAAGCGGACGAACCGCGCCGCCTTGCGGGAGGCGTCGCTGTCCAGCACGCCGGCCAGCACCATCGGCTGGTTCGCGACGAAGCCCACAGTGCGGCCGTCCATGCGGCCGAAGCCGGTGACGATGTTCTTCGCGAAATCGGCCTGGATCTCGAAGAAGTCGCCCTCGTCGACCGTCTTCAGGATCAGCTCCTTGATGTCGTAGGGCTTGTTCGGGTTGTCCGGGATCAGCGTGTCGAGCGAGGGATCGTAGCGCTCGGGGTCGTCGAAGGACGGCCACTCCGGCGCGCCCTCCTTGTTGTTGCCTGGCAGGAAGTCCATCAGCCGGCGCATCTCGATCAGCGCGTCGACGTCGTTGTCGTAGGCGCCGTCGGCGATCGAGGACTTGGTGGTGTGGACCTTGGCGCCGCCGAGCTCCTCCGAGGTCACCGTCTCGTTGGTGACGGTCTTCACCACGTCCGGTCCGGTGACGAACATGTAGGAGCGGTCGCGGACCATGAAGATGAAGTCGGTCATCGCGGGCGAATAGACGTCGCCGCCGGCGCAGGGGCCCATGATCAGCGAAATCTGCGGGATGACGCCCGAGGCCAGCACGTTGCGCTGGAACACCTCGCCGTAGCCGCCGAGCGCCGCGACGCCCTCCTGGATGCGCGCGCCGCCGGCGTCGAACAGGCCGATGATCGGCGCCCGGTTGCGGATCGCCATGTCCTGGATCTTCAGGATCTTCTGGGCGTGGGTCTCGCTGAGCGAGCCGCCGAACACCGTGAAGTCCTTGGCGAACACGAAGACCTTGCGGCCGTTGACCGTCCCCCAGCCGGTGACCACGCCGTCGCCCGGGATGGTCTGCTTCTCCATGCCGAAGTCATGGGAGCGGTGCTGGACGAACATGTCGTATTCTTCGAACGAGCCGGGATCGAGCAGGATCTCCAGCCGTTCGCGCGCGGTGAGCTTGCCCCGGGCGTGCTGGGCGTCGATCCGCTTCTGGCCGCCGCCGAGCCGGGCGGTCGCCCGGCGCTGCTCGAGCTCCGCTACGATGTCCTTCATGTCCGCCCGAGGCTCCGCCGTCTTGAGGATCGTCAGGACGGCGTACCCCGCGGTCTGTTGCGCCGCAACGTCGACAATGGATCGAGGCGGGCGCCGCCGTCAGCGGGCGGCGGGCGCCTCGACCATCGCCGTCTTCGGCTCCTTGGGCTTTGCGGGAGCCGCCTTCGGCGCGGGCTTCGGAGCCGCGGGAACCGCCGCGGGGCCGGCGGCCGGAGCGGTCTCGACCGGCTCGGCGTAGGGCTGCGCGAACACCTGCTTCGAGACGTCGGTGCCGTAGACCCGCTCGAGCACGTTGCGGGCGAGGCCGTTGGCGAGGGCGCGGTCGACCTCGGCCTTGTTCTGGGTGGCCGCCATCGCCGCGCCGATCACGCCGTTGATGGCGGCGTTGTCCATCGCCGTGACTTCGAACTCGCCGTGCGACTTGCCGCTCTGCGCGTCGCGGACGCTCACGTGCGCCGCGATGTGGTTGGCGTCGCCGATCAGCAGCGACAGCGCCGGGTCCTTGTAGTGCAGGTTGGTGACGGCGACCTGGATGTCCTTCGGCGCGCCCGTGCGGCCGAAGCGGCCCGCCTGCCCGCGCAGGCGCTGGCGCACCACTTCCGCGAGCGTCGTCGAGTTGACCGCCGGACGGACCGTGACGTCGACCTTGTCGACATAGGACGCGCGCTCGACGAGCGGCGGATGATTCACGCAGGCGGCGAGGCCGCTCGCGAGAACGACGGCGGCGAGAGGCGGCATGAGTCGCATCGTGAGTCTCCGGGACCAGATCGCCGCTTATCGCGGACTCCGGCCCCGCAAGGACTCCGTGGAAATGCGTAGAAACACGCGCGAGGAAACGATTGTGACCAAATGGCCACTTTCTGCGGCCCGGGAGGTCGCTCGCCCCGCGGCGTCCCGGACGGGAGCCTGGCGCCCGACGCCCATCCTCGCTTATGCGACGGGCGCAGGCCTCGCGCCTTGCCGCGAGCGCGCCACAAGCCCGGATCCCGGATCAGGTCCGGGACACGGGCGCGGGGCGTCGGGACCCGTCAGGATCAGCCGCGGCCGTTCTCGGTCACTTCGAGCGGCGCCTCGCCCGTGCGCGGCTCGGGCGTCGGCACGCGCTCGGCCTCGCCCCGGGTGGCCTGCTTCCCCTCATGCGCAGCCTTCAGCACCTTGAGCGCCTCCAGCGGCGCCGGCTCGAGGCCCGCCCCGCCCTTGCCCACGTGCTCGAAGATCTCGCTCTTCATCCGCGGGTCCCAGAAGTGCTGGATGTGGTCAACGAGTCCGGGAACGCGCTTGGCTTCGGGCTGGCTGTTGAAGAACCAGCCGATCTGGTTCGCCATGTAGATCAGGCGGTCGAGCGTCGACTTGTGCTCGCGGCCCTCGATCTCGGGGACGCCCGGACGGGCTTCGTGGGCGTGGGCCATGGCGGTTTCCTCAGCTCAGGCGGACGGCGCTCTCCGGCGCCGTGTCCGCGACGATGCGATGGGGGTGGGTGAAGACTTCGAAGCCGTCGCCGCGGGCGATGGCGGCCAGCGTGATCCCGGCCTCCTCCGCCATGCGCACGCCGAGAGCGGTCGGGGCGGAGACCGCCACCACGAGGCCGACGCCGATCACGGCGGCCTTCTGGATCATCTCGACCGAGACGCGGCTGGTCAGCACGATGAAGCCGTTCGCGGCGTCCTCGCCCGTGCGGGCGAGATGGCCGGCGAGCTTGTCGAGCGCGTTGTGGCGGCCGACGTCCTCGCGCGCGGCGACGAGCCCCTGTCCCGGCCGGTAGAAGCCGGCGCCATGGACCGCGCGGGTGGCGAAGTTCAGGGTCTGCGCCCGCGACAGCGCCTCGAGCGCCTCGTGCACGTCTGTCGCCGTGAAGATCGCCTCGGCGGAGACCCGGCGCGCGGGCTTCACCGCCTGTTCCAGGCTGTCGATGCCGCAGAGGCCGCAGCCCGTCGGTCCCGCGAGGCTCCGGCGGCGGGCGCTGAGCGAGCGCGACAGGTCCTTCGCGAGCCACATGCGCGCTTCCAGCCCGATGCCTTGGTCCACGACCTCGAGGCTCTCGATCTCGGCGGCGGACCCGACGATGCCCTCGGTCAGGCTGAAGCCGACGGCGAAGTCCTCGACGTCGGTCGGCGAGGCCATCATCACCGCCTGCGTGCCGCCGTCATAGACCAGCGCGATCGGCGTTTCCGCCGGCGTCGCCCGCTCCGACGTCTCGCGCACGGTCCCGTCGCGCCAGACGGCGCGGGAGAGGCGGACGATGGGGGGCGGAACGGTGGTCATGTCGGAGAGGATTGGGCTCCTGGTCAAAACATCAAGCGCGTCATGGTCCGGCTTGACCGGACCATCCACGTCCGACGTGGAGCTCGACGCCGACGATGGGTCCTCCGGTCACGCCGGAGGACGACGCGCCTCAGTCCTCACCGCGCAAGCGACGCGTGCTGGTTCCGGAAGACGATCCCGGATCGACGGCTTCCGCCGTCGTCCGGGATGACGTGTGTCGTCGGGCGGCGGCCCGCCCGGCGGACGCTCTTACTCCGCCGCCACCGGCAGGATCCGGCGGCTGAGGTCGGAGTGCTCTTCGTAGCCCTCCTGCCAGGCGCTCGGGCCGTTCGAAGGCGACACCTGCACCGCCGTCACCTTGTACTCGGGGCAGTTGGTCGCCCAGTCCGAGAAGTCGGTGGTGATGACGTTCGCCTGCGTGTTCGGGTGATGGAACGTGGTGTAGACCACGCCCGGCGCGACGCGGTCGGTGATCAGAGCCCGGAGGCTCGTCTCGCCGGCGCGGCTGCGCAGCGCCACCCAGTCGCCGTCGCGCACGCCGCGATCCTCGGCGTCCACCGGGTGCATCTCCAGGCGGTCCTCCTCGTGCCAGCGCGAGTTCTCCGTGCGGCGGGTCTGCGCGCCGACGTTGTACTGGCTGAGGATGCGGCCGGTGGTGAGGAGCAGCGGGAACCGCGGCCCCACCTTCTCGTCGGTACCGACGTACTCGGTGATGACGAAGTTGCCCTTGCCGCGCACGAAGTGGCCGATGTGCATGATCGGCGTGCCGTCCGGCGCCTCCTCGTTGCACGGCCACTGGATCGAGCCCTTCTGCTCGAGCGCCGCGAACGAGACGCCCGCGAAGCTCGGGGTCGAGGCCGCGATCTCGTCCATGATCTCGGACGGGTGGCTGTAGTCCATCTCGTAGCCCATCGCCTTGGCGATGAGCAGCGTCACCTCCCAGTCGGCGTAGACCGCCTTGGGGGCCATCACCTTGCGCACCCGCTGGATGCGGCGCTCGGCGTTGGTGAAGGTGCCGTCCTTCTCGAGGAACGAGGAGCCCGGCAGGAAGATGTGGGCGTAGTTCGCGGTCTCGTTCAGGAACAGGTCCTGCACCACCACGCACTCCATGGCCGCGAGGCCGGAAGTGACGTGATAGGTGTCCGGATCGGACTGGGCGATGTCCTCGCCCTGCACGTAGAGGCCCTTGAACGTGCCGTCGACGGCCGCGTCCAGCATGTTCGGGATGCGCAGGCCCGGCTCCGGGTCCAGCGGCACGCCCCACAGCGTCTCGAACATCTCGCGCACGCCGTCCTCGGAGACGTGGCGATAGCCCGGGTACTCGTGCGGGAACGAGCCCATGTCGCACGAGCCCTGCACGTTGTTCTGGCCGCGCAGCGGGTTCACGCCGACGCCGCGCCGGCCGATGTTGCCGGTCGCCATCGCGAGGTTCGCGATCGCCATGACGGTGGTCGAGCCCTGGCTGTGCTCGGTGACGCCGAGACCGTAGTAGATCGCCGCGTCGCCGCCGGTGGCGTAGAGCCGCGCCGCGCCGCGCACCATGTTCGCCGGCACGCCGGTGGTGCTTTCGGTGGCCTCGGGCGAATGCCGCTCCTCGGACACGAACGCCGCCCAGTCCTGGAAGGTCTCCAGGTCGCCGCGCTCGCGGACGAAGGCCTCGTCGATCAGGCCCTCGGTGACGATGACGTGGGCCATCGCCGTGACCAGCGCGACGTTGGTGCCGGGCTTCAGCGGCAGGTGGTAGTCCGCGCGGATGTGCGGGCTCTTCACCAGGTCGATCCGGCGCGGGTCCGCCACGATCAGCCGGGCGCCGTCGCGCAGCCGCTTCTTCATGCGGCTCGCGAACACCGGGTGGCCGTCGGTCGGGTTGGCGCCGATGACGAAGATCACGTCGCTGTCGTCGACCGAGTCGAAGTCCTGCGTGCCGGCCGAGGTGCCGTAGGTCGTCTTCAGGCCGTAGCCGGTCGGCGAGTGGCAGACGCGGGCGCAGGTGTCGACGTTGTTGTTGCCGAAGCCGGCGCGGACCAGCTTCTGGACGAGGTAGGTCTCCTCGTTGGTGCAGCGCGAGGAGGTGATGCCGCCGATCGACGAGCGGCCGTACTTGCCCTGGATGCGCTTGAACTCGGAGGCGGTGTATTCGATCGCCTCCTCCCACGACACTTCACGCCACGGATCGGTGATCTTGGCGCGGATCATCGGCTTGAGGATGCGCTCCTTGTGGCTGGCGTAGCCGTAGGCGAAGCGGCCCTTGACGCAGGAGTGGCCGTGGTTCGCCTTGCCGTCCTTCCAGGGGACCATGCGCACGAGCTCGTCGCCGCGCATCTCGGCCTTGAAGGAGCAGCCGACGCCGCAATAGGCGCAGGTGGTCACGACGGAGTGCTCCGGCGTGCCGATCTCGATGACCGACTTCTCCTGCAGGGTCGCGGTCGGGCAGGCCTGCACGCAGGCGCCGCAGGACACGCACTCCGACTGCAGGAACGGCTCGTTCATGCCGGCCGACACGCGGCTCTCGAAGCCGCGGCCCGAGATCGTCAGCGCGAAGGTGCCCTGCACCTCCTCGCAGGCCCGGACGCAGCGCGAGCAGACGATGCACTTCGACGGGTCGTAGGTGAAGTAGGGGTTCGACTCGTCCTTCTTGGAGACGAGGTGGTTGTCGCCCTCGTAGCCGTAGCGCACCTCGCGCAGGCCGACGACGCCCGCCTGCTCCTGCAGTTCGCAGTCGCCGTTGGCGGCGCAGGTGAGGCAGTCGAGCGGGTGATCGGAGATGTAGAGCTCCATCACGCCCTTGCGGAGCTGCTTCAGCCGCGGGGTCTGGGTCTTCACCACCAGGCCGTCCATCGCGGGCGTGGTGCAGGACGCGGGCGTGCCGCCGCGGCCCTCGATCTCGACGAGGCACAGGCGGCAGGAGCCGTAGGCCTCGACGCTGTCGGTGGCGCAGAGCTTCGGAATGGCGTTTCCGGCCTCCATCGCGGCGCGCATGATCGAGGTGCCTTCGGGCACCGTGATCTTTTCGCCGTCGATGGTGAGAGTCACCATCTTCTCGGACTTGGAGAGCGGCGTGCCGTAGTCGGTCTCATGGACGAGGGACATCAGTTCCTCCTCACTCGGCAGCCATCGGCACGGAGCCGCGGCCGAAATCTTCGGGGAAATGGGTGAGCGCGCTCATCACGGGATAGGGAGTGAAGCCGCCGAGAGCGCACAGCGAGCCGAACTTCATCGTGTTGGACAGGTCTTCCAGGATCGTCAGGTTCTTCTCGCGCTCGACGCCGGCGATGATCTTGTCCATCACCTCGACGCCGCGGGTGGAGCCGATGCGGCAGGGCGTGCACTTGCCGCAGCTCTCGACCGAGCAGAACTCCATCGCGAAGCGGGCCTGCTTGGCCATGTCGACGCTGTCGTCGAAGATCACGATCCCGCCGTGGCCGATCAGGCCGTCCTTCTTGGCGAAGGCCTCGTAGTCGAACGGCGTGTCGAACAGCTCGCGCGGGAAGTAGGCGCCGAGCGGGCCGCCGACCTGCACCGCGCGCACCGGGCGGCCGGTGAACGTGCCGCCGCCGACCTCCTCGACCAGTTCGCCCAGCGTGACGCCGAACGCGATCTCGTAGAGGCCGCCGTGCTTGACGTTGCCGGCGAGCTGGATCGGCATGGTGCCGCGCGAGCGGCCGAAGCCGACGTCGGCGTAGGCCTTGGCGCCCTCGGCCATGATGAAGGGGACGGAGGCCAGCGAGATGACGTTGTTGATCACCGTCGGCTTGCCGAACAGGCCCTTGTGGGCCGGCAGCGGCGGCTTGGCGCGGACGAGGCCGCGGCGGCCTTCGAGGCTTTCCAGCAGCGAGGTCTCCTCGCCGCAGACGTAGGCCCCGGCCCCGACGCGGATCTCCATGTCGAAGTCGTACTCGGAGCCCGCGATGCGGGAGCCGAGGTAGCCGGCCTTGCGCGCCGCGGCGACCGCCTTGTTCATGGCGGCGACGGCGTGCGGATACTCGGAGCGGCAGTAGACGTAGCCCTTGTCCGCGCCCACCGCGACGCCGGCGATGGTCATGCCCTCGATCAGCTGGAAGGGGTCGCCCTCCATGATCATCCGGTCGGCGAAGGTGCCGCTGTCGCCCTCGTCGGCGTTGCAGACGATGTACTTCTTGCCCGGCGCGCAGGCGGCGACGGTGCGCCACTTGATGCCGGTCGGGAAGCCCGCGCCGCCGCGGCCGCGCAGGCCGCTCTCGAACACCTGCTCGACGGTCTCGGACGGGCCGATCGCGATGGCGCGCTCGAGGCCCTTGTAGCCGCCGTGGGCGAGATAGTCGTCGAGCGAGACCGGGTCGGTGAGGCCGACGCGCTTGAAGGTGAAGCGCTCCTGCTTGGCGAAGAACGGGATCTTCTCGACGTTGTCGAGGTAGAGCGGACCGCCCCGCCCTTCGAGCAGCCCGCCGTCGATCAGCGCGTCGACGTCGCGCGGCTTGACCGGGCCGTAGCCGACGCGGCGGCCGAAGGGGGTCACGACCTCGACCAGCGGCTCGAGCCAGAACATGCCGCGCGAGCCGTTGCGGACGATCTGTACGTCCAGGCCCCGCGCCGCGAAGGCGTCGGCGAAGGCCTTCGCGACCTTGTCGGCGCCGAGCGCGACAGCCGCGGCGTCGCAGGGAACGTAAATGCGGGCCGTCATGAGCGCACCTCCGCGGCGATCTCGTCGATCGCCTCGTCGTCCAGCCGGCCGATCAGGCGGCCGTTCACCATGGCCGCCGGCGCGCAGGCGCAGAGGCCCAGGCAATAGATGGGTTCGAGCGTGACCTGCCCGTCGGCGCGGGTCTCGCCATAGGCGCAGTCCAGCGCCTCGCCGACCTTCGCGGACGTGACGTGGCCGCCGGCGGCCTGGCAGGCCTCGGCGACGCAGATCTTGACGACGTGCTTGCCGGCCGGCTCGTGCCGGAAATCATGGTAGAAGGTGAAGGTGCCGTGCACCTCGGCGCGCGACAGGTTCATCGCGTCGGCGATCAGCGGGATCGCATCCTGCGGCACGTAGCCGAAGGTCTCCTGCAGGGCGTGCAGGATGGGCAGCGTCGCTCCTTCGAGCGGCAGGTGGTCCGCGATGATCTCGCGTCCTCGGGTCGGCGACCACGCTTCGTGCGCATGGCGCGATCCTGAGACGATATGACCCGTCGTCATGGTCCGCGCATCCTCCATATTGAATTCTTGTTGTTCTAAAGAGTGGGTCCTTCTCCCTCCCGCATCAATGGGCGTGTTCCGTTACGCGATAGAACATATCTATCGTGCAGGTGGATCTTCGCGTCAAAAAGAGGGTATTCGGCTACACTGACGCGAGGCGCGCCGCGAGCGCTTTCGCCGTGGCCACCAAGGCGGTGGTGGCCGGCGTGGTCGGGTCGCGATGCGGCACCACCAGCCCCACCGTGTGCACGACCTCCGGGTCGACGATCGGGATCGACCGGATGTTCGGCGGCAGGCCCATGACGTCCGTGAAGCTCTGCTGCAGCACGCTCGACCAGGCGCCGGTGCGGACATGGCTGAGCAGCACGACCGTGTCGTTCGATTCGAGCGTCGGCGAAGGCGAGGCGCCCGCCTCGCGCAGCAGCGTCTCCACGATCCGGCGGTTCTGCATGTCCGGCGTCAGCAGGCAGAGCGGCAGCCGGCCGACGTCCCGCCAGGTGACCGTCTCCTGCGCGCCGAACTCGCCGTCGGCGGCGGTGATGAGGCGGTAGCCCTCCCGCCAGATCGGCGTGACGGACACCCGGCCCAGCGGCTCGTTGTCGAGATAGGTGATGCCGGCATCGACCTCGAGATTGTCGAGCGCGGCGCCGATGTCGAGCGAGGTGCTGCTCAAAATCGTGAAGCGGACGTCGGGGTGCTGCGCGCGGTAGGGCGTGGTGAGCTGCGCCACCATCGGCAGCGCGGTCGGGATCACCGCGATCCGCAGATGCCCGACGACCCCGCGCTTCAGCGCGTCGATGTCCTGGCGCATGGCGCGGGCGTCGCCGACGATCCGGCGCGCCCATTCCAGCGCGCGCTGGCCCTCGGGGGTGAAGCCGTGGAAGCGCGAGCCGCGCTCGACCAGGCGCACGCCGAGGGCGTCCTCGAGCTGTTTCACCCCGGCCGACAGCGTGGGCTGAGTCACGCCGCAGGTCTCGGCCGCGCGACCGAAGTGCCGCTCCTGTGCGAGGGCGAGGAGAAAGTCCAGCTTGTCGAGCATCGCATGTCCACGTCGCGGCCGTCTCGGCGTCCGCGAGCGGGATCATAGCCTTACGCGGGGAAGCGCGCACGCGTCTTGAACGCGATCGGATATTTCGTCACGCGCCTGTCAGTCGACCGTTTACCTTCATCGACGGATGGGCTTATGGAAGAACGTAAGCGGGCGGAACAATTGAAAAGATGGCGCCCGCGGCTTGGCCGGGAGGGCCCCGATGACAGCCATACGTTCCCATGCACCCTGGATAGCGCTCGCCCTGATCGGCGCCTTTGCGCTCGGCACCGTCGCGCTCCACCGCGGCGAATCGATCGGCGCGCTCTGGATCGTCGTCGCGGCGGTCTGCAGCTACCTCGTCGCCTACCGCTATTACGGCCTGTTCATCGCGAACAAGGTGCTGCGGCTCGATTCCCGATACGCGACGCCGGCGACCCGTCTGAACGACGGGCTCGACTACGTTCCGACCAACAAATACGTGCTGTTCGGCCACCATTTCGCGGCCATCGCCGGCGCGGGCCCGCTGGTCGGCCCCGTGCTCGCGGCGCAGATGGGCTACCTGCCCGGCACGCTGTGGATCATCGTCGGCGTCGTGTTCGCCGGCGCGGTGCAGGACTTCATCGTCCTGTTCCTCTCGACCCGCCGGGACGGCCGCTCGCTCGGCGACATCATCCGCCAGGAGATGGGGCAGACCGCGGGCATGATCGCGCAGATCGGCATCCTGCTGATCATGGTGATCCTGCTGGCGGTGCTCGCGCTCGTGGTCGTGAAGGCGCTGGTGGGCTCGCCCTGGGGCATGTTCACCGTGGCGGCGACGATCCCGATCGCGCTGTTCATGGGGCTCTACGGGCGCTACCTGCGCCCCGGCCACGTCGGCGAGATCTCCGTCATCGGCGTCGTGCTGCTGATGGCCTCGATCGTCTACGGCCAGCACGTGGCGGAAAGCCCGACGCTCGCGCCGCTGTTCACCTTCAAGGGCGAGGCCATCGCCCTGATGATCATCGGCTACGGCTTCGTGGCCTCGGTGATCCCGGTGTGGCTGCTGCTCGCGCCGCGCGACTACCTCTCGACCTTCCTGAAGATCGGCGCGGTCGTGGGTCTCGCCATCGGCATCCTCGTGGTGATGCCGGACGTGAAGATGCCGGCGGTCACCAAGTTCATCGACGGCACCGGCCCGGTGTTCGCCGGCTCGCTGTTCCCCTTCCTGTTCATCACCATCGCCTGCGGCGCCGTCTCGGGCTTCCACGCGCTGATCGCCTCCGGCACGACGCCGAAGCTGATCGAGAACGAGACCCAGGCCCGCTTCATCGGCTACGGCGCGATGCTCACCGAGAGCTTCGTCGCCATCATGGCGCTGATCGCGGCCTCGGTGCTCGACCCCGGCATCTACTTCGCCATGAACAGCCCGGCCGCGCTGATCGGCACGACGCCGGAAAGCGCCGCCGCCGCCGTCTCGGCCTGGGGCTTCGTCGTGACGCCCGCCGACCTGACGCTGATCGCCCAGCAGGTGGGCGAGAGCACCATCCTGTCGCGCGCCGGCGGCGCGCCGACGCTCGCCGTCGGCATGTCGCACATCCTCTCGCAGCTCATCGGCGGCGAGGCGCTGATGGCGTTCTGGTACCACTTCGCCATCCTGTTCGAGGCCCTGTTCATCCTGACCACGGTCGACGCCGGCACGCGCGTCTGCCGCTTCATGATCCAGGACCTCGTCGGCAACGCCGTGCCGTCCTTCCGGGACACCAAGTCGTGGACGGCGAACGTGATCGCCACGGCGATCGCGGTGACGGCCTGGGGCTACTTCCTCTACCAGGGCGTCATCGATCCGCTCGGCGGCATCAACACGCTGTGGCCGCTGTTCGGCATCTCCAACCAGATGCTGGCGGCGATCGCCCTGATGCTGTGCACGGTCGCGCTGTTCAAGATGAAGCGGCAGCGCTACGCCTGGGTCACGATCGCCCCGACGGTGTGGCTGCTGATCTGCACGCTCACCGCGGGCGCCGAGAAGCTGTTCCACCCCTCGCCCGCCATCGGCTTCCTGGCGCACGCCCGGAAGTTCGGCGACGCGGCGGCCGCGGGCCAGATTCTGGCCCCGGCGAAGACGGTGGAGCAGATGGGCCGCATCGTGTTCAACGACTACGTCAACGCCGGTCTCACCATCGCCTTCATGTCGGTGGTGATCGCCATGGTGTTCTTCGGGCTGAAGTGGATCTTCATCGCCCTGAAGTCCGACGGCGTCACCGCCAACGACGCGCACGTCGCGCCGGCGGAGTGAACCGATGCGCCAGGCGCTGCAGTCCGTCCGCCTCAAGCTCGACCCGCTGGTCTGCGCCTGCCGGGCGGCGCGGGAGACCGCGCATCTGATGGTCGGGGTGCCGGACTACGATCGCTACGTCGCCCACATCCGGGCGACCCATCCGGAGACGGAGCCGATGACCCGCTCCGCCTTCTTCCGGGACGCCACCGACCGCCGCTACGGCGGCGGCGGGCGGACCGGGGTGATGCGCTGCTGCTGACGGCCGCGCGCTGACGATCGGGCGGCGGACCGGGGTCTCTCCCGGCCCGCCGTTCTTTGGCTTGCGCCGCCGGCGGCCTCGGGGACCGCGCCTCACGCTCCGCCGTCGCCCCGGGCTTGTCCCGTGGCCCATACCCACGCCGCTCGAGGTTGTCCTGCGCTGGCGGGATGATGGGTTCCGGGGCAAGCCCGGAACGACGGCGGGATTCCGGGATTCATGGCGTCAAGGAGCGCCCGATCGCGCTCAGGGCGCGACGGCGCCGAGCGCGGACAGGATGCGGTGGGCCGCGGCCACGCGGGCGGGGATCGGGTAGTTCCGGTTCGCCAGCAGCGCCACGCCAACCCCCTGCGAGGGCGCGAAGACGACATAGGCGCCGAAGCCTTTGGTCGAGCCGGTCTTGTCGAACAGGGCGCCCGGCTCGGGAGGCCGCGGCGGATCGAGCCGGCGCACCGGCTGCGGCTCGAGAATGATCTCCCGCGCGTTCGCCGCCTGCAGGCGCTCGAGCGTCGCCGGAGGGGCGATCATCTCCCATCCGAGCCCCTGGACCATGGGGCCGACGTCGAAGTGGCCGAGATGGGTGTCGGCGATCGCCCGACGCAGGGCGTCGTCCAGATCTGCGCCGTTGATGTTCGCGGCGACGAAGCGGATCAGGTCGGAGGCGGTCGTCTTGATCCCGTAGGTCTCGGCGTCGAGCATGCCCGGCCTCACCCGCACCGCCGCGCCGTCTCCGACGTAGCCCCAGGCGTAGTCGGCCATGCGCGCGGCGGGGACCCGCAGGAAGGTGTTTTTCAGGCCGAGCGGCGCGAAGATCGCCTCCGGCATGACCGCCTCGAACGGACGCCCGAGACTGCGCGCCGCGATGTGGCCGAACAGGCCGATGCTCGGGTTGGAGTAGAGCCGCCGCGCGCCCGGCGGAAACGCGGGACGCCAGCCGCGGTAGAAGGCGATCATCGCCTCGGGGGCGTCGACCGCGCCCGGAAACTGCAGCGGGAGGCCGCCGGCCGCGTAGGTCGCGAGGTCGAGCAGGCTGATCCGGTCGAAGCCCGTGCCGGCGAGCGCCGGCAGCCGATCGCTCGCCATGTCCGACAGCGCGAGCGCGCCGCGCGCCTGCGCGTAGGCTCCAAGGGTCGCGGTGAAGGTCTTGCTGACGGAGCCGACCTCGAACAGCGTGTCGGCCGTCACCTTGCGGCCGTCCGCCCTGGACGCGACGCCGTAGGCGAAGACGCGCCTCTCGCCGCGGACGACGATCCCGACCGCCATGCCGGGCACGTCGTGCTCGGCCATCAGCGCGCGGATGGTGTCGCCGACAATGCGCGCGAGCGGGTCCTCGTCGGCGCCGGCGCTCGCGCTTCCAAGACAGAAGACGGCGGCGACCGTCGCGAGACGCCGCGCCGCCCGGGCGAGGACGCGCATCGGAACCTCCTGCAACTCGGACCGCAACGATGGCGCGGGAGGGAAGAACGCGCCTCCCCTCCCGCGCGGTTCGGACTCAGACCTTACCGTCGAGGCCCATCTGGTAGTACTTGTGAGTGATCCGCTCCTGGTTCTCCAGCAGCCAGTCGATGGTCGGCTCGTTCGACATGGCCTTCCGGATCGCCTGGGTCATGCCCTTGCGGTGGATGTCGAACAGGACCTTGTGGTCGAGGTTCTCGACGTCGACGATGGTGGGCGCGAGCCAGACCGAGCAGATGATGCCGAGGTCGTTGGCCTTCTCCTTCGGGATCAGCCCCTCGCGCACGGCGTCGAGCACGCCGTTCGCGATCGCGAACTGCACCGTGCCCATCAGGATGTTGGTGTAGCGCGGGTTGTCGACGGTGACCTTGGAGACGCAGAGCGTCACGGGCCGCACCATGATGTCGGTGTTCAGCAGCGCGAACACGCGGGTGTGGCCGGCGACCTGGTCGCCCGTCAGGGTCGCGAGCGCCGTGCCGACCGGACCGTCGAGTTCGCCGATGACGACTTCGGGCTCGGCCGCGGTGCCGGGAGGCCCGCCGGCGACGAGCGCCTCGCCGGCGCGCAGGACGATGCGGTTGGACATGAACGTCTCCTTTTAGATCCTTCAGGCGCGATCAGGACGCGGCGTCGGCCGCCGCAGTCCGCGGGGCCCTGCTTTCGCGCGGAAGCCACAGGCAAAGCAAGAGCGCGGGCAGGCCCGTGAGGAAGGTGATGACGAAGTAGGGTCCGTAGCCGAGCGCCGCGACCCCGAAGCCGGAGCCGCCGGCGAGCAGGTGGCCCGGAAGCGCGTAGATCGAGCTCAGCACGGCGTAGCGGGTGGCGGAGAACTCGGAGGCCGCAAGCTTCGACATGAAGGCGATCAGCGCGGTGCCCGCGACCGCGGAGGCCACGTTGTCGAAGCTGATGGTGGCGGTGAGCATCGCCATGCTGTGCCCGGAGGCCGAGAGCGCCGTGTAGAACAGGTTGGTCGCGGCCGAGGCGACGATGCCGACGATCAGCACCGTCCGCACGCTGAAGCTCTTCAGCAGGAAGCCGCCGAGAAAGGCGCCCGCGATGCCGAGGATGACGCCGAAGATCTTGGTGACGTTGGCGATCTCGGGGTTGGTGAAGCCGAGGTCCTTGTAGAGCGGCGACGACATCACGTTGGCGAGCTGGTCCGGCACCCGGTAGAGCCCGATCAGCGCGAGCGTCGTGAGCGGCGTGGCCGCGACCAGCGCGACCAGGTCGCGCAGCGGCGCGGCCAGCGCCGAGCCGGCGCTCGTGGGCTCAGGCCGCGCGGCGTCCCGGTCGGTCGAGGGAATGATGGTCAGCGTCAGGCACGCGACCAGCGCCATGACCGCCGCCATCCCGCCATAGGCGCCGATCCAGCCGAACCCGGTGGCGAGGTAGAGCGCGCCGGCGCCGGCGGTGAGCATCGCCATTCGGTAGCCGAGCTGGTAGGCCGCGACCAGCAGGCCCTGCTCGTCCGGCCCCGCCGCCTCGACGCGCCAGCCGTCCACGGCCGCGTCCTGGGTGGCGGAGGCGGCGGCGGTCGCGAAGCAGCCGACGGCGGCGAGCGCGAGGTTGGCCGCGGGGTCGCCGAAGGCCATGGCGGCGAGGCCGGCCGCGACGCAGACCTGCGCCGCGAAGATCCACGCCCGCCGCCGCCCCAGCGCCCGGCCGAGCGGCCCGAGGCTGTAGGCGTCCATGGCCGGCGCGATCAGGAACTTCAGGCTGTAGGCGATGCTCGCCCAGGACAGCAGGCCGATGACCTGCACGCTGACGCCCGATTCCCGCAGCCAGAACGCGAAGGTGCTTCCGACCAGCAGCAACGGCAGGCCGGAGGCGTAGCCGAGCACGCCCGACGAGAAGCGCTTCAGGCCGAAGCCGGCGGACCGGGACGGCGCAGGGACGGCGGGCGGCGGATTGGGCACGGACGACCTCCCTGGCCGAGCAATGTCGCGGGGCGCGCTCCCGGCGGCGATTCGCGGCCGGGAGCGCGTGGCCTCCTTCCTAACCCATCCCTGCGCGCCCGCGCGCCCGCCATCCGTCGCACGCGGTTCACAGGCCGCGGAGGTGGTCCGCGGATTTAATGTTGACATGTTCTATGGAATGTATGGGTATATCTCGGTGGCGGCGACGATCGCGGCCGACCGACCCACGCCGAGGCCCCGATCCGATGTGCTGTCGACCTTCGCGCTGACCGACGTTCCCGCCTGAAACGCCGCCGTCCGTATCGAGCGCTCCGTCGCTCCGGACATGAAACCCGAGATTAACCGCATGTTAACCCGCCGCACCGCGCTCGGAGCGCTCGCCGCCGCATCCGCCGCCCCCTTCGCCCGCCCCGCGCGCGCCGACGCGAAGACGATCCGGATCGGCCTGCAGAAGAACGGCGTCTTCCTGATCGCCAAGACCCGCCGCGCTCTGGAAGAGCGGTTCGCGGCCGAGGGCGTGACGATCGAATGGCTCGAGTTCACCTTCGGCCCGCCGCTGCTGGAGGCGCTGAACGTCGGCTCGATCGACGTCGGAACCACCGGCGACGCCCCCCCGATCTTCGCCCAGGCCGCCCGCGCGCGCTTCGTCTACGCCGCGACCTATCCCGCCTCCGGCGCCGCGATCCTCGTCCCGAAGGACTCGCCGCTCCGTTCCGTCGCCGAGCTCAAGGGCAAGCGGATCGCGATCCCGAAGGGCTCCAGCGCCCACAACGTCGCGGTTCAGCTGATTGAAAAGGCTGGCCTTTCGTTCGACGACGTGACGGCCGCCTACCTGCCGCCCGCCGACGGCCAGGCCGCCTTCTCCCGCGGGGCGGTCGACGCCTGGGCGGTGTGGGACCCGTTCTTCGCCATCGCCGAGCAGACGCTCGGCGCCCGCGTGCTCGCCTCCAGCGCCGACGCCGGCCCCCAGAACGGCTTCACCCTCGCCAACCGCGGCTTCGCGACCGAGAACCCCTCGCTGCTGAAGGCGGTGATCGAGGAGTTCGCCTGCGTCGGGACCTGGGCCGACGCCCACAAGGACGAGGTGGCCGATCTCTTCGCCGCCGCCACCAAGACCCCGGTCGAGGCGCAGCGCCGCGCCCAGACCCGCACCGGCTACGCCGTGAGGCCGATCACCCCCGACATCGTCGCGACCCAGCAGGCCAACGCCGACCGCTTCCACCGCCTGGGGCTGATCCCCACGCCGGTGGTCGTCGCCGACGCGGTCTGGACCGCGGGAGCCTGACCATGCGCTTCGACGCCAAGAACCTCCTGGCCTTCGTCATTCCGGTCGGGCTCATCGTGGTGTGGCAGGGCCTCTCCCTACTCGGCGAGGTGCCGCCCGAAGTGCTGCCGGCGCCGACCGACGTGGTGGCGGCCGGCTGGCGGCTCGGCGCCTCCGGCGAGCTCTGGAGCAACATCGCCATCAGCGCCTGGCGCGCCGGCGTCGGCTTCCTGATCGGCGGCGGCATAGGCTTCGCCTTCGGTCTCGCCAACGGCCTGTCCAAGCTCTCCGAGCGGCTGACCGACCCGACCCTGCAGATGATCCGGACCATCCCGCACCTCGCGATGATCCCGCTCGTCATCCTGTGGTTCGGCATCGACGAGACCGCCAAGATCTTCCTCGTGGCGCTCGGCGTGTCGTTTCCGATCTACCTCAACACCTTGCACGGCGTGCGCACGGTGGACGCCCAGCTGGTCGAGATGGGCCGCGCCTACGGCATGACGAGCCGCGAGCTGTTCTTCCGCGTGGTGCTGCTGGGCGCCCTGCCCTCGATCTTCGTCGGCCTGCGCTACGCCCTCGGCATCATGTGGCTGACGCTGATCGTCGCCGAGACGATCTCGGCCTCCTCGGGCCTCGGCTACATGGCGATGAACGCCCGCGAGTTCATGCTGGTCGACGTCGTTGTGCTGTCGATCGTGATCTACGCCCTGCTCGGAAAGCTCGCCGACAGCGTCGCCCGCTGGCTGGAGCGCGCGACCCTCTCCTGGCACCCCGCCTACCTCGCCCGCTGAAGGACGTTCCGCATGACCGCACGCACGTTGTCCTCGCGTTCATTCGCCTCCCGCGGCCTCGCCGCAGCCTTCTCGCCGATCTCCGACCGCCGCTCCGGCGAGCCGACGCGTCTCAGCGTGGCCGGCAGGGGAGCGACCGTCACCCTGCGCGGCCTGTCCAAGGCCTTCGGCTCCAAGCCAGTGCTGAAGGGTGTGGATCTGCACATCCCGGCGGGACAGTTCGTGGCCGTCGTCGGCAAGAGCGGTTGCGGCAAGTCCACGCTGCTCCGCACGATCCTCGGCCTCGAAGCGCCGACCTCCGGCGACGTCCGGGTGGCGGACGCGGCGCCGAACGTGCGGTCGGCGCGCATCATGTTCCAGGAGCCGCGGCTGCTGCCCTGGGCCCGCGTGCTCGACAACGTCGTCGTCGGCGTGGGCGACCGCTCGGACAAGGCCGCCGCCCGCGCGGCGGCGCAGGCCGCGCTCGCCGAGGTCGGGCTCGCCGACCGCGCGGGCGAATGGCCCTCCGCGCTCTCCGGCGGCCAGAAGCAGCGCGTGGCGCTCGCCCGCGCGCTCGTCAGCCATCCGCGCCTGCTGGCGCTGGACGAGCCGCTCGGCGCGCTCGACGCCCTGACCCGGATCGAGATGCAGACGCTGGTCGAGCGCATCTGGCGCGAGCAGGGCTTCACCGCCGTGCTCGTCACCCATGACGTCTCGGAAGCGCTGGCGCTCGCCGACCGCGTGGTGCTCGTCGAGGACGGCGCCATCGCGCTCGACCTCGCCGTCGACCTGCCCCGCCCTCGCCGCCGCGGCTCGCCCGAGCTCGCGCGGCTCGAGGGGATCATCCTCGATCAGCTGTTCAACGCCGGCGCCCGCCCAGGCGACGCCGAGGACGCGCCGGAGCGCGCGCGCCAGGAGGTCTACGCATGACCCGCAAGTCCATCGTCGCGATCACCGGCAGCCTGTCGCAGCCGTCCCGCACCCGCCGGCTCGTGGAAGACGTCGCGGGCCGCATCCAGTCCAGGTCCGGCGGCGCCGTCACGCTGATCGACGTGGCCGAGATCGGCCCCGACCTCGGCCAGGCCTTCAGCCGCGCCGCGGCCTCGCCGGCGCTCGAAGCCGCTCTCAAGGCGATCGAAAGCGCCGACCTGATCGTCGCCGGTTCGCCTGTCTACAAAGGCTCCTACACCGGCTTCTTCAAGCACCTGATCGACCTCGTCGACTACAAGGCGCTGGCCGGCGTGCCTGTCGCCCTGCTCGCGACCGGCGGCTCCGACCGCCACGCGCTCTCGGTCGAGCACCAGCTCCGGCCGCTGTTCGGCTCGTTCGACGCCCACACCCTGCCGACCGCCGTTTTCGTCGTCGACCGCGACATCGTCGATGGCCGGGTCGTCAACGAGGGCGTCGCCCGCCGCGTCGACAACCTGGTCGCGGAGGCCGCGGGCGCCCTCGCCCGCCCGGCCGCGATCGCCGCCTGATCCCCGCACGCCCGTCCCGGTCTCTCGCCTCAGGAACCCTCGAAATGTCCTCCTTCGGTCTTCGCGCGGGCAGAACGCTCGCCGCCGCTCTCCTCCTGGCCTCGCTCGGCGCAGCCAGCTCCGCCGACGCCGCCGAGCGCACGTTTCGCATCGGGTTCCAGAAGTACGGCACCCTCATCCTGCTCAAGGGCAAGGGATCGCTCGAAGAGAAGCTCAAGCCGCTCGGCGTGACGGTGAAGTGGGCCGAGTTCCAGTTCGGCCCGCCGCTGCTCGAGGCGGTGAACGCCGGCGCGATCGACTTCGGCACCACCGGCGAAGCGCCGCCGATCTTCGCCCAGGCCGCCAGCGCCAAGCTCGCCTATGTGGCGAACGATCCGCCCTCGCCGAAGGCCGAGGCGATCCTCGTGCCGAAGGGCAGCCCGATCCAGTCTCTGGCTGAGCTGAAGGGCAAGAACATCGCCGTCGCCAAGGGCTCGAACAGCCACTACCTGCTGGTGAAGGCGCTGGAGAAGGGCGGCGTGTCCTACGCCGACGTGAAGCTCTCGTTCCTGACGCCGGCTGACGCGCGCTCGGCGTTCGAGAGCGGCAAGGTCGACGCCTGGTCGGTGTGGGATCCGTTCTTCGCGGCGGCCGAGGCCGCTGGCGCTCGGGTGCTGACGACCGGCGACGGCATCGTCGAGAACCACCAGTTCTTCCTGACCTCGCGCGACTACGCCAAGGACAACGAGGACGTGCTGCGCGTCGTGATCAGCGAGCTGCGCGCGGTCGAGGACTGGGTCGCCAAGGACCCGAAGGCCGCCGCGGCCGAGCTCTCGCCGCTCGTCGGCATCCCGGCGCCTCTGCTCGCCACCGCGATCGCGCGGCTGGGACTTGGCGTCGGGCCGCTGTCGCCCGAAGTCGTGGCCGCCCAGCAGCGCATCGCCGACACGTTCCTCGAGCTCAAGCTCCTGCCGAAGCCGATCGTCGTCGAGGACGCCGTCCTGAAGCTCAAGACCGCGGAGGCCGCGCAGTGACCGGACACGCCGCAGACACCGCAAACGTCCTCTGGTTCCTGCCGACCCACGGCGACGGACGTTACCTCGGCACGTCGAAGGGCGGCCGCCACGTCGACCTCGGCTATCTGCGCCAGGTGGCGCAGGCGGCCGACCAGCTCGGCTACTACGGCGTGCTGCTGCCGACCGGCCGCTCCTGCGAGGATT
This sequence comes from Methylopila capsulata, assembly GCF_016907975.1. Classification (GTDB taxonomy): domain Bacteria; phylum Pseudomonadota; class Alphaproteobacteria; order Rhizobiales; family Methylopilaceae; genus Methylopila; species Methylopila capsulata. The sequence goes on from NZ_JAFBCY010000001.1 coordinate 782,277, forward strand.
CGTGGGTGGTCGCTTCGGCGCTCGCGCCGCTGACCGAAAAGCTGCGCTTCCTCGTCGCCGTGCGGCCCGGCCTGCAGTCGCCGACGCTCGCGGCCCGCATGACGGCGACGCTCGACCGGATCTCGGACGGCCGGCTGCTGATCAACGTCGTGACCGGCGGCGATCCGGCGGAGAACGCCGGCGACGGCATCTTCCTGAACCATGACGAGCGCTACGCGGTGACCCGCGAGTTCCTCGACGTCTACCGCCGGCTGCTCGCCGGCGAGACTGTGCATTACAAGGGCGAGCACATCCAGATCGAGGACGGGCGGCTGCTGTTCCCCTCCCATCAGGCAGGCGGTCCCCCGCTCTATTTCGGCGGCTCGTCGGCGGCGGCGAACGAGGTCGCGGCCAACACCATCGACAAGTACCTCACCTGGGGCGAGCCCCCGGCGAACGTCGCCGAGAAAATCGCCGGCGTGCGCGCGCTGGCGGAGGCCGCCGGCCGCAAGGTCACCTATGGCATCCGCCTGCACGTGATCGTGCGGGAGACCAACGAGGAGGCCTGGGCGGCCGCCGACAAGCTGATCAGCCACCTCGACGAAGAGACCATTGCGGCGGCGCAGAAGGTCTACGCGCGCATGGACTCGGTCGGGCAGCAGCGCATGGCGGCGCTCCACGGCGGCCGCCGCGACAAGCTGGAGGTCAGCCCCAACCTGTGGGCGGGCGTCGGCCTCGTCCGCGGCGGCGCGGGCACCGCGCTGGTGGGCGATCCGGAGACGGTCGCGGCGCGCATGAAGGAGTACATGGCGCTCGGCATCGACACGTTCATCCTCTCGGGCTATCCGCACCTCGAGGAGTCCTACCGCTTCGCCGAGCTCGTGCTGCCGCTGCTCCCGACCGCGACCAAGGGGCGCGAGGCGGCGACCACGGTCAACATGGGGCCGTTCGGCGAAACCATCGCGAACGACTCCCGCCCCCGGTTGCGCGTCTCGCAGTCCTGAGGACCTCGAAGATGAGCCGTCCCGATTCCGGCGTCCCCTCGGTCGTCATCCTCGGCGGCGGCTTTTCCGGCGCGGTCGTCGCGCATCAGCTCGCCCGCCGCGCGCCGGGCGAGCTGCGCATCTCGGTGGTCGAGCCGCGCGAGCGGCTGGGCTCCGGCCTCGCCTACTCCACGGCCGAGCCCGCGCACCGCATCAACGTGCCCTCCTCCCGGATGACCTTCGTGCCCTCCGACCCCTGCCATTTCGACCGCTGGCTGCGCCGGGACGGCGTGCTGGACGAGGACGTCGCGGCGGAGCTTGCGGATGGCCGCGCGTTTCCGGCCCGCGCCGTGTTCGGCCGCTACGTGTCAGAGACGATCGAGCCCTACCTGCTCTCCGGCGCGATCGAGCATGTCGTCGCGCGGGCCAAAGGCCTCGCCCGCGACGGCGACCGCTGGCGCGTGACGCTCGACGACGGCGGCGCGCTCACGGCCGACGCCGTGGTGCTCGCGACCACCCACCCCCGCCCCGACGCGCCGCCGGCGCTTGCGCCTCTCGTCGGCGACCCGCGCCTGATCGTCGACGCCCAGCGCGGCGACGCGCTGAACGAGGTCGACCTCGACGCACGCGTGCTGATCGTCGGCACGGGGCTCACCATGGCCGACATCGTCGCCGCGCTGGACCGGCGCGGCCACCGCGGCCCGATCGTCGCGACCTCCCGGCGCGGCCTTCTCTCGCGCGGCCATCCCCACGGCCCCGCCGGCGAGTTCGGCGCCTTCACGGACCCACCTGAGCGCCGGGCCTCCACGCTCGTCCGCCGCATCCGTCGAGCCGTCGACGCCGCCTCAGCCGAAGACCGGCCGTGGCAGCACGTGCTCGACGCCGTGCGCAACCAGGCGCCCGCGATCTGGGCCAACCTGCCGCTGGGCGAACGTCGACGGATCGTGCGCCGCCTGCGCCCGTTCTGGGACGTCCACCGCTTCCGCGTCGCGCCGCAGGTCGAGGCCGCCGTGGCGCGGCGGCAGGCCGAGGGCTCGCTCGTCGTGATCCGCGGCGGGACTCTCGCGGCCGAGGCCGGAGAGAGCGGTATCGTCGTCACGCTCCGGCCCGCCGGGGGCGCGGCGGAGCGCAGGGCGTTCGACGTCGTGGCGCTCGCCACCGGACCGGCGCACCGTTCGCTGGTCGAGACCGATCCGCTGGTCTCGGCGCTCGCCGACGCAGGGCTCGTCGCGCCCGACGAGGTCGGTCTCGGGCTCTGGACCGACGACCGCAGCCGGGCGCTCGGTCCCGACGGCGTCGCCACGCCGGGTCTGCTGATCGCCGGCCCCCTCGCCCGCGGGACCTTCGGCGAACTGATGGGCCTGCCCGAAGTGGCGCGCCACGGCGAGGCTGTCGCGAAGGAAGCGCTCGTCGCGCTGCTCTGGGAGGACAAGCGCGAGGTCGCCTGAGGCCGCCGCGCTTTCGCCTTGCCGTCACGCAAGAGTGACGCTCCGGGCCGATTGCCCGGAGCGGGCGGCTGGCCTAAGCCCATGGTCCTTGCGAGGGGTAAGGGCCGAGCCGACGGACGGCGCGCGCTCTCCCGCGCCGTTCCGAGCGACCGCTCAGCACCGCGGAGACGTCGAAGAGATGACGATCTTGACCCGACGCACCATTCTCGCAGGCGCCGCGGCTGCGGCCGGGACCATCGGCTCCTCCGGCGGCGCCGCTCACGCCGCCGCCCCCGCAGCCGGCCGCCAGGCGCCCGGCGTCTACCGCTACCGCGTCGGGGATTTCGAGATCACCGCCCTGACCGACGGCGTCGCCCGGCGCCCGCTCGACGAGAACTTCGTTAAGAACGCCCCGATCGAGGACGTCCGCGCGGCGCTGCACGACGCCTTCCTGAACACCGAGCGGGTGCCGATCAGCTTCACCTCGGTCGTGGTCAACACCGGGAGCAAGCTGATCCTGATCGACGCCGGCACGGGGGGCCAGCTGGCCCCCACCGCCGGCCAGCTGCAGGAGAACATGGCGGCGGCGGGCATCGATCCCAAGGCGATCGACACGGTGGTGATCTCGCACTTCCACGCCGACCACATCTCCGGGCTGCAGCTGAAGGACGGCGCGCCCGCGTTCCCCAACGCCGAGATCGTGGCGCCGGAGGCGGAATGGGCGTTCTGGATGGACGACGGCCGGATGAGCCAGGCGCCGGACGCAATGAAAGCCACCTTCAAGCTGGTCCGGAAGATCTTCGAGCCGATCGCCAAGGACGTCCGCCGCTTCCAGCCCGACGACGAGCCCGCCCACGGCCTGACGGCGATCCCGGCGCCCGGCCACACGCCCGGCCACACCGCGTTCCGCGTCTCCTCGGGGTCCGAGCAGCTCATCATCTGGTCCGACACGACCAACCACCCCGCGCTCTTCGTCCGCAATCCCGGCTGGCACGCGGTGTTCGACATGGACCCGCGGCAGGCCGAGGCGACGCGGCGGCGCATGCTCGACATGGCGACCACGGACCGCCTGTTGGTGGCCGGCTATCACTTCCCCTTCCCCGCCGTCGGCCACATCGCCCGCCGGGACAAGGAGTTCATGTTCGTGCCGACGATGTGGAACCCCGCGATCTGACCCGAACCGCCGTTCGGTCGCGCCCCCATGGACGCCCGCGGCCCAGCCCGTGTACATCTCGACGGCCCGCGCAGATGGCGCGCGGGCGGTCGCCCCGACGACGCGGCATGAACGGACGCACCTTGGACCGGATAGCCTTCGTCGCGAGCGGCGCGGACGATGCGCGCGAAGCCCGCGCAAAGCTGAGCGAGCGCTACGGCGGCGTCCCGCTCGACCAGGCCGACGTGGTCGTCGCGCTCGGCGGCGACGGCATGATGCTGCTCACGCTGCACGACGTCATGGGCCGCGTGGTGCCGATCTACGGCATGAACCGCGGCTCGGTCGGCTTCCTGATGAACGACTACCGCGAGGACGACCTGCCCGAGCGCATCGCGGCGGCCGAGCGCACCGTCATCCATCCGCTGACGATGCGCGCGAAAGACACCGCGGGCGGCGTCCACGTCTCCAAGGCCATCAACGAGGTCGCGCTCTGGCGGCAGACCTATCAGGCGGCGAAGTTCCGGATCGACGTCGACGGCAAGACGCGGTTGTCCGAGCTGATCTGCGACGGCGTGCTGGTCGCAACGCCAGCGGGCTCCACCGCCTACAACCTCTCGGCCCATGGCCCCCTGTTGCCGCTCGCGAGCCCGCTGCTGGCGCTCACCCCGATCTCGCCGTTCCGCCCGCGCCGGTGGCGCGGCGCGCTGCTGCCGGACCGGGCGGCCGTCGCGATCGACGTGCTCGAGCCAGAGAAGCGTCCGGTGGCGGCGGTCGCCGACAACACCGAGTTCCGCGACGTGCGCCGGGTCGAGATCGCGCTCGATCGCAAGACCAGCCTGGTGATGCTCCACGACCCCGGCCACGGGCTGGAGGAACGCATCCTCGCGGAGCAGTTCGGTTGGTGACGCCGCGTTAAGGGCGTCGGCCTTACGCTCGCAGGCGTTTCCGAACCCCGAGCGTCCCGCGCGATGATCCGCGTCGATTTCACGAAGCTGCGCATCCTGGTGGTGGACGACAACGCGCACATGCGCCGCATCGTCCGCACCCTGCTGCACGGCTTCGGCGCGCGCGAGGTCTACGAGGCCGAGGACGGCGCCTCGGGCCTCGAAATGTTCACGACCCACCTGCCGGACATCATCATCGTCGACTGGGCGATGCCGATCTTCGACGGCGTCGAGCTGACTCACATGATCCGCAAGCCGGACAGCGCGACCAACCCCTACGTGCCGATCATCATGCTGACCGGCCATTCCGAGAAGAGCCGCGTGCTCCGGGCCCGCGACGCCGGCGTCACCGAATTTCTCTGCAAGCCGATCTCGGCCAAGGCGCTGCACCAGCGCCTGCTCAACTGCGTGCTCAACCCGCGACCGTTCATCAAGACGCGCGACTACTTCGGCCCGGACCGACGCCGCAGCATGTCCACGAACTACAACGGCCCCGAACGACGGACGAACAACGACCACGTCGTGGAGGATTCCGCTCCTAATCGCCTGCGCGAAAGCGTGGTGTCATGAAGGTGGCTTCCATGCCCGAAACCTCGCATCTCGATGGCGTCCAGCTCAATCCGGAGGTGGCCGCGGAGAGCTTCAAGGACCACGTGGTCCTCAGGCCCCCGAACAAGCTGAAGGAGCGCGCCACCCGAAGGGCGCCGATCCGCGACGCCGGCGATTCCGGCGCGATCATGCGCGCCGAGATCGCGCTCGAACGCCTCTCGCTGGAGTTCGAGGACTGGATGCGGATTGAGATGGAGACGCTCGAGGAGGCGCGGGCCGCGCTGGCGCTGGCGCGCGACGAACCGACGATCGCCGCGCTCTTCCGCGCCGCCCACGACCTGCGCGGGCAGTCCTCCACCTTCGGCTATCCGCTTGCGGGCGAGATCGCGGAAGGGCTCTGCGATCTGGTCGAATATGCGACGCCGGAGACGCTGCCGCGCCAGGCGGTGATCGACCGCCACGTCGAGGCCATCCGGGCGATCGTGCGGGAGAACGTGCGCGACCGCGATCATCCCGTCGGGGTCGAACTCGCCGCGCGGCTCGCCGCGCTCCGAGCGGACGTCGCCAGGAAGGGCTGAGGCGACCGGTTAAGGCAGGCGGCTCGAGCCGCGCTCCGTCAGGCCGCCGCCGCGCTCGGCATGGGCGCGTCGAAGAGGCGCCGCGCTTCGCTGCGCGCCGCCTCCGCCGCAAACCGCCGCAGCATCGCCCGCAGCGGTTCGATCGTGCGGTCGTACGGCGGGCAGCCGGCGAGCGCCCTCTCGACGATTCGCCGGGACAGCTCCGCGTTCGCGCCACTGGTGGGTCCGAACTCGCGCGTCGCGGACAGCGCGGCGCGGAACACGGGCAGCGCGGACAGCGGCAAGCCGCTGTCGCGGTACACCGCCTCGAAGCCGCGGCCCGAAAAGTCTCGGACGAAGCCGGAGACCCGGGCCGGCGACTGGCCGGACAGAGCCGACAGAGCCGCCTCGAACAGCATGACGTCGCCGCCGAGCAGCGCGCGCAGGGCGAGGCTCGGCGAGAACTCGCCGCGCGCGGCAAGCTGGGCGACGAAGGCGCGGCGGTCCGTCTCGCCTGCCGCGATCGCCAGCGCGCCGCGGTCGCAGGCGTCGTCCGCCGCGCGGCGGGCGCGGTCCGGAGCCAGCCAGCCGCAGCCGGAGACGAAGCCCTGCAGCGCGGAGGCGACCGCGCGCATCAGGATCAGCCGCAGCTCCGCGCCCAGGTCGTCGCGCGCGAACAGGGCGTCGCGCACCGCGCCGTTCGCGCCGTGCCGGGTCGCGATCCGGGCCGCGGAGGAGCGCATGAGCCGCGCGTCGGGATTTGCGATCAGGGCGACGCAGGCTTCGGGCTCGCCCACCTCGGCGATCGCGGCGCAGAGCGGCGCCGACAGCGGCCGGCGGCGGGCGATCGCCGCCTGCACGCGGCCTCCGCCCTGGGCCACGAGATCAACCAGCTCGACGTCGCTCAGCAGCGGGGAGCGCTCCAGCACCGGCGTCGCGACGTCGGGCGCGTCGTTCGCCAGCGACAGCAGGATGGCGTGCGGGGCGTCGGGCGAGCCTGCGAACACGTCGGCGAGCGCGGCGCGGACGGCGAGGCTGCGGTCGTCGAGGGCGTAGACCAGGGCTTGCTCGACGTCGGCGCGAACATGATGTTCGAGATCGCCATGAAGGTAGGAGCGCGCGAGCGCGGCCACCGCATCGGCCCGCATCTCGGCCGGCGCGTCCTGCGCCCATTCGACGAACCGCTCGACGATCATTTGCGTGCGCTCCGGGCGGCGCGGCCGACGGGCGTGGAATCGACCGCCGTGCGGAAGCTGGCGAGATCGAGCGGAGCCGCCGCCGAGGCGGCGAGCGCGGCCCGCACCGCGCGGCGGCGCGACTTCGTGGCGGCCTGGGTCGCGACGACGTCCGCCGGTCGGACGTCGGTCGTCACGGCGGCGGCGGTCGTCGCAGCGGTTGGCGCCGGGGCCGCGTAGGCGCGCGCGACCGACTGCTGGGTCGCCGCGGACGGCGCGGCCGTCCGGCCTCCGGCGTCGGAGGCGAGGCCCGCCGCCCCGAGCGACGACCAGGTCTGGGACACATAGGCTGCGACGGGCGAGCGCCGGCCGGTCTGGAACAGCGAGTGGAACGCCTTGCCGTCGTTCTCGGCTCGGAAGGGGCCGTAGTCGGTCGGGTCGGCCGTTTGCTGCAGCGCGAGCGCCGCCGTGGCGGTCGCAGGCGCGGCGGCGACCGTGGCGGTCGCGCTTCCGCCGGTCGTCAGGCGTGCGTAGACCTCCGAGGCCGTGCGCTCCCGCCCGCGATCGTAGAAGATCGCGCGGTTGCTGCCGGCCTGCAAGGGAAAGGCGTCGGCGGCGGACGCGTTCGGGGTCGCCGTCGCGAGCTTGACCAGATCGACCGCGCCGCGCGCGCCGAGGAAATGCGCAACGTAGAGTTCGCCTTCGGTCGGCGCGCGGCCGAGTTCGGACGTCAGCGTCTGGGCGTTGCGGCGGGTGAAGGCGCCGGCGAGCAGGGCCGCGGCGTTCGGATCGTCGCGCAGCGCCAGCAGCTCGGCCTTGCGCGTGGGATCCGCCACGACGTAGCGGCCGGACGCGCTCTTCGACACGTCCGCGGCCTCCGCGCCAAGACCGAGGCTCGGCCCGTCCTCCTTCAGGACCTGCAGCCAGGTCTGGTCGATGAACTGGAACAGCCCGCGCGCCGACGAGGTCGGCGCCTTGGCGGAGGGATTGAGCGAGGACTCGCGTTGCGCCGTCCGGAGCAGATAATCAAAGCCCGCCCCCGTCGCGTCGGCGGCGCCTTTCAGCGCGGCCTTCACACGGCCGGCCGCCTCGGACGGAGACAGCAGCTCCATGTCGTTCGTACGCCCCCTCGACGCAACCGGCGCCCACTCCGAGCGCCATGGCGAAGATCGCGCTGATATGGTTAATCCCGCCTTAACGGAGCCGGGCGAGCCCAAGAGCGCGAGGTCGTCCGCGACGCCGCCGAAACCTCGTCTGGCCGCGATCGCGACCTTTGCGACGACGGAGGCCGACGGCGTCGTGGCGGCTGCGGCGATGCCGTCTGAGGCATGCGTCGCGACTCCTCTGGTCCCGATCCCGCTGGTCGCCGGCGAAATCGCCTTCGCAGACGTCGAGCGCTGCGTCGCGGCCGGAGCCCAGGCGGCCCTGCTGCGCGGCGTACGCACCGGAGCCGACGTCGGCCATCTCGCAGCCCTCCTTGCGGTCGCGGAGGCGCGCTTGGGCTGTGCGGACGGCGCGACGCGGATCGTGGCGGAGATTACGACGGCGCACGGGCTGCTGGAGCTTCGCGGCCTCGCCTGCGCCACGCCGCGGCTGGCCGGGCTCGCCTGGGACGCCGACGCGCTGCGAGCCGATCTCGGCGCGACCAGCGTGCGCGCCGCCGACGGACGGCTCATCCCGCCGCTCGCCCAGGCGCGCAGCCTCGTTCTGATCGCGGCGGCCGCCGCCGGCGTCCCCGCAGTCGACACGTCGTCGGCCGAGGACGGCGAGGGCTTTCGTCAGGAGTGCGTCGAAGCGCTCCGGGACGGCTTCACGGCCAAGCTCGTGACGACCGCAGAGCAGCTTCGGATCGTGCGGGAGACCGCGGTCTGACGGCTCGGCCTCACCCCTTCGGCCGCTCCATCGCGAAGGTCTCGAACACCGAGGCGTAGTCGAGGTAGCCGCAGCGGGCCAGCGCGCCGGCCTTCGCGAGATCGAACAGCCCGTCGGTGAGGAACGCCTCCTCGATGTGCACGCCGACCACCTGCCCGATCACCATGAAGCGGTTGGTCGAGGCGCCGTCGAGGTCCTTGAGTTCCGTCACGCCGAGCGCCCTGCATTCGAGCGCGGCCGGGCTCGCCTTCACCCGCGGCGCCCGGACCAGCCGCGACGGCGCAGCCTCGAGACCCGTCAGCTCGAACTCGTTCACCTCGGGCCCGACCAGCGCCGAGCTCAGGTTCATCGCCTCCCGCAGCTCGTGGCTCGCGAAGTTGCACACGAACTCGCCGGTCGCCTCCACGTTGGCCACCGAGTGCTTCCGCCCGCCCGACGAGAACATCACCATCGGCGGGCTATCGCAGACGCCGTTGAAGAAGCTGTAGGGCGCGAGGTTCGGGACGCCGGCGGCGTCCACGGTCGAGATCCAGCCGATCGGCCGCGGCGCGACGATCGCCTTGAACGGATCGTGCGGCAGGCCGTGGCCCTTCGAGGGCTCATAGAAATGGGTCACCGCTCAGGCCGACCAGCGCGTGACGATCTCGGTGAGATCCGGCCGCGGACGGTCGGGGAGCCGCTCCTTCGGCGTGCCGAGGTGCAGGAAGCCCGCGACCTTCTCAGAGGGCGTCAGGCCGATCGCCGCGCAAGCCTCCGCGTCGTAGGCGGCCCAGCCGCTCAGCCACTGCGCGCCGTAGCCGAGCGCGTTGGCGGCGATCGTCAGGTTCATGCAGACGGCGCCCGCGGACAGCACCTGCTCCCATTCCGGAATCTTGACGTGGGGCGCCGCTGTGCTGACCACCGCCACCACGACCGCCGAGGCTGAGAAATTGTTCTCCTGCGCAGCGATGCGCGCCGGGGACAGGTCCGGCTGCTGCGCCTTGAGCAGGGCTGCGAGCTTCAGGTCGAGCGCCTTGCGCGCCGCGCCCTCGATCACGATGAAGCGCCACGGCGCGAGCTTGCCGTGGTCCGGCACGCGGGCGGCGATGGTCAGGATGCGCTCGAGCTCTGCGGCCGAAGGGCCGGGCTCGGCGAGCGCGTTGGCGGGCACGGAGCGGCGCGCGCTCAGGAGATCGAGGGCGTCGTGGGCGGGTCCAGTCATGGGATCGCTGTCTCCTTCGGACTATCGCGCGGCCATCGCACGCCCGGACCCACCGCGCAACGCATGCGCGACGCGGCGGAGCAGACTTGCAATGGCCGCCTGGCGATGGCATCGCCATGGGATGGGTGATCGTCGCTCCTCCGCCTGCACCGTCGTCGCGCGTCTCGTGCTGGCGCTCGGCCTTGCGGGAGCAGTCGCGCCGGCTCTGGCTCAAGATGGCGGCAAGGCCTCGGCCGGCGGCGATCGCGGACCGACCGAGCGCGGCAAGGGCGGCTTCAGCTACGGCGGCGAAATCACGGGGCGCATGAACCTCCTCGCGCCCCCGAAACTCGGCGAGATCGGACCTCCCCCCATGCCCTCGCCCCCGCCCGGCTTCGGCGGGCCGGACATCGGCTCCCGCGGCAAGCCGGAACAGGACGTGCTCAAGGGCCTGAAGCTCCCGCATCTGGCCCCGGCGCCGCGGCCGGGCGCGCAGCCGACGCCCGTCTCGCCCACGCTCGAAGACGCTCCGACGCCCGCCATAGCCGCGCCGATCGTCAAGCAGCCGCTCCACCTCGCCGCGACCTTCGGCGACAAGGGCGCGAAGGTGCCGAGCGGGGTGAAGTGGCGCGTGTTCACCGACCAACCGGACATGAACGGCGAGCATCTGCTGGTCGCCGAATCCAACGACGCCGCCCCGCGGTTCGATCTCGATCCCGGCGGCTACGTGGTGCACGCGGTCTACGGCCTCGTCAGCACCGCGCGCTACGTCTCCGTCGCGCCCGACCATCCCACCGACACCACGATGTCGCTGCCGGCCGGCGCGATCCGGCTCGCGGCCTTCGTCGGCGACGCCCGCGTGGCGCCGGACCGGGTCGGCTTCACGCTCACCCGCAACGACGCCGGCGTCACGCGCACGGTCGCCGAGAACGTGCGTCCCGGCGCCCTGCTGCGCGTGCCGGCGGGCCAGTACCACGTGGTCTCCGCCTACGGCGACGCCAACGCCATCGTCGAGGTCGACCTCGACGTGGCGGCCGGCAAGCTCGTGGAGGCGCAGGTGCACCACAAGGCCGCGCGGATGACGCTGCGGCTCGTGCGCGCCGCCGGCGGGGCGGAGGTGAAGAACACCTCCTGGACGGTGCTGACGCCCGGCGGCGACGTCATCCGCGAGTCGATCGGCCAGCTGCCCCCGATCGTGCTGTCGGAGGGCGACTACACCGCGATCGCCCGGCACGACGGCAGGATGTTCCAGCAGAACTTCTCGGTGCGCGCAGGGTTCGACGCGACGGTCGAGCTTACGCTGGACTGACGCGTCGTTCAGGCGAAGGCGCGCAGCGCGTCGCGGATCGCGTCGAGCGAGCGTTCGGCGGCTTCCGCGCCGAGCCGGATCGCCTCGTCCGCCCGATGGAACTCGAACAGGCCGATGCCGCTCAGCCGCGGGCCGATCATCACGTCCGGCGGGTCGCCCGCGAGCCGCGACCGCGAGATGCGATCCTGGGTGATGTTGTAGGCCTGGACCATCACCCGCGCGATGCCGGGGGCGCCCGGCGTGCGGTCCGCGGCCGGCGGCGGCGCGCCTTCCTTCGGACGGTTGCGGCGCAGGCGCAGACGCCGCCGCGCCCGCGTCACTCCGGCCGCCACGGCGTCGTCGCCCTCGGTCGCCTCATAGGTCTGGATCACGGCCCCATGGGGCGAGATCTCCGACTGCAGCCCGACGGCGACCACGACGCGCCCGCCGAGCGCGCGGGCGGCGGAGACCGGGACGGGGTTCACCAGCGCGCCGTCCATCAGCCAGCGGCCGCCGACCCGCACGGGCTCGAACACGCCCGGCAACGCGTAGGACGCCCGCAGCGCGAGCGCGAGATCGCCGCGGCCGAGCCAGACCTCGTGGCCGGTGCCGTACTCGGTCGAGATCGCCACGAAGCGGGCGGCGAGATCCTCGATCCGGGTTTCGCCGAGCTGGGATTCGAGCTGCGTGCGGAGCTTGCCGCCGCCGATGAGGCCGGCGCCGGCCAGACTGACGTCCAGCACGCCGAACATCCGCCGCCGCGTGAGCGAGCGCGCCCAGGCCTCGAGATCGTCCAGCCGGCCCGCGGCCCAGCACCCGCCGACGACGGCGCCGATGGACGTGCCGGCGATGATGTCGGGCCGGATGCCGGCGGCCTCCAGCGTGCGCAGAACGCCGATGTGCGACCAGCCGCGCGCCGCGCCGCCGCCGAGCGCGAGCGCCAGCGACGGCGGACGCGGTGAGTCCGGCTCGCGCGCGTCGGCCTGCTCCGTCGCGGCGATCGAGGGGTGGCGGCGGAAGGGAAGGTTAGGAAACACCAGGCGGGGCACTCCGTGGCGAACGGCCGGACGTCCGCCGGCGGGGCTCCCCTTAGGACATCCGTGCGACGACTTCGCGTCGCCCGGTCAGCTCGTCTTGTACGTCGCCGCCGGGTCGAACAGGCGGGCGTCGTCCACGGGCGTCAAGGCCGCCCCGAGCGCGTCGGGGCCCGTCGGCGCCGCGCGGTAGAAGCACGACTTGCGGCCGGTGTGGCAGGCCGCGCCGGTCCCGGCGACGCGGACGCGGAGCCAGAGCGCGTCCTGGTCGCAGTCGACCCGGAGTTCGACGACCGACATCTCGTGGCCCGAGGTCTCGCCCTTGCGCCACAACGCGCCCCGCGACCGCGACCAGAAGTGCGCGACGCCGGTCTCGATCGTCGCCTTCAGCGCCTCGGCGTTCATGTAGGCGAACATCAGCACGCCGCCGGCCTCCGCGTCCGTGACGATCGCGGCGATCAGCCCGTCACGGTCGAACTTCGGCGCGAAGGCGAGGCCTTCCTCGACCTCGTGATGCGAGCCGCGGGCGGCGAAAGCAGCGGAAGCGTCGGTCACGTTCAAGGGTCCAAACGCGCTTCGGGCGACTGGCGCCCGGGCGGGATGACGAGGCTGGGGATTTTAAGGGCCGCCGGCGGACGGCCGTCGTCAGCGCGGCGCGTGAGCGGCGCGCACCAGCGTGATGAAGCGCACCTGCTCCGCCGGATCGTCGCGGAACACGCCGGTGAACTGCGTCGTCACCGTCGACACGCCCTGCTTCTGGATCCCGCGCATCGCCATGCACATGTGCTCGCCCTCGATCATCACGGCGACGCCGCGGGGCTTCAGGTGCTCGTCGATCGCCTCGGTGATCTGCGCAGTCAGCGCCTCCTGGGTCTGGAGACGGCGCGCGTAGGTGTCGATCACCCGCGCGATCTTCGACAGGCCGACGACTCCGTTCGACGGGTAATAGGCGACATGCGCCTTGCCGTAGAACGGCACCATGTGGTGCTCGCAGTGCGAGAAGTACGGGATGTCGCGCAGCACGACCATGTCGTCGTAGCCCTGCACGTCCTCGAACACGCGCTCGAGACTGTCGGCCGCCTTCTCGGCGTAGCCGCCGAACAGTTCGGCGTAGGCCTTCACCACGCGCTTCGGCGTGTCGATAAGGCCTTCGCGCGCCGGGTCGTCGCCGGCCCAGGCGATGAGCGTGCGCACCGCAGCCTCGGCCTCTTCCCGCGTCGGCTTGCGGGTGGTCTGGTGACCTTTGGGGGCGGGGATCGGAACGCGGGCAAACGGGTGCTGAACGACAGCGTCCATGAGCTTCCTCTTGCCGGGGCCACAAGCCTGCCCCGATACGCAGCGCGGAGATGCGTAGACCATAGCACGACGAAACGACAGCTTCCTGTCTCTTTCGCCGGCTCGCATGGCGAGCGTCTCCCTCGATCGCTATATAGTCGATCGGCGCGCAGGGACAATCGAGCTAATCCGCGCATCCTGGTCGACGTGAAGGCTGGTCTGCCATGTTGGACGACATCTACAACCGCCGCATCCTCGAACTCGCGGCTGAAATCCCCCGCATCGGCCGCCTGCCCGCGCCGGACGCGACCGCGACCGCGCATTCGAAGCTCTGCGGCTCGACCGTCACCATCGACCTCGCCTACGACGGCGAGCGCGTCACCGACTTCGCCCATGAGGTGCGCGCCTGCGCGCTCGGCCAGGCTTCGTCCTCGATCATGGCGCGCACCGTCGTCGGCCGCACCGCCCAGGAGCTCCGCGAGGTGCGCGAGGCCATGCGCCGGATGCTGAAGGAGGGCGCGCCCGCGCCCGAGGGCGTCTGGGAGGACCTCAAGGTTCTCGAGCCCGTCCGCGAGTACAAGGCCCGGCACGCTTCGACGCTGCTCACCTTCGACGCCGTGGTCGACGCGCTGGACCAGATCGAGTCGAAGCGGGCGGCGTGAGCGAATGGCGCTCGACAATCATCATACTCGTGTCAGCAAGTTCGTCAGTCTGGTGCTTCGCCACGATCCCGCAGCGGCGGGGATCACATTGGATCCACAAGGATGGGCGTCTTTGAGCGCACTGATCGACGGCGCTGCGAAGGCAGGCGTCGCATTGGATCGTGCGGCGCTTGCGGTCATCATGGCGGAGTCCGACAAGGCCCGGTTCGAGCTTTCGGACGATGGCGAACGCATTCGCGCCGTTCATGGACACAGCGTCGACGTCGAGACGCATGGGCCTGCGGAAACGCCTCCCGACATCCTCTGGCATGGAACCGCCCAGCGCTTTCTTCCGGCCATCCTGACGGAAGGGCTGACGTCGGGCGCGCGACGCTTCGTGCATCTCTCGGAGACCGCAGAGATGGCGCGCGAGGTCGGCGCCCGGCATGGACGACCTGCCGTACTGACCGTGAGCGCCTCCGATATGGCCGCCCAGGGCTTCGCGTTCTACCGATCGTCGAGCGGCGTCTGGCTTACTCCCGCGGTCCCTTCGCGATTTCTGACGCAGGCTTGAGGCCGGTGACGCCCCGCCTCTCCCTGCGCTCCCCCCTCGCCTCCGCGCTTCGCCTGCCGATCCTCGCCTATCGCTACTCGTTGTCCCTGCTGATCGGCCGGCAGTGCCGCTACCTGCCGACCTGCTCGGAGTTCGCCGACGAGGCCCTGGCGCGCCATGGGGCCTGGGCCGGCGGCTGGATGGCGGCGGGGCGGATCTGCCGCTGCCATCCTTGGGGGCAAGACGGCTTCGATCCCGTGCCGCGCGCGTTGCCTTCGGACGCGGCGTGGTCTAGGCCGTGGCGCTACGCGCGCCGGGCGGAGATCCGCTGCGAGCGCGCAGCCGACGCCGGCGACGCGGCCTGACCGCAGCGCGCGGGCGACCTTCCCAACACGCTTACCTGCACTCGTAGGCAGAACTGAGCGGAGACCGACATGCCTCTCGTCACCTTCCCCGACGGCGCCCAGAAGTCCTATGACGCCGGCGTCACCGGCGCCGACATCGCGGGCCAGATCTCGAAGTCGCTGCTGAAGCGCACCGTCGCCATGGCGCTCGACGGCGTGGTCGTGGACCTCGCCGACCCGATCGAGCGCGACGCCAAGATCGAGTTCCTGAGCCGCGAGGACCCGCGCGCGCTGGAGCTGATCCGCCACGACTGCGCGCACGTGCTGGCCGAAGCGGTGCAGACGCTGTGGCCGCAAACGCAGGTGACGATCGGCCCGGTGATCGAGAACGGCTTCTATTACGACTTCGCGCGCGCCGAGCCGTTCTCGACCGAGGACCTCGCCGCGATCGAAGCCGAGATGCGCAAGATCATCGCGCGTGACCGGCCGTTCACGAAGGAAATCTGGTCGCGCGACCAGGCGAAGGAGTTCTTCCGCGGCAAGGGCGAGACCTTCAAGGTCGAGCTGGTCGACGCGATCCCCGAGGACCAATCGCTCAAGATGTATGCGCAGGGCGAGTGGAAGGACCTGTGCCGCGGGCCGCACATGACCTCCACGGGCAAGGTTGGCGACGCCTTCAAGCTGATGAAGGTGGCGGGCGCCTATTGGCGCGGCGACTCGAACAACCCGATGCTCCAGCGCATCTACGGCACCGCCTTCCCCGACAAGGCCGCCCTCGACGCCTACCTCCACATGCTGGAGGAGGCGGAGAAGCGCGACCACCGGCGGCTGGGGCGCGAGATGGACCTCTTCCATTTCCAGGAGGAAGGCCCCGGCACGGTGTTCTGGCACCCCAAGGGCTGGACGCTGTTCCAGGCGCTGATCGACTATTCCCGCCGCCAGCAGAAGGCGAAGGGCTTCGTCGAGGTCAACACGCCCCAGATCCTCGATCACTCGCTCTGGCAGACCTCCGGCCATTGGGACTGGTACCGGGAGAACATGTTCGTCACGCAGACCGAAGACGACCGCGTCTTCGCGATCAAGCCGATGAACTGCCCGGGCCACGTGCAGATCTTCAAGCACGGCCTGAGGAGCTACCGCGAACTGCCTATCCGCATGGGCGAATTCGGCATGGTGCACCGCTATGAGCCGTCCGGCGCGCTGCACGGCATGATGCGGGTCCGCGCCTTCACGCAGGACGACAGCCACACGTTCTGCACCGACGAGCAGTTCATGGCCGAGACGCTCATGCTCAACGAGCTGATCCTCGACATGTACGCCGACTTCGGCTTCGACAGGATCGTGCTGAAGCTCTCGACGCGGCCCGAGAAGCGGGTCGGCTCCGACGCGCTGTGGGACCGCGCCGAGCAGGTGATGAGCGACGCGCTGGAGACGATCTCGCAGCGCTACGGCGACCGCGTGACGACGGCGATTAATCCTGGCGAGGGCGCGTTTTACGGGCCGAAGTTCGAGTATGTGCTGCGCGACGCCATTGGCCGCGACTGGCAGTGCGGCACCATCCAGGTCGACTTCAACCTGCCGGAGCGGTTCGGCGCGTTCTTCATCGGCGCGGACGGCGAGAAGCATCACCCCGTCATGATCCACCGGGCGATCTTCGGCTCGCTGGAGCGCTTCACCGGCATCCTGATCGAGCACTACGCCGGGCACTTCCCGCTCTGGCTGGCGCCGACGCAGGCGGTGGTCGCGACCATCACCTCCGAGGCCGACCCCTACGCGGCCGAGGTCGCGGCGGAGCTGCGCCGCGCGGGGCTGCGGGTCGAGCTCGACCTGCGTAACGAGAAGATCAACTACAAGGTCCGCGAGCACTCCCTGACCAAGACGCCGGCGCTCGTCGTTGTGGGAAAGAAGGAGGCGGAGACCCGTTCGGTGTCGATCCGCCGCCTCGGCTCCCAGGGCCAGACGGGCATGTCGCTCAGCGAGGCCGTCGCGTTGCTTGCCGAGGAGGCGACGCCGCCGGACCTGAAGCGCGCCGGCATGGCGGACGTGTCCGCGCCCGCGATCGGCAAGCTGCCGGACGCGGGCGGGCAGCTGCTCGACCTCTGACGAAACGGCGGAGGCGGCGACGACCCGTCGATCGCGAGCGGCGCCGATGCCCGCCTCCGCCCCCCGCCTCTGGGCGCTCCTCCCCAAGCATCGCGGCGACGCGCGCATGGTGGAGGCCGCGGCGGAGGCGAGCGGGCTGGGCGTCGACGTCAAGCGCCTCGCTTTCACCCCGTTGGGCTGGCTGCTCAATCTCCGCAGCCGGGGCTCCCTGTTCACGGCGACGGCGGCCGCCCGCGCGCAGCTGACGCCGCCATGGCCCAACGTCGTGCTGACGGCCGGCAAGCGGTCGGTCCCGCTCGCGCTGTGGATCCGCGCAGCGTCCGGCGGCCGCACGCGGCTCGTCCATCTTGGCCGCCCCTCGGCGCCGCTCGGCTGGTTCGACCTCGTGGTGACCACGCCGCAGTATGGATTGCCCGCGCGTCCCAACGTGCTGGTCCAGCGCTTTCCGCCGACGACAGCGCCTGAAGCTCTGCGGCCCGTTCCGGCGGATCTCGCCGCCCTGCCCCGGCCGCGACTGATGGCGATCGCCGGCGGCGACGCGGACCCCCAGCGGCTCGACGCCGACGCCGCCCGCCGGTTCGCGGCGGACGCCGTGGCGCGCGCGACAGCCGCCGGAGGCTCTGTGCTCGCAGCCACCTCGCCGCGCACGTCACCGGCGGCGGTCCTCGCGCTGAAACAGACCTTCGCGTCCGCGCCGGTCCCGACGCGGCTCGAGATCTACGGCGAAGGCGCGGACGACTACCGCGCCTTCCTCGCGGCCGCCGACGCCTTCCTGGTGACCGACGACAGCGCCTCGATGATCACGGAGGCCGCGCTGCGGGGCGCGCCGGTCGCGCTGTTTCCCCTGCCGCGGCGTCCGGGCGTGGGCCTCCGCGCCTATGGCGCCGTCGAGGCCCTCGCGCGCCGCAGCCAGATCGGACGACGCGCGCTCGGGGCGGCGATCGCCTGGGGGCTGGTGCGGGGCAACCGCGACATCGGCCTTTTCGTGCAGGCTCTGGCGACCGACGGCCTGCTCGACGGCGGGCCGCGCGCCGCCGAGGTCGCGGCGGCCGAACTCGCCGAGGTCGGCGTCCGGCTGCGCCGCCTCGCGCAGGCCAACCACGCCTGATCGTCATCGGAGCGTCAGGGCGGCGTCGCGGCCGCGTCATCCGACGCAGCTAGCGTCACGCCATGCTGATGACGCCGAATCTCGACCCCCGATGCGCCCGTATCCCCTCCGCGGACAAGGCGCGCCTGCGCCTGATGTTCCTCGCCAAGCACGCCTGCGGCGACGGCTCTCCCGACGCCGCGGACGGCAACCACGCCGTCTACCATCACGAGCTTCGGACGACGATCGAGAGCCTCGGGATCGAGGTGGTCGCCGCGAACAGCTTCGAGGCGATCGAGCGGCGGCCGAACGTCGACTTCGTCTTCCCGCTGCTGAACCGCGCCGGCTTCCAGAACAGCGAGATGCTGGCCCCGCTGCTGCTGACGCGCTGCGGCGCGCCGTTTCTCGGGGCGAGCCCGATCCTGCGCGGACTGGCCGACGACAAGCACCTCTCGAAGGTCATAGCCCGCCGCCACGGCGTGCCGACGGCGCGCTGGATCTCATGCCGCCGGGGACGCCCGATTGCGGAGCCGGACTTCCGCGCCGAGCGGCTGGTGGTGAAGCCCAACGCCTCGTCCGCCTCGTGGGGCGTGGCGATCGTCGACAGCTGGACCGACGCGCGCGCCCACGTGCAGGAGCTGCACGGCCTCGGGCACGACGTGATCGTGGAGGAGTGGCTGCCGCTGCTCGACGTCGCCGTGCCGGTGGTCGGCGGCGCGGGCGCCGCGCCCTGGCTGCTGCCGCCCATGGCGCATTCGCCCGAACGCGCCGGCGATCTGCGCTCCTACGAGGAGAAGCGCGCGCTCGCCGCCGACGTTCGGCCAGACCCTCTGCTCGTCGTCGACGACCCGGAGCTGGCGGGCCGGCTGAACGCGTTCTCGCGCGCGCTGTGCGACGAACTCTGGCCGTTCGACTACGGCCGCTTCGAATTCCGCTACGACCCCGGCTCGGGGGCGGTCGCCTTCATGGAGGTGAACCTCTCCTGCAATCTGTGGTCGCAGAAGAGCATCTCGCGCTCCGCGGCGTCGCTCGGCGTCGATCACGCCTCGCTGGTCGAGTCGATCCTCGCCCACAGCCTGCGCCGGCAGGGCGTCATCACGTCCGTCGGCCTGGAGCTCGCAGCATGACCGGCGCTCTCACGGTCCTGGTGCTCGCCGGCGAACGCGACGGCCGGCTCGACCCGCTGGCGGAGGCCGCGGGCGTCTCGCTGAAGGCGCTCTCGCCGGTCGCGGGCCGGCCCATGGTCGCGCATGTGCTGGACACGCTCGCCGCCAGCCATCGGGTGGACGAGGTGCGGATCTCGATCAACGCCGGCTCCGGGCTGGAACGCCTGCCGGAAGTCCGTTCGCTCGCCGCGGCCGGACGGCTCAGGATGTTCAGCTCCCAACCGAACCTCGTCGACAGCGTGCTGGACGCGGTGAAGGGGGCGGCTTTTCCTGTGCTGATCGTGACCGCGGACAGCGTGCTCATCACGCCGGAGCAGATCGCCGAATTCGACATCGCGGCGCGCCGGAGCGGCGCAGAGGTCGCGGTGGCGCTCGCCCGGCGGGAAAGCGTGCTCGCCGCCCACCCCGACGGACAGCGCAAGTTCTACAAGTGCTCCGACGGCGCCTTCTCGAACTGCAACATGTACTGGATCGGCGAAGACTCGGCGCTGCGCGCGGCCGAGCTGTTCCGTTCCGGCGGCCAGTTCGTGAAGCATCCCCTGCGCGTGGTCGGCGCCCTCGGGCTCCGCGGCGTCGTCGAACTCGTCCGGTTCCGCCTTGGCCTCAGCGCGCTCGACGCCTCGTTCAAGCGGCTGTCGAAGCGGTTCGGGCTGAGGATCGTCCCGATCGAACTCAGCGACGGCGCCGCGGCGATCGACGTCGACCACGCACGCAGCCTGAAGGTCACCGAAGAGGTGCTCGCGTGGCGCCACGTCGAACCGCAGCGTCTCGCCGCGGAATAGCCGCGCCATGCTGACGTTGCGGGCGGTTCCTCCGCGCCTCTTCGGCCGGACCTCCGCCTCGAACCGGCGGCCGACAGACCTCGCCGGGCTCTACTTCGACGCCCTGTGGCGCCACTGGAGCCCTGCGGACCGCGCTGGCGCGCTGGCGCTTTCGGGCCTCGCCGCTCTCGGTAACGCCGCCCGCGCGCCGCGCTCCGGCTGGCGGCACGGCTGGGACGCCACGGAACAGGCGTTGCTCGCCCGGACAGCCGATCCGGACGCCCATCTCGCCATGGCCGCCCGCAAGGGCATGCACCGGCTGCTCAATCCCGCCGCCTACCCGCTTGCCGCGAACCCGCTCAAGAACAAGCGGCTGTTCGCCGAGCGGTGCCGGGAGGCCGGCCTGCCGACCCCTGACACCTTCGAGGGCGAGCCGGCCGCGCTGCGCGCGTGGCTCGAGGGTCGGGCGGGCGTCATCGGCAAACCGAACTTCGCCTCGAAGGGCGTCGGCGTGATCGGTTTCCGCCGCGGCCCGGACGGATGGCGGACCGGCGCCGAGCCCGTCGACAAGCGCCGCGTCCTCGCCGACCTGACCGCTCTCTTGCGGGCCGGGGGAGTGGTGCAGGAGGCCTGCGCCACGCACCCCGCGCTGCGGTCGCTGTCGCCCGGCGCGCTACCGACCCTGCGGGTGATGACCGCCGTGAGCGAGGCCGGCGACATCGAGGCCTGCGACCGCGTGCTCCGGCTGTCGGCCGGCGGGCCGCGGCCGGTCGACAACTTCAACGCCGGAAACATCGTGGCGAGCGTGGACGCGGAGGCGCGGATCGGGCGCGGTTTCCAGCGCGTGGACGGCGCGATTGTCGGGGTCGAGCGCCATCCGGCGACAGGCGACGCTCTCGTCGGCCACGTCGCCCCGGACGTCGCCGAGGCGACGGACCTTGCAACGCGCGCGCACCAGGCGTTTCGCGAGGGCTTCTTCGTGATCGGCTGGGACGTCGGACTGTCCGACCGGGGGCCTGTGCTGATCGAGGGCAACTGGAACCCGGGCGCCGACATCCTGCAACTCGCGTCCGGCCGAAGCCTCGGCGAGAGCCGCCTCGGCGCGCTCTACGCCCTCCGTCTCCGCGATCTGCCGGCGGACACGTGGCGGCGGGCGCGCCCGATCGAGCGCGACCGCCGCTGACCCTCCACCGCCTGAACCGTCAGGCGGTCGCGATGTAGTCGCGCATGGCCGACGCCTCGGCCTCGGCCGTCGCCATGCGGTGCTTCACCACGTCGCCGATCGAGACGATGCCAACGAGCCGGCGGCCTTCCACCACGGGAACGTGGCGGAACTTTCCCTCGGTCATGCGGTCCATGATCTCTTCGATCGTCTCGTCGGAGGTCGCGGTGACGACCTTCCGGGTCATGTGCATCGAGACCGGATCGGCTAGAACGTCGGCGCCGCGGGCGGCGAGCGACCGGACGACGTCGCGCTCGGAGATGATGCCGGTAATCCCGCCGTCGGCGCCGGCGATCACCACCGTGCCGATGCGCTTCTCGGCCAGCAGGGCGACGATTTCGCCCATCGTACGGTGCGGCGAGGCGGTGAAGACCTCGGGCCCTTTAAACGCCAGAATGCGTGCGACCGTCATGCGAGCCTCCCTTGTGTGTTGAGGCCGAGCGAATGCGGCCTCGTTCGCGAGGGGCCGGCGGGAGGCTCGTCGGTCCTTAGGTCGAGGCCGTCCCGCGGCCTTCTGTCTCAATCATGGGGGGCGGGAGGGCGCGAGGGCAATGCTACGGAGGCATCAGCCCGGTCACGGAACCGTGCGACTTTCGGATCGAACAGCGGAAACAGCACGAGTCCCGTCAGAAATCCGCCGATATGCGCCTCCCAGGCGATCGCCGCGGTCTCTCCGGCGATCGCCATTCCGCCGAGGCCGAACACGATGTTGGTCCCGAACCAGGCCAGAAGGAAGATCAGCACCTGAGGGTTTCGGAGCGCCGGCGCGAGAGGAACCGCGGGCGCAGAGAACGCCAACCGTCCCCGCCGGCGGAACGCGCCGAGCGGGCCGCCGGCCTCGAACATGAAGCGCATCGCGGCGGCCATCTGACCCGAGATCGCCGCGGACGCGCCGCTCACCGGCTGGGGCTCGTCGAGGTGAAGCGCAAGGTAAGCCGCGGCTCCCCCGATCGCGCAGAGCGCCGAGAAGAAGAGGAACCGGAGCGGCCCAAACCGCCAGGCCACAGCGCTGCCGAAGGCCAGCATGGCGACGCTGTTGACCAGGAGGTGCGTCCAGTCGCCGTGCAGCAAGGCGTAGGTGAGGAACGTCCAAAGCTTGGCGCCCTCCCCGCCGAGCATGCCCGGAAGATAGGGCGACGCCGGGTCGTAGCGGGCCGGTATGAACGCGAAGCGCAGGAGAACGGCGATGTCCGCGTCTTCGGAAAGAAAGACGCGCCAGAGGTGGATCGCCCCGAACAGCGCGATCGTCGCTATCACGACGGCGGGGGCGTTGAACGCCCGCTCCCGCCGATTGTCCGGACGGCCTTGATGCTCTGTCACGCGACTGTCCCCGCTACCGCCCACTGCTCGTTCGATCCGCCGATCACGCGACGTCGTGCACGCGGCTGGCATGCGGCCTGCTGCGCTGGGGGCTAAACGCCCTCGTCGGCCGGAAAACGTCCCGGGACGACACATGGGCGACCCAAAACGAAACGGAAGGTCCGTCCCTCCATGAAGGCCGCCGCCACCCGCGAGCTTTTTGCTTACTGGAACCGCCTGCGCGGCGCGCGCGCGGCGCCCGAGCGCGCCGACGTCGATCCCGGCCAGATCCGGGGCATCCTCGGCGACACGTTCATCCTGGAAGCCTCGGAAGAGGCGCAGTTCCCGTTCCGACTGGCCGGGTCTCGCCTCTGCGACGTCGCCGGCCACGAGATGAAGGGCGAACGCTTTCTTGAACTCTGGTCCGCCGCCGACCGGGCGACGGTGCTCGGCGCGCTGTCCACGATCTCCGACGACGCCGCCGTCGCGGTGCTCGGCGTAACAGGCGGGACCGAACTCGGCCGCAAGGTCGATCTCGAGCTCATTCTTCTGCCCCTTCGCCATCGCGGCCGCACCCACGCGCGCATCCTCGGCGCGCTTGCGCCGGTCGAGACGCCGTACTGGCTCGGCGCCTGTCCGGTGACGCGGTTCGAGCTCGCCTCGCTGCGGATGATCTGGCCGAGCGGCCGGCGGCGCGCCATCGGCGAGGCTTCGGCGCCGCAGCCGACGCCCATGACCCCGTCTCCCCACGCTCTCGCGGGCGCGGCCCGGCGGATCGGCCGTTTTCTAGTCTTCGACGGGGGACGCTGACCGGTGTTCGAGGGAGCGAGGTTACGGGGCGTTAACGCCGTTCGTTTAGGTTTTGGGCACGCGGCGCGCAATCCGACGCCCTCCACGCTCTCCGGAACGGACGCCTTGATGTTCGCGATGAAAAAGCCGCTCTCGGACGAGCAACGTCGCCATCAGCGGGTCAAGGTCGCGCTTCTCGGACGTTACATGCTGGCGTCGCGGCGCGAGTATCCCTGCCAGACCCTCGACATGTCTCCCGGCGGCGTCTCGTTGATCGCGCCCGTGCCGGCGCAGGCCGGCGAACGCGTGATCGTCTATCTCGACCACATCGGCCGGGTGGAGGGCGTGATGGTGCGTCCGATCGCGAACGGCTTCGCCATGACCGTGACCGCGACGATCCGCAAGCGCGACAAGCTCGCCGCGCAGCTGACCTGGCTCGCGAACCGCAACATTCTCGGCCTTCCGGAGGACCGGCGCCACGAGCGCGTCATCCCGCGCAACCCGCGCTCCGTGCTTCAGACCGAGGACGGCGTCTCGCACGATTGCCGCATCATCGACGTCTCGCTCTCCGGCGCCGCGATCCAGATCGGCCTCGATCTGCCGATCGGCACGCCGGTGACGCTCGGCCGGACCACGGCCCGCGTCGTCCGCTATCTCGAGAACGGACTGGCCGTGGAGTTCAGCCGGCCGCAGAACCTCGAAACCCTGGCGGAACAGTTCGGCTGACGTCACCGCCCCGAACCTGAACAGGAAGCCGCCGTTCGAGGCGGCTTTTTTGTGTCGTCTCGCCGCCGCGCCGGCTCCCGCCAGCGCCGATGGCCGGCGCCGTCTTCGCCGCATGGTGAAGACTTTGTAAATGACCCCCCTCCAAAAGCTGGCCTCGTTAAGGTTTGAATGACCAAGTCATTCCTTCATCCTCTAACGACTGAAGCAGTTGGTAAACGAAATACCCACTGCAACTCTGAACAATTCGTATTCAACTTCTTTCTGAATTGCAAATCATCTCACTAAAACTCCACGTATTGATTTAGACGGACCGCAAAAGGAATATGAGACGTTGCTTCCCGGGACAGGACGGGAGACGGCAATGTTTACTGAGATCAAGAAGAACGCGGTTTATATCTTGTTTGGACTTGTTGCCACCGGATTTACCATGGGCCCGGTCGAAGCGCAGACCGTGAAGGTAGCGGCGGCGAGCCCGATGCAGGTGATCGGCGGGGCGAAGGCCCCGATGGGCTGGACGCAGTTCTGCGCCGACAATCCGATCGAATGCGACGTCAAGCCGATGCGGGCGACGAAGGCCAAACTGACGGCGACGAAGCTCGTCGAACTCGACAAGCTCAACCGCAAGGTCAACGCCCAGGTGTCGCCTGTCACCGATCAGGAACTCTACGGCACCGAGGAGTTCTGGACCTACCCGACCGACAACAAGGGCGACTGCGAGGACTACGTCCTGCTGAAGCGCAAGCTGCTGATCGAGGCCGGCTGGCCCCGGCAGGCCCTGCTCATCACCGTGGTTCGCGACCTGAAGGGCGACGGCCACGCCGTGCTCACGGTCGTCACCGACCGCGGCGACTACGCCCTCGACAACCAGGCGGACGACGTCAAGCCGTGGTTCGAGACCGGCTACACCTACGTGAAGCGTCAGTCCCAGATCGATCCCAACCAGTGGGTCCTGCTCGGCGACGGCGTGAACCCGGTCGGCGTCGCCGCCGCCCCGTAAGACCCCGAGTTCCGGAGATCTGCGCGGCCGGCCGCCTGTCCCCACCCTCCCGTCCAGGCCGGACGCACATCAGAGGCCGGTTCTCCGAGAGGAGAGCCGGCCTCTTCCCGTTCGGACGCCGTCACAAGGCGGTCAGCCAGCCCGGCTATGGAATTCTTCGATTTCCAGCGGGGCTCTCAGACATGACGTCCAACAACGACGAAGCCGATCCGCGGATCGGCGCTGGCGGGCTGACGCGTCGCGAGGCGCTCCTCATGACGCTTGCGGCAGGCGCCACGGCGACCTCCATCACGCTTGCGGTCGAGGGCGCTCAGGCGGCCGCAGCGCCCTTCCTACATGGCGTCGCCAGCGGCGACCCGCAGAGCGACCGCGTCATCATCTGGACGCGCGTCACCAAACCGGGCGTGACCGCCGACATCGCCGTCACCTGGACCGTGGCGGAGGATGCGGCCTTCACCCGCGTCGTGCGGTCGGGCAAGGCCGTCGCGCGCGTCAGCCGCGACCACACGGTGAAAGTCGACGTCGCCAATCTCGCGCCGGGCGTCGTCTATTACTATCGCTTCGGGGCGGAGCGCGCGCTGTCTCCGGTCGGACGGACGAAGACGCTGCCCGTGGGCGCCGTCGACCGACTGACGTTCGCGGTGCTCTCCTGCTCGAACTACGAACTCGGTTTCTTCAACGTCTATCAGGAGGCGGCGAAGCGGAGGGACCTCGACGCCGTTCTGCATCTCGGCGACTACATCTACGAGTACGGTCCGGGCGCCGGCGGCTACACCACGCCTGCGACCGGTCTCGGCCTCGCGCCCAAGCCGCGCGACGCCGATCTCGAGCCGCGCGCGGAGATCACCCGGCTCGACCAGTACCGGGCCCGCCATGCGCTCTACAAGACCGATCCGCACCTGCAGAAGCTCCACGCGCTGGCGCCCTTCATCAACATCTGGGACGACCACGAGGTGGCGAACGACGCCTGGACGGGCGGCGCGGAAAATCACAACCCGGGCGAAGGCTCGTGGAACGTCCGCAAGCAGCAGGGCATTCGCGCGTTCTACGAGTGGTTGCCGATCCGGGAGCCGGAAGACCGCCTGCGCATCGATCCGGCGACCGGCAACCCCGACGCGCTCTACCGCACCTTCGACTTCGGCGACCTCGCCCGCCTCGTGATGATCGACACCCGCGAGGCCGCGCGCGACCAACAGCTTGCGAGCGACGCGCTGGTCGCCGCCTATCTCGGCGCGCCTCCGGAAGGCCCCTTCCCGAAAGACGTGCGCGAGGACGGCAAACGTCGCACGCTGATGGGAGACGCGCAGGCGGCCTGGTTCGGCGAGCAGATCGTGACGTCGACCCAGACGTGGCAGCTGATCGGCAATCAGGTCCTGATGTTCTACCAAAACGCGCCGGACATCGCGGGGTCGCCGGCGCTCACCGCGGCTCAGAAGACGAGCTACAACGCGCTTCTCGACCACTTGCTCGGCGCCGGGCAAAGCGAGCAGATCGCGCGGCTGGGCGCAGCGGGGCTCCCGACGCCGCTCGCCGCCGACGCCTGGACCGGCTATCCGACCGCCCGCGTGAAGATGCTGAAGACGCTCGCCAAGGCGAAGAGCCCGATCGTGCTGACGGGCGACTCGCACAACGCCTGGACGGCCAACCTGGTCCTGCCGGCCAAGACCGGCTCCAAACCCGTCGCGCCGGAGTTCGGCGGCACGTCGGTGAGTTCGCCGGGGATGGAGCAGTATCTGCTCGGCGTGCCGCCGACGGTCACCGCGGCGCTTCAGGTGGACAGCAGCGCGCGCAAATCGCCCGTCGACAAGCTCATCTACACGGAACAGAGCCGCCGCGGCTTCATGCTGGTGGACGTCCGCCCGAGCTACACGGACGTGGTCCATGTCTTCGTGTCGAACGTCTTCGGGCCGGACTACACAGTCGAAAACAAGCGTTTCCGCGTTCCGCTCGGATCGCGGGAGGCGATCCCCCTGTCGTCCTGAGCTGGAGCAGGGTTGGCGCGCGACGTCCGCGCGCCGGCCCCGCTGCGGACGTCAACCCTTCGCCAGATCCTCGGCGCGGACGTTGCGGGCGATGGCGTCGAGCACCGCGTTGACCATGCCGGCCTCGTCGCGGTCGAAGAAGGCGTGGGCGATGTCGACGTACTCGCTGATCACCACCTTGACCGGGACGTCCTTGCGCTTGCCGAGCTCGAAGGCGCCGGAGCGCAGGATCGCCCGCATGATCGCCTCGACGCGCTTCAGCGGCCAGCCGGCCTGCAGGGTCTGGTCGATCAGCGGGTCGAGCGTGCGCTGCTGCTTCAGCACGCCGCCGACGAGGTCGCGGAAGAACGCGGCTTCGGCGGGCTTGTACTCGTCGCCGTCGACCACCTTGCCCATCCAGTGGGACTCGAACTCGGCCAGCGTGTCCGGCAGCGACGTGCCGGCGATGTCCATCTGGTAGAGCGCTTGGACGGCTGCGAGCCGTGCCGCGGAGCGCTGTTCGCCCTTGGCCATCTCAGACGCACCCCGCCCAGCGCTTCAGGCGCAGCACGGCGAGCGCGGCGGCGGCGGCGTCCCCGCCCTTGTCCATCTCGGCCACGCGGGCGCGGGCGAGCGCCTGCGCCTCGTTCTCGACCGTCAGGATGCCGTTGCCGAGCGGGAGCTTCCGGGCGATGGACAGGTCCATCAGCGCGCGGGCGCTCTGTTCGGTGACGATCTCGTAGTGCGTGGTCTCGCCGCGGATCACGCAGCCGAGCGCGACGACCGCATCATAGGGCTGGTGGCAGGCCGAGGCGGCGTCGGCGAGGATCGCGATCGTGGGCGGGATTTCCAGCGCGCCGGGCACGCTGACGACGTCGAAGGCTGCGCCGGCCGCCTCGAGGCGGGCCTTCGCTCCCTTCAGCAGTTCGTCGGCAATGGCGTCGTAGAAACGCGCTTCGACGACGAGCACGCGGGCGGGCGTCTTCTCGACGCCGCCGACGCGGCGTTGCGGTTCGGCCATGGGGTGACGAATGCCTTCAAGATCAAGCGGAACGGCTCAGTAGCCGAGGCTGCGCGCCTCGGCAAGCCGTCCGGCGTAGCGCGCCATCATGTCCACTTCGAGGTTGACGCGGTCGCCGACCTGACGGTCCGCCCAGGTCGTCGCCCCGAGGGTGTGCGGGATGAGATGCACCGAGAACAGCTCGCGGTCCACCTGGTTCACGGTGAGCGAGATTCCATCGAGGCAGACCGAGCCCTTCACGGCGATGAACTTCGCGAAATCGATCGGCGCGGCGAGCACGAAACGCGAGGTGTCGGCGCCGTCGTCACGTTCGACGATCTCGGCCGCGCCGTCGACATGGCCTAGCACCAGGTGCCCGCCGAGCTCGTCCCCGATCTTAAGGGCGCGCTCCAGATTGAGCCGCCGTCCCACGCCCCATTCGCCGACCGTGGTCAGACGCTGGGTCTCCGGCCCCGCCTCCACGGCGAAGGCCGCGCCGAGGCCTTCGGGCTCGACGGAGACGACCGTGAGGCAGACGCCGTCGCAGGCGATCGAGGCGCCGAGGTCGATCGAGCGCGGGTCGTAGCGCGACGCGATCATGAAGCTCGTGATCTCGTCGCCGTCGTCGCGGGCGACGACTTCGCCGATGTCGGAGATGATGCCGGTGAACATTGGGGCGCCTCAGGGTGACGGCGCGCGGGCTACGCGCGCTCGAAGAACGTCCAGCAGTCCTCGCCGACGCGCTCGCAACTGATTTCGGCGAAGCGCGCCGCCTCGGTCAACGCGCCGAGCGGCCGGCCCTCGAGCGCGCCGATCGCGTCGGGCCCCAGCGTCGCGGGCCCCCGCGCCACCACGGCGGCGTCCACGAGGTCGGCGTCCAGCAGGCCGGCGGCGATGGTGGGACCGCCCTCCACCATCAGCCGGGTGACGCCGCGCAGCGCGAGCAGCTTGAGCGCGCGCGGCAGCGAAAGCCGTCCGTCCGGCCCGCGCTCGACGCGCATCACGTCGCAGCCTGCGGCGCGCAACGCGAGCTCGGCCTCGACGGGCGCGTCCACCGCCGCCACGATCCACGTCGGCACCTCGCCGCAGGTCGCGACCAGGCGGGAGGACAACGGCAGGCGCAGGCCGGAGTCGAGCACCACGCGCGACGGCGAGCGGTCCGCCATGCCCGGCAGCCGGCAGGTCAGCGATGGGTCGTCGGCGAGCGCGGTGCCGATCCCGACGAGGATGGCGTCCGCTTCGGCGCGCATCATGTGGACGCGTCCGCGCGACGCCTCGCCGGTGATGGCGACCGGCCGGCGGCCCGCCAAGGCGACCTTGTCGTCGGCGGAAACCGCGAGCTTCAGCGTGACGTGCGGCCGGCCCAGGGTGACGCGGGAGACGTGGCCCGCCGCAAGCCTGAGCGCCTCCCGTCCGCAGCCGCCGATCGAGACCGCGACGCCTGCGGCGCGCAGACGATCGACGCCGCGGCCGTCGACTCTGGGGTCGGGATCGCGCAGGGCGGCTACGACGCGCGCGACCCCCGCCGCGACCAGGCCGTCGACGCACGGCGGGGTTCGGCCATAGTGGCTGCAGGGCTCGAGCGTGACGTAGAGCGTCGCCCCCGCCGCGGCGTCGCCGGCCTGGGCGAGAGCCATGGTCTCGGCGTGCGGGCGCCCTCCGGGCTGGGTCCAGCCGCGGCCCACGACGCGCCCGTCCGGCGAGACCAGGACGGCGCCGACGGAAGGGTTCGGCGCGGTGCGCCCCAGGCCGCGCCGGGCCAGCGCCAAAGCGACCGTCATCCAGCGCGCGTCGCTCTCCGCACAGCCGTCCGGGCCGTCGAGGCGGGGGAGCGCCAGGGCGTCCATCATCGCGTCTCGCCCGACGCGGCGGCGGACGCGGCCTCGTCGCCCGCCAGCTCGTCAAGCAGGGTTTCGAAGTCCTTGGCTTCCCGGAAATTCTTGTAAACCGAGGCGAAGCGCACATAGGCGACGTCGTCGACGGTCTTCAGCCCCTCCATCACGAAGCGGCCGATGGTCTCGGTCGTGACCTCGGTCTCGCCGCTCGCCTCGAGCTGGCGAACGATCGCGGAGACCATCTGCTCGATGCGCTCGGGATCGACCGGGCGCTTGCGCAGGGCCACGGCGAGAGACCGGTGCAGCTTGTCGCGGTCGAACGGCACGCGGCGACCGGAGCGCTTCGCCACCACGAGCTCGCGCAGCTGCACGCGTTCGAAGGTGGTGAAGCGCTGGCCGCAGACGCCGCAGACCCGTCGGCGACGGATTGCGGCGTCATCTTCGGTCGGACGGGAGTCCTTGACCTGCGTGTCAGGCGCGCCGCAGTGCGGACAACGCATTCAGAACTCCCGCGGTTGCTCCTCAGTCCGCGTAGATGGGGAAGCGCGCCACCAGGTTCGAGACCTGCTGGCGAACCTTCGCCTCAACCGCGCTGTCCTCTTCCGTGTTGTTCTGCGAGAGCACGTCGAGGACCTGGGCGATCATGTCGCCGATTTCCTGGAACTCCGCAACGCCGAACCCGCGGGTGGTGCCGGCCGGGGTGCCCAGGCGGATGCCGGAGGTGACGGTCGGCTTCGCCGGGTCGAACGGGATGCCGTTCTTGTTGCAGGTGATGTGCGCGCGGCCGAGAGCGATCTCGGAGACCTTGCCCGACAGGTTCTTCGGACGCAGGTCGACGAGGATCAGGTGCGTGTCGGTGCCGCCGGAGACGAGGTCGAAGCCGTGGCTCTTGATGTTCTCGCCGAGCGCCTTGGCGTTTGCGATGACGTTCTTGACGTAGACCTTGTAGTCCGGCTTCAGCGCCTCGCCGAAGGCCACCGCCTTCGCCGCGATCACGTGCATCAGCGGGCCGCCCTGCAGGCCAGGGAACACCGCCGAGTTGAACTTCTTGGCGAGCGCCTCGTCGTTCGTAAGGATCATGCCGCCGCGGGGGCCGCGGAGCGTCTTGTGCGTGGTCGTGGTGGCGACGTGGCAATGGTCGAGCGGGTTCGGGTGCTGGCCGCCGGCGACGAGGCCCGAGAAGTGCGCCATGTCGACCATGAAGTACGCGCCGACCGAGTCCGCGATCTTGCGGAAGGCCGCGAAGTCGATCTGGCGGGGATAGGCCGAACCGCCGGTGATGATCACCTTCGGCTTGTGCTGCTCGGCGAGCGCCGCGACCTCTTCCATGTCGATGAGGTGGGTCTCGGGGTCGACGTGGTAGTTCACCGCGTTGAACCACTTGCCCGACATCGCCGCCTTGGCGCCGTGCGTCAGGTGGCCGCCGGCGGCGAGGTCGAGGCCCATGAAGGTGTCGCCCGGCTGCATGAGCGCGAGGAACACCGCGCCGTTCGCCTGCGCGCCCGAGTGGGGCTGCACGTTGGCGAAGTCGCAGTTGAAGAGCTTCTTGGCGCGGTCGATCGCGAGCTGCTCGGCGACGTCGACGAACTGGCAACCGCCGTAGTAGCGCTTGCCCGGATAGCCCTCCGCGTACTTGTTGGTGAGCACGGAGCCCTGCGCCTCGAGCACCGCCCGCGAGACGATGTTCTCGGAGGCGATCAGCTCGATCTCGTCGCGCTGGCGGCCCAGCTCCGACTTGACGGCGTCGGCCAGCTCGGGATCGACCTCCGCGAGCGAGGCCTGGAAGAAGCGGCTTTCGGCCGCGCGGGCCTGGACGTCGGTGACGGACATGGACGGCTCCTCCTCGAATTGAGCGAGCGTCCGCCGGCGCGCCGTACGCGAACCGTCGCGGACATCAACCCAGCTGAACCCGTGCGTGCGACGCGCGGGCGGCTGCGTGTTCTCGACCAACGGCTACCACATGTCGGAAAGCCCAGCCAAGCCGCGCGAGCCGGTCCTGCGACTTGGTCGCATCAGACTTTCGAAGGACTGGCATGCCAGATACCTGCGAGATTCGCTGGGGCTTTCAGCGATTCAGCGGGGTCGCATTCAGGCTTTCTGAGGCGTCCCGGACATCGCGGCTCGGTCTTGGGAATGACGGCAGGGCGTCGCGAAAGTCGCGTTTCACCGTCACGGGAACAGCACCGTCCCTGCATGTTCGACGAGCCGGGCCGGCGCGAGATTCCCTCCCCGTCCGGGCTGCAGCGCGCGCTAGTCCCGCGCGAGCCGCAGCTGGAGCTTGCGCAGGGCGATCCGCTTGAGATGCTCCTGGCTGGCGTTGGTCGGGCCGACGACGACCACCTCGATCCCGGTCGCGCCGTCGATCGCGGCGCAACGGACGAAGCCGCCTCGGGTGATGAACTCGAACAGCACCTCCCCCGAAACGCCGACTGCCGGCCCGCCGCCTTTCGAAGGCGTGCGGGGCCGGCCGTCGGTCATCGTCGCGGGTCCTGCGGCGAGGCGCTCAGCGCGCCATCGCAAGTTCGCCGGTGCCGTCCATGCCGTAGATGTCTTCGCGGAACTGCACGGTGCCGTCCTGCGCGCCCCAGCCCGAGATGTAGCGCCAGTAGACCGGCACGTAGGGCGTGAGGTTGATGTCGATGCGCTCGCCGGACTTGACGGCGGCGTCGATCGCGCGGCGGTCCCAGCCGGCCTGGTTCTTCGCCAGCCAGCCGACCAGTTCCTTGACGTTCTGAATGCGCACGCAGCCCGAGGAGTGGAAGCGGGCGTTCTCGCCGAACAGGTTCTTCGACGGCGTGTCGTGCATGTAGACGCCGTCCTTGTTCGGCATGTTGATGCGGACCACGCCCATCGAATTGTCGTCGCCCGGATCCTGGCGATACATGTACTGCGTCGCCTCCATCGTGTTCCAGTTGATCTGGTCGGGCTGAATCTCCTGACCCTGCTGGCTGTAGATCCGGATGTGCTTCTTCGTCAGGTACTGCGGATCCTTCTGCATCATCGGAATCAGATCTTTCCGGATGATCGAGGCCGGCACCGTCCAGAACGGGTTGAAGTTCACCTGCTGGATCCTGGCGTCGATCACGGGCGAGGCGCGGTCCGCCTTGCCCACCACCGCCGTGTAGCGGGCCGCGACCTGGCCGTCCTCGACCGCCTCGATCTCGGCCGCCGGGATGTTGCAGAGCACGTAGCGCGCGCCGATGTTCCCGCCCGCCATGGTGCGGATGCGCACGACGTTGGTCTCAAGCTGTCGCAGACGGGTCTCGGCCGGAATGTTGAGCGACTGCATGGTGTCGTCGCCCACGACGCCGACCGGGATCAGGCCGTGGCGGGCCTGGAAACGCTTCACCGCGCCCTCGACGTAGCTGTCGAACACCGGCGACATGCCGAGATTGGGATCGAGATCGTTGGTGGCGGCGAGGCGCTGGCGGAGCGCCATCACGCGTTCGCCGCGCGAGCCGAGCTTCATGCGTTCGCCGGCCGGGACGCGGCCCCAGCCGCCGCGGGAGACGATGCTCGTGTAATCCTGGATCGCCCGTTCCGTCTCCTGGACGGTCGTG
Source organism: Methylopila capsulata (assembly GCF_016907975.1). Classification (GTDB taxonomy): domain Bacteria; phylum Pseudomonadota; class Alphaproteobacteria; order Rhizobiales; family Methylopilaceae; genus Methylopila; species Methylopila capsulata. Next base: position 815,737 of record NZ_JAFBCY010000001.1, read on the forward strand.
GGCGAGAGCAGCGGGGTGCGGGAGCCGGACGTGCGGCTGACGCGCGCCGAGGCGTCGAACCTGTCCTTCCACTCGGCCTGGCTGTCGAAGGAGAGCGACATCTCCTGCGCCGAAGCCGCCGTCGCGAAAGCGCCCGCCGCCGCGCCGACGCCGAGCCTGAGGGCGTCACGGCGCGAGACGCCGCCAAACATCGAGGACCGTTCCGTCACGACCGATAGCTCCCCACTGAGGACATGCGGCGCGGGCGGATGCTCGCCCGGCGCCAACACGCAGAGTGCGCGGATCTTGGTTAACGAACCTCGACCGACCCATTCTGCACCGAGTGGAGAACGCGTGCGCATCGGACCGACCCGATCGTCTTGCGCCGCCTTAGACCCGAGAGCCCGCGCCTCCGTTTCGCCTGATCAGCCACTGGTTTGAGGCGGAACGATGTCAGGAGCGAGCGTCCGGGGCGCGCTCAACCCGACGTGATGCGCCAAGGCCGCAGCCCGCGACGCGGAACGGCCGCCGGAGGGCGTCCGGCGGCCGCGCGCAGAGCGACGGTATAAGCGGAAAGAGATCAGAGGCGGAAACGGATCTGATCGGTCCAGAAGCGCTCGAGCCGGCCGAGCGCGACGTTCAGCGTCTTGAAGTCGTCGGCGTTGACGCCGCCGACCTGCTCGATCGTGCGGATGTGCTTCGAGTAGAGCTCTTCCACGATGTTGTGGATCTCCTGGCCCAGCGGGGTCAGGCTGATGCGCACCGAGCGCCGGTCCATGCGCGAGCGCTGGTGGTGCAGGAAGCCCATCTCGACGAGCTTCTTCAGATTGTAGGAGACGTTCGAGCCGAGATAGTAGCCCCGGGTGCGGAGTTCGCCGGCGGTCAGCTCGGCGTCGCCGATGTTATAGAGCAGCAGCGCCTGGACGCTGTTGATGTCCGAACGCCCGCGGCGGTCGAACTCGTCCTTGATGACGTCCAGCAGGCGGCGGTGCAGCCGCTCCACCAGGGTGAGAGCTTCGAGGTAGAGCGGGCGGACTTCGACCTGACCCTGATCGGTGGCCGGCTTCTCCGTGCTGCGCGCGAGGTTCTTCATGGTGAGGCCTTCCCGTAGTCTTGACTGCTCAAGGCGTCGTCCTGTTCCGCGCCTCGTTGATCTCGAAGATAGGTCCGGGAAGTGAAAATGCGTTTAAATGACTTGCTGAAATTTCTCTTTATTTCTTAGACTGAACAAATGGTTGCGCAGCTACGTCAACGAGACGTTACGCATGCGGATGTGAATTAAGATTCATTTGTCCTGTCGAAACCTGAACACGCGCATCTTCGATGCTGCGCACGCGACGGTCGCAGGGGGATCAGTCTTCTTCTGCCTTGGCCTTGAGCGACAGCGCGAGGTAGCCGCCCATCGCCGCCACGATGGACAGCATCACCAGCCAGCGCAGCCCGGCGCCATGGGGCTCCAGCGCCTCGACCAGCAGTTGGGCCGAGGCGGCGAGCAGCCAGATGACCACGCCCCAGGATGCGCCCAGCCACAGGCCGACGGCGGCGACGGGGTCGGCCACCGCGAAGAACACCGTCGCGACCCTTCCTGTGACCGAGGCGCCCGCGAAGGGATCGCCGCCGAGACCGAGCAGGGTCGCCCAGTGCCAAAGGCCCTTCAGGCACTCCACAGCCGCGATGGCGCGGACGAAGTACAGCAGCCGGCGGCTCCAGGGCCGCGACGGGCCGCCGCGACCGAGACGCGAATCCCTGAGCTGGATCGGCGGCAGGTCGTCGGGGTCGCCCCGCGGCTCCCGGCGCGGCTCCGGCGATTCGGGCGGTCGATCGGTCATCCCGCCCTCCTCTTCTTACTGCGGACGCGCGCCGGACGAGCCGAGGGGCCCAAGCGCGGCGCGACTTTCCCCGACTCCCGCCGCGAGCGCAAATCGTCGCCGCACGCGCAGCGGGCATGACGAAACGCCGCGCTCGATCTGCGCGCCGCCCCTGTCTGGAAAGGCTCCAAGGTGTTATAGGACGGTCGCGCACGGACGGCCGACGCCCGCGAGAGACATGCGGCCGCGATGCGAAACGTCGGAGGCGACGCCTGATGCACGAGACGATCGGAAAACTCCGCGACCGCCAGATCGAGATGCGCGAGACGCGCGTCGAGGACGGTTCGCTCGACCTCGCCAAGCGTCCCCGCCGCAACCGCCGCGCGGACTGGTCGCGCCGCCTGGTGCGCGAGAACGTGCTGACGGTCGACGACCTGATCTGGCCGATCTTCCTGATCGAAGGCGAAGGGCGCCGCGAAGCGGTGTCGGCCATGCCCGGCGTCGAACGGCTCAGCGTCGACGAGGCGGTCCGCGGCGCGGAGCGCGCCGCACGGCTCGGCATTCCAGCGCTGGCGCTGTTCCCCTACACCGATCCGGACCTGCGCGATCCCACGGGCTCCGAGGCGCTGAACCCGGACAACCTCACCTGCCGGGCGCTGCGCGCCATCAAGGCGGCGGTCCCCGATCTCGGCCTCGTCACCGACGTCGCGCTCGACCCCTACACCAGCCACGGCCATGACGGCCTGATGGCCGGCGACCGCATCCTCAACGACGCCACCGTCGCCGTGCTCGTGCGCCAGGCGCTGACGCAGGCCGAGGCCGGCGCGGACGTGATCGCGCCGTCCGACATGATGGACGGCCGCATCGGCGCAATCCGGGCCGGACTCGACGACGCCGGCCGCACCGACGTGCAGATCATGTCCTATGCGGCGAAGTACGCCTCGGCGTTCTATGGCCCGTTCCGCGACGCGATCGGCACCAAGAAGGCGCTGATCGGCGACAAAAAGACCTACCAGATGGACCCCGCGAACGGCGACGAGGCGATCCGCGAGGCGGAGCTCGACGTGGCCGAGGGCGCGGACATGCTGATGGTGAAGCCCGGCATGCCCTATCTCGACGTCGTCCGTCGCCTGAAGGACCGCTTCCGGATGCCGACCTTCGCCTACCAGGTCTCCGGCGAGTACTCGATGATCCGCGCCGCCGCCCAGAACGGCTGGATCGACGGCGAGGCCGCGATGCTGGAGAGCCTCCTGGCGTTCAAGCGCGCGGGCGCCGACGGCGTCCTCACCTACTTCGCGCCCGAAGTTGCGGAACGGCTGAACGCCTCCCGCTGACGATCCCGCCGCGGCGCTCGCCGCGCCGAGAGCCCCTATCCCACGCCTCCCGACAGCGCCGAACGCAGCCCCGCGTTCGGCGCTGTCGGCGTTATGACGCCCGCTTGGCGAGCCTTGGGCCGCCCCGCCAGCGGACGTCGCCCTTCAACGGCGGGATGCTGGGCTCGGGACAAACCCGGGCGGCAGCGGGGCGTGAAGCGGGGTCGCGCACGGCAGCCTCGCATGAGTCTCCAGATGGGAAATATTTGGAAACGTAAAGACACGTAAATCTATACTATGAAATCAACGATATTTACATCTGATCACAATAGAAACTAACTAATAATTAGACGGAAACGGCCCATTACTTGCGACCGTAAGCTGCGGCTTCATGGCGAGGCCGTCCGCCAGCCGCTGAGCCGGCGGTCAGATTTCGGAGATCAAGACGATGAGCATCGGAGCGCTAAGCGGCTCCAGCAGCTCGCAAATCGCGAGCATGCTGATGTCGAAGCTGGACGCGGATTCGAGCGGCGCCGCGTCGCTCGACGAGTTCAAGTCCGTTGGGCAAAATCTGCCGGCGGGCAATGTGGACGCCTCCGACAGCGCGATCGAGAGCGCTTTCTCGACGCTGGACGGGGACGGCGACGGCTCGCTGACCCAGAGCGAGGTCCAGAGCGGGCTTTCCAAGTTCTCGAGCGACAGCGCCTCGGCGCTGCTCGGGGCCCAGGAGAGCGCGCCCCCTCGCCCGCCGCAGGGAGGCCCGGGCGAAGGCGGATTCGAGACGGCGGACGCCGACGACAGCGGCACGGTCTCGCTCGACGAATTCGTGGCCGCGGGGCCGGACGAGGCGGGCGAAACCAAGGCCGAGGAGATGTTCTCGACCATCGACTCCGATGGCGATGGCGAGATCAGCGAGAGCGAAGACGAGGCGTTCCAGTCGGCGCAGGCCGAATCCGCCCCGCCGGCGCCCCCGCCGGGACCGCCGTCGGCCGGCGAGGGCGAGAGCGCGTCCTCGGAGGAGGAGGACGACGAGGACGAGACGACCGCCGCCAGCCTCGAGTCCATGCTGTCGGAGCTCATGCAGACGAACGGCGCCTACGCGCAAACCAGCGCGACGTCCTATCTCGACCAGGCGCTGTCGAGCCTGTTCCAGGCCAGCGCCTGAGCGGGGCCGATCAACGAAAAACCCTCCCCGCGGCCGCAGCCGCGGAGAGGGCGAGACGCCAAGCGGCGTGGCGTCAGACGCCGATTTCGCCGCCGTCCTTGCGCCGCACCGCGACGACCGCGGGGCGCGGCAGCTGCGATCCGGTCGGCCAGGTGCTGATCGTGTTCGGATAGCCGCCGTCTTCGCCGGGGTGCTGCACGGCGCAGAACACCGTCCGCTCGTCATCCGCGAACTCCGGCCCGCAGATCTCGCACCCCTTCGGGCCGCTCAGGAACTGCCGGAGATAGCCGCGCTCGGCGCCGGAGGTCGGCACCACGTGCATGGCGTCGTTCGGATTGCCGATGTCGGCGTTGCCGGGCTGCCCGTCGGTGGTGATCCAGAGGTTGCCGCGGTTGTCGAAGGCGATGTTGTCCGGGGACGCGATCTTTCCGAGCTTGCTCGCGTCGGCGTAGCCCGCGAAGAAGGTCGCGTTCGCGGCGAGGCCGGGGGTGAGGTCCGCTTCGTCCGTCTTCAGGTCGATTTCGGGATTGCCGCAGAGCAGGAAGATCTCCCAGCGGAAATCCGCTGCGCCATGGTCGCCGTGGCTTTCGGTGAGCTCGATGATATGCCCGCCGAAGTTCGGCACGCGCGGATTCGCCAATGCCGAGCCCGTGTCGGCGACGACCGATGTGCGCCGGCTGTTGTTGGTCATCGTCAGGTAGACGCGGCCGTTGACCGGGTTCGGCTGGCAGTCCTCCGGGCGGTCCATCGCGGTCGCGCCCACCATGTCCGCCGCGAGGCGGGTCTTGATCAGCAGTTCGCCCTGGCTCGAGAACTTGCCCTTCAGCTTCGGGTGGTCGAGCGTCAGCGGGATCCACACGCCCTTGTTGTTGTCGCGGAACTTCGCGACGTAGAGCACGCCGTCGTCGAGCAGATCGAAGTTCGCCCGGCGGTTGTTCGGATCGTATTTGCCGTTCGACACGAACTTGTAGACGTAGTCGAACTGCTGGTCGTCGCCGGTGTAGACCACGACGCGGCCGTCGGCGGCCAGGGCGGTGGTGGCGGCCTCATGCTTGGCCCGGCCGAGCGCGGTCCGCTTGCGCGGGCGGAAGGTCGGGTCGTAAGGGTCGATCTCGACCACCCAGCCGAAGCGGAACGGCTCGTTCGGCTCCTTGGTCACGTCGAAGCGGTCGTAGAACGCCTCCCATTTGCGCCCCGTGGCGCCTTCGGTGACGCCGTAGCGGGCGTGCGCGGCCTTGATGTCGGCGTCGGCGGTCGAGCCGTTGTTCGCGAAGTACTGGTTGAAGTTCTCCTCGCAGGTCAGCCAGGTGCCCCACGGGGTCTTGCCGCCCGAGCAGTTGTTCAGCATGCCGAGCACCTTCGTGCCCGTGGGATCCGCCGAGGTCTTCATCAGCGGCTCGCCGGAGGCAGGCCCGCTGATCCGCATCAGCGTCTCGCCGGTGATGCGCCGGTTGTATGTGTCGCTCTTCACCACGCGCCACACCGATCCGGTGCGCTCGATCTCGACGACCGATCCGCCGTGCGCGGCGATCTCGACGTCGGCGAAGGCCTTGCTGGCGCCCGGCACGTAGCCGCGCACCATGTCCGAGCCGGTGGTGTACTCGTGATTGACGCAGAGCAGCGCCCGGTTCGAGCTTTCCAGCGGGAAGTAGCCGACGAAGTCGCAGTTGTAGCCGAACTGGCGGCTCTGGGCTTCGGCGGTCTGGTTGTTCTTGTCGAAGTTGGGAGCGTCGGCGAAAAGCGGGTCGCCCCACTTGATCAGCACCTGGTGCTCATAGCCTTCCGGCACTACGATCTCGTCGGCGGTGGAAGGCGCGATCGGCGTGAAGGTCAGGCGACGCGGCGCGGCTTCCGCCTCGGTCGGCGCGAAGGTCGCCGTCGTGGTCATCAGCACCGGGACCGCCGCCGCGGCGCCGAGCAGGAACGAGCGCCGCTCGATGTTGCGCGCGAGCACGGACTGGAACGGCTCGTTCAGCGGAAGCTCGCCGGCTTCGGCGTGAAGGCCCGGGCGGTCGATGCCGATCGCCTCGTCGTCCAGGATCTCGGGCGTGTCGGCGGCGCCGCGGCCGGCGGTGTCGTCGATGGTCATGGAAAGTCCCCCGTGGGCAGATTGGAAGGCCTCTTAACTGCGTCGGCGCCCATGTCAGTCGTTTGACGGATCGCCGACAGTGATGCGACGTCGCCGCCGCGACGCGGGAGCCCGTGGACAACTTCCTTCGCAGGCGCCAAAAGCAGCGGTTATGATCCAGATCACCGACCTCACCTGCCGCGTCGCCGGACGTGTGCTGCTCGACAACGCGAGCGCGTTCCTGCCCGAGGGCGCCCGCGTCGGCGTCGTCGGCCGCAACGGCACCGGCAAGACCACGCTGTTCAAGCTGATCGCGGGCGACCAGAGCCCCGACGACGGCTCGGTCAGCCTCCCGAAGAACCTGAAGCTCGGCCGCGTCGCCCAGGAGGCGCCGTCCGGCCCCGAGCCGCTGATCGACGTGGTGCTCGCCGCCGACAAGGAGCGCGCCGCGCTGATGGCCGAGTCGGAGACCTGCACCGACCCGGAGCGCATCTCCGACATCGTCACGCGCCTGATCGACATTGACGCCTACGAGGCGCCGGCCCGCGCCGCCCGCATCCTCTCCGGCCTCGGCTTCGACGCCGAGGCGCAGCTGCGCCCCTGCTCGGACTTCTCCGGCGGCTGGCGCATGCGCGTCGCGCTCGCGGCGGTGCTGTTCTCCGAGCCCGACCTGCTGCTGCTGGATGAGCCGACGAACCACCTCGACCTCGAAGGCACGCTCTGGCTGCAGGAGTACCTGGCGAAGTACCCGCGGACGACGCTGGTCATCAGCCATGACCGCGACCTGCTGAACGCCTCCGTCGACCACATCCTGCATTTCGAGAACGGCAAGCTGAACGTCTGGAAGGGCAACTACGACGCCTTCGACCGGATGCGCCGCGAGAAGCTGAACCTCGACCTGAAGGCCGCCAAGGCCCAGGCCGACGAGCGCGCCCGCCTCGAGGCCTTCATCGCGCGCTTCAAGGCCAAGGCCTCCAAGGCGACCCAGGCCCAGTCGCGCGTCAAGCGGCTCGCCAAGATGCAGCCGATCAACGCCGTGATCGAGCGCCACGTGGTGCAGTTCAAGATCCCGGACCCGGAGAAGGAGCTGGCGCCGCCGTTGATCGCGCTCGACGGCGTCTCGGCCGGCTACGGCGACCGCACCATCCTGCACAAGCTGAACCTGCGCATCGATCCCGACGACCGGATCGCGCTGCTCGGCTCGAACGGCAACGGCAAGTCCACCTTCGCCAAGCTGCTGGCGGGTCGCCTGCAGGCGAGCGAGGGCCGCACCAACAAGTCCGAGAAGATCCAGGTCGGCTTCTTCGCCCAGCACCAGGTCGAGGACCTCGATCTCGACGGCAACGCCTACGACCACGTCCGCCGCAAGATGCCCGACGCGGCCGACGCGGCCGTGCGGGGCAAGACCGCGCAGATCGGCTTCTCCGGCGACAAGGCCAACACCAAGGTCTCGAAGATGTCGGGCGGCGAGAAGGCCCGCCTCGCCTTCGGCCTCGCCGTGTTCCACGGGCCGCACCTGCTGATCCTCGACGAGCCGACCAACCATCTCGACATCGACAGCCGCGAGAGCCTCGCGCAGGCGCTGAACGAGTTCGCGGGCGCCGTCATCCTGGTCAGCCATGACCGGCATCTGCTGGACGCCACCGCCGATCGGCTGTGGATCGTCGGCGGCGGCGGGGTGGAGCCGTTCGAGGGCGACCTCGACGACTACCGCAAGTACATCCTCTCGGCCGAGGGCTCGGGCAAATCGAAGAAGGTCGGCAAGGGCACCGGCAAGCGGTCCGAGCCGGAGCCGAAGCGGCTCGACGTCGGCGCGCTGAAGAAGAAGATCGCCTCGCTCGAGGAGCTCATGGCGACCTGCGATCAGGAGATGGCGCGGATCGACGCGGAGCTGACCGCCAACGGCGGCTTCCCCGACAAGCCGCAGAAGGCCGCCGCGCTGGGCGCGAAGCGCGCCGAGGTGGAGCGCGCCAAGGCGGAAGCCGAAGAGACTTGGCTGGAAGCGAGCGCCAGCATCGAAAACGCCGCCGCGGCGTGACGCGGCCGCTCTTCCTCAAACATCTCTCCACGCCGCGGCCGGCGACGGCCGCGGCGCTTTTGTGTCTCGCGCCGCTCGGCGCCTGGGTCTTCGCCGTTCTGGACGGAGGTTTTGGCGACCGCAGCTGGGCGGTCATCGCCGGCGCCATCTTCGGCGTGGCGCTGCAGCGGGGCGAACTTTCGCTCGTACGCGCCTGGCGCGACCTGATGGCGTTGAAGGACGCGGGCCAGCTGCTCGGCTTCCTCGCGGCGCTCGCCGTCGCGGCCACTCTGACGCTCGGCGCGCTCGCGGTCACGGGCGGAGGCCGGCCCGAGAACGCCCGCATCGGACCGGTCGACTGGCTGCTGCCGGTCGCGGCCTTCGTCTTCGGCGTCGGCTCCGTGATCGCCCGCGGCGGCGTGATGGTTCATCTGCGCCGCCTCAGCGAAGGCTCGCTCGTCGCCATCCCGGCGCTGGCCGCCGTGTTCCTCGGCTTCGTCGTCGCGATCGTCCACTGGCCCTGGACCTGGGCGACCGCGATCGCCGATGCGCCGACGCCGTGGCTGCCGACCTGGCTCGGACCGGCGGGGACGCTCGCCGTCCAGCTCGCGGCGCTCGCGGGCTGCGCCGCGATGCTCTGGCGCTTTCGCCCGCCGGCCCCGGACCGCGCGCATGGGCTCGTCCACCGCGTGTTTGTGCAGCCCTGGCCCGCGACCGCCGCCGGCGCGTTGCTCGGGTGTCTGGTCGCGGCGAGCTACGCGGCCGGAGAGCCGCTCGGGCTGATCGCCGAATGCGCCACGATCGCACGCTGGCTCACCACCATGATCGGCCTCGTCCCGCAGGAGCTGCCGGGGCTCGACGCCGGCGTCGCGGGCCTGAAGGCGCCCCTGCTGCAGGGCTTCGCGCTCACCGAGCACGTCCTGATCCTGATCGGCTTCGTACTCGGCGCCTTCGCCTGCGCGGTCGCCTCGGGCCGCTTCACGATCGAAGGCTTCACGCGCCGGGACGGCGTCGAGATGGTTTTGGGCGGGGTGATGATTGGCTGGGGAGCCATGACGGCGCTGGGCGCGGTGACGGGCGAGGCGATCGCGGGCGTCGCGGTCGGCGCGCTCTCGGGCTGGGTCTTCCTCGTGTTCACGTCGCTTGGCGTCATCGTCGCGCTGAAGCTCGACCCGCGGTCGTCCGTCACCGCCCCCGGCCCCACGCGGCCGGAACGCGAGTCGTGATCCGCGGCGTCGCGGCGCTGGCTCTGGCGCTCGACGAGCCTCCGGCGGCGTCGACCTACTTCGCCCCGAACAGCGCCTTGGCGTCCTTCAGCAGCGCCGCGCGGGAGTCGTCGCGCGCGTAGAACATGTGGCCGCCGGCATAGACCACGAGCTTCACGCGCTCGGGGTCGCCGAACGCCGGCAGCTGATCCAGCACGATCTTGGATTCCATGTAGGGCGTGACGAGATCCGTCGCGCCGTGCGCCACCAGAACCTTGAGCTTGGGATCGAGCGCGAGCGCCTCGCGCAGGGCGCTGGTGGATTGCGGAAGCGACTGGCCCGAGCCCCATTTCCAGCCTCTGTTCACGTCGGAGGCGAGCAGCTCGTAGCGGCGGTCGACCCGGAAGCCGAGGTCGCGGGCGTAGAAGTCGACCGCCGCGCGCGTGAGTGGGGCGAGCGCGCCGTCGAGCACCGGATCCTCCCACTGCGCCCGCGCAGATGACGGGAAGGGATCGAACGCGGTGACGTTGGCGTCGTAGAGCGAGCCGACCCTGCCCTCGTCCCGCCGCGACTCGCGGGCGAAGGTCTGGATGTCGACCCGCCCGCCGAGGCGCTTCACGAAGGCGCGGTCGAGGCCGGTGAACTCCGCGACGCGGGCGGACAGTCGGTCGACGGCCTCGGCGTCGCGCGGGCCCTTCATCAAATCGGCGAGGAATTCGCCGGTGGCGTAGGCCTCGACGTCGGCGAGGTCTGCGCGTTCCACCGGCCCCTTGCGCGCGCGGACGCTCGCGGCGAGCGACGGCAGCGCCGAAACCCACGGCATCGGCGACGACCCCTCGCCGTCGCGGATCGCGAAATCCAGCACCGGCGAGATCGCGACGAGCCCGCGCACGCCGACGCCGTCGCGGGACTGGAGCTGGCGAGCGATGCGCGGCACGCGGAAGCCGCCGTAGCTCTCGCCCACGAGATAGACTGGCGACGTCAGGCGGTTGCGCCGGGCGAGGTGCTTGGCGACGACCCGCGACAGCGTGTCGACGTCGCTCTCGACGCCCCAGAAATCCTTGGCGTCGTTGCTCCCAACCGCCCGGCTGTAGCCGGTGCCGACCGGGTCCACGAACACGAGATCGGTGAAGCCGAGCCAGGTCTCGGCGTTGTCGACGAGGTGCGGCAGGTCGGAAGGCGTCGTCCCCTCGGCGCCGAACGGCATGCGCTTCGGGCCGATCGCACCGAAGTTGAGGAAGGCGGAGGCCGCGCCCGGTCCGCCGTTGAAGGCGTAGGTGATGGGCCGCGTCTTCGCGTCCGTCCGGTCGAGCAGGTAGGAGGTCACGACGACCTCGGCGACCTTTTCGCCCTTGGGGTCGTAGAGCGGCACCGCCTCGACGCGCACGTTGTAGGCGAGCGTGCCGTCCGCCGTGACGGCGGTCTCCCGCTGCGTCGCCTCGGCCGGCAGGGCGACGGGGTTCGGCGCCTTCTCCTGCGCGCCGGCTGGAGCGAGGGAGCCGATCAGGAGCGCGGCGGCGGCGATGGAGATGATGCGGCTGGTCATTGCGCTGACATGGGGCGCCGCGCGTCCGAGGGAAGTTCACATTCCCTAGAGTCCGAATGCTCGCAGCGCGACGACCGTCACGACGCCGACCGCGATGACGCCGAGCAGCGGCAGCCGCGTCGCGGCCAGAGCGGCGGCCAGCGCCGCGATGGTCTCCGCCCCGCCGGTCGCGAGCGCGGAGGGGGCGATCAGCGCGACCAGCACCGCCGGCGGCACCGCGTTGAACGCCGCCTGCGCCCGAGGGCTGAGCTTGAGACGTCCGCCGAGCAGCACGCCCGAGATCCGCGTCGCGTAGGTGATCGACGCCATCACGAGGATGGCGAGCAGAGTCCAGGGATCGACGCTCATGCGAGCGCTTCCTCCTCGCCCGCCACGCCCCAGGCCGTGGCGACGCCCGCCGCCGCTCCGGCCGCGACGTGCCAGGGCGCCCCGACGCTGAGGTAGGCCGCCGCGGACGCGAGCCCGCTCGCGGCGACCACCGCCATGCCGCCCGGCCCGCGCACGAAGGCGGCCGCGAGGCCGATGAACAGCGCGGTGAACGCGAAGTCCGCGCCGTAGAGCCTGGGGTCGCCGAGCATGGCGCCGCCGATCGCCCCGAGCGTGGTCGTCGTCACCCAGTTGATCCAGAGCGTCGCGCCCATGGTGATGAAATAGGCCGGCGTCAGCGTCCGCTCCGCCGCGCGGCGTTCGCCGAGCGCCCAGTTCTCGTCCGACATGACATAGAAGCCGAGCATCTTCTGCCACCAGGCGAAGGCCCCGGTGCGACGGGCGAGCGAGGTGCTCATCAGCACGTGGCGGGCGTCGATCAGCGCGGTCGAAACCGCCAGCGCGAGGATCGGCGCGGGATGGACCCAGAGCTCGACCGCCGCGAGCTGCGCGCCGCCGGCGCAGACGAAGCCGGACATCAGCGCCACCTCGGCCGGCGTGAGCCCCTTGGACGCCATCAGCGCCCCGAACAGCAGGCCGATGGGAATCGCCGCGATCGCCGCGGGAGCGATGTCCCTCAGCCCGTCGCGAACCTCCCGCGGCCCGGCCGTCATCCGCCCTCGCCCACCCGCGCCAGCCACTCGTCTTCCGTCAGGGTCTCGATCCCGAGCTCCTTCGCCTTCGCGAGCTTGGAGCCGGCGCCGGGTCCCGAGACCACGAGGTCGGTCTTCTTCGACACCGAACCCGCCACTTTGGCGCCGAGCCGCTCGGCCATGGCCTTCGCCTCATCCCTCGTCATCCGCTCCAGCGCCCCGGTGAAGACCACCGTGAGGCCCGTGACCGGCGTGTTCGAGGCGGCGGCCGGCATCGGCGACGGCCTCAGCTCCTTCAGCAGCGCCTCGAGCGGCGGTGCGTTCTTGGGCTCCTGGAAGAAGTCGACGACGGCGTGCGCCACCACGGCGCCGACGCCGTCGATGTCGATCATCTCGCGCCAGGCGTCGTCGCCCTTGTCGCCCTTCACCGCCGGGTCGGGTGGCGTGGCGGCCTTCGCGGCCTCCCGCAGGGCGTCGATCGTCACATAATGACGGAGCAGCCGCTTGGCGTTGATCTCGCCCACGTGGCGGATGCCGAGCCCGTAGAGCACGCGGTTCACCTCCCGCGTGCGCGCGTCCTCGATCGCGGCGAACAGGTTCGCCGCCGAGGTCTCGCCCCACCCCTCCCGGTTCTTCAGCCGCGTGAGCTTGCCGGGCTGCTCGTCCCGGACCTTGAGCGTGAAGATGTCCGCGGGCTCGCGCACGTCGCCGGCCTTGTAGAAAGCCTCGATCTGCTTCTCGCCGAGGCCCTCGATGTCCATGGCGCCGCGCGACACGAAATGGCGCAGCCGCTCCACCGCCTGCGCCCGGCAAATCAAGCCGCCGGTGCAGCGCCACACCACCTCGCCCTCGTCGCGGGCGGCATGGCTGCCGCAGACCGGGCAGGTGTGCGGAAACTCGAACTTCGCAGGCTCAGGCGTAGGCCGCTGGTCGAGCACCACCTCGACGATCTGCGGAATGACGTCGCCGGCGCGCTGCACGACGACGGTGTCGCCGACGCGCACGTCCTTGCGGGCGATCTCGTCCTCGTTGTGCAGCGTCGCGTTCGACACCACGACGCCGCCGACCGTGACCGGCTTCAGCTTGGCGACCGGCGTCAGCGAGCCGGTGCGGCCGACCTGGATGTCGATCGCCTCGAGAACCGTCGTCGCGCGTTCGGCTGGGAACTTGTGCGCGATCGCCCAGCGTGGGCTTCGCGAGACGAAGCCGAGGCGGCGCTGCAGGGCGAGGCTGTCGACCTTGTAGACGACGCCGTCGATGTCGTAGCCGAGACTCGCCCGCCGCTCCTCGATCGCGTGGTAGTGCGCGATCAGTTCCTCGGCCGTCCCGAACACCTGCATCAGGTCGTTGGTGGCGAAGCCCCAGCGGCGGAGGTTGTCGACCATGCCCTTCTGGGTCTCGGCGGGAACCGCGCTCGCCTCGCCCCAGGCGTAGGCGAAGAACCGGAGCGGCCGCTCGGAGGTGATCTTCGGATCGAGCTGGCGCAGGCTCCCCGCGGCCGCATTGCGCGGGTTGGCGAAGACGGGCTTGCCGGCCTCGGTCTGACGCGCGTTCAGGGCCTTGAAGTGTGCATGGGACATGTAGACCTCGCCGCGCACCTCGATCACCTCGGGGACGTCGTCGCCGGTCAGGCGCTCCGGGACGTCGTCCAGGGTGCGGAGGTTGGCGGTGACGTCCTCGCCCACCGCCCCGTCGCCCCGCGTCGCGCCGCGGACGAAGCGGCCTTTCTCGTAGCGCAGCGAGGCCGAAAGGCCGTCGATCTTCGGCTCCGCCGAGACCGGCAGCTCCTGCTCCGGCTTCAGGTCGAGAAAGCGGCGCACGCGGGCGATGAACTCCGCCACGTCGTCATCGGAGAAGGCGTTTGACAGCGACAGCATCGGCACGGCGTGCCGGACCTTGGCGAAGGCCTCGGAGGGCGCGACGCCCACCGTCTCGGTCGGGCTGTCCGGCGTCTTCAGCTCGGGGAACTGCGCCTCGAGCGCTTCCAGACGGCGGCGCAACGCGTCGTACTCGGCGTCCGAGACGGTCGGCGCGTCGTCCTGATAGTAGCGCTTGTCGTGCGCGCGGATCTCGTCCGCCAGCCGCGCGTGCTCCGCGGCGGCGTCGGGCAGCGCGGGCGGAAGCTCGCCGCCCTCCGTCGCAGGGGTCGCAGGAGGCCTCGCCATCACGCCGCTCCATCCAGCAGGCGCGCGGCCGCGGCGCGCGCCTCTTCGGTCACCGACGCCCCGGCCAGCATGCGCGCGATCTCTTCCCGGCGGGCCGGCGCGTCGAGCGCTTCGACCCGGGTCGCCACCCGCGTCTCGCCCTCGGGCTGCGCCTTCGAGATCAGGAAATGCCGTCCGGCGCGCGCCGCCACCTGCGGCGCATGGGTGACCGACAGCACCTGCACCGTCCGGGCGAGCCGGGCGAGCCGGGCGCCGATCGCGTCCGCCACCGCGCCGCCGACGCCGGTGTCGATCTCGTCGAACACCAGCGTGGGGGCCGAGCCGCGGTCGGCCAGCGCCACCTTCAGCGCCAGCATGAAGCGCGACAGCTCGCCGCCCGACGCGATCTTGGCGAGCGGGCCCGCCCTGGTGCCGGGGTTGGTCTGCACCCAGAACTCGACGCGGTCGATCCCGTCCGGCCCCGCGCCGCCGCCGTCGGAGACGATCTCGGTCATGAAGCGCGCCCGCTCGAGCTTCAGGTCGGGCAGTTCGGCCATCACCGCCGCGTCGAGACGGCCCGCGGCGGTGCGCCGGGCGGCGCTCAACGCGCCCGCCGCGGCGGCATAGGCCTCGGCCGCGGCCCTGGCGTCTGCGTCGAGCGCGATCAACCGCTCTTCGCCGGCGTCGAGATCGGCGAGGTCCGCAAAGAACTTGGCGGCTAGCGCCGCGAGGTCGTCGGCCGGGCGGTCGTACTTGCGGGACGCGGCGCGCAGCGCGAACAGCCGCTCCTCGATGCGCTCCAGCTCGCGGGGGTCGAAGGCGGTCGCCTCGATCGCGGCCTTCAGATGCGCCTCGCCCTCGTCGAGCGCGAGCAGGGCGGCGTCGAGCGCCTTGATGGCGGGCTCCACCAGCTCGGGCGACGAGGCTGCGCGCCGCTCCAGCCGGCGGATGGCGTTGGCGATGGTGGTGACGGGCGACGAGCCGCCAGCGACGGCGTCGAAGGCCTCGTTGAGGTCCTCCGCCGCCTTCTCCGCCCGCATCATGGCGGAGCGACGCCCGGCCAGGTCCTGCTCTTCGCCGACTTCGGCCCCGAGCGCCCGCAACTCCTCGCTGGCGTGGCGCAGGTAATCGGCTTCACGGCGGGCGGCTTCGACGCGCGCGGCGTGTTCGGCCAGCGCCTTCTCCGCCTCCCGGCGACGACGCCAGGCGAGGGAGACCGCGGCCGCCTCCGGCCCGAGGCCGCCGTAGCCGTCGAGCAGCGCGCGGTGGGCGGCGGTGTCGACCAGCGCGCGGTCATCGTGCTGGCCGTGGATCTCGACCAGCGTCGCGCCCAGCGTGCGCAGCGCCTGGGCGCTCACCGGCTGGTCGTTGACGAAGGCGCGCGTGCGGCCGTCGCGCGCCTGCACCCGACGCAGGATCAGGTCGCCGTCGTCGTCGATGTCCTGCGCCTTGAGGATTGCGCGCGCGGGGTGGTCGAGCGCGAGGTCGAACACGGCGGTGACCTGGCCCTGCGCCTCGCCCTCGCGCACGAGCCCGCCGTCGCCCCGTCCACCGAGCGCGAGCGACACCGCGTCGAGCACGATCGACTTTCCCGCGCCGGTCTCGCCGGTCATGACCGAAAGCCCGGCGTCGAAGTCGACGTCGAGCCGGTCGATCAGGACGATGTCGCGAATAGACAGCCGTGCGAGCACGGGCCCTCCCGTGCGGGCGCGGCGGCCCGCGTCAGCCCACGACGCCCCGGAACGCGCGGCTGATCCAGGAGCCGGAGTTCTCCTGCGGCGTCAGCCCGCCGTTCGTCACCAGCGCATAGCTCTTCTGGTACCACTCGCTGTCCGGGAAGTTGTGGCCCAGGATCGCGGCGGCGGTCTGCGCCTCGCCGGTGATGCCGAGCGCCATGTAGGCCTCGGTCAGGCGGAACAGCGCCTCTTCGATGTGGCGGGTCTGCTGGTACTGGCTGACGACGACGCGGAAGCGGTTGATCGCGCCGGTGTAGTCGCGGCGGGCGAGATAGAAGCGCCCGATCTGCATCTCCTTGCCGGCGAGCTGGTCGCGGGCGATCAGGATGCGCTTCTTCGATTCGGTCGCGTACTCGCTCTCCGGCCAGCGGCGCACGACCTCGTCGAAGGTCGCGAGCGCCTTGCGGGTGCGCTCCTGGTCGCGGCTGACGTCGGGCACTTCGTTGTAATAGGACATCGCCACCAGGTACTGCGCATAGGCCGCGTCCTGGCTGGTCGGGTGCAGCTGGACGTAGCGCGTGCCGCTGGTGATGGCTTCGGAATAGTTGCCGGAGCGGTAGTTCGCGAAGGTGGTCATCAAGATCGCCTTGCGGCCCCAGTCGGTATAGGGGTGCTGGCGGTCGACCTCGGCGAACTTCTTCTTCGCGGCGTCGTAGGAGCCGGCGTTCAGATTGGCCAGGCCCTCGTTGTAGAGCTTGTCCGCCGGTTCGTCGGGCGCGAGCACGTCCTTGTCCGACGCAAAATAGGAGCAGCCCGCCATCGGCAGAACGGCGGGCGCCGCAAGCGCGAGCACCAGAGCGAATCGAAAGCCCCGACGGCGCGCGAACGGAGTGGCGGAAGACGTACGCATGACCATCGCGAGCCTCGTGAACGCTGAATTCGACGGTGGTTCCCCGATGACCGGACGCTTGAGCGTCGCGGCCGGCGCCGCGTGGTGAACGCGACTCCGCCGCCGTCTATAGCCGAAAGGGATCGGACGCGCCAACGTGCAAGCGGCCGGCGCGCGTTTCCGCCGCCGGCGCGCCGTCAGTCGACCCGCGGGCCGAACGCCGGAACGGCGCTGGCGAGCGGAGCGGCGGCGTGCCGCGGCTCGCGCTGCTCGCGGCGAACGGGCGCCTCCTCGACGATCGCATAGGCCGAGGGATCCGCCAGCAGAGCGCCGAGCACGGCGCCGTTCAGCTTGTGGCCGCCGCAGAACGAGGTGAAGCGGCCGACGAGCGGCAGGCCGGACAGCGCCAGGTCGCCGACGGCGTCCAGCGCCTTGTGGCGCACGAACTCGTCCACGAAGCGCAGGCCCTCGGGGTTCAGCACCCGGTCGTCGCCCAGCACGACCGTGTTCTCCATCGAGGAGCCGCGGGCGAAGCCGGCCGCCCACAGGCGCTCCACGTCCTTCAGGAAGCCGAAGGTGCGCGCGGCCGCGATCTCCTCGCGGAAGACCTGCGGCGTGAGCTCGAAGCGGATCTGCTGGCGGCCGATCAGGTCGGACGCGAAATCGATGGTGACGTCCATGTGGAAACCGGACGGCGCGGGCGCGAGCTCGGCGTAGCCGCGGCCCTGCTCGACGCGGACCGGCTTCAGAATCTTGAGCATCCGGCGCGGCGCCGAGAGCTTGCGCAGGCCGACCGCCTCGATCGCCTCCACGAACGGGCGCGACGAGCCGTCGACGATCGCCACTTCCGGGCCGTCGAGGCAGACGCGGGCGTTGTCGACGCCGAGCGCGCGCAATGCCGCCATCAGGTGCTCGATGGTCGAGACGCTCGCGCCGTCGGCGTCGCCCAGCACGGTCTGCAGCTCCGTCGCCTTCACCAGATCGTGGCGCGCGGGAATCTCGTGCTCGTCGCCGTCCACGGTCGCGCGGACGAAGACGATGCCCGTCCCGGCGTCGCCTGGCTCCAGCGTCATGACGACCGGCGCGCCGGAATGGACGCCGACGCCGTCGACGACGGCCGTTCCTGCAAGCGTGGTCTGGTGCGCAAACATCAACTCGAACCTCGAAATCCCGACGGCTCGGCTCGGAGCCCGTCGTATCGGCGCGTTCGTCACGCGCGAACGACCGGAACGCTGTCCGGCCTTCTTGATGCGCTGCAAACTAGGTCGGCGACCGGGGGATCCCAAATCAAGGTTCTTTACGCTTTGTAACAGGCGTACACTTCTGAAGTTGTTAACGAAAATGGGTCTTCGAGCGGGCTTGAAAAGCCGACGGCCCGGACCGTGAGGTCCGAGCCGTCGAGTCGTGTCGAGCCTTGAGGCCCGAGCGTCAGTTCGCCTGGCGGCGAAGGAACGCCGGGATCTCGAGCTGGTCGTCCTCGAGGCCGCGGGGGTGCTGCTGCGAGGGGGCGCGGCCCTGGGCGTCGAGGCCGCCCTGTGCGGGACGGTAGGCCGGAGCCTGGGGCCGGCGCTGGTCCGGCTGGACCGGCGCCGGACGCTGCGCCTGGACCGGCTGCACGGGGGCCGGATGGTGCGCCGGGGCGTCCTCGTCCTCGTGGTGGCGGCCGAGGCCGTTCGCGAGGCGCTGCAGCAGGGTCATGCGCTTGCGGTCCGGAGCGGGCTCGGGAGCCTGCTCGCGGCTGGCGCGGATCTGCGCCTGGGCCGGCAGCGGGAGGTCTTCGATCCGCGGCATGCGGGGGGCGCGGGCGGCGCGCTCGGCCTGCGGCGGGATGAAGGCGTGCTCGTGCTGGTCGTCCTCGTAGGCCGCAGGGGCGGCGTGCTGGGGCTCGGCCAGCGGAGCCTTCGGCGCGGCGGGACGGATGGTGACGTCCTCGATCGCGGCGATGGCCTGCTGCTCGTAGTGCGCCTCGTAAGCCGGCTCATGCTGTTCGGGAGCCGGCGCCGGGGCCGCGTGCTGGACCGGCTGGGTCGGCGCGCGGAAGGTCGGGAGCGTCTGCGGTTCGGGCGAACGGGTCGCCGGAGCCGGCTGCTTAAAACGGTTGGTGAGCTCCGCGATGCGCTGCTCGGCCGGGCTGGTCTGGCCCGCCTCCATGATGTGGTCGATGCCGGTGGCGACGACCGACACGCGGATGATGCCTTCCAGGCTCTCGTCGAAGGTCGCGCCGAGGATGATGTTGGCTTCCGAGTCCACCTCCTCGCGGATGCGGGTGGCCGCCTCGTCGACTTCGTACAGCGTCAGGTCGTTGCCGCCGGTGATCGAGATCAGCAGGCCGCGGGCGCCCTTCATGGAGACGTCGTCGAGCAGCGGGTTGGCGATCGCCGCCTCCGCCGCCTGGACCGCGCGCTTGTCGCCCGAGGCCTCGCCCGTGCCCATCATCGCCTTGCCCATCTCGCGCATGATCGCGCGGACGTCGGCGAAGTCGAGGTTGATCAGGCCTTCCTTGACCATCAGGTCGGTGATGCAGGCGACGCCCGAGTAGAGCACCTGGTCCGCCATGGCGAAGGCGTCGGCGAAGGTGGTGCGCTCGTTCGCGACCCGGAACAGGTTCTGGTTGGGGATGACGATGAGGGTGTCGACCGCCTTCTGCAGTTCCTCGATGCCGGCTTCCGCCGTCTTCATCCGGCGCTGGCCTTCGAAGTGGAACGGCTTGGTCACGACGCCGACGGTCAGGATGCCGGCCTCGCGGGCGGCGCGGGCCACGACCGGGGCGGAGCCCGTGCCGGTGCCGCCGCCCATGCCGGCGGTGATGAACGCCATGTGCGCGCCCGACAGGTGATCGCGGATCTCGTCGATCACCTCCTCGGCGGCCGCGCGGCCCACCTCAGGCTGGGAGCCGGCGCCGAGACCCTCGGTGACCTGCACGCCCATCTGGATGATGCGCTCGGCCTTCGACAGGGTCAGCGCCTGCGCGTCGGTGTTCGCGACCACGAAGTCGACGCCCACGAGGCCGGCCTCGATCATGTTGTTCACGGCGTTGCCGCCGGCGCCGCCGACGCCGAACACGGTGATCCGCGGCTTCAGTTCCCGGATGTCCGGCATCTTCAGGTTGATCGTCATCGCATGCCTCGTAGGTTGTCGCGCCGTCCCGGCGTTTGCCTGTCTTCACGTTCGGCGTTCGGGGGGCGCGCTCGCCCCATCTGCCCGTCGGTCGCCGATCCGACGGTCAGAAGCTCTCCTTCAGCCACCGCCCAACGCGGTGGATGTAAGTGTCCTTTGGCGCCGACCCGCCGCGGCGCATCCGCCGCGGATCGACGTGTTCGAGACCCGCAACCTGCGGGAAAACCAGAAGTCCGACCGGGCCCGCGAAGGCTGGCCCCTTGGCCGCCTCGGGCAGTCCGCGGGCGCCCAGCGGGCGGCCGATGCGGACGGGCCGGTCGAGAATGCGCCGCGCCAGATCGGGCAGCCCTGTCAGCTGGCACGCGCCGCCGGTGAGCACCACGCGGCGCGCTTCCGCCGCGTAGCCCGACGCCTTGAGGCGGTCGCGGACCAGCTCGAGGATCTCCTCCACCCGCGGCTTGACGATCTTCACGATCATCGACTTCGGCAGGTAGCTCGCGCCGTCGATCTCGTTCTCGCCGACCGGAGTGACCGCGATCTGCTCGCGCTCGTCAGCGAGCGCCGGAAACACGCTGGCATGCAGCGTCTTCAGCCGCTCCGCCTCGTCGAGGCTCGTCGAGAGCCCGCGGGCGAGGTCGAGGGTGACGTGATGCCCGCCGAGCGCCACCGCGTCCGAATGCACGAACTGCCCGCCCTTGAACACGGCGACCGAGGTGGTGCCGCCGCCCATGTCGACGAGCGTCACGCCCATCTCGGACTCGTCGTCGACGAGCGCCGCGAGGCCGGAGGCGTAAGGAGCGGCGACGATGGTCTCGACGTTCAGATGGCAGCGCTCGACGCACAGCATCAGGTTGCGCAGCGGCGCGCCTTCGGCCGTGACGATGTGCATGTCGACGCCGAGATGCTGGCCCACCATGCCGCGCGGATCGCGCACGCCGCGGGTCGCGTCCAGGCCGAAGCCGGTCGGGATCGAATGCACCACCGCGCGGTTGGGACGCACCGAATGGGCGCAGCCCGCCTGCAGCACGCGGCGGATGTCGCGGTCCTCCACCGGGTGGCCGGCGATCGGCACCTCGGCGTGGAAAGTCTCGGAGGCGAGCCGCCCGGCGGACACCGACACGATGACGCTCTCGATCTGGACGCCGGCCATGCGTTCGGCGGCGTCGACCGCGAGCCGGATCGCCTGCTCGGCGGCCTCCATGTCGACGATCTGGCCGGCCTTGACGCCGCGCGAGCGCTGGTGGCCGACGCCGATCAGCTCGACGAGATGCGAGCGGTCGGGCAGCGCGTCGCCGGCCTCGACCGGCTTCAGCCGCGCCACCAGGCACGCGATCTTGGAGGTGCCGACGTCGAGGACGGAGACCACCACAGCGCGACGCTGCGGCAGCGGCTTCATCTTCGGAACAACGCCGTAGGGGAACGCCTGACTCATGTCGCTCCGGCCTTCTTACGCGCCTTCTCGGCGGCCTTTTCAGCCTCGGCCAGCTTGTCCGCCGCCTCGGGCGTCACCCGCACAACGGTGCGGATGGGCGATCGAAGATCGACGATCGCAATGTCCTTGGAGAACAGATTGCGGGTGGCCTGAAGCGACTCGAGCCGGGCAAGCGCCTCGCGGAAGCCCGTCTCCGGCAGCTTCACCTCGACGCCCGACCGCAGCTTGAGATTCCAGCGCCGCTCGGCCACGAGCACCGCCGCGTAGGTCTCGGTCTTGATCTTCGGCGCGCCGTCCAGCGCGTCGAGCAGCGGCCGCGCGCGGAGGTTCGCGGAGGGTCCGACGACGAGCGGCAGATGGGCGAAGCGGGAATCCCGGAACTCGTCGATCGGCGTGCCGTCCTCGGCGAGGATCTGCACCTTGCCGTCGTGCTGCCACAGCGCGAACGGCTTACGCTCCACGAGGTGCACGGTGACCCGGTCGGGATAGAGCTTGCGGACGGTCGCGTCCTGCACCAGCGGGTTCGCCATCAGCCGGTCGCGGGCCGCGCCCACGTCCAGGAACGGAAGCGCGGTGTTCTCGCCGATGCCGAGCGCCAGCAGGACTTCGTCGTCGGTGAGCGCGCTCTGGCCTTCGGTCGCGACCGCGATAACGCGGAATCCGACGGCGTTGGCGACGGTGACGTGGAGGTTCTCGATCTCGCTGCGAACGGTCGGCCAATGGCCGCCGTCGATCATGCCGGTCACGCCGGTGGCGCCGAAGAACAGCACGGTGAGGGCGACGCCGAGACGGCGCCGGCGTGCGATCCGCTCGAGGCGGAAGCGCAGCGAGGTCATGCGGCTCGCGCCGATCACCTCGTCGACGTCGTCGAGGTCCGGCCGCGGCTGGCGCGCGTTCTCGCTCGCCGACCGCATGTTCGGGCCCGTCTTGAACACCCGGGTCCGGGGTGCGGCCGCTTCGCGACCGCCGCCGACCGGCGCCCTGAGGCGTCCGTCTAGCGTTCCAAGGAGGCGTCCTCCACTAGCCATCGAACAAGCTCACCAAACCCTATGCCGGCATAAGCGGCGAGTTCCGGCACGAGCGACGTCTCCGTCATGCCGGGCTGCGTGTTCACTTCGAGGCAGACGAGCTCTCCCGTGCCGCCTTCGCGGTCGTCGAAACGGAAATCGGCCCGGCTTACTCCGCGGCACCCGAGAGCGTGGTGCGCCGCGAGAGCCAGTTTTCGGACCTCTTGGTAAACAAAGGGTGAAATTTTTGCCGGGAGGACGTGCTGCGAGCCGCCCTTGGCGTACTTGGCGTCGAAGTCGTACCAGGCGTCGCCGGGCACGATTTCGATCACCTCCAGCGCCTCGCCGTTCAGCACGGCGCAGGTAAGTTCTTTGCCCGCCACGAAATTTTCCGCGAGCAACAGCTCGCCGTGCTCCCAGTCCCCGCGGGTGAGCTCCTGCGGCGGATGGGCGTGATCTTCGTTAACGATTAGGACCCCGACCGACGATCCGCCGTCGACAGGCTTGAGGACGTAAGGAGGCGTTAAGACGTGCGACGCGGCGGCCTCTAAGCGTGTGACCACTTTGCCACGGGGCACGGAAACCCCCGCGGCCGCCATCACCGTCTTCGCGCGCTCCTTGTGCATGGCCAGCGAGGAGGCCAGCACGCCGGAGTGCGTGTAGGGGATCCCCATGATCTCCAGCAGGCCCTGGACGGTGCCGTCCTCGCCGAAGCGGCCGTGGAGCGCGTTGAAGCACACGTCCGGCTTCACCTTCGCGAGGACCTCGGCCAGATCGCGGCCGACGTCGATCGGCGTCACGCGGTAGCCCTCGCCTTCCAACGCCTTGGCGCAGGCCGCGCCCGACCAGAGCGACACCTGCCGCTCCGAGGACCAGCCTCCCATCAGGACGGCGACGTGTTTTGGCATGGCGTTTCCCCGGAGGCGGTCGTCAGGCCGGACGGCCGAGGGCCGATCCGGAATCGTGGTCAGGATTAGGTTCGTCATGGTCCGGCTTGAGCGGACCATCCATCTCGGGCGTCGCGCTTAGCGTCCGAGATGGGTCCTCCGGTCAAGCCGGAGGACGACGACGCGCTTCAGGATCGCAGGTCAGCGTTCGACGGACATGGCGGCCGTCTCACGCCGCCACCCCGATCCGCTTGATCTCCCACTCGAGCTCGACGCCCGAGGTCTCCTTCACGCGGCGGCGGACCTCTTCGCCCAGCGCCTCGATGTCGGCCGCGGTGGCGCCGCCGACGTTGATCAGGAAATTGGTGTGCAGTTCCGACACCTGCGCGCCTCCGATCGTCAGGCCGCGGCAGCCGGCCTCGTCCACGAGCCGCCACGCGGACAGGCCGGGCGGATTCTTGAAGGTCGAGCCGCCGGTGCGGCTCCGGGT
Organism: Methylopila capsulata; assembly: GCF_016907975.1. Classification (GTDB taxonomy): domain Bacteria; phylum Pseudomonadota; class Alphaproteobacteria; order Rhizobiales; family Methylopilaceae; genus Methylopila; species Methylopila capsulata. The sequence continues at coordinate 839,499 of NZ_JAFBCY010000001.1, forward strand.
CGGCTGGCTGGCCTCGCGGTGCGCGATCACGGCGTCGACCTCCGCCTTGATCGCCGCGCGCTCGCGCTGCTCGCCCCGCATCAGAGCGCCGGTGAAGATCACGCCCTCAGGCGCCGAGGAGTGGCGGTAGGAATAGCCCATCGCCGCGTTCGAGAGCGTCACCGCGTCGCCCGCCCGGTCGAAGCCGAACACCTCGACGACACGGTCGGAGGTCTCGGTCCCGTTCGCGCCCGCGTTCATGGCGAGCGCGCCGCCGAGCGCGCCGGGGATGCCGGCGAAAAAGGCGAACCCGCCGATCCCGGCTTCCATCGCCTCCAGCGCCACGCGCTTGTCGGCCGCCGCCGCTCCGGCCCAGAGCGTCGCGTCCCGCCCCGGCGCGATCGTGGCGAAGGGTTTTCCGAGCCGGATCGTCACCCCCGGGAGGCCGCCGTCGCGGACCAGCAGGTTCGAACCGAGGCCGATGACGCCGTAGGGAACCTCCGCAGGGAGCCGGCTGAGAAAATAGGCGAGATCGTCCTCGTCCGCCGGGGTGAACAACGCCTCGGCCCTGCCCCCGACCCGGAACCACACGACTTCCGCGAGGCTCTGGTCGCTGAGAAGCCTGCCGCGCAGCTTCGGCAATTGAGCGGCGAGGCGTTCTGCGAGCGTGGCCGTCATGCGCCGCCCTTCAGCGCCGCGAGCTCCTCCGGCAGGGCCGCGGCCCAATAGGTCGAGGTGCCGGCGCCGAGCAGCACGACGTAGTCGCCGGGCTTCGCCACGCTCGCCACGACGCCCGCGAGCGCCTGAGGGCCTTCGAGCGGGATGACGTGGCGATGGCCGCGGGCGCGCAGGCCCGCCACGAGGTCGTCGCGGGAGGCGCCCTCGATCGGCTGCTCGCCGGCGGCGTAGACGTCCGCCACGATCACGGTGTCGGCGTCGTTGAAGCAGCTTGAGAAGCCGTCGAACAGGGCGTGCAGGCGGGAGTAGCGGTGCGGCTGGACCACGGCGATGACGCGGGCGTCGGTGGACGCGCGCGCCGCCTTCAGCACCGCGGAGATCTCGACAGGGTGGTGGCCGTAGTCGTCGAAGATTGCGACGCCGTTCCAGTCGCCGGTGTGGGTGAAGCGCCGCTTCACGCCGCCGAACTTGGCGAGCCCGGCGCGGATCTGGTCCGCGGACACGCCGAGCTCGTGGGCGACGGCGATCGCCGCGGTCGCGTTCAGCGCGTTGTGACGGCCGGCCATAGGCAGCACGAGGTCGTCGATCCGGGTCTCGGAGCCCGTCTTGCGGTCGCGGATGGCGACGCGGAACCTGGCCTGGCCGCCTTTCAGGTCGAGGTCGGTCAGCCGCACGTCGGCCTGCGGGTTCTCGCCGTAGGTGACGACCCGGCGGTCCTCGATCGTGCCCACCATGTCCTGAACGGTCGGGTGGTCGAGGCACATCACCGCGAAGCCGTAGAACGGCACGTTCTCGACGAAGGAGCGGAACGCCGCCTTCACCGCGTCGAAGGTGCCGAAGTGATCGAGGTGCTCGGGGTCGATGTTGGTGACGACCGCGACGTCGGTCGGCAGCTTCAGGAAGGTGCCGTCGCTCTCGTCCGCCTCGACCACCATCCAGTCGCCCTCGCCCATGCGGGCGTTGGTGCCGTAGGCGTTGATGATGCCGCCGTTGATCACGGTCGGGTCCATCGCGCCAGCGTCGAGCAGCGTCGCGACGAGCGAGGTGGTCGTGGTCTTGCCGTGGGTGCCGGCGATGGCGACGCAGGTCTTCAGCCGCATCAGCTCGGCCAGCATCTCCGCGCGCCGCACCACCGGCAGCCGCTTCTCGCGGGCGGCGTTGAGCTCAGGGTTGCCGCGCTTGATGGCCGAGGACACCACCACGACCTCGGCGTCGCCCAGGTTCTCAGCGGCGTGGCCGATGGTGACGGCGATGCCCTTGTCGCGCAGGCGCTTGACGTTGGCGCTCTCCGCCGCGTCGGAGCCCTGGACCTTGTAGCCGTGGTTGGCCAGCACCTCGGCGATGCCGGACATGCCGATGCCGCCGATGCCGACGAAGTGGACGGGGCCGATGTCGCGGGGAAGTTTCATGGCGGAGGCTAAAACCTGTCAGGACGTGAGCGAGGCGGGCGCAGGCGCGTGGAGGCCGGCGGCGGCCAATACCACATCCGCGAGCCGCGCGGCGGCGTCCGGCTTGCCGACGCGTCGCGCCGCGGCCGCCGAGGCCGAAAGCGCCGCGCCGTCGGCGAGCCGCATCGCGAGGTCGTCGGAGAGCGCCTCGGGCGTGAGGCGCGCCTGCGGCCAGACCACCGCGCCGCCCGAGAGCGCCAGCGCGTTGGCGTTGGCGAGCTGGTCGTTGTCGAGCGCGTGCGGCAGCGGCACAAGGATCGAGGGCCGGCCGATCACGGCGAGCTCCGCGACCGTCGAGGCGCCAGCGCGCGCGATGACGAAATGGGCGAGCGCCATGCGGGCGGGCATGTCGTCGAAGAAACTGGTGAGGTTCGCCTCGATGCCGGCCGCCGCATAGGCCGCGCGGGCGGCCTCGAGATCCTCGGGCCGCGCCTGCTGCGTCACGCGGAGCCGCGCCTTGAGTTGGCCGGGCAGCAGAGCGAGCGCCGCCGGAACCACCTCGGACATCACTCGCGCGCCCTGGCTGCCGCCGAACACCAGCAGGCGGATCGGCCGATCGCCATCGGGCGCCTCGTAGGCGACGCCGCTGGCCGAGATCACCTGCGGCCGCACGGGATTGCCCACATGGACGGTCGCGGCGCCGGACGGCGCGCCGGACACGTCGGGGAAGCCGGTCGCGATGGTGGTGGCGAACCTCGCCAGCATCCGGTTGGCGCGTCCCATCACCGCGTTCTGCTCGTGCAGCACGACCGGCACGCCGGCGAGCCGCCCCGCGACCAGAGGCGGGAACGAGGGGTAGCCGCCGAAGCCGACCACGGCCGCGGGCCGAACGCGGCGCATGAGGCCGACGCCCTTCCCCACCCCGCGGGCGAGCGTCAGCCCGAGCTTGGCGTAGGCGAGCGCGCCCGAGCCGCGCAGGGTGTCGGCCGGCAGGGCGTGCACCGCGCGGGCCGGGAACTTGGAAGCGTAGGCGAGCGCCCGCTCGTCGGTGACGAGCTCCACCGGCACCTCGCGGCGGCCGAGCTCGACCGCCAGCGCTTCCGCCGGGAAGAGGTGGCCGCCGGTGCCGCCGGCCGCCAGCAGGATGGGTCGCGGCCAGTCGGTCATGCGCGCGCCGCGACCGGCGTCGCGCCATGGGCGCGGACGTGCCGCGCGATCTCGGAGGCGAGCGCGTCGGTGCGCGGGCGGCGGCGCGTCAGCGCGAGCAGCATGCCGACGCCGAGCGCCAGCGCGAACAGCGACGAGCCGCCGTAGGAGATGAACGGCAGCGTCATGCCCTTCGCCGGCATCAGGTGCAGGTTCACCGCCATGTTGATCGCCGCCTGCAAGCCGAACAGCATGGTGAGGCCGGCGATGGCGAGGCGGGTGAAGCCGTCCTGTTCGCGGCGGGCGTGCTGCAGCCCGCGCATGACGATGAAGCAGTAGATCGACACGATCGCGATGCAGAACAGGATGCCGAACTCCTCGGCCGTCACGGCGGCGATGAAGTCGGTGTGCCCGTCCGGGATGATGCGCTTGACGGTGCCCTCGCCCGGGCCCTTGCCGAACCAGCCGGCGGAGGCGAAGGCCTCGGTCGCCTTGTCGATCTGGAAGGTGTCGCCGGTCTCCGGGTTCATGAAGCGGTCGATGCGGCGCGCCACGTGCGGCAGCAGCTCGTAGGCCGCGACCAGTCCCACGACGCCGACGCCGCCGAGGCCCACGACCCAGATCCACGGCAGGCCCGCGAGAAAGAACAGTGCCCCCCAGACCGCGGTCGAGAGCACGGTCTGGCCGAGGTCGGGCTGCAGCACCAGCAGGCCGACGACCGAGCCCAGCAGCGCGATGGCGAGCAGATGGCCGGGCATGTCGCGCCGCTCGGAGCCCTCGGCGAACAGCCAGGCCGAGAGCACCACGAAGGCCGGCTTCACGAACTCCGACGGCTGCACCGCGAGCCCGCCGAAGCTGATCCAGCGCCGGGCGCCCTTGATCTCCATGCCGACGAACAGCGTCGCCGCCAGCATCGCCATGCCGAACGCGAACACGACCCAGGCGAGGCGCCGCACCTGACGCGGACTGAGGAACGACACGCCGACCATGATCAGCAGCGCCGGCGGCAGGAACATCACCTGCCGGTTCACGAAGTGGAACATGTCGACGCCGATGCGCTCGGCGACCGGCGGCGAGGCCGCGAGCGACAGCACGACGCCGAGCACCATGAGCGCGCCGACGGCGAACAGCAGCGCCCTGTCGACCGTCCACCACCATTCGCCGAAGACGGTGCGTTCCGCGCGGGAGATCATGACGGCTGGCTCCGGGAGGCGAGACGGATGGCGGACGGGCCCACGGAACATGACGCCCGCGCGGACTTCGCTTCATGAACGCCGATTAGGGATGACAAAACGTAAACGCCGGGTTTCAGGGGCGCGAATCCGCCGCGGGTCGAAAGCGCGCGGGGATCCCTCCTCGCGCCGCAGGCGTGGGGAGGGTGGGGCCGGCGCGAGCCGGGGTCGGGGCCTTGGGCGTCGGGCGCGACGGGGACAGAGTTTCCTCCTGCCGCCCACCCCACCCGGCCGGGCTTCGCCCGTCCACCCTCCCCTGTCCCAGGGGAGGGACGCCCGCGCGCGCCGTCAGGCCTTCGCGGATTCAAGCCCCTGCACCGCCGCGCGGAACGCGTCGCCGCGCTTCTCAAAATTCGGAAACTGGTCGAACGAGGCGCAGGCCGGCGAAAACAGCACGACGGGCTCCGCCTCGTCGGAAGCCTCGGCGTCGGCCGCGGCGGCCTCGACCGCGCGGTCGATCGTGCCGAGCTCCGCCAGCGGCACGTCGTGCGCCCGAAGCGTCGCGGCGAAGCCGGGCGAGGCCTCGCCGATGAGGTAGGCCTTCGTCACCTTCGAGAACAGCGGAACCAGAGCGTCGATGCCGCCGGTCTTGGGCTTGCCGCCCAGGATCCAGAACACCTTCTTGAACGACGCCAGCGCCTTCTCCGCGCTGTCGGCGTTGGTCGCCTTCGAATCGTTGATGAAGGTCGCGCGGCCGGGGCCGGCCACCTCCTCCATGCGATGGGCGAGGCCGGGGAAGGTCGCGAGGCCGGCGTAGGCGACGTCGTCCGCGACGCCGAGCGCCCGCACGGCGGCCAGCGCGACGTTGGCGTTCTGGGCGTTGTGGGCGCCGCGCAGGGCGCGGGCGGCCGACAGGTCGATCGGATCGGTCTCGGAAACGACGACGACGCTGCGGCCGGCGGCCTTGAGCCGCTCCGCCATCGCCGCGGAGATCGCGTCGTCGCGGGCGATCACGGCGACGCCCGCGCCCGCGACCAGCCGCTCCTTGATGGCGGCGTAGTTCTCCATCGTGCCGTGCCGCTCGAGGTGGTCCTCGGAGAGGTTCAGCATCACCCCGACGCTCGGGTCGAGGCTCGGCGCGAGGTCGATCTGGTAGGACGAGCACTCGACGACGTGGACGCGGTTCGCCGACGGCGGTTCGAGATCGAGGATAGCGACGCCGATGTTGCCGCCCATCTGCGCGTCGAGGCCGGCGTGGCGGACGAGATGGGCGATCAGCGCCGTGGTGGTCGACTTGCCGTTGGTGCCGGTGATGGCGACGAAGGGCGCGCCCGGCGCGATCGCCCGGCGCTCGCGGCAGAAGATCTCGATGTCGCCGATGATCTCGACGCCCGCGGTCTTCGCCTTCTCCACCGTCCAGTGCGGCGTCGGATGGGTCAGCGGCACGCCGGGCGCGAGCACGAGGCTGTCGAACCGGGCGAAATCCATGGCGCGCAGGTCGCCGGTCGGCAGCCCCTCGGCCGCGGCCCTCGCCACGCCCTCGGCGCTGTCGTCGAAGGCGGTCACTTGGGCCCCGCCGGCGACCAGACTGCGCACGGTGGCGCGGCCCGAGCCGCCGAGGCCGAACACCGCGACGCGCTTGGCCCGGAAGGAGGTCGCGGGCGTCACGAGACCCGGCCTCCCCGCTGGGCGAGGTTGATCCACAGGAAGGTTGAGCGCGCGTCAGGGTCGGCGCCCCTTCCCTTCTCCCCTTGCGGGAGAAGGTGGACGGCGGCGTCAGCCGACGGACGGATGAGGGGTCGTCCGGGGCAACCTGAAGCGATGGAGGTCGTCCCGGACGCCCCCTCACCCTTACCCTCTCCCGCAAGGGGAGAAGGGGACCATGACGTGGCGTCCGGTTGGACGTTTCGGAGCCTAGCCCGACCGGACCAGGCCGACCGCAGATCATCCCGCATCGCGCTCACCGCAGCTTCAGGGTGGCGAGGCCGACCAGCGCCAGCACCACGGCCACGATCCAGAAGCGCACCACCACCTGCGGCTCCGACCAGCCGAGCTGCTCGAAGTGGTGATGGATCGGCGCCATGCGGAACACGCGCTTGCCCGTGAGCTTGAACGAGGCGACCTGGACGATCACCGAGACCGCCTCCAGCACGAACAGGCCGCCGATGATGGCGAGCACGATCTCGTGCTTCGCGGCGACGGCCACCGCGCCCAGCATGCCGCCCATGGCGAGCGAGCCGGTGTCGCCCATGAAGATCTGCGCAGGGGGAGCGTTGAACCACAGGAAGCCGAGGCCCGCGCCCAGCACCGCGCCGCAGACCACCGCCAGTTCGCCGGTGCCGAGCGTGAAGTGGATCTGCAGGTAATCCGCGAACACCGCGTTGCCGGAGAGGTAGGCGATGAAACCGAAGCTCGCGGCCGCGATCATGACGGGCACGATGGCGAGGCCGTCGAGGCCGTCGGTGAGATTCACGGCGTTGCCGGCGCCCACGATCACCACCGCGCCGAACAGCAGGAAGAACCAGCCGAGGTCGAGCAGGAAGTTCTTGAGGAACGGAAAGGCGAGCGAGGTGGAGAAGCCGGGCTGGCCGACGCGGGTGATGGCGTAGACCGCGGCGCCCGCGATCGCGAACTCGATCGCGAGCCGCATCTTGCCGGAGTAGCCGGCGTGGGTCTGCTTCGTGACCTTGAGGTAGTCGTCGTAGAAGCCGATCGCGCCGAAGCCGATGGTCACGAACAGCACGATCCAGACGTAGGGGTTCGCGAGGTTCGCCCACAGCAGCGTGGTGGCGACGAGGCCCGACAGGATCATCAGCCCGCCCATGGTGGGCGTGCCCCGCTTGGCGAGATGGGTCTGGGGTCCGTCGGAGCGGATCGGCTGGCCCTTGCCCTGCTTGAGGCGGAGCTGGCCAATGATCCAGGGACCGAACAGGAACACGAACAGCGCCGCGGTCATGATCGCGCCGCCGGTGCGGAAAGTGATGTAGCGGAACAGGTTCAGCCCCGGGAAGGCCCAGGACAGATCGGCGAGGAAATACAGCATCTCAGAGCGACCCCGCCGCGAAGGTCTCGTCGGCGGGCGCGAAGCGGTCCCTGAGCGCCGTCACCAACGGGCCCATCCTGGAGCCGTTCGATCCCTTGATCATCACCACGTCCTTTCCTCGCAGCCGCTCGAAGAGCTTCGGCTCGAGCTCCGCCGCGGTCGCGGCCCATCCGCCGCGCCGGGCGGGCGGCAGCGCGTCGTTCAGCGCCTTCATAAGCGGTCCGGCCGTGAACACGAGGTCGATCTTCGCGTTCGCCGCCGCTTCGGCCACCTTGGCGTGCAGCGCCTCCGACTCCGGGCCGAGCTCCAGCATGTCGCCGAGCACGGCGATCCGCCGGCCGCCGGGCTGAACCGGGCTCTGGCCGAGCAGCGCGAGCGCGGCGCGCATCGAGGCGGGGTTCGCGTTGTAGCTCTCGTCGATGACGGTCAGCACGCCGCCGGGCGCGCTCAGCGCCAGCCGCTTGCCGCGTCCGGCCGGGGGCGCGAAACGGGCGAGCGCGAGCGCCGCCAGCGCGAGGTCGGCGCCGGCGAGCTTGGCGGAGAGCAGCACCGCGAGCGCGTTCTGGACGACGTGGCGGCCCGGCGCGCCGATCTTGAAGGTCACGCCTTCGCCCAGCACCGTCGCCGCGACGCAGGAGCCCTGCTCCTTCATGGCGAGCCGGTCGAGCCGGGCGTCGGACGAGACGTGCTCCCCGAAACTCCAGACCGCGGCCCCGGCCTCCGTCGCCGCCGCCTTCAGGCGCTCGTAATGGGGGTTGTCGCGGTTGATCACTGCGTGGCCGCCGTTGGCGAAGCCCTCGAACACCTCGGCCTTGGCGTCGGCGATCGCCTCCACGTTGGGAAAGGCCGCGAGATGCACCGGCTCGACGTTGGTGATCGCCGCCACGTGCGGGCGGACCATCTTCACCAGCGGCCGGATTTCGTCGGCGTGGTTCATGCCGATCTCGAACACGCCGTAGGCGGCGGAGCGCGGCAGCCGGGCGAGCGTCAGCGGGACGCCCCAGTGGTTGTTGTGGGACGCGGCGGAGGCGTGGGTCGGGCCGTCCTCGGCCAGCACCAGGCGCAGCGCCTCCTTGGTCGAGGTCTTGCCGACCGAACCGGTCACCGCGACGATCCGCGCCTTCGAGCGCGCGCGCGCCGCGACGCCGGTCGCGACCAGGGCGGCGAGCACGTCCTTCACCACCAGCAGCGCGCCGGCGTCCTTCAGTTCGGCCGCATGGGCCTCGTCGATGACGGCGAGCGCCGCCCCGCGGGCGAGCGCGTCCGCGACGAACTTGTGGCCGTCGTGCACATCGCCCTTGATCGCGAAGAACACGTCGCCGCGGGCCACGGTGCGGCTGTCGATCGAGACGCCGGTCGCGGGCTCGTCGGCTCGGCCGACGACGCGGCCGGCGGTCGCGAGCGCGAGCTCCGGCGTGGTCCACAACGGCTCGGCGAACATGCTGGACGTCGTCATGCGGCGGTCCCCTTCCGCTTGAGAGCGTCCCGGACGACGTCGTGGTCCGAGAACGGCAGCGTCCGATCTCCCACGATCTGGCCCGTTTCGTGACCTTTGCCGGCGACGACGAGAACATCGCCTGGCTGTAGCTCGGACACCGCGGTCTCGATCGCCGTCTGGCGGTCGCCGATCTCGCGGGCGCCGGGCGCTGCCGCGAGGATCGCGGCGCGGATCGTCGCGGGGTCCTCGCTGCGCGGGTTGTCGTCGGTGACGATGACGGCGTCGGCCGCCGCGGTCGCGGCCTCGCCCATCAGCGGGCGCTTGCCCGGGTCGCGGTCGCCGCCGGCGCCGAACACCACGACGAGACGCCCCTTCGCGAAGGGACGCAACGCCGCGAGCGCGGACGCGACCGCGTCCGGCTTGTGGGCGTAATCGACGAAGACCGCCGCGCCGTCGCGCTCGCCCACGAGTTCGAGTCGCCCGGGCACGCCCTCGAGCCGCTCCAGCGCGTCGAGCGCGACCTCGGTCGCGACGCCGGTCGCGATGGCGAGGCCGGCTGCGGTCAGGGCGTTCTGGGCCTGGAACACGCCCGCGAGCGGAAGCCGCACATCGCGCGCGCCGCCGGCCCCCTCGACGCTGAGGATCTGATCCAGCCCGTCTGTCTTAACGTCTGTTAGCCTTAACGTTTCACCCCTGGCGCCGACGGTGAACAAGCGCTGTTCCCGCTCCAGCGCGGCCTCCGCGAAGGCCGCGCCGTCCGGCGCGTCGGCCCAGACCACCGCCGTGCCATCCTCCGGGAGCAGCTCGCGGAACAGCCGCAGCTTGGCGTTGCGGTAGTGCTCGACCGTCGGATGGTAGTCCATGTGGTCGCGTGAGAGATTGGTGAAGCCGGCGGCGTTAAGGTTAACGCCGTGCAGTCTTTTTTGATCGAGGCCGTGGGACGAGGCCTCCATCGCGAGGTGGCTGACGCCCTCGGCCGCCAGCGCGTCCAGGGTCCTGTGCAGCGAGACCGGGTCCGGCGTCGTCAGGGAACCGTAGGTCGCGCCCGAGGGTCCCGTGACCCCGAGCGTGCCGAGGCTCGCGGCCTTGAACCCCGCGTGGCTCCAGATCTGGCGGAGGAAGGTGACGACCGAGCTCTTGCCGCTGGTCCCCGTCACCGCCGCGATCGTCGCGGGCTGCCGGGGGTAGAGCCGCGCCGCGGCCTTCGCCAGCGCGAGCCGGGCGTCGTCGACCCGCACCACGGGAACCGGCGCCTCGAGCGGTTGCTCGGAAAGGATCGCGGCCGCGCCCTTCTCCAGCGCCTGGGCGACGAAGCGGGCGCCGTCGGTCTTCGCGCCGGCGAGCGCGGCGAACACCGCGCCGGGCGTCACGGCCCGGCTGTCGGCGGTCAGTCCGGTGACGGGCGTGGCGGCGGCCCCGTCGTCGAGGCCGACGCCCGGAAACAGCGCTCCGAGCGTCGTCACCGCACCGCGCCCACGGTCGCGCCGATCGAGGCGAGCAGGTCCTGCGCCGGCGGCGCGTCGTAGATCGGCTCGACGCCCAGCAGCGGCGCGATGCGCTCCACCATCTTGCCGCCCACCGGCACGACGTTCCAGCCGGAGGTGGCGAAGCCGTGGGTCTCGGGCAGCGCCTGCGGCTCGTCGAGCACGACGAGCATCATGTACTTCGGCTTGTCCATCGGGAACACGGCGGTGAAGGCCGTCAGGTTCTTGTTCTTCGCGTAGCGGCCGTTGACCACCTTCTCGGCGGTGCCGGTCTTGCCGCCGACGCGGTAGCCCGGGATGTCGGCCTTCTTGGCCGAGCCCTTCTCCGCGTTCAGGCGCATGAGGTAGCGCATGGCGACGCTGGTCGAGGGCTTGAGCACCTGCACCGAGGCCGAGCGGGCCTCCGCGGCGGTGCGCTGCATGAAGGTCGGCGTCATCAGATAGCCGCCGTTCACCAGCGCGCTCACCGCCATCACCGACTGGATCGGCGCGATCGCGAGGCCGTGGCCGAAGGAGATGGTGATGGTGTTCAGCTCGCCCCAGCGCGGCGGCAGGATCGGCCGCGCGCTTTCCGGCAGCTCGGTCTGCAGCCGGTTGAGCTGCCGCATCTTGGCGAGGAAGGCCTTGTGCGCCTCGACGCCCATGCCGAGCGCGATGCGGGCGGTGCCGATGTTCGAGGAGTGCACGAACACTTCCGGGATCGTCAGCACCCGGTTGGTCGGGTGGAAGTCGTGGATGCGGAAGCGGCCGTACTGCAGCGGCGCGCGGGCGTCCATCCGGCTCTGCAGGTTGAACTTGCCGCTGTCGAGGCCCATCGCGATGGTGAGGGCCTTCATGGTCGAGCCCATCTCGAACACGCCGACGTTGACGCGGTTGATCCGGTCCGGCTTCAGCGCGTCGACAGGATTGTTCGGGTCGTAGTCCGGCAGCGAGACGAGGCTGACGATCTCGCCGGTCTCGACGTCGGCGATGGCGGCGGAGCCCGCAATCGCCTTGAACTTCTTCATGCCGGCCGAGAGCTCGTCACGCACCGCGTGCTGGACCTTGAGGTCGAGCGCGAGATGGATCGGCTCCATCCGCCCGCCGTCGGCGGCGATCGCGGCGGCTTTCGCGGTCATGCCGCTGGTGTCGAGATACTTCTCGATGCCGGCGATGCCCTTGTTGTCGACGTCCGCGAAACCGAGGATGTGGGCGACGATGTCGCCGTTCGGATAGATCCGCTTGTTTTCCTGGATGAAGCCGACGCCGGGGATGCCGAGGCGGAACACCGCCACCTGCTCGCGCGGCGTCACCTCGCGCTTCAGCCAAACGAAGCCCTTCTTCGTCGACAGCCGGGCGCGCAGCTCGTCGCGGTTCAGTTCCGGCAGCGCGCCGGAAAGCAGCTCCACCGCTTCGTCCACGTCGATGATGTTCTTCGGCTCGGCGTAGAGCGACGACACCTTGATGTCGGTCGCGAGCACCTGGCCGTTGCGGTCCACGATGTCGGGGCGGGAGATCGCCGCGACCTGCTGGCTCGCCTTCGCGACCGCGCCGACGTCGGGCGCCACCGCGTATTGCACCATCCGACCGACGATCGTCAGGTAGACGATCCCGAAGGCGAGCATGGCGATGCGCAGCCGCCCGTTGGTGAGGCCGAGGCCCTCGCCGCGGCCGACCAGCAGGAAGAACAGCTTCTTCAGCAGGCGGAACAGACCGCGCAGGCCGAAGACCGCCCAGCGGCCCGAAGTGACGGCGGCGCGGCCGACGGCGCGGGCCGAGGCGCCGCCCCCGCGTGCGACGGCGCTCAGGAAGGCGTCGCGGTTCATCGCAGAAGCCCCGGGTTCTGACGCAGGAAGTCGGTGATGTTCAACGGCTGGCCGACCTTCGGCGTCGCCGGCTTCTGCGGCGCCGGGCGGTTGACGGGCGCCCTCAGCTGCGAGGTCGGCTTGACCGCGATCGTGGTCTTCTTCGCCGGCGCGGCCGCCGCCTTCTTGGCTTCGCCCGACGCGTCGGTCGCGAGGCTCGTGTCGGCGCCCATGAGGCCGAGCGCCTCCAGCTTGTGTCCGATCTCGTCGACCGGCGCCGGGCGATCCGGCAGGGACGCCACGGTGAGGGTCTGGCCCTGGCGCAGCGGCTTCAGCTCGAGGTGGCGTTCGGCGAAGGCCTGGATGCGGTCAGGGCGCGCGAGAAAGGACCACTCGGCCTTCAGCACCGCGATCGTGTCCTTCTCCTGCGCGATCTGGCGCTTGAGCTTGGCGACGTGCTCGGAGTGCATCGTGGCGTCGTATTTGATGCGGTAGACGGTGACCGCCGCGCCGACGAGCGCCAGCACCGCGACCACGTTGAGCACGCGGGCGATCTTCACGAGCCGGCTCCTTCAAGTCCGCCGAGCGGCAGACGCGGCACGCCGAAGGCGAAGGCGTCGCCCCCGCGCGCCGACGCCTCGGTGCGGACGGCGGCGCGCAGCCGCGCGGACCGCGCGCGCGGGTTGGTCTCGACCTCCTCGTCGGAGGGCTTCACGACCCCGCGCGACAGCGCCTGGAACGTCGCGGGCGGGACGGTGGCGGCCGGCATGTGACGCGAGCCGCCGGGAACCGTGCGCGTGCGGTCGGCGAGGAAGGTCTTGACGATGCGGTCCTCGAGCGAGTGGAACGCCACGACGACCAGCCGGCCGCCAGGGTTCAGCCGGCTCTCGGCCGCGAACAGCGCGCGGCCGAGTTCGCCGAGTTCGTCGTTCACCGCGATGCGCAGCGCCTGGAAGGTGCGGGTGGCGGCGTGGATGCCGTCGTAGGATTTGCCCAGAACGCCCTCGACCACGTCGGCGAGACGCAGCGTCGTCGTGATCGGCTCGGTCTCGCGCGCGGCGCAGATGCCGCGGGCGACCGCGCCGGCGCGGCGCTCCTCGCCCAGCGTCCGGAGCACGGCGGCGAGCTCCTTGTCGTCGAGTTCGGCCACGAGGTCGGCGGCGCTCGGGCCCTCGCCGCCCATGCGCATGTCGAGCGGGCCGTCGTTGCGGAAGGAGAAGCCGCGCGCGGCCTGGTCGAGCTGCATCGAGGAGACGCCGACGTCGAGCACCACGCCGTCGATCCCGTCGAGGCCGAGCTGGTCCAGCACGTGCGACAGATTGGAGAAGCGGTCCTCGACCAGCGTCAGCCGGCCCTTGAATTCGGAGACCATGGCGTAGCCGGCGGCGATCGCCGTCGGGTCGCGGTCGGTCGCGATCACGCGGCAGTCGGCGGCCTCGAGGATCGCGCGGGTGTAGCCGCCGGCGCCGAAGGTGCCGTCGAGATAGGTTTCGCCGTCCTTGGGCGCGAGCGAGGCCAGAACCTCGGGCAGCATCACGGGAAGGTGCGGACGGGCGTCCGCAGGATCGCGCTCCGGGCGGCGGTCGCGGCGGGCCATCACGACGCCGGCTCCAGCGGCGGCGTCGGCGCGCCGAGCCGGCGCTTCAGGCCGCGCACGGTCTCCCGGGCGCTTGCGAGATGCGCCTGGAAGCTCTCCGGCTCCCAGATCTGAAACTTCCGCCCCTGCCCCACGAAGGTCACCTGATCCTTGATCCCGGCATAGGTCTTCAGGCTCTCGGTGAGGATGACGCGTCCCTCCCCGTCCGCCTTCAGCACCTCGCTCGTGCCCAGCAGCGCCGTCGCCAGGCTGTCCCGCTCGTCGGAATAGAGCGACAGCGTCTCCAGCAGGCGGTCGATGTCCGACAACAGCGCGTTGCCGCCCGCGTCGAGCGCCGCGAGGTCCAGAGAGGGATGCACGTAAAGCCCTTCGAAGCCGTCGCGCGCCAGCACCGCCCGGAACGGCGCGGGGATCGACACCCTGCCCTTCGCATCCAGGCGATTGGTGAAATTGGACACGAAGCGGTCCATAGCCCCCCACATCGCCGCGGAAGGCGGCGCTCCGACCGCCCTCGCCTGAAACCTCAGGCGAAAGCCGCACGTCTCCAGCCGCGCGCGCAGCGCGGAACGCTGCGACGCCGATCGCCGGGGATCCCCCGAGAGAACCTCCAGCCTGTCGCTTCGACGGGATGATTTGGGATATCATGGGGCCGTATGGGCGTCAACGAAACGGGGTTCGCGGCCCCGCTCGACGCGGCCCAGGACGCATCACCTGACAAGGGCCGCGTCGCGCCGGTACGCGACGCCGTCAGTAGAACTTCCTTAGGGTTAAGAACCCGTTGCGCACCGTCGTTCGTCGGCCGCCGTTGGTCGTTCTGATCAGACGAAAATGTAAGATGACGACGCGCGGACGCGGACATCGCCGGCGGGCGCGGGGCTCCGCGGGCGCGAATCGCCCAGCGGAGCCGCTCGAGCGCTCGCTGCGGGAGGCGGAAGCGTCAGTCGGCCTGTAAGCCGGGTTCTGTATGGCGCGGCGCAAGGGGTCGCCCCCTCCCGCCGCACGTGACGGCCATTCCTCTGGGACGCCCATCGCTGGACGCCTCAAGCAACCAACCCGGGCGACGGCCTGGAAGCGGGCCTGCCCTCCGCCCGAAGACGGAAGACGCGTCGCCCCTATTCGGTTTTGCTCCCGGCGGGGTTTGCCGTGCCGCTCCCGTTACCGGCAGCGCGGTGCGCTCTTACCGCACCCTTTCACCCTTACCGCCGGCCCGAGGGCCGGAGGCGGTTTGCTTTCTGTGGCACTTTCCCTGGGGTCGCCCCCGCCGGACGTTATCCGGCGCCGTGCTTTCCATGGAGCCCGGACTTTCCTCTCCGGCGTGAACCGAAGCGGCCGTCCGGCCGACTGACGCCGCCCTTGTGGGCGGCGACGTCGCCGGGGTCAAGCCGAGGGTCGGAACGACGCCAGCCGGGCTCAGGACTTCGGCTGAGCGGCCGCCGCATCCGCCGTCTGGCGGCCCGAGGCCGGAACGCCCTCGGCCATGAAGCGCTTGACCTTGGCGCAGTAGACCGCGCCGGCGCGGGTGACGCCGCGGACGCCGTGGCCACCCTGGTACTTCGACACCGCCGCGCAGGTGTTGCCGCCGGACTTGGCGACCGCGCCCGCAAGGTACTTCATGCCGTAGGTCAGGTTGTTGCGCGGTTCGTAGAGCGCCTGCCGGCTGCCGCGGAAGCCCATGCCCTTGGCGGTCTGGTAGCTCAGCTGCATCAGGCCGATGTAGCCGCCCCGGCCGGTGGCGTTCGGGCGATAGCGCGACTCCACCTTGACGACCGCATGGGCGAGCGCGGGGCTGACGCCCTGGGCGCGGGCCATGGCGGTGACCATGGAGGGGATCGAGCCGGTCGGCAGGTTCGCCGCCGACGCCTCGGCGCCGGGCTTCGGCGCGTCGGGAAGCTCGACGTCGCGCTGGAGAGCGACGGTGTCGGTCTTGGCGGCGAGCGCCGCCGTGCGACGGGCCTTGCGGGACCTGAAGGCCTGACGCGTCTTGGCGACCTCGCGGGTCCGCGCCTGCCGGACTGCTTTGCGTGAGGCCTTGCGGGTCTCGTTCGCCGCAGGCGCCGCGGCGGCCTGGGCCGGAATGGGCGCCGCGACCCGCATGGGAAGGCCGCCGCCCTTGGAGGGCGAGCCCGCCGAGCGGGCGGAGGTGAAGGCGGCCGCGCCGGCCGCCACGGGCGCAGGAGCGGCTTTTGCGGGAACGTTCGCGTTAACCGAACGTTTAGATGTCGTTATCGTTGAGGAAGTGGAATTACGGACGTCTTGAGACTTGGTGGATTGGCTCGCCCCCCGGGCAAGTCGTTCAGAAACCGGCGCAGCGTTGGCCGAGGCGACGGTCGCCGCAAAGATGGCGGCGACAAGCGTCGTCTTACGCATATGCTTACTCCCCTATGCGTTTCGCATGGGGGAACCTAAAGCAGTGCGAACATGACCTCGGCTCGACCGGGGCGCGTTCGCTTCTTGACGGTGGTGTGACGAGACTGAGGCGGGGCAGCTCAGCGCGCCGGGAGTCGCCGCAGCAGGTTGCGCAGCGTGCGGGACGTGGAAAAATCCGCGATTCCATCGACGCGGGCGGGTCGGAAATGCCGCTGGAAGGCGCGCACGACGGCCAGCATGGTCTCGCCGTAGAACCCGTCGATCTCGAGCCCATAGCCATAGAGACTGAGCAGAGTCTGGAGCTGTTCGACCGGCTCGCCCTCGTCGCCGGGCCCCAGCGCCGTGGTGTTCTCGATCGGCGTCGGCGTGACCCAATGACCGACCCCCGCCGCCGCAAGTCGGCCCCACGGAAATTTCTCTCCCGGATCGTCCTTGCGCAGCGGCGCGACGTCGGAATGCGCCAATACGCGCTCCGGTTGAATCCCCCGGCGTGCGGTAATGTCGCGGGCGAGTTCAATCACGGCCGCGATCTGTTCCGGTGGAAAGTCGGGATAGCCGTGATCGTGGCCGGGATTGGCGATTTCAACGCCGATCGACCGCGAATTGACGTCGGTCTCGTCCTCCCACGACGACCGACCGGCATGCCAGGCGCGCCGCTCCTCGGGCACGAGCTGCAGGATGCGGCCGTCCTCGACCACCACGTAGTGGCACGACACGCCGCTGTCGGCCGCGCACAGCTTCGCGCAGGCGGCCTCGGTCGAGGCCATGCCGGTGTAGTGCAGCAACAGGATGTCCGGCTCGCGCCCGTCCCGGCGCTCGTCGTGGTTCGCGGCCGGACGCACCTCAGCGACCAGCGGGCTGTCGGGCGGAAAGACGGTCATGCGAGCCCCCGTTCGCGCCGGATCATGTCCCAGGCGGCGTTGGCGGCGGCGAGCTTCTCGGTCGCGATCCGCACCGCCTCTTCGGGAAGACCGCGCGCGATCGCCCGGTCGGGGTGGGTCTCGGCCACCAGCGCCCGGTGCCGGCGCTTGAGGTCGTCGTCGCTCGCGGCGGGGTCGGCTCCGAGGATGGCGTAGGGATCGGCGACCGGAAGCTTCATGTGGCGGGCGAGCGCGCGCCGGAGCCGCGCCGCGTCCAGCTTGAAGATCGCGCCGACCTCGATCAGGTAGGCGGCCTCCGCCTCGTGCACGGCCCCGTCCGCGGCCGCGATCTGCGCGAGGCCCGAGAGCACGTCCTCGAGCGTCGCCGGATCGTCCGCGAACAGACCGGCGAGCTGGCCGGCGTAGGCGTCGAAGCCCGCGACGTCCTGCTTCGCGAGGTCGAACAGCTGGCCGACGCGCTTCAGGTCGCTCTCCTGGATGGAGAACACGCGGCGGAACGCCTCCACCTCCACGCAGGCGACCACGCCGTCCGCCTTCGCCATCTTGGCCGCGAGCGCGATCACGCCCACGGTGAAGGCGACCTCGCGCTTCTCGAGGTCGCGGGCGGCGATCGCCTCCGGGTCGGTCTCGCGATCGATGAGAAAATGGCCGGCGACCGCGCCCGCCAAGGCGCCGAGCGGTCCGCCGAGCGCGAGCCCCGCCGCCGCTCCGCCGATCTTGCCCCAAAACCACATCGCCGCCGCTCCTGATTCGGGGCGCGACTGTAGCCGCCCGCCTCCGACGACGCGAACCTCGCCCACAGCGGGGGCTTGAGCCGCAATTTTGTGCGTGGGGATGATAAAGAACTGGAACAATCGGCCGGATGCGACCAAATCTCCGTCACAGCCGGCCCGCGACCCGCAGGGGACCCGCCGGCCGCAGGCGGCCCGGGCCGCCCGGAGGACCGAACGCCATGAGCGCACACGCACGACCGCCCGTCACCGCGCCCGCCGCCAAGCCCGTCACCGTCGCCGCCATCCGCGCGGCGAAGAGCGCGACGCCGCTCGTCTGCCTCACCGCCTACACCACGCCGGTGGCCGAGGCGCTGGACGAGGCCTCCGACCTGCTGCTCGTCGGCGACAGCCTCGGCATGGTGGTCTACGGCCTGCCCAGCACGATCCCGGTCACGCTCGACATGATGATCGCCCATGGCGCCGCCGTCGTGCGCGGCGCGCGGCATGCGCTCGTCGTGGTCGACCTGCCCTTCGGCGCCTATCAGGAAAGCCCGGCGCAGGCCTTCCGCAACGCCGCCCGCATCCTGGCCGAGACCGGCTGCGGCGCCGTGAAGCTCGAGGGCGGCGCGGTGATGGCCGAGACCATCGCCTTCCTCACCCAGCGCGGGATCCCCGTGCTCGCGCACATCGGCCTGCAGCCGCAGTCCGTGAACGCCCTCGGCGGCTACGCCGCCCGCGGCAAGCTCGCGGCCGAGGCGGAGACCATCCTCGCCGACGCCCGCGCGGTGACCGACGCGGGCGCCTTCGCGGTCGTGGTCGAGGGCGTCGTCGCTCCTCTTGCGGCCCGCATCACCGAGACCATCCGGGTGCCGACCATCGGCATCGGCGCCTCCGCCGAGTGCGACGGCCAGATCCTGGTCACCGACGACATGATGGGCGTCACCTTCGGCCACGTGCCGAAGTTCGTGCGGAAGTACGCGGACGTGGGCGCGACCATGAAGGCGGCGGCCGAGTCTTACGCCGCCGACGTCCGCGCCCGCCGTTTCCCGGCGGAGGAGCATCTCTACGGGATGCCGAAGCCGAAGATCGCGGCGGGGTGATCAGCCATCGGGCGGGTCGCTTGCATCGACGGCGTCAGCAAGATGGCGCGAAGCGTCCATACGCTCGTGCAGAACGCGGACAACGACCGTGGTTTTCGCCCCCGCGTCGTCTTCCACCTGGCGGTAATACAGAACGTGCGCGGCTGAACTCCGTCGCCGCGCTGCGACGCCGAGAGCCAAGGACCTCAATCCCTGTCTGAGGTCGGACCGCTCCCGCGAGGACGGCCGAAACGGGTCTTCCTCCAACAGAACGATCGCCCGCCGAAACAGGGCGAGATAACCCTCGAACTGCGCCTGTCCGAAACGGCGCGCCGTCTCAGACAGGATCGCTGCGACGTCCGCCTGCGCTTCCGTCGCGAACCTGACCGTCAAGCCGCAGTCTCTTTAAGAACGGCCTGCGCGATCGCGTCGAGGTCGAGTTCCGAAAATTCGCCGCGGTCCGCTTGGCGCCAGCCCACGTCGATCGCCGCCCTCAGCGCCTCGATCTTCTCACGCTCGATCTCGCGCTCACGCTGGAGCAGGCGCAGCGCGTCCCGCACCAGTTCGCTGGCCGACGCGTAGTCGCCGCTGGCCACCTCGCGGGCGACGAAATCGGCCATCTTCGACGTGAGGCTGACGTTCATCGTGGGCATGGCGGAGCTCCTCTCGGTCGGAGGAGAACTGTCGAGGCTTGGCAAAGTTTGTCAATGCCGCCGAAGCGCCGTCACTCGTCCGTCTGCCAGTCCGCCGGCGGCTCGGACACGTCCCCCCGGCGGCGCTGCGCGATCGAGCCGGTCGGGCCGTCGAAGCCCTTCGTCTCCGGCGCATAGCTCACGGCGGGCTCGTCGACCTGAGGGGCGAGCTGGGGCTCCGGCGGAAGCTCGGGCATCACCGGGGTGGGCCGGCAATAGGCGCGACGGCCCTCGGGGTCATGGCGGGCGAGATCGAGGTGCAGGTGGTTTTCGTGGTGCGCGTCGCTGCCGGGGCCGAGCACGGTCTTGAAGGCCCCGCAGGCGCCGGCGTGCGCCTCGCGCAGGAAGGCCTGGGCCTCCGGCGTTCCGCCGCGCCAGTCGCGCGCGATCGAAATCTCGCGGCCGTCGGCGAGGATGAAGGCGGAGATGTCGAGCGCGTTGCCGAAACCGTGCTCGGAGAGCTTCGCGCCGCGCTTGTTGTTGCGGGTGCGGCAGCCGAACGAGGCGGCGTTCTTGATCTCCACCACGGCCACGCCGAAACGGGCCTGCGCCGCCGGCTGCACCGTGCGCACCATCCAGTCGTTCAGCACGGCCGTCATCGGGCAACCCAGCCGCGCCGCGGGTTGCACGCCGACGGAGCCGTCGGCCACCGCGTAGATGCGGAACGGATGTTCAAGCCCGCAGACGCCGGGACCGTCGATCTCGTCGATCGGCCGGGTGAAGTCCGTCGGCGTCACGAGCTTCGCCGCGAGGCACGCGGCCTCCACCTTGCCGCGCCAGGGCTCGCGCTCCTCGCCGCCGAAAAAGCCGCAGCCACTGAGCGCCGCAGCGACGCAGCCGAGAACGAAACCATGGGCGAACCTGAAGCGCATGGCCGTTAAAATGCGACGGAGTTGGTTAAGGCGCGCTTGACGGACGCCCCCCGGCGCCGCGCCGCAGCGACGAATTCGTTAGGCGGCCGAACCTCAAAGGTGGATGCTTCGTTAACGAAGCGATCCTGACTCCCTATTGTCGAGGGAATGAATCGAGTTTATCTAGGCGCAACAGTGAATTTGGGGATTTCCCACATGGGCGTCGTGAAACGAGTCGACCTGATGGCGGCGCTGGCCGCCTTCGCCTTCCTCGGCGCCATCGTCATGGGCGTGTTCTGACGGCGCGCGCCACGCGTTTGGACGCGGCGTTTCCTGGCGGGCGACGCGGCGTTCCGGCCATGACGTCGATGCGACCCACAGGGGCTGCCGTCCGCGGCGGCCCTTTTTCGTTCCACGGAGAGCTTCATGGCTGACGCGCCCAAGACCCTTCGCGACCTGTCCGGCGCTTCGCCCCAACCGGCGTCCCTCGCCGACGCGACGCTGGTCGTGATCGACGCCCAGAACGAGTATGTCGAAGGGCCGATCGCCCTGCCCGGCTCCGCGCCGGCGCTCGACGCGATCTCAGATCTCCTCGCGCAGGCCCGCGCGGCGGGAACGCCGGTCGTCCACCTCGTCCACCGGGCGCCGGCGGGCATCTTCGTCGAGGGCACAAAGGGGGCCGAGATCGCGGCGCAGGCCGCCCCGCAGGGCGACGAGCCGGTGTTTTCGAAGGGGCTGCCGAACGGCTTCACCAATCCGGAGTTCGGCCCCGCGCTGAAGGCGCTCGGCCGCAAAAACCTGATCCTCGTCGGGTTCATGACGCACATGTGCGTCGACTCCACCGCCCGCGCGGCGGTCGACCTCGGCTACGGCGTGACGATCGTGGAGAACGCGACCGCGACCCGCGCCCTGCCCGGCGCCGCCGGCAAGCCGGCCCGCTCGGCCGCCGAGGTCCACGACGGCGCCCTGGCGGGACTGGCCGACCTGTTCGCGGTTGTGGCGCCGGACGCGTCGGCGCTGGGCAGGTGACGCCTCACCCGCCGGTGAGCTTCGCCTTGATCACGCCGTTCGCCGCGGCGAAGTCCAGCGCGCCGGTGTGCTTGGCCTTCAGCACGCCCATGACCTTGCCCATGTCCTTCATGCTGGCCGCGCCGGTCTCGGCGATGGCGGCGTCGATCGCCGCTTCGGTCTCGGCCGCAGACATCTGCTGCGGCAGGAACTCCTGGATCACGGCGATCTCCGCCTTCTCCTTGGCGGCGAGCTCGGGGCGCGCGTTCTCCTCGTAGATCGAGGCGCTCTCCTGGCGCTGCTTGATCATCTTGGCGAGCAGCTGCTTCAGCTCGTCGTCGGTCGCGGTCCCGTGGCCCGCGCCGCGCGCTTCGATGTCGCGATCCTTGATGGCGGCGGAAACCAGGCGCAGCGTGCCGGTGCGCTCCGCGTCCCGGGCCTTCATGCTGTCCTTCAGGGCCGCGTTGATCGCGTCGCGCATCGGTCGTGTCCTTAACATGCGGTCGCGCGCGCATGCCGCGCCGCGCGAGAGGGTCGATCCGTCACCGAAACGTTGACGCTGGGGGTCGCGGCGCCTAGGTTCCGGCCGCATCGGCGCGTCAGGCGTCGGCGCGTGATCGCGCGACGGGACTTAAGACAATCATGGCTCATGAACAAGGCGCCGCCCAAGTCGGCGCGGGCAAAGGCGGCTGGGACGAGGCGCGCCCGACGGCGCGGCTCCTGCTCGCCGACGGCACGCTGGTCGAGGGCGACGGCCTGGGCGCGATCGGCGCCGCGGCCGGCGAGCTCTGCTTCAACACCGCCATCACCGGCTACGAGGAGATCCTGACGGATCCGTCCTACGCCGGGCAGATCATCACCTTCACCTTCCCGCACATCGGCAACGTCGGCGTGAACGACGACGACGTCGAGACGGTGAACATGGCGGGCGCCTCCGGCGTGCGCGGCGCGGTGTTCGCCGCCGACGTCACCTCGCCCTCGAACTGGCGCGCCACCCGCGACCTCGACGCCTGGCTGAAGGCCCGCGGCATCGTCGCGATCGCCGGCGTCGACACCCGCGCGCTGACTGCGCTGATCCGCGACAAGGGCATGCCCAACGCCGTCATCGCCCACGCGCCGGACGGCCAGTTCGACGACGCGGCGCTGAAGGCGACGCTCGACGGCTTCGAAGGGCTCGAGGGCCAGGATCTGGTGCCGCTGGTCGGCAGCCCCCAGCGCTACGGCTGGGACGAGGCCGGCTGGAGCTGGCCGGGCGCGGCCGCGCCCGGCGCCTATTCCGCGCGCGCGGAAGGAACGGCGACGAAGCGCGTGGTCGCGATCGACTACGGCCTCAAGCGCAACATCCTGCGCATGCTCACCACCGCCGGCTGCGAGGTCACCGTGGTGCCCGCGACCGCGAGCGCCGAGGACATCCTGGCGCTGAATCCGGACGGCGTGTTCCTATCGAACGGCCCCGGCGACCCGGCCGCTACGGGCAAGTACGCCGTGCCCGTGATCCAGGCGGTGCTCGAGAAGAAGATTCCGACCTTCGGCATCTGCCTCGGCCACCAGATGCTGGCGCTCGCCGTCGGCGCGACCACGTCCAAGATGCACCAGGGTCACCACGGCGCGAACCACCCGGTGAAGGACCTCACCACCGGCAAGGTCGAGATCACCTCGATGAACCACGGCTTCGCGGTCGCCCGCGACAGCCTGCCCGCGACCGCGCGCGAGACCCACGTCTCGCTGTTCGACGGCACCAACTGCGGGCTCGAGCTGACCGACCGCCCGGCCTTCTCCGTGCAGCACCACCCCGAGGCCTCTCCCGGCCCGCAGGACAGCCACTACCTGTTCCAGCGCTTCGTGGAGCTGATGGACCGCAAGCCGGCGTAAAGCGCCTTTCGGAAGGAGCGCTCCTTCCGAAGGCCTGTCGAACGCGACTCCGCTGTCGATCCCCAGACGTGGGCCGGCTATCCTCGAGCCGACCGACGCCGGGACCCACGCATGACGCGCTTCGCCTTGATCGCCTTAAGTGTCTTCACTGCGCTTCTTATTACGGCGGGGCTCTACGTCTATCTCGACGCCACGCCGGACCTCTCGGCGTCGAGCGGCAAGACCCACGCGCCCCCCGACGCGCCTGCGCCCGCCGCCCCGGCCTCGCGGACCGCCGCCGCACCGTCCGCGCCGACGCTCTACTGCCAGTTCTACGTGTTCGTGGAGAGCCAGCCGTTCGTGGCCTTTCTGTTCGAGCTCGATCGCGGCGAGCCGCCGGTCTTCGCCCAGATCTACGTGGCGAAGGCGAACGGCGAGCGCAGCGACTACGACGGCGAGAGCGCGCGCCGTCCGCGCTGGACGCTCGACCGCGGGTCAGAGCCGGCGCGGATCGCGTCCAAAGTCACGGTGCCGGCCGCCAACCAGACGGGAACGGCGGTCGAGGACATCGCGATCGAGCTCTATGGGTTCGACCCCGCGGCGCCGGGGCAGCGCTGGTTCGAAGCGAGCCTGAAGAGCGTCTACTACCAGAACCTGCCGGGCAAATGCCGGCTGGCGGGCGCCTGACGACTCAGCTCAGGCCGCCGGGCGCGCCAATCCCGTCCACGCTGTCCTCAGGCCGCCGTCCGGCCCGAACACCGGATCGGTGGCCGGCGTCGGCACGGCCTTGATGCGCTCCACCGCGGCGTCGTGGTCGCCGGCGTCGCGGATGAGGTCGAAGGGCTGGTCCGGCGGATAGGCGCCGACCACCTGGAAATCCTCGCTGGCGGCGACCCGGCAGTGTCCGGTGCCGGCGGGCACCACGGCCACGTCGCCGGCCTCCAGCCGCAGGGTGCGCCCGCCGCTCTCGCCGCCGAATCGCACCTCCGCCCAGCCCTGCGCCACGCCCAGCGCCTCGTGGCAGGTCGAGTGGTAGTGGTGGAACGGGTAGATCCCGTCCCGCCAGAACCCGCCCCAGCCGTTGGCGCCGAACAGCTGTTCGGCGCTCACGGCGGGCTCCCCCGGCTCCGGCGCGAAGGCCGCGCGGTGCACCAGCAGCTCGAAGCTGGGATGGTTCGGAATCACGCCGTCGTCGGCGAAACCGAAGCGTTCGGTCGTATGATTGTCATGCGATGAACTCAACGCCGTCGCCTCCCTGGGGCCAGAGTTGGCCTACGGATGACAAACGGCGCGTCGGCGTGGCGGTTCCGCCTTTTGGCCGCCGCGCGGACGCTTGACGACGCGTTTTAGCTGTGCGCCATTGTCGATCAGCAATCAGATTTTTGGACGTCCTGTCTGGCCTGCATGCGGCGACTTCGCCGAAAGCTACCGCCTTCACGACACGCACCAAATTCGGATTGTGCCCGGCCGCGGACCCGAACGGGGAAGCGGTCAAATGCGCACATGCGCTTGTCCAGGGAGGCGATCATGCCGAGCGGCACCGTCAAGTTCTTCAACACCCAGAAGGGTTATGGCTTCATCCAGCCGGCCGACGGCTCGAAGGATGTCTTCGTTCACATCTCCGACGTCGAGCGTTCGGGCCTCCACACCCTCGTCGAGGGCCAGAAGGTCGCGTTCGAAGTCGTCATGGAGCGTGGCAAGACCAAGGCCGCGAACCTCCGCGCCGAGTGATCGGAGCGAGCCCTTTCGGGTTCGGGTTTGACGAACGGGGCGTCCCTCAGGGGACGCCCCGTTTGCGTTTGGGGGGCGTTGCCGCAGACATCCGCAGATCACCCTCGCCGCCGTCCTCTGCCCTGCTCGGGCCACCCTCCGCCGTCGTCCTCCGGTTCGACCGGAGGACCCAAGTTCGACGTCGAACGCCACGCCCGAAATGGATGGTCCAGTCAAGCCGGACCATGACGGCGCGAGGGCGATAGGCGCTTGGATTCGAACGCGAGCGACGCTTCACTGACGCGCATCGCAACCGGACGCGCCTCGGTGAAATCGTTCTTCGTCTACATCCTGGCGAGCCAGCCGCGGGGCACGCTGTACGTCGGCGTGACGAGCGATCTCCCGAAACGGGTCTGGCGGCATCGGGAGAGCCTGGTCCGAGGGTTCACCAAAACCTACGGGGTCCACCGGCTCGTCTGGTTCGAGCCGCATGAGTCCGCGGAGAGCGCAATCCAACGCGAGAAACGCCTGAAGACCTGGCTTCGGAGCTGGAAGATCGAACTGATCGAGCAAAGCAACCCGCACTGGGACGACCTGTTCGACCGCATCGCCACCATGTGACTTACCGCCCCTCGGGCCACCCTCCCCGTCGTCCTCCGGCTTGACCGGAGGACCCATCTCCGACGTCGAGCGCCACGTCCGACATGGATGGCCCGGTCAAGCCGGACCATGACGGCGCGGGTGGGGTGGATGGCGTGACGTCGCCCTTGGTGAGTTCGCGCCCCTTGGGCCACCGTCTTCGTCGTCCTCCGGCTCGACCGGAGGACCCATCTCCGACGTCGAGCGCCACGCCGGACATGGATGGTCCGGTCAAGCCGGACCATGACGGCGCGGTGGGGGACGGCGCTGGCGCGGGGCGGACGGCGTAGCGCGCTATGCGCCGGACCGAAGCGACCCGGCCCGCTCGCGCCAGCGCGCAAACCCGCGCGCGCGCAGGTCGCAGGCGGGGCAGGCGCCGCAGCCGTAGCCCCAGGCATGGCGGGCGCCGCGCTCGCCGAGGTAGCAGGTGTGGCTGTCCTCGACGATCAGCGCGACCAGAGCGGCCCCGCCCAGCCCCTCCGCCAGCGCCCAGGTGTCGGCCTTGTCGAGCCACATCAGCGGCGTCTCCAGCACGAAGCGGCGCTCCATGCCGAGGTTGAGCGCGACCTGCAGCGCCTTGATCGTGTCGTCGCGGCAGTCGGGGTAGCCGGAGAAGTCGGTCTCGCACATGCCGCCGACGATGCGGCGCAGCCCCCGCCGCCAGGCGAGCGCGGCGGCGAAGGTGAGGAAGACGAGGTTTCGGCCCGGCACGAAGGTGTTGGGCAGGCCGCCCGCCTCCGCCTCGATCGCGACGTCGCGGGTCAGCGCGGTGTCGGACAGCTCGCCGAGCACCGGCAGCGCGAGCGTGTGGTCCTCGCCCAGCCGCGCCGCCCATTCCGGCTTCAGCCGCGCGAGCCCGGCGCGCAGCGCCGCGCGCTGGTCGAGCTCGACCCGATGGCGCTGGCCGTAGTCGAAGCCGAGCGTCTCGACGCGCGCGAAACGGTCCAGAGCCCAGGCGAGGCAGGTGGTCGAATCCTGCCCGCCGGAGAACAGCACGAGCGCTCCGTCGCCCTCGCCCGCCGCCCCGCCCTCCGCCTCGGCGGCCGCCGTCATGCCCCGTCGTGCTCCGCCCAGCAGAACGGCGTCTCGAACACCTTCACCTGCGCGAGCTGCGGCAGGTCCGGCTTCACCTTGTCCCAGATCCACAGCGCGATCAGCTCGGCCGTCGGATTCTCAAGACCCTCGATCTCGTTCAGCGTGTGATGATCGAGCCGCTTCAGCACCGGCCCGAACGCCGCCTCGACGTCGAAGAAGTCGACGACGAAGCCGGTCACGGGATCGATCGGCCCTTCGAGCGCCAGCTCCACCCGGTAGGAGTGGCCGTGCATGCGGTGGCAGCGGTGGGTCGGCGGCACATTGGGCAGCCGGTGGGCGGCCTCGAAGGTGAAGGCCTGAACGATCCTCATGAAGCGCCTTTCACGGAATGCCGATCATCTTGTGGGTCTGCAGGCTGAGGCGCCAGCGCGGGTGGGTCAGACAGTAGGCGATGGCCGCCTGCACGTTCGCCGGCCCCTCGGGCCCGTCCATGGGCTGCAGGAAGAAATGCCGGAAGGCGAGCCCCAGGAAGGCCTCCGGGTCGACGCCCGGCTGCGGGTAGACCAGCTTCAGTTCGTCGCCGCCGTCGAGGGCGAGCGGCGCGCCGGCCTTGGGGCTGACGCACAGCCAGTCGACGCCCGCGGGCCGCGCCTGGGTGCCGTTGGTCTCCACCGCGCACTCGAAGCCCCGGGCGCGGCAGGCCGCCGTCAGCGCCGCGTCCAGCTGCAGCAGCGGCTCGCCCCCGGTGAACACCACGTAGCGGGGTCCCGGCGCCGCGCCCCAGGCGGCCTCGATCGCGGCGGCCAGCGCCTCGGCGCCCGCGAACTTGCCGCCGCCCTCGCCGTCGGTGCCGATGAAATCCGTGTCGCAGAACCGGCAGACCGCCCGCGCGCGATCGACCTCGCGGCCCGTCCACAGGTTGCAGCCGGCGAAGCGACAGAACACGGAGGCCCGACCCGCCTGGGCGCCTTCGCCCTGCAGCGTCTTGAAGATTTCCTTGACCGAGTACGTCATCGCCTGTTCCGCAGGGCCTTGCGCCGGAGCCGTCGCCCGTCCGAAGCGCGCCGCCGCAGGCGCCGATACGCCAATACGGCCGCAGCCTCAAGAGCCGCCGCGCCATGGCCGCTCTGCGCCGCCCGATCACGCGCGGATTACGAAGTCGTGAACCAAACCGGGCCCCGATGGGCTATCGCTGCGACAAACTGGCATGCCATATTTTGCATACCAGCCATGCGTGGCACAGCCGGACTCACCGGCTCATCCGCCGCTTCCCTCAGTCTCGTCCGAGAGGAGACCGAACGCCAGACAATCCCTGCGACGCCGCGGCGCCAAGGTCGAAAAACGACCACGCCGCACAAGCGAGGGCGTCCACACGGCCTTCGGGCCGAACGACACACACCGAGGAAACGCCAAAATGGCACAGACTTCCGACCCGGCCCTCCGGCCGAACGTCTCCGAACGCACGCGCTGGATCCAGATCATCGTCGGCGTGGTCTGCATGGTCGCGACCGCGAACATCCAGTACGCTTGGACGCTCTTCGTCCCCGAGATCCAGTCGACCTACGGCTGGGACCGCGCCTCGATCCAGATCGCCTTCACCATCTTCGTGCTGGTGCAGACCTGGCTGACGCCGATCGAAGGCTACTTCATCGACAAGTACGGCCCGAAGGTCATGGTCGCCGTCGGCGCGGTCTGCATCGGCGCCGCCTGGATCGTGAACTCGCAGGCGACCAGCCTGATGGGCTTCTACGTGGGCGCGGCCATCGGCGGCGTGGGCGTGGGCTGCATCTACGCCACCTGCATCAACAACGCGCTGAAGTGGTTCCCGGACCGCCGCGGCCTCGCGGTCGGCCTCACCGCCGGCGGCTACGGCGCGGGCTCGGCTGCGACCATCCTGCCGATCGCCGCGATGATCCAGTCCAGCGGCTTCCAGGAGACGTTCTTCTTCTTCGGCATCCTGCAGGGCTCGCTCGCCTTCGTCGCGGCCTGGTTCCTGCGCTCGCCGACCAAGGAAGAGGTCAAGGTCTCCAACAAGCTGATCCAGACCCGCAAGGACTACACGCTCAAGGAAGCCCTGAACACCAAGCTGTTCTGGCTCATGTTCCTGATGTTCATCTGCGTCGTCACCGGCGGCATGATGGCGGTCGCCCAGCTCGGCGTCATCGCGCAGGACCTCGGCGTCAAGAACTACAGCGTCAATCTCTACTTCTTCACCATGGCCGCCCTGCCGCTCGCTCTGATGCTCGACCGCGTCATGAACGGCATCTCGCGTCCGCTGTTCGGCTGGATCTCGGACAACATCGGCCGCGAGAAGACGATGGTCATCGCCTTCACGCTCGAGGGCCTCGGCATCATCGCGCTCGGCTACTTCGGCTCGAACCCCTACGCCTTCCTGATCCTGTCGGGCGTCGTGTTCCTGGCCTGGGGCGAGGTCTACTCGCTGTTCTCGGCGCTCGCCGGCGACGCCTTCGGCACCAAGCACATCGGCAAGATCTACGGCGTGCTCTACTGCGCCAAGGGCATCGGCGCGCTGTTCGTGCCGGTCGGCAACCTGCTGATGGAGTGGACCGGCACCTGGGCGACCGTGCTCTACACCGTCGCCGCGATGGACCTCTTCGCCGCCTTCCTCGCGATCGTCGCGCTCCGGCCGGTGCTCGCGGCCCACGTCAAACGGTCGGGCGTGGCGAACCCCGCGACCCTCGACGACGGCCCGACTGGCGCAGGCCAGCCCAAGCTCGCCGGCGCCTGACGCGCCGGCCCTGAGACCCCTGGCTTGGCCCTTTACCCCGGCCGGGCCCACCTTCGCAGGCTTGCGGGCGTCACAGCCCTCAAGCCTGCGCTTTTCGTGGCGGGGACGGGCGCGACCGGTCCCCGCCACGGTCGTTTTCTGGCGCGTCAGCTCACGCGGGTGAGCACCTGAGTCTTGCACAGCAGCCCGCCGAGCACGCAGCCCTTCAGCTTGAGCGTGCCGTCGCCCGCGGGCGCGAGGCTGCCGGCGTAGGTCTTGCCGTCGTCGGGGTTGTAGAACGTGCCGGCCCAGCCCTCGCCCGACGGCGCCATGCCCTGCAGCAGCGAGAGCCCGATCACCGGCCGGTCGCGCTTGGCGCGGTCGGGGTTGCGCTTGTCGACCTTGGGCCGGCCCTGCTTGTCGAGCGGCTTGCGCAGCCCGACGAGGGTGGCGCAGACGCCGTCGCCGCAAGCGGCGATCCGCACCGTCGCCTTGCCCTTGGGCAGGCTCCAGACGCCCTCAGGCACGGTCGCGGCCTGCGCGCCCGCGAGACCTGCGACGAGAAGGCTTGCGGCCAGGGCGGCTCGGATCATCGGACAGTCCTCCAGGGTTCGAACCCCTGAGGTAAGCGCTCGGATCACGGCGGCAAGACGGCCCGCCCCGAGCCCGCCGCCCGTGCAGCCGCACGCCTTGCTCGGCGCCTCTGCACGGACGGCCGTGCAACCTTCCCGAGGGGGAGACGTTTGTGGTGGGAACGATCGAGCGCGCCGCGCGGCCTCCGGAGCCCAAAGCTCCAGCGTCGCCGCGGCCGGCGCGACCACCAACGCAAGGACCATACATCATGAACAGGATCATCGCCGCAGGCGCGGCCGCGCTTCTCATCGCCGGTTCCTCCAACCTCGCCCTGGCGCAGGGCGCGGGCGGCGGAGGCGGCGCGGGCGCCGGCACCGTCGCGCAGCCGGGCGGACCGGGCAATGCGGACCAGATGAAGGACCACACCACCGGCATGACCCACGAGACGCCCTCGACCACGGGCTCGACCGGCATGACCAAGGAGACGCCCTCCGCCTCGACCACCGAGTCGTCCGACATCAAGGGCCAGCGTCCCTCCCCGGTCGAGGGCGGCGGCGGGGCCGGCGGCGGCGGCGGTCGCTGACGCCCGGACGCCTGTCCGAAACGATCGAGCCCCGGCGCCTCGCGCCGGGGCTTTTTCGTGGGCGATGTGCGTCTCTCCCCCCACGTTGGTTAAAACAACGGCGGCCTGCAACTTTTTCGTGCGCCAGATGTTTATGAGTTGATCGACCGACGATCGCGTCCTGCCCCATGCGCCGCTCGCACATGTCACATGACGCAGAAGCATCGTCGGCCGCACGTCGGGCTCTTCCCCTCGCATCAACTTGAAACCTCCGCCTGTCGTCTTCCGACGGCCGGCTGTCGCGCGCCTTGCGCGCGCTCACATCAGCGCACACGTGGGACATATCATGACCAACGCCAAGATCGCCGCCGGCTTCGCCTCCCTTCTCATCGCCGCCTCCTCCACGGTCGCCATGGCCCAGGCCACGGGCAAGGAGAACAACGCCACCTCGGGCTCGCAGCCCGGCGTCGGCCCGAACTCCGGGCCTGAGGTGAAGGGCCAGTCCGGCATGTCGGGCCAGACTGGAACGCCCGGCCCGGCGCCGATGAAAGACAACACGCCGACCTCCGCCGGCACCAAGGACAACAAGGCCGAGGGCCTGCGCGGCCACAGCGAGACCCCGACCACCGGCAAGTAAGCCGCCCGCTTCCGTACGAACGACGAAGCCCCGGCGCGACCCGCCGGGGC
The DNA here is from genome assembly GCF_016907975.1 of Methylopila capsulata. Lineage (GTDB taxonomy): Bacteria > Pseudomonadota > Alphaproteobacteria > Rhizobiales > Methylopilaceae > Methylopila > Methylopila capsulata. The sequence goes on from NZ_JAFBCY010000001.1 coordinate 870,584, forward strand.
TTTTTTCGTGTGCGCGCCGCCCAAGCCGTCCGCCGCCCAAGCCGTCCGCCGCCGATCAGCCCTCGCCCGCCGCGTGCGCGGCCCGCATGGCCTCGATCCGGCACCGGAGCTCGTTCCGCATCGCCTCCACGTCGAACCCGGGCTCCGTCTCGGGCGCCCGTTGCCCCCGCGACGCCGCCGTCGCGTCGGCGCGGGCGTCGGCGTCCTTCAGCTTGCGCACCTCGTTCAGCCCCTGGGCCAGCCGCAGCAGCGTCCGTGCGGCGCGCTCGCTGTCGATCAGGTCGAGCGCCGCCTGCGCCGCGCGCAGCTGCATCCCCTCGATCGCGGCGATCTGGCCGAGGATCGCGGCCTCCGCCCGCTCCGCGGCCGTCCGCCGGCTGTCGAGCCAGGCCCGCCCCTCGGCCGCGAGCCGCGCGTCCTCCAGCCGCTCGGCCTCGGAGCGCACGGCCTCCTCCGCAATCGCGTCGCTCTCCTCCACCCTGAGCCGGCGCCGCCGCCAGCCCCACTGCTTCACCCGGCGGTAGAAGGTGTTGACGCCGAGCCCCATCAGCCGCGCGATGTCGGCGGGCGCGGCCTCGGTCTCCTCGTAGAGCGTGCGCGCCCGCTGGATCTCCTCCCTGGAATGCGCCCGAAACGCCGGCATGCCGCGCCCCTCCCCTCGCCCGCCTGATCCCGAAGACTGCCCGATCCCAAAGACTGCCACGGAGCCGCTTCAAATCATAGGATTTTTTTCTTACATTGCGTTCCTCGGAGGCTACCCGTAACGACCGGCGCACGCGCCGCTCCTCCCCAAAATCCGCGACGCCGCGGCCCCCTCTCCCCTTGCGAGAGAGGGCTGGGGTGAGGGATCGTCTGGGCCACCCTCCCCGCCGCCGAGGGCGCTCCAGACGACCCCTCATCCGGCCGGCGGCTGACGCCGCCGTCCACCTTCTCCCGCAGGGGGAGAAGGGACCCCCGCGGCGCGCATCGTTCAGGGCCACCCTCCGCGTCGTCCTCCGGCTTGACCGGAGGACCCATCTCGGGCGTCGCGCGCCACGTCAGACATGGATGGTCCGGTCAAGCCGGACCATGACGGCGCGCGGGTGGGAACGCAGGGCGACGTCTGGGCCGCCCTCTCCGTCATGCCCGGCGCGGCCGGGCATCCACGACTTGTGCGGCACCCGACACCTGAGTTGTGGATACCCTTTGCAGAACGTGACGCCTGGCAAAGCCGTACCGCACGCGAAACTCGGCACATCACACCTCGATAGTCCATGGGAGGACGGTGCCTACTGCCTAAGTCTCTCCTAGGCACTGGTAATCTGACTGTTCGTCTGAGATAATATACTGCACGGTCGAAAATTCCGGGATTTGACCGAAAACGATGTTTTTAGGTTCGTAAGAAACGGCACCCTCGGATTACGAGTACGAGGATATGCCCGAATAGTGGCTAGAGAAAAATGCTGAAGTCAATTTCCGTAGAAAACTACCGCGGATTCAAAGAAAAAACTATACTTAATTTTAGGCCCCTAACAATTCTCTTAGGCCGAAATAGCTCGGGTAAAAGCTCACTAACAAGGCTTGTGCCACTCTTACAGCAAAGCCTTGAACGTGAAAGCTCGTCTCCAATTTTATGGAGCGCTGAAGCTGTTGATATGGGTACAATATCGGATGTTATTACGCACGGCGAAACGGGAGAGGAACTTAGGATTGGCATCAAGATTGACGATCTAAGCTTTTTGAACACTTTAAATCGAATTAAGCGGAACTTCGTATCTACAGACCGCAATGACCCGATTGATATCGAGTATATTATACGTCTTGTTGCAGACGGCTACAGGACGCGCTTTATCGGCATAGAGATTAATTACGATCTTCAGAGACTTTCTGTCGACTGGGACATTGCGGGGCGCGTGACAGATATTCGTATCGACGGGAAGAGCTATCCACTGCATAATGTTTCCTATCTTGTAGACACAAAATCCTTATTTCCAGAGATCGTCCGTATGGTGGCGAAGGAGGAAGTTGCCCGAGCTTCTCGCACGCCTATTTTCTACGATCCGATTAAAGATGCGGTGTCGTCAATTGTTCACGGGCGTACTGCAAAAGAAAAAGTTGAATTTCTTTCTCGAAGTCTTTCATACGTACCGCGCCGCCTTGCCAAAAACACTTTGAAAAGCTTCCCCAATACGGTTGCGGCGAAGTTAACCGAACTGAACATCAATCGACTTAGCGATTTTTCGATGATCAATGATCTTCCATTCATTATTCGATTTTTGAGCAGTCGCATTGCACCTCTATTCCTAGGCTCTGCGTACATAGGTCCTTCCCGCGCCAGCGGCAAACGGTTTGATCGCATCCAAGAACTATCAGTCAATCGTCTAGACTCGAGTGGCGAGAATGCTGCAATGTACGTTTATTCGCTCAACGCGAGTGAGCGGGCAAGTTTTAATGAACTTTTGATAAGAGCATGTGGCCACGTCCTTGCTGTAGAAGAGTCAGGCCCAGGCCATGTGAGCGTAAAAATTGCTCGACATGGCCAAGAACAATTCGAAAATATAGCAGACGTAGGGTTTGGATTTTCTCAGCTTGTGCCTGTTATAGCGCAGCTACACGCGGTCCGTGAACGCAATGAGTATGACCATTTTGGGTCCCCCAATGTGTTATTTGCAGTCGAGCAGCCCGAACTTCACCTTCATCCGGCGATGCAATCTAATCTTGCGGACTTGTTTGTAGGTGCCGTGAAGACGGCATCCGACTCCGAGCGCCAGACAACCATTTTAGTAGAAACTCATAGCGAGACGCTCGTATCTCAGCTAGGTGTCCTTATCGCCGAGGGTGAAATTTCGAATAACGATGTTGCAGTCTATTTCGTGAGTAAAAATGAAACAGACGGGATTTCTCGAATAAAAGAGATGGCGTTTGATGAGAGCGGGATAATATCAGAATGGCCGATTGGCTTCTTTTCGGCATCCTGATATGCATATTCGTCTTTCAAGTGAATTTTTGAGCCTTTCGGAAGTCGATCTGCGATCGCATGGTGCTTTAATCGATCGTTTGCTATATCTTCACTTGAGCAAGCGCCATCTTTTCTGCCTTTCTCCTAAAGAAATAGTTGTCTTAAGGAGCTCGATCCAGTTCGGACCTCAAGCAGAGCATGCATTAAATATCATTCTAAGAAAAAGCCAGGATTATTTTTCGTCTCTGCGCGCGTCCTCTGTTCATTTAGTTATCCTCCCCCTAGGGTCGATCCTCCGATTTAACTCTTCCGTCGAACATTACATCTCGGCGGAAAACGCTCACGAGATGCTTTATGAGCCGAATCTTTATGTGGAAAATGCAACAACAGATGGTGCGTTTTATTCTTTACTTATTAAACAAGCCGCGAAATATGTCGGGGGAACCGCTGAATTATTAGCTATTCGACCCGTGCATGGCGGAGGAAGTACTCTCTCTGAACTGATTGAAAAAAATATCGGACCCGACATCAAGGGAATTTGTATATGTGACAGGGATTGCAGTGGAGATAGCCCTCCCTACGTGAAACATTCGACGATAAGTAAGGTAGCAGAAGCACTTGGGCGTCTGGGAGTTATTTCTGGAGGCCATCTAACGCTAACGACGAAGCCATTCTTCGCTTTTCACCAAACAGCAGGCTGGGGACTGGAGAATTACATAGGCCCACATACCTTGAATTATTTTTTTGAATGTAATCCAGAGTCCGCCGACATGCGCCAGAAATTCATCCAATTGTTTCCTCAGTTTCCTAACTTAACCGATGACGATATGGCTGAATGGTGGACCGTAAATTTCAAAGTTGAAAATCAATCGTCTATTAGTATCGAACAAGGTTTCAGTCAGCGCGGCGGGAGGGCTCATCCTGGGGGACACAGGAGCTCAGGTCTTTCACAGCTGTCGGTACCTTGCTCTGCGATCAGTTGGATCGCATCATGTGCTCGAGCGGGGCGATTTCACCGTCAGTTAATAGCCAGCATACATAAAGACATGAGGATAAACTCTTATCGTGAGCAGATAGTTCAACTGGCTAGATCTGCTGTAATGTTTCTACCTGCAGATGACCAGATAAATTTTGCATAGTGCAATTTTTTACTTTATAAGGGTTCTATATTATAATAAAGATCGTCAGGTTTTACTTCTTCGCCCCCTTCGGCCACCTCGCCGGCCAGCTGACCATCCGGTCCATCAGCTCCCACTCCGAAACCCCGGTCTCGGACGCCACGCGGCTGCGCACCGAGACCCCCGCCGTCACCACCGTCTCCGGATCGCCGGAGACCAGGGGGTGCCACGCGGGGAGGTCCTTGCCCTCGTCGACGAGGCGGTAGGCGCAGGTGGGGGGGAGCCAGCCGATGTCCTCGACGATCTCCGGCGTCAGGCGGACGCAGTCCGGCACGCGGGTCTGGCGGTTGGGGTAGTCCGAACAGCGGCAGGTGCCGAGGTCGAACAGGCGGCAGGCGACGTCGGTGTAGGCGATGCGGTCGGTGTCCTCGTCCTGCAGCTTCAGCAGGCAGCAGCGGCCGCAGCCGTCGCACAGGCTCTCCCACTCCGGCGCCGACATCTCGGCCAGCGTCTTCACCCTCCAGAAGGGCGGTTCGGCTAGGCTTCCGGGTGCGGCCACGGGGGGTATGTCCTTCTGGGCGGAGAGCGGCGACGCTTCGGCTCTTGCGCTCGGGGCGGCGTCGGGTCAAGTCATTCCGGGGCCGGAACGACGCTGGATTGGGAGAGGCATTCGGTGTTCGGGTTCGGCGCGCGGCCTAAGACGCTCGACACGAAACGACGCCTGCTGGCGCTCGATTCGTGGCTCGACCACACCTTCTGGACCATCGGGCCGGCGCTCTCGCGCTGGTGGGACGGCGTGTGCGCGGCCTTCGACGCCTTCCGCGTGCGCGGCTGGCGGCGCTGGACGGTGGAGATCCTCTGCGAGGGGCTGACGCTCGGGACCGCGGGCGCGCTGGTGATGCTGGCGCTCGCGCTGCCGGCGTTCCGCGAGACCGGGCCGGACTGGCTGAGCCGGGCCGATCTCTCCGTCACCTTCCTCGACCGGCACGGCTCCGAGATCGGCAAGCGCGGGGTGATGCAGAACGACGGCATCCCTCTGAGCGAGTATCCCGACCACCTGATCAAGGCGGCGCTCGCGACCGAGGACCGGCGGTTCTACACCCACTTCGGCATCGACGTGGCGGGCACGGCGCGGGCGCTGGTCCAGAACGCGCGGGCGAACGGCGTGGTGCAGGGCGGCTCGTCGATCACGCAGCAGCTCGCGAAGAACGTGTTCCTCACCAACGAGCGCACGCTGGAGCGCAAGATCAAGGAGGCGTTCCTCGCGTTCTGGCTGGAATTCCACCTCTCGAAGGACGAGATTCTCAAACTCTATCTCGACCGGGCCTACATGGGCGGCGGGGCGTTCGGGGTGGACGCGGCGGCGCATTTCTACTTCGGCAAGTCGGCGCGCGACGTGGACCTCGCCGAGAGCGCGATGCTGGCGGGCCTGTTCAAGGCGCCGACGAAGTACGCGCCGCATGTGAACCTCGCGGCGGCCCGCGCGCGGGCTGCGACCGTGCTCGACAATCTGGTCGACGCCGGCTTCATGACCGAGGGCCAGGTGCAGCCCGCGCGGTTCCAGCCGGCGACGCCGAAGCCGACCGCGGTGGTCTCCAGCCCGGACTATTTCCTCGACTGGGCCTATGGCGAGATCCGCGGGATGGCGGACGCCGGGAGCTTCAAGGGGCAGCGGGTGCTCCGGGTCCGGACCGCGCTCGACCCCGCGCTGCAGCGCCACGCCGAGGAGGTGGTCGAGCGCATGCTCCGGCAGTACGGCGACCCGTACCGCGTCGACCAGGCGGCGGCGGTGATCCTGGAGCCGGAGGGCGGGGTGCGGGCGATGGTGGGCGGGAGGGATTACGGCCAGAGCCAGTTCAACCGCGCGGTCGACGCGCTCAGGCAGCCGGGCTCGTCGTTCAAGACCTATGTCTACACGGCGGCCTTCGCGTCCGGGAAGTTCAGCCCGGACAGCGTGGTGTCCGACGCGGCGATCTGCGTCGGCAACTGGTGCCCGCGCAACTACGGCCGCCGTTTCGCCGGCAAAGTCCCCCTCATCACCGCCTTCGCCAAAAGTATTAATACGATACCGGTTCGGCTCGCGCTCGCGGTGGGGCAGAGGAACGTCATCGACATGGCCCACCGCATGGGCCTCCGGTCGAAACTGGACGTCGGCCGCGCCTTCGCGCTGGGCGTCGAGGAGGTCACGCTGCTGGACCACACCTCGGCCTATGGCACGCTGGCGAACGGCGGCCGGCGCGCGCCGCCGTTCGCGGCGCTCGAGGTCGACGACTCGAAGGGGTCGGCGATCTGGCGGCGCGAGCGGGACGCCAAGCCCCTGCAGCAGGTCCTCGGCTATCCCGTCGTCGCCCAGATGAACCGCATGATGCTGGCCGTGGTCGAGAACGGCACCGGCGGCCGCGCCCGCCTCGACGGCGTCCAGGCCGGCGGCAAGACCGGCACCTCGCAGTCCTACCGGGACGCCTGGTTCATCGGCTTCACCGGATCGCTGGTCGGGGGCGTCTGGTTCGGCAACGACGATTTCACGACGACGAAGGAGATGACCGGCGGCTCGCTGCCGGCGATGACCTGGAAGGAGATCATGGCCTACGCCCACCAGGGCGTCGCGCCGAAGGCGATCCCGGGAGTCGCCCTTCCGGCTGCGTCGAAGCCTGCGGTCGCCCAGGCCGCGCCCGAGGATGGCGCCGACACGCGGCCCGTCGGCGCGCGCAATCTGTCGGAAGGGGCGGCGAAGGTGCTGCAGGCCCTGATTGCCGACGTCGCGGCCGCACGCCCCGCCGCCGGCCCGAGGGCGGAGCTCGTCCGGCCGTCCTTCGCGGGGGCAGAGCCCTCGACGACCGCGCGCTAAGGCCGGCCGCCCCGGATGCGCCTCACCCTCCTGGTCATGATCGTCTTCGCGGTCGCCGCGGTGCTCGGCCTCGGCGCGACGCTGCGCGCAGTCACCCATGGCCTGCCGTTCAGCGGCCTGACCATCGGGCCGTGGCGGGCGGATCCCGACATCGGCGGGCTGGGCGCGGACCCCTACCTTCGGGCGGGCGTCGCCCGCCGCGGCGAAGCGCCCCTCGCCTATGGCGACGGCGTGGAATTCGAGGCGCGGACGGACGACGCCGGCCGCGCCTTGGACGCGGCCTGCGACTACACGCTGGAGGGCGACCTCCCCGCCGCCCGGCTCTGGACGCTCGCGCCCTTCTCGCCTGACGGCCGCCGGCTCGAGACGGCGCTTGGGCGCCGCGGCACGTCGAGCGCCGAGACGGTGCGCCTCGTCGGCCGACCGATCGCGGTCGAGCTGTCGCAGACCGCGAAGGCCGGCGATTGGATCCAGCTCCCCGTGAAGGGCGCCTTCACGCTGCGCCTCGCGCTCTACGACACCGCCCTCGGCACGCCGCTCGCGCGCCGGACGCCGCCGCAGCTGTTGTCGATCAAGCGGGGCGCCTGCCGATGATGCGCCTGTTCCACGCCGTGGTGGTCGGCCTGTTCCTCGCCGGCGTCGTGCATGTGGGCTCGCTGCTTGCGGTTCCGTCGCTCGCGCCGCGCGGGCCCTACGACCGGCTGGCCGCGCTTGCGGCCGATGGCCGCTTCGTGGCGCTGCCGGACGACGGCGCGAATGCGGACCTGCTCGCCTTCTCCGACCCATCGTTCGTGGTGGCCGCCTGTCGCTACGACCTCGCCGACGGCCCGGTGACGGTGCGCGCCGCGCTGCCCTCGACCTATGGCGCGGTCGCGGTCCATGAGCGGCGGGGCGCGCCGTTCTATGCGCTCACCGACAAGGCGGCGACCAACGGAACGGTCGAGGTGGTGATCCTGCGGGAGAACGACGTCGCCGCTGCCGAGGAGGACGAAACCGCGCAGGCGCGGCCTTCGATCCGGATCGTCTCGCCGAGCGACGCCGGCTTCGTGCTGGTGCGGCTGTTCGCGCAGGCGCCGAGCGCGCGTCCCGCGCTCAAGGCGCTCGCCGAGAGCGCGACATGCGGTCGGTCGGCGCCCCCGCCGACTACCCCTTGAACACGCCGCGCGGCTTGCCGATCGGCCGCAACGAGGCGAGCACGCGTTCGAGCGTCGACAGCGAAGCCTCCACCGCCACCGCGGCGGGATCGGGCGTCTCCAGCACCAGCCGGTCCAGCGCGTAGCGGTAGGTCACGACGCGCTCGTCGAACGACAGCCGCACCCAGGCGATGAGCAGGCCGTTCTCGTCGATCCGGGCGTCGACGTTGGCGCGTTCGTCGGGACGCAGCTCCGGCACGCGAGCGGCGGCGCGGTCGCGCGCCCGATCGCCCGCGGCGACACGGGCGGCGGTCGAGAAGAAGGGCTCGATCCGCGCTACGTCGGCCTCGATGTCGGCCTTCAGCCGGGCGTAGCGCGCGCCGCTCGACCGGTACGGGGTCGCGATCAGCGTCCGGACGTAGGACTCTTTCTCGACGCGGACGCGGTCGACCGGCAGCACGCGGGTGCGCGCGAGCTCGACGAGGGTCCGCTCCAGCGTCTGCTCGGGAAGCGGCGGCATCACCACGCCCCAGGCGAGGTTGCGCAGCTCGACCTCGTCGTCGGTCAGCCGGTAGCTGGAGACCGGCTCGCCCCGCGTGCGCGCCGCGACTCCGCCCGCGGCGGGCAGCAGCGCGTCGTTGATCACGCCAGGCGCCGGCCGGCCGAAGTCGCCGGTCTGCGCGCAGGCGCCGAGCGCCGCGAGCGACAGCGCGAGGCCGGCCGTCCGCGCTCCGGACGTCGCCGTCCGAAGCGCGTCGATCACGAGGCGGGCTGGCCCATGTCGAGGGTCGGGGCGCGCGAGGCGGCCGAGGCGGACCCCGCCTCGGTCCGGCGCTCGTAACGGACCCCGGTGAAGAACAGAATGTCGGCGCCGTTGGACGGCTCGGAACGACGCCGGGCGGCGGCGGAGGACCGCGACGGTTGCCGGGGCTGAGACTGGAATGCGAGCACGAGGCCCATAGGGACGCTCCCTGCCAAGAGGGGGTTCGGTTCGATCGCGGCCTTGAGGCGGACCGGCCGTCCGCAGGCCTTCTGTCCTCATTCAGCGATCACCGTGGTTAACGAGTTGTTACCGACGCAGCGGTCTGACGCGGGCGGCCCGAACTGTTGCCGCGAGACCACAACTTCCGGCTTTACCGCGCGATCGCGACGTGTGCCGGGACGGGACGGTTAACGCAGCGCTAACCATGTCCATCCTAGGTTCCGGAGGAGACAGCCGGCCCTTTCCCTTGGCTGCGGCTCCCCACGGACGGATGCGATGAGCGACGACCTGCTGCCCATCGAAACGCTCGAACGCCTGTCCCGGCAGGAGGGCGTCGACGTCCGGCCGACGCTGGTCCGCGTGCTGACGGACCTCTACGTGCAGAAGGCGCATCACGCGCCCGAGGAGACCGCGCGCTACGAAGAGCTTGCGCTGCAGCTGCTCGACGTGGTGGATGCCGAAACCCGAACCATCGTGGCCCGCAAGCTCGCCGAGGACGACCGGGCGCCGGCGAGCCTGATCGCGCGGCTGCTCGACGACGCCCCGGAGGTCGCAGCTCCCATCATCGCGCGGTTCCCGCGCGTTCCCCGCACGCTGCTTCTCAGCCTCGCGCTCGACGGCGGCGTGCTGGAGGCTTGCGCGGTGGCGCGCCGGTCCGACGTCGACGGAGACATGGTGCGGCTGCTTGCGCACCACCCGGACGACCTCGTGCTGGAGACGCTCGTGGCGAACCCCGCCGCGACGCCGTCGGACGCCACGCTCGCAGCCCTCGTGGCGCGAGCCCTCGGCGCGCCGACGCTGGCCGCGGCGCTGCTGCGGCGGGAGGACTACGATCGCGCCGCCCTCGCCCCGCTCTACCTCATGGCCAATCCCGAACAGCGCGTCGCGATCCGCGCCGCGCTTTCCGAACGGCCCAGCCGTCCGCCGCTGGGCGTGCGCAGCCTGCGCACGAGCGATCTCGTCGACGCCGCCATCCTGGAAGCCGCCGCCCAGAGCGGCAGCCAGCGGCTCGTGGCCGAAGCGATCGCCGACGCTCTCGGCCTCACGCCCGCTGTCGCCGCGCAGCTGACCGCCGAGCCAAGCGGCGAACCCTTCGTTCTCATGCTGCGGGCGGTCGGCCTCGATCGCGACGCGATCGCGCGCGCGCTGCTCGTCGCCCAGCCCGAGATCGCGCAGTCCGTGCCCCGGTTCTTCGATCTGGTGGAGATCGCCGACGCCACGCCTCGTGCCGCCGCGGTCGAGTTGGTGGCGGCCATCACGGGCGTCGAATCCGCGACTGTCGCCCCTCGCCACGAGCCGATGTTCGATCCGTCGGGAACGCCCGAGCGCGCCGGTCAGATCCGATCGGCGCCGCGCCTACGCCGGCCCGTCATCGCACGCACGAAGGAATCGGGCCGCTCGCGCTGAGTGGTCGCTCAAAGGCCGTCGTCAAGAAAAGCCCGGCCGTCCCGGTCTTCGACTGCGATGATCCATACGTCCGAGTCGAACCGGAGCTCGCGGGCGAGGCGCTCCTCGACCGCCAGGCCGTCGACGCCCTCCGCCACCCGCTCGAAGGTCCGCGCGCGGGCGTTCTCCACCTCGGCCTGGGGCGCGGGCGCATAGAGATCGTTGCGACCGTCCAGACGATCGATCACGAGGAAGATCGCCCCCGCCTCGGGCGAGCCGCGCCGGCGCACCAGCGCGTAGGCCCCGGCCAGATGGCAGCGCCTGACATAGGCCGCGACCCAGAAGTCCGAGGTGAGCCGGGAGCTCATGTCGACGCCTTTTCGCGCGCGCTCACTCCAGCGGCGCGCCGAACACGGCCTGAAGCTGGCGCAGCGTCTGCGGGTTGGGCTCGCCCGTCACTGGCAGCTTCCGGTCGCGCTCGAACTCCTGCAGCGCGTTGCGGGTGGCGGCGCCCATCTTGCCGTCGCTGGCGACCGGTCCGTAACCGAGCTTGGACAGGGCCCGCTGCACCGCCATCAGCTTTGGCGAGGCGACGCTGGTGGAGCCCGTGACAGTGGGCGACGGCGCAGGCGCAGGCACAGGCGTCCGAAGCGCGGCCGAAGGCTTCGCCGCGGGGGCCGGCGCGGGCTTCGCCGGGGCGATCAGCAGCGCCGCGAGCACGCGATCGTTCGGCTCCCCGTGCACGGGCAGGTCCGCGCCACGCTCGAACGACGCGATCGCCGCCGCGGTGCGCGCGCCCATCAGGCCGTCGACAGGACCGTCGTACTCGCCCCGCGCGCGCAGCGCCTCCTGGATCTGCGCGACCAGTTCGCTCCGTTGGGGGGTCGGCCGCGCCGGCGCCGCGGCCGGCGTTACGGCCGGGTGCTCGCCGAAGAACGGCGCCGGGTGGCGGCCCTCCTGCAGCAGCAGCGCGTTGACCAGAATGGTGGCGACGCCCGCCCCCGCGACGAGCCCGGCGAGGACGTCGACCGGACGGCGGCGGACGAGGTCGGCGATCCCTGCGCGGGCGGGGCGGTCGCCGAAGCTGTCGTGAGCGAAGGAGCGTGCGGAGGGCTTAGGCACTCTGTCTCATCTCCTGTGCGTCGAGCGTGGCGCGGCCGCCTCGCGGCGCGGAGGCCGCGCCAAGCGGCAGGTGAACGCTGACCTTGGTGCCGCGATCGACCACGCTTTCGATCGCCAGCCGGCCGCCGTGAAGCTCGACGAGCCCCCGCACCACCGAAAGGCCCAGACCCGAGCCCTCGTGCGGGCGATCCAGCGCGCCGCTCGCCTGGAAGAACGCCTCGCCCAGGCGGTTGATGTGCTCGGGCGCGATGCCGCAGCCGGTGTCGCGCACAGCCAGGGTGAACACGCGTCCGCTGGCCTGGGCCTCGAGCGTCACCGCACCGCCGCGGGGGGTGAACTTGATGGCGTTGGAGAGCAGGTTCAGCGCCATCTGGGTCAGCGCGCGCGGGTCCGCCACCACCGGCGGCAGTCCGGGCGCGACCTCCGCGGCGAGCCGCACCCCGGCCGCCTCCGCTTTCAGCGCCACCATGCCAAGGCAATGCTCGACGACAGGCCCGACCTCGCAGGGCTCCGGGAACACCGCGAAGCAGCCGGTCTCGATCTTCGACATGTCGAGGATGCCGTTGACCACGTCGAGCAGGTGAAGGCCGGACTGATGGATCAGCGCTGCGTAATCCGACCGGCGCGCCGGCTCCAGCCGGCAGAGGCGCTCGTCGGTCAGAATCTCTGAGAATCCGATGATGGCGTTGAGCGGCGTGCGCAGCTCGTGGCTCATGGTCGCGAGAAAGCGGGTCTTTGCGAGGCTGGCGCGGTCCGCGTCCTGTCGCGCGGCGAGCAAGGCCTCCTCATGCGCCTTGCGGTCGGACACGTCGCGGAAGGCCGCGAGCACAGGCGCGTCGCCGAGATCGGCCGGCGCGGGGCGCGCGCGCATCTCCAGCCACACGAAGGGTTCCGGGCTCCGGGCGCCCTCGCCCGATGCGGCGCGGCGCGCGCGGATTTCGATGGTCGTTTCGGCGCCCCGCGTGGCGGCGGCGAGCGCATGCAGGAAGGCGGGGCGGTCGCCGATGTGGATGCGGTCGAACAGGCCGCGCCCGACGAGCTCCCGCGGAGCGACCCCAAGCAGGCCCGCAGCGGCGGGGGACGCGAAGGTCACCGTTCCGTCCGGCGCGTGGCGGGTCACGAGATCGCTGACGGCGCCGGCGAAGAGTTCGAACCGCGCCCGGCCGGCGCGGCTCAGCGCGTCACCCTCGCCGACGCTTTCCGCCGCGCGGAGCGCAAGCGCGAGCGCGCAGACGCTCGCCCCGAACACGCCGAGCGCCGTCAGGACGGGCCCCACCGGCTCCGCCGTCGGCGTCAGCCCGGCGACGTTGAGACCGAGCAGCAGCGCCACCGCTCCCGCGGCCGCCACGATGGCGACGCCCACGGCGCGGCGGGAGCCGGACAGTCCGGCTTCGAGCGGCGCAAGGACGAGCCAGGGCAGAGCGATCGACGCGAGCCCTCCCGTCGACAGCGACACGGCGACCACCAGAACGACGATCGAGAGGGCGGACAGCGTGTGGGCGCGCACCAGATCGCCGGAGCGGGAGAGGTTGAGCGCGATCAGGATGGGCGCGAGCAGCCAGCAGAACGCCGCCAGCTCCAGCGGCGACGCGGCGTGGCCGGACGCGAGCAGGCCGGGAAGCGCCGCGAACGGCGCGACGCCGCCCAGGATGTGCGACAGCAGGAAGGCGCGGTGCCGGGCGGACGCAAGCGCATCGTCGGCGACGGAGGGGTGAACCCAACCGGCGACGTGCTCCAGGACCGCTTTCATGGCGCCGATGTGTCGCAAAGACTCGTACTCCGACTGCCGTCGCAGAAGCGACGGGCGGCCCGGCGCGACGCTGGTCCCGGGCCTCGTTTCGACGAACAGATTGGCTCCCGAGGTTTAAACGGAACGCTAAAACCAGCCCGATCCCGGCTGTAAAGCGTTGACGATGGCGCGATGGTCGCAGCAACGCCTCATGACTTTCCGAAACCTTGATGAAAACTTGCTGAAACGTGAACGCAGGCGTCGCAAGTTGAAAGACCTCGTTGAACGAGGTTTAGAACGATCCTGCTATCGTCCTGACATCGACGGCGAAGACGCGCGGACCCTTATCTCCGCAAGCGCGCAAGACCGCAGGGATCCACGGCAGGCAGGAGCCTCATGATGTTTCTCATCCGCACAGCGTTCTGGATTTCGGTGCTGCTGCTGGTGCTCCCGCTCGGCGGCGCGATGAAGGGCGACGGCCCGAACGCGGAGGAGCGCGCGTCGATCGACGCGATGGCGGCCCTCGCGGCGGCGGGAGCGACGATTTCCGACATGCGCAGCTTCTGCGAGCGTCAGCCCGACGCCTGCGACGTCGGCTCCAAGGCGCTGCAGGTCATGAGCGACCGCGCCCGGAACGGCGCCGCGATGATCCAGGACTACCTTGGAAGCGAGGGCGCGCCGGCGACGCCGGCGAAAGCCGCTTCGACGGCAGCGAGCGGGCGCGACACGCTCACCCCCGCCGACCGCAAGCCCTCCTGGCGCGGCCCCGCCTCCCCGTCCGCCTGAGTCGCGCCGCCTTGGCTTGTGGCGAAGGCGGCCGCGAGCGCCCGTTTTCCTTTGCAGACGGTGCGGGAAGCGACTACCTCGCGGGGGACTGACGAGGACGCGGCCGTGGCGCAGAACATCGACGAGATCATCGAGGGCTTCGAGTTCATCGACGATTGGGAGGAGCGGATCCGCTACCTCATCGAGCTCGGCCGCGAACTCGCGCCCTTGGCCGACGCCGACCGGACGCCCGACACCAAAGTCCAGGGCTGCGCCAGCCAGGTCTGGCTCGCAACCGACGTCGGCGAGGGCGACAACCCCGTCCTCACCTTCCGCGGCGACAGCGACGCCCATCTCGTGCGGGGCCTCGTCGCCGTGATGGTCGCGCTCTACTCCGGCAAGCGGGCGCGCGAGATCCTCGCGACCGACGCCGGCGAGGTGATGGAGCGCATCAAGCTCCGCGAGCACCTGACGCCGCAACGCTCGAACGGGCTTCGCTCCATGGTCGAGCGCATCAAGCGCGAGGCTGCCGCGGCGAGCGGCGTCGGAGCCTCGCACGCGGCGTCATGAGCCCTCGGGCGCGCCGTCGAGGGTCGGACGCGCGCCTTCGCCCCGCCACGCCGCGAGCGTCCCGTCGCGGGCGGGACCTTCGGCCGCTTCCGCGTAGCCGTAGTGCCGCGCCAGCGCCTTGAGCGCGAACCCGAGCACGAGCTTTCCGCCCCGCGCCGGCCAGCTCCGCTCCCGCTCCACCGCCTCGAGACCCTTCAGCAGGCAGCAGACGTCGACGAGCACGCCGCTGAGCTCGGGCCCGACTCCCGCCAGCGCCTTGGAGACCCTTCCGCGTGCGGCGACAACCGATTCGGCGAGATCGACCCCGGCGCCCGCGCCGCCGCGGCGGCCGCTCGCGATCGAGGCCTCCCAGTTCGCCGTCACGCGCGGCGTCATCTGGCCGCGCGTGAAGTCGGCCCGCAGACGCTCGCCCGCGAGGGTCTCGCTGGCGGAGATCAACGGGCGGCCGTCACGACCCTTGCGCCGCGCGAGCCAGGCGAGCGGGCTCTCATCGAGATCGACGTCGACCTCGCGGGCCACCCCGTCGACCTCCACGGTGCGGCGGCCAAGCGTCAGGTGCTGGGCCCGGAAGCCGTCGGCCCCGCCGGTCTCGCGCGCCAGCCGGGCGCGTCCCGCCGCCGTTGCGACGGGGCGGCCTTCGTCGTCTCGAACGGCCCAGCCTTCCGCGATCAGGCCCTCGACGCCGCTCCCCTCCCCGGCGCCGGGCGGCGCGGCGGCGACCACGCGCGCGAGCGCCCGCAGCGTCGAGGTCGGCGTGTCCCCCGCCCGCTTGGCGGCCGCTGCCTTCGCCTTGCCAGCGCCGCGCCGTCCAGTGTGTCCATCCGCCATCGTCTCTCTCCCAGATTAGGATTTTGAGTTTGATATAGGATTTTTTTCTTGTCCAGCGGATGCGTTTCGCCGACCCTGGGTTTCGGACCGGGCATGGGAGACGAAGCGATGAGCGAAGGCGGCTGGAAAGATGCGGGACGGGGCGTGGATCACGGACGGCGGGCGACGGCGCTGCAGGCGGCGGCGCACAAAGGCCTGGAGGCCGTCGTCCGCGCCGGCGCCGAAGCCTACGACCGGAGGCGCCATCTGCCGCGGCTGATCCCCTGCGCGCCGGGCGACCTCGAGACGCCGTCGCGCGAGACCCGACAGGCCATCGTCGACAGGCTCGCCGCGGCGCTGGAGGCGGAGCGCCGCCGGGGCCGCGACCGCTGCTGGACCTACGACCTCAACCGTCACATCGCGCTGGCGCAGGCCTATGCGGCCGAGACGTCCGCGGACGGCCTCGCGTGAGATCGCGCAAACGAAAACGCCGCCCGGCGGGACCGGGCGGCGTCGGCGTAAGATCAGTCGAACCTGGGGCTTAGCCGCGCTTGCCGCGCTGCTGGCCGAGGCCCATCTTCTTCGCGAGCTCGGAACGCGCCGCGGCGTAGTTCGGCGCCACCATCGGGTAGTCCGACGGCAGGCCCCACTTCTCGCGATACTCTTCCGGGCTCATGTCGTACTGCGTGCGCAGATGACGCTTCAGCGACTTGAACTTCTTGCCGTCCTCCAGGCAGATGATGAAATCCGACGTCACGGACTTCTTCACCGGCACGGCCGGCTTGAGCGCCTCGGCGATCGGCTCGGCCACGCCGGTCGAGATGCGCGCCAGCGCGCCGTGGATCTCGTTGATGAGCACGGGAAGATCGGCCGGAGCGACCGAATTGTTGCTGACGTAAGCCGACACGATTTCAGCGGCCAGTTCGATGTAGCTGTCAGAGATGACGTCGTCGCTCATGTAATCCCGCATCCATGCGTTTTGCGCGGGCCTTGAGAGGCGCACCGGCCAGTCGCCGCGCTTTTGATGACGTGCTTGCTTCCGTTGGCGAACGCTTCGACTCAGGCGCTGATCGGACCGTCCCCGCAAGACTTCTCGCTAGATAGACAATCTGCGGCTAACAGGCAAGTTCTCTCGCGCCAATCGGCATGTTTTGTTTGTGAACGCTTATGATGACTGCGGCTCGTCATGTCGCCGCTGCCAACATTACGCCGCATTTCAATACGTCGCGCGCTTCTCCTTGCCGCTCTTGCCGGCTGCCGCTAGCGTGCGCCGCCCGCCTTCCGGGCGTTCCTGGCTTTGAGAGGCAGTCGCCATGACCTCCGTCGAAGGGCTCACGCCGCCGCGCGCGGAGCGTCGCCCGACCTCCCGCGCGTTCCACGGCCTCGCGCTGGACGACCCCTACGCCTGGCTGCGCGCGGACAACTGGCAGGAGGTCATGCGCCGGCCGGAGACGCTGCCGGCGGACATCCGCGCCTATCTCGAGGCGGAGAACGCCTACGCCAAGGCGCTGCTCGGGCCGCTCGACCCGCTGAAGGAGGCGCTGGTCGCCGAGATGCGCGGCCGAATCAAGGAAGACGATTCGTCCGTTCCCGTGCGCGACGGCCCGTTCGACTACGCGGTGCGCTACCGGACCGGCGGCCAGCATCCGCTGATCGTGCGGACCCCCGCGGGCGGGAACGACGCCGAGGCGATCCTGCTCGACGGCGACGCCCTCGCGGAGGGCCGCGCCTTCTTCCAGTTCGGAAGCTGGAGCGCCTCGCCCGATCACGCCCTGCTCGCCTGGAGCGCCGACGACGCGGGCTCCGAGTTCCTGACCATCCGCGTGCGCGACCTCGCGACGGGCCAGGACCTCGCCGACGTCGTCCCTGACGCCACCGGGGCGGCGGTGTGGTCGGCGGACGGCGCCGGGTTCTGGTACGTCCGGCTGGACGCGCAGCACCGCGCGCTCGAGGTCTGGCGCCACCGGCTCGGGACCGAGGTCGCGGCCGACGAGCTCGTCTTCCGCGAGCCGGAGCCGGGCTGGTTCGTCGGCGTCGAGGAGACGCGGTCCGGCGCCTTCTGCGTCGTCACGATCTCCGACCACGACACCACCGAAGCCCATCTCATCGACCGCGCGTCGCTCGACAACGCCCCGCGCCTGGTTCTGAAGCGCGAGACCGGCGTGCGCTACGAGCTCGACCATCACCCCGACCTCGACGGGAAGTCCGCGCTGATCCTCCGGACCAACGCGGACGGCGCCGTCGACTTCAAGCTCTCGGTGCTGCCGGCGGTCGCGCCGGAGGCGGCTCCGGCCGTCGACCTCGTGCCGCACCGGCCGGGCGTCTACGTGCTCGACCACGCCGTGACCGCGCGGCATCTCGTGCGGCTGGAGCGCGAGGACGGCCTGCCCCGGATCGTCGTGCGCGCGCTGACGGACGGGGAGGAGCACGCCATCGCCTTCGACGAGGAGGCCTATTCGCTCGGCGTCGCCGCCGGCCCGACCTTCGACGTCGACCTCACCCGGTTCTCCTATTCGTCGCCCGCGACTCCGGCGGAGACCTGGGACTACGACATGGCGACCCGCGAACGCACCCTGCGCAAGCGGCAGGAGGTGCCCTCCGGCCACGATCCGGACGCCTACGTCGTCCGGCGCATCCTGGCGCCGGCGCCGGACGGCGAGCTGGTTCCGGTCACGGTGGCGCACCGCAAGGGCCTCGCGCTCGACGGCTCCGCGCCATGCCTGCTCTACGGCTACGGCGCCTACGGCATCTCGATCCCCGCGTCGTTTTCGGGCGGGCGGCTGTCGCTGGTGGACCGCGGCTTCGTCTACGCCATCGCCCACATCCGCGGCGGCACGGAGAAGGGCTGGGGCTGGTACCTCGACGGCAAGCTCGCGAAGAAGACCAACACCTTCACCGACTTCATCGCCGCCGGCGAGGCGCTGGTCGCGCAGGGCTTCACCGCCAAAGCCCGCATTGTCGCCCACGGCGGCTCGGCCGGCGGCATGCTGATGGGCGCGGTCGCAAATCTCCGACCGGACCTGTTCGCGGCCGTGATGGCGGAGGTCGCCTTCGTCGACGTGCTGACGACGATGCTGGACGACACGCTGCCTCTCACGCCGCCGGAATGGCCGGAATGGGGCGACCCGATCCGCGACAGGGAGGCCTTCGAACGGATCATGAGCTACAGCCCGGTCGACAACGTCGCGCCGCGCCCATACCCCGCCGTCCTCGCGCTCGCGGGCCTCACCGATCCGCGCGTCACCTACTGGGAGCCCGCGAAATGGATCGCCCGTCTGCGGGAGGCGACCACCTCGCGCCGGCCGATCGCGCTCCGCACCAACATGGACGCGGGCCACGGGGGCGCGTCCGGCCGCTTCGACCGGCTGGAGGAGGTGGCGCTGGCCTACGCCTTCGCGCTCGCCGCCGTCGGTCATCCCGACGCCGGGGTCGTCGCGGACCGCTTCCCGACCGACTGAGGGCGGCTGTCAGCCTGCCTGGCGCTTCAGGCGGCTGGACAGCGTGAAGCGGCCGGCCGGGTGAAGGGTCGAGGAGATCTCGAACACCGCCCTAGCCGCGTCCGCGTAGCGGCGGATGATCCGCAGCGCCGGCGCGCCGGGCTCTGCCCCAAGCGCCCTGGCGACGGCCTCCGGCAGCGTCGCGGCCTGGACGTCCTGCTGGATCTCGGCCACGCGTCGCCCGTAGCGTTCCTCGACAAGATGGCTGATCAGGACGCCCGGCGAGGCGCGGACGGCCTCGCCCAGATCCGCGTAGGACGCGTCGACATAGACGTCCGTCCAGCCGACCGGATCGGGCTTCGCCGCGTCGCCCCACCTGAGGCTCGAGATCCGCAGCCAGCGGCGTCCGACCTCGCAGCCGAGCTCGTCGGCCAGCGCGCGGTCCGCGACCACCTCCGCGATGTCCTGCACGTCGCGCCGATGCGCCTCGCCGAACTGCACGAGGTCTTCGACCGAGGTCAGCGACTGCCGGAACCGGTCCGGCGGCCGGGCGGCTTCGACGCGCGTGCCGACCTTCTTGCGTCGCGACACCAGCCCGAGCCCCTGCAGCGCATCGAGCGCCGAGCGCACCGTGTGCCGGCTTGCGCCGTAGCGCGCGCTGAGCTCGAGCTCCGTGGGCAGCAGCGAGCCCACGGCGAACCGCCCGGCGGCGATCTGCTGCGTCAGGTCGTCGGCGATCTCGGCGTATCGGGTCCCGCTCATCCTCGGTTCTTGCCACGCGGGCCGCGACCGACGCCACCCGCTTATTATGTCCGGACATATTGACGGCATATTTGTCCGGACATATCAATGGCGACGATTTGCAGATCTGGAGTGCGCCCGTGTCCGTCTCGCCTCGCCCCTCAGCCACCACGGCGATCGACTCCATCCTGTTCCGCGACGCCTTCGGCACGCCGCGCATGCGCGGCGTGTTTTCGGACCACGCCCTGATCGGCCGCTACGTCGAGGTCGAGGTGGCGCTGGCCAAGGCGGAAGCGCGCTGCGGGGTGATCCCGGCGGACGCCGCCGCCGAAATCGCGGCCCGCTGCAGCGCCGAGGCGCTCGACCTCGACCTGCTGCGCGAAGAAACCGACATCGTCGGCTACCCGATCCTGCCGCTGGTGCATCAGCTGGTGAAGCAGTGCGGCGACGCCGGGCGCTATGTGCACTGGGGCGCGACCACCCAGGACATCATGGACACCGCCGTCGTGCTGCAGGTGCGCGAGGGGCTAAAGATCGTCGCCGAGGACGTCGCGGAGCTGCGGGCCATCCTCGCCGACCTCGCCCGCAAGCACCGCGACACGCCGATGGCGGGCCGCACCCACCTCCAGCAGGCCCTCCCCGTCACCTTCGGCTACAAGGCGGCGATCTGGCTCGCCATGTTCGATCGGCACGCCGAGCGCCTCGAACAGCTGAAGCCGCGCGTGCTCGTCGGGCAGTTCGCGGGCGCCGCCGGCACGCTGGCTTCGCTCGGGACCAAGGGTCTCGAGGTGCAGGAGGCGCTCTGCGCGGAGCTTGGCCTCGACGTTCCCGCCTCGACCTGGCACGTGGCGCGCGACGGGCTGGCGGAGACGCTGAACCTTTTGGCCCTCATCACCGGCTCGCTCGGCAAGATCGCGCTCGACGTCATGATCATGGCCTCGACCGAGTTCGCCGAGCTCTACGAACCCTTTGTCACCGGGCGCGGCGCCTCCTCGACGATGCCGCAGAAGCGCAACCCGATCTCCTCCGAGCTGATGCTCGCGGCCTCGAAGGCCGTGCGGCAGCACGCCGGCCTGATGCTGGACGCCATGGTGCAGGATTTCGAGCGCGCCACCGGCCCGTGGCACGCCGAATGGATCGCGTTGCCGGAGAGCTTCGTGCTGACGGCGGGGGCCCTCAACCAGGCGAAGTTCGCGCTGGGCGGCCTGATCGTCGACGACGCGCAGATGCGCAAGAACCTCGGGATCAGCCGCGGCCTGATCGTCGCCGAAGCCGCCATGATGGCGCTTGCCCCGCACATTGGCCGCCAGCAGGCGCACGACGTCGTCTACGCCGCCTGCCGCGCCGTGAACGAAGGCGGGGGAACGCTCGCCGAGGCGCTCGCCCGGGAGGACGAGGTCACCCGCCATTTCGACCGCCCCGCGATCGATCGGCTGACGGACCCGGCCAACTATCTCGGCCTAGCGCCGCAGATGGTCGACCGCGCGCTGGAGCGCTCGGGCCGCGTCGGCCCTCGCCTTGAGACCGCTCGATAATCAACAAAAAGCTGGAGGACGCCCGATGATACGCCGCACGCTGACCGCTCTCGCCCTCGCCTGCCTCGCCACCGGCGCGGCCGCGGAAGACTACCCCAACCGCTTCGTCACCCTGGTCATGCCCTACTCGGCCGGCGGCCCCGGCGACACGCTGGCGCGCATCGTCGGCCAGGGCATGGGCAAGGTGCTCGGCAAGCCGGTCGTGATCGAGAACACCGCCGGCGCGGGCGGCACCATCGGCTCCGCGCGCGTCGCGGGCTCGGACCCCGACGGCTACACGCTGCTGATGAACCACGTCAGCCACGCCACCAACCCGTCCCTTTACCGCAAGCTCCGCTACGACACCGAGACGGATTTCCAGCCGATCGGCGTGGTGGCGGACCTGCCGATGGCGTTCGTGGCCAAGAAGGACTTCCCGGCGAAGGACTTCGGCGAGTTCGTGGCCTACGTCAAAGCTCACAAGGAGGACGTCACCTACGGCCACGCCGGCATCGGCTCGGCCTCGCATCTGTGCGGACTGATGTTCTTCAGCGCGATCCAGACCAAGGTGACGACCGTGCCCTACAAGGGCTCGGGACCGGCGATGAACGATCTGATCGGCGGCCAGTTCGACTTCATCTGCGACCAGACCATCAACGTCGTCTCGCCGATCAAGTCCGGCTCGATCAAGCCCTACGCCGTGACGAGCCCGGAGCGGGCCGCGATCCTGCCCGACCTGCCGACGGCCGAAGAGGCGGGCCTGAAGGGGTTCCAGCTCAGCATCTGGTACGGGATGTTCGCGCCCAAGGGCACGCCGAAGCCGGTGGTCGACAAGCTGGTCGCCGCGCTGAACGCCGCCCTCAAGGACCCGGAGGTGACGTCGAAGCTCGCGGGCCTGGGCGCCGTCCCTGCCGCGCCCGAACGCGCCAATCCGGACGCGCTGCGCGCCCATGTGACCGCGGAGATCAACCGCTGGAGCCCCGTCATCAAGGCGGCGGGCGTCTACGCCGAATGACGACGGCGAACTGACCGAAGCGGAAGGCCCGAAGGGACGGCGTCACCACGCTCGTCCCTTCGGCGTTTTGGCCTCACGTGGCGCGGTCGCCGCGCAGCGACCGCGCCGTATCGCGCGGGCCACCCTCGAGCGCGGCGAGCGCCGCCTCGAATGGGTCTTCGGGTTCCGGCGCTGGCGGGGTCTCGGCGGCGGCCTCAGGCGTCTCGCCGGCCTCGCTCTCGATCTTCGGTTCCGGTAGCGGGTCGGTCTCAGCGGCCTCTGCGGCGGCAGGCTCCACGGGCTCGGAGACGTCCTCGTTGGCGACAGGGTCCGTCACATCGACGTCCCTCGCGCCATCGAGCTCGTCGTCGAGGCGACCCCGCGCGGCCAGGATGGTGGTGCGCAGATCTTCGATCGAGGCGAAGCGGCGGGCGCCGTGGTCCGTCTGGGCCTCGATCGAGCCGTCCTCGAAGAAGCGGTACATGACGCCGTTGTGCTCGCCCTCCCGGACGACGACCTCCGAGGGATCATATGCCGCCGGCTCAGCCTCCTCGGGCGCCGGGGGCGCGGGCTCGTCGACAACGTCTTCCGCAAAAGAATGGGGCTCCGGCGACGGCTCGAACGCCTCCGCCGTGTCGACCACGGCCACGGCGGCGGCCGCCACGGCGATCGGCGCGACCGGCGCGCCCAGATCGGGCGCCGAGGACGAGGCTCCGCCGTCCTCGACCGTCTTGGCCTCGCGCCGGGCGCGGGCCCGGGCCAGCCACTCCGGAACGCGCGCCTCCTTCTTGACCGGCTCCGGCGCCTGT
Source organism: Methylopila capsulata (assembly GCF_016907975.1). Classification (GTDB taxonomy): domain Bacteria; phylum Pseudomonadota; class Alphaproteobacteria; order Rhizobiales; family Methylopilaceae; genus Methylopila; species Methylopila capsulata. The sequence goes on from NZ_JAFBCY010000001.1 coordinate 893,477, forward strand.
TCGGCGATCGGCGCCGACTGGGGTTCGGGTTCGGGCGCCGCGGCGAGGTCCGACCCAGCCGGCTCGAGGACCTCTGCGGGCGGCTCGTTCCGCTCGGGCGCCGGCGCCGTGGGCTCCTCGTCCCACGCGGTCCGGGAAAGGCCGCCGCCAAGGATCGGCGCCACCACGACCGGCGGCGCAACTTCGGGGGACCGGGCGGCGGGCGTCTTCTCCAGCGTCGGTTCGCGCCGCGGCTTCTGAGCCTTCACCACAGGGCGCGAGGGCGGCGGCGTGAACGGGCGCGGTTCGGGAGCGCGCGGCGCGTCCGCCGGCGGCTCCTCATGGTGCGCCGCGGCCTGCACGACGCCCGGAAGGGCGCGCAGCTGGGCCGTCGTGGAGACCGCCCGCGTCAGCCGTTCGAGAGCGGCCACGACCGCCCCGAGGCCCAGCGCGAACACGCCGGAACCCGCAAGGCCGGCGGCGATGTCGAGGGTCGCCACCATGCCGCCGGTCAGCATGAGGAAGGCGCTCCACACCAGCAGAGCGGCTCCGAAAACATAGAGAACGACGGACATGCGCGGGACCTCCGTCCTCCGATTGATTCTCTCGCGACTCTCAGGCCGCCATGGTTATCGCGAGGTAAAATGCAGGACCTAACCGCATTTTACATCGGAAATCGGCGTTCCACGTTGCCGGCGCCGGAGCCGCCGCCTATGTACCGCCGGCACGCTCCCGCGAACGCCGTCGTCGCGGCCGGACGCGAGAGCCCAGAGACCTTTCATCCTGGAGATTGCTCGATGTCGTTCAAGCTGCCCGAGCTGCCCTACGCCTACGACGCGCTGCAGCCCTACATGTCCAAGGAAACCTTGGAGTTTCATCACGACAAGCACCACAACGCCTATGTCGAGACGGGCAACAAGCTGCTCGAAGGCTCCGGCCTCGAAGGCGCGACCCTCGAGGAGGTGGTGAAGCAGAGCCACGGCAAGAACGCCCCGCTCTTCAACAACGCCGCCCAGCATTACAACCACGTCCATTTCTGGCAGTGGATGAAGCCGAACGGCGGCGGAGCGATCCCCGGCGCGCTCGAGAAGCAGATCACCGAGGACCTCGGCGGCGTCGAGAAGTTCAAGACCGACTTCCAGGACGCCGGCAAGGGCCAGTTCGGCTCCGGCTGGGCGTGGCTGGCGCTGAAGGGCGGCAAGCTCGAGATCATGAAGACCCCGAACGGCGAGAACCCACTGATCCACGGCGCGGTCCCGCTGCTCGGCGTCGACGTGTGGGAGCACTCCTACTACATCGACTACCGCAACCGCCGTCCCGACTACCTCAAGGCGTTCATCGAGAACCTGGTGAACTGGGAGTACGTCGAGAAGCTCTACTCCGAGGCGAAGTGAGCCGGACAAACGACATGCGGGGCGGCCTTCGGGCCGCCCTTTTTCGTTCGCTCACATCCGGAGTTCGATGGGTTGCGCGCGGTCCGGCGCTTTTGCTATGCGTCATGGCGAGAGGTAATTCCACACCCGCCAGAGAGACCCGGATGATCAAGCGCCTGCTCGCTTTCACGATCCTTGCGCTCGGGCTCGGGAGCAGCGGCGCGCTTCACGCCGACGGATCGATCGTCGAGCGAGGCCTCGAGATGCCGAGCGCGGCTCTCGGCCAGCCCGTGCGCTACTCGGTCTACCTGCCCGCAGGCTACTCCGGAGAAACCCGACGTTACCCTGTTGTTTACCTTCTGCACGGTTTCGGCGGCGACGAACGCTCCTTTTTTGACGACGGCGACCTGCAGGATGTCGCCGACGAATTGATCGCCACCGCCAAGCTGCCGCCCTCGATCATCGTCACGCCGTCGGGAAAGAAGGGCTGGTACGTCGACAACGACGTCACCGGACGCTGGCAAACGGCTCTGCTCGACGACCTCATCGACGGCGTCGACGCCAAGTACCGGACCATCGTTTCGCGCGAAGGCCGCGCGATCGCAGGCTACTCCATGGGCGGCTACGGAGCGCTGCGCTTCGCGTTGCTGGAGCCCGACCGCTTCGTCGCCGCCGGCAGCCTCTCCGGCGCGCTGTTCCCGGACGTGAAATCGGCGAGCGACTTCCCGGCGTTTCAGCTCGGGCTGTTCGGCCGCGCCTTCGGCGCGAGCTTCGATCCCAAGGCGTTCAACGCCGCAAGCCCGTGGCGGAGCCTCTCGACCGACGCCGCAGCCGCCGATGCGCCCGCGCTCTACATGAGCGTCGGCGACGACGACATCAAAATCCTGCTGGCCGGCAACAACGCCTTCGACCGGGCGCTCGCCACGGCCAAGATTCCGGTGACCTATCACGTGGTTCCGGGCCAGCATAACTGGAAGCTCTGGTCGTCCGAGCTGGCGCCGATGCTCTCGTTCATCGGGGACCGCCTCGAGGAGGCGACCCCGGTCGCGACGGCGAACCCCGCGAAACGCGTCGCCGATCGCGTCGAGGCCGCCGCGAAGGTCGAGCGCGTGGGCGGCCCCGCCATGCCCGGCGCGCCGGTCGTCCAGCCCAAGACCCCAAGCAAGACGACGATCCTCGCTCGGCCCTAAGCGTCGGTCGTTCGGCGAAAGACGCACCATCCAGAAATTGTGATTTGACGTAGGGTGAATCGCCCGGCGAACGCCGGGCGCATCCCAACGACAGCCGGCGCATCGAACGCCGGCGCTGGAGAAACGTCTCATGCGCACCGCTACTCTCTTTGGCGCAGGCGTCGCCGCAGCTTTGGCCTACGGTTCCGCCAACGCCGCCGAGGTCACCCGCAGCATCGACATCGCCGCCCCCGCGAAGAAGGTCTGGACCACGGCCTCGCCAGACTTCTGCGGCATCGGCACGTTCCACCCCGCGATTGAAAAATGCGTCCTCGCCGACGGCGGGAAGACCCGCACGCTGTCGTTGAAAGGCGGCGGGACGATCGTGGAGAAACGTCTGTCCTGGAGCGCCAAGACGCGCAGCTACAGCTACGCGATCGTGGAGAGCCCGCTGCCCGTCGCCGACTACACGTCGACGTTCACGGTGAAGGCCGACGGCAAGAAGGGCTCGACGGTGCTCTGGACGTCGACCTTCACGCCGAAAGGCGCGAGCGAAGCCGACGCCAAGAAGGCCATCGACGGCATCTACTCCAGCGGCCTCGACGCGCTGAAGGCCAAGCTCTGAAACGGGCGAGGGGCGCGCCGCCGCGGCCGCCCCTCGCCCATCATTCCGCCGCCTGCGCGCCGGCGTAGCCGAGGCGTTCGTTGAGCTGGTCGATCAGCCCACGCGCGGCGTCCGCCACGACCGTGCCGGGCGGGAAGATCGCGGAGGCGCCGCCCTCGCGCAGGGCGGGATAGTCGACCGGCGGGATGACGCCGCCGACCACGATCATGATGTCCTCGCGGCCTTCGTTCTTCAGCGCGTCGCGCAGCGCCGGAACCAGCGTCAGGTGGCCCGCCGTCATCGACGAGATGCCGACGATGTGGACGTCGTTCTCGATCGCCTGCCGGGCGGCCTCCTCCGGGGTCGCGAACAGCGGGCCGATGTCGACGTCGAAGCCGAGATCCGCGAAGGCCGAGGCGATGATCTTCTGGCCGCGGTCGTGGCCGTCCTGCCCGACCTTCGCGACGAGGATACGCGGCCGACGGCCGTCCGCCCGCTCGAAGGCGGCGACAAGCTTCTGCACCTCTTCAATCGCGCCCATGTTGCGGGCCTCCCGCTTGTAGACGCCGGAGATCGACTTGATCTCGGCGCGATGGCGGCCGAACACGTTCTCCATCGCAGTGGTGATCTCGCCGACGGTGGCCATCGCGCGGGCCGCCTCGATCGACAGGGCCAGCAGATTGCCGTCGCCGCGCGCGCCGTTCTCGAGCGCGGTGAGCGCCGCCTCCACGCGTTGCGGATCGCGCTCGGCGCGGAGCCGCTCAAGCTTGGCGAACTGTGCGGCGCGCACCTCGGCGTTCTTGATCTGGCGGACGTCGAGCGTCTCGTTCTTCAAGACCTTGTACGCGTTGACGCCGACGACGGTCTGGTCCCCCGAGTCGATGCGCGCCTGCGTGGTCGCGGCCGCCTCCTCGATCCGAAGCTTCGGCACGCCGGCCTCGATCGCCTTGGCCATGCCGCCGAGCCGGTCGATCTCCGCGATGTGAGCGAGCGCCTTCGTCGCGAGGTCATGGGTCAGCTTCTCGACGTAGGCCGAGCCGCCCCAGGGATCGATGAAGCGCGTCGTGCCGCTTTCCATCTGCAGCACGAGCTGCGTGTTGCGCGCGATGCGGGCGGAGAAGTCGGTCGGCAGCGCCAAGGCTTCGTCGAAGGAGTTGGTGTGCAGCGACTGGGTTCCCCCTTGCGTCGCCGCGATCGCCTCCAGCGTGGTGCGGATGACGTTGTTGTAGACGTCCTGCGCGGTGAGCGACCAGCCGCTGGTCTGGCTGTGGGTGCGCAGGGGAAGAGACTTGGGGTTCTTGGCGCCGAGATCCGTCATGAGTTTCGTCCAGATCAGGCGCGCGGCCCGCATCTTGGCGATCTCCATGAAGACGTTCATGCCGATCGCCCAGAAGAACGACAGGCGGGGCGCGAAGCGATCCACGTCGAGGCCGGCCGACAGGCCCGCCTTCACGTACTCCGCGCCGTCGGCCAGGGTGTAGGCCAGCTCGAGGTCGGCCGTCGCTCCGGCCTCCTGCATATGGTAGCCGGAGATCGAGATCGAATTGAACTTCGGCATGCGCTGCGAGGTGTGCGCGAAGATGTCGGCGACGATCCGCATCGAGGGCGCCGGCGGATAGATGTAGGTGTTGCGGACCATGAACTCCTTCAGAATGTCGTTCTGAATGGTCCCGGCCAGCTTCTCCTGCGGCACGCCCTGCTCTTCGCCCGCGACGATGAAGAGCGCCAGCACGGGCAGCACCGCGCCGTTCATCGTCATCGAGACGGTCATCTTGTCGAGCGGGATGCGGTCGAACAACGTCCGCATGTCGTAGATCGAGTCGATCGCGACGCCAGCCATGCCCACGTCGCCGGCGACGCGGGGGTGGTCGCTGTCGTAGCCGCGGTGGGTCGCGAGATCGAACGCGACGGACACGCCGGTCTGACCGGCGGCGAGGTTCGCGCGGTAGAACGCGTTCGAATCCTCGGCGGTGGAGAAGCCGGCGTACTGGCGGATCGTCCAGGGCTGGGACGCGTACATCGTCGGATAGGGGCCGCGGATGAACGGCGGCAGGCCCGGCCACGTGTCGAGGCCCTCAAGTCCCTCCAGATCGCTCGCCCCATAGACCGGCGGCACGACGATCCCTTCCGGCGTGGTCCAGGGCGCGGCGACAGCGGAAGGCGCCGAGGTCTCGGGGCGGCGCCAATCAATCGCGGCGAAGTCCGGCAGACGAGCGGTCACGAGACGCCTCCCAGGGCCGGCGCGTTTTGAGCGGATGCAAGCGTCGTCGCGTCATGAAGAACGGCAAGGGCGTCGTCGCCCGCCGCGACGAAACGGCTGACGCCCGCCGAGGAAAGAGCCTCGGCCCCCTCCTTGGGGCGACCGGCGAGCCAGACGGTGGCCCCGGCCGCAGCGAGCGCCGCGACGAGGTCCGGTCCGGTCTCGGCGTAGCCGTCGTCTGCGCCGCAGACGATCGCGAGCGTCGCGCCGCTCTCCGTCCAGGCCGCGACGTTCGCTTCGGTCGTCGCGCCGGCAGGACCGTCGATCGCCGTGAGGCCGCCCGCGACCAGGAGGTTGCGGACGAAGCCCGCCCGCGCGGAATGTCTGGCGATGGGGCCGACGAGCGCGAGATAAACCGCCGGGCGCGGCGTCGCGGCCTCGTTGGTGGCGCGCAGGCGCTCGAACGGCGCCGCGACGCGCTCGAGGTCGAGCGGGGTCGCTGAGACGCTGGGATTCGACGCGGACGCCGCGCGGACGTCGGCGAACGAAGACCCGTTCAGGAAGGCCGCGACAAGAGCGTCGAAGCCGGCGACGTCCTCGCCGATCTCGCCTGCGATCGGAACCACCTGCGGCAGCCGCGACACGTGGGGAGGCGATGGCGGAACGTGAAGCGTTTCGCCGGCCTCCGGGAACTCGCTGACGCCGACCACCGGGCTGCGTCGGGTTGCGGCGGCGGAGCGGCGGCGGGCGCGGGCGTCCGCGATCCGGGCCTGCCAGGAGCCGGACGTCAGCGCCTGAAGCAGGCCGCCGTCGCGTTCGATCTGCTGGAACAGCATCCAGGCGGTCTCGGCGAGAGCGTCGGTCAGGCCGTCGATCGCGCCCGCGCCCGCAGCGGGATCCGCGACGCGGTGCGCGTTGCTCTCCTCCAGAATGATCGCTTGGGCGTTTCGCGCCAATCGACGCGCGTCGGCGTCCGCGGCTCCGAGAGCGTCGGTGAAGGGTCGCACCGTGATCGAGTCCGCCCCGCCGACGCCTGCGGCGAAGGCCGCGATGGTGGTGCGGACGAGGTTCGTGTGCGCCGCGCGCTCGCTCATCATGCGCCGCGACGTCTCGGCATGGATGTGCACAGTCCGTTCGGGAAGACCGCTCTCCCTCCGCCAGGCGGCCCAGAGGAGGCGCGCGGCGCGGAGCTTCGCGATGGTGGCGAACTGGTCGGCGTCGCAGGAGAACGCGAAGGACATGGCGTCCGCCGCGGTTTCGAGGTCGACGCCGTTGGCGACCAACGCGCGCACATGTTCGGTGGCGGAGGCTATCGCCCCCGCAAGCTCCTGCACGTCGGTCGCGCCGGCGCCATGGGAGACGCGGGCGTCGATCGAAAACACCGGCCCCGTAAAGCCCCGCGCCCTCAGACCTTGGACGACGCCGGCCGCTCTGCCGCCCATGTCGCTCCAGGAGCGCGGCAGCGTGCCCGTTCGCGCGAGATCGCGCAGCAGGTCGAGGCCGAAACAGATGTAGGTGTCGGACGGAGCGATTCCGCGCCGTTCGATCAGCGCCGCGACGAGCGCGGCGGCGGCGCGCCCCTCGAAGGGCACCACCTCGAGATAGAGCGGCGCCAGGTCCAGCAACACGCCGTCGAGCGCCTGGTCGAGCCGATCCAGCGTATCCGCCGCGACGCCATGGCCGTCGCCCGGCGTCAGGAAGGCGAGCGCCAGCCCGGACGCGCCGTTGTTCAGGTCCTCGAGCGCCTGCTCGTTCGCGGCCGCAGGGTCGGCGATGTCGATGCGGCTGAGAGCGATCCAGCGCGAGCCCGGCGCACGGCCGGGGATCGGAGACGGCGCGCTTCGGGGTCGAATGGCCGCGACGGCCACGCCGTCCATCGTGCGGTGGCGGATCACGGACTCGAGCGGGCGCCCCTTCAGGGCCGCCTCGGCCGCCGCGCGCCAGTCGTCTTCGGTCGCAGTCGCGAAGTCTGCGGCGAAAGATGTGGCGACGCGCGTCATCGCGGCCTCGGTCGTTTGGTTCGTCATGCCTGTCTCAACTTAGGGGGACGGCCGGACCGTGCCATAGCGCCGCCTCCGCGCCATGATGGACAATCGGATGATACGCTGCGCCGCAGCACTCGCATATGAAGCCGCAATGGAGGACGGCATGATCGGCGCTTCAGAGCCTCGCGACTTTCCGGTCTACGTGTTCGACGCGTATGGGACGCTGTTCGACGTGCATTCGGCCACGATGCGGCATCGCGAGCTCATCGGCCCCGACGCGCAGCGCCTGTCGGATCTCTGGCGAACGAAGCAGCTCGAGTACGCCTGGGTCTACGCGTTGATGGGCGCCTACCGGGACTTCTGGAGTCTGACGGAGGCCGCGCTCGACGTCGCGGGGGCGCGGATCGGCGGACTGTCGGCCGAGGCGCGACGGGCGCTGCTCGCCGCCTACCTCGAACTGTCGACCTATCCCGAGGCGAAGGACGTCCTGCGCAAGCTGAAGGCGCAAGGCGCCAAGACGGCGATCCTGTCCAATGGCTCGCCCGACATGCTGACCTCCGCCGTTGCGGCGGCTGGGCTGGCCGATCTGCTCGACGCGACGCTCTCGGTCGACGGGCTGATGACCTACAAGACCGACCCTCGCGCCTATCGTCTGGCCCAGGAGCGGTTCGCCGTCGCGCCGCACGAGATTTCATTCCAGTCGTCGAACCGCTGGGACGTCGCAGGCGCCGCGGCGTTCGGGTTTCGCGCCGTCTGGGTCAACCGCACGGAAGCGCCCGACGAATACGCCGACTTTCCGCCCGCGCGTCGGATCGCAGATCTCTCGGGCCTGTTGGCCAGGTGATCAGAATGAGATGCCGAGACGCGCCCTGCCGGCATGCGTCGCAAACCCGTCGCGCGCGCCGTAGTCGTAGCTGAGGCTCATCTCGACGCCCTTCGCGAGCGCCGTGCCGAGACCTACCCCTCCGACGACCCCGCGGCCGGTGGGGTGGCCCTTCCACGACTGCCGGACGGCTCCTGTCGACCGCGATGTCGCGCGCAGCGCGTCCGTGCTGAAGCCGAGCATCTCGTCCGCACCGACGAAGGCTTGCAACTCCACTTTGTGCGACCGGTCGATCCGGAACGCGCGCGTGGCCTTCAGCCGGAACGAGCCGATGGCGGCCTGCGCATGCCGCGACTTGTAGGAGAAGGCGTTGTCTCCCCCGCTTTCGCGGTAACCTGAGAGAGCGTTGGCGTAGAGCGCCACCCCGAGCGTGGGCGAGACCTTGACGCCTCGCACCGAGACGTCGCCGCCGACCTGAGCGGCGCTCCGGACGTTTCGGCTCACCGAACGGCCGAAGGTGCGGGACTCGTCGGGTCCGCGGTCGATCGCGCGAAAGCCGACGATCGATCCGCCGAACAGAAGCTTTGCGAACAACGAGCCCCGCTTCACACGTCCGTAGACGTCGACATGCTGGGAGAGAGTGCCGCCGCTGAGGTCGCCGGACGAGACGTCGCCGGCGCCGCCGCCGGCCATGACGCCGACCACGACGCCGTTCGAGATTTCCCGGTCGAGGCCGAGCCGCAGTTGAGAGGACGATCCGCCGTAGCCCATGCGAGCGCCCTGCTCCGCCTGGCCATAGGAGGCGGCGCCGACGTCCACGAAGGTCTTGACCGCCGGGAGCACGGCGGTCTGCTCCTTCCGATCGGCGTCGAGACGGGTGAAGGCCGCCTCGGTCTCCGCATGGCCGAGGAAGATCCCGGCCTCGACCAGTGACTGGTTGGTGCGCAGGTCGTCGGCGAAGCTCGCTCGCGGGGCGAACAGCCCGGCGATGACGCCGAGCGCGAGCCCGGCGAGGCGATGTCCGTTCATATCCGTTTGCTCCGAAACGCATGCTTCGGGCGGCCCGCACGGCGCGCCGACGCATGTCCTTTTCGCAACTGCAGTATGAACGAACGTTCAGAAATCGCGACCCCGTCGGGGTCACGAACCTGTTAGGCGGTATTCGGAGACAGCTTCCTGTGATCCAAAAGACTCAGACGCCCAGATCGCCTCAACCTGCGAGCGCGGCCAGTATCCGGATCCACGAGCGCACGCCCTTGCGAAAACTTTCGAGGTCGTACTTCTCGTTCGGCGAGTGGATGCGGTCGTCGTCGAGGGCGAACCCGATCAGGAGGGTGTCGAGGCCGAGCGTGCGTTTGAAGTCGCCCACCACCGGAATCGATCCGCCCGACCCGATGGTCACCGGCGCGACGCCCCACTCGTCGGCGAGCGCCGCGCGGGCCTTGGCGAGCGACGGACTGTCGAAGGGAAGCTGGATCGCCTTCGACCCCTTGTGGCCTTCGAACTCCACCGAGCAATCGGCCGGCAACCGCTCCCGCACGAAGGCGCGGAAGGCCTGCTTCACCTTCGAGGGGTCCTGGTCGCCGACAAGGCGGAACGACACCTTGGCGCGCGCCTCGGAGGCGATGACCGTCTTCGCGCCGGCTCCCGTGTAGCCGCCCCACATGCCGTTCACGTCGCACGTCGGACGGGACTGGATCTGCTCGATCACCATGCGGTCGCTTTCGCCCGCAGGAATCGACAGCCCGATGGGTCCAAGGAACTTTGCGGCGTCGAGACCGAGGGCGCGCCACTCCTCGCGCAGGGTGTCCGGCACCACGGGCACGCCGTCGTAGAACCCGGGCAAGGTCACGCGGCCGTCGGCGTCGTGGAGATCGGCGACGATCTTCGACAACACGTGAAGGGGGTTCCGCGCGGCGCCGCCGTACATGCCGGAGTGCAGGTCGCGGTCGGCGGCGCGGACGGTGATCTCCTCGTAGACCAGGCCGCGCAGCGAGGAGGTGATGGCGGGCGCGCCCTCCCCCCACATGGTGGTGTCGCAGACCAGCGCGACGTCTGCGGCCAACTCCTCCTTCGCCTCGTCGAGGAAGCCTGGGAGATTGATCGACCCGCATTCCTCCTCGCCTTCGAGCAGGATGGTGACGCCGACAGGCAGTTCGCCGGTCGCGGCCTTCCAGGCGCGGCAGGCCTCGACGAAGGTCATGACCTGACCCTTGTCGTCGCTCGACCCGCGGGCGACGATGACCTTCTTGCCCTCCTTCGTCGTCGCGATCCGCGGCTCGAACGGCGGCGTCTCCCACTTCTCGATCGGATCGACCGGCTGCACGTCGTAGTGGCCGTAGAACAGCACGTGCGGCGCGCCCGCCTTCGGCTGCTTCGCGAGCACCACGGGGTGGCCCGGCGTCTCGCGCAACGCGGCTTCGAATCCGAGCGTCGCAAGCTCGCGCTTCAACCAATCCGCGGTCTCGCGGCATCCGTTCTTGTAGGCGGGATCGGTCGAAATCGACGGGATGCGGAGCAGCCCGAACAGCCGTTCGAGGCTTTTCTCCAGGCTGTCGTCGGCCGCCGCGAGGGCGCGGTCGAGATCGGACATGCGATATCCTTCAGCTTCGGCGCGAGGCGCCGGTCAGGCGAGGTCGGTATGGGCGAAGTCGTCGCCCTTGTAGAGCAGGCCGACGCCATGCGCCTTGGCGCAGGCGTAGGCGAAGCAGTCGCCCATGTTGAGTTGCGCCGGGTGGCCCGTGCCCTTGCCGTAGCGAAGATGCGCGTCAATCGCGAGCCGGCCGACCTCGGCGGTCACGTCGATTACATCGATCGCCGTCTCATGCACGAGGTCCAACGCGTAGCTTCGGCTTTCAGTCACCGCAACGCGTTTGCGCGAGGCGACAGCCAGAGCCGTCTCGTAGAGCGCGATCGCCGACGTTAAGCGCCGCTGGCTCCCTACGAGTCGCGAACTCAGGTCGTTGGCTTCGGGCTCCCGCAACAGGATGGCCGTAAGCGCGGATGCGTCGACGAAGACGCCCTCACTCATCGTTCAGCGAATCCCAAAACGTCTTGTCGAGGACGACGCTCGGATTGTCCGGATAGGCCGCCACCCGCTGCTGGATCGCTGCGATTGCCGTCAATCGCCGCTCTCTCTCGGCGCTTGCTGACGCTTCGGCGAGCGCTTTTTCGCAAGCCTGTCGGATCGTTTCCGTCAAACTCGTCCCGTTGGCGGCGGCCAGTTTGCGCACCACCCGGTCGGTCTCGGGATCCCTGACATGAAAAGCCATGGCGTCTACACTCCTCGCACCTCTGTGTAGATCGCACGCAGGCGCCGGTCTTTCAACTCATCGCCGCAGCAGGCTGCCCAGCACGCCGCGCACGACCGCGCGGCCGACGGAGCTTCCGACCGAGCCCGCCACCGACTTGCCGATCTGAGCCGCGATGTTGCCGGCGGTCTGGTTGACGATGGTGCGCGTCACGTCGCGGGCGATCGACTGCCCCGGCGACAGCGTCTTGCGCGTCCCGCCGCCCGTTCCGAAGATGCTCTTGAAGATGCCGCCAATGCCGCCCGCATCGGCCTCAACCGCCACCTGGTCGGCGGCGACCGTCTCCTGCGCCTTCTTCGCCAGCATCTCATAGGCCGACTCGCGGTCGACCGCCGTGTCGTACTTGCCGGCGAGCGGAGAGTTCTGGATCAGGCCGCGCCGCTCCTCCGCCGTCACCGGCCCGATGCGGGCCGCCGGCGGGCGGATCAAGGTCCTTTGCACGATCGACGGGACGCCCTTCCCCTCGAGCATCGAGACCAGAGCTTCGCCCACGCCAAGCTCGGTGATGACCTGGGCCGTCTTCAGCTCCGGGTTCGGACGGAACGTCTCGGCCGCCGCCTTCACCGCCTTCTGCTCGCGAGGCGTGAAGGCGCGGAGCGCGTGCTGGACGCGGTTGCCGAGCTGGCCCGCCACCTCCTCCGGAACGTCGATGGGGTTCTGCGTCACGAAGTAGACGCCGACGCCCTTGGAGCGGATGAGGCGGACGACCTGCTCGACCTTCTCGATCAGCACCTTCGGCGCCTCGTCGAACAGCAGGTGCGCCTCGTCGAAGAAGAACACGAGCTTCGGCTTTTCGACGTCGCCGACCTCCGGCATCTGCTCGAACAGCTCCGAAAGGAGCCACAGCAGAAAGGTCGCGTAGAGCCGCGGGCTCGACATCAGCTTGTCGGCGGCGAGAATGTTGATGACGCCCCGGCCGTCGTGGCTGGTGCGCATGAGATCGCCCAGCTCCAGCGCGGGCTCGCCGAAGAAGGCGTCGCCGCCCTGCGTCTCGAGCACCAGCAACTGACGCTGCACCGCGCCGACCGTCGCCTTGGCGACGTTGCCGTACTTGGTCGTGAGCGTCGCCGCGTTTTCAGCCACGTGCGACAGCAGCGCCTGCAGGTCTTTCAGGTCGAGGAGCAGGAGGCCCTGTTCGTCCGCCACCCGGAAGACGATGTTGAGCACGCCTTCCTGGGTGTCGTTGAGATTCATCAGCCGCGCCAGCAGCAACGGCCCCATCTCCGAGACGGTGGCGCGGATCGGGTGCCCCTGCGCGCCGAACAGATCCCAGAACACCACCGGGAACTGGTCGTTGACGTAGGGCTCCAGCCCGACTTCCTGGGCGCGCTTGAGGAGGAAGTCCTTCGGCTCGCCTTTGGCCGCGACGCCCGACAGGTCGCCTTTGATGTCGGAGGCGAAGACCGGCACGCCCGCGGCCGAAAAGCCTTCGGCCAGAGCCTGCAGCGTGACCGTCTTGCCGGTGCCCGTCGCGCCGGTGACGAGGCCGTGGCGGTTCGCGAGCTTCAGCTCGAGGCTTTCCGCCTTCACCCGCTTGTGGTTGGCGTCAAAACTCGCGCCGATGAAGATCTTGCCCTCGTCAAGCATCGCGTCACACTCCTTCTCGCCGGTTCGGCCGGCGCATCGGGCGGAAGGTGCCATGGCGGCGCGGCGCCACCAAGGGCGGCCTCCGTCGATAGGTCCGCTTGTCATCGCTACCGACAGGTGGTCTCTATCCCGCCGACAAAAACACATCCTCGCGGGGCCCCATGGACGAACTCGTGACCCGGCTGTCGACGGCGGCCCACATCGACGCCGCGACGGCGACGGCGGCCGTGAAGGCCATCCTCGTGTTCCTCGACAAGGAGGCGCCCGCGGACGCCGTCGGCGATCTGATGGACGCGCTGCCCGGTTCGCGACAGGCTCTGTCCGACGCCAAGGCCGAGAACGGCGAGCCCGAGGGCTTCGCCGGCTTCGGCGCGATGGCCGCGTACCACGCCCTCACCGCGGTCGGACTTTCCGGCTCGGAGGTCCAGGTCGTGACCAAGGAGTTGCTCGCCCACGCCCGCGAAAAGGCCGGCGAGGAGACTGTCGGCCGCATCGTCGGCTCTATCCCCGGCCTCGAGGCCTTCATCTAGGGCCTCGGAAGCCCGTCGCTGGCGTTTGGTCCTGCGTTGAGTGGCGTTCCCCGCGTAGCTTGGAACAAGCCTGTCGACCGGCGCCGAACGACGCGCGGAGGGTCCATGCCCTATCCTATTCTGCAGATCGAGGGCGTCGGCCCCGAGAGCGCGGAGCGACTCAAGAAGGCCGGGGTGCGAACCTCCGCGACCTTGCTTGACCGGGCCAAGGATCCCAAAGGCCGGAAGACGCTCGCCGCCGCCACGGGCATTCCCGCGAGCCTGATCCTGAGCTTCGCCAACAGGGCGGACCTCATGCGGCTCAGGGGCGTCGGCGGCGAATACGCGGATCTGCTGGCCGCCGTCGGCGTCGACACGGTGAAGGACCTGAGAAATCGCAACCTCGGGAACCTTTCGAAGGCCATTCGCCACGCCAACGCCCAGCGCAGCCTTGTGCGGCTCGCCCCGTCCGAAAAGGTCGTCGCGAAATGGATCGAGCAGGCGAAGGCACTGCCGCCCGTGATGACCTACTGACCGAGCAGCGCTTCAGAATCGGGGGCGCGCGTCCTAGACATGGTCCGTTCCGCCCTTTGGAGGCTTCCGTCCATGACCCTCTCACGAGCGCCGTTCGCGGCGGCCCGCCTGTTCGATCGCGCCGGCGGTCCACGGGTGATGGGCATCCTGAACGTCACTCCGGATTCATTCTCCGACGGGGGACGCTTCGCGGCGGTTGAAGGCGCGGTCGCGCACGCCGCCAGGATGGCCGGCGACGGCGCCGACATCGTCGACATCGGCGGCGAATCGACCCGGCCGGGCTATCAGCCGGTGGACGCCGAAGAAGAGATCCGCCGCGTGGTCCCGGCGATCCGCGCCGTGCGTGAAGCGCTCGATCTGCCGATCTCGATCGACACGATGAAGGCGTCGGTCGCGGCCGCGGCGCTCGAGGCCGGAGCCGACATCCTCAACGACGTCTGGGGGCTGCAGCGCGATCCCGACATCGCGCGGGTCGCGGCGGAGCACGGCGCGCCCGTGGTGGTGATGCATCACCGTACCGAGGTTGATCCCGCGCTCGACATCGTCGAGGACATGAAGGGTTTTCTCGGGCGTTCGATCGAGATCGCGCTCAGGGCCGGCGTCCCTGACCACGCCATCGCCCTCGACCCCGGCGTCGGCTTCGGCAAGACCGTCACGCAGAATCTGATCGCCATTCAGCAGGTCGGCGCGCTCGCCAGGATGGGCTTCGCAGTGCTGCTCGGAACCTCGCGGAAATCCCTGATCGGCCACATCATCCAGCGCACGCCGGAGGAACGCGTCCACGGCACGGTCGCGACCTCGGTGCTTGGCTGGGCCGCGGGCGCGACGCTGTTCCGTGTCCACGACATTCGCGAAAACCGCGACGCGCTGCTCGTGGCGAAAGCGGTGCTCGACGCCTGACGTGGCCTAGGCGTGCTGTTACACGCCGAGGCGGCGACGGAAGCCGAGATGAGCGCGGGCCATGCCCATCGCGCGGCCGAAACCGGCCTGCGCGGAGCCGACGAGCTCAATGGCGTGGCCGCGGCGCGAGAGCGCCGCATCGCCCGTCAAGCCGGCCCAAAGCTGCATCAGCTTGCCCTTGATCTGCTTCCCGTGACCTTCGATCCGATCCGCGTTCATCAGGGTATCTCCGCCGCCGAAATGGTTTGAAACATTGATTTGATAGGTGAACGCCGACGGGCCGATGACAGTTCACGCCCGCCACGACGATTTCGGACTTCGGCACGACTTTTCGCCCGGTCGCAGGCGGGGGGACGGGCTGTTAGCGTCCACCCCGCTTCGTCCCACGCCTCCAAGGATCCTCGTGCCGCCCTCCTCACCCCTTCAGATCGCTGACGTTCCCGCTTTCGCGGCCCGCATCCGCGCCGGCGACCGCGCCGCCCTCGCCCGGGCGATCACGTTTGCGGAATCGCGCCGTCCCGATCATCAGGCCGCGGCGCGCGCGCTGGTGCAGGAACTGCTGCCGGACACCGGCAAGGCCATCCGGGTCGGCGTCACGGGCGTGCCCGGCGTCGGCAAGTCGACGACCATCGACACGCTCGGAAGCCGGCTCACCGCCTCGGGCCACAAGGTGGGCGTGCTGGCGGTCGACCCGTCCTCGACGCGCACCGGCGGGTCGATCCTCGGCGACAAGACACGGATGCAGCGGCTCGCCATGGACCGGGCCGCCTATGTGCGTCCGTCCCCCTCGGCGGGGACGCTCGGCGGCGTCGCGGCCAAGACGCGGGAAAGCATGCTGCTGATGGAGGCCGCGGGCTTCGACGTGATCCTGGTCGAGACGGTCGGGATCGGCCAGTCGGAGACGACCGTCGCCGATATGACGGACGTCTTCCTGGTGCTGATGCTGCCCGGCGCCGGCGACGAACTTCAGGGCATAAAGAAGGGCGTGCTGGAGATCGCCGATATCATCGCCGTCAACAAGGCGGACGGCGCTGGCGCCGGCCCTGCGAAGGCCGCCGCCGCCGATTACACGGCTGCGCTGCGCATCCTGAACGCTCAGGGCGGCGCCTGGACGCCGGAAGTGCTCACCGTCTCCGGCCGCGAGGACCAGGGCCTCGACGCGCTTTGGGCCCGCGTGGTCGCCTGCCGCGACCTGCGCGCGAAGGCCGGCGAACTCGCGAAGCGCCGCGAGGGCCAGCAGGTGCGCTGGATGTGGACGATGGTCGAGGCCCGCTTCCGCGAACGCCTCGCCGACGATCCGCGGCTCGCCGAACGGGTGCCCGCGCTCGAGACCGCGGTCGCGGGCGGCGAGCTCGCCCCGACGCTGGCCGCGGACGAGATCGCGACGATGCTCGGCTTCTGAGCCTTGCTCAGATCGCGGTAAAGCCGTTGTCCACGAAGAGATGCGCGCCGTTGACGAAGCTCGCGTCGTCGCTTGCGAGGAACAGCGCGGCCTTCGCCACCTCCTCTGCTTCGCCGATGCGGCCCTGAGCCGCGGCGATCGCCGCATCGGACGTGTCGACGCCCAGCGCCTGCAGGTCAGCGACCTCGCGCAGGCCGTGGGGCGTGCGGATGAAGCCGGGACACACCGCGTTGCATCGGATGTTCCGGTCGCGGAACTCCACCGCGATCGCGCGGGCGAACATGTGGCACGCGCCCTTGGTGGTGTCGTAGAGCACTTCCATCGGCGTCGCCGCCACCGCGGAGATCGACGAGGTGCAGACGATCGAGCCGCCGCCGGCCGCGATCATCCCCGGCAGCACGGCCTTCGTCATGAGAAACATCGACCGCACGTTGACCGCGTGCAGCCAGTCCCACTCCGCGACCGTCGTCTCCAGGAACGGCTTTATGACGATGGTCCCGGCATGGTTGAACAGCACGGTCGCAGGCCCGAAGCGCTGCGTCACCGCCGCCACGGCGGCGCCGACCGCAGCCTCGTCCGACACGTCGGCGACGAAGGCCTCCGCCACGCCGCCTTCGGCGCGGATGGCCGCCGCGGTCTCCTCCGCGGCCTCGCCGTTGAGATCGACGATCGCGACCTTCGCCCCCTCCGCCGCGAACAGGCGCGAGGAGGCCCCGCCCATCCCCGTCGCCCCGCCGGAAACGATCGCGACCTTGTCCTGAAGCTTTCCGGGCATGCGCGTCGATCTCCTCGGGGCTGACATCTTGGGGGGCGGGCTTACCACGTCCAACAGCCGCAGCGGCGGGCTCAGCGACGCGCCAGAAGGCCGCGTTCGCCCCTCGAGTTTCCCCGCCTCGCCTCTGGCGATTGGCGCGGCGCGATCGTATCAAGGACGCGCGCCCCAGCGCGGATGATACGACACGCCTCAAGAGGCCCACCCGCCGTGGATGACGCCACTCTCATCGACCGGCCGAACGCGCTAGTCGTCGCTCGCCACTACCTCTCCGGCTTTCCCGAATTCGCCGCCTACTTCGCGCTTGCGATCGTGCTCGCCGGGCTCTTTCTCATGGCCTATTCCCGCATCACCCCGCATCACGAGTTTCGTCTCGTGCGCGCGGGCAATATGGCGGCCGTGCCCGCCCTGCTCGGGGCGCTCCTTGGGTTCGCGCTGCCGATGAAGGCCGCGATGGGCGGCGCAGCCTCGCTGGCGGATTTTGCGCTCTGGTCCGTGATCGCGGCCGTCGTGCAGATCGGCGCCTATGGCGCGGCGCGAGCGGTCATGCCCGACGTGTCGATCCGCATCTCCAACGGCGAGATGGCGGCGGGCGCATGGCTTGGCGGCGTCTCAGTCGTCGTCGGCGTGCTCAACGCCGCCGCGATGACCTACTGAGCGGACGCAGGGCGATGAAGCGCTCGAACGGAATTGCGCTGGGGTTGATGGGCGCGGGCGCCGTGGCGCTTAGCGTCTATCGCGGGCCGTCGGAGGTTGTTGGAGGCGTCTTCACCGACGCCGCCCAATGCACGCGCGCGGGGATCCCCGCCGAGGACTGCGACAGCGCGCAACGCACGGCGTCGATAGCCCACCGGGCGCGAGCCCCGCGTTACGCCAACCGCGCGACGTGCGAGACCGAGGCCGACACGGTCTGCGAGGCCTCTCCGGCAGGAACCTCGGCCGGAGCAGGCGGCGAGACGTACTCCCCCGCCATGGGCGGTTTCACTCTGTCGAAGGACTGCGACTACTACAGTGTGGGTTGCGCCGCTTCGGAGAGCGGCACCAGCGGCGGAGGCGGAGGGTTCGCCACCGGCATGCGCACATTCCGAAATACGGGACAGCCGGTCTACGAATCAAGGCGCTGGCGGGGGTCTTACCGACCGGTTTGGGCGTTCGTCGAACCTGGCGCCTCGGGGGAGCGGGGGCGAGCTTCGCTCAAGACCGAGACGATATCGCGCGGCGGCTTCGGCCCTGCGTTCGGCGGCTTCCGCGCCGGCTCCTGATGCGTCGCCTCGCGATCCCTCCCCGGCCGGACTGGCGCAAGACCGCCGATCGCCTGGGCTTCCGGTTCGCCGAGATGTACGGCGCGCCCTATTGGGACGAGACCGCCTGCTTCGCCTTCACGCTGAGGGAGATCGAGCACGACATCGAGGACTCGACACGCGAACTGCACGCGCTGTGTCTCGACCTTGCGGACCGCGCCGCGCGCGACGGCAGACTGCTGACGCGGCTCGGCGTTACGGCGGCGTTCCACGACTACGTCGCGCGGTCCTGGCGGAACCGCGATCTCGAACCCTCGCTCTACGGCCGCTTCGATCTCGCCTACGACGGGACGGGGCCTGCCAAGATGTTGGAGTACAACGCCGACACCCCGACCGGACTCTACGAGACCGCCGTGTTCCAATGGGCCTGGCTCGAGGAGCTCCGGCGAAGCGGCGCGCTTCCCCTAGACGCCGACCAATTTAACTCGGCCCACGAGGCGCTGGTCGAACGTTTCAAGGCGTTTTCCAACCGGTCGTTGTTCCACTTCGTCGGCGCCATCGACGACGTCGAGGACGGCGGCACGATCGATTACCTCCTCGACTGCGCCGCGCAGGCGGGCCATGTGGGTCGCAAGCTTCATATCGACCGCGTCGGGCTCGACGCGCGGGGCCGGTTCACGGACGAGGACGACCTCGTGATCGACCAAATGTTCAAGCTCCACCCCTGGGAGTGGATCTTCGAGGCTCCGTTCGCATCACATCTTCCAATCTCGGGCTGCCGCTTCGTCGAACCTCCGTGGAAGGCGATGCTCTCCACCAAGGCGATCCTGCCGCTGCTCTGGGAGGCCCATCCCGGCCATCCCAATCTGCTCCCCGCTTTCTTCGCGGACGATCCCCGCGCAGCCGCTCTCGACGCTTACGTCCACAAGCCTCTGTTCTCGCGCGAGGGCGCGAACGTCACGCTGGTTCAGGACGGCGAAACGGTCGCGATCGAGGGTCCCTACGGAGCCGAGGGGTTTGTGGTTCAGCAGGCTGCGCGGCTGTTCTCGTCGCCTGGAGGCTACGCCGTGCTTGGGAGCTGGGTGGTGGGCGACGCCCCATGCGGGCTGGGCGTTCGGGAGGACGCTTCACCTGTCACGATGAACATGTCGCGCTTCGTGCCGCACGCCATCATCGGATGAGCCGGGTCGGAAGATCCCGCCGTTGAACGTCTTGGAGACCGCAGAGGCCGGACTCTACGCCCTCAGCGCCGCCCGCGCTTCGCGGCCGAGCGCCAGCAGCGCGGTCGCGGCGATCGTCTTGGCGTCGAGGCCGGCTTCGGCGAGCTGAAGCTCGGGCTTGTCGTGGTCCTGGAAACGATCCGGCAGAGTGAGCGTCCGGATCTTCAGACCGCGGTCGAGCGCGCCCTCGGTCGCGAGCAGTTGCAGCACCATGGCGCCGAAGCCGCCGGTGGACCCCTCCTCCACCGTCACGAGCACCTCATGCTCGCGGGCGAGACGGAGAATGAGATCGCGGTCGAGCGGCTTCGCGAAACGGGCGTCGGCGACGGTTGTGGACACGCCGCGCAGGCCGAGCTCCTCGGCCGCCTCGCGCGCCGCGGCGAGCCGCGGCCCAAGCGACAGCAGCGCCACGGTCGTGCCCTCGCGCACCACGCGTCCGCGTCCGATCGGCAGGGGGTGGCCGCGCGTCGGCATCTCGACGCCGACGCCTTCGCCGCGCGGGTAGCGAAAGGCGCTCGGGCCCTCGTCGTAGTCGGCGGCGGTCGCGACCATGTGGACGAGTTCGGCCTCGTCCGCCGGCGCCATCAGAACGATGTCCGGCAGGCAGCCGAGATAGGCGATGTCGTAGGCCCCGGCGTGGGTCGCGCCGTCGGCGCCGACGAGGCCGGCGCGGTCGATTGCGAAGCGCACCGGCAGCTTCTGGATCGCGACGTCGTGGACGACTTGGTCGTAGGCGCGCTGCAGGAAAGTCGAATAGAGCGCGCAGAAGGGCTTGAGGCCTTCGGTGGCGAGGCCCGCCGCAAAAGTGACCGCGTGCTGCTCCGCGATGCCGACGTCGAAGGTGCGGGCGGGAAACGCCTGCGCGAACAGGTCGAGCCCCGTGCCGCCCGGCATGGCCGCGGTGATCGCGACGATCCGGTCGTCGTCGCGCGCCTCCGCGATCAGGCTCTGGGCGAAGACCTTGGTGTAGCTCGGGGCGTTTGCGACGGCCTTGGCCTGGGCGCCGGAGACCACGTCGAAGGCCGAGACGCCATGGTACTTGTCGGCCGAGGCTTCCGCCGGTGCGTAGCCCTTGCCCTTCTGGGTCACGACATGGACGAGGATCGGTCCCTGGTCCGCGTCGCGCACGTTCTTCAGCACGGGCAGCAGGTGCTCGAGATTGTGCCCGTCGATCGGGCCCACGTAGTAGAAGCCCAACTCCTCGAACAGCGTGCCGCCCATGGCGAGGCCGCGGGCGTACTCCTCCGCCCGCGCGGCGCCGCGCTCGACGAACTTCGGCAGGCGCTTCGCGAGCCCACGCCCGATCTCCCGCAGCGAGAGATAGGTGCGGCCGGAGACCAGTCGCGCGAGATAGGCCGACATGGCGCCCGTCGGCGGGGCGATCGACATGTCGTTGTCGTTCAGGATGACGATCAGGCGCGAGCCTGCGGCCCCAGCGTTGTTCATCGCCTCGTAGGCCATGCCCGCGGACATCGCGCCGTCGCCGATCACGCAGACGACGCGGTTGTCCGCGCCCTTCAGGTCGCGCGCCACGGCCATGCCGAGGCCGGCCGAGATCGATGTGGAGGAATGCCCCGCGCCGAACGGGTCGTATTCGCTCTCGGCGCGTTTGGTGAAGCCGGAGAGCCCCCCGCCCTTGCGCAGGGTGCGGATGCGATCGCGGCGACCGGTCAGGATCTTGTGCGGATAGACCTGGTGGCCGACGTCCCAGATCAGCCGATCGGTCGGCGTGTCGAACACGTGGTGCAGCGCGACGGTCAGTTCGACAACGCCGAGACCGGCTCCGAGATGGCCGCCGGTGACGGACACGGCGTCGATCGTCTCGCGGCGCAGTTCGTCGGCGAGCTGCGGGAGGCGGTCTTCGGGGATCCGCCGCAGGTCCGACGGAACATGGACGGCGTCGAGCAGGGGCGTCGCGGTCGGCTCGGTCACAGCGTGCGTTAACCTCGAGATTGAGCTTCGAGCGTTACACCACCGTCAGAATGCGCGCAAACAGCGGTCGGCTCCGACCAAGGGAGGAGGGAGCCCGCCGCATGGGCCTCGCTTTGCAACCTCCGCGACAGCACGCGGCCGGCCGTTCTCCAGGGATTGTGCCAAGCGTCTTGCCCAACGCGCCGCCGGGCGGTTATCGTCGCATGATGAAGAGCTTCGGCCGAAGCTGCCTCCTCGTCGCCGGCGCCGTGATTGCGCTTTCGACGCTCCCGGCCGCCCCCCAGGCGTTCGCCGCTCCGCGCAACAGCGGTTCGGTGTTCTCGGAATTCCGCCTGCCGTGGTCACAACAGCGCAAGCCTGTTCGCCGCGCCAAGCGCGAAAAGCCCGCGGCGGCGCCTGCGCGGGCCCGGACCGCCACGCCGGTTCCGAAGCCCGCGCCGGGTCGCGCCCCGGAACCGGAACGATCGCCACCGCCCGCCGCAGCTGTGGCGGCCGCGCCGGTGATCGCGCCGCTCGTCGCCGCCGCCTCACCCTCCGACGCCGAGGCGACCGAGAGCGCGTCGCGGGTTGCGGACTTCGTGGCGATCCGTCTCGCGCCGACCCCCGAGGCGCCCCCGCTCTCCCCTTTGCCCGATCCCGAAGCGCACGCGCGCGCGGAGGTGACGGAGGTCGCGCTTCCCACGGGCCGGCCGGCGCCGGGCGTTCCGTTGCCGCCCGAGCGCGCGCCTGAGCCGACCGTGGTCGCGATGATCCCCCGCGCGCCGCTCGACGGTCCGCCTCTGCCCGCGCCACCCGACGCCGACACCCCGCCGCCTGTCGCCGCTCCCTCATCGGATGCTCGCGCGAAAGACGCCGACTGCGCGGCGCTGGAGCGGGAAGGCGCGATTTCCAAGCCGCTGCCGCCGATCCTCGGCCCCATGTCCTGCGGCGCCCCGCTGCCGGTGGAGCTGTCAGGGGTGAAGCTGAAGGACGGGAGCACCGTCGCGATCAAGCCGGCGGCGATCCTGCGCTGCGAGACGGCGCGCGCCGTTACGGCCTATGTCCGCGACGACCTTGCGCCCGCCGCGGAAAAGGCCGGACCGAAGCTGACGGAGATGCGCACCGCGTCGTCGTTCGTCTGCCGGGGCCGAAACAACCGCCGGAACGCCAAGATGAGCGAGCATGGTCTCGCCAACGCCGTGGACGTATCAGGCTTCGGCTTCGCGGACGGCCAGGAGCGCGACGTCTATGACGAGGCGCTGCCGGCACCGTTCGCGGCCGCGGTGCGTGGCTCCGCCTGCGCGCGGTTCATGACGGTGCTGGGCCCCGGCTCCGACGGGTTCCACGAGGATCACCTGCATCTCGACCTGAGGAAGCGGAAGAACCGCGGCGGCCGGCTCTGCAGCTGGCGCGGCGGCTGACGGCGACCCGTCAGCGCAGTCCTGCGGTGCTCGCCACAGCGTCGGTGCGGACCGCGTTGGCCACCGTCGCCAGGACCTGCCGGCGCTCGAACGCGTCCTGCGCGAGATTGAACCAGTGGCGCGCCAACGGAACACGATCGCAGACGAGGCCATGATCGGGACCGAGCGTCCGGTCCGCCCGCGCGATCACCTCGGCGCACTCCTGCGGGGAGCGCACGTCGATCCGTTTGTGTTCCGGGAATCCGCCCGAGTACCCGCCATCGGCGAGGTAGGTCACATGGCTGAGCGCCGCATAGCCTGCGAACGCAAGGGCAGCGCCAACGAGTGCGAGCCGCATCGTTTTGAGACCGAAATGACGGAGTGCGATCGAGCGGTAAAACGCCGGACTTCGACTATCGTTCCAGTTAATTTCGCCGAACGCGAGCACATTTTTTCGGCGCCGCGGCATGCGCTCGCCGCGCTTCCACGCGACGCTCGAATTTCCTATGCGTGAGGCGTCGGAAATCGCCGATTGGGAGAGACGCGCCATGCTGACGAACCTTCAGGCCCGCGACGTCGCGACCGTTCTCCATCCCTATTCGAACCTGGCGACATTGCCGCGACAGGGCACCCTCATCCTGGAGCGGGGCGACGGGGTCCACGTCTACGACACCGATGGCAAACCCTATCTCGAAGGCATGGCCGGCCTCTGGTGCACGGCGCTCGGACACGGCCGGCAGGAATTGGTCGAAGTCGCGGCCGAGCAGATGTCGAAGCTGCCCTTCGCGCACCTGTTCTCCGGCAAGAGCCACGACCCGGCGATCGCGCTCGCCGAAAAGCTCAAGGAGCTTGCGCCGACGCCGATTTCCAAGGTGTTCTTCTGCAACTCGGGCTCCGAGGCCAACGACACCCAGATGAAGCTCGTCTGGTACGTCAACAACGCGCTGGGCCGGCCGCAGAAGAAGAAGATCATCTCGCGGATCAAGGCCTACCACGGGGTCACGATCGCGAGCGCGAGCCTGACCGGCCTGCCGAACAACCACATCGACTTCGACCTGCCGATCGCAGGCGTAAGGCACGCGGCCTGCCCGCATCACTACCGCTTCGCCCATCCTGGCGAGAGCGAGGTCGACTTCGCGACCCGGCTCGCGGCCGAACTCGACGCCCAGATCGAAGCGGAGGGGCCGGACACGGTCGCGGCGTTCATCGCGGAACCGGTCATGGGCGCCGGCGGGGTCATCGTGCCGCCGGAGACCTACTACCCGAAGATCCAGGAGGTTCTCGAGAAGCACGACGTCATGCTGATCGCCGACGAGGTGATCTGCGGCTTCGGGCGGCTCGGCGAATGGTTCGGCTCGACCGCCATGGAGATGAGCCCCGACACGATCTCGGTCGCGAAGGCGCTGTCCTCCGCCTACCTGCCGATCGCGGGCGTGATGATCCCGGAGTGGATAGACGAGGCGCTCATCCGCCAGAGCGAAAAGATCGGCGTGTTCGGCCACGGCTTCACCTATTCCGGACACCCGGTCGCGGCGGCGGTGGCGCTGCGCACGCTGGAGATCTACGAGCGCGAGAACATCATCGGGCATGTCCGCGGGTTGATCCCGCACTTCCAGGCGCGACTTCAGGCGCTGGCCGATCATCCGCTGGTGGGCGAGGCCCGCGGCAAGGGGCTCGTGGGCGCGGTCGAGGTCGTCGCCGACAAGGCGACCAAGCGGGCCTTCGGCCCGAAGCAAGGCGTCGCGCCGAAGGTCGTCGCTCTTGCGGAGCAGGAAGGGCTGATCGTCCGCGCCATCGGCGACGCCATCGCGGTGTGCCCGCCGCTCGTGATCACCGAAGCGCAGGTCGACGAACTGTTCGACAAGCTCGCGAGAGCGCTCGACCGCGCCGAGGCCTGGGCCGGCGAGGAGAAGCTCCGCACGGCGGCGTAAGCCCCGTCAGGCGGCCGCGCCGGAGTGAGCGAAGACGGCGTGACCTCGTGTCCCGGCCTTGAACCGGCACACGATGTCTTCGAAGCGCGGCCAGCGCTTTAGGCCGGCACCCGCACCACCGCCCTCAAGCCGCCGAGCGGGCTCGACTCGAGCGTGACGTCGCCGCCATGGCTGCGGGCGATGTCGCGGGTGATGGCGAGGCCGAGTCCGGTGCCGCCGTGGTCCTGGTTGCGCGCCTGATCAAGCCTGAGGAACGGCCGAAACACCTCCTCGCGCTTCTCGAGCGGGATGCCCGGGCCGTCGTCGTCGATCCGGATCTCGAGCGTTCGGCCGTCGTTGATCGCCTGGATCGCGATCCGCGTGGAAAAGCGCGCCGCGTTGGAGACGAGGTTGCCGAGGCAGCGCCGGAAGGCGTCGGGCCGCACCACGGCGGTGTCTGGGCCGTGGCTCTCCACGCTCGCCCGCACGCCGGAGGTCTCCACCGCCCGCTTCAGTTCGTCCAGCAATCCCGGCACGTCGGTGGGCGACGGCGCCTCGCCTGCGTCCCCGCGCACGAAGGCGAGGTAGGCCTCCAGCATCCGCGACATCTCATCGACGTCGCGGTTGAGATCCTCGATTTCGGGCGTCTCGTCGAGCAGCGCCAGTTGAAGGCGGAAGCGGGTGAGCATGGTCCGCAGGTCGTGGCTGACGCCCGCCAGCATGGTGGTGCGCTGCTCGATCTGACGTTCGATGCGGTCGCGCATGTCCAGGAACGCGCGGCCGGCCTCCCGCACCTCGCGGGCGCCGCGCACCTTGAAGTCCGGTCCCGCCCGGCCTTTGCCGAAGCTCTCGGCGGCGGCGGCGAGCGCGAGGATCGGGCGGATCTGGTTGCGCAGGAACAGGATCGCGACGGTGATCAGCACCACCGAGGCTCCGACCATCCAGACCAGGAAGATGTGGCTATTGGAGGCGTAGGCGAGATTGCGCCGGGCCAGGACCTTCATGGTGGCGTCGGCCAGCGTCACCCGGATTTCCACGAAGTTCGACCGGCCGACGGTGTCGATCCAGAACGGGCGCTTCAGGCTGTCCGCGAGCTGGCTGGAGAGCGCCTCGTCGATGATCGAGAAAAACGGCCGCGGGCGTTCCTGCGGCAGCGGCTGCGACGGCAGGAACTCCACCTGCAACGACAACTCGTCGCGCGCGATGCGGGCGAGCCGCTCGTCGTTCTCCGGGGTCGGCTGGAGATCGTGAAGCCTCGCCAGGGCGGCGATGTCCTGCGCCACCGCCGAGGACAGCCTTTCGGTCACGAGTTGGTAGTGCCGTTCCAGGAACACGAAGGCGAGCACGCCCTGCAGCAGCACCATCGGCACGATGATGATGAGCAGAGAGCGGGTGTAGAGCCCCTTCGGCATCAGCCGACGCAGGAAGGTCCCCGTCGCAGCGGCCTCGCTCATCCGTCGGCGAGGAGGCGGTAGCCGAGACCCCGCACCGTCTGGAGCAACAGCGGATTCGCCGGATCGGCCTCGATCTTGCGGCGCAGGCGGGTGACCACGACATCGACCGCCCGGTCGCCCGGGGCCGCATCGTCGGTGGCGAGCGCCGAGCGCGGCACGGTCTGGCCGGGCCGCTCGGCGAGCGTCGCGAGCAGGTCGCGCTCGCGATCGGTGAGGCGGACGACCTCGTCGCCGCGCTTCAGCTCGCCGCGGCCGCGATGGAAGGAGAACTCCCCGAACACGACTTCCGGCGCGGACGTCGCGGCCATCGCGCCGGCCCGCCGCAGGATGCCGCCCACGCGCAGCAGCAGTTCCCGCGGATCGAACGGCTTCGCCAGATAGTCGTCGGCCCCGGTCTCGAGCCCCGCGATGCGGTCGTCGGCGTCCGACCGCGCCGTGAGCATGAGGATCGGCACGGGCGAGCGAGCGCGCACCGCGCGCGCGAGGTCCAGCCCATTCTCGCCCGGCATCATCACATCGAGCACCAGCAGGTCGAAGGCCAGAGCGTCGAGTTTCGCGCGCGCCTCGGCGGCGTCGCAGGCGGTGCTTACGCGGTAGCCCTTGCCGGTGAGGAACTTCTGGAGAAGCGTGCGGATTCGGGCGTCGTCATCGACGACGAGCAGGTGCGCGGCGTCGTCGTTGACGGCCGTCTCGGAGGAGGACGCCACGGTCAGGCCCGCCCTCCGCGGGGCCGCCCGGGCGTCGCGAGCCGCGCCACGGCGTTCCGCTCCTCGGGATCGACCATCGCGAACAGGAAGCGGCGCGCGGCGGCGCCGACGTCGGCGTCGCACCCATCGAGCGCCCGCGAGATCCGCTCGGTCTGAAGATGCGCGAGCTTCAAGGCGAGCGCGTCGCCCCGCTCCGTCACGAACAGCAGCCGTTGGCGGCGGTCGGACGCGCCCTCGCGCTGGATGACGAAGCCCTGATCAATCAGCTCGCGCAGCACCCGGCCGAGGCTCTGCTTGGTGATCTTGAGAATATCGAGCAGCTCCGTGACGCGCAGGCCTGGGTTGCGGTCCACGAAGTGCAGGACGCGATGATGCGCGCGCCCGAACCCATAGGCCGCCAGAGCCTCGTCGGCGTCGCGCACGAAGTCGCGATACGCGAAAAACAGAAGCTCGATCAGGTCGTAAGCCGGCGCGCCCTCCGGGCCGATGGCGCGCGCGGCGGCGGGGCGCTGAGTCGCGCCGGACGCCTCGGTCGTTACGTCAGTCATATTGACTTATCCCGATCAGTTCGTTACACACCCTGCCCAATCCGCGAAAGGAAATTACCGTAACCAATCCCCTGAACGCGGATCATTGCGCGACCGTACATCGGGCCGGGCGTTCCCTGAGGATAGCCAGTCCGCTCGCAGGGCGCAAAATGCGGAAGGCTTGAACGCTCGACTTGACCGTCGCAGCGTTCGGGCGCACCTCGAACGGCAGAGATTGAACAGCCTTTATTGCGCCGGTTTCGAGCCGGCGAGCGATTGCCAAGGAGCGATTGTCATGGCCGACGCACAACCTTTCGACATGCGCGACGGCGTCATTTGGTACGACGGGGCCTTCGTCCCGTGGGCCGACGCCAAGGTTCACGTTCTGACGCATGCGCTGCACTACGCGAGCGCGGTGTTCGAAGGCGAGCGGGCCTATGGCGGCGTGATCTTCAAAATGCGCGAGCACAACCAGCGCCTGGTCGAAAGCGCGCGGCTGCTGGATTTCGAGATCCCCTACACCGTCGAGGAGATCGACCGGGCCTGCGAGGAGACGCTCGCGCGGCAGGGCTTCTCGGACGCCTACATCCGCCCCATCGCCTGGCGCGGCAGCGAGATGATGGGCGTCTCCGCCCAGCACAACAAAATCCACCTTGCGATCGCCGTGTGGCAGTGGCCGAGCTACTTCGACCCGGCCCAGCGTCTGAAGGGCATCCGGCTCGACCTCGCCCAGTGGCGCCGCCCGGACCCGCTGACCGCGCCGTCCAAGGCCAAGGCGACCGGCCTCTACATGATCTGCACCATGTCGAAGCACGCCGCCGAGCGTAAGGGATACGCCGACGCGCTGATGCTCGACTGGCGCGGCCAGGTGGCGGAGTGCACCGGCGCGAACATCTTCTTCGTCAAGGACGGCGTCATCCACACCCCGACGCCGGACTGCTTCCTCGACGGCATCACCCGCCGCACCGTCATCGGCCTCGCCAAGGCGCGCGGCATCGAGGTGGTCGAGCGCGCGATCCTGCCGGAGGAGCTGTCGGGCTTCGAGCAGTGCTTCATCTGCGGCACCGCCGCCGAGGTCACGCCGGTCGCCGAGATCGCCGACTGGCGCTTCACGGTGGGCGACATCACCAGCACGCTGATGAACGACTACATGGCCGCAGTGCAGCCGTCCGCACCCAAGGCCGTCGCCGCAGCCTGAGCTGTCGCGACACGCGAAAAAGCCCGCGGACCGGCCGGTTCGCGGGCTTTTTCGTTCGAAAATCCAGAGCCTTACGCGCGAACGCGCGCGGCGGCGACGCGGCGGGCGAGCTTCGCCTCGACGCTGTCGACGCCACGGGCGGCCTCGGTCGCCTCCACGAGCTGGGCGATCCGCCCCGGCTCCGCGGCGATGACGATGGCGAGCAGGGATCCGGCGTCGTGGGCGATCAGGGCTGCGCAGCGCGCCAGCACGGCGGCGCTCGGGATCATCGTCGCGAACCACAGCCCCGGGATCGCATGCAGCCCCTCGCGGGGCAGCGTCAGGTGCGCGGCGCTCAGGCCCATCGTGAGGCAGGTCGAGAGCGCGTAGAGGCCGGAGAGCGCGGCGAGATAGGTCAACGCCTTGTCGAGGCCGAGCAGGCTCTCGCCCTTGTGCAGCACGCCCCAGGCGAAGCCGGCGGCGCTCATGGCCGCGATCAGGCCCCAGGAGGCGGCGGCCACGAGCGCATAGAGCGCCGCGGTCTCCGGCCGTCCGGCCTGCCGCAGCGCGGCCAGACGGGCGGTGGTGGTCTCCGGCATGAGCCAGGACACCTGCTGTGCGTAGTTCGACAGCCCCTGCCCCAGGTTCTGGCCGGCGGCGAGGACGAGCAGGGCCGCGATCACCGCGTAGCCGCAGACGATCAGGGTCGCGCTGGCGCGAAACGAGAGCTTGCCGGTCATCGCAGGGTTAACCCGAAAGGCGCGCCGCGCGACAGCGCGGTTAACATCCGGTTAACTCTAACGCGGTTCGAACGCCCGGCAAGCGGGGTTCGAGCCTCTCAGCCGCGGCTCCAGCGCTCGGCCGCCGCGTCGTCGGCGTCCTTGGCCGCGACCCATCCCGTCCCGGCCGCCGTCTCCTCCTGTTTCCAGAACGGCGCGGAGGTCTTGAGGTAGTCCATCAGGAACTCGGCCGCCGCGAAGGCCGTCGCCCTGTGGGCCGACAGCGTCGCGACCAGCACGATGGGCTCGCCCGGACGGATCCGCCCGTAGCGATGGACCAACAGGGCGTCGACCAGCGGCCAGCGGGCGCGCGCCTCCGCCTCGATCCGCTCGAGCTCCGCCTGCGCCATCTCGGGATAGTGCTCGAGGATCAGCGCCTCGAGCGGCGCCCCGTTGTCGGCGCGGTCGCGGCAGAGTCCGGTGAAGGTGACGACCGCGCCGACTCCGGCGCGGCCCTCGCTCAGCCGCGCGACCTCCGCGCCGGAGTCGAAGGGCTCGCTCTGAAGACGGACCGTCATGACGGCTCAGCCGCCGGTCATCGGCGGAAAGAACGCGATCTCCCCGGCGCCGGCGATCGACGCGTCGGGCTTGGCGTGGCGCTTGTCGATCGCGGCGCGGATCGCGGGGCCGGCCGCGAAGGCGCGCTCGTAGTCCGGGCCGCGCCCGCGGAGCCAGTCGACCAGCTCGGCGACGGTCGCGACGCCGGCCGGCGCGTCGACGTCCTCTTCGGCCAGCCCGACCCGCTCCCGCACCCAGGCGAAATACTTCAGCTTCACTCGACGGGGTCCTCCAGCACGTAACGCAGCCCGGCCTTGAAGTAGTCATAGCCGGTGTAGAGCGTAAGGACCGCGGAGAACCACAGCAGCCCAAGGCCGACCGCCGTCACGCCGGGAATCACCTTGTCGCCCGCGGCGCCGGCGAGCAGGAAGCCGACCGCGACGAGCTGCGCCGTGGTCTTGTACTTCGCGAGGTTGGTGACGGGCACGCTGACCCGCAGCTCGGCCAGGAACTCCCGCAGTCCGGAGACCAGCACCTCGCGGCACAGGATCACCATCGCCGCCCACAACGTCCAGCCGTGGACCGTGCCGTCGGCGGCCAGCATCAGCAGGCAAGCCGAGACGAGCAGCTTGTCCGCGATCGGGTCGAGCATCCGCCCGAGCGGCGACTGCTGCTGCCAGGCGCGCGCGAGGTAGCCGTCGAGGAAATCGGTGATCGCCGCCAGGGCGAACAGCGCGAGCGCCGTCCAACGCCAGGCGTCGCCGCCGACGAAGAGGCATCCGACGACCGCCGGCACCGCTGCGATGCGGCCGTAGGTGAGGATGTTCGGCAGGCTGAGCGCATGCCGCCGCGACGCGTTGTCGCCGCGGCGCACAGCGGCGGGACCGACGGGTTCGAGATGGCTTTCGGAACTCATAGATCGGCGCCGGCATGCTGACGGGTCAGGCGGCGACACGACCACGCGCGTCCGCGGGCGTCAACACGGGAGCGTCGGCGGACGTCGCCGGTCACGCGCGGTTCCGCCGACGCAGGCCGACCAGGGTCAGCGCGCCCGCGGCCAGGCCCAGCAGCGCCCACTTGAACGGCAGGAGATCGGCGGTTTCGGACCGGATCGGGAGCACGGCGACGGAGCCGGGACGGGTCTCGACGCCGGCCTGGCCGGCGGCCTTCGCCGCGGCGATCTGCTGGGGCGAGACCGCCCAGTCGGCGCCGCGGGTCTGGTCGTAGATCATCGCGCCCGCCCCGACCGCGCAGGCGACGAGGAAGGCGGCGGCCAGACGGAGCCCGAGGGTCATGGAACGGTCCTTTCATTGAGCGCGCGGGGCTTTGCGAGAATGGTCAGCCCGCGTCGCCCCGAGCGTGGAAGAAATCGTAGATCGTCTTCGCCATGGCCTTGCTGACGCCCGGCGCCTTCTCGAGGTCGGACAGGCCCGCCCGGGCCACCGCCTTTGCGGTGCCGAAGTGGCGCAGCAGCGCGCGCTTGCGGGTGGGGCCGATGCCCGGCACTTCGTCGAGCGGATTCGCAACGAACTCCTTGGAGCGCCGCGCCCGGTGCGTGCCGATCGCAAAGCGGTGGGCCTCGTCGCGCAGGCGCTGGACGTAATAGAGCACGGGGTCCCGCGGCGGCATGCGGAACGGCTGCTTGCCTTCGAGAAAGAAGGTCTCGCGCCCCGCCTCGCGGTCGACGCCCTTCGCGATGCCGACCAGCGGCACGCCCTCGAGCTCGAGCTCCTTCAGCGTTTCACGCGCCGCCTTGAGCTGGCCCTGCCCGCCGTCGATCAGCACCAGGTCCGGCCACGGCGGCGCGCCCTCGGGCTTTCTGCCCTCGGCGTCGCGCGGCGATTCCTTCTGCAAGCGGGAGAAGCGCCGGCGCAGCACCTGCCGCATCATACCGGTGTCGTCGCCGGGCGTCAGGTCCTCCGGCTTGATGTTGAACTTGCGGTACTGGTTCTTCAGAAAGCCTTCGGGCCCGGCCACGATCATGCCGCCGACCGCGGCCGTCCCCATGATGTGGCTGTTGTCGTAGACCTCGATTCGCTGGGGCAGGACCGGGAGCTCGAACGCGGCCTGGACGCCGGCGAGCAGCCGCGCCTGCGTCGAGGTCTCCGCCAGCCTGCGGCCGAGCGCCTCCCTGGCGTTCGAAAGAGCCCGGTCGACCAGCTCCTTCTTCTCGCCGCGGGCGGGCACCGCGACCTCGACCTTGCGGCCGGAGCGGATCGTCAGCGCCTCGGCCAGCAGCGCCCGGTCTTCCATATCCTCGCTCAGCAGCACAAGCCGCGGCGGCTCCTCGGCGTCGTAGAACTGAGACAAAAACGACCCCAGCACCTCGCCGGTCTCCAGCGACTTGTCGGCCTTGGGGAAATAGGCCCGCGCGCCCCAGTTCTGGTAGGCGCGGAAGAAGAACGCCTCGATGCAGTGCTGCCCGCCCTCGGCGTGGATCGCGAAGACGTCGGCCTCCTCCACCGAGCGCGGGTTGACGCCCTGGTTGGACTGGATGGCGGCGAGCGCGGCCAGCCGGTCGCGGTAGACGGCGGCGCGCTCGAAATCGAGCGTCTCCGAGGCCTGGTCCATGGCGCGCGCCAGCTCGGTCTTCACCCGGTCGCTCTTGCCGGAGAGGAAGTCGCGCGCTTCCTCGACCAGCACGGCGTAATCCTCGAGCGCGATCTCGCCGGTGCAGGGGCCGGAGCAGCGCTTGATCTGGTGCAGCAGGCAGGGCCGCGTGCGCCGCTCGTAATAGCTGTCCGCGCAGGAGCGCAGCAGGAAGGCGCGCTCCAGCGCGTCGATGGTGCGCCCGACCGCGCCGGCCGAAGCGAAGGGTCCGTAGTAGTCGCCCTTGCGGGTGCGCGCGCCGCGGTGCTTCGCGATCTGCGGCGCCGGGTGCTCGGACGAGATCAGGATGTAGGGGAACGACTTGTCGTCCCGCATCAGCACGTTGAAGCGGGGGCGCAGCCGCTTGATCAGGTTCGCCTCGAGCAGCAGCGCCTCGGTTTCGGTCTCGGTCGAGACGAACTCCATCGCCGCCGTCTCGGCGATCATGCGGGCGATGCGGGTGTTGTGGCCGATGCCGCGGGCGTAGTTCGCGACCCGCTTCTTGAGGCTGCGCGCCTTGCCGACGTAGAGCACGTCGCCCTCGGCCGCGAACATGCGGTAGACGCCCGGCCCGTTCGGCAGGTGCTTCAGATGGGAGCGGATGACCTCGACGCCGCGGCGCAGGTTCTCCGGCGCGGCCTCGAGCGCCGCTTCCGCGGTCGCGCGCTCCTCGACAGGGAAAAGCTCGTCGTCGTCGAGCGCGTCAGGCTCGATCTGGGGGCGGTCGTCATCGGTCATGGAGCCGCCAATTTAAGCGACGGGAGGCGATTCCGCGAGGCGCCTCAGTCGTCGTCGCGATCCGGCGCGAGATGCTGGCCGCCGTCGACCGGCAGCATGACCCCCGTGACGCTCTCCGCCTCGAGCAGAAACAGTACGGCCCGAGCGATCTCGGCGGGCGTCGGACCCCGGCCCAGCGGGGTCGCCTCCGCCTGCCGGGCGAAGGCCTCCGCGGACTGCCGCGCGTTCGCGAGCGTGGGTCCCGGCGCCACGCCGACGACCCGGACGCGCGGCGCGAGCGCAAGCGCAAGCGTCTCGGTGGCGGTCAGCAGCGCGCTTTTCGACAGCGTGTAGGATACGAAGCGGCCGGTGGCCTTGAGCACGCGCTGGTCGATCACATTGACCACGCAGCCGCCGACGTTCGCGGGCAGTTGCGCCGCGAAGGCCTGGGCGAGAAACACCGGAGCGCGGAGGTTGATCGCCATCTGCCGGTCCCACGCGGCGACCTCGAGCGCGCCGATTCCATCCTCCTCGAAGATCGACGCGTTGTTGACCAGGACCTCAAGGGGGCCGCCGAGGGCTTCTGCGGTCTGCGGCACGAGACGCTCCAGGGTGGCCGGATCGGCGAGATCCCCGGCGACGACGGCCGCCCGGCCGCCCCGCCCGGCGATCCGCCGCGCCGTCGCCTCGGCCTCCTCGGCCGACCCATGGCAGTGGATCGCGACGGGGCGCCCCTCCCGCGCCATGGCTTCGGCGATCGCGGCGCCGATCCGCCTGCCCGCCCCCGTGATCAACGCCGCCCCGACGCCGTTCGCCATGCCGCACCATCCTCAAATCCGCGAACCCGGTTTCGGCTCGCTCGCTTTGCCCATCGTTTTACGACGCGCAGCTCGCCGCCGATCCTCTCCCGCCACGGGCGTGGACTCGTGTCCGACTCCCTCAGGAAAGCCGCCCACCGCGAGAGACTCAGGGCGCCAAGGCCGGTGTGGCAGGAACGTCACGACGGCCGCCGTCTTATTTCCGTCCACCGCCGGCCACATTCGGGTTTCGAAAGGGCCTCAAAGCGGCGTCACAAAAAACCTCGAACCGGACGGGATGCGTCCGGAACTTTTGGGCATGCCCCGCGTTCTCGTCGTAATCGGCGTTTGGGGGTCCTGGCTGCAGTCCGTGAAATGGGCCTGCGCCGCAGGAGTCGGGTGGAAATGAAGATCTCTTCCAGTCTCGGAAGCATCGCAATCGTGCTGGCGTCCGGCGGTTTCGCCATGGCGGCCGATATGCCGAGCTACGAGCCGACGACGGCGGTCGCCCCCGTTCCGTCGTTCAGCTGGACCGGACCCTACATTGGTCTGCAGGCTGGATATGGCTGGTTCGACGCTGACAACCGCGTGAACGGCGTGTCGCCCGGCTCCAAGCCTGACGGCGTCAGCCTCGGCGGCTATGCCGGCTACAGCTACCAGTTCGACAGCTCCCCGATCGTGGTCGGCCTCGAGGCCGACATCAATTGGAGCGACGCGGACGCTCGGCGGGCCACCGCCGGCTTCACCGGCGCGCCTGATGCGCGGATCCGGAACGACATTGGATACACCGGCGCGGTGCGCGGTCGAATCGGGTATGCATTTGATCGCTTTCTCGTGTATGGCGCTGGCGGCCTCGCTTTCGCCGACCACGAGATAAAGGCGCAGGGCGCCGCGGGCGGGTCCGACGACACCATCGCGATCGGCTGGACCATCGGCGGCGGCGTCGAGGCTGCGGTGACCGATAACGTCACCGCCCGCGTCGAGTATCGCTACTCCGATTACGGGACAGACACGTTCAGCGTGGCTGGGAGCCGTGTGAAATCTGATCTTTCCGAGAACCGGGTGATGCTCGGTGTCGGATATAAATTCTCAACCGGCTGGTAAGGTTTATCGGTCATTCGGTTGGGCCTGACCTGCGATTTCGTTTAGCAGGTAAAATCACTGGCGATTGATGTAAATCGTTGTCGGTTGTCACCACGCGTAGCTGTCCGTTTCGAGTAGAGGCTTTGGCCCGAAGATTGATCACTGTTGCAGTTTAGGCACTGCACTTCGGCGGCCTTTCCCCTTAAATGGCAGACACCGAGCCTGGATGCGTTCAGGCTGAACATCAGTAAGAGGGTACTCAAAATGATCCGTCGCTTCCTTCTCGGCGCTGCCTCGGCTGCAGCGGTCGTCGCCGTGGTTCCCGCCGCTATGGCTGCGGATCTCCCGGCCTACGAAGCTCCGATGGCCGCCGTCGCCGTGCCGTCCTTCACCTGGACCGGCCCGTACATCGGCGCTCAGGCTGGCTACAGCTGGGGCCGCACCATCAACCGCAAGGCTGATGGCCTCGTCGTCGGCGGCTACGCCGGCTACAACTATCAGTTCGACGGTTCGCCGGTCGTGATCGGCATCGAGACCGACTTCAACTACGCCGACATCGACGCCAAGCGCACCTTCTCCCGCGCCACGACGGACTGGAACGGCGCGACCCGCGCTCGCCTCGGCTACGCGTTCGACCGGTTCCTCGCGTACGGCACCGCCGGCGTCGCTTACGCCGACCGTGAGATCAAGGTGCGTGGCGCCGGCAAGGACGACACCACGGCCTTCGGTTGGACCGTCGGCGGCGGCGTCGAGTACGCTGCGACCGACGAGGTCTCGATCCGCGCCGACTACCGCTATGCGGACTACGGCAAGGACAAGTTCAACTTCAATGGCTTCGACACCAAGTCGAAGTACACCGAGCACCGCGTCATGGGCGGCGTGGCCTACAAGTTCACCAGCCCGTTCTGATAACGCCCGGGCGACTTCGGTCGCCCGGATCGTTCCTGAAAAGCCCGCGGCCTCGCCGCGGGCTTTTTTCGTGCGCGCGTTGCTTCGCAAATGCATGAAAGCCATGCTCGGCCGCAACAGCGATATCCTTTCACCCCGCGATAACCTTCACGCATCGCTAACGAATGGCCGCTACGGTCCGGTCAACGCCGGCAGAAACGCTGGCGCCTGAACCGTGTCGTTTCGCGTACGGACGCGCCCCTCATCCCGTCCGGTTGTTGAGTATCGAGGCCCCCCAATGATCCGCACCGTCATCGCCGCCGCAGCCGTCGCGCTCGTGGCTCCCGCCGCTTTCGCGGCCGACCTGCCCTACGAGAGCGCCCCAGCCGACTACGCCGCGCCGGCGCAGGGCTACAGCTGGTCCGGCGCCTATCTCGGCGCCCAGGCCGGCTACGGCTGGTCGAAGTCGAAGAACAAGAACACGCCCGACACCAAGCCGAACGGCGGGATCGTCGGCGCCTACGCCGGCTACAACTACCAGTTCGACGGTTCGCCCGTCGTCGTCGGCGTCGAGACCGACTTCAACTACGATGGCGGCGACGACCGCAAGAGCGGCGTGCGCACGACCATCCGCACCGACAAGAAGTGGAACGGCGCGACCCGCGCCCGCGTCGGCTACGCCTTCGACAAGTTCCTCGCCTACGGCGCGGGCGGCGTCGCCTACGCCGACCAGAAGGTCTCCGCCTCGAGCGGCGCCGTGGCCGGTCACGACAGCAAGACCGCCGTCGGCTACACCGTGGGCGTCGGCGCCGAGAGCGCGGTGACGGACAACGTCACGGCGCGCGTCGAGTACCGCTACACCGACTACGGCAGCGACAAGTTCAACATCGCCGGCACGAAGGTGAAGAGCTCCACCACCGAGAACCGCCTGATGGGCGGCGTGGCGTACAAGTTCAACAACATGTGGTGATCCTGCGCCGCTCCCGCAGCTCGACGGATCTCCGAACCCCCGCGCGATTCCCTCGCGCGGGGGTTTCTTTTTACGCCGCGCGCCTGTGTTAAGGTTCCGTTGACTCAGGGAAACTTTAGCGGCCGCAGCAAGCTTGCGTTAACCGAAAGGTCGCCTCGCGGAGGTATCCTGACGACGTCGCTGTCGCACCCGGATCCCCCGCCGATGCTGCTCCGCCTGCTGCCCCTGCCCGCGCTGATCGTTCTCGCCGGCGCGTCCCACGCCCTGGCGGCGGACGCTGCGACGGCGGCTGCGGGTCCCCCGGCGTTCGATTGGAGCGGGCCGCGGGCGGGGATCTTCGCAGGCTACGGATCGCTCGGCGGCCGCGGCGCGCTCACAGGCGCATCGGTCGGCTACGACTGGCGCTTCGACGACGTGGTCGTCGGCGTCGATGGCGGCCTGCTCGCGAGCGACATGGACACGCGCCGCGACGGCGGGCGCTACGAGGTCGAGGCGGCCGGCGAGATTCGCGCGCGCATCGGCTACGCCTTCGACCGATTCATGGCCTACGGAACGGTGGGCGCCGCCTTCGCCGCGACCGACTACGTCCGGGCCGGACGCCGCGACAGCGCGTTGCAGGCGGGCTGGCTCGTCGGAGCCGGCGTCGAGGTGCGGCTGTTCGACCGGCTCTCCGCCACCGCGGAGTACGTCTACGTCGATCTCGACCGGAAAACCTTCAACGCAGGCGGCGACGTCGGCGTCGACCCCTCGGGCGGCCAGGTGCGGGTCGGCCTGAACTACCGGTTCTAGGCCGCCCGCTTCAGCCCAACGACGGCGAACAGCCCGTCCGCGTCGCGCCACACCTCGCCCGCGCGCCAGCCCGCCTCCGCGGCGAGCGCCACGAAGGCGTCGACGCCATACTTGCGCGAGCTTTCGGTGTGGATCGTCTCACCCTCCGCAAAAGCGATCTCGCGTCCGGCGACCGCCACGACCTGCGGCGCGAGGCTCCTGATGTGCATCTCGATCGCCTGCTCCTCCGCGTTCCAGCGCGCCTCGTGGGCGAAGCGCGCGGGGTCGAAGGTTCCGTCGAGTTCGCGGTTGATGCGGACGAGCAGGTTCAGGTTGAACGCCGCCGTCACGCCGGCGGCGTCGTCATAAGCCGGAACCAGCCGGTCGAGCGGCTTCACCAGATCGACGCCCACGACCGCGCGGCCGGCGTCGCCGACATGGGCGCCGACCTGGGCGAGGAAGGCCACCGCCTGGGCCGGCGAGAGGTTGCCGATGGTGGAGCCCGGGAAGAAGCCGATGCGGCGGTTGAGCCGTGGCAGGTCCGACGGCAGGTCGAAATCGTCGGTGAAATCGGCGACCACCGGGCGGATTTCGAGCCACGGAAACCGCTGCTCGAGCCGCTCGGCGGAGAGCGCGAGAAAATCGCCGGCGATGTCGACGGGCACGTAGCTCGCCGGGTTGTCGAGCGCCGCCAGGACGATCTCCGTCTTCACGCCCGCGCCCGCGCCATACTCGATCAGCGTCGCGCGCGGCCCGCAGAAGGCCGCGATGGCCTCCGCCTCGGCCCGGAGGATCGCGGTCTCGGTCCGCGTCGGATAGTACTCGGGAAGCTGCGTGATCTCCTCGAACAGCTCGGAGCCGCGGTCGTCGTAGAGCCACCGGCTCGGCAGCGTCTTGGCGGGTTTGGACAGCCCCTCCAGCACGTCGGCGCGAAACGCCTCGCGCTGGGCGGCCTGCAGCGGCGCGCGATCCAGCATCAGATGTCCTCAGCCAGGCGAAGACCCGAGAACTGCCAGCGTTTGTCGGGTGGGAAGAAGTTGCGGTAGGTCGCCCGCGCATGCTCCGGCGGCGTCGCGACCGACGAGCCGCGCAGCACGAACTGCCCGCACATGAACTTGCCGTTGTACTCGCCCACCGCGCCCTCGGCCGGCTTGAAGCGGGGATAGGGCGTGAAGGGGCTGCGGGTCCATTGCCAGACCTCGCCGAACATCTGCTTGAGTCCCGGCTCGCCCGACGCCGGCCGCGGCCGGAGCCGTCGCGGGTCGGACGAGGGCGCGATCGAAAGCGACGCGGCGGCATGCTCCCATTCCGCTTCGCTCGGCAGGCGCTTGCCGGCCCAGGTCGCGAAGGCGTCGGCCTCGAAGTAGCTGACGTGGGTCACGGGGGCGGCGGGGTCGATCGGCTGAATGCCGCGCAGGGTCATCGACCGCCAGCCGCTGTCGCCCTCCTCCCAGTAGAACGGCGCGGCCCAGCCATGTTCGAGAATCTGCGCCCAGCCGTCGGCGAGCCACAGCAGCGGATCGCGGTAGCCGCCTTCCGCCATGAACTCCAGCCATTCGCCGTTCGTGACCAGCCGGTCCGCCAGCCGGAACGGCTCCAGCAGCGCGCGGTGGCGCGGCCCCTCGCAGTCGAAGGAGAAGCCGCGGCCGTCATGGCCGATCTCGACGATCCCGCCGTCGAACGAGATCCAGTCCGCCGGCGCCGCCTCCTGAACCGCCTCCGGCGCCGAGCCGTCGCGGTAGGCGGGGCGCACGGGGCTCTGGGCGAACAGGTGCAGGATGTCGGTGAGCAGAAGCTCCTGATGCTGCTGCTCATGATGGCAGCCCAACTCGACGAGTTCTTCCGCCGCGGGGTCGGCGTCGCCGTCGAGGAGCCCCTCGATCGCGGCGTCCACATGCGCCCGGTAGGCCATGATCTCGTCGAGCGACGGGCGCGTGATCATGCCGCGCTTGGGGCGGGGCTGCCGGGCGCCGATGGTCTCGTAGTACGAGTTGAACAGGAAGTTGAAGCGCGCGTCGAAGACGGCGTAGTCCGCTGCGAAACGCTTCAGCACCATGGTCTCGAAGAACCAGGTGGTGTGCGCCAGGTGCCATTTGGCCGGGCTCGCGTCCGCCATCGACTGGACGGTCGCGTCCGCGTCGCTCAACGGAGACGCCAGCCGGCGGCTGTGGTCGCGAACGCTCGCATAGCGCTCGTGCACGGCCGAGCGGGCCGCTTGGGCCCGCGCCTCGCTCAAAGCCATGAAGTCCTCTCGATCCTCGCCGATCGCGATCGTCGCCGCGTTTCCGTCAGAACGACTCCGCCCGCCGTGTCGTTCCTTCGTCTACGGATGGAAAGCCCGGCGGATTACGCTGGCAAGCGAGGTTTCCATTGTAACGAGAGACTGATCAGCGTCCGTCCGCACCCGGACGAGCGCTCCGGGACGAAACCGCCAGGACGCGACCCGGATACGACCTCAGCCTTCGTGTCCCGGCCCTGAGCCGGGACCCAGACCCCCTGCGGTTTTAGACCAAGGCCCAACGACGCCGAGGGATCAGGTCGGCGACGTCGGGCTTCTGGGTCCCGGCTCAAGGCCGGGACACGAGGGCGGGCCTGTGCAGGCCGGGACACGACCGGCGGAGACGTGCGCCGCGGGCCGTACCGGGCGGAGCCGCCCGCAGGGGCAGTTACGCCACGGCGGCCTTTTTGGTCGCGGCCTTCTTCGCCTTCAGTGCGGCCTGGGCCGCGGCGAGGCGGGCGATCGGCACGCGGTAGGGAGAGCAGGAGACGTAATCGAGCCCGATCTCCTCGCAGAAGGCGATGGAGGCGGGATCGCCGCCGTGCTCGCCACAGATGCCGAGCTTGATCTTGGGCCGCACGGCGCGGCCGCGCTCGACGCCGAGAACCACGAGTTCGCCGACGCCCTCGCGGTCGATCGTCACGAACGGGTCGGACGGCAGCAGGTGCTTGTCGGTGTAGTGCTTCAGGAAGGTCGCCGCGTCGTCGCGGCTGATGCCGAGCGCGGTCTGCGTCAGGTCGTTGGTGCCGAAGGAGAAGAACTCCGCGGTCTCGGCGATCTCGTCCGCCTTCAGGCAGGCGCGCGGCAGCTCGATCATGGTGCCGACCTGGTAGACGAGCTTTTCGCCGGTCTCCTCTTCGACCAGCTTCGCGACGGCGTCGATGCGCGCCTTCACGAAGTCGAAGTCCGGGCGGCCCATGACGAGCGGCACCATCACCTCGGGCGTCACGGGCGCGCCGGTGGACTTGGCGGCCTCGATGGCGGCCTCAAAGATGGCGCGCGCCTGCATCTCGGCGATCTCGGGGTAGGCGATCGCCAGACGGCAGCCACGGAAGCCGAGCATCGGGTTGAACTCCGACAGCTCGGCGGCCCGGGCGCGCAGCTTCTCGACGTCGACCCCCATGGCGGCGGAGACCTCCGCCATGTCCTTCTCGGTGTGCGGCAGGAACTCGTGCAGCGGCGGGTCGAGCAGGCGGATCGTGACGGGCAGGCCCTTCATGATCTCGAACAGCGCGACGAAGTCGGCGCGCTGGAACGGCAGCAGCTGGCCGAGCGCCTTGCGGCGGCCGGCCTCGTCGTCGGCGAGGATCATCTCGCGCACCGAGACGATGCGGCTCTCGTCGAAGAACATGTGCTCGGTGCGGGAGAGGCCGATGCCCTCGGCCCCGAAGCGGCGCGCGGCGCGCGCGTCGTCCGGCGTCTCGGCGTTGGCGCGCACGCCCATGCGGCGCACCTCGTCGGCCCAGCGCATCAGCGTCGCGAAATCGCCGGAAAGCTCCGGCTGCACCATGGCGACGGCGCCCTCGAGCACCTGGCCCGTGGAGCCGTCGATGGTGACGACGTCGCCGGCCTTGAACACGCGGCCGGTGACGGTGAGTGTGCCGGACTTCTCGTCGATGCGGAGCATGCCCGCGCCCGAAACGCAGGGCTTGCCCATGCCGCGGGCGACCACCGCCGCGTGGCTCGTCATGCCGCCGCGGGTGGTGAGGATGCCCTCCGAGACGTGCATGCCGTGGATGTCTTCCGGCGAGGTCTCGGTGCGGGCGAGGATGACTTTCTTGCCGGCCGCGACCGCGACCTCGGCGTCTTCGGACGAGAACACCAGCTCGCCCTGCGCGGCGCCGGGCGAGGCCGGCAGGCCGGTCGCGATCACCTTGCGCTCGGCCTTGGGATCGATTGTCGGATGGAGCAGCTGGTCGAGCGACGGCGGATCGATGCGCGCCACGGCCTCGTCGCGGGTGATCAAGCCTTCGCTCGCCAGATCGACTGCGATCTTGAGGGCGGCCTTGGCGGTGCGCTTGCCGTTGCGGGCCTGCAGCATCCACAGCTTGCCGCGCTCGACCGTGAACTCGAGGTCCTGCATGTCGCGGTAGTGCTTCTCGAGCACGTTGGACACGCGGACGAACTCGGTGAAGACCTCCGGCAGCCGCTTTTCGAGCGACGGCGCCGCGACATTGCCCTCGATGCGCGAGGCCTCGGTGATCGGCTGCGGGGTGCGGATGCCGGCGACGACGTCCTCGCCCTGCGCGTTCACCAGGAACTCGCCGTAGAGGCGGTTCTCGCCGGTGGAAGGGTTGCGGGTGAAGGCGACGCCGGTGGCCGAGGTGTCGCCCATGTTGCCGAACACCATGGCCTGGACGTTGACCGCCGTGCCCCAGCTCTCGGGAATGTCGTTGAGCCTGCGGTAGGTGATGGCGCGGGCGTTCATCCACGACGAGAACACGGCGCCGATCGCGCCCCAGAGCTGGTCGCGCGGGTCCTGCGGGAAGGGCTCGCCGGTCTCCTTCAGCACCTTCGCCTTGTAGGAGGCGACCAGGGCGAGGAGATCGTCGGCGGTGAGGTCGGTGTCCTCGACGACGCCCTTCTTCTCCTTCGCGGTCTCGAGGATGTCCTCGAAGGAGTGATGGCCGACGCCGAGCACGACGTTCGAATACATCTGGATGAAGCGGCGGTAGCTGTCGTAGGCGAAGCGCGGATTGCCCGAGCCCTCGGCCAGGCCCGCGACCGTCTGGTCGTTGAGGCCGAGGTTGAGGATCGTGTCCATCATGCCCGGCATCGAGGCGCGCGAGCCGGAGCGGACGGAGACCAGCAGCGGGTTCACGGCGTCGCCGAAGACGCGGCCGGTGATCGCCTGGATGTGGTCGAGGCCTGCGTCGACCTGCGCCTGCAGCTCGGTGGGATAGCTCCGCCCATTGGCGTAATAATGGGTGCAGACTTCGGTGGTGACGGTGAATCCAGGCGGCACAGGGAGCCCGAGGTTCGCCATCTCGGCGAGGTTCGCTCCCTTGCCGCCGAGCAGCTCACGCAGCTCGGCGCGGCCTTCCGCACGTCCGTC
This sequence comes from Methylopila capsulata, assembly GCF_016907975.1. Classification (GTDB taxonomy): domain Bacteria; phylum Pseudomonadota; class Alphaproteobacteria; order Rhizobiales; family Methylopilaceae; genus Methylopila; species Methylopila capsulata. Next base: position 936,594 of record NZ_JAFBCY010000001.1, read on the forward strand.
GCCGAAGGTCAGCACCCACTTCGTCATGCGTCGTTCTCCGCGTATCCGCCGGGTCCCCCGAGGGCCATTTAGGGCCCCTGTCCGCCCGGCATTAGGGACCTTGCACGCCTTTCGTTCAATGGCAAGTTGTCGCAGAGCGATGCTGCGACGCGGCGGCGGCGGAACCTAAAGCCCCCTGGAACGCTCTCTTTCTTGCATGCCAGACGCCAGCGCTCCTTCGCAGATGCGGAATTGCTTTTGCGAACCACTTGCACAGGAGGTTGTTGCAAACGATTATCGTTCTTGGCTGCCGTAGTTCCCTGCCAGCGAGTCCGTCCCGATGACCGAACTGACCGAGCGTCTGCCCGACTCTCCCTTCTCCGGATGGCGCGGCCGCCCGGGCGAGGCGTCGCTTGCGGAGGTCAACGGCTCGGTCGGCGTGCGCGGGCGCACCCCGCTGCGGCGCTTCCTCGCCTTCGTGGGGCCGGGCTACCTCGTGGCGGTCGGCTACATGGACCCCGGCAATTGGGCGACCTCGCTCGCGGGCGGCTCCCAGTTCGGCTACGCGCTGATGGCGGTGGTCGTGCTGTCGAGCCTGATGGCGATGCTGCTGCAGGCGCTGTGCGCCAGGCTTGGCGTCGGCGCGGGCCGCGACCTCGCCCAGGCCTGCCGCGACGCCTTTCCGAAGCCCGTGGCCTTCGCGCTGTGGATCCTGGCGGAGGCCGCGATCTGCGCCACCGACCTCGCCGAGGTCATCGGCACCGCGATCGGCCTCAACCTGCTGTTCGGCATCCCGCTCGAGATCGGCGTGGTGCTCACCGCGCTCGACGTGTTCCTCGTGCTGCTGCTGCAGCGGGTCGGCTTCCGCTGGATCGAGGCCTTCGTCATCGGCCTGCTGTTCGTGATCGCCGCCTGTTTCGCGGTGCAGCTCGCGATGGCCGATCCGGACTTCGGCGCGATCATCCGCGGCCTCGCGCCGACCACAGAGCTCGTGAAGAACCCGGCGATGCTCTACATCGCCCTCGGCATCGTCGGGGCGACGGTGATGCCGCACAATCTCTACCTGCACTCCTCCGTGGTGCAGACCCGCGGCTACGAGCGCACCGACGCCGGCAAGCGCGAGGCGATCCGCTACGCGACGACGGACTCGACCATCGCGCTGGTCTTCGCCTTCGTCATCAACGCCTCGATCCTGATCCTCGCCGCCGCCGCCTTCCACGCCAACGGCCGCACCGAAGTGGCGGAGCTCGGGGAGGCGCACACGCTGCTCGGGCCTCTGCTCGGCGGCGCCGTGGCCGCGACCGCCTTTGGCGTCGCCCTGCTCTGTTGCGGCCTGAACTCGACCATCACCGCGACGCTCGCGGGCCAGGTGGTGATGGAGGGCTTCCTGCGCATCCGGCTCGCGCCCTGGCTGCGCCGGCTGATCACCCGCGCCATCGCGATCACGCCGGCAATCGTCGTGGTGCTGCTCTACGGCGAGAGCGGCACGTCGCAGCTGCTGGTGATGAGCCAGGTGGTGCTGAGCCTGCAGCTGCCCTTCGCGGTCATCCCGCTGGTATGGTTCACCGCCAGCCGCTCGAAGATGGGCGCCTTCGTCGCGCCGCGCTGGATGAGCGTCGCGGCGGGCGTCACCGCTGCGATCATCGTCGCGCTCAACATGAAGCTGCTCTACGACTTCGCGAACGGCCTCTGAACTTCAGGACGTCTTTCGAAGCGCTACGACGTCTTGGCCCTCTTCGGCGCCGCGCCCGGCAGGGCGGGCGCCGCCTTCCGCCCGGCGATCGTCGTCTCCGGGCCGTCCTCCGACCGCGTCTCGACGTCCTTCAGCAGCACGAACCGCGCGCCGGCGGCCTTCAGCGCCCTGAGGCCCGCCGCGAGCCCCTCCCCCGCCGCCCGGCCGGGCTGGTTCATGTGGGCGATGATGACGTCGCCGGACTTCGCGGCCGCCACCCGTCGCGCGACGGTCGGCGCCATCAGCGAGGCGCCCATGTCGGCGTTCAGCGAGTAGCCCGCGATCGCGAACCCCTGCGCCTTGATCTCGGCGACCGCGTCGCGGCTGTAGCGGGCGGTCGCGTCGCGGTACCAGCGCGGGCGCACGCCCGTCGCGGCCTCGACCGCCGCGGCGCCGCCGGCGACCTCGGCGCGGACCGCCTCCAGCGATCCCGCGGTCTTGAGGCCGAACACCTGCGCGACGTCGGTCACCGCCGGCACATGGTTCTCGCCGTGGTTCTCGATCTCGAACAGCTCGGGATGCGCCTTCAGGGTCGCGAGGCCGGCCGGGTTCGAACGGATCCAGCGGTGGGTGACGAACACCGTCGCGGGGATGGCGTCCGCCACCAGCATGTCGAGCACCCGGTGGTCGGTTGCGCCGGAGCAGGCGTCGAGCGTCAGGGCGACGGTGCGCGCCGAGGGGTCCGGCGCGACGATCGTCAGGCGCGGCTCCACGTCCGCCGCCTGCACGGCGAAGGGCGCGAGGCCGAGGGCGACGGCGACGGCGAGCAGGCGGACCAGGCGCATGGAGGTCTCCGGAAACGATCGCGCCCCGATCCGCCCGCCATGAGGCGAATCTGGGGCGCCACCGTCTCTATGCCGGCAACCGCTTAACGTTTCGCGGAGGCGCGAGGCGCGGACGCCTCACTCCGGCGGCTTCGCCGTCACCTCGATCGCCGAATACCAGGCGACGAGGTCGTCGATGTCCTCGTCGGTCAGGCCCTTGGCGACCACCGACATCATCTCGTTCACCCGCGCGCCGGACCGGAACGCCTCGAGCTGCGCCTTGAGGTAGATCTCCGGCTGCCCCGCGATGTGCGGCGCGTTCGGCATCTGCGACAGACCGTCGAGCCCGTGGCAGGCCGCGCAGGCCTGCGCCTTGTCCTTGCCCGCAGCGGCGTCGGCGAACGCCGGCGCCGCTGTGAGCGACAGGACGGCGAGGCCCGCGAGGAGTTTCCGCGCGCGCATCACTCGCCGTAGGAGATGCGCCAGATCGCGCCCGACAGATCGTCGGAGACGAGCATAGACCCGTCCAGCGCGATGGCGACGTCCACGGGGCGGCCGAGATAGCGCCCGGTCTTCGGATCGAGCCAGCCCTCGGCGAAGACCTCGGTCTTGTCCGCCGAGCCGTCCGCCTTCACCGAGGTGAACATGATCCGTCCCCCGACCGGCTTGGTCCGGTTCCAGGAGCCGTGCTCGGCGGCGAAGATCCCGCCGCGCCACTTCTCCGGGAACTGCTCCGCCGCATAGAACCGCATGCCGAGATCGGCCGCGTGCGCGGCGTACTCCACCTCCGGGAAGGTCACGTCCGCCGGCGGTTCGTCGTCCTTGTACTCGACCGTGCGGATCTTGCCGCCGCCGTACCAGGGGAAGCCGAAGTTCATGCCGGGCTTCGGCGCGCGGTTGAGCTCGCCGGGCGGGATGTCGTCGCCCATGCCGTCCACCTGGTTGTCGGTGAACCAGAGTTCGCCGTTCGCCGGGTTGAAGTCGAGCCCGACGGAGTTGCGGATCCCGCGCGCGAAGACCTCGCGGTTCTTGCCGTCGCGGTCCATGCGGATGATCCCGCCGATCCCGGCCTCCGCGAAGCCCTTGAGCTTCTCCTTGGCCGGCACGTTGAACGGCTGGCCGAGCGTTATGTAGAGCTTGTTGTCTGGGCCGATCGCGCAGGTGCGCGCGCCGTGGTTGAAGCTCTCGTCCTCCTTCGGGACCAGCTGCTCCGCGATCACCGCGACCGCGACGTCCGGGCTCTCGTAGAAGAACTCCGCCGCCGGGAAGAGCAGCGCGCGGTTGTGCTCGATGACGTAGAGGAAGCCGTCCTTGGTGAAGCACATGCCGTTCGGCACGTTCTTCTTCAGCGACGGCGCGAACTCCTTCACCTCGTCGGCCACGTGGTCGCCGTCGCGGTCGGTGACGGCGTAGGCCTTGGTCTTGCGGGTGCCGACGAAGACGACGCCGACGTTGGTCCCGACCGCCATGTGGCGCGCGTCCGGCACGATGGCGTAGAGCTCCACCTTGAAGCCGTCGGGAACCCTGATCTTCTGCGCGATCGCCTTGAGGTTCTCGGCCTTCTTGCCGCCCTGCTCGACCTGAGGGATGTCGAGGCTCGTTCCGGTCGTGCGGAAACCGCCGAGCTTGTCGAGGGCGTCGTCGGCCGCCAGCGCGGGGATCGAAAACGAAAGGGCGAGCGCCGTCGCGGCGCAAAGACGCGATTTTCGCATGTCTGTTTCACTCCCTGAGCCGGGCCTTATGGCGGCCCGTGCGCGGCGATCCTGCGCTCACCTCCGGGGCCGCGCAACCGTCAGCAGTTGTGCTTGGCGATGGGCCTCGGCGAAGCTAGCGTCGCGCGCGACAGGCCGCCGCTTCGGACGCGGCGGCCGCTGGAGACGGACCGCCATAGCGACGCTCGAACCCATCCGCCGCCTCGCCGCGGCCGCCCTGCTGCTGGTCGCCGCCCTGTCGCCGGCCGCCGCCGCGGAGGACTTCTGGGCGATCGGCCGGCCGCCGTCCGAAAGCTCGCGCCGGCTCGCGCCGCCCTCGGTGTTCCCGGCCGCGACCCCCGCGGACGAGCTGCCGACCCCGAAGCTCAGGGCGCCGCCCGGCTTCAAGGTCGAGACCTTCGCGAGCGACGTGCTGGACGCGCGCATGCTGCGCGAGGGTCCGCGCGGCACGGTCTTCGTCTCCTCGCTGTTCGTGGCGAACCGCGTCTACGCGCTGGTGAAGACGCCGGCGGGCGGGCGGGCCGTCCATGTCGTGCTCGACGACACGCCGCTGCCGAACGGGATAGAGGTCTCCGGCGGCGCGCTTTACGTCGCGACGCCGCGCAAGATCCTCCGCTTCGACGCGATCGAGGACCGGATCGACCGGCCCGGCGAACCGACGGTGGTCTACGACGCGTTTCCGGCCGAGGCGCCGAACAGCTGGAAGGCGGTGAAGGTCGGCCCGGACGGCAAGCTCTACGTGACGGTCGGATCGCCCTGCAACGTGTGCCGGCCCGACGACGCCCACGGCCGGATCCTCCGCATGAACCTCGACGGGACCGGGGTCGAGACGGTCGCCCGCGGCATACGGTTTTCCGTAGGGTTCGACTTCGACCCGACGACCGGCGATCTCTGGTTCACCGACAACCAGCGCGACGGCCTGACCAATCCCGAGCCTTCGGACGAACTGAACCGCGTCGCGAAGCCCGGTCAGGACTTCGGCTTCCCCTACTGCCACTCCGGCCTGCTGCCGGATCCGGCCTTCGGCGCGGGGCGCTCCTGCGCCGAGTTCACGCCGCCGGAGGCGCTGCTCGGTCCGCACGCCGCGCCGCTCGGCATGCGCTTCTACCGGGGGACGGCATTTCCGGAAAAATACCACAACGCCATCTTCGTCGCCCGCCACGGCCCCTGGAATCGGGCGCGCAAGCAGGCCGACGTGGTGGCCGTGCTGCGCGACGGCATGGGCCGCGTGACCGGGGTCGAGTCGTTCCTCAGCGGTTTCGTGCAGAACGACGAGTACGTGGGCCGCCCCGTCGACGTTCAGCCGCTGTCGGACGGATCGCTGCTGGTCTCCGACGACCACAACGGCGCGGTCTACCGCGTCAGCTACGTCGGCGAGTGACGCCGAAAAGCGCCAGCCCGGCGACGAGGCCGAGGACAAAGCCGAAGGCGTGGGCGGACATGCTGATCTCGGGCGTCAGCGCGTCGAACACGATCTGAAGCGCGACGATGGCGCCGAGTTCGATCAGCCTCCGGCGCGCGCCGCGCCGGCCCTCCCGGACGTCCGCGACCAGCAGCGCGCCGAAGGCGCCGACCACGCCGAAGATCGCGCCCGACGCGCCGATGAGCAGATCCGGCTCCGCGCCGCGGATCGCGCCCAGCGCGACCACGCCCGCCATGGAGCCCAGGCCCGCGAGCGCATAGAGCGCCGCCATGCGCCAGGGCCCGGCCCTCAGCTCCACCCGGCTCCCGAAGGCGGCGAGCGCCAGCATGTTCAGGGCGAGATGCAGAGCGCCGAAATGCAGGAACATGGCGGAGCCGAGCCGCCACCACTCGCCGTCCTCCAGCACGGAGGGCGGCCACAGCGCGCCGAGCTGGTACAGCGTGTCGAGATCGGTCGGCCCGCCCCATCCGCCGACCGCCATCTCGGCGCCGAAGGCCGCGACGTTGGCCGCGATCAGCGCCGCGGTGACGATCGGCCGACGCCGGACGGCGGGAACCGTCGCGGCCATCGCCGAGACGACGGCGTCCTCGAGACGGTCGATCGCGGCCGAGGTCTCGGGGTCGAGCGCCGCGCGCGCGCCGAGCCGGCCGCCGAGCCTGCGGGCGATCAAGACGTCCCGTTGCGGGCCCGACGCGGTCGCCTCGACCTGGGCGCGCGCGGCGGCGTCGCCGGCGTCGGCGACGAGCGCCGCCGTCGCGCGCCAGAAGGCCTTCGCGCCCGGGTTCAACACCGCAAAGGGCTCGCCGTCGATCAGGGCCGCGACGCCGCGCGTGCGGCCGGAAAACGCGAACAGCATGAGATCGGCGAAGGGATCCGGCTCCTCCAGCCGAGCGTGCTCCGCCGCCAGCTCCGCAAGGCGGCCGGTCTCGCCGAGCGCCCGCAGCCGAAGACCTTCCGTCGCCGGGAGTTTCGGCCCGCGAACGGCGAGCAGCCCGTCCCAATCCCCCGTCAGCCGCGCGATCTCGCCCCAGACATAGGGCCGGGCGCCGACGGGAAGGTCGTCCGCCTCGAGCCGGCGCCGCAGGTCGGGGACGACGGAGGCGTCGCCCGCCTGCGCTTGTGCGAGGGCGCGCATCAGGCCCGGCGCGCCGCGCCAGCCGTCGACGGGATGCAGCAGCCGGACGATCTGCGCGTAGACGCCCGCGCGCTCGAACCGCAGGCGCGCAAGCTCCCGCGCCTGCCCCTGCGCGGCGAGCGCCGGAACGACCAGCAGCAGCGCCCAGGCCGCCGAGACGCCATAGAGCGCCGTGTCGGAGTCCAGAGCCGCCGCCGCGCCGACGCCGAGCAGCACGAGCGTCGCCTTCGCCGCCCAGCCCGTCGCGAAGGGGCCGCCGCGGCGGGCGAAGTCGACGGCGCGGACGAGATAGGCCACGCACCACAGGCCGACGACGATCGGCAGGATCGGCAGCAGATCCATGAAGACCGAGCCCTAGACGACCGATGCGGGGCCGGGACGCAACGCGCCGCCCAAGTCCGTCAATCCGGCTCGAACGCCAGCGCCACCCCGTTGATGCAGTAGCGCAGGCCGGTCGGCGGCGGGCCGTCGGGGAAGACGTGGCCCATGTGGCTGCCGCACCGGCCGCAGTGCACCTCGGTGCGCGTCATGCCGTGGCTGCGATCGACGGTCTCGCCCAGCGCGCCGTCGATCGGCGCGTCGAAGCTCGGCCAGCCTGTGCCGCTCTCGAACTTCTCGCCCGAGCGGAACAGCGGCTGGCCACAGCCCACGCAGGCGAAGACGCCCGGCCGCTTCTCGCGCAGCAGCGAACAGCTGCCGGGCCGCTCCGTGCCGTGGCGGCGCATCACCTGGTACTGCTCCGGGCTGAGCAGCGCGCGCCATTCCTCGTCGGTGCGGGTGACCTCGTAGACCTCGTCCAGCATCTCGGGCGCCTCCATCAGGGGTGTCGTCGGGTGGGGATGTAGGTACGCGCCGGCCCGACGTCACGTTACGGCGGCGAGAACCGGCCCTTCCGCGAGGCCCGTCTCCGGCTGGGGCTCGCCGGCGGCGAGGCAGAGCGCGACCACCTCGGGCAGGCTGCGGCCGACGGCGTCGGCGCCGGCTCGGCGCATGGCGGTCTCGCCCGCCTCGCCCTCGATGCTCCAGCAGCCGAGCACGACCGTCGCGCCCGGCGCGCGCCGGCGGATGCGGCGCACCGCGAGCCGCAGATGCGCCTCGCTCGGCGCGAGCGAGGCGAGGAAGATCACCGTGCGCTCCGGACCGTCGAGCTCGACCACGCTGGTCGTCGACAGAAAGTCGTCGGCCTCGAGGGCGGCGGCCATGCCGTGCTTCTCGAGCACCTGCCGCACGACGCCCGCGGCCGCCTGGTCGATCGCCCCGCGGGCGCCGACGCACCGCACCCTAAGCGGGCGGGCCGGGCTCGCGTCCGGCAGAGCCGCGGCGGAGGCGTCGGCGTCGGCGCGTTCCACCGCGTCGACCGACTCCATGTCCTGTGTGGGATCGACCGGCGGCTGCGGGTCCGCGTCGTCCCACTCGTCGAGATCCTCGACCAGCTCGTCCGCCGCCGCCCGCACCGTCGCGATGCGGCGCTCGTCGAGCGCGCCGCTCAGCGCGTCGCGGCTCGCCAGCATCAGGCCCGGCAGCGCGACCTCCTCGTAATAGGCCGAGAGCGAACGCTCGCGCAGGAACTCCTCGGCCTTCTCGGCCGCCTCGGCCGGGTCGCCCACCAGCATGCGCTGGTAGAACAGCTCGGGCGGCGACAGCGACGGCCGGTCGCCGAACATCACGTCGAGGAAGCGCAGCGCCTGCACGTGGCGGCCGAGCACGACGAGGCAGACCGTCAGCGGCGTCGCGAGCACCAGGCCGATCGGGCCCCACAGCGCCGTCCAGAACGTGGCGGCGACCACCACCGCGACCGGCGACAAGCCCGTGCTGCGGCCGTAGGCCAGCGGCTCGACGACGTGGCCGACGATGGGCTCGACCACGGCGAACAGCACGGCGGTCCAGATCAGCATGCTCCAGCCCGGATCGACCGCGGCGGCGAGCGCCAGCGGGAAGATCGCCGAGATGATCGCGCCGATGTAGGGCACGAAGCGCAGCACCGCGGCGAGGATGCCCCACAGCGCCGCGCTCGGCACGCCGATCAGCGCCAGCCCGCAGCCGATGCCGACGCCGAAGGCGATGTTGATCGCGAGCTGGGTCAGCAGCAGCCGGCTCAGCCGCTTCGCGGCGTCGTCGAGCGCGGCTGTGGTGCGCTGGATGTCGTGGGCGCCGGCGAGGCTCATCAGCCGGTTCCGCAGGTCCTCGCGCTGCAGCAGGATGAAGATCACGAAGATCAGCACGATGCCGGTGGTCGCGAGCGGGTGGACCAGCGGCTCCAGGATTGCCTGCAGGTTCTGCAGCGGCGTCGGCGGCGGCGAGTGGATCTCGACCGGCAGCGGCTGGTCCGGCTTGCGCTCGGCCTCGATCGGCCGGCCGTCCGGCCCGAGCGTGCGGCCGCCCGCCGCGGGGGCGTTCAGCTCCTGGCCGAGGCTCTGCAGCAGCTCGCCCGCGCGCTCCAGCGTGCGGCTGCCGCCGGTGATCTCGCGGACCGACTGCGCCTTCTGCCGCATGGTGGACTGGTACTGCGGCAGGTCCGCCGCGAGCTGCCCCACCTGCCCCGCGATGATCGCCGACAGGCCGAACAGCAGCAGGAACGCCGACAGCGCGACCACGATCACGGCCGGCGTGCGCGGCGCGCCGAGCTTCTTCGCGCGGCCTACCAGCGGCGACAGCACGAAGCTCAGCAGCAGCGCGAGCGCGAGCGGGATCAGCAGATCGCGCCCCACGTAGAGCACGCCCACGACGATGCAGCCGATGACGGCCGCGCAGGCCGCCGTGACCAGCGGGTTCGCCGGAGCGAAGCCCCGCCCCTGCGTGTCGGAAGTCTCCGCCATGACGTTCGTTCGCCCCCTGGCGCGGATGCCCGCGCCGTTCGCCCTTGCATGCCAGAACGCGTCTGAGCCCCCGCCGTTCCTCGGACGCGCCGCAGAAAGGCCGGAACGATGAAGGAAAGGTGACGACGGCCGTCCGCCCGCCGCCTCCGCGCCGGCATGACGGCGAAGCGGCGGCGCGCCCTGCGGCGTCTTGGAGGCCGCCTTCCCCCAGCTCTCCGGTTGCCGCCGCGCGCGCGGCGACGCATGGTCCGCGCATGACCCTCCGCACCCCGCCGCGCCCCGCCGACCCCGCCGACCGCTCGGCGACCCTCGCCCTGCTGATCGACGGCGACAACGCCTCTCCGAAGATCGTCGAGGGCCTGCTCGCCGAGATCGCGACCTACGGCACCGCCAGCGTGAAGCGCATCTACGGCGACTGGACCAAGCCCAACCTCGGCGGCTGGAAGCAGTGCCTGCTGGAGCACTCGATCCAGCCGATCCAGCAGTTCGCCTACACCACGGGCAAGAACGCCACCGACGGGGCGATGATCATCGACGGCATGGACCTGCTCTACACCGGCCGGTTCGACGGCTTCTGCCTGGTGTCGAGCGACAGCGACTTCGCGCGCCTCGCCTCGCGGCTGCGGGAGCAGGGCGTGCTGGTCTACGGCTTCGGGGAGCGCAAGACGCCGCGCCCGTTCATCACCGCCTGCGACAAGTTCGTCTTTTTCGACGTGCTGGCGCAGCCGGGCGGGCTCGCCGTCCCGGCCCCGAAGGCGCCCACCGCGCCGGACCCCGCCGCGGCGACGCCGCCGGCCGGCAAACCGGCGGCCAAAACAGGGGCCAAGGCCTCGGACAAGGAAGCCGCAAAGGCCGCCGCGCCGGCGCCCGCCAAGGGCGCTTCGAAGCCGGCCGTCCCGGCTGCCGCGGTCGCGAGCCCCGCGGCGAAGCCGCAGCCGCGGCGCGGCGACGCCGTCGACGCGCCCGCGCGCGCCCTGCTCACCTCGGCCCTCGCCGCGGTCGCCGAAGACTCCGGCTGGGCCAGCCTCGGCGCGATCGGCAGCCACATCGCCAAGCGCTCGCCGGAGTTCGACTCCCGCAACTACGGCTTCGCCCGCCTCAGCGATCTGGTGGAGGCCACCGGCTTGTTCGAGGTCGAACGCAGTTCGACCGGCAAGGGCAGTGTGCTGGTGCGGTTGAAGTAGATTTTTTGCGCGGACCGTGCCGGCAGGTCTGACCGCCGGGCGGACCGCCCTCCCCGTCAGGCCCCTTGGGCAGGCCTCGGCCGCCCGCCTCGTCACACCTCGGGCGCGCTCCGAAGGGCCACCCGCATGGTCATGCCCGCCTTCGCGGGCATCCACGCCTCACTTTCCGTCCGCCGCGGCGGATGTCCAAGACATGAATGTCTGCGCGAAGGCGCAGGAATGACCGCCCGCGGAAGCGCCCAACAACTCAGGCGTCCCGGGGCGGCGACATCCGGTCATCCCGCCGCAGGCGCCGCCCTCCCCGCATGGCCGGCCGGCCCAGACACGCCTCCCGACGGCGAAGAGTGGTGGGAGGAGAGCACGAGGGAAGAGGGCGCGATCAAGGATTTTTTCCCACGTCACTTTGAGTTGGCGATCGCACGGTGGATTTACGGCGCCTAGTTCCTCACCTCCACTTGACTGCCATGACCAAACTCACCGTATCTTCCGGATGGTGTTCTTGGAGGGTTGCATGCCCGTCACTGCTGATTTCACATCGCTTGAAGATGCGTTTAGAAATGCTATCGATGGCAACGCCATTTTGTTTGTGGGTGCAGGGGCTTCGCATCTCGCTGAAAACAAAGATGGGCAGCCCCTACCGAACGGAGCTGACCTCACCAAGCTCCTCCGCTGGAAGATTAAGACTACGAATGATCGTCATTCTTTAGCACAGCTTACTGGCCACTATGTAAGAACCGAAGGATCCGACGAGCTCTATAATTTTCTGCACAGATTATTGAGCACTTCGCGTGTAGACAAAATATATCGCGATCTCCTCCAACTTAATTGGACTCGTATATACACGACGAATTATGATAATGCGATAGAGGTCGCAAAGAATTTTAAGAACGAACATAACGTATATGACTTAAGACGATCGGTAAAGAATGTCCCCCACGGGGCAATTGTACACCTTAATGGATACATCAATCATGTCTCTCCACATAATATCGCCGGCGAGCTTTTGCTGACGGATGCGAGCTACTCTACCTCAAATTTTTCGAGCAGCGCGTGGGCGCACCACTTTCGATCAGACATTAGCAACGCGCGATCCGTGGTATTTATTGGCTATAGTCTTTACGATCTGGATATCGCTCGTATTCTGATTGAAGATCCCGCCATCAAGGCGAAAACGACTTTTGTCGTTGCACCAAACGCCGACGAGATCGAGGTTGGCTCGATGTCGCAGTATGGGACTGTACTTAGTGTGGGAGTCGAGGGTATATGGACGTCCCTTACGGATATTGTGACAACGTATCAGCCTCGATCAATGATTAGTGCATTTAACTTTCTTTCGAACTTGTCAGAAGCAAAAAATCGCTCACACCCCAGCGCTGCAACTGAGGTGTACAACCAGCTTATATTCGGGCAAGTTCCTTTATACAGCTTAATTCAAGACGTTCAGATCAATGAAAGTCTTAGTTATCTAATCAATCGAACACAAGTGTCCGACTTCATTGAGAGGAGCCGGACACATCCGGCGCGGGACGTGTTTATCGTCGGAGAGATAGCGTCTGGCAAGACCTTCGCGGCGCTACAGCTCGCCAAAAACCTGATAAAAGGCCGATACACCGTCTACGTTGCGCGATCAGGACGCGACTTACGCCAAGAGTTGGGGGAACTGTGCCGCAATACGGACCCCGTCTGTGTAGTATTTGACGGTTACAGAAGATACATTGATGAAATTAAATTTTACGTCTCCCAAAGGCCGGCTAACCACCGCGCCATTTTGACTGAAAGATTGGTCGTCCATGAGTATATGGAGAGATTAATCACCGATATATTTCCCGAAGGAGACTATGGAGAAATTGTACTAGAGCGCCTCGACGAGGCTGAGATTGCGGAGTTTGACAATCTAATAAACTTTGCTGGTCTTTGGGGTGACGATGCTGGCGAATCCCCGAAAAATAGACGAAGAAAGATTCATACGAATTTTAGTTCTTCATTGTATAAACTTTTGTTGGAATTGGTCTTATCACAGCATGTGAGAGCCGAAATCAAACGCCTGCTGGAGCCAATCAGCCAGGATGTGAATGCAACTCGGTTTTTCGCCACCGCTTTTATTATGAATGTCCTTGGGCATGACTTTGTAATAAACGACTGGCAAAGTTTCCATGGCATCACAAATGTCAGGTCTCTGCTTGCAACATACCGTGAGGCGATCGAACACTTCGTTACTACAGATGCCACTCAAATCAAACTCAGATCTGGTCTGGCTAGTGCCGCCTTGCTCAGCATGTTCGCTAGTGACGCAACCGTAGCAAACATCCTAGCGGATATATATCGATCTGCATCTAACAACTCGATCGGAAGTGATAACTTCAAGCAAGTGGCGATAGATGTCACACGATATGGATCCGTTGAGCCACTTTTCCAGGGCGAAAACAAATTTGCGACAATAGTTAATTACTATGAACTTATTCGGCCCTTTGGCAATTCACAAAACAATCCCGATTACTGGCTTCAGTACGGAATCGCATGCACTATACATGGCAGCCTAGACCGCGCCGAAACTGCGTTCCAAAATGCGTACGCTCGCGAGCGGGTCCGTGACCGCCCGAACCTCATACGCATCGACAACTACTTCGCTCGATATCAGATGAAGAAAGCCCTTGAGGCAACGAACTCCGATCTTGCATTCGACATATTTAAGTCTGCCGGAGATGCCCTCAACCGCCAGATTTGGTTCGACAACAACCGCCATTACCCATTTAAAACAGGACGCGCCTTTAGCGAAATAGCTCGGAAATACTTTGACATATGGAGCCATTCACAAAAGGCGGAATTTATCTTGATGTGCAGAACGATCAGAGAGAAAGCAATCGACTGGAAAAGGGCAAAGCGCAAATCAAATCCAGACGTCGATTTCTTGATCGCCGAGATAAGACGTTTGTTGGACCGCTTATGAATGGTCATCAAGATCAGGTGCATGTCCCTCCTGCGTTTGCGCAAAGAGCGGTACATGCTACGCTGCCTCACTCGTTCTCCTCACGCCACCCCGCGCTCGTCCACCGCCGTGTTGTCCACGATCGCACCGTCGGCGTAGAGTTAGCGGGCGAGCACGCTGGCGATTGTCGCGCCGGCGATCGGGACGAGCCAGAACAGCCAGAGCGGGGCGAGGGCCTACGCCCCACCCAGCAAGGGCCCGGCGCACGGCCAGTGTCTGGTGAAACGCCGGCGAAATGTGCGGCCCAAACAGTTCCAGCCGTCACCGTCCAGCCGCCGTCGGCTTCGCCCCGTCAACCTCCGCGACCAGTTGCACGATTGTGCGGCTGTCGAAAAACTCCAACGCCAGCGGCGCGGTTGGACGTTCGGCGAGCCGGAGCGGATCGCCGGGGACGCTCTCGTCCTTCTTGCGACGCTCCACGCTGAGTAGCTTGCAATTGCTGGGGCCGCCGTAGTTGTAGCACATGAAGGTGCCGAGGCCGTGGCCGATCTCCCAATAGCCCTTGGTGATCCGGTCGTTGACCCAAAGATAAAGCTTACCGTCGGGCGCGATGTACTCGATCTGGGCCGGGCCGAGGCTGCGGTGCGTGTAGCCCGCCAGCTCCTTGCAGTAGACCATGTCTTCCGCGCGGCATGTGGCCATGCCGCTGTTCTCCGGCGTGCGCTCTGGCCGCGTGGCGCAGCCGGAGAGGCCCAGGGCCGCCAGCCCGCCCGCCGCCACGCCGAGGCGGACCGCCCGTCGCAGGTTCTCACGCGTCATGCCGCTTTTCCTCGAGGCCTGAGTCGGCGGCCCGCGTCGGGGACCACAGGCCTGCGCGGATGTCCTCCGCGCAGGCGGAAGCGCGGGGGGCTCACGCCACCCCGCGTTCCTCCACCACCGTGGTGTCCACGATCCCGCCGTCGGCGTAGAGCCAGCGGGCGAGGACGCCGGCGATGATCGCGCCGGCGATCGGGGCGAGCCAGAACAGCCAGAGCTGGGCGATGTGCTCCCCGCCGGCGAACAGCGCCGGGCCGGTGCTGCGGGCCGGGTTCACCGAGGTGTTGGTGACGGGGATGGTGATGAGGTGGATCAGCGTCAGCCCGAGGCCGATCGGGATGCCGGCGAAGCCGGTGGCTGCGCCCTTGGAGGTCGCGCCGAGGATGATGAACAGGAAGAAGAAGGTGGCGAGCAGCTCCGTCACCAGGCAGGCGCCGAGCGCGTAGCCGCCGGGGCTCTGGGCGCCGTAGCCGTTGGAGGCGAAGCCGCCGGGGACCCAGCCGGCCTTGCCCGAGGCGATGAGGTAGAGCGCGCCGGCGCCGATCACCGCGCCCGCGACCTGCGCCACGATGTAGGGCGCGACGTGCTTCGGGGCGCAGCGGCCCGCGGCCCAGAGGCCGAGCGTCACGGCCGGATTGAAGTGCCCGCCCGAGATGTGGCCGACGGCGTAGGCCATGGAGAGCACCGTGAGGCCGAAGGCGAAGGCGACGCCGAGGAAGCCGATGCCGAGTTCCGGGTAAGCCGCGGCCAGCACCGCCGCCCCGCAGCCGCCGAAGGTGAGCCAGAAGGTGCCGAAGAATTCGGCGACCACGCGCCGCGCCATGTCCGTCATGAGAGCTTCTCCTGCGTCCACCCTCAGGGGATGGGCGTCTCAGGGTTATCCACGCGTGGTCTGTTGAACAGATCGCCAATGGTCGAGCTGGGGCGGGGGCGCGGCGTTTGCGGGGGGCGCGGCGTTCTCGCCACGTTCTCCCCTCGCAATGCCGCGGAGGACGTTCCATATTGCCCCCATGCCAAAGCCCACGCGCCGCCCCTCCCCCGGCTTTTCGGAGCAGCCTCAGGCTGAGTTCGACGCCGGGGCGCCCGTCGACCTGACCGACGTCTCCGGCGACGCCGCGCTGCTGCGCGCGCTCGGACGCGGCCCCCAGGCCGCCGACGCCGCGCGGGCCGCGGCGGACGAGGCGACGAAGCAGGCGGCGAGCGAGGGGCCGGCGGCGGAGATGCGGTCCCCCTCCCCCGTGCGGGGAGGGGCTAGGGGCGGGGGCAGCGTCGCAGAAGGCGTTGCCGAGCCCGGTTCTGAACCACCCCCCTCCCCGACCCGCCCCCGCAAGGGGAGAGGGAGCGGCGCCGCGCCCGAAAAGGGCAAGCGCAAGCAGAAGCGCGACGCGACCCCCGCGGGGACGCCCGACCCGCAGAAGGCCCCGCGCGGCTTCGGCGCGACGCCGGAGACGGACCTCGCGGCGCTGCCGGCGGACTTCGACCCGGCGAGCTCGGTCTCCGCCACGGTGCAGGCGCTCGAGAACCTGATCCAGCACGGGCGGCCCGAGCTGCAGGGCAAGCCCTGGGTTCCGCACCGCCCGCCCCGGCCGGACAAGCTGGAGAGCGGCCAGACCTTCCGGCTGTCGAGCCCGTTCGAGCCCAAGGGCGACCAGCCGACCGCGATCGCGGAGCTGGTGGACGGGATCCGCCGGCAGGAGCGCGACCAGGTGCTGCTGGGCGTCACGGGGTCGGGCAAGACCTTCACGATGGCGCAGGTCATTCAGGAGACCCAGCGGCCGGCGCTGATCCTCGCGCCCAACAAGACGCTGGCGGCGCAGCTCTACGGCGAGTTCAAGTCGTTCTTCCCCGACAACGCCGTGGAGTACTTCGTCTCCTACTACGACTACTACCAGCCGGAGGCCTACGTTCCGCGCTCGGACACCTACATCGAGAAGGAATCGTCGATCAACGAGCAGATCGACCGCATGCGGCACTCCGCGACGCGGTCTCTGCTGGAGCGCGACGACGTCATCATCGTGGCCTCGGTGTCGTGCATCTACGGCATCGGCTCGGTCGAGACCTACACCTCGATGACCTTCGTGCTGAAGGTGGGCGAGACCGTCTCCCAGCGGCAGCTGATGGCCGATCTGGTGGCGCTGCAGTACAAGCGCGCCGACGTGAACTTCGTGCGCGGCACCTTCCGGGTGCGCGGCGACACGATCGAGGTGTTTCCCGCGCATTACGAGGACCGGGCCTGGCGCATCGGCCTGTTCGGCGACGAGATCGAGAGCATCCAGGAGTTCGACCCGCTGACGGGCGCGAAGATCCAGGACCTCGCGGCGGTGAAGGTCTACGCGAACTCGCATTACGTCACGCCGCGGCCGACGCTGAACCAGGCGATCAAGGGCATCAAGGACGAGCTGAAGGGCCGGCTGGTCGAGCTCACCAAGATGGGCCGGCTGCTGGAGGCGCAGCGGCTGGAGCAGCGCTGCACCTTCGACATCGAGATGATGGAAGCGACGGGAAGCTGCGCCGGCATCGAGAACTACTCTCGCTGGCTGACGGGGCGGAAGCCCGGCGAGCCGCCGCCCACGCTGTTCGAGTACCTGCCCGACAACGCGCTGGTCTTCACCGACGAGAGCCACGTCACCATCCCGCAGATCGGCGGCATGTACCGCGGCGACTTCCGTCGCAAGGCGACGCTGGCCGAATACGGCTTCCGGCTGCCCTCCTGCATGGACAACCGCCCCATGCGGTTCGAGGAGTGGGACGCCATGCGCCCGCAGACGGTGCACGTCTCCGCGACGCCCGGCGCCTGGGAGATGGAGGCGACCGGCGGCGTGTTCTCCGAGCAGGTCATCCGCCCCACGGGCCTCGTCGACCCGCTGATCGACGTGCGCCCCGCCCGCTCCCAGGTCGACGACCTGCTGGGCGAGGTCAAGGAGGTCGCGGCCAAGGGCTACCGCTCGCTGATCACGGTGCTCACCAAGCGGATGGCCGAGGACCTGACGGAGTACCTGCACGAGCACGGGGTGCGGGTGCGCTACATGCACTCCGACATCGACACGCTGGAGCGCATCGAGATCATCCGCGACCTGCGGCTCGGCGCCTTCGACGCGCTCGTCGGCATCAACCTGTTGCGCGAAGGTCTGGACATTCCCGAGTGCGCGCTGGTCGCGATCCTCGACGCGGACAAGGAGGGCTTCCTGCGCTCCGAGACCTCGCTGATCCAGACCATCGGCCGCGCCGCCCGCAACGTTGACGGCAAGGTGATCCTCTACGCCGACAAGGAGACCGGCTCGATGCAGCGCGCCATGGCCGAGACCGGCCGGCGCCGCGAGAAACAGCTCGCCTACAACGCCGAGCACGGCATCACGCCGGAGAGCATCAAGCGCGACATCTCCGATGTCATGAACTCGATGTACGAGCGCGACCGCGTCACCGTCGACAAGGGCTTCGCCGAGGACGCGCCCAAGGCCGGCCACAACATGAAGGCCACGCTGGCCGACCTCGAGGCGCGCATGCGCAAGGCCGCCGGCGACCTGGAGTTCGAGACCGCAGCCCGTCTGCGCGACGAAATCAAGCGCCTGCAGGCGACCGAGCTGCTGCTCGCTGACGACCCGCTCGCCCGCCAGCAGGACATCGACCGCCAGACCGGCGGCTACGCCGGCGAGCGCAAGTACGGCCGCAGCGGCAACGAACCGCCGAAATCCCGCGCGGCGAAGCCGAGCCTCGACGAAAACCTTCCGGCTCCGTCGTCTCGGGTGGCGAGACCCAGCCTCGACGACATGGGGCCGGGCACGGACCGCGTGACGCCGCTGGGACAGACCGAGTTCAAGCCGGTGAAGCCCGACAACATGACGACGAACTACCGGCCGGGCGGACGGCGGCAGGGGCCGAAGCGGCGCTGACATGTGGCATGCCTTTGGACCTGGGACGGCCGGGTCTCCCGGCGTCGTCAGGCGGGAGATCCGGCCGCTGGACCGACGGCCTGACGCCGAAATTCATCTTTTGAACACCTTGGATCTGTTTCGGCTGGCGCCGGCCTGGGCGTTCAGCTAGCGTTTCGCTGCTTTCTCCGTCTCCATAAGCGAGCGCCCCCATGGCTCAGCCTGTCAACGACAACATCGAAAACGCCTACGTCATTGCCGGCGACGGTTTCACCGTCTCCGGGTCCAACGTCGACTCCACGACGCAGCCGGACGAGGCCACAAGTAACGGCAGCGTATCCAGCGTCTGGTTCGTCTACACGGCATCGGCTGACGGGACGGTAACGTTCGATACTAAAAGCCCCGAGCCCGGAAACCAGTTGGACACCATACTGAACGCGAACAGCTCCTCCGATGGCAGCGGGTCGCTCGCGTCGCTCGCTCGGATCGTGGTCAACGATGACATAGATGGTACTACTTCAGCGTCTGAGATCACGTTCGACGTCGTCGCCGGTGAAACCTACTGGCTGCGCGTCTGGGGCTTTGATCTCGCCGTTGGGGATTATTGGTTGAACCAAACGTCCGGCCCCGCGGGCGTGGCGACTTCGATGGTCGGGACCCCCGACTCCGACGTCCTCGGCGTGCATTTCGACGGCGGCTACACCATGATCGGCGAGCTCGGCGACGACACCTATTACGTCGACACCGCTAGCGACGTGATCACCGAGCTCGACGGCGAAGGCTTCGACAGCGTCCTGACCGAGGTCGACTACACGCTGGCCGACAACGTCGAGCGGATCGTGGCGATCGGGTCGACCGGCCTCACGCTCACCGGCAACGCGCTCGACAACAACGTGATCGGCGACGCAGGCGGCGACACCCTCTACGGGCTCGACGGCGCCGACATTCTCAAGGGCCGCGGCGGCGACGACACCATGGTCGGCGGCGCCGGCGACGACGCCTACTACGTCTCGGAAGCCGGCGACGTTGTCACCGAAGCGGCGGACGAAGGCTACGACTCGGTCTACACGACCATGGACTACACGCTGGGCGCCAATGTCGAGCGGCTTGTGGCGCTCGGGTCGACCGGCCTCACGCTCACCGGCAACGCGCTCGACAACAACGTGATCGGCGACGAGGGCGGCGACACGCTCTATGGCCTCGACGGCGATGACCTCCTCAAGGGCCGCGGCGGCGACGACACCATGGTCGGCGGCGCCGGCGACGACGCCTACTACGTCGACGACGCCGGCGACGTCGTCACCGAAGCGGCGGATGAAGGCTACGACTCGGTCTACACGTCCGTGGACTACACGCTGAGCGCCAATGTCGAGAAGATCGTCGCGCGCGGCTCCGCGGGCCTCGCGATCACCGGCAACGACTCCGACAACGCCATGATCGGCGACGTCGGCGCGGACACGCTCTCGGGCGGCGGCGGCGCTGACCGGCTCAACGGCGGCGGCGGCGACGACATCCTGATCGGCGGCGCCGGCAAGGACGTGCTCACCGGCGGCGCCGGCGGCGACATCTTCGCGTTCACGGGGGTCGACGACGCCCGCGACACCATCACCGACTTCCAGGCGGACGTGGATCAGATCGGTATCGACCTCGCGGGCTTCGGCCTCACCGGCTTCGACGCCAGCATGTTCGAGTCGAACGCGAGCGGGATCGCGACAGGCGCCGACACTCGCTTCGTCTACAGCGAGATCAACGGCCGGCTGTTCTTCGACGCCGACGGCTCGGGGGCCGGCAAGGGCGTGCTGATCGCAACGCTCCGCGGCGCGCCGGAACTGACGGCGGACCACATCACGGACACGAGCCTGCTCGTCTAAACAAGCCTGCTCGTTAAAAAAGGACGCCGCGGGCGGCGGCGCGAAGGGGCTGGAAGCTCCTCACCGTCCTTCGATCGAGACGACGTGATCGACGTCGTCGCCGAACAGTCCGACCAGCGACGGGTTCGCGACGGCGGGCAGCGCGGCGACGTCGTAGAGCTCCCGCACCGGGCCGGCGAGGCGGACCCATTCGACCGTCTCGCCGGTCTTCACGTCGATCACCAGCAACCCGCAGCGGGGCTCCTCGCCCCGCTGCGCCAGCTCCTGCTCCAGCGCGAGCCCGCCGAAGGTCTTGTTCTCGCGGGCGAGCGACAGGCCGACCACGGCGTGACGGCCGACGATCGCCAAGCCGCGCGCGTAGCCGGGACAGAAGGCGAGCGGCTCGAACCGGCGGGCGGCGACGTCCACGAAGCCGAATTCGCCGCGGCCTGAATTCAGCAACCAGAGCCTGCCGTCGACCAGCCGGGGCGAATGGGGCATCGAGAGCCCTTCGACCACCGTCTTGCTGGTCGCGACGTCCATCACCAGTCCGCCGTCGCCGCGCATCTCGCGCCAGCCGTGCGGCGCATCGGAGCGGCCGACGATGGTGACGTAGGCCGGCGTTTCGCCGCGCATGGCGAGGCCGTTCAGGTGGCAGCGATCCTCCGGCTGCAGCGCCGTGACGAAGGGCGGCCGCCACACCGGCTTGAACGAATGGCCATCCGAGACCGCGGCGAGGCAGGAGAAGCGCGTGTTCACGAAGATCGGCCGCAGCCGCGGTCCGAAGCCGACGTCGTGGGAGTCGGACGCGCCGGTGATCCATCCGGCGTGCGGCGCATAGACGGCGTCGTGGCCGTCCTTCCGCTGGCCGCGCGGCAGCACGTCGTCGAACCGCAGGATCTGATTGTGGGTCGCGAGCGCGAAACTGCGGCCGCCGGGCGCCACCGCGATTCCCATGGAGCGCTTGAACGACCGCTCGAACACCGACAGCCGCCCGTCCGGCCGCACGCCCAGCAGCAGCAGCTTACCCGCCTGGTAGGTGGAGAACGCGAGGCTGACCTTCGCGCGCGCGAGCCAGGCGGCGAAACCGGGCGATGTGGAGACGGCGAAGGGTTCGGCGGGAGAATCGGTCACGCGCGGCGCTCGGAGGCTTGAGGCGGAGTCCGGCGGCGCAGAGCCGACCGCGTCGCGAGCGATAGCCGCGCGGCGGCCCCGGCGCAATCGCCGGCGCGACGCTCGCGAACGGCGCGCCGTTCGTCCCGCCCCGGCACACGTTGCTTGGCGCGTTCAGGCGAACTTTGATTTTCGATCGAACATTACACAGTTAAACTTTCGTACAGAGAAGCTCCGTCTTATAGCGCGCACGAAAACGCCTCTAGGAGCGGACGACGATGGCGCAGCCTGTCAACGACAACATCGAGAATGCCATCGTCATCGCCGGCGACGGATTTTCCTTCACCGGGACGACGGCCGACGCGACGCTCCAGGTCGGCGAACCGTCCGCCTATGACGGCGACGAATACGCGGATAACGACGCCGACGACAGCGTCTGGTTCGTCTACACGGCGTCTACGACGGGCACGGTCGTTCTCGAGACCGAAGGTTTCAACTCATCGTTCGGCTATAACCTCTTCCTCTCCCCGGACGGCTCGTCGTCGTTCGCCTCTCTCCAGGAGTTCAAGTCCGGCGCCAGCTTCGGCTCAAGCGAGTTTTACGAAGAATTCAGCGTCGTCGCGGGGGAGACCTACTACATCCGGTTCGCGAGTTACGGCTACAGCAACGGCGACTACACGCTGATCCAGAGCTCCGGCCCTGCCGGCGTGCTGCCGCAGATCGTCGACGGGGGCACGGACACCCTCGGCGCGTTCGGGGACGGCGTCCACGAGATGATCGGCGGCGACGGCGACGACACCTACTACGTCGACAACGTCGGCGACGTCGTGACCGAGATGGGCGGCGAGGGCTTCGACACGATCCGGACCACCGTCGACTTCACGCTTCCCGCCAACGTCGAGCGCATCGTGATCGAGGGCGCGACGGGCCGCACCGCCACCGGCAACGCGTTCGACAACACGCTGATCGGCGGCGCGGGCGACGACACGCTCTATGGCCTCGCCGGGAACGACATCCTCAAGGGTCGCGGCGGAAGCGACACCATGGTCGGGGGCGAGGGCGACGACGTCTATTACGTCGACAGCGCGAGCGACGTCGTCACCGAGCTCGACGGCGAGGGTTACGACGCCGTCTACACGACGGTGAGCCTGGAGCTCGCGGACAACGTCGAGAAGGCGGTCGTGCAGTCGGCTTCCGGCCTGGAGGTGATCGGCAACGACCTCGACAATTCGCTCACGGGCGGGGCCGGCGGCGACCGGCTCGTCGGCGGCGCCGGAGCGGACCTCATCAGCGGCAAGGCCGGCGACGACACCCTCTCGGGCGGCGAAGGCAAGGACCGGCTGGCGGGCGGCGCCGGGGCCGACGTGTTCCTCTTCGAGACCCTGTCGGACGCGGGCGACGTGATCACGGACTTCGTCGTCGGCGAGGACAAGATCGGGTTCGGCGCCTCCTTCGACGCCGACCTGCTGAGCGATCCCGGCCAGTTCGCCTCGAACCTGAAGGGCGTGGCGACCGAGGCGGACGACCGCCTGATCTACAGCACCAAGACTGGCCGGCTGTTCTACGACGCCGACGGGTCCGGCTCCGGGCAGGCGGTGCTGCTCGCCACGCTCAAGGGAGCGCCCGAGCTGGGCTACGGCGACTTCATCTCGTTCGCTCCGGTCTGAGCACGGGGTGAGGCGGGCGCGGAAGCGTCCGCCTCACCCCGGACGGGCGACGGCGCGGCCCTTGCCGGCCGCCTTCGCGCGGTACATGGCGGTGTCGGCGACCGCGAGCAGCCGGTCGGCGTCGCTTTCGTCGTCCGGGAACAACGACGCGCCGACGCTCGCGCGGCAGACGAGCGCGAGCTCGCCGACGACCACGGGCTCGCGCGACAGCGCCGCGACGACCCGGTCGCCGAGAGCCTGCAGGTCGCCCCGGTCCGCGATCCCCGGCGCGAGCAGCACGAACTCGTCGCCGCCGACGCGGGCCACGAGATCGCCCGGCCGGGTGCAGCTTTCCAACCGCCGGGCCACCGCCCGCAGCAGCGCGTCGCCCACGCCGTGGCCGTAAAGGTCGTTGTGGCGCTTGAAGTCGTCGAGGTCGATCAGCAGCAGGCCGATCCGCCCCTCTGCGGTGGCGACCGCCCGATCGAGCCGCCCCTGCAGCAGCGCGCGGTTCGCGACGCCGGTCAGCGTGTCGTGCTCGGCGAGGTGGCGGAGCGCGTCGCGCTGGCGCTCGAGCTCCCGGCCCTGCTCCTCCAGCTCCGCCTGCAGGCGCTGGCGCGCGGCGATCTCCTGCTTCAGCGTCTCGTTGATCTCGTGCAGCCGCAGCTGGTCGCAGGCGAGCTCCGCGAGGCGCGCCAGGGTCTCGCGCTGGCCGGCGTCGAGCGAGCGCGGCTTGTCGTCGATGACGCACAGCGTGCCGAGATTGACGTTCGGCGTCAGCGACAGCGGGGCCCCGGCGTAAAACCGGAACGAGGGCTGCCGCGTCACAAGGATGTTGTCGGAGAAGCGGGAGTCCTTCGCGAGGTCCTCGACCACGAGCAGCCCCGCGCCCTCGATGGTGCGGTTGCAGAAGGCGAGCTCCCGCGGCGCGCCCTCGCCCTCGACGCCGCGCTTCGCCTTGAACCACGCGCGCTGGCGGTCGATCATCGTCAGGATCGCGACGGGCGCGCGCAGCAGATCGCGGGCCAGCGCGACGATGCGATCGAAGCCGGGCGGCGACGGCGCATCCAGAATCCGCAGCCGCTCGAGCGCGGCGATACGCTCGTCCTCGTTGCGCAAGGCGTACGGCTCGGTCATAGGCTGGCCTTTCGGTCGGCGCCGCGCGTCGGGGAGCGTGACCGACGCCCGGCGAGAGGCGCAGGTTTCGCCCTCGCGCATGGGTTCGCCTCCTGGACGACGCACGCCAAAACTGAAGCGGCTCTCAAAGTCATGATCGCCATCACATCAAATTTGTCGATCGACGACAACGAGGTCGAACTCAGTTTCGTGCGGTCGTCCGGCCCGGGCGGGCAGAACGTCAACAAGGTCTCGACCGCGGTGCAGCTGCGCTTCGACGTGCGCCGCTCGCGCTCGCTGCCGAACGACGTGGCGATCCGCCTCATGAAGCTCGCGGGGTCGCGGCTGACCAACGACGGCGTGCTCGTGCTGACGGCGCAGTCGCACCGCACGCAGGGCGACAACCGCGCCGAAGCGATCGAACGCCTGACCGCGCTGCTGCGGGAGGCGGCGGAAAAACCGAAGCCCCGGCGTCCCACGCGGCCGACCAAGGCCTCCAAGGTCCGCCGGATCGAAGGCAAGACCAAGCGCGGCGACGTCAAGGCGCTGCGCGGCCGGCCGACGATGGACTGATGGCGGAGCGGGCCCGCGTTCGGGCTAAGGTAAGGATGCGCCGAACTGTGAGTCGGCTAAGCGGAGAGCGGGCATGGACGGCGGGGCGAACGGCGAATGGGGCGCGGTCCGCCCGCGGTTTCACGGCGCGAAGCGCGCGATGGCGCCGATCGTCCTGAAGGGTCTCGCCCTCAGCGTCGTCACCCTCGGCGTTTACCGGTTCTGGTACCAGACCGACATCCGCCGGTTTCTCTGGAACAACGTCGAGATCGACGGCGACGCGCTCGAATACACCGGACGCGGGCTCGAGCTGTTCGTCGGGTTTCTGATCGCGCTCGGCGTGCTGATCCCGCTCTACGGCGCGGCGGCGCTGCTCGGGATCGCGGCGGGCGCCTTCGGGCCGCTGGTGCAGGTGGGCGTGTCGCTCCTCGTGGTCATCCTGGCGCAGTACGCGCTCTACCGGGCGCGGCGGTACCGGCTGACGCGCACGATCTGGCGCGGCGTGCGGCTGCAGCAGACCGGCTCGGGCTGGGCCTACGCCGGACGGAGCCTCGGCTGGCTGATCGTAGCCGTCGTCACGCTCGGACTGGCCTACCCCTGGATGCGCGCCAGCCTCGAGCGCTTCAAGATGCGCAACACCTGGTACGGCGACCAGCAGGGCGCGTTCGACGGCACGGGCGGCCAACTGTTCCGCAAGGGCGTGCTGCTGTGGCTGTTCGCGGTCGTCGTCGGTCTCGGCTCGGCGGCGGCCTTCCTCGGCGTGCACTACGCCGCCTCCCAGGAGGATCTGGCCGCGGGCCGGACCGCCGCCGCGGCCGGCTTCTTCACCATCACCTTCTACCTCACGCTCTTCGTCACCTTCCCCCTGCTGAACGCCATCGAGTTCCGCTGGTGGGCGACCGCCTGTCGAATAGGCGCGGCGCAGGCGCGGTGCGATCTCGGCCTGTTCGCCTTCCTGAAGACCTACATCGTCTTCTTCGGCGCGCTGCTGCTTCTGGGCCTCGGCGTCGCGGCCGTGGGCGGCGCCCTGTTCGCGAGCGGCGCCTTCGCCGACCTCATCGACTTCGAGCGCGCCCCGAGCCCCATCGTCATCGTGCTGGGGCTCGCGCTCTATCTCGGCGCCGCGCTGGGCGCCTCGGCGCTCTGGCAGCTCATCGGCGCGCGCGGGCTGTGGCGGAAGTCGTTCGAGAGCGTCGCGATCCTGGGGCTCGCGGACCTCGCCGCCGCCCAGTCCGCGGCGCCGCCCGCCAACGCCTTCGGCGAGGGCGTGGCCGACGCGCTCGACTTCGGCGGCTTCTGAATGGGGGTCAGCGGTCCCGCCTCCTACTTCGACGGCGCCACCAGCCGACGCCGGTCGGTGCTCGTCGCGCTCGAGGACACAGGGCTTCGCCTGAGCGAGAGCGACGGCGCCGCGCCGCAGCTTTGGCCGTACTCGCTGCTGCGCGAGATCGCGGGGCCGCCCGGCGCGCTGCGGCTGTCGTCGCAGTCCGCGCACGCCCTCGCCCGGCTGGACGTGCGGGACGCAGGCTTAGCCGCCGCGATCCGGGCGCGCGCGCCGAGCCTCGCCGCCGGCGAGCGCGCCGAGCGCGGCCTCAGGCGGCGCGTCGCGCTCTGGGGCTGCGCGGCCGCCGTCTCCGCCGGCCTGTTCGCGGTCTACGGCCTGCCGGCGCTGGCCGACCGGATCGCGCCGCTGCTGCCCTGGAGCGTCGACCAGCGCATGGGCGCGGGCTTCGACACGCAGATCCGCTTCCTGCTGCCGACCGGCGACGGCGACTTCGAATGCGGCGACGGCGATGGCGAGGCGCCGGGCAAGGCGGCGCTCGACGCGCTGTCCAAGACGCTCTCGGACGCCGCGGCGCTGCCCGTGCCCCTGAAGATCGTGGCGGTCCGCAGTTCGATCCCCAACGCCTTCGCCCTGCCGGGCGGCTACATCTACCTGTTCGACGGGCTGATCCGCGAAGCCGAGACGCCGGACGAGATCGCCGGCGTGCTCGCGCACGAGATCGCGCATGTGGCGCACCGCGACGGCTCCCGTCGCGTGCTGCAGGCGAGCGGACTGTCGTTCCTGTTCGGCTTCGTGCTCGGCGACTTCAGCGGCGGCGCGGCGACGATCTTCGTGGCGCGGGTGCTGAGCGAGGCGTCCTATTCGCGCGCGGCGGAAAGCGACGCCGACCTCTACGCGGTCCGCCTGATGCGCAGGATCGGCGCGGACCCGCGCGCGCTCGGCACGATGCTGGACCGGCTCGTCGCCGAGTCGAAGTCGGAGGACGGGGCCGACCTCGAGAAAGACCGCGACGCCCGTTCCGCGCTCGACTATCTCTCGTCTCATCCGGCGGTGGCCGAGCGCCGCCGCGCGATCGACGCCGCGGCGGGCGACGCGCCCGCGAGGCCCGCGCTGGACGCCGCCGCCTTCGCGGCGCTGAAGACGATCTGCGGACCTGCGAAGTCCGACGAGGGATCCTGACCGCGTGACGTTCGACCTGAGAGAACCGCGGCGCCGCCGCTCCCGCCTTGCGGGCCTCGCGCTGGCGCTCGCGTGGTTCTCCGTGCTGGTCGCGCTCTACGCCTTCGCGCTGCTGCGCCTGCGGCTGGTGGAGCCGTTCGCCGCCTTCGCCGCCTTCGCCTCGGGTCTCGGGATCGCCGTGATCGCGATCCTGCTCGGGGCCCTCGCCCTCGTCGTCGTCTGGACCACGGGCCTGCGGGGCGGCGTGCGCGCGGCCGCGGCGATCGCGATCTCGCTCGCCGTGCTCGCAGGTCCCGCCTATGTGGCGGGCCGCGGGTTCCGGGCGCCCGTGCTGAACGACGTCGCGACCGACCTCGCCGACCCGCCGGCCTTCACCCGCGCCGGCCGCGACCGCACGCCCGGCGATCTGCCGGTTCCCGGCGCAATCCCGGCCGAGCAGGCCGAGCGGCTGCGCGCGGCCTACGCCGACCTTCAACCGCTGAAGCTGTCGCAGCCGCCCGACGAGGTCTCGAACCTCGTGATCGCGCTGGTCGAGGAGCGCGGCTGGCGCACGCTCGGCCCCACCGCCTACCCGCGCGGCGGGCCTCCGCTCGGCCGCGTGGAGGCGGTGGCGCGCAGCCCCGTGCTGGGCTTCGAGGACGATGTCGTGATCCGCGTGCGCGAAGACGGAACGGGATCGCGCGTCGACATGCGCTCCGCCTCCCGCCTCGGCCGGGGCGATTTCGGCGCCAACGCCGAGCGCATCCGCAGCTTTCTCGCCGACCTGAAGGCGGCGGCGGGCGGAGGGTGACGCGAAACGAACCCGGCAGGACTTGCTTGCGTGATCGTTCTTGGCGAACGCGCCGCTGTTCGCCGACAAACGGCGGGGTGATGGGTTCCGGGACTTCGCCCGGAACGACGAGCGTCTGTTGCACGGGCGCTGAGCGCGCTTCGGCGGCCTGAAGGAGGCGAACGATGACCACGCTTCAAAGCCCCGCCGAGGAGGCGCGACAGATCCTCGGCGCGCTCGGGGTCGACCTCGGCCGCCTCGGCGCGACCGGCCTTCCCGCGCGCTCGCCGATCGACGGCGCCGTGATCGGCCATCTCGCGGACAGCGACGCGCGCGCCGTCGACCGCGCCGTCGGGCGCGCCGCGGAGGCCGCCCGCGCGTGGCGCGACGTGCCCGCTCCGAAACGCGGCGAGCTGGTGCGGCTGTTCGGCGAGGAGCTGCGCGCGGCCAAGGAGCCGCTCGGCCGGCTGGTCACGCTCGAGGTCGGCAAGATCCTCTCCGAGGGCCTCGGCGAGGTGCAGGAGATGATCGACGTCTGCGACTTCGCGGTCGGCCTCTCCCGCCAGCTCTACGGGCTCACCATCGCGACCGAACGGCCGGATCACAGGATGTCGGAGAGCTGGCGGCCGCTCGGCGTCGTCGGCGTCATCTCGGCGTTCAACTTCCCCGTCGCGGTCTGGGCCTGGAACGCGGCGCTCGCGCTCGTCTGCGGCAACGCGGTCGTCTGGAAGCCGTCGGAGAAGACGCCGCTGACCGCGCTTGCCGTCGACGCGCTGCTGGCGCGCGCCCTCGCCCGCTTCCGCGCCGCCGGCGGCGACGCGCCCGAGGGGCTGGCCGCGACGCTCATCGGCGGCCGCGCCGCAGGCGAGGCTCTGGTCGACGACGCGCGCGTGGCGCTGATCTCCGCCACCGGGTCGACCGCCATGGGCCGCGCGGTCGCGCCCCGTCTCGCCGCCCGCTTCGCCAAGGCCCTGCTGGAGCTTGGCGGCAACAACGCCGCGATCGTCTGCCCCTCCGCCGACCTCGACCTGACGCTGCGCGCCGTGGCCTTCGCCGCCATGGGCACGGCGGGCCAGCGCTGCACCACGCTGCGGCGCCTGTTCGTGCACGACGCCGTCTACGACGCCTTCGTATCCCGCCTCGCCAAGGCCTATGGCTCGGTCGCGATCGGCGACCCGCGCGACCCGAAAACGCTGGTCGGCCCGCTGATCGACGAGGCCGCCGCCGGCGGCATGGCCCGCGCGCTCGACGCCGCCTCAGGCCTCGGCGGGCGCGTGACCGGCGGCGAACGGCTGCCCGGCCCCGGCGTCTATGTGCGGCCGGCGCTGGTCGAGCTGCCGCGGCAGGAGGGGCCGATGCTGGAGGAAACCTTCGCGCCGATTCTCTATGTCGTGCGCATCGCCGACCTCGACGCCGCGATCGCGCTCAACAACGCGGCGGCGCAGGGCCTGTCCTCCTCGATCTTCACCAACGACCTGCGCGAGGCGGAGCTGTTCCTGTCCGACCGCGGCTCCGACTGCGGCATCGCCAACGTCAACATCGGCCCCTCCGGCGCCGAGATCGGCGGGGCCTTCGGCGGCGAGAAGGAGACCGGCGGCGGCCGCGAGAGCGGCTCCGACGCGTGGAAGGCCTACATGCGGCGCGCCACCAACACCGTGAACTGGAGCCGCTCGCTGCCGCTGGCGCAGGGGGTGCGCTTCGACGTGGCGTGAGGTCGCGGGCGTCGGGAGCGACGCGTCCGTGGCCCAAACGCACTCCACCCGTCCCACACCCTCGCCGTCATGGTCCGGCTTGACCGGACCATCCACCCCGACGTCGAGCTCGACCTCGCCGATGGGTCCTCCGGTCAAGCCGGAGGAGGACGACGGGGTGGACCCCCGCCCGCCCGATTTCGCTTCCCCGCCTAAAACGAAATTTAGCGCTTGATGGCCTTCGCCCCGATGCTAGGCTCGCTTCCGGCAGAGAGCGACGGGCAACGTCGCCGAGTTCAGGGGCTGTTAGAGGAAACGCGGCGACGCCCGGACCTCGGGCGACTTTCCAACATTGAACAAAAACGTGCGCGCTTCGTCACAATACGAAGAAACGCGAAGCCGCGCGCCAAGAACGTCTTCAACGCCGCCGCATGACCCGAAAACGGGCGAGACAGGCCGGCGTATCTCTGGGAGGAGATGAGGCATGAAGCTTTCGGCGGCGATGGCCGCGGCGCTGCTCGTGGCGAGCGCGCTGCCCGCGGCGGCTCAGGTGTCGGACAACAAGGTCAAGATCGGCATCCTGAACGATCAGTCCGGCGTCTACGCCGACTTCGGCGGCAAGTGGTCCTACGAGGCCGCCAAGATGGCGGTGGAGGACTTCGGCGGCAAAGTGCTCGACATGCCGATCGAGGTCGTGACCGCCGATCACCAGAACAAGCCCGATATCGCCTCCAACATCGCGCGCCAGTGGTACGACACCGGCCAGGTGGACGCGATCATGGAGCTCACCACCTCCTCGGTCGCGCTCGCTGTGCAGGGGCTCTCGAAGGAAAAGAAGAAAATCACCCTCGTCACCGGCGCAGCGACCACGGAGCTCACCGGCAAGCAGTGTTCGCCTTACGGCTTTCACTGGGCCTACGACACCAACGCGCTCGCCGTCGGCACCGGCGGCGCGCTCGTGAAGGCGGGCGGCGACAGCTGGTTCTTCCTCACCGCCGACTACGCCTTCGGCTATTCGCTCGAGGCGCAGACCACCAAGTTCCTGACGT
Organism: Methylopila capsulata; assembly: GCF_016907975.1. Classification (GTDB taxonomy): domain Bacteria; phylum Pseudomonadota; class Alphaproteobacteria; order Rhizobiales; family Methylopilaceae; genus Methylopila; species Methylopila capsulata. The sequence continues at coordinate 967,200 of NZ_JAFBCY010000001.1, forward strand.
CGAACGGCGGCAAGGTGGTGGGCTCGGTCCGCCATCCGCTCTCGAACGCGGACTTCTCCTCGTTCCTGCTGCAGGCGCAGTCCTCCGGCGCCAAGGTGATCGGCCTCGCCAACGCCGGCCTCGACACCGCCAACGCCATCAAGCAGGCCTCGGAGTTCGGCATCGTCGCGGGCGGCCAGCGGCTCGCAGCGCTGCTGTTCACCCTGGCGGAGGTGCACGGCCTGGGCCTCGAGGCCGCGCAGGGGCTGTCGCTCACCGAAGGCTTCTACTGGGACCGCGACGACGCCTCGCGTGAGTTCGGCAAGCGCTTCTTCGCGCGCACCAAGCGGATGCCGAACATGATCCAGGCCGGCACCTACTCCGGCGTGCTGCATTACCTCAAGGCCATCGCCAAGGCCGGCGCCGACGACACCGAGAAGGTGGCGGAAGCCATGCGCGCCATGCCCGTGGACGACGTCTTCGCCAAAGGCGGCGTTGTCGCCAAGAACGGCCGCATGATCCACGACATGTACCTGATGGAGGTCAAGAAGCCGGAGGAGAGCAAGCAGCCCTGGGACTACTTCAAGGTGCTCGCGACCGTTCCCGGCGACCAAGCCTACATCAAGCCGTCGGAGAGCGGCTGCCCGCTGGCGCAGTGACGGCCATGCGCGCGTCAGGCGCTGTTCCCACGGCGATCAGCCCCCTCACCCGGCCCTGCGGGCCGACCTCTCCCCGCTGGGGAGAGGTGCGAGGCGCCGCCGTCGCGCGTCCTGGCACAAGGAGGCGCGGGTCTTCACCTCTCCCCGGCGGGGAGAGTTCGGAGGGCGAAGCCCTCCGGGGGCGCCCGGCGCAAAGACGCGGACGCCGCCCATGACCGCCCCCGAAATCGTGCTCTCCTGCCGCGGGCTGCGGAAGGACTTTGCCGGGTTCACGGCCGTGAACGACGTCGACCTCGACCTGCGCCATGGCGAGATCCACGCCATGATCGGGCCGAACGGCGCCGGCAAGACCACCGTGTTCAACCTGCTGACCAAGTTCCTGCAGCCGACCAAGGGGCGGATCACCCTGCTCGGCCAGGACATCACCAGGACCTCGCCGTCCAAGGTCGCGCGGATGGGGCTGGCGCGCTCGTTCCAGATCTCGGCCACCTTCCCGCACCTCACCGTGCTGGAAAACGTGCGCGTGGCGCTGCAGCGGCCGAACGGGCTCGCCCACCAGTTCTGGCGGCCCATGAGCGCGCTCGACCGGCTGAACGAGCGGGCGCTGGAGCTGATCGAGCTTGTCGGCCTCAAGGACGCTCGCAACCGGCCCGCCGCCGACCTCTCCTACGGCCGCAAGCGCGCGCTCGAGATCGCGACCACGCTCGCGCTCGACCCCAAGGCGTTGCTGCTCGACGAGCCCATGGCCGGCATGGGCCACGAGGACGTGGCCGTCGTCTCCGCGATCGTTCGTGACGTGGCGAAGACCCGCGCGGTGCTGATGGTGGAGCACAACCTGAAGGTCGTCGCCGACCTCTGCGACCGCGTCACCGTGCTCCAGCGCGGCGAGATCCTGATCTCCGGCGACTACGCCACGGTCTCCCGCGACGAGCGCGTACGCACCGCCTATCTCGGAGCGGGCCATGACTGAAGCCCCGCTGGCGCAGCCGCCCTCGGACTTCCGGCATGAGCCCTCGTCCCGCGGAACGCAGCCGATCGTCCAATCCCTGCTGAAGGTGCGCGGGCTGAACGCCTGGTACGGCGAGAGCCACGCGCTGCACGGCGTCGACCTCGACATCGCCGCCGGCGAGACCGTGACGCTGCTCGGCCGCAACGGCGTGGGCAAGACCACGACGCTGCGCGCCATCATGGGAATCCTGCCGAAGCGCACGGGCTCCGTCCGCCTCAACGGCCGCGAGATGATCGGCACGCCGCTGCACAAGGTGGCCGCCGCCGGTCTCGGCTTCGTGCCGGAGGAGCGCGGCATCTTCGCCTCGCTCACCGTCGAGGAGAACCTGACGCTGCCTCCGGTGGTCGCCAAGGGCGGCTTCACGGTGGAGGAGCTCTACGCGCTGTTCCCGAACCTGAAGGAGCGCCGGCGCAGCGCCGGCACGCAGCTCTCGGGCGGCGAGCAGCAGATGCTCGCCATCGCCCGCGTGCTCCGCACCGGCGTGACGCTGCTGCTGCTGGACGAGCCGACCGAGGGCCTCGCGCCGGTCATCGTCGACCGCATCGGCGAGATCATCCTGGAGATGAAGCGCCGCGGCATGACCGTGCTGCTGGTCGAGCAGAACTTCCGCTTCGCAAGCCGCGTGGCGGACCGGTTCTACGTGATGGACCACGGCCAGATCGTCGACGGCTTCGCAGCGGCGGAGCTCCCCGGCCGCATGGACCGGCTGAAAGAGGCGCTGGGGGTGTGATGCGCGTGATGGGACATCCTCGACCGTCATGCCCGCCCTTGCGGGCATCCACGACTTCGACGTCGAGCGCCACGCCAAAGTCGTGGATACCCGGCCTGCGGCCGGGCATGACGGCGCCTTTCGCCGTCGCGCCGGAGCGCGCCCCATGACCATGGTGTTCGGCGTTCCGGTTCAGGCGCTCTTGGGGCAGCTGTTGGTCGGTCTGATCAACGGCTCGTTCTACGCGCTGCTGAGCCTTGGCCTCGCGATCATCTTCGGGCTGCTGCGCATCATCAACTTCGCCCATGGCGCGCAGTACATGCTCGGCGCCTTCGTCGCCTACCTGCTGCTGGCCTACGCCGGGATCGGCTACTGGGGCGCGTTGATCCTCGCGCCGCTGATCGTAGGCCTCGCGGGCGCCGCGATCGAGCGGCTGGCGCTGTCGCGGCTCTACGATCTTGACCCGCTCTACGGGCTCTTATTCACCTTCGGCCTCGCGCTCGCGATCGAGGGCTCGTTCCGCTACGTCTACGGCTCGGCCGGCCAGCCCTACGCGGTGCCGCAGGCGCTCACCGGCGCGCGCAACCTCGGCTTCATGGTGCTGCCGAACTACCGCGGCTGGGTGGTGGTCGCCTCGCTCGCGGTCTGCATCGCGACCTGGCTCGCGATCGAGAAGACCAAGTTCGGCGCCTATCTCCGCGCCGCGACCGAGAACCCGACGCTGGTGCGCGCTTTCGGCGTGAACGTGCCGCTGCTGCTCACCTTCACCTACGGCCTCGGCGCGGCGCTGGCGGGGCTCGCCGGCGTGATGGCCGCGCCGATCTACCAGGTCAGCCCGCTGATGGGCTCCAACATCATCATCGTGGTGTTCGCGGTGGTGGTGGTCGGCGGCATGGGCTCGATCCTCGGCGCGGTGGTCACCGGCTACATGCTCGGCCTCTGCGAAGGCCTCACCAAGGTGTTCTACCCGGAGGCCTCCAACATCGTGATCTTCGTCATCATGGCGATCGTGCTGCTGATCCGCCCCGCCGGCCTGTTCGGGAGGACGGCGTGACCGACGTCGTCCTCGCTCCGCCCGCCAAGCGCTCGAAGGCGCGCGGCATCGCGCTGATCGCCGTGGGCCTCGTGCTGCTCGCGGTCGCGCCCTTCGTGGTCTACCCGATCTTCGTGATGAAGCTGCTGTGCTTCGCGCTGTTCGCCGCCGCCTTCAACCTGCTGCTCGGCTATGCCGGCCTGCTGTCCTTCGGCCATGCCGCGTTCTTCGGCGGCGCGGCGTACTTCACCGCCCATGCGGTCAAGGAGTGGGGCCTGACGCCGGAGCTGGGCGTGCTTGTCGGCGTCGCGGGGGCTGCGGCGCTGGGGCTGGTGGTCGGCTTCCTCGCCATCCGCCGGCAGGGCATCTACTTCGCCATGATCACGCTGGCGCTCGCCCAGATGTTCTTCTTCTTCTGCCTGCAGGCGCGCTTCACCCATGGCGAGGACGGCATCCAGGGCGTGCCCCGCGGCCACCTGTTCGGCCTGATCGACCTCAACCAGCCGCTCGCCATGTACGGCTTCGTGGCCGTCGTGTTCCTGGCGGGCATGGTCGCGATCCACCGGATCACGGAATCGCCCTTCGGGATGATCCTGAAGTCGATCCGCGAAAACGAGCGCCGTGCGACCTCGCTCGGCATCTCGGTCGGCTCCTACAAGCTCGCGGCCTTCGTGATGTCGGCGGCGCTGGCGGGACTTGCCGGCGCGACCAAGGCGCTGGTGTTCCAGTTCGCGACGCTGACCGACGTCGGCTGGCAGATGTCGGGCGAGGTCATCCTGATGACCCTGCTCGGCGGCATCGGCACCATGATCGGGCCGGTGGTCGGCGCCGCGATCGTCACCGCGTTGGAGAACTACCTCGCGACCTCGGACTTCCCGCCGACGATCGTCATCGGCCTCGCGTTCATGCTCTGCGTGCTCGCCTTCCGCCGCGGCGTGGTGGGCGAGCTGCTGGCCACGCGGTGGGGAAAGCGGCTCGCGGGACGGAGCGAGGACTGAGCGGTTCTGCGGGAACGCCACGCATCCTAAAGCGCGAAGCACCTCCCACACCCACGCCGTCATGGTCCGGCTTGACCGGACCATCCATCCCCGACGTCGAGCGCCACGTCCCCGGTGGGTCCTCCGGTCGAGCCGGAGGACGACGGCGGAGGGTGGCGTGAACGGCGAGTGGAGCGTCGAAGGGAGTCCGTCCGGGCCGCTTCCCCCTCGCCCCGCCCGCGCCGTCATCCCCCGGCTTGTCCGGGGGATCCAGGCATCCGCAAGCTGGTGCGCGGCGGCCCGGTGGATGCCCCGGACAAGCCGGGGCATGACGAAGCGCATCTTTGGGGGACGCGGGAAACGATCCGCCGTCAGGCGGTTCCCCACAGCCCATCGCGTCCCCGCCCCTCCCCTCGCCCGCGCTTCGGTGTAGCGTCGCCGGTCCATGGCGAGTTTCAGCTTCCTCCACGCGGCGGACCTTCATCTCGACAGCCCGCTGATCGGCCTCTCCGGCCGCTCGCCGGACTTCGCGGCGCGGGTCGAGGACGCCTCGCGCACGGCGCTCGACGCGCTCGTGCAGCTTGCGATCGACGAAGGCTGCCGCTTCGTCCTGCTCGCGGGCGACGTGTTCGACGGCGACCTGCGCAACGTCCGCGCCGGCCTGTTCCTGGTTTCCCGGCTCGCCCGGCTGCGGGAGGCGGGCGTCGGCGTCTACATGATCCTCGGCAACCACGACGCCGAGAACCGGTTCATGGCGAAGCTCGACTTCTCCGACAACGTCACGCTGTTTTCGGCCCGCGCCGCCCACACCGCGACCCTTCCAGAGCTCGATGTCGCGATCCACGGCCGCAGCTTTCCCCAGCGCGACGTGACCGAGAACCTCGCCCAGAGCTATCCGCCGCCGGTCGCCGGCGCGTTCAACATCGGCATGTTGCACACCGCCTGCATCGGCCACGAGGGCGAGCACGCGGCCTATGCGCCCTGCTCCGTCCAGCAGCTCGTCAACCACGGCTACGACTACTGGGCGCTCGGCCACATCCACGACCGCGGGCTGCTGAACGAGCGACCCTACGTGCTCTATCCCGGCAACCTGCAGGGCCGCAGCGCCCGCGAGACCGGGCCGAAGGGCGCGACGCTGGTTCGCGTCCGCGACGGCGTGGTGGAGAGCCTGGAGCACCGGACGCTCGACGCCGTGCGCTGGGCGCACGAGCGCGTGGACGTCGGCGGGGCCGCGGCCACGTCCGACGTGCTCGACCGGCTGCGCGAGGCGATGGAGCGCGCGGGCGAGGCCGCCGAAGGCCGCCCGCTCGCGCTGCGGCTGACGCTGACCGGCGAGACGCCGCTGCACGGCGAGCTAGCGCTGCGCCGGGCGGAGCTGCGCGAGGAGGCCGAGACCATCGCGGCGGGCCTCTCCGCCGACGTCTGGCTGGAGAAGCTCAGCCTCGCCACCCGCGCGCCAAAGGCAGGCGAGGCCGCGGCGGACCCGACGGTCGCCGGCCGCATCCAGGCCGAGATCGCGGCGCTGCCTGTGGAGGCGCTCGCCGAACGGCTCGAAGCGCGGATCGCCGAGATCCGCACCCGCCTGCCGGCCTCGGCGCGGGCGGAGGCGCTGGTGGAGGCGCTGCGGGCGGAGGCTCCGGCGCGGGCCCGCGCGCTGGCGCTCGCGCTCGTCGGCGAAGGACGCGACGATGCGCTTCGCTGAACTCGCGCTCGACAGCTACGGCGCGGTGAAGGCCCGCACGATCGCCTTCCCGCACCCCGGCCTCACCGTGGTCTATGGGCCGAACGAGGCCGGCAAGAGCACCTCGCTCGCGGCGGTCGGCGACTTCCTGTTCGGCGTGCCGACGCAGACTTCGCGCGGAAGCGTGTTCGGCTACGACGCCATGCGGATCGGCGCGCGGCTCGTCCGGGCGGACGGGAGCGAGCTTGCGCTTCGCCGCCGCAAGGGCCGCGCGGGGCGCACGTTGACCGACTGGGACGGCGCGCCGGCGGACGAAGGCCTGCTCGCGGCGCTGCTGGGCGCGACCACCCGCGAGCGCTTCGAAAACCTGTTCGGCCTCGACCATGCGCGCCTGCGCGACGGCGGCGAGCGCATGCTGACCGCCGACGGCGAGATCGGCCGGCTGATCGTGGAGGCCGGCGGCGGCCTCCGGAGCCTCGTCGCGCGGCTGGAGGCGATCGACCGCACGCTCGACGGCCTGTTCGCGCCGCGGCGCTCGGGCGAGCGCGCCTTCTACAAGGCGCTGACCGCCTTCGAGGAGGCCGACCGCGACGCCAAGGCGGGCCTCCTTACCAAGGAGGCCTACGACCGCGCGCGCGCCGCCCTCACGGATGCGGAGACCGAGACCGCGCGGCTGCGGGAGGCGCGCCGGGCGCTCGCCCGCGAACGTTCGGGGCTCGAGCGCATCGCCCGCGTCTCGCCGCTGCTGCAGTGGCTCGAACTTCTGTCGGAGCGGCTCGCGGCCGACCCGGACCTCGCCCGTCTGCCGGACGGCTTCGCGCACGAGGCGCGGGCGGCGCTGACCGCCTGCGCCGAGGCCGAGAAGGCGCTGGCGGAGAGCGACGCCGTGGCGGAGACGCTGGGCCAGCGCCTCGCCGCCATCGCCGTCGACGACGCGCTGGTGGCGGCGGAGGCCGCGATCCGCGACGTCGTCGAGGACTTCGTGCATGTGGCGAAGGCGCGCGAGGACCGGCCCAACCGGCAGCGCGAGCTTGCGCAGGCCGAAGCCAACCTCGCGCGGCTGCGCCGCATGATCGGGGCGCGCGAGGACGAGGACCTGATGCTGCGCCTGCCGCCGCCGGAGGCGGTGGAGGCCGTGCGCCGGCTCGCGACCGCGGCCGCGGCTCGCGCCCCAAGGCGCGCGGCGCTGGACGCGCAGGTCAGCGACGGCGTCCTCGCGCTTCGCCGTCTCGACGCCCGCATCGCCGCGGCGCGCGACGCCGGCCGTCACAAGCCCTCGGGCGTCGCCTCGAGCGAACTTGCCGGCCTGCCCTCCCTGGCGGCGGAGGCGGACGCCCGCGTGGCCCGCGCGCGAACCGCCGCTGCCGACGTGGCCGCCCGCGCGGCGGCGCTGGGCTTTCCCACCGCTGCGGCTGTGCGCGATCTCCCCTGCCCCTCGGCGGAGAGCGCCGGGCGCCTGCTGGCCGCCGCCGAGGCCCGCGCCGAGCGGCGCTCGCGCCACGCGGAGGCCGGGGTCGCCGCGCAGGCGAAGCGCGCTGCGGCCCTCGCCGCCATCATACGGTTGCAGGCCGGCGGCGAGATCGCGACCGACGCCGCGCTCGGCGCCGCCCGGGCCGCGCGCGAGACCGCCTGGGCGCAGGTCCGCGCGGCGCATCGTGCAGGCGCAGCGGACCCGGACTCCGCCGTGCGGGCGGCGGAGGTCGAGACCGTCGACCGGGCGCTGGCGCAGGCAGACGAGCTCGCCGACCGGCGCGCCCGCGAGGCCCAGCGCGCCGCAGCGCTGGCCCAGGCCGAAGCGCAGCGCGACGACGCGGCGGCCGAGATCGCCGCCGCCGAGGCCAGTCTCGCCGCGATCGACCGCGAGACCGCGGCGGCCGCGGCCGACCTCGCCTCCGCCTTCCCCGAGGTTGCCCGGCGCGCGCCCTCTCCCGCCGCGCTCAAGGCCCTCGCCGACGCCCGCGACGCCCTGCTCGCCGCCGCGACCGCCGCGGAGACGGCGCAGGCCGACGCCGAGGTCGCCCGCCGCGCGCTCGAAGGCCCGCTCGCGGCGCTCGCCTTCGCGGAGCGCGGCTGCGGGCTGGCGCCTGCGGAGGGCTCGGCCGTCGCGGAGCGGGCGCGCCGGGCGCTTGCGGGCGTCGCGGCCCACGACGAGGCCCACGCCGAGCACCGCCGCGACCTGAAAGCCCGCGAGGACGCCGACGCCGCGACCGAGCGGGCGCGCACAGGCCTCGCCGCGCTCGACCGCGAGGAGGCGAGCTGGGCCGAGGCCTGGGGGCCGGCGCTCGCGCGGCTCGCGCTGCCCGCCTCCACATCGCCGGAAGACGCGGCCTCCGCCGCGCACGAGTGGGCCGGCGCCCGTGGCGTGCTGGACGCGCTGGGGCAGGTGCGCCGACGGGTGTTCCGCATGGACGAGGACGAGGCGGACCTCAAGGCGCGCGTCGAGACGATCGGCCGGGCGGCCGGGCTCGCGCTGCCGGAGGACGCCGTCGCCGCCGCCCGCATGCTCCAAGCGCGCTTCATCGAGAACGACGCCGCGCGCGCCCGCCGGGAAACGCTTGCGCCCGACGCCGAGGAGGCGGCGCGCACGGCCGCCGCCCGCCGGCTCGCGCTCGCGGAGCGGGAAGCCGCCGCGGCCCGCCTGTGCGAGATCGCGGGGCTGCTGGACGACGACTGGACGGGCCTCGCCGCGCTGGCCGAACGCCACGCGGGCCGACTGGCCCTTAAGGACGAAATCGCCCGCGCCGAGGACGGCCTCGCGACCGCCGGCGACGGGCTGCCGCTGGACGCGCTCAAGGCAGCCGCCGCGGAGCGCGATCCCGACGCGCTCGCGGGCGACCTCGCCGCGCTGGAGGACCGGGAACGGCAGCTCGACGCCGACGTCGAGGCCGCCAGCCTCGCCGAGCATGCGGCGCGCGCGGCGGTCGCCGGCCATCACGAGGCGGCGGGGGTCAACCGCGCGGTCGTCGCGCGCGAGAGCGCGACGGCGGAGCTGCACGACGTCGTCGAGCGCTACGTCGAGCTGTCGCTCGCCCGCGACCTGGTGGAGGGCGCGATCGCCAAGGTGCGGGCCGAGCGGCAGGACCCGCTGGTGGCGCGGGCCGCAGCGCTGTTCCAATGCGCCACCCGCGGCGCCTACGCCGGCCTCGGCGCGGAGGTCGACGCCTCAGGCGCGCCCGCGGTGGTGGGGTTGCGCGGCGACGGCTCCTCGGTCGAGGTCCGGGCCATGAGCGACGGCGCGCGCGACCAGCTCTACCTCGCCTTCCGGCTGGCGAGCCTCGAGGCCTACGCCCGCGAAACCGAGCCCCTGCCCTTCGTGGCCGACGACGTGCTGGTGCACTTCGACGACGCCCGCAGCCGGGCGACGCTGGATCTTTTGGCGGACTTCGGCGCCACGGCGCAGACGTTGCTGTTCACCCACCACGACAGCGTGCGGGCGATGGCGGAGACGCTGGCCGCGGACGGCCGCTGCGGGGTCGTGACCCTGGAGTGAGCGGCTAGGTTCGCCGCTCCAGGACAACGGCGGTGCGGCCCGACCTCGCCGGATCGGGCGCGGGGATCCCTCCTCAAGCGGAGCTTGGGGAGGGTGGCCTCGGCGCAGCCGAGGTCGGGTGGGGCCTTGGGCGTCGGGCGTGACGGCGGCGGGCCTCGTTCTGCGCCCCACCCCACCCGGCCGGGCTTCGCCCGTCCACCCTCCCCTGTCCCAGGGGAGGGACGCCCGCGCCATTCCGCCGGGCCGCGCGAACGCGACGCGCGCCGATCACTCTATCGTGACGAACTCGTCCACATGGCGGCGCAGCTTCAGGGTGTGCTCCCGCACCAGCCGCTCCGCGCGCTCGCCGTTGCGGGCCTCCAGCGCCTCGACGATCTCGCGGTGGTCGAGAATCGAGCGGCGGGCGCGGTCCTGCTCGAAGATCGTCCGACGACGGATCGCGCGGACGTGCATGAACAGGCCATTGGTGATGTCGCCGATCAGCTTGCAGCGCGACAGCGCGATGATCGCGGCGTGAAACCGGATGTTGGCTTCGGAGTACTCGCCCATGTGCGAGTCGACGTCGTCCCCCGAGAAGGTGTCGACGAGGTCGTGCAAGGCCGCGATCTCGTCGTCGGCGGCGACCTCCGTGACGAGGCGGGCGGCCATGCTCTCGAGAGCCGCCCACACCGTGATCATCTCGAGAATTTCCGCTTTGGTGCGGCGCTGTATGTAGACCCCGCGGCGGGGTTCGGCGCGCACCAGGCCCTCCTGCTCGAGCTGCGCCAGCGCCTCCCGCAGCGGGGTGCGGCTGACGCCGATCGACAGCGCGAGCGCGCGCTCGTCGAGCCGAAGCTGGGCGCGCTCGTCGTAGATGTTCATCTCGAAGATCGCTGCCTTGATCGCCTCGTAGGCCCGCGTCTTGAGGCTCTGCGCGCCCGCGATGGGCCTCAGATCAAGTCCGTCCACACGCTCCCCCCGAGCCTCCCGACGGCCCCCGCCGATCGGGCATAATTGCATGACTGGCCTGCGTAATGCCACCAGTTACGCAAGAATATATCCTAAAGTAGATATAAACATTGTGATTAGTTCGTCTAACGGCGCATAAATGGAATATTGCATGCCACCCCCGGTTTGCTTAGCGTCGCTGAAGACGCGTCCTGGGGGCGCGGGAAGCGGTCGCCGGGCGGCCGTTTTCGGACGCTCTTGGGGGGGACCCGCATGGAAGAGTTAGCCGCGCTCGCAGGCGGGTTCGCCGTCGCCGTGACGCCGTACAACATCGCGCTGATGGTGCTCGGCATCGTGCTGGGCGTGGTGATCGGCGTTCTTCCCGGTCTCGGGGGCGCCAACGGCGTCGCCATCCTCCTTCCGCTGACGTTCTCCATGGAGCCGACGTCGGCGATCATCATGCTGACGTCGATCTACTGGGGCGCGTTGTTCGGGGGGGCGATCACCGCGATCCTGTTCAACATACCGGGCGAGCCGTGGTCCGTCGCCACGACCTTCGACGGCCACCCAATGGCGCAGAAGGGCAAGGCGGACGAGGCGCTGGTGGGCGCCTTCACCTCCTCCTTCGTGGGCGCGATCTTCGCGGTCGCCCTCATCACCTTCCTCGCCCCGGCCGTCGCCAAGTTCGCGCTGAAGTTCGGCCCGGCGGAGTTCTTCGCGGTCCAGTTCCTGACCTTCGCGAGCTTCATCGGCATGGGCCGCGGCTCGCCGGCCAAGACCATCGCCTCGATGTGCCTCGGCTTCGCGCTCGCCTGCGTCGGCCTCGACGGCGTCACCGGCTCGCTGCGGATGACCTTCGGGCACGAGGAGCTGCTGAACGGCTTCAAGTTCCTGGTCGCCGTCATCGGCCTGTTCGGCATCGGCGAGATCCTGACCTCGATGGAGGACGGGCTGAAGTTCTCGGGCGCCGACGCCAAGCTCAAGATGGACGCCGTCATCCGCACCTGGCGCCAGCTGCCGAAGATGACCGGCACCTTCATCCGCAGCTGCATCGTCGGCTGCTGGATGGGCATCACCCCGGGCGGCGCGACGCCGGCCTCCTTCATGGGCTACGGCCTCGCCAAGCGGTTCTCCAAGAACGGCAAGAACTTCGGCAAGGGCGAGCTCGAAGGCGTCGTGGCGCCGGAGACCGCGGCCCACGCCGCCGGCACCGCCGCCATGCTGCCGATGCTGACGCTCGGCATCCCCGGCTCGCCCACGGCGGCCGTGCTGCTCGGCGGCCTGCTGATCTGGGGCCTCCAGCCCGGCCCGCTGCTGTTCGTCGAGCAGAAGGACTTCGTCTGGGGCCTGATCGCCTCGATGTACATGGGCAACGTCGTCGGCCTGGTGATCGTGCTGACCTGCGTGCCGCTGTTCGCCGCCATCCTGCGGGTGCCGTTCTCGATCATCGCGCCCGCGATCGTCGTGGTCTGCGCGATCGGCGCCTTCACCGTGAACAACGCCATGTTCGACGTGTGGATGATGCTGGTGTTCGGCGTCCTCGGCTACCTCTTCACCAAGCTCGGCTACCCGCTGCCGCCGCTGGTGCTGGCCCTCGTGCTGGGCGACCAGGCCGAGAGCTCGTTCCGCCAGGCCATGCTGATCAGCCAGGGCGACGTCACGGTGTTTTGGTCGAACTGGCTGTGCGGCGCGATCATGACGCTCGGCGTGGTCATGGCCTTCTGGCCGATCGTCTCGGGCGTCATCGCGAAATTCAGGGGACCGGACCGCGTCGCCAAGGTGGCGTGAGGAACGGACGACAGACGCCGCGCGACACGCGGCGCATCAGGAGGGTGAGCATGAAAACGTCATTCAAGAGCGCGGCCAAGCGCCTTGGCGCCAGCCGCCTCGGCATCAAGCGCCTCGGCCTCGCCGTCGGCATCGCCGCCGCGGCGGTCGCCCCGGCCTGGGCCTGGGAGCCGACCAAGGCCGTCACGCTGATCATCCCCGCCGGCACCGGCGGCGGCGCGGACCAGATGGCCCGCTTCATCCAGGGCGTCATCCAGAAGCACGAGCTGCTCTCGAAGCCCGTCATCGTCGTCAACAAGGGCGGCGGCGCGGGCGCCGAGGGCTTCCTCGAGATGAAGGCGAGCGCGAGCGATCCGCACAAGATCATCATCACGCTCTCGAACCTGTTCACCACCCCGCTCGGCACCGGCACGCCCTTCAACTGGAAGGAGATGAAGCCGGTCCGGATGATGGCGCTCGACCAGTTCATCCTGTGGGTGAACGCCGAGAAGCCCTACAAGACCGCCAAGGAGTACGTCGACGCGGTGAAGGCCGGCACGGACCGGCAGTTCAAGATGGGCGGCACCGGCTCCAAGCAGGAAGACCAGATCATCACCACCGCGATCGAGCACGAGACCGGCGGCAAGAAGTTCACCTACGTGCCCTATGACGGCGGCGGCAAGGTCGCGGTCCAGCTCGTCGGCGGACACATCGACTCCTCGGTCAACAACCCGATCGAGGCGGTGGCGCAGTGGCGCGGCGGCCAGCTGCGGCCGCTCTGCATCTTCGACACCAAGCGCTCCACCTACACGCAAAAGGTGACCGAGACGCAGTCGTGGGCCGACATCCCGACCTGCGAGGAAAGCGGGCTGCCGACGCACTACCAGATGCTGCGCGGCATCTTCACCACCAAGAACGCGACCCCCGAGCAGGTCGCCTTCTACTCCGACCTCCTCAAGAAGGTGATGGAGACCCCGGACTGGAAGGAGTTCATGGAGAAGGGCGCCTTCAACCAGACGACCATGACCGGCGCCGACTTCGAAGCCTGGTTGACGGACGCCGAGGCCAAGCATCGCACGCTGATGCAGGGCGCGGGCTTCCTGGCCGCCGGCGCGCAGTAACCCCCGACGACGCGGCCGAGGACCCACGCGAATGAGCGCCATCAATCCGGACCAGATCCACGACGTCGAGGCCGAAAAGCCTCTTGTCAGCATGCGCGTCGCGGACATCGGCGTCGCGCTGCTGTTCCTCGCCGCGAGCGGGATCGTGATCGCCGACAGCATCCGCCTCGGCTTCGAGTGGCGGGAGAACGAGGGGCCGGCCCCGGGATACTTCCCTTTCTACGTGGCCGTGGTCATGGCGCTCGCAAGCGTCGTGAACCTGATCCGCGCCCTCCCCGCCTCCGAAGACGGCGCGGCGCCGATGACCAGCGTGCAGGGCTTCGGCCGCATGTCGGCGATCTTCGTGCCGGCCGTCGTCTACGTCGCGGCGATCGCCTTCATCGGCATCTACGTGGCGTCGGCGCTCTACATCGCAACGTTCATGCTGTTCGTCGGCAAGTTCGCGCTGTGGAAGGCGATCGCGGTCGCCGGCGGCGTTTCGATCGTCAGTTTCCTGATGTTCGAGGTGTGGTTCCTGGTGCCGCTGCCGAAGGGTCCGCTCGAGGCCGCTTTCGGCTTCTAAACCTGCTTTGTTCGACGCCTCAAGACGGGCCGGTCGCGACAGACGTCGCGTCCGGCCCGTTTTTCTGTTAGGGTGTCCCCAGCACCCCGCATCTGTGCCCGGCGCACCACGCCTGCGTGCTCAAGATCCCTCGGTTGCGCCAATTGCAATTGTCATTTGCCCGTGCGCCACTTATGTCAGGCGCGCTCTTATCAAACCATCGGAAGGTCAGCGTCACACATGCTGAAAGACGACAGCTTCGAGTCCCGTCGCAACGCATCGCTCGAGGCCAAGAAGGATTTGCTTGCCCGTTTCCGCACCGCCGCCGAAGATCCGGCCGCGAAGAAGCGGATGGCCGAGCGCGCGGCGATCGCAGCCGCCCGCGAAGCCCGTGAGCGGGCCAAGGAAGAAGAGCGCCGTCGCGTGATGGAGGAGAAGCTCGCCGAGGAGCGCCGCATCGCCGAGATGATCGAAGCGAAGCGCCGCGCCAAGGAGGAGGCCGCCGAGGCCGCCCGCCTCGCCGAGGAGGAGAAGCGCGTCGCCGCCGAGGCCGCGAAGAAGGCCGCCGAGGCCAACAAGAAGATCACCGCGACGACCCTCGCCGCCCGCGCTCTCGCAGCCGACATCATGCGGATGAGCGGCGGAGCCGATTCTGCCTATCCCGCGCGCAAGGCGCGTCGGGCGGGCTGACGCCAAAAAGCCCGCTTGGTCGACCTGGCGGGCTTTTTCAATGATCTGAGGGAAGCCCGGGCGCCTTGGCGGCGGCCGGGCTTCTTGCATTCAGCGATCAGGCGGCGGCGCGGTTGACGCCGCCGGTCGCAAGCGCCGTAAGCTTGGTGTCGGCCGCCTTCTCCTCGCGGAGCGTCTGCTCCAGCACGGCGGCGCAATCGGCCCGGCCGAGCTGCTTCGCCCAGGCGACGAGCGTGCCGTATCGTGTGATCTCATAATGCTCGACGGCCTGCGCCGACGCGATGATAGCCGCGTCGAGGACCTGCTTGTCCTCCACGTCGCCGGCCACCTCGTTGGCCTCTTCGATGATGCCGTTGATCGCGGGGCACTTGGTGGTCTTGATTTCGGCTCCGTGCATCTCGAACACCTGTTCAAGCCTCTGGACGTGAGTCTCGGTTTCGCCGAGATGGCTCTGCAGTCCTTGCTTGAGCGACGGATTTGTCGCCTTTTCGATCATCTTGGGCAGAGCCGACAAGATCTGCTTCTCGGCGTAGTACACATCCTGGAGCTGATGCACGAACAGATCGTCCATCGTCTTAATGTCTTTTGAAAAAAGACCCATAGCTTGCCTCCTGAGAGTTGTTTCTTTTTGGCCGGCCGCTGATGTCTTCGCGGCGCCGTCTCGGAATCAACACCTCAGGCGGCGGGTCGTTCCGACCCCCGCACAGGAATTTGTCGACCGCTCTCTTGCGCAGGGCCCCACCGCCGACGCAATGACGGGGTCAGACTCGCCAGCGGCGGCCAGCGGGCCGCCGGCAACTCAAGAGGATCCGCTCATGCGCGCCTGCGCCGCCGCCCTTCTCGCGCTCTCGCTCCTCCCGAACGCCGCCTTCGCGCAGGAGACGCGCCAGCCGCCGGCCGTCAGCGTCACGGGCGAAGGCGTGGTCGCGGCGACGCCGGACCGGGCGGTGGTGACGAGCGGCGTCGTGACCCGGGCGCCGACGGCCGGCGCGGCGCTCTCCGCCAACGCGACGGCGATGACCAAGGTCTTCGCGGCGCTCAAGGCCGCCAAGATCGAGGACCGCGACGTCGCGACCTCCGCGCTCGGCCTCCAGCCGCAGTACGACTACGGCGACGGCCGCGCGCCGAAGCTCGTGGCCTATGAGGCCCGCAACGCCGTCACGATTCGAGTGCGCGAGCTCGACCGCCTGGGCGCCCTGCTCGACCAGCTGGTGCAGGCCGGCTCCAACCAGCTCGAAAGCCTCGTCTTCGACGTGTCGGACGCCGACAAGCGCCTGGACGAAGCCCGTAAGGCGGCGATCGCCGACGCCCGCCGCAAGGCGGAGCTCTATGCGGAGGCCGCCGGCGCGAAGCTCGGCGAAGTGCTGTCGATCGACGAAAGCGGCGGCGGGGCCGAAGCGCCGATCCGTCCACAGGCGATGCGCGCGAAGGCTATGGACGCCGCGCCGACGCCCGTCGCCGCCGGCGAGCAGGAGCTTCGCGTGGAGGTTCAGGTCCGGTGGTCGATCGCCCGCTGAGCCGGGCGCTGACGATGCGTTAACGGCGATCCCCTAAGTTGCGGCATGGGAGAAAAGCGCGCGCCGCGAAGTCGGCGCCGCGCCCGTGAGATCTTGGGGGAACGCAGATGACCTTCGGTTTTGGCCGCTCAGCGAAAGCCGCCGTCGCCGTGGAGCGCGCGCCGGAGAGCGCCGCCGCGATCGTCGACCACACCGCGCTGATCGCCGCGCTCGATGCGCTGAAGCGCGGCGCCCCGGTCGCGCATTGGCCCGCGGGCGACGTGGGCGCGGCCCTGAGGGCGTTCGCCGAGGAGCTCGAGCGCCGCCAGCGCGCCGACCTGAACTCCGTCGTCGGCTTCGCCGCGAACGCCGCCGCCACGGGGACGGGCGTGGGCTGGGTGACGCATGACGTGCGCCAGGTCGCCGAGAGCACCTCGGCCATCGCGAGCGCCGTCGAGGAACTCGCGAACTCGATCTCCGAACTCTCCGCCACCAGCCGCACCGGCGCGGACGACGCCGTCTCCGCCCAGGCCGAGACCGCTGCTTGCGTCGACGAGATGCGGCATGCCGCCGAATCGATGGACGCGATCCGCGAGCGGGTCGCCGCCATCGCCGCCCGCATCGGCGTGCTCGAGGACGCCGTCCGCCAGATCGCCGACATGGCCGGGATGATCGAGGCGATCTCCAGCCAGACCAACCTGCTCGCGCTCAACGCCACGATCGAGGCGGCGCGCGCCGGCGAGGCGGGCCGCGGCTTCGCGGTGGTCGCGAACGAGGTCAAGTCGCTGTCCGGCCAGACCGCGAAGGCGACGGAGCAGATCCGCGGCCGCATCGCGACGCTGACCGAAGAGACCAACGCCATCAAGGCGGCGACGGCCGAGAGCGCGCAGGTCGTCGCGTCCGGCGAGACCATCATCCGCACCACCGGCGCCAAGGTCGGCTCCGTCGGCGAGCAGGTGACGCTGATCTCGAACAATCTCAACGCGCTCGCCGAAGTGCTCGGCCAGCAGCGCGCCGCCACCAACGAAATCTCGGAGAACGTCACGCGCATCGCCGAGACCGCGCGCAAGACCCGCGGCGAGATCGACGCCGCGCTCGGCAAGCTGGTGCTGGCCGAAGAGGCCGCCATGGCCGGCGTCGAGGCCGGCGCGGCCAAGGGCGTCGAGAACTACGCCCTCGCCCGCCTGCCCGCGGACGCCGGCGTCGCCCACCGCAAGCTTGCGGCCGCCCTCGTCGGGCTCTCCGGCCCGACCTTCGACGCCGACAGCTTCGCCGCCGGCCTCGACGGCGTGGCCTCCGACGAGGTCATCCGCCTGCGCGACGGCTTCCGCCGCGACGCGACCCGCATGATGGCCGCCGTGAAGGCCCAGGACTGGACCGCCGCCACCGCAAGCTTCGAAGCCTGCGAGACCGGCCTGAAGCAACTGGAGAAGCTCAGCGCGCAGCGCTGAGCGCGACGGAGGCGCGGCGAGGCCGCCGCTCCGGGGCACATGACAACGCCGGCCCATGCGCCGGCGTTTTTCGTTCACGGCCGACGGCGTCGCATTTACTTCTCGAAGGCCGCCGTCAGCTTGAGATCGACCTCGTCGGAGACCACGGGCACGAAGGCGCCGAGGCCGAACTCGCTGCGCTTCAGCTTGGCGGTCGCGGAGAAGCCCACCGTCTCGGCCTTCGACATCGGGTTCGCCCCCGCGCCGTGGAACGTGGCGTCGAGCGTCACCGGCTTGGTCACGCCGTGGAGGGTCAGGTCGCCGGTGATCTTCGCGGTCTCGCCGGAGGCCTCCACCTTGGTGGAGACGAAGGTCGCCTTCGGGAACTTCGCGGCGTCGAGCAGTTCGGCGGTCTTGAGGTGCGTCGCGAACTTCTCGGAGGTGACGGTCAGTCCGCTCATCGGGAACTCGATCGAGAGCTTCGCGTCGCTGGGCGCCTTCGGGTCCAGCGTCAAGCTGCCGCTCGGCTGGCCGAAGGCGCCGTAGAGCGTGGAGAAGCCCATGTGGTCCACCGACCAGACCACCTGGGTGTGGTTCGGATCGACCTTGTAGGTCCCGGCCGCGACGCGCGCGGCGTCCTTCACGCCGGGCATGTCCTGCGCGTGCGAGGCGACGGGCGCGGCCGCGAGCAGCGCGGCGGCGAGAGCGAACGACAGATGTTTCATGGGCGGCGATCCTCGCGCGGGGACGGAAGCCCCGATCCATGGCCGACCGCGGCGCCGCCGTGAAGGCGCTCCCGCTCAAAGACGCGTGTGCGAAAACGCCCGTTCAGCGCCGTTCGCGGCTGTGGCGGATGCGGAGGATCGTGACAACGGCGTCCTGCTCCGCGACTTCGTAGTCGATAACACACGCCGCCGAGCCGAAGCGGACGGCACGCCTTCGATAACCGCTTCCAGTGAAACGCGCGCCCGATTGCGGAAACGCCGAGATCAAGCCGAAACTGTCGACGATCGCTTGAACCGCCCGGCTGGCGGCGGCCGGATTCTTTTCGGCAAGGAAGCCGCGGAGACGGTCGAGATCTACGATCGCGCGCGCAGAAAGCTCCGTTTCCACAAGCGCCTAACGCGTGGAGCAGGAAGCTCGGCGGTGCCTCCCCAGCTCCTCATCCACTCGACGACCTCCTCGAGCGGCGCGCCCTCGCCGGTCCGCCGCCATTCCGCGGAGCGGGCGTCGAGGTCCGCTAGGTCCGCCGGATCAAGCTCGACGACTTCGAGCGACGCGAGATCGACGACGTGCACGTCCAGCGAGACGCCCCGTTCGGCCGCGCGCCTCTCAAGCGCATCGGCCACGTCCTCGTCGAGTTCGATCGTGCGGCGCCTGCCTTCCATGCGGGGAGCTTAGTCCGATTTCGACATCCGAAAAAGAGCGCGGCTGCAGGATCGTCGCCGGAAACCTGACAGTCGGTCGAGCGCATCGGTTCGGCCGCCCTAAACGACGAACGGCGGGCCTAAGCCCGCCGTTCGATCAAATTTCTGTCTTGAGAGAGAACCGCCGTCTCAGTTGTCGAGAAAGCTCCGGAGCTTCCGGCTCCGGCTCGGATGCTTCAGCTTGCGGAGCGCCTTGGCCTCGATCTGGCGGATGCGCTCGCGGGTCACCGAGAACTGCTGGCCGACCTCCTCAAGGGTGTGGTCGGTGTTCATGCCGATGCCGAAGCGCATGCGCAGCACGCGCTCCTCGCGCGGCGTGAGCGAGGCCAGCACCCGCGTGGTGGTCTCGCGCAGGTTGCTCTGGATCGCCGCATCGATCGGCAGGATCGCGTTCTTGTCCTCGATGAAGTCGCCGAGGTGAGAATCCTCCTCGTCGCCGATCGGGGTTTCGAGCGAGATCGGCTCCTTGGCGATCTTGAGGACCTTGCGGACCTTTTCGAGCGGCATGGCGAGCTTCTCGGCCAGCTCCTCCGGAGTCGGCTCGCGGCCGATCTCGTGCAGCATCTGCCGGCTCGTGCGGACGATCTTGTTGATCGTCTCGATCATGTGCACCGGGATGCGGATGGTGCGCGCCTGGTCGGCGATCGAGCGGGTGATCGCCTGCCGGATCCACCACGTGGCGTAGGTCGAGAACTTGTAGCCGCGGCGGTACTCGAACTTGTCCACCGCCTTCATCAGGCCGATGTTGCCCTCCTGGATCAGGTCCAGGAACTGCAGGCCGCGGTTGGTGTACTTCTTGGCGATCGAGATCACGAGACGAAGGTTCGCCTCGACCATCTCCTTCTTGGCCTGCCGGGCCTCGCGTTCGCCCTTCTGCACCATCTGGACGATGCGGCGGAACTCCTGGATCTCCAGGCCGGTCTCGGTCGCGAGGTTATGGATGTCGCCGCGGATGTCCTTGACGAGGTCCTTCTCAGCCGCGACGAAGCCCTTCCAGCCGCGCGTGCCGAGCATGGCGACGCGACGGATCCAGTTCGGGTCGAGCTCGTAGCCCTGGTACTGCTTCAGAAAGTCGATGCGGTCGACGCCGAACGACTCCGCAAGCCGCATCAGCCGGCCCTCGAGCGCGACCAGCCGCTTGTTGATGTCGTAGAGCTGCTCCACCAGCGCGTCGATGCGGTGCTGGTTGAGCGACAGCGACTTCACGTTGAGGACGATGTCGTCCTTGAGCTTCTTGTACTTGCGGTCCTGAGCCGGCGAGAGGGTGCGGTTCTGCAGCCGGTTCTCGACGTTCTGGTCCTGCAGGCGGCGCAGCTTCTTGTAGTCGTCGGCGACGGCGTCGAAGGTCTCGAGCACGCGGGGCTTGAGCTCGGCCTCCATCGCGGAGAGCGAGACGTTGTTCTCCATGTCGTCGTCTTCGAGATCGCCTTCGGGCGGCGTCTCGGCTTCGGCGGCCTCGGTCTCTTCGCCCTCGGCGGGCGCGGCGGCGCCGTTCTTGGCGTCTGGACCGGCGTAGGTCGCCTCGAGGTCGATGACCTCGCGCAGCAGAATCTTGCCCTCGTTGAGCTCGTCACGCCAGATGATGATCGCCTGGAACGTCAGCGGGCTCTCGCACAGCCCGGCGATCATCGCCTCGCGGCCGGCCTCGATGCGCTTCGCGATCGCGATCTCGCCCTCGCGCGACAGCAGCTCGACCGAGCCCATCTCGCGCAGGTACATGCGGACGGGATCGTCGGTGCGGTCGGTGGGCTCGGTCTTCTGGACAACGGCGACCGGCGCGGAGCGCGCGGTCTCGACCAGATCGCCGCCCTCGGGCTCGTCGTCGTCGGCGGCGGCGGTCGCCCCCTCCTCGCGCTCGCCGCTCTCGGCCTCCTCGGACTCGACCACATTGATGCCCATCTCGTTGAGCATCGCGTAGATGTCTTCGATCTGGTCGGATGTGTTCTGTTCGGAGGGGAGAACCTCGTTCAGCTCGTCGTAGGTCACATAGCCGCGCTTCTTCGCGGCTTTGATCATGCGGCGTACGGCCTGATCGCTGAGATCGAGCAGGGGACCGGCTTCGGTCTCCGGAGCTGCGGTCTCGGCTTCGTCCTTCGCCTGCAATTTGGTAGCCATATGTTCCAGTCTCCGAGCCGGCGCGTCCGCCGGCCACGCGATCGATGTCGTCCCGCATCGGCCGCCGTCAACCCGGCGGCCGCCGCGAATCGCACGTCACTAAGCTAAAGCCAAGTCGCTTACGCCCAGTTTACCAACACGAGCCCCCAGCACGTGGGGCTGTCACCCGCACCCGAAACGCCTGCGTCCCCCTGGGGACGCGCTACATCGATCGAACCGTGCGCCCGGATGCGCCGCCGAAGTTTTCGATCGAAGCCTCGGAACCCTCCGCCGCGGACAGCTGCCTCTGAATTTCGACGATCCGACGGAAATTGTCGTCCGTGAAATCACGGCCAAAGTCCTGCTCAGCCGAGCGAAGTTCCCTATGTAACGCGCGCACCTTGATATGCAAGGCCGCAGCGTGCCGCCATGCGGTCTCGGCGTCGCGCGGGTCCGCGTCCGGGCCGACCCACCAGTTGCTGGAGAGCAGCGCGGCGTCGGCCCGCGCCAGCAACGCGCCGCCGTCCGTCGCGCTCAAGGCGTCGCGCATGGCCTCGCGCGTGGTCGCCCCATGGGCGTAGGCGTCGAGCGCGGCGCGGCGCAGCCGGTCGAGGTCGCGGGTCGACAGGTCGAGCTCCGCGAAGGGTTCGGCGAGGTCGCCCAGCATCTGCGGGTGGTTGACGACGGCGAGCACCAGCGCGACCTCCCGCCCCGGCAGACGCCCGGCGCCGGGCCCGACGAGCGGGCTCTGCCGCAGGGTGGCGGAGGCGGTGATCGGAAGGGCGTCGAACGGCGCGCCCGGCCGGCGGCCGTTGCCACCGCCCCTGCCGCCGCGCGCGTTCGGGATGAACCGGCCGGCGCCCGGGCCGCGGTTCCCGCCGCCGCCGCCGCGGCGCGCGTCGCCGCCGGCCCGGCCGAAGCCGGCCAGACGGCCCTCGATCGCGGTCTGGTAATGCCGGCGCACAGTCTCGTCGCGGATCGCGGCGAGCGCCGCCTTCAGGCGCGTCTCGAACGCGGCGGCGCGCTCCGGCGTGTCGGTGGGGCTCGCCTCGAGCTCCTTCGACCACAGCACCTCGACCAGCGGCGCGGCGCGGCCAAGCACCGCCTCGACCGCCTCGCGGCCCTCCGCGCGCACGAGATCGTCCGGGTCCTGCCCTTCGGGGAGGAAGGCGAAGCGGAGCGAGCGGCCGGGCGCCAGCAGCGGCAGCGCCGTCTCGATCGCGCGGAAGCCGGCGCGGCGGCCGGCCTTGTCGCCGTCGAAGCAGAGGATCGGCTCGGGCGCCATCTTCCAGAGCAGCTCCATCTGCTCCGCGGTGAGCGCGGTGCCGAGCGGGGCGACCACATGGGCGATGCCCGCCGCCGCCAGCGCGATGACGTCGACATAGCCCTCGACGGCGACGACGGTCCCCGCGGGATGGGCGGCGGCGCGGGCGCGGTGATGGTTGAACAGGGTCGCGCCCTTGTGGAACAGCGGCGTCTCGGGCGAGTTCAGGTACTTCGCGGGAGCGTCCGACTGCATGGCGCGGCCGCCGAAGGCGATGACCCGGCCGCGGCCGTCCTGGATCGGAAAGATGATGCGGTCGCGAAACCGGTCGAAGGGCTCCGGCACGTCGTCGCCCGAGACCAGCAGCCCGGCCTCGACCATGTCGCCGATCGGCACGCCCGCCTTGCGGAGATGGCTCTTGAGCGCCGAGCGGTCGTTGGGCGCGTAGCCCATGCGGAACGCGGCCTGGGTCGCGGGGCTCAGGCCCCGGCCGCCGAGATAGCCGCGGGCGGCGGCGCCGGCGCGGCCCTGCAGCTCGCTCTCGAAGAACTTCGCCGCCATCTCCATGATCTCGACGAGACCCGCGCGCGCCTGTTGCCGCTGCTGCTCCTCCGGCGTCTCCTTCGGCATCGGCACGCCGGCAATCTCCGCCACACGCTCCACCGCCTCAGGGAACGAGACGCCCTCGGTCTCCATCAGGAACTTGAACACGTCGCCGTGCTTGCCGGACGAGAAGCAGTGGTAGAAGCCCTTCTGGTCGTTGACGAAGAACGACGGCGTCTTCTCGGCGTTGAACGGCGACAGGCCCGCGTACTCCCGCCCCTGCCGCTTCAGCTTCACGCTGCGGCCGACCACCTCGGACACGGGGATCCGGTCGCGGAGATCGTCGAGGAAATTGGGGGTGAAGCGCATGGGCGCGGGCGACTCAGGGGGCGGAGGCCGGGTTTCGGGGAGCGATCGATCTTTATATAGGCGCGCGAGCCGTCGCGCGCGCGCCGGATCGGCCCGCCCCCGTTAATCACAGGGCGCGGCTCCGCCCCTGTCCCTGCTCGCGCCCTCCCCCATAACTCCCTGACCAAGAGAGATCGCTCCGCCGCGCTGACGGACGGAGCGCCGACAGGGAGGACGTTCATGACCGACAGCCCGACCCTCGGCCGCCGGGAGGTTCTCGCCGGCGGCGCGGCGCTCGCCGCAGGCGCCGCTTTCGCGCCCCTGGCGCAGGCGCGCGACTTCCGGCCCGGCGCGGAGCCGCTGCGGTATCCCGACCCCGACGTCGTCGCGCTCGACCCCCGCTTCAAGAAGTACAAGCTCGGCAACGCCGCGATCGAGCGCATCCACACCGGCCTGCGCTGGGCGGAAGGCCCCGCCTGGAACGCCGTCGGCCGCTACCTGCTCTGGAGCGACATCCCCAACGACGAGCAGTTGCGCTACACGGAGGAGGACGGCCACGTCTCGCGCCGGTTCCGCGCGCCGTCGGGCAACTCCAACGGCAACACCTTCGATTACCAGGGCCGGCAGGTCTCGTGCCGTCACGGACATCGCGACGTGGTGCGCTACGAGCACGACGGCCGCATGACGGTGCTGGCCGCAGGCGTCGACGGCGGCGAGTTCAACGCGCCGAACGACGTGGTCGTGCACCCGCTCGACGGCTCGATCTGGTTCACCGACCCGGGATACGGCGCGCTGATGGAGTATGAGGGCCATCGCACGGTGGAGAGCGCCTCGAGCCCGCAGCCGCTGCGGAAGGAGGCGGTCTACCGCATCGACGGCCAGACCGGGGCCGTGGCCAAGGTCGCCGACGAACCGCTGAAGCCCAACGGCCTCTGCTTCAGCGCCGACTACGCCAAGCTCTATGTCGCCGACACCGGGGTCTCGCACTACCCCGACGCCAAGAGCCAGATCTGGGTCTACGACCTCGACGGCGCAGCGCTGAAGAACCCAAGAACCTTCGCGGGCATGGAGATGGACGGCCGCGCGGGCTTCGCGGACGGGATCCGCTGCGACGAGGACGGCAACGTCTGGGCCGGCGCGGGCTGGGCGGGCGAAGGCTACGACGGCGTCCACGTCTTCGCGCCGGACGGCGCGCGCATCGGCCTGATCAAGCTGCCTGAGATCTGCGCCAACCTGTGCTTCGGCGGCCAGAAGCGGAACCGCCTGTTCATGGCGGCCAGCCAGTCGATCTACGCGCTCTACGTCGAAACCCGCGGCGCGCACATCACCTGAGAGCCGCCTCCCCCTGCCTACGGCCGCCCACGGAATTGACATGCCCGCCGCCCCCCTCTAGAGAACCGCCACGTCGCGCGGGGCCGAAAGCCCCGCGCGTGCGTTTATGCGCACCCGTGGTTCGGCGTTTCGCGACGACCGGACCTGTCGGCCTCTCCATCAGGAGAAGCAGCAGGAGGGCGCGTTCCTCAACCTCTCGAAGGAGGACGCGATGTCGAAGCGACACGCCTCGAAGTACAAAATCGATCGCCGCATGGGCGAGAACATCTGGGGTCGTCCGAAGTCCCCGGTGAACCGCCGCGAGTACGGTCCGGGCCAGCACGGCCAGCGCCGCAAGGGCAAGCTCTCCGACTTCGGCGTGCAGCTGCGCGCCAAGCAGAAGCTCAAGGGCTATTACGGCTCGATCTCCGAGAAGCAGTTCCGCCGCGTCTACGCGGAAGCGACCCGCCTCAAGGGCGACACCTCGGCGAACCTGATCGGCCTGCTCGAGCGCCGTCTCGACGCGGTCGTCTACCGCGCCAAGTTCGTGCCGACCGTGTTCGCCGCGCGCCAGTTCGTGAACCACGGCCACGTCACCGTGAACGGCCGCCGCGTCAACATCCCGTCCTACCTCGTGAAGGTCGGCGACGTGATCGAGGTCAAGCAGTCCTCCAAGCAGCTCGCCATCGTCATTGAGGCCGCCGCCTCCGGCGAACGCGACGTGCCGGACTTCCTCGAAGTCGACCACGACAAGATGGTCGCCAAATTCATCCGCATCCCGGCCCTGACCGAGGTGCCCTACCCCGTCCACATGGAGCCAAACCTGGTCGTCGAGTTCTACTCGCGCTGATCGGGTCCCCTGCGGGCCGTTTGGAATGCGAAAGGCCGCCCTTCGGGGCGGCCTTTTTGTTTTTGCTGGCGGTCCTCGTGGCAAGCGGTCAGCCAGGCATGCCCGCCGGGTCACGGGCCGCGTGCCGAACGGCGACGACGATCACCTCGACGCCCCGCACCTCGTAGAAGACCAGATAGGGATAAGGGACAACCACGATACGGCGTAGCCTGGGCCGGCTCGTGAGCTGGCCGCTATGCGGATGCTCGCGGAGCAATTCGACCACGGTTTGAATACGTGCCCGGACCGCTCGCGCGCCCTGCGGCGAACGCTCGGCGACGTTGGAGAGCACCTCGTCCAGCTCGCGCGCCGCAATCCGCGTGAAGCGGAGCCTCAGAGTTCGTGCTTCGCCCAAATGGCCTGGATCTCGTGGTCAGACGAGAACTCGTCCCGCTCCGCCTCGGCGAGCGAGGCCGCAAGCGAGGTCGCCTCTTCAGCCGTCAGCAGATGCACCGGCTCGTCGTCGCCGGCGAGTCTAAGCAGGACGCGGGCGACGTCGTCCTGCGCCTCTGCAGGAAGAGCGCGCACGCGTTGAATTGCGCGGTCGAGAAGCTTGGTCATAGCTTCAGTGTGACTCGAAGATGCGTTCGGGCAAAGCGGGGAGATCCCCTCACGCCACCGCCGGCTCGTTCCCCAGCCGCACCATCACGATCTCCGGCGGCACGCCGAAGCGTACGGGCAGGCCGCTCATGCCGATGCCGCCCGAGATGATCATGTGGCGCCCCTCCTCCACCACGTGGCCGTAGCGGAAGCGGCCGCGGTAGTCGCGGGGAATGAAGGGGTTCGGCACGCCCGGCACGTAGATCTGGCCGCCGTGTGTGTGGCCGGCGAGCGTGAGCGACACGCGCGCGGGCATCTCGTCGAAGATGTCCGGCTCGTGCACCAGCATCACCATCGGGTCCTTGGTGCGGATCTGCGCCAGCGTCGCCGGCAGGTCGTCCTCGCCCATGCGGCGGCGGCGGTCGAACAGGTGGGCGAGCTGGTCGCCGAGGCCGCCGAGCCAGAAGCGCCGGCCGCGGTGCTCGATCAGTTCGGCCTCGTTCTCCATGATGCGGATGCGCGCGCCGTCGAGCGCGCCGCGGATCGTGTCCGCGTTGTGCCACCAGTCGTGGTTGCCGAGGATGGTGTAGAGCCCGAGCGGCGCCGACAGGTCGGCGTAGGCGGCCGCCCATTCGTTCGGCGGCACGCGGGCGGAGACGAAGCGGTAGGTCGCCTCGTGGTCGCCGAGATGCACGATCAGGTCGGGCTTCAGCGCGTTGACCGTCTCGACGATGCGCTTCACCCGCGACATCGGCACGAAGGGCTCGCAGACGTGGACGTCGGCGATGACCGCGATCGAGAGCGGCAGGTCCTCGGGCCAGCCCGGCGGCGTCAGCCGGTACTCGGTGACGTTGAGCATCAGCCCGGGCTCGATCAACCCGGCATAGGCCCCGCCCGAAGCCGCCACGAAAAAGCCGGCGCCGGCGGAGGCGAGCAGCGCGCGGCGGGTGATCAGCGGCATAGGCGGCCCAGGGCTCGAGCGACGACGCGAGATGCGGCGCCGCCGGACATCTGCCGCGGGATCGCGGCGGCGTCGAGGCGCGCCGCGATCAAAAGCTCAAGAGGCTTAAAAGGCGGTTCGAGCGCGCGATGAAAACCGCGCGAAGCGAATGCCAATTGGCCTTCGCTGACGCGACGAACCACGACGTCATTCCGCGCGAAGTCCCGGAAATCCATCGCCCCGCCGGCTCAGAACCCTCTCAAACGGCGGGCTTATGGGCCCCGGGACGGAGCCCGGGGCGACGGCGGAGCGTGGCGCCGGTACCCCAAAAGCCTCCAACGGAAGCTCGCTCCGCCTTACGCCGGCTGCTTCACCGCGACGCCGGCGTCCTTCAGGTGCGTCTGAAGCTCGCCCGCCTGGAACATCTCGCGGACGATGTCGCAGCCGCCGACGAACTCGCCCTTGACGTAGAGCTGGGGGATCGTCGGCCAGCTCGAGAACTCCTTGATGCCCTGGCGCATCTCGTCGCTCTGCAGCACGTTCACGCCCTGATAGGGCACGCCCAGATAGTCGAGGATCTGGACGACCTGGCCAGAGAACCCGCACTGCGGAAACTGCGGCGTGCCCTTGAGGAACAGCACGACGTCGTTGTCGGCGATCGCCTTCGCGATGTCATCCTTGGCGCTCATGATGTCTTTCGCCTTTTCGAATGTGAAAACGGGTCAGGCCTGCGGCGGGGCGCTGGTCTGCAGCGCGAGCGCGTGCAGCGCGCCGCCCATCTGCCCTTTCAGCGCCTGATACACGATCTGGTGCTGCTGGACGCGGCTCTTGCCGCGGAAGGATTCGGAGACGACGACCGCCGCGTAATGATCGCCGTCGCCGGCGAGGTCGCGGATGGTCACCGTCGCGTCTGGCAGGGCGTCGCGGATCAGCTCTTCGATCTCGCGGGCGTCCATCGGCATCGGCTCTGTCTCCGTCAGGCGTCGGGGGCGGCGTCCGCCGCCGTACCCGCCATGAAGCGCGGGAACCAGCCTTCGTGGGCCTCGCGCAGTTCGTTCAGAAGGATGGGGGCTTCGCGGCCCGGAATCAATCGGTCGCCGCCCGTCAGGCCGATCCGCGTCGCCGTGACGCCGGCTTCGCTCGCAGCGGAGATGACGAGACCCGCCTTGGATTCGTCGACCGTCACCACGTAGCGGGCCTGATCCTCGCCGAAGAACCAGGCGTGGGGCGCCGCATTCGCCGGGGCGTCGTCGAGCGACGCGCCGATTCGGCCGGCCAGCGCCATCTCGGCGACGCTGAGCAGCAGCCCGCCGTCGGAGACGTCATGGACCGCAGTCGCGGCGCCGCTCAGGATCAGGCTGCGCACGAAGTCGCCGTTGCGGAGCTCCGCCGCGAGATCGACCGGCGGCGGCGCGCCTTCCTCGCGTCCCGCGACCAGCCAGAGCCAGCACGATCGGCCGAGCCAGCCGATGCCGTCGCCGATCAGCAGGATGGCCTCGCCCTCGCGCTTGAAGGCGATGGTGGCGCTCTTCGAGATGTCGTCGAGCACGCCGACCGCACCGATGGTCGGCGTCGGCAGGATCGCGCGGCCTTGGGTCTCGTTGTAGAGCGAGACGTTGCCGGACACGACCGGGAAGTCGAGCGCCCGGCAGGCCTCGCCGATGCCTTTGATGCAGCCCACGAGCTGGCCCATGATCTCGGGCTTCTCGGGGTTGCCGAAGTTGAGGTTGTCGGTGACGGCGAGCGGGCGGGCGCCGACGGCGGTCAGGTTGCGCCAGGCTTCCGCCACCGCCTGCTTGCCGCCCTCGAACGGGTCGGCCTCGCAGTAGCGCGGCGTCACGTCGGCGGTCATGGCGAGGCCCTTGGGGCCGCCGTTGACGCGGATCACGGCCGAGTCGCCGCCGGGCTTCTGCACGGTGTCGCCGAGGATGATGTGGTCGTACTGCTCCCACACCCAGCGGCGGGAGGAGAGCTCAGCGGAGCCGATCAGCGTCAGCAGCGCCTCGCGCGTCCCGACTTTCGCATCGACGTTGGCGGCGGCGACAGCCTGCGCCTTCGGCGTCTCGACCCAGGGGCGGTCGTACTCCGGCGCCTCGTCGCCAAGCTCCTTGATCGGAAGGTCGGCCTTCAGCTCGCCGTTGAGGTAGACCTTGAAGCGCAGGTCGTCCGTCGTGTGGCCGACCACCGCGAAATCGAGCCCCCACTTCACGAAGATCGCGCGTGCCACGTCCTCCTTCTCGGGGTGCAGCACCATGAGCATGCGCTCCTGGCTCTCCGAGAGCATCATCTCGTAGGCCGTCATGCCGTCTTCGCGCACCGGCACGTTCTCGAGGTCGAGCCGGATGCCGAGGTCGCCCTTGGCGCCCATCTCGACCGCCGAGCAGGTGAGGCCCGCGGCGCCCATGTCCTGGATGGCGACGACGGAGCCGGACGCCATCAGCTCAAGGCACGCCTCCAGCAGCAGCTTTTCGGCGAAGGGATCGCCCACCTGCACGGTCGGCCGCTTCTCCTCCGACCCTTCGTCGAACTCGGCGGAGGCCATGGTCGCGCCGTGAATGCCGTCGCGCCCTGTCTTGGAGCCGAGATAGACCACGGGCAGGCCGACGCCGCTCGCCTTGGCGTAGAAGATCGCGTCGGCCTTCGCGAGGCCGACCGCCATGGCGTTGACGAGGATGTTGCCGTCGTAGCGGGTGTGGAAACCCACGAGGCCGCCGACGGTCGGCACGCCGAAGGAGTTGCCGTAACCGCCGACGCCAGCGACGACGCCCGACACGAGATGGCGCGTGCGCGGATGCTCCGGCGCGCCGAAGCGCAGCGCGTTCAGCGCCGCGACAGGCCGCGCGCCCATGGTGAAGACGTCGCGCAGGATGCCGCCGACGCCGGTCGCAGCCCCCTGATAGGGCTCGATGAAGCTGGGGTGGTTGTGGCTCTCCATCTTGAAGACGACCGCGTCGCCGTCGCCGATGTCGACCACGCCGGCGTTCTCGCCGGGGCCCTGGATGACATGAGGGCCGTCGATCGGCAGCGTCTTCAGCCAGAGCTTCGACGACTTGTAGGAGCAGTGCTCGTTCCACATCGCCGAGAAGATCCCGAGCTCCGTGAAGCTCGGCTCGCGGCCGATGAGGGACAGGATGCGCTCGTACTCGTCGGGCTTGAGGCCGTGGGCGGCGACAAGGTCGGGCGTGATGGCGGGCTCGTGTGCGGTCATCGATCTCGCGGGCGCGGACGTTTCGGAGGAGGCCGGGCCTTGCTACGCCAATGCGGCGCGGCATGCTAGAGTGCGGCGCTGATCCGAGGCCGCCGATGAGTTACCCACTGGTTAAACCGCGCCGCCTCACGGTGGCTGAGTTTCGCGAGATCGAACTCAACGCTCCTGAGGAGGAGCGTTGGGAGCTGCTTGATGGTTACATCGTGAAGTCGATGGCCGGCGGCACCAAGATCCACAATCTTATCGTCTTCAATATCCAGTCGGCCCTGATGAACGCCCTCAGGCGCAAAGGGTCGCCGTGCCGGGCCTTCTCCGAGAACGTCCGCCTCGACATCGATCCCTCTCTCGCGTCGACCCTTCCCGATGTCGTGGTCAGTTGCTCGCCTTGGGCGGGAAGTCCGACCTCGATCTCCGACGCCGCCGCGATCGTCGAGGTCCTTTCGCCTTCAACCGCGTTCGTGGATCTCGGAGCGAAGCTTGACGCGTATCTCACCTTGGACTCACTGCGAACCTGTCTGTTCGTGGAGCAGAAAAAGCGCGCCGTCATCGTTCACCGGAAAACGAATGACGGTTGGCTGCGACAGGATCTCTCCTCGCCCACGGACCGCGTGGCGTTCGACGGGCTCGACGTGTCCATGACGCTTGCTGAGATCTACGAGGACGTTACCTTCGACGCGGCCTGACCTGCGGGACCGCCCGCCGGCGCATGCCGCCCCTGCGCGAAGCCTGCGGCGCGCGGCGCGCGCATGCGGTATACCGTCCGCGTGATGCGGTCCCTCCCCTTGATTTCCGCCTGGCGCCCGCCGGTCCAATGGGCCGCGACGCTCGCGTTGTCCGCCGCGATCGTGGTGGCGCTCGAAGTCCTGGGCCTGCCAGCCGCGCTGCTGCTCGGCCCGATGGTGGCCGGCATCGTCATCGCGGGGCTCGGCGGCGCGCTCAGCGTGCCGCGCAGCCCGTTCCATCTGGCGCAGGCGCTGGTCGGGCTGATGATCGCCCGCAGCATCCCCGCGAGCTTTCTCGCCGAGATCGCCAAGGACTGGCCGATCTTCATCGGCGGCATCGTCTCGACCACCATCGCAAGCAACGCGCTCGGCTATCTGCTCGCGCGCCGGCAGGTGCTGCCGGGCACGACCGCGATCTGGGGCTCCTCCCCCGGCGCGGCCTCCGCGATGACCTTCCTCGCGGAAGCCTATGGCGCGGACGTGCGTCTGGTCGCGGTCATGCAGTACCTGCGGGTCGTCCTCGTCGCCGTTTCCGCCTCGATCGTCGCGCTGATCTGGGTCTCGCCGGACCGCGGCGCCGCAAGCGTCGACTGGTTCCCGCCGGTGGACTGGCCGAGCCTCGCCGCCACCCTCGCGCTGGCCGCGGCGGGCGCCTGGGCCGGCCGGCGTTCCCGGCTGCCGGCCGGGCAACTGCTGCTGCCGCTCGCGCTCGGCGTGCTGCTGCACGATTTCGGGCTTCTGAAGATCGAGCTCCCGCCGTGGCTGCTGGCGGCGAGCTACGCACTCGTCGGCTGGAGCATCGGCCTGCGCTTCACCCGGCCGATCATCCTGCACGCGGCGCGGGCGCTGCCGATCCTCGCGCTCTCGGTGCTGACGCTGATCGCGCTCTGCGGCGCCTTCGCCGCGGCGCTGGTGCACTTCGCAGGCCTCGACCCGCTGACCGCCTTCCTCGCCACCAGTCCCGGCGGCGCCGACTCGGTCGCGATCATCGCGGCGTCGAGCGACGTCGACCTGCAGTTCGTGATGACCATGCAGACGGCGCGACTGGTGATCGTGCTGCTCACCGGGCCGAGCGTGGCGCGGTTCATCGCCCGGCGGGCCGAGCGTGGCGCGGTTCATCGCCCGGCGGATCGAGCGCCGAAGGGCGGCCGAGACGCCGCCTAGCCCTTGAGGCGCCCGATCATCGCCTGCGCGGCCGCCGGGTTGCGCACCTTCGCGCCCGAGATGAAGAAGGCGAAGACCTCGCGCGGCGTCTTCGGGGCAGGCGCGGCGGAAAGCGCCGGCAGGTCCTTCGGCGTCTCGCCCCTGGCGTAGGCCGCAAGCCGCTTCGCCCAGGCGTCGAGCTCGTCCTCGGCGTAGCCGGTCTCGATCTCCTCCTGCGCGCGCTCCAGCCTGAGGTAGACGAAGTCCGCGGTCGGGTCGGCGATCATCGGATGGTCGGGGTCGTCGAGGATGACCTGCGCGACCTTCGCGTCCCGCAGCATCTCCACGAACCGCGGGTCGGCGAAGCTCTCGTGCCGCGCCTCGATGACGTGGCGCAGCGCCACGCCGTTGCGCTTCGCCGGCAGCAGCTTGAGGAAGCCCGCGAGATCGTCCGGATCGAACCGCTTGGTCGCCGCGAGCTGCCACAGGATCGGGCCGAGCTTGGGGCCGAGCTCCGTCACGCCGCTGTCGAGGAAGCGCGTCACCGACTCGGCGCCCTCGCTGAGCACCTTGCGGTTGGTGGCGAAGCGCGGACCCTTCACGGAGAACAGGAAGCCCTCCGGCGTCTCCGACGCCCATTTCCGGAAGCTCTCCGGCTTCTGGGAGCCGTAGAACGTCGCGTTGATCTCGATCGCGGTGAGGCGTTCGGCGGCGTAGGCCAGCTCGCGCTTCTGCGTCAGGTCGTCGGGGTAGAACGTCCCGCGCCACGGCTCGAAGGTCCAGCCGCCGATCCCGACCCGGATCGCCCCGGCCGCCATCACGCGGCCTTCGCGAGCCCTGCGAACAGCACGAGGCCGTCCGTCCCGCCGACCGCGCCGTCGATCAGGTTCTCGGGATGCGGCATCATGCCGAGCACGTTCAGCTTCTCGGAGTAGACCCCGGCGATGTCGTTGATCGAGCCGTTGGCGTTGGCGAGGCCCCCGACGTTGCCGGCCGCGTCGCAGTAGCGGAACGCCACCCGGCCGTCGCCTTCGAGTCGCTCGATGGTCTCGGGGTCGGCGAAGTAGTTGCCCTCGCCGTGGGCGCAGGCGACCTCGATCACCTGGCCGGGCTGGTACCCGCTCGTGAACCGGGTGTCGACGCGCTCGACCTTGAGGTGCTGCGTCTTGCAGATGAAGCGCAGGTTCTTGTTGCGGGTGAGGATGCCCGGAAGCAGGCCGCTCTCGACCAGGATCTGGAAGCCGTTGCAGATGCCGAGCACCAGCCCGCCGCGGGCGGCATGCGCCCGCACCGCGTCCATGATCGGCGCCCGCGCCGCGATCGCGCCGCAACGCAGGTAGTCGCCGTAGGAGAAGCCGCCCGGCAGCACCACGAGGTCCGTGCCCGCCGGCAGGTCGGTGTCGGCGTGCCACACCATGGCGGGCGCCGAGCCGGTCCCGGCCCGCAACGCCGCTGCAACGTCGCGCTCGCGGTTGGACCCGGGAAAGACGATGACGGCGGCGTTCATGGCTCTCGGTCCTCGAAGCGTTACTGCTCGATCTTGAGCGAGGCGAGCAGCGCCTCGATCTTCGGCTGGTGGGTCGCCCAGCTCTCGGACGGCGTCACGCAGTTGAAGGCCACGTCGTAGCCTTTCGCGGCGACGAGGAACAGCCCGAAGCGCAGCTTGCCGGGCTCGCCCTCGGCCTTCAGCTCCGCCCAGTGTCCAGCGTTCGGCCCGAAGCGCTTCGGCGCGAAGGGCGCGACGTAGGAGGCCGCGAAGTCCTTCGGCGCGCTGGCGATGACGCCCTCGCCGAACTTCGCCGCGGTCTCGTCGGCCAGAGCGACGCCGGGACGCGCCTGTTCGTCGGCGCGGGTCTGGATCGTGCAGAACACGCGCTCGCCGCCGCAGGCCTTGTCGGTGCAGCGCACGCCGATCTGCCGCACGGTCTGGAACTTGGTCCAGTTGGCGCCGTCCGGCAGCAGCGAGAACACGCCGTTCGGGCCGCGGATGTCCGGAATGGCCGCGGGTTTCGGCGCGCCCTGCGCGAGGGCTGCGCCTGCAGACAGAGCGAGCGTCACGGCGCCGAGCGCCATGCCGGTAAGACGGGTCGTCATAGTCGGGATCACCCCGCGATGTCGTAGCGATAGCTCTCGATGACGGTGTTCGCGAGCAGCTTTTCGCACATGGACTTGAGGGTCGCCTCCGCCTCGGCGCGATCGTCGGTGGCGAGCTCGACGTCGAACAGCTTGCCCTGGCGGACGCTTTCGACGCCGGGCACGCCGAGGGAGCCGAGCGCTCCCTCGATCGCCTTGCCCTGCGGATCGAGGACGCCGGTCTTGAGGGTGACGGTGACGCGCGCCTTCATGATCGGGATCCTCTCGAGCGACGGTGGCTACAGGGTGGCGTCGAGCGCCTTGTTGATCTTCGCGGCGCTGTCGTCCCGCAGCTTAAGAGCCGCGCTCTCGCCCTTCGTCAACACCTGAACCGCCATCAGGCGCTCGGACTTGGAGTCGAAGATCGTGGACATCACCGCCGAAGACCCGTCCGGGCACCCGCCGGCGCTGTCGATCTGCACGCGGGCGTCGTTGATCTTCTTGATGTCATAGCTCTTGAAGGCGCAGCCCGTCGCCTTCATCGATTCCTCGTTGCCGTATTTGAAGGCGGTCAGCGCGCCCTGGGGATCCGCGACGACTTTTTTAAGATACTCGCCGCTCGGCTTCGCCGCGCTGATCCCCAGCACGCCTCGGCCGCCGCAGCTGTCCTTGTCGCAGACGTAGGTGACGCTCTCGCCGGTCGCGTTCTGCTTGGTCCAG
This sequence comes from Methylopila capsulata, assembly GCF_016907975.1. Lineage (GTDB taxonomy): Bacteria > Pseudomonadota > Alphaproteobacteria > Rhizobiales > Methylopilaceae > Methylopila > Methylopila capsulata. Next base: position 1,001,931 of record NZ_JAFBCY010000001.1, read on the forward strand.
CCGGCGCCGACGTCGCCGAGGGTCTTCTCGATGTCGAGCTGGGGCGCGTCGTCAGCCGTGGTCGTGGGGGCGGCGGCGGGCGGCGCCGCCGTCTGGGCGGCGGCCGGGAAGACCGCGAGGCAACCCGCGGCGACGATCAAGGCCCTGATGTTTATGGGCATATTATTATCCTCCCTTCCGAAACGACGACGCCCCGCTCGGGTGGGAGCGGGGCGTCGGCAGTCTTATGAACCGTGAGGCTGAGGCGCGCTATGCGTCCTTCGACGTCACCAGCACCGGGCCGCGGCCGTTCGGAACCTCCGACTCGGGCAGGATGCCAAGCCGGCGCGCGACCTCGGAATAGGCCTCGACGAGGCCGCCCATGTCGCGGCGGAAGCGGTCCTTGTCGAGCTTGTCGTTCGACTTGATGTCCCAGAGACGGCACGAGTCGGGGCTGATCTCGTCGGCGACGACGATGCGCACCGTGTCGTTCTCCCAGAGACGGCCGGTCTCCATCTTGAAGTCGACGAGGCGGATGCCGACGCCGAGGAACAGGCCGGACAGGAAGTCGTTGACGCGGATCGCCAGCGCCATGATGTCGTCGATCTCCTGCGGGCTCGCCCAGCCAAAGGCCGTGACGTGCTCCTCAGAGACCATCGGGTCGTTCAGGGCGTCGTTCTTGTAATAGAACTCGATGATCGAACGGGGCAGCTGGGTGCCCTCCTCGATGCCGAGCTTGGTCGCAAGCGAGCCGGCGGCGACATTGCGCACCACGACTTCGAGCGGAATGATCTCGACTTCGCGGATCAGCTGCTCGCGCATGTTCAGCCGACGGATGAAATGCGTCGGCACCCCGATGTCGTTGAGGTGCTGGAAGACGAACTCCGAGATCCGGTTGTTCAGGACGCCCTTGCCGTCAATCACCTCGTGCTTCTTGGCGTTGAAGGCGGTGGCGTCGTCCTTGAAATGCTGGATCAGCGTGCCGGGCTCGGGTCCTTCATAGAGGACTTTCGCCTTGCCTTCATAGATGCGGCGACGGCGGTTCATCGGCGTATACCGTGGCTTGAGGAAATCCATAACACCTGCCGGTTTGTCGTGTCTGACCGGATGGTCGTCGGTCCGGCGGCGCACAAGAATCGGTCGCCTCCGGTGGAACGGAGACGCCATGCGCGCGGCCGGACCCTAGCCGATCAGGGGGGCGAGCACAACGACGGCCGCAGCGGCGGAGCCATCGCGCTCAGAGGGGGTCCAGCAGCCGCGGGCCGGGACCTTCGCGAAAACGGACGTCGTCGGGATTGCGCAGCGGGCAATCGGGCGCCGTCAGGCAACCGCACCCGATGCAGCCGTCAAGTTCGTCGCGCAGCCGGGTCAGCCGGGCGATGCGGTCGTCGAGCTCCCCCCGCCAAGCGGCGGACAGCGCGCGCCAGTCCGCGGCGGTCGGCGCGCCGTCCCGCGGCAGCGCCTGCATGGCCTCGCCGATCTTCGCGAGCGGGACGCCGAGCCGCTGGGCGACCTTGATGATCGCGACCCGGCGCAGGATCTCGCGCGCGAACCGCCGCTGATTGCCCTCGCTTCTACGGCTCCGGATCAACCCCTGGGCTTCGTAGAAATGCAGCGTCGACACCGCGACGCCGCTGCGGCGGGCGACCTCGCCCACGCTCATGTCCCGCACCGCGACCATCGTCGCCCCTTGACCTCAACTTTACTTGAGGTTCTATAGCCTTGCTCCTGCGCATCGACAAGCTGGGAGCCCCGCTCATGACCGCCCCCTTCCTCGCCCCGCCCGCGCCCAGGGCTGAGATCCTCTCGCCAGGCGAGGTCGATCTCGACGCCTATTTCGCGCGGATCGGCTATCGGGGTCCCCGCGCGCCCTCGCATGAGACGCTCGCCGCCCTCCAGCGCGCGCATCTCGCCGCGATCCCGTTCGAGGCGATTGACGTCGCGCTCGGCCACGTCGTCGACATCGCGCCCGTGGCGATCGATCGGAAACTGCTTGCCGCCCGACGCGGCGGCTTCTGCTACGAGCAGAACGGGCTGTTCCACCGGGTGTTAAGCGCGCTCGGATTCGAGGTTCACGGACTGTTGGCCCGCGTGCTTCTCGGTCGGGCCGACGACGACCTCGCCGGTCGCACCCACAGGACGCTGCGCGTCACGGTCGAGGGCGCGGCCTATCTCGTGGACGTGGGGTTCGGCGCTATGGTTCCCCCCGAACCGCTTCGGCTCGACGATCCCCGGCCGCAGGAGACGGCGCATGAGCCCTGGCGGATCGCGTCGTCCGGCGGACTCACCCGGGTCCTCGCTCTGACCGAAGAGGGGTGGTCGCCGATGTACGAGTTCTCGGACGAAGCGCACACGACGGCGGACTACGTGATCGCGAACTGGTTCACCTGCACCCACCCCTCGTCGTTCTTCCGCCGGTTTCTGGTGGCCGCGAGGATCGCCCCCGACGCCCGCTTCGCTCTCATGGACCGTCGGCTGACGATCCGCAGACGGGGCGCGGCTCCGGAGCGTCACATGCTCGGCGCCGCGGATCTCGAGCGCGTGCTTTCGGATACGTTCAAGCTGACGGTGGAGCCGAACTGGCGGCCGCTCCTGGCGCGGGCCGCGACGACCTGACCGACGGGGGCGCGACGGCGGAGCGGCTTCGGACAAGCCCCGCCGTCGCGGAAGCCGGAAGCTACTTCAACAGCAGCAGGGAGCGGGGCTGAACCTCGAAGACGGCGCCGCCGTCGAGGGCGACGGCTCCCTCCTCCGCCTCCGGCCGCTCCGTGTCGATCGCGACGCTCCAAGGGGCTCCGCCGTCGCGCTCTGGCAGGGTGAAGGGCACCACGCCGTCGTGGCTGTTGAAGATCAGGATCGCCTGCTCCTCATTGGTCGTGAGCTGCAGGCCGATGCAGTCGGCGCCGGCGTCGCCCCACTGCTCCGCCGTCTGCTCGCCGCCACCCGGGTTGAGCCAGGTGACGCCCATTCCATCGCGGAAGCTCGCGCGCCGCAGGATCGCGTGCTCCGCGCGCAGCTTCACCAGCCGCTTGGTGAAAGCCAGGAGCTTCTGGTTGTTCTCGTTGAGGTCCCAGTGGACCCACGAGATCTCACTGTCCTGGCAGTAGCCGTTGTTGTTGCCCCCCTGGGTGCGGCCGAACTCGTCGCCCGCCAGGATCATCGGCGTGCCGTGGCTGAACAGCAGCGTCGCCAGGAAGTTGCGCTTCTGGCGTTCGCGGACGGCGACGATGCCCGCGTCGTCGGTCTCTCCCTCGACGCCGTAGTTGTAACTGCGGTTGTCGCCGTGGCCGTCCTTGCCGTCTTCGCCGTTCGCCTCGTTGTGCTTCTCGTTGTAGGTCACCGTGTCGTGCAGGGTGAAACCGTCATGGGCGGTGACGAAGTTCACGCCGGCCCACGGGCGGCGGCCCTGACGGTCGTAGATGTCGCCCGAGCCGGTGACGCGCGCGGCGAAGTCGCCGAGATGGCCCGCGCCCTGCTTCCAATAGTCCCGCACATTGTCGCGGTACTTGTCGTTCCACTCGGCCCAGCCGGGGGGGAAACCGCCGACCTGGTAGCCGCCGGGGCCGATGTCCCAAGGCTCGCCGACCAGCTTCACCTGCCGCAGAACAGGGTCCTGTCCGATCGCGTCGAAGAAGCCGGAGCGGGCGTCGAAGCCGTAGGTCTCGCGGCCGAGGATGGTGCCGAGGTCGAAGCGGAAACCGTCGACGTGCATCTCCTCCACCCAGTACCGCAGGCTGTCCATCACCATCTGCAGCACGCGGGGGTGGCTGAGATTGACGGTGTTCCCGGTGCCGGTGTCGTTGATGTAGTAGCGGTGATTGTCCGGCATCGTCCGGTAGTAGCTCAGGTTGTCGATGCCCTTGAACGACAGCGTCGGCCCGAGTTCGTTGCCTTCCGCGGTGTGGTTGTAGACGACGTCGAGGATCACCTCGAGGCCGGCGTTGTGGAACGCCCGCACCATGTTCTTGAAGCTCGCGAGCCGCGCCCGGCCGGACTTGTTCTCGCCGCCAGCGTAGCGGCCCATCGGCGCGAAGAATCCGATGGTGTTGTAGCCCCAGAAGTTCTTCAGGCCCTTCGACTCCAAGTGCTGGTCGTCGAGGAAGGCGTGGATCGGCAGCAGTTCGACCGACGTGACGCCCAGCGACTTGATGTGGGCGATGACCTCTTTCTGGCTCAGCCCGTCGAAGGTGCCGCGGATCTCTTCCGGCACGTTCGGATGCAGCATGGTGTAGCCGCGGACGTGGGTCTCGTAGAACACCGTCTTGTCCCACGGCACGTTCGGCCTGACGTCCCCGGTCCAGTCGAAGGCGGTGTCGGCCACCTCGCACTTCGGCATGAACGGCGCGCTGTCGCGCTCGTCGAAGGTGAGGTCCTTGTCCTCGGCGTTCATGTCATAGGCGAAATGAGCGTCATTCCACGCGATCGAGCCGACGAGGCTCTTTGCGTAGGGGTCGAGCACCAGCTTGTTCGGATTGAAGCGGTGGCCTTCCTCGGGCTTGAAGGGCCCGTGAACGCGGTAGCCGTAGATCTGGCCGGGCGCGATCCCCGGGAGATAGCCGTGCCAGATCTCGTCGGTGTACTCGGGAAGGGTGACGCGCTCGATTTCGTTCTGGTTCTCGTCGAAAAGGCACAGTTCCACGCGCTCGGCGTAGGCCGAGAAGATCGCAAAGTTCGTCCCCTGGCCGTCGAAAGTCGCGCCGAGCGGTTGCGGCCGCCCAGCCTCAGCCCGACGGTCGGTCTTAATATCGCCCATGGAAAATGTCGCCTCGCCTCAAGCGGGCCGAAGCGGCCCGCGATCCCGTCACCGCATCACAACGAATGCATCCGCGCGACGTTCCGAGCAATCGAACGCTAACTTGAACCAAGGGCGCGCGGCGCGGCCGCGCTCAGCCCTTCGATTTCTTCGACGGCTTCGCCCCGGCGGACTTGTCCGCCTTTGGCGCGTCGGCCGCGCGCTTGGCGTCGGAGGGCTTGCCGCCGCCGGCTTTACCCCTCTTCGGTTCGGCCGCAGCCGCGGCGATCTTGCCGGGCTCGCCCCCGGCTTTAGGAGGCGTGCCGGCGGCTGCGGCCACGGCCTTCGCCTTCGGAGCTTTCACCGGCTTCGCCTTGGCGCCCGCGACCGCCCCGCCGTTGGGCGGCGGCGCCGAGCCCAGCTCTGCGGCATAGCGTCTTTCAGCCTCGCTCCAGTGGCGCGCGCCCGCGCCCTCCGGGCGGCCATCCTCTTCCCAGATCTGGTAGGCGAGATCGCGCACCCGCCGCTCTCGATCGGTCATGTCCGGGCTCCTTTCGCATCAGGCAAGGGGTTGTCGGACTGAACCGCTGACCGATCTGTGGGGTTCCGCACGACCTCCCGCTGGACGTCGCGTCCCACGCCGATTCGATCGCCGTAGCCTTCAATTCAAGGGAGACCGCCGCATGACCCTCGCCTCAATCGACGCCATCGAGGGCGTGAAACGCCCACGCATTGCGATCGAGGCGGTGACGCCGACGGTGGACGGGGGGCGGTTTCCCGTGAAGACGATCGTCGGACGCGATCTGGTGGTGGAGGCCGACGTCTTCGCCGACGGCCACGAGGTCCTGAAGGCCGACGTCCTTTGGCGTCCACTGGGCGGAGAGTGGCGGCGCAGCCCGATGGCGTACGTCATCAACGACCGCTGGCGAGGGATCCTCACGCCCGACGCGATCGGGCGCCATGAGTTCGTGGTCGAGGCCTGGTGGGACGACTTCGGCACCTTCCGGCGCGATCTGACGAAGAAGCGGGAAGCCGGTTTGGACGTGCGGCTGGAGACCGACGAGGGTCTGCTCCTGCTGGAGGGCATCGCCGCCCAGGCCCCCGCCGACGCCGCCCGAACCCTCGCCGACTTCATCCTGGCCGCCCGCGCGGCCGACGTGCCCACGCGGGTGGCCGAACTGCTCTCGCCGGAAGCCCACGCCGCAGCAGTCGCCGCCGATCCGCGCGCCTTCGCCTCGCGCTCCGAGATCTTCGGGGTCGAGGTCGAGCGGGTGCAGGCCGAGTTCGCGAGCTGGTACGAGCTGTTTCCGCGCTCCGAGAGCGGCGACCCGACGAAGCACGGCGCCTTCCGCGACGTCGTCAAGCGACTGCCGATGATCCGGGACATGGGCTTCGACGTGCTTTATTTTCCTCCGATCCACCCGATCGGGACGAGCAATCGCAAGGGCCCGAACAACACGCTGACTCCCGGCCCGACCGACGTCGGCAGCCCTTACGCGATCGGCTCGCCCGAGGGCGGCCACGACGCGCTGCATCCGGAACTCGGCTCGATCGAGGATTTCCGCGCTCTGGTGCAGGCGGCGAAAGAGCATGGGCTCGAGATCGCGCTCGACTTCGCGATCCAGTGCTCTCCGGACCACCCCTGGCTGAAGGAGCATCCCGGCTGGTTCAAGTGGCGGCCGGACGGCTCCATGAAATACGCGGAGAACCCGCCGAAGAAGTACCAGGACATCGTCAACGTCGATTTCTACGGACCGGACGCCGTGCCCGGCCTGTGGATCGGACTGCGCGACGTCGTGCTGTTCTGGGCGTCCGAGGGCGTCAAGACCTTCCGGGTCGACAACCCCCACACCAAGCCGTTCCCGTTCTGGGAGTGGATGATCGCCGAGGTGAAGGCGAAGCATCCCGACGCGATCTTCCTCTCGGAAGCCTTCACCCGCCCGAAGGTGATGTACCGCCTCGCCAAGGTGGGATACTCGCAGTCCTACACCTACTTCACCTGGCGGAACACCAAGCATGAGATGGCGGAGTATCTGACGGAGCTGACGACGACGGCGCCGAAGGACTTCTTCCGCCCGCATTTTTTCGTCAACACGCCGGACATCAACCCCTATTTCCTGCAGACGTCGGGCCGTCCCGGCTTCCTGATCCGCGCGGCGCTCGCGACCACGTTGTCGGGTCTGTGGGGCATGTACAACGGCTTCGAGATCTGCGAGAGCGCGCCCCTGCCCGGCAAGGAGGAGTATCTCGACAGCGAGAAGTACGAGATCCGCATCCGCAACTGGAACCAGCCCGGCAACATCATCTCCGAAATCACCCGGCTGAACCGCATCCGCAAGCAGAACCCCGCGCTGCAGACGCATCTCGGCGTGACGTTCTACAACTGCTTCGACGACCAGATCCTGCTCTACGGCAAGTCGCGGCCGAAGGCGGACGGCACGGGCGTCGAGGACATGATCCTCACCTTCGTCAGCCTCGACCCGCACGGGGAGAAGCATGCGGCCTATGAGATCCCGCTCTGGGAGTTCGGCCTGCCGGACGACGGAACGGTCGCGGTCGAGGACCTGATGCGCGGCAACCGCTTCACCCTGACCGGCAAGTCGCAGTGGATCTATGTGAACCCGGCGGAAATGCCGTTTCACGTCTGGCGCCTCACGAACCTACCTGGAGCATCGGCATGAACGCGCCTGTGGCACACGCCGAACTGACTGAGCCCAGCGGGACCGTGGTGTCGCGCGAGGGCGTCGACCCGTTGTGGTACAAGGACGCGATCATCTACCAGGTGCACGTGAAGTCGTTCTTCGACTCGAACGACGACGGCATCGGTGATTTCCCGGGACTGATCTCGAAGCTCGACTACATCGCGGGCCTCGGCGTCAGCGTGATCTGGCTGCTGCCGTTCTACCCCAGCCCGCGGCTCGACGACGGCTACGACATCTCGGAGTACAAGGGCGTCTCGCCGGACTACGGGACTCTCGCCGACGTCAAGCGCTTCATCGCCGAGGCGCACAAGCGCGGCCTGAAAGTGATCTCCGAGCTCGTCATCAACCACACCTCCGACCAGCACCCGTGGTTCCAGCGGGCGCGCACGGCCAAGAAGGGCTCGGCGCACCGCAACTTCTACGTCTGGTCGGACGACGACACGCTGTACTCCGGAACGCGGATCATCTTCCTCGACACCGAGCGCTCGAACTGGACCTGGGACCCGGTCGCCGGCCAGTACTTCTGGCACCGGTTCTACAGCCACCAGCCCGACCTGAACTTCGAGAACCCGGCGGTGCTGAAGGCCGTGTTCGGCGTGATGAAGTTCTGGCTCGACCTCGGCATCGACGGCCTGCGCCTCGACGCCGTGCCCTACCTGATCGAGCGCGACGGCACCTCGAACGAGAACCTGCCCGAGACCCACGACATCCTGAAGAAGATCCGGGCCGAGCTCGACCGCACCTATCCCGACCGGTTCCTGATCGCCGAGGCCAACATGTGGCCCGAGGACACCAAGGACTACTTCGGCGACGGTGACGAATGCCACATGGCGTTTCACTTCCCGCTGATGCCGCGAATGTACATGGCGATCGCGCGGGAGGACCGTTTCCCGATCACCGACATCATGCGCCAGACGCCGGCGATCCCGGACAACTGCCAGTGGGCGATCTTCCTGCGGAACCACGACGAGCTGACGCTCGAGATGGTGACCGACAAGGAGCGCGACTACCTCTGGAACACCTACGCCTCCGACAAGCGCGCCCGCATCAACCTCGGCATTCGCCGCCGTCTCGCTCCGCTGATGGAGCGTGACCGACGCCGCATCGAGCTGATGAACGCGCTGCTGCTGTCGATGCCAGGCACGCCGGTGATCTACTACGGCGACGAGATCGGCATGGGCGACAACATCCACCTCGGCGACCGCGACGGCGTGCGCACGCCGATGCAGTGGTCGATCGACCGGAACGGCGGCTTCTCGCGCGCCGACCCGGCCTCGCTCGTGCTGCCGCCGGTAATGGACCCGCTCTACGGCTACTACGCCGTCAATGTCGAGGCGCAGGCCCGCGACCCACACTCGCTGCTGAACTGGACGCGGCGCATGCTGGCCACGCGCCGGCAGCACCCGGCGTTCGGGCGCGGCACGATCCGCTTCCTGTTCCCCCAGAACCGGCGCATCCTGGCTTACCTTCGCGAACACGAGGGCGAGGCCATCCTGTGCGTCGCCAACATGGGCCGGAGCCCTCAGGCGGTCGAACTGGAGCTGTCGGAGTTTGAGGGTCGCGTGCCGGTCGAGCTGACGGCCGGTTCCGTGTTCCCGCCGATCGGCCAGCTCACCTACCTGCTCACGCTGCCGCCCTATGGCTTCTACTCGTTCGTTCTGACGACCGCGCAGGCGGCCCCGGCTTGGCACAGCCCTGCCCCGGAGCCGCTGCCGGACTATGAGACGCTGGTGCTGCGCGCCGGCGTCGACGACGCGATGCAGACTGAGGCGCGCAAGACGCTCGAGACGGCGGTGCTGCCGACCTACCTCGCCAAGCGTCGCTGGTTTTCGGGCAAGGACCAGAAGCAGATCCTGCCGCGCATCAAATCGCTGACCCGTCTGTCCGCCCGCGGACAGGACATCGGCCTGGTCGAAGTCGAAGTCACGGGCGGGTCGGAGCCGACCCGGTGGCTGCTTCCGCTCGCGGTCGTCTCCGAAGACGAGACGCTGTCGGCGCTGCCCGGCCGCCTCGCGCTCGCCCGCGTCCGCAAGGGCCGCGAGGTGCATCTGCTGACCGACGCCTTTGCGATCCCGAGCTTCGCCTTCGCTATCGCCAACGCGCTGCGCGAGGGCCGCACGATCGCGGGGCCGAGCGGCGAGATCCGCTTCGAGGCCGCGGCGGGCGTCGAAGTGCCGGCGCTGCCGGACGACGCCGAGATCCTGTGGCTGTCGGCGGAACAGTCGAACTCGTCGCTGATCGCCGGCGACCTGATGATGATCAAGCTTCTGCGCAGGATCGCTCCGGGCCGCCATCCGGAAGCGGAGATGGGCCGCTACCTGACCGAGCAGGGCTTCGCCAACGCGGCGCCGTTCCTCGGCGAGATGGTGCGCGTCGATGCCGACGGCGCCCGGGCAACGCTCGCGATCATCCAGGGCTTCGTGCGCAATCAGGGCGACGCCTGGACCTGGACGCTCGACCATCTCACCCGCGCGCTCGACGAATTCGGCGCCACCGGCGGCGGCGAGATGGCGGACGACCACCGCTTCGCCGAATTCACCGCCTTTGCGGCGACCCTCGGCACACGGCTCGGCGAGTTGCACACGACGCTTGCGCGCCCGAGCGACGATCCCGACTTCGCGCCTCTGGCCGCCGCGACCAAGGATGTGGAGAGCTGGAAGGAGCGCGCGCTGTCGCTGCTCGACGGCGCAATCCACGCCCTGCAGGCGAAGTCGTCCTGGGAGACCGAGGCGCTCGCCCAGCGCGCGGCGTCGATCGTTCGCCGCAGGGAGGCGCTCTCCGCCGTCATCGGCCGGCTGGCCGGCGACGGCGTGGGCTCGACGATGAGCCGCATTCACGGAGACCTGCACCTGGGGCAGATCCTGGTGTCGGGAGCCGACATCGTGTTCATCGACTTCGAAGGCGAGCCCGCCCGGCCGCTGGAGGAGCGGCGCGGCAAGGCGAGCCCGCTTCGCGACGTCGCCGGCGTGCTGCGCTCGTTCGACTACGCCGCCGCCATGGTCGGCCGAAACGAACAGGCCTCGGCTCATGTGGCCGGGCCGCGTCGCGAGGCCTTCATCGAACGGTTCCGCATGGACGCAGCGGAAGCCTTCCTCGGCGCCTATCGCACCCATGTCGAAGCGTCCGGCGGCGGCGTGCCCGCCCCCCTGCTCGACATGTTCCTGATCGAGAAGGCGGCTTACGAAATCGCCTACGAGGCGGCCAACCGGCCGGCTTGGATCGACGTCCCGCTGGGAGGCCTCCACGCCCTCGCCGCCCGGCTGGCGCCAGACGACGGAGCTTCCTCATGACCGCGACAGCCATCGCGCTCGATCGAGGCGCGCTCGACGCCCTCGCCCAGGGCCGCCACGGCGATCCCTTCGCCGTGCTCGGCCGCCATGACGACGGCGACGGCCCTTACGTCCGCGCCATCCTGCCGGGCGCGCTCGAGGTCGAGGTGGTGTCGCGCGACAGCGGCGCGACCGTGGGCGAACTGGCCGAGATCGAGGCCACCGGGGTGTGGGAGGGCCGCGTGCGCGGCGTGGATCCCTATCTCTTCCGGATCACATGGCCCGGCGCGGTTCAGGAGATCGAGGACCCCTATGCCTTCGGCCTGCTGCTGGGCGACCTCGACCTGCACCTCATCGCCGAAGCGCGTCACTTCCAGCTGGCGTCGGCGCTCGGCGCCAACGCCATGACCGTCGACGGGGTCGCGGGCGTCCGCTTCGCAGTCTGGGCGCCGAACGCGCGCTCGGTCGCCGTCATCGGCGACTTCAACGCCTGGGATTCGCGTCGCAACCCGATGCGCCTGCGCCAGCCGGCCGGCGTCTGGGAGCTGTTCGTGCCGCGCATCGGCCCCGGCGAGCGCTACAAGTTCGCGATCCACGGACCGGACGGGGGCCGGCTTCCCGACAAGGCCGATCCGGTCGCCCGCGCTTACGAGATGTCGCCGGCGACGGGCTCCGTGGTGGCCTCGCCCGAGCCCTACGTCTGGACCGACGCCGACTGGATCGAGCGCCGCACGAAAGCGCAGGAGCCCGACCAGCCGCTGTCGTTCTACGAAGCCCACCTCGGCTCCTGGATGAAGGCGGACGGCGGCGAGGTCGATTGGGCCTTCGCCATCGAAAAGCTGATCCCCTACGCCGTCGACATGGGATTCACCCACATCGAGCTGCTGCCGATCACGGAGCATCCCTTCGGCGGCTCGTGGGGGTACCAGCCGCTTGGCCTGTTTGCGCCGACCGCGCGTTACGGCGCGCCGGAAGACTTTGCGCGCTTCGTCGACGCGGCCCACGCCGCTGGCGTCGGCGTGGTGCTGGATTGGGTTCCCGCCCACTTCCCGACCGACGCGCACGGCCTCGGCCGGTTCGACGGCACCGCCCTCTACGAGCACGCCGACCCGCGCGAGGGGTTCCACATCGACTGGAACACCGCGATCTACAACTTCGGACGGCGCGAGGTTCAGGGCTTCCTGATCGCGAGCGCGCTGCACTGGCTCGAGACCTTCCACGTCGACGGCCTGCGCGTCGACGCCGTCGCCTCGATGCTCTACCGCGACTACAGCCGCAAGGCGGGCGAATGGGTGCCGAACCAGTACGGCGGCCGCGAAAACCTCGAAGCGGTCGGGTTCATCCAGCACCTGAACGCGGTGGTGCGCGAGCGCGCGCCGGGCGCGATCATGATCGCCGAGGAATCCACGGCCTGGCCCGGCGTGACGCGGCCGACGACGGAGGGCGGCCTCGGATTCCACTACAAGTGGAACATGGGCTGGATGCACGACACGCTCCATTACATGGAGCAGGATCCGATCTACCGTCAGCACAACCACGACGGCATAACCTTCGGTCTGGTCTACGCGTTCTCGGAGAAGTTCGTGCTCCCGCTCAGCCACGACGAGGTCGTGCACGGCAAGGGCTCGCTGATCCAGAAGATGCCGGGCGACCTCTGGCAGAAGTTCGCCAACCTGCGCGCGCTCTACGGCATGATGTGGAGCCATCCCGGCAAGAAGCTGGTGTTCATGGGCGCCGACACCGCGCAGTGGCGCGAGTGGAACCATGACGACCAGGTCGACTGGCCGGCGCTCGACGACCCGAACCACGCCGGGATCCAGCGGCTGATGCGCGACCTCAACCATCTGTACCGCGCCAATCCCGCGCTTCACCGCCGCGACGCGGATCCCGCGGGCTTCCGCTGGGTCGTCGGCGACGACAACGCGAACTCCGTCTTCGCCTTCCTGCGCGTCGGCGACGACGGCGACGCGCCCATCCTCGTGGTGGCGAACCTGACGCCCGTGCCGCGGCACGGATATCGCATCGGCGTTCCGATAGCCGGAACGTGGAGCGAGATCATGAACACGGACGCAGGGATCTACGGCGGTTCGAACGTCGGCAACGGCGGCGGACTTCCGACGACGGACGTCGAAAGTCATGGGGAGCGGCAGGCGCTGGATCTGACCTTGCCGCCGCTTGGCGTCGTGTTCCTGCGCGCGGAATGACGGAGGCGTCGCGGTCGACGCGTTACGGCGCCGCCCTTTGCGGCGCCGTGCTCATGGCGGCGTCGGCCGCGTCATCTCCGGCGTCCGCCGCCTGGAGCTACCGGGAGGACGCCGCCGCAGGGTCCGCGCTGGCGTTCTCCGTAGACGCGGCGACGAACGAGGCCCTCGGGTTCTCATGCGCCGGCGGCCAACTGAAGGCGGTCGTCTCACCTGCGCCACGCGGCGCGAAGGGTCTCGTTCGCGTGCGCTATGAGATCGACGGCGCGAATTTCTCCGAGGCCTGGACAGCGGACGGCGCCCGCCTCGTCGCCGCCGGAGACGGGGCGCGCGTCGTCCTAAACCGCATCGTCGCCGCGACGGGAGCGATCTGGGTGCAGATCGGCGATACTGGGCAAAGGTCGCTACACTCAGCCGACGGCCTCGCAGCCCTCGTCGCGCGCATGCCGAACGCCTGCGCTTCGGGGCGCTAGACGCGCGCCGCTCGCCGACCACGCCGTTTCGGGACGAACCATTGCATCACGCTCGACACCACGCAGGCCTCCCCCACGCACGCGGCTGTCTCACGGCGGCGGCGCGCCCATGAGCCAGACCCTCGAACCCGGCTCGCCCTATCCGCTCGGCGCGACGTGGGATGGGCTCGGCGTGAACTTCGCGGTGTTCTCCGCCAACGCCGACCAGATCGACCTCTGCCTGTTCGATCCGTCCGGCCGCCGCGAGATCGGTCGCCTGCCGCTGCCCGAGAAGACGGACGAGGTGTTCCACGGCTATCTACCCGAGGCGCGCGCCGGGCTGCTCTACGGCTTCCGCGCCCACGGCGTCTACGAGCCGCAGCACGGTCACCGCTTCAATCCGAACAAGCTGCTGCTCGACCCCTACGCCAAGCAGGTCGCGGGCGAGGTGCGCTGGTCCGACGCCCTCTATGGCTACCGGCTGCACAGCCCGCGCGGCGACCTCTCCTACGACCGGCGCGACAGCGCGCCGGGCATGCCGAAGGGGGTCGTGGTCGACGACGCGTTCAACTGGGGCGACGACCGGCCGCCGAACACGCCGTGGCAGGAGACCGTGATCTACGAGGCCCATGTGCGCGGCCTCACGATGCAGCGCGACGACATCCGGCCGCACGAGCGCGGGACCTTCGCGGCGCTCGCAAGCCCTCAGATGATCGAGCACTACAAGAGGATCGGGATCACCGCGGTCGAGCTGCTGCCGATCCATGCCTTCGTGCAGGACCGCAGGCTCATCGAGCTCGGCCTGCGCAACTACTGGGGCTACAACACGCTGGCCTTTTTCGCGCCCGAGCAGCGCTACCTCTCGGACGGTTCGCTGAACGAGATCAAGGTCGCGGTCCGCCGCCTGCACGCCGCCGGTCTCGAGGTCTTCCTCGACGTGGTCTACAACCACACCGCCGAGGGCAGCGAGGAAGGGCCGACGCTGTCGTTCCGCGGCCTCGACAACGCCAGCTACTACCGTCACGTCCGCGACGACTGGCGGCTCTGCGTCAACGACACCGGCACCGGCAACACCGTGAACCTCAGCCACCCGCGGGTGCTGCAGATGGTCATGGATTCGCTGCGCTACTGGGTCGAGGCCTACCACATCGACGGATTCCGCTTCGATCTCGGCGTCACGCTGGGGCGCGAGGAGCACGGCTTCGATCCGGGCTCCGGCTTCTTCGACGCGATCCGCCAGGACCCCGTGCTGCAGCGGGTGAAACTGATCTCGGAGCCTTGGGACATCGGGCCCGGCGGCTACCAGCTCGGCCATCACCCGCCGGGCTTCGCGGAGTGGAACGACAAGTACCGCGACAGCATGCGACGGCTGTGGCGCGGCGACCCCGGCCAACGCCCCGAGGTGGCCGCGCGGCTTGCCGGCTCCAGCGACCTGTTCGACCGCCGCTCGCGCAAGCCCTGGGCCTCGGTGAACTTCGTCGCGAGCCACGACGGCTACACGCTCGCCGACGCCGCCGCCTACGTGCAGAAGCACAACCACGCCAACGGCGAGGACAACCGGGACGGGCACGGCGAGAATTACTCGTCGAACTGGGGCGTCGAGGGTCCGACCGACGATCCCGACATCCTCGAGACGCGGGCGCGCGTCGTCCGGGCGCTGCTCGCCAGCGTGTTCTTCGCCCACGGCACCCCCATGCTGCTGGCCGGCGACGAGTTCGGCCGAACGCAGGGCGGCAACAACAACGCCTACGCCCAGGACAACGGGGTCTCCTGGGTCGACTGGCGGCTGGCGGACGGCGACGAAGGCCGCGCGCTCACCGCCTTCGTCGGCCGTCTCGCGCGCCTGCGGGCGGAGCACTCGATCCTGCGGTGCAAGCACTTCCTCCACGGCCGCGAAGAGCCCGCGCCGGGCGTGCTCGACATCGCCTGGTTCGACGAGGGCGGCGAGGCGATCAGCTCCGACGCCTGGAACAACCCCGACGAACGGACGTTATCGCTCCGACGCGCCGCCCGCCGGGAGGACGGCGCCGTTCCCATCCTGACTTTGATGCTCAATCCAACCTCCGACGACCGCTCGTTCAAGCTGCCGCCTCCGGCCCTGCCGACGACCTTGCTGGTCGACACGGCCGCCCCGGAAGCGCCGGAGCGGACGCTCGAGACCGATGTCGTCATCGTCGCCGCCCGCAGCGCCGTCCTTGTGATGGCGGTGCGTCCAGCCCCCACGCGCCCCGCCGGGCGCCACGCGAACGGAACCAAACGGTGAGCGACGCCTTCGGCCTGGATCTGACCTTCGGCGCGGCCTGCGGCGAGGCGGGGACGACGTTCCGGTTCTGGGCGCCCGCCCATCAGCAGGTGCGGCTCGATATCCGCGACGGCGAGCCGGTCGCGATGGAGCGCTCCGCCGACGGCTGGTTCACGACGACCCTGCCCGTTCCCGCCGGCGCGCGCTACCGGTTCCAGCTTCCCGACGGCCTGACCGTGCCCGACCCCGCCTCCCGCTTCCAGGACGGCGACATCCACGGCTGGAGCGTCGTGGTCGACCCCAGGGCCTATCGCTGGCGGGCGGCCGCATGGAAGGGCCGGCCCTGGCATGAGGCCGTGGTCTACGAGCTGCACGTCGGGGCGTTCGGCGGCTTCAAGGGCGTGGCGGAGGCGCTGCCGCGCCTGGCCGAGCTCGGGATCACCGCCGTCCAGCTGATGCCGATCAACGATGTTCCCGGCGCCCGCAACTGGGGCTACGACGGCGTGCTGCCCTACGCCCCCGACGAGGCCTTCGGGACGCCCGAGGAGCTCAAGGCGCTCATCGACCGGGCGCACGAGCTCGGCCTGATGATGATGCTCGACGTCGTCTACAACCACTTCGGACCGGACGGGAACTACATCGGCTCCTATGCTCCCACCTTCTTCCGGGAGGATCTGCACACGCCCTGGGGCGGGGCGATCGACTTCCGGTTGCCGGAGGTGCGCGCGTTCTTCACGGAAAACGCGCTGTACTGGCTGATGGAGTACCGGTTCGACGGCCTCCGCTTCGACGCGGTGCACGCGATCTCCGAGAGCGACTGGATCGACGAGATGGCGGCGACCGTCCATGCCGCCGTCGAGCCCGGACGCCACGTCCACCTCGTGCTCGAGAACGAGCACAACGAGCAGAGCCACCTCGCCGGCGACGTCGACGCGCAGTGGAACGACGACTTCCACCACGTCATCCACGTGCTGCTCACCGGCGAGCGCGAGGGCTACTACGAGGACTACGCCGAAGACACTGCGGGCAAGCTCGCGCGCACGCTGGCGGAAGGCTTCGTCTACCAGGGCGAGCCCTCGCCCCATCTCGACGGCAAGCGCCGCGGCACCCCGAGCGGCCACCTCGCCACGACCTCCTTCGTCAGCTTCCTGCAGAACCACGACCAGATCGGCAACCGCGCCTTCGGCGACCGGCTGACGACGCTCGCGCCGGCCAAGGGCGTCGAGGCGGCGACGGCGGCGCTGCTGCTGATCCCGCACGTCCCCATGATCTTTATGGGCGAGGAGGTCGCGAGCGAGACGCCGTTCCTGTTCTTCACCGATCATCAGGGGGAGCTGGCCGATGCGGTGCGCGAAGGTCGACGGAAGGAGTTCTCGAAGTTCGCCGCCTTCGCCGGCGCCGAGGTGCCGGACCCGAACGCGCCGAAGACCTTCGAGGCCTCCATCCCCAAGCCGCATCCCGAGCGCGCCGAGGCGCGCTCCGCGCTGTTCAAGACGCTGCTGACGCTGCGGGCGGCCGAGATTGCGCCGCGCATTCCTGGCGCGCGCTCGGACGGCGCGGAGGCCGTCGGACCGAAGGCTGCAGTCGCGCGCTGGACGCTCGGCGACGGCGCGCGGCTGACGCTCGCGCTCAATCTCGACGACAAGGCGGTGAAGATCGCCGGACTGGCCGGCCCGCTGCTGTTCGAAAGCGACCTCGGCGCGTCGGATTCCGCTCGCGCCGGCGAACTCCCCGCCTTCACGACCATCGCCCTGCTGGAGACCGCCGCGTGAGCGCTGACGACGACGTTCGCGACCTCGCCGGACGGGCGGGCTTCTCGGTCGAGTGGACCGACCAGTCCGGCAAAGCCCAAACGGTGCAGCCCGACACGCTGCGGCGGCTGCTGAAGTCGATCGGCCTGCCGGCGGAGACCGAGGGCGACATCCGCGCCTCGCGCGAGACCCTCGACGCCCACGTGCGCGCGCCGTCGGACTTCGTGACCGCGCGGCTTGGCGAGCCCTTCACCGTCGACGCCCGGCCGATGAGCCAGGCCCTTCTCGTCCGCGAGGATGGCGAGAGTTTCGACGTGTCGCTCGGGGTGGGCGAGCGCGGCCGCGCTCAGATGCGGCCGATCCTCGAGCCAGGCTACCATCGGCTTGAGGTCGGCGACCGCGTGATCACCGTCGCCGTCGCGCCGCGGCGGGGCGTCAGCATCGTCGACGTCGCGGGCGCCCGCCGGATGTGGGGCCTCGCCGCCCAGGTCTATGGCCTCACGCGCTCGGGCGACGGCGGCGTCGGCGACATGGGCGGCGTCGCGGCGCTTGCCCTCGCCGCCGCGCACTCCGGAGCCGACGCGGTGGCGCTCTCGCCGCTTCACGCCGGCTTTTCCGCCGACCCCCACCATTTCGGACCCTACTCGCCCTCGAGCCGCCTGTTCCTGAATCCGCTGCACGCCGACCCCGATTTCCTGTTCGGCGAGGAGCGCGTGCGGGAGGCGATCAGGGTCTCCGACGCCGAGGACGCGCGGGCCGAGGCGGAACGCGCCTCCCTCATCGACTGGCCCGCCGCCGCGCGCGCCAAGCTTTCCAGCCTTCGAACGCTGTACGACAGCTTCCGGGCCGTCGAGCTGCAGGAGGCCTCGCCGGGCCGCCTCGCCGCCGACTTCGCGGCCTTCCGTGCGGATGGAGGGGCCCTGCTGGAAGAGCATGCGCGGTTCGAGACGCTGCACGGCGCCCGCTTCGGGGCTGACCATCAGCAGTGGAGCTGGCGCAGCTGGCCGGAGGCGCTGAGGGATCCGAACAGCGCGGAGGTCGCGGCCTTCGCGGCCGAGCACGCCGACGAGGTCGGCTTCCACGTCTTCCTGCAGTGGCTCGCCGATCGGTCCTTCGGCGCGGCGCAGAAGCTCGCGCGCGACGCCGGCATGGCGATCGGCCTGATCTCGGACCTTGCCGTGGGCATGGACGCCGGCGGCAGCCACGCCTGGAGCCGGCAGAACGACGTGCTGGTCGGTCTCTCCGTGGGTTCGCCGCCCGACCTGTTCAACCCGAATGGTCAGGCCTGGGGCCTCGCGACCTTCTCGCCGATGGCGCTCAAGGCCCGCGCCTACGCGCCGTTCCTCGCGACGCTGCGCGCCTGCATGAAGAACGCGGGCGGCGTCCGCATCGACCACGCGATGGGCCTCGCGCGGCTCTGGATGGTCCCCGAGGGCGCGAGCGCCAGGGAAGGCGCCTACCTCTCCTACCCCGTCGACGACATGCTGCGTCTGATCGCGCTGGAGTCGCTGCGCAACAACGCCGTCGTCGTGGGCGAGGACCTCGGCACCGTGCCGGACGGCTTCCGCGAGCGGTTGGCGGACGCCGGCGTGGCGGGCATGCGCGTGCTCCAGTTCGAGAAGGACGACGCGCACTTCTTCCCGCCATACTACTACCCCTCCGACGCTCTCGCGATGACCACGACCCACGACCTGCCGACCATGGCGGGCTGGTGGACCGGCGCCGACATCGCGTTGCGCGCGGAGATCGCCGGCGAACAATCCGGCGAGACGTCGGAAAACGACCTCGGCTCGCGCGCTCAGGACCGGATCGATCTCTGGCGCGCCTTCACGGAGGCCGGCGCGGCCGACGGCGAGCCTCCGGCCCCGGAGCGCCCCGCCCTCGCGGTCGACGCCGCCGTGCGCTTTCTCAGCGAGACGCCGTCGAAGCTCGTGCTGCTGCCGCTCGAGGACGCGCTGGGCGTCACCGATCAGCCGAACCTGCCGGGCACGCTCGACGAACATCCCAATTGGCGTCGACGCCTGCCGGCACCCGCCTCAGATCTGCTGAACGACGAGGCCGCCCTCGGGCGGCTCCGCAGCCTCAACCGGAGACGCCACACGTGACCGACCCGCAGACGCCCGCCGCCCCGCCCCGCGCGACGATGCGCCTGCAATTTCACAAGGATTTTCCGTTCGAAAAGGCGATCCCGCTCGCGCCCTATCTCCGGAAACTCGGGATCAGCCATCTCTACTCCTCGCCGATACTCACAGCCCGCGCAGGCTCGATGCACGGCTACGACGTGGTCGACCCGACGACGGTCAACCCCGAGCTCGGCGGAGAGGACGGACTGCGCGCGCTCGTCGGGGCGCTGCGCGCCGAAGGTCTCGGCCTGATCGTCGACATCGTTCCCAACCACATGGCGGTCGGCAAGGACGACAACGCCTGGTGGCTCGACGTGCTGACCTACGGTCGCGGCAGCCGCTTCGCGCATTTCTTCGACATCGACTGGGAGCCGGCGGACCCGGCGCTCAACGGCAAGATCCTACTGCCGACGCTCGGCTCGACCTACGGCGAGACGCTCCGCAACGGCGACCTGCAGATCACGCGCGAGGGCAAGCGCGGCGGGCTGGTGGTGCGCTACGCCGATCACATGTTCCCGCTCAGGCCCGAGGACCGCTACGAGATCGAGGCGGCCGGGCTCGAGGCCTACGACCCCTCGACCGAGGAGGGCCTGGCCCGCTTCCACGCGCTGCTCGAGAAGCAGAACTGGCGGCTCGCGCACTGGATGGTGGCGGGCGACGAGATCAACTGGCGGCGGTTCTTCGACGTCAACGAACTCGCGGGCCTGCGCATCGCCGACCCCGCGGTGTTCGACGCCACCCATGAGCTGCTGCTGAACCTCTACGCCGAAGGACTGGTCGACGGCTTCCGCGTCGATCACATCGACGGGCTGATGGATCCCGGCGGCTACGCCCGCCGGCTTCGCGAGCACCTCGACGCCGCCCAGAGCAGCCGTCCCGGCGCGCTCGCGGGGCAGAAGGCCTATCTCGTCGTCGAGAAGATCCTCGGGCCGGGCGAGGAGCTGCCGCAGGACTGGAACGTCGACGGCGCGAGCGGCTACGACTTCATGGACGAGGTCAGCCTGCTGCTGCACGACGCGAGCGGCGAGGAGAAGCTCTCCGCATTCTGGGCCGAGATCAGCGGACGGCCGGCAGACTTCCACGCCGAGGAGGAGATCGCGCGCCGCGAGATCCTGGACCGCTCCTTCTCGTCCCAGCTCGACCAGGCGACCGACGCCCTGCACCGCGTGGCGCGGCTCGATTTCGACACCCGCGACACCGCGCGGGCGGCGATCCGGCGCGGCCTCGTGGAGTTGCTGGCGCATTTCCCGGCCTACCGCACCTACGCCAACGCCACCGAAGGGCGGACCGAGGCCGACAAGCCGATCTTCGCGCGCGCCATGGAGAAGGCCCGGCAATCGATCCTGCCGGCGGACCTGCCCGTGCTCGAGCTTCTCGACGGATGGCTCGGCGGCAAGCCGGCGGTCGAGGAGCAGCCGCTTCTTCGCGACAAGGCCATCCGCCGCTTCCAGCAGCTCTCGGCGCCGGTGGCTGCGAAGGCGGTCGAGGACACCGCGTTCTATCGCCACGGCAAGCTGCTCTCGCGCACGGACGTCGGCTTCGACGTCGCGACCTTCGCGATCGACGTCGCGACGTTCCACGAAAAGGCGGCCGCCCGCGCCCGCACCTTCCCGAACGCGATGCTCACCGGCGCGACGCACGACCACAAGCGCGGCGAGGACGTGCGCGCGCGTCTCGCCGCGCTGAGCGAGATTCCCGACGAGTGGATCGCCGCCGTGACGCGCTGGCGCGAGGCCGCGGCCCCCTTGCGCACGGAGACCGCGCCCTCGGCCGGGGACGAGCAGATTCTCTACCAGACGCTCGTCGGGGCCTGGCCGCACGATCTCGACCCCGGCGACGCCGAGGGCTGCCGGACCTTCGCGAACCGCGTCGCCGGCTGGCAGGAGAAGGCGCTTCGCGAAGCGAAGCTCGCGACCGACTGGACGACGCCGAACGAGGCCTACGAGACAGCCGCCCGTGATCTGCTGATGGGGATCCTCACGGGTCCGGACGCCGGACTGCGCGCCGACATCGCGGCCTTCGCGGACCGGATCGGCCCGGCAGGCGCCGCGAACGGGCTCGTCCAGACCCTGCTCAAGCTGACCTCGCCCGGCGTGCCCGACACGTATCAGGGCACGGAGTTCTGGGACCTCACGCTGGTCGATCCGGACAACCGCCGCCCCGTCGATTACGCCGCACGGGAGACCGCGCTCGCCCGGGCGGAGACGGCCGAGGCCGCGGCGGGCCACTGGCGGGACGGCGCGACCAAGCAGGCGCTGATCGCCGCCGTGCTCGGCGAACGCGCCCGCCGCCCCGACCTGTTCTCGAAGGGCGCCTACGAGCCATTGGCGGTCGACGGCCCGCTGGCGGCGGACGTGGTCGCCTTCGCGCGACGGCTGGGCGACGAGTCGGCGGTCGTGGTCGCGCTGCGCCGCACGGCCCGTCTGCTCGGCGCAGACCCTGATTTCGGTCTCACGGCGCAAGATGTCGCAGGCACGCGCGTGGCCTTGCCGTCACACCTCGCGACGATCGACATGATCGATCGATTGTCGGGACGCGGCGTCACCCGCTCCGCGGCGATCGAACTCTCTGATCTTCTACGACTTCCCGTCGCTTTCCTCGTCCCGGCCCCAAGCGAACGCTAGTCTTAGGGACCGATTTCAATCTCTCAGCTTCGTGCTTCAATCGTTGATCGGCGCAGCAAGACGCCGGCGGCCTGGGGGGGCCGCGCCTTGTTTCGCGCGCCTGCGGATGCGAGGGCCTGCGAAACGTCGCTGATCGGGGTGAAGCAAAGATGGATGCGGTCAAGTTCACGATGTCCCGCCAGGAGGCGGATCTGGCGATCCAAGCGCTCGACGTCTATGCGACCACGCTGATGTGCGCGCCGCTTGGGCTCGGCATGGACCTTCTGGTCTCGGTCCGCGATCTCCGCGCCAGGCTCGAGGAGACCGTGGCGCAAGACGACGTAGTCCGGGACGCCGCGGGCGCGCCGGACGGCAATGTCCTGCGCTTCGCGCGCGGCTGAACCCTAACGCGACGGTTCCGCTCACTTTTTTTGCCGTCTTCGCGACGCAGCAATCGCCATCGCGCGGCGTGCGTGTTTGACTGCGGCTCCCAGCGTCGTCATCGGCGCGCCATCTGAGGGAGCCCGATCATGGACGATGTCGTCAGCCCGGCCACGAACGAGATCGCCCGACCGAAGCGCGACGCCGCGCCGGCCGGCGCCCCTGAAGGGGGCGTCGACGTCGCCAAGCTGCGCAAGGAGATTCTGGCCGAACTGACCTACTCCGTCGGCCGCTCGCCCGAAACCGCGAGCCCGCGCGACTGGTTCGTGGCGACCGCCTACGCGGTGCGCGACCGGATCGTCGACCGCTGGGTCGTCGACCACGCCTCCAAGGACAAGCGGCCCGAAAAGCGGGTGTATTACCTCTCGCTCGAGTTCCTGATCGGCCGGCTGCTGTTCGACGCGCTGAACAACCTCAATCTCACGGAGGCGGCCCGCGAGGCGCTCGCGGGGCTGGGCGTCGACCTCGACGTGATCCGCACCGCGGAGCCGGACGCGGCGCTCGGCAACGGCGGCCTCGGCCGTCTCGCCGCCTGCTTCATGGATTCGATGGCCTCGATCGGCGTGCCGGCCTTCGGCTACGGCATCCGCTACGACCACGGACTGTTCCGCCAGGGCATGCGAGACGGCTGGCAGCAGGAGTATCCGGAAGACTGGCTCTCCTTCGGCAACCCCTGGGAGTTCGCCCATCCGGAGATCGACTATCCCATCGGATTCGGCGGCTACGTCGAGCAGGTCTACGAGCAGGGCGCGGTGCGCCACGTCTGGCGGCCGGGCGAGGTCGTCGAGGCGGTCGCCTTCGACATTCCCGTCGTCGGCTGGCGCGGGCGTCACGTGAACACGCTGCGGCTGTGGTCCGCGCGCGCGGCCGACCCGCTGAAGCTCGACGCCTTCAACCGCGGCGACTACATCGGCGCGCTCGCCGACCGGGTGCGCGTCGAGTCGATCTCGAAGGTGCTCTACCCCTCCGACGAGACGCCGAACGGCCAGGAGCTCCGGCTGCGGCAGGAGTTCTTCTTCGCCTCCGCCTCGCTGCAGGACCTCATCCGCCGCCATCTGGAGGAGCACGGCGACCTGCGCTCGCTCCCCGACCACGTGGCGATCCAGCTCAACGACACCCACCCCGCGATCGCGGTGCCGGAGCTGATGCGGATCCTGCTCGATCTGCACGGCTTCGAATGGGCGGACGCCTGGAAGATCACCGTCGCGACTTTCTCCTACACCAACCACACCCTGCTGCCGGAGGCTCTCGAGAGCTGGCCGGTGCCGCTGATCGACCGGCTGCTGCCGCGGCACATGCAGATCATCTACCTGATCAACGCGCTGGAGCTCGAGGCCGCCAAGAAGAAGCGCGCCGCAGACGACGCGATGCTGGCCTCCATCTCCCTCATCGACGAGAACAGCGGCCGGCGCGTGCGCATGGGCCAGCTCGCCTTCGTCGGCTCGCACAAGATCAACGGCGTCTCGGCGCTGCACACCGAGCTGATGAAGCAGACGGTGTTCCGCGACCTGCACGCGCTGCACCCCACGCGCATCGTCAACAAGACCAACGGCATCACCTTCCGCCGCTGGCTCAGTCAGGCCAACCCGGGGCTGACCTCGATCCTGATCGACGCCATCGGGCCGGGGCTGCTCGACGATCCGAACGAGCTGATGAAGCTCCTGCCGATGGCGGGAGACTCGGCGCTGCAGGAAAAGATCTCGGAGTCGAAGCGGGCCAACAAGGTCGCGCTCGCCAAGATCATCTCCGACCGGCTCGACGTCCACGTCGACCCCGACGCCCTGTTCGACGTGCAGATCAAGCGCATCCACGAGTACAAGCGCCAGCTGCTCAACATCCTGGAGACGGTCGCGATCTACAACGCGATGCGCGCCCAGCCGATGCGGGCCTGGATGCCGCGGGTGAAGATCTTCGCGGGCAAGGCGGCGGCGAGCTACCACCAGGCCAAGCTCACCATCAAGCTCGCGAACGACGTCGCGCGAGTGGTGAACCAGGATCCGACGGTCCGGGGCCTGCTGAAGGTCGCTTTCCTGCCGAACTACAACGTGAGCCTCGCCGAGGCGATCATCCCGGCGGCGGACCTCTCCGAGCAGATCTCGACCGCGGGCATGGAGGCCTCGGGCACCGGCAACATGAAGCTCGCGCTCAACGGCGCGCTGACCATCGGCACGCTCGACGGCGCCAACGTCGAGATCAAGGAGCGGGTCGGCGACGACAACATCTTCATCTTCGGTCTCACCGCCCAGGAGGTCGAGGCCCGCAAGCGGCGCGGCCATGACGCGCGCGCGGCTGTCGAAAACTCCGCGGTGCTGCGCGAGGTGCTGGACGCCATCCGCAACGGCGTGTTCTCGCCCGGCGACCCCGCGCGCTACCGCGGCTTCATCGACGGCCTGCTGGACCACGACACCTTCCTGGTCACCGCGGACTTCGACGCCTACTTCGCCGCGCAGCGCAAGGTCTACAAGCTGTGGCGCGACCGCGACGCCTGGATGCGATCGAGCATCGCGAACACAGCCCAGGTGGGCTGGTTCTCGTCCGACCGGACGATAGGTGAATACGCCGAGGACATCTGGAACGTGCGCCCGTCGCTCGGCTGACGCGCGTTTCGGACATCCGACACTTCAACGGCCGCCCGTCGCGCCGATCCGGCGCGCCGAGGACGGCCGACACAACGACATACCCGGAGACACGCCCGCCATGCCGCCCAAATCGCCGCTCGGCCCGCCCTACGCTCGCGGAGCCATGGCCTACGTCCTCGCCGGCGGGCGGGGTTCGCGGCTGATGGAGCTCACCGACCGGAGGGCGAAGCCCGCGGTCTACTTCGGAGGCAAGACCCGCATCATCGACTTCGCGCTGTCGAACGCGCTGAACTCCGGCATCCGCCGCATCGGCGTCGCCACACAGTACAAGGCGCACAGCCTGATCCGCCATCTGCAGCGCGGCTGGAACTTCTTCCGCACCGAGCGCAACGAAAGCTTCGACGTTCTGCCGGCGAGCCAGCGCGTCTCGGAAGAGGCCTGGTATCTCGGCACGGCGGACGCCGTCTATCAGAACATCGACATCATCGAAGACTATGCCCCGCGGCACATGGTGATCCTCGCGGGCGACCACATCTACAAGATGGACTACGAGCTCATGCTCGCCCAGCACGTCGAGAGCGGCGCCGACGTCACCGTCGGCTGCCTCGAGGTGTCGCGGGCGGAGGCCTCCGGCTTCGGCGTGATGCACGTCGACGCGACGGACCGCATCGTCGACTTCCTCGAGAAGCCGAAGGACCCGCCGGCGATGCCGGGCAAGCCGGACGTCTCGCTCGCCAGCATGGGCATCTATGTCTTCGACACGCCCTTCCTGTTCGACCTGCTGCGCAAGGACGCGGCGGATCCGAACTCGAGCCACGACTTCGGCAAGGACATCATCCCGCAGATCGTGAAGGGCGGCAAAGCCGTCGCCCACCACTTCTCGCGCTCCTGCGTGCGCTCCGCGACCGAGGAGGAGCCCTACTGGCGCGACGTCGGCACGGTGGACGCCTATTTCGAGGCCAACATCGACCTCACGGACTTTGTCCCCGCGCTCGACCTCTACGACCACGAGTGGCCGATCTGGACCTTCGCCGAGATCACGCCCCCGGCGAAGTTCATCCACGACACCGAAGAGCGCCGCGGCCGCGCGGTCTCGTCGCTGGTGTCGGGCGGCTGCATCGTCTCGGGCGCCGGGGTGCGGGAGTCGCTGCTGTTCACCGGCGTTCGCGCCAACTCCTTCTCCGAAGTCGAGCGGGCGGTGGTGCTGCCCTACGTCGACATCGGACGCCATGCGCGCCTGAAGAACGTCGTCATCGACCGCGGCGTGAAGATTCCGGAGCGATTGGTGGTGGGCGAAGATCCCGAGGCCGACGCCAAGCGCTTCCGCCGCACGAAGAAGGGCGTGTGCCTCATCACGCAGTCGATGATCGACCGGCTGTAGACGTCACGATTTGGCCGCGCGTGAGGCGCCGCGACCCGCGCGGGCGGCGCAGGCATGACGGTTGCGGCGGTGTCGCACGGCTCGCAGACGCTCTAGGATCGAGGCTACGTTCTCGCTCCTCCCCTGAACCGTTTCGTGAGCCCTGATGACCGCCGTTCTCGCCGTCGCGTCGGAAGCCTTTCCGCTGATCAAGACCGGAGGTCTCGCCGACGTGGTGGGCGCGCTGCCGGCGGCGCTCGCACGGCAGGGCGTCGCCGTGCGCACGCTGCTGCCGGGCTATCCCGCCGTGATGGCGGCGCTCCACGACGGCGAAGCGTTCTTCCGGTTCGACGATCTCTTCGGCGGCCCTGCGACCCTGATCGCCGGCGAGGCCAAGGGGCTCGACGTCATCGCGATCGACGCGCCGCACCTCTACGCCCGTCCGGGGAGCCCCTATGTCGGACCGGACGGACGGGACTGGCCCGACAACGGCTTCCGCTTCGCCGCCCTCGGCAAGGTCGCGGCGGAGATCGGGCGCGGCGCGGCGGGCTTGCCGGCTCCTGACGTCGTGCATCTGCACGACTGGCAGGCAGGCCTTGCGCCGGCCTATCTCGCCTACGGTCCGGGACCGCGGCCGAAGACGGTGGCGACGATCCACAACATCGCCTTCCAGGGCTGGTTCCCATCGACGCTTCTGGGCGCCCTCGGCCTGCCCGACCACGCCCTGACGATCGACGGCGTCGAGTATTTCGGAGGGATCGGCTTCCTCAAGGCCGCGCTGAAGTTCGCGGACCGCATCACCACCGTCTCCCCCACCTACGCCGCCGAAATCCTCGAGCCGGAGGGCGGCGTCGGACTGGAGGGCCTGCTGTCCGCGCGCGCCGCCGACGTCGTCGGCATTCTCAACGGCATCGACGTGGAGGTCTGGAACCCGGAGACCGACGTCGACCTGCCGGCGCCCTTTTCCGCCCAGACCCCCGGCGGCCGGGCCGCTAGCCGCGGCGCGCTGCTGGCGCGCTTCGGCCTGGCGCCCGCCGCGGGTCTGATCTTCGGCGTGATCAGCCGCCTGTCGAGCCAGAAGGGTCTCGACCTTCTGGCGGACGCCATCCCGACCCTGCTCGATCTCGGCGGCTCTCTGGCGCTGGTGGGCTCCGGCGAACCTGCGCTTGAAGCCCGGTTCCGGGATCTGGCCGCGCGGCACGCCGGACGCATCGGCGTCTTCATCGGCTACGACGAGCGGCTCGCCCATCTCGTCCAGGCGGGCTCCGACGCGATCCTGGTGCCGTCGCGGTTCGAGCCTTGCGGGCTGACCCAGCTCTGCGCGCTGCGCTACGGCGCGCTGCCGGTCGTGTCGCGCGTGGGCGGCCTCGCCGACACGGTGATCGACGCCAACCCCATGGCGCTCGCGGCGGGCGTGGCGACCGGCGTCCAGTTCAATCCCGTAAGCCGGAGCGCGCTGGAGACGGCTCTTCGCCGCACCGCGCTGCTCTACGCGGACGGGCGAGCCTGGGCGCAGTGTCAGGCCAACGCCATGCGCGCCGACGTCTCGTGGGACGCCTCGGCCAAGGCCTATGCGGAGCTCTACGCTTCGCTCGCCCGCTAGGCCCGACTGTGGCGTCCGGGCGACATCGCACTGCGGAATCCGCGAGGCGCGCCCAAGGTCGCTCTCCTGCGGACCGACGAGCGCTCTATTCTTGCGGCCTGTCCGGCTGTGCGACCCGCACGCCGTGGTGGCGTCGGGGGACATCATGACGTTGCGTTCGGTTCGCTCTCAGTCCTTTTCGACGCTCGCTGTCTGTCTTGCGGCCGGCGCGCTGGCGGGGTGCGGCGGGGCCGCAGGAACGGGGACGTCCTCCTCCGGCGGCTACGTCGCGGCGGCGATGGCGACGAGCTACCCCGACACGCTGCCGGTGCAGTACCGCCGGCAGGAGGTGACGGACCCCACGGGAGAAGCGCCCGGCACCATCGTCATCAACACCAGCGACAAGTTCCTCTATCTGGTCGAGCCCGACGGCAAGGCGATGCGCTACGGCGTCGGCGTCGGCCGCGAAGGCTTCGGCTGGACCGGCGAAGCCAAGGTCGGCGCCAAGCAGGAGTGGCCGGACTGGGTGCCGCCCGCCGAGATGCTGCAGCGTCGCCCGGAGCTGCCGCTGCGCATGGCCGGCGGGCCGGAGAACCCGCTTGGCGCGCGGGCGCTCTACCTCCACCGCGACGGCAAGGACACCCTGTTCCGCATCCACGGCACCAACGAGCCGAAGACCATCGGCCAGGCGATGTCGTCCGGATGCATCCGCATGGTCAATTTCGACGTCGAGGACCTGTACCAGCGGGTGCCGCTCGGCGCGAAAGTCGTGGTGCGGTAGAGGTCGACAGTCGGACAAACGCGAGGATCTCCCGCGCGAAGCCGGGACGTCCGCGCAGGCGTTCCGGCCGGGTCCGATCGAGCTACCGAGCCAGCGCCTGGCGCACGACGGCGGCGACGTCGAGATGCGCCGTCAGGTCGGTGTTGGTGTGGTGCCAGGCCCGCGGCGCGACGATGCCGGCCGGCCCTCCGGGACGCGAGTTGAGCCGGCCGAACCAGTCCCACTCTCCCATGACGTCGACCACGTTCTGGAACGCCGGCGGCAGGGCGACGCGTGCGCTGATGGTGACGACCTTGGCCGCGGCGGCGAGCCGCCGGAGGCGCGCCTCGTCCTTGCGGCGAAGCGCGTTCAGCGCCTCCGAGATCACCAGGTTGCCTTTGGAGTGGCCGACCAGAAGGTCGAACGCAATGTCCTTGCGCTCGAGCAGGGCGAGCACGGTCTGGGTGTCGAGGCTCCGACGGATCAGCACGTCCTCGCCCCCGGCGCCGCCGGTCGCGCCCTGGGCCGCAGGGCGGCTCGCCGCGTCGAACGCCTCGAACATGCCCCGCAGGCCGCTGAGGCCGCCGAACCAGAAGAAACCACCGAAGGCTTCCGTGGCGAGGTCGGCGAGCCCGTAGCCCGAGACCACCGCCGCGACCGGCGCGCCGACGGCCGCCGCAACGTTGCGGGCGAAGGCGGCCGAGCCCAGCGCGCAGCTCCCGACGCCTGCGACGGTCAGCGTGGTGACGCCCTTGCCGCCGGACCGGATGAAATGCTCCGGCCCCGGGCAGAGCGTGATGTCGCCGGCGCCCGGCGGCGGCACGATGAGGATCGCGCCTTCGCCGGCGATCCCCGGGCTGATCGCCTGCGCCTCGGCTTCGCTCACCACCTTGATGTCGTAGAACAGCGCGTCGAGCACCGCGTTGCGTTGCTGGACGCCCTCGAGAATGGCGGTGCGGACCGGCGCGGCGCCGGCGCGCTCGGGCAACGACGCGGCGCGCGCCAGTTGCGCGGCGTGCAGGATGTCGGTCGTGATTTTCACGGCGGCCCCGGGGGTGGCGTCGATCTCGCAGTGCAGCATGTCGCAGATGCGCCCCGGGCGCAATTGCGCCATAATTCTTACGTCACCGCGCCCTCCACGAGATCCGACGACTGCCGCTCGAACAGCCGACGGTAGACGCCCTCCGGCCGCGCCACGAGCGCCGCGTGGTCGCCCTGCTCCACCACCCGACCGCGCTCGAACACCAGGATGCGGTCCATCGCGCGCACGGTGGACAGCCGGTGCGCGACCACGATCGTGGTGCGGCCGACCATCAGCCGTTCGATCGCCTCCTGGATCGCGGCCTCCGATTCAGAGTCGAGGCTCGAGGTGGCCTCGTCCAGGATCAGCACCGGCGCGTCCGCGAGGAAGGCGCGCGCGAGCGCGATCCGCTGGCGCTCGCCGCCCGAGAGCTTCACGCCCCGCTCGCCGACGAGGGTGGCGTAGCCCTTCGGCAGGCGGGCGATGAAGCCGTCGGCGTTGGCGAGCGCTGCGGCGCGCTCGATCTCGGCCAGGCTCGCGCTCGGCCGGGCGTAGGCGATGTTCTCCGACAGCGAGCGGTGGAACAGGACGGGCTCCTGCGGCACGATCGCGATCTGCGCGCGAAGCGAGGTCTGGGTGGCGTGCGTCACGTCCTGGCCGTCGATCGTCACCCGGCCTCCGGTCGCGTCGTAGAGGCGCTGCACCAGCTTGACGAAGGTGGTCTTGCCCGAGCCCGACCGCCCCACGAGACCGACGCGCTCGCCGCCGCGGATCACCACCGAGAAGTCGCGGTAGAGCGGCGTGTCGTGGCCGGCGTAGTGGAAGGCGACGCTCTCGAACGCGATGCGTCCTTCGCCGATGACGATGGGCCGGGCGTCCGGCAGGTCCTCGACGCCGATCGGAACGTCGTGCAGTTCGACGAGCTCCTGCAGGTCGTTCACCGACCGCTGCAGGTCGGCGACATGCATCCCGACATCCCGCAGATAACCGTGGATCACCGCGAACATGGTGAGCACGAAAGCGGCGTCGCCGGCGCTCGCCTGGCCGCTCCACCACAGCCACAGCGCGACGCCAAGCGTCGCGGCGCGCAGGGCCATCAGGATGAGGTTCTGCACCACGCCGTTCCAGGTGCCGCGCCGCCAGGTGCGGGTGGTGCGCCGGCTCCACTTCTCCATCACCTTGGCGAGCCGGCCCTCCTCCCGCGCCTCGGCGCCGAAGGCCTTGACGACCCCGTTGCAGGTGACGGCGTCCGCCAGCACGCCGCCGAGCCGCGTGTCCCAGGCGTTGGACAGGCGCGCGGCCGGCGCGACCCACAGCAGCGAGATCGCGACGGTCGTCGCCACATAGGCGACCGCGCCGATGAAGGTGACGAGGCCCATGAGCGGCCAGTGCGCGGCGAGGATCGCCGTCGCGCCCACCAGCACGAGCAACGACGGCGTCAGCGCGATCAGAACGAGGTCGTCGAACTGGTCGACCGCCCAGATGCCGCGCGTGATCTTGCGCACGGTCGAGCCCGCGAAGCTGTTCGCGTGCCAATCGGTCGACAGCCGCTGCACCCGGGCGAAGGCCTCGGCCGCGGCGTCCTTCATGATCGCCTGGGTCATCGGGATCACGGTCATGAAGGCGACGCAGCGGGCGAGCGCGATGGCGCCGGAGAGGCCGACGATGGCGGCGAAGGCCCAAAGCGCGCCCGGCAGGGCCGCGTCGCGGTCGGCGGCGGCGAAAGCGTCCACCAGCTGGCCGGCGAACAGGGGGATCGCCACGTCGGCGAGGGTCGCCGCGGCCATGGCGCCCGCGACCAGCGCGACGCGCGCGGGCTGCCGCGCCCAGTGACTGAA
Organism: Methylopila capsulata; assembly: GCF_016907975.1. Taxonomy (GTDB): domain Bacteria; phylum Pseudomonadota; class Alphaproteobacteria; order Rhizobiales; family Methylopilaceae; genus Methylopila; species Methylopila capsulata. The sequence goes on from NZ_JAFBCY010000001.1 coordinate 1,033,566, forward strand.
GACGAAACGGACGACCTTCGCGAACGGCGCGTCGCGGAGCGAAGTGCGGGGATGAGACATGACGGCTTCCAGCCGCGCCAAGGCGACGGCCAGCTCCAGATAAGGCTGCGCCAGGCGTGGTCGCGGGTCGCGGGTCGACCTCGCGGACGCGGGGGGCGCGCGGAACGAAGGATTAACGACGATGGGAAAATGTCGGCGGACGCGGGCGGCGGACCGCGCGCGGGTCGGGCCTAGCGGCGGCGCGACCGGCCGGAGGACACGAATGCGATGATCGCTGTCATGCAGGCTCCTCCGTTCTCGCGGCCAAATCCGAGGCTAAGCGTTTACCCGTAGTCGATTCGGCGCGCAAGAGGCTGGAAAGCTGCGGCGCAAGGGTGTGTCTGAAATGATGCACACATAAAAACGCCGCCGACCTTTTCGATCGGCGGCGCTTCATCGGCACTAAAAAAACAGCTCTGACGGCCTCAGTGCAGCGTAAGCTGCGGACCTGTCAGCTTGATCATCTCGTCTTTAATGCGGAGTTTTTTGCGCTTCAGCGCAGAAACCTTGACCTCATCCATATTCGGATGGGTCAGCTCAAGTTCAATTTCACGCTCGATAGCGCGATGCTTCTTCTCAAGCTGGACCAGATGCGACTCGATGGACATTAATAACGTCTCCCTCGTCTGGTTTGACGTCATCAGCATGTCACGAGACTTTTCGTCTGTCGAACGGTCAGAGGGGCTGCCGGGGCATCACAGATGCGCGACCGGCCCCGCGCCCTTGCCGCCCGCAGGGGCCGCGGCGATACTCCGCCGCGCATGAGCGTGGCGTCGAGGCGGACAGGATGACATGGCGAGACGGGACGACGAGGAGCGGGCCGAGGAACAGGCGGCCCGGGAGGAACTCGCCCGCCTGCGCGAAGAGCATCGCGACCTCGACACCGCGATCGAGGCGCTGGAGCGCGTCGGCGCGGGCGATCGGCTGCAGGTCCAGCGCCTCAAGAAGCGCAAGTTGGGCCTGAAGGACCGCATGTCCTTCCTGCACGATCAGCTGACGCCCGACATCATCGCCTGACGGCGCGCTTGCGCCCGTCCCGGCCGGCGCCTATCGTCGCCGTTCCTCCCACTGACCTGGAGCCTTCGAGATGGTCGCGGAACGCCGCGCCGAGCCCGCGCCTGTCGCGATCGTCATGGGCAGCCAGTCCGACTGGACGACCCTGGTCCACGCCGCCAACACGCTGACGCAGCTCGGCGTCGCCCATGTCGCGCGGATCGTCTCGGCGCATCGGACGCCCGACCGGCTCGTCGCCTTCGCCAAGAGCGCGCGGGAGGACGGATTCAAGGTGGTGATCGCAGGCGCCGGCGGCGCGGCCCACTTGCCCGGCATGGTCGCCTCCATGACGCCGCTGCCGGTGTTCGGCGTGCCCGTCCAGTCGCACACGCTGTCGGGCCTCGACAGCCTGCTCTCGATCGTCCAGATGCCGGCCGGGGTCCCCGTGGGCACGGTAGCGATCGGCCGCGCCGGCGCGATCAACGCGGCCCTGCTCGCCGTCTCCGTGCTCGCGCTCAACGATCCCGGACTCGCGCAGCGGCTCGACGCCTGGCGCGCCGCCCAGACGGACAACGTCGCAGAGATCCCCGTCGGAGACAGCTGACCATGACGAGCGCGCCCCTCAGCCCCGGCGGAACGATCGGCATCCTCGGCGGCGGCCAGCTAGGGCGCATGATCGCGCTCGCCGCCGCCCCGCTCGGCCTGAAGGTCCACGTCTACTCGCCCGATCCGCAGAGCCCGGCGTTCGACGTCGCCGCCGAGCGCACGATCGCGGCCTACGACGACGAGACCGCGCTCGCGCTGTTCGCGGAGAGCGTCGACGTCGTCACCTATGAGTTCGAGAACGTTCCGGCGGAGACCGCGCGGCTCGTCTCCGCCCACCGCCCGCTGTTTCCCGACGCCCACGCCTTGGCGACGACCCAGGACCGCCTGAGCGAGAAGAGCTTCCTGCGCGACCTCGGCCTGCCGACGCCGGCCTTCGCGGCGGTCGACGACCGCGCGAGCCTTGCGGCGGCGGTCGGCGCGATAAGCCGCCCGGCGGTGCTGAAGACGCGCCGCTTCGGCTACGACGGCAAGGGCCAGGTGCTGGTGCGCGAGGGGCTCGGCCTCGACGCCGCGCTCGGCATGATGAACGGCCAGCCCGCCATTCTCGAAGCCTTCGTGCCGTTCCGCGCCGAGGTCTCGGTGATCGCCGCGCGCGGCCGCGACGGCGACTTCGCCGCCTACGACGTGGTCGAGAACCGGCACGAGAACCACATCCTGCGCACCTCGCACGTGCCGGCCGCGATCAAGCCGGAGACGGCGGCCGCGGCGGTCGCGATCGCCCGCAAGATCGCCGACGCCTTCGCCTACGTCGGTGTGTTCGCGGTCGAGATGTTCCTGGTCGACGGGCCCACCGGCGAGAAGGTGATCGTCAACGAGATCGCCCCGCGGGTGCACAACTCCGGCCACTGGACGATCGAGGGCGCCGAGACCAGCCAGTTCGAGCAGCACGTGCGCGCCATCGCCGGCTGGCCGCTGGGCTCGACCCGCACCCGCGGCGCGGTGGTCATGACGAACCTGCTCGGCGCGGAGGCGAACGGCTGGCGCGAGCTGCTCGCCGAGCCCGGCGTCGCCGTGCACCTCTACGGCAAGGGCGAGCCCAAGCCCGGCCGAAAGATGGGCCATGTCACCCGCGTCACGTGAGGCCGCCGAAACCTCGCGCGCGTAGGGACTTCGCACGCATGGACAAGGGTCAAGCCCTCTGCTAAGCATCTTTCGGTGATGAGACGTGTGCGCCCAAGGCGCGCGACGTCTTTTTGTTTTTTAGTTCACGCTCTGTCGCTGGCAGGGCGATCCGCCCTGAGACAAACGCTACCCGAGGCACGACGTGCAGGTTCTCGTTCGCGACAACAATGTCGACCAGGCCCTCAAGGCCCTGAAGAAGAAGATGCAGCGCGAAGGCATCTTCCGTGAAATGAAGCTCCGCGGACATTACGAGAAGCCTTCCGAGAAGAAGGCGCGCGAAAAGGCCGAGGCCGTGCGCCGCGGCCGCAAGCTGGCCCGCAAGCGCGCTCAGCGTGAAGGCCTGCTGCCGATGAAGAAGAAGTGATTCGGTGATCCCGTGCGCCTGATGAGGGCGCGCTGATCAACGGAATGAGCGTGAAACGCCCGCGGGATCCAAGACCGGCGGGCGTTTTTGCGCTTTGGCCGCAACACTCGGCCACAAGCGGCGACACTGCGGCGTACGCTCCGCAATCTCGCCGCAATCCGCCTGTGATTGGCGAGCGTCAGGGCGTCCAGCGGTAAGGTGGTGGGGTATGCGGCTTCGGGTCGAGTCGGGCTTTCTTCTTCGCGCGGGGGCGGCGAGCCTGCTCGCTCTGTCGCTTGCCGCCTGCGATACGGTGGGCTCGGGCGCGTCGCTCGATCCGGACGCCTATGCGGCTCGCCAGTCCGACCTCGGCTCGCTCAGCCAAGTCGTACAGCAGAACCCGAGCGACCCCGAAGCCTGGAACATGCGCGGCTCGGCTTACGCCCGCCTCGCCCAGTACGACAACGCCATCGGCGACTTCAGCCAGGCCGTCCGTATCAACCCCGGCTTCGCCAAGGCCTACGCCAACCGCGCGCTGGCCTACCGCTCGCTGAACAAGACCGGCGAGGCGCTGGCCGACTACGACCGCGCGATTCAGGCCGATCCGAACTACAGCCCGGCCTATGTCGGCCGCGGCAACCTCTACCGCTCCTCCGGCCGCATGGAGCAGGCGCTCGGCGACTTCCAGCGCGCAATCGAACTCGATCCGAACAACGCCCAGGCCTGGCACAACCGTGGCCTGATCCATCAGGCGCAGGGCAACCACGACGGCGCGATCGACGACTTCACCAAGGCGACGGCGATTGCGGTGACCGCCGCCGAGCCTTACGTCGGTCGCGGCATGAGCTATCTCGCGACCAACGACCCGGACGCGGCGCTCGACGATTTCGACACCGCGCGCACGCTGAACCCCAAGTACATCGACGCCTGGATCGGCCGCGCGCTGGCCTTCGAGCGCAAGAACGACCTGCCCCGCGCCCGCGCCTCCTTCGCCCAGGCGCTGCAGATCGACCGCAACGACAAGCGCGCCACCGAGGGCTTCCGCCGCGTCGGCGGCCAGGCCGGCGTCACCTACTCCGAACGCTGAGCGCGGCTCACTCTGCGGCGGCCGCGAGGCCGCCGCAGCGTTCCTTCCGTTCGAGCGCGGCCTCCGCCATCTCGATGTAGCCGCGCGTGAGCGGGACCGCGTCCTGCCGCCGGGCGAGCTGCAGCTGGAACACCACCGCGCCCTGGTGGCGGAACGCGGCCTCGCTGGCTGCGAGATAGAACTCCCACATCCGGCAGAAGCGCTCGTCGTAGAGCCGAGCCGCCTCCTCGCGCCGGGCGAGGAACCGCGCGCGCCAGTCGCGCAGCGTGAAGGCGTAGTGCAGCCGGAGCACCTCGACGTCGGTGACGACCAGCCCCGCCTTCTCTATCAGCGGCAGCATCTCCGACAGCGCCGGCAGCGCGCCGCCGGGGAAGATGTATTTGTCGATCCAGGGGTTGGTGAACCACGGGCCGTCCGAGAGACCGATGGTGTGGAGCAGCATCACGCCGTCCGGGGCGAGCAGGTCGCGCGCCTTCTCGAAGAAGGTCCGGTACTGCGTCACGCCGACGTGCTCGAACATGCCGACCGAGACGATGCGGTCGAAGGCGCCGTCCAGCGTGCGGTAGTCGCGCAGCTCGAAAGTCACCCGGTCGGCCAGCCCGCCCTGCGCCGCCCGCCTGCGGGCGAGCGCGAGCTGCTCCTCCGACAGTGTGACGCCCAGAACCTCGCGCGCGCCGGCGACGCCCGCGAGATAGAGCCCGAGCCCGCCCCAGCCCGAACCGATGTCGAGCACGCGCTCCCCGCCCCGCAGAGCGAGCTTCGCGGCGATATGGCGGCGCTTGGCCGCCTGCGCCTCCTCGAGCGTCAGATCCTCGCGGTCGTAGTAGGCGCAGGAGTACTGGCGGTCGTGGTCGAGGAACAGGTCGTAGAGCCGGCCGTCGAGGTCGTAGTGATGCGCCACGTTGCGGCGGGAGCGCGTCAGGCCGTTGCGCTGCGCGAAGCAGCGGAGCGCGAACCGCAGCTTGTGCAGCAGCCGCGCCGGGAGCGGCTCGGGCTTGCCCCTGAGCTCGCCCAGCAGCAGATCCAGCGCCTGGTAGATGTCGCCCTGTTCGACGAGCAGCCGGCCCTCCATGAAGAGCTCGCCCATCTTCAGATAGGGATCGAGCACGAAGGCCCACTGCGCTCGGCGGTCGGCGAAGCGGAGGCCGATCGGCGGGCCGGAGCCGTCGCCGAAGACGTGGCGCGCGCCCGAAGCCATGACGACTGTCAGTCGGCCGTGACTGACGATGCGTTTCAGGATGCCAGCAAGCAACGACTCCATAAGGATGCTCCCGCACACAGAAGGCGACGGCTCGTGGAGAGCAAAGTCCAAGCCTGACGACCGGAAAAAGCTCGCGAAGACCATCCCTCATCCTGCAGGATGACGGCGCCTGCGCGCCAGAGGGCGAGCCCCTCGGCAGGCAGGCGCCGGCTATGCGTCAGGCGAAAAGCTTTCCCCTCAGGAAAGTCAGGCGTCCGGGGACGCCGTCACGTAAAGCGCGCCGCCCTGGGCCAGGAACTCCTCGGACTTGGCCTTCATCCCGGCCTCCGCCTCGAACGTGACGTTCTGCGCCCTCACCTCCGCGCGCAGGTCCTGCGTGATCTTCATCGAGCAGAATTTCGGCCCGCACATCGAGCAGAAGTGCGCCACCTTGTGCGCGTCCTTGGGCAAGGTCTCGTCGTGGAAGGCGCGCGCGGTGTCCGGGTCGAGCGAGAGGTTGAACTGGTCGTCCCAGCGGAAGTCGAACCGCGCGCGGGAGACCGCGTCGTCCCGGATCTTCGCCGCGGGGTGGCCCTTGGCGAGGTCCGCCGCGTGGGCCGCGATCCGGTAGGTGATGACGCCGGTCTTGACGTCGTCGCGGTTCGGAAGCCCCAGATGCTCCTTCGGCGTGACGTAGCAGAGCATGGCCGTGCCGAACCAGCCGATCATCGCGGCGCCGATCCCGGAGGTGATGTGGTCGTAACCCGGCGCGATGTCGGTGGTGAGCGGTCCGAGCGTGTAGAACGGCGCCTCGCCGCAGACCTTGAGCTGCTTGTCCATGTTGGCCTTGATCTTGTGCATCGGCACATGGCCGGGGCCCTCGATCATGACCTGGCAGCCCTTGCCCCACGCGATCTGCGTGAGCTCGCCCAGCGTCTCCAACTCCGCGAACTGGGCGGCGTCGTTGGCGTCGGCGATCGAGCCCGGCCGCAGGCCGTCGCCGAGCGAGAACGACACGTCGTACTTCCGCATGATGTCGCAGATGTCGCCGAAGCGCTCGTAGAGGAAGCTCTCGCGGTGCCCGGCCAGGCACCAGCGCGCCATGATCGATCCTCCGCGGGAGACGATGCCGGTCACGCGATCCGCCGTCAGCGGCACATGTGCGAGGCGCACGCCAGCGTGGATGGTGAAGTAGTCGACGCCCTGCTCCGCCTGCTCGATCAGCGTGTCCTTGAACACCTCCCAGTCGAGCTTCAGCGGGTCGCCGTCGACCTTCTCCAGCGCCTGGTAGATCGGCACCGTGCCGATTGGCACCGGCGCGTTGCGCAGGATCCAGGAGCGGATGTTGTGGATGTTGCGGCCGGTGGAGAGGTCCATCACCGTGTCCGCGCCCCAGCGGATCGCCCAGACCAGCTTCTCCACCTCCTCGGCCGCGCCCGAGGTGACCGCGGAGTTGCCGATGTTGGCGTTGACCTTGACCAGGAAGTTCCGGCCGATCGCCATCGGCTCCAGTTCGACGTGGTTGATGTTGGCGGGGATGATCGCCCTGCCCCGCGCGATCTCGGAACGCACGAACTCCGGCGTCACGAAGGCCGGAATCTCCGCGCCGAAATCCTCGCCGTCCCCCCGCCGCAGGTCCGCGCCCTCCAGCTCCTGCTCGCGTGCGAGGTTCTCGCGGAAGGCGACGTAGACCATCTCCTCCGTGACGATCCCGGCCTTCGCGAACTCGTACTGGGTGACCAACTGCCCGGCGGACGCCTCGCGGATTGCGCGCGTCGCGGGACAGGGCGCCACCAGCCGGTCGGCGGAGACGTTGCCGTTGTCTTCGGGCTTCACCGCGCGGCCGGCCACAACAGGGTAGCCGCGGGCGGCGATCCAGCGTTCGCGCGCCGGCGGCAGGCCGGCGGCGAGATCGACCGCGACGTCGGTCTCGGTGTAGGGGCCGGACGGATCGTAGACCCGCACCGGCGGCTCGTTCGGATCGCTCAAGCCGATCTCGCGGAACGGGACCCGGAGCTCGGGATGCGATTTCGGCGCGGCGTAGACCTTGCGCGAGCCGAAGATTGGCCCGGTGGTGACGCTGGTCGGCGCGGCTTTCGCGTCTTTCGGGGGGATGTGCACGTTCATGGGGAATCTCCTCGAGCGTTTCTCGTTGGGAGATCCGGATTCTGACGAACTGTCAGGGAGAGCCTCAGGCGCGGACGCCCCTTGGCTTATCGGTTCCCGTCCCTTCGCCGGCATGACCCGGATCAGGTTCAAAGGGATCGGCCTCTGGCCATCTCAGCCCCGCATCGCAGCGGGACGCCCCTCGGAATGACGCGAGGTTAGAAGCGGTCGAAGGGGATGTCGAGACGTCGCGCCGCTGCTAGCGTGACTGTGACAAGGGGTCCGCCAGCGCGGCTCAGCAACGTGGCGTAGCAAATGATCGAGCACCTCGTCGCTTTGGCGACCTTTCTTGGCCTCGTCCTCGCCTCGTTCGGCTGCCTCGTCCTGCACCCGCGTCTGCCGGAACGCCACCGGAACGAGGAGACGCACAACGTGGTGCGGCTCACCGCGAACATCTTCGTGGTGATGACGTCGCTGGTGCTCGGCCTGCTCATCAACTCGTCGAAGACGGCGTTCGACGCCATCGACCACAACGTCCACGCCTTCGCGACCGAGCTCATCCTGCTCGACCGTACCCTGCGGGCCTATGGGCCGGACACGGCGGAGGCCCGCGCCAGGCTCGCCGTCTACGTCGACCGCGCCATCGAAGGCACCTGGCCCACAACCGGCGAGGCGCCGGTGGTCGAGGACGTTGCGGCCGAGAAGCTGCTGGACGACGTCGGCGCTGCGCTGCGCGATCTCCACCCGGCCGACGACGAGCGCGCCGAGTTGAAGATCGAATGGCGGCAGCGCTTCCAGAAGATCATCGAGCTGCGCTGGGCCCTGATCGAGCATTGGGACGGGACGGTGCCGGCCCCGCTGCTCGCGGTGCTGACAGCGTGGCTGACGCTGATCTTCGCAAGCTTCAGCTACCGCGCCCCGGCGAACGCCGTCGTGATCACCACGCTGGTGGTCGGCGCCGCGCTGATCTCCAGCGCCTTGTTTCTCATCCTCGACATGGACTCGCCGTTCACCGGCTCGATCCGCGTGCCGCCGACGGCGATGGAGACGGCGCTGGCGCACATCCGACGGTGAGGACGAGCGCTCAAGACCCGCGACAGCCGGCGTCCTGTCAGACGACGGGCCGATCTCCAGCGCGATCGCCTGACGGCAGCTCCGCCTTGACCAGCCGCTCGCCCTCCTCGGCCAGCGTGTAGACGAGGATCTGCGCGGTCCCGATGTTCACGTCCTCGATCGTCTCCGGATCGATGCCGTCGAGCCGCATGAGCATGGAGCGCAGCGCGTTGCCGTGGCCCACCAGCAGCACGCAGCCTCCGGCGCGGACGGCCGGGGCGATCGCGCGCCCGTAGAACGGCCAGACGCGCGCGGCCGTCATGGCCAGGCTCTCCCCGCCTTGCGGAACGGCGTCGTAGGACTTGCGCCAGATCCTGACCCGCTCAGGCCCGAAACGCTCGCGCGCCTGGGTCTTGTTGAGGCCCGCGAGCGCCCCGTAGTCGCGCTCGTTAAGCGCCGGATTCCGAACCACCGGCAGGTCGGACTGGCCGAGCTCTTCGAGGATCAGCTCCATCGTGTGGCCCGCGCGTTTCAGCACGCTGGTGAAGGCGTGCGTGAAGCGGAAGCCCAGCCGCGCGAGCTCCCGCCCCGCGGCGCGCGCCTCGTCCTCGCCGCGGGCGGTGAGCGCGGGATCGCGAAGACCCGAAAACAGGTCCTGTTCGTTGTCCTCGCTCTGTCCGTGCCGGATGAGGACGAGACTGCGGGAGAGATCGGTGATCATCGGGGCGTCATGCCGTTTCGGAGGTGTCGGCGACAGTGTCGCACAAACGAAAAGGCCGGGCGCATGGCCCGGCCTTCCCACGTGGTCGTATCGTCGTCGCGGCTCAGAGGCTCTTGACGATGCTCTCGGTCATCTTCTTGGCGTCGCCGAACAGCATCATGGTGTTGTCGCGGAAGAACAGCTCGTTCTCCACGCCGGCGTAGCCCGCCGCCATGCCGCGCTTGATGAACAGCACGGTGCCGGCCTTCTCGACGTCGAGGATCGGCATGCCGTAGATCGCCGAGGTCTTGTCGGTCTTGGCCGCCGGGTTGGTGACGTCGTTCGCGCCGATGACGAAGGCGACGTCCGCGCCCGAGAACTCCGAGTTGATCTCGTCAAGCTCGAACACCTCGTCGTAGGGCACCTGGGCTTCCGCCAGCAGCACGTTCATGTGGCCCGGCATGCGGCCCGCCACGGGATGGATGGCGTACTTGACCTCGACGCCCTCCTCCTTGAGCTTTTCGCACATCTCGCGCAGCGCGTGCTGGGCCTGGGCCACCGCCATGCCGTAACCCGGCACGATGATGACCTTGGACGCGTTCTTCATGATGTAGGCGGCGTCCTCGGCCGCGCCCTGCTTCACGGGGCGCTGTTCGGCCCCGCCGGCCGCTCCCCCGCCGACCGCGGCATCGCCGCCGAAGCCGCCGAGGATGACGGAGATGAAGCTCCGGTTCATGCCCTTGCACATGATGTAGGACAGGATCGCTCCGCTAGAGCCCACCAGCGCGCCGGTGATGATCAGCGCGAGGTTGCCGAGCGTGAAGCCGATGCCGGCCGCGGCCCAGCCGGAGTAGCTGTTCAGCATCGAGACGACGACGGGCATGTCCGCGCCGCCGATCGGGATGATGATCAGGAAGCCGAAGGCGAGCGAGGCCAGCACGATGAGCCAGAACACGAAGTGGCTCTCGGTCATGACGAAGATGATCGCCAGGACGATGATCAGGGCGGCGAGGCCGCCGTTGATCAGGTGCCGCATGGGCAGCATGATCGGCTTGCCGGACATGCGTCCGTCGAGCTTGGCGAAGGCGATCAGCGAGCCCGTGAAGGTGATCGCGCCGATCGCGACGCCGAGCGCCATCTCCACCAGCGACTGGCCGTGGATCTGGTTGGGCGCGCCGATTCCGAAGGCGTCAGGAGCATAAAGCGCGGCGGCCGCCACCAGCACGGCGGCGAGGCCGACGAGCGAGTGGAACGCCGCCACGAGCTGCGGCATCGCGGTCATGGCGATGCGCTTCGCGGTCACCGCGCCGATCGCGCCGCCGACGCCGAGGCCCGCGATCACGAGGACCCAGCCGCCGAGGCCGTGGGGCGGCGAGACGAACAGGGTGGTCAGGATCGCGAGCGTCATGCCCGCGATGCCCATGGCGTTGCCGCGGCGCGAGGTCGCCGGGCTCGAAAGCCCCTGCAGCGACAGAATGAAGAGGACGCCGGCGATGAGGTAGAGGATCTGGACGAGGTCGGTCATCGGTCCCGTCAGCCCTTCTTCTTGTACATGCCGAGCATGCGCTGGGTGACGAGGAACCCGCCGAAGATGTTGATCGAGGCGAGCACGAGGGCGACGAAGCCGAAGCCTCGAGCCCACCACGGGCCGGAGCCGCCGGCGAGATCGACGCCGACCGCGAGCAGCGCGCCGACGACGATCACGGACGAGATGGCGTTGGTGACCGCCATCAGCGGCGTGTGCAGCGCGGGCGTCACGCTCCACACCACGTAGTAGCCGACGAACACCGCCAGCACGAAGATCGCGAGCCGGAACACGAAGGGGTCGATGACCCCGCCGGACACGCCGTGGAGGGCTGCGCCCGCCGTGTCCGCGATCTGGTCGGCGTAGGCTTGGGCGTTGGCGGCCGCCTCGCGGGCGAGGTCCGCCGAGGCCTGGGCGCGTTCCGCCGCCTCTTCAGGGGAAAGCACGGCCATCAGTTCGCCTCCGCCGGCTTGGCGATCGGGTGGATGACGGCGCCGTCGCGGGTGAGCGCGGTCGCCTTGACGAGCTCATCGTCCCAGTTGACGGCGAGCTCCTTGGTCTCCTTGGAGATCATGGTCTCGAGGAAGGACGACAGGTTCTTGGCGTAGAGCGCCGAGGAGGATGCCGCGAGACGGCCGGCCACGTTGAGGTGGCCGACGATCTTGACGCCGTCGATCTCGACGACCTCGCCCGGAATCGCGCCTTCGACGTTGCCGCCGCGCTCGACCGCGAGGTCGACGATCACCGAGCCCGGCTTCATCGACTTGACCATCGCCGCCGTCACCAGGCGCGGCGCCGGACGGCCCGGGATCAGCGCGGTGGTGATGACGATGTCCTGCTTGGCGATGTGGGCCGCCACCAGCTCGGCCTGCTTGGCCTGGTACTCGGCCGACATCGGCTTGGCGTAGCCCGCAGCCGTCTCGGCCTGCTTGAACTCATCGTCCTCGACGGCGACGAACTTGGCGCCGAGCGAGGCGACCTGCTCCTTGGCGGCGGGACGGACGTCGGTCGCCGAGACCACGGCGCCGAGGCGGCGCGCGGTGGCGATGGCCTGCAGGCCCGCGACGCCCGCGCCCATGACGAAGGCTCGCGCCGGCGGAACGGTGCCGGCCGCGGTCATCATCTGCGGCATGGCGCGGCCGAACTCAGCCGCGGCGTCGATCACCGCGCGGTAGCCCGCGAGGTTTGCCTGGGAGGACAGCACGTCCATCACCTGCGCGCGGGTGATGCGGGGCATCAGCTCCATCGCGAAGGCGGAGACGTTGGCGGTGGCGAGCGCCGCGATCGCGTCGGCCTGGCCATAAGGATCCATGGTGCCGATGACGAGCGCGCCGGGCTTCAGCCCCGCCAGGCTCTCGGGGGACGGCCGACGGACGGTGAGCAGCACGTCGGCGCCGGCGAGGGCGTCGGCGCGCGAGGCGGCGATTGTGGCGCCGGCCTCTTCGTAGGCGGCGTCGGTGACGCCGGAGGCGACGCCCGCGCCGGTCTCAACGCTGATGTCGGCCCCGAGGCCCTTCAGCTTCTTGACGACGTCAGGCGTCAGCGCGACCCGCGGCTCCGCCGCGTCGGTTTCTTTCGCGACTGCGATTTTCATCGGTTCAGACGACGTACCAGAGCGCGACGACCGCGAGGGCCGCGACCGCCATCGGGATGATGGTGCCCTTCTCCGATACCGCCCCGATCACGCCGCCGATGATCGAGAGCACGATGCCGAGACCGCACAGCCACCACGGACCGGTGACGCCGCCGATCGCCAGCGAGATCACGACCAGCACGATCATCGCCGTGCCGACCTTGGACATTTTCATGACCGCGGCGTAAGTCCGCTCGTGCTCCGCGTAGTCGTTGCCCGTCGCGGTCGCGAATTCCGTGGTTCCGGCCATGATAAAGTCCCTTTGTGCGTTCTAATCGGCGCTTGGACTTTCGGCTTTAGCGGAAACGCGGGGGGGAGGCAATTCCCTTTCAGCTTCTGGCATGCCAAATACCAGTAACTTTCAGCCCAGCTAAATCCCTGAGAACGCAGGCGGTGCGACGACATCGCAGCGAGGCGCGCGATCGGCCTCCCTCGTAGGACGCGCGGCTGCCCGCAGCGTCGCAGGGGCTCCGGACAGGGCGTCGACGGCGAGGATGGGCGCGGTCCGAAAACCGCGCGCTGAACCGTCTGAACGGGGCGCCCACGATGGCCGGCTCAGGCGTTGAGGCCCGCCGTCGCCATGGCTTCGGCTTGCCGGGCTCCGACGCGCTCGACGGTGAAATCCGCGATCGCCTCCTCGAACAGGCGGCGGAAGTTCAGCTCGGCCTGCAGGTGCAGGAACACGCCGCCGAGCCCGATCGCGGCGCGGTCCATGAAGACGAACTCGCGCGGGATGCGGATCGGGCCCTTGCGCTTCAGTTCCTGATGGACGCGGAAGGCCTCGGCGCGGCCATAGGCGCCGGGCGACACCCCGTCGGCGATGGTCCGCACCCGGTCGTCGAGCAGCGGGCCGTAGATGAAGCGCGCCCAGATGTTGAGGACGTCGATCAGCTCGCGCTTCAGGCCGCGGAACCCCCAGGTCTCGTAGGCGTGCACCACCCGCGCGTCGTCGCCGTCGCGCAGACCCTCGTAGAGGTCGACCACGCCGCCGACGAAAGCGGGCGGGAAGATGCGGATGCAGCCGTAGTCCAGCAGGTTCACGCCCTGCGGCTCGCCGCCCTCGTCGAAGGCCGCGTAGTTGCCGAGGTGCGGGTCGCCGTGGATCACGCCGTGGCGCGAGAACGGACGCCACCACGCCTTGAACATGGCGACGGCCAGCCGGTTGCGGATCTCGAGCGGGGCCTCCTTGTGGACCAGCAACCGCCGGCCCTCCAGCCAGTCGAGCGTCAGGAGGCGCCCCGTCGAAAGCTCGTTCCAGACGCCGGGCACGCGCACCTCGGGCGTGTCTCTCAGCATGACGCCGTAGAGCGCGGCGTGCTTGGCCTCGCGGCGGTAGTCGAGCTCCTCGCGGATGCGCGCGCCGATCTCCTCGACGATTTCGGAGGTGTCGATCGCGCTGTCGAAGCGGCGGCGCAGGTCGAACAGCAGCGACAGCTGCCCGAGGTCCGCCTCGACCGCCGACGCCATGTCGGGATACTGCAGCTTCACCGCCAGCAGCGCGCCGTCCTGCGCCGTCGCGCGATGGACCTGGCCAAGCGAGGCCGCCGCCGCCGGCTCCTTCTCAAACGATCCAAACTTCGCCTGCCAGTCCGGCCCGAGCTCCGCCGCCATCCGGCGTTTCACGAAGGCGTAGCCCATCGGCGGGGCGTCGGACTGGAGCTGCGACAGCTCCTCGGCGTACTCCGGGGGCAGCGCGTCGGGGATGGTGGCGAGCAACTGCGCCACCTTCATGATCGGGCCCTTAAGCCCGCCGAGCGCGGCGCGCAGGTCCGCGGCCCGGTCGGCCCGGCCGGTCGCGCGTCCAAGAAGCTGCGAGCCCGCGATCCGCGCCGCCACCCCGCCGACGTTGACGCCGACCCGCGCATAGCGCGAGGCGCGGGCCGTGAAACGGTTGCGTTCGTGATCGATGTCGCTGGGTGCCATGACGGTGGTTCTAGCGCGAATGCGCCGCAAAACCATGGCCGTCCGCGCAACGCCGGCGGCCCTGCGGGGCGCTCCCGCAACAAGGTTGTCCGTTTATCAACACGCGTTAAACTCGAGGGCGAGATCGAGGCGGAAACACGCCGAAATTTGGGCGTGGACGTCGGCGGCGGAGCGGGCGAAGGGCGACCATGGACTCGGTCATCGATTTTCTGAACACGATCTTCTGGGGCTACGTGCTGATCTACGGCCTGCTCGCCGTCGGCGTGTATTTCACGGTGCGCCTGAAAGCGCTGCAGATCGTCCACTTTCCCGAGATGATCCGCGCGGTCACCGGATCGAGCGCTTCGGACCATGCAGGCATCACGCCGTTCCAGGCGCTCTGCACAAGCCTCGCCTCTCGGGTCGGCACCGGCAACATCGCGGGCGTCGCGGTGGCGCTCTATCTCGGCGGCCCCGGCGCGATTTTCTGGATGTGGGTGGTCGCGACGCTCGGCATGGCCACAGCCTTCGCCGAAAGCACTCTCGCCCAGCTCTACAAGGTCAAGGACTCGGAAGGCCGATACCGCGGCGGCCCCGCGTTCTACATCGCCAAGGGCCTGAAGGCGCCTTGGGCCGGCGCGGTGTTCTCGATCTGCCTGATCCTGTCCTTCGGCCTGGTGTTCAACGCGGTGCAGGCGAACTCGATCGCCGACGCCATGGAGGGCGCCTTCGGCGCGCCCAAGCTCACGACCGGCGTCGTGCTGGCGCTTCTGTCCGCCCTCATCATCTTCGGCGGCATCCCGATGATCGCGCGCGTGGCGGAAATCGTGGTGCCGTTCATGGCCGTCGGCTACCTCGGCGTCGCGCTCTACGCCGTCGCCGTGAACATTTCCGAGGTTCCGGCGCTGATCGCCCTCATCGTCAAAAGCGCGTTCGGCTTCGGTCCTGCAGCGGGCGGCGTCGCAGGTTCGGTCGCCGCCGCGATGCTGAACGGCGTCAAACGCGGGCTGTTCTCGAACGAAGCCGGCATGGGTTCGGCGCCCAACATCGCAGCCGTCGCGACGCCGGACCCGCACCACCCCGTCAGCCAGGGTTTCGTGCAGGCGCTCGGCGTGTACATCGACACGATCCTCATCTGCACCGCGACCGCGCTGCTGATCCTGCTGTCCGGCGCGCTCGCTCCGGGCTCCGGCCTCACCGGCACGCAGCTGACGCAGACCGCCATGGAGCACCACATCGGCTGGGCGGGCCCCTACTTCGTCGCCATCGCGATCTTCTTCTTCGCGTTCACGTCGATCATCGGCAATTACTCCTACGCCGAGAATGCGCTCGTGTTTCTCGGGATCGACAGTAAAGCCGGCAAGACGATCCTGCGGATCGCGGTGATGCTGATGGTGGTCTGGGGCGCCTACGAGTCGGTCGCGACGGTCTTCAATGCAGCGGACGCCTCCATGGGCCTCATGGCGACAGTGAACCTGATCGCGATCTGCCTGCTGTCCGGCCTCGTGTCGAGGCTGACCAAGGACTATTTCGCGCAGCGGCGCGCGGGAAAGACCCCAACCTTCCTCGCAAGTTCGATGCCCGAGCTCGAGGGCAGGATCGACAAGGAGATCTGGAGCCGCCAGCGCGAATGACCGCGGCCCGCGGTCACCCCGCCCGCTTGATCCGGATCATCTTGAAGAACGGCGCGGGGAAGATCGAGACGACCTCGACGACGCTCATGTCGGGCGTGGTGGCGGCCCAGGCGGCGAGGCGCGAGACCTTGAAGTCGGTGGACCAGCCGACGGTCTTCACCACAGGCGCGAGCGCCGCTTCGACCTTCATGAGCAGCCCGTCCTCGGCGCCCATCTTGGACGCCACGATGATCTCGCCGCCGGGTTTCAGCACCCGGCGCATCTCGGAGAGAGCGGCTTCCGGGTTCGGCACCAGCGTGATGACGAAGGGCACGGTGACGGCGTCGAACGCGGCGTCGGGCAGGCCGAGGTTGCAGGCGTCCATGACGGAGAGCCCGCGGACCTGGGTGAGGCCCTGCGCCACCACCTTCTCGCGCGCCTTCGCCAGCATGTGCTCGGAGAGATCGACGCCGACGACGCGCGAGGTCGACGGGTAGTAGCGCAGCACGAGGCCGGTGCCGACGCCGACCTCGAGGATGTCCGGACCACAGGCGGCGGCGGCGGCCGCGGCCTTCTTCTGGCCGTCGGCCAGAAACCGCACATAGACCTTGTCGTAGAACTTGGCCCAGATCTCGTAGGCCTTCTTCTGTCCTTCCAGATCGTACTGGACGCTCACCGCATGGCCTCGCTCGCCGCTTCATTTGCCGCGGGAACGCGCGGCTGAGGCCGAACGATCCCGCCGCCGAGCACCCGCTCGCCTGTCGCCTCGTCGTAGACCACGCACGCCTGCCCCGGCGCGACGCCGCTCTCGCCGTCGAGCAGCTCCACCTCGGCCTCGGCCGGCCCGAGCGCCGTGAGCCGCGCGGGAACCGCCGGCCGCGTCGAGCGCACGCGGGCGCGCACGGCGAGCCCCGCGACGTCCTCGAAGGCGCCGTCGCCGAGCCAGTTCATGTTGCGCAGGCGGATCGTCCGCGTCTCCAGCGCCTCGCGCGGGCCGACGACCAGCGTCTTCGCGCCGGCGTCGATGCGCACGACATAGAGCGGCTCGCCGACAGAGAGGTTCAGGCCGCGACGCTGGCCGACGGTGTAGCGCAGCACGCCGTCGTGGGTCCCGAGCCGGCGGCCGTCGATGTGCACGACCGGCCCCGGCTCGGCGGCGCCGGGCTTCAGCTTCTCGATCATGTCGGCGTAGCGGCCGTTCGGCACGAAGCAGATGTCCTGGCTGTCGGGCTTGTCAGCCACGATCAGCCCCAGTTCGCGCGCGACCTCGCGCACCGCGGGCTTCGGCAGGCCGCCGAGCGGGAAACGCAGCAGCGACAGCTGGTCCGGCGTCGTGCCGTAGAGAAAGTAGGTCTGGTCGCGGTCGGCGTCGACGGGGCGGTAGAGTCCGCGGCCGCCGCCCGGCAGCGCGCGCGACGCGACGTAATGGCCGGTGGCGAGGGCTGCGGCGCCGAGATCCCGAGCGGTCTGCAGCAGGTCGACGAACTTGACGGTCTGGTTGCAGGCGACGCAGGGAATCGGCGTCTCGCCGGCGAGGTAGCTCGCGGCGAAGGGGTCGATCACCGCCTCGCGAAACCGCTGCTCGTAGTCGAGCACGTAATGCGGGATGCCGAGCGTCTCCCCGACGCGCCGGGCGTCGTGGATGTCCTGGCCGGCGCAGCAGGCGCCCTTGCGGGCGGTCGCGGCGCCATGGTCGTAGAGCTGCAGCGTGACGCCGACGACGTCATAGCCCGCGCGCGCCAGCAGCCCCGCCACGACGGAGGAATCGACGCCGCCGGACATGGCGACCACGACGCGCGTGTCGGCGGGCGCGCCGGGCAGATCGAGATCGACGGTCGGGGTCAAGGCGTGTCCAGCCATGATGCGTTGCGGCAGGTCTTTACCGCGCGCGGCGGCCTCGCGAAAGCGGGGCGGCCGCTTATCTGTCCGGCGCCGGCGCGAGGATCAGTCGGATCGGCTCGAAACCGGCCCGCTTCTTCCATGTCAGAAGCCCCTCCCCGCCATGCTCGGCCGCGCCGTAGAGCACGACGCGCACGCCTTCGGCGAGCGGCTCCCCGCTCTCGATCAGCCAGCGGATAACGGCGTCGTGCAGCAGGTTCATGACGCCGTGGCCGAGATGCTCGCCGTGGCCCATCAGGTCGGTGTAGTGCAGCACGTCGCCGATGCGCATCAGCTTCATGTAGGCGACGAGCCGGCGATCGACCTTCACCGCGCCCTGAACGTGTCCGGGCTCGGGCAGGAACACGCCCCACCACAGCGTCCAGTGCCGCGGGCACTTCGGCATGCGCCAGGTCGCGGGCCGGCCTGCCGGCTTCGCGACGTCCTCCGGCTTCAGGAACCAGTAGTCGAGCACGGGGCCCGCGGCGCGGGAGCGCATCGACGTGCGCACGGCGTGGATGTCGTAGACATGGGCGTGCACGGAGAAGCGCTCGGCCACGTAGCCCATCTTCGCCGCCTTGCGGATCTTCGGAAGGGTGCGCGACGAGCGGCGCTTCACCGCCGCGTCGAAAGCGGCGGCGGAGACGAACCGGTCGAGGTCGATCGCCATTGGCGTCAGCGACAGACGCCGCGCGATGCGCCCGAGCGTCTGGTCCCAGGCGCCCTCCCCGCGCGCCTTCACCGCATAGCGCGCGACCACGCGGCGGCGCTCGCCCCCATCGAAGCCGCAGTCCGGGCCGCAGCCCGCGACGCGATGGGGGTGGATCGCGATCTCGGGCGGGCCGCCGACCGCCGCGCACTCGAAGCCGGCGACGCGCCGCCGGCCGAGCGCCAACGCGAGCGCCGGTTCGTAGGTCGAGTGATAGAAGGCGAGCGCCGCCCCCTTCAGCTTGTTCGCCATCGGTCGTCGTCGGTCCTGCGCCTGCCGCGTCCCAGCGCTCGATCCGTAGCGTCAGCTACCGGCTTTTCGAGATCGGTAGGCGATCCGCGCCGCGCTGAAGGCGTCGCGTGGGCCCATACAGCTCACCAAGCCATAGGCGTATAGATTGTTCTTCACGAGCCGGTACCGTTCTTTGATGGGTATGACGATCGCCGTCCGCGCGTCGGCCGTCGTGGGCATCCGAGCGAGGTCGAAAATCGTCGTGACCTCACCAATCTGCAAGTTGACCCTCTGCAGCACGACGCTCATTGCTCCAAGCGTGGATGGCGACGAGTAAAAGACGTTCATGCTCGTCATGACCGCTTCGTCGGGCAGATGAACGCCTGCCGACACGCACACGTTTCCCTGAGCGTAGTTGGGATTCACGCGAACCAAGCTCGGGAACCAGCCGTATTGCCCAAAACCGCTGGTGACGACCGGCGCTAAGGCATGCGGCGCGATCGAAAAAAAGCCCGTCTGCACGTCCGCGTCGACAAAACTGTCACTGGTCACGGCGACCGCCAGCCCTCCGACCGCGACCGATGCGACCACGCCGAGCACGACCGCGGGCGTTCGCCTGCGCAACAGGCCGCCAAAAACATCAAGCATCACAGCCCCCTGAATGCTACATCTGCGACGTTTCAGATCTTGTGCGTGCACAGTAACAGCGAGAGGGCATCTACGACCTATCGATACTTTCGTCCCGATCAATCAGCGTTTTCTGGATCGCGCATGCAGGAGCGAAAGCGCGGGCGCGAACGCGTCCCGGGGCGTCACCGCCTCGAGCGGGCGTCGCGGCGAGCGGAGCCGTCGTTTGAGATGGTCGTGGCGCGGTCGCTCAGGAGCTGGACGCGGTCGTCGCCTTCACCTTGGTGACCGCGCTCAGCGGCACGGTGAGGCTGCCGATCAGCAGGACCGGGATGTCGCCGCTGAAGTCGACGCCGTCGACGACCCCCGTCACTTCGGTGCTGACCTCGGAGCCGTTTCCGGCGCTGTCCACGCCGCTGACGGTGACGGTGTAGTCGCCGGCCTTGGCGGCGGAGCCGTCGGTCTGCTTGCCGTCCCAGGTGAAGGTCGCCGTGCCCTTGTCGAGCGCCACCGTCTTGGTGGCCACCAGGTCGCCGTCGGCGTTCCGGATCTTCACCGTCGCCGTGACGTCGTCCTCGGCCGAGGTCAGGCTCCAGCTCGCCTTGTTGTTCGTGAGCGTCGCGGTGTCGCCGGCGGCCGTCACGGTCTTGCCGACGAGGCCCACGGCGGTGTCGGAGCCCGCCGTCTGCGTGGCGCTCAGGATCGCGCTGAGGGTCGTGTTCGACTGCAGCTGCTGCTCGACGCCGGCGAACTGCACAAGCTGCTGGGTGAACTGGTTGGTGTCCAGCGGGTCCAGCGGGTTCTGGTTCTGCAACTGCGTGGTCAGCAGCGTCAGGAAGGTGTCGAAGTTGCTCGCGAGCGTCGAGCTTGCGACCGAGGTGCTCGCGGAAGCGGAGGTCGAGGTGGAGGTCGCGGTGATCGACATCAGGAGATCCTTCGGCTCAGACGCGGACGTCCAGCGCCGACGCCGCGGCGCGGAGCGGGCGATAGGCGATGGGGGCGGCGTCGCGCCCGATGGGGGTGTCGGTCTCGTTCCCGTCCGGGAGGCCGCCGGCCGGCTCGCGCCGCGCCTGCCGGTCGCCGGCGTCCGCGCCGCCCGAGCGCACCTCGACGGTGAAGCCTCCCTCGGGCAGCCGGAAGCCGGCCTGCTCGAGCGTGCGCTGGAGCGCGCGGGCGTCGTTCTGCAGAAGGTCGCGCGCTTCGGCGCTGTCGACGGTGAGCTTCGCGCCGACGCGGCCGCCGCGGCCGATGTCGAGCCGGACGTCGATGCGGCCGAGGTCGGCGCCATCAAGCTGCACCTCGAAGCGGGTGCGCCGCAGGCCGGCGCTGGCCGCCGCGACAGCGTTCGACACGACGGCTGACGCCAGCGCGGCCGTCGCCTGCGGCGCGGTCTGGGCGGCTGCCGCAACGCTTTGCGTCGGCCGCGCCGCCCCGGGATCGATCGACGGGACGGCGGAAGAAGAAGAGGAGAACGTCGCGGCGCCGTTGTTCTGGAGCGTCGCAGGGGCCTGAGCCTCGGTCGCCTTGGAGCCGTGGGTCTGGCCGCCGGCGCCCTGCTGGCCGTCGCCGCCGCCCGCATCCGTTGAGGCGCCGTCGCCGAGGGACGGCGCGGTCGGGTCCGGGGCCGCGACGGCGGGGTCGGAGGCGGTCGGCGCCAGCGGGTCCGAGGAGGCGCCCTGCGTCGCAGGCGTCGCGGCGACGCCCGCCGCGACCGCGGCCTGATGCGCGGTCGCCACCGACGGACCGACGGCAGGCTTGGCCGCCGTATCACCGGCGTCGGCCGAGGCCTTGGATGGATTTGCGGAGTCTGTCTCGCCCGCGGGGTCCGGATCGGTCGTCCCGACCAGCGACACGATCCCCTCCCCCGTCGCGTTTGGCTCGCCGGAGGCCTGCGCGGTCGGATTCGCGACGATCTTCTGTTGCGCGCGAGCGGGCGCGTGCGGGTCCGTCGCGGTCGGCGTCGCGGGGACATCGCCGGTCGACGCCGCAACGGCCGCGCCTTCCGCCGGCGTCGCGGGGATTGCGAGAGGCGGAAGCGCCAGGGCGAGCACCACGTCCGGCGAGGCTTCGCCGCGGCGCGCCGAGCGCCGTTCGGTCTCGCTTATGTCCTGCTCCGCGGATTCCCTGTCGTCCACGGCGCGCGTGCGCGGGTTGGACGGGGCTCGCGGGCTTGCGAAAGAATCGCCGGCTCCAAATTCGTCCGTCGCGGCGGAATTCGCTGCATCGAGCGCCCGCGCGAAGTCGTCGTCGGCCTGCGCGGCGCGCGCCGACGGGGCCGGCGGAACCGGTGCCTGGACGCTTGAGCTGGACGAGACGGGATGCGGCATGAGCGGGACCAGGACGCGGACGCCCCACAGGTCGCAATCGGCATGCCATCGAAAGCGCTTGGAAAATGAGGGCTTTGGCCGACCTCACGCCCGGCGATTTCTGCCGGGGTAGGAAAATTTTGCCTCCGCCGGCCGTCGACTAGCAGAACGCAAAGATCATAATTCGTTAAAGTTTGAATTACTAGTTTTTAACCTTTGGAGACCGGTCGAAATCGGCTTTTCCGCTTAGGTAAATGTTAAATCCACCGACGTAACGTCATCGAAGACGGGAAAGTCGCGTGTGAGAGTACCGATGACGGAATTGCATCGCGGGCGGACCAAATATGTGATCGGACCGGACGGTAGTCCGCTGACGATCGCCGATTTGCCCCCTTCCGACACGAAACGCTGGGTCATCCGCCGCAAGGCCGAAGTCGTCGCCGCAGTGCGCGGCGGGCTTCTGAGCCTGGAGGAGGCCTGCCAGCGCTACACCCTCACGGTCGAGGAGTTCCTGTCATGGCAGGCCTCGATCGACCGACACGGCCTTGCGGGCCTGCGCACCACGCGGATCCAGCAGTATCGGGCCTGATCTCCTCAAGATCAGAACGTGACCAACGCCGGCGCCTCGCGCCGGCGTTTTCGTTTGCGCCCCGCCCCGGCGGGCGGCCGTTAACGACCCGTTTACCATACGGCAGGCAAATCTTGCCGGGTGGCGCGTGACCGACCAGCGGCGGCGCGCCGGGAGACGGCAGTGAACGGGTTCGTCGGATTCTTGCGTTCCTTTGGGGCCGGCCGCATCGCCGCGATGCTCGCCGTCGCCCTCGCGCTCGTCGGCTTCTTCGCCTTTACGATCGTGCGCTTCTCCCAGCCGCAGATGGTGGCGTTGTTCACCGATCTGTCGATGACCGACTCGGCGGCCATCATCAAGGAGCTCGAGCAGCAGAACGTGCCCTACGAGCTCCGCAACGAGGGCGCGGGCATCCTGGTGCCGAAGGAGAACGCGGCGAAGCTCCGGATGGGCCTCGCCGAAAAGCGCCTGCCCTCCGGCGGCGGCGTCGGCTGGGAGATCTTCGACAAGGGCGACGGCTTCTCCGCGACGAGCTTCGTTCAGAACGTCAATCACCTGCGCGCGCTCGAAGGCGAGCTCGCCCGCTCCATCAGCTCGCTCAACCGGGTGGACGCCGCGCGCGTCCATCTGGTGATTCCCGAGAAGCCGCTGTTCACGCGCGACGCGCCGCAGCCCTCCGCCTCGATCGTGGTGCGGGTCCGCGGCGATCTCGACGGCGGCGAGGTGCGCGCCATCCGCCATCTGGTCGCCTCGGCCGTGCAGGGCCTGAAGCCGGAGAAGATCTCGCTGGTCGACGAGGGCGGACGCCTGCTCGCGGACGGCGCCGAGGGCGAGGACGGCGGGACGGCGGCGGCGGAGGAGCGCACCGTGACGCTCGAGCGCCGCCTGCGCGAGCGCGCGGAGGCGATTCTCGGCCGCATCGTCGGACCGGACCGCGCCCGCGTCGAGGTGCGGGCCGAGATGGACAATACAAAGTCCACCGTCACCGCCGACACCTTCGATCCCGAAAGCCGCGTGGTGCGTTCTACGCAGACGCGGGAGGAGAGCTCGCAGTCGAGCCAGCCCGTCGACCAGACGGTGTCGGTCGGGAACCAGATCCCGAACGGCGCCGCCGCTCAGGCCCAGGCTCCGGCCGCGACCGGGCCGAAGGACGCCTCCAACAAGACCGAAGAGGTTGTGAACTACGAGATCTCCCGCACCACCCGCACCGAGGTGAAGGACGCGGGCCGGTTGAAGCGGATCTCGGTCGCGGTGCTCGTCGATGGCGTCTACACGCAAAGCGCCAACGGCGACGCCGCCTACGCCCCCCGCAGCCAGGAGGAGCTCGACCGCATCGGCGCGCTGGTGCGCTCCGCCGTCGGCTTCGACCAGGCCCGCGGCGACGTGCTCGAGGTGGTCAACCTCCGCTTCGCCACCATGCCCGCCTCGCAGAGCGCGGGCGACGCGCCGGGCATGTTCGATTTCAGCCGCGACGACCTGATGCGCTGGGCCGAGCTCGGGGTGCTCGCGCTGCTCACCGTGCTGGTCCTTCTCGTCGTGGTCCGCCCGCTGGTGCGCAAGGCGCTGTCGCCCGACCGGGTCATGCTCGTCGCCAACGGCGCCGGCGGCGTCAGCATTGTTGGCGCCGGCGACGCCGGCGGCGCGGGCGGCGTCGTCCAGCTGACGGCCGGCGGGACCCCCGCCCTCGCCTCGCCCGACGGCTCGGTCGCGGGGCTCCCCGCCGGGACGGACGCGGAGGCGGCCCAGCGGATCGCGATCGCCGAGCTGTCCGGCCGCGTGCAGTCGCAGTCGGTCCAGCGCATCGGCGAGCTGGTGCAGAACAATCCGAACGAGACGGTCGCCATCATCCGCCAGTGGCTGCAGGAGCCCGCCTGAGATGGCCCGCGTTCCCGCCCGCTCCACCGCGGTCGCCACGACCGACCGTTCGCTGACGGGCGTCGAGCGCGCGGCGGTGCTGATGCTCGCGCTCGGCGACGAGCACGGCGCGCCGATCTGGAAGCTGCTCGAGGACGACGAGATCCGCGAGGTCTCCTCGGCCATGGCGAGCCTCGGGTCGATCGAGATGGCGAAGGTCGAGACCCTGCTGGTGGATTTCGTCGGGCAGCTCTCGGCCGCGGGCGCGCTGATGGGCAACTTCGACTCGACCGAGCGCCTGCTCGCGCGCTTCCTGCCGAAGGACCGCGTCGGCACCATCATGGAGGAGATCCGGGGTCCGGCGGGGCGCACCATGTGGGAGAAGCTCTCCAACATGCAGGAGGCGGTGCTCGCGAATTACCTCAAGAACGAGTATCCGCAGACCGTCGCCGTGGTGCTGTCGAAGATCCGCGCCGAACAGGCCGGCCGCGTGCTGTCGATCCTGCCGGAAGACTTCGCGCTCGACGTGGTCAAGCGCATGCTCGCCATGGAGAACGTGCAGAAGGACATCCTCGAGCGCGTCGAGCAGACGCTCCGCTCCGAGCTGATGTCGAACCTGTCCCAGACCTCGCGGCGCGACCCGCATGAGCAGGTCGCCGAGATCTTCAACTCCTTCGACCGCCAGACCGAGACGCGCTTCCTGACGAAGCTCGACGAGGAGGCGAAGGAGAGCGCGGACCGCATCAAGCAGTTGATGTTCACCTTCGACGACCTCGCCAAGCTGAACGCGGCCGGCGTCCAGACCCTGCTGCGCGACGCCCCGCGCGACAAGCTCGCCGTCGCGCTCAAGGGCGCGAGCCAGGCCATGCGCGACTTCTTCATGGGGAACATGTCGAGCCGGGCCGCGAAGATGATGTCGGACGACATGGAGGCGCTCGGCCCCGTTCGCCTGAAGGACGTCGACGAGGCCCAGGCGATCCTGGTCGGCGTCGCCAAGGATCTGGCGGCCTCGGGCGAGATCGTGATCTCGAAGAACAAGGAGGAGGACGACTTTGTCTACTGACCTCCCCTCCCCGCGCGACGACGGGCGCCCGCGCCCGGCGCGCTTCCTGTTCAACCAGGACTTCGGCGCGCCGCCGGCCCCGAAAGCGCCGGCCGCCCCCCAGGGCCCTGCGATGGTCTCGCTGGAGGACCACGAGGCGGCTCTCAAGAAGGCCGAGACCTCGGCGTTCCGCCGCGGCGAGGCCGACGGCCGCAAGGCGGCGCGCGACGCCGATTCCGCCCGCCTGACCGCCGCGGTGGAGAGCCTCGGGGCGCGGCTCGCGGAGGCCCTGGCCCAGGCGGACGCGCGCGCGCGCGTCGCCGAGCGCGAGGGGGTGGCGCTCGCGCTCGCCCTCGCCCGGAAGATCGCCGGCGCCGCTGTCGCCCGCGCGCCGATGGCCGAGATCGAGGCCGCCGCCGAGGCGTGCTTCCTGGAGCTTCGCCAGGCGCCCCACGTCGCCGTGCGCGTTACGCCCGACGTCGTCGAGCAGGTGCGCGAGCAGCTTGCGTCCATGGCGCATGAGCGCGGCTTCGCCGGCCGGCTGATCGTCCTCGGCGACCCCGAGGTCGCTAAGGGCGACGTGCGCCTGGAATGGGCGGACGGCGGCGTCGTGCGCGATTCCGAGGCGGTCGCCCGCGCGATCGACGACGCGATCGCGCAGCACTTCGCCGCCGAGGGCGGCGCCGACGACATCGAAGGAGCGACGCCATGAGCGCCGGCAAGGACATCCCGCTGCCCGAGCTCGACAACGATGTCGACTTCTCGACGCCGGCCAAGCGCAAGGACGACGAATCGCACGAGACCCGCGGCGCCGCCGACCTCGAGGCGGTGTTCGACGTGCCGGTCTCGGTCTCCGCCGTGCTCGGACGCGCACGGATCGACGTCGGCTCGATGCTGCGCCTGAAGCCCGGCGCCGTGCTGGAGCTCGACCGCAAGGTCGGCGAGGCCATCGACATCTTCGTCAACGACCGCCTGGTCGCTCGCGGCGAGGTGGTGCTGGTCGACGAGCGGCTCGGCGTGACCATGACCGAAATCATCAAGCCCGACCGGACCTGAGCGGAGGACACGCCATGCGCCTCACCATCGTCGGCCAACTGAAGGGCCAACTCACCGCCGCCACGCGGATCGCCATGAACCGCGGCGCCGCCGTCACCCACGCCGAAAGCGTCGACCAGGCGATGCGGACGCTGCGCGCCGGCCGCGGCGCCGACCTGATCATGGTCGACGTCGCGCTCGACGTGCGCGACCTGATGACCCAGCTCGAAGCCGAGCGCTTCCACGTGCCCGTGGTCGCCTGCGGCGTGGACAACGACGCGAGCGCCGCCGTCGCCGCGATCCGGGCGGGCGCGAAGGAGTACATCCCCCTCCCCCCCGATCCGGAGCTGATCGCGGCGGTGCTGGCGGCGGTCTCCGACGACAACCGCGACTTCGTGTTCCGCGACCCGGCCATGGTCGCCGTGGTCCAGCTTGCGACCCAGATCGCGGCCTCCTCGGCCAGCGTGCTGATCGCCGGCGAAAGCGGCTCGGGCAAGGAGATGCTCGCCCGCCACGTCCACCAGAAGTCGCCGCGCGCCGGCAAGGCCTTCGTCTCGGTCAACTGCGCTGCGATCCCGGAGCAGTTGCTCGAGAGCGAGCTGTTCGGCCATGAGAAGGGCGCCTTCACCGGCGCCTCCGCGCGCCGCATCGGCAAGTTCGAGGAGGCCTCGGGCGGCACGCTGCTGCTGGACGAGATCTCCGAGATGGACATCCGCCTGCAGGCCAAGCTGCTGCGCGCGCTGCAGGAGCGGGTGATCGACCGCGTTGGCGGCGCGAAGCCGGTGCCGGTCGACATTCGCGTGATCGCGACCTCGAACCGCAACCTCGCCGACGAGGTGCGCAAAGGCACGTTCCGCGAGGACCTGCTCTACCGGCTGAACGTGGTCACGCTGAAGATCCCGCCGCTGCGGGAGCGCCCGACCGACGTCGCCGCGCTCGCGACGCACTTCGCCAAGAAGTACGCCGCGGCGAACGGCCTGCCGCTGCGGCCGATCTCGGCGGAGGCGCGGGTGAGCCTGATGCGCTCGCGCTTCCCCGGCAACGTGCGCGAACTCGAGAACACCATCCACCGCGCGGTGCTGCTCGCGACCGGACCGGAGATCGGCGCGGAGGCGATCCTGAGCCCCGACGGCGCGCCGGCCCCCGGCCGCGAGACCGGCCTCGCGGCGCGCGCGCTGGAGACGGCGGAGAGCGTGACGCGCAGCTTCGTCGGCCGCACGGTGGCGGACATGGAGCGCGAGCTCATCATCGACACGCTCGGCCACACCCAGGGCAACCGCACGCACGCGGCCAACATCCTCGGCATCTCGATCCGGACCCTGCGCAACAAGCTCAACCAGTACGACGACGAGGGCTTCGCCATCCCGCCGCCCCAGGGCGGCGTCGCGGCGGCGTAAGGGCTCGGCGCCCCATACCTTGAGGTCCTCCATCGGCCGTCGCTAGCGACATCCGGCCCGGCCGCGCCATCTTGGGCTTTGAGCGACGCGGGCGGAGACGGCGGACATGACAGGCTGGCGCGGACACGGACTGCGGATCGCGACCGCCTGCGCGGTCGGGCTCGTCGTCGGCCTTACCGCGGCGCTCCTCGCGCCGCCGGCGATCGCCACCGCGCTCGGCTGGGACGCGGGCGCGCTCGCCTACGCGGCCGGCGTCTGGCTGCGGCTTCGGGCGGTCCCGGCGGAGACCTTCAAGGCGTGGTCCGCCGAGGAGGACGAGGGCCGGACGGCGATCACGCTGATCCTCACCGCGGCGTCGGCCGTCAGCGTGCTCTCGATCTTCGATATGGTGACGGACAAGAGCTCGGGCGCGGTGCTGGCGCTCGCCGCGGTCACCATCCTCTGCTCCTGGGGGCTGGTGCACACCGTGTTCGCCGCGCACTACGCCCACGCCTGCTACGCCGCCGGGCCCGACGCGCCGGCGATCGACTTCCCCGGAGACGAGCCTCCGGTGTTCGACGACTTCGCCTATTACGCCTTCGTCATCGGCATGACCTTCCAGGTCTCGGACTGCGCGACCCGCTCGACCGCGATGCGACGGCTGACGCTGGTCCACGGGATCGTGTCCTTCGTTTTCAACACCGTCATCATCGCGATCAGCGTCGGGGTCGTGTCCGGAATGCTGTAACCCGCGCGGCAACCCCGCGTTAACCTCTCGTCAACCATAGGGGCGGCATTTTCTGCCGAGCGGAATGCGAGAATTGCGGGGCGAAGCATGTCGGACGTGACGGTGGCGGCGGATCGGGGGGCGCCCCCGGTCGCCGTCGGAAACGGCTTCGCCCTGCCCCCAAGCCTTTCGAAAGCCTGGGGATTCCTGCGCACCGGAGACATGGGGCTCGCGCTCGGCGTCCTCGTCATCCTGTGCGTGCTGATCGTCCCGCTGCCGCCGCTGATCCTCGACCTGCTGCTTGCGGTCTCGATCATCCTGTCGGTGCTGATCCTGATGACCGCGCTGTTCATCGAGAAGCCGCTGGAATTCTCGGCGTTCCCCACGATTCTGCTGGTCGCGACCATGCTGCGGCTGGCGCTCAACCTCGCCTCGACGCGGCTGATCCTCGGCCACGGACACGAGGGCACGGACGCCGCCGGCCACGTCATCGAAGCCTTTGGCAACTTCGTGATGGGCGGCAATTTCGTCATCGGCATCATCGTGTTCGCGATCCTGATCATCGTGAACTTCGTCGTCATCACAAAGGGTTCGGGCCGCATCGCCGAGGTCGCCGCGCGCTTCACCCTCGACGCCATGCCCGGCAAGCAGATGGCGATCGACGCCGACCTCTCCGCCGGCCTGATCGACGAAGCGACCGCCAAGACCCGCCGCAAGGAGCTCGAGGACGAATCGACCTTCTTCGGCGCCATGGACGGCGCGTCGAAGTTCGTGCGCGGCGACGCGATCGCAGCCCTGCTGATCACCTTCATCAACGTGATCGGCGGCATCATCATCGGCGTCGGCCAGAACGGCCTCGGCTTCGCGGACGCCGCGCATTCCTACACGCTGCTCTCCGTCGGCGACGGCCTCGTCAGCCAGATTCCGGCGCTGATCGTCTCGACCGCCGCCGGCATGCTCGTCTCCAAGGCCGGCGTCTCGGGCTCCGCCGACCGCGCGCTGGTCAAGCAGCTGTCCGGCTATCCGAAGGCGCTCGGCATCGCGGCCGCCGTCATGGCGGTCATGGCGCTGCTGCCGGGCATCCCCCTCATTCCCTTCATGGGCCTCGCCGGCGGCGCCGGATGGCTGGCGTATCGCGCCTCCAAGAGCAACGCCGTGGAGGAGTTGAAGCGCATCGCGACGATGGCGAACGAGGGCAAGCCGGGCTCGGGGGCGGGCTCGACCGCGGGCGCCGAGGAGGAGCCGGTCTCGGCCGCGCTCAAGATGGACGAGGTCAAGATCGAGCTCGGCTTCGCGCTGCTGCCGCTTGTCGAATCCAAGGACGGCGCGCCCGACAAGCTCACCGAGCAGATCAAGGCGCTCCGCCGCTCGATCGCCGGCGAGATGGGCTTCCTGATGCCGCAGGTGCGCCTGCTCGACAACATGCAGCTCCAGCCAAACGCCTACTCGATGAAGGTGAAGGAGGTCGAGGCCGGGACCGGCTCCGTCTATCCCAGCCAGTTCATGGTGATGGACCCGAACGGCCGCCAAGTGAGCCTGCCGGGCGTGCACACGGTGGAGCCCACCTTCGGCCTGCCCGCGACCTGGGTGGACGCGTCGCTCCGCGAGGAGGCGACCATCCTCGGCTACACGGTGGTCGACGCCACCACGGTGCTCTCGACCCATCTCAACGAGATCATCAAGGGCAACATGCCGGACCTGCTGTCCTACGGCGAGGTCAGCAAGCTTTTGAAGGACCTGCCGAAGGAGCAGGGCAAGCTGGTCGACGACATCGTCCCGAGCCAGATCTCGACCACAGGCATTCAGCGCGTGCTGCAGTTGCTGCTCAACGAGCGGGTCTCGATCCGCGACCTCGGAACCATCCTCGAGGGCATCGCCGAAGCGGTGTCGTTCACCCGCGCCCCGGCGCAGATCGTGGAGCACGTGCGCATGCGGCTCGGGCGTCAGCTCTGCGCCCAGCACCAGTCCTACGGCGGCTACGTGCCCCTCGTCACGCTGTCGCCCGTCTGGGAGCAGGCCTTCGCGGAATCGATCGTGGGCACGGGCGAGGAGAAGACGCTCGCGATGGCGCCGTCGAAGCTGCAGGAGTTCATCGGCCTCGTGCGCGACCGTTTCGAGGACGCCGCCAAGCTCGGCGAGTCCCCCGTCCTGCTGACCTCGGCGGCGGTGCGGCCGTTCGTGCGCTCGATCGTCGAGCGCTTCCGCAACCAGACCTCGGTGATGTCGCAGAACGAGATCCACCCGCGGGCGCGGCTGAAGACCATCGCAAGCATCTGAGCGTCACGGCGCGGCGCAAAAAGAAACGGCGGCGCGTCCAAGGACGCGCCGCCGTTTTCAGTTCGTCCTAGATCCGGAAACTTACGTGCCGGGCTTCGTGACCAGAGCGTCGACGGTCACGACCGGAACGGCGCGCCACGAGGCGTTGGCGGCCGTCAGGAGGCCGCGGCTGTCGCGGCGAACGTCCGCGCCGCTGGTGGCGACGCCGTCGGCAGCGAGGTGCATGGCGCCCACGGTGCCGGGGCTCTGGACGGCCGCGGCGTTGGCCGCGCTCGCGCGGACCGGCGCCTTGGGAGCGTCGACGATCGAGGAGAGCTCGCCGGCGAAGGCGGAGGTGGAGATGAGGGTCGCCAGAACGGCGGCGACGGAGGCGATGCGGGTCATGGCTTGCGTCCTGATGAATGTGTCGGCGGGACCAACCCCGCCGTCTCTGGAGCGCAATATGCGGTGCACCGCAGCATGAAACAAACCGGTTGCATTCATACTCAATATCGACACGGATAATTATTTATTCGACCAAAGGCGCATGCCTTGTCGCTCTACGGCTTTGCTGCCGCGGATCGAGCCTCCGTCGCGCTCTCGCCCGCAAATCCAATGGTCAACAGAGCGACGATTGGCGGCGGAACGAAGCACCAGATCGGAATCGCGACATAGACCAGCGCACCGGCGCCGCAGCCGACCGCGAACGCGAGAAGGCTGAGCGCCATGGGTCCCAGGCGCTTCTTTGCGGCGGCGCGGGCCTCGGGGCGGATCGGCCGCATCAGGTCGCCGAGGTCGACCATGACCTGCGTCGTCGTGCCGGTCATGATCGTCGACGGCGGCAGGCTGGCGAGCCGGACCCGGTGCACCGCGTTCTGGATCGCCATGGCGGCGACCAGCGCGCCTCCGGTGGCGAGCGCCGGCCAGGCGTCGCCGTCCGGGAAGGGCCCGAGCCGCGCGGCGAGCGCTGCGGCGCCGGCGAGAAGCAGCGCCTGAAGCGCGAGCATGGCCCGCGTCACGGGCCACCCGCGCCGCTCCATGCCGATACCGGCGAGGCGCGCGACCAGAACCACCACGCAGAACAGCGGCAGCGCGAGCAGCTTCGCGAGCACCCCGGTCGCGCCCATCGCGACGGAGGCGCCGAGCGTGACGAAGTTGCCAGTGACGTGCGTCGTGAACAAGCCGTGCAGCGCTAGGAAGCCCGCGGCGTCCACATAGCCGGCGTTGAAGCTGAGGAGAACCAACAGGACGTAGCGCATCCCGCGATCAGGCGACGCCGCCGCCGTCCCGTCAACCGCCGGGCGCAATCACTCCGCGAACTGGTAGGTGACGGGAAGCCAGCGGTACGCCGTCCCTGCGCGTTCGACAAAGCCGAGCGAAGGGAAAGAGGTGTGGTAGCCGAGCACGGGCAGCTTCTCCGTCGCGGCCATGTCGTAGACCCGCGCCCGGGTCGCCTTCCCCTGCTCCTTGTCCATGTCGAACAGCGCGCTCCACTCCGGATGGGCGAGCGAAGCGACCTCGTGATGGGCGCAGTCGCCCCAGGCGAGCAGGCGCTTGCCGGCGCTTTCGAGATGGTAGGCGAAGTGGCCGGGGGTGTGGCCGTAGGCCGGGAGCGCGGTGACGCCGCCGACGACGTCCTCGCCGGGCTTGAGGAAGGTCGTACGCGCGGCGAGCGGCGGCATCGTCTTGCGGAACAGCTTCGCCGACTTGAGCTCGTTTCCGCCTTCCGGCGCCTTCAGGCGGTCGTCCTTGGTCCAGAAATCGTACTCGAGCGCGCCGACGACATAGCGCGCCTTCGGAAACGTCGGGCCGCCGCCGTCCATCAGCCCGCCGATGTGGTCCACGTGGCAGTGGGTCAGCGCCACCACGTCGATGTCCTCCGGCGCGAAACCGGCCGCCTTGAGGTTTTCGACCAGGCGGCCGCCGGCAGGGCGCGGGATGAAGCCCTCGGAGCCGTTGCCCGTATCGATCAGCACCAGCTCGCGGCCGGTGTTGACGACGATCGGGCTGAAGCCCGGCTGGAACCGGCTTGGGGGTAGGAGGTTGGCGCGCATCAGCGCTTCGACCTCCTCCCGCGGACGGTCCTCGCCGACGATCGGCCAGGGGCCGTCGACCATGGCGGCGCCGTCGGAGACGACCGTGATCTCGAACTCGCCGAGCTGGAAGCGGCGGAACGGCGGCTCGCTCGATCCGAGGCGCGGCCGCGCCGCCTCCGCCGGCGCGGCGCGCAGCAGGGCGGGCATGGCGACGAGGCCGCCGGCCGCCCCGAGGGCGCGGCGGCGGGTGATGCCTTCGACTGGCTTGAACATGGCGCGCCCCGGTTCGATGGTGATTGCGGACAAGGCCGAGTGATACGGCCGTCGGGAGGGATCGCGCTTGTACGAACCTGCTGCGGGCGCGCCTCCGAGCCGCCGCCTCGGGCCGCTGTGGCGGCTCGACGCCGGGCGGACGCTGTTCGTCGGGCCGCTGGTCTACAACGCCCCCCACCAGCACGGCGCGCCGGTGTTCCTGTCGAGCCTCGGCGGCCCCTTCGGCCTGCGCCTCAAGGGCGGCGACTGGCTCGCCTGCGGCTCCGCCATGGTCCCCGCCGGGCTCAGCCACGAGCTGCGGCTCGACGGCGAACCGGTGATGGTGCTCTACGCCGAACCGGACGCAGGCGGCCCGACCGCTCTCGCGAGCCTCGTGACCGACGCCGAGGAGCGCGACGGCGCGGTCGTGGGGCGCTCCACGGCGACATCGCTCGCCCGCGCGCTCTACGAGCGCGCCGACAGCGTCGCCTGGGCGGCCGAGGCGCTCGACGATCTGCTGGGCTTTGGCCGCGGCCGTGCGCGCCGGGAGGTCGATCCCCGCGTCGCCGCGGCGGTCGCCGCGCTCGCTGCGGAGGAGGCGCCCACGCTTGGAGCGGTCGCGCGCGCCGCCCGGCTGTCGCCGTCGCGGCTTCAGCATCTGTTCAAGGCGGAGATCGGCGTGCCGCTCCGCCGCTACCGCAGCTGGACGCGCATGCGGCGAGCGATCGCCGAGATCGTGACGGGCGCGAACTTCACCACCGCCGCCCACGCCGCGGGCTTCGCCGACCAGGCGCACTTCGCCCACGATTTCCGCGCCACGTTCGGCGCTCCGGCCTCCGTCAGCCTGACGCGACCGCGCGGCTCTTGACGCCCTGCGCGCCAGCGTTCAAGGCGAGCCGCATGAACGCGCTCACGAACGGCCTCTACGACATCCCCTTCGATCGGCTCCCCGCCATCATCACCTATCTCGAGCGGACCGCCCCTCTCGACGAGCCGCCGGCGGCGCTGCCGGCGGGAGTAGCGATCTCCGCGGTCGAACGTCCGCGAGCGGACTGGTACCGCGCTCTCTTCCGCTGCGTGGGCGACGACTGGCTGTGGTTCGACCGCCTCCGGCTCACGGACGCGGCGCTTCAGGAGCTTCTCGACCAGCCGGAGCGCCGGCTGCTGCTGATGACGCGCGGGGAAGAAGAGATCGGTTTCGCCGAGCTCGAGCCGCCGTCCGAGGCGTCGGTCGAGATCGTCTATTTCGGCCTGGTGAAAGAGGCCGGCGGCGCCGGGCTCGGTCGGGCGCTGATGCGCGCGGCGCTCGTCGCGGCGTTCCGGCCAGGCGTCGGCCGCGTCTGGCTGCACACCTGCAACTTCGACGCCCCCGGCGCCCTCGCCTTCTACGATCGCATGGGGTTTCGCGCCTACGCCCAGAAGATCGAGATCAGCGACGACCCCCGGCTCACCGGCCTGCTTCCGCGCCACGCCGCGCCGCATGTGCCGCTTCGCGGGTGAGTCTGGTCGTTCGCCGATCGGCGCGTGAACCGCTCCCGCGACCGTCGCGTATGTCGGCCGTCTCGCGGCTTTGCGCGGGGCGGTCGACGGCTGACGAGGCCGTCGTGACGGCGGGCGCCCCGTCCGCCCCCGGCGGGGCGTCCGTTTCTTCCCATCCGGCGCAATGGCGAGCCGGCCGCCGCTGCCTTATGGTCGCGGCGTCGTGACGCCAGCCGATCGGGTCCGCCGTTGAGCCTCGACCACGTCAATCTGTCGAAACTCGATCTGAACCTTCTCGTGGCGTTCGACGCCCTGATGACGGAGCGCAGCGTCACGCGGGCGGCGACGCGCGTCGGGCTCGGCCAGTCGGCGATGAGCCACGCGCTCGCACGGCTCCGAACCATGTTCGGCGACGAACTCCTGACGCGCGGCCCCGACGGCATGCGGCCGACGCCGCGGGCGACGGCGCTGATCCTGCCGGTACGGGGCGCCCTCGCGCAGATCGCCGAACTGACGCTGCGGGACGACGCCTTCGACCCCGCCACCTCGGACCGCACCTTCGTCATCGGCATGCCGGACAGCACCGAGGTGCTGCTGGTTCCCGCCCTGATGGCGCATCTGCAGGCGACCGCCCCCGGAGTGAAGCTGCTGTTGCGGTCGATCGACCGCCTTCGCATCCTCCAGGACGTCGACGACGGCCGCATCGAACTCGGGATCGGGCTGTTCGAGGAAGGCCAGACCCACCACAAACGGCGGCTGCTCCACAAGGAAAGCTATCTCTGCATCTTCAACGCCGCGCTCGTCGGCGTCGAGCCGCCGATCACGATCGAGGATTACGTCCGCCTGCCGCACGTGCTCACCAGTCTGGTCGAGAGCGCCCACGGCGTGGTCGACGACGCGCTCGCCAAGATCGGCCGCGCGCGCACCATCGCGCTGACCTCGCCGCGCTTCACCGCGGTGCCCTTCGTGGTGAAGCAGGCGCCGGTCATCGCGACCATGCATTCCAAGGTCGCTCGGTTCTTCGCCGAGGCGCTCGAGCTCGCCGTCAGCCCCGCGCCGGTGATCCTTCCGGACGTCCAGGTGTCGATGCTGTGGCACTCGTCGTTCGACCGCGATCCCGGCCACCTCTGGCTTCGGAGCACGGTCCGGAAGCTGATGGATGTTCATCCCCCCAGCCTCAATCTGTGGCTGAACCGCGAGGACGATTTCCTAAGTGTCTGAGCGGCCTCCGAATATGGCGTAAATTTGGGCGAGTCACGGTTCGGCCGCATTTGAGGGTCACCAAAGACCCTTCTGCGACGGCGCGGGGACAGGAATGTGAAATCGGCTATTGCGGGACTGGCGCTGGTCGCTCTGTGCGCGCCGAGCGCGATCGCCGCCGAGCGCGCCGCGCCGGTCGCCTTCGACGCGATGATCGCGCGCCACGCCGCGGCGAACGGTGTGCCCGAGGCGCTCGTACGCCGGGTGGTCGTCCGCGAAAGCAAGTACAATCCCGCCGCCTACAACCGCGGCCACTACGGCCTGATGCAGATCAAGCATCAGACGGCCCGGGCGATGGGCTACCACGGCTCGCCCCAGGGGCTGCTCGACGCCGAGACCAACCTGACCTACGGCGTCCGCTACCTGGCCGGCGCCTACAAGGTGGCCCGCGGCGACCACAACCGCGCCGTGCGCTTTTACGCCAGCGGCTACTACTACGACGCCAAGCGCCAGGGACTGCTCGCGCAGGTCGGTCTCGGCCGAAACGCGAAGCCCTTCCCGACCGTCGCCTCGACCGCACCGTCTGCGGCAAGCGCGCCCGCCGCTCCGACGCGCGTGATCGCGACCAACACGCAGCCCGTTCTCGCCGCCATGACGCCGGTCGCCGCGACGGCCGCGGCGCCAGCGGCGGCTCCGACAAGGCCGCAGGCGGACGGCGCCGCCGTTAACGCCCGCATCGCCGCAGCGGGAGACGCGGTCGGCGGCTTCGGTCGCGTGGCGTCGGCCGCTCCCGCGGCGCCTGTGCGGGACGCGCAGGCCTTCGCCGAAGCCCGTGCGATCGGCGCTCCCGCCGCGCTGGTTGAGATGCGCGGGCCTTCGCGGCCCATGCCGGCCGTCATCCCGCTTCCGCCCGTTGGCCGCCCCGGCCCCGCGGTCGCCACGGCGGCCGCAGCTTCGGCGAAAGCGCCGGCGGCGAGCGCCGCCGCAGCGCCCGTCGTGAAGACGGCCGCTCTGGCGCAGCCCGGCGTGCCTTTGCCGCCGATGCGCGAGCCTTCGATCGCCACCGGTTCGATCGAGCCCGCCCCTGCTGCGGCCGCAGCGCGGCCGGAGCCGCGCCGCTACCGCGGGCCGAAGTAGCCACTCGCCTCAGACCTTCACGGTCAGCTTGACGTCGAGATTGCCGCGCGTCGCCTCGGAATAGGGGCAGACCACGTGCGCCTTCTGGACGAGGTCTTCTGCTGCGGCCTGCTCCAGACCCGGCAGCGCGATCTCCAGCGCGACCTCGATTCCAAACCCCTTCCCGTCGTCGCGTGGGCCGAAACCAACAGTCGAGGTCACAGACGCGTCCGCAGGCACCGCCACCTTCTCGCGCCCGCCGACAAAACGAACCGCGCCCAGAAAGCAGGCGGCGTAGCCCACCGCGAAGAGCTGCTCGGGGTTTGTGCCCTCGCCTCCGGCGCCGCCCATCTGCTTCGGCGTGCTGAGCGTGACCGCCAGATTGCCGTCGAGCGTCGCGGACTTGCCCTCGCGGCCTCCGCCGGTGGCCTGGGCCTGGGTGGAATAGATCGTCTTCATATCTCGCTCCTCTCGCTGTCGCCGGCTCGACCGAAATCGCCGACGCCATTTATCTCGCACACGATACAATCGATGGCGATATGATTTTGCGTGGCGGCTGATTTGCAAAATCGCAGGCAATTAAATCGTGCGCGATCGATTAGCTTACGCCATCTTTGAGAGATGGCCGACGTCCCGCTCGATCTCGACGCTTTTGTCTGTTTCGCGATCTATTCCGCGAACGGCGCGTTTAACCGCGCCTACAAGCCGGCGCTGGACGCCCTGGGGCTGACCTACCCTCAGTATGTGACGATGGTCGCCCTGTGGACGCAGGACGACGTCACGGTGGGAGCGCTCGGCGATCGGCTGTTCCTGGAGTCGAACACGCTGACGCCGCTGCTCAAGCGCCTGGAAAGCGCGGGCCTCGTCACACGCCGGCGCGACCCGGCGGACGAGCGCCAGGTGCGCATTCAGCTGACCGACGCAGGGCGCGCGCTGAAAGTGCGCGCCAAGGGCGTCCCCCAAGCGATCTCGGGCGCGTTCGCGGGAGCGGATCCGGACGACATCGCCCGGCTACGCGACGAGATCTCCCGCCTCAGGGACGCGTTGAACACGCGCTGAGGCGCGAGCGTCAGCCCGCGCGGAGTTCGCTCCGACCAAGACCGATGCGGTCCATCTCGGCCTGATCGCGCGCAGCTTCGGCGAGACGCTCCCGCGCGCCGTCGCGCTCCTCGAGAATCTCGATCTTCTTGAGCTCCTCGAACGCCTCCGCCAGCGCGGCCTGCGCGTCGGCGAGCTGCCCCCGGAGTTCGTCGGCGGAGCGCGCGAGATTGTCGCGACGCACCTTCGCGGCCTTGGCGTAGGTCGGATAGGCGTAGTGGGCGACGTCGTGGATGCCCGCCTTCTCCTGTTCCGCCAGGATTTCACGATCGAGATCGACGGCCATGCGCTCGAACTCGGCGATCATGGTCTCGATCTGCGCGACCTGCCGACGTTTGTCGTCGACCTGGAAGCGCTTGAGTTTCAGCAGGGTGTCTCTGGATTTCATGTCAGCCATGAACGCACACGCGGGTTAGCGTCAGGTTTCCGAAACGCCTAAGATCGAAGCGAGTTGAGCGTAGCCTTCTCCGAGACGCGTTGCTTCTTCCTTACCCTGACCCAAAAAGCGCTCGAACGGCCCGTTTAAAGCGATGGCTTCGTCCACCTCTGGGCTCGAACCGGGACGATAGGCCCCGAGCCGGATCAGTTCCTCCATGTCGGCGTAGGTGGCCATCGTCCGGCGCGCCTTCGAGATCAGCGGCCGGCGCTCTTCCGGCGTGGATTTCGGCATGGTCCGCGAGACGGACTTCAGAATGTTGATCGCGGGGTAGCGCCCCCGTTCCGCGATCGAACGCTCCATCACGATGTGCCCGTCCAGAATGCCGCGCACGGCGTCCGCCACCGGCTCGTTGTGGTCGTCGCCGTCGACCAGCACCGTGAAGATGCCGGTGACCGTTCCGGCGCCGACGCCCGGGCCCGCCCGCTCCAGCAATCGGGGAAGCTCCGCGAACACGGTCGGCGTGTAGCCCTTCGCCGTCGGGGGCTCGCCTGTGGACAGGCCGATCTCGCGCTGCGCCATGGCGAACCGCGTGACCGAATCCATCATGCAGAGCACCGAGGCGCCCTCGTCCCTGAAGGCCTCGGCCAGCGCGAGCGTGAGATAGGCGGCCTGCCGGCGCTTGAGGGCGGGCTCGTCGGAGGTCGCGACCACGACCACGGAGCGGGCGAGGCCCGCCTCGCCGAGGTCGTCCTGCAGGAACTCCTGCACCTCGCGGCCGCGTTCGCCGACGAGGCCGATCACGGCGACGTCGCAGGCGGTGTTGCGGGCGAGCATGGCGAGCAGCACCGACTTGCCGACGCCCGAGCCGGCGAAGATGCCGATGCGCTGGCCTGCGCAGCAGGTCACGAAGGTGTTCAGCGCGCGCACGCCGAGATCGAGCGGCGCGCCGAGCCGCTTGCGGGCGTGGGCCGGCGGCGGCGAGCGGCGGAAGGGATAGAGCAGCGGCCCCTCCTTCGG
The DNA here is from genome assembly GCF_016907975.1 of Methylopila capsulata. Taxonomy (GTDB): domain Bacteria; phylum Pseudomonadota; class Alphaproteobacteria; order Rhizobiales; family Methylopilaceae; genus Methylopila; species Methylopila capsulata. The sequence goes on from NZ_JAFBCY010000001.1 coordinate 1,072,654, forward strand.
CGGCCCCTTGCCGTCGATCGGGTCGCCCATGGCGTCGACCACCCGGCCGAGCCAGGCGCGGCTCGGCCGCACGCCCGGCTCCGCCGCGCCGACGATCGCCCGGCAGCCGCGCCGCACGCCCTCGAGCGGCGCGAAGGGCATCAGCAAGGCGCGATCGCCCTGAAACCCCACGACCTCGCACGGCGTCTCGCGCCCGCCGGCGGCCTCGATCGAAACGCGGCCGCCGATCGCCATCGCGCCGAGCGGCCCGGCGACCTCGACCAGCAGCCCCCGAACGCCCACGACGCGGCCATAGACCTCGCGGTCCGGCACCGCCTCGACCGCCTCCACGAGCCCACGCATTCGCCCGTCTCCAAACATTCCTAGCGAATCATGACCGCCGACGCCCAAGCGTAACGCTTCGTTTACCGCCACGCCCAATCATGGCCCCAACGCTTAAGGAGCGGGAAACCGTAACGGCGGCTCGAATGTCTGAGTCGCAAGAGTCGGTTAGCCCTCTTCCTTAAGGTTTAAGTTGAACTCTCATTGTCGATTTTTCCTCAGGTTTCTGAGGAATTTAAGGCGATTCAAGAGAGTTTTGAGAACGAGCTTGCGGCCGAGAATCACCATCTGTTAACTATTGGTCGTTAAGCTTGAATCGGACTGGAAACGATCGGTTCACCGTGCCGGGCGCCGGGTACTCCGGGGCAGGCCATGCGGGCATCGGTGGAGGAGTCGCATGCGCGTTCTTCTGATTGAAGACGATAGCGCCACGGCGCAGAGCATCGAGTTGATGCTCAAGTCAGAGAACTTTAACGTCTACACGACGGAGCTTGGCGAAGAGGGTATCGACCTCGGCAAGCTCTACGATTACGATATCATTCTTCTCGACCTGAACCTGCCCGACATGTCGGGATATGAGGTTCTCCGGGCGCTCCGGGTCGCGAAGATCAAGACGCCGATCCTGATCCTTTCCGGCCTCGCCGGGATCGAGGACAAGGTCCGCGGCCTTGGCGTCGGCGCCGACGACTACATGACGAAGCCCTTCCACAAGGACGAAATGGTCGCGCGCATTCACGCGATCGTCCGTCGCTCGAAGGGGCACGCTCAGTCGGTCATCACGACCGGGGATCTCATCGTCAACCTCGACACCAAGACGGTCGAAGTCGGCGGCGCCCGGGTCCATCTGACGGGCAAGGAATACCAGATGCTGGAGCTCTTGAGCCTGCGTAAGGGCTCGACGCTCACCAAGGAGATGTTCCTGAACCATCTCTACGGCGGCATGGACGAGCCGGAGCTGAAGATCATCGACGTATTCATCTGCAAGCTCCGGAAAAAGCTCGCGAACGCCACCAGCGGCAAGAACTACATCGAGACGGTTTGGGGCCGCGGCTACGTGCTGCGCGAGCCGAACGAAGACGAAGCCCGCGCGATCGCCTGACGCTTCTGAACCTGGTCGCATTGATCCGTCGAAAGCCCCGCGCCGCAAGCGCGGGGCTTTCCTCGTCTCAAGCGGGGTCGCACGCCGCTGAGGGCTGCGCCTTCAGGCGCTGGCGATGTCGACGCGACATGAAAAAGCCCGCGCGAAGCGGGCTTTGACGCAGGTCCAGAGAGCCTTCAGCCTCAACGGCGGAACGCGGCGATCTTGGACTGCAGCGACGTGGCTGGCGGCGTCGCCAACGTCGCGCCGTGGGCGGCGCCGGTCCCCAGGGCCGGACGCGCTGCGGCGGGTGCGGGAGCGTCGGTCCGCATGAACAGGCCGCGGTGGTTCGGATGGCTCCGGACCGGCGCGGTCGCCCCCATCACCGTCTCGGCCGCCCCCAGCACGAGGTAGCCGTCCGCGGGCATCTGCTTCGCGATGCGGCGAACCACATCGCCCTTGGTCGCTTCGTCGAAATAGATCAGCACGTTGCGACAGAAGACGACGTCGAACGCGCCCATCGGCGAGAAATCGCGCAGCAGGTTCAGCGTGCGGAACTGGACCCGGTTCCGCAGCTTCGGCGAGATCCGCCACTGGTCGCCCTCCTGCGTGAAATGCTCGACGAGCATCCGGACGGGCAGACCGCGCTGGACCTCGAACTGCGTGAAGAGGCCGTTGCGGGCGCGCTCGAGGACGTCGGACGCAAGGTCGGTCGCGACGATCTCCACCGTCCAACCCGCGAGCAGAGCTGCCTTCTGTTCGAGCAGCATGGCGAGCGAGTACGGCTCCTGGCCCGTCGAGCACGCGGCGCACCAGATCCGGATCTTCCGCTGGATCGCGCGGGCGGCGATGAGCTGCGGCAGCACCACGTCCGTGAACTGCGTGAACGGCGTTCCGTCCCGGAAGAAGAACGATTCGTTCGTCGTCATGGCTTCGACGACCGACTGGGCGAGAGCGGTGTCGCCGCCGCGCATCAGCTTGCCGATGAGCTCGCCGATCGACGCGATGCCCGCCTTGCGGGCGACAGGCCCGAGCCGGCTGTCGACGAGGTAACGCTTGTCCTCCCCGATGATCAGACCGGAACGCTCCTTCAGGAAGCGGGCGAGGAACGAGAGATCGGCCGGCGTCACGCGCGGTCTCCTGAAAGCAGGCGAACGATCTTTGGACCGATCTGGGGCAGAGGGAGCACCGCCGAGCAGCACCCGGTGGCCGCGGCGGCGCCCGGCATGCCCCAGACGACGCTTGTGGCTTCGTCCTGGGCCATCACGGAGCCGCCGGCGCCTGAGATCATCCGCACGCCCGCCGCGCCGTCGGCGCCCATCCCGGTGAGCACCACCGCGAGAAGCGAGGAGCCGTAGACCTTGCTGGCGCTGCGGAACATCGGCTCGACCGACGGCTTGCAGAAGTTCTCCGGCGGCCCGTTGTCGATGGAGGCCTGCAGCGCCGCGCCCGACTGGACCACGGAGAAGTGCTTTCCGCCGGGCGCCACGTAGATCACGCCGCGCTCGATCGGCTCGCCGTGGGTCGCTTCGCGCGCAGGGCGACCGGAGACGGCGCCGAGATGCTCGGCGAGCGCCGCCGTGAACGTCGCCGGCATGTGCTGGGTGACGAGAATCGGCACCCGCGAGAGCGCGTCGACGCCGATCGCCTTCAGCACCGCGGCGAGCGCCGTCGGGCCGCCGGTGGAGGAGCCGATCGCCAAGGCGCGCACGGGCGCCGAGGAGAAGGGTTTCAGCGCGAAGCCGGGCGCGGGCGCGCCGGGCGGCGTCGGCCCGGGCCGCAGGAACCGGCCGCTGGCGGCCTGGGCGATGGTGTGGAGCGCGGCGGCGCGGGGGTCGGCCGCCCGGGGCGCCGAACGGCGGCGGGCGATCTCGCCGAGCACCTTGATCTTCGCGACGAGGTCGCGGCGGTAGTCGTCCTGCGCGATCGCGGCGCCGGGCTTCGCCAGAAAATCGGCGGCGCCGAGGGCGAGGCAGCGCAGCGAGACGTCGGCGTTGCGGCGGGTCAGCGTGGACGCCATCACGACGGCCAGGTCCGGCTTCGCCTTCAGCATCAGCGGCAGCGCCGTGAGGCCGTCCATGTCGGGCATTTCGATGTCGAGCACGACGACGTGCGGCTCCGCTGTCGCCAGCTCGGCGAGCGCCGAGCGTCCGGTCCGGCAGGACGCCACAACCTCGAAGCCCGGCTGTTCGCCGAGCCAGCGCGTGACGAGTCCGCGGACCACCGCGCTGTCGTCGACGATCATGACGCGCACCTTCTCGACGGGCGTGACGGCGGCGGTCATCATGCTGGGCCTGCTATGCTGGAATGTCGGGTTACAGCAGGCCGACTTCGGCGAATTTGGAGCCGATGATGTCCTTGTCGAACGGCTTCATGACGTACTCGTCCGCGCCCGCGCGCAGGGCCCGGGTGATGTAGGAGACGTCGTTCTCGGTGGTGCAGAACACCACCTTCGGCGCGTCCCCGCCGGGCAGCGAGCGCAGCTCGACCAGAAACTCGTAGCCGTCCATGACGGGCATGTTCCAGTCGAGCAGGATGCCGTCCGGCATCGCCTGCTTGCAGAGCGCGAGCGCGCTCTGGCCGTTCTCGGCCTCGGAGATCTTGAGGTCGAAGCCCTCGAGAATGCGCCGGGCGACCTTGCGGATCACGCTCGAGTCGTCGACGACGAGGCAGTGTTTCATGGGATCGTGTCCTGCGGTTTGCTCAGGCGGCGAGCGCCGAGATGGACGGTTCGAGCGCGTGGTCCACGTCGAGGATCAGGAGCAGCCCCCCGTCGAGGCGGTGGACGCCCTCCGCGACGCTCGCCCAGCGGGGGTCGAGGGTCACCGGCTTGGTCTCGCGCTTGGCGTCGGCGAGCGGCATAACGTCGCCGACGCGGTCGACGATCAGCGCGAGAGCCTCGCCCTTGTGCTCGATGCCGACCGCCATCGCCTGCGAGAGATCCGCACACGGCGGCAGGCCGAGGCGCGTGCGCATGTCGATCGCAGTCACGATGCGGCCGCGCAGGTTGAGCACGCCCGCGACCTCGGGGGGCGACAGCGGCACGGTGGTCAGCTTCTCGAGCGTGAACACCTCGCGGACGCGGCCGATCTCGATCCCGAAGATCTGGTCGGCGATCGACACCGTGACATAGGTGGTGGCGTCATCCATGGCGGCGCTCACGCGGCGATCCTCCAGCGGGGAGCAAGGGTTTCGAGTATGGCGAGCAGCGTCGGCCGGTCGAACTTCGACACGCAGTCGCTGAAGCCGGCGGCCGCGGCCTTCTCGTACTCGGCGGCGGAGCCGGTCGAGGTCAGCGCGAGCAGCGGCGCGTGGGCGGCGTGAGGCTCGGCGCGGAGAGCCGCGGCGAGCGCGAAGCCGTCCATCTCGGGCATGTCGAGATCGGCGATCACGGCGTCGAAGCTCCGGCCGCGCTGCACGAGCGCGAGAGCGTCCGCCCCGCTCCCCGCCGCGGCGACGCGGTAGCCCGCCGCCGACAGGACCGGCGTCAGCATGTTGAGGAAGAACGCGCTGTCGTCGACCAGCAGCACGCTCGGCTGGGTCCTGCGCTCGTGCGGACGCTCCTTGCGGGTCATCCAGTCCTCGAAGGCGAGCGTCAGGTAGTGCGCGATGTCGATGATCTCGGTGGCCTTGCCCGCCAGCACCGAGGTGCCGAGGATGCCGGGCACGATCGACGCCGCGCTGATTTCGACTGCCTGCTCGACGATGTCGAGGATCTCGTCGACCATGAGGCCGACCGAGCGATCCTCGTCGGTGAAGACCAGCAGCGCCTGCTGGCCCTCGCCCGACATCATGCCGTCGCCGACCGGGATCAGCGGCATCAGGCCGCCGCGGTACTGCACGATCGGTCGACCGTCGGTGACTTCGATGGTGGCCGCGTCGATCATCTCGAGGCGGGTCACGAGAGCGAGCGGCACCGCCTTGGGCGCCATGCCGCCGGCCCGGAACAGCAGCAGCGACATGACGAGGCCCTGGTCGACTGCGGCCGCGGGCTCCTTCGCCTGCAGACTCTCGTGCGCGTCCGTAGGGCCGACCGCCGAGGCGAGGCCGTTCGGGTCGAGGATCAGGATCACCGACCCGTCCCCCAGGATGGTGGTGCCCGAGAACAGGCCGATGTGGTTCAGCCGCGAGGCCATCGGCTTGACGACGATCTCCTCGGTGTGAAGCACGTCGTCGACCACGATGCCGAAGACGTTCTCGCCCACCTGCGAGATCACGACGAAGGCGTCGTCGGCGGTCTCTTCGACGGCCGTCGCGAGGCCGAGCAGGCCGCGCAGGCGCACCAGCGGCAGCAGGCGGTCGCGCAGGCGCAGCAGCGAGGCGTCGCCGATCCGCTCGATGCGGTGCTCGCTGCCGGGGCGCGCGCGCACCAGTTCGGTGACCGCGACCTGCGGGATCGCGAAGGTCTCGCCGGCGGAGGTGACCATCAGCGCGGAGACGATGGCGAGGGTCAGCGGGATGCGGATGATGACCGCGGAGCCCTTGCCCTGGGTCGAGCGCAGGTCGACTGCGCCGCCGATCAGCTCGATGTTGGAGCGCACCACGTCCATGCCGACGCCGCGGCCGGAGACGCTGGTGATCGCCGCCGCGGTCGAGAAGCCCGGCGCGAAGATGAAGCGGTGGATCTGGGCGTCCGACATCTTCTCGACGTCGGCTTCGGTCGCGAGGCCGTTCGCGATGGCCTTCTTCCGGATGCGGTCGGTGTCGAGGCCGCGGCCGTCGTCGCCGATCTCCACGATGATGTGGCCGCCCTGATGGTAGGCCGCGAGTTTGATCGTCCCCGTTTCGGGCTTGCCTGCAGCCACGCGCTCGGCGGGCGTCTCGAGCCCATGGTCCGCGCAGTTGCGGACCATGTGCGTCAGCGGATCCTTGATGAGGTCCAGCACCTGACGGTCGAGTTCGGTCTCGGCGCCTTCGGTGACGAGCTCGATCTTCTTCCCGAGATCGGACGAGAGGTCGCGCACGATGCGCGGCATGGCGCGCCAGGCCGCGCCGATCGGCTGCATGCGGGTCTTCATGACCCCTTCCTGCAGCTGGGCGGTGACGTGGCTCAGGCGCTGCAGCGAAGCGCCGAAATCCTTCTCCCCGTGGCGGCGGACGATGTCGGTCAGCTGGTTGCGGGTGAGCACCAGCTCGGAGACCATGGTCATCAGGCGGTCGAGCGTGTCGACGCCGACGCGGATGGTCTGGCCGGCGAGCGCGCTCTCGGCGCGGGCGTCGTCGCCGCCGCCGTCGATCGCCTTCAGAACCGGCGTGGTCTTCACCGGCGCCTCGGCGACCGGAACCGGCTGTGCAGTGAGCTCGGGACCCGGGGTCTCGCGGAAAGCGCGCTCCAGTTCGTCGAGCGAAACCTCGCCGACGCGCAGTTCGCGGCCGAGCGTGGGGTCGATCTTGGGCGCCGGCGTGCTCGCCGCCTCGAGCGCCTTCCGCTCCAGCTCGTGGATGATGTCGTGGTCGTCACCGGCGGGTTCGGCGCCGGTGCGCTCGAGGTCGGCCAGGATCTCCTTGATTCTGTCGATCGCCGCGAGGATCAGCGTGACCGCGTCCGGGGTCGGCATGGCGCCGTTCCGAAATTCGCCCATCAGGGTCTCGGCGGCGTGGGCCAGCGCTTCGAGCCGTGACAATCCGAGGAATCCGCAGGTGCCCTTAACCGTGTGGACCAGCCGGAAGATGTTTCCGAGAATGCTGGCGTTTGTCGGCTCCTGCTCGAAACGAACAAGCTCGACATCGACGAAATCAAGGTTTTCCGCAGTTTCGGTCAGAAAGTCGCGCAGCAGCTCGTCCATTCACCCCTCCCCCGGAGACGCAACGAACAGGCGCTTCTCGGTACATCAAAGAGTGTGGTGCAAAAAGCATAACGGATGGTTGCAGGTTGCACGCGCGCCTGAGTAATCGATCGATCAGGTTCGGCGACGCGCAAGCCCAAGCACGACGACGTTTCCAAGCGCCACGAGCGCCACGCCGACGAGGGCGGACGCGGTCCAGGCATAGCTTTCGAACACGCTGGAGATCGCGAGGGCGACCACCGGGAACAGCACCGTCGCGAACCCGGCGCGCGCCGGACCGATGCGCTTGATCAGCGCGAGATAGGCCAGGAACGCCGCGACCGACGAGCCGGCGGCGAGCCACAGCAGCGACAGGCCGTAGGACCAGCTCGGCTCGAAATCGAACGCGGCGCCGGAGGCAAGCGCCGCAATCAGCAACCAGAGCGTTCCGTAGATCATGCCCCAGGCGGTCGCCGCGAGATCCGGGACATCGCGCTGGATCACGCTCGAGATCATGTTGCCGAGGCAGAAGCAGAGCGTGCCGGCGACGCACAGCGCGAGCCCGCCGAGGGCCGCCGCGTTGAAGCCGGTTGAAGCGATCTGCGGCAGGTAGAGCAGGCCCACGCCCGCGACGCCCAACGCCGCGCCCACAAGCACGCGGATTTCGATGGCCCGTCCGAAAAACAGGGCGCCGAGCGCGAGGTTGATCGGCGAGGCGAGCGCGAACACGACCGCGAGCAGACCCGAGGGCACGTGGGCGCCGGCATGATAGAACAAGAGGAAGTTCGTGGAATACATGAGCACGCCCGCGAGCGCGAACCTGACGTGCGTCCGCAGCGGGAACCGCAGCCGCTCCCGACGCGCCAAGGCGATCACGACGCAGATCGCGGCGGAGAGCCCGAAGCGCCAGACCAGCGACACGACGGGCGCCACGACGCCGAGCTGGTGATGGAGCGCGATCCAGCTCGTGCCCCACACGGTGACGAGCACCACGTAGAGGCCAAGGTCCGTACGCCCCAGCGCGTCTGGCGAGGTCGGCGTAGCGGTCTGGGCGGGTAGGACTTTCGACATGCATCCGTCCGGCGGCGGTCGCTGAGCGTCCCGGTTAGACCGGAACGCGTGACGGCGACAGCGCGGATCCGTGATGTTCGCCATCGCGATGCGTGATGGCCGGCTTGACGGAGACGAAGGTCAGGCCAACCTCCGACCATCGCGCCCCGCGTCTGAGGAGAACCGCCATGCACGTCGCCGAAAACGGCCGCATCGCCCCGGTCCATGTTCACGAGCATCTCTTCCTGGGCCAGGACCATGCGCGCAACGAGCGCCGAACCGTCGCGGTGGTCGCGGTCACCGCGACGATGATGGTGGTCGAGATTGTCGCCGGCTGGGCCTACGGATCGATGGCCCTGACCGCCGACGGCTGGCACATGGCGACCCACGCGGGCGCGATCGGCGTGGCGGCGCTGGCCTACCGCTTCGCCTCGAGCCACGCGGCGGATCCGCGGTTCGCCTTCGGCGCGGGCAAGGTCGGCGATCTCGCGGGCTTTGCGAGCGCCATCATCCTGGGCGTCGTCGCCCTCGGGATCGGGTACGAATCGCTGCTTCGCCTGGCCTCGCCCCAGCCCGTCGCCTATCTCGAGGCGAGCGTGGTGGCGGTGATCGGGCTCGCCGTGAACGTTGTGTGCGCGCTGCTGCTCGGTCATGGCCACGATCACGGCCACAGCCACGACCACCGCGATCGTCGGCGTCACGACCATGGGCATGACCACGCGCACCACGGACACGCCGACCACAACATGCGCGGCGCCTACCTGCATGTGCTGGCGGACGCGCTGACCTCGGTGCTCGCGATCGCGGGCCTGCTCGCCGGCTGGAGCTTCGGATGGAGCTGGGTCGATCCGGCGATCGGCGTCGTGGGCGCCGTGGTGATCGCCGCCTGGTCGATCGGCCTCGCGCGCGACAGCGGGCGGGTCCTGCTGGACGCGACCTCGAACGACGATCTGGCGGAGACGATCCGCGAAAGGCTCGAGACGGGGGACGTCCGCGTGTCGGACCTCCACCTCTGGCGCGTGGGGCCGGGCCACATGGCGGCGATCGTCGCTGTGGTCACGCACCGCCCCGAGGAGCCCGCCTCCTACAAGGCCCGGCTCGCCGACCTCGCGGCGCTGAGCCACGTCACCATCGAGGTGAACCTGTGCCGCGACCATCCGAGGGTCGCGGCGTGAGGCGTCAGTAGGCGAACTCGGAGAACACCGGATCCACGCGGCCGCCCCAGGGGCCGTGGAACTTCGCGAGCAGCGCGTCGGCGAGGGTGGCCTCGTCCTCGACGACCCGCAGCAGCGGCGCGAGATGGATGCGCTCGTCGTCGCCGAACAGGTTCACCTTCGCGCGCCGGGCAAGCCCGTCGTCGGCGAGCGCCAACGCGTCGCGGGCGACGTCGAGCGCCGAACGATTGCGGATCCGCGCCTTCAGCCCCTCGCGCGGAACGTCGTCGCGCAGGCTCTGCCGCTCCTCGGCGGTCCAGTCTTTCACGAGCTCCCAGGCGGCGTCGAGGCTCTGCTGGTCGTAGAGCAGGCCGACCCAGAACGACGGCAGCGCGCAGATGCGGCCGGTGGGGCCGGAGTCCGCGCCGCGCATCTCGAGGTACCGCTTGAGCCGCACCTCGGGGAAAATGGTGGTGAGGTGGTTCGACCAATCAGCGACGGTCGCGCGCTCGCCCGGAAGTTGCGGCAGGGTTCCCGCCAGCAGGTCGCGGAAGGAAGCGCCCGCCACGTCGTGGTAATGGTCGCCGCGCTTCACGAAGTACATCGGCACGTCGAGCGCGTAGTCGACGTAGCGCTCGAAGCCCATGCCGGCGTCGAACGCCCACGGCAGCATGCCAGCGCGGTCGTTGTCGGTGTCGCGCCAGATCTCGGAGCGGGCCGAGACGAAGCCGTTCGGCTTGCCTTCGGTGAAGGGCGAGTTCGCGAACAGCGCGGTCGCGATCGGCTGCAGCGCTAGGCTCACCCGGAGCTTGTGGACCATGTCGGCTTCGCTGGAGAAGTCGAGGTTCACTTGCACCGTCGAGGTCCGGTACATCATGTCGAGGCCGCGCGAACCGACCTTCGGCATGTAGCGGGTCATGATGTCGTAGCGGCCCTTGGGCATGACCGGCGTCTCCGCCAGCGTCCACTTCGGGCTCATCCCGAGGCCGAGGAAGCCGAGGCCCAGCGGCTCCGCCACCTGCCTCACCTGCGCGAGATGCGCGTGGAGCTCCGAACAGGTCTGGTGGATGGTCTCGAGCGGCGCGCCCGACAGCTCGAACTGGCCACCCGGCTCCAGGCTGATGGCGCCGCCGCCGGTGACGTCGAACAGGCCGATGATACGGCCGTCCTCCATGATCGGCTCCCAGCCGAGCAGAAGCTGCATGCCTTCGAGCAGCGCGCGGATGCCGTCCGTCCCCTCATAGGGAACAGGCGAGAGATCTGCGCGGCGGAACGGAAACTTCTCGTGCTCGGTGCCGATCCGGAAGCTCTCGGCGGGCTTGGAGCCCGCCTCGAACCACGCGACGAGCTCGTCTCGCGACGTGATGAAGGTCGGATCGATCTGGTCGCGTGCCATGTGCGGCTTTCAGCGGAGGAAGGCCGCAGACAGGTAAGGCGTCACGGTTCGGGCGTAAAGGCCGGACGCCGCGGCGTCAGGAGACGCCGAGCGTGCGGCTCGCCGGGAGCACGACGACCTGCGTGCCGGTGGGCACGCGCTCATAGAGGTCGATGATGTCCTGGTTCAGCATGCGCACGCAGCCCGACGACATGGCGCGGCCGATCGAGCGCGGCGCGTTGGTGCCGTGGATGCGGTACATGGTGTCGCGGCCGCCCTGGTAGAGGTAGAGCGCGCGCGCGCCGAGCGGGTTGTCGAGGCCGCCCGGCATGCCGCCGGCCCAGCGCGAATTGAGCTCGGGATCGCGCGAGATCATGTCGGAGGTCGGCGTCCAGGTCGGCCACACGCCCTTGCGCTGGATCGTGGCGCGGCCGTTCCACTCCATGCCCTGCTTGCCGACGCCGACGCCGTAGCGCATCGCGCGGCCGTTCTCGAGCACCAGGTAGAGCAGGCGCGCTTCGGGGTCGACGACGATGGTGCCCGGCGCTTCGCCCGTCGGATCGGAGATGTTCCGGCGAAGCACGGCCGGATGCAGCATGCGCCAGTTGATCGCCGGCAGCGGGAACTTCTCGTCCGGCTTCGCGCCGTAGACTTCGTCGTAGTTCGCGCCTTCGGGATCGATGAACGCGCGCACGTCGCTGAGCGGGTTGCTGGCGCAGGCGGCGAGGCCCAGCGGCAGCAGAGCGACGAAGCCGCGGCGGGTCAGTTTTCCGGGCGCGGCGAGGACGTCGTTACGCGACATGGCATGCAGTCCGTTCGTGAAGCATAGGCCGCGCCTTCAGCCGGAGGCGCCGCCCTGAGCGGGGGAGAAGTCAGACGGTGCGGCGCGCGACGCCGAGCCCGCGCGCCAGGAGATCAAGAGCGGACCACGACCTTGGTGCCGAGCGGCACGCGCGAGTAGAGATCGATCACGTCCTGATTGAGCATCCGGATGCAGCCCGACGAGACGGCCTTGCCGATCGAGTAGGGCTCCACCGTGCCGTGGATGCGGAACAGCGTGTCCTTGTCGCCCTGCCACAGCGCCATGGAGCGGGCGCCGAGCGGGTTGCCGGGGCCGCCCGGCATGCCGTCCTTGTAGGGACGGGCGTGCGGATCGCGCGCCACCATCTCTGCCGGCGGATGCCAGTCGGGCCACTCGAGCTTGCGGCGGATGTACGCCTGGCCGTTCCAGGCGAAGCCCTCGCGTCCGACGCCGACGCCGTAGCGGATCGCGGTGCCGTCATCCTGGACGAGGTAGAGGAACCGGGCGTGCGGATCGATCACGATCGTGCCCGGACCCTCGCCCGTATCGTTCGGAACGGTCTGCTTGAGGAACTTCTGGTCAAGCCGGTTGAGGCTCACCGGCTTCACCGGGAACGGCTCGTCGGCGACGCCGTTCGCGCCGTAGCGCGCCTCGTTCGACGGGCCGGAGCCGAAGTTCGGCAGCGGCGACATCGTCACCGGCGCGACCGGCGCCGGGGTCGCCGCGAACGGCATCGGGTCGACGGCCGGAAGCGGACGCGACTGGGCGCAAGCGGCCAGCGCCAGCGGCAGCAGGGCGAGCGCCCCGCGCCGTGTCCAGCGCGCGGCCGAAGCCGAAGTCGATTTAGAAGCAGTGGACATGGGCGGTGTTCTTCGCGCGACTCAAAGCTGACCATGCCGTCGCAAGCCGACGGCTCCATGACGCCTATACGCCCGTCTACGCACGGACGGCATGCCGAGTTCGCGACCCAGCCGCGATGGCTCCGGACTGCGGCTTTTCGGCAACGCGATCCGCGCCGCTCTCTCGCCGCCCTCCGAGCGCGAGGTGAACTCTCGACGACTATGGTTAACGCGAGGTCAACATTGGGGTGCGCCCGGGGTAACGGACCGCTCGCCTCCGGCCGCAATCGCGATCGGACGCGTTCACCCCCGCCCGTCCCCCGCCGCCGCCTGCACCAGCGCAAGCGCGGCGACCGCCGCGGTGTCGGCGCGCAAGATCCGCGGCCCGAGCGAGATCCGGACGGTCGCGGCGAGACGGACCAGCCGCTCCCGCTCAACCGGATCGAAGCCGCCCTCCGGGCCGATCAGGACGGCGAGCGGCCGTCCCGCATGGGGCGCCAGCGCCGCCACCGGATCGGCGATCTCCGCCGCCTCGTCGCAGAACACCAGCGTCCGGCCGGCGTCCCAGCCGTCGAGCAGCGGATCGAAACCCACGGGGTCGTCGATCTTGGGGACGGAGAGCACGCCGCACTGTTCCGCGGCTTCGACGACGTTGGCGCGCATGCGCTCCAGATTGACCCGGCGCGCCTCGGTGCGGCGGGTGATGACTGGGGTGAGCCGCCCCGCCCCCATCTCCACCGCCTTCTGCACCATGTAGTCGAGCCGGGCGTGCTTCAGCGGGGCGAACAGGTAGACAAGATCGTTCGCGGGCGTCTGGGGCCGCAGCAGCCGCTCGCAGGCGACCGTGACGCGCTTCTTCTCGGCCGCCGCGATCCGCCCGCCCCATTCGCCGTCGCGGCCGTTGAACAGCAGCAGCCCGTCGCCCGCCGCCATCCGCAGCACGTTGCGGAGGTAGTTCGCCTGCGCGCCCTCGAGCGCGACCTCGGCGCCCTCGGCCAGATCCGCCTCGACATGGAGCCGCGTGGTGGAGAAATCATAGTCGGCCATGGCTTTGCTGCGTTCCGCGGGCTGGCGCGCTCGGCCGGCGCGCGGGGGAAGCGCCGTTCTGACGCGCCCCGTTGTCGCCTTCAAGCCGCTTGACCGAACCGCGCCGATGTCGTGACGCTTCCCGCCATGATCGATCGGACCTCATCCGGCGCCGTCGCCGACGCCGCGCCCGCGAACTGGGTGGACACGACCGCCCCCGCGAGCTGGCGGCCGTTCCTGCGGCTCGCGCGGGCCGATCGGCCGATCGGGGCCTGGCTGCTGTTCTGGCCCTGCGCCTGGTCGGTCGGGCTCGCCGCCGCAGCCGCAGGCTGGAGCGCGTCGAACCTTCTGCACCTCGCGCTGTTCGCCGTCGGCTCGGTGGCGATGCGCGGCGCCGGCTGCACCTACAACGACCTCGTGGACCGCGACATCGACGCCAAGGTCGCCCGCACCCGCTCCCGGCCCCTGCCCTCCGGCCAAGTGACGGCGAAGGGCGCCGCGCTGTTCCTCGCGGCCCAGCTCCTCGTCGGCCTGCTCGTGCTGGTCGCGCTGCCGCCGTTCGCGATCCTCGTCGGCGTCTGCTCGGTGCTGCCGGTCGCGCTCTACCCCTTCATGAAGCGCATCACCTGGTGGCCGCAGGCGATGCTGGGGGTGTGCTTCGGCTGGGGCGCGCTGATGGGCTGGGCCGCCGCCTTTGAAAGCCTCGGCGCCGCTCCGCTGCTGCTGCATGGCGCGGCGTTCGTCTGGATCATCGGCTACGACACGATCTACGCCCACCAGGACAAGGAGGACGACGCCCTCGTCGGCGTCGGCTCCACGGCCCTGCTGTTCGGCGACCGCACCCGGCCCATCCTCGCCGGCCTCTACGCCGGCGCGGTCGCCCTCCTGGCCCTCGCAGTCCACGCCGCGGGGGGCGGCGCCGTCGCCTACCTCGGCGTCGCAGCCTTCGCCGCGCACTGCGGCTGGCAGGTGAAGGCGCTCGACATCGCCGACCCGACGCTGTGCCTCAAACTCTTCAAGTCGAACCGCGACGCCGGCGCCCTGATCTTTCTGGGGCTTCTGGTCGACGCCCTTCTCAGGACGTGAGGACCACATGACCGATCCCGTCGTGAAGGACCCCCTCCCCCCGGAGCACAAGCGCTTCGTTCTGCGGCAGGCCGGCCTGCGCCTTTGGATCGCGGCGGCGGTCGTCGTCGCCCTCGGCGTCTGGCTGTTCACCCGCCTCTGATCATGTCCGCGCGTCGGCGCTCGCCGCGATGACTGACCTCAGCCTGCGGGACGCGCTCGCCATCAAGCGGATCGTGCGGGTGAACCATGCGGGCGAGTACGGCGCGATCCGCATCTATGCGGCGCAGATCGCCGTGGCGCGACAGCTGTTCCCCGATATTGCGCCAGCGCTTCGACAGATGCGCGCCGACGAGATCGACCACTGCGCGAAGTTCTTCGCCGCAATGCCCGCCCGGAATTCGCGGCCCTGCCGCATCATGCAGCTCTGGAGCCTGGGCGGCGTCGTTCTTGGCGTCGCCACGGCCTTGGCGGGCCGACGCACGATCTGGATCTGCACGGCGGCCGTGGAGGAAACAGTCCATCGCCATCTCGATGACCAACTGCGGTTCCTGGAGGGTCGCGACCCCGAGTTGCACGCCGTCATTCTCGGCATTCGCGCCGAAGAGCTGGAGCACCTTCGGCATGCGGAGGCGCATCTTGAGGGTGCAACGCCGGACGCCTTCGAGCGAAGCCTCCGCGCCGGCGTCCGCATGGTGACCGAAAGCCTGATCTGGCTATCGACCTGGGGCGACTCCAGCCGCATGGCGCGAACGCTTCGCGAGACGTCCTGACGACCAGGACACGCAGTCATCAGCTCAGGCGTTTGCGGGGCGGAACGCCGCGCTGCTTTCGAAAATGGAGGCGCTCGAGGCCTCCGTGGCCTCGACCCAAGCGGCGGCGGCGGCGTTCTAGCGTAACGTCGGCCGTCTTCAGTACGGTCGCGGCATGAGCTGCTGCAGCCATTGCCCTTCGCCAGACGCCGGCCCCGGCGGACCCGCGCAGCGCCGCGTCCTTTGGGCGGCGCTGGCGATCAACGCCGCCATGTTCGTGGTCGAGGTCGCGGCCGGGCTCGCGGCGGGATCCGCCTCGCTGCAGGCCGACGCTCTGGACTTCCTGGGAGACGCCGCGAACTACGGCGTGAGCCTCGCGGTCGTCGGCCTCGCGATCGGGCTCCGCGCCCGCGCCGCGCAGCTCAAGGGCCTCACGATGGCCGCCTTCGGGCTGTGGGTCATCGGCGCCGCGGCGTGGCACGGGCTTCACGGCACGCTGCCGGCCGCCGGAACGATGGGCGTCGTCGGCGCGCTCGCCCTCGCCGCGAACGCCGCCTCCTTCGCCCTGCTCTGGGCCTATCGCGACGGCGACGCCAACATGCGGTCGGCCTGGATCTGCACCCGCAACGACGTGGTCGGCAACGTCGCGGTGATGCTCGCAGCCCTCGGCGTGTTCGGCACGGGCACCGGCTGGCCCGACGTCATCGTCGCCGGGATCATGGCGGCGCTCGCGCTGCAGGGCGCGGCGGTCGTCCTGCGCCAGGCGAACGCCGAGCTGCGCGCGGCGAAGCGCGACCTGTCGAGCCGGCCCCGGCGCTCCGGACGGCTGGAGTACCGGCCGAAAGCCTGAGGCTTCGGACCTCGCTGCCCCTAGGCCGAGCGCCGCAAGACGCGGAACCGCCAAAGCGTTCGCACGCTTCACCATTTCTTGATCTTGCCAAGCGTCCGTCTGGCACGGCCGCTGCCTCTGGAGGCTCGGCCGCCATCCGGCGGCGCGCGACCTGTCCAATGGGGGCCAGACATGGAAAACGCCGCACTGCTCGCGAAAATAGAGGCGCTCGAGGCCTCCGTGGCCTTGACCAAGACGGTCAACGCCGAGGTGTTCTACTGGTGGTGCACCGCCCTGATGATCGCCATCCACGCAGGCTTCCTCGCCTACGAGATGGGCGCCTCGCGCGCGAAGAACGCGCTGGCCTCGGGCCTCAAGAACCTCCTGGCCTTCGCCTTCCTGGTGCCGACCTTCTACTTCTTCGGCTGGTGGATCTATCTCGCCTTCCCCACGGGCTTCACCGTGTCCGAGGCGTCCTCCGCCGGCGTCGCCTGGGGCGAGTCCATGGGGCCGAACCTCGGCGACAACGCCTCCGGCATCTTCTGGGCGGCCTTCACGCTGTTCGCCGCCACCACCGCCTCCATCATGTCGGGCGCCGTGATCGAGCGCATCCGCATGTCGGCCTTCACCATCCTCGCCATCCTGCTCGGCGGCTTCGTCTGGATCCTGGGAGCCTCGTGGGGCTGGCACCCGGAAGGCTGGCTCACCACCAGCTGGGGCCTGCACGACATCGGCGCCGCCGGCTGCGTGCACATGATCGCGGGCTTCTTCACCCTCGGCGTGCTGATCAACCTCGGACCGCGGATCGGGCGCTTCAACGCCGACGGCACGGTCAACCACATCGCCGGCCACAACATGCCGATGTCGCTCATCGGCCTGATGATCATCGTGATGGGCTTCTTCGGCTTCCTCGGCGGCTGCATCATCTACAACGGCGGCACGTGGATGACGATCTACAACACGCCGACCACCCTCTCCGCCTTCGCCTTCAACACCCTGATGGGCGTCGCCGGCGGCATGATCGGCTCCTACCTCGTCACCCGCGATCCGTTCTGGATGATGTCCGGCGCGCTGATCGGCGTGATCTCCTCGGCGCCCGGCCTCGACGTCTACTTCCCGGCGCTCGCCTTCCTGATCAGCTTCGTCGGCGGCTGCGTCATCCCGAAGCTCGCGGACATGCTGCTGGTGCGCTTCAAGATCGACGACGCGGTGGGTGCGGTCGCCGTCCACGGCTTCGGCGGCGTCTGGGGCCTGCTGGCCGCCGGCATCTTCGCCTCCGGCTACCCCAACGTCAGCGGCCCCGCCGTCTCCTTCAGCGGCCAGCTGATGAGCGTCGTGGTGTTCGCGATCCTCGGCTTCGCGCCCGGTTTCGCGGCGTCCTACGTGCTGAAGATGCTCGGCCTGCTGCGCACGGACCCCAAGATCGAGCTCGCCGGCCTCGACATCTCGGAAGTGCCGGTCAAGGCCTATCCGGAAGCCTCCACCATCCCGGCCTTCACCGGCGAGGCGCTGAGCCCCGCCGAGTAACGTCCTGATCCCCGCGCGCGGGCGGCCCGCCCGCGCATCCCATCCATCGTTCCAGGAGATACGCGATGAACTCCGCTCCGATCACAACCTGGGAAGGGGCCAAGGCCTACTTCACCTTCGCCGACCAGCCAGGCGTGCTGATGGTCATCAGCGCGCTGGCGCTCGCCGTCTGCGTCGGCACCATCGCCGCGATGATCCGCCACGAGAACGCCTGCGTGCGGAAGGCCAACGGCGCCTGAGGCCGTCGACGACCCCTCGAACGAAAAGCGGCGGAGCGCATGGCGCCCCGCCGCTTTTTCATGACCCGCCGCCGCTGTCCATAACGCGACGGCGTCGGTCCCCCTCCCCGCATGGGGGAGGGGGAAGCGCCCTATTCTCCGAGGTCCGAGCCTTCAGTTCCGCGCGATGATCTCGCGTTCGCCGCGGTTGACCTTCGTCTCGGCCGTGAGCTTGCCGGTCCGGCGCTTCACGAGGAAGCGCGGGCGGCGGCCGGCGAGCAGGCTGTGGCGGCGTCGCGGACGCGGGCGGCCGACTTCGACCAGCCCGAGCAGCTTCGCCGGGGTCGAGCGGCGGCCGTCGAGCTCCTCGACCAGCAGGGGCAGCCTGAGCGCCCGCCCCCAGCTCTTCCACTCCGCCAGTCCGTCGCCGCCCGGCGCGCTCTCGTGGAGCGGCACGTCGAGCGCGCGGTCGCGGTGGGCGAGGACCACCTCGACCCGGTCGCACTCCGGCTTCTCGCCCGGCGCCACGCGCACGGCGACGCCGGAGAAGCAATTGAGGGGCACCGCGATCCGCATCGATACGCTCCGAACCATCCTGTCCACCACGACGCGCCCGGCTTCGAGCGTCACGCGCCGTTCGCCCCCATCCGCCGCGGCGTCGGGCGCCGCGAAACGGACAGGAAGCGCGAAGGGATCGAGCCGGTCGGCCGACCCCGTTCCGACGCGCGCCTGCGCGCCGGCCTCGGTTTGACGTCCCACTGTTCAGTCTCCCTGAAGGCTCATTTGTTCGAGCTCTTCGTCTGTTACTGACGATGACTTGGGACCGACCCACATCGGCTTAACGGAGCTGGTGAATCCTTTCTGACCTTGTCGCCATGCTGAAGAGGAGCTTTCCGGACAGGGTAAGCGCGCCTTAAACGAAAAGGCGCGAATGCGACCCGCCCTGCGACCGCCCGCGGACTTGCGCGCGCGCCTTCATCCCGACACTTTGCGGGGGCGCTTAAGGCGCGCTCGTTTCCGATGGCGCAGCCGATCGAAACCGGTCGCGTCTCCGGCGCCGTCCCTGGCTCACCCCGACTTAGAAGGCGTCCCCCGACCGTGCAGTCCTCCGCCGCGCCGATCGATCTCGAACGCCTCGCCGGCCGTCTCGCGGAGGTGGTCACGGCCGCAGGCGCGATCGCGGCGGCGCTGTTCGCCAAGGGCGGCGCCCAGAAATGGACCAAGGCCGACGACAGCCCGGTCACCGAGGCCGACCTCGCCGTCGACCGCTACCTCGCCGAACGGCTGCCGCCGCTCGCGCCCGGCTCCGGCTGGCTCTCCGAGGAGACCGCCGACACCCCCGACCGCCTTGGCCGCCGCCACGTCTGGGTGGTCGACCCGATCGACGGCACCCGCGCCTTCGTGGACGGCGTGCCCGAGTGGGTGGTCTCGGTCGCGCTGGTGGAAGACGGCAAGCCGATCGTCGGCATCGTCCACAACCCGGTCAAGAACGTCACCCACGCGGCGATCCGCGGCGGCGGCGCGACCCTGAACGGGCGCGTGCTCGGCGTCGTCGACGCGGCCTCGCTCGACGGCGCGCGCGTCGGCGGGACGAAGTCGCTGATCGCCCCCCTGCGCCCCCGCGGCGTGCAGGAAGGGGCGTGGATCTACGCCCTCGCGAACCGGCTGGTGAAGGTCGCCGACGGCGCGCTGGACGCGGCGCTCGCCCGCCCCGCCGCCCACGACTGGGACATCGCGGCCGCGCACCTGATCCTGGAGGAGGCCGGCGCGAAGCTCACCGACTTCGACGGCGCCCTGCCCTCCTACAACCGCGAAACCACCCGCCACGGCGCGCTCGTCGCCGCCGCGCCGGAGCGACACGGCGTGCTGCTCGCCGCGATCGCGAACGACCCGACCCTCACCGCCGCCAAGGAATGGACCCGATGACCGACGCCGTGCAGCCCAAGCAGCTCCTCCACCTCGTGTTCGGCGGGGAGCTCGAGGACGTGTCCGGCGTCAAGTTCAGCGACCTGTCCAAGCTCGACATCGTCGGCGTGTTCCCGGACTACGAGAGCGCCCGGGCCGCCTGGAAGGCCAAGGCGCAGGCGACCGTCGACGACGCGCACATGCGCTACTTCGTCGTGCATCTCCACAGGCTGCTCGAGCCGGACGCGCCGAAGTAGGCGACGACGCCCCGGCGCGTCCCCCGATGCCGACGTCGTCGCCATGCTGAAGTCGCTGGGACGCTCCGCCGCCGCGCAGGGAGCGGCGGGCCGGCTGCTCGCGGGCTACATCCGGCTGGTGCGCGCCACGAACCGCTGGACCTTCGAGCCCGCCGACTTCCAGGACCAGCTCGTCCCGCATCTTCCCGCGATCGTCGCGCTCTGGCACGGCCAGCACCTCATGGTGCCCGCCATGAAGCGCGACGACATGCCGGCGCGGACGCTGGCCTCGCGGCACGTCGACGGCGGGATCAATGCCATCGCCTGCGCCGCCTTCGGCATCGGCGCGGTGCGCGGCTCCGGCGGCGAAGGCCGCAAGGCGCTGAAGCGCGGCGGCGCGCGGGCGCTGCGCGAGATGCTGGAGGCGCTCAAGGCCGGCGACAGCATGGTGTTCACCGCCGACGTGCCGAAGGTCGCAGGCGTCGCGGGCGAAGGCGTGGCGCTGCTCGCCAAGCTCTCGGGGCGGCCGATCTTCCCCTTCGCGGTCGCGACCAGCCGGTCGAAGACGCTGTCCACGTGGGACAAGGCGGAACTCAACCTGCCGTTCGGCCGCGGCGCGGTGGTGCTGGGCGAGCCGATCCATGTCGCGCCCGACGCCGACGCCGAGGCGCTGGAGGCCGCGCGGCGGGCCGTCGGCGACGGTCTCGACCGCGCCCACGCGCGCGCCTACGCTCTCGTCGGACGCCGCTGGGGACGGCCGCACGCCGGCCCTGAGGCGGACACAAACGGCGCCCATGTCTGGCCGCCGACATGACCGACGTCCTCTCGTCCCGGCAGCGTTCCATGGCCGACCGCATCCGCCTCCGCGTCACCGCGCCGCTCGCGCTCTACCGCGAGGGCCTCAAGGTCGCGCGGCCGTTCGCCGGCGCGCTGCTGCGCCGCCGGGCCGGCGCGGGCAAGGAGAGCGTCGAACGGCTCGGCGAGCGGCGCGGGCGCGCCGGCGTCGCGCGGCCCGATGGTCCGCTCGTATGGCTGCACGGCGCGAGCGTCGGCGAGCTGGTGTCGCTGCTGCCGCTGATCGAGAGCCTGACGCGGCGCGGCTTCTGGGCGCTGGTCACCACCGGCACCGTGACCTCGGCGGCGGTGGCGGCGGAACGGCTGCCCGAGGGCGCCATCCACCAGTTCCTGCCGCTCGACGTGCCGGCCTACGCCGACCGCTTCCTCGATCACTGGAAGCCCGATCTCGTGCTGATCGCGGAGAGCGAGCTCTGGCCGAACCTGCTCCGCCGCGCCCGCCGGCTCGGCGCTCCGATCGGCCTCGTCAACGCGCGGATGTCGCAGCGCTCGTTCGCGCGCTGGCGGCGGGCGCCCCGGACCATCGGCGCGCTGCTCGGGCATTTCGACCTCTGCCTCGCCCAGTCCGCCGGCGACGCCGCCCGCTTCGCCGAGCTTGGCGCGCGCCATGTGGTCGACGTCGGCAACCTGAAGTTCGATTCCCCGCCGCCGCCCGCCGATCCGGCGACGCTGACGGCGCTCCGCCGCCTCGTCCGCGGCCGCCCGGTCTTCGTGGCGGCGAGCACCCATCCCGGCGAGGACGCGGCCGTCGCCCGCGCCCACGCCGTGGCCCGGGTGCGCGCGCCGGACCTGCTCACGATCCTCGCCCCGCGCCATCCCGCCGCGGGCGCCGCGGCGGTCGAGGCCGCGAGCCTGCAGGGCGTCGTGGCGCAGATCCGGTCCTCGGGAGCGGAGCCGGACCGCGAGAGCGAGTTCTACATCGCCGACACCATCGGCGAGCTCGGCCTGTTCTACCGGATCGCCGACGTCGTCTTCATGGGCGGGTCGCTGGCGCCCCATGGCGGGCAGAACCCGATCGAGCCCGCCAAGCTCGGCGCGCCGGTCCTGCACGGGCCGCACGTGCGCAACTTCGCCGACATCTATGGCGCGCTCGACGCCGCCCACGGCGCGGCGGAGATCGACGGCCCCGACGCCCTCGGGGCCGCAGCGGGCGACATGCTCGCCGATCCGCACGCCCGCGCGGCCATGGGCGCCGCGGCGGAGGCGACCTGCGCCCGGCTCGGCGGCGCGCTGAACCGCACGCTCCAGGCGATCGAGCCCTATCTCATCCAGCTCCGGCTCGGCGTGGGCTGATGCGCGCGCCCGGTTTCTGGTGGCGGGAGCCGGGCCTCGCCGCGGCGGCCCTCGCGCCGCTGGGCGCGCTCTACGGCGCGGGTGCGGCGCGGCGCATGGCGCGGGCCGGCGAGACCGTCTCCGCGCCCGTTGTCTGCGTCGGCAACTTCGTCGCCGGCGGCGCCGGCAAGACCCCGACCGCGATCTTCCTCGCCGAACGGCTCGCGGCCGCCGGGGAGCGCCCGTTCCTGCTCTCGCGCGGCTATGGCGGCAGCCTCGACGGCCCGGCGCTGGTCGACAGCCGGACGCACCTCGCCTCCGAGGTCGGCGACGAGCCCCTGCTGCTCGCAGCCGTCGCTCCGACGGTCGTTGCGCGGGACCGACCCGCCGGCGCCCGCTTCGCGGCCGATCGCGGGGCCGGCGTGATCATCCTCGACGACGGTCTCCAGAATCCCGCGCTCGCCAAGACCGTCACGCTCGCCGTCGTGGACGGCGCGCGTGGCGTCGGCAACGGCCGCTGCCTGCCGGCAGGCCCGTTGCGCGCGCCGCTGGCGGCGCAGTTCGCCCGGACGGACATGGCGCTCGTCATCGGCCCCGGCGCGCCGGGCGCGGCGCTGGCCGTCGAGGCGCGGCGCCGCGGCGTCACCGTCCATCACGGCGCTCTGGTCCCTACTCCGCAGGACGCCGAACGTCTGCGCGGACGTCGCGTGATCGCGGTCGCGGGGCTCGGCCGGCCGGAAAAGCTGCTCGACACCTTGGCCGCCATCGGCGCGCAAACGGAGCGCTTCGTCGCGCTCGGCGACCACGCGCTTCCGAGCGAGCCGCAGGCGCGCGCCATCGCCGACGCCGCCCGCGCCGCCGACGCGCTGGTCGTCACGACGGAGAAGGACTTCGTGAAGTGGCGGGAGCGTCGGCCGGAGCTGGCGGAGATCGCCGTCGCCCTGCCGGTGCGGCTGGTCGTCGAGGACGAGGATGGCCTTCTGGCGCGCCTCCGCGCCGCGATCGCAGAGGCGCGCGGGAGCTAGAGAGGCTTCGCGTCAGGCGAACGCGACGGCGCCTCACGCTCCGCCGTCGTTCCGGCCTTGACCCGGAACCCATACCTCCGCCGGTTCAGAACCAGCTCGACGGCGGGAGGATGAGATGGGGCGACGGCCAACTCTCGGAACGCGAGGGCCGCGCTCGTGTCCCGGACTTGATCCGCGACCCAGACGCCCTCAGGCCCGAGACATGAGGCGCGCCGTCGCGTTTTGCGCGGACACCTCCGCGGCTCTGGTCCTGGATCAAGTCCGGTACACGAGCGGGAGTTTGCCTGTCGGATCGCGCGCGAAGGCGCGCGCCGGCCGGGGTCGTCACTTCAAAGGGATCAGGGCGTCAGGCCTTGCCCAGCTCCCGCGCGAGCGCTTCGCCAGGGCCGGCGTAGGGCTCCTGGCGGGCGACGCTCCAGTAGCGCAGCTCGTCCAGCGCGATCTTTTCGCCCGTGACGGCGCACAGCACATAGGCGCCGGGCTTCAGCACGCGAAAATCGGCGTCGAGGTAACGGACCTCGGCTTCGCCGGACGACGGCGGGCGTTCGTAGCGGTTCATCGGGATCCCCGGCTCAGGGTGCAGCCGGGGATATAGGCGAGCCGGAGCCGCCGGGCAAATGGCGGCGGAATCTCAGCCGCGCATCAAGGCGTCGATGTCGTCCTGGGCGATCGCGACGTTGGCGTCCTGCGGCCCGTGAAGCAGCAGCTCGCGGGCGCGCTTTTCCCGGTCCGTCTCCGGCCCGGCCTGGTCGTCGCCGTCGGTCTTCACCGCGGCGGCGAAGCGGCCGACGCGCTGCTCGATGTTCTCAAGCGTCTCGATCACGCGGGCGATGCGCTGGCCCGTGAGATCCTGGAACGAGCACGCCTCGAAGATCTCCATGACCTTCTCGTTGACCAGCGCCTTGAAGGTCGCCTCGTCCTCGCCTTCGGCGTTCATCATCGCCTCGGCGCATTCCATGATCGTGTTCGTGGCCTGCTCGGTCGCGGTCACGATCGCGCCGAGATGCTCGCCCGCGGTCGCGATCTTGCCCGACTTGAGCTCCCCGGCCCGCAGGGCCGCGATCTCGTCGCGCATGCGGGTGATGTAGTCCGCGATGTCGCGCAGTTCGCGGTAGATCGAGCGGTCGATCGAGGCGAAGAACGCCTGCATCGAATCCGCGGTGATCTCGGCGAGAGAGACCACGTCGCTGAAAGAGGCCTCGGTGGCGCTCTTGGCGTCGACGTAGGCTCTCACACGGTCGAACGGTTCGGTCAGAGCGCGATCAACGCGTTTGGCGGGCATGCCTATTCTCCAAACACCGCGTCGATCTTCGCCTTCAAGGTCTGGGCGTTGAACGGCTTCACGATGTAGTTGTTGACGCCGGCCTTCTTGGCCGCGATGACGTTTTCGGTCTTCGATTCCGCGGTGACCATGATGAACGGCGTGCGGTTGAGCTTGTCGTCGGCGCGGACCTCGCGCAGCAGCTCGATGCCGGTCATGGGCTCCATGTTCCAGTCGGAGATGACCAGGCCGTAGCGCTTGTCGCGCATCTTGCCGAGCGCTTCCGACCCGTCGGCCGCCTCGTCCACGTCTTCGAAGCCGATCTGCTTCAGAAGATTGCGAATGATCCGGAGCATCGTCTTGTAATCGTCGACGATGAGCACCGGCATCGTGTGGTCGATGGCCATCCGAAAAATCCTTTTTCGAGAGGGGCGTCGTCCTGAGCCCCTTGAGCGACGTCTGCGGCCGGCGCGGCCTGGCGCGCCTGAGACGACGATGGTGCGGCACGCTGGTTGATTTTCGGTTTAGCTGCGTCGTGACGATTGCGGCCGTTCCGTCATCCGAAAGGCGCGTTGCACCGCAGCGAGACGGGACGCACAGTGCCGGCCGCTCGGGGTCCCGGGCCTTTTTGCAACGACCGACCGTGACGCCATGACCGCCGTGCTGCAGCCCAGGGACGCTTCGCCCGCCGAGCCGGTCGACCAGATCGCGTTCGAGGATCTCGTCATCGGCCAGACCGCCGAAATCCGGCACGAGGTGTCGGAGGACGGCGTCAAGACCTTCGCGGCGCTCACCGGCGACACCAACCCGATCCATCTCTCGGAAGCCTACGCCGCCAACACCCGCTTCGGGGGCCGCATCGCCCACGGGCTCTACACCGCGAGCCTGATTTCGGCGGTGCTCGGCACGCGCCTGCCCGGGCCCGGCGCGGTCTATCTCTCGCAGACCATCAAGTTCCGCGCGCCCGTGCGCATCGGCGACGAGGTGGTCGCGCAGGTCGAGATCACCGCGCTCGATCCCGGCCGGCAGCGGGCGACCTTCTTCTGCACCTGCTCGGTGGGCGACAAGGTGGTGCTGGACGGCGAGGCCCAGGTGATGGTGCCGAGCCGCGACGAGATCGACGCCGAACTGGCGTGACGGCGCCCTTCCCTTTTCCCCTTGCGGAGAAGGCGGCGCGCAGCGCTGGGGTCGTCCGGGACATCCTGAACATTGACGGAGGTCGTCCCGGACGACCCCTCGCATCTACCCTCTCCGCAAGGAGAGAGGCGGGACCACGACGTCGCGCCTCGTCTTAGCGCCGAACGCCCGCCCCGCCGGGGCAGGCGTCTCTTTCCCTCTCCGGCGCCAAGCAAAGATCCGGCGCAATTGAGCTTTCCGCGCCCTTTCTCCGGGCGAGGAAGCGTGATGTAACGGTCGGGTCCGAACGCACGCGAACCTGCGGTTTGTCGATGTCCCTGACCGAACTCGACCCTTACAAGCTCTCCTCGCCGCGGGTGTTCCTGCTGCGCATGGTGATCTTTCTCGCGCTGGTCGGCTTCGTCGGCCTGATCCTGCACGAACAGATCGCCCGCGCCTTCCTCGCCAACGCGGGCCTCAACGCCCTGATCTTCGCGGTGCTGGTGATCGGCATCCTGCTCGCCTTCCGGCAGGTGGTGCGGCTGTTCCCCGAGGTGCGCTGGGTGAACGCCTTCCGCATGTCGGATCCGGGCCTCGCGCTGCGCGAGCAGCCGAAGCTGCTGGCGCCGATGGCCTCGCTGCTCGGCGACCGCTTCGGCCATGCGCCGATCGGCACCACGCTGATGCGCTCGATCCTCGATTCGATCGGCACCCGGCTCGACGAGGCCCGCGAGATCGGCCGCTACCTCACCGGCCTGCTGGTCTTCCTCGGCCTGCTCGGCACCTTCTGGGGCCTGCTCGAGACCGTCGGCTCGATCTCCGGCGTGATCTCCTCGCTCGGCGGCGGCGGCACGCAGGACACCACCGTGCTGTTCGAGGAGCTGAAGAACGGCCTCGCCGGGCCGCTCGCCGGCATGGGCACCTCGTTCTCCGCCTCGCTGTTCGGCCTCGCTGGCTCGCTGGTGCTCGGCTTCCTCGACCTGCAGGCCGGCCAGGCCCAGAACCGGTTCCACAACGAGCTCGAGGACTGGCTGGCGGCTGCGGTCGCCGCCAACGACGCCGGCGCCTCCGACGCACCGCTCGTGACCAACGCCGGCGTCGCGCCGCACGTCGGATCCCCGGACGTCGCGGCCGCGCTCGACCGGCTGGGCAAGACCATGTCCGAGCAGACCTCCGGCAAGGCCGCGGCCCAGGCCACCGCGCATCTCGCGGAAGGCATCCAGGGCCTCGTCAAGCACATGCGCTCGGAGCAGCAGCTGATCCGCGACTGGGTGGAGGCGCAGGCCCGCCAGCAGGAGGCCATCCGCGGCCTGCTGGAGAAGCTCGCGAACGAGACCGAGCGGACGTCGTGATCCCCTCCGCTTCAACGCTGCGCGCCGCGCTCTTCCCCCCTCCCCCTTGCGGGGAGGGGGACCTTGCGCCCCGGAGGGCGGCCCCATGGCGCTGAGCTCGCGGCGGCGCTACCAGCCGGTCGACTACTGGCCCGGCTTCGTCGACGCGCTGTCGACCCTGCTGCTGGTCATCATCTTCCTGCTCACCGTGTTCATGGTCGCGCAGTTCCTGCTCGGCCGCGAGGTCTCGGGCAAGGACACCGCGCTGCAGCGCCTCAACGCGCAGATCGCGGAGCTGACCGACCTGCTGGCGCTCGAGCGGTCGAGCGTGCGCTCCGCCAAGGACGACATCTCCTCGCTGAGCGCGAGCCTGCAGGCGGTCCAGAGCGAGCGCGACCGGCTGAAGGCGGCGGCCGAGGCCGGCGCGAGCCGGGCCGACGCCGCCGGCGGCCAGGCCTCCGCGCTGCAGGGCCAGCTCGACCGCGAGCGCGACCTCTCCGCCCGCGCCCAGAGCCAGATCGAGCTGCTGAACCAGCAGATCGCCGCGCTCCGCCGGCAGATGGCCGCGCTCGAGGACGCGCTGAACGCCTCCGAGAACCGCGACCGCGAGAGCCAGGCGAAGCTCGCCGATCTCGGCTCCCGGCTGAACGTGGCGCTCGCCCAGCGCGTGCAGGAGCTCAACCGCTACCGCTCGGACTTCTTCGGGCGGCTGCGCCAGATCCTCGCCGACCGGCCGGACGTGCGGGTGGTGGGCGACCGGTTCGTGTTCCAGTCCGAGGTGCTGTTCGACGTCGGCCAGGGCCAGCTCAGCGAGGCGGCGAAGCCCGAGCTCGACAAGATCGCCCAGGCGCTGGTGCAGCTGAACGGCGAGATCCCGTCCGACATCAACTGGGTCATGCGCGTCGACGGCCACACCGACATCCGCCCGACCCGCGGCGCGTTTCCGTCGAACTGGTCGCTGTCGGCCGCGCGCGCCATCGCCGTCGTGGAGTATCTCGTCTCGAAGGGCGTGCCGCCCCAGCGCCTGCTCGCCGCCGGCTTCGGCGAGTTCCAGCCGCTCGACACGGCCCAGACCGAAGACGCCTACCGCCGCAACCGCCGGATCGAGCTCAAGCTGACGGAGCGGTAGGGCGTTTAGGAGCGTCGCTGAACGCGCTCCCGCGAACTCCCAAGCACGCCGTCGTCCTCCGGCTTGACCGGAGGACCCATCTTCGACGTCGAGCTCTACGCCTGACACGGATGGTCCGGTCAAGCCGGACCATGACGGCCTGGATCCGAGCGCTGACCGGGTGCGCGTTTGGCGAGCCGCAGTGGTTGGCGCTCGAAGCTCGACGTCAGGGTCCCCCTCTCCCCTTGCGGGAGAGGGTTGGGGTGAGGGGTCGTCCGGGACGCCCTCGTCAGCGTTCAGGATGCCCCGGACGACCCCTCATCCGGCGCTTACGCGCCACCTTCTCCCGCAAGGGGAGAAGGGCAGAGGCGCCCTGCCCTCAGAACGTCTTCCTGAGAAAGAATCGCTCGCGGCCCCGCGGATGGCCGGGGATCGAGCCGAAGACCTCGAAGCCGCGCGTCTCGTAGAAGCCGCGGGCCTGGAAGTCGAAGGTGTCGAGCCAGATCCCGGCGCAGCCGCGCGCGCGGGCTTCGGTTTCGGCTTGCGCCAGCACCGCGCCGCCCAGCCCCTGGCCGCGCAGGGCCTCGGGAACCACCAGCAGCTCCACATAAAGCCAGTCGAAGGTGGTGCGGCCCCAGAGGCCGCCGAGGGTCTCGGCCGTCTCCGGATCGCGCAGCAGAACCGCGAGCGGCCGCGCGCCGGAGGGGCCGACGACCGCGTCGTTGTAGGCGACCAGCTCCCGGAGGATGACATCGCGGTCGGACGGCTGGCCTGCGTCCGTGACGACGACGTCCGGCGTCATCCCGCGACGGCGCGACGGGCGTTGGCGTCCACGTCCATCTGGCCGAACTGCAGGTCGGCGAGGCGGGCGTAGAGGCCGCGGCGGGCGACCAGCTCGGCGTGGGTCCCCTCCTCCACCACGCGGCCGCCGTCGAGCACGAGGATGCGGTCGGCGGCGAGCACGGTGGCGAGGCGATGGGCGATGACCAGCGTGGTGCGGTCCTTGCGGCTCGCGGCGAGCGCCTCCTGCACCAGCGTCTCGCTTTCGCTGTCGAGCGCGGAGGTCGCCTCGTCCAGCAGCAGCAGCGAGGCGTCCTTGAGGAAGGCGCGGGCGAGCGCGACCCGCTGGCGCTGGCCGCCGGAGAGCGTCACTCCGCGCTCGCCGAGCGGCGTGTCGTAGCCCTGCGGCAGTGCGGTCAGGAAGCGGTCCGCGCCCGCGAGCCGGGCCGCCTGCTCGACCTCGGCGTCGGTCGCGTCGGCCCGGCCGAGCCGGATGTTCTCGCGCGCCGACAGCGCGAACACGACGGGATCCTGCGGCACGAGCGCGATTCGGGCGCGCAGGTCCGCGAGGTCGGCGTCGCGCAAGTCGACGCCGTCGAGCGTGACGCGGCCGGCAAGCGGGTCGTAGAAGCGCAGCGCGAGGTGGAACAGCGTGCTCTTGCCGGCGCCCGAGGGGCCGACGATCGCCAGCGTCTCGCCGGGCTTCGCGGCGAAGGACACGCCGTCGAGCACGCCACCCTCGGCCGCCGCGGCGTAGGCGAAGCGCACGGACTCGAAGGCGAGCGCCCCGCGCGCGGGCGCCGGCAGCGGCGTGGGCGCCGCCGGGTTCTCGATGCCCAGGCGGGTCGCGAGGATCTCGCCAAGCCGCTCCGCGGATCCGGCCGCCTGCGAAATCTCCCCCCAGACGTTGGAGAGCTCGCCAATCGCGCCGGCCGCGAACACGGCGTAGAGCACGAACTGGCCGAGCGTGCCGGGCGACATCGCGCCCGACAGCACGTCGGTCGCGCCGTACCACAGCACGCCGACCACGCTCGCGAAGATCAGGAAGATCGCGATCGCGGTCAGGATCGCCCGCGCCGTGATGGAGGACTGGGCGGCGGAATAGGCCTCTTCCACCGCGAAGGAGAAGCGGCCGGCGACGCGGGCTTCGGCGTTGTAGGCCTGGACGGTGCGCATCGCGCCGACCGCCTCGCCCGCGACGGCCGAGGCGTCGGCCAGCGTGTCCTGCGCCGCGCGGGAGCGGCGGCGCACGGAGCGGCCGAAGGCGACCAGCGGCAGCACGATCAGCGGGATGGCGCCGAGCACGAGGGCGGAGAGCTTCGGGCTCGTCACCACCATCATCGCGGCCGCGCCGAAGAACAGGAACAGGTTGCGCAGCGCGACGGACGCCGAGGCGCCGAAGGCGGCCTTGATCTGCGTGGTGTCGGCGGTGAGCCGCGACACGATCTCGCCGGAGCGGGCGCTGTCGTAGAAGGAGGGCGAGAGCTTGGTCAGATGGGCGAAGACGGCCGAGCGCAAGTCCGCCACCACGCGCTCGCCGAGCGTCGTCACGAACCAGTAGCGCGAGGCGCTGGCCAGCGCGAGCACGCCGACCACGATCAGCATGGTGCCGAAATACTGGTCGACCATGCCGGGATGGTCGTTCGAGAAGCCGAAGTCGATCAGCCGCCGCACCGCGACGGGAATCGCGAGCGTGGCGGCCGAGGCCGCGACCAGGGCCACGAAGGCGCCGGCGATGCGCCCCTTGTGACGGAGCGCAAACGGGCTGAGGGCTGCGAGGGGCCTGAGGGAGCGGGACCGCGCCGCGGACGCCGACGCCTCCCCGACGTCAGCTGAGCGAGATCTGCGCGCCATGACGGACCTTCTTTGGGATCGTTCCAGACGACATGGCCGAGGGTTATGCCGTTTCTTGGGCCCCGGCGCCAACCCCACCTTGGCGCGGCGCAATCGCACGGCCGCGGTTGTTCCCGGTCGCGTCTTGGGTTATAGGCTGCCGCCTTAAGAGATCACCCGCTTCCGACGAGGCGCCTTTCGAGCGCGCCCGAGCAGCTGAACAGAGACGCGTCATGAAGGCCGATATCCACCCCGACTACCACGCGATCAAGGTCCTGATGACCGACGGGACCGAGTACGAGACCCGTTCGACCTACGGCAAGTCCGGCGACACGCTGCAGCTCGACATCGACCCCCGGACCCATCCGGCGTGGACCGGCGGCTCGGCGCAGCTGACCGACCGCGGCGGCCGTCTGTCGCGCTTCAACAAGCGCTTCGCCAACTTCGGCATCTCGAAGACCAACTGATTCGCCCGCTCTTCACGGGCCAATGAAAAACCCCGGCCGCGCCCAGCGCGGCCGGGGTTTTTCGTTTGTCGCGCCCGGGGCGCTTGATCGGGGGCCTCCGCGTTCTTAGTTTAGAAGACATCTAAACAAGGATTGGCGCATGTTGTCCCTGCTGGGCGGTCGAAGACGCTTCGACGACCTGTCCGAGCGCGAGATTCTCGCGCTCGCGATCTCCTCTGAAGAGGACGACGCGCGGATCTATGCGGACTACGCCGCGCGGCTCGACGCCGACTACCCCGCCTCCGCGACCGTCTTCCGCGGCATGGCGGAGGAGGAGGACCGCCACCGCAGCCGCCTGCTCGACCTGTTCGTGCGGCGGTTCGGCCCGCACGTGCCCCTGATCCGCCGCGAGCATGTCGCGGGCTATTACGCGCGTCGCCCGACGTGGCTCGTCGACCAGCTCGGCATCGAGCGCATCCGCGCCGAGGCGGAGCGCATGGAGGAGGACGCGGCTCGGTTCTACGAACTGGCCGCCAAGCGCACGAGCGACGCCGACACGCGGAAGCTGCTCGGCGACCTCGCCCAGCAGGAACGCGGCCACCAGGCGACCGCCGATCATCTGGCGGACGCCAATCTCGGCTCGGCCGCCCGGACCGCGGAGGCCGACACCGCGCGCCGGAAGCTGATCCTGACCTGGGTTCAGCCGGGCCTCGCCGGCCTGATGGACGGTTCGGTCTCGACGCTGGCGCCGATCTTCGCCACCGCCTTCGCCACTCAGAATTCGCACACCACCCTGCTCGTGGGCCTCGCCGCCGCGATCGGCGCCGGCATTTCGATGGGGTTCACGGAGGCCGCGCACGACGACGGGGTGATCTCCGGCCGCGGCTCGCCGTTGAAGCGCGGCCTCGCGTCCGGCGTCATGACCGCCGTCGGAGGCCTCGGCCACGCCCTGCCCTATCTGATCGGCGATTTCTGGACCGCGACCGCGATCGCAGCGCTGGTCGTCGTCGTGGAGCTGTGGGCGATCGCTTGGATCCAGAACCGCTTCATGGAGACGCCGATGATGCGGGCGATCGTGCAGGTGGTGGTCGGCGGCGCGCTGGTGTTCGCGGCGGGGGTGCTGATCGGCGGCGCCTGAGCCGCCCGCCCGCTCGGCCGGAGGCCTTAGCCGCCGAACGCCTGGCGCAGCCGCTCCATCTGGCCGTGCAGCGGGTGGGGAGCCTGTTCGTCGGCCTCCGCGGGCGAGGCGAGCTGGCGATCGAGCAGCTGGACCCGCTCCTGCAGGCGGGAGGTGCGGTCCACAAGATCGCGCAGGCGCTCCGGCAGGCGCGCCAGCACGTCGCCCGGCAGCGTGGAGCCGATCGGCGACAGCCGCACCTTCTGCTTCTCCTCGCGCGCCTGATCGTAGGACATCTCGCCCTCGTTCACCGCGCGCTGCACCAGCAGCCAGGAGGCGATCTGCATCAGGCGCGTGGTCAGGCGCATGCTCTCGGTGGCGTAGGCGATCGACTCGGTCCGGCCGAGCTCCCGCGACTCGCCCCGGCCCTCGCCGTCGAGATAGGCCGCCGTCTCCTCGACGAGGCCCATGCCTTCGCGGAACAGGGACATGAAGGAGGCGGAGCCGACCAGACGCATGCCGAAGGACACGGCGCCGGCCTCGGCATCGGAACGCTCTCGGTCGATCATTTCGCACCCTCTCTCAAACGCCCGCCGACAGGCTAAGGGCATACCGCCCAAGGCCCGCAGCATCAACGCAGAGCGCTCCGCAAATCGTGGACCAGACGGCGAGTTGTCCCTCGCCCTCGTCCCGAAGAGGTTAACGAAACATGACGCGAAAAAAAGGCCGCCAAGACGGCGGCCTGAAAGTGTGATGACAGGGAGGCGTAAAACAGAGTGGACAGGAACCACTCGCGATCCAGAAAACTGGACGCAGCCATTAATGAACGAAGAAGGTTAACCGGCGGTTAATCCGAGCGGGCCCGTGAGGATTCAACCGATCGGCGAACCCGATCAGCGCCGGAACAGCTGGTCGGCGGCGCTGCGCTGCGCGGTTTTCGCCGCGACCTCGGCCTCGAGCCGCGCGATCTCCGCCTGCAGCGTCGCGATCCGCAGCTGAAGCTCGTCGATCGACACCGCCCCCAGGTCCTGCCCGATCACGTGGCCCGTCTGCGGCCGCGCCGCGGCGCCGTCGTCGAAAAGAGACATCCAGACCTCCCTCGGTTCGTTCCAGATCGACACAGCGTGCCGCAGAGAGACTCACCTAAGCAGTCGCACGAAGGTGCCGGCGCACGTCAAACGGGATAGCCCTTCGGACTGTGCGGTCGAGCGTCACTTAACATCCGCTCGTAAGACGGTCCACGCGAGGGAGGCCGGCATGACGCCGATGGAGCAGTGCTTCTCGATCTGCTGCGCCCTTGCGCGCTCGGGCCACGCCGCCGCCATCGAGATCGGCCAGACCGAAATCCATCGCA
Source organism: Methylopila capsulata (assembly GCF_016907975.1). Taxonomy (GTDB): domain Bacteria; phylum Pseudomonadota; class Alphaproteobacteria; order Rhizobiales; family Methylopilaceae; genus Methylopila; species Methylopila capsulata. Next base: position 1,106,094 of record NZ_JAFBCY010000001.1, read on the forward strand.
TGCTCAACAGCATAGACGACAACGCCTACGCCCGCGCCCGCGCGCTCGAAAACCTCGCGTTCGATCTTGCGGTCGCGGTGGAGGCGAACGACGTCGCGACCGCGCTCGATCGCGAGATCGTCGCGCTGCTGCGCGGCCTCGGCGCCGCCGCGATCTGAGCTCTCCGGATCTGCGAGACGCGTTGCCTGCGTCCTCGTGACGGCTTATACACGGCGAAACCCCCGTCATCGAGAACTCGATCAGGGCTCCGCCGCACCCCGGCGGCCGGAGCGAGAGGAGCATTGCACCCATGTCAAACGCGCCGCTGATGCCGAAGGCTACGGCTGTCTGGCTTGTCGAGAACACCTCGCTGTCGTTTTCCCAGATCGCCGACTTCTGCAAGCTGCACGAACTCGAGGTGAAGGCGGTCGCCGACGGCGAGGCCGCCCAGGGCATCAAGGGCCAGGACCCGATCACCTCGGGCCAGCTGACCCGCGAAGAGATCGAGCGCGCCCAGAAGAACCCGAACCACCAGCTGCAGCTTGCGGTCTCCAAGGTCCGCCTGCCGCCGGTGAAGCCGCGCAAGGGGCCGCGCTACACGCCGGTCTCCCGCCGCCAGGACCGCCCGAACGCCATTCTCTGGCTGGTGCGCAACCATCCCGAGCTGAAGGACAGCCAGATCATGCGTCTCGTCGGCACGACGAAGACCACGATCGCGGCGATCCGCGACCGGACGCACTGGAACGCGCAGAACCTGACGCCGGCCGATCCCGTGACGCTCGGCCTCTGCTCGCAGATCGACCTGGACTTCGAGGTGGCCAAGGCCGCCAAGGCGAACCCGGACGCGGTGCTGCGCAAGGAGGAGGAGCCGGAGACCCTGCTCTCCGCCGATGTCACTACCGCCGAAGACGCGCCCGAGCGCGAGCTCGACGTGGAGAGCGTCTTCGCCAAGCTCAAGCAGCTCAAGCGCGACGACGCCGACGAGGACGACGACGACCGCCGCTGACCTTCGCCCGGCGGCGCGCAGCCGCCGTCGCCGATCGTCTCCGCCGAAGGCCGCGCATCCCACGAGGGGTGCGCGGCCTTCGCGGTTTCAGGGCTCTGCGGACCGCGTGACGGCCGCGGCGCGCCGCAACCCTACAAATATCTCTGCCCAATATTACAACCTATGGTAATGCTCCATGAGGTCGCTCGCGCGCACGGGGGTGCAGGCGTCGGTCGACCTTGGGGGACGAGGCCATGGGCGCTTTTTCGGAGAAACTGAGAGGTTCGGTCGTCGGCGTCGTCGGCGTCTGCGTGTTCGTCGGCTTCGCCGTCGTGCTGGGGGTGGCGGCCTTCTGGGGCCTCGGGTCGAACACGCCGCTGATCTTCCCGATCTGCGCCAGCCTGTTCCTGGCGGTGGTGACGCCGATGACGGTGATCGCGGTCCGGCATCAGGTCCGGCTGTCCCGGATCAAGCTGATCGACATCTTCGCGAAGACCTTCGGCCTCAGCACCAGGCCGCTGCTTCCCCTGGACGGCGCCGCGGCTCCGGACCTGACCGATCCGAAGACCAACGTCTCCTTCGAGTTCGTCAAAGGGAAGTACTACGTCGACCTCGACCTGAAGGGCGGCGAGGAGCCGAAGCTTGAGGACCTGCCGCGCTTCCCGATGATGCTGCACGCGGACTGGATGCTGTTGCTGTGCGCGTTGCCGTTCATGGGCTTTTCGGCGTTCGGGGTGTTCATCCTGTTCGCCCCCGCGGCGGCCATCCTGACGCCGGGCGGCTCCATAAACGCGTGGCTCTGGCCGAGCATGCTGGCGCTGGGCGGCCTCCCGAGCGCCACGATCGCGAACGCCGCGGGCGCCGCCGCGCAGCACCTCAACGTCCTGACGGTGGCGTCGGTCGCCTTCGCCGGCGCCTATTTCTACTGCCTCCGCCTGCTGCTCCGGGCGGTGGCGTCGTTCGACCTGTCGCCGGTGACCTTCCTGCGCGCCTTCGCGCACATGGTGATGGCGACGACGCTCGCGGTCGTGATCTACCGCGTGTTTCCCTCCGCGGAGGGCGTGACGGCGACCGCCCGGGAGTTCTACCAGGCGCTCTCGGGCGGGACCGTCGACGCGGCGACGGCCGTCCCGGACGCCGCCGGCGGCGTCAAGTCGTTCTGGCTCATCCTGTCGTTCGCGCTCGGCTTCGTTCCCGAGGCCGCGATCCAGTACGCGCTGCAGAAGGCGGGTTTCCGGTTCAAGGCGCGTTACGACGAGGTCGAGACCCACGCCCGGACGATCCCGGTCACGATCCTCGACGGCGTCGACTCGCCGACCGCGTTCCGGCTCGAGGAATCCAACGTCTTCGAGGTGCAGAACCTCGCGACGCTCAATCCCATCATGCTGCACATCGAGTCGCCATTCGGCATCTACCAGACGATCGACTGGGTCGCGCAGGCGCAGCTCTGCACGGTGGTGGGGCCGGAGCGCTTCCTGCATCTGAAGATGCTGAACATCCGCACGATCTTCGACCTCGAGCGCGCGACGCTCTCGGAATTCGGCGTCGACGAGCTGAAGAACGCCGTCGGCGTCATCCTGGCGGAGGACTGCGCGCGCGACCAGGCGTGCCGCAAGGCCTTCGGGCTGCCGAGCCCGGCGGCGTCGACGGCATGGCCCGCGAACGCGGTCGCGCACCACGTCCGGATCATGGTCGACGACCTGCATGTGCACCGGCTCCGCCAGATCTGGCTGCTGATCGCGCGGCAGCTCGGGGAGGAGCACGATCATCTGAAGGACACCGCGCCGCCTCCCCCGCGGGCTCCGACATGACTGTCGGACAACGGGTTCCGCCACACGGGCGGCGCGGCCCGCTCACGGCGCCGCGCTTAATACTCCAGACGGCCGCGCAGTTCGTCGAACGGCAGCATCACGTGCTCGCGGTAGGCCGGGCGCTGGTAGAGCCGGTCGCGCCAGGCTTCGACGCGGGGCAGCGGCGGCCGCTCGATCTCCAGGCTGAAGTACCGGTAGAGCGTGGTCCCGGCCGCGATGTCGGCGAGGGACAGCCGATCGCCCGCCAGAAACGGCCGGTCGGCCAGCACCTCGTCGAGGAGACCGAACAGGGCCGCGCATCTCGCCAGACTGGCGTTGATCGCGGCCCAGTCGCGGCGCTCGTCCGGGGTCCGGTAGAAGCCCCAGAACACGCCCCCCAGGAAGGCCGGCTGCAGGGCGGTCTGCGCCCAGTCCATCCAGCCGTCGATCTGCGCCCGCGCTTCCGGGGCCGCCGGCCAGAACGCCCCGCCGCCGTAGCGGGCCGCGAGATAGCGCAGGATCGCATGCGACTCCCAGACCGCCACGCCGTCGCCGTCCTCCAGCACGGGGACCCGGCCATGGGGGTTCAGCCCGCGCGCCCTCAGCTCATCGAGCCGGCCGAAGGAGCCGCCGGCCGGAACGTGGCGATGGGGCAGCCCGAGCTCGCCCAGCAGCCAGAGCGCCTTCTGCACGTTCAACGAGTTCCGCCGGCCCCACAGCGTCAGCTCCGGGGACAGCCCGTCGCCGGGGCTCTCCACGCTCACCGCCGGCCCGCCAGCGCCGCGCCGATCTCGTCGAGCGTCGCCGGGTCCTCGATGGTCGCGGGCATGGTCCAGTCCTCGCCGTCGGCGATCTTCTGGATGGTGCCGCGCAGGATCTTGCCGGAGCGGGTCTTTGGCAGGCGCTGCACCGTCAGCGCGGTCTTGAAGGCCGCCACCGGGCCGATGCGGTCGCGCACCAGCGCCACGATCTCGCGCTCGATGTCCGCGAACGGCCGCGACACGCCGGCCTTCAGCACCACGAAGCCGGTCGGGGACTGGCCCTTGAGAGCGTCGGCCACGCCGACCACGGCGCATTCCGCGACGTCGGGGTGGCTCGCGATCACCTCCTCCATGCCGCCGGTGGAGAGCCGGTGGCCCGCGACGTTGATGATGTCGTCGGTGCGGGCCATGAAGAAGACGTAGCCGTCCTCGTCGATGAAGCCGGCGTCCGAGGTCTGGTAGTAGCCGGGAAAGCCCTCGAGGTAGGCCGAGCGGAAACGGTCGTCGGCGTTCCACAGCGTCGGCAGGCATCCCGGCGGCAGCGGCAGCTTGATGACGATGTTGCCGAGCGTCCCCGGCGCCGCCTCATGGCCGGCGTCGTCCAGCACCTTCACGTCGTAGCCGGGCATCGGCACGGTCGGCGAGCCGTGCTTCACGGGCAGCGGCTCGATCCCGAGCGGGTTGCCGACGATCGCCCAGCCGGTCTCGGTCTGCCAGCAATGGTCGATCACGGGAACCTTCAGCAGGTCCTCCGCCCATTGCACCGTCGGCGGATCCGCCCGCTCGCCCGCGAGGAACAGCGCGCGGAAACCGCCAAGGTGGTGCTGGCGGAACAGATCGCCCTTTGAGTCTTCCTTCTTGATGGCCCGCAGCGCGGTCGGCGCGGTGAACAGCGCGACCGCCTTGTGCTCGGCGATCACCCGCCAGAAGGCGCCGGCGTCGGGCGTGCCCACCGGCTTGCCCTCGTAGAGCACCGTGGTCGCGCCATGGAGCAGCGGGCCATAGACGATGTAGGAGTGCCCGACCACCCAGCCGATGTCGGAGGCGCACCAGAACACCTCGCCGGGCGCGATCCCATAGAGCCCCTTCATGGTCCAGGCGAGGGCGACGAGATAGCCGCCGGTGTCGCGCACCACGCCCTTCGGCGTGCCCGTCGTGCCGGAGGTGTAGAGGATGTAGAGCGGGTCGGTCGCCCTCATGCGGGCGCAGGCGGTCGTGCGGCCCTCGGCGGCCGCGACCAGATCAGCCCAGTCGTGGTCGCGGCCGGCGACCATCTCGGCGTCCAGCTGCGGGCGCTGCAGCAGGACGACCGCCTCCGGCGCATGCGCCGCGCCCGCCAGCGCCGCGTCGAGCAGCGGTTTGTAGGGCACGACGCGGGTCGGCTCGATCCCGCAGGACGCCGCCAGCACCACCTTCGGCGTGGCGTCGTCGATGCGCTTGGCGAGTTCGTTCGCCGCGAAGCCGCCGAACACCACGGAATGGATCGCCCCGAGCCGCGCGCAGGCGTAGGTCGCGATCACCGCTTCCGGGATCATCGGCATGTAGACGACGACGCGGTCGCCCGGCCCGACGCCGAAGTCCTGCAGCACCGCGGCGAAGCGCGCCACCTCGGCCAGAAGCTCGGCGTAGGTGTACGTGCGTTTGGCCCCCGTGACGGGGCTGTCGTAGATCAGCGCCGCCTGCTCGCCCCGGCCCGCGGCCACATGCCGGTCGAGCGCGTTGTGGCAGGCGTTGACGACCCCGTCCGGGAACCAGCGTCCATAGGCGCCGAGCGCGGGATCGAAGGCGCGGGTCGGCCGCTCGAACCAGTCGATCGCCCCGGCGGCGTCCAGCCAGAACGCCTCGCGATCGTCGAGCGACGCGGCGTAGAGGTCGCGATACGATGCCGACATGGGAGCCCTCCGTACGCGGCGCTTCGCGGCCGCTTGTGCTGGGATTAAGAGTTACCCGCTTCTCCGGCTCATCGCCACGAGTCCGGACGCCTCGAGCGTCACGCGCCCGCCGATCCCGGACCCCGTCGCCGTCGTGATCGACGTCAGGCCTGGCGCCATCGGCGCCGCTCGGGCCCTAACCAAAATGTAATATTTTACCGCCAGACTTTCGAAGTTACGCTCGCCTAAAATCTGGAGACCGCATGGGCGCCGGCCAAGAATCCCGCGATCTGCTGCAGGCGGCCGGCTGCGCCGGCTGCCGCACGCCGTTCCCCCGTGCGATCACCATGGCGTTCCAACCGATCGTCGACGTGACGGACGGCTCGATCTTCGCCTTCGAGGCGCTCGTCCGAGGCGTGGACGGCGCGGGCGCCGCCTCGGTGCTCGCGGACGTGACCCCGGACAACAGGTTCGCTTTCGACCAGTTGTGCCGGCGCACCGCTGTGGAGTTCGCCGCGCGGCTGCGGATCGAGGCCCGGCTGTCGATCAACTTCATGCCGAACGCCGTCTATAAGCCCGACGTCTGCCTCGGCACGACGCTGGCCGCAGCGAAGCGGCACGGTTTTCCGGTCGAGCGCATCATGTTCGAGGTGACGGAGGGCGAGCGCGTCGACGACCGCGTCCACCTCACCCACATCATGGCGGAGTACCGCCGGCAGGGCATGGCGACGGCAATCGACGATTTCGGCGCCGGGCATTCCGGCCTCAACCTTCTGGCCGAGTTCCAGCCCGACGTGATCAAGCTGGACATGGACCTGATCCGCGGGATCGACGTCAGCCAGCCGCGGCAGGCGATCGTCGCGAGCGTCGCGCGCCTCGCCGACACGCTCGGAATGGCGGTCGTCGCCGAAGGCGTCGAGACGGAGGCGGAGCTCGCCGTGGTGCGGACGATCGGGATACGGCTGGTGCAGGGCTATCTGCTCGCCAAGCCCGGCTTCGAACGCCTGCCCGAGGTCCGGCTGCCCGCGCCGCCCGCCAAGCAAAGAGCGGCCTGAACGAGCGGAGGGGCCGTCCCTCGCAGGACGACCCCTCCCATCTCCAATCGCGGTCGAGAGACCCGCGACCACCCGAACGTCAGGCGCGATGCCCAGCCGAAGCCGGAATCGAGGTCGCGGCGCTCTCCGAGCGCTGATCAAGACGATGAGACACCGGATCACCTCCTTTCGGTTGTTAACGACAGGTCAAAGGATGGGGACGGTTCTGAGTCGCTGCAAGCGCTAAAGATCCTTTTCTGAGAGATCCTTGAAGACGCCCCGCCGCGCCCGATGATCGGGTGATGACGCATCCCCCCGTTCGCCGCCTGGAACTTCTCGCCCGCATCGGCTTCGCCGCGCGGGGCGTCGTCTATTGCCTCGTCGGCGCCTTGGCCGCCCTTGCGGCCATCGGCTCGGGAGGCGGGGTCGGCGGCAGCAAAAGCGCGCTGCGGAGCCTTCTGGAGCAGCCCTTCGGCGCCGTCCTCCTGCTCGCGATCGCAGCCGGCCTCGTGTGCTTCGCCGCATGGCGCGTGATCGGCGCGGCGTTCGACGCCGACGGTCGGGGCCGTTCGGCCAAGGCGCGCGCCACCCGCGCCCTGCAGGCGGCGAGCGGCGTCGTCTATCTCGGCCTCGCCGCCACCGCCGCCAATCTCGCCCTCGGCCGCGGCGGCGGCGGCGCGGAGGACCAGGCCGCGCAGGACTGGACGGAATGGCTGATGACGCAGCCGGCCGGCGCCTGGCTCGTGGGGGCGATCGGCCTCGGCCTCATCGCGGGCGGCCTCGCCTACGGCTGGAAGGCCTGGAAGGGCGACGTCATGCGCCGTCTTGCCCCGCCGCCCGGCGCGACCGACTGGGTGCGCCACGTCGGCCGCGCCGGCTACGCGGCGCGCGCGCTGACCTTCGTGATCATCGGCGGCTTCGTGGTGACGGCGGCGCTGCACGCCGACAGCGACGAGGTGCGCGGCCTCGGCGGCGCGCTGCAGGCGCTGCGCGGCCAGCCCTACGGCTGGGCGCTGCTGTTCGTGACCGCCGCCGGGCTGTTCGCCTTCGGCTTCTTCGGCCTGGTCCAGGCCCGCTACCGCCGGATCGACGCGCCGGACCTCGCGGACGCCAAGGCGCTGCTGTCGCGCCGGGCCTGATCACGGCGCGCGGTAGAGGCCGTCGAGGGTCGGCGGCCCGTCGGTCGCGGCCTCGCCTTGCGCCACCAGGTCCTCGAGATGGGCGAAGACCGACAGGCCCGCCGCGAACACGAGCTTCGGATCGAGCCCGCGGTAGAGCTCCGTGACCAGCTGCGGGATCGTCCGCGGCCCCTCCGCCAGCCGGGCGCGGATCGCGGTCTCCCGCATGAGCCGGTGGCCGAGCAGCTGGCGGGAGAACCGCCGCGCCCCCCGCACCGCCGGGCCGTGTCCGGGAAGGTAGAGCTCCTCCGGTCGTTCGATCAGCTTGCGGAGCGAGGCGACATAGGCGCCCATCGCGCCGTCCGGAGGCGCGACGATCGAGGTCGACCAGGCCATCACGTGGTCGCCGGAGAACAGAAGCGCGCTCTCAGGCAACGCGAAGGCGAGGTGGTTCGCGGTGTGGCCGGGCGTCTCCACCGCGACCAGCGACCAGCCGGGGCCCGTGATCCCCTCCCCCTCGGCGAGCGCGCGGTCCGGCGCGTAGGAGCCGTCGACGCCCGCCTCCAGCCCCCGCGCCTCCCCGGCGTGGAGCGCGCGGAAGGCGCGGTGCGGCCCGGCCCCCACGACGGGCGCCCCGGTCGCGGCCTTCAGCGCCGCGACGCCGGCGGAGTGATCGCGATGGCTGTGGGTCACGACGATCGCCTCGACCGTCTCGCCGTCAAGCGCCGCGAGCAGGGCCGCCGTATGGACGGGGTCGTCCGGTCCCGGATCGATCACGGCGACGCGGCCGCGGCCGACGAGGTAGGTCGCGGTGCCGGTGAAGGTGAAGGCGGAGGGGTTCGGCGCGATCACCCGGCGCACCAGCGGCGCCGCCTCGCGCACGACGCCGGCCGGCGCGTCGGCGGAACGGTCGAACGCCAGATCGTCGCTCATGGTGCTCCTCCGCCGACGAACCGCGGGCGCCGACGGCGGTTGCGGACCGCGCGCGCCCCGGCTATCCATCGCCCATCCCGGCGCTTAACGCGAACGGTGGGGCGTCGCCAAGCGGTAAGGCAGGGGATTTTGATTCCCCCATGCGGAGGTTCGAATCCTCCCGCCCCAGCCAATTCTGTAAAATCCAGTCTTCTCAATAACTTAGTCTGAGTGAGAAACTATCTGTCGTACACGTTTATCGTACACGCCAGTGGGACCGGTTTCGCGCACATTTTCCTTCCCGTTTAAGCCCAAGCTTGCAGACCTAAGGCGGCGGGATAACCTAACGGCTCCCCGGACCCCGCAAGGCCGTCCTGCTAGAGGGGAGCAAGAGCGAGCGCCACGGTTCTTCACGGGCCGTGGCGCTCTTAATCCAAGATCGGGGGCAATCGGATAAGAGATGATCGTCGCGTTCATCCCTTTAGAAGAGCTATGGGACGATCACGGTACGTTCGGGACCCGCGAACGCCATTTGAAGGCAACGGAAATCCGCGGGCTACTCAAAGCCGGTCCGATGCGCTTCGTAGAGGCGGAAATAGGGGCGGCGCTGAGGTGGACCGAACAGGCCGGATGCTTCGCCCTCTGGCGGAGCGTGCAGGACCATATCGCCGATCCTGAAGGATTTTCGCTAGACGACTTCGCGGATGGCAGAGCGCTCGTCGCATCCCAATGGGCGGGGAGAGATGGCGAACGCCTGATCCTGTTCGAGGTGCACCATTGAACGGAAAGCTTACAGGGTAATGGGCATCGCTGATGCTCAGCCGCAGCGCTTGTCAATGATAGGCCGTTTAAGCGTCTTCTCCGCCGATATCGCGCCTCGCTTCAGCAAGCCGCTGGGCATAGCTGGCCGTGAATGGCTCCGCGAGTTCCTTTTCCAGCAGGGCTAGCACGCCTTGGAAGACGACCGCTTCAGCAGCGCATTCAAAGGCGCGAGCTGGGCTTGGGGGCAGTCCATGCAGGGCTCCCGCTTCTTGCCAGCGCGTAAGTGTCTCAAAGAGGACCAACCCCTCTGATCGGCTCAGCCGCAGCAGGATTGTACAGGGGCCTGGATCGCATTCGGCCAAATTGCTCCCTCCTCTCAACCGAAAAAAACAGACAGAGCAGCCGTAGCCGCCCTGCCCGTCTGCAATTCTAGTCCCAACGCCTCGGAAGGTCCCGCCCCTGTCCAGCCCTTACGGCGCTTGGTTGGGGATCGTCGGCTCGGCCGTGGCGTCGAATTGGTCGAGCAGCCACCGGGTCGGCGAGCCTTCGCGGAACATCTCTTTCGCCCCGAGTTTGCCCGTGAAGTCTCTCGCGGTCTTCGCTGCGGCGGCGCGCCGACCTGCCACCATGGCGGGCCGCTCGGCCTCTGCGGCAGCTTTCTTCGCCAGCCGCTCGGCGCTAGCTCTCGTAAGGTCCTCGAAGGTGAACGCCGCCTTGCCGTTAAGCCGGATCGGTCGCCCGTTCGTCCTGTCGATCAGGCTCCAGACGCCCGTTCCGGTCCCCGGCGCGACCACGATATCATCCGCCTCCAGCCCCTCGTCAGGGTTGTCTTCGACGAAGTCCCGGATGGATTGCTCCACGACCGCGGCGAAGTCCGGCGGTGCGTTGCGGTCGCCGAGATAGAGGTCGGTCCCGTTCACCTGCACGGTGCGGGACTTGTAGACCTTCGCGGCTTCCGTGAGGGCGTTGTCGGTCGAGAGGCCGAGGCGGAGGTAAAGCCCGCCGAGCTTCTCGATCTCGGCCATTGCGTAGCTCTCATTGGCCGGCTTGTTCCGGCCGAACCACTCCGAGGTGCCCCGCGCCTTCGATCGGAGATCGTCTTGGCGCAGACGGAGCGCCTGAGACTGGTCCCCCGTAAAGTCCCCTCGGGTGGCTGTCACCGCCGTCTGAAGGGCCTCCTTCTGGTCCTGCCCAAGGTACTGCTCAGCCACCCGCGCGGCTTCGTAGAACTCGATCGCCTTGCCGTCCTTCAGGTGAGCGCCCAGGAGCCGCGGGCTCTTCGCGTGGAGCTGCTTGTAGGTCTCGAAACCCGAGGCCACGGAGGGCGGGAGGTCGGCCCCAGATGTCGTCACGATCGACGCGCCAGCTGCTCCCGCTTCCATGACGTTCTTCCATTGCGGGTTCACCGCGCCGTTGCGGCTGAGCCAATCCACCTTGCGGTTGAACGTCTGTAGGGCGATCTGGCCCCGCTTGGCGTCCGCGTCGGGGGCCTTCTCGGCCGCCTTCATCTGCCGTGCGGCTTCTGCGTCCTCCAGCTCCATCTTCGTCGAAATGGCCTGTTCGCGGCGTTTTTCGCCCGACACGGCGACCCTCTCACCCTGCTTGTTCAGGACATAGCCGTCCCCAAGGAACGGGAGGCGGCCGTCCTCACCGAGGATGAGATCGTTCGAGAGGAGGCGGCTCGTGGACACTGCCGCCCTGCCTTCCAGACGGGCCTTCTCGCGCTCCTTTCGGAGGTGTTCGAGCGTCATTTCATTCCGGGTGATGTAGCCGGTGACGTCGCTTTCCTCCAGCACGCCGGGGTTCGCCTTGTGGAACTCGACGAGCTTCTTGGCGTCGAGCTTGCCGGCCTTCGCCTGATCGAGAAAGCTCATGCGGGTGTCCAAGCCACCGTCATGGGCGCGCTTGTCCCGCTCGCGCTCCGCCAGAGCGAGCACCCTCAGGGCATCCGCAGCGAACTCCCGGTTGTCCTTCAGAGCCCCGAGCTTGGTCCCGTCATCCCCCGTTCGGTCGCTCTCAAGGAGCGCCTTGGCGGTCGCGAAGTCGCCTTCATCGGCTAGCGACGAGGCGACGCGGAGCACCTCGCGGTCCTGGTCCTTGTTCGGGACGTTCAGAAGCTCGCGGTTGCCCTTGTACTTGCCCCGGATGAGCGCCTGGATTTCCTCGGGGGACTTGCCGTCCTCCTTGGCCGCCTTCACGGTCGTGAGGAAGTCGGAATAGACGTTGTCTCGGGTGTCCGAGTTCAGCCGCTCGGACTTGTATTGTGCCTGCGCGGAGCGGAGCTTGCCGGCGGCGGCCGAGGCCGTGGGCGTGTAGCCGGCGACGAAGTGCTTGTCGTCTCCGAACGCCTCCAGGTCTTCCTTCATGCCGTCCGCCGCGAGGCGATCGGCGCTGTCGTTGTCCTTGTCGAAGTCGTTCTCGTAGGCGGTCGCGTTCTGCTCAGCGCGCCACGAGGCCATACGCTGGCCGAACTGCTTCATCCACCCCGCGCGGAACCACGGGTTTTGCAGCTCCGTGATCTCGCCCTTCTTCATGGCGTCGCGGGCTTCCTCGAAGGTCATGCCCCCGAGCTTGCGGGTGGCCGCAGCCTCCGCCTCAGGGCGCGCCGAGTCGGCGTAGCTGTCGAGGAAGCGGTTGAGCGCCGGGTTCAGCGCGCCGAGGCCCCGCGCCAGGGCGAGGAATTGGTTGTCCTGCGGGGGCGCTGGGGCGCGGACGAAGGTGTCCACGGGGTTCGCGGTGGGCCGAAGCTGGGCTTCACGGCGGAGTTCAGGGGACTCGACGCGGGCGTTACGCCGGCTGCGCTCGACGTCGGGGCGGTCTTCAGTGATCGGCCTGAGGCCAGGAACGAGGGCCATTCGGCGCTCCGATGTGGTGGTGAAGGAGCCCGATGGCTCCGAGACAAAGAAAAACCCGCGCCCGGAGGTGATCCGAGACGCGGGCTGGCGTTGGCAGAAACTTTCAGAGCACCTTGGGGCGGACGCTTCCGACTTGTTACAAGTCGCCGCTTAGAACGACCTGTTTTCGGAGAATGGCAATGCGATGCCATGCGCCTGCAGCGTGGCTTTGTAATGATTCAGGTATGACCACAGCGCATTCCGAAGTTCATTGAGCTCTTCGTAGCCGGGCGATTTGCGAGATAATTGTTCACAGGCCAAATCTGCACGATGGCAGAGCGCGTGAAGACTATCACCTTGCACGAGAACACCGGGAAACGCTCGACCAGGATGGCGCATAATGGCAGCGTTCGTCTGGTCCGAGAATATTTCAACGATCTCTGTGCGCATCAGTTTCTCTCAGATTTGGCTCGGCTACGCTTTCAAAGCACGCGCCGAAATGCCCCGCAATGTGATCAGGATCAGCGTGAATGCCGTTCTACGCGGGCCTAACGAGCGCGTTCTCACGCTTCCGAACGCGCAGCTTCAGGAGCCCCGCAAGCGTCACGTGACCGCGCGGCCAGACGTCCGCGGGCAACCCGTCGCGCTTCTTCACCATCATCCAACGGTCATGCGCAGGGCTGGCAAGAGGGGCGAGAGTGACTTCGTCCGGCGAAAGGCCCCACGCTTGCGGCCCCGCGCAGTGCTCTTCGATCGCCCGGAGGGCCAGGACGCCGAAGTCGGACGGGAGAGCGCGTCCGTAGGTCGGCACATGCCAGCCGTTCACGACGACATGCTCACGATCGTAGGCCGTCTGCGCCTCGTCGAGCGCGTCTTCTGCGTCCGCGCCACCTTCGATCAGGGCGGCGGCTCGACGCCTGATCTCGTCGCGCCGCTCGGAGGCGTTCGTGAGGCCGGGACAGTTCGGGAAGCGGTCCCACGCGAGGCGGGAGAGGAGTTCGGCGGGCGTCTCGGGTGAGCCCTCGGAAGGCGTGGACGTCGTGTTCATGGCGGACCTTATGTGGCGTGAGGTGGGAGCGAACGCGCCCCCACAGCCGACGTGAGCCGGCCGCAGGGTCGTCGTGAGCAGTGGTTCAGGCGGCGACCTGGAAGACGGCGGCTTCGCCACGGCCCTTCGCAAAGCCGCTGTCGGCCGCAAGATTCTCAGGCCGAAGGTCCAGCCGGTCGCGGGAGCGATAGAAGCAGCGCTCGCCGCCCCGCAGGTCGAGGATGAGACGCGCGACGCTCACTCGGCCGGCCGAGGAATATGCTCGCGTGTGGTAGGCCGAAACGTAGAAGCGGCCCTTGCCGTCGCCGCTCAGGCCCCAGGTCTCGGAAACGCCGAGGGCGCGGAGGCGCTCATAATCGGGCTTGAGCAGCGTGCAGTGCTTGCCGTGGCCTACAGGAACGACGGCGATCTCGCGGCTTTGGCTGTCCCGGTAGAAGCGGGGCGTGGTGGTGTCGGTCATTTCGGGATGTCCTCAGACATGCGTCGGCGATCCCCGTGGAGGTCCACGAGGTCAGGCCGGCTCGGTTGTTGGGTTGGGTTCAGGTCATCCGGCGCGGCTCACCGCGGGCGGAATTCGGGGAAGACGAGGAAGGTCGAGACCTTCATGTGATCCGTTTAGGCTGGATCAGGCTCGTGGCTCGGACCACAGGACAGCCTCGCGGCCGTTCGCGTCGCCGCGGGCCACGATAAGGTTGTCGCTGATCAGGTTGAGCGGGCTGCGGTCGCGGTATCGGACGATCTGCCCCGCTTCAGCCCGAGCGATTATACGGGCGATGCGGACAAGGCCATGACCGGACCGGACCCTGCGCTTCGTGGCCGTGACGTAGCCCCGCCCCCCGCCGTTGTCGTTCAGGGTCCAGTGGGGACGGATGCCAAGCTCTTCGAGCCGGCGAAAGTCCTCCGTCAGGAGGCGACAGCGCGGGCCGTTGGCGAGTTCGACTTCGGTGATGTCGCGGCCTGCGGCGTCCACGTAGGAGCCAACGTAACGTCGGGGCGGAGCGGTGCTCATGGCTTTCTCTGTGTGCGGCGAGGTGGCCCTAAAGGCGCGTGAAGGCGCTCTTCGCGGGCGTCGCGGACTTCTGTGGGGATGATGATTTGCAGGAAGGCCCCGCGGTGACTCAGGGGAGCCCGTACGCGGCGTTCCGGGGCCGGCAGGTGAAGTGTGTGCCCGTGGGCGCAACAGGCCGCCAGGGAGTTCCGGAGAGGCTCCGGCGAAGTGGGGCTGAAGGGGGCCTTGGGGGCTCGACTACATTAAAGAAACCGATGCGCCCCAACCGACACGGGCGCAGTGCGATGCAGCTCTACAAGCAGCGCCGCCTAGGGAACCTCGATCTCCTGCTCTACGCCCGGCGGGTGTTCGGCCAAGTCCATTGACCAGCCGTCCCCATCGAACGTCAGCGTGATCTCGAAGGTCGGCCCGCCCCCTCCGCTGTTCATATACCAGCACCGGACACGGCGTTCCTCGACTGCGAGGAACTGCACGAAGTTCATGTCCACGTAAGACCCGATCTTCGCGCTGATCGCCTCGGCGATTTCGAGCGCCCCAATACGTCGAAGCTTTTCTGAGCTACCGGCCATGCCATTCGATGGCACTGGCTGCGCGGCCTTGCAAGGGCTCGGCATTACCTGCGAGCTGCGCGCAATCGAGAAGGACGGCGCGACTACGTCTGCGTAAAGAACCTTTGCGCTGCGCTCGACCTTCACGACACCGTCAGCGCCCACGTGAAGAAGCTCGACCCGGAGCACCTCCCCTAAGCTGATCGGATCAGCTTAGGGGAGACCCGAGCTGGAAAGCCGATGCTCATGGTCACCGAGCCCGGTCTCTGGGTTCTCGCGACACGCGCCGACTCGGCCAAGGCGAAGCCCTTCCGCGACTGAACTCACCCGCGAGGCGCTCTCAGCGATCCGCAAGACAGGCGAGTTCCCTGAAGGGCAGCGGTAAGCCGGTTCCGAGCTACCGCTCACGTGCTCTTTCGCGGGCACGATCGCGGACCTGAAGGAGCTGGGCGCGCAGATCACGACAAAGGCCGGGATGGCCCCTCCCCTTTAGGTCACCTTCAGGTCTCAGTTAAAGAGACAAGGAGATAACCAATAGGCTTTATATAATTAATACAACATACGAATCACTTATATAACTCCTTAAATAACACTATCTAAGTTATTGCCCTTTAAGTAAACTTATAATCTCCACTTAATAGGGGTGTCTTACTTTACTCATTACTGTGTCTCATCTTGGAGAGGGCTCATTCTGTCTGTCTGTGGTCGACAGCGAGGAACGAGCCCTCCTGTATCCAAGGGTGCGGGATAAATCTAAGGCATTCAAATACAATAGGAATTTTTTGTCTTGTCTGGTGCCGCATGCCGCCTCATCAGAGCCCCGTCAAACGAAGCCTTAAGGCCGCCTTCAGAGAACCGAAAGGCCCCTAAGACGTCCGCAGCGCGCGCCTTGGCGATGGTCGACGGTCCGGATGCGGCCCGGCGAGGCCTCCTCTTTCTAAGGGTGGGCGGTAAACCCCATGCCCCGCCCTGACTCTCAGGAGTCCACTGGCGGGCTTTGGGTGCCACCGCACCCAGCCTAGCCGACGAGAGCTGACGGCCGCCTACGGGACCCCAGAGCCGCTATCCGCGGCTCCTCCCCGTCAGTGCGCCCAACGCGGCCCACTCTCCGACTTGTAGCGCTCAAGCGCCTCTCGGAACTCTCCATCCGTCCGCGCTATGACATTGTCTATCTCCGCCGGGTTAGCTGCGCCGCCGAAGCGCCGGGCCGCCAGCTTGCGTACGCCGCTCGCGGAGATCAGCACCTGCCCGCCAACTTCGCGGATTTCGTGGGACTCCAAACCCATAGCGAGCAGATCGGAGCGCGATACGCCCTTATTGCCGGTCATTGCCAACTTCTCCTGTCCGGCGCGGGATGCGCTCGGCTCTATCAATGGTGTGGGGTAAACTTTGCGGCTCAGAGGCTCTTGGCCTCACCGCGCGCCTTCCGCGGCCTTCTCCGGCCCAGCCGGGCGTGCAGCATCTTCAGCGCTGCTACGCCTTTCGGCGTCAGCACAAGGCCGCGGTAACGGGCGTCATCACGTAGCGGCCCATCCTCGATCAGGCCGGGACCGCTCCGCACTCGCCCGTTGTGAACGTCACGGTACTGTTCCCTGAGCTGCGAGAGCATCGTGAAGGTCGTAGAATGCGGAGACCGCAGCAATACGGCGATCTCCATAATCGTTACGCCCGGTTTCCTGTAGATCATGATCAGCGCCAAGACAGCCTTAAGGCGAAGCTCGGGCAACACCACGTGGGTCGTAAGCAGCACCCGAGCGGCGGCGTCCAGTCGTCTTAGCGTTGCTCCTTCGTCCGCGAACATGTTCCCTCCGTCGTTCGCGAACGAGAGAACATGTCACAGACAGACTAGGAAGCCCGAATTCGCCAAGGGCGCGAACCGCACAAGACTATATATCTCGTGCGTCTAGTAAAAATGCGCGCGCTGCTCGCAACTTGAGTCCTGCTGTGTCATGCCACAGCGTGACACGTGTGGCGTAACTGCGCGCGAATGTCGCAGACCTAAAGAACGGCGACGCGATGCTGCGGGTTAAGCACCGGCCGCAACGCCACCTTGAGCACCGCCTTGAGCGGCCTCCAAAGCAGCCTTCGCACTGGCGGCACGATGAGTAGGTGATACACGCGCCACCAAACCGCTCCGAGCACGGCCGCGAGGATCAGAAACGGAGCAAGACAGTAGCTCCAGAAAACCGGCTTCCAGATCGGGCGCGTATCACGGCCACGACCACGGGGCGTTACGGGAGCGTTCACGCTGGCCCTGATTGGTCCGAAGACGAACTCAAAGACCCCTGCCTGTTGCCACTTCGCCGGGTCATTATCAGGAGCACGATCCGACCACAGGTCGAAAAAGGGTCCCGGTCGGACAGGGTCCTCACTGAATGAAATATAAATCTCCCCAACGACCGGAATATCCAAGAAGCAATTTGAGCCGAGATGCCGGAGCCACGACAACGGCACTAGGCGAACATTGTCGATACTCCAGAGATTTAACGCGCCGGCATTATGCGTGTCGCAAGACATTCTCGATTTTCCCCGATGAACACCGGCCGCCTGCCGGACAATCGGGATAAGCATCTGATTTGGATCAGCGGTCCAATGACTTAAGGGAATCCATCACCACTTGTGGATTCCATTTGATGATGTGAACGGCCGATCTGGGACGGAGCTTCGCCCGGCCACTCATGCAGTTCGACACATTCACGGACACGTGATTATCAATATCCGCAGGCGATGGGGCCGCGCCGCGTTTCAGTTCTGACGTAGACGGATGCAAACGCCACGATATGAACAGGCATTCATATTCAGATTTGGCTCTACATCATTCGTATCTGCATCGGAGATACACAGAAACAATGCGGAGATACGCCGTTGCGTACCAAGTCTCTTGTCATCGCCATAGTGGCAGCTTCGACGCTCGCCACAAGCGCCTTCGCTCTCAATGCGGGCTCACCACCCCAGCCGACTGCATTCCAGATCGCGCAGGCCCAGCCAGCCGCCCCAGAGCGCCCGAATGAGCCCGGCGAACAGCGCGGGAAAATGGACCGGGCGCACGCCCACGGCCCCCGTCACGAGCGTGGACCGCGGCACTGGCAGCGTGGCGAGCACCGCCAGCGCTTCGCTATGAAGCTCGCGGAGCGGCTCGCAGCGGCCGAGGTGGCGATCGGCGTAAAGAGCGATCAGCTCGACACGTGGCGCGCCTTCACAGCGGCGGCGGTGGACTTCGTGACGCCTCCCGAACGCCGTGGCCCGAAGCCGGACGCCCAGGCTGGCGAACAGACAGCCACGCCCTCGCGAGGCGTACTCGGCATGGCCGATAGGATGGCCGATCGAGCCATTGAACGGGCCGAGAAGGGCAAGGCGCTGAAGGCCGCGACCGACGCCCTGCGCCAGAAGCTCACACCTGAACAGCTCGCGAAACTGGATCAGTTCGCCTTAGGGCCGCGCCATGGGCCGCATGGGGGCCGCAGACATGGGCCGGATGGCCCACGGCGTCACGGCAGCGAGCGCTAAGACCTCGCAGCGTTACGATGCCCGCTGGTGGCTCTCAGAGGGTCGTCAGCGGGCAAGTCGCGAACCCTTGTTCCCCGGTCATCCCGAAGCGCTCGGCGAACGCCTCCAGCTTCCGCTTGGCGACGCTCCGCTCGTTCTCGGAGCCGCCGCGCTCGGCCATCGCCTGGAGCTTCTTTGCGTGCTCAGCATCGGCGCGGTCGAAGGCGGACTTAGGGGTCTCGGGAGGCGTCGGCATGCGCCGGGAGGCGTGGGCTTCGAGGAAGGCCCGAACGCCGCCGTCAAATTTACGGAGGTCCGTAAGTTCGGCGAGGCGCGCCACGCGCATGTACTCGCAGGCCGTCGTCTGACTGACACTCGTTTGCGCCTTCAGCCAGTCCGCACCCGCCATGCGCGACGAGCTTCTTCGCAGCGATCAGCGCCTCACCCGCGCGCCGGGCTTCATGGAGCATGGAGCGGGCGTGGAAGGTGACTTGGTGGTGGGCGTCGACACGGTGCGGTTACCGGCTACTGCTCAGGTCCCCGTAAAGGTCTGCGAGCATCCGACCGCCTTCCGCGGTGTCGGAGATGAAGCAGGGATCATCCCACTCGTTCTGGAACGTAAGGGTGCATCCTTCGAAATGGTAGACGGTGAAAAGGGCATGCTCTTCTTGCCGTTGTGGCGCTCCGGCGCGCTTCTGCAAGGCAGCTCTTACGTCTGGGATGTCAACGACATCGAACTCAAGCGAGCTCCCGCCGCCGGTGAGCCGCAGAAGGCGCACCTCCTGGTAGACGACTGCCGCCTCCCCGATGATGCGGCCTTCCCAAAGAAAGAAGCGCCGCGACATGCGCATCGCCTCCGCGCCCTCTTGCGTTAGGAAGTCGAAGCGGATGCGGCGCTTCTGCCCAGGCTCCAGCGGTGCGCCCTCGAACTCTAAGCGCGCGTCAAAGCCTTGGATCGGGGCCGTCTGCGACACCAAGCAAGGACAGCGATAGCCGGATAGCAACGGGGTTTGTCGACCGCCCTCCTTGGAGAGACGCAGCGAGACGTCAGCGAGAAGCCGCCGCGCCGCACAGTCCTTTGTGTTCTCTTCGTTCGCCACGGCAACCTTGCTGATGTTCAAAGGTCGGAAGCTATCTTGTCTAGCCACATTCCAGTTGGACCGCTTCTGCCTCTTTCGCCGCCGCCCTCGCGTCCGAGGAGGTGTCAAACATGCCTTCGAACTGCATGCGGATAGGATTTTCCGCATAGAAACTTCGAAACTCCCGAACCTCGGGAACTTCCTCCAAATACCGGCAAATCGCCTCCCTGAACTTCCAAGGCTTAGCCTTCTTTGGCAAACGGGATAGCCAGTGGTTGTTCGGGCGTCCTACGGCCCTGCCGGAAACAAGGGCATGGCCGGACGGCAACACTTTTCTTCGCATCACGTTGCGGAAGTGGTCGACCTCCTGGGGAGTCGCGAAGTCCAGCTTTATGCCGTTGAACTCCACTTTGAGGAGGCACCAGAGCCTACGCTGTGTCGGGAAGGGGTGCTTAATGAACTTCGGGCGTCTGAACTGCCCGCCGGGACCGGAGAGATAAGCCCAACCGTAGCCGCGAGCGCCGGCCCAACCACTGATAGGCGTCCACGGAAACGAGGAATGATAGGATAGCTTCGCTGATTTCATCACGCAGTCCGCAAATCACGGACGTCAATTAAGTCCCCGCAGTGGTGGAATGCTAGCCCGCCTCCGCGCTTTACAGCCCCCACACCGCAAGCGCCTTCTCAGCCCCCGCAGGGTCCTCCTTAATCCGGTAGACCGTCTGCCGGCCAACACCCGTTTCCTTAGCGATCTCCGACGCCCCCTTGCCGCCCGCCAGCATGTCCCTCACGGCTGTGTACTCCGATCGCGTGAAGCTTGGCTTGCGGCCCCTGTATGCCGTCTCGCGGCCCTTGGCGTGTTCTATGCCGGCCTTCTGCGCAACCTTCGTGGCCTCCGCCTGAGCCTGTGCTGTGGCCGCCATGAAGGCTATGAGCGCGTCCCGTACGGCGCACTTCATGGGGTCTGTGGTGGCCCCGTCAAATTCCATCCCGTTTATGATCGTCCGCACGACCACGCCCCGGCGCATGAACTCGCGCAGCGTCTCGGTGACGTCGGCGTAGTTCCTCCCCAGGCGGTCCACCCATCTGACCACCAGCACGTCGCCGCGGCGGAGCATATCGAAGAGCCGGCGGCCCTCGGGGCGGTCTCTGAGGTTCGTGGAGACGCCTGAGACGCCGTGATCGGCCACCACTGCATCAAAGGCGAAGCCGGCCTTCTCGGCCTGCGTCTGCTGGTGGGCAAGCGTCTGATCGGCGGTCGAAACGCGGGCGTAGAGGACAGTTTGCAGGGTCGGCTCCCTGCCGTCCGTTGAGATCATGTCCACATAAGATATGTCCGCAGATATGATGTCAACCCTTGCGGACACACACCGAGGAGCCATCTTCACCATGTCCGCTAGGGCATACTTCAACGAACAGACGACTTAGAAGCGGGTCAAAAGATGGGGGTCCCAAAAGAAAAGGTTTATGCGATCTCGCACCGCTCTCCGGAGATGCTTTATATGACGGACCTCCATATCGTTCGATATAGTGGCAAATAACCAGAGAAACCCAAGCGCTATCCGTAGCAGATGACGTTCCAGTTTTAAGAATGCTTGGGACGCCTCAGAGATTTCTGGTGCATCTCCATGGACCACAGCATTTCGCCATCTGTACGCGTTTTTGACGTCATCATAAATATCAATGTACCGCTCGGGCTCACCAAATCCGCCTGCTAAAGCACAGTGATTTGCGAGTTGGTGCGCCTTGTCAGTTCGGTCTATTACAGCAAACGCTTCTAATGCAGCTATTGTTCGAACTAGCCGTATACGAGCATGAGGTTCACTGTAGGCCTCTGATATTAAATGGTTAAAGTACGATATCCGCTCCCGAATAGGGCTTTTCTTCCAAAGGGGCTCGATCGCAATCTGAAACTCACTCTTGAACAGCCCCGTCCACCACTTTGATTGGTGGAGGAAGTCAGCATCCCACCCTTCTTCCACCATCGCTCCCGGCCAAGCGCGAGTTAGTGATAGAGAAATCCGACCATCCTCGGAGAGCCTCATAGACGCCCCGCTCTTCACGCGGATATATTCGCCCGCCAAACGAACATCGCGCGCTGCCCCGAATTTAAGGTACATTCGTATGACGTTGAGAAACATGTCCGCAACATCTCTAGCTGCTGACCATGCTAAATTTTCCTCGAAACCGACAACGTTAACGCAAATAACATGATCAAAATTTTCAGAGAAAGATTCCCAATCTGAAGAGAAGTACATATTTTCTTTGTCTAGCTTCGCACAGTATTCGTCGTATGGAGCCGATATTAATTTCTCGAATATTTTCCTTGATATCATTCGGCAAGGACCAATAGTTAAATCAGTGGTTTTGACAGAATTAGAAAAATGAACCGGAACAAAATAGGTTCCATCATCTCTCTTACTCGCCTGAATGTTCCTCTTCGCGATTAAAATTATCGCATCTAGAGAGAACTTCTGCCTTTTAACTGCATTTTTCCAATGCTCTTCTAGTCCACGAACAATGCTTCTGAGCGAAGTATCGACTGACACCCGCCCTTTAAGTCCGGTCTCCTTAAGTAATATTTTTGCCGCCTCGTGGAGGTGTACAATTCCTTCCTTCGTAATCCACCGTGAAAGTGACATTTCCACATGAATGTACTCAAGTTCGCGATAAAGCGGGAGGGGATCAGCCGCATTGTTATCACGTGCGCGCTTGGCGGCTTCAAACCAACCTTCGGTAAATTTCTCAACATGCCCCTTTAACGAAAGCGCGGAAACTTCAGGCAATGGCTTTCCAAGCAACAGAGAATTGAGAACCATTACTGCCTCGGCTGGAGCAATTATTTAACAACTGATGGAGACGTTTCGACGAGTTTACACGATATTCGGCGCTATGAGCCATATTCCCACTATTAGCTAGGCCCGCACCACGTCGGTCGTTCCGCCCTCGTCAGCTTCGGCCACGGCTTCGCGTGCCCCTCGCGAACCAGCGCGGCCCCTACGTCCTGCTCCCCGATATAGACCACGCCCACGGTTCGCCCGTAGCGGTCCTTTCCGGTTCTCTCTAAGCGCACCTCACCGGTTTGGACCAACGCCCGTAGGCGGTCCCTCGCGGCCTCTGCGCGGTACAGCTCCAACGGACACTGCGCCCTTCGCAGCTCCGGCGCGTCGATAAGGCCCGGCTTCAGAGCGAAGGCGAACGCGCTCCCCGTCGAGGTCGAGCGTGTCCCCGTCGATCACGTAGGGGGCCGCCTGGGCTGGCGAGAAGGGCACCGTTAGGCAGGCGCAAAGGGCCACCGCAAAGGCCGCCATAGGCCACCTGAAAGCGCTCAAGGCCACCCCCACGGGGGGATGCGCGCGCTGCTCCATATCTGATTGGGCTTTCACATGGCTACGCAAAATATTCCGATTCATCTCCAGATGCCCACGCGGCCGTCCACAAAACTCGATAGCGAAGTATGCGAAACTGTTCGGGAGAATTGCGGACTCGAGTCGTACGAGGCTTCCGGGCGGCTGGGGGTTAGGGTGTCATGATGAGGCGATCGTTCCTGGCCGGATTGTTGGCGCTTCTAGGCGTGGGAGGGGCCGAAGCCACTCCTTCGAAGAGAACGACCTTTCCGCCTGTGCCGACCTGGAGGCCATCCTTCCATCAGCCTCTGGAGCGCGTCACTGATCGAATGAGCTACTATCTGAACGGCAAGCGAGATTTTGCGGTCTTCCGGCACGGAACCTGTGTCCTCTTAGAGGACGGGCTGTCCGACGACGATGCGACGGCCTTCGCGCTGAAGGCGCTGTCGGACATCATTCACTTCCATCCCGACATGTCCCCCAGCCCCATGGATGACGGCAATATCCTGGTTCGCTACAATCATCCGGCGGCCAATGTCGTGCTGGACGATGTTGCGGAGGCGCATTGGGCCGAGATCGAGGCGAAGCACCTTCAGGGTCTCACACCTTCGGAGGTAATAATCACGCCGGAGGGTCCCAACAAGTTTGATCGTCTCGGTAAGCAGGCGCTTTTGGGCCGCGCCTATATGTTCATCGACGCTCAAGCCCCGAAGATCGTGCGGATCGTACGGCACCGCTGATCTGTCGGTGTGCGGCGTGCTGCTTTCCTCTTGTCGTAAAGCACGTCACAAGTTCACCCAGGCTGCCCCGGAACGACTGACATCATGCGCTCGATCGTCAGCTTTCCCGGCCTGTGAACGACCTTGTAGCCGCCAAGACGCCACGGAACGTCCCCCGAGGTCTCGGCCGAGAAGGTCTTCTCGTCGCCTTTCAGGGACACGTCCCCGACGCCCGCAGCGTGCCCTTTGGTTTCCCCGCCGACCGTGGTCCCAGACACGCCAATTGAGATGGGCAGCGCCTTCTTGCTCTGCACCGGAACGAGCGCGATCAGACGAGCAGCCGTCTCCCGGCTGAACGTGTCGCCGTCTTGCACGAGCTGATCGATGAGGGCGTGAGCTTCGAGGCGGGAGGCTTGGTCCATGGGGCCTGTCTCTATTGCAGGGAAGCGGTTGCATTGCTTAGTTGCGGAAATGATCGTTTACGAGCCCCTTCCACTGCCCGTCCGCATCCAAGCGAGCCTTAGCGGGCTTGCAGACTTTCATTGGAGCTTCGGCGGCATTACCGCCGACTTCTGGATTCCAGATGATGAAGCGCACGTACTTCGCGTGATATTCAACACTCCTTGCATCGTGAGGATAGTAGACGAGTTCGCACTAAGCACTGAAAGGCCAGAAGGTAGTTTTGAAGGATTGGTGCCCGAGAATTTTGCTTACGTTATGCGCGGCGATCCATTCGAGGCGGCGCAGTCCGAAACTTGGAAATTTGTAATTAAAGCAAACTCCCACTATCGATTTGTCACTGGCTGGGCGTGCCTCGATGTTCTCGCGGCCTCAGCGCCGTCGTTTGAGATAATCGCCAATCGTCACACTTCTCCGCCGCCCCAGGAGGCGACGCCGGGAAGCTACATTGCGTAGCTGATCCGCTCTACGAGCGCCGCTAGTTCAGGCAGCTTCAGCCCCTCCACGCTGTAGATGCTGAACGTGATGCCTTTGCGCTCGTGGCCGACAAGCTGCGCGACCTCGCTTTGGGGGACGTGCTGATTCTCCAGACAGGCGACCACGCTCCGTCTGAAGGAATGGAAGTCGATCCGATCAGCGCCCGTCTTGGGGTCGATGCGCTGGACCTTCAGGCCCCTTCGGTACGCCGTGAAGCGCTTCGAGAGGTACCAACTCCTCTTGCCGTCAGGCCCGCCCGGCTTCAGCGCCGAAAACAGCCACTCGTCACCGTGCTTCGCGTATTCTAAGAGACCCAACTCAATTAGCTTGGAATGCACCGGCACACGGCGGTCTCCGGCTTCAGTCTTCGCGCCCGTGATGTCGAAGACCCAGACGCCTTGCTCCTCACGGAGGTCGGCCGTCCTACGGTCGCAAATCTCGTTCAGTCGCATGCCGCTGTAAGCCGCGATCCAGCACACCCACACGAGCGTTTCATCGGTCGTCAGGGCGCGCGCGGTCCTTATGGGAATGGACCCCAACAGTTTCGTCATCTCATCCGGCTTAAAGGGGAATTTGGCCGTGTCGCGGCGCTGCGCTTCCCGGAAGGACTGCCCTTCCCACGGGTTCTTGCCCTCGAAACGGCCGGACTTCTCGGCCCATTTCCAGACCTGCGAGAGCGCTGTTGCGTACCGGTTAAGCGTGCGGTTGCTCAGTCCCTTCTCCACCCCGCCGAACTTCTCGGCTATCTGGGCGAAGGTCCGCGCCTTCGTCTCCGGGCTGCGACCCCAAGTCGGCGACAGCTTCGACGCCGCCGCTAGGAAGTCAGCCGCCTTCGAACGGCTGACGCTGCCCAAGCCGGGGCGCTCGGCCCAATCGTCAAACAACCGGAAGGTCGCTTCGTACTGACCGATCGTCTGAGCGGTGAGCTTCGCGGACTTGTCCCGCTGCGCCTCCGCAAGGAATGCGTCGGCGGCCTCGCGGAAGCCCATGCCGCGTGTCTTCGCGGGCTCATAGATCGGCCTGAGGGTCACCCGATCGATGGCGTTACGGCCGAACGTCGATGGCGACTCTGAAGGACGTCCGTCGAGAGCTTCCAGCCTTGCACGCGCCGCCGCCATCCGAGCGCGGCTCAGGGCATAGGCTTCGTCGCTGAAGGCTCCGGCGTGGTGCCGCTCGGTTTCCAGTTCAATAAACAGGCCGAGGTTATCTCGCGTCTCTTGGACGTCCTCCAGGTGCCGCAGGTGCTCCCTGAACTCCGCAGCGGCCTTGGCCTCAATCTCTGCTGGGGTCCACTGGCGCTGTCCGCGGGCCACCTCGAACTTGGCCGTCCAGTCCGCTGCGTGCTGCCAGCGCACGCGCTTGGCGACGGAGAGGTCGCGCGTTTGAAGGGAAGTCACGACCTCGCGGCGACCGATCGTATGCACGACATCAGAGGGCACACGCATGACGAAATACCACGTCTGGCGGCGCTGCTTCAGGTGCCGGGTATCGGCCACTTCATGCCCCTGTCGTACACGTTTGTGGAGCACGTAGCCCTAAAAGTCCAATAATCATAGCTACTTCATAGTCCTAGCACGGACGCGGCTTCTCCTCCCTCCCCAGCCAATTCTGTAAAAGCCTTTGAAGCCAATAGCCTATTCTGGCCGAGTACTCTCGGCTGGTCGGTTCGCGGCGCGCTTACGCCGTCACAAGCGCGCCCGCAGCCGGGGGGCGCTCCAGTCGAGGAAGGCGCGGACCTTCCGCAGCTTGAGGCTCGCCTCGGGGTAGACGAGGCTGACCGGCAACGGCGCGGGCGCGAAGGCCTCCAGGATGGGGACGAGCGCGCCCGACCGCAGCTCCGGCTCGATCTGATAGGCGAGGAGACGCACGACGCCGAGCCCCGCTACGGCGGCGGCGACCGCAGCCTCGGTCGAGTTCACGGCGAGGCGTCGGCGCGGCTCCGCGGCCCAGACCGGGGGGTCGCCGCGGTAGCGCCACTCGGGCGCGTTCTTGAAGCCCCTGAAGGTGACGCCGTCGTGGGCCGAGAGCTCTTTGGGCTCCGCGGGCGTCCCCCGTTCGGCGAGGTAGGCCGGGCTCGCGCAGGCGACCCTGCGCATCTCGCCGACCTTCGTCGCCCGCAGATCGCTGTCGACGAGGTGGCCGATGCGGACGGCGACGTCGACCTGCTCCTCGAGCAGGCTCACCTGGCGGTCGTTGAGCAGCAGCCGGACGTCGATCTCCGGCTGCTCCTTGAGAAAGGCGGTCACGATCGGCAGCACGTGCGTTCGGCCGAACATGATGGGCGCGGTGACGTGGAGCTCGCCGCGCGGGGCGCTGTACTCGCCGCCGGCGTCGCGCTCGGCCTCTTCGACCTGCTCCAGGATCCGCCGCGCGGCCTCGACGTAGGCCCGCCCGGCGTCGGTCAACTGGATGTGGCGGCTCGTGCGGATGAGCAGTTGCGCCCCGAGGTGCTTCTCGAGCTCGGCGACCTTCCGGCTCACGGTGGCGAGCGGCGAGCGAAGGCGCCGCGACGCGCCGGACAGGCTGCCCTCCTCCACGACGGCCAGCAGCACCGACATGCTTTCGAGACGGTCCATCGCACCTTCCGGAAATCGAGAGGAAGCATCTCGGAGGTCGACGATACTGCGCGCGAACAGGAGGGTCTAGCGTGCCGTCGGGCCGCGCCGCCGGAGTCGATCGGGACGAGGGCGCCCGGCCCTCTCGCTCGGAGCTTGTCCAATGACCGTTTCGCTGTCCCGTCGGGCCGTGGCCCTCGGCCTCACGGGCGCCGCCCTCGGCGCCTTCGCGCAGGCCCCGGCCTCCCTCGCGGCGAGCCCGCCGACGGCGTCCGCGGTGACGCCTCTCGCGCAGATCAAGATCGGCCGCTTCACGGTGACGGCTCTGTCGGACGGCTACGCCGACATGCCCTTCAGCTATTTTCCGGGGCGGACGCCGGCGCAAGTCGAGGCCGAGGCCAAGGCGCAGTTCACCGCGCGGCCGAGCGGGGTCCGGTTCCTGTTCAACCAGTACCTGGTCGAGGACGGAACGAGCCGCATCCTGATCGACGCCGGGCCCGCCGGCTCGATCGGCCAGACCGGCCGCCTCCCCGAGGCGCTCGTGGCGCTCGGCCTGCGCCCCGACCAGATCGACGCCGTGATCGTGACCCACATGCATCAGGACCACATGGGCGGCCTCATCGCGGGCGGCGAGCGCCGCTTCCCGAAGGCGGAGGTCTATGTGGACCGCCGCGACGTGGCCCACTGGACCGATCCGGCGAAGCAGGTCGGCGCGCCCGACTACCTTCAGACCAGCTTCCGGTTCGCGTCCGACCTCGTGCGGCTTTACCCCAAGCTTCAGGCGACCGAGGGCGACCACCAGATCATGCGCGGCGTCTCGCTCGTCGATCTGACGGGCCACACCCCCGGCCATATCGGCGTGCGGATCGAGGACGCCTCCCAGAGCCTGATCATGGTCTCGGACATGATCTTCCCGGTCGTCCATCCCCGGATGGGCACGGACGTGGCCTTCCTGTTCGAGCAGGACCGGCCGGCCGCGCAGGCCATGCGGGACCGGTTCTTCCCGCGCGCGGCGGAAGAAGGCGCGCTGATCGCGGCGACGCACATGCCCTTCCCCGGCCTCGGCAGGCTCGTGTCCGACCAGGGCCGGTTGCGCTGGGCGGCGGCGGATTGGGCCTACCAGGACTGATCCGGAACAACCCCCGTCGTTTCAGGAAGCCGACATGGTGCACAGGTGGCTGCAGCTCGCGTCCACGCCTTCGGTCAAGGCGGCCCGCGAGCGCTATGGCGGCGCAGCGCAGTACGCTCGGCTGGACGGGACGCTCGATCCGGACGGGCCGGTTCGGAACGACCGGCTCGACGAGCCGGAGCGGGCCTTCATCGCGGACCGCGACGGCTTCTATCTCGCGACCGTCTCCGAGACCGGCTGGCCCTATGTGCAATACCGCGGCGGGCCGAAGGGCTTCTTGCGGATCCTCGACGAGCGCACGCTAGGCTTCGCGGATTTTCGGGGCAACCGGCAGTACGTCACGACCGGCAACGTCGCCGCCGACGACCGGGTTTCGCTCTTCCTGATGGACTACGCGCGCCGGCGGCGGCTGAAGATCTTCGGCCGCCTGCAGATGCTCGACGCGGACGCCGACCCGGCTGTCCTCGACGCCGTCGCGATGCAGGATTACGAGGCGGTGATCGAGCGCGCGGCGATCATTCGGGTGGAAGCCTTCGACTGGAACTGCCCGCAGCACATCACCCCGCGCTTCACGCACGACGAGCTGGAGCATGTCCTCGCCCCCGTGCGCGACGAGATGACGGGCCTGCGGGAGGAAAACCAACGCCTGCGTCGATTGCTGGCGGAGCAGCGGACGACCGCAGCGCGCGTCGACGCGACGGCTTCGGATCGGGCCGGCTCGGGAGCTTCGTCGCGTTCGACCTCGGCCGTTCCGCCAGAAGAGTAAGCCGCTCTCCGCCTAGAACATTCCGTTGGGGTTCGCCGAGGTCTCGGGCAGGATCTGCAGCACGTCCCAGTGCTCGACGATCTTGCCGGCGTCATCGAGCCGGAAAATGTCCATGGCCGCATAGTCATGGTCTCCCGGCCAGTGCTGGAGACAGTGCAGCACGACCAGATCGCCCTCGGCGACCGCCCGCTTCACCTCCACGCGCTTGCCCGGCCACTCCCGCGCCATGCGTTCGAAGTAGGCGATGAAACCCTCCTTGCCGGTCGCCACATGCGGGTTGTGCTGAATGTACTCGTCGCCGGCGTAGCGTTCGATCGCCTCGCGCGGCCGGCGCTCGTTGAACATCAGGTCGTAGAACGCGACGACGTTCGCCTTGTTCTGCGCGGTGGTGGCCATGAGATCCTCGTGTCAGGTCGAGCAACGCCTGAGATCAGGGTTAGGCTGCGACGCCCGCTTCGGCGCGGCGGGCCTCGGGGGCAAGCTGGACGCAAGCGCTCCCAATCCGCAAGGGCTCCGTTCCGAGGCTTGATCGCGAAGGCGCGGTCCGTTCAACGGTCCGATCCGGGTCGCATCGTGCGGGCGCCGCGACGCGGCGAAGGCGCTTACCGCGACTGGCGCAGCGCCGCCGCCGACGTGCGGACCGCTTCGGAGATGTGCGTCAGTTGCCGGGCCAGCGGGCTCGTCCGGCGCCAGACCATGCCGATCGTCCGCGACGGCGGCGGTTTTGGGAAACGCGACACCGACACCGACGCCGAGCGCGTCTCGACGGCGACGGCCATCTCCGGAACCAGGGTGACGCCGAGACCCGCCTCGACCATCTGGACCAGCGTGGAGAGCGAACTCGCGTCCAGCAGATCGCGCGGCTGCGCGGCCTGCTCGCTCCTGTTGCAGAACGCGAGGGCCTGGTGGCGGAAACAGTGCCCCTCCTCCAGCAGGAGCAATCGCATCTCGCGCAGCGCCTCGCGGTTGGGGACGGGCTTTCCCTCGTCCGCGCGCGGCCTGACCAGCACGAAATCCTCGGTGAACAGCGCCGTTTCGGTCAGGGACGGCTCAGACACCGGCAGGGCGACGATCGCCATGTCGAGGCGACCCTCGTTCAGCTCCTGGACCAGCTTCGGCGTCAATGTCTCGCGCACGTGAAGGTCGAGCCCCTCGTGCAGCCGCGTCAGCTCCGCGACAAGGCTCGGAAGCAGATAGGGCGCGATGGTCGGGATCACGCCGATGCGAAGCTTGCCCGCCAGTCCGCCGCGCGCGCCGCGGGCATAGCCTTCGAGATCGTCGAGCGACCGCAGGATGTGCCGCGCCCGCAGCGCGATCTCCTCGCCGAAGCTCGTCAGGCGGACCTGGCGCCGGTCGCGTTCGAACAGCGCGGCCCCGAGCTCTTCCTCCAGCGCCTTGATCTGCATCGACAGCGCCGGCTGGGTGATCGAGCAGGCCTCCGCCGCGCGCCCGAAATGGCCATGCTCGGCCAGGGCCTCCAGATAGCGAAACTGCTTGAACGTCACGTTTTTCATAAGTTCAGCTTATCGTCGCGATCAGGAAATCGGAATTAAAATAATGAAGGGGTTTTGGTAAGACACGGCCTCGAAAGCCTGCGGCGAACCGCAGAGCGTCAGCGGAGCTCGGCGCCGGCCCGGCCCGGAGCCGCGCTGACCACGATCGGAGGAAGTCATGGACGCGAAGACCGAGGACAACGCCGGAAAATGCCCGGTCGCTCACGGCGGCCCGAGGCAGAACCCCGACTGGTGGCCCAACACCCTGCCCGTCGACCTCCTGAACCAGCATTCGTCCAAGTCCGATCCGCTTGATCCCGCGTTCGATTACCGCGAGGCCTTCAAGAAGCTCGACTACCATGCGCTGAAGAACGACCTGCGCAAGCTGATGACCGACAGCCAGGACTGGTGGCCGGCGGACTTCGGTCATTACGGCCCGCAGTTCGTCCGCATGTCGTGGCACGCCGCCGGCACCTACCGTCTCGCGGACGGCCGCGGCGGCGGCGGTCGCGGCCAGCAGCGCTTCGCCCCGCTCAACGCGTGGCCGGACAACGTTAACATCGACAAGTCGCGCCGCCTGCTGTGGCCGATCAAGCAGAAGTACGGCCAGGCGATCTCCTGGGCCGACCTGCTGATCCTGACCGGCAATGTGGCGCTGGAAAGCATGGGCTTCCGCACCTTCGGCTTCGCCGGCGGACGCGCCGACACCTGGGAGCCGGATCGCGACGTCAACTGGGGCAACGAGACCGAGTGGCTCACCCACCGCACGCTCGACAAGTTCGAGAAGGGCCTCGGCGCGACCGAGATGGGCCTGATCTACGTCAACCCGCAGGGGCCTGACGGTAACGGCGACCCGATCTCGGCCGCGGAGTTCATCCGCGAGACCTTCGGGCGCATGGCGATGAACGACGAGGAGACCGTCGCGCTGATCGCCGGCGGCCACACCTTCGGCAAGACCCACGGCGCGGCGGCCGAGTCCTACAAGGGCCCGGATCCGGAAGCGGCCGACATCGAGGATCAGGGCCTCGGCTGGAGCTCCAGCTTCGGCGCGGGCCACGGCGGCGACCAGATCGGCTCCGGCCTCGAGGTCACCTGGACCCAGACGCCGGTCCAGTGGAGCAACTTCTTCTTCGAGAACCTGTTCAAGTTCGAATGGGTCCAGACGCGCAGCCCCGCGGGCGCGATCCAGTGGGAGGCGAAGGACGCCCCCGAGATCATCCCGATGGCGCACGACCCGTCGCGGAAGATCAAGCCGACGATGCTGACGACCGACCTGTCGCTGCGCTTCGATCCGGCTTACGAGAAGATCTCCCGCCGCTTCCTCGAAGACCCGCAAGCCTTCGCCGACGCCTTCGCGCGCGCCTGGTTCAAGCTGACCCACCGCGACCTCGGCCCGCGCGCGCGCTACATCGGGCCGGAAGTCCCGAAGGAAGTGCTGATCTGGCAGGATCCGATCCCGGCCGTCGACCACCCGCTGATCGACGAGGCGGACGCTGGGACCCTCAAGGCCAAGATCCTCGAGTCCGGGCTCACCGTCTCCGAACTGGTGGGAACCGCCTGGGCCTCGGCCTCGACCTTCCGCGGCGGCGACAAGCGCGGCGGCGCGAACGGCGCCCGCATCCGCCTCGCGCCGCAGAAGGACTGGGAGGTCAACCAGCCCGAGCAGCTGGCGCGCGTGCTTGGCGTGCTCGAGGGCGTGAAGGCCGAGTTCGACGCCTACGCCGGCGGCGGCAAGAAGGTGTCGATCGCGGATCTGATCGTGCTCGCGGGCAACGCGGGCGTGGAGAAGGCCGCGAAGGCGGCCGGACATCTGGTGACCGTGCCGTTCACGCCGGGCCGCGCCGACGCCCGGCAGGACGAGACCGACGTCGACAGCTTCCAGTGGCTGGAGCCCGAGCTCGACGGCTTCCGCAACTACGAGAAGTCCAACACCAAGCGCGCCGAGGTGGCCCTGATCGACAAGGCGCAGCTGCTGACCCTGACCGCGCCCGAGCTGACGGTGCTGTTCGGCGGCCTGCGCGCGATCAACATCAATGTCGGCGGCGACACGCGGGGCGTCCTCACGGACAAGCCGGGTCAGCTCACCAACGACGTGTTCGTGAACCTGCTCTCGATGGACACGAAGTGGACGGCCTCGGACGACGCGAAGACCACGTTCGTCGGGACCAACCGCAAGACCGGCGAGACGACCGGGACGGCGAGCCGCGCCGATCTCGTCTTCGGCTCGAACTCGGTGCTGCGCGCCCTGGCCGAGGTCTACGCCGCCTCCGACGCCACCGAGAAGTTCGTGAAGGACTTCGTCGGGGTCTGGACCAAGGTGATGAACCTCGATCGCTTCGACGTCGCCTGACCTGCGGCGCGCTGCGACCCGCCGCTTCCAGCGTGGGAAGCGTGCGGGTCGCAGCATCCCGGCTGAAAACTGACAAAGCCCCTCCGGACCGACCGGCGGCCCGCATGCAGCAAGGCGTGTGAACGCGAGCCGCGTGTTGGAATGACGGAGGCTTTGTCTCCGCCTCACCGTTGCAGTTCAGATTCAGCCATTCACCAGGGCTGGCCGTCGCCAAACGACCAGTCCTCTTTGTCCACGAAGACCATGTTGATCATGATGTCGTCTGGACGGACGGCCAGCTTGGTTTTCAGCTCGTCGGCGATGAACCGGTTAGAAGGCGAACTTAGTCTCTCTCTCGTTTCCGACGGTGCTGGTTACCTGGATCAGCATGCAGTCAGGGGACCGACTGAAGCCGAAGAACTTGAAATCATAGATTAGGTTTTCGGCGGTGTGTTCGCCGACAACCACGAAGCGGTCGCCGTCGGGAGCCTTCAGGATATCGATGACGCCTCTGTAGACGATGTCGGCCACGGCGGCGCGGTATTCCGGGGTTTTGCCTTGGATCAGGTCGATGCGTGCGAACGGCATTGTAGCCTCCGTCACGTTGAGTTTCGGATGAGGCGTCGGTCGAGGGAGTTGAGTGTTTCAGGCCCGATTATCGAGCTCGGGCACGCCACTGTTCCGGTCGGCGTAGGCGGCCAGAAAAGCCGGCCGGCGCTGCCAGCGCCGCCAGAAAGCATCGATGTGCTCGAAGCGCTCATCGAGCGGGGTGGCGTTCACCGGAAACTTCGAGAACGCGATCGCGGTCGCCATCGTGATATCCGAGAAAGTCGGCGCGTCGCCGCCCAGCAACCACTCGCGGCCATCCGCCAGATGGCGATCGACAAGCGCGGCGTGAGCCAGCGCCACCTTGCGGGAATGCTCGCCCCACGCCGGATTGCTGGTCAGTTCCAGCTTCGGCCCGAGCCCCTGATGCAGCACATGGAAGGCGGTGACGATGGGATAGAGGATGTGCACCCACACCCGGTTGTCCCACATTTGGTCGAGGCCGCGCTCGTGGGGCGTCGCGCCCATGATCTTTCGACCGTCGAAGGTGTCGTCGAGGTAACGCGCAATGGCGGAGGTCTCGCTGAGGAAGGAACCGTCCGCAAGCGCTAAGGTCGGGGTCTCGCCCCATTGGTTCATCTTGAGGTGTTTCCAGCCGCGCTGCTCGCCAACCGGCGACATATCGTAGATCGTTTCATTGAACTGATCGGCGATGCCTTTCTCATGCATAAAAATACGCAAACGCTGCGGGTTGGGAAAGGCCGAGGGAGAGGTGAAGAGCCTGAGCTTGTCGGTCATGGCGTGTCTCGTTTCGTGCTGGCAAGCCACCTGCCTGTCAGATGACAGACAATTCAGTACGACTCGAATCTTGCTCCGTCAACCCCTATCTGTCATATGGTAGGCAATTCACGATGAGGCAGGATAATGAAAGAGAATGCGAAGGAAGCGATCCTCATGGCGGCGCGGGAAGCGGCGATGGCTTATGGCTACGGCGGCATAAACTTCCGCGATCTGGCGCAGACCGTGGGCATCAAGGCCGCCAGCATAAACTATTACTTCGCCAACAAGGCCGCGCTCGGCGAGGCGGTTGCGAAGCGCTATTGGGAAGATATCGCCCGCGAGCTGGACGCGATTTCAGCTGCGGCTCAAAGCCCGATCGCCGCCTTACGCAGTTACCCCGACATTTTCCGAGCGTCGCTTGAGCGCGATAATCGGATCTGCCTCAGCAGTTTCATGGCGACCGAATATGACGAGCTTCCCGAAGCGGTGCTGAGGGAGGTTCAATCCTTTGCCGACGTCAACGTCTCTTGGCTGAGCAAGGAGCTGACGGCTGCGAAGGTGGTCACGCCCGAGGAGAGCGAGGCAAGAGCTCGTGCGATTTACGCGGCTGTCGCCGGCGCTCAAATCGTCGCGCGGAGTCGCTCGAATATCTCGCTCTTTGACTCGCTGATCGAGAGCTATCGTGTGGCGGGTCTTTTGCCAGGATGAGCAAGGCTACGGCCCGAGCATCCGGTGTTGCCCGACCGTTCGCGCCAAGAGCGGCTGCGAGCACCTCCCGCCGAAAGGCGCCGCGAGGCGGGCCGGCCTTATGGCAAGGACCCCGGACCGAATTTCAGAAGTCGGGTTCAGCGGCCACCTGCGGGTCGGGTTTTTGCACAGCCTGAGGCCTGACGCCCTCGCCCAGCCCCCGCCGCGACCACGCCCTGCGTAGCGATGTCGCGCCCGCCCTTTGCGGTGAAAGAAGCCTTGAGCATCCCAAATTGATCTCGTAGGCTGCTCACAGACATCCGGTGGAGCGGCCACATGGCGGACGCAAGAGACGAGCAGCGACCGCCGCGCCAGGCGGCGGAGATTGCGATGCCCGAGGCGACGCTCAGGGGCGCCCAGGCCTACGACCTGATCCGCCGCGAGATCGTCTCGTGCCGGATCCTTCCCGGCGCGCGGGTGACCGAACCGGAGCTGATGGACCGCTTCGGGGTCGGCAAGGCGAGCCTGCGCATCGCGCTCCAGCGCCTGACGCAGAGCGGTCTGATCTCTTCGATCCCCCGGCACGGCTACCGGGTGGCGCCCGTCACCGCCAGGGACGTCGACGAGATCTTCGCTCTGCGCATCGCGCTGGAGCCGCTGGCGGCGCGGGCGGCGGCGGGGCGCGTGAACCGCGCGCAGCTCGAGCGGCTGGAGCAGGCCTGCCGTGGCAAGATGCCGGCCGATGTCGGCAACCAGATCGACTTCTTCATGGAGGCGAACCGGAGCTTCCACATGGCGATCGCGGTCGCGTCAGGGAACGAACGGCTCTGCCGCACGCTGTCCGGACTGCTCGACGAGATGACGCGCGTGGTCGCGCTGGGCTTCGGGGTGCAGCGCGTGCGCCCCAACATCGAGAGCGACCACACGCTCCTGATCGAGCACCTGACCGCCGGCGACGCCGACGCCGCGGAGCAGGTGGCGCGCCGGCACGTGGAGACGTTCCGGGACATGACCATGGAAAAAGTCGTCGCCAGTCTGCGCGCGACCGGCGCCCCGCTCGCTCCCTCAGCCCATGTCTCGAACGGTTGAGCCGCCGATGTCCGTGGTGAAGGTTCAGTCGGTCAGCAAATGGTTTCCGCGCCGGGACGGCGAAAGCCTCCACGTGCTGCAGAACATCGACCTCGACGTGCCGGAAAAGGCCATCGTCGCGATCGTGGGCGCCTCGGGCTGCGGCAAGAGCACCTTGCTCAACATCATCGCCGGGCTGGTGACGCCCGACCGCGGCTGCGTGTTCCTGAACGGCGTGAAGGCGAGCGCCTTCGAGGACTGGCGCTCGCTCACCTACATGTTCCAGGAGGACCGGCTGCTGCCCTGGCGGACCGCCACGCAGAACGTGGCTTTCGGGCTGGAGGCCGCGGGCGTAGCCCGGCCGGAGCGCCGCGAGCGGGTGACGGAGACGCTGGCGCTGGTCGGCCTGTCCGGCTTCGCGGACGCCTATCCGCACGAACTGTCCGGCGGCATGCGGAGCCGTGTGGCGCTCGCCCGCAGCCTCGTCACGCGGCCGCAGATTTTGCTGATGGACGAGCCGTTCTCGAAGCTCGACCCGTCGATCCGGACGCAGATGCACGACGAGGTGCTGCGCATCAAGGAGCTGATGGGCATGACGATCGTGTTCGTCACCCACGACGTGGAGGAAGCGGTGGTGCTGGCGGACAAGGTCGTGGTGCTGAACCCCCGTCCCGGCCGCGTGCGCGAGACGCAGGAGATCCGCCTGCCCTACCCCCGCGATCCGCTCTCGCCCGACGTGGCCGAGCAGGCGCGCCTGCTGCGCCGGAGCCTGTGACCATGAGCGCAGTTCCCGTCTCACCCGCAGCCCCCGTCGACGACGGACGGCCGAAGCCCGTCCCGGGCGCCGCGCGCGACCGCCGGCTGAAGCTCGCCGCGCTCCGTCTCGCGCTGCTCGTGGCGCTGCTCGCCATCTGGCAGGTCGCGTCGCTCGGCGCGCCGCCCTTCGTGCTGCCGAGCCCGATGCGCGTCTGGGAGGCCTGGACGACGCTGGTCGCCTCCCCGACCTTCTGGAAGGACCTCGGCGTCACCTTCGAGCGCATCGTCACGGGCTTCGCGCTGGCCGCCATCTTCGGCGTCGTGGTCGGCCTCGTGCTCGGCGCGAGCAAGACGCTCGGCGAGTTCTTCGAGCCGGTGCTGACGCTGATCACCACCGTCTCGTCGGCGATCTGGGCGATCTTCGCGCTGATCTGGTTCGGCCTGTCGAACTGGACGACGATCTTCGTGGTGTTCATGACCGCGATGCCGTTGATCCTGACCACGGTCTGGCAGGGCACCCGGACGGTGAACGCCGATTTCGTGGAGCTCGCGCGCACCTTCCGCATGTCGCAGGCGCAGGTGCTGACCAAGATCTACCTGCCGACGATCCTGCCGCTGTTTTTCTCGTCGGCCCGCCTCGCCTTCGGTTTCGGCGCGCGCGTCAGTCTCGTGGCGGAGACGCTCGGCGCCTCGAGCGGGGTCGGCGTCCGCCTCAAGCAGGCCGCCGACCTGCTGCAGACCGACCAGGTGTTCGCCTGGACGCTGACGCTGGTCGCGCTGATGCTCGCCCTCGAAGCCCTCGTCCTCAAGCCGCTCGAAGCCCGCCTCTTCCGCTGGAAGAAGCAGGCCGAGGCGTCGTGACCGCCCGCCGCCCGCTCAACCCCGTCCGTGGAGCTTTCACCGTGAAGCGCATCGCAGTCCTCGCCGCCGCCTTCGCCGCGGCTCTCGTCGCGGCCGCCCCCGCGCAGGCCGAAAAGGTCCGCATCGGCTACTGGAGCTCGGGCGTCAGCCTCGGCTTCGGCGCGGTGCTGGAGACCGGCAAGTTCATGGAAAAGCAGGGGCTCGAGGTCGAATACCTCAAGTTCCCGGATGTGAACGCCCCGACCAAGGCGCTGGCGGCCGGCGCCATCGACTTCGCGATCGGCGCTCCGGCGGCGGGCGCCTTCAGCGT
Source organism: Methylopila capsulata (assembly GCF_016907975.1). GTDB lineage: Bacteria > Pseudomonadota > Alphaproteobacteria > Rhizobiales > Methylopilaceae > Methylopila > Methylopila capsulata. Next base: position 1,143,592 of record NZ_JAFBCY010000001.1, read on the forward strand.
CGCGGTCGACGGCCTGCCGCTGTCGATCGTGCTCGCGACCCAGGTCGCGGAGCTCGACTTCGTGGTGCCCGAGGACTCGCCCGTGAAGACCATGGCGGACCTGAAGGGCAAGAAGGTCGGCGGCTCGCCGGCCGGCAGCGCCACCGCCGCCATCACCTCGGCGATCCTCGCGACCAACTACGGCATCAAGGCCGGCGAGTACGAGGCGGTGCCCGGCAACGACCCGCGGCTGGCGCAGTTCCTGGTGCAGAAGGACATCGACGCCGCGGCGCTGCGCACAGTGACGATCGCCCTGCTCAAGGACGTCAAGCTCCGCAAGATCGGCACCTTCCGCGAGGAGTGGACCAAGATCACCAAGCAGCCCGCGCCGCCGGTGCTCGGCGTCGGCGTCATGCGCAACGACTGGCTGAAGGCGAACCCGGAGGCTGCGGCGAAGGTGATCGCCGGCATGCGCAACGCCTACGAGTTCGGCAAATCGGACAAGACGGCGGTCGCCATGGCCCTCGCCGCCGCCGCCAACATGAAGGACGAGGACGCCAAGGCCTACGCCGCGCTCTGGGACGGGATCTACACCGTCAGCATGGAGCCCGCCGACGTCGCCTCGCTCAAGGCTGAGTTCGACGTGTTCAAGACCATCGGCGCGGTCAAGGGCGAGCTGCCCGACGCCGCCCTCGCCACCGCGCCCTACGAGGCGTCCAAGGCCGTCAAGTGACGGCCTGACCGCGGCTTCAACGCCAAACGACAAGCGCGAAACGCGCCGCACAAGAGAAAGCGACCCAATGCCCAAGACAATGAAGGCCCTTCTGCTCAAGCAGCACGGCGACGTCTCCGACCTCGTGGTCGTGGACGACTACCCCGTCCCGACCGCGGACGCCGGCCATGTGGTGATCCGCGTCGGCGCCTCCTCGTTCAACTACCACGACGTCTTCACCGTGAAGGGCATGCCGGGCATCAAGGTGCCGCTGCCGGTGATCATCGGCCTCGACATGGCCGGCGAGATCACCGAGGTCGGCGACGGCGTCGAGGGCTGGAGCGTGGGCGACCGCGTGCTGGTCAACCCGCTCTATCCCAACAAGGGCCTGATGGGCGAAATGCTCGACGGCGGCATGGCGCAGTACTGCAAGGTCTCGGCCGGCCAGCTGATCCGCATGCCGGACAAGGTGAGCTTCGTCGACGCGGCCTCGCTGCCGGTCGCCTACGGCACCGCGCACCGCATGCTCGTGACCCACAAGACGGTGAAGGCCGGCGACAAGGTGCTGATCCTCGGCGCCTCGGGCGGCGTCGGCACCGGCTGCGTGATGCTGGCGAAGCAACTCGGCTGCGAGGTCATCGCCTGCGCCGGCAGCGACGACAAGATGGCGCGCCTGAAGGAGCTGGGCGCCGACCACGTCGTGAACTACCGCGAGACCGACTTCTCGCGCTGGGCCATCCAGCAGTACGGCAAGCCGCAGCGCCGGAGCTACGAAGGCGGCGTCGACGTCGTCATCAACTTCACCGGCGGCGACACCTGGGCGCCCTCGCTGAAGTGCGTGAAGCGCGGCGGCACGATCCTCACCTGCGGCGCGACCGCGGGCCACGACCCGAAGGAAGACCTCCGCTACATCTGGAGCTTCGAGCTCAAGATCATCGGCTCCAACAGCTTCTACGACGACGACCTCGCGGCGCTCATGGACATGATCCAGGAGGGGACGCTGAAGCCGGTGGTCGACAAGGAGCTGCCGCTGGAAGAGGCCGCGGAAGGCCTCCGGATGATCCGCGACCGCGAGGTCATGGGCAAGATCGTGGTGACGCCATGAGCGCCGAAAACACGAGCGAGACCAAGCCGATGATCACCGCAGCCGAGGTCGAGGAGAAGCTGCTGCGCGGGCCCTTCCACCAGTGGCTCGGCCTCAAGGTCGTCTCGGTCGGCGACGGCGAGATCGAGCTGACCGCGACCTGGCGGCCGGAATGGGTCGTCAACGCCGAGCGCGGCTACGTCCACGGCGGCATCCTCGCCACCCTGATCGACCTTACGGCCGACTGGGCGCTGGTCTCGAAGACCGGCCGCGGCGTGCCGACGGTGGACCTGCGCGTGGACTACCACCGCGCCGCCATGCAGGGCGACCTGACGGCGAAGGGCAAGGTCGTGAAGTTCGGCGGCACGCTTTCGGTCGCCGAGGCGCAAGTGCTTGATTCCGAAGGCCGACTGCTCGCCAGCGGCCGCGGCGTCTACATGACCGCGACGCCGAAGTGAGGGCCTGAGGCGATGGCGGACGGGACGGCGGCGGCGCTCGACCATGTGGTCGTCAACGTGCTGCGCGGCATGGACGGGGCGGCGGCGATCTTCGCCGCGCTCGGCTTCCAGCTGACGCCGCTCGGCCGCCATTCGCTGGGCTCCATCAACCACCTGATGATGACGCCGGGCGGCTATCTCGAGCTGGTCGGCGTTCCCACTGAGGGCAAGCAGCGCCAGGAGGTGCTGGACAGCCCCTTCGGCCTCAACGGCCTCGTGCTGAAAAGCGACGACGCCGACGCGACTTACGCCCGGCTCGGAGCCGCCGGCCTCGCCCCCTCCCCGCCGGTCGCGTTCTCGCGGCCGGTGGAGATCGACGGCCAGGTTCTCGACGCGCGGTTCCGCACCGTCCGGGTTCCCGCGGCGCGGTTTCCCGCCGGCCGGGTCTACTTCTGCGAGCACCTGACGCCCGAACTGGTCTGGCGGCCGGAGTGGCTCACCCACCCCAACGGCTTCGTCCGGCTCGACCGGATCGAGGTGACGTCGGGTGAACCGCGGGCTGACGCGGCGGCCTACGCCGCGGCCGCCGGGGTTAACACGGGGTTAACCGAGGACGGCGCCGCCACCGTCGCCCTCGCCGATGATTTCGCGATCGACGTCGTTCCGGGCGACCGGCCGCGCTTCGCGACGCTCGGGCTGTCGTTCGACGGCCTCGACGCGATCGCCGCGCGCGCCGCCGCCACGCCCGGCGCCGACTGGACGGGACCGGGGTCCGACGGGACGGCGACCCTCGCCATCCCCTCCCTCGACCTCACCCTCGCCTGCCGGAGCCTGCGATGAACGCCGTCACCAACCTCGGGGCCGTCCTGTCCGCGACCGGCGACGCCGCAGCCCCGGCGATCGTCGGGATCGGGCTCGACGGCTCCGAGACCCTCCTCACCCGCGGCGACCTCGACGCCATGGCGAACGCCTTCTCCCGCGGCCTCGCCGCCCACGGGATCCATCGCGGCGACCGCGTCGCGATCCTGGCGGCGAACCGGCCCGACACCGTCGCGCTTCTTCTCGGGGCGATGCGGGCGGGGGTCGTGCCCGTCCCGCTGAACTTCAAGTTCCCGGACGCGACCATCGCCCAGATCGTCGCCGACAGCGGCGCGAAGGTGGTGTTCTGCGACGCGGAGCGCCTCGACCATGCGCCGGCGGGGGTCCCCGTGGCGTCGCTCGAAACCGAACTCGACGGCTGGCTCGATCCCGGCCCGTTCGCGCCCGTCGATCCGGCGCCGGACGAGGCGGCGATGATGCTGTTCACCTCCGGCTCCACCGGCCGGCCGAAGGGCGTCCGGCTCAGCCACGCCAGCCATCTCTGGGTGGTGCGCACGCGCATGGCCGACGACGACCTCGCCGGCGAACGCATGCTGATCGCGGCGCCCCTCTACCACATGAACGCGCTGGCCAACGCCCTGCTGGCGCTGGCGAGCGGGGCGACGGTGCTGCTGCTGCCGCAGTTCCAGGCCAGGGCCTACATCGCCGCGATCGACCGCCATCGCGCGACCTGGGCGACCGCGGTGCCCCCGATGATCGCCATGATGCTGCGCGAGAAGGAAGCGCTCGCCGGCGCCGATCTCTCCAGCGTCCGGGTGGTGCGCATGGGCTCCGCGCCGGTGAACGACGCGCTCGCGGCCCAGACCCGCGCGCTGCTGCCGAACGCCCGCATCATCAACGCCTACGGCACCACCGAGGGCGGCCCCGTGGTGTTCTCGGACCCCGACGGCGCGGCCCCGACCGGATCGGTCGGCCGCCCGCATCCGGGCGTGGAGGTCCGCCTCGTCGGCCCCGACGCCCCCGACCTCGGCGTGCTGCAGATGAAGAGCCCGGCGATCATGCTGGGCTATCATGAGCGGCCGGACGTGCGCTCGCCGATCCTGGCGGACGGGTTCTACGACTCCGGCGACGTGTTCCGGCGCGACGCCGATGGGTTCTATTTCTTCGTCGGCCGGGTCGACGACATGTTCGTCTCCGGCGGCGAGAACATCTTCCCGGGCGAGGTCGAGACCATGCTCGAGACCCATCCCGACGTGCTGCAGGCGAGCGTCGTGCCGGTGGAGGACGACATCAAGGGCCAGAAGCCGGTCGCCTTCGTGGTGCGCCGGCCGGGCTCCAGCCTCGACGAGGCGACGCTCAAGGCCTTCGCCCTCGCGAACGCCCCGGCCTACCAGCATCCGCGCCGGGTGTGGTTCCTGGACCAGACGCCGCTCGCCTCCACCAACAAGATCGACCGCGCGGCCCTCAAGGCCCGCGCCGAGGCGGAGCTGAGGGGGTCGTGAAGGTGATCATCGGCCTCCGCCGCGCTGCGTCCGAGACCGGAGCGCGACGCCTCCACCCCCGGCCCCTCCCCGCAAGGGGGACGGGGGCAACGTCGAGCGTGCTCCCATGCTGACCGCCGCGACCCCCGCCTCCGCCGCCACGACCTCCGAGCCCTGCCGCCGCGCCTGGGTGGCGCAGGCGATCGCGCGGCTGGAGGCCGAGAGCGCCCGCTCCGCCGACACCCATCTGCTGCGGCTCGAACTGCCGAAGGCGCCCGGCATCGCGCTCTACCTCAAGGACGAGTCCAGCCACCCCACCGGCAGCCTCAAGCACCGGCTGGCGCGGTCGCTGTTCCTCTATGCGCTCTGCAACGGCTGGATCGGACCGGACACGCCGATCGTCGAGTCCTCCTCCGGCTCGACCGCGATCTCGGAGGCCTACTTCGCCCGGCTGCTGGGGCTCAGCTTCGTCGCGGTGATGCCGCGGTCGACCTCGCGCGAGAAGATCGCGGCGATCGCGTTCCACGGCGGCCGGCCGCATCTCGTCGACCATGGCGACGTCTCCGGCGAGGCGCGCCGGCTGGCGGCGGAGATCGGCGGCCACTTCATGGACCAGTTCACCTACGCCGAGCGGGCGACGGACTGGCGCGGCAACAACAACATCGCCGAGACGATGTTCGCGCAGCTCGCGCTGGAGGACCGCCCGGTCCCGGACTGGGTGGTCTGCGGCGCCGGCACCGGCGGCACCTCGGCGACGATCGGGCGCTACCTGCGCTACCGCAAGCTCTCGACCTCCCTCTGCGTGGCGGACCCGGAAAGCTCGGTGTTCCACCGCCACTACGCCGAGCGCTCGGTGACTCGGGTCGAGCGCTGCGACAGCGTGATCGAGGGCATCGGCCGCACGACGGTGGAGCCGTCCTTCGTGCCGGAGCTCGTCGACCGGATGATCGTCGCGCCGGACGCCGCGAGCGTCGCCGCCGCCCGGCTCGTCAGCGACATTCTCGGCCGCCCCTGCGGCGGCTCCACCGGCACCAACGTCTGGGCCTGCCTGACGCTGATCGAGGAAATGCAGGCGGCGGGCCGCGACGGCGCGATCGTGACGCTGCTCTGCGACAGCGGCGAGCGTTACCGCTCCACCCTGTTCGACGACGCCTGGATCGCCGGCCGCGGCCTCGACCTCGCCCCCGCGCAGGCCCGCCTCGCCGCGGTGTTCGGGCGGGACGTCTGAGGACGGGATGACGTGACCACGCAGACCGGAACGAGGATCCAATGACCCACTTCGACTGGACCGCGGGCTATCCGTCGCGCCGCATGCCCGTGTTCGGGCGGAACGTGGTCTCGACCTCGCACCCGCTCGGGGCGCAGGCGGGGCTCAAGATGCTGCACCAGGGCGGAAACGCCGTGGACGCCGCGATCGCCTCGGCCGCGGTGATGACGCTGGTGGAGCCCTGCAGCAACGGCCTTGGCTCCGACGCCTACTGCATCCTGTGGGACGGAAAGCAGTTGCACGGCCTCAACGCGTCGGGCGGGGCGCCGGCGGCCTGGACGCCGGACTACTTCGCCGCGAAATACGGAGAGGGCCGCGCGCGGCCGCCGATGCGCGGGTGGGACAGCGTCACCGTGCCGGGCGCGGTCGGCTCCTGGGTCGCGCTCAGCGAGCGCTTCGGCTCGCTGCCGCTGGAGGAAGTGCTGGAGCCCGCGATCGAGATCGCCGAGCGCGGCTACCTCGCGCCGACCGTCGTGCAGCAGAAATGGGACGCCGCCGCGAAGGTCCGGGACCTCGCCGGCGCGCCCGGCTTCGCCGAGCTGTTCCTGCCGCGCGGGCGCGCGCCGGAGGTGGGCGAACTGGTGACGCTGCCGGGGGCCGCGCGCACGCTGCGCGCGATCGGCGCGACCAGGGGCGACGCGTTCTACCGGGGCGAGATCGCCGAGGCGATGGCGGCCCACGCCGCCGCGAACGGCGGCGCGATGACGGTCGCGGACCTCGCGGCCTTCCGCCCGGAATGGGTCGAGCCGATCGCCAAGACCTACCGCGGCTACACGGTCCACGAGATCCCGCCGAACGGACAGGGCATCGCCGCCCTGATCGCTCTCGGCATTCTCTCGCACTTCGATCTGGCGGAGATGGAGGCGGACGGGGTGGACGCCAACCACCTGCAGATCGAGGCGATGAAGCTCGCCTTCGCCGACACCTACGCCCATGTGGCCGACCTCGCCCACATGCGGGTGACGCCGGCGCAGCTGCTCGACGACGCCCATCTGGCGGAGGCCGCGAAGCTGATCGACCCGCGCCGCGCGCAGGTCTTCGCGCCGCGAAACCCGGTGAAGGGCGGCACGATCTACCTCACCGCGGCCGACGAGAGCGGCATGATGGTGAGCTTCATCCAGTCGAACTTCATGGGCTTCGGCTCCGGCGTCTGCCTGCCCGAATGGGGCCTGTCGCTGCAGAACCGCGGCCACGGCTTCCACCTCGATCCCGCGAGCCCGAACGTGGTGGCGCCGGGCAAGCGCCCGTTCCAGACCATCATCCCCGGCTTCCTCACCAAGGATGGCCAGCCCGTCATGAGCTTCGGCGTGATGGGCGGCAACATGCAGCCGCAGGGGCACATGCAGACGCTGGTGCGGATGATCGACTACGCCCAGAACCCGCAGGCCGCCTGCGACGCGCCGCGCTGGCGCTTCAACGCCGGGCTCGACATCAACGTCGAGGCGACGATGCGGGCGGAGACGATCGCGGGGCTTTCGGCGCGCGGCCACGAGATGAGCGTGATCGAGGACAGCTACCAGGACTTCGGCGCCGGCCAGTTCATCTGGCGCATGGGCGATCCGGGCGTCGAGGGCTACGCCGCGGCGAGCGACCCCCGCCGCGACGGCTACGCCGCGGTGAGCTGAGCACAAACGCGGGCCGTCGAGGGACGCTCGCCATCGTGTCCCGGCGAAAGCCGGGACCCAGAAACGCCAACGCGTCCAGACAGTCCGGGACGCGGTCGAGCATCCTGCGACGCCGGCGGGCGTCTGGGTCCCGGCTTTCGCCGGGACACGCGGCCTCGCTTGTCCCCTCGCCCGCGGCGAGCCGCAACAGCGGCTCTGTTACGCAGACGCCCCGTCCTCAGGCCGCCGGGGCCGAGGCCTGCCGGCCGGCGCGCTTTTCGAGCGCGCTGGTCTCGGCCGACTGGCGCTTCAGCTCCTCCACGAAGGCGTCGACATGGGGCGCGTCGCCCTTCAGCCGGCGCGTCGCCACGAAGTGCTGGGATTCGAAGCCGTAGCTCTCGGCCTTGATCGCCTTCATCTGGCCGCGCGAGGCCCAGTCGTCGCCGATGTGGCGCGGCAGGTAGCCGATGAAGCGGCCGGACAGGATCAGCATGGCCTGCGCCTCCATGTGCAGGATCGAGCCGCTCGCCCGCGGGTGATTGACCCGGTAGAGATCGTCGAGGTGCCGGTAGCGCCGGACCGAGAACAGCGCCGCCTCGATGTCGGCGTGGCGGACGTCCCTCACGCCGAACAGCGGGTGCCCCGCGCCGCAGTAGAGCGCGTGCGGCTCCCGGCAGAGCGGCGCGTAGGCGACGCCCGGCGCCTTCTGCGAGAACGGGCCGATGATGACGTCGCGCCGCCCGTCCATCAGCGCCTGCTCCAACTCCAGCGGCGTGCCGAGCTCCAGGTCGACGAACACCTCCGAGGCGTAGTCCATGTAGCGGCTGAAGGCGGTCTGCAGGCCGAGCTTCGGGTTGGTCACCACGCCGTCGATGATGCCCACCCGCAGGCGCCCGACGAGCCGCTGGCGGTCGCTGCCGACGCGGCTCTGGAAGGCGTCGATGTCCTCGAACAGGCGCTTCGCCGCGGCGTAGGTCGACTGGCCGAACGGCGTCAGCCGGAAGCCGCTGCGGCCACGCTCGCAGAGCTGCCCGCCCATGTTGCGCTCGAGCGCGGCGAGGTGCGTCGAGAGCGTGGACTGCGACAGGTTCAGGACGACCTGCGCGTCCGCGAAGCTGCCGGCCTCCGCCAGCGCCACGAACACGCGCAGCAGCCTGAGATCGATGTTGTCCAGCCGGCGCATGCGATGCGGCTCCCTGAGGTTCGCCAGTGACCGATCTTACATCGACATTCCTCGATGTAAGATTTCAACATTCATGATTTCCGTCGATATGAAATCGCGCAAGCATCCGGCCATCGTCCCCGCCCGGAGCTTGCCCGCATGACGCGCATCACGATCGCCGCCGCCTTGTCGCTCGCCGTCCTCGCGGGGACGGCCCACGCCGCGGACAACAAGATCCGCGTGCTGGCCCCGACCTGGACCGGCTACGCGCCGGTCTTCGTCGCCATCGACAAGGGCTACTTCAAGGAGCTCGGAATCGAGGTCGAGATGCGGTTCGAGGACGACCGCTCGAACGTGCTCGCCGCCATGACGCGCGGCGACGTCGAGGTCGACATGCGCACCGTCGGCGAGCACCAGGGCCGCCCGCGCGACGCCTCCACGCCGGGCGTCATCATCGGCACCATCGACATGTCCGTCGGCGGCGACGGCGTGATCGCCGACGGCAAGATCGGCTCGGTCAAGGAGCTGAAGGGCAAGACCGTCGCGATCGAGCCCAACATCCCGGCCCGCCTGCTGCTGCAGCTCGCGCTGAAGAAGGAGGGCATGACCCTCGACGACCTGAAGATCAAGGAGATCATGACGCAGGACACCGTCGCTGTGTTCGCGGACAGCTCCATCGACGCGATCGGCACCTACGAGCCGGTGATGTCGCAGGCGATCTCCTCGCAGACCCAGCGCAACGGCAAGCTGCTGATCTCGTCCAAAGACAGCGAGATCGTCGTCGACATCATCGACGTGCGGCAGGACGACCTGAAGAAGAACCCGGTCAAGTACCAGCACTTCCTGACGGGCATCTTCAAGGCGATCGACCTCTACAAGAGCGACCCGGCGGAGTTCATCAAGCTGGCGGCGCCGCACTACAACCTCAGCGACAAGGAGGTGAAGGAGATCTTCGACACCAGCCTCGAGTTCACCGACAAGGCGGCGACCGCAGCGATGCTCGGGACGCCCGAGAAGCCGGGCAAGCTCTACGAGATCTTCGACACGGTCATGCAGCTTAACCTCGACTACAAGTCGGCGGACGTGAAGCTCGACGCCAAGCAGCAGATCGACCCGTCGGTCATGGCCGCGATCTCCGGCGCGAAGTGAGCGCGGTGGCGGAGACGATCTCCCGGCCCGAGGCCGCCGCGTCCCCCGCGGCGGTCGCGCGCCCCCGGAAGCGCGCCTCCCGCGGGCTTCTGCGGCTCAGGACGCCGCTTCCGCGCGGGTGGGGCCCGGCGATCGCGGTCGGCGCCAGCGTCGCGATTGTGCTCGTCTGGGAGTTCGTCGCCCGCCTCGGGCTCACCACGCCGCTGTTCTTCCCCTCCCCAACCGCGATCCTCTCGGCCATGGGCCGGATGTTCTCGGACCAGCACCTGCTCTGGCACGCCTGGGTCTCCACGCTCCGGGTCTGGGGCGCCTTCCTGCTGGCGGCGATGCTCGCCATCCCGATCGGCGTCGCGATGAGCGGCTACCGGGTGATCGGCGCGGCGCTGGAGCCCGCGATCGACTTCATCCGCTACCTGCCGGTCCCGGCGCTGGTGCCGCTCGCGATCATCTGGTTCGGCGTCGGCGAGGAGACCAAGATCTTCCTGCTGTGGCTCGGCACCTTCTTCCAGCTGGTGCTGCTGGTGGCCGACGACATGCGCCGCGTGCCGCAGGAGTACGTCGAGATCGCCTACACCGTCGGCGCGAACCAGGGCCAGGTGCTGAAGGACGTCGCCTTCCGCGCCATGCTGCCGGGGCTCGTCGACAACCTGCGCATCACCCTCGGCTGGTGCTGGACCTACCTGATCATCGCCGAGATCGTGGCCGCGGACTCAGGGCTCGGCTTCGTGATCTGGGCGGCGCGCCGCTACATGAAGACCCCCGAAGTGATGGCCGGCGTCGTGCTCATCGGCGTCATCGGCCTCGCGACCGACCAGCTGCTGCGGCTCATCCACCGCCGCGCCTTCCGGTACCTGTGAGGACGCGGCCGTGACGCATCTCCAGTTCGACCACGTCACCAAGAGCTTCGGCGCCGTGCCGGTGGTCGAGACGCCGTTCAACCTCGCGATCGACCGGCACGAGTTCGTGGTGTTCCTCGGCCCCTCGGGCTGCGGCAAGACCACGCTGATGCGGATGATCGGCGGGCTCGACCAGCCGACCTCCGGCGAGATCCGGCTGGAGGGAGAGCCGGTCGGCGCGCCGGACCGGCGGCGGGGCATGGTGTTCCAGTCCTACTCGTCGTTCCCCTGGCTCACCGTCACCCAGAACGTCGCGTTCGGGCTGAAGTACCGCAACGACCTGTCCGAGGACGAGAAGGCGGTGCGGGCCGAGCGCTACCTCGACCTCGTCGGCCTCTACGAGTTCTCCGACCACTTCCCGAGCCAGGTCTCGGGCGGCATGCGCCAGCGCATCGCGATCGCCCGCACGCTCGCGGCCGGCGCTGACGTGCTGCTGATGGACGAACCCTTCGGCGCGCTCGACGCGCTCCGGCGCGAGCAGCTGCAGACCGAGCTGCGGCGCATCCAGCGGCGCGACGCCAAGACCATCGTGTTCGTCACCCACGACGTCGAGGAGGCGCTGTTCCTCGCCGACCGCGTGGTGGTGTTCTCGAAGCGCCCGACCCGGATCGTCGCCGAGATCGACGTCCGCAGCCGGCTCGGCGAGGAGCGATCGCTGGAGATCCGCGACGGCGAGGACTTCTTCGCGCTCCGGCGCGAGACCATCGGCATGGTGCGCGCGGCGGCAGGGGGCGAGCTGTGAACCTCGAAGGACTCGCCGGGCGCACCGTCGTCGTCACCGGGTCGAGCCGCGGCATCGGGCTCGGGATCGCCCGCGCCTTCTCCGCAGCCGGCGCCGAACTGATCATGCTCGCCGACGACCCGGTGATCCATGCGGAGGCCGAGCGCCTCGGCGCCCGCGGCCATGAGGTCGACGTCACCCGATCGGCTGAGGTCGAGGCCTTCGCCGCCGCGCTGCCGAAGCTCGACGTGCTGGTGAACAACGCGGGCTACGAGCGCCTGACGCCGCTCGACGACGCCAGCGCCGAGAACGAGGCGACCTTCCGCCGGATCCTCGAGATCAACGTCACGGGCATGTTCCTGATGACGCGGGCGCTGCTGCCGAAGCTCTCGTCCGGAGGCCGCGTCATCAACACCGCCTCGGTCTGGTCGCGCACCGCGGAAGCGGCGTTCGGCGGCTACGTCGCTTCGAAGCACGCGGTCATCGGCCTCACCAAGACTTGGGCGAAGGAGCTCGGACCACGCGGGATCACCGTCAACGCGGTGTGCCCCGGCTGGGTGCGGACCGAGGCCTCGCTGCGCTCGCTCAAGCGGATGTCCGAGCGCTCGGGAACCGCGGAGGAGACCCTGCTCGACGGCGTCGTGGCCGCGCAGGCGTTGCCCGGCTTCATGGAGCCGGAGGACGTCGCCGGCCCCTACCTGTTCCTCGCCTCCGACCTCGCGGCGAGCGTGACCGGGCAGAGCCTCGGCGTCGACCGGGGAGAAGCGCCGTGGTGAGCGCGCACGCAGGCCTCAAAGTGGTGGTGACCGGCGCCTCGAGCGGCATCGGCCGCGCCGGCGCCCTGCGGCTGGCGGAGGCCGGGGCCAAAGTCGCCGGGATCGACCTGTCGCCCGCCGATGCGCCGTTCCTCACGATCACCGCCGACGTCTCGGACGAGGCCGACATGATCGCCGCCATGGCCGAGGCGGCGGAGTCGCTCGGCGGGATCGACGCCGTGGTGAGCTGCGCCGGCGTCTACCGCGGCTCCAGCCTCGCCGCGTTCGACTTCGCGGCCTTCGACCGGATGGTCGCCGTGAACCTCAAGGGCATGATTCTCGCCGCGCGGGAGGCGCTGAAGCATTTCGGGCCCGAGGGCGGCAAGATCGTCAATGTGGCCTCCGAGCTCGGCTATCTCGGCCGCGCCGGCGCCTCCGGCTACTGCGCGACCAAGGGCGCGGTGCTGGCGCTGACGCGCTCCTGGGCGCGCGAGCTCGGACCCCGCGTGCTGGTCAACGCCGTCGCGCCCGGCCCGGTCGACACCCCGCTGCTCGACGCCGGCGCGATGTCACCGGCGGAGCTCGCGGTCGAGACCCGCAACCCGCTCAACCGCATCGGCCAGCCGCACGAGCTGACCGAGGCGATCCTGTTCCTCACCAGCCGCCACACGACGTTCATGACGGGCCAATGCGTCAGCGTCGACGGCGGCGCCGCGATGCACTGAAGGGCCGCCCCGCATGGTCGACAGCGTTTTCATGTCCGAGCTGAGCTGGCCGGAGTTCGAGGCCAAGATCGCGGCCGGCGCGCCCGTGTTCCTGCCCCTGGGGGCGACCGAGCAGCACGGGCCGCACCTGCCGCTCGGCGTCGACGTGGCGCTGCCGACCGGCGTGTGCGAGCGGGTCGCGCGCGCGGTCGGCGGGCTCGTCGCCCCGACGATCCCCTACGGCTACAAGTCGATGCCGCGCTCGGGCGGCGGCGAGCTGTTTCCCGGAACGGTCAGCCTCGACGCCAACACCTTCTCCCTTGTGGTGCGCGACGTGATCCGCGGCCTCGGCCATCACGGCGTCCGCCGCATCGTGCTGGTGGTCGGACACTTCGAGAACGCCTGGCCCTCGGTCGAGGGCCTCGACCTCGGCCTGCGCGAGCTTCGCCGCGACGGGATCGCCGACATGCAGGCGATGCGCTTCGAGTACTGGGATTTCGTGCGGCGCGAGACGCTCGACCGGCTGTTCCCGGACGGCTTCCCCGGCACCGAGCTGGAGCACGCCAGCCTGCTCGAGACCTCGCTGATGATGCTGCTGCGCCCGGAGCTGGTCGAGATCGACAAGGCGCCGACCGACGGCCCGGCGAACTTCCCGACCTACGACCGTTTTCCCGTGCCGGAGGGCTTCGTCCCGGCATCTGGCGTGCTTGCGGTCGCGCAGGGGTCCACGGCCGAGAAGGGCCAGTGGCTGATGGACGACCACGTCGCCCTGATCTCCGCCGCCGTCCGCAAGGAATTCGGCCTCTGAGCCGGGAGCGAGGCCGATGACGGACCCGACGCCCGCGGCTCCCTGGCCGCAGCCGCTCGACACCAGCGTGACGCCGCGCTTCGCCGGCCTGCCGACCTTCATGCGCCTGCCGGTGATGGACCCCGCCGACGTCGACGTCGCGCTGATCGGCGTGCCGTTCGACGGCGGCGTGACCAACCGGGCGGGCACGCGCCACGGCCCGCGCGAGCTGCGCAACCAGTCGAGCCTGGTGCGGCGGCACCACCACGTCACGGGCCGCTCGCCCTACGACCTCGTCCGCGTCGCGGACTGCGGCGACTGCCCGACCCATCCTCTCGACCTGATGGAGAGCCTGCGCCTGATCGAGGCGCACTACGCCGGCGTGGCCAAGACCGGGGCGATCCCGATCACCGGCGGCGGCGACCACCTCGTCACGCTGCCGATCCTGCGCGGGCTGTCGAAGGGCGCGGCGGTGGGGCTGATCCAGTTCGACGCCCACTCCGACACCTACGACAGCTTCTTCGGCCAGAAGTACAACCACGGCACGCCGTTCCGCCGGGCGATCGAGGAAGGCCTCGTCGACCCCCGGCGCATGGTGCAGATCGGCCTGCGCGGCTCGGTCGCCGATCCCGCGAGCTTCGACTTCGCGAGGGCCGCGGGCGTCCGAATGATATTCATCGAGGAGTTTGTCGCGCGCGGCGTCGACGACGTGATGGACGAGGCCCGCGCCATCCTCGGCGACGGGCCGACCTACGTCAGCTTCGACATCGACGCCATCGACCCCTCGCAGGCGCCCGGGACCGGCACGCCGGAGATCGGGGGGCTCTCGACCCGCGAGGCGCAGGCCCTGGTGCGGCGGCTCGCCGGGCTCGACGTGGTCGGCGCGGACCTCGTCGAGGTGGCGCCGCCGTTCGACCCCTCCGGCCTCACCGCCATGACCGGCGCGACTGTCATGTTCGAGCTGCTCTGCGTGGTGGCGGACAGCCTCGCGGCGCGCGGGGGCTGAGAGGACGCGTTGGGCAGTGTTGACGCTGCGAATCCCGCCGTCGTTCCGGGTATGTCCCGGAACGGATCACCCCGCCGGCTCAGAACCATCGCGAACGGCGGGATGATGGGCCCCGGCGCTCCGGCCGGGCGACGACGAGCTTGAAAAGGGCGGGTAACGCCTGAACTCGAACGACAAGGACACTCCGCCATGGCACATGGCTACGACGCCGGACGGCTCGACCTGCCCTTCGTGGGCGTCGCGACCTTCGGAAAATACCCGCTCTGCCTCGACTGGGACCGGCTGGACGCGGACGTCGCCATCCTCGGCGCGCCGTTCGACCTCGGCACGCAGTGGCGCTCGGGGGCGCGGTCGGGCCCGCGGGCGATCCGCGAGGCCTCGACCCTGTTCGCCTTCGGCCACGCCGGCGCCTACGACCACGAGGACGACGTCGTCTACCTGCCGGCGGGCCAGGCGCGCATCGTCGACGTCGGCGACGCCGACATGATCCACACCGACACGCTGCAGAGCCACGCCAACATCGAGGCGGCGGTGCGCAAAATCCTTAAACGCGGCGCGCTGCCGGTGACGCTCGGCGGCGACCACTCCGTCAACATCCCCTGCATCGCGGCGTTCTCGGACGAGGAGCCGATCCACCTCATCCAGTTCGACGCCCATCTCGACTTCGTCGACGAGCGCCACGGCGTCCGCTACGGCCACGGCAACCCGATGCGGCGCGCGGCGGAGCGGGCTTACGTCACCGGCCTCACGCAGCTCGGCATCCGCAACGTCTCCTCTACCGCCCGCGAGGGCTACGAGGACGCGCGGGCGATGGGCTCCGACATCCTCTCGGTCCGCCAGATCCGCAAGCTCGGCGTGGACGCTGTGCTGGAGCGCATCCCGGCAGGCAAGCGCTACTACCTGACGATCGACATCGACGGCTTCGACCCCTCCATCGCGCCCGGCACCGGCACGCCGAGCCACGGCGGCTTCACCTATTACGAGGTGCTGGAGCTGCTCGACGGGATCACCAGGCGCGGAACGGTGGTCGGCGTCGACCTCGTCGAGGTCGCGCGCGAGTACGACCCCGCGGGCGTCACCTCGATCCTCGCGGCGCAGGTGCTGCTGAACCTGATTGGCCGCGTCCTGCACAACCGGGCATAACGGCCCAGTCCTTCACGGACGATTGCGCCCCCTCAGCCGGCCGCGCGCAGCGTCACCGGGATCGCCTTCGCGGCCGGCACCTTCGAGCCCTTGGCGTGATGCCACAGCGGGATCAGCGGGTTGCATTCGGGGTAATAGGCCGCGCAGCAGCCCTCGGGGATGTCGTAGGCGACGATGCGGAAGCCCGCGACCTCGCGCAGCGCGTCGTCGGCGGCCGTCGTCATCGTGACCGTCCCGGCGTCGGCGAAGCCCAGCCGCGCGATGTCGGCCGCGTTCATGAACACCACCATGCGAGTGCCGTCGACGCCGCGGAACCGGTCGTCGAAGCCGTAGATCGTGGTGTTGAACTGGTCGTTCGAGCGCAGCGTGATGAGGCGCAACGCGTCCGGGTTCGGCGCCGGCATGTCCGGGTTTTCGTCGAGGCTCTCGGGGAAGATGAAGTTCGCCTTGCCCGTCGGCGTCGTCCATTCCCGTTCGCGCGCGGCGATCGGCTTGGGAAATCCGCCGGGCGTGTCGAGCCGGGCGTTGAACCCCGGAAACACCTTCGGATAGGTCGCCTCGATTGCGTCGCGGACCTTGGCGTAGTCCGCGGTCCAGCCCTCCCAGTCGACCTTCGGGTTCGGCAGCAGCGTCGCCCGCGCGAGCCCCGCGACGATCGCGAGCTCCGATTTCAACGTCGCCGCGACGGGATCGACCAGCGCGCGCGAGCCATGGAAGTGCGAGCTCGAATCCTCCACCGAAACCGCCTGCGGGCCGCTCGCCTGCCGGTCGATCTCGATCCGGCCGAGGCAGGGCAGCAGATAGGCCGCGCGGCCGTGGACGACGTGGCTGCGGTTCAGCTTGGTGGCGATCTGGACGGAAAGCCGGAGCTTCCGCCACGCCGTCTCCATCGCCCCGGTCTCGGGAATCGCGCGCAGGAAATTGCCGCCGAGGGCGACGAAGGCCTCGACCGTCCCCGCGACCATGCCCTCGCAGGCGTCGACCGTCGCCATGCCGTCCTCGCGCGGCGGCTCGAAGTCGTAGAGCTCCTTCAGCCGGTCGAGCGGGGCGAGCTTGGTCTTCTCGGTGATGCCGACCGTGCGCTGGCCCTGCACGTTGGAATGCCCGCGCACGGGGCAGATGCCCGCGCCCGGGCGACCGATGTTGCCCTTCAGCAGCAAGAGGTTCGCCAGCATCTGGACGTTCTCGACGCCGGTGCGGTGCTGGGTGAGGCCCATGCCGTAGACGGCGATCGCCGCGGTGGAGCGCGCGTAGGTTTCCGCCGCCTGCTCCAGCGCCGCGCGGGAGAGCCCCGCGCCGCGTTCGATTGCGTCCCAGCCCCGCGCGCGGCAGGCGCCGGCGAAGGCCTCGAAGCCGTGGGTGTGTTCGGCGATGAAGCCGTGGTCGAGCACCGCCGGGCCGCCCGACTCCGCCGCCGCGTCGTCGAGCGCAATCAGGGCCTTGGCGAGGCCGAACAGGGCGGCGAGGTCGCCGCCGGCCTTCACCTGGCAGTACTGGGTCGAGATCGTGGTCTCGGCCCCGGTCAGCATCTCGGTCGGCGCCTGCGGGTTGGTGAAGCGCTCCAGCCCGCGCTCGCGCAAGGGGTTGAAGGTGATGATCGGCACGCCGCGCTTCCGCGCCTCCTGCAGCGGATGCAGCATCCGCGGGGCGTTGGAGCCGACGTTCTGGCCGAAGAAGAAGATGAAGTCGGTGGTCTCGAAATCCTCGAGGAACACCGTGCCGACCGGCACGCCGATGCTCTCCGGCAGCGCGACGGATGTGCTCTCGTGGCACATGTTGGAGGAGTCCGGCAGGTTGTTGGTGCCGTAGATCCGCGCGAACAGCTGGTAGAGGTAGGACGTCTCCAGCGACGCCCGGCCCGAGGCGTAGAACACCGCGGCCTTCGGATCGATCGCGTTCAGCTCGGCGCCGATCTCGGCGAAGGCCTGCTCCCAGGCGATGGGGAGGTAGCGGTCGCTCGCCGCGTCGTACTTCAGCGGCTCGGTCAGCCGCCCCTGGTCCTCCAGCGCGAAGTCGGACCAATGCTCCAGCTCCCGCAGGGTGTGGCGCGCGAAGAAGCTGGCGTCGATCGCCTTCGAGGTCAGCTCCCAGGCGGTCGCCTTGGCGCCGTTCTCGCAGAACTCGAACGTGTTGGGATCGCGGGGCTTCGACCAGGCGCAGCTGACGCAGGCGAAGCCGCCGACCTTGTTCTGCTTGGCGAGCGCGGCGGTGGTCCGCAGCGGGGCGCCCTCGCCCAGTACGTAGCGCCCGACGGATTTCGCCGAACCCCATCCGCCGGCGGGACCGTCATAGGCTTCGATATGGGTCTCGCGCGCCATGGGGCCGCCTCTCCGGTCACTGCGGGACGCGCCGCGCGTCCCGCAGTGTGAACGGTCCGGGACGGCGGCCGTTCCGGCCGGCGACGCGTCAAAGCACCGCCTGGCCGCCCGCGACCGTGAGCAGCGCGCCGGAGGTGTAGCTCGACTCGTCGGAGGCGAGCATGACGTAAGCTGAGGCGAGCTCCGCCGGCTGGCCGGGACGTCCCATCGGCGTCTTCGCGCCGAAGGTCTCGACGGCCTCGGGCGGCATGCCGGCGGGGATGAACGGCGTCCAGATCGGCCCGGGCAGCACCGCGTTGACGCGGATCCCGCGCTCGCCCAACAGCCCGGCGAGACCGAGCGTCATGTTGGCGATCGCGCCCTTGGTCGCCGCGTAGGGCAGCAGCATCGGCGTCGGGTCCTTGGAGTTGATCGACGCGGTGTTGATGATCGAGCCGCCCTGACCCATGTGCGCCACCGCGAGCTGGGTCAGGTGGAAATAGGCGTGGACGTTGACCGCGAAGGTCTTCTCCCACTCCTCCAGCGTGATCTCCTCGATCGACGGGTAGGGCTTCTGGTAGGCGGCGTTGTTGACGAGCACGTCGAGGCCGCCGAGCTCGGCGACGGCGCGCTCCACGATTTGCTTGCGGAAGCCCGCGTCGCTGACGTCGCCGGGCATCATCACCGCCCGTCGTCCCGCCTCCTCGATCAGCGTGCGGCAGGCGGCGGCGTCCTCGGTCTCGGCGGGAAGGTGGACGATCACCAGGTCGGCGCCCTCGCGCGCGAAGGCGATCGCGACGGCGAGGCCGATGCCGCTGTCGCCGCCGGTGATGATCGCCTTCTTGCCCGCGAGGCGTCCCGAGCCGCGGTAGCTGGTCTCGCCGTGGTCCGGCTTGGGGTCCATGCCGGAGGTATTGCCCGGAAAGGACTGCGACTGCCGGGGGAACGGCGGGGTGGGGTAGGTCATGGCGTCTGCTCCTGTCGTCGGGAGCCAAACGACCTCGGCCGCGGTTCGTTCGCCTTCGCCTGCGGTTTGTCGCCTGCAGGCCTCAGAGCGCCGCAGCGGGATCGACGATCATCGTGCGTGCCCAGACCAGCGCCATGGCGTGCCGCGCCAGCGCGTGCAGGGCCCCGAGCTGCGCCGGCGTCAGGCCGCCGACCCGCGCGGCGACGTCCGCGATGCAAACCGTGCCGATCATCACGCCGGAAGGCGCCCGCATGGCCACGCCCGCGTAGAAGCGGCAGACCGGGGCGCCCAGCGCCCCGCCGTGGTGGCCAAACCGCGGGTCGGCGGCGAGATCGCGCACCACCAGCTCGTCGAGGTCGTTCTCGACCACGTAGGAGCAGCTGGAGTGGCTCCACGCGACCTCTTCGATCCCGAGCCCGACGCGCGCCTTGTACCAGTGGCGCTCGGCGTCCGCGAAGCTGACCACCGCCACGGGCGCGCCGCAGATGACGGCCGCGAGCCGCGCGATGTCGTCGAACCGCGGCTCCGGCGGGGTGTCCAGAATGCCGTAGGACCGCAACGTAGCCAACCGAGCGCAGTCCTCGGCCATCAAGCCCTTCCGTCCGCGCCGCGAAGTTTCCGCCCGCCGGTCGCGGCGCGCGACCGGCGGGTTGTGACGGTGGCCCGGACCGGCCAATCAAAGACCAGGCAAGTCGAGGGAATGTAGCTAGACTCCGAAGATCGACCAGCCCGTGCGCTTCACAAGCGCTTCAAGCGCGATGCGTCCGAGGTGTGAATTTCCGGAGGCGTCGAGGCCCGGCGACCAGACCGCGATCGAGGCCTTGCCCGGCGCGACCGCGAGGATGCCGCCGCCGACGCCGCTCTTGCCCGGCAGCCCGACGCGGTAGGCGAAATCGCCCGAGCCGTCGTAGTGCCCGCAGGTCAGCATGATCGCGTTGATGCGCCGCGCGCGCTCGGCCGTCACCACCGAGCGCCCGGTCGAGGGCTGCACCCCGGAGTGGGCGAGGAAACGCCCGGCCATCGCGAGCTGCCGGCACGACATGGCGATGGCGCAGTGGTGGAAGTAGACCCCGAGCGTGTAGTCGACCGGGTTCTCGATCACGCCGAACGACTTCATGTAGTTCGCGAGCGCCGCGTTGCGGAAGCCGGTGCGCTGCTCCGACGCCGCCACCGCCTCGTCGATCGTGATGGTGTCGTCGTCGGCGAGGAACTGCATGAAGCGTAGGATCTCGCCCAGCGCCTCGCGCGGCTGGTGGCCCGAGACGATCGCGTCGGTGACGGCGATCGCGCCGGCGTTGATGAAGGGATTGCGCGGCACGCCGTGCTCGCGCTCCAGCTGGACGATCGAGTTGAACGGGCTGCCCGAGGGCTCCCGCCCGACGCGCCGCCACAGCCGGTCGCCCGCCTTGCCGAGCGCCAGCGTCAGGGTGAAGACCTTCGAGACGCTCTGGATCGAGAACGGCATGTCGCTGTCGCCGCCCGCGCTGACGCGGCCGTCGCCGTCGATGACGACCATGCCGAAGGCCGACGGATCGACCCGCGCGAGCTCGGGAATGTAGGTCGCGACCTCGCCGCGGTCCGGCCGCCGGCGCATCTCGTCGGCGAGCTCCTGCACGATCAGGTCGAGGTCGGGGCGGAGGCTCATGTCGAAAGCTTGGACGATTTCACAGGCGGCGGCGCGGGTTTCTTGGGTCCGGTCCGAGCGACATCGGCGCGCAGCCCGAAACGACGAACGCCCCGGCTCGGAAGCCGGGGCGTTCGAGGATCTGTCACGGGGCGGCGCGGGGGTCCACCCCCCGCGTCCGCATAGCCGATCACTCCGCCGGGACGAGCGCCGGCGCGGGCGACGCGGCTTCGAGCGCGGTCGGCTCGCCGGCGAGCGCGGCGCGCAGCTTGTCCGCGTCCAGTTCGCCCTCCCAGCGGGCGACCACGATGGTCGCGACCGCGTTGCCGACGAGGTTCGTCAGCGCGCGGCACTCGGACATGAAGCGGTCGATGCCGAGGATCAGCGCCATGCCGGCGACCGGCACGGAGGGAACCACCGACAGCGTGGCGGCCAGGGTGATGAAGCCCGCGCCGGTGATGCCGGCGGCGCCCTTGGAGCTCAGCATGGCGACGAGCAGGAGGAGCACCTGATCGGCGAGGCTGAGCTCGATCCCGGTCGCCTGCGCGATGAACAGCGCCGCGAGCGTCATGTAGATGTTGGTGCCGTCGAGGTTGAACGAATAACCCGTGGGGATGACGAGGCCGACCACCGACTTCGCGGCGCCGGCCTTCTCCATCTTCTCCATCAGCGACGGCAGCGCGGCTTCCGAGGACGAGGTGCCGAGCACCAGCAGCAGCTCCTCCTTGATGTAACGGAGCAGCGCGAGGATCGAGAAGCCGTTGTAGCGGGCGACCGCGCCCAGCACGAGGAACACGAACAGCAACGACGTCAGGTAGAAGGTGCCGACGAGCATGGCGAGGTTCGCGACCGAGCCGATGCCGTACTTGCCGATGGTGAAGGCCATCGCGCCGAAGGCGCCGATCGGGGCCGCCTTCATCAGGATCGCGACGAGCTTGAACATCGCCTGCGACAGCGAGACCAGCACGGTCATCACCGGCTCGCCCTTGTCGCCGACCGCGCCGAGCGCGACGCCGAACAGAACCGCGAAGAACAGCACCTGCAGGATGTCGCCCGAGGCGAGCGCGCTGACCGGCGTGTTGGGGATGATGTTGGTGAGGAAGCCGACGATCGTGGAGTCGTGGGCCTTGGCCGCGTAGTCGGCGACGGCCTTCGGGTCGAGCGAGGCCGGGTTGATGTTCAGCCCTGCGCCCGGCTGCACGACGTTGCCGACGATCAGGCCGATGATCAGCGCCAAGGTGGAGAAGGTGAGGAAGTAGAGCATGGCCTTGCCGGCGACGCGGCCGACCTTGCCCATGTCGCGCATGCCGGCGATGCCGGTCACCACGGTGAGGAAGATCACGGGGGCGATGACCATCTTCACCAGCTTGATGAAGGCGTCGCCGAGCGGCTTCAGGTCGGCGCCGACGCTCGGGTAGAAATGGCCGAGCGCCACGCCCGCCGCGATCGCGACGAGCACCTGGACGTAGAGGTGCTGGTAGAACTTGCGGGGCGCGGCGGCCGGGGCCGCGGCTGGAACGGCGATCGCCATGATCTGTCCTCCTTGGTTCGACCGTCGTCGCCTTGTGGGGCCGGCGCCGTTGCGGTCGGATGTGGCGTTGCAGGGCGGCGTCGAGCCGACGTCGCGCCGGTCCATGCGCAAACCGCATGCCAGCTGCGCCAAAACGCTGAGACGCCCGCAAGCCATTGAAATCACGCGCGTCCTGTCGGCGCCCAAAAAGTCGCCTCGACACGATGTGCGGAACGCCGCACAATTCAGCGGGGCCGGTCGTGCGAAAATCCGCACAGGCGGGAGCGAGGGACGTGACGCCGTGACCGCCGAACGCCGATGGCCGGGCTGGACGCTGGCGCTGCTCGCCGCCGCCACGCTCATCGCGCTCGACCGCGGCGCGGATTACGCCGGCGAGCGGTGGGCGCGGTCCAACCTCGTGGCCGCGGCGCATGCGGCGGCGGACTTGCGGATTTCGGCCCTGCGCAGCGAGATCGAGAAGCAGCGCGTCCTGCCGGTGGTGCTGGCGCAGGACCCGGACGTGCGCGCCGCGCTCGAAAGCCGCGACGCCGGCCGGCTCGCCGCCCTCGACGCCAAGCTCCGGACGCTGGCGGAGGCGACCCGCGCCGGCGCGATCTATCTGCTCGACGCCAGGGGGCTGACGCTCGCCGCCAGCAACGCCGGCACGCCGACGAGCTTCGTCGGAACCGATTATTCGTTCCGGCCCTACTACAGCCGCGCGATGGCGGACGGCGCGGCGGAGCATTTCGCGCTCGGCACCGTCAGCGGCAAGGCCGGCCTCTATCTCACCCGCCGCATCGACGGCGCCGGCGGCCCGCTCGGCGTGATGGTGGTGAAGGCCGAGTTCGAGGCGCTGGAGACGGAATGGCGACGCTTCGCCGAGCCGACCTTCGTCACCGACGATCGTTCGATCGTGCTGATCGCGAGCGAACCCGACTGGCGCTTCCGGGCGACCGCGCCGATCCCGGAGGAGCGTCGCGCGGAACTCAGGGCCAGCCTTCAGTTCGGCGCCGCGCCGCTGGACCTCCTGCCGATCACCGCAGTCGGCGACGGGCTGGTGCGCGCGGCGGCGAGCGCGGGCGCGGGCGCCCGCAGCTTCGTCGAGGCCGCGGCCCCGGCGCCCACCACTTCCTGGACGCTGCACGTGCTGGCGCCGACCGCGCCCTCGGTCGCGCTGGCGCGGACGGCGGCGCGCGCCTCCGCGCTGCTCGCCGGCGTGCTCGCGCTCGGCTCCGTCGGCATAGCGGTGTCCCGCCGCCGGAGACTCGCGCGCGAACGCGCCGCGCAAGGCGCCGCCCGGCGCGAGCTGGAGGAGCGCGTCGCGGCGCGCACCCTCGAGCTCCGCGCCGAGATCGACGAACGCCGCCGCGCGGAAGCGGCGCTGCAGGACCTGCAGGACGAGCTGGTGCAGGCGAGCAAGCTCGCGGTGCTCGGCCAGATCGCGGCGAGCGTCGCGCATGAGATCAACCAGCCGGTCGCGGCGATCCGCACCTTCGCCGACAACGCGCGCACCTTCCTCGACCGCGCCCAGCCCGGACCCGCGGCGGACAACCTCGCGACCATCGCCGCCCTCACGGAGCGGATCGGGGCGATCACCGGCGAGCTGCGCGCCTTCGCCCGCAAGACCAAGGGGGTGGTGGAGCCGGTCTCGCTCCGCGCCGCCGTCGACGGCGCGCTGCTGCTGGTCGGCCACCGCCTGCGCGAACAGAACGTGGCGCTCGATCTCGACCTCGCCGACGACGTGACGGTGGCGGGCGAGCGCGTCCGGCTCGAGCAGGTCTTCGTCAACCTGCTGCAGAACGCGCTCGACGCGCTGGCCGGCCGACCGGACGGCCGCATCGCGCTGTCCGCGGCCGTCGCCGAAACAAGCGTCGTCGTGACCGTCGCCGACAACGGCCCGGGCCTGCCGGACGCGGTGATGGGTGCGCTGTTCATGCCCTTCACCACGACGAAGCCGGCGGGCCTCGGCCTCGGCCTCGTCATCTCGCACGACATCGTCGCCGAATTCGGCGGCCGCCTCGCCGCCGAGAACCGCGGCGGCGCGGTCTTCACCGTCACCCTACCGAGGCTCGCCTGATGGACGTCGCCTTCATCGACGACGACGAGACGCTGCGCGCCGCGAACGCGCAGGCGCTGACGCTGGCGGGCTTGACCGTCGCGCCCTTCCCTTCCGCGACCGCGGCGCTCGGCGCGCTCGACGCGAGCTTCCCCGGCGTGGTGGTCACCGACGTCCGCATGCCGGGGATCGACGGTCTTGAGCTGTTCCGCCGCCTGAGGGCGATCGATCCCGACCTCCCGGTGATCCTGATCACCGGGCATGGCGACGTCGCGATGGCGGTCGAGGCGATGCGCGAGGGCGCCTACGATTTCGTGGCCAAGCCCTACCCCGCCGACCGGCTGCTGGGCCCGATCCGCCACGCGCTGGAGAAGCGGCGCCTGGTGCTGGAGAACCGCGCCCTCCGGCGCGCCGTGGAGGAGACCAGCGCCTCCGACATGCCGCTGCTGGGCGCGACGCCAGCGATGGAGCGGCTGCGCGCCACGCTGCGCCAGATCGCCGACGCCGACGTCGACGTGCTGATCGAGGGCGAGACCGGCGCCGGCAAGGAGGTGGTCGCGACCGCGCTGCACCGCTGGAGCCCCCGGGCCGCCAGGCCCTTCGTCGCCGTGAACTGCGGCGCCCTGCCGGAAAGCGTCATCGAGAGCGAGCTCTTCGGCCACGAGGCCGGGGCCTTCACCGGCGCGGTGAAGAAGCGCGTGGGTCGGATCGAGCACGCCCACGGCGGAACGCTGTTCCTCGACGAGATCGAGGCCATGCCGCCCGCGCTGCAGATCAAGTTCCTGCGCGTGCTTGAGGCCCGCGAGGTGACGCCGCTCGGCATGAACGAGACGCGGAAGGTCGACATCCGGGTTGCCGCGGCGTCCAAGGTCGACCTGCTGGAGCTGGTGCGGACCAACGCCTTCCGCGAGGACCTCTACTACCGGCTGCACGTGGCGACGATCCGCATCCCCCCGCTGCGCGAGCGTCGGGATGACGTGCCGCTGCTGTTCGCCCACTTCCTCGACCGCGCCGGCCGGCGGTTCCGGCGCGAGCCGCCGCCGATGACCGCGGCCGTGCGCCGGAAGCTCGACCAGCACGACTGGCCCGGCAACGTGCGCGAACTTGCGCACTACGCCGAGCGGGTGGCGCTCGGCCTCGATGACGGGCCGGCGCCCGCGGCCGCTCCGCCCGCGCCGCAGGGCGGCTCGCTGCCCGACAGGGTCGAGGCCTTCGAGGCGGAGCAGATCCGCCAGGCGCTCGCCGCGGCGCAGGGCGACATCCAGGCGACGCTCCACGCCCTCGGCGTTCCCCGCAAGACGCTGTACGACAAGCTGAAGCGGCACGGGATCGACCAGAGCGCGTTCCGGCCTCCCAAGCGCTGACGGCGCTTGGCGGCTGCGACGCTGCGTGCGGCGCCTTCCTGGGGAAAAGCCCGCGGCGGCTTGGACTCTTGGCGCGCGATCGACCACGGTTCGGCGCGCGAAACGCGCAAGGGACGGCGACGACAAGGCATCATGACGGTCAGCATCGACATCGGCGCGAAGTCGAACGGACAGCGCGCGACGGTCGACCTCGAGGAGCTGCTCGCGACCCGTCTTCTCGTCCAGGGCAATTCCGGTTCGGGCAAGTCGCACCTGCTCCGCCGGCTGCTGGAGCAGAGCGCGACCTGGGTGCAGCAGTGCGTGATCGACCCCGAGGGCGATTTCGTCACGCTCGCCGACGCCCACGGCCATGTGGTGGTGGAAGCCGCCGGCGTGGAGCGCGACCTCGCGATGATCGCGGAGCGGGTGCGGCGGCACCGGGTCTCGGTGATCCTCAACCTCGAGAGCCTCGACGTCGACCGCCAGATGCGGGCGGCGGCCGTGTTCCTCAACGCGCTGTTCGAGGTCGAGCGCGACTGCTGGTATCCGATGCTGGTGGTGGTGGACGAGGCGCAGCTGTTCGCCCCCGCCGCGGCGAGCGAAGCGGACGAGGAGTCCCGCCGGCAGGCGCTCGCCGCGATGACAAATCTCATGTGCCGCGGGCGGAAGCGGGGGTTGGCCGGCGTCATCGCGACCCAGCGGCTGGCGAAGCTCGCGAAGAACGTCGCGGCCGAGGCCTCGAACTTCCTGATGGGCCGCACCTTCCTCGACATCGACATGGCGCGCGCCGCCGACCTGCTCGGGATGGAGCGGCGGCAGGCGGAAGCGTTCCGCAATCTCGACCGCGGCCAGTTCGTGGGGCTCGGCCCCGCGATCGGGCGCCGCCCCGAGACCGTGAAGATCGCGCCCGTGGAGACGCAGGGGCGCGGCGGCAGCCCCAAGCTGATGCCGATGCCGGAGACGCTCGCCGAGGACGCCGCGGGGCTCATCTTCCGCCGCGGCGCCGACGAGGCCCGCCCGCGTGCCGCGGCGGCGACGGCGAACACGGCGGAGGTGCTGGCCCAGCTCGCGCAGTCGCGCAGCGACGCGACCGCCGCCCAGCCGTTGCCCGCCGACCTGTTCGCCGACGCCGAGCGTGAGGGCAAGATCGCCGAAATCATGACCGCGATGATGGCCGAACCCGACGCCAGCTTTCAGCCGGTGTCGCTGCTCTACCAGGACTTCCTCGTCCGCTGCCGCATCGCGCGCCTGCCGGGCGACGCGCCGGACCTGCCGCGGTTCCGCCGCGAACTCGCGATCGCGAAGGCCGGCGTCGACAACGGCGAGGTCGCGAGCGCCGATTGGGATCAAGCGACGTTGATCGCGGCGTCGCTGCCCGAGGATGTGCGCGGGGTGTTCCTGCTGGTCGCGAAGGCCGCGCTGATGAAGGGCCCCTGCCCCACCGACGCCGAGATCGCCAAGGCCTACGGCACGCGCTCGACAGGGCGGGCGCGGCGGCTTCTCACCTACATGGAGGAGCGCGGCTTCATCGCCTGCGCTTCGGACCTGCGCGGCAACCGCATCGTGATGCTGCCCGACCTCGGCTGGCAGACCGCGCCCGGCGCCCTCGAAACCGTGTCGGGGCACTGAGCGGCGGCTGGCCCGGCGAACTAAGCGCGAGAACCGCTCCTTCTTGTCCCGGCCTCGACCCGGGACCCAGAGCCGCTGCGCCCGGACGAAAGAACGCGCGCTCGTCGAGCTTTCTCCCAGATCGCCGGGCGTCTGGGTTCCGACTCAAGGCTGGGACAAGAAGACGGCGCGCCCGTAACGCGTCGCTTATTTGTTCAGAGCCGCCATCCAGAAGGACATTGCGGTCATCCAGAACGCGATCGGGGTTCCAGCGAGAGGATGCATGGGACGCACTCCTGTTGCCGCCGACGGCCTCGGCCTCGCCTGACGCGAGATCCATACCGCCGGCCTTCGCTGGGAAAACGTCCTTTGCGCGGATCACGTTCCGTTTAGCCGACGAAAGCATGAGGGGACGGCTCGGGCCGCCCAGACCCTCAGGCGATCTTCCTGACCGCTCCGGCGTCGACGCCGAAGCCCGCGAGCTCGTCGGCGGAGAGCGGCAGCAGGGGCGCGCTGGGCACGGCGCGGCCGTAGGGAATCGCTTTCCGGGCGGCCTCGCGGTCGGCGATCGCCGCCACGTAGGAGCCCGCGACGCGCTGGTCGCCCTTCAGGTTGACGACGGGGATCGTCAGTTTCCAGCCGGCGGCGGGCTGGGGCGATTGGGTCATGGCGGCGCTCCTCGTCTTGTGATCTTGGCGCGATGCAAGCGGAGCGGGACGCTGGCGTCAATCGCGGTTCGCCCGGTCGACGCGCTCCCGGCCGCCCGTCATGATGCGCGCGCGGTCCGCCGCCCGACTCCCCTTACCTGGAGCCTGACCGGCCGATGACCGTGCGTTGGCGTATCTTCGTGTTCGAGATCGTGACCCTCGCCTTCGTGGCGCTGATGGTCGGGGTGACCGCGCTGTCGCTCAGGGTGGCGGACGATTTCGTGCGCCGCATCGACGGCGTCCACCACCGCTTCGAGGTGATCGCCGAGCTCGACGGCCACGCCAACAACTACGCCGAGCAGATCGCCGAGGTGCTGCTGCTCGGGCCGGAGCAGATGCCGGACTTCGAGGCCGCGCGCCGCAAGATGGAGGAGGCGTTCGAGCGCCTCGCCCGCGTCACGCGGGCCGAGGTGCTGACGCTCGACGGGGTCGAGGAGGTGCGGCGCGAGATCTCGGACGTCGAGATGACGAGCCGCATGAACGAGCTCTACCGCGCGATCGACCGCGCGGCCGAGCATGTCTTCGCCCTTCAGCGCGACGGCAAGCAGGCCGAGGCGGTCGGGCATTTCCGACGCGAGGTCGAGTACCGGCTGTCGAACGACTTCGAGACGCTGCTCGAGAACGCGCTGAAGGACGAGCGCGGCGAGGTCGCGAGCGAGCTCGCCGAGGTGCGCCGGCGCCAGCAGTGGCTGCTCTTCGGCGCGATCGCGCTGACGCTGCTCGCCGTCCTGTTCAGCGCCGGCTTCGGACTGATGCTGAAGCGCTCGATCGTGCGCCCGGTGCAGGATCTCGCCGAAGGCGCCAGGGCGATCGCGGACGGCGCGCTCGACGCCCGCATCCCCGTGCGCGGCCGCGACGAGTTCGCGGCGCTCGCCCGCACCTTCAACGACATGGCGCATGCGATCGAGGGCCAACGGGCGGAGCTCGTCACCGCGCAGCAGCGGCTGCACTCCGAGGTCGAGGCCCGCACCGCCGAACTGCGCCACGCCAACGACCGCCTGAGGGACGTGGACGCGCGGCGGGCGCAGTTCCTGGCGGACGTCAGCCACGAACTTCGGACGCCGCTGACGATCCTGCGCGGCGAGGCGGACGTCGCGCTGCGCGGGCGCGGCGACCCGGGCGACCAGGCGGAGGCGCTGTCCCGCATCCAGGAGCAGGCCGAAAGCCTCGGCTCACTGCTCGACGACCTGCTGGCCTTCGCCCGGTCCGACGCGGAAGACCAGAGCTTCGAGATCACTGTCACGCGCGGCCGCGACGTCGCAGCCGCCGCGGCCGCCGAGGGCGAAGCGCTCGCCGCCCCGCGCGACGTCCTGATCGAGACCGCCTGGAACGACGGCGGCGCGCTGATCGCGGCCGACGCGCGACGGCTGAAGCAGGTCTTCCTGATCGGCCTCGACAACGCGATAAAGCACTCGCCGGCCGGCGGACGAGTCCGCGTCGCGACGCTCGTCGCCGACGGACGGTTCGTGGTCGAGGTCTCGGACGAGGGGCCGGGCCTGTCGGAAGAGGATCGCGCGCACGTGTTCAGCCGTTTCTATCGGGGCCGCGCGGCCGACAGCGGCTCGACCGGCGGCCTCGGCATCGGTCTCGCGATCGCAAAGCTCATCGTCGAGCGGCACGACGGCGCGATCACGCTCGACAACAGGCCTTCGGGCGGCGCGGCGCTGACCGTGTCGCTGCCGCCGGCGGAGGCGGGATCGTGAAGATCCTGGTGGTGGAGGACGACCGCCGGATCGCCGATTTTCTGAGCCGCGGCCTGACCTCGGAGGGCTATCAGGTGACCGTCGCCCCGGACGGCCGCGACGGGCTGGAGCGCATCCGCTCGGGCGAGTTCGAACTGGTGATCCTCGACCGCATGCTGCCCTACGTCGACGGGCTCGAGGTCTGCCGGCTGGTGCGGCAGGAGCGGCTGACGGCGCTGATCCTGATGCTCACCGCCAAGGACGGGCTGCAGGACAAGATCGAGGGCCTCAAGGGCGGGGCGGACGACTACCTCACCAAGCCGTTCTCGTTCGACGAGCTGCTGGCGCGGCTCGAGGCGCTGAAACGCCGCCGGCCGGCGGAGGACACCCAGGCGACGCTCGCGGTCGGGCCGCTCACCCTCGACCCCGAGTCCCGTCGCGTGACCTGCCGCGGCCGGGAGATCTCGCTGACCGTGCGCGAGTTCGAGCTGCTGCGGTTCCTGATGGCGAACGCCGAGCGCGTCGTCAGCCGGCAGAGGCTGCTGAACAACGTCTGGGACTACACCTTCGACCCCGGCACCAAGGTGGTCGACGTCTACATCCGCTATCTCAGGAAAAAACTCGAGGACGACGGCCCTCCGTTCATCATCCAGACGGTTCGCGGCGTCGGTTACAAGATCTCGGGCCGAGACGTCGTGTCGTGATGCTTCGCCTCGTTTTCGCCGTCGCTCTCTCTCCAAATTCTAACCGACCGCTCAACGTGGTCTAACTGAGCCCGCTTAAGTTCAGCTCCAGAAGGCCGGGCGGCGCGCCCGCCCGCATCATGTGGAGCTGATGAGATGGCGACGATCAACGGAACGGCCGGCGCGGACCGCCTCGTGGGAACCGGCGCGGCCGACGTGCTGCGCGGCTACGCCGGCCAGGACAAGCTATTCGGCCAGGCGGGCGCGGACACGCTGTTCGGCGGCGACCAGAACGACGACCTCTTCGGCGGCGACGGCGACGATCGGCTCTACGGCGAGAACGGCGACGACGACCTTGAGGGCGGCGCGGGCGACGACCGGCTCGTGGGCGGCGCCGGCAATGACGATCTCGAAGGCGGGCTGGGGAACGACACGCTCTACGGCGGCGCCGGCAACGACGAGATCGACGGCGGCGACGGCGACGACCGGCTGATCGGAGACGCGGGCAACGATGAGCTCGACGGCGGAAACGGCCGCGACGTGCTGTTCGGCGGCGTCGGCAACGACGAACTCGACGGCGGCAAGGGCGTGGACGTGCTGAGCGGCGGCGCGGGCGCCGACATCTTCGTGTTCGAGACCGGCGACGGCAAGGACCGCATCACCGACTTCCAGGACGGGACCGACAAGATCGAGCTCGACGTCGACGGCCTCGGGTTCAACGACCTGATCATCCGCTCGAACGCGGCGGGCGACGCCGTGATCACCTGGGCCGGCAACACCGGCTCCTCGATCACGCTCGACGACGTGTCGGTGGCGAACCTCGGCGCGAACGACTTCATCTTCGACTGAGGCCGCCTCAGGCGATCTGAACGAACCGCGCCATCTCGGGCGCGACCTCGGCGAGCCGCGCGCGCAGACCTGCGCGGCTCGCCTCCGCGAGCTCCGCCGGCAGCCGGCCGAGTTCGTGCGCATAGGCGACGAGCGTAAGGCTGCGGGCGAACTCGGGACCGGGCAGCGCGGCGCAGACCACCGCCCCCGGCGGCGGAGCGGCCTCGACCACGCAGAGCGGCGTGACGACGGCGAAGCGGCCGCCCTCCGCCACCATCGCCGCCACCCCCTGAGGCGTGTCGAACGACAGCCGCCGCGGCGGCTCCAGGCCGATCCGGCGCAGGTGACGCTCGATCTCGACGCCGGTGCTCGAGCGCGCGCTGAACCGCACCAGCTCGAAGCGCTCGGCCAGGCCCCTCAGGTCCTCCATGGTCTCGACGGCGGGACCGCCCGGCGGCAGCATCAGCACGTAGGACTCGGTCAGGATCGGCCGGCGCTCGAGCCCGGCGACCTGCGCGAGATCGTCGACGCCGATCATCACGTCGAGGTTGCGCGACAGCAGGGCGCTGGCATGCGACGCCGTGAGCCCCGACAGGATCGCCACCTCGTCCGCCCGCTGGGCGATCGCGTCCGCGAGCGTCGGCCCGAGCGTGCGCGACAGCGAGTCGACGAGGCCGAGCCGCACCAGCGGAAACCGCGCCCTCCCCGCCTCCCGCAGCATCGGCGCGATCTGGCGCGCTTCGGAGACCAGCGCCGAGGCGCGCTGGCGCAGCAGGACGCCTGCGGGCGTCAGCGCGATCGGACGGATCGCCCGGTCGAACAAGCCGGCCCCGATCCGCGTCTCGAGCTCCGCCACCGCGAGCGACACCGCCGGCTGCGTGAGGCCCAGACGCCGCGCCGCCGCCGCCATCGAGCCGGCGTCGCAGACGGCGAGGAAGATCGTGAGCTGCCGGAGATCGAAGGGAAGGTCGTCGGGACGGGGCTGCATGGCCAAGCTCGCACTATAAGTCCGATTTATATCTCATAGCGCGCGGCCGTCGGCCATAGTGCGGCTCGTCCTGCTTCGCCATCACCCAGGCGCGCTCATGTCGACCGACCGGTACTCGATCTTTTCCGTGCTTCGCGAGGCGCTTCGCGGCCACACCGGCTGGAAGCCGGCTTGGCGCGAGCCCGAGCCGAAGGCGGCCTACGACATCGTCATCGTCGGCGGCGGCGGCCACGGGCTCGCGACCGCTCACTACCTCGCCAAGGTCCACGGCCTCACCAACATCGCGGTGGTCGAGAAGGGCTGGATCGGCGGCGGCAATGTCGGCCGCAACACCACGATCGTCCGCTCGAACTACCTGCTGCCGGGCAACGCGCCGTTCTACGAACACTCGATGAAGCTCTGGGAGGAGCTTGAGCAGGACCTGAACTACAACGCGATGGTGAGCCAGCGCGGCGTGGTGAACCTGTTCCACTCCGACGGCCAGCGCGACGCCTACGCCCGCCGCGGCAACGCCATGCGGCTGCACGGGATCGACTCCGAGCTGCTCGACGTGCCCGAGCTCAAGCGCATCCTGCCGATGCTCGACTACGACAACGCGCGCTTTCCCGTGAAAGGCGCGCTTCGCCAGAAGCGCGGCGGCACGGTGCGCCACGACGCGGTGGCCTGGGGCTACGCCCGGGCCGCGGACGGACGCGGCGTCGACATCATCCAGAACTGCGAGGTCACCGGCTTCCGCATCGAGGCCGGCCGCGTGGTCGGGCTCGAGACCTCGCGTGGCTTCATCGGCGCGAAGAAGGTCGGGCTCGCCTGCGCCGGCAACTCCTCGCGCGTGGCCGGGATGGCGGGCCTGCGCCTGCCGATCGAGAGCCACGTGCTGCAGGCCTTCGTGTCGGAAGGGATCAAACCTTTCATCGACACGGTCTGCACCTTCGGCGCCGGGCACTTCTACATCTCGCAGTCCGACAAGGGCGGCCTGGTCTTCGGCGGCGACATCGACGGCTACAACTCCTACGCCAGCCGCGGAAACCTGCCGACCATCGAGGACGTGGCCGAGGGCGGCATGGCGCTGATGCCCGCGATCGGCCGCGTGAAGCTTCTCCGGCACTGGGGCGGCATCATGGACATGTCGATGGACGGTTCGCCGATCATCGACCGCACGCCGATCGAGGGCCTCTACCTCAACGCCGGCTGGTGCTACGGCGGCTTCAAGGCGACGCCCGCCTCCGGCTGGAGCTTCGCGCACCTGATCGCGACCGACACGCCGCACGAGACCGCGACCGCCTACCGGCTCGACCGCTTCGCGACCGGCCGCGTTATCGACGAAAAGGGCGTCGGCGCCCAGCCGAACCTGCACTGAGGCCGAAGCGATGAAGACGATCACCCGTCATCCCGGCCGGAGCGGCGCAGCCGCGCAGAGCCGGGATCGTCAGGCGCGCAAGACGCCCCTCCTGAAAACGATCCCGGCTCTCCGCTTCGCTGCGGCCGGGATGACGCTGGAGCCCTGATCCCATGCGCATCCCCTGCCCCTATTGCGGCGTCCGCGGCGTGGACGAGTTCTCCTACCTCGGCGACGCCACGCTGGTCCGGCCCGACGCCTCCGTGCCGAACGCCGAGGCCGCCTTCGCCGACTACGTCTATCTGCGCGACAACCCCGCCGGCCGGCACCGCGAGCTGTGGCAGCACGCGGTCGGGTGCCAGTCCTGGCTTGTGGTGACCCGCGACACCCGCACCCATGCGATCGAGCAGGTCGAAGCCGCCCGCGACATCGCGGCGGCGCGCGCTTCGGGAGCCGAATGATGAGCCAGCCGAACCGCCTCGCCTCCGGCGGCCTGATCGACCGCGCGACGCCGCTCGCCTTCACCTTTGACGGCCGCGGCTACACCGGCCATCCCGGCGACACGCTGGCCTCCGCCCTGCTCGCGAACGGCGTGACCCTCGTCGGGCGCTCGTTCAAGTACCACCGCCCGCGCGGCATCCTGACCGCTGGCTCCGAGGAGCCGAACGCGCTGGTGGAGCTCCGAACCGGCGCGCGGCGCGAGCCGAACGTCAAGGCGACGGTCGCCGAGCTCTACGACGGGCTGGAGGCGCGGAGCCAGAACCGGTTTCCGTCGCTTAGCTTCGACCTGCTGGCGGTGAACCAGCTCGCCTCGCCAGTGTTCGTGGCGGGCTTCTACTACAAGACCTTCATGTGGCCGGCGAAGCTTTGGGAGAAGCTCTACGAGCCGCTGATCCGCCGCGCCGCGGGCCTCGGCCGCGCGGCGGAGGCCGCGGATCCCGACGCTTATGAGAAGACCACGGCGCACTGCGACGTGCTGGTGATCGGCGGCGGTCCCGCCGGCCTCTCCGCGGCGCTCGCCGCCGGCCGCGCCGGGGCGCGGGTGATCCTGGCCGACGACGACTCCGTGCTGGGCGGACGGCTGCTGTCCGATCGCCTCGCCGTCGGCGAGGGCAGCGCGGCGCAATGGGCGGCTTCCGCCGCGGCCGAACTCGCCAGCCTTCCCGACGTCACCGTGCTGACGCGCGCCTCCGTGGTCGGCGCCTACGACGGCGGCGTCTACGGCGCCCTGGAGCGTGTGT
Source organism: Methylopila capsulata (assembly GCF_016907975.1). GTDB lineage: Bacteria > Pseudomonadota > Alphaproteobacteria > Rhizobiales > Methylopilaceae > Methylopila > Methylopila capsulata. The sequence goes on from NZ_JAFBCY010000001.1 coordinate 1,178,168, forward strand.
CCGACCACCGCGCGACGCCGTTGCCGCACCAGCCGCGCCAGCGGTTCTGGCGCATCGTCGCCAAGCGCTGCGTTCTCGCGGCCGGCGCGCTGGAGCGACCGATCCCGTTCGGGAACAACGACACGCCCGGCGTGATGCTCGCCGGCGCCGTGCGCAGCTACCTCAACCGCTTCGGCGTCGCGCCGGGCAAGCGCGCGGTCGTCTACGCCAACAACGACGACGCCGCGAAGACCGTGCTGGACCTCACAGCAGCTGGCTGCGAGATCGCCGCCGTGGTCGACGCCAGCGGCGACGCGCCCGCGCTCGCCGCCGCCGCCCGCTCCGCCGGCGCGCCGCTGATCTTCGGCGGCGCGGTCGTGCGCGCCTATGGCGGCCAGTCGGTGAAGGGCTGCGCGATCGCGGATTCCCGCGGCCGCAGCTTCAACGTCGCCTGCGACCTCGTCGCCGTGTCCGGCGGCTGGAACCCGTCGATCCAGATCGCGACCCACCTTGGCGGCAGGCCCGTCTGGGACTCGCCGCGCTCGGCTTTCCTGCCGGGCTCCCCCCCTCCCGGCATGGACGTGGCCGGCGCCGCCTCCGGCGCGTTCGAGCTGGCGGAGGCCTTCGCCGAAGGCGGTCGCCTCGGAACCGAAGCCGCGCAGGAGTGCGGCTACACGGCGGCGCCGTTCGACGCGCCGCAGACCGAGCCCGAGACCGACGCCGTCCATGGCCACGGGCCGTGGAAGCCGAAGACGTCGCGCGGCAAGGCCTTCGTCGACTTCCAGAACGACGTGACGGTGAAGGACGTGGAGCTCGCCGCGCGCGAAGGCTTCAAGTCGGTCGAGCACCTCAAGCGCTACACCACGCTCGGCATGGCGACCGACCAGGGCAAGACCGCGAACGTGGTGGGCCTCGCGCTGATGGCGGAGATCACCGGCCGTTCGATCCCGGACACGGGCACCACGCTGACGCGGCCGCCCTTCACGCCGGTCGCGATCGGCGCGCTCGGCGGCGCGCACCGCCACAAGGAGTTCCGCCCCACCCGCCTGCCGCCCTCGCACTTCTGGGCCGAGGAGCAGGGCGCGGCCTTCGTCGAGACCGGGCTTTGGATGCGCGCGGCGTACTTCCCGCGCGCCGGAGAAGCCGACTGGCTCGAGACCACCATCCGCGAGGTCAATACCGTCCGGACCGCCGTCGGCGTCTACGACGCCTCGACGCTGGGCAAGATCGACGTGCAGGGCGCGGACGCCGGCGTCTTCCTGGACCGCGTCTACATCAACGGCTTCTCGACCATGCCGGTGGGCAAGGCGCGCTACGGCGTGATGCTGCGCGAGGACGGCTTCGCCATGGACGACGGCACCGTCGCGAGGCTGAGCCCGACGCATTACTACGTGACGACCTCGACGGCGCACGCGGCGCAGGCCATGCGGCATCTCGAATACTGCCGCCAGTGGCTGTGGCCGGAGCTCGACGTCCACCTCGCCTCGATCACCGACCAGTGGGCGAAGTACGCCATTGCCGGTCCCCGCTCGCGCGACGTGGTGACGGCGCTGGTCGACGACGCCGACGTGTCGGACGCCGGCCTGCCCTACCTCGGCGTCAAGGAGGTCACCGTCGGCGGCGGTGTGAAGGCGCGGCTGTTCCGGCTCTCGTTCTCGGGGGAGATGGCCTATGAGCTCGCGGTCCCCGCCCGCTACGGCGACGCGACCATCCGCGCGATCATCGCAGCCGGCGAGCCCTTCGGCATCTGCCCCTACGGCGCCGAGGCGCTTGCGGTCATGCGCATCGAGAAGGGCCACGCGGCCGCAGCCGAACTGAACGGCACGACCACGGCGTTCGACCTCGGTCTCGGCGGCATGATGTCCAAGAAGAAGGACTACGTCGGCCGGGTCATGGCCGAACGCGGCGCGCTGACCGATCCGGCGCGTCCGCGGCTCGTTGGCTTCAAGCCGGTGGACCGCTCCGCGCGGCTCCGCGGCGGCGCCCACTTCATCCCGCGCGAGGCGACGCCGACCGCCGACAACGACCAGGGCTACATGACCTCGGTCGCCTACTCGCCCTCGAACGGGTGCTGGGTCGGGCTCGGCTTCCTCGCGAACGGTCCCGAGCGCATCGGCGAGATCGTCCGCGCCGTCGACCCGGTGCGCGACGGCGACGTCGAGGTCGAGGTCGTCGCTCCCGTCTTCGTCGATCCCGAAGGAGTCCGCGTCCGTGGCTGAGCCTCTCGTCGCCCGCTCGGCCTTCCGGCCGCACGTCGCTCCCCTCGCCTCGCCCACAGGCGTCGCCGGCGTCACCCTGCGCGAAGCGGAGGGCCTGACCCTCGCCTCGGTCGCGGCCTTCAGGGGGCGCGAGGCCGAACTCGCCGACGCCGTCCGCGCGGCCTACGGGATCGAGCTTCCGGCCGGCCCGAAGCGCGTCGCCTCGGGCGATGTCGCCTTTGTCGGCGCGGGACCCGGCAAATGGCTCGCGGTCTCGTCCGGGGCCACGGACTTCGCCGGCCTCCCCGCGGCGGTCGCGGACCAGTCCGACGGCCGTACGGTTGTCCGCGTCTCGGGTCCCCGCGCCCGCGAGACGCTCGCGACGCTGACGGCGATCGACCTGCATCCCCGCGCCTTCGGCGTGGGCGACGCGGCGCTCACCCACGCGGCCTCGATCTCGATCCACCTCTGGCAGGTGGTCGACGCCCCGACCTATGAGATTGCAGTGTTCCGCACCTTCGCCGCCACGTTCTGGCGCTGGATGGTGGAGGCCGCTCAATCCCGCGGCGTAGAGGCGCGGCACGGCGGATAGGGGCTGACGAACGCAAGGCTTGGGGATCGGAACAAGGTTGGCTAGCCTGTAGGGACGTTTCCTGCGAGGAAAAGTTCCTATGGCCAGCAAGACCGCGAACATCGTCGCCAAGCCGGCCGCGCCCAAACCCGCCGTCGCGAAAGCCGCGGCGGAGCCTGTCGCGCCCCAGCTCGTCGCGGTCGAGTCGAGCGATGACGAGGACTACGTCACGGGCTCCGGCGCTCCGGCCGCGCCCGAGCGGCGCACGCTCGAGCAGGCGATCGGGCTGCAGATCCGCCACCACCGCAAGCTCATGGGCCTGACCGTCGCCGAACTCGCGGCCGCGGCGAGCGTGTCCACGGGCATGCTGTCGAAGATCGAAAACGGTCAGATCTCACCGTCCCTGACGTCGCTGCAGACGCTCGCGGCGGCGCTGAACATGCCAATCAGCCTGTTGTTCGCCGGCTTCGAAGAGCGGCGCGACTGCAGCTTCGTGCCCGCCGGCCAGGGCGTCGTGATCCAGCGGCGGGGCACCAAGGTCGGCCACAACTACGAGCTGCTCGGCCACATGCTGGGCGGGGCGATCGCCGTCGAGCCCTACCTGATCACGCTCACCGAGGACGCCGCCCCCTACACCGCGTTCCAGCACGAGGGCACCGAGCTGATCTACATGCTGACCGGCGAGGTGGTCTACGCCCACGCCGGCAACAGCTACCACCTCAAGCCCGGCGATTCGCTGCTGTTCGATTCCGGCGCGCCCCATGGCCCCGAACGGCTGGTGGTGAAGCCGATGACCTACCTCTCCGTCATCATGTACGAGAAGGAATGACGGCGTCCCTCCACGGGACAGGCTGGCCGTTGGGAATTCAGGGGGCGAGTTTCTTCTGAAGAATTTTTTTTTCCGCTTCATTGACGCGTTGACGCGCTGCGGATAGCTTCCGGTCTCAAGGCCCCCGGGCCACAGCACTCGAGACAGGGAGCGCCTTCATGTGCGGCATCGTCGGTCTGTTTCTGAAGGATAAGGCGCTCGAGCCGAAGCTCGGCGAGATGCTGAGCGGTATGCTCGGCACCATGTGCGGCCGCGGGCCGGACTCGGCCGGCTTCGCCGTCTACGGCGCGGGCGAGAGCGACGAGGTGAAGCTCACCCTCCGCGCCGCCGAGGGCTATGATTTCGCAGGCCTCGCCGCGAAGCTCGGCGACGGCGCCGAGGTCCTCCAGCGCGCGACCCATGCGGTCCTGACCGTTCCCGCCGCCGACGAGGCCGAGGTCCGCGCCAAGCTCGCGGAGCTCGCCCCCGAGGTGACCGTGGTCGGCGCCGGCGCCCGCATGGAGCTCTACAAGGAGGTCGGCATGCCGACCGACGTCGCGGTCCGCTTCGACCTCGCCAAGATGGCCGGCACCCACGGCATCGCCCACACCCGCATGGCGACCGAGAGCGCGGTCACGACCAACGGCGCGCATCCCTTCTCCACCGGGCTCGACCAGTGCTTGGTGCACAACGGCTCGCTGTCCAACTTCCGCACCGTTCGCCGCAACCTCGAGCGCGCGGGCGTGACGATCCAGACCGAGAACGACAGCGAAGTGGCCGCCGGCTACCTGACCTGGCGCATGAAGGAGGGTCGCTCGCTCGGCGAGGCGCTCGAGGACAGCCTCGACGATCTCGACGGCTTCTACACCTTCGTGGTCGGCACCGAGTCCGGCTTCGGCGTGCTGCGCGACCCGATCGCCTGCAAGCCCGCGGTGATGGCCGAGACCGACCAGTACGTCGCGTTCGGTTCCGAGTACCGCGCGCTCGCCGGCCTGCCCGGCATCGAGAACGCCAAGATCTTCGAGCCTGAACCCGCCAAGGTCTACTTCTGGGACCGCGCCGCGGCCTGATGACGACGACAACACCCAACCAGGGGGCGCCGCTCATGAACGCGAGCACGCAGAGCCATTCCTTCGACCTCGCCACCGCCAAGGTCCGCGACCTCAACGCCGCGCTGCACGCGCTGAAAGAGGGGTCGAACGCCTCGCTGTGGCGGGTGTCGAACCCGCGCGGCCTGCACGCGCTGGCGGCCGGCCTCGACGCGCCGGTCACCGTCGAGATCGACGGGCCGGTCGGCTACTACTGCGCCGGCATGAACAAGCAGGCGACCGTGATCGTCCGCGGCAACGCCGGCGTCGGCATCGGCGAAAACATGATGTCCGGCCGCATCGAGGTCGAGGGCGACGCGAGCCAGGCCGCGGGCGCCACCGCCCACGGCGGGCTGCTGTTCATCCGCGGGCAGGCCGGCGCCCGCTGCGGCATCTCGATGAAGGGCGTCGACATCGTCGTCGGCGGCTCGGTCGGCCACATGTCGGCCTTCATGGCGCAGGCCGGCACGCTCACCGTGCTCGGCGACGCCGGCGAAGCGCTCGGCGACTCGATCTACGAGGCGCGGCTCTACGTGCGCGGGCAAGTAAAGAGCCTCGGCGCCGACTGCGTCGAGAAGGAGATGCGCGACGAGCACAAGGCGCAGCTGTTCGAGAAGCTGAAGGCGGCCGGCCTCGAGGGCCAGGTCGATCCCTCCGACTTCAAGCGCTACGGCTCGGCCCGCACGCTCTACCACTTCCACGTCGACAACGCGTCCGCGTACTGAGGGACAGACGACGATGAACGAGCACGTCAAGGGCCCCGCGGCCCCGCGCACCCTCCCCCGCGAGAGCGCCACCTTCGACGCCTACACCCTCTCCGAGATCCGCCGCGCGGCGGCGACCGGCATCTACGACATCCGCGGCGCCGGCGCGAAGCGCAAGCTGCCCCACTTCGACGACCTGCTGTTCCTCGGCGCGTCGATGTCGCGCTACCCGCTCGAGGGCTATCGCGAGAAGTGCGGCACCGGCGTCGTGCTGGGCGACCGCTTCGCCAAGAAGCCGATCGAACTCAAGATCCCGATCACCATCGCCGGCATGAGCTTCGGCTCGCTCTCGGGGCCGGCCAAGGAAGCGCTCGGCCGCGGCGCCTCCGCGATGGGCACCTCCACCACCACCGGCGACGGCGGCATGACTCCGGAGGAGCGCGGGCACTCGACCAAGCTCGTCTACCAGTACCTGCCCTCGCGCTACGGCATGAACCCGGACGACCTGCGCAAGGCGGACGCGATCGAGGTCGTGGTCGGCCAGGGCGCGAAGCCCGGCGGCGGCGGCATGCTGCTCGGCCAGAAGATCTCTCCGCGCGTCGCCAAGATGCGGACGCTGCCCGAAGGCATCGACCAGCGCTCGGCCTGCCGTCACCCCGACTGGACCGGCCCGGACGACCTCGAGATCAAGATCGAGGAGCTGCGCGAGATCACCGACTGGGAGAAGCCGATCTACGTGAAGGTCGGCGCGGCGCGGCCCTATTACGACACCGCGCTCGCGGTGAAGTCCGGCGCCGACGTGGTGGTTGTCGACGGCATGCAGGGCGGCACCGCCGCGACGCAGGAGGTGTTCATCGAGAACGTCGGCATCCCGACGCTCGCCGCCGTCCATCAGGCCGTGAAGGCGCTGCAGGATCTCGGCATGCACCGCAAGGTGCAGTTGATCGTCTCCGGCGGCATTCGCAACGGCGCCGACGTGGCGAAGGCGCTGGCGCTGGGCGCCGACGCCGTCGCGATCGGCACCGCGGCTCTGGTCGCGCTCGGCGACAACGATCCGCGCTGGGAATCCGAATACGAGGCGCTCGGGACCAAGGCCGGCGCTTACGACGACTGGCACGAGGGTCGGGATCCCGCGGGCATCACCACCCAGGACCCGGAGCTGATGAAGCGTCTCGATCCGGAGATCGCCGGCCGCCGGCTCGCGAACTACCTCTCGGTCATGACGCTCGAGGCGCAGACCATCGCCCGCGCCTGCGGCAAGAGCCACGTCCACAACCTCGAGCCCGAAGACCTCGTGGCGCTGACGATCGAGGCCGCGGCCATGGCGAACGTCCCGCTCGCCGGCACGAACTGGATCCCCGGCAAGACCGGGTTCTGAACGACGAAGAACAGAAGGTCCGCCGACGTCCCCCGGAGGGCCTTCCGTCCTTCGGAACGCGGCCGGCGCCTCGCCAATGGGTTGGAACGCCGAAGGAGAGAGCCGTGAACATTGAGGTTAGACCCCAAAAAGGGGCGATCGAGGGGACTGCAGTGGCGATGGATCTTTCGGAAACCGCGCGCGAACGCGGCATCAAATACTTCCTGATCTCCTACACCGACCTGTTCGGCGCGCAGCGCGCCAAGCTGGTTCCCGCCGCCGCGATCGGCGACATGCAGAAGGCGGGGGCCGGCTTCGCGGGCTTCGCCACCTGGCTCGACATGAGCCCCTCGGATTCCGATCTGTTCGCGAAGCCCGATCCGGACAGCCTGATCCAGCTGCCGTGGAAGCCGGAGGTCGGCTGGCTCGCCGCCGATCTCTGGATGGACGGCAAGGAAGTCGATCAAGCGCCGCGCAACCTCCTGAAGCGCCTGATCGCCCGGTCCGGCTACCAGATGAAGTCGGGCATCGAGCCCGAGATGTTCCTGGTCAACGCAGACGGCACCCGGATCTCGGACCCTGCCGACACCGCCGAAAAGCCCTGCTACGACCAGCAGGCCCTGATGCGGCGTTACGACGTGATCACGGAAATCTGCGACGCGATGCTCCAGCTCGGCTGGGCCCCCTACCAGAACGACCACGAGGACGCGAACGGCCAGTTCGAGATGAACTGGAACTACGGTCCGGCGCTGCAGACCGCGGACCAGCACGCGTTCTACAAGTTCATGGCGAAGTCGATCGCCGAGAAACACGGCCTGCGCGCCACCTTCATGCCGAAGCCGTTCTTGAACCTTACCGGCTCGGGCTGCCACGCCCACGTGTCGCTGTGGGACGGCGGGAAGAACCTGTTCGCGGACCCGGCAGGGGAGCTCGGCGTCAGCCAGCTCGGCTACCACTTCATCGGCGGCCTGATGCACAACACCGACGCGATCTGCGCGCTGACCAACCCGACCGTCAACTCGTACAAGCGCATCAACGCTCCCCGGACGACGTCGGGCGCGACCTGGGCGCCGAACTCCATCACTTACACGGGCAACAACCGCACCCACATGATCCGAATCCCGGATGCGGGTCGGTTTGAGTTCCGTCTGGGCGACGGCGCGGCCAACCCCTACCTCCTGCAGGCCGCGATCCTGGCGGCCGGCCTCGACGGCATGGAGAACAAGCGCGACCCGGGCAAGCGCCTCGACATCAACATGTACACGGACGGCCACACGGTCACGGACTGCAAGAAGCTGCCGCTCAACCTGCTCGACGCGATCCGGACGTTCGAGTCCTCTCCCGCCACGAAAGCGATGTTCGGCGAGGAGTTCGTCACCGCCTACGCCAAGCTGAAGAACCAGGAGTGGAACGCCTACACGCGCCACCTGACGCAGTGGGAGCGGGACAACACGCTGGACTGCTGAGCGCTCGGTCGGAAACGGGATCAAGTCGCCGAGTTCGGGCGGCATGCCCCGGTTTGTTCGGGGAATGACGAACATCGTCGGGGTTCGACGACGAAGTCGCGAACCGACCAAGAGCTCCTTCCCCCGGGAGAGCCTGAGAAAGCGCCGGAGCCGCAAGGTTCCGGCGCTTTTTTCGTTGCGGCGAAAGCAGACGGCGGCCGCGGTCCGAATTGACGCGATGCACAACAGTTAGGCGATTGACGGCGCGTATTTAGTCAGTAGGTTTCTCTTTAAGACTAAAAATATCTCCGCAGGAAAAACACTGCGGTTGGGGAGAACGTCTATGACGGAGCAAGACCCCCGCGTCCGAACCATGTTCGGGCGCGACCGAGCGGCTGCGTGGATCGCCGTCGCCCTTGTCTGGGCCACCTACGCCTTCGTGTTCTGGCGCATGACCGACGCCTTCGCCGCGACCGGCCTCACGGCCGTCATGGCGACGCTCGGCGGCGTCGTCCTCTTCCTCAACACCGCGGCCGTGCTGGCGCTGCTGCGGCACTACGAGGAGGACAAGGCGGCGATCTACGGCGCCGACATCTACTACCTCGACCGCATCGCCGCCGAGCGGAGGGTCGCCCGATGAGCCGGCGCCCCTACGAGCCGCCGGCGCAGTCGGTGGTCGGCCAGATCGTCGACGCGGTGCTGATGCTCGGCCTCGTCGTCGTCACCCTCTACCTGCCGTTGCTGCTCGGCCTCGCCGGCAGCGGCGCGACCACCACCGCCTACGACAACCCGAGCTGGGAGACGCTCAAGCAGAACCCGACCATGGCCGCGCAGTGGGAAAAGCTCGGCTTCACGCCGGACAGCGCCGCCGCGATCATCGGCGCACGGTTCGACTACAGCGTCTCCTGGATGGCCTTCGCCGTCACCGCGCTGGTGATCGTCGTCTACTTCGTCGCGATGCTCCGCTGGTCCGACAAGGAATACCGCGAGGTCATCGCGGAGCGCTTCGACGACGGCGAGCGTCCGTCGTCCTAAGCCGACCCGCCCTTTCTCCCCTATCGATGGAGCGCCGGATGCTGACGATGCTGAACCTCGGCGCCTGGGCGGTCTCGGCCGTCCTCGCGCTCTGGATGGCCTGGGACATGTTCAAGACGAACCGGTCCTACGGCGAGGACTACCTCACCTCCTCCGCGGAGGGCGACATCATCGACGCCGAGATGGCGGAAACGGCGGCGAGGACCTGATGACCGACATCAGCCACCCCATCGCCGGCGTCGCCGGCGCGACGTCCGCCGCGCCTGCTCCCCGCCGCGTCGCCTTGAAACGCGTGCTCGGCCCCGCCCACGTCTGGGGGCTCGGCGTCGGCATCGTGCTCGTCGGCGAGTTCATGGGCTGGAACTTCGCGGTCGGCAAAGGCGGCGCGATCGCGGCGCTCACCGCCTGCTGGCTCGCCGGGATCCTCTACACCTGCGTCGCGATGATCGACAGCGAGATCACCTCGACGGTCGCCGCCGCCGGCGGCCAGTACGCCCAGGCCAAGCACATCATCGGCCCGCTCGCCGCGTTCAACGTCGGGCTCTACCTCGTCATGGCCTACACCATGCTCGAGGTGTCGAACGCCATCGTCACGGGCGACCTGATCGAGGCCTTCTCCCACAACATGGGCCTCGTCGGCGACGTCGACAAACGCGCCTTCATGGTGCTGACGATCGTCTTCCTGTCGTGGCTGAACTACCGCGGCGTGCTGGCGACGCTGACGCTGAACCTCGTCATCACCGCCATCGCCTTCGCCGCCATCGTCACGCTGTTCGTCTACGCCCAGCCCTGGGCGCCGGGCGAAACGCTGAAGCACGATCAGCTTCTGACCGGCCTGCCCTACGGCGGCCTCGGCATCCTCGCGGCGATGCACTTCGGCCTGTGGTTCTACCTCGGCATCGAGGGCACCACGCAGGCCGCCGAAGAGGTGCGCTCGCCCGCCCGCGCGCTGCCGCTCGGCACGCTCACCGGCATCATGACGCTGCTGATCGCGGCGACGCTGACCTGGTACGTCGGCACAGGCCTGATGCCCTGGGAGTACCTCGGCCAAGCGGTGACCCCGCTCTACGACGCGGCCCGGCTCACCGGCAGCGCGCCGCTCGAGATCTTCCTGTTCTTCGGCACGCTGTTCGCAACCGTCGCCTCCGCCAACGGCTGCGTGAACGACGCCTCCCGCGCGTGGTTCGCCATGGGCCGCGACCGCTACATGCCAGTCTGGTTCGGGGCGGTGCATCCGACCTACCGCACCCCCTACCGCGCGATCGTGTTCTTCGCCCCGATCGCGATCCTGTTCGCGATCTCGACGCCGCTCGACCAGACGATCACCTTCTCGATCCTGTCCGGGCTCCTCGGCTACACCACCATGGCGCTCAGCATCGTGATGTTCCGCCGCAAGTGGCCGCTGGGCTCGATCCCCCGCGGCTTCGTGCACCCGCTGCATCCGCTGCCCGCCGTGCTGCTTCTGGTGCTGTGCTCCGTCACCTACGCCGCGGTCTTCCTCGGCTACGGCACGCAGTTGTTGGCGATGATGGCGTTCTACATCGCCGCCTCCGCCTGGTTCGTCCTGCACCGCTACAAGTATGTCCGGCGCGGCGACCAGTTCACCATGGCCTGGCCCAAGCCGAGGGGGTACTGAGCCCATGGCGGCCGCGCTCCTCGCGCTGGCCTTGGGCGTCGCGGTCCTGGCCGCGCTCGCCCTGCGGCGGGCGGGGCGCGCCGAGGCGCTTCGGCGGGCGGACCGGCTGGACGCCTGCGCCGATCTGCTCGACGGCGGCGTCCGCTCCCTCGATCCCGCGGGCGATCCCGTCCTGCGGGGCCGCTACGGAGGCGCCGACGTAGCGCTCCGGGTCTTCGCGGAGCAGCTCGCCTTCCGCCGCCTGCCGCAGCTCTGGCTCGTGGCGACCGTCCGCGCGGACCTTGCGACCTCCGCGACCCTCGACCTCGTCCGCCGGCCGACCGGCGCCGAATTCTTCTCGGTGGGCACCGCCCTGCCCCGTCGCTGCGCGCCGCCCGCCGGGTGGCCGCAGGACACCCGCCTCTGCGGCTCGGCCGACGCGGGCCTCCTGCTCGCCGCGCTGTCCGAGCGGCTCGCCGCGCCGCTCGCGGATCCCCGGCTGAAATCCATCCTCGTCACGCCCCGCGGCGTGCGGGTGGTCCGGCAGGCGGCGCAGGGGAGCCGGGGCGCCTACCTGCTGTTCCGCGACATGCGGTTTCCCGGCGGGGTGGCGCGCAGCGACGCTGCGGCCGCCCTCGACCTCGCCCACCAGATCGCCGCCGCCCTGACGCCAGCCACGAGAGACGCCCATGACCGTGACCCACTCGACCTCCGCGCTCCGGTCGACATCGTCCGCGCCGCGTGATCCGCGCCTCGTTCTCCTTGTCGGCGCGCTGCTGCCGGGCTTCGGGCATGTCCTGATCGGGCGCACGGCGCGCGGCCTCGGATTCGCGCTGTTCACCATCCTGCTCGGCTGGCTGACGGCGCGGGTCGCCAGTCCCGACGCCTCGCTCATCGGCCGTCATGCGGGTGGATTTTTCGTCTGGGCGCTGTCGCTGCCGGACGTCTATCGCGCCGCCCGGCTGGATTTCGAGCGCGCCCGACGGAGCGTTTCCGACGCCGGCGCCGGGCGAGACGCGTCCGCCTAATTTTTCCTCATGGGAAAAACTTTTGACAACGATCTGCAGACCTGCATGATCCCCCACCGAGGTCGCGCGACGTCGCGCGAAGGACGTCCGCGAGGACGAAGGGACCTTCGATGTTTGCTGTCTGGCCCGCCAGCCGCATGCCGCACGACGCCGGAGCGCACCGCGCCGGCGCCCGCCCCGCGACCTCATCGGCCTGCTCCGCGAGAACGCATCGCCGCGACGGGAACTCTCCCGCCGACGGCCGCCGCGGAGCGCGCCTGAACGTCCGGCCGACCGGCCGCGCGGTTTCTGGAACGGGGAAGAGCAATGAGCATCGCAACGGCCGATACGCCGGTCTCAGCCAACGACACGCACCAACTTAAACGGAACATCTCCTGGACAGGCGCCTTCTGGGTGGCGAGCGGCGTGCCGCCGCTGGTCCTGTTCTCGATCGGCGGCATCGCCGGCACCACCGGCACGCCCGCCTTCGCCATCTGGGCGGCGTCCATGATGATGGGCTTCCTGCAGTCCTTCGTGTACGCGGAGATCGCAGGCCTGTTCCCCAACAAGTCCGGCGGCGCCTCGATCTACGGCGCGGCCGCCTGGGTGCGCTACGCCAAACCGATCGCGCCGCTGTCGGTGTGGTGCAACTGGTTCGCGTGGTCGCCGGTGCTGTCGCTCGGCTGCTCGATCGCCGCGGGCTACATCCTCACCGCCGTCGCGCCTGACGCGACCTCCTCGATCCGCACCTTCACGCTCGTCTCCGGCTCGCTCGGCCCGGTCTCGTTCTCGCTGAACTCCGCCTTCTTCATCGGCGCGGCGCTGATGCTCGGCACCTTCGCCGTGCAGCACCGCGGCATCCTGGGCACCGCCCGGGTGCAGAAGGTGGTCGGCGTTCTGGTGATCGTGCCGCTCGTCATCGTCGGCGTCGCGCCGCTGCTGCAGCACGGCGTGAACTGGTCGAACTTCCAGCCCTTCGTGCCGCTCGCGGAAGCCTACAAGCCGGAGCCCGGCGCGTGGAACATCCCCGGCTGGACGCTGGTGCTGGGCGGCATGTTCATCGCGGCCTGGTCGACTTACGGCTTCGAGACCGCGATCTGCTACACGAGCGAGTTCAAGGATCCCGCCAAGGACACCTTCAAGGCGATCTTCTTCTCCGGCCTGCTCTGCATCGCCGTGTTCGTGATCGTGCCCTTCACCTTCCAGAGCGAACTCGGCCTCACCGGGATGCTCGAGACCCCGATCGTCGACGGCTCCGGCGTGGCGGCCGCGCTCGCGCACATGGTCGGCGGCGGGCCGATCATCGAGAACGCGCTGGTCATGCTCATGATCCTCGCGCTGATGCTCTGCCTGATGACCGCGATGGCGGGCTCGTCGCGCACGCTCTACCAGGGCTCGGTCGACGGCTGGCTGCCGAAGTACCTGTCCTACGTGAACCACCACGGCGCGCCGACCAACGCCATGTGGACGGACCTCGCCTTCAACCTGGTCCTGCTCGCGATCGCCTGCGCCGACGCCACCTCGTTCTTCTTCATCCTGGCGGTGTCGAACTGCGGCTACATCATCTTCAACTTCCTGAACCTGAACTCCGGCTGGATCCACCGCATCGACAGCGGCCACATCCCGCGGCCCTACAAAGCGCCGACCTTCATCATCGCCCTCGGCGCTGTGTTCGCCTTCGTCAACGCCGTCTTCATGGGCGCGGGCGCCAAGGTCTGGAACCCGAACGCGCTGTGGGCCGGCCTGATCACCGCGGCCTTCATCATCCCGGTCTTCTTCTTCCGGCACTACGTGCAGGACAAGGGCAAGTTCCCGGCGAAGATGCTCGAGGACCTGCAGGTCGGCGGCGAGGTCGGCGCCAAGATGCCGAAGAAGGCGGGCGTGCTGCCGTACGTCACGCTGCTGGCGGGCGTCGCGACCGTGCTGATCGCGAACGCCGTGTTCCAGTTCTGACGCGCTCGCCCGGCCCCGGGGCGACATCGCTCCGGGGCCGGGCCTCGCCGGACCGCGGACGGTTCCGCGGTCCGTCCTGACGATTTCTCGACGCTGGTTCAGAAGACATGCTGGTTTCCAACATCAAAAGCCGTCCGGTCTATGGAGGCCTGAAGGTCGACGACGCGGCGCGGCGCCATCTGGTGGCGGCCGAGGGCGAAGGCGCCCTCGCGGCGCTCGCGGCCTTCACGGGCCGCCCTGAAGCGATCGCCCGCGCCACCGTGCTCTATTCTCCCGGTGGTTCGGCGCCGCAAGACCACGCGGCCAAGCTCGGGGCGCTCGGCTTCGACGACCTCTTCGTCATGCCGTCGCAGCCGACGCTGATCACCCGCCTCAACGTCATCCTCGCGACCGCCACCATGGGCGCGCGGCTCTACGCGGCGGGCGTCGAAGGCTTCATCGGCTCGGTGGTCGCGGCCGGGATGGCTCACGGGATCGACCAGGCGTCGATCCGGACCGAACACCGCGGCTCGCTCGCCCGCCGGGTGCAGTGCGTCCACTGCAAGGGAATGACGGACAACGTGACCGTGTCGCCCGTCGTCTGCAGCCATTGCGGCATCCCGCTGCTCGTGCGCGACCACTTCTCGCGCCGACTCGGGGCCTTCCAGGGCGTCTCGATCGACGCGGAGACGCCGGGCGACGTCCCGCCGGCTGAGGAGCTCTACGCATGAGCGGCGGCGTCGAGATCCCCGTGCGCGTCGTCGCGATCGAGCAGGCGACGCCGACGGTGAAGCGCTTCAGCCTCGCCGCGCGCGACGGTTCGCCCCTGCCGGTCTTCTCCGCCGGCGCCCATGTGGTCGTCGCGATGGACGCGGACGACCGGCGCATCAAGAACCCCTACTCGCTGATCGACCGCTCTGCCGACGGCTCGACCTACCGCATCGGCGTGCTGCGCACGCCGCAGTCGCGCGGCGGCTCGGTCTTCATGCACGACCGGGTCGCGGTCGGCTCCGAGCTGACGATCACCATGCCGGTCAACCTGTTCCCGCTGAACCGGACCGGCCGCAAACACCTGCTGGTCGCCGGCGGCATCGGCGTCACGCCGATCTACGCCATGGCGGAGGAGCTCGCGCGCCAGAGCGTCCCTTACGAGATCCACTACGCCATGCGCGACGCGGCCCATGGCGCCTTCGCCGACGAGCTGGTCGCGCGTCATGGCGACAAGGTTCGGCTCTACCGCGACGACGCCCGAGAGGTGATCGCGGTCGACCGCATCCTCCCCAACCAGCCGCTCGGCACGCATCTCTACGTCTGCGGCCCCGAGGGGATGATCAACGCGATTCTCGCGGGCGGCCGCGCGGCCGGCTGGCCGGAGGAGAACCTTCACGCCGAACGCTTCCTCGCCCCTCCCGGCGGCTCGCCTTTCGCGCTCACGCTCGCGAAGGCCGGGATCACCACCGAGGTGCGCGGCGACCAGAGCCTGCTCGAGGCGATCGAGGCGACAGGCGTCGACGCACCCTTCCTGTGCCGCGGCGGCGCCTGCGGCCAGTGCGAGACGAAGGTCGTCTCCGCCGACGGCGAACTCGTCCACAACGACCACTTCCTCTCGGACGAGGAGAAGGCGTCGGGCGCGAAGATCATGACCTGCGTCTCGCGCCTGCAGGGCCGCGAGCTGGTGCTGGACCTGTGACGATGGCGCGCGCCACGAATGCTCACGAACTGAAGGCCGGAGGCCCCCGATGACCATCCAGTTCAAGAACGAAACGTTCCGGGACGACTTCACCTTCTCGAACTCGCCGGAGGCGATCCATCGCTTTCCGTTCCCGTTCGACAAGGACCAGTACATGTACGCGGTCAACATCGAGCAGCACATGCCCGGGCCGGCGAAGTCCGCGACCGAGTTCCCGATCGACATCGACGAGCACTACGTCTCCGAGATGCGCGACCG
Source organism: Methylopila capsulata (assembly GCF_016907975.1). Classification (GTDB taxonomy): domain Bacteria; phylum Pseudomonadota; class Alphaproteobacteria; order Rhizobiales; family Methylopilaceae; genus Methylopila; species Methylopila capsulata. Next base: position 1,193,855 of record NZ_JAFBCY010000001.1, read on the forward strand.
GGCGCTGGTGCTGAAGGCGGACCCGCTGCGCTGCCAGTCGCAGCCGCACATGATCACGGCGGAATGGGACCTCGTCGAACTCCTGATGGAGTCGATGGCGAAGCACTACCCCGAGCACTTCACGCTGACCCGCGACGGCGACCGCTGGCATTGGATCAACCGGCCGCTGGAGATCGACCAGACCTTCACCTTCGGCGACGCGGCCACGCTGCCCCTGCCGCCGATGGAGTACGTCACGCGGCAGTGCCAGGGCGATTTCTGCCTGCTCGACCAGCGCAACGACAACCTCTGGATGGACGCCGGCATCGTCACGACGCAGGCGGACTGGTCGCTCGACTTCGACATGGGCATGAACTTCATGGAGTGGCACGGGCCGGTGCCGCTGGCCCACGACATGGGCGTGTTCGACCGGGCGCTGAAGTTCCTGCTGAACCTGCAGCAGGGCCGGCCGGTGCGCCGGCTGAACTGGACGATGACCGTCAACCCGCGGCTCGACACCTCGCCGGAGAACTACCACGCCTGGGGGATCGACCGGACCACGGTGACGCCCGAGAACGTCGGCGACAAGGTTCATCTGCGGGTGGAGCTGCAGGCGCTGTGGCGGCTGCCGCGCTCCAACGCGATCGTGTTCTCGATCCGCTGCTACCTCATCAAGATGGAGGAGCTGGTGACGATCCCGAAATGGGGCCGGCGCCTGCACCGGGTGCTGCGCGACCTGCCGCCGGAGCTCGTGGACTACAAGGGCCTGACCCGGTTCCGCGACACGACGGTCGACTACCTCGCGCGTCACGACGACGGCGCGCCGACCTCGCCGGGCTTCTTCCCGGACTGACGCGCCCCGCGCCGCGCGCGGCGCCCCATCACATCCCGGCTTTCTCGACCCGGGCGGCCCGCCCGGTCGCCCCAGGGGCCGCTCGAGCCTCGTCATCCACCGGAAGGAACCGCCGCCATGGCCACAACCGCTGAAGACTTCCCGCGCAAGAACGCGCTGTTCTCCCGCCATCGCGACCTGGGCTCGCCGCTCGACAGCGACTGGAACGGCATGCCGATCCCCCAGAACTACGCGACCGACCCCTACGAGGAGGTCGCGATCGTCCGCTCCAAGGCCGGTCTGTTCGACGTCTCCGGGCTGCGGATGATCAACGTGTCGGGGCCGGACGCGGTGAAGGTCCTGAACCACATGCTGACCTCCAACATCGACGCGCTGGCGCCCGGCCAGTCGGCGATCTCCAACATCGTCAACGCGGACGGGGCGCTGATCGACGACGTGCTGGTCTACCGCGACGGTCCGGACGCGTATCGGCTGAGCCATGGCGGCGGCGCGCTGGAAGAGGTCATCGACGAGTTCTTCGTGGGCTCCGACGCGAGCTGGGAGAAGGATGACGACGTCCACATCCTCTCGCTGCAGGGCCCGCTCGCGCTCGAGATCCTGGACCCGCACACGCCGTTCGACCTCACGACGCTCAAGTATTTCGAACACGCCAGGACCGAACTGTTCGGCAAGCGCGTCTCGCTCGCCCGCGGCGGCTACTCGGCCGAACGCGGCTACGAAGTGTTCTGCTCCGCCGCCGACGCCCCGATTCTCTGGGACGCAATCATGGAGGCCGGCAAACCCTACGGCGTGTGCGCCGCGTCGTGGTCCTGCCTCGACATCGTGCGAGTCGAGGGCGGATTGCTGTTCTTTCCGTTCGACATGCCGCAGGGAGATACCACCCCTTGGGAGGTCGGCGCCGACTGGACCGTCGACCTCGGCAAAGCCGACTTTCACGGCAAAGCCGCACTTGCCGCAAAAAAGGGCAAGGAGCGGGTCGCGCAGGTCGGACTCGAGATCGACGCCTATGAAGCGATCGAACCCGGCGCAAAGATCTACAAAGATGGCGCGGAAGTGGGCATCGTTAACAGCACCACTTACAGTAAGCATCTGATGAAATCCATCGCGCTCTGCCACGTCGCGCCAGCACTTAAGGCGCTTGGAACGCCTCTCACCGTGAAGTCGTCGCTTGGCGAATTCCCGGCCCACATCGTGCGGACGCCGTTCTACGACCCTCATCGGCTGCGCACCCACCCGCTCGACGAACGGGTTGCATGACGACGTCTTTTCGTCGCCATAGGTGTGGCGGAAAAGCATCTATCGGGTGACCGTCGCGTCAAAGCACAAAAATGGGGCTCGACTTAACGTCGGGCCTCCCCGATTTTGACTGCAACGAACTGAGGTTCCTTGCGCTTTTGGGGAAGAGTTATGAAGACTGTCACGGGGTTTGCTTTTACGACGCTGCTTTCGGCCACGGCCGGCCTGTCCGCCATGTCCGTCGCGTCGGCGGCTGACCTTGGGTATCCCGAGGCGGCTGTGATCGAGTCGGCTCCGTCGCCGATCGACGTCGCGTTCGGCGTCAAGTTCACCACGGACTACGTGTTCCGCGGCGTGACGCAGAGCAAGGGCGACCCGGCCATTCAGGGCTACGCCGAGCTGCAGGCCTTCGATTGGGTCTACGCCGGCATCTGGTCGTCGAGCGTCAACGGTTTCGCCACCGACCCGGCCGCTGAGGTCGACTTCTACGCCGGCCTGCGTCACACTTGGGATGCCTTCACCCTCGACGTCGGCGGCCTGTACTACTACTACCCGGGCGAAGAAGGCCCGAAGCGCTTCCAGCTGGACTACTGGGAGATCTACGCCAAGCCGAGCTACGCTTTCGGCAACTTCGGCTCGATCACCGGTAACGTCTACTGGACCAGCGACTTCGTGAACACGGGCGCTGACGGCACCTACCTGTCGGCGATCGCCAAGGTCAATCTTCCGCTCGAGACCATTCCGGATGTGTCGTTCTACGTGTCCGGCGAGCTCGGCAAGCAGTGGATCGGCAAGACCGACAACAAGTACGGCAACGTGAACCTCGTCAACTACCTGACCTGGAACGCTGGCATCGGCGCGACCTACAAGGCCGCGACCCTCGAGTTCCGTTACTCCGACAGCGACCTGTCGCGGAACGACTGCGCGATCAACAACGGCGCCCGCTGGGTTTGCGGCGACCGGTACATGGTCAGCCTCTCGTTCGACACCGCCTTCAGCAAGCTGAAGTGATCGGCGCCGCCTGACGGCGGCCCCTTTTGAAACGACCGCGCCGCGCTCCCCAGGAGCGCGGCGTTTTCGTTTGCCGCGTTGAAACATTGGGGTGGTGGCGGCGACATCGCGTCCGCGGGGCCACCGGCGCTCGGACGCCCGGGTCGGGGGTCAGCTCTGATCCTGCAGCCGATCGAGCGCGACGTCGAGCGTGCACACCACGCCGGTCGGCGGGTAGTCCAGCCGCACGGCGCCGTCGAGCTGGCTCGCCAGACCGCGTTCGAGAAGCCGAACGCCGAACCCCTTGCGAGTCGGAGTCCCGACTTCGGGTCCGCCGCTCTCCTCCCACACGAGGCGGACGATCTGGCGTCCCGGAGCGCCGGCGAGCGCCCACTTCACGGAGACCACGCCTTCGGGCGCGGACAGCGCTCCGTACTTCGCCGCGTTGGTGCCGAGTTCGTGCATCATCAGCACGAGCGGCAGAGCGGCCTTTTGACCGACTAGCACCACAGGCCCGTCGACCGTCAGGCGTTCCGGACCATCGAGATGGCTCTTGAGAGCCTCGACGACCACCGCTTCCAGAGGCGCGGCGGACACCGCCCCTCCGAGCAGAACGTCGTGCGCGCGCCCGAGCGCCACCAGCCGGCCCTCGAGAACGCGGCTCGCGCCCTCGATCGTGCTCGCGCCTCGCATGGTCTGCGAGGCGATTGCCTGAACGAGCGCCAGCAGGTTCTTCATGCGGTGGCTGAGCTCCTGGTTCAGGAGCCTCTGCCGCTCTTCCGACAAGGCGCGCGCGGCCGCGGCCGCGGCTTGGTCGGCGGCCATCCGCACGAAAGCCACCGCGCCCGTCGTCCAGTCCCGGGGGTCGGCGGCGTGGAGGAAGAACACCGACGCGAGACTGCCGCGCTCGCGGATCGGGACGTGCAGCATCGCGCGGATTCCGATCGCGGCGTAGTCCGCGGCGTGGTCCGCCGTGCGGGGATCGGCGGCGACGTCCGCGATCGCGAAGGCGTCGTCATGGTCGAGGGCTGCGGCGAGATCACCGAACCGATCGAGCGCATGCACGCCGACGCCGCTTGCGAGATCGCCCGCCCGCCAGTCCGCCTTGACTTCGACCTCCGCCCCACGGGGATCGACCGTGCCGAAGCTCACCCGTGACAGACCGAGCGTGCGCCCGACGACCTCGCAGGCGACGCCGGCGATCACGCGCTCGTCGCGTTGGTCGCGCATGCGGACGCCGAGCTCGGCCAGCGCGGCCTTGCAGGCCTTATCCTCGCGCTCAGCGGTCACGTCCTCGATCATCGCGGTTGTCTGGATGCTTCCGCCCGCGAGCCGGCGCGAGACGAGATTCACCCGCGCCCAGATGATCCGCCCGTCGGCGCGACGGTAGCGCTTCTCGAGCAGCACGGTCATCAGCTCGCCGCGCGCCAGCCGCCCGTGCAGCTCCCTGCGCTCGGCGTCGTCCTCGTCGGGCGTCCAGCGCGCCACGGACTGCCCGAGAATCTCCTCCTTGCTCGCGCCCCAGATCTCGCAGAGCTTGTCATTCACCCGAAGCGCGCGCGCGGTCACCGGGTCGAGCTGCACGATGCCGACGTTCGCGCCCTCGAACACGGAGCGGAACTGCTCCTCCGCTTCGGCCCGCTCGGTGAGGTCGAGCATCGCGCCGATCGCCCGGATGGCCGCGCCCTGCGTGTCGCGCACCGCCGTACCCCGGTCGAGCACCATCGCGTAGCTGCCGTCGGCGCGGCGAAAACGGTACTCGCTGCGCCATTCCGCGCCGCCGGCGTCCAGAAAGGCGTGGATGTCCGCGCTCACGCGGGGCCGGTCGTCGGGGTGGACGTGGTCGATCCACCACGCGCCCGTGGGTTCGACGTCCTCCAGCCGATGGCCATAGGCGGAGGTCAGGGCCTCGTTCCAGATCACCTGATCGGCGAGCAGATCCCAGTCCCAGATCGCATCGTGGGTCACATGGCCCACGAGGTGGTAGCGCCGGAAGGCCTCGTCCCCGCTCGCGATCGCGCGGCGCAGCGCGAGCTGGGCTTCGACCTGGCGTCCGAGCGCCTTCAGGATCCTTTCCTGCCCGGGCGTCACGCCCTCGGGCCTCGGCTTGACGTCGAGCACGCAGAGCGTTCCGAGCGCGTGCCCCTCGGGGCTGCGCAGCACCGCGCCGGCGTAGAACCGCAGATGGGGGTCGTCGACGACGAGCCGGTTCGCGCGGGTGCGCGGATCGTCGAGGAGGTCGGGGATGACCAGCGTCTCGCGCTCGCTCAGGGCGTGCGCGCAGACCGACCGATCGATTGGCGTCTCCTCGGCGTCCAGGCCGATCCGGGCTTTGAACCACTGCCGGTCGCCGCCCACGAAGCTGACGAGCGCCATCGGCGCGCCCAACGCCTCGGCGGCGATGGCGACGAGATCGTCGAATCCCTTCTCGGGCGGCGTGTCGAGAATGGCGTAGCTCGCCAGCGCGGCCAGCCGCTGGGGATCGGCGACGTCCGCTGGGTCGGGAACGCGGTCGGGCATTGGTCCTGAGGAATGTCATCGAGGGCGCCAGGCTTCGCGCGAAGCCGGTGGCCGCACGATAGCCGACCGTCGGTAAGCCGCAAACAGCATTTGCCGCGCCGACGCCCCAGCGATTTCGCTTGCCCGGGAACCGCCTCGCGCTTCGAATTGTTTCAGTTCTAAATCCCGGCGCCGCCGCGCCGCTTTGCCAGGAGCATCCGATGGAACTTGACCGGCTCGCCGCCGCTGAACCGAACCCCGTGTCCATCGCGCTCACCGTCAACGGCGTCGAACGCAGGCTGGACGTCCCGCCGACCGTGACCCTTCTCGATCTCCTGAGGGAAAGGCTCGACCTCACGGGAGCCAAGAAGGGATGCGATCAAGGCCAGTGCGGCGCCTGCACGGTGCTCGTCAACGGGCGCCGTGTGAACGCCTGCCTTCAGCTCGCAGTGATGAACGACGGCGCCGAGATCACCACGATCGAAGGCGTCGGCCAACCGGACGCCCTGCACCCGCTGCAGGAGGCCTTCATCGCCCACGACGCCTTTCAGTGCGGCTACTGCACTCCCGGACAGATCTGCTCGGCCCTCGGGATGATGAGCGAGGGCCACGCGAAGACCGCGGCGGAGATCCGGGAGCTGATGAGCGGCAACCTCTGCCGCTGCGGAGCCTATGGGAACATCGTGGATGCGATCGAGGACGTGATGGGCCGAAGCGCCTTCAAGGAGGCCGCGGAATGATGAACTTCAGCTACACCCGCGCCGAGACCGTGGCCGACGCCATCGCGGCCGTCGCCGCCGACCCTGGGGCCCGCTTCATCGCCGGCGGCACCAATCTCGTCGACCTGATGAAGTACGACGTGATGAAGCCCGAGAGGCTGGTGGACATCACGCGCCTGCCGCTGCGGGAGATCGAGGCGACGGACGCCGGCGGCCTCCGGATCGGCGCGCTGGTTCCGAACTCCGACCTCGCCTACGACGCGCGCATCCAGCGCGACTATCCGCTGCTCGCCAGCGCCATCCTGGCCGGCGCATCCGCCCAATTGCGGAATGCGGCGACCACCGGCGGCAACCTGCTCCAACGGACCCGTTGCTACTACTTCTACGACGTCGCGACGCCCTGCAACAAACGCGAGCCCGGCTCCGGCTGCGCCGCGAAGACCGGGGTGAACCGCGTGAACGCGATCCTCGGAACGAGCGAGGCGTGCATCGCGACCCATCCCTCCGACATGTGCGTCGCGCTCGCGGCCTTGGAAGCGAGCGTCCATGTCGAAGGCCCGAACGGTCCTCGCGTCGTGCCCTTCGCCGAGTTTCATCGCCTGCCCGGCGACGCCCCGCAGAACGACAACACCCTGGCCCATGGCGAGATGGTCGTCGCCGTGGAGCTGCCCGCGCCGCGGTTCGGGCGGAACCACACCTATCTGAAGCTCCGCGACCGGCTGTCCTACGCCTTCGCCCTGGTGTCGGTCGCCGCCGCTCTGGACATGGACGGCGACGTGATCGTCGACGCCCGCATCGCCCTCGGCGGCGTCGCGCACAAGCCCTGGCGCGTGACCGACTCGGAAGCGCTGCTGAAGGGGAAACCGGCAACGCCGGACAGCTTCGGCGCGGCGGCCGACGCGATCCTGTCCGGCGCGACAGGCTACGGCGGCAACGACTTCAAGATCGAACTCGCGCGGCGGGCCGTTGTCCGCGCTCTCGCGCAGGCCGTGGCGGGCGAACCGCAGGTTCAGTCCGACAAGTCCGTGAACTGACGGGAGATCCACTGATGTCCAACGTCCATCCCTATGTCGGCCGCGCGAAGTCGCGCGTCGATGGCCCCCTCAAGGTCTCCGGCCTCGCCCGTTACGCGGCCGAGTTCACCGCCCCCGATCTCGCCTACGCCGCCGCGGCGCCGAGCGCGATCGCCAAGGGACGCATCACCTCGCTCGACGTCTCCGCGGCCCTCGCGGCGCCCGGCGTGATCGAGGTGCTGAGCCATGAGAACAAGCTCGCCTTTCCCGAGGACGACGAACCGTTCAAGAACGACATGGTCGCGGTGCCGGGAAGCCCGTTCCGTCCGTTCCGCGACGATCGTATCCACTACAGCGGTCAGGCGATCGCGCTGGTGGTGGCAGACACCCATGAGAACGCGCGCCACGCCGCGACTTTGGTCAAGGCGACCTACGACGCCGAAACGCCGAACGTCGATGTGGCGGCGGCCAGCCACTACCAGCCTCCGGAGCCCCGCGACGGCATTCCGCCCACGCCCGAGCCGCGCGGCGACGCCGCCGGCGCCTTCGCCGGCGCGCCGATCAAGGTGTCCGCCGACTACCGTGTGGTGGCGGAACACCACAATCCGATGGAGCTCCAGGCGACGACGGTAGTCTGGGAGGGCGACGGCCGTCTGCTGGTGCACAACAAGACGCAAGGCGTCGTGAACCCGAAGAACTACATCTGCTCGGTGTTCGAGCTCGACGCAGAAAAGGTGCGCTTCGTCTCGCCGTTCGTCGGCGGCGCCTTCGGCATGGCGCTGCGGCCGCACTACGACGTCTTCCTCGCCGTGATGGCGAGCCTCAAACTTGAACGCTCGATCCGCCTGGTGCTGACGCGCGGGCAGATGTTCACCATGGGCTGGCGGCCGGACTGCCTGCAGACGGTGTCATTCGGCGCGGACGCCGGCGGACGGCTGACGTCGATCCAGCACCACGCGATTCAGGCGACCTCGCACTACGAGGACTACCAGGAGCCGATCGTGAACTGGTCGGGCTTCCTCTACGACTGCGACAACGTCGCTCTGAAATACGAACTCGGGAAAATCGACACTCCGACCCCGTCCGACATGCGAGCCCCCGGCGCCACCACCGGCGTGTTCGCGCTGGAGTGCGCGATGGACGAGCTGGCCTACGCGGCGCAGGTCGACCCGGTCGAGCTCCGGCTGATGAACTACTCAGACCGCGACAAGAACGACGACAAGCCGTTTTCGTCCAAGGAGCTGCGCGAGGCCTACCGGCTGGGCGCCGAGCGGTTCGGCTGGTCGAAGCGCTCGCCCGAGCCGCGCTCAATGCTGGAGGGCCGCGAGCTGATCGGCTACGGCATGGCGACCGGCTGTTGGGAAGCGATGACGATGCCGCACAAGGCGCGCGCCACGCTGACCGCCGACGGCAAGCTCGAGGTCGCCTGCGCGACCGCCGACATCGGCACCGGGACCTACACGATCCTCGCGCAGATCGGCGCCGACGCGCTCGGGCTCGACATTGCGGACGTGACCTCGAAGGTCGGCGACACCGCCCTGCCGATGGCCCCGGTCGAGGGCGGGTCCTGGGCGGCGGCGTCGGCCGGCTCAGCCGTCAAGGACGCCTGCGAGACGCTGAAGGCCGAGCTGCTCAATCACGCCCGCGGGATCGACGGATCGCCCCTCGCCAACGCGGCGCTGGACCACGTCGTCTTCGCCAACGGGCGCATCGCGCTCGCCGCCGATCCATCGAAGGCGGTGTCGTTTGCGGAGATCCTGAAGGGCGCGGGCCGCGACGCGCTCGACGCCGACGGCGGCTACGAGCCGGACAAGGATTTCGCCAAGACCTACGCAGGCTACACCCACGCCGCCTGCTTCGTGGAAGTGCGCGTCGACGAGGACCTTGGCGTCGTGCGCCTCGCCCGCGTGGTGAGCGCGGTCGCCGCGGGCAAGATCCTGAACCCGCTCACCGCGCGCAGCCAGATCCTCGGCGGCGTGGTGATGGGCTGCGGCATGGCGCTCCACGAGGAGACCCTGTGGGACAAGACCCTCGGCCGCGTGATGAACGCAAGTCTCGGCGAGTATCACGTGCCGGCGCACGCCGACATTCCCGACATCGATGTCATTTTCGTCGACGAGGAGGACGGCAGCAATCCGCTCGGCGTGAAGGGCCTCGGCGAGATCGGGATCGTGGGAACGGCGGCCGCGGTCGCGAACGCCATCTTCCACGCCACCGGCAAGCGCGTGCGGGAGCTGCCGATCACGATCGACAAGCTGCTCTGATCGGCGCCGCGGAGCGCGACGGGATCGCCGCGCTCCCTTACTTCCAGAAGATCTTGGCGTCCCGCAGCTTCCGCAGACGCTGGTCGGCCTCGGCCAGAGGCGCGTGCGCGCGACCGTCCGTCGATCCGGCGATCATGCCTGCGGCGAGCCCGAGCGCGGCCTCCCCGCGCTTCACCGCATCGTGGCCGATGCGGAGAGCGAGGGGTCCCGCGGTCGCGATGTCGTTCAGCGCTCCGAGCGTGTCGAGCAGCTTCTTCAGCCGCCGGTCGAACCGCTCGAACCGGCGCTCGGTCCGGGCGGTGCGCTGGTAGAGCGGCGCGAAAAAGCCGGCGGCGTAGCGCAGGGCCTTGGCCTCGATGCGGGCGCCGTGGCGCTTCTCCGGGCTCAGCCGCACCAACCCCTTCGCCTTCTTCTCGAACTTCGCAAAGCGCGCCGACAGAACCTCCGCGGCGAAGGCCTCGATCGCAGTCGCGCGGATCGCCGCGGTCTCGGGCGCCGTCCGCCAGGCCCCCACCGCCATCCACTCCGCGAGATCGAACAGGGCCGCGCGCGCCCGCGGCGAGCGCAACGCCTCCAGCGCGACGGCGTAGGCCTGCGTCCTCTCCGCCTCGACCTTCGCCGCAAGCGGGCTGACATCGACATGCCGTCCGGCGCCATCGAGCGCGCTTTCGGCGAAGACGTCGAGATCACGCGCGGCGCCCAGCGCATGCGCGAGCCATTTGATCTCGGCCGCAACCACGGGAAGCCGCACGTCGGACAGCGCCGGCCGGAAGATCTTCAGCGCCGAGCGCAGGCGCCGCAGCCCGACCCGCGCCTGGTGCACCGCCTTGTCGTCGCCGCCGGCGAGCAGCGCGTCCTCGTTGCCGCGGAACTGGCGGACGCATTCGGCGAGCACCGCGACCGCGGCCGTCGCGACGTCCATGTCGGCCCTCACCGGCGACGGCCCCGCCGACACAGCGCCCAGGGACTCCGCCGCGGCCAGGCGGAAGCCGCGCGCGGACTTCGACAGCGTGCCGAGCCGCAACGGCGCGTGGGCGGCGAGGTCGCGCGCGAGCACGAACAGCGCGTCGGGTTCGCCGCGCTTGAGCTCCAGTTCGAGTTCGGAGAACGCCGCGGCCCGCCCGCCCGCATCCACATCGGCGTCGTCGAGCGCGACCTCGATCACCGCGTCGTCGCGGGTGACGTCGAAGACCGTCCGCCGGACCAGCGTCGCCACGACCGGCGCGAGGTCGTCTCCGGTGACCACACGCCCGACGACCGCTTCGACGAGGGCCGCCTCCTCCGCATCGAGCGCGGGAACGTCGGCGTAGACGCGGCGCTCGCGTTCGAGCCGATCCGATACCCCGGCCCCCACCTCCCCCTGCTTCAGCGTCTGAACGCGCCACCGCCCTTCCCTCCGGACCCGCAGCGTGACGCCCGCCGCCGCTAGCGCGTGGTCCGCCGTGTCGAAATAGGTGCTCAGAAGCTTCGCCGTCCGAGGGCGCCGCACGGCGCCGGGCGTGTCCGCCAGCCGATCGGCCAGAACGGCGAGGTCCTCGCGCCCCACGTCGAACTTGAGCTCCCGCTCGCGGGGGTCGGACAGGGCCGGGGCGGCGACGTTCGGCATGCGCTGGGCTCCTCCAGGCGGACCGGCCTGGCGACGACCGCCGCGCCGCGTCCGCGAAGACATGCGCGCATTGCCGTCGTGTGACGCTGTCATGATCAAGCACGGCCTTCGCGCAGGCGCCTCGCGCAAATCACCGAGGGCGGCGACCGCACCCTGGACCGAAAGTCCCGGCGCAACCCTCGCGTCGCGAGGAAGACCATTGATTCAATTACTTAGGGTTTTCGCCTAGAGCGTCACGGCCTTCCGCTGCGTCGCAGCACGGCTTTTCCACCGGCCGCCCACAGCCCCGCATTTTTTCGTGTGACGCCGTGTTGACAGCTTCGGAGCGTGCGGCCTATATAGCGGCACACCGGCGGCGGGGCCTGAGGGTTCCGGCGGCGGCGAGTTAGTCTCCTGACATTGGGC
>NZ_JAFBCY010000002.1 GCF_016907975.1 Methylopila capsulata
CCCCGCAACCAAAACAACCAAACAGCCCCGCCCAAAAAGCGGGGCTGTCGTCGTTCAAAACTCAGAAATAACCAAAACAAACCACGACCCCGCGCGCGTTCGCAAGCGGGGTGGAGCCTTCGTCCCTCGCCCCGCTGTCATCCGGCGCAGAGCTCGTCTCGCACGCCGTCTCAGCCGTCGTCGCGTCCGTCACGCGACCCGAAGGCGCATGCGGACAGGCTTCGGCGGCGGCGGATCGTCGTCGGGACTGCGATCCTGCGTCACGCGCAGGTTGGCTCGACGCCGCCTGAACCGAAACCGCCTTGGGGCGGCCCGTCGGATCACCGCGCGCGGCGGCTCCGCCAAGTTGAGGGCGCAAAGCGCCGCGCGGATCGCGTCGAGCGGAACAATCGCGCCGCTCTCGAGCTGCCGCAGGCCGGGCGCTTCCTCGATCGCGTACCGATCCGACGCCCAGGCGGCGAGAATCGCCCGCTTTTCGGCAGGCGGCAGGCGTGGATCGTCCATCACCTCGTCGGGATGCGCGAAGAGTGAGTGGTCCGCCGTTCCTGGCCGGCGAACCAAGTTGTTCTGATCGTCTGAAACGCGTTTGAAGCTCATCTCCAAACTCCACCCTGTTCGGGCCAAAGCGGCGCGTCGCGGCGCCGCTGCGCCATCATCGCCGGCGCCTCCACGGCCGGCGGCAGAAAATGTAAGAGGCCGCCATTCGGGATCAAGAACGATGAGGGGCGCCCGGCATTCGCCGTGCGTCGACGCGGATGCACGAACGCGCCGCTCGGCTATGAGCAAAACCGGCGGAAGCGGTCGGTCCTCCGGGGCGGTGGGCGGTCCGCGGCCCGCCGCGGCGCCAAGAGGCGGAACGTTGCCTGTCGCAAGGGGTTGTTCAATGACAGACAACGGAGAAAGACATGACCGAAAGCGCAGTCAGCGGGACGCCTTACATGCTCTGGGTGGTCGGAATACTGCTGGCGGGGGCCGTGCTGGCCTATGCCGCGGTTCGACGGCGCGGCGCGAAGGCGCCGATGTCGACGTCCGACGACGCCACGGAGCGTCTCTACGCCGCGGAGGACAGAGACCCCGCGAACAAATAAATCGTCCTCAGCGGGAGGTCGCCCGCATCTGGATAAATTCGTTGCGGCGGCGCGAGCGAAGGCGCGGCGGCGGCGGGCGGGCGTCCCGCCCTCCTGAACCTCCGCGCGCCACGAACGGTGGCTCCTCGCCAAGCGCGTCTATTGCGGCCTAAGGCGTCTCCGTTTACAGCCGCGCCAGACGTCCAGCCGACGCGGGTCCGGCGCGCCGCGCCGGCCCGAGGAGCATCCGACCCACCATGGCGATCCTCGTCACCGGCGCCGCCGGGTTCATCGGCCACCATGTCGCCCGGGCGTTGCTGGCGCGCGGCGAAGAGGTCATCGGCCTCGACGACCTCAACCCGTATTATCCGCCGCAACTGAAACGCGACCGGCTCGCGGCGCTCGCGCAGGCGCCCGGCGCGGATCGTTTCCATTTCGTCGAAGCGGACATCGCGGACCATGAAGCGGTGGACGCCGCCGTGGCGGGGCGCCCGGTCGACCGCATCATCCATCTCGCGGCCCAGGCCGGCGTCCGCTACTCCATCGAGAACCCACGGGCCTACGCCCGCTCCAATCTCGTCGGCCACCTCAATCTCCTCGAGCTCGCGCGCCGCCTCGAGGTCGGCCATCTCGTCTACGCCTCGTCGTCCTCGGTCTATGGCGGCAACGACGCCCTGCCCTTCTCTGTGGACGACGCGGTCGCGCGGCCGGTGTCGTTGTATGCGGCGACGAAGGGGGGGGGGGAGCTGATGAGCGAGTCCTACTCCCATCTCTACCGGTTGCCGATGACCGGCCTCCGCTTCTTCACGGTCTACGGGCCCTGGGGGCGGCCGGACATGGCGGTCTGGCTGTTCACCGACGCGATCCTCGCCGGCCGGCCGATCCGGGTGTTCAACGGCGGCGACATGCGGCGCGACTTCACCTATGTCGACGACGTCGTGGCCGGCGTCCTCGCCGCGCTCGACCGCCCTCCCCCCGACGACGGCGCGCCGAAGCCCGGCGGCAGCCGCGCGCCGCACAGCCTCTACAACATCGGCAACAGCCGGTCCGAACAACTCCTCACGCTGATCGCGCTGATCGAGGCCGCCTCCGGCCGCGAGGCCGTGCGCGTCTTCGAGCCGATGCAGCCCGGCGACGTGAAGGACACCTTCGCCGACATCACGGCGACCACGCGCGACCTCGGCTGGTCCCCGACCACGTCGCTCGAGCGCGGCGTCGCGACGTTCGTGCCCTGGTTCCGCGCGCGCCATGGCCTGTGACGGCCGCGACCGCTCAGACCTCTTTAATCGCTCTGTGATTATCATCCTCCTCAAACCGCGCACGGCGCGGACGACGGTGTGACGGGACATGGCGGCCAAGGCCGATCTGGCGGACGTTCTCGAGGCGGTTCTTGAGCTGAAGGCGCAGATCGCCGCGCAGGCGCAGTTGATCCGCCAACAGGCCGCCGCCCTGGAGCACCGCCGCAAGACCTTCGAGCGCGCGTCGGAAGCGGCCAGCATCGGCGTCTGGGAGTGCGACCTCTCGACCGAGGAGCTGCGCTGGAGCGACGTGGTCTACGACCTGTTCGACCTGCCCCGCGGCTCCTTCATCGACCGCCGGATCACGCTCGCATTCTACGTCGATACGGCGCGCCGGGAAATGGAGGCCGCCCGCGCGGCGGCGATCGCCCGCCGCGACGGCTTTTCGCTGGACGTCCAGATCGTCACGGCGGCGGGGCGACGCCGCGTCATCCGCATCACCGCGACCGTCGAATGCGAGAACGGCGCGCCGGCGCGGATCTTCGGCATGAAGCAGGACATCACCGAGGAGACGGCGCTGAAGGAGCGGATGCGCCAGCTCGCGGAGTTCGACCCGATGACGGGTCTCGCCAACCGCAGCCAGTTCCAGGCGCGGCTCGACGCGATGGCCGCGTCGCAATCGCCCGAGCACGGGTTCGGCGCCCTGGTCCTCGTGGACCTCGACGGCTTCAAGCAGATCAACGACACGCTCGGCCACGCCCGCGGCGACGCCTGTCTGGCGGAGGCCGCGGACCGGCTCAAACGGGCGGCCCGGGAGGCGGCCCTCGTCGCGCGGATCGGAGGCGACGAGTTTGCCGTCCTCCTGTCGGCGGCCGACGCCGCCCTCGCGGAGGAGCTCGCCGGCCGGATCGTCCGGGACATCCGCACGGCGGTGGTCGCAGGCGGGATCGCCCTCGATCTCGGCGCTTCGGTGGGCGTCGCCCACGGCGACGGCACGCCGGAGGAGCTGTTCGCGCGCGCCGACGCCGCGCTCTATGCGGCGAAGGCCGGCGGCAAGGGGGCGGTCCGCGTCTACGGCGCTGGCGTCACGCCGGTCGCCGCCTGATCCTCGCGGCGATCGCAAGCGCGCCCGCGCAGCGCCGCGGCGTCGTTTGCTCGTTCGACGGCATCGAGGGGGCCGCTTAGCCCCCTCCCCCCGCCGACTTGCAGTTTCCCGCGGGGCGCGATGCAATGGCGCAATCGTCGCCTCGACCGTCGGCGCCATCTTCCTCGCGACGTCGACGGCGTGCGGAGCGGTCGCGCGCGCCCCATGTCCGTTTCTCGATCAAAGGAATTATTCCATGTTCGCTTGCATCGGCTACGCCACCGAGTCCGCAGACCAGCCGCTCGCGCCGTTCTCGTTCGAGCGCCGCGACGTCGGGCCCACTGACGTCCGCA
Organism: Methylopila capsulata; assembly: GCF_016907975.1. Lineage (GTDB taxonomy): Bacteria > Pseudomonadota > Alphaproteobacteria > Rhizobiales > Methylopilaceae > Methylopila > Methylopila capsulata. The sequence goes on from NZ_JAFBCY010000002.1 coordinate 3,743, forward strand.
TCGCGATTTCCTATTGCGGCGTCTGTCATTCGGATCTCCACACCGCCCGCAACGAGTGGAAGAACACGGTCTACCCCTGCCTGCCCGGCCATGAGATCGTCGGCAAGGTCGTCGAGGTCGGCGGCGAGGTCGCGAAGTTCAAGGTCGGCGATCTCGCCGGCGTCGGCTGCATGGTGGAGTCCTGCCGCACCTGCCCGAGCTGCCAGGAGGGCCTGGAGCAGTACTGCGAGAACGGCTTCGTCGGCACCTACAACGGCGTCGAGAAGCAGACGGGCAAGGTGACCTTCGGCGGTTACTCGAAGGAAATCGTCGTCGACGAGGCCTTTGTGCTGCGCCTCCCGGAAAATCTCGAGCTTGCGGCGGTCGCGCCGCTGCTCTGCGCCGGCATCACCACCTACTCCCCGCTCAAGCACTGGAAGGTCGGCCCCGGCCAGAAGGTCGGTATCGTCGGGCTCGGCGGCCTCGGCCACATGGGCGTCAAGCTCGCCCACGCCATGGGCGCGCATGTCGTGCTGTTCACCACCTCGCCCAACAAGGTGGACGACGCCAAAAAGCTCGGCGCCGACGAGGTGGTGATCTCGAAGGACGCGGCCCAAATGGGCGCGCACGCCGGCAGCTTCGATTTCATCCTCGACTGCGTCGCGGCCCAGCACGACATCAACGAATACCTCGGTCTGCTCAAGCGCGACGCCACGCTCTGCCAGGTCGGCGCGCCGGAGGATCCGCTCGCCGTCGCGGTGTTCAGCCTCATCTTCAAGCGCCGCAACTTTGCGGGCTCGCTGATCGGCGGCATCGCCGAGACGCAGGAGATGCTCGACTTCTGCGGCGAGCACGGCATCACGTCCGAGATCGAGATCATCCCGATCGCCGAGATCGAGACCGCCTATGCGCGGATGCTGAAGAGCGACGTGAAGTACCGCTTCGTCATCGACATGGCCACGCTGAAGGCCGCGGCCTGAGACCCTGATCGGCTCCGATTGATCACGCCGTCCAAGCGTCGGACGCGATCGCGCTCCACCGCCTGGTCGCAGCAGTTTGCGGCGTAAACCACCGTCGGAAGCGGGTGAACCTCGACTCAAAGCCCGAGCAGGTGCGGCAGGACGAGGCGCACGTAGGGCGGCGACGTCTCCGTGAGCGCGTCGACGGAACGCACGAAGACCACGCCGGCGAGCTCCGGCTCGGGGTCGGCGGCGAGGTGCGCCGCGATCCGCCGCTCCAGCTCGTCGGCGTCGAGGTCGGTTTCGTAGCGACGGACGTAGGCGGTGACCTTCGGCGCGGACACGGCGAAGGCCTCGGGACAAGGGCGCGCCAGCGGCGCCGCGAGCCCTGTCTCCTCCTGCAGCTCCCGCGCGATCGACCGCTCGAGATCGACCCGGCCGTCGACGACGTCGGACAGATCCGGCGTGCCGCAGGGAAAATAGGACATGCCGGCGGCGGCGGTGTGCGCGCCCATGCGGCCGAGCAGAACGGCGCCGTCGGCCGTCACGACGGCGGCCGCGCCGAAGACGTTGCTGAGGCCGCGCGCTTCGCTGCGGAGCCGCCACCAGTGGAACGCCGAGAATCCGATCTCGACGTGCCGCGCGACGAGCCGGTCCGCCTCGATCCGCGTGTCCAGGGCGATGAGCACGCGGCCGTCGAACAGCTTCGGCTTCGCCGCGACCTCGCTGGCCCAGTGAGCCGCGATCGCGGCCCGGTCCGCCGCGTCGAACGGCAGGTCCGCGGTCGTCAGGACGCCGTCGAAACCGGCGACCGGGATCACGCGACCCGGCGCGCCCCCTCCCCCATCAGCCGCCATGGCGCAGCAAAGCTCCGGGATGCGCCAGATCGACTTCCGCCGTAAGCGGCAGGTGGTCGGACGCCTTGCGGGCGAGCGGAGTGTCGTGGACGGCGAGGGCCTGCACCAGCCCGCGCGGCCAGCCGAGGATCCGGTCCAGCGGGAAGATCGGCCGCCGCGAGGGGAAGCTGGGCAGATGCGGATGTTCGCCGAACAACGGCTCGAAGGCGTTCAGCGACGAGCGCCGCCCGCGCCGCCACTCGTTGAGGTCGCCGAGCAGGATCGTCGGCATCGGCTTCAACCAGCCGAAGGCCGCGACCAGCGTGTCGGCCTGGCTGACGCGCGAGCGCCGCAGCAGGCCGAAATGCGCGGCGATGACCCGGAACGGCCCTTCGCCGAGGTCGAGTTCGACAATGATCGCCCCGCGCGGCTCGACGCCGGGGAGCCGGATGCGCTGGCGGCGGTAGACCGAGGGCTCACGCCTCACCAGCAGCGCGTTGCCGTGCCAGCCATGGCCGCCGGGCGCGTCGGACTGGGCGAGCAGGTGCAGCCCGGCCTGCTGTTTCACGACCTCCGGGTCGAGCAGCCCCAGCCGCTTGCCGAAGCGATGGTCGACCTCCTGCAGCGCGACGAGGTCCGCGCCGATCTCGCCCAGCACGGCGGCGATGCGGCCCGGCTCGACCTTGCCGTCCGTGCCTCGGCACTTGTGGATGTTGTACGAAGCGACCTTCACGGGCGGCGGCGGCTCCCGGCGACTGTTTCGGTCTGGGGCGATGCGACGAACCCCGCCGTCATTCCGGGCGAAGTCCCGGAATCCATATGCCCGCCGGCGAAGCCGATCTCGACCGGAGGGCTTATGGGCCCCGGGACACGCACGGGGCGACCGCGGAGCGCGAAACGCAGGTCGCGTTCGGCCACCGTGAAACCGCTGTGGAGACTGTCGGGGACCATGAACGGCTCCTACAGGTAGGGGGAAAGCAGGCGGGCGGTGGCGTCGCGCAGCTTCACGGCGAACATCCGTCCGTCGATGTCGGCGAGCGTGACGGGATCGCCGCGCTTGGCGTCGATCAGCGCCGACAGTCGCGCCGCGAGGGCGGCGTCGTACAACTCCACAGTCAGCTCGAAGTTCAACCGCAGGCTGCGGGCGTCCCAGTTGGCGCTGCCGATCAGGCACCATTCGTCGTCGACGGTCATCAGCTTGGAGTGGTCGAAAGGCGGAGGCGAGCGCCACAGGCGACAGCCCGCCTCGATCAAGGGGCGGATGTGGGCGGCGGACGCCCAGGCCACCATGCGGTGGTTGTTCTCCGCGGGCATCACGAGATCGACCTCCACCCCCCGCAGCGCCGCGAGCTGCAGGGCGGTGATGAGTTGCTCCTCGGGCAGGAAGTAGGGCGTCGCGATGCGGATGGTCTTGCGCGCGGCGGTGATTGCGGAGAGCAGCACCAGCGCCAGCTGATCGACGGCGTGGTCGGGCCCGGAGGCCACCGCCCGCGCCGGCGCGCCGGGCGTCTCCCTGGCCGGCGGCCGCGTGCGCTCCGGCGTGTCCTCGCCGGTGGCGAAGGCCCAGTCGTCGTCGAAGCTGTCGGCGATCTGCTGGACGACGCCGCCGACCAGCCGGAAATGCGTGTCCCGGACGGGGTGTCGCGCAGGCTCGGCCAGCACGTTCTCGGCCGCGATGTTCAGGCCGCCGATGAAGGCGAGCTCGCCGTCCACGATCAGCGCCTTCTTATGCAGCCGCAGGTCGAGCAGCGGCATCTTCCACGGCCAGATCGAGTGCAGGAACCGCGCGGCCGGCACGCCTCTGGTCCGCAGCCGGCGGTAGGCGGGCGAGAGGAAGAAGCCGCCGCCCATGCCGTCGATCAGCACGCGCACCGCGACCCCGCGTCGATGCGCGCGCGCCAGCGCCTCGATGAAGCGCAGGCCCGGCCCGTCGGCGCGGAAGATGAAGGTGGAGAGCGAGACGCTGGTGGTCGCGGCGTCGATCGCCGCCAGCATCTGGGGGTAGGCCTCGTCGCCCGACTGGAGCACGGCCTCGACGGCGCCCTCCTCCAGGTCCACCCGGGTGATGGCGCCCACCGCGGTTTTCAGCCTCTCCATGGCGCGGTCGGCGCCTCGTCCACGCGCGCCGTAGAGCCGCGGGCTCTTGAGCCCGCGCAGGCGCTGCGCCTTGCGGTGCACGCGGTTGACGCCGAAGCCGAAGTAGAGGAGCGCGCCGAACAAAGGCGACAGCCAGACGACGCCGATCCAGCCGATCGCCGCCCGCACGTCGCGTTTCCGCAGCAGCGCGTGCACGGTCGCGGCGGACGCCGCCGCGACATGCGCGGCGGTGACGGCGATTTCAAACGGCTGGAGAGGTCCGGAGAAGATGGCGCGACGCTCCGCGAGAGATCCCGCAGAGCGTTATAGGCCATCGCCGCGGCTTGTCCCGGGGGGCGACGCCGAGCCCGGTCAGCCCTGGTCGATCGTCGCGGGGACCGGCTCGCCCTTGGTCTTCCAGAGCGAGACCAGCACGCCGCCGGCGATGAGCGCGAGGGTGACGCCGAGCGAGATCGCGGGGTCGACCTTGCCGAAGAAGTGCGCCCAGAAGATCTTGGCGCCGATGAACACCAGCACGAGCGCGAGCGCATACTTCAGGTAGGCGAAGCGGGCCGCCATCGCCGCGAGCGCGAAGTAGAGCGCGCGCAGGCCGAGCACCGCCATGATGTTCGCCGTGAACACGATGTAGGTGTCGGTGGTGATCGCGAAGATCGCCGGCACCGAGTCGACCGCGAACACGAGGTCGGCGACGTTGATCACGACCAGCGCCAGGAACAGCGGCGTCGTCCACAGCACGAGCTTGCCGGTCACCGGGTGCGGCTGGCGCACGAAGAAGCGCTCGCCGTGCAGCTCCGGCGTCACGCGCATGCGCTTCGACAGCCAGCGCACCGCCTTGTTCTCGGAGAGGTCGGCCTCCTCGTCGCCGGCGAACAGCATCTTCACGCCGGTGAAGGCGAGGAAGGCGCCGAACACCAGCATGATCCAGTCGTAGTCCTGCACCAGCGCCGCGCCGACGCCGATCATCAGGCCGCGCAGCACGAGCACGGCGAGGATGCCCCAGACGAGGGCGCGGTACTGGTAGCGCGCTGGGATCGCGAAGTAGCTGAAGATCAGCGAGATGACGAAGACGTTGTCGATCGAGAGCGCCTTCTCGATCGCGTAGCCGGTGTAGTAGTTCATGCCGGCTTCGGGGCCCATCGACCACCAGATCCAGCCGCCGAAGGCGACCGCGACGGCGATGTAGAACACTGAGAGCCTGAGGCTTTCGGCGACGCCGAGCTCCTTGCCCTTGCGGTTCAGCACGCCGAGGTCGAAGGCGAGCAGCACCGCGACGAGGCCGAGGAACGCCAGCCAGAGCCAGGCCGGCTTGCCGACGATCTCGGCGAACAGAAACGACGGAAGAAGCTCCATCAGGATGATCTCTCACGGTCTCAAGCGCGCGCGGACAGCCGCCGACGCTGCGCCTTGGTTGAAGCGCAGGTCCGACATCGCGACCGTGAAAGGATCGCCAGAGGGGCCCGGACCGTTCTGGTGAGCCGTGAGTTAGATCGCCGGCGCCGCAGCGCAAGATGGCGCGACGAAAGCTCGCGAATCCGTGACCGGACGGCGCCCCGTCACCGCTCCTCCCGCAGCACCCGGAACAGCCGCGGCCCCTCGCCGCGGAGGATCTCGAACGCCCGCGCGGGCCTCCGGCGCGCGTCCTCGATCGCGATCTCGACGCGGAACGCCGGCCCGTAGAACGCCCCGAGCGGCGCCGCGCTCCCGCCGCCGAGCAGCTGCTGGACCGCCTGCATCGACGCCGCCCCGCGCCGCCGCAGGCCGAGGATCTGATCGAGCACCGGCCGGCTCAGGCCGGGCGTCGCGCGCAGCACCTCGGGCGGAGCCTCGAGCGCCGACACCCGGCCCCGCGGGTTCGCGACCGTCAGGAAAGGCTTCAGCGCGCGCGCCTCGGCGACGCCGACCCCGAGCACGTTGCGCACGTCGTCCACGGTCGCGAAGGCGTCGTCGGCGGGTCCGGGAAGGCCGGCGGCCTCGTAGTCCCGGCGCTCGGCGCCCGCCCGGCCGCGCTTGCCGTCGGGATCGCGCCAGTCGACCACGCGGTCGGCGAAGGTCTCGGCCGTCATCGCGGTCAGGCCGAGCGTCCGCCAGAGGCCCGCGAGCAGCTTGGGATCAGCGCCGTTGAGGTCGACCTTGCCCGCCTCCGCCACCGCCGACAGCGTCACGACGCCGGCGTCGAGCCGCAGCCGCTGGCCCGCCAGCTCCGACGGCGGCCGCCGCAGCGCGACGAGCTGATAGGCCGCTAACTCGAGGCCGGCGTGGATCAGCGCGTCCTCCGTCAGCCGGTCGCGCGCGAGCCGCGCCTCGGCGACCGAAGAGCGCACCAGCACGCAGGCGCCCACCACGACCGCAGCGAGCACCGCCAGCACCGCCAGCGCCGACACCAGAACGAACCCGTCCCGCCCGCCCCGCATCAGTCCCGCTCCTGCTGCTGCGGCGGCGGTTGGTCGGACGGCGGGCCGCCGGGCGCCGGCTTCTTCTTGGTGCTGCAGAAGGCGAACTCGGGCGCGGCGCAGCCCGGCTCGGTCTCGGAGACGATCGCGACGCGGCGGGAAGCGACGAGACGCTTGCTCGCCGGATCGAGCCGGTCGATCCGGATCGCGGCCGGCAGCAGGTCGGAGCGCGACCAGGCGTCGGTGATGAGCTCGCCGCCGCTCTTCAGGCGCTCCACGAAGGCGAAGCGCAGCTCGGCGTTCCCGAACGGCATGCGGTGCGGACGCGACAGGGCGACGTCGTCCAGGCTCTGCGCGCCCACCGGCAGCTCGCCCTCCGCCCGGAGCGCAGCGCCCGGCCCGTCGGCCTGGTAGGCGACCACGACCGGTCGCGCCAGGCCGTCCTGCTGCGGCGCCTCGACGACGAAGACGAGCCGGTCGGTCTGGCCGTAGAAGGCGAAGCGCGGCTCCTGCGCGCCGGGAAACCGGCGGCGGGACAGCTGGGCGATGTCGCGCGCCATGGCCGCGACCGCCAGCCTCCCTGCTTCGTTCGCCTCGACCCGCCCCGCGATGCGGTCGGCGACCCGCGACAGGCCTCCGCCCAGCGCCAGCAGCCCGGCCAGCACCAGCGCCGCGAGCGTCAGCGTCGCGAGCGCCTCCACCAGCAGGTACCCGGCCTCGCCGCCGACTTGGCTCCTCGCGTCGCGGCTTCGCCCGAGGCGCGTCATGGCGCGGGCGCCGCGTGCAGGGTCTCCACCACCAGCGGCGGCCCGATGGCGGGATCGACCCGGATGGTCACGCGCAGCGGCGTGAACCGGCCGAGCTCCGCGTCCGCCGCCGCCTCGCCGCCCGGCCCTTCGCCGGCCTGCCGCGGCGCGCCGGCCGCGATCTGCACGGGCCCCTGCCCCGGCGCCGGACGCTGCCCCGGCTCGCGGCCCGGCGCCTGAGCGGGGCCTTCCGCCGGGTCCGGCGGGCCGGGCGGCGGCAGGGCAAGGTCCAGCGCCTCGCTCGTGACGGTGACGACGAGGCCGCGGTCGTCGCCGCGGAGGGTCCCGACGCCGGGCGCCAGCGCGTCAAGCCGGTTCTCCAGCACGTCGCGGGCGACGGCCTCCGCCTCCAGCAGCGCCTCGGCGCGCGCGAGCGCGAAGCGCGCGGAGACCACGCCGCGCTGGAGCGCCACCCCGACGACCGCGACCACCGCGAGCGCCACCAGCGTCTCGACCAGCGTGAAACCCTCGCGCGGCCCGCCCCTGCCTGCGCGTCTGGCGGCGCGTCTCATGGCGCGTCTCATGGCGCGCGTCATCGCTCGTCTGCGGTCTTCGGCCGGATCGAGACGCTCGACGTGATCTCGTCGATCTCGACGTCGATCCGCGCCGTGCGGGTGGCGAGCGCCAGCGCGCCGCCGGAGGAGCGGCCGTCGGGGTAGAACGCCACCCCGCCCTGCCGGAGGCCGGAGGCGCGCACCGCGAGCCCGCGCGAGAGGTCGACCACCGCCCCGGTCGCGCCCGAGCGCAGGTGCGGGCCGGGAAAATCGACGACCGCGACGACCGTGCGGCCCGAGCGCAGGGCCGCCGCGCGGTCGGCCCGAAGCAGCGCCGCGGCCTGATAGGCCTGCGCGCGCAGGCCGGCGTAGCTCTCCTCGATCCGCACGAACGGCAGCGCGAGGCCCGCCACGATCGCCATCACGGCGAGCGCCAGCATCAGCTCCACCAGCGTGAAGCCCGCGCGCGGGTCTCCGCGGTCAGTCGTTGGAGATGTCGGCGTTCTCACCTTCGCCCCCGCGCTGGCCGTCGGCGCCGAGCGAGGTGATGCCGTAGGGCATGCCGCGCCCGGGCGTGCGGTACTCGTAGGGCTTGCCCCAGGGGTCCGCCGGCACGGAGCCCTGCTGCAGGTAAGGCCCGGCCCAGCGGCTCTCGCCGGCCGGCGCGCGGGCCAGCGCCGCCAGCCCCTCGGAGCCGGAGGGGTAGCGGCCCATGTCAAAGAAATAGAGGTCGAGGGCGCTCGTGAAGGACTTGATCTGCAGCTTCGCCGCGCGCTCGCGCGAGCTGGAGAGGTAGCTCAGGACCCGAGGGCCGACGAGGCCCATCACGAGGCTGAGGATGACCAGCACGACGAGCAGCTCGACGAGCGTGAAGCCGCCCTCGGCGTCCCGGGCGCGGCGGTTTCGGCGGTGTGCGGCGAGGGTCATGACGCGTTCAAACCAAAAGGTCGTTGATGCTGATGAGCGCCGACATCACCGAGATGATGAGCCAGGCGATGAGGCAGGCCACGACGATCATCATCGCCGGTCCGATGACGGCCGTCAGCCGGTTGAGCGAGGTTTCGAGCTTGGTTTCGTAGAACGTCGCGACGCGGGCGGCGCTGTCGGCGAGCTGCCCCGCCTCCTCGCCGACGCGCAGCATCTGCGTGACGTGCGCCGGAAGGAAGCCGTGGCGGGCAAGCGCGGCCGAGACCCGCTCGCCGTGGCGGACGTCCGCGGCCGCGAGATCGATCGCGGCGCGCGCGGCCGGCGGCCGCACCACGTCGCGCACCAGCCGGAGCGCGACGGTGATCGGCACGCCGTTCGCGAGCAGGATGGAGAGCGTGCGGCAGAAAGCGACGGTGAGTTCGTAGGCGAGCACCGTCCGCGTCAGCGGCGCCCGCGCAAGCAGGCTGACGAGCATGGAGCCGTTCCGCCCGATGCGGCTGAGCACGAGCCCCAGCGCCAGCGCCAGCGCGGCGCCGCCGAAGACCAGGTCGACGTTGGCGCGGAACCAGCGGGAGAGGTCGAACACCATCCTGGAGGACGGCGACATGCGGCTCTGGAAGCCCTGCAGCGCGCCCTCGAACTGCGGCACCACGAACAGCAGCACGAAGCACAGCACGCCCACCGCCGCGACCGCGAGGAAGGAGGGATAGGCGATCGCCGAGACGAACTTGCGCTTCAGCGTCTCGTTGCGCTGGCGCTCGGAGGCGAGGTCGCCCAGCGCCGCCTCCAGTCGTCCGGCGCTCTCGGCGACGGCGATGGTCTGGACGTAGACCGGCGGGAAGATCTTGGGGTGCATCGCGAGCACCGCTGAAAAGCTCTTGCCGCCCGAAAGCTCGCCATGGAGCTGGCGGATGAGCTTGGCGAGCCAGCGCCGCGACTCCATCTCGGCGAGTATCTGCAGCGCCTCGTCGAGCGTGACGCCGCCCTTCAGCATCATCGCGAGATCGAGCGTGAAGGCGGTGATGTGCTCGGGCGGCGGCTCCGGCGTCAGCATCTCGCGCCAGGTCCGCCGCGGACCGCCCTGGGTCTCGCGCGCGTCGATGGGGGTGACGTTCGAGCGTTCGAGATGGGCGAGCGCCTCGGCGCGGGAGGCCGCCTCCATCACGCCAGTGAGCATCTGGCCCGCCGCGCTGACCGCGCGGTATTCGAACGTGGCCACGGCTCAGCCCCCGCGCCCGGGGCGGATCGCGCGCGCCGGGATCATCCGAGGAGGCCCGGCGCCGCGAAGCCGGCCGCCGCCCACACCACCCAGACCGCCGGCGCGAGCAGCGCGCCGAAGGGAAGGCGATCCTCGCGGCCGGCGCGGCGGAGGCCCGCGACGACGAGGCCGGCGAGGCTCGCCGCGAACAGCGCGACCGCGAAGCCCGCCGCGCCGGCTAGGCAGCCCGCCGCCGCCGCGAGCTTGACATCGCCGAGCCCAAGCCCGTCCCGGCCGCGCGCGCGGAAATAGACCTCCCGAACGCCCCAGAGGAGACCGCCCGTCAGGACGACGTCGACCGCCAGCGCGCCGAGGACGTCGGTCGTTCCCCCGCCCTCTGCGAAGCGGGCCGCGATCCCGAGCGCCGCGAGCGCCGCGGCGGCCTCGTTGGGAATGATGAAGCTCTGCGCGTCCCGCCACGCGATCCACGCCGTCACCAGCGCCGCCGCCGTCGGCAGCAGGAGCCAGGAACCGCCGAGCCCGCCCGCGGCAGCGGCGACGAGCGCCGCGGCGCCGAGGGCGGCGTCGGAGCGGGAGGCGACGGCCCCGGCGGTCATCGCCGCGGCGTCACTTCGTGTAGGACGCCGGGCGGGGGCCGCCCATCGACGTCAGCCGGGAGCGGAACTCCTCGGCCACCGACTGGGCGTCCTCGCCGTTGCGGATGACGACCGGGCGGATGAACACCACGAGCTCCGTGCGGTCCTTGGCGCTCGAGCGCTGGCTGAACAGGTTGCCGATGCCCTTGAGGTCGCCGAGGATCGGCAGCCCGTTCTTGCCGCGCTCGTTGCGCTTGCTGATCAGGCCCGCCAGCAGCACCGTCTGGCCGCTGACCACCGAGATGTTGCTCGCCACGCGGCGCTTGGAGATCGTGGGCGTCAGGGTGTCGGCGCCGCTCGCGACCGACGAGATCTCCTGCTCGATCTGCATCGTCACCGCGTCGTTCTGGCCGATGCGCGGGATGACGTTGAGGATGATGCCGGTGTTCTTGAACTCGACCTGGTTGACGAGCGGGGAGTCGACGTTCTCGACGCTCTGCGCCTGTCGGGTCACGATCGGGATCTCGTCGCCAACCTGGAAGTTCGCGACCTGGTTCTCGGCGACCACGAGCGATGGCGACGACAGCACCTCGACGTTCGTCACGCGGTCGAGCGCCGAGATCACCACGTCGGGGTTGGAATTGGTCCCGATCAGCAGGTTGAAGCCGGGCGTCTGCTTCGACAGCGCGTTTGCCGCTGTGCCGAACAGGCTAAACGAGCCGTTGTTGCGGCCGAGGCCCACGCCGCCGCTCTTCACGAAATACTCGACGCCGTTCTTCATGTCGTCGTTGAGCTGCACCTCGGCGATCGTGGCGCTGATCGCGACCTGCAGCGGCGCGGAGTCGAGCTGCCGGAGCGCGGTCAGGATCTTCTGGTAGGTGAAGCCGTCGGCGTAGGTCACGACGGCGTTGTTGGCGGGATCGGCGCTGATCAGCACCTTGCTGCCGCCGCGGTCGTCGTTCTGCCGGGAGAGGTCGATGGTCTCCCCCCCGCCGCCGCCGCCCGTTTCCGCCGCCGCGCTGGCGCCGTCGCCGAAGTAGGGGCTGTTGAACGCGGTCGAGCCCTGCTGCCCCGACGCGTTCCCGGCGTTCGACCCGCGATCGGCGACGTTCGACACCGCGCCGTTTCCGGACGGGGAGGAGGACGAGGACGACGATCCCGAACGGTTGTCCGACATCAGGTCCGACCCCTCGCCCAAGCCGCCCGTCGGGAAGCGCCCGCCGGTGGTCGCCGCCGCGCGGCCGCCGCCGTCGCCGCCGGCGCGGAACAGGCTCGTCATGATGCGGGCGAGCTCGCGCGCGTCGCGGTAGCGCGCCTTGTAGACGAAGACGTTGTCGCCCCCGGACGCGCTCTCGCGGTCGAGCCGCTTCACCCAGGTCTCGGCGCGGCGCATCAGCGCCTGGGTCTTCGCGATCACCATCACCGCGCGCAGCCGGCCGATGGCCTTGAACTGCACGGCGCCCGCGCCCACGCCCTTCTCCTCGGCGTCGAAGACGCGGCGGAGCTCGCCGACCACGACCTCCGGCGTCGCGCGCCGCACCTCGTAGATGCCGACCGCCTGGTCCTGCATCCAGTCGGCGTCGAACGACATGATCGCCTGCACCGCCTCCGCCCGCTTCGGGCCGGTGCCGCGCACGATCATGGCGTTGCGGGAGGCGTCGACCTTCAGCCCGTCGGCGTCCACCACGAAGCCGGACACGAGCTGCGCCATGGTGCTGGCCGAGACGTGGCGCAGCGGCACCACCGAGAGGCCGTAGCCCGGCGTGGTCCGGTCCGCAGCCTCTGCCGCGCCGCCGACGGACGAGGCCGCGGTGATCCGCATCGTGCCGCCGGTCTTGGTCATGGTGAAGCCGTTGCTCTGCAGCAGCGCCTCGAGCGCGCCCAGCAGCTCCTCGGCGGTCATCGCCCGCGGCGACGAGATCGTCACTTGGCCCGCGACGTCGGCGCCCATGACGTAGTTGATCTTCAGCGCCTCGCCGAGCACCGCCTGGACGACGTTGCGCAGGTCGGCGTTCTCGAAGTTGAGGCGGTAGAGCGCGCCCGACCGGCCCCCGCCTTCGCTGCGCTCGGTCACCAGCCGGAGCGGGGAGCCGCCGGCGGCCTCGGGTTCGGACGCGAACGACGCCGCGACCGCGCCGGTCGTCTCCACCGAGCCCGACGCCATGGCCTGCGCCTGCGTCCCGTCGGCGCGCGGCTGGCGCGCGGACAGATCTGTCGTCAGACCGGTCTGCACGATGCTGACGCCGCCGTCGTTGGCGGGATCGACCGTCGAACACCCGGCGAGCGCGAAGACGCACGCCGCGACCACCAAACGCAGCGCCGCTATCATGATGAAGACCCCAACTGCACGCACATTCCCCGACGACATGAAGCAAGAAGACAAAATGGAAGTCAAATTTTACAGTCGTCAACCGATACGTTACATGCCTTTCGAGCTTGACCTAAAGAATTCGGCGGCGACATTAACCACAAAATTCCGTAGTATCCTCGCGTGGGCGTAGTGTCCAAGAAAATGAACAGATTCGTGGGCGGAGCGCCGGTGGGGCCGAAGCGAAACGGTAGCGGCGGCGTGCGACGGCGGCGCGACAGGAGCGTACGCCGCTGCGTTCGGGCGAGTCGCGGCATGCTACGAAGGACGACGCGCGCGGCCCGATCGACGGCGACCACGACGGGACCGGCGGCGATTCGATCGCGAGGCGGCGGATGACGGCTCAGGACGTCCGAGCGGCGGAAACCGGGGACGCGCGCCTGCCCGCCCTCGCGCAGGAGCTGCGCCGGCGTGGTTTCGCGGCGGACGGAACCGAGGACCTCGAGGCCCTCTGGCGCTCGGGCGCGGTTCCGGCGTCCGACCTCGCCGACGCGGTCGCCTTCGCCTACGCGCTCCCCCGCCTGACCTTCGCGGAGGTGCAGGAGCGGCAGGGCCTGACCGAGGGGCTGTCGCGCCGCTACCTCAGGGACGCGCGGATCTACCCGTTCGACCGGGACGGCGCGCTCGCCGCGGCGGTCGCCAATCCCGCCGACGACATGGCGATCGACTCCGTCGGCCTGGCGCTCGGCGCGCCGCCGCAGCTGGCCGTGCTCTCGTTCGAAGAGATCGAGCTGCTGTTCGAGCGCGACGCGGAAGCCGCCGCCGCGAGCCCCTCCGCGCAGCCCTCGACGGCCGCGGACCGCGCCGAGACGGTCGAGGCGCTGCAGGATCTCGCCCGCGGCGCGCCGATCGTGCGCTCGATCGACCAGTTGCTCGAGCGCGCGATCGAGACCGGCGCGACCGACATCCACATCGAGACCGGCCGCGAGGAGGTGCGCGTGCGCTTCCGCGTCGACGGCCGGCTGCGCGTCGAACAGGTGCTGCCGAAGGGCCTCGCCGCCGGGCTGATCTCGCGCGTGAAGATCCTGGCGGGCCTCGACATCGCCGAGCGCCGCCTGCCCCAGGACGGGCGCTCCAACGTCAAGATCGGCCGCCAGGAGGCGGACCTCCGCGTCGCCACGGCGCCGACGATGTACGGCGAGACCGCCGTGCTGCGCATGCTGCTCAAGGACGCGCGGCTGCTGGATTTCGAACGGCTGGGCCTGAGCCCGCGCGATCGCGCGACCTTCGAGGCGCTGCTCGCCGAGCCGCACGGCATCGTGGTCGTCACCGGGCCGACGGGCAGCGGCAAGACCACGACGCTCGCCACCGCGCTCGCCGTGCTCAACGATCCCGCCCGCAAGATCGTGACGGTCGAGGACCCGATCGAGTACCAGATCGCCGGCATTCATCAGACCCAGATCAAGCCGGCGATCGGCCTCACCTTCGCGACCGCGCTGCGCTCGTTCCTGCGCCACGACCCCGACGTCATCATGGTCGGCGAGATGCGCGACAAGGAGACCGCCGCGGTCGGCGCCCAGGCCGCGCTCACCGGCCATCTGGTGCTGACGACGCTGCACACCAACACCGCGGCGGACGCCGTCATCCGCCTCGCCGACCTCGGCGTCGAATCCTACCTGATCGGCGCCTCGCTCCGGGGCGTCATCGGCCAGCGGCTGGTGCGGCGGCTGTGCGAGCGCTGCAAGCGGCCGGACGCGGCGGCCGACGACGACGCCCGCGCCTTTGCGGCCGCGCGCGGCCTGACGCTCGCGGCCGGGGCGTCGTTCCACCGCGCGGTCGGGTGCTCCGCCTGCGGGCAGTCGGGATACCGCGGCCGGATCGGCGTGTTCGAGGCGCTGCGCGTGGACGACGCCGTCCGCAGCCTCATCCGGGAGCGCCCGGATCCGACGAGCCTGCAGCGCGCGGCGCGGGACGGCGGCATGACCAGCATGCTCGAGGACGGCGTCTGGAAGGCCGGGCGGGGGCTCACCACCATCGACGAGGTGCTCCGTGCGACCGGCTGACCCGCGCGCCTGCGGCGCCGACGCGAGGGATGCCGCCGAGGGAGCCCGCCGTCGATGGCGCTGAAGGAGACGCTCGCCCAGGCGACCGAGGCCATCGTCGACGTCGTTGCGCCGCTCGCCGCCCGCTTCGCCCGCGGGCCGCGCCGCGTGGCCGTGGCGGAGGACGGCGCGCTTGCGCTCTACGAGGCGCCCTTCGGCGCGCCGGCGAAACGTCTCGCCCCGAAGGACGGCGCCGCGCGCGGTCCGGTCCAGGGCGAACTCCGGCTTCCCGCCGGGGCGGTGTTGACGCGGACCCTGAGCTTTCCCGCGGCGACCCGCGACTACCTCGACGCCGTGATCGAAAACCGGCTCGAACGGCTGACCCCCTGGGCGCCCGAGCGGGTGCTCTATGGCTACCGCGCCTCCGACGCCGCCGACGGCTCGCTCGACGTGCGCTTCGTCGCCGCCTCCCGCGAGGTCGCCGACGACTGGATCGCAAAGGCTGCGGCGATCGGCTTCGCGCCGACGGCGCTGGGCGGCGCGGGCGAGCCGCTCGACGCGCCGCTGTCCGTGGATCTCTGGCGCGGCGGGCGAGACCCGTTCCGCAGGCGGGTGCGGCGCGGCCTCGCGATCGCGGCCGTCGCCGTCGTGGGCGTGCTCATTCCGCTCGCCGCCGGCTCCTACTGGGCGCTGCACCGCGCGGAAGAGCGGCTGGCGGACCTCGAGCGACGGTCGCAGGCTGCGCGCCGAACGCTGATGCAGGCGAGCGGCGGCGGCGCGCGCGAGCGCGACCTGATCGCGGAGAAGCGGCCGGAGACGGCGGTCGTCACCCTGGTCGACAAGCTCGCCGCCGCCCTGCCCGACGGCACGGCGCTGCGCGACCTCGAGATCGATCCGGAACGCGTCCGGCTGGCCGGCGTCTCGACCGCCGCGCCCGAGCTGATCGGGCTGCTCACAGCGTCCGGCGCGCTGCCGGAGGCCCGCTTCAGCGCGCCGGTGACCCGCAACGCCGACGGCCGCGACGGGTTCGAGATCGTCGGCCGGCGGCCGGCCGGCCCGAAGGCTCAGCCATGAGGCGGCAGGCATGAGGCGGCCGATATGAGCGTGGGAAGCCTCGGAGGCGCGAGCGCCTCCGCTTCGTCCCGCGGCGTCGCGTTCTGGGCGCTCGTGACCGCGGCCGTCCTGCTGCCGCTCGCCGCGATCGTGCTCTCGACCTTGAATGTCCTGCAGGCGGCCGAAGTCGATCGGCTGGCCTCCGGTCAGGAGGCGATCGTCGCGCAGCTCGAGCGACGGGTCGCGGCGGCCGGCGGCCCCGCCGCGGCGGCGATCGACGCGTCCGCGATCTACGTGGCCGGCGCGACCCCCGCTCTCGCCAAGGCGGCTCTCCAGCGGCTGCTGACCGACGCCGTCGAGGCGACCGGCGGGCGCCTGATCGAGGCCCAGGACGTCGAAGCGCCCGGAGAGGCGCAGGACCTGATCGACGACCGCGTCCGGCTGCGCGTCACCTTTGACACCCGGAACGGCGCCCTGCTCGAACTGCTGCGCCGGATCGAGACGGGCCTCCCGCTGCTGACGGTCGAGCGCCTCGAAGTTCGGCGTCTCGACGCCGCGGCGGACGCCGATCCCGAGGATCCGACGCTGCGCGTCGGCGTCGTGATCAACGGTCCGGGGAGGTTCGTCGCGGGATGACGCCGATCCTTCGCGCCGCTCTGACGGCGCTGCTTGCGGCCGCGCTTCCGGTTCTCCCGATCGGCGCCGCCGCCCAGGAAACGGCCGAGGACAAGCCCGCGCCGCCCGCGGCCGAAGCTGCGCTCAACCCCCTCAACGCGCTCGGCGCGGACAGCCTCTCCGCGTTCCGCGACCGGCCGCTGTTCACGCCGTCGCGCCGCGCGCCTCAGCCGCCCGCCGCCGTCCAGGCGGAGCCCGAACCCGAACCGGAGACCGCGACGGCGCCTCCGCCGGCCCCGCAACCGAACCTGCGCCTCGCCGGAGTGATCGAGGGACCGGACGAGACCGTCGCGGTCGTCGAGGACATGGGCTCGAACACGGTCAGCCAACTCCGGCTCGGCGACATGCTGGACGGCTGGCTGGTGACGGCGATCGACTCGGCCTCGCTCCGCCTCACGCTCGGCGAGCAGGAGGGCGAGTATCGCCTGTTCGACCCGAACCAGGCCGCCCGGCCGAAGCAGCATTCGGACGAGTAGAGCGCTTTCGTTTTCGGAGAGGCGGGGAGCCAGAGCGGCCTCGCGTCAAGCGAGCGCCACGGCGGCCTCATGCTCCGCCGTCGCCCCGGGCCTGTCCCGGGGCCCATAAGCCCGCCGGTCGAGATCGTCTCCACCCGCGGGGTGATGGATTCCGGGACTTCGCCCGGAATGACGGCGGGGATTCAGCGCAACAACGCAAAACCGACACAGCTCTCGCGGTCAGAGGCGGCGCAGCCAGGCGTTCCAATCGGGGTGGTGGAACAGGGTGCGGGCGCGCATGTGCTTCCAGGTCCCGTACTTGTAGAAGTCGAAGTCCAGCGTCGAGACCGCCTCCTGGATCATCGCCCAGGTCGACCACTTGAGATCGGCCAGCGCCTTCAGCACGGCGACGCGGGCTTCGACCTGGGGCGTGACGGCGCCGAAGTAGGCCTCCAGCATCTCGCGCTCCACCGCCTCGGGGAACGCCATCTCGTCGAACCAGCCGGCGATCTCGAACGCGCGCTCGTTGTTCGAGGCGTACTCGAAATCGACGATCAGCACGCTGTCGGCCGCGTCGATCATGAAATTGCCGGCGAGCGTGTCGTTCATGCAGGGGACGAGATCGAGACCGGAGGCGGTCAGCGCGGCCTTGGCCTCGGCGTAGCGGCGCATCAGGAAGGGCTGGTCAGGCGGCAGACGTCCGCCGACCTCCGCCACCTGCGCGACGTGCTCCTCGATCATGTCGAAGATGGTCTTGGTCAGGCCTAGCGGCTCGCTGTCGTTGAAGGCCTTGAGCGCCGCGACGGCGTTGCGGCGCACGGTCGGGCGCAGGAAGTCGAGGTTCGAGGAGGCGCGGTAGCCCTCGACGAAGGCGAAGATCTCGACGCCGAGATCGGGCAGGAAATCCACCACCTCGACGCCGAAGCCGCTGGCGTGGGCCTTGCGGCTGGCGTCGTTCGCGGCGAGACGGTCGATGAACATCTCGGTGCCGCGGCCGGGCACCTTGAGGAAGTAGTCCCCCGCCTCCCCGACCGCGATGCGCCAGTTGGCGTTGCTGATGCCGCCGGACACCGGGCGGTAGCGCAGCGGCTCGTCGCGCCAGCGCGGCACTTCGGCGAGGATCGCCTCCAGCGCGCGTTCGCCGGCGCTCTCGCCCTCGCCGGGTCGTTTCCAGGACAGCATGGCGGCCCGCTCCCTCCCTCGCCCGCGACGCCTCAGAGGCGCCGCAGCCAGACCTCGAATTCGCGGGCCGCAGCGGTCGTCCGCGCGTGCGACAGCCGCCACGTCCCGTATTTGTAGAACTCGACGCCTGTGCGGGGCGAGGTGACGGCGCGCACGACGCCCCAGAGCCCCCACATCACGTCGTCGACCGCGCCATAGAGCCGGCAGCGGTTCAGGACGCGTTCGTCGCAGGCGCCGGCGTAGGCCTCGAGCGCCGCGCGCTGGTCCGCCTCGAAGCGGCAGGCCTCGTTCATGAGCGCGCCGACGTCGAACCAGGGGTCGTTGTCGCCGGCGAGGTCGAAGTCGACGAGCCGGACCTCGCCGGTCTCCGGCTGGAGCATGACGTTGGAGGCGACGCCGTCGTTGCGGCAGAAGGCGAGATCGACGCCCGCGGCCGCGGTCGCCTCGCCGATCAGCGCGCAGGCCGCGACCAGCCGGTCCGTATCGTCCGGCAGCGGGGCGCCGGCGCTCATGGCGTCCGCGTAGAGCGCGGCGACGCGGGCGAAGGGGTCGAACCGCCGGCCGATCAGACCGTCGCCGTGCAGCCGCTTCGTCAGCGACAGGGCTTGGCTGAGAATGGCTGCGTCCTGAAGGTCGCCGACGCGGCCGTAGCGCCAGGGCGCGTCGAGGAAATCGAGCGCCAGCAGGCCCTCGGCCTCGTCCGCCACCGCCGGCCCGACGCCGAGCGCCGCGGCCTTGCGCGTGGCCTCCGCCGCCTGCGGCGCGACGTCGGCGGCGCAGTCCTCGTGGCGGATCTTCAGGAACACGGAGCGGCCGTCGTCGAGGTCGAGGCGCACGCCGTCCGACGCCACGCCACGATGCACCGGCGAGGCGACGGCGGCCGCGGCGAGCCCGTAACGCGTCACCTTGCCCGCAAGCCGCGGCAGCCGGGCGACGGCGGCCTCCACCCGTTCGTCGAACGCGTTGGCGGCGGATCCGAACGGGGTCATGCGGGACCTCCGGCAAGGGTCGCGCGTTCCGGCGAGCCGCCCGCCCGGCAGAGCCGCCACGCCGCCTCGAGGCAGAGGCGCAGGCCGTTCTCGAGGTCGGCCGGCGCAGTGAACTCGCCTTCGTTGTGGGCGACGCCGCCGACGCTCGGCACGAAGATCAGCCCCGTCGGGCAAAGCCCGAGCAGACTGATGGCGTCGTGGCCCGCGACCGTGTCGAGGTCGCGGTGGCTCAGACCGAGCGCCCCGGCGCAGGCGGCGACGAGGTCGCAGACGTCCGTGGGAAGTTGCCGGATCGGGCGCTCCGAGCGGTCGGCCGTGACCGTGACGTTGGCGCGTTCCGCCGCTTCGGCGATGGCGCGGGCGCCGAGCGCGCCGGCCTCCGCCAGCACCGCGTCGTCGGCCGAGCGGATTTCCAGCGACAGCGCGACCTCCGACGGCACGACGTTGGCCGAGTTCGGCGCCACGAGGATGCGGCCGACGGAGGTGTGGACCACGCCCGGCCAGCGCTCCGCGATCGCGCGGGCCTCGGCGATGAGGTAGGCGGCGGCGAGCAATGCGTCGCGGCGGAGCGGCATCGGGCACGGGCCGGTGTGGGCCTGCTCGCCCTGGAACCGGACGTCGACCTTGATCGCCCCCCAGTTGCGTCGGACGACGCCGATGTCCGCGCCCGCGCTCTCGAGATGGAGGCCCTGCTCGATGTGGAGCTCGAGATAGCAGGCCGGCAGCGGCGGCGGCGCGTCCGCCCCGCGCTGGCCGATGGCGTCGAGCGCCTCGCCCAGCGTCACGCCGGCGTCGTCGGCGCGGGAGAGCGCGAAAGCCGCGTCGTGCTTGCCCGTGAAGAAGCCGCTGCCGAGCAGGCTCGGGCGGAAGCGGGCGCCTTCCTCGTTGGTCCAGTTCACCGCGCAGAAATCGGCGTCGAACCGCGCGCCGGCCCGTTTGGCCCGCATCAGCGCCGCGCCGACCGCCGCCGCCGCGACGACGCCGAGCGCGCCGTCGAAGCGGCCGCCGCGCGGCTGGCTGTCGAGGTGGGAGCCGAGCATCACGAGCGGAGCGTCGGGCCGGTCGGCAAGAGCGAACACGCCGTACTGGTTGCCGACCGCGTCGGTCCGCACCGTCGCGCCCGCCGCCTCGAGCGCCGCGGCGAACGTCCGCCGCGCCTCGCCGTCGGCGGCGCTGGCGCTCTGGCGCTCGACGCCGCCGCGCGCGGCGGCGCCGCAGGCGGCGACGGCGTCGAACAGGCGATGGAAGTCGTCGACCGCCGCGTCGTCGCGCGACGGCGTCGTGATGAGGGTCATGGGGTCCGCAACCGGGATTATGGGGGCGCGACGAGCCTGGTCCGGGGCCGCTGCGGCCTATTAGGGCGAAGCTCGGCGCTCCGCGCAATCGCGATCAGCGCTTAAGGCCCACGATTTTGGGCGCGACGCGTCAAAGCCGGCGGCGAGCGTGCTGCGCGGGCGAAAAATGGTCTATCCATGCCTCCGGCCGCGGAGCGCGGGTCGGAGCGGGACTGTGTCGGAGCGTGACGGTGACGGGCGAGCCTTGGCGGATCGGCGTGTTGTTCTCGATGACGGGCGTCACCGCCAACGTCGAGCGCGCCCAGCTCAACGCCACGCTGCTGGCGATCGACGAGATCAACGCCGCCGGCGGCGTCATGGGCCGGGAGCTCCAGCCGGTCGTCTATGACGGCGCCTCGGACCCCAAGCGCTTCCGGGCGCTTGCCGAGCAGCTGATCGCGGCCGACGGCGTCCGGCTGATCTTCGGCTGCTACATGTCGAGCGTCCGCAAGGCGGTGCTGCAGGCGGTGGAGCCGTTCCGCGGGCTGCTGTTCTACCCCACGCTCTACGAGGGCTTCGAGTACTCGCTGCAGACCATCTACACCGGCGCGGCGCCGAACCAGAACGCATTCCAGCTCGCCAAGTACCTGCTGGCCCGCCAGGGTCCGCGCTATCTCTTCGTCGGCTCGAACTACGTCTACCCCTACGAGACCAACCGGATCATGAGCGACTTCGTGGTCCAGTCGCGGGGCAAGATCCTCGACGAGATCTACATTCCGCTGGACGCCGCCGCGGACGATCTGAAGGGCGTGATCAAGCGGATCCGGAAGCTCAGCCCCGACGTGATCTTCTCGACCATCGTCGGCCAGGCGACCCCGGCGTTCTACGAGGCCTACGCCGACGCCGGCTTCAAGCCGTCCGACATGCCGATCGCGAGCCTCACCACCTCCGAGGCCGACGTCGCCGAAATGAGGCCGGGCGTCGCCGAAGGCCACATCTCGGCCGCGACCTTCTTCTCGACGCTGGGCTCGCCCGCGGCCCGCAAGTTCGTCGCGGCCTATCGCCAGCGCTTCGGCGCCGACGCGCCGATCCCCTCCGCGGCGGAGGCCGCCTACTTCCAGGTCCATCTCGCGGCCGCGGCGCTGGCGCGGGCCGGCACGGACGACCCGCGGCGGGTGCTGGCCGAGATCATGGACGTCGAGATCGACGCGCCTCAGGGCCGCGTGCGCGTCGACGCCGAGAACCACCACACCTACCTCTGGCCGCGGGTGGCGCGGCTCGACGCCAAGGGCGCGTTCCAGATCGTCTGGAACCCCGGCGTGCGCGTGAAGCCCGATCCCTACTGCGTGACGCAACGGCTCGACGACTGGTCCGCGGACTTCGTCGAACCGTCGCCCGGCGCGCGCTGAGGCCGCTGGCGATGGCGATCCAGATCCTGCGCGACATCAAGGGCCTGCGCGTCCAGGCGATCCACCCGAACGATCCGGAGGGCAAGCAGCTCGTCGATCACCTCAAGCGCATCGGCTGCTTCGTGGAGACGACCTGGCCGATCCCGGAGGCCTACGCCGACAACGCCGACGTGGTGCTGCTGACGATCGAGCAGGAGGACCGCGACGGGCTGCTGAAGCTGATGAGGTCGCGCGCCGAGGCGCCGCCGACCGTGATCGCGATCGTCGGCTACGAGAACCCGTCGACCCTCGCGCTGCTGCTGGAGAGCGGCGCGCTCGCGGTGATCGAGCGGCCGATCAAGCCGTTCGGCCTGCTGACGCAGATCGCGCTCGCGCGCAGTCTCTGGCTTGAGCGCAAGGAGCAGGCGCGCCGGCTGCGCAAGCTCGAGCGCAAGCTGAACGGCATCCAGCAGATCCAGAAGGCCAAGACCATCCTGATGGCCAACCAGGGCATCTCCGAGGAGGAGGCGTTCCAGACCATCCGCCGCCAGGCCATGTCGAAGCGGGTGCCGATGGAGGAGATGGCGAGCGCGATCATCAACGCCAACGAGCTATTGAACTTCCGCGCGGATGGTGCTTAGCTCCGGGCGTTGCTTGACTGCGATGCAGCTGCCGAGCGACTTCGCCGGATCACAAGGTGGTCGATCCGGCTTGGCGATGTAGCCCGACAGATCCTCCCGAGAGGATTTGGCGGGCTTTTTTGTTTTTCGCGTCCGCGACAGCGCCGTCGTCGGTCGTTTGGCGCTGATTCCATTTGGCGACGCAGGCGCGGTTCGCGTCCTTGCTTCGCCAGACCAGACACTTCGACCCCGCGGGCTGTCCGACGCCGCGCTGGCGCATGCTGCGCCGGCGGCGACCGGAGGCGCGCGCCACGCCTGCGGCGCCAAACGAAGCGCCCGAAGGCCCAAGGAGATTGAGCATGATTCACGGTGACATCGGTTCGAGCAACGACACCGTCGGCGTGGCGGTGGTGAACTACAAGATGCCCCGCCTGCACACCAAGGCCGAGGTGCTGCAGAACGCCAGGAAGATCGCCGACATGGTGGTCGGCATGAAAGCCGGTCTGCCGGGCATGGACCTCGTGATCTTCCCCGAGTACTCGACCCACGGGATCATGTACGACTCGAAGGAGATGTACGACACCGCCGCGGCGATCCCGGGCGAGGAGACCGAGATCTTCGCCGACGCCTGCCGCAGGGCGAAGTGCTGGGGCGTGTTCTCGCTTACCGGCGAGCGCCACGAGGAGCACCCGAACAAGGCGCCCTACAACACGCTGATCCTGATGAACGACCAGGGCGAGATCGTTCAGAAGTACCGCAAGATCATGCCGTGGGTGCCGATCGAGGGTTGGTACCCCGGCAACTGCACCTACGTCTCCGACGGTCCGAAGGGCCTGAAGATCAGCCTGATCATCTGCGACGACGGCAACTACCCCGAGATCTGGCGCGACTGCGCCATGCGCGGCGCCGAGCTGATCGTCCGCTGCCAGGGCTACATGTATCCGGCGAAGGACCAGCAGGTGGTGATGGCGAAGGCCATGGCCTGGGCGAACAACACCTACGTGGCGGTCGCCAACGCGACGGGCTTCGACGGCGTCTACTCCTACTTCGGCCACTCCGCGATCGTCGGCTTCGACGGCCGCACGCTCGGCGAGTGCGGCACCGAGGAGAACGGCATCAACTACGCCCAGCTCTCGGTCTCGCTGATCCGCGACTTCCGCAAGACCAGCCAGTCCAACAACCACCTCTTCAAGCTGGTCCACCGCGGCTACACCGGCATGATCAACTCCGGCGAAGGCGACAAGGGCGCCGCCGAGTGCCCCTACGACTTCTACAAGCGCTGGATCGCCGATCCGGAGGGCACCCGCGAGATGGTCGAGTCCTTCACGCGCCCGACGGTCGGCGTCGACGAATGCCCGATCGAGGGGCTTCCGACCTCGAAGACCGTCCACCGCTGAACGACGCCGTCCGAGGCGCGCCGGTCTTCCCGACGCGCCTCGGATCCCGCTCCAAGGAGGTTTTCGCGATGACGGTCGACTACAAGATCTTTGAACTCGGCGATGTGTCCCTGCAACGCGGCGCGACGATCCGTGGGGCGAAGCTCGCCTACAAGACCTACGGGACGCTGAGCCCAGCCAAGGACAACGTGATCGTCTACCCCACGTGGTATTCGGGACAGCACTACGAGAACGAGTGGCTGATCGGCCCCGGCCGGGCGCTCGACCCCGATAAGTACTTCATCATCGTGCCGAACATGCTGGGCAACGGCCTGTCCTCGTCGCCGAGCAATACGCCGGAGCCCTACAACGGCCCGCGGTTCCCGCAGATCACAGCCTACGACAACGTCATGGTCCAGCACCGGCTGGTGACGGAGCTGTTCGGGATCGAGCACGTGCGGCTGGTGACAGGCTGGTCGATGGGCGCGCTGCAGACCTTCCACTGGGGCGCGCTGTTCCCCGACATGATGGACCTGATCGCGCCGTTCTGCGGGTCCGCCAAGTGCTCGCGGCACAATTTCGTCTTCCTCGAGGGCGTGAAGGCCGCTCTGACCGCGGACGCCGCCTTCGCCGAGGGCTGGTACGTCGACAAGCCCGCGCGGGGCCTGCGGGCGATGGCGCGGGTCTACGCCGGGTGGGGCTTTTCTCAGGCGTTCTATCGCGAGAAGCTGGACATCGAAGCGCTGGGCTACTCCTCGCTCGAGGACTTCCTCGTGGCCTTCTGGGAGGGCTTCTTCCTGCCGAAGGACGCCAACAATCTGCTGACGATGCTGTGGACCTGGCAGAACGGCGACATCAGCGACAATCCGCTCTACGGCGGCGACCTGAAGGCTGCGCTCGGCGCGATCAAGGCCAAGGCCTTCGTGATGCCGGGGCAGACCGACCTGTACTTCCCCCCCGAGGACAGCGAGTTCGAGGTCGCGCACATGCCGAACGCCACGCTCGTTCCGGTGCCCTCGATTTGGGGCCACTTCGCCGGCGGCCCCGGCACCAACCCGACCGATGTCGACTTCATCGACGCCAAGCTCAAGGACCTGCTCGCCTCCTGACTACGCGCGCCACCACAGGACCCGCCTCAATGCTGCACATCGACAGCGTCGTCGGAGACCGGGCCGAGCCCGGCCTCCACCGGCGCCTCCACCACCTCGAACACCACGGGGCGGTGGAGACCGTGACCATCGCAAGCGCCGACATGGCGCGCCGTCGCCTGCGCCTCACGACGCCGAAGGGCGAAGAACTGGCGATCGCCCTGCCCCGCGAGCAGAAGCTGTTCGACGGCGCCGTGCTGCTGATCGACGACGACCGCGCGATCGTGGTGCGGGCGGAGGTGGAGCGCTGGCTTCGCCTGCAGCCCGCCTCGATCGCCGACGCGGTCGAGCTCGGCTACCACGCCGGCAACCTGCACTGGCGCGTGCGCTTCGAGGGCGAGTGCCTGCTGGTCGCGCTCGAAGGGCCGGCGGAGGCCTACTTCGCGCGGCTCGACGCGCTGTTCGCCGGCCGCTCGATCAAGAGCACCGTGGTGACGCAGGACCTCGCGGCGTGATCGGCCCGCTGCTCGCGATGTGGCAGGCGGACGCCGCCTTTCCGAGCGGCGGCTTCGCCTTTTCGAACGGGCTCGAAGGCCTCGCGGCGTCCGAGCCCCTGGACGGCGAGGCGCTGGAGCGGATGATCGCCGGCGTTCTCCGCCGCCGCTGGGCGACCGCAGACCGGGTCGCCATGCTGCACGCGTTCGACCGCGCGAGCGATCTCGACGCCGTCGCCGAGATCGACGCCGAGGTGGAGGCGGCGACCCTATGCGAGCCGTTCCGCGCGGGCTCCCGCCGCAACGGCGCGGGGCTTCTCGCCGCCCACGTCCGCATCGCGACGCCGGGCGCGGCGGACTGGCAGGCGCGGGTGCGCGCCGGCCGCGCGCAGGGCCACCTCGCGCCGACGCAGGGGCTGGTCTGGCGCGGCGCGGGCCTCGACGCCGAGGGCGCGACGCTCGCCTCCGGCTACATGGTCCTCTCCGGCTTCACCACCGCCGCCGTCCGTCTCGGCGTCGTCGGCGCGGTCGCGGCGCAGGCCGTCGTCCGCCGCCTGCTGCCGCTCCTCGCCGAACTCGCCGCCGCCCCGGCTCCGGATCGGATCGCGAGCTTCGCGCCCCGCCTCGACATCGCCGCCGCCCGCCACGCCCGAGGCGAGCTTCGCCTCTTCTCGAACTGACCCTTCGCGAGCGCCCATGCTGCTGACCCCGACGGAACTCGAACGCCTGACGATCTTCACCGCGGCGGAGCTCGCCCGAAAACGCCGGGCCAAGGGGCTGAAGCTCAACTACCCGGAGGCGGTGGCGCTGATCACCGACGAGATCCTGGAAGGCGCCCGCGAGGACCGCACCGTCGCCGACCTCATCGGCTTCGGCGCGACCGTGCTGACCAGCGACGACGTGCTCTCCGGCGTTCCCGCCATGCTCCACATCCTGCAGGTCGAGTGCGTGTTCCCCGACGGCACCAAGCTCGTCACCGTGCATGAGCCGATCCGCCCGGCGGAGGGCTCCGACGCGGATCCGGTTCAGCCCGGCGAGACGCTGGCGCTCGAAGGCGAGATCGAGCTGAACGACGGCCGGCCGCGCGTGACGCTGGAGGCGACCAACAGTGGCGACCGGCCGGTGCAGATCGGCTCGCACTTCCACTTCTTCGAGGTCAACCGGGCGATGGAGTTCGACCGCGCCGCGGCCTTCGGCATGCGGCTCGACATTCCCGCCGGCACCGCCGTCCGCTTCGAGCCGGGCCAGACCAAGGAGGTGACGCTGACGACCTTCGGCGGGAGCCGCTTCGTCGGCGGCCTCAACGGCCTCGGCGGCGACACCACCAGCCAGGAGGCGAAGGACGTCGCGCTCGCCAAGGCCCGCGCGGCCGGCTTCCGCGGCGCCTGAGGAGACACGTCATGGTCACGATCGCCCGCAAGGACTACGCCGCGCTCTATGGACCGACCGTCGGCGACGGCGTCCGGCTCGGCGACACCTCGCTCATCGCCGTGGTGGAAAAGGACTACGCGACCTATGGCGACGAGTGCCTGCACGGCGGCGGCAAGACGCTGCGCGACGGCATGGGACTCGCCGCCGGCATCACCAACGCCGAGGGCGCGCTCGACTTCCTGCTCTGCAACGTGCTGGTCATCGACGCCGTGCTCGGGATCGTCAAAGGCGACCTCGGCATCAAGGACGGCAAGATCGTCGGCGTCGGCAAGGCCGGCAACCCCGCCGTCATGGAGGGCGTCGACCCGCGGCTGATCGTGGGCGCCGGCACCACCGTGCGCGACTGCGAGGGCCTGATCGCCACCGCCGGCGGCATCGACGTGCATGTGCACTTCGACTCCGCGGGCCTCGTCGACCACGCGCTGGCGAGCGGCCTGACGACCATGCTCGGCGGCTCGCTCGGCCCCATCACGGTCGGCATCGACTCCGGCGGGCCGTTCAACACCGGCAAGATGATCCAGGCGTCCGAGGCCTGGCCGATGAACTTCGGTTTCCTCGGCCGCGGCAACAGCCACATTCCGGGCTGTCTCAAGGAGCAGCTGGAGACCGGCTGCGTCGGCCTCAAGATCCACGAGGACTGGGGCGCGATGCCGGCGACGATCGACGCCTGCCTGCGCTCGGCCGACGAGTTCGACTACCAGGTGCAGCTGCACACCGACACGCTGAACGAGAGCGGCTTCCTGGAGGACACCCTGGCCGCGATCGGCGGCCGGACGATCCACATGTACCACACCGAGGGCGCGGGCGGCGGCCACGCCCCGGACATCATCCGCGTGGCGGGCGAAGGCTACTGCCTGCCGTCGTCGACGAACCCGACCAACCCCTACACGGTCAACACGTTCGACGAACACCTCGACATGACCATGACCTGCCACCACCTCAATCCAGCGATCCCGGAGGACGTGGCCTTCGCGGAAAGCCGCATCCGCGCGCAGACCATCGCGGCCGAAGACATCCTGCACGACATCGGCGCGATCTCGATGCTGGGCTCCGACAGCCAGGGCATGGGCCGCATCCACGAGGTCATCTGCCGGACCTGGCAGCTCGCCTCCAAGATGAAGGACCAGCGCGGTCTTCTGCCGGAGGAGAAGCCCGGCTTCGGCGACAACGCGCGCATCAAGCGCTACGTCGCCAAGTACACGATCAACGCCGCGCGCACCTTCGGCATCGCCCAGCACATCGGCTCGCTGGAGGACGGCAAGATGGCCGACATCGTGATCTGGCGGCCGGCGTTCTTCGGCATCAAGCCGGAGCTCATCATCAAGGGCGGCTTCATCGCCTGGGGCGCGATGGGCGACAGCGCGGCCTCGCTGATGACCTGCGAGCCGATGATGCTGCGCCCGCAGTGGGGCGCCTATGGCAAGGCGGCGCCCGCCCTCTCAGCCTGCTTCGTGCACCCGCTCGCCATCGCCCGCGGTCTGCGGGAGGAGCTCGGCGTCTCCAAGATCCTGCTGCCGGCGAGCGGCACGCGGGGGCTGAAGAAATCCGACATGCTGCACAACGACGCCCTGCCCCACATCCGCGTCGACCCGCAGACCTTCGACGTCTTCGTCGACGGCGAACTCGCGACCTGCGAGCCCTCGACCGAACTGCCGCTCGCGCGGCGCTACATGCTGAGGTGACCGTGCTCCACCCGTCTCCCCAGACCTTCGCCGGCGCGCCGAAGTCGACCGCCGCCCGCATCGGGATCGGCGGCCCGGTCGGCTCCGGCAAGACCGCGCTGATCGAGCGGCTGATCCCGGTGCTGCGCGCCCGCAACGTGAACCTCGCGGTCGTCACCAACGACCTCGTCACCAAGGAGGACGCCGAGCGGCTGCGGCGCTCCGGGCTGATCGAGCCGGAGCGCGTGCTCGCGGTCGAGGCCGGGGCCTGCCCGCACACCGTCATCCGCGAGGACCCGACGCTCAACATGGCGGCCGGCGACGAGCTGGAGGCGAGCTTTCCAGGCCTCGAGCTGATCGTGTTCGAATCCGGCGGCGACAACCTCGCCTCGACCTTCTCGCTCGACCTCGTGGACTGGTGGATCTTCGTGATCGACGTCGCCGGCGGCGACGACATCCCGCGCAAGAAGGGTCCGGGCGTGCTGAAGAGCGACCTGCTGGTCGTGAACAAGATCGATCTCGCCCCCCATGTGGGCGTGAACCTCGAGCGCATGCTGGCGGAGGCGAGCGCGGTGCGGAACGGCCGTCCCGTCATCGCCACCAACGCCCGCGCCGGTGACGGGGTGGAGGCGCTGGCGGACGCCATCTGCCGCGCCGTGCTGTTCCGCGAATGAAGCCCGCCGACTACGCCTCGGGCGAGGCCGCCGCGGGCCGCCACCGCCGCGCCGAACTGGTGTTCGCCCGCGGCGGCGGACGCTCGGCGCTGATCCGGCAGGTCAGCCCCTACCCCTTCCACACCACGCGGCCGTTCGCGCTCGACCGGGCGCGGCCCGATCTCGCGACGCTCTACCTGCAGTCGGCCTCGGGCGGAATCTACCGCGGCGATGTGCTCGACCTCGCCCTCACGGTGAAGGACGGGGCCGCGGCGCATGTGACGAGCCAGGCCGCGACCGTGGTGCACGACACCGGCGCGGCGCGCGCCCGGCAGACGACCGAGATGACGGTCGGCGCCGGCGCCTTCGGCGCGCTGACGCTGGATCCGCTCATCCTGTTTCCCGGAGCCGAGCTCGCGGCGAAGACCACCCTGCGCCTCGGCGAGGGCGCGCTGGCGATCCTCGCGGACGGCGTCGCGTGGCATGATTTCGCCGGGCAGGATCGCCCGTTCCGCTCGCTGACCGCCAAGGTCGCGGTCCACGGTCCGGACGGGCGCCTGCTCGTGCTCGACCGCTCGACGGTCGACGGCGCCGACCTCATCGGGCCTAGTTCGCTGCTCGGCGCCGGCATGGCGGCCTACGGCTCGGCGATGCTGCTCGGTCCGGCGGAGATGCTGCCTTCGGCGGACGCGCTGGAGCAGGCGCTGGAATCCGTCGGCTGCCGGGCGGGCGCGAGCCCGCTGCCGAACGGCGCCGGGATCGGCGTGCGGATGCTCGCCGCCAACGGCGGACGCATCGCGACGGGGGTCGAGACAATCTTCAACCTCGGAGTGGAGGCCATGCTGGGCTTCGCCCCGGCGCGACGGCGGAAGTAGCGCGGAGACGTGCTGCGTGCTTCGAGACGCCTCGCATGCGCGAGGCTCCTCAGCATGAGGAGGTTGGGATAAGCCGAGGTCTCCTCGTGCTGAGGAGCCCGCCCCTCGGCGGGCGTCTCGAAGCACGCACGCCTTAGGTCACAGCCGCGCCAGCCGGAAATACAGCTCCGACAGCCGCGCCGGCAGGTCGTCCAGCCGGCGCGCGGGCATGGTGTTCGCCCGGCCGAACACGTCGGTCGCGGCGTGCGGCCCGAGCGTCACGCCGAACACGTCGACGCCGCGCCGCCTGAGCGAGAGCGCGGCGCGGCGGGCGTCCTCCACAAGGTCGAGTGGGTCCGTTACGTCGATGTCGGACGGCTCCCCGTCGGTCAGCGCGATGACGAGCTTGCGGTGCGAGCGCACGTCCTCGAGCTCCGCGCCCACATGCCGGAGCGCGGCGCCGAGGCGCGTCGACAGTCCGGGCTCGAGCCCCGCCAGCCGCGCCATGGCGGCCGCGTCCATGCGGCCGTCGAAATTCTTCACCTCCGTCAGCCGCACCTCGTCCCGCCCGCAGGAGGCGAAGGCGCGCACCGCGAAGACGTCCCCGGCCGCCTCCATGGCGTGGCCGAGCGCCGCCACCGCGAGCTTTTCGATCTCGAGCACCGTGCCGGCGCCGACGCGGTCGCGGGTGGATTCCGAGACGTCCACCAGCACGACGGTCGCCACGTCGCGGGCGCGGCGGCCGGAGGCGCGGTGGATGCGGTCGTCGGGAAGGTCGCCGGTCCGCAGCGCGATTGCCGCGTCGACCGCGGCGTCGAGGTCGAGGTCGAAGCCTTCCGGCTGGCGCTTCAGCCGCGCCGCCTTGCCCACGCGCGCGCCGCGCACGAGCCGCGCGATCCGCTCGCGAAAACCGCCGAGGCGGTCGAGCTTCTCCTCCAGCGCGCGGGCGTCGCCGACAGCCGCCGCGACAAGGCGCACCGTGGTCCAGTCCGGTCGCTCGACGCCGGCCGCCCGGTCCCACTCGGGATAGGTCGCGATCGCGACGCCGCGGTCGTCCGCCGGCGCCTCGCGGGCGCGGCCCGCCTCGGGTTTCGGCGGGTCGTCGCCCTCGCGGCCGTCGTCGGCCTCCTGCGGAGTCAGCCGCGCCGCGTCGACCGCCTGCTCGATCTCGTCGGCCTGCTGGTCGGGCTCGTCGTCGAAGGTCCAGAGGCCGAGGTTGTCGTCGCGGTAGAGCGGTTCGGGCACGTAGATCTTGGGATCGAACCGCAGCCGCATCTGGCCGAGGTCGTGGCCGAGCAGGCCGCCGATGGCCCGGGCGGCGGTCGGGTCGTCGAGCCGGCCGGAGGCCTCCGCGAACAGCCGCCTCCCCTTCTCGACGAAGCCGTCATCATCTTGATAATCCGCGTCAAACAGCGCCCGCGCCAGCCGCGCCATCAGGAACGCGGCGGTCATGGCGTCGCCGGGCTGCGCGCTGTGCCATGGCGACCATAGCGCCTTGAGACCGGGATGCCGCTTGAGCGCGAGCGCCTCCACCCGGGCGTCCTCGACCAGGCCGACCAGCGCGATCTGCAGCGGCTTCAGCTTTTCCGCCCGCTGGCGACGGCTGAACGCCTGGTGCGCCTGGGCGTGGGCGAGCGCCGCCCGGTAGAGCGGTTCGCCGAGCGATCGGGTTAACCCGCGGTACACTTGGGGTAAACGCACGAGATCGCCGACGATCGACGCGCGCTGCGGAACGGCGGAGACGCCCGCGCCCTGCAGCGCGGCGAGGCGCGGGGCCTGGCCCCAGAGCGCGCGTCCGAACAGCTTCAGCCGGCGTTCGACGTCCTGGAAGGCGACAGCGCCCGCGGCCCGCTCCAACAGGGCGCGGGCTGCAGGGTCCTGCAGCGTGAAGAACGCGCGGCGCTTCTCCCGGTCCAAGCCGCAGGCCTTCAGGCCCGCCGCCACGAAACTCTCGAAGGCGGCGCCGTCGCCGTGGCCAAGCAGCGCGGACGCGCGCTCGCAGACGGGCGCGAGACAGTCCGGCGCCTCCTTTGCGAGACGCGCGAGGCCGGCCCACCACTTGGCGCGCTCAAGCCATGCCGGGAGCTTGAGCGCCGCCGCGGGCAGCGCGTCGAGCGCCGCGCGCCCGGCCTGCGAGCCGCCGCGGCGCGCCACGTCGGCGGCGCCTGCGGCGTCGCGGGCGAGAGCGGCGGCGTCCTGCGGGCCGGCCAGCGCGTCGGTCGCGCG
The DNA here is from genome assembly GCF_016907975.1 of Methylopila capsulata. Classification (GTDB taxonomy): domain Bacteria; phylum Pseudomonadota; class Alphaproteobacteria; order Rhizobiales; family Methylopilaceae; genus Methylopila; species Methylopila capsulata. The sequence continues at coordinate 35,794 of NZ_JAFBCY010000002.1, forward strand.
GGCGAAGGCGTGGAGGCAGCGGGCGCCGGCGTTGGCGTGCAGCAGGGTAAGGACGCCGCCGCACCAGAGCTCGACCTCGGCCTCCGACCAGACGGCGTCGAGCCGGCGCAGCGTCTGGGCCAGCGCCGGGCCGACGTCCTCGCGGCCGAGCAGCAGGCGCGCGACGTCCCGGCGCGCCAACGCCTGCGGGCTGGCGTCGAGCACAGCGTCCACGCTCACCGTGGGCGCGCGGCTGCGGGCAGCCCGGCCGCGATCGCGGCGCCGAGCGCGTCCCGAACATCCCGCTCGTCGGTGATCGGCAGCAGGATCGCGGAGCGCACCGCGGCCTCGAGCGAGGCGCCGCCGCGGGCGAGCACCGCGGCGTGGATCAGCATGCGGGTCGAGGCGCCCTCGGCCAGGCCGTGGCCGCGCAGGTTGCGAGAGCGCAAGCCCACGTCGACCAGCGTTCCGGCGAGATCGACGGAGACGCCCGCCTCGCGGGCGACGATCTCGGCCTCGATCCCGGCCTCCGGGTAGTCGAACTCGATCGCCACGAAGCGCTGCTTGGTGGACTCCTTCAGGTCCTTCACCGCGCTCTGGTAGCCGGGGTTGTAGGAGATCGTGAGCTGGAAATCGGGGTGCGCCTGCACCAGCTCGCCCTTCTTCTCCAGCGGCAGCGCCCGCCGCGCATCGGTGAGCGGGTGGATGACGACGGTGGTGTCCTGCCGCGCCTCGACGATCTCGTCGAGGTAGCAGATCGCGCCTTCGCGCACCGCCATGGTCAGTGGGCCGTCGTGCCAGACCGTGCCTTCGGGCGCGAGCAGGAAGCGGCCGGCGAGGTCGGCGGCGGTCAGGTCCTCATGCGCCGCGACGGTGATCAGCGGCCGCTTCAGGCGCCACGCCATATGCTCGACGAAGCGGGTCTTGCCGCAGCCGGTCGGCCCCTTGAGCATCACGGGCAAGCGGCTGGCGTAGGCGGCGGCGAAGATGTCGATCTCGTCGCCGACCGGGCGATAGAACGGCTCGTCGTGAATCTCGTGGGCGGACAGGCGGCCCGACGCCGGCGTTGCGGCCATGGCGGTCTCCGGAATGTCTGGGAAAAGCGCGTGATGCGCGGCGGGTCGTTGAGACGCCTTCCGCCCGGCGCCTTTGCCGGAGACGCGCCGCGACCATCCTGTCGCGACGCCTTGAGCCGATTAACGCCCGAAACCGCGCGGGCTTCAAGCCTTTGCGGGAGCCAAAGCGCGCTTTCGAGAGGTCGCGACGCCGCCCGCTCCATCTTCCACGGCCGCCCAGTGCGCGTTCACCGAAGTGCCACTTGCATCGGGACGGAGATCTGACCGTCCAAAATGGGCAGGTGATTAACTCCGTCGCGTGACTTTGGATGGACTCTAGGTGCGTAGGATGAAGGCACCCATCCGATTGACGGTTTGGAGAGCGAATTTCTCGGCAGCTAGCTGGTCAAACCGAAAGACAATCCCATCCAAAGTGTAGCTCGCCCTGCGCAGCCATTCGTCGGTGATCTGCACCCGACCTGTTTCTGAGACGTCAAGTTGACTAGAAACTCGTTTTATCCGGGCCCTGAAAATATCGTTCACAACGCAATCGTTGTGGGCAATGAGATTGCGAACCTCCGAGGCCAGGACCGTCATCTCAAAAGATGCATCATTGTGGAAAAGATCGATCCCTGTTCGGCTTTGTATAAATTTCCTAAGCTCTCCGAGGGATTTGTACGACAGATCATGAATTTTGCGCTCTGATATCCGCAAAATTAGTTCGTCATAGCTACCAGCCTCGATTACAGACGCTATATCGATGGAACCTTCGGACTTTAGCATTTCAGGCCTAGCGAGGAAAATGTCTCGGAGCGTTGTAGTCAGGTACAGATCGAATGACTCAATTGCGCGGGACAGCATGATCTGGTTCACAAACGGGCGGTGCTTAGAATAGTCATATCGCAACACTGCGAAGGCCTTCACATCGGCTTGGGTCCGGGCATCCTGCGGAACTAGCCCTCCCAAAGCGACAGATGTCTTCACGAAGTTGAAGAAGAATCCAACGAAATCTCGCAGCTCCATCACGCGTGCGATATATGTAAGGCACGGCTCCGTCACTCCGTCTGGCGGATTGCAGAAACCCTCGGCAAGTGGATCATTAGGTTTTTCGGTCGAATCGTGCATGTCTAGACTATTCATATTGCTGGTTCACATCATGAAACACGCGCGATGCCCGCGTCAATTTAGGTATATCGGTATTGCATTGGCGTCTGCCGCGTTCCGGCAGCCGACGTGACGTCCACTTGTTCTTCCGGAGTAACTGCGTCGGTGAACGCTCCCGTCGCAAGGACCTGACCCCAGAGCTCGTCTGCGACGTGGAGTTCGGCGTTTGGAGATTGGTGGTCCGGTAGGCCGAACCACTACAAGCTTGCGCCTCGGCGGCAAGTCACCGCGACAGGCCCCTCAAAGCCCCGTGAGCCCCCGCGAATTGGCCGGCGGCGCCGGGCGGACCGCCGTCCCTCGCCCGCTCATCCAGGGGGGATAGACGAAGCGCTCGGTGTTGTAGGGCTCAGGCGCGATCATGGAGAGCGGCTTCCGGAAGTCCTGGATCTGGTAGAAAATGTGCGGCATCCCGAGCGACGGGTCGTGCGTGACCACGGGATAGGGCACCACGGCCTGCCAGTCGGGATGGTAGCGGATCGTGCCGTGGACGCTGCGGTAGATCATGCCCTTCAGCGCGAAGGCGACCTTGCGGTTCTGCTCGAAGTCGCCGGGCGGTCCGGAGCCGCCGGCCATGGCGGCCGCGACGGCGTAGTGGTGCATGTTGCTGTAGGACTGGCAGCCGATCGTCGCGGTCGAGCCCTCGCCGAAGCGGGCGTTGTAGCGCGCCTCGAAGCGCTTCCCCATGTCGTCGCGCAGCAGGCCGATGACGGAGGAGACGATGACGCCCACCGCCGCCTCCTGGGCGATGTCGGTGAAGGTGCGGTGCATCGCGCCGTATTGCAGGTAGACGATGCAGTCCATCGGCTTCTCGCTGAACTGGCGCTGAAAATGCGCGAGGTCGCCGGCGTAGAAGTGGGTGTTGGCGATCACGGCCGGGTTGGTCGCGCGCACCTCGTCCAGCACGTCGCGCCACTGGCTGGTCGGCGTCTGGACGATCTTCGGCCCGAAGCAGAGACGCCAGCCGAAGTCGGCGGCGGCCGCCGCCATCGCGTTGGCGATGACGATGCTGTAGGGCTTCGACCCCGAGATGATCGCGAGCCTGTCCGAGTTCGGCGTCCACTGGCCGGAGTCCCGGAGCCACGAGATGAACTTGATGAAGCCCGGTCCGTACCAGTAGTCCGCCGGGTCCGCCATGAAGCAGCCGAAGTAGCGCTCCGGATCGCTCATCACCGTGTCGTGGTGCTGCAGCAGGGTGTTGGCGTGGACGTAGATGATGCCGGCGTCCGCGATCGGCTCGTATTCCGAATTCTGCGGCCCGATGTTGTAGCCGTTGACGATGGCGTGGACCTGGTGCTTCTCGATCAACCAGCGGGCGGCGCCGACGACCTCCTCGGCGGTCTGGCGGCAGGTGTCGGCGAAGATCGGCCGGATCGGCCGTCCCAGCAGCCCGCCGCGAGCGTTCAGCTCCTCGACCGCGAGGATCATGCCCTTGCGGAACTCCGCGCCGTCGGCGGCCGAAGGCCCCGTGAGCGGGATCATGCTGCCGATCGGCACGACGTCTTGGCTGGCGGCCACGCTCTGCGTTCCCTGGGGCCGCGCGCTCAGCGGCCGGACAATTTCGTGAGACTAGGTTCAAAAAGCAGGTTGTGCATCAGAACCCGCAGCCGCGGCGGGCTGACCGGCTTCACAAGCACCGGAAGACCCGCGGCGCGGATGCCTTCGAGCACCCGCGGCTCCGCGTCCGCGGTGACGATCATCGCGGGCGTCGCGGCGCCGATCGCCTGCCGCACGCCTTCGACCACATCGACGCCCGTCCGGGTCTTCAGGTTGTAGTCCGCCACGATCAGCTGGGGCACGACGCCGCCTTCCACCAGGCGGATGGCTTCGCTTTCGTCCGCCGCCGCATGCACGTCGATCCCCCAGCGGCGCAGGAGCTGCGTCATGGTCTCGCGCAGGATGTCGTCGTCCTCGACCAGGATGACCGGCGTGCCGACGAACTCCCCCGCGACCGCTTCGCTGATCTCCACCTCCCGGCCGGCCTCGCTGTGCCAGATGTTCCCGAGCGGGACGGTGACCGAGAAGATCGATCCCCTGCCGACCTCCGAGCGCAGGCGGACGGGATGTTCGAGCAGCTCGGCCAGCCGCTTGACGATGTTGAGGCCGAGGCCGAGGCCGTTCTTCTGCATCCGCCGCTCTTCGGTCGCCCGGTAGAACTCGTCGAAGACCCGCTCGCGATCCTGGGGCCGGACGCCCCGGCCGGTGTCGACGACCTCGATGCGGAGGCTCTTCCCCTCGCGGCGGCATCCGACCACGACGCCGCCGACCTCGGTGAAGCGGATCGCGTTGGCGACGAAGTTGCTCAGAATCCGCTCCAGCAGCGCGCGGTCGGTCGCAATCGTGCCGCGCGGGGCGACGAACTTCAGCCGCAACGCCTTCTCCTCCGCCTGGTGGCGGAACTGGATGTCGAGGCGTTCGAACAGCTGCGACAGCTGGAACGAGGTGATCCGCGGCTGAATGCGGCCGGCGTCGAGCTGACCGATCTGCAGCAGCGCGCCGAGCAGATCCTCCATGATCGAGACCGCCACGCCCATGGCGTGCAGCATGTCGGAGCGATGCTCCTCGACCGGCTCGCGAATGCAGTTGTAGATCAGAATCTTGAGCGATGCGAGCGGCTGGCGGAGGTCGTGGTTCGCGGCCCGCAGGAAACGCGACTTCGCCTCGTCCGTCGCTTCGGCGGCCTCCTTGGCGAGTTGCAGCGCCGTCTCGTTGCGCTTGATCGCGGTCACGTCGGTGAAGGTCACCGTCATCCCGCCGACACGGGAGCCCGCGTGGGTCACCTGCATCACCGCGCCGGTCGCGAACAGGTAGTCGCGCTGCTTCTCGACGCCGAAGTCGGCGATCTCCTCGCGCTCCCACTCGTCCGGCTCGCACGGCAGGAAGCATTCGTGCGAGCGCGCCATGGCGGAGACGAAGGCGTCGTAGGTCATCCCGACCGACGCCGGGAGATCGCAGGTCTTGCGGAAACGGTCGTTGACGTAGAGCAGCCGGCGGTCGTCGCCCCAGACCAGGATGCCGTTGGGGGCAACGTCGAGACCGGCCCAGATGGCCGCCAGCCGATCGTCCGCGTCCGCGGCGCGGTCGGCCTCAGCCACGTCCTGCGGTCGCCGCGGCGCCGAACCGGCTGATGGCGTAGTGCACCGCGGCCGAGCGGTCGCGGATGTTCAGCTTCCGCATGGCGTTGCCGAGATGGACGCGGACGGTCTGGCTGCTGAGCTCCAGCTCCTCGGCGATCCGCTTCACCGAATAGCCGCGCCCGAGCAGGCTGAGAACGCCCCGCTCGCGGGCGGTGAGCGCATCGAGATCGCGCTCGGGATCGATCGCGGCCGCCACGGCCGTCGTCGCCTCGGCCGAAGCCGGAGCCCGCGGCGGCGCCGGCGGCTGGGCGGAGGCGGAGCGCTCGATGATCCGGCGGGGGAAGCTGACCTCGCCCGCAAGCACCCGTTCGAGCGCGCGCTCGATCTCCGGCCCGCCGGACGACTTGGGAATGTAGCCGATCACGCCCTGTTCGACCGACCGCAGAACGTGGTCCACGTCCTCGTGGACCGACACGACCACGACGGGGACGTCGGGGAAACTCGCGCGCAGCCGCCGCAGTCCGTCGAAGGCGTCGAAGCCGGGCATCACGAGGTCGACCAGCATCAGATCGATGTCGTCGTGCTCGACCAGCATGGCGGCCGCCTCGTCGAACGTCTCGGCCTCGTAGGTCTCGAGCGCCTGATGCAGGCGCCGCATGACCTGCTTCAGGGACTGTCGAACCACCCAGTGGTCGTCGGCGATGAGAACCTTCATGCCTTCACGCGATCGCTTCTCTCGGCGCTGCGTTGCGTCTAGCGCTGACGCTGCTTCGACGCGCGCGCCGCCCGCCCATCCAAACCTTCTGTCACGATTGCCGCACCTTTCCAAGAGGACAGCAAAGGCGCTCCACCGCTGCTTTGGGCCAACCAACGGCGTGCGACGTCGCCGTCGGGCACGGCGACGGTCCCCGCACGGATGCCTTTCGCCTCCGTGAAACTCAACGGACTCCGGGGCTAGTCGCCCTGCGTCGGATTTCTGTGGTCGGAGCAAAGACGACAGCTTGACGACCGGATCGGCGCAGCCTTAGGCTCCAATAAATGTCTAGATGATACATCTAGCTTTGGTCGCGTGTTGCGACAGTCGGCGAGCCGTCATAAGGAACGATCGATGGGCCTCGTCTCCAGATCCCTGGACTGACCGGCATGCTCCCGAAGCCCGCCGCTGGAGATCTCAGAACCCTCCCGGAGCGCCGACGCTACGGTCGAAAGCAGCGCGAATTTTTGCGGTCCCTCGCGACCAACGCCGTGATCGACGAGCACAGGCGCTCGCCGCAGCCCGGCCAACGCAGCGAAGCCCTCGAGCGGCTGATGGTCTATTTCCAGCGGGAGGCCGCGGCCGACGGCTACGCGGTGCTGGTGGTGAAGCCGTTCGAGGCCTACCGACTCGTTGAGAACGCAAGGGGCTTGGGCCTTGGACCCCGCGCCCTCGACGACCAGTTCTACGCGTCGCCGGAGGAGGCCGAACACGGCCTTTTCCTCCGCCGCATCCACGATCTCTTCGAAACATGACGACGCCGGCGCGCGCAAACGCGCGCCCCGCCCTTGGCGCAAGTAGCCCGACAGATCAGGCGAGCCGCCTCCGCCGGCCGCCTCGCCGGGGCTCACGGCCGAATCCGCTCAATTTCGCGACGCCGTGCACAGCAAGGGAGCGGCCTTTGAGCACGAAAACGGCGCCGGGCTGCGTCGCACGGAGAAATTTCGATGCCTCTAAAGAAAGACCTTGACGACCTTTCGCACCGCACCCTAGCATCTAGATGTAAAGTCTAGTTGCAAGTGCTTGGGCCTTGCCGGACCGCCTTTTCTTTCGCCTTTACGCCTTTCACCTAGGGGCCGCCCACATGCAGTTCACCCGCCGTAATTTACTGAAGACGACGGCAGCGGCCTCCGCCGCTCTTGCTGCGCCGCATCTTTGGTTGCCGACCGCCAGCGAGGCCTGGGGCGCGACCCTGAAGAAGGGGGAGCCGATCAAGGTCGGCCTGCTGTTCTCCCTCACCGGCTCGCTCGCGGTTCCGGAGGAAGATTCGACCCTCGTGATGCAGTACGCCATCGAGGAGATCAACAAGGCGGGCGGCGTCGCCGGCGTGCCGATCGAGCCCGTGATCGTCGACGCCAAGTCGGACTTCGCGGTCTACTCCGAGAAGGCCAAGGAGCTGATCCTGCGCGAGAAGGTCATCGCGCTGTTCGGCTGCTACACCTCGGCGAGCCGCAAGGCGATCCTGCCGACCGTCATGCAGCGCGACCACCTGCTGTACTACCCGACCTGCTACGAAGGCGCGGAGTGCACGCAGAACACCATCTGCACCGGCCCGCTCGCCAACCAGCATTCGCAGGACCTGATCCCCTTCATGGTTCAGCAGTTCGGCAAGCGCGTGTTCTTCGTCGGCTCGAACTACGTGTGGCCGAAGGAGTCGAACAAGAACGCAAAGGTGTGGTTGCAGAAGGCCGGCGGCGAGCTGCTCGGCGAAGAGTACATCCCGCTCGGCAGCTCCGAGTTCGGACCCGTGTTGAACAAGATCCGCGAAGCCAAGCCCGACTTCATCTTCTCGACCGTGGTCGGCGCGTCGGACATCGCGTTCCACAAGCAGTTCAAGCAGGAAGGCTTCAAGGCCGACAAGATGCCGATCGCCTCGCTCACCACCGGTGAGATCGAGACGCGCGCCATGGGCGCCGAGTTCGGCGCCGGCCACTTCCTGTCGGCCCCGTACTTCCAGAGCCTCGACAACCCCACCAACAACAAGTTCGTCGAGAACTTCCTGAAGTCGAAGTACGGCAAGAACGGCACGACCCACTACAACATGGAGGAGACCTACACCTCCGCCTACGTGTTCAAGGCCGGCTTCGAGAAGGCCGCGGCCGCGGTGGGCTTCGAGAACGTCACGCCGCGCGCGATCCGCGATCATTCGGGCGGCGTCCGCGTCGAGGACAACGTCTCGCCGGAAGGCCTGATCTGGATCGACGAGAACAACTTCAACTGCTGGCTGAAGCCGAAGATCGGCCAGTGCCAGGCCGACGGCACCTTCAAGATCGTGAAGGCCGCCGACAGCCACGTCGCGCCGGACCCCTACTCGATCTATCCCGACGCCGGCGTCTGCACCAAGGACGGCCTCAAGGCTCCCGACGGCAAGATCCGCAAGAGCGTCATCTGAGCTCACGTCTGTGCCCCGCGGCGCCGAGGAGGCGCCGCGGGGCACATTTATTGCAACGCAGCATCAGCGCCGCGCCGGCGGCGGCGCGGCATACGCTGGGAATGGCCCCACGCGGGCGAATGGGTAAGGCGCCATGGATCTCGGATCGCTTCTGAACGCGCTCATTCTGGGCGTCAGCATCGCCAGCATCTGGCTGATCGCGGCGCTCGGGCTCACGATCATTTACGGCACGGCCGGGGTGATCAACATGGCGCACGGCGAGTTCATCATGCTCGGCGCCTACAGCTCCTACATGCTGCAGTTCTATCTCGGGCTGCCTTACCTGCTGTGCCTGCCGGCGTCCTTCGTGATCGTCGCGCTGGTCGGCCTGGCGCTCGAGCGCGGGCTGATCCGCTATCTCTACAACCGCCCGCTCGACACATTGCTCGCGACCTACGGCGTCTCGCTCGTGCTGATGCAGGGCGTCCGCCTGATCTTCGGCAGCGACCCGAAGTACCTCGCGGTGCCGGAGATGTTCCAGAGCAACGTGATGCTCGGCTCCGCCTCGATCTCGGCGTTCCGTATCGTCGTCCTCGGCATCACCGCCTTCCTCGTGTTCGCGCTCTGGCTGCTGTTCTACAAGACGCGGTTCGGCGTGCAGGTCCGCGCGGTGATGCAGAACAAGGAGATGGCCGCCTCTTTCGGCATCAACTCCGGCCGCATCTACATGATGACCTTCGCGCTCGGCGCGGGCCTCGCCGGCGTCGCCGGCGCGCTGTTCGGCGTGCTCGCCATCGTGCTTCCGACCATGGGCGCGAGCTATGTGGTGCAGGCCTTCCTGATGGTGGTCGTGGGCGGCGGTTCGCTCGCCGGCAGCGTGGTGGCGAGCGGCGTGACCGGCGAAATGCAGTCCGTGTTCGCCTTCTTCACCAACGACACCTTCGCCCGCTTCATCATCTTCGTGCTGATCGTGGTGTTCCTGCGGTTCCGTCCGCAAGGCCTCTTCGCCCAGGCCGGCGCGCGCCGATGAGCGCGCCCTCCATCAGCAACGCCACCGCGGGATCGCTCTGAGACCATGGGAAATCTCTATCACAACAAGACGGCGCAGTGGCTGACCTACGCCGTGTTCTTCGCGGGCTTCGCCGTCATCCCGATGACGGTCGACGACAGCTTTCTGCTGAACCAGCTCGCGACCTACGGCGTCTACGGGATGCTAGCGCTGTCGATCAGCCTGTGCTGGGGCTTCGGCGGCATCCTGAACCTCGGCCAGGGCATCGCCTTCGGCCTCGGCGCCTACGGCATGGCGATGACCATGCAGATGCAGACGCAGGATGAATCCAACCCGATCCCGCCCTTCATGCTGAACAACAGCCTGGACCACCTGCCGATGCTCTGGCAGCCGTTCCAGAACACCTATGTCGGCATGATCCTCGCGGTCGCGGCGCCCACGCTGTTCTGCGCGGTGTTCGGCGGCATCATGTTCCGGGCGCGCGTCTCCGGCCCGTTCTTCGCGATCATGACGCTCGCGATGCTGTCCGCCTTCTACACCATCATCATCGACCGCCAGCCCTACACCGGCGGCGTCAACGGCCTCACCCCGCCCTCCTCCCTGCAGTTCGCAGGGTACGAGGTCGATCCCTACAGCCCGACCGCCTACTGGGTGGTGTTCGGCTTCCTGCTCGGCGCCACCGTGATCGCCAAGCTGATCACGCAGAGCTCGTTCGGGCTCGTGACCCAGGCGATCCGCGACGACAGCGAGCGCGTCCGCTTCCTCGGCTACAGCGTCGCGGGCTACGAGACGGTGATCTACACCGTCTCCGGGCTGATCGCGGCGATCGCCGGCTGCTGCTGGGTCATGCTGGTGCAGTACGTCTCGCCGGCCCAGCTCGACGTCGGCTTCAGCCTCTCGATGGTGATCTGGGCGGCGATCGGCGGGCGCTACTCGCTGCTGGGATCGATCCTCGGCGCCTTCATCATCCAGGGCGCCCAGAGCTACCTCGGCGACACCTTCCTCGCCACCTGGCTCCTGATCCTCGGCGGCTTCTTCATCATCGTCGTCCGGTTCCTGCCGAACGGTCTCGCGAGCCTGGTCGAATCCGGCCTCGGCCTGTTCGCGGCCAAGCGCGGGCCGGCCTCGGCCGAGCCGAACGGCGACGCCAAACCCATTCCCGCGGAGTAAGGACGGCGATGCCAGGCCTTCTCGAAATCCACAATCTGTCGAAGAGCTTCGACGCCACCAAAGTCATCAACGACTTCAGCATGGAGGTCACCGAGGGAACGCTGTGCTGCCTGGTCGGACCCAACGGCGCCGGCAAGACCACGACGATGGACCTCATCACGGGCCGCATCAAACCGACCTCGGGCAAGATCGTCTTCGCGAACGAAGACATCACCGCGAAGCACGAGCACATCATCGCCCGCGCCGGCATCGGCCGGAAGTTCCAGGTGCCGGCGGTGCTGCGCGACATGACGGTGCGGCAGAACCTCGAGGTCGCCTACAGCCGGCAGACCAACCCGTTCTGGAACCTGTTCAAGTTCCGCGTCACGGGGCTCAAGCAGAAGCTCGACGAGATCGCGACCCTCGCCGGCCTCACCGACCGCCTGAACGACCGCGCCGGCATCCTCTCCCACGGCGAGACCCAGTGGCTCGAGATCGGCATGGTCTTGATGCAGGAGCCGCGGCTGCTGCTGATGGACGAGCCGATCGCCGGGATGACCGAGGGCGAGATCGAGAAGACCGCCCGCATCTTCAAGGACCTGCGCAAGACCGCGACGCTCGTCGTGGTCGAGCACGACATGGGCTTCGTGCGCGAGATCGCCGACGAGGTCGTTGTGATGCACATGGGATCGCTGCTCGCCCAGGGCACGATCCAGCAGATCGAGGCGAACCCGCGGGTGCGCGACGTCTATCTCGGCGAGCAGGAGGCGGCATGAGCACGCTGCTCAACTTCGAAAACGTCACGTCCTATTACGGCGCGACGCGCATCCTGAAGGACTTCTCTTTCGAGATGGAGCAGGGCCAGTGCCTCTGCGTGCTCGGCCGCAACGGCGTCGGCAAGACCACGCTGATGCGCACCATCATGGGGCTGACCGACCGCTCCACCGGGGCGATCCGCATCAACGGCGCGGAAATCTCCGCCAAGCCGCCGCACGTCCGCGCCACCTACGGCCTGGGCTACGTGCCCCAGGGTCGCGGCATTCTCTCGGACTTCACGGTGCGGGAGAACATCCTGCTCGGCACCTTCGCCCGCGCCGACAAGGCCTCCGAGATCCCGGACATCTGCCTGAGGATCTTCCCCTATCTCAAGGAGAACCTCGACAAGCGCGCCGGCCTGCTCTCGGGCGGGCAGAAGCAGCAGCTCGCGATCGCCCGCGCGCTCGCGGTCGGCCCGCAGATCCTTCTGCTCGACGAGCCGACCGAGGGCATCCAGCCCAACATCGTCAACGAGATCGGCGAGATCCTGAAGATGCTCAACAAGGAGCTGGGCATCAGCCTGATCCTGACCGAGCAGCACATCAAGGTCGCCCGCAAGCTCGGCGACGCCTTCCTGATGGTCGACAACGGCCGCGTCGTCGCGCGCGGACCCATCGCGGAGATGACCGACGAGCTGGTCAACCGCCATATGACCATCTAGACGTCAGCGCAAATAAACATCTAGACGTATCGTCCAAATTGATTGCGCCTACGCTGGAATTGGTTTAGTTTCGGCAAGTCATCATCGGCGGGACGACGCCTTGCCCCCGCCCGGTATAGTGTCCTTCCGCAGCTTTTTATTGCGGCGGGCTCAGCTTCTTCATGACTACGCCTTGGGAGGACTGCAATGATTCCGATCCCGAAGAAGGGCACGCCCGAACGCGAAGCCCTGATCAAGGAGCACAAGGACTGCGTCGACTCCATGAAGGGCGTCGCGGGCTTTTCGGTGCTGAAGTGCGAGACGCCCGGCGACACCACGGTGGTCACCGGCGGCGTCCATGAGGATCCGGTCCTGAAGCGCGTGCTGCTGCGCATGCGGGGCGAGTCGCCGAAGGGCAAGCTCATCGTGATCTGCACGAAGGTGGACGCCGAATGGCGCATCGGCCGCCTGTCCGGCATCCGCGGCGTGCCGCCGGAGTTCGTGAACGACAAAGTCTACACCGACGAGCAGGAAATCCAGCACGACATCTTCCTGATGCGCCTGGACGAGCTGCCCGAGACCGCCGGCATGCCGGAACACTTCAACGAAGGCTGGAAGCGCCGGGACGACAACTGGCCGGTCACCTGACCGCCCGACCTTTCCCGCGCTGAACCTCACACCGCTTCAGGCTCGCTTCACGCATGAGCGCCTTCCGCGCGGTCCCGACCGGGACCGCGAACGGCGGCGATTTGCCTGACGTCGGCCGCCATACCCTCGGAGACGACACCCCATGTGCGCCATGCGGCTGACTGGTTACGCCGACAAGTTCGGCGTCCACCCCGGCGACACCGTCAAGTTCTACGTCAACTGCGACGGGCCGGCCGAATACGCCGCCGAGGTCGTCCAGATGATCAACGGCGACACCAATCCGCGCGGCCCGGGCTTCATCGAGAAGCCGATCGCGGCCGACGTCAACAAGACCTACGCGGGCCGCAAGCAGATCATCCACGGCGGCTCCTACGGCTTCGTCCCCGACGCCAAGCCGTTCCAGGTCGAGAGCTTCACGCTGCAGTGCTGGATCTGGCCGACGACGCCGAAGACCCATCCGCGCTACTGGAAGCACGGCGCGCAGGGCCTTGTGACCAAGTGGTCCAAGGACAAGGGCTACGGCCTCTTCATCAACGAGGACGGCTTCGTCGAGCTGCGCATCAACGAGCACAAGATCACGACCGGCGCGCCGATCCGCGACCACGCCTGGCACTTCATCGCCGCGACCTTCGACGCCGCCACCGGCGACGTCACGCTCTACCATGAGCCGCAGGTGGTCTACGCGCTCGATCCCGTCATCGAGCCGGTGACCGCGACCATCGCGGCCAAGATCGAGCACTCGCCGATCCCGGTCGCCATCGCGGCCTACGTCGACACGCTCTCGGACGACCCGCTCGCGCAGTCCTCGCTGCCCGCCGGCGTCGTCTTCACGGGCAAGTACAACGGCAAGATCGACAGCCCGCGCATCTGCAAGAAGGCGCTGAGCCGGTTCGAGATCGAGCAGATGAAGGGCGGCGCCCAGCCCGGCCTCACCGAGCGCCGCAACTCCGGCCCGACCGGCGCGCTCTCGGAAGTCATCGTCGCCGCCTGGGACTTCTGGGACGGCATCGACACCATCGTCGCCAAGGATAACGGCCCCTACCGGTTCGACGCCCGGCTCGTGAACTGCCCGACGCGCGCGCTCACCGGCTACAACTGGGCCGGCCAGAACTTCGACTGGAAGCACGCGCCCAAGGAATACGGCGCGATCCACTTCCACGACGACGACGTCGACGACGCCCGCTGGAGCGCCGACATCGAGTGGACGGTCCCGGCCGAGATCAAGAGCCGGTTCTACGCGCTCAAGCTCACCACGAGCGAGGGCGACGAGGACTACATCCCGTTCTGGATCGTGCCGAAGATCGGCGAAGAGCAGTCCAAGATCGCCGTGATGGTCCCGACCATCAGCTACATGGCCTACGCCAACGAACACGTGGCCTGCAACGCCGGCGGCGCCGAGCTGTTCATCTACCGCGTGCCGATCATGCAGCACCAGAACATGTTCCTGGCCGAGCACCGCGAATACGGCGGCTCGATCTACGACACCCACACCGACGGCTCGGGCATCTGTCTGTCGTCGCGGCTGCGTCCGATCCTGTCGATCCGCCCGAAGTACGACCACTTCCTGGCCCAGGCGCCATGGCAGTATCCGGCCGATCTCCACCTGATCTACTGGCTGGAGACGATGGGCTACGAGTACGACGTCATCACCGACGAGGACGTCACCTACGACGGGATCGCCCGGCTCGAGAACTACAACGTCGTCATCACCGGCTCGCACCCCGAGCACAACTCGGGCACGCAGCTCGACGCCCTGCACAACTACACGCAGCGCGGCGGCCGCCTGATGTATATGGGCGCGGACGCCTGGTACTGGGTGCACTCGTTCCACCCGGCCTATGACGACCTCGGCCGCGGCGTCGTCACCGAGATGCGCCGCTGCGAGAGCGGCATCCGCACCTGGCGCGCCGATCCCGGCGAGTATTACCACCAGGGCACCGGCGAACTCGGCGGCATGTGGCGCTACCGCGGCCGTTACCTGCACTCGGTGGCGGGCGTCGGCATGTCGTCGGAAGGCTTCGACATCTCGAGCTACTTCAGCCGCACCTCCGAGAGCCTCGATCCCCGCGTGTCCTGGGCGTTCGAGGGCATCGACTACGACGAGAAGCTCGGCAACTTCGGCCTCGTGGGCGGCGGCGCCGCTGGCCTCGAGCTCGACATCGTCGACACCATGCTGGGCTCGCCCCCGCACACGCTGGCGGTCGCGACGTCGGCCGGCCGCCACACCGAGGCCTACCTCCTCGTCATGGAGGACTTCGGCTTCAACCAGCAGGGCCTCGACGGCACGACGCATCCCCGCGTGCGCGGCGACATCGCCTACCACGAGACCCCGAACGGCGGCGCGGCCTTCTCGTTCTCGTCCATCGCGTTCTGCGGCTCGCTCCCCTGGAACGAGTGCAAGAACAACATCTCGACTCTGGTCGGCAACGTGCTGAACCGCTTCATGGCGGACGGCCCCCTGCCGCCCCCGCCGGCCGACGCGATCAAGCACCGCGGCCGCGCCGACTACGAGTCCCCCGCTCTGGCGTCGCGCGCGTAAGCGCGCGGGGCCAGCCGCCGGCGCCCGCACTCTTCCCCTGCGGGCGCCGGCTCTTCCATCGATCGATGAGGGATCGGACCATGTCGCACAGACCCGACCTCGGCTATCACGACGAGGGGCGCGACCTGGCGTCCTCCGCCTTCTATGCCGAGGCCCTCGGCGACGCGGCCCGCGTGCTCCCGCCGGCGGCGTTCCGGTCCCTGCCCTTCACCCTGCTCGAAGACGAGGCGGTGTGGACGCGGGACTGGATCTGCGTCGGCGCGCATGAGGCGATCCCCCACGTCGGCGACCTGCTGCCCTTCACGATCGGAACCCATGGCGTCCACGTGCAGCGCACGGAGGGCGGCCTCGCCGCGCGCTTCAACAAGGCGCAGCACGGCGGCTGCCGCATGGTGCCGCTGCAGTGCCAGACCGGCGCCAAGACCAAGTGCTCCTTCACCTCCTGCGGCTACAGCCGCGACCGGCCCGCGATCCCTGCGCGCGACCTCGGCGAGGGCGCGCCGGAGATGCACCAGTATCTCGGGCTGCGTCCCGAGCGGCTGCTGACCGCCCAGGTCCGCAGCTGGGGGCCGCTGATCTTCGTCAACCTGGACGTCGCGCCCGCTTCGCCGGAGGCGAGCCTCGCCACGCTGAACCAGCTCGGCGGCTTCTTCGGCAACCACAAGAGCGCCCGCTCCGAGGAGATCTGGCTCGAGCATCCCGCCAACTGGAAGCTCGCCGGGCAGCATCTCGCCGGCGGCGAGCCGCTGTTCGACGACGGCGACCGCTGGCTCCTCGGCGTGACCACCTTGGCCGACGGTCGCGAAGCGCGGACGGCCTGGCTGTTTCCGAACCTCGTGCTGTTCGCGACCACCGACGAGACCTGCGTCGTCGTCCTGCAGCCGACCGCGATCGGACAGACGCTGTGCCGCGTCTCGGTCTATGGCGAGGGCTCGGCGACGAGCGCAGGCTTCTGGCGCGCAGAGATCGACCGCCGCGCCGGAGAGGCCGCGCAGGAGCATCTCGCGCTGTCGCGCTGGGGCACGCAGTTCCGGCCCGACACCATCGGCGCGCCGCCTCCCCGCCAGGCCGAACCGCACGGCCTCTGGATGCAGCGCGCGCTCGCGGAGCGGGTGGCCCGGGCGCCGCGCGAGGACCTTCCCCAGCCCCTGTTCCAGAATCCGAGAGGCTGACCCTATGCTCTCCCTTCAGATCCCCGTCGACGACGCCACGGTGATCGGCGCCGCGGTGTCCGCCTACAAGCGCGGCGACTTCGACGACGCCTTCGCGCAGTTCTCGAGCCTCGCCGACGCCGGCGACGCGGAGGCCAAGACCTGGCTCGGCGCGATGTACGCCCACGGCGAGGGCGTGCCGGCCTCGCTGCCGAAGGCGTTCGCCCTCTATCTCGAAGGTGCAGAGGCGGGCAATCCGCTGGCGCAGACCAACGTCGGCGCCATGCTGGCGATGGGACAGGGCGTCGCGACCGACGTCCCCGCCGGCGCCGCCTGGCTGAGGCGCGCCGCCGAACAGGGCGACGTTTTCGCGCAGTACAATCTCGCGACCCTCTGCTCGAAGGGACAGGGCGTCGGGCTCGATCCCGTGGAGGCGGCGCGCTGGTATCGCGCGGCGGCGGAGGCCGGCCATTACCCGTCGCAGGCGCGTCTTGGCTTCTTGTACGCCAACGGAATAGGCGTCGAGAAGAACCGGGCGCAGGCCTATGTCTGGCTGTCGCTGGCGGCCCAGCATGGGGTCGGCTCCGCGCTCAACGCGCTGGAGGCGATCGCCGGCCAGATGTCCGCCGACGAGAAGCGCGAGGGCGCCGCGGGCGTCGATCGCTGGCGCTCGCGCACGGCCGAGACCTCCCGGCACGCCCGCCTCAACCCGACCCCCGGCTGACCGCGATGGTGTTCAGCCCGCAGCAGGTCAAGTTCGAATTCCTGAGCTACATCAAGGAATTCGGCGGAAATCCAACGGAGTGGCGCGTCGGCTGCGCGGAGGATGCGACGGCGGCGCTGTTCCACGAGAACGCGGTGGATCAGGACCGCGACATCTGGCTCTGGAAGCCGACGTTGTCGGCCGCTGCCGCGCGCATCGTGTTCCGGTACCTGACCGAACAGCTGCACGTGCCCTGCGCCAGCAGCGCAACCCCCGGCTCGAGCATCTTTCTGTTCAAACGCGGCGAGCTGCCGCTTGTTTGATCATTTCATCTAGCCGAAATGCCTTTTGCTGCGGCACCCTCGCATAGTTTTAACCTGATCACCGCGAGCAACATGCGGCGTCTTGTCCCGCATATGCATGTCTTTCCAATCTTTTAATCGCCAATCCGAAGTGCTGCATTCTCGCAACACTTGCTTCTCATCTTCGCCAGCGCAGCATTTTTGGCCTAGCTATGACATCTAGATGAAGCTTAGATGGCTTATCAGAATTGTCTGACGGGGATCTTCGGGAATGTCTTACGCTTTGAAACTTGCCTGCGCCGCGCTCGTCGGAGCCGCAGCTCTGCCGCTGAGCGACGCCGCCATGGCCGCGGATCTCGCCGCCCCCGAAGCGTTCGTCGTCGAGACCATGTCTCCGATCGACGTCTCGTTCGGCGTGAAGTTCGCCACCGAGTACAACCTGCGCAGCGTCAGCCAGAGCAAGGGCGATCCGGCGGTCCAGGGCTACGTCGAAGTCTCGGCGTTCGATTGGGTCTACGCCGGCTTCTGGGCGTCGAACGTCAACTTCGGCGGCGCCGATCCCACGGCCGAGCTCGACTACTACGGCGGCGTGCGTCACACCTTCGACGCGCTGACCCTCGACGCCGGCTTCCTCTACATCGACTACGTCGGCCAGATCAACGGCACGCGTTCGCTCGACTTCTGGAAGATCTACGGCATCGCGAAGTACGCCGTGACCGCCGACTTCTCGGTCGGCGCCAACGTCTATTGGACGAGCGATTTCGTCAACATCGGCGACGACAGCACCCACAGCTCGCTGTTCGCCAAGTACTCGATCCCGTCGTCGCTGATGCCGATCCCGGACGTGGGCGCCTACGTCTCGGCCGAAGTCGGCAAGTTCTGGATCAAGTCGCCCATCCTTCCGGACTACACCTTCTGGAACGCCGGCGTCGGCTTCACCTACAAGGCCATGACCCTCGACCTCCGCTACACCGACAGCAACCTGTCGCGTCGCGAGTGCGCCACCTTCATCGGCCAGTTCAACTCGTGCGGCGATCGCTACATGGCGAGCCTGTCGTTCGACACGTCCTTCAGCAAGCTGAAGTAACCGACCCCACTCCGGCTTTCAGCCGCGGCGTCGCGCCCCTGATCAGGCGCGACGCCTTTTCCTGTTTGAACGACGCCCGCGTCCTGCGGCGTCGTCTTCGCCGGCGGAGATAACGGTGCCGATCTTCAAAGCAGCCGCGGTCCAGTTCGAACCCACCATGTTCGAAAAGGAGCGCAACATCGCGCGCCTGCTCACGCTCGCCCGCGAAGCGGCGGACAACGGCGCGAAGCTGATCGTGACGCCCGAGATGGGGACGACCGGGTACTGCTGGTTCGACCGGGACGAAGTCGCCTCCCAGGTCGAGACCATCCCGGGGCCGACGACCGATCGCTTCGCCGCGCTCGCCCGGGAGACGGGAACCTACATCGTCATCGGGATGCCGGAGGTCGACCCGGCGACCAACCTCTACTTCAACTCCGCCGCCCTGATCGGCCCCGAGGGCCTCGTCGGCAAGCACCGGAAAAGCCACCCCTACATCTCGGAGCCGAAATGGGCGGCCCCGGGCGATCTCGGCCATCAGGTGTTCGAGACGCCGATCGGCCGCATCACGCTGCTCATCTGCATGGACATCCACTTCGTGGAGACGGCGCGCCTGGTCGCGCTCGACGGCGCCGACGTCATCTGCCACGTCTCCAACTGGCTGTCGGAGCGCACCCCGGCGCCCTACTGGATCAGCCGCGCGTTCGAGAACTCCTGCTACCTCATCGAGAGCAACCGCTGGGGGCTCGAGCGCACGGTGCAGTTCTCCGGCGGCAGCTGCGTGATCGAACCCGACGGCGCGATCGCGGCGGCGATCGACGGCGGCGACGGCGTGATCTACGCCGACATCGACCCCGACCGGGCGCGCGCGCGCACCGTACTGGGCGAGCCGACCTTCGCCCAGCGCCGCCCCGAGCTCTACGCCGAGCTCGCGACCGGCCAGTCCGGCTGGAACCCGCTCGACTTCCACGGCCTCTATGGCCACCAGCCGCTGCCTGCGGGCCGCGTCTCCAAGGTCGCCGCGGCGCAGTTCAGCCCGACCTCCGACGTCGACGCCAACCTCGCCCGCATCGCGGAGCTCGCCGCGGACGCCGCCGCGCGCGGCGCCAGCCTGGTCGTGTTTCCCGAGCTGTCGCTCACCGGCCTCGACGATCCGGCGAGCCGGGCGGAGCCGCTCTCGGGCGTCGCCGTGACGCGCCTCTACGCGATCGCGGCCAGGCTCGGCGTCCACATCGTGGCGGGCCTTGCGGAGGCCGAGGGCGACGCCGTCTACAACGCCGCCGTGCTTGTCGGCCCCGAGGGCGTCGCAGGCGGCTACCGCAAGACCCATCTCAGCGACCACGACCGGCCCTGGGCCACGGCGGGCGACCGCTGGCGCGTGTTCGACCTGCCGCTGGGGCGCGTCGGCCTTCTGATCGGCCACGACGCGCTGTTCCCGGAGGCCGGCCGCGTGCTCGCGCTGAAGGGCTGCGACCTGATCGCCTGCCCCGCGGCGCAGGGCGGCGTGTTCTCCTACGGGCACGCGGGCACGACGGTGCGGCAGAGCTACCCCATCCCGACAGGCGCAGACCCCGTGCACTGGCACCATTTCCGGGCGCGGGCGGGCGAGAACAACGTCGTCTTCGCCTTCGCCAACGTGGTCGACGCCGAGCGCGGCTATGCCGGCAAGAGCGGCGTGTTCGGGCCGGAGACCTTCACCTTTCCCCGGACCGAGTCCGTCGTGTTCGAAGGCGAAGGCGTCGCGGTCTCGACGCTCGACACGACGAACCTCGCGACCCCCTACCCCACCAATCCGATCCGCCGGAAGGACCTCGTGACGATGCGCCAGCCGCACCACTACGTTCCGCTGGCGGTCGCGCGGGACAACGTCCGGGGTTGAGGCGCGTCCCTGCCCCTTTGAGGGGAAGCGCGCGTCAGATGTAGGACGAGGCGAGCTCCGGCGGCTCGGCCAGCGCGTGGCCGATGAACTCGAGCGCGCGGCGGATCTCGTCGCGGGTCGACGGGCCGCCGATGCACACGCGCACGGCTTCGCTCGGAGGTCCGCCGGCGGCGAAGGCGTCGCTCGCCACCACGCCGATGCCGGTGTCGCGCAGGTGCCCGACGAAGGACGAGCGGTTCCAGGGGGCCGGCAGCGGGATCCAGAGGTTGAAGCTCAACGGGTCCGCCACGAAGGATCCCGCCGGCAGGATCTCGGTCGCGAGCTTCTGGCGCGCCGCGGTCTCGGCCCGGATGAACCGCAGGATGGCGTCGGCGGTGCCGTCCTCGATCCAGGCGGTGGCGAGCGCGACGGTGAGCGGCGACGCCATCACGTTCGCGGCCCGCAGCGCCGCCACGAAGGGCCACGAGGCCTTCGCGCTGGGCGCCACCACATAGGCCGCGCGCAGCCCCGCGCCGATGCATTTGGCGAGGCCTGCGACGTGCCAGGTGAGGTCGGGCGCGATCGCCGCGAAGGGCGAGATCTTGCGGGTCGGGATGAAGCCGTAGGCGTCGTCTTCGACGATCGGCAGATCGTGGAGCCTCGCGACGTCGGCGAGGGCCGCGCGCCGCTCCTCCGAGATCGTCAGGGTCGTCGGGTTCTGAAGCGTCGGGTTGAGGTAGAGCGCCTTGGGGCCAAGCCGCTCGCAGGCCTCGTCGAGGGCGGCCGGCGTGACGCCGTCCGCGTCCATCGCGAGGCCCACGAGCCGGATGCCGAGCTGCGCCGCGATCGCCCGCACGCCGGGATAGGTGACGGCCTCGCACAGCACCACGTCGCCGGGCTTCGCCAGGATGCCGAGGATGCCGAGCAGGGCCGCGTGCGCGCCCGGCGTCACGAACAGCCGGTCCTGCGTCGGCACGAGCGCGCGGCGGCCGAGCCAGGCCGAGGCCGCGTCCTTGTCCGCCGGCGATCCGCCGAAGCCCTGGTAGCGCAGCCGGCCCACGAGGTCCCGGCCGACCTGCGCAAGGCCGCCCCGCATCATCTCGAGCAGCTCCGGTTCGGTCGGCTCGGGCGGCAGGTTCATGGTGAGGTCGGCGGAGAGCCGCGCGGAGGCCCGCAGCGCCGCGGTCTTGGGCGCGCCGAGAACGAAGGTGCCCTGCCCCACGCGGCTGTCGATCAGGCCGCGCTTGCGGGCCTCGGCATAGCCGCGCGCGACGGTGGTGAAATCCATGTCAAGGCGCTTCGCCAGCGTGCGCTGGGGCGGCAGGCGATCGCCCACGGCAAGCCGGCCGGACGTCACGTCGGCCGCGATCACGTCAGCGATCGCGAGGTAGCGGGGCTTGTCGCTGAGCGTCAGGTCGGGGGTCCAGGGCATCGACTGTCGCGGCTTTCACAGAGGCGTCGCAGGCAATATTGACTGGATTGAAGCGTCCGTCCAGCGCCCAATCAATGCATTCAATTTCATGCCCAGCAGATGCGCATCCGGCGCCTCCATCCTGCGCATCTCCAAGGAACCAATCGTTTCAAGGTAGGCATCCGAGGCATAATTGAATGTATTATTGAATGTATATTGCGCCGTTTAATGACTGCATTCCTAAAGCGGCGACTGGCACGCGGATTGCTCCTCCGTTTGCGACCTGCGGCCCTCGCCGCGGAGCCCACACGAGGAGAGAGCGATGCCCGCAGTGACGAAGCCCGCCAATCAGAAGGGCGATTTCCTGGTCGATTACGAAACCAAGGTGTTCGAGGACGTGAAGGCCGCGCCCGGCGAAAAGGCGCTCGTCACCTTCCACACCGTCGCCTTCGAGGGCTCGATCGGCCTCGTGAACCTGCTGCAGGCCTCGCGCCTGATCGCCAAGGGCTTCGAGACCTCCGTCCTGCTCTATGGCCCCGGCGTGACCCTCGGCGTGCAGCGCGGCTTCCCGAAGCTCGGCGACGAGGCCTTCCCGGGCCATCTCAACTTCAACAATCGGATCGAGAAGATCCTCGCCGACGGCGGAAAGGTCTACGCCTGCCGGTTCGCGCTCCAGGCGCTCTACGGCCACGGCGAAGGCGCCCTGATCCCCGGCGTGACGCCGATCAGCCCGCTCGACGTGCTCGACATCGTGCTCCTGCACCGCAAGGAGAACGCCTTCATCCTCGACACCTGGACCCTCTGAGAGGCGGTACAGCCGCCCTCCCGGACGGCGCGGGCCGATCCGGGATCGTCCTCAGGATATGGCGCCTCGCCGCGCCTTCCGCGGAGGACGATCCCGGCTCTCCGCTTCGCTTCGGCCGGGATGACGACGACGGGAGGATGAGCCGATGACAGAACAACGCATAGTCCGCGCCGCGGCCGTCCAGATCGCGCCCGACCTCGAGAACGGCGCAGGCACGCTGGACCGCGTGCTGAACGCGCTCGACGACGCGGCGGGCAAGGGCGCGGAGTTCGTGGTGTTCCCCGAGACCTTCCTGCCCTGGTACCCCTACTTCTCCTTCGTGCATCCGCCGGTCACGACCGGCGGAGAGCACCTGAGGCTCTACGAGCACGCCGTCGTCGTGCCCGGCCCCGTCACCGACGCGGTGTCGGCGGCGGCGCGGCGGCGGGGCCTCGTGGTCGTGCTGGGCGTGAACGAGCGCGACCACGGCTCGCTCTACAACGCCCAGCTGATCTTCGACGCCGACGGGACGCTCAAGCTCAAGCGCCGCAAGATCACGCCGACCTACCACGAGCGCATGATCTGGGGCCAAGGCGACGGCTCGGGCCTGCGCGCCGTCGACACCAAGGTCGGCCGCGTCGGCGCGCTGGCCTGCTGGGAGCATTACAACCCGCTCGCCCGCTACGCCCTCATGGCGGACCATGAGGAGATCCACGCCGCCCAGTTCCCGGGCTCCATGGTCGGACCGATCTTCGCCGACCAGATGGAGGTGACGATCCGTCACCACGCGCTGGAGAGCGGCTGCTTCGTCGTCAACGCCACGGGCTGGCTGACCGACGCGCAGCGCGCCCGGATCTCGCCTGACGAAAAGCTCCGCAAGGCCCTCACCGGCGGCTGCATGACGGCGATCGTCTCGCCGGAGGGCGCGCATCTCGCCCCGCCGCTCACCGAGGGAGAGGGCATTCTGATCGCCGATCTCGACATGGCGCTGGTGACCAAGCGCAAGCGGATGATGGACTCGATCGGCCACTACGCCCGGCCCGAGCTCCTCAGCCTCGTCCTCGACGACCGGCCGCAGACGCCGCTGCGCCGGTCCGCCACCCTTCCTTCCTGGAGCGCATCCGATGACGCCGATGCCGACCAAGCCGAAGCCGACGCTGCGAACCGAGGAGCTGATCAACGAGTTGCAGTCCTTCGGGGTCCGGCTCGTCGACCCTAGCGCCGGCGCCGCCAGCCGCCGCGGCGGCGCGGGGCCATCCGACCACAAGGCGATCACCATCGACGGCATGACCGTGATGGCGCCGGTGCACACCGCGCCGGCGTTCGACAGCCCCTATCTGGTGGAGAAGCCGGACGCCTTCGGCCGCAGCCGCATCACCCGCGACGGCGCGGTCGTGGCGGAGGCCTCGTTCCCGCTCGGCCCGAAGTTCTACGAGCTGACGACGGCCGAGGGCGTGCCCTACCGGCACATAGCGACGCTGCACGGCCGCGACGTGCTCGCGACCACGGTCCTGCAGACCTGCATCCGCTATCAGAGCCGCACCAAGACCTGCCAGTTCTGCGCGATCGGCCAGTCGCTCGCCGCCGGCCGCACCATCGCGCACAAGACGCCGGCCCAGCTCGGCGAAGTGGCGGAGGCGGCCGTCCGGCTCGACGGCGTCCGGCACATGGTGATGACGACCGGCACGCCGAAGGGCGCGGACCGCGGCGCCGCCGTGCTGGCGGACAGCTGCGTCGGCGTGAAGGCGCGGGTGAACCTGCCGATCCAGGTCCAGTGCGAGCCGCCGGACGACGACGCCTGGTTCGAACGCCTGCGGACCGCTGGCGCCGACGCGCTCGGCATGCATCTGGAGGCGGTGTCGGAGCCGGTGCGCCAGCGCATCATGCCCGGCAAGGCGACGGTCTCCTTGGAGCGCTATTTCGAGGCCTTCGCGGCGGCGGTTCCGGTGTTCGGCCGGGCCCAGGTCTCGACCTACATCCTCGCCGGCCTCGGCGACACGGCCGAGGAGATCCTCACCGTCTGCGAGCGGCTGACGGCCCTCGGCGTCTATCCCTTCGTGGTGCCGTTCACGCCGATCTCCGGCACCCCGCTCGAAAGCCACCCGACGCCGCCGCCCGCCTTCATGGCCTCCATCCTCGGCCCCCTTGCCCGCATGCTGATCGCAAGCGGCCTGCGCTCCGTGGACGTCAAGGCCGGCTGCGCGAAGTGCGGCGCCTGCTCGTCGCTTGCGGCCTACGAACGCGGAGAGAGCGCATGTTCTTCGAAGCGGTGACGCCCTTCGTGCCGGCCGGCTACCAGATCAAGTGGGCGGTCGGCGACTGGGAGCGGCGCGGCGCGGCCGCCCTGCGCCGGAAGGTGTTCTGCGAGGAGCAGAAGATCTTCGCGGGCGACGACCGCGACGCGATCGACGAGGTCGCGATCCCTCTGGTCGCCGCGTCGTCGCTCGCCGTCGCCTACGACGCCGTGGTCGGCACGGTCCGCATCCACGAGGAGACGCCCGGCGTCTGGTGGGGCTCGCGGCTCGCGGTCGACGCCGGCCACCGGCGCGTGGGCGCGCTGAGCGCGGCGCTGATCCGGCTCGCGGTGTCCTCGGCCCACGCGCGCGGCTGCAGGCGGTTCTTCGCCCATGTGCAGGAGCAGAACGGCCCGCTGTTCGAGCGGCTGCGCTGGCGTCCGCTGGAGACCGTCGAGCTTCACGGCCGGCCGCATCTCAGGATGGAGGCGGACCTCGCCTTCTATCCGCCCTTCGCCACGCCGGAGGCCGGCTTCCTGACGCTCGTCCGGAGAGCGGCATGAGCCTCGCCCTGGACAGCACGGTCGATCTCGAGGCGCTGGCGGCGGGCTTGAGGACCGGCCGCGGGATGGAGGCCAAGGCCGACATCGCGGCCGCGGTCGCGCGCCTCGGCGTCTCGGGCGCCTCGGTGGTGCCGGTCGGCGACGACTGCGCCGCGATCCCCGAGGGCGACGGCTACCTGCTGTTTGCGATCGAGGGCTTCATGAACGCCTTCGTGGAGACGGACCCCTGGTTCGCCGGCTGGTGCGGCGTGATGGTGAACCTGTCCGACATCGCCGCCATGGGCGGACGGCCGATCGCGGTGGTCAACGCGGTCTGGGCGAACGGCGAGGCCGGCGCGGCGCCCGTGCTTGACGGCCTGCGCGAGGCCTCGGCCCGCTTCGGCACGCCGATCGTCGGCGGCCACAGCAATCTCGCCTGCGACCGCGGCCAGCTCTCGGTCGCCGTGCTCGGCCGCGCGCGGCGCCTTCTGACGAGCTTCGACGCGGCGCCCGGCGACCGCCTGATCGCCGCCATCGACCTGCGCGGCCGCTACCGCGAGCCCTTCGACAACTGGGAGGCCGCGACCGGCGCGCCGGCGAGCCGCCTGCGCGGCGACCTGGAGCTGCTGCCGGAGATCGCCGAGGCGGGCCTCAGCCGCGCGGCCAAGGACATCAGCCAGGCCGGCCTGGTCGGCACCGCCGCCATGCTCGCGGAATGCTCCGGCGTCGGCGTGCGAATCGATCTCGACGCCGTGCCCCGTCCCGAGGGCGTTCCGCTGGATCGCTGGCTGCGGAGCTTTCCGAGCTTCGGCTATCTTATCGCCGCGCCGGCGGATCAGGTCGACGCGATCCTCGGCCGGTTTCATGCGCGTGGGATCGCCGCCGCCGACATCGGCGGGATCACCCGGGGCGGCCGCGTCGAGATCGCGTCCCGCGGCCGCGTCGCGACGGTCTGGGACCTGGAGGCGCGCCCGCTCATCGGCTGCGCGGCGCGGGGGACGACGGCATGACCGAACCGCTCCGCGTCGCCCTGCTCTGTCATTCGGTCAACCCGCGCGGCGGCGTCGTCCACGCCATGGAGCTCGCGACCGCCCTGCACGACCTCGGCCACGCGCCCGTGGTTCATGCGCCGGATCCCGCGGCCCGCGGGTTCTTCCGCCCGACCGTGTTCGAGACCGTCTGCGTCGAGGCCGCGCCTGTCGACGGCGACACGCACGACATGGTGACGACGCGGGTCGCGGACTATCGCCGGCATTTCGCGAAGCCGGAGAACCGCCGCTTCGACGTGTTCCACGCCCAGGACGGCATCTCCGGCAACGCGCTCGCGACGCTCAAGGACGACGGGCTCGTCCGCGCCTTCGTACGGACGGTGCATCATCTCGACGCCTTCGCGGACGCCCGCGTCGCCGCGCTGCAGACGCGCTCCGTGACGACCTCCGACGCCCAGATCGTCGTCAGCGACCTCTGGCGCACCGTGCTCCGCGCCCGCTACGGGCTGGAGGCGACGCTCGCCGGCAACGGCGTCGACGCCCGGCGGTTCCGCCCCGATCCGGACGGCCGCGAGGCGACGCTGCGCGTCCGCCTCGGGCTCGGCTCCGGTCCGGTCATTCTCTCGGTCGGCGGCGTCGAGGAGCGCAAAAACGCGCGGCGGCTGCTGGAGGCCTTCGGGCAGGTCCGCCGGTTCCACGAGCGGGCCCAGCTGGTGATCGCCGGCGGCGCCTCGGTGCTCGACCACGGCGATTACCGCGCGGCCTTCGAGCGCGACGTCGCCGCGAGCGGACTTCCGCCGAGCGCGCTGATCCGCACCGGCCCGCTGCCCGACGCCGACATGCCGGCGCTCTACCGCATCGCCGACGTGCTCGCCTTCCCCTCCGTGCGGGAAGGCTTCGGCCTCGTGGCGCTCGAGGCGATGGCGAGCGGAACGCCGGTCGCCGCCTCCCGCATTGCGCCCTTCACCGAGTACCTCGGCGACGGGGACGTCGCCTGGTGCGACCCGCTGAACCCGGGATCGATCGCGAACGCGCTGATGCTGGCGCTTGCGGAACCCGTTCGCTCGCAGCTCGCGGAGCGCGGCCAGGCGGTCGCGCTCCGCCGCGACTGGCTCTCCGTCGCCCGCACCCATCTCGACGTCTACAGCCGTTTGACGGAGGCCGCCCATGCCTGAAATGCGCTTCACCATTCGCTGGCCCGACGGCGCGGAAGAGAGCTGCTACTCGCCCTCGCTCGTCATCTCCGAGTACATGACGGCGGGCGAAAGCTACACCGTCTCCGACTTCGCCGAGCGCTGCCGCACGGCCCTGAACATCGCGAGCGAACGGGTGCGGGCGAAGTACGGCTTCGCCTGCTCCAGCGCGCTCGACCAGCTCGGGCGGATCGAGCAGGCCTCCGCGCGCTTCGCGCCGGACGCCCCCGTCACCGTCGTCTCCTTCGAAACCTGATCCTCCGGGAGGACAGCATGAGCATGTCCGGAACTCCGCATCTCAGCGTCGTCGTCGTCGGAGGCGGCCAGGCGGGCCTCTCCACCAGCTACTGGCTGCAGCAGCGCCAGATCGACCATCTCGTGTTCGAGAAGCGCTCCGCCGCCCACACCTGGTCGACGCAGCGCTGGGACAGCTTCAGCTTGGTCACGCCGAACTGGCAGTGCGACCTGCCGGGCCACCCCTACGACGGCCCCGACCCGGACGGCTTCATGAAGAAGGACGAGATCGTCGCCTATGTCCGCAGCTTCGTGGAGAAGGTGAATCCGCCGATCCGCGAGGGCGTGTCGGTGACGCGCGTGACGCGGCGGCCGGAGGGCGGCTTCGCGATCGCGACCTCCGAGGGCGACTTCACCGCCGACGAGATCGTCGTGGCGTCAGGCGGCTACCACACGCCGATCATCCCGCGCATGGCGGAGAAACTGCCGAAGTCGATCGCGCAGATCCACTCCGAGCAGTACCGCAACGCCGACCAGCTTCCGGCCGGCGAGGTCCTGGTCGTGGGCTCCGGCCAGTCCGGCGCCCAGATCGCCGAAGACCTCCACCTCGCAGGCCGCAAGGTGCATCTCGCCGTCGGCGAGGCGCCGCGCTGCGCCCGGTTCTACCGCGGCCGCGACGTCGTCACCTGGCTCGCGGACATGGGCTACTACGAGATGACCGTCGACAAGCATCCCTTGCGCGAGGGCGTGCGCGACAACACCAACCACTACGTCACCGGCCGCGACGGCGGCCGCGACATCGACCTCAGGCGCTTCGCCACCGAGGGGATGGAGCTCTACGGCGTGCTGGAGGACTACGACGACGGGATCCTGCGCTTCCGGGAGAACCTCGCCGCCAGCCTCGACTTCGCCGACCGCACCTACAACGGCATCAACGCGGCGATCGACAAGCACATCGCCGAGACCGGCGTCGAGGCGCCGCCGCCATCCGTCTACCAGCCGGTCTGGACGCCGCCGGCGGAGCGCGGAGCGCTCGGCCTCGCGGGCTCCGGGATCACGTCGATCGTCTGGTGCATCGGCTTCACGCCGGACTTCCGCTGGCTCGACGCGCCCGTCTTCAACGGCGCGGGCCGGCCGGTCCACAGGCGAGGCGAAACCGAGGTGGAGGGCGTGTCCTTCATCGGACTGCCCTGGCTGAACACCTGGGGTTCCGGCCGCTTCGGCGCGGTCGGCCGCGACGCGGAGTTCGTGGTGTCCAGGATCGCCGATCGGCTCTCGCGCAAACGCGCGCCCCTCAGCGTCGCCGTCTGACCGTGAACGTCGCGGTCGACCGCTCGGCGCTCGAGGGCGCCACCGTCTTCACGAGCCCGATTCGAACCACGCAGGTGACGCTCGGCATGCCGGAGCTCTGCCTCGGCGGCCTCTCGGAGACGTGGCTGCTGAAGGCTTGCGGCGACCTGCACTGGCGGCTCATCGCCGAATTCTGCGGCGTCGCCGCCGCGGACTTCCGGGACGCCAACGGCGAGAAGGTCTACGCCGCCTTCTGCGCGGCGCAGTCCGACGATCTCGCTCTCGACGCCTTCGCCGAGCACGACGACCTTACGATCCGCTCGGAGATCACGCGGACCTCCCGCACCCGCTTCGCCAGCACCCATAGGCTTCAACGTAAAGGCGCGCCGGCGGGAAAGGTCGCGCTGCTGTCGACCTTCGTGAAGCGGACGGGCGACGACGGCAACCGTTCGATCGCCAAGGTCGCCCTGCCCGGACTTCCGGCGTTCGGAGGCTTCGAGCCCGCTCCGGCGATCGCCGGCTTGCCGGCGCTGCTGCGGCCGGGCTGCTGGAGCGCGCATCGCGGGTTCGACCGGCGCGGCGGCCACGGCGCGCGACGCTTCGAGATCCGGCCTTGCCCGAGCCAGGATTTCAACGGCGCGGAGCTGCTGTACTTCTCGGCCTATCAGGGCTTCGCCGATCGTGCGGAGTGGGAGCTGCTCGACCTGCCGGCCCGTGGCGTCGCCGTCCGCGAGCGCGAGATCGTGTTCCACGGCAACCTGGAGCCCGGCGAAGGCCTCGTGGTCCATCTGCGCGGGACGATGCCGGTCGCGGGCGAGTTGCGTCACTGGATGTCGCTGGAGGCCGCCGCGGATGGGCGGCCCCTCGCCGACATCTTTACGACGAAGCAGCTCACCTGCCGGGGCCGGTGATCCCCCCGCCCGGCTGACTTTCCGACGACGGATCGCTGCCCGGAAAGCTCTCCTTCAACGTCTCGTCGAGCCGGCTCTCCTTGTCGGCTTCGGAGCCTTCGGCGTCGGCCTCGGCGCCTTCGACGTCGCGGCGCGCCTGCTCCCAGTGCTCCTCCTCGCGCCCGATCGGCTGGCCGGCCTCGATCCAGATCTGGTAGGCGCGTTCCCGAATTTCCTGCGTGCGGTCCATTGCGAATTCTCCTTTCGAAGGAGACGCCGCGGAGACCGTGAAAGTTCCGCCGGGGACGGCGTCAGCTCGCCTCAGGCTGCGGCTCCCCCTGGTCCACGATCTGGCCGGCGCGGCGGGGGCGAGTGAGCGGCGTCGGGATCGGGGCATTGCCGCGGATCAGGCTGGAGCCGGAGTGGATGTCGCCCGCGACCTGAAGCGCGAACCGCTCCGAGTCCCGCCGCCGCACGTCGTCGGCGATCTCGGCCGCCTCCTCCTCCGGGACGCCGAGGGCGACCAGCGCCGCCTCGCCGAAAGCCATGGCGGATTCGAAGGTCTCGCGGATGTGATAGTCGACCCCGGCCCGCACGAGATCCATCGCGTGCCCGCGGTCGAACGCGCGCACGAACAGCTTGGCGAGCGGAAATTCGGACTGCACCAGCTCGACGATCTTTTCGGCCGCCTCCCGCTTGTCGACGCAGACCAGCACCGCCCGCGCCTGGCCCGCGCCGGAGGCTCGCAGCGTGTCCAGCCGCGTGCCGTCGCCGTAATAGACCTTGAAGCCGAAGGTCGCCGCCGCCTCGATCATCTCGACGTCGTTCTCGATGATCGAGACCTCGAAGCCGCGGGCGAGCAGCGACTGGCTCGCCACCTGCGCGAACCGGCCGAAGCCGATCACCAGCACCTCCCCGCTAAGCCCGTCGGCCTGGTCCACGCCGTCGAGCGACGGCGCGCTGTGGGGCATGAGTCGTTTCAACGCCAGCGCCGTGAGCGGCGTCAGCGCCATCGAGAGGATGACGACCGATGTGAAGATCGCGTTGGTCGACGCGTCCATGATCCCAACCGCGGAGGCTGCGGAATAGAGCACGAAGGCGAACTCGCCGCCCTGCGCGAACAGAGCCACGCGGTCGATCGACTCCCGCGAAGACGCGCCCAGCAGCCGCGCGACGCCGAAGATCGCGGCCGCCTTGACCGCGATGAACAGCGCGGTGAAGGCGAGGATCGTCGGCCAGTGGACGGAGATCGCGGCCAGGTCGAGCGACATGCCGACCGCGAGGAAGAACAGGCCGAGCAGGATGCCGCGGAACGGCTCGATGTCGGCTTCGAGCTGGTGGCGGAAGGTCGACTCCGACAGCAGCACCCCGGCGAGGAATGCGCCCATAGCCATCGACAGGCCGCCGAGCTCCATCAGCAGCGCAGCCCCCAGCACCACAAGCAGCGCCGCCGCCGTCATCACCTCGCGGGCCTGCGAGCGGGCGAGGATCCGGAACATCGGGTTCAGCAGGTAACGACCAGCGAGCACGAGGCCGGCTACCGCCACGATCGCGATCGCGATCTCGCGCCACCGGTCCGCGGCGTTTTCGCCGCTGTCGGCCGGCGCGACGAAAGCCACGATCGCGAGCAGCGGCACGATCGCCAGATCTTCCAGCAGGAGGATCGAGACCGCCTTCTGACCCTGCGCGGTGGACGTCTCGCCGCGCTCGTCCAGCATCTGCATGACGACCGCGGTCGAGGACAGCACGAAGCCCATGCCAGCGACGAAAGCGACGGCGAGGTTGAGTCCCGCCGCGTAGCCGGCCAGCGTCAGCAGCGCGCCGGAGGCGACGACCTGCGCGACGCCGAGGCCGAAGATCTCGCGCCGCAGCGCCCACAGCCGCGAGGGCTGCATCTCGAGGCCGATGACGAACAGCAGCATGATGACGCCGAACTCGGCGACGTGGAGGATCGCGCCGGGATCGGAGAACAGCCCCAGCCCGAACGGCCCGATGACGAGGCCGGCCG
The DNA here is from genome assembly GCF_016907975.1 of Methylopila capsulata. Taxonomy (GTDB): domain Bacteria; phylum Pseudomonadota; class Alphaproteobacteria; order Rhizobiales; family Methylopilaceae; genus Methylopila; species Methylopila capsulata. Next base: position 67,647 of record NZ_JAFBCY010000002.1, read on the forward strand.
CGAAGTAGCCGAGCACCGAGCCCAGTCCCAGCCGTCGGAAGATCGGCACGGCGACGACGCCCGCGCCGAGCAGCGCCACGACCTGCACGAGTTCGCTCTGGCCCTCAGCCGCCATCGTTCAAAAGCCCCGCTTCGCGTGTCCTGAGCGAAGAGGCTTAACCGGCCCGTCGCCGCCGTGCATGCCAATGCACGGCCTGCGACGTCACGAGGCGCTGAGAACGGGCGATCGCGGATGCAGGCGTGGCCGATCGGCCACGGTTTTAGCGCGCGGGGGCCGCGAAAATCGCGCGGGCGGCGCGGCTGGCGTCGGCGGCCGAGCGGAACACCTTGCCTTCGAGCGCGAAGGCTTCGGAGACCGCCGCGAAAAAGCGGTAGCCGCCGCGATCCTGGCGCACGACGAGACCGGCCTGCCGGCCACGCACTTCGATGACGAACGCTGCGCTCATGGCGCGCTCCTTTTCACGTCTCTCAAGAAAGAACCCCGGCGCCGTCGCGGCGGCCGGACCACATCGACCCTGGCGTCAGGGGCGACATCGTCCCGCGGCCGTGCGGAGCCGGGGTGTGAGGTGGTCGAGAGAGGACGTCGGGAACGCAGGCATGACGGACCTTCGAGGCTGTCGGAACCACGGGCGTTCGTCACGCCGTGGCGCTTTAGCGATTGGTGACGCGGCGCAAGCTGCTCATTCAAAAGCCGCGGCGTTCGGTCGGGGCGACCCGAACGCAGGGTCACGATGCGCCCGGCCGGCCGCCGGGTCAATATAAATATATTCATTGCATAGATTTTATATTATTAAACATCGACCGGCTGGACCGGGCCCGGGCGAGCCGGGCCAGCCGCTCTTTGTTCCGAGCCGTTCAGGGCCGCCGGGGATCTTGAGGGTGACCGCCGGGTCGACACCGACCGCCTTGGCGGGCGCCAGCTCCTCCGCCGCGCGCCGGCCGCTCGCTCGACCTCCGCTATGTCGGTCACCATCTCGTGTGTCCGCAGGCGAGCCGGCGGTCGCGACCGGTCCGTCTGCGCGCGCACCGGCTGCTGGCCGAACTCGGGGTTGCGAGCGCGCAAGATTTCGCCGATCCGCGCGACGGGCGACGCCTCTTCAGCCGTCCTCGATCGCACGAAAGGATGGATGTCGGCGGCCGCGCAGGATATGCGGGGGCTCCCCGCGGGCTTGCGGGACGGTGCGTCGCATACGACTTGCCGTGATCGATCTTCGAACTCTCCAGAGCTGGCAGCCTCACCGCCGCAGCAGAAAGCGACGCGCCATGGCGCCGGACGACAGCCGAACGGCCTCCCTGGACGCGAACCATCTGCGCGGGAAACTGCGCGCCTACCACGAGCCGAGCACGGCTCGCAGCGTCTATGAAATCGGCCTGACGGTCGCGTTGTTCGCGGGAACCTGGGCGGCCATGGCGGTCGCGCTGAACCAGGGCCTGGTGTGGCTCTACCTGCTGCTGATCGCGCCCGCCGCCGGATTCCTCGTGCGGCTGTTCATGATCCAGCACGACTGCGGGCACGGCTCGTTCTTCCCGCGCCGCTCCGCCAACGACTGGGTCGGCCGCGTGATCGGCGTGTTCACCCTCACCGACTACGACTACTGGCGGCGCAGCCACGCCGTCCACCACGCGACCTCGGGCAACCTGGACCACCGCGGCGTCGGCGACATCGACACGCTCACGGTCGCCGAATACCGGGCGCGCTCGCCCTGGGGACGGCTGCGGTACCGGCTCTACCGCAACCCGCTGGTGATGTTCGGCTTCGGCCCTTCGTACGTCTTCATCCTGCAGGGCCGTCTGCCCGTCGGCTTCATGCGCAAGGGACGGACGCTCTGGCTCAGCACCATGGCGACCAACGTCGTCATCGCGCTGATCGCGGGCCTGATGATCTGGGCCGTCGGGGCCAGCTCGTTCTTCCTCATCCAGCTGCCGGTGGTCGCGCTCGCCGCCTCCGCGGGCGTGTGGCTGTTCTTCGTGCAGCACCAGTTCGAGGAGACGCACTGGCGCGAGGGCGACGAATGGAACGCCTCGGAAGCCGCGCTCCACGGCAGCTCGCACTACGATCTCCCGGCGCCGTTCCAGTGGCTGACGGCGAACATCGGCATCCACCACGTGCATCACGTGTCGAGCCGCATCCCCTACTACCGCCTGCCGGAAGTGCTCCGCGACTTCCCCGAGCTGCGCGCCGTGGGGCGGCTGACGTTCACCGAGAGCCTGAAATGCGTGCCGCTCGCGCTGTGGGACGAGACCGCCCGCAAGCTGATCTCGTTCAAGGAGGCGCGCCTGGCGGGGCTTTCCCCCAGCCCGGCCTGATTGTTAGAAAACGCGACGGCGGGGTTTCACGCGAAGCCCCCCGGAGTGGGCCGCACCGGAGCCATGTAGGGGCGCATGCGCGTCGAGCGAACGGACATCGCGGGCCTGCTCATCATCGCCCCGCCCGAGTTCCGGGACGACCGGGGCGTGCTTTCGGAAACGTGGAGCAAGCGTCGGCTCGCCGAGGCGGGCGTCGAGCTGCCCGAGTTCGTCCAGGACAACCGCTCGCTTTCGACGCGCCGGTGGACCCTGCGCGGGATGCACTACCAGGCCCCGCCGCACGCTCAGGGCAAGCTCGTGCGCTGCGGCCGGGGACGGTTCTTCGACGTCGCGGTGGACGTCCGGACGAGCAGCGCGACCTACGGGCGGTCGTTCGGCCTTGAGCTCAGCGCGGACAACGGGCTGCAGCTCTACATCCCCGAAGGCTTCCTCCACGGCCTGCTGACGCTCGAGGACGACACCGAGGCGCTCTACAAATGCACCGCCGACTACGCCCCGGAGACGCAAGGGGCCGTCCGCTGGGACAGCTGCGGCGTGGACTGGCCGGCGCCGGCTGGGATCGAGCCGATCGCCTCCGCCCGGGATGCCGAGGCGCAGCCTCTCGCCGCCTTCGTCTCGCCGTTCGCATGAGGACCAGCCCATGCGCCTGATCGTGACCGGCGGCGCGGGGTTCATCGGATCGGCGGTGGTGCGCCTCGCTGTCCGCGAAGGCCATGACGTCCTCAACATCGACGCGCTGAGCTACGCCTCGTCGCTCGCGAACGTCGCCGAGGTCTCGGGCTCGGTCCGGCATCGCTTCGCTCACGCTGACATCCGGGACGCGGACGCGATGCGCGCGCTGTTCCGCGACTACCGGCCGGACGGCGTGATCCATCTCGCCGCCGAGACCCACGTCGACCGCTCGATCGACGCGCCGCGCGTCTTCGTCGAGACCAACGTCGTCGGCACGCTGAACCTGCTCGAGGCGGCGCGCGCCTTCTGGCTCGACGCGGGCTCGCCCGCGCGCTTCCGCTTTCTCCATGTCTCGACGGACGAGGTGTTCGGCGCGCTCGCCGCCGACGGCAAGTTCACCGAAACCTCGCCCTACGCGCCGAACAGCCCCTACGCGGCTTCGAAGGCGGCCTCGGATCATCTGGCGCGGGCGTGGCATGCAACCTACGGCCTGCCGGTCGTCCTCACGAACTGCTCGAACAACTACGGCCCGTTCCAGTTTCCCGAGAAGCTGATCCCGCTGACGATCCTCGCGGCGCTCGGCGGCCGGCCCCTCCCGGTCTACGGCGACGGCCGCAACGTGCGCGACTGGCTCTACGTGGAGGACCATGCGGCGGCGCTGCTGCTCGCGCTCTCCAGCGGGGTCGTCGGCCGAAGCTACAACATCGGCGGCGACGCCGAGGCGACAAACATCGACATCGTCCGCGCGCTCTGCGGGATCCTCGACGAGAAACGGCCGAAGGCCACCCCTTACGACCGCCAGATCGCCTTCGTCGCCGACCGGCCCGGCCACGATTTCCGCTATGCGATCGACTCGACCCGCATCCGCGACGAGCTGGGCTGGGCGCCGCGGACGACGCTGCAGGTCGGCCTCGCGACGACGGTGCAGTGGTTCCTCGACAACGAAAGCTGGTGGCGCGGCCGTATCGACGAACGCGCCGCGCGGCTCGGCCTCGGCGTCACGCCGCCATGAGCCCGCTATGACGCTTCTCGTCTTCGGCTCCACGGGACAGGTCGCGCGCGAGCTGGCGCTGGTCGCGCCAAACGCCCGCTTCGTCGGCCGGAACGAGGCCGACCTCGCCGATCCGGCGGCCTGCGCGCGGCTGATCCGGGACGCCCGCCCGGACGCGGTGATCAACGCCGCCGCCTGGACCGCCGTCGACCTCGCCGAGGCGCAGGAGGCCGCCGCGCGCGTCGTCAACGGCGAGGCGCCCGGCCTGATGGCGCAGGCCTGCGCGGAGCTTGGCGCTCCCTTCGTCCACATCTCCACCGACTACGTCTTCAGCGGCGACGGCGAGGCCGCCTGGCGCGAGGACGACGCGACCGCGCCGATCAACGCCTACGGCCGCAGCAAGCGGCTCGGCGAGGAGCAGGTGCTGCGGCGCGGCGGGCGTTGCGCGATCCTGCGCTCCTCCTGGGTGTTCTCGCGCTTCGGCGCCAACTTCGTCCGCACCATGCTGCGGGCGGGCGAAGGCCGGCCGGCGCTGCGCGTGGTGAACGACCAGATCGGCGGTCCGACGCCCGCCTCGGCCGTCGCGCGCGCCTGCCTCGACCTGGCGGCCCGGCTGCGGGAGCCCGCGCCGCGCACCGGCCTCTATCATCTCGCGGGGGCGCCCGACGTCAGCTGGGCGGGCTTCGCCTCGGCGATCTTCGAGGCGGCCGCGATGGAATGCGAGGTGGTGGGCGTTCCCTCCTCGGATTGGCCGCGGCCGGCGCGGCGCCCGTCCAATTCCCGCCTCGACTGCGATCGGATAAGGCGTCATCTGGGCGTGCAACGACCCGACTGGCGATCCGCGCTTGGCCCGATCGTCGCCCATCTTCGAACGGACGACGCGTGAGCACGAGAAAAGGCATCATCCTCGCGGGCGGATCAGGCACGCGCCTCTATCCGATCACCCACGGCGTGTCGAAACAGCTGATGCCGGTGTTCGACAAGCCGATGATCTACTATCCGCTGTCGGTGCTGATGCTGGCCGGCATCCGCGAGATCGCGATCATCACCACGCCCGGCGACGCCGACCAGTTCCGGAAGGCGCTCGGCGACGGGCGCCAGTGGGGCGTCGAGCTGTCGTTCTTCATGCAGGAGAGTCCGGACGGGCTCGCCCAGGCCTATCTGATCTGCGAGGATTTTCTCGCGGGCGCGCCGTCCTGCATGATCCTCGGCGACAACATCTTCTTCGGGCACGGCCTGCCCGAAATCCTTCAGGCCGCAAGCGCCGGCCATGGGGGCGGAACGGTCTTCGCCTACCGCGTCACCGAGCCCGAGCGCTACGGCGTTGTGGCGTTCGACGCCGCGGGGACCGCGACCGCCATCATCGAGAAGCCGCAGGCGCCGCCGTCGAGCTACGCCGTCACGGGGCTCTATTTCCTCGATGGAACCGCGTCGCGGAAGGCGAAGGACATCAGGCCCTCCGGCCGGGGCGAGCTGGAGATCACGTCGCTGCTCGAGCTCTACCTGCAGGAGGGCTCGCTCAGCGTGGAGAAACTCGGCCGGGGGTTCGCCTGGCTCGACACCGGCACGCACGAAAGCCTGCTCGACGCGGGAAACTTCGTGCGCACGCTCCAGCAGAGGCAGGGGGTGCAGACCGGGTGCCCGGAGGAGATCGCGTTCCGCAAGGGCTGGATCACGGGCGAGGCCCTGTCCTCGATCGCCGCCGGCCTGTCGAAATCGGACTACGGCCGATACCTGAAGCAGCTCTGCGTGGAAGAAGGCTTCTAGGCTCTCGCCGTCACAGGTGGTGCAGCGCCATCGGTCGGCCGTCCACCTCCACGACGCGCATGCGGTAGCCGAAGACGGCGTCCAGCGTCTCGGGCGTCATGATCTCCGCAGGCGCGCCCATCGCCACCAGCCGGCCGTCGCGCAGGGCGACGATGCGGTCGGCATAGGCCGCCGCCTGGTTCACGTCGTGGAGCACCGCGACGATCGTGCGGCCGGCGTCGGCCCGCGCCCGTAGACGCCGCATCAGGTCGCGGGCGTAACGCATGTCGAGATTGTTGAGAGGTTCGTCCAGCAGCAGGTAATCGGTCGCCTGGGCCACCGTCATGGCGATCAGCGCGCGCTGGCGCTGGCCGCCGGACAGCGTCTCGACGAAACGCTCCTTAAGCGGCGTCAGATCGAACTGGTCGAGCGTCGCCGCCACCACCGCGTCGTCCTCGGGCGTCAGCCGTCCGCGGCTGTGCGGGAAGCGGCCGAAGCCCACCAGTTCGCGGACGCGCAACCGGCTCGCGACGCCGGGATCCTGCCGCAGGACGGCGAGCGTCCTGGCGAGCACACGGCCGGGGGTCGCGTCCACCGGCAGTCCCTCGACCGAGATGCGCCCGGTCTGGAGCGGCTGCAGCCGGGCGATCAGCGACAGCAGCGACGACTTGCCCGCCCCGTTCGGGCCGATCAGCGCCGTCAGGCCGCCTTTCGGCAGCGTCAGGCTGACATCGTGCAGGATCCGCGCGCCGCCGCGCGTCAGCGAGACGTTCTCGATCCGGATCATCGCCGGGCCTCCGAGATCAGCAAAGCGAGGAAGACGACGCCGCCGAGGAACTCGACCACGATGCCGAGCGCCCCCTCTCCTCCGAGGCCGTGCTGCAGCAGGGCCTGCCCGCCGACCAGGATGACGACCCCCACGAGGGCCGCCGCAGGCAGGAGCACGGTGTGGCGGCGGGTGTCGACCAGGCGCTCGGCGACCGCCACCACGAACAGGCCGAGGAACACGACCGGTCCCACCAGCGCGGTCGAGACGGCGACGAGAAGCGCGGTCAGCGCCAGCAGCCCGACCGCCGAGCGCCGCCAGTCGAGGCCGAGCCCCGTGGCCGGGTCCGACCCCAGCGCCAGGACGTCGAGCGCGTGGCGCGCCCGCCAGATCGCGGCGACGGAGACGACCGTGACGACGCCTGCGATGGCGAGCAGGTCGCTGCGGATCACGTTGAAGCTCGCGAACGTCGCGCCCTGGATGGCGGCGAAGGCGGTGGGATCGACCAGCCGGATCACCAACGCCGAAAGACTGCGGAACAGCACGCCGAGCACGACGCCGCTGAGCAGCATCAGCGTCACGTCCATGCGCGCGCGGAGCAGCGGCAGAAACAGCGCAAGCGCCATGCCGAGCATCAGCGCCGATTCCCCCGCGAACTTGAGGCGCGGGTCGAGCGTCGCGAAGCCATAGGCGCCGAGGCCGAACACCAGCGCGGTCTGGCCGAAGGCATAGAGCGCGTCGAGCCCCATGATCGCGGGCGTCAGGATGCGGTTCGCGGTCACGGTCTGGAACGTCACGGTCGAGGCCGCCACCGCGACCGCGACGAGAACGAGCGCCAGCAGCCGCACCCCCCGAAGCTGGAGCGCGAAGGCGAGGTCGCCGCGCAGGTTGAGGCCGAGGAACGCCGCCGTCGCGACCAGCGCGAGCCCGGCGAGGCCGGCGAGCACGACGCGTTCGCGCTTAAGCACGGGCCGGCCGCGGACCGAAGAGCAGCCACAGGAACGCCGCCGCTCCCACGACCCCGAGCACCGTGCCGACCGGCGCTTCGTAGGGGTGCCGCAGCAGCCGTCCCAGCACGTCGCAGCCGAGCGTCAGGCAAGCGCCCGCAAGCGCGGCCCAGGGCGTCGCCCGCCGGAGGTGGTCGCCGACGAGGCGGGTGACGAGGTTCGGCGCGACGAGGCCGACGAAGGGGATCATGCCGACCGTGGTGACCGTGATCGCAGAGACCACCGAGACGATGACGAGGCCGAGCCGCATCATCGCCGCGTAGTCGAGCCCGAGACCGACGCTCGCGTCCCGGCCGAGCGACAGCACGGTCAGCCGGTCAGCCGCCCACCAGGCGAGCCCCGTCGCGGCGGCCGCGAGCCACAGCAACTCGTACCGGCCGCGCAGCACGCCGGAGAAGTCGCCGTTGATCCAGACCTCGACGTACTGCAGGAGGTCCGTCCGCCAGGCGAGAAAGGTCAGCGCGGAGCCGAGCACGGCGCCGTAGGCGAGGCCGAACAGCGGCACCAGCAGCGGCTGGGTCGGCGGCAGCCGCTGGGCGACCGCGACAAACAGCGAGGACGCCGCCAGCGCCGCCGCGCTCGCCGCCGCCATCTTCATCGGCAGCGAGGCCGCGGGCCAGAGCAGCGTGACCGCGAGCACGCCGAGCGCTGCGCTCTGTCCGCCGCCGGCGGTCATCGGCTCGACGAAGCGGTTGCGGGCGAGCGTCTGCATCACGAGGCCCGCGACGGCGAGACCCGCGCCGGCGAGCACCGCAGCCAGGGTCCGGGGCAGCCGGCTCGCGGCGAACAGCGTCCAGGCCGCGGGATCCTGCGTCAGGCGCGCGAGGCTGAGATGCCCGGCGCCGACGAACAGGCTGGCGGCGGCGAGCGCCAGAAGCAGCGCGACGCCCGCGAGACCCGCCGGCGACGCGCGGGAGACAGCCCTCATTTCGCCGCGTCGAACGCGGCGGTCATGGCCTTCAACGTGCGAGTCAACGCCTGCACCCCGCCGCCCGCGACGTAGAAATCGGCGGGCGTGAGGTAGATCACCTGCCCCTTCTTCCAGGCGGTCGTACCGGCCACGAGCTCGTTGTCCAGCGTCGCCTGGGCGCTCGCGCCGGGCGCGCCGATGGCGGCGGCGCGGTCGACGACGATCAGCCAGTCCGGATTCGCCTGCGCGATCAGCTCGAACGACGCGGCCTCGCCGTGGGCGCCCGCCTTGACCTCCTTGATCGCGGGCGGCAGGCCCAGCGCCTCGTGCACCCAGCCGAAGCGCGTGCCCGGCCCGAACACCGAGATCTTCGGCCCGGTCGTCATCAGGATGAGCGCGGTCCCCTTGCCCTGCGCCGCCGCGCGGGCGGCCTGCTCGGCGGCCTCCAGCTCGGCCTTCGCCGCCGCGGCCTCCGTCTCCCGGCCGAACAACGTCCCATAGGCGGCGAGCCTCGCCTTGGCCTCGCCCACGAGATCGACGCCGGTCATGCTCATGTCGATCGTCGGCGCCACCTTGCGCGTGGCCTCGGCCCGCGCGGACGAGCGCCCGCCGACGATGATGAGATCGGGCTTCAACGCGCTGAGCGCCTCGAGATCCGGTTCGAACAGTGTGCCCACATGCGCCGCCTTGGCGGCGATCGGCTCGAGCGTGGGCGCGTAGAGCTTCTCCGGCACGCCAGCGGGCGTCACCCCGAGCCTGTCGAGCGTATCGAGCGCCGACAGATCGTAGACGGCGACGCGCTTCGGCGGCGTCGCGACGTCGACGGGGCCCGAGGCGGTCACGATCTCGACGGCGGAGGCCGGGCCGGCGGCGCCGACGAGCGCGACGATCAGCGGGAGGATGCGCACGGCCTTGAGAAGGCCGGACATCCCCCGCGGGCGGCCGACGTCGTCGCCCTGAGCGGTCGCCGTCGTGGCGCGCCCCATCGCCTGTTCCGCCATTCGTTCGTCTCCCGTCAACGCAAGCGGCGCGCACGCGCCCTTAATCGAAGAACGAGTCAGAGCGGCAAAACCCGTAAAAAGGTGGTCAGATGCGCTCCACGCCGCCGGTCGCGCGCTGCGGCGCGTTCAGCGAGGCCGGCAGCGGAATGAACTCGCGCTCGTCGCCGGGCACCGTGTCGAAACGGCCGTTCGCCCACTCCTCCTTGGCGAGTTCGATCCGCTCGAGCCGCGAGGAGACGAAGTTCCACCAAATGTAGCGCGGCCCTTCCATAGGCTCGCCGCCGAACAGCATGAACCGCGCGTCGGAGCGGGCGTGGACCGTGATCGGGTCGCCCGGGCGCAGAACGAGGAGCTGCCCCGGCGCGAACGCGTCGCCTGCGATCTCGATCTCGCCCGAGATGGTGTAGATCGCCCGCTCCTCGTAGCTCGGGTCGATCGGCAGGCGTCGTCCCGCCGCGAGGCGGACGTCGGCGTAGAGCGTCGGCGACGCGACGGCGAGCGGCGAGGTCTCGCCGAAGGCGGAGCCGGCGATGAGCCGCGCCTGCACGCCCTCCACGTCGATCACCGGCAGCGCCGCCGCGCCGTGGTGCATGAAGGCGGGGTCCGCCTCCTCGATCGTGGTGGGAAGCGCCATCCAGGATTGGATGCCGAAGAGCCTCTGGCCCGTCCGCTTGCGGGTCTCGCTGGTGCGCTCGGAATGCACGATGCCGCGGCCGGCCCGCATCCAGTTCACGGCGCCGGGCTGAATGGCGATCTCGGTGCCGAGGCTGTCGCGGTGGAGGATCTCGCCTTCGAACAGATAGGTCAGGGTCGCGAGGTTGATGTGCGGGTGCGGCCGGACGTCGATGCCCTGGTCGGTCAGGAACTCCGCCGGGCCCATCTGATCGAAGAAGATGAAGGGCCCGACCATCTGGCGCTTGGTCGACGGAAGCGCCCGGCGGACCACCATCTCGCCGAGATCGACAGCGCGCGGCACGATCAGGGTCTCGATCGCGTCGGTCGAGGCGCGGTCGCCGATCACAGGATCGGGACAGGAGGTCCAGGTCATGGCGTCGTCCTCTGCCGAAACATGCGCCGAACAGCGCGTCGCCGGGCCGCGATTGAAGCCCGGTTCCGGCGCGTCGGCAATCGCGCGGGGGCCATCCCGCGCGCGAGCGGGTTAACCCATACGATCGTCCAGAAGCGCCCGGTACTCCTCCGCGCTGGGCTGGCGCGGCGCCGTCGCGTGGCTGTGGTCGGCGAGCGCGCGCTCGACCACCCACGGCAGCACGTCCGCGGTCACGCCGAGGGTCTCGAGCCCCGCCGGCACGCCGAGCCGCCGGTTGAGGGCGTCGAGCTCGTCCGCCAGGTCCGTCTCGGGGGCGAGGCCCATGGCGGCCTTGAGCCGCTCGATCTTGTCGCCCACATGGCCGGCGCTGAACCGCAGCACGGGCGGCATCAGGATGGCGTTCAGGGTCCCGTGGTGCAGCGACGCCGTCTTCAGGCCACCGAGCGCGTGGCTGAGCGCATGGACGGCGCCGAGGCCCTTCTGGAAGGTCAGGCCGCCCTCGAGCGCGCCCATCATCAGCTCGGAGCGCGCCTCGATGTCGCCGCCGTCGGCGCAGGCCCGCTCGATGTGCCGCCAGATGCGCCCCGCCCCGTCGAGCGCGATCGCCTCGGCCGGCGGATTGAAGCGCGGCGAGAGCAGAGTCTCGATGCAGTGCGACAGCCCGTCGAGCCCGGTCGCGGCGGTCAGCCACGCCGGCAGGCCGAGCGTCAGCTCGGGGTCGCAGATCGCGAGCTTCGGGATGAGATGCGGGCTGATGAAGCCGAGCTTGCGGCCGTCGTCGAGGCTGATCAACGCGGCGCGGCCGACCTCCGAGCCGGTGCCCGCCGTGGTCGGAACCGCGATCAGCGGCGCGACCGCGGCGATCTTCGGAATTCCGCCGAGGATCGCGGCGTAGGTCTCCAGCGGACCGTCATGGGTCGCGAGCAGGGCGACCGCCTTCGCGAGGTCGATCGGCGATCCGCCGCCGGCCGCCACCAGACCGTCGCAGCCACCCGCCTTGTAGACCTCAAGCGCGGCGAGCGCCGCGGATTCGGTCGGGTTTGTCGGCACGTCGAGGAACACCGGCGACCCTGCCGGGCAGAGCGCCGCGATGCGGTCGACGATGCCCGCGGCCTTCAAACCCCGGTCCGACACGATCAAAGGCCGCGAGATCTTGAGGCCCTGGAGCGCTTCGCCGAGCCGCGCGACGGCGCCGATCTCGAAATCGATCGTCGTGAGATAGGTGATCGGAGGCATTGTTCATTCCCCGGGCTTTTGATCGCAGCCCAAGGCAATCGCTCAGGTCGGAGCGATTGACAACCGTCGAAGACGCATCGGACGTCGGCCGTATCGCCGTCCCACGCCTTCGGCGGTCGCCGGTCCCGCTTGAGCGGAGACATGCTCATCGCGGAATTTCGAGGACGCGCCGGTTCCGGCCTCGGACAACCGAAGCCGGCCCCAACGGTCGCCTCAGACCTTCGCGAGCAGGTCGGTCACCGTCACCTTTTCCGGCAGGACCTTGCGCTCGACGAGCCAGTCGGCGGCCTTCTGCAACTGGGCGATGAAGGCCTCGTCAGTGACGGGATAGATCTCGTAGCGCCGCTTGCGCGCGAGGAAGAGGTCGCGGACGGCGTCGGAGTAGCGGGGCGGCGACCCTTGAGCGATCGTCTCGGCCTCCTGCGGGTTCGCGCTCGCCCATTCGGCCTCGCGGGCGAAGCCGGCGTTCACGAGCCGCACGATGTCGGCGTTCTCGGTCGCGAAGGCGCGCGAGGTCAGCCAGGTCGTGAAGTCGATCTGGAAGTCGAGGTCGCGCTCCTCGACGAAGATGTCGTGCGCCTTGTACTCCGCGCGGGCGATGTCGACGCCGGGGCTCCACATCGACCAGGCGTCGACCTTGCCGGAGGCGAGCGCCGGCGCCGCGTCCGGGGGGTTGAGGTAGACGACGTTCACTTTGGAGCGGTCGACCCCGTATTTCTCCAGCGCCGCGACCAGCAGGAACTCGCCGAGCCCCGAGCGGTTCACGGCCACCGACTTGCCGACCAGATCCTGAACCTGCTCGATGCCGGAACCCTGACGGGCGATGATCGAGGTCGTGCGCGGGCGGTAGACCAGGAACTGGGTGAAGACGAGCGGCGAGCCGGCGCTGATCGCCGCGAAGGCCGGCGTCGTGCTGCCGCCGAAGCTGAAGTCGGCGCTGCCGCCCATCACCGCCTGCAGGGTCGGCGCGTGGTTCGGGAACGGACCGACCCACTCGACCTTGAGGCCCTGATCGTTGAGCGCCTTCTCGAACGCGCCGCGCTCCTTGGCGATGAGGGTGAGACCGCCGGAGGGACCGAAGGTCAGCCGCACCGTGTCGGTGTTGCGTGCGGACGCAGGGGCGGCGCCCCCGAGCGAGAAGGCGCCGGAGAGCGCGCCGGCGGCGAGCGTCGACCCCGCGAGGAACGTGCGGCGCGAAGGGGTGCGGAACAACGACATGGGTTGGCCTTAAGCGGGCGTTTGAGAGAGGGAGGCAGGCGAACTCTGGCGGCGATCCGCCGGCAGGACGCCGAGTTGGGCCAGCAGGTCCGCGCGGGCGGCCTGGATCGAGACCTCGTCCGAGAGCCGGATCTCGTGGGCGATCGCGCCGTCGCGCATCAGCAGGATGCGGTCGGCGAGCGCGAGCGCCTCGTCGACGTCATGGGTGACGAGCAGCACGCCCGGCCGGTGGCGGGCAATCAGCTCCTTCACGAGCTGGTGCATCCGAAGACGCGTCAGCGCGTCGAGCGCCGCGAAGGGCTCGTCGAGAAGCAGCAGCTCGGGCTCCTGCACCAGCGCGCGGGCGAGCGCGACGCGCTGCGCCTGGCCGCCGGAGAGGTTGCGCGGCCAGTCGTCCAGCCGATCACCGAGGCCGACCTCCGCGAGCGCTTCCGCGGCGCGCGTCCGGGCGCCCTCTTCCGGCTGACCAAGCGACACGTTGCGCCAGAGGCTGCCCCAGGGCAGCAGGCGATGCTCCTGGAACACCACGGCCGGGCGGCCCGGCGCGTCGACCGACCCGCCGTCGATGGGGTCGAGACCGGCGAGCGCGCGCAGGAGGGTCGTCTTTCCGCAGCCGCTTTCGCCCAGCAGAGCGACGAACTCGCCGCGCTGGATGGTCAGGTCGAGGCCGTCGATGACGGTGCGCTCGCCGTACCGCCGCACGAGACGGCGGACGGCGACGGCCGGGGCGGCGGAGATCGGGCTCATCGGGCGCCCTTCGCATAGTTCGGATGCCAGGCGAGCAGCCGCCGCTCCAGCACGCGGGCGATCGAGTCCGAGCCGGCGCCGATCAGCGCGTAGATCAGGATGGTCAGCACGATCACGTCGGTGCGCAGGAACTCGCGGGCGTCCATGGCGAGGAAGCCGAGGCCCGCCTGCGCGCCGACCGTCTCCGCCACGACGAGCGCGAGCCAGGCGACCGCCAGCGCATAGCGCACGCCCGTCAGGATCGAGGGCAGCGCGCCCGGCAGGATGATGCGCCGGATGGTGGTCCCGCCCGACAGGCCCTGCACCTGGGCGAGCTCGAGCAGCTTCGGGTCGACCTGCCTTATGCCGAGGATGGTGTTGATGTAGATCGGGAACACGACGCCGAGCGAGACGAGGAAGATCTTCTGCCCTTCGCCGACGCCGAACCAGATGATCGTGAGCGGCAGCGCGGCCAGGAACGGCACCGCGCGGATCATCTGGACGCTGCGGTCGATCGCGGCTTCCGCGACGCGCGAGAAGCCGACCGTGACGCCGAGCGAGAAGCCGATCAGGCCGCCGATGGCGAAGCCGGTCGCCGCGCGCAGGAGGCTGACGCCGAGGTCGTGGAACAGGCTCCCCGTTGAGACGAGCTTGATCGCCGTCTGCACCACCTTGCTCGGCGCCGGGAGAACATGCGGCGCGACGTAGCCGCCGCGGCACAGCGCTTCCCAGACGATGAGCACGACGATCGGGGCCGCCCAGGACAGCGCGAGCAGCCCGCGCGGGCTTGCGTCGGCGTCGGCGGCCTTCGCGCGCCCGGCCGTCCGGGCGGACGACGCCCGCAGGCTTGGCTTGGGCGCAAGCGCGTAGCCGCCCCTGACGCGAGGATCCGCGAGGCTCATAGGGCGTCCCTCAGGCTGGGCGCGACCGTCGCCGGAGACCGGCCGAGCCGCGGAAAGATCTCTTCGGCGAAGCGCCGCATCTCGGCGCGGAACGGCTGGAACTGCAGCATGAAGACCTCGACGCCCGCGTCGTGGAACGCCGCGATGCGTTCGGCGACCTGGTCGTAGCTGCCGACGAGGCCCGCCGCGGTGCCGCCGTTGGTGCCGACGGAGGGGTTTTTCGCGATGGTCTGGAACATCACCACCTTCGGATCGGTGTTGGCCTTCTGGATCGCCCTGTCGGCCTTGTCGCGCTCGGCGAGCGTCGCAAGTCGTCGATGTTCGGCCTGGGCCTCGGCCTCCGTCTCGCGGGCGATGACGAAGGCGGCGAGGCCGAAGCGCAGCGGCTTTCCTCCGCGCGGCCGAGCCTCCAGATCCGCGATCAGGCCCTCTACGGCGTCGGGCGGCTGGCCGTTGATGAACCAGACGTCGCTGTGTTCGGCTGCAAGCTCCCGCGCGGGCTCGGACTCGCCGCCGAGGTAGATCCGCGGCCGTTCGCGAAATTTGCCTGCGGGCGCGAGGACATAGCCGTCGATCGCGAAGTGCTCGCCCCGGTGGGTGACCGTCTCTCCGCGCAGCAGCCGCTTCACGATCGAGAGCCACTCGCGGCCGTAGGCGTAGCGTAGGTCGTGGTCGAGGAAGAGGATGCCGGCCCTGTCGAATTCGGCGCGGTTCCAGGCGTTGATCAGGTTAAGCGCGAAGCGGCCCCGGCTGATCTCCTCGATCTGCAGCGCCATCTTGGCGAGCACGACGGGATGGTACAGCGCCGGCTTGATCGCGGCGATGATCTCGATCCGACGGGTCAGCGCCGCAAGGCCGGCGGATGCGGTCCAGGCCTCGAGCTGGTCGTGGTTCGGCGCGTGGGGATTGGCGGTGTGCTGCGCGACGAGCACGGAGTCGTAACCGAGCGCTTCGGCCTCCAGGACCGTGGCGCGGTTGTGCTCCCACGAGGCGTCGTAAGGCTCCTGCGGATCATGGGCCGCTGCGCGCGGTCCATGCACCGGCGCCCACACGCCAAACTCGATCTGCGACATGCCCAAAGCCCCACCGTCATCTGGGGCGATCCTCCAAACCCTTGTCGGATAAGTCAATACAATCGATAAAATATATATACATTTATCGCATGGCGCCGCGACGTTGAATGCGACCGGACGCTTTGGCGTTTACGGTCCGCGCTATGGTCCCGTCGGGCGCGGAGAATCCTCCACCCGGTAGGAGGCGAACGTCTGGCGGAACGCGGCGATGAACTCGGCGACGATCATCGAGTCCGGCGCCAGCGCCGCCGTGATGATCGCCCATTGGAAGGTGGTCGTAGGCCGAAACGGCCGCACGACGAGGCTCGTCCCGCTGTAGCGCTTGGCGGTGAAGGGATCGACCACCGCGCATCCGAAACCCGCGGCGACCATGCCGCAGGCGATCATCGTCAGCGGCGTTTCGGCCCGTATGCGCGGTCGGACCTTATGCTCCTCCATGAGGAGGTCGAACTTGTAGCCGATGAGGGACGGGGCCGCGACCGAGATGAAATCCTGCCCCTCGAAATCCTCCGGCGCGATGACCTCCTTGTCCGCCAGCGGGTGGCGGCTGGGCAGCACCGCGACCGCCGCGACCGGCGGCAGCATCTCGAAGTTGATGCCGGCGTGCTGGAAATTGTGGCCCACGACGCCCAGGTCGCACTGGCCGTTGATCACCCAGTCGAGCACGAAGGGCGAGTTCATGCCGTGGAGGGCTATGTCCACGGTCGGTCGCTGGATCATGAAATCGGCGGCGAATTCGGGAAGGAACCCCACCGCGAGCGCAGGCAGCGCCGCGACCCTCAAGGCCCCTCCCCGCCGTTCGCGCAGATCGGCAGCGACCCGTTCGATGCGGGTCAGGCCAACAAAGGACCGCTCCACCTCCCGATAAAGGATCATCGCGTCCCCGGTCGGGACAAGCCGCCCCCCCGTCCGCTGGAACAGCTTGATGCGGAGCTGGCGCTCCAGATCCTGCAGCAAACGGCTGACGGCGGGCTGACTGACGCCGAGAAAGTTCGCCGCCGAGGTCGCCGAACCGCTCAAAATCAAGGCTCTGAAGGCCTCAATCTGCCGACTGTTTATCATCCGTGCCCGCTCCCTGCGCAACATAACATTTCTGCATGACCTGCGCATAAATCAGCATTTGACTGATACCCCAATTTTCGAATTGGTACAGGGAGACAACGGCTACCGAGGTGCAAGGATGAGCAAGACGACGCGCTTGGCCCCTACCGCCTTCCTGGCGCTCATGCTGTCGGCCTCGGCCGTTCCTGCAGATGCGCAGCAGAAGACGCTCTATGTCGCCGGGTACGGTGGCTCCTACGAACAGATGATGCGGGAGAAGGTGTTTCCGCCGTTCGAGAAGCAGCATGGCGTCCGCATCGAATACATGGCGGGCAACTCGACCGACACCTTGGCGCGTCTGGTCGCCATGCGCGCCAGGCCGCAGATTGACGTCGCGGTGATGGACGACGGGCCGATGTATCAGGCGATCGCGCTGAACCTCTGTCAGGACATCGCCCCGGCCCCGATCTACGACGACCGCTACGACACCGCCAAGGTCTCGGGAAACAAGGCGACCGGCATCGGCGTGGTGGCGACCGGCTTCATGTACAACACGAAGTATTTCGAGGAGCAGCGCTGGCCCGCCCCGACCTCCTGGGCCGACCTGCGAGATCCGAAATACGCCGGCAAGCTGGTCGTGCCGCCGCTCTCGAACTCCTACGGGCTCCACGCCCTGGTGATGGAGGCCGAGCTCGACGGCGGAAACGAACGGAACATCGATCCCGGCTTTGCGGCCTTCGCCGAGAAGGTGGGCCCGAACGTCCTCGCCTATGAGGCGTCCCCGGGGCAGATGACCTCGCTGTTCCAGAGCGGCCAGGCCGTGCTCGGCGTCTGGGGTTCGGCGCGCATCAACTCGCTCGCGAACACCGGTTTTCCGGTGAGGATGGTCTACCCCAAGGAAGGCGCGGTGGCGCTCGGCATCCTGGCGTGCCCCGTGGCCGGCAAGTCGCAGCCCGAGGCCCAGGCGCTGATCCAGTACATGCTCACCCCGGACGTGCAGAAAATCCTGGCCACCGTCTACGGCTACGGCCCGGTGAACAAGAACACGGTCCTCACTCCGGAAGAGGCCGACGGCATTCCCTACGGGCCCGATCAGGTCGGCAAGCTTCGCGTCATCGACTGGGACTACGTCAACTCCATCCGCGAGACGTGGGACAAGCGCTGGACCCGCGAAGTCGAGCGTTGAGAGCGACGTCCAGGTCCACCGGTCTTGGCCCACCTGCCCTCGGGAGCGGCGCATGAGCTTTCTGTCGCTCGACCGTCTGACGAAGTCGTTCGGAGAGCACGTCGCCGTCGACGGCCTGTCGCTGTCGATCGAGAAGGGTGAGTTCGTCTCGCTGCTCGGACCGTCGGGCTGCGGCAAGACGACGACCCTGCAGATGATCGCGGGCTTCGTGGAGCCGACCTCCGGCAGGATCCTGCTCCAGGACCGCGACCTCGCCGCGGTCCCGCCGGCCCGGCGCGGGCTTGGCGTCGTGTTCCAGAGTTACGCGCTGTTCCCGCACATGACCGCCGCGCAGAACGTCGCCTTCGGCCTCGAGATGAAGAAGGTGAACCGGGCCGACCGCGACCGGAAGGTCGGGGCGGCGCTTGCGCTCGTCGGGCTCTCGGGCTTCGCGGACCGCTACCCGCGCCGCATGTCCGGCGGGCAGCAGCAGCGGGTTGCGCTCGCCCGGGCGCTCGTCATCGAGCCCCATGTCCTGTTGCTCGACGAGCCTCTGTCCAACCTCGACGCGCTGCTGCGCGAGGAGATGCAGAGCGAGCTGCGCGACATCCAGGAGCGCATCGGCGTCACGACGATCCTGGTGACGCATGACCAGTCGGAGGCGATGGCGCTGTCGGACCGGATCGTGGTGCTGAACAGCGGCCGGATCGAACAGGTCGGGACGCCGCAGGCGACCTATGAAGCGCCGGACACCGCCTTCGTGGCGGGCTTTCTCGGCAAGACCAACACGCTTGAAGGCCGCGCCGACGGCGCGACGGTCGCGGTGCAGGGCCACAGCTGGTCCGTTCCCGGCAACCGGACGTCCGGCGAGGTCACCGTCGCGGTGCGTCCCGAGCGGGTGAGCTTCACGAGCGACGGCGGGCTGCGGGGCGTCGTGCGCAAGCGGGTGTTCCAGGGCAGCCAGTGGTTCCTCACCGTCGACAGCGAGGCAGGACCGGTCGAGGTGTTGGCCGCGAACACCGGGCGGGGACTTCCGGCCGTCGGCGAGGCGGTGGCGCTGACCTGGGCCGCCGACGACATGCGCGTCCTGCGGCGCGACCGGGAGCGGACGGCGTGAGCGCCGCCGCGCCAAACGTCGCTGCGCCAAGCGTCGCCGGACCGAGCGGCGGCCGGCTGCGGCCCTACGCGCTGAACGCGCCGGCTCTGGCCGTGGTCGGAACGCTGATCGTCGTTCCGCTCGTCATGACGCTCGTGCTCTCGCTGCATTCGTTCGGGACCTACACCGGCGTCACGGACGACGTCTCGCTCGCGAACTACGTCGAGATCGTCGGCGACCCCTACTTCCACGAGATCTTCCTCCGGACGCTGCGCATCTCGGCGCTGGTGACGCTGATCGCGGCCGCCATCGGCGCTCCGGAGGCCTACATCCTTCACCGCATGGCGCGTCCCTGGCGCGGGATATTCCTGCTGGTGATGCTCGGGCCGCTGTTGATCTCGGTGGTGGCGCGCACCCTCGGCTGGGCGCTGCTGCTGGGCTCGACCGGCGTCGTCAATCAGGGGCTGATGGCGCTCGGCCTGATCTCGGCGCCGCTGCGCCTGATGCACAGCGAGACCGGCGTCGTGATCGCGCTCGTGCATGTGCTGATGCCGTTCATGATCGTCGCGGTCTGGGCGTCGCTGGCGCGGCTCGATCCGCAGGTCGAGAACGCGGCCGCCTCGCTTGGCGCGGGCCCCTTCACGGTCGTCCGCCGCGTGGTCCTCCCGCAGATCGCGCCGGGCGTGCTGTCGGGGTCGATCATCGTGTTCGCCCTTGCGGCCTCGGCCTTCGCGACGCCCGCGATCATCGGCGGCCGCCGCCTGAAGGTCGCCGCCACGCTCGCCTACGACGAGTTCCTCTCGACGATGAACTGGCCGCTCGGCGCCGCGATCGCAGTCCTGCTGCTTCTCGCCAACATCGTCATCATCGTCGGCTGCAACCGCATCGTCGAACGGCGCTACGCGGAGGTCTTCCGATGAGCCGCAACGGTCCGCTCGCCCTCGTCTTCCACGCGCTGGTGGTGGTCTTCGCGCTCGCGCCGATCGTGATCGTGTGCGTGGTCGCGTTCACCTCCCACGGCTATCTCTCGCTTCCGACCGAGGGACCCTCGCTGCGGTGGTTCTACGCGATCGGCGACCGTCCGGAGTTCCTGCGCTCGGTTCTCGACAGCCTCTGGCTCGCCGCCGCGGCCTCGACCCTGGCCGTGGCGCTCGCCGTGCCCGCCGCGCTCGCGATCGGTCGCGAGCGGTTCCCCGGCCGGGGCGCCTTGCTCAGCCTGTTCCAGTCGCCGCTGATGATCCCGCATCTCGTGCTCGGGATCGCCCTGCTGCGGTTCTTCACCGAGACCGGTCTCGGCCTCTCGCGCTGGACGCTGCTCGCGGGGCACCTGGTCGTGGTGTTCCCCTTCGCGCTGCGGCTGGTGCTGACCGCGTCGGCGGGCATCGACCGGACGATGGAGAACGCCGCGGCGTCGCTCGGCGCCTCGCGCTGGGTCGTCTTTCGGCGGGTCACGCTCCCGCTGATCATGGCGGGCGTCGTGTCCGGCTGGATCCTGTCCTTCATCCAGAGCTTCGATGAAGTGACCATGAGCGTTTTCATCTCCACGCCGGAGACCACGACGCTGCCGGTCCGGCTGTTCCTCTACATCCAGGACAACATCGACCCGCTGGTGGCTTCGGTCTCGGCCGCCCTGATCTTCGCGACCGTCATCGCGATGGTGATCCTCGACCGTCTGTTCGGCATGGAACGGCTGCTGGTCGGCCCCGGACGCGGCTGAACGAAGGCGACGAACACGATGCGCAACGATTACGACTTCGCCGTTCTGGGCGGCGGACTTGTGGGCGCCGCCACCGCCTACGGCCTCGCGAAGCTCGGCCTCAAGGTGCTGATGCTCGACGAAGGCGACGTGGCGAAGCGCGCCTCGCGCGGCAATTTCGCGCTCGTCTGGGTCCAGAACAAAGGGCTCGGCATGCCGGCCTACGCCACGTGGACCCGGCGGTCCTCCGACGCGTGGGTCCCGTTCGCGCGGGAGTTGGAGGACACGGCCGGCTTCGCGATCCACCACCGTCGCACCGGGGGGTATCATCTCGCCCTGACCGAGGACGAACTGGCGCGGCGCGCCGCCATGATCGCCCGGCTGCACAACCAGCCCGGCGTGGCGCCCTCGGAAGTCGAGGTCCTCGACGGCGACGAGATCCGTCGGCGCCTTCCCGAAGCGGGGCCGGAGGTCGCCGGCGGCACCTTCTGCCCGCTCGACGGCGACGTGAACTCGCTGAAGCTGTTCCGCGCCCTGCACGAGGGCTTCGCGCGGCTCGGCGGGACCTACCGCTCCGAGGCCATGGTCGACGTCATCGAGCCCGGCGCCGGCGGCTTCGCGCTGAGCACGCAGGCGGGCCGCTTTTCGGCGGACCGGATCGTGCTCGCCGCCGGGCTCGGCAACGCGCGGCTCGGCGCCATGGTGGGCATGACCGTGCCGGTCCGTCCCGTCCGGGGCCAGCTGATCGTGACCGAGAAGACCGCGCCGTTCCTCGACGCGCCCGTCTCGACCGTGCGCCAGACCGACGAAGGCGGCGTGATGGTCGGCGACAGCCAAGAGGAGGCCGACAGCTACGACGGGATGCGTCAGGGCGTGATGGCGGTGATGGCCGACCGCGCCGTCCGCATGTTCCCCCGCCTCGGCCGACTGAACGTGGTGCGCACCTGGTCCGCGCTGCGCGTCATGAGCCCCGACGGCTTCCCGATCTACGACGAGTCTCCCGTCCACCCGGGCTGCTTCGTCGCGACCTGCCACAGCGGGGTGACGCTCGCCGCCGCCCACGCCGCGCTGTTCGCCCCGGCGATCGCCGCGGGCTCGCCGCCATCCGAATTCGACGATTTTAGCCTGCGGAGATTCCATGTTTCAGCGGCTGCCTGACATCCGGGGCGACGCCCTCAGCTTCACGATCGACGGGAAGGCGGCGCAGGCCCGCGCGGGCGAGACCGTCGCCTCCGCCCTGCTGCTCGCAGGCGTCGAGACCTGCCGCACGACGCCGGTCTCGGGCGCGCCGCGGGCGCCCTATTGCCTGATGGGCGTCTGCTTCGAGTGCCTCGTCACCATCGACGGCCGCGGCAACCAGCAGGGTTGCCTCGTCACGGTTCAGGACGGCATGCGCGTCGAGACCCAGATCGGGCGCGGCAAGCGGGAGCTCGGCCGATGATCGAACTCGGCCAGGTCGCCCACCTCGACGCGTCCTACGACCTTGTCGTGATCGGCGCGGGCCCGGCGGGCCTCGCTTGCGCCGCGCAGGCCTCGGCGGGCGGAGCGCGAACGCTGCTCGTGGACGAGAACGCCGCGCCGGGCGGGCAGATCTACCGCTCCGTCGGCGCGACGCCCCTCCGGGCCCGGCGCGACATTCTTGGCGCCGACTACTGGACCGGGGAAGAACTGGCCTCGTCCTTCGCCGCCAGCGGCGCGGCCTATCTTGCGGGCGCGACCGTCTGGCAGGTCTCGCCCGAGCGCGAGATCGGCCTGTCCAAGGACGGCTCCGCCCGCCTGATCGACGCCCGCCACGTGGTGATGGCGACCGGCGCGCTGGAGCGGCCGTTCCCGATCCCGGGCTGGACGCAGCCCGGCGTGATGACCGCCGGCGCCGCGCAGATCCTGCTGAAGACCGCCGGCGCCACGGCGACCGGACGGGTTGTGCTCGCCGGCTCCGGGCCGCTGCTCTGGCTGATCGCGGCCCAGTCGCTTGCGGCCGGACGGTCGTTTTCCGCAATCCTCGACACCACGCCGAAGGCCAACTGGACGGCGGCGCTTGCGCATCTGCCGTCGTTCCTCGCCTCGCCCTATCTGGCGAAGGGTCTGAAGCTCCTGCGGCGGGTCCGGCGGGAGATCGCGGTCGTCTCCGGCGTCACGGCGCTGGAGGCCGAAGGCGACGGTCGTCTGGAGCGCGTGCGCTACGTCGCGGGCGGCGAGACCAGGACCATCGGCGCCGATCATCTCTTCCTGCACCAGGGCGTCACGCCCAACGTCAACATGGCGAGCGCCGCAGGCTGCGAACTGGTTTGGGATGACCTCCAGCTCTGCTGGCGGCCGAAGGCCGACGCCTGGGGGCGGACCAGCGTCCCCGGGATCGCCGTCGCCGGCGACGGCGCCGGGATCGCCGGGGCGGAAGCGGCGGCGCTGCGCGGCTCGCTCGCGGCGCTCGACGCGCTCGACGCTCTGGGCCTCCTCCCCGGGGACGAGAAGACTCGGCGCGCGGCGCCGCTGCGCAAGACTCTCGCCCGCTACGACCGCGGCCGCGGCTTCCTCGACGCGCTCTACCGCCCGGCGAAGAGCTTCCGCACCGCCGACGGCGACACGATCGCCTGCCGCTGCGAGGAGGTGACCGGCGGCCAGATCCGCGCCGCCGTCGCCGACCTGCACGTCGCGGGGCCAAACCAGCTGAAGTCGTTCCTGCGCTGCGGCATGGGCCCCTGCCAGGGCCGCCTCTGCGGCCTCACCGTTTCGGAGACAATCGCCGACGCGCGCGGGGTGTCGCCGGCGGATGTCGGCTACTACCGTCTGCGCTCGCCGGTGAAGCCGATCACGCTCGCGGAGATCGCGACCCTCGACCAGACCGAGGCAGACGTGAAGGCCGTCGCGCGGGGCTGATGCGGTGACAGGCGCCGACGTCCTGGTGATCGGCGGAGGGCTGCACGGCTGCTCGGCCGCGCTCCATCTCGCCCTGAAGGGCGTGGCGGTGACCCTCGTCGAGAAGGATTACGTCGGCCGCCACGCATCGGGCGTCAACGCAGGCGGCGTGCGCCGGCTCGGGCGCGCGCTGCCCGAGATTCCGCTCAGCGTCGCCTCCATGGAGCTGTGGCGCCGGATCGAGGAGCTCACCGACGACGATTGCGGCTTCGAAAGCCACGGCCAGATCAAGATCGCTGAGAGCGAGGAGGATCTGGCCAAGTGCCGGGCGCGGCGCGCCGCCGTGATGGAGGCGGGGTTCGCGCATGAGGAGATCATCGGGCAGGACGAGCTTCGCGCGCTCGCGCCGGCGGTGTCCGACCATTGCGTCGGCGGGTTGATCTCGCGGGGGGACGGGGCGGCGCTTCCGTTCCGGACCGTGCAGGCGTTCCGCAACAAGGCCGCGCGGCTCGGGACCCGCATCATCGAAGGCGTCGCGGTCCGCGGCGTCGCGCGGAGCGGCGGGATCTGGACCGCCACGCTCGCCGACGGCCGCCGTCTGCAGGCGCCTGTGGTCGTCAACAGCGCCGGCGCCTGGGCGGACCGCTTCGCCGCCGCGGTCGGCGAACCGGTTCCGCTCGAGGCCGTCGCGCCCATGCTGATGATCACCGAACGGCGCGCGCCCTTTCTCACGCCGGTGGTCGGGGCCATGTCGCGCACGCTCTCGTTCAAGCAGTTTCCGAACGGCACGACCCTGATCGGCGGCGGCTATCTCGGCCGGGCCGACCCGGACCGCAACGTCGCGGCGGTCGACGTCCGCGCGCTGGCGGAGAACGCCCGCACGGTCCGCGACCTGTTTCCCGTGATGCGCGACGCCCAGATCGTCCGCGCCTGGGCCGGCATCGAGGCGCGCACGCCCGACGGCCTGCCCGTGATCGGCCCGAGCGCCACGGAGCCCGGCCTGCTGCACTCCTTCGGCTACTCGCTGCACGGCTTCCAGCTGGGCCCGATCGTGGGCTCGCTCCTCGCCGAGCTCATCGTGCACGGCCGGACCAACCTGCCGATCGAGCCCTTCTCGATCGCGCGCTTCGCCGCCGGCCGACCGGCTTGACGGCGCCCTTCTCCCCGAACCAAGGACCGACGCCAATGATCACGCGCACCCACCAGACCCCGATCATGCACCGCTTCGTGGAGCACAACGGCACGATCTACTTCGGCGGCGTCATCGCCGACGACGTGTCCGAGGGCATGGGCGGCCAGACCGCCCAGATCTGCCGCAAGCTCGACGCGTTGCTGGCCGCCGCCGGTTCGGACCGCACGAAACTGCTGTCCGCCACGCTCTACGTGACGGACATGAGCAAGAAGACGGAGATGAACGAGGCCTGGACCGCGTGGATCGCGGCCTCCGATCTGCCGGCCCGCGCGACGCTCGGCGTGGCCGAACTCGGCAAGAACGTCCTGATCGAGGTGGTCGTCACCGCCGCGCGGACCTAGGTCTCCCGGCGGAACCGGCGCCGCAAGGGACGGGCGGCCATTCCAACGGCAGGCGAAACTCGCGGGCCCCGCTGCGCACTGCGGCTCGTCTGCCGGCCTCGCCCTCAACCTGCGGCGTCGGCGTCAACTTGTGCGTTCGCGCCCTCCACGCCGCGCCCGAAACGCCCCTACGCCGCGCAAGACGCCTCGGGCTCTGCTCAAGACGCTTCCCGGCGCTCGTCGTCGAACGTGGCGCGGGCGCGTTCGATCGTGGGCCGGTTTTCGTTCGCCCAGCGGGCGAGCGCGACGGCATGGGTCTGCAGCGAACGGCCGAGATCGGTGAGTTCGTAATCGACCCGCGGCGGGATGCTGGGGGTCACTGTGCGCGTCACGAGCCCGTCGCGCTCGAGACCGCGCAGCGTCAGCGTCAGCATCCTCTGGGACACGCCTCCGATCAGCCGCTTGAGCTCGTTGAAGCGCTTGGAGCCGTCGGCGAGGAACATCACCACCAGCACGGTCCATTTGTCGCCGACCCGCGCCAGCACCGAGTTCACCATCCGGCAGTCGTGGGACTCCGCGCCCGCGTAGCCGGGGATGGGATCATCGGTGTGCCTGCGTTCCAAGAATGTGCCTCCTTGCGATCATCATCTTAGAGTAACTTATAGAGCCTCGGTTACAAACCAATACCGAGGACCGCAATGAAACTGCTCCATGTCGACGCCAGCATTCTCGGCGCCCATTCCGTCAGCCGCGCCGTGTCCGCGGCGATCGTCCACCGTCTCGAAGCGGAGACGCCCGGCGTCGAGATCATCCGGCGCGATCTTACGGCGGCGCCGCTCGCACATCTCTCGGGCGGGCATCTCGCGGCCGCGGCGCCGGATGCGGACGTGTCCGCCGAAACGAGGGCCGAGAACGCCGAGGCGGCCCGGGCGCTCGACGAGTTTCTGCAAGCCGACGTCGTGGTGATTGGCGCGCCGATGTACAACTTCAGCATTCCCAGCCAGCTCAAGGCGTGGATCGACCGGGTGCTCGTTGCAGGCCGGACGTTCCGATACGACGAGAACGGACGCGTCGTCGGACTTGCGGGCGACAAGCGGGTGATCGTCGCGGTGTCCCGCGGAGGCTTCTATGGCGCCGACACGCCCATGGCCGCGTTCGAGCACGTCGAGACTTATCTCAAGGCCGTGTTCGCGTTCATCGGCGTTCCAGACGTCGAGTTCGTCGTCGCGGAGGGCGTCATGGCCGGCCCCGGCTTGCGGGAGAAGGCGCTCGACGCGGCGCTTCAGGACGCGGGCCGGCTGAAAGCGGCGTGACGGCGGTTCGTGCGGCGCGCCCGGCGCCTTGACGCGTGCGCCGGTCTACGCCCCCGGCGAACGACGGCCCGCCGACCCGCACGCACGGGTCGGCGGCCAACAGCACATGTAGAGTGGATGTCATGAAGAAGATCGGGTTCCTTTCGTTCGGCCATTGGTCGCCCTCCGCGCACTCGCAGACCCGCTCGGCGGGCGACACCCTGCTCCAGTCGATCGACCTCGCCGTGGCGGCCGAGGAGCTTGGCGCGGACGGGGCCTATTTCCGGGTGCATCACTTCGCGCGCCAGCTGGCCTCACCGTTTCCGTTGCTCGCAGCCGTCGGCGCGAAGACGAACCGCATCGAGATCGGCACCGGCGTCATCGACATGCGCTACGAGAACCCGCTCTACATGGCGGAGGACGCCGGCGCGGCGGACCTCATCGCCGGAGGGCGGTTGCAGCTCGGGATCAGCCGCGGCTCGCCCGAGCAGGTGATCGAGGGCTGGCGACACTTCGGCTATGCGCCGGCCGAGGGCGAGAGCGACGCCGACATGGGCCGCCGTCACGCCGAGGTCTTCCTGAACGTGCTGCGGGGCGAGGGCTTCGCCCAGCCCAACCCGCGCCCGATGTTCCCGAACCCGCCCGGGCTGCTGCGCATCGAACCGCACTCGGCCGGCTTGCGCGACCGCATCTGGTGGGGATCGGCGTCCAACGACACCGCCGTCTGGGCCGCGAAACAAGGGATGAACCTCCAAAGCTCGACCTTGAAGAAGGACGAGAGCGGAGAGCCGTTCCACGTGCAGCAGGCCAAGCAGATCCGGCTCTATCGCGACGCTTGGAAAGACGCCGGCCACGCGCGGGCCCCGCGCGTCTCGGTCTCGCGTTCGATCTTTGCGCTCGTGAACGACCAGGACCGCGCTTACTTCGGTCGCGGCGACGGCGACGATCAGATCGGGGTGATCGACGACATGCGGGCGATCTTCGGCAGGTCCTACGCAGCCGAACCCGACAAGCTCGTGGCTGAGTTGAAGGCGGACGAGGCGATCCAGGAGGCCGACACGCTGCTGCTCACCGTCCCGAACCAGCTGGGCGTCGCGTACAACGCCCATGTGATCGAGGCCATTCTGCAGCACGTCGCCCCCGGCTTGGGCTGGCGCTGAGCCGTTCGATCCCGACCTGACCGTTCGGGCACGGCTCCCCGTTGCTGGAGACCGTCCCGGACGGGGCTGCCGCGTCCATCGAACGGAGGCGACTGATACGGGGCGGGGGGCGGATCAGGGTCTGCCGCCTCCTGATGCGGGCCGTCGGCATCGACCGGGATCTCGTCGCCCGCGAGGTGATGACACCGCGAAGAATCCGTGGGCGGCGCCCAGATCAGACCGCGGACGCCAGCGCGCCGCCGGACTTTGCCCCGCCGGCTTTTGCCCTTATAGCTCGACGCACCCGTGCAATGGCGTTGCAGGTGCGCATGAGGATCGTCCGGTCGGCTCGGCTCTGGTTCAAAGAAGGAACCTCCGACAAGCTGTATGAGGTCGATCTCGTCGAAAACGACGCGCTCGGCGCCGACGATCGCTTCCTCGTCAACTTCCGCTACGGCCGTCGCGGCGCCACGCTGCGCGAAGGCTCAAAGACCTCCTCCCCGATCGCCCGCGACGCCGCCGACAAAGTGTTCGACAGCGTCGTCGTGTCCAAGGTGAACGACGGCTACCGCCGGATGGACCAGCCGGCCAGCGTCGGCGCGGCGTCGACCGTTTCGCCTTCCGATCCCGCCGAGGACGGCCGCGCGCGGGAGCTTCTCGCCCGGCTCGACGCCTGCCTGCGCAGTCCGTGGCCCGCGAAGGATCTCGACCGCCTCGTCTGGCGCATCGGGCAGCTGCGGATCCGGGCGGCGGGCCCGTCGCTGATCGCGCTCGCCGAGCGGCGGGGCGTCCGTGAGTCGAGCTATTCGCTGGTGTGGGCGCTGGCGCGCGCCGCAGGCCCCGAGGCTGCGGCGCTCCTCGAACAGGTCGCGCGGGAGGCGTCGCAGGCGACCACGCGGGACCTCGCGCGCTTCGCTCTCACGTCGTCGCTGATGGAGGACGCGCGCCGCCCGACGGGGGACGCAGGCGAGTTGCCCGAAGCTGTCGCCCGCGCCGCGTCGACCTCCGACGCCGCCGGCCTCGTCGGCGCCCTCACGGAGCTCGCCGGACGCGAGCCGATAAGGGTCGGCGCCGCGCTCATGACCCTCGGGCGGCTGGCCCAGGGCGACGCCGGCCTGCATGCGGCGCTTGCGCGGGCTCTGCTCAGCCTTCCGGCGCGACCGCCCTTCCTCATCGGCCTTCGCCGGCTGTTCAAGCACGCCGAGATGGCGGACGACGCCGCGTTGTTCGCCGCGGCGGCGCACCGGTTCGAGACGGCCCGGCCGATGTATTCGGCGCGCGCCTCGGGTCGTGTTCGGCCCTACATTCCGGAGCTGAAGACCGCGGTTCGGATCGCGGAGGAACGGGGCGCGCCGAACGCGCGCGTCGGCCTGTCGGAGGCGACGCTCGCCTATTTCAAGCGCCGCATCTGGCGCGCGCTGCGCAAGCGCGGCGAGGTGGGCGATCCGGCCTTCGCGGAGCTCGCCGCGGCCTATCTCCTGAGCCTGCGGCCGGAGGATCTGGCGCGGCCGACGTCCCACACCGTCTGGCGGCGGGGCGACGACGGCCGGTACAGCCGGGAGCAACGGAGCTACGGGCCGCTGGCGCGCAACTGGACCGCGAGCCAGCTGCTGAGCCGGAACGACCCCGGCGCCCTAGCGCGCTACGGCAGCCTGTCCTTCCTGCAGACGCCGGGCGCCGCCGCGGGCGACGTCCGCACGGAGGCATTCCCCGCGCTTTGGGACGCGCGGCCGGATCTCGCGCTCGAGCTCGCCGCCGACAGCGCCTGCGAGCCGGTCTCGCGGCTGGGCGTGCGGACGTTGAAGGCCGCG
This sequence comes from Methylopila capsulata, assembly GCF_016907975.1. Taxonomy (GTDB): domain Bacteria; phylum Pseudomonadota; class Alphaproteobacteria; order Rhizobiales; family Methylopilaceae; genus Methylopila; species Methylopila capsulata. The sequence continues at coordinate 96,858 of NZ_JAFBCY010000002.1, forward strand.
CCTGGCTTCCTGCGCAGCGCGCCGGCGGCGACGCTTGCGCGTCTGCTCGCCGCCCATGACGTCGCGGCGCTCAGGCTCGGCTTCGAGGAGGCGCGCGACCGGCTTGCGGCCGGCGACGCTGATCCCGCGCTGCTGGTCGCCCTCGTCTCCGCCGGCTTTCCCGAGGCGCGTCGGCTGGCGGCCGCGCGGATCGCCGCCGACGCCGCCCTGCCGTGGTCCGACGCGGACCTGGGCGCCGCGGTCCTCACCGCGGGCCATGACGATCTCGACGAGCCAGTCCTGCGCTGGGCCGCGCGCGGCGTGAGTCCAAAGATCGCGCCAGCTCTGGCGACGCGCCTCGTCGGCTGGTTCGAGGCGCTGACGCCCACGCTCGACAGCGAGACCGAAGCGCTGGTCCGCAAGGTCCGCGCCCGCATGGCGGCGCTCTGGACGTCGGCGACGATGCCGCTCGAGACGGGCGCGGCGGAACGGCTGATGGCGCACTCCGCCCCCGCGGTGGTCGCGGCCGGCGTCGACGCGCTTGCGCTCTCCGGCGCGAACCCCGCCGCGGTGACGAACGACGTCTGGGTTCGCCTGCTGGGCTCGCCCTCCCCCGACGTGCAGACCGCGGCGCTCGGGCTGTTCGGCCGGCTCGGAGACGACGCGCTCGCAGGCCATGCGGAGCTGGTGGTCGCCTTCGCCACCGCGGCGTCGAGCGACCTGCGCCGCGCCGCGCGCCCGCTCGTCGCCCGTCTCGCCGCCCGCGATCCGGCGCTGGCCGAGCGGCTGGCGCGAGAGCTTATGGACTCCCTCTTCCGCACCGCTCCCGACGACGCCTACCCTGCGGACGTCGTGGCGCTGCTGCGCGAGGCCACGCCCGGAGAGATCGCCCGGCTCGATGCGGGAACGCTGTGGCGCCTGCTGCAGGCGCGCGCCAAGGGCGCCCAGCTGCTTGGCGCAAGCGAACTGCCGAACCGGCCTGTCGCCGCCTTCTCCGTGCGCCAGACGGCGCGGCTCGGCGGCCACCCCGACGCCTCGGTGCGGGCCTGGGCGCGCGCGGCGTTCGAGGCCGATCCCGCCCGCTTCCAGGCGGAGGCGGAGGACGCGGTGCTGCTGGTCGAAAGCGACTGGCCGGACGCTCAGGATTTCGCGCGTGATCATTTCGAGCGCTGGCCCGCCGAGGCCTGGACGCCGGCGACGCTCGCCGTCGTCACCGACAGCGTGAAGCCCGAGGTGCTCGCCTTCGCGCGCCGCCTGCTGCGGAGCCGGCTCTCGCCCGCCGACGCCCCGGCGCAGCTCATGCGGCTGCTGGAGCACCCCGCGCAGTCCATGCACCTGCTCGCCACCGAGCTGCTCACCGAGGAGGCGGCCGCCAGCGACGACGCGTTCGAGCGCCTGCTGCCGCTCGCCCGCGTCGTCATGCTGCAGGTCCACAAGGGCCGCGTCGCGAAGGACCGCATAACCACCTTCCTGCGCGCCGAGGCGCTGCGCGACGAAGCCCGCGCCGGGCGCATCGCGCCGCTGTTCGCCGACCTCTCGATCAGCGGCGTCGCCCGCGACCGCGCCGCGGCGATCCTCGCGTTGCGCGACATCGGCGAGGCTCATCCCACCGTGGCGACGCCGCTCGTCCGGCGCGCCGCGCCCGAAAGGGCCGCCTGATGAACTTCGTGCACCGCTACTTCGGCGCGACCTCCGCCGTCTCCGACGCGCGCTCCACCACGCTCGGCTTCGCGCCCGACCTGCTGCGGGAGCCAACCTATTTCGTCGGCAAAGTGAGAAACCACCTGCCGTTCCGCGAGGCGATTTCGGCGCTGCACCACGTCGTGGTGTCGGACCTCCGCTTCAAGCCGAAGGACCGCACAGCCTACTTCGCCTGGCTGCAGGAGCACGAGCGCGAGCTTCTGGCGGAGGCGCTGGCCGAGCGCGACGACGCCCGGGGGCGGATCGAGGCGCTTCGCGCCGAGACGCGCGAGATCGGCGCGCTTCAAAGCGAGATCATGGGGCCGTTCTACAAGGCGCGGCAGGGCTATTTCGATTGGCTCTACAAGAACAACCGCGACGCCTGGTTCGTGCTCGATCCGGTCATCACCGTCCATCCGGACGAGGTGTTCTTCGAGTGCTTCAGCCTCGACGAGTCCAGCTACGGGCGGCTGTCCTGCGATCACGACGTGTTCGAGCGCATCGAGGACATGGCCTGCGGCACGACGAACATCGACTACAGCCACGCGCTCTACGACGAGTTCCAGAAGATCCGCAGCTACCGAGAGACATCGCTCACCATCGATCCGACAGGCTTCGAGGTGCAGACGGAAGGCGAGGCGACCTTCCGCGAAGACAAGATCGAGCTGCCGGACAGCTGGATGCGCGGCTTCCTGCAGGTCTCGAGCGCAATGACGCAGCCGGCCCACGTGGTCGATCTGCAACCGGTGGACATGCACGCGATCCTGTCCCGGCTCGCGGCCCGGCGGGAGCGGCACGGGCCGCGCTCGCTCCGCTTCCTGCTGACGCCAGGTGAGCCGGTGACGGTTCTGATCGAGCCTTGGAACGAACGGCTGACCTTCCGGCGCTCGATCTACACAGGCGTCGAGGCCGCCGAAATCCGCGTGTGGGGCCGCCGGCGGCTCACGATCCTCGAACGCGCGCTGCCGCTGGCGCGCTCGGTGCGGCTGCATCTGCTCGGCACGGGCCTACCGTGCTTCGCCGTGGTCGACTTCGGCGGCCTGCGTTTCACGCTCGGCCTGTCGGGCTGGACCGCCAACGACTGGTCGCGCGCCGGCCAGTTCGATCTGCTGGCGCCCCGGGCTGAGGTCGACAGCGCGACCGCGACCCGCGTGTTCGACGCCCTGAAGCGCCGGTATCTCGCGACGGTCGAGACGCTTGCCGCCGACACGGGCCTCGACCGCGCCGTGGTGTCCGGCGCGCTCGGACTCTATGTGCAGGCCGGCCGCGCGATGTTCGACCTCGACAAGGGCGTGTACCGGCTGCGGGAGCTCGTGCGCGACCCGATCGCGCCCGGCGCGCTGCGCTTCGCTTCCGAGCAGGAGGCGAAGGCGGATCGCTTCGTGGCGGCGGGCCTCGCGACCATCGCCTCCGTCGATCGCCGGGACGGCCAGCGCGTGGTGACGGGAGCCGTGATGGACGACGGCAAGGGCCATGCGCCGCGTCTCGTGATCGACGCCGACGACCGGCTGACAGGCGCGACCTGCGACTGCTGGTTCTACGGCCACAACAAGCTCGCCCGCGGTCCTTGCGAGCACGTGCTGGCCGTGCGCCGGCTGTTCCACGGCGAGATCGAGGGCAAGCCGCAGGGAGGGCGCGCATGAACCGGTTGATGCGGCCGCGCGCGGCTCATAAGCTCAATCTATTGAGGGGCGCCGGACGGCGAGGACCTTGCAACCCGGGCGGCGCTTCGCCGTCCTTGCACCTTGCCCCACCACGCGTCACTGGCCCGCTCTTCACTGGGGCGGCGCTCGGGACCTGTGCGGTCTTACGGTTTGGGTTCGTTGAACCCAAGACCGCACAGGTCCCGGCGCCGCCTTCGAGTGGACCGGTCCAGTCCCAGGACGAGACGAAGGCGAACCGTCCGGCGCCCCTCAGCCTTCCCCGCGGGACCGCCGTCGAGGCGCGCGCATGAGCGCGCAGCCCGGCGAACTGACGCGCCAGCAGCTCTACGACCGCATCCGCGAGAGCTCGAAGGACGAGGTCATCCTCGAGGAGATGATCCGCCTGGGCTTCTGGCCGCGGAACGCGAACAAGCCGGACGTGCCGGAGGCGCTGATCCGCCGCCGTGGCGAGATCGACCGCGAGCTCGCCGCGCTGCATGCGCAGGAGGCCCGCTGGCGCGATCCCGACGCCGCCCTCAAGGAGATGCACAAGCGCCGCAAGAAGGCGGCGATGGAGCGGCGCAAGGAGACCAAGCGCGGGCATGCGCAGACGCGTTACGAGCGCGCTGTGGCCTGGCGGGAGCGACGCGCCACAGAGATTCTGTATCTCGGCGAGGGCGTGTCCGGCGGCCTTGGCGGAACCGATCCCGCGCGCCCCCTGAAGGCCGGCCTGCCCGAGATCACGAGTCCGAAGGCGCTCGCCGACGCGATCGGCGTGCCGCTCGCGGAACTGCGCTTCCTCGCCTACGACCGCAAGCTCTCGCGGATCAGCCACTACCAGCGCTTCGCGATCGCGAAGAAGACCGGCGGCGTGCGCCAGATCTCCGCGCCGATGCCGCGGCTCAAGCGGGCGCAGTACTGGATCCTCGACGCACTGCTCGGCCACGCCGCCGTGCACGACGCCGCCCACGGCTTCGTTCGCGGCCGGTCGATCGTCACCAACGCCGCTCGCCACGTCGGCCGCGACGTGGTGGTGAACCTCGACCTCAAGGACTTCTTCCCGACCCTCGACTTCCGCCGGGTGAAGGGCAAGTTCCGCGGCCTGGGCTACGCCGAGCCGGTCGCGACCGTGCTCGCGCTGATCTGCACCGAGCCCGACGTGGACGAGATCGAGATCGACGGCGAACGGCTGTTCGCGGCGCGCGGGCCCCGCCGTCTGCCGCAGGGCGCGCCCACGAGTCCGCTGCTGACGAACCTGATCTGCGCGCGGCTGGACGCCCGTCTCACCGGCCTCGCCGCCTCGCTTGGCTTCGTCTACACGCGCTACGCCGACGACATGACCTTCTCGGCCTCCGGCGAGGCCGCGGCCAAGGTCGGCGCGATGCTGAAATTCGTGAACGAGATCGTCGCGGCCGAAGGCTTCGTGGTCCATCCCGACAAGACGCGGGTGATGCGCCGGGGCGGGCGCCAGGAAGTGACGGGCCTAGTGGTCAACGAGCGCGTGGCCGTGCCGCGCGACGTGCTGCGGCGGTTCCGGGCGCTGCTGCACCAGATCGAGGCCACGGGTCCCGCGGGAAAGCGCTGGGGCAAGGCCCGCGACGTGATGGACGCCGCGACCGGGTTCGCCTGCTTCGTCCGCATGGTGACGCCGGAGATTGGCGAAGAACTGCTCGCGACCGTCCGTCGTCTCGACGCGCGCCATGGCGCGGCCCGCGCGGGCGCCGCGCCCTCGAAATCGCCGCACGGCGACTTCCGCGGCAAAGCTGCGGCCGGCGTCGCGCCCCTCGCCCGCTGGTGGACGCCGGCCGAGCCTCCGCCGCCGGAGCCCGAGCCGATCCTGCGTGAGCCGGAAGCCGCGCCGGAGCCTGATCCTCCGACTTCGCCGCAGCGGCCGCGCAGCGCCCTCGACATCGCGGGCCTGCGCGCCGAGATGCGCGACCGGGCGGCCTCTGCGCCCGAGCCCCAGCCGGACGAGACGGAGATGAAGCCCTGGGTCGCGGCGATCGGGATCTTCGTTCTCCTGAACGTGGCGTTCGGGATTCATCCCCTGTTGGGTTTGATCGCGCTCGTCGCCACGGTGGTGATGGTCATTCGCCGCGCCCTGCGCCGGCGCAGACGGCGGCGCTGAACCCACGCGTCAGGTCGACGAGGGAACATCGAGCAGCGTCGCGACCAGTTCGCGGAGGTCGGCGATGTCGCTCCCGATGCGGCCGTCGCGGCGGCTCGACGACGCGTAGAAGATCCCATCGAGCTGAAGGCTGATGGTTCGGGCCGTCTTGACGACGTCGACCTCCCTGAACTGCCCCGCAGCGATCCCGCGGGCGACGCAGTCCTCGAGCAGACCTTGCTCGAAGGCGTAGAAGTCCGCGATCAACGCCCCGGCGCCGGTCCTGTCCTCGCGCGAGGCGGAGTGGTCCGACATCAGCTGCGTCATCCGGGCGACCGTGGGGGCGATCGACACATGCAGATCGAGCCACGACAGGATCTCCGAACGGGGGTCGGCGGCCGTCGCGCGCGCGGCCGCGTAACCGCTTCGCAGTTGCTCGATCGCGTATCCGAGGGCGCGGCGGAAGAGGTCCTCCTTGCTCTCGAAGTAGTGGTAGATCAGCGCGGGGTTGATGCCGCACGCGGCGGCGATGTCGCGCATCGTGACGTTCGAATAGTGCCGCTCGGCGAACAGCCTGAGCGCTTCGTCGAGGATCAGTTCGGTCCGCAGCGCCGGCGCCAAACGCCGCCGCGTCCTGGGCTCCGAACCGCCTGACGGGCTGGGCGCCCCGCGCGCAGTCCGCGCCTTCGTCACAGGCGCCTCCCACGGAATCGAGACCTTTCGGCCCGGCGACGGCGCCTCGTTTTTGTGCTGCACATCGACGGTCTCATAGGCCATATTAAACACATGTTTAATAGTGCCGTCGAGCACGGCGCGCGGGTGGGACGGTCGCGATTGGACAACGGGTTCAGCGAGTTCCGCGCCGGGCGTCTCACCGGCCGCCACAACCTTTGCGTCCGAGGCGCGTGTCTCCGGACCCCGACGGAACGCGCGCTCCCCGCGACGACGCGCTGCGCCTTTGAGAAGGACTGACCCATGGCCGACAAGCGCTTCCACCTCGCGTGGTTCATGAACTTCACGCCCGACGAGTGGCGCGAACCCTTCGGCCAGGGCGGCCGACCGTGGGACGGGCAATTCTACGTCGAGATGGCGAAGACGTTGGAACGCGCCTGCTTCGACTACATCATGATCGAGGACAAGCTGATGGTGCCGCAGACCTATGGCGGCTCCACCAAAGCCTCGCTGAACCACGGCATGATGGTGCCCAAGCACGACCCGGCGCCGCTCGCGGTGGCGATGGGCATGGCGACCTCGCGGCTCGGCGTGGTCGCGACGATGTCGACACTCGCCTATCCGCCGTTCCTGATGGCGCGGCTGTCCTCGACCATCGACAGCCTGACCAACGGCCGCTTCGGCTGGAACATCGTCACGAGCGCGGAAGACCTCGCCGCCCAGAACTTCGGCCTCGACAAGCTGCCGCCGCGCGACCAGCGCTACGAGATGGCCGACGAGTACATGGAGGTCATGGGCAAGCTGTTCGACAGCTGGGACAAGGACGCCGTCGTCCTGGAACGCGACGCCGGCGTCTACGCCGACGACCGGAAGGTCCGGACGATTGATCACGTGGGCAAGTACTTCAAGGTGCGCGGGCCGCTCAACACGGTGCCGTCGCCGCAGCAGCGACCGCTCTACGTTCAGGCCGGCGCCTCGCCGAAGGGCCGCGACTTCGCCGCCACCCACGCCGACTCGATCATCTCGGTCGCGAGCGGCGTCGCCGAGATGAAGAAGTTCCGCGACGACGTGCGGACGCGGGCGGAGACGTTCGGCCGCGATCCCGACAGCATCAAGGTGCTGTTCTGCGTGACGCCGACGCTGGGCGAGACCGACGCGGAGGCGCGCGAGAAACACCAGCGGATGCTGAACTCGCCGCATTTCATCGTCGACACGCTGGCCTCTCTCTCCGCCATCACGGAGATCGACTTCGCGCAGTTCGACGTCGACAAGCCGCTGCCGGAAAAGCTCGTCACGAACGGCGAGTCCGGCACGCTCGACAAGTTCCAGCAGTGGGGCAGCGGCAAGACCCTGAAGGAGCTCGTGGTCGATGGCGGCGGCGGTCTCGTCTCGTCGGTCGAGCTCGTCGGCGCGCCGGACACGGTCGCGGAGCGGATGGGCGAGATCATGGAGGAGGTCGGCGGCGACGGCTTCCTGATCACGACGCCGGTGCTGCGGGTGAGCCGCCGCTTCATCGTCGAGATCGCCGACGGCCTCGTCCCCGCGCTCCAGAAGCGCGGCCTGGTCAGGACCTCCTACGCGCACGCAAAACTTCGGGACAATCTTCTCGATTTCTGACTTCGAAAGACGACAGACGATGACGACGACAGCCGAAGCCGCGCCCGTCGCACGAGAGCGCTATCGCGACGCGATGGCGACGGTCGCGGCCGCGGTCAACGTCGTGACGACCGATGGCCCGGCCGGCCGCGCAGGCTTCACGGCCACCGCCGTCTGCAGCGTGACCGACGCCCCGCCGACGCTGCTGGTCTGCGTGAAGCGCGACAGCTCCGTCGGGGAGGCGTTTCGGGCGAACGGCGCGCTCTGCGTCAACACGCTGGCGCCGGGCCACGTCGCCTTGTCGAACCTCTTCGGCGGACGGACCCCCGCCGAGGAGCGGTTCGCGGCCGCGACCTGGTCGACGGGCGCGAGCGGCGCGCCGATGCTCGAGGGCGCCCTCGCCTCGTTCGACTGCCTGATCTCCCGCGTCGTCGAGGTCGGCACCCATGCGGTGCTGTTCTGCGAGGTCGTCGGCGTCAGGCTCGGGGACACAAGCGAGGGGCTGATCTATGTCGGCCGGCGCTACGACGCGGTCGCGGCCGTCCGCGACCGCTGATCAACCCCGTGCTAGTCTAAGTGCTCCGTCCCGGCTTGAGGCGCCAGCGAGGATCATCTTCGATCCCCCGCCCATCCCAACGCATGTTGTGGAGAGTGGCTGGTTCCGCTGGGATCTTATCCTGGTTCGGGGTTGGTCGCCGGCCCTCCGGTTTCGGCGGCGAGGTCCGCCGGCGCCTGAGGCTTCGGGGCCGCCTCCCCCACCGGGGACGATCCGGCGGCGGCAGCGATGAGCGACGACACCGGATCTCCGGCCGCGAAGCCGGCCGCCTTCAGGAGCTCCGCCAGGACCGGGCTCTGCGCGTTGTAGGCGAGCAGCTGACCCGCCAGCCCCTCTCCCATGCCGACGCCGGAGCCGCCGCCATCGCCGCGCCCCAGCATGCCGCCCGTATCGAAGATCCGAATGTCGGAGATCTTCTCGATCGGCTTGACAATCTCCGCCAGCGCCAACGGCGCCACGCGGGGCCGCGGCGTGTCCCAACCGCGACACCGGTGAGGTGCAATCGGCTCACCTCCCCATCCCGGCTTGATTTTCCCGCATCCGGCGGTCATCTGATGCGCTCTCGCTCCTGGATGTCCGGGAGCCTCGAAGGCAAGGAGACGGTCATGGCCGCTCGCTTCGCCCGCATGGGCCAGAGCCTCTAAGCCCACCGACTTCTTTCGAAGGCCGGTGACCTTGCGACGCGCGTCGCCCTCGAAAAGAGCAGCGCGCCTTCGAGACGAATTCTTATGACCAACTCCTATCCGGCGGACGCGCGGCTGCGCGTCTTCGCAACCGCGGCCTCGTGGATCGAGGGCGCCGCCGTGCGCCAGCTCGAACAGACGCTTCAGCGCCGCGGCGTCGTCGCGGTCGCCGCGATGCCCGATCTCCATCCCGGCCATAAGGGTCCGGTCGGCTGCGCAGTGCTGGCCGACGGGGTCGTCCATCCGGACATCGTCGGGACTGATATCGGCTGCGGTATGACGTTGTGGCGGCTCGACGGCCTGGTGCGACGGCTGCGGATCGACAAGGCCGTGCGCGCGCTCGAGCGACTCGGCGACACAGACGGGCTCGACCTCTCCGAGGCCGCAGCTGCAGGCGTGTCCGCCGACATCGCCAGTCGTCACGCCGACGCGCTCGGGACGGTCGGCGGCGGCAACCACTTTGTCGAACTCCAGACCGTGGAACGGATCATCGACGCGCCGTCCTGCGCCGAGACAGGGCTCGAGGTCGGCGCCCTGCTGCTCCTGGTCCATTCCGGCTCGCGCGCCCTCGGCCCGGAGGTTCTGGCGCGTCATCCCCATGCGCATGGCGAGGGCCTCAGACTTGACGAAGGCGGCGCGGCCTATCTCGTCGATCACGACGCGGCGGTGGCCTTTGCGCGGCTGAACCGCGCCGTGTTGGCCAAGCGGGCCGCGGCCCTGCTCGGCCTCGACGGAACGCCGTGGCTCGACGTTCCGCACAACCATGTCACGACGGACGGCGTCGAGGTCCTTCACCGCAAGGGCGCGGCGCAGGCGGATCTCGGCCTCGTGCCCGTTCCGGGGTCGCGTGGGGCGATGACCTACCTCGTCCGGCCGGATCCGGACGCGCCTGGCGCGTTGCGCTCGATCGCCCATGGCGCCGGCCGCAAGCGCGACCGCGCCTCGATGCAGGGCAAGAGCGACCAGCGCGATCGGCCGAACCCGGTTGGCAACCGCGTCATCTGCGCCGACGCCAAGCTCGCGCGCGAGGAGGCGCCCGAAGCCTACAAGAACATCGCCCGAGTGGTCGCTGACCTCGAGACTCACGGGCTCGCGAGGACGGTCGCCCTTCTGAAGCCGGTCGTCACCTTCAAGACCGGGAGGGCGTAATGGGCGAGAGCGACGTCACGCTGATCGTGACCTCGGGCCGCGGCCCCAAAGAATGCCGCATCGTCGTAGCACGCGCCGTTCGCCGGCTCGCGCAGGAGGCGGAATCCGTGGGCCTCAGCGTTGCGCATGACCTTCGAGACCCGGCGACCGAGGCCGCCTCGGCCCTCGTCTCGCTTGGAGGCGGCGGCGCAGAAACATTCGCGGCGGGCTGGACCGGGATGATCCAATGGATCGACGGCTCCCTTCGCGGCGGAGGCTCGCGGCGGAACTGGTTCGTCGCCGTCCACCGCATCGTCACGCCCGGCGAAGCCGCGACGCTTCGCGACGATGAGGTGCGCTTTGAGGCCATGCGCGCCGGCGGCCCCGGCGGACAACACCAGAACGTCACGGAGAGCGCGGTGCGAGCCGTGCACCTGCCAACCGGGCTTTCAGCGGTGGCGCGCGACGGCCGCTCCCAGCATCAGAACCGGAAACGAGCGCTGGAGCGCCTCGGCGCGCTTCTGGCGGGCGTCGCTGCGAAGGAGGCGCTGGAGGCGAAGCACGCGGCGTGGCTCGACCGGATCTCCGTCGAACGCGGCAATCCGAAAAGGACGGTCCGCGAAATGTAACCACGCCCAGATCTGCCTTGGATCGACTCTCCTCAGGCCGCCCGGAAGTCCGGATGTCTAGCTTTGATGAGAAGACTTGCGTCCAAAGACGACATAATTGTCGAAGGCCTGCCAGACTGTCCCGACCTCTACGAAAGCCGGCGTGGCGCAGCGCGGCGGTGTGAAACTCGACCGGACAATCCTCGCCGCTGTTTGACCGCCTCGGTCGGCGGCTGGCGAAGAAGGCGTCCCGCTTCGTTTTGAGCGGCGCCAGCGTCGGAATGGCCTCGGCCCGCCGCCACCACGCGGTCCAGTCGTCTTCTCCCTTCGCGACCGCAACCTTCTCCACGCGCTCACGCACCGTCCGAGCGACCGTCGCGAGCGTCGGCCAGCGGGCGTCGAACCTCATGTGATCGCCGTTCATCACGATCCCGCCGGCCGCCAGTATCTCGCCGGCGGCGCCGTAGAATTCGGCAAGCGCGCCCGGGGCCAGCCAGTGCAGCGCTGTGGTCGAGACCAGGGCCGAAGTACGTCCTGAGCCCAGCGCTTCGCACGCCTTCGCGGCTTCGTCCGCCCAGGCCGGATCTGCGAGATCCGCTTCGACGACCCGAGTCCGGGCGGCGTGCGGCGCGAGCGCGACACGCGCCATCTCGAGCAGCATCGCGTCGGCGTCGACCGCGATCACCGTGGCCGCGGGGAAGCGTTCCAGCAAACGAAGGCTCAGCGAACCTGGTCCGCACGCCGCATCGATCACCGTGAACGCGTCGCCAAACACCGCCGCCAGGACCTCGAACATGATCCCGAAACGCTCTTCCCGCTGTTCGATATAGCCCTCCTGCTGGCGCTCCCAGCGCGCAAGCAGATCGAGGATCGTTCGGTCAGCGGTCTCGGTCATTTCGCTCTACTGAGCAGGGCCACGAAGAACGTCCCGCCGACGATCCCGGTCACGATGCCGATCGGCATCTCGTCCGGCGCGATGACGGTGCGCGCGACAATGTCCGCAACGACGAGGAACAAGCTTCCAAGAAGCGCGCTTGCCGGAAGGACGAGACGATTGTCTCCCCCGAGGATCAACCGTGCGATATGCGGCGTCATCAGGCCGACGAACCCGATCATTCCCGAGACGGCGACCATCACTCCGGTCACGAAAGCGCCGACCGACAGAAGAACGAGGCGAGAGCGTTCGACCGAAAGACCCAGCGTCGCGGCGGTCTCGTCGCCCATAGCGAGAGCGTTCAGGTCGCGCGCCTTCAGCACGAACCAGCCGCCGCCGATGAGCAGCGCGCCGGTTGGAAAGGCGATCGTCGACCAGTCGGACGCGCCAAGCCCGCCGAGCGTCCAGAACACTACGCTGGCGGCCGCGCGCTGGTCGGCGAACAGGATCTGCATGTTGGCGCAGGCCATCACCACGAAGGCGACCGCGACGCCCGTGAGCACCAGACGGTCGGCGGTCCCTGCGCCCGCCATCCTCGCGACGGAGAGCACGCACAGGGTGGCGGCGAGAGCGCCCGCAAAGGCGAACAGCGGCGTCGTGGCGGGTCCCAGCACATCGCCCACATGCAGGATCGCCAGATTGGCCCCGAAGGCTGCGCCCGCGGAGACGCCAAGCAGATGGGGATCGGACAAGGGGTTGCGGGTGGCTGACTGCATGGCCGCGCCCACAAGCCCGAGGCCTGCGCCCACGACCGCGGCGACGAGCGTGCGCGGCGCACGCAACTCCCAGACGATCGCCTGTCGCCCAGCGGTCGAGACGCTCTGCTCAGCCGGCCAGATCCCGTGGATCAGGATCGACCAGACCTCGGACGCGGGGATCGCGACCGTTCCGATCGCAAGCGATCCGATCATGGCGGCGGCGAGCAGAAGGAGCGTCGCAGCCGCGAACAGGGAGAACCTGTGGAATCGGCGGGGGCGCGCCGCGCCGTCGAGGTCAGCGGCGGCCATGAAGGAACTCCGCTATCTTCTCGACCGCCTCGACGTTGCGGGGGCCGGGCGTAAGATCGTTGTAGCCGAGCACGAGGATGCGGTTCTCCCGCAGCGCCCGCAGGTCCCGGAGGCCAGGTCGCGACGTCAAGTAATCGAGCTTCTGGGCAGGGTCGGAACTGCCGAAATCCATGACGATGATCGCGTCAGGGTCGCGATCGATCACGCTTTCCCAGCCGAACCGGGTCCAGTTGCCCGCGAGATCGTCCGCGATGTTGCGGCCGCCTGCGGCCTCGATCAGCGCGGTCGGCATGGCGTAGCCGCCAGCCGTGCCGGCGACGCGGCCGGCGCTGTCGTAGAGGAAAACGCGTGGCCGATCGCGGGTCTTCGGGATGCGCGCCTCGACCGCCGAGATCCGCTCGCGAAAGCCCGCGACCAGCGCCTCGGCGCGCGCCTCGACCCCGAAGATGCGACCGAGATTAAGAAGGTCGCGATAGAGGAAATCGAGCGTCGGCTTTTCACGCCGCCCGATGCGGATGCAGCTCTCGGTCAGCTCGTAGACCCCGACGCCCATCCGACCGAGCGTGTCGGGCGTGATCTCGCTTCCCGCACGCATGCCGTAGCTCCATCCGGCGACATAGAAGTCGATCCGCTCCTCGAGGAAAATCTCGCGGGTTGGATAGCGGCTGAGGATGTGGCGAAGCTTGGCGGCCTCGGGATAGGCCTGGGCCACGACCGAGCGCACGCGCGCGCCGGGGCCCATATAGCCCGCCATGCGGTCCGACAGGCCGAGCGCCAGCATCATCTCGGTCATGTTGGAATCGAAGGACGCCGCGCGCTGCGGCGGCTTGTCGACCGTCACCAGCCGGTCGCAGCTCCGGATCGTAACCGGATAGGCTTCAGCCGGCGACGCGGTGAAAAACACGGTCGCCGCACATGCGGTCAGTCTGGCGACCGCGTTCACGTGTTGCCTTCCGGCAGGAGGAAACCGAACCGAAGCCTGTCGCGCCAGGGCTCGACCTCGGCCTCGACATCGAAACACGCCCGGATGAGTTCGGGGGTCAGCACCTCCCGGACCGGCCCGAACGCCGCCAGCCGACCGTGCGCGAGCGCCAGAACTTTGCCGGCGACCCCGGAGGCGAAATCGAGGTCGTGGAGCGTCGCCACGATGGTGAGGTCGAGACCGCGGAGCAGTTCCATGGCTTCGAGCCGGTGGCGAAGGTCGAGGTGATTGGTGGGCTCGTCCAAAACCAGCAGACCCGGCTCCTGCGCCAGCGCCCGCGCGATCAGCGCGCGCTGCTTCTCTCCGCCCGACAGCGTCGAGAAGCGACGATCGGCGAGTGAATCGACCGCCATCCTGTTCATGGCGTCGGCGACCGCGGCCTCGCCCGACGCGCCACGAAAAAGGCCTGCGACATGCGGAGTGCGGCCCGCCTCGACCATCTCGCGTACCGTGAATGGAAAATCGCCGGGCGCCTCCTGAAGCACGGCGGCGACCTGGCGGGCCGCATCGCGCGGCTTCAGCGTCCGCAGGTCGGCGCCGTCGAGGCGCACACAGCCCGCCGTCGGGCGGTTCACACGGTAGAGGCAACGCAACAGTGACGACTTGCCCGCGCCGTTCGGGCCCACCACGGCCAGCCTCTCGCCGGGCGCCAGCGTGAAACTGACGCCCGACAGGATTGGAGCCCGGCCGTCCGGACCCCAGGATAGATTTTCGACCTCGAGCCGAACGGGATCCGTCAAGGCGTCACCACCGGAGGTGAAGCGCGAGTTCGGCGGTGCGCGGCGCGCCGAAATACCATTGCGCGTCGCCGCCGGCATAGGCGTAGCGCTTGTCGGTCAGGTTCTTCACCCGGAAATCGAGCGTGGCGTAGTCGACCGGCTTCCACTGCAGCCCGGCGTTGAACAACGTGAAGTCGGGCCGTTTGAAGTCGTTGCTGGCGGAGGTGAAGGTACGGCCGACATACTGCAGGCCGCCGCTGGCGCGCCAGTTCGGTGCGAAGTTCCAGGTGGCGTAGAGGTTGGCGAGCCGCTCCGGAACGGCGCTCGGGGTGTTGCCCTTGCGGCTGACGGTCTTTGACTTGCCCGTGGCCGGGTCCTCGACGGCTTCTCCGAAGTCGTCGTAGCGCGCGTCGAGGATCGCTGCGTTGGCGTCGATGCGCCAGCCGTGCCCCAGTTCGAGGCCTATCGAGGCTTCGATGCCGCGCGACGACTGGGCGCCGACCTGCTGCGTGATCGTCGAGTCGTTCGGATCCGGGGCCAGCAGATCGGTCTTCTTGATGTGGTAGGCCGCAAGCGTCCATTCGGCCCGGCCCTCCCAGAATTGCTGCTTGATGCCGACCTCGACCTGCTTGCCCCGAGCCAGCTTGAATCGCTGGTTGGCGGGCGCAAGCGAGATGATCGCGTTCACCGGATCGGTCGCCTCGGAATACTGGGCGTAGAAGGCCAGGTTCTTGACCGGCTCGTAGACCACGCCCGCGCGCCATGACACCGAGTCGAAC
The DNA here is from genome assembly GCF_016907975.1 of Methylopila capsulata. GTDB lineage: Bacteria > Pseudomonadota > Alphaproteobacteria > Rhizobiales > Methylopilaceae > Methylopila > Methylopila capsulata. The sequence goes on from NZ_JAFBCY010000002.1 coordinate 111,931, forward strand.
ACGCCCTTCGAGTAGGGCACGGCGTCGTTCACTGGCCTGCTGCCGCGATACTCGACTTCGGGATGATCGTATCGCAGCCCCCCGACGACCGAGATCTGGTCCGTCAGCTCAAGCCGATTGTCGGCGAAAAGCGAATACTGCTTCGTGGTCGCCCGGTATTCCCGGCTGAACGCATCCGGGCTGAAATACTCGCCCGGATCGACGTTGATGGGGTCAACCTGACTCGAACCGTTGTAAGGCGCGTTGTTCAGGCGCGAGAACTTGAAGTGATTGACGTCAAATCCGACGACCGTCTGATTTCTAAGACCGAACAGGGTGTAGTCGAAGGTCGCGTCGGTGCGGTTGCCGACCTGCTCGTGTTCATGCGTGATAGCGACGTAGCTCGAACGATCGATCCGGCCTGCTCCGGGAATCCAGCGATATCTTTCCGCGTTGCGATACTCGCGGTCTGCGGTAATTCTGTAGAATATACTCTTGACGGCCACGCCGTCGGTCGGCGTCCATTCGGCCTTCAATTGCGTGATGTTGTCTTCGAAGCGGATCTCGCCGTCGCGGACATTGTAGTTCTTGCCGACCCAATCGCCCTCGACGATCCCGGCTCCCCGAAGCGGCGTGCCGAAATACTTCATTGGACGGTTGAACCCGCTGTCATGGGTGAACGTGAAGGCCAGGCCATCGACCGGCGCCCAACGCAGCGAGCCGCTGATCGCGACGTTCTTCGAGTTCCCACGGTCGACCCAGCCGTCGCTGCGATTGCCCGCGACGTCGAGGCTGTAGGAGAACTTCTCGTTGATCGGCCCGGCCGTGCCGAGCGCGAGGCCCGCAGTCTGATCGGTTCCGACGATGATCCGCGCCTCGTTGCGGCGCTCGTCCGTCAGCGGTTTCTTCGGGACGACGTTGATCGCGCCGCCGATCGCCCCCTCGCCATAGAGCACCGACGCAGGTCCGCGCAGCACCTCGATCCGGTCGGCCGTCCAAGTGTCGAACGGAAACGTGACCGTCCCGTTGCCGGGATAAAGCCGCGTGCCGTCATAGAGGATCGTGACCGAGCCGTTGCCCGAGAACCCACGCGCCGCGAAGGTCGCGCCGCCGTTGCCGGGCGTGCCGATGAAGCTCAGGCCGGCGGAGTTTTGCGTCACCGCCTCCTGCAGACTGTTCTGGCCGCGGTCGCGCGCGACCTCGCCCGAGATGACGTCGACGCTCGCAGGCGTCTCGAGAGGGGTGACGTTCAGACGCGACCCGGCCGTCGAGCGTTTGGTCAGGTTTGGCCCCGGCTGATAGCCGTCGCCTTCGCCCGTCACCGTGATTTCGCTGAGTTCGACCGATACGTCTTCGGCTGCGGCGGGATAGCCTGCGAGCAATGCTAACGAGGACGCGCCCGCAAGCGCGAAGGCGCGGGCGGGATTCGAAGCGGAAACGCCATAGGCGCTCCGACAGTTTGCAATGAGGTGGACGGACACGGCGGCTCCGGGCGACGGCAGTGGCACGTCACCGCGAACGAAGCCTCCCGATTCCCCGCCGAACAGGCGCGCAGAATCGTTCCGCACCCATCGAGGATCCCCGCCCGATGTGCTCGCGTGTGACCACGGCTGACGGCAGGTCTCCTGGCTCGCGGGTCGTCGTCCTCTCGTCGCCTTCCCGGGACCCGAAAGCCCAGTGGCAAATTGACGATGGACTCACCGCTTACAGTTGCGGGGGCAGCCACGGCATTGGACGTCGATCCGTCCTCACCGCGTTCCCTTTTGATCCCCGAAGGGAACCGTCGTGACGACAATTATGACGCAATCCGGAATTGCGCAACGGCATGTTTGCCGCAGCGAAACATGCCGTTGCGATTTTGCTCATAGGACATTCCCGCCGTCGAGACACCCGATGAGAAGCCGAACCGCCTCGGATGCGCAGAAGGATCGCCGCGGCCCACGCCGATGGATCACCTCGGCTTCGTGGAGTCCGTCGGTCGTCTCGAAGGCGTTGTCTTAGCTGCCGCCGACGCCGCCGACGGAGGGCCGGACGCCCGCTTCAGCCTCATGATCCAGCATACACCGCGCCGCACGAACTCGGCGCGGTTCAGTCCCGGAACGCAGCGCAGCAGCCGATGGTGACGTTTGCCCCGCCGTCTGCATTGCAAAGCAAAGCACGCCGCCAAAATTCCCGCATCAGATCAGACACGCGACCTATTCCGCAAAACAGATGCGCGACATGGACATATAACAACCATGTGAGCGCAAATGTATTATTACACACAACTACATACTCGTACAAAATATACAAAACAAGTCCATACACACGAAGCATAAGCGCCGGAGACTGATATGAAACTGATTTTCCTCATCGTTACTTCGAAGTTGATAATTTCAACATCGGCAATCGCTAACAATCTTCCCTATAATTCCACCAATCAGCACGAAAGAGATCGCGCCGATTTTTTTGAAACCATCCCGAAATCAGCATCAAAAGAATATTCTCGTGAGCCTTGGTTAAATCCGCCGGCTACCAATTCGACCAATCAGCATGCACGGGATCGCGCTGACTTTTATGGATCGTTGCCCAAACAGGTCCGCTAGGCTCATCAGAGCTGAGGACAATGAGCTTTGGTCCGGCGGCCAATCGCCGAAGGGCCAGCCTGTCCGGCTGGCCCTTCTCTTTGACGACATGTCATTCCCGCCAGGTTGAGCCGATCAACTGGAGGGCTGGACCCCGGCGTCGAATGACGCCAGCTCGTTTCATTCGGCCAAGCTCCTTGGTGACGGCCTCACGCTGCGTGCCAATACGGAGAGCGAGGCTCTGATGTGTGGGAAGGCGGTTGATTATAAGCTCCGATCCTTCCGCTTCCGCGAGGCGCAGGAGTTCCGCAGCGAGCCTCTGCGGCATTCGAAGCATCGCGGCTTCGATGATCCTTTGCGATGTCGTGCACTGGCGTCGCGACATGGCGCGCGCCACCGCCTTCGCGAATTCGGGAGAGACATCGAACGCCTTAGCGAATTGCCCGCGCGCAAAACGCCAGACCTCTACGTCTGCGCTCTCGGCGACGACGAAGAGAGGAGCGTCGCATTCATCAAACGCAAAGGCCTCGCCCACAAGGTCGCCCGGCTCGGCCTCCCCTAGGAAAGCCTCGTCGCCGGTTGGGAGCAAGGTACGAATCGAAAGACGTTCTGAAATCACGACCAATGTCGTCGCCGTTTCACTAGAAAGCTCTAATCGCCGGCCTCTCGGTAGAGTGAGCCTCTGAGCGTAGATCGATACAGCCTCATTCTCGATTTCTATAAGCAAAGATACACGATCATCTGACTGAGCAGAATGCTCGCAAAATCTCGGGAATGTCATGACGATGCTCATGCGTATCGGCGCACGCGAAGGCGTTAGCCGGTAGAGGGAACCGATTGCGAGAGTTAAGCGCGCAGGTCTCCGCGAGGCGGACGCGTAGGGCGCAAACAGTCGATTCCGCAGGGCGAGCTTGGTCGGACGTGGAACGCGGCCGGCCGGCGTTCCGCCGCCTCAAGACGCGGGACATCTATCATTATGGCGGCGGAGCAGCCGGCCGCGCAATCAATCGAAGGCCCACGCAGCGACCCGCTCCCGCATGAGTCACTGTAGTCCTGACAAACAACAGTTTTACTCGAATTCGCATTATACCCAGCATAATGCTCGCGCTGAGCATGAGCAGAAACAGAAAATATAATAGTAAATATAACTATTAATGAGACAAATAATCTCAATTTAATTTCAAGACATTTTCTCGAAGTAGCCGATCCGTGCTTCATACTTTTGGACGACGCTTTTTATCAGAGCCTCGTCTCGGGGACCGACGCCCCGGCGACGAGGAAGTGAAAAGCGGCAAAAGCTTCGCCCGGCGGCTAAGCTTCTGCTGTCGGCTCATACGACGTCGCCCGCCGGCGCGGGCCGGAACGCAAGGATGTCTGGATCTTCGGCGTCGGGCTTCCGTCGGCGGCTGAACAGAACGTAGAGCGCAGGCAGCACCAGAAGCGTCAGGATCGTCGACGAAACGATGCCGCCGATGACCACGGTCGCCAGGGGACGCTGCACCTCCGCGCCGGGGCCGGTGGCCAAGGCCATGGGCACGAAGCCGAGCGAGGCCACCATCGCGGTCATGAGCACCGGCCGCAGTCGGGTCATGGCGCCCTCGAGCACCGCGTCCATCAGCTCCTTCCCCTCCGCGCGCAGCTTCTGGATGAAGGCGATGATGACGAGGCCGTTCAGCACCGCCACGCCGGACAGGGCGATGAAGCCGATGCCGGCGCTGATCGACAGCGGGATGCCCCGCAGCAGCAGCGCCGCGACGCCTCCGGTGAGCGCGAGCGGCACGCCCGAGAACACCAGCATGGCGTCCTTGAACGAGCGCAGGCTCATGAACAGCAGCGCCAAGATCAGCAGCAAAGCGATCGGCACCACGATCATCAGCCGCTGAGTGGCGGAAACCAGCTGTTCGAACTGTCCGCCCCAGCCGATCCAATAGCCCGTCGGCAGCTTCACGCCGTCGGCGATCTGCCGCTGCGCGTCGCCGACGAAGGAGCCGAGGTCGCGGTCGCGCACGTTGGCGCTCACCACGATGCGGCGCTTGCCGTTCTCGCGGCTGATCTGGTTGGGGCCCGGCGCGACCTCGAGCGAGGCGAGCGAAGACAGCGGCACGTAGCGCGTCTGCGCGGCGGGAGCGCCGAACGCCGCGGGCGTGGGCCGGGCCCCGCCGTCGGCGTCCGCCGGCGGCAGCGGCACCGGGAGCGCTTTCAGCGCCTCGGTGTCAGTCCGCAGCTTCTCGGGCAGCCGCATCACGATGTCGAAGCGGCGGTCGCCTTCGAACAGCTGGCCCGCCTCCTTGCCGCCGACTGCGATCTCGACGATTTCCTGCACGTCCGCGACGGTGACGCCATAGCGGGCCAGGGCGTTGCGGTCGAGCCTGACGGTCAGGATCGGCAGGCCGGACACCTGCTCGGTCTTCACGTCGGCCGCGCCGGGCACCTTCTGGAGCTCCGTCTGCACCTCGCCGGCGACCTTAAGCAGGGTGTCGAGGTCGTCGCCGAAGATCTTGACGCCCACGTCCGAACGGACGCCGGAGATCAGCTCGTTGAAGCGCAGCTGGATGGGCTGCGACAGCTCGTAGTTGCTGCCGGGAATCTCCTCGGCGGCCTTCTCGACGTCCTCCATCAGAGCGGCCTTGGACTTCCTGGGGTCCGGCCACTGGTCGCGGGGCTTCAGCATGATGTAGCCGTCCGAGATCGACGGCGGCATGGCGTCGGTCGCGACTTCGGCGACGCCGGTGCGGGCGAAGACCTCCTTCACCTCGGGCAACTGGACGATCCGCTTCTCGAGCGCGGTCTGCATCTCGAGCGACTGGGTGAGGCTCGTCCCCGGAACGCGCAGCGCCTGGATGGCCGCGTCGCCTTCGTCGAGGTTCGGAATGAACTCGCCGCCCATCCGCGACGCGGCGAGACCGGTGACGACCACCAGCGCCGCGGCCGCCGTGGCCACCGGCCACCGCAGCCTGATCGACGCCCCGAGCAGGGGCCGGTAGACGGCGCCGGCACGCCGCATGAACCAGTTCGGCTTCTCCGACACCTTGCCGGTGACGAAGATCGCGATCGCGGCCGGCACGAAGGTCATCGAGAACAGCGAGGCCCCGAGCAGCGCGATCAGCACCGTCACGGCCATGGGCGTGAACATCTTGCCCTCGACCCCGGTCAGGGTGAGCACGGGCAGATAGACCACCGCGATGATCATGGTGCCGAACAGGCTTGGCCGGATGACCTCGCTGGCGCCGGCGAGGATCGTGTCGAACCGCTCGGACATGGTTAGCAGGCGGCCGCGACGCTCCTGCTCGTGGGCGAGCAGCCGGAGGCAGTTCTCCACGATGATCACGGCGCCGTCGATGATGATGCCGAAGTCGATCGCGCCCAGGCTCATCAGATTGGCGCTGACCTTGTTCTCGACCATCCCGGTGATGGTGAAGAGCATGGCGAGCGGGATCACGAAGGCGGTCACGATGGCCGCCCGGATGTTGCCGAGCAGCAGGAACAGCACGGCGATGACGAACAGAGCGCCTTCGACGAGGTTCTTCTCAACCGTGGCGATCGTCGCCTCGACCAGCGTCGAGCGGTCGTAGACGGCGCGCGCCTCGACGCCTTCGGGAAGCGTCTTGCGAATCTCGTCGAGCTTGGTCGACACCCGGTCGGAGACCGTGCGGCTGTTCTCGCCGATCAGCAGCATGGTGGTGCCGAGCACCACCTCGTGTCCGTCGAGGGTCGCGGCCCCGTTGCGCAGCTCGCGGCCGTCCTTCACCTCGGCCACGTCGCTGACGCGGATCGGGGTCCCCGAATGGGAGCCGATGACGATCCGCGCCACATCCTCCCCGCTCAGCGCCTGGCCGGGCGTGCGGACGAGATACTGCTCGCCGTTCCTCTCGATGTAGCCGGCGCCCACGTTGCTGTTGTTGGAGCTCAGGGCCGTCATCACGTCGCGGAAGGTGAGCCCGTAGGCCATCAGCCGCGCCGGGTTCGGCAGCACGTGGAGCTGGCGCTCGTAGCCGCCGATGGTGTTGACCTCGACAACGCCCGGCACCGTGCGGAGCTGGGGCTTGATGATCCAGTCCTGGATCGTCCGGAGGTCGGAGGGGCTGTAGTCCGCGCCGTCGGGCTTCTTCGCGCCGGGCTTGGCGTCCACCACGTAGTTGTAGATCTCGCCCAGACCGGTCGAGATCGGCCCCATCGCGGTCTCGGTCCCCGGCGGCAACTGGTCCTTCGCCTGCTGCAGCCGTTCGTTCACGAGCTGGCGCGCGAAGTAGATGTCGACGCCGTCTTCGAAAACGACGGTGACCTGGCTGAGGCCGTAGCGGGACAGGGACCGCGTGTAGTCGAGATTGGGCAGGCCGCCCATCTCCGTCTCGAGCGGATAGGTGATGCGCTGCTCCACCTCGAGCGGAGAGAAGCCGGCCGCGGTGGTGTTGATCTGGACCTGGACGTTGGTGATGTCCGGCACCGCGTCGATCGGCAGGCGCAGGAAGTTGAAGACGCCGAGCGCCGCGACGGCGAGACAGCCGACGACCACCAGCCAGCGCTGGCGAATGGAGAAGGCGAGTATGCGTTCGATCACCGGGCAGCCCCCCGGCCGACGCGCCGTTCAGTGCTCATGGCTCGCGCTCCCCTTGGCGAGTTCAGCCTTGACCACGAAGCTGTTCTTCTCGGCGTAGTCGTCGCCGGCCGTCAGGCCCGACGTCACCTCGACCATCGCGCCGTCGCGGCGGCCGAGAACCACGTCCCGGGCCTCGAACCGGTCGCCATCGCGGACGAACACGACGTCGCGCCCCTCGAGCGACTGCACGGCTGCGACCGAGACCGCGAGCGCTACGGGACGCTCCGCCGTGTGCAGCGCGCCGGTCGCGAACAGGCCAGGCCGGAGCCGGCCGTCGTTGGAGATCACGGCCCGGGCGAGAGCGCTCTGGGTGTCCGCCGCGCCGATCGGGGCGACGTAACCGATGGTCGCGGGGATCGGCGCGCCGCCGTCCTCGGGATCGATGCGCACCTCCTCGCCGACGGCGACCTTGGAGAGGTCGCGCCGGTAGACTGAGAAATCGACCCACAGGGTGGACAGATCCGTCACCACGAAAGCCGGCTTCTGCTCCGACACGTACTCGCCGAGCGACGCCTGCCGCTCGGTGACGACGCCCGTGATCGGCGCCTTGAGGTCGTAGCTCGTCAGGCTCTGGTTGCTCTCGATGACCGCGAGCAGATCGCCCTTCTTCACTTGGTCGCCCAAGCGCTTGGCGAGCGTGCGCACGACGCCGGGGAACCGCGGCGTCACCTGAACGGTGGCCTCCTGGTTCGCCTGCACCACGCCGTGGAGCTGCAGTTCCTCCCGAAGCGTTGCGGGCCCTGCGGTGGCGAGCTGGACGCCCGCCGCGCGGACCTTGGCGTCGTCCAGCTTCACGACGCCTTCCGGGAGTTCGTCTTCGCCCTCCGCGCCATGGCCGTGGCCCTCGTCCTTCGCGGCCCCCTTGGCGTCGACGGCGGCGACCGCCAGCGGCTTGCCGCCCGCGTCGGCCTTCGGCTTGTCGTGGCCGTGACCATCATCCTCGCCGGGCTTTCCGCCCGCGTCATGACCATGGCCGTCGTCCTTGCCGGGCGTCTCGCCCGCAGCGTGGCCGTGGCCATCGTCTTCGACGGGCGTCTCGTCCGCCCCGTGACCGTGGCCGTCGTCCGTCCCGGCGCCGGCTGGGGCCGCCGTGTCGGGACGGGGCTCGCCTCGCGTGCTCTCGGCGTACGCCTCGCCGTCACCGCCGAGCAGGCCGATATAAAGCGACAGGGCCTTGCCGGGAAGATCGGCGGGGTCGTTCTGGCCGACGTAAAGCGCGCCTGCGCCCACGATCGCGCCGACCAGCAGGGTGGCGGCGTCGCGCTTGATGGAACGGCTCACGGGCGGTCTCCTCGACCCTGGACGTTGGAGCGATCGGCGAGGGGCGCGGAGGCGGCGTCGCGGCGCGCATCGGGGCAGCGCGGCTTCAGCGCGTAGCCTTTGTAATTGTGGGTTTTTTCACCGTGCCCGTGGCCCCGGTGCTCCGGACCCATGGTGTGGTCGTGGCCGTCGCCGTCGGTGTGCCGGAACGCTCTGTCCCGAGCTTCGCAGTCCGCCCCACCCGGGCCTGCGGCGACGGCGGTCTCCGCGGCGAGGGCGCCGCCGCCCGGCGCCGCGCCGAGACCGCCAAGCATGAGAGCGACTGCCATGCATGAGGCCGAACGGGTCATGGCTTGTCTTTCGTCGACAGAACGAGGGCGGTTCCCGTCAAGCCTTCGAGGCTCGCGAGGGTGGAGTGGAAGGCGATCAGAGCGTCGATCTCCCGGAGCGACGCTTCCGAGAGCGCGGCTTGCGCGTCGAGCAGTTCCAGCAGCGTGTAGCGGCCTTCGCCGTAACCGGTGCGGATGCTCTCGTAGGCTTCGCGCGCCACGGGGAGGACATTGGCGCGGAGGAGCCGGGCCTCGTCGTAGGAGGCGCGCAGCGACTCGTAGGCGCGGCCCACCAGAATGATCAGGCCGTTGCGCGCGACGTTGCGCTCGGCGTCGGTCTTGGCGACGGTCTCCTGCGCCTCGTAGATCCCGCCCTGGTTCCGGTCGAACAGCGGCAGCGGCACGCTGAGCGATACGACCGCGGCGTTGGACTTGTCCTCCCGGTAATGCCGCCAGCCGACGCCCGCCGTGATGTCCGGCACGGCCTTGGCCTGGGCCGCGGCGAGCAACGCCCGGCGTTGCGCCTTCACGGCGGTGAAGCGAGTGATCTGGGGATTTTCCAGCGCGCGCCCCAGCAGGCGGTCGAAAGCCGGCGGCGCGCCGATACGTCTGATGTCGCCGCCGACGCGGGCGAAGGACGGCGTCGCCTCGCCGATCAGCACCGCGAGTTCGCGCCGTGCGGAGAGGAAGCCGGCCTTGGCCTTACCGAGCTCGACCCGAGCGATCTCGGTAGCGAGGCGGCCGCGCGAGATTTCGGCTCCCGACGACGCGCCGGCGTCGACCCGCTTCTGAAGCAGGGGCGTCAGGCGATCGAGATCGGCGACCTGGTCTTCGAGCTCCGCGACGCGGCGCTGCGCGCCGGCGGCGCGGGCGAAGACCTCCGCGGTCTCCGCAAGAACCTGAAGCCGCGTCGCGGCCCGGTCCCAGCGCGCTGCGTCGATCTCGGCGGACGCCGCCGCGATCCGGGCGCCGCGCTTGCCGCCGAGTTCGAACAGCTGGCTGATTTGAAGCGTGGTTTCGGCCGCGTCGAGGTTGCGCTTCGACCTGGAGCCGAACGCGTTGTCGACCTCGAACGCCAGCTCGGGGTTCGGTCGTGCGGTCGACTGGAGGCCGCGTCCCGCTGCGGCGCGGATCTCACGATCGGCGGCGGTGAGACCGGGGCTTGCGGCGACGGCGCGGTTGAGCGCCTGGGACAGCGTGAGGGTTCGCGCCGGCGGCGCGGCATGGAGCGCGGACGCCGGAAGCAGCGCGAGCGCAACCGCCAGCGCGAGCGCGCGGGATCTGACACACATGATGGGAGACCTAAACGGAACGAGCGAAGGCTAGCGCGCAGTCACACAGCCGGCACGGAGCACGTTCGGTCAGTCCCGAGGAGGAGGGAGGTCGATGAGTGGAGCGCGTCCGAGCATCGCCGGCTGGCTCGTCCAGACCGAAGCAGATCCGGCGACGGCTGGCGCGATTTCACCTGGTTGATGCAGATCCGTCAGAGCGGAACAACCATGACAGCCGTGATCTACAAGGGTGAAAGCGGAGTCAGCGCTTCCCGTTTCCTGACTTCTCTGATCCGAACCGCTGACGCCGACCGTCGCTGAGGCGTCGAGGCGCGCATAGCTCGCGGTCGCCCTGTCCCCAACGAAAGCGAACAGACAAAGCGCCACCATGATGCAGGCGCAGATATGCCCGCATGTCGCAGCCAACGCCTTCGTCACACGCTTCATCCCGACGCTTTCGATTTTCCGGTCCTCAAAGTCAAGCGCTCACCGGTCACATGGTTGCGATGAAGGACGCCTAGCGCAAAATATCCCTTGCACCCCTGTAGGGCGGGGCCTTTTTATTTATCTCGTCTTCTGAGATCCCTGCCTATCCTTGTATTCCTCGGCGTATCTGCCCGAATTTGCTCCCGATTTACGCGGCGGCACAGTCCAGATTTTGGTTGGCCACTTATTAGGGGGGACGATCCGAACGTCCCAGTAGCCATCGGCGCTAAGGGGTTTGGCGCTTGGAAACCAAGTGGATTCGGCGCGCACAGGCGATAGGGAAACGCCTGATATGAGTATCGACCCGAAGATAATCTTAAGCATATCGAATCCTTCCGAGCGGCGGGCTCGCCGCCACTCGAAAGGATAGAGGTTATCCCCCGACCACCATGTGGCGATCTCCACATCCCTCAGAACCAGTGCTGTTCGTTCATGAGCAGGCGAGCCGCCCTATGCCCGCGACGGCTGCACGCGCGAGTGGCGCAATATTGCTCGAGCCGCCGGGATACCAGCCGACGTCTGGAACATGGATGCGCGGGGCGCTCGACCATACGCAATCGTCAACGACCGCTCGCTATCTGCGGGACGCGATCGGAAAGAGCCGTCAGGTCGCGAATCTTCGCGCGGCCACAGGACGCTGAAGAACGAGGCTGAACAGGCCGTCGGGACCGCGGGAAGAACGTGGGGAACGCGAGTTCGGCGCCAGGCCGTTAACAGGCTGCAACTGCTCTGTGTTTTTGGAGCGGGCGAAGGGAATCGAACCCTCGTATGCAGCTTGGGAAGCTGCCGTTCTACCATTGAACTACGCCCGCGTCGGGCGGACCATAAGCTGGCCGCGTGCAGGCGACAAGCCGGTTTCCCCGCGGCTCCCGCTCCGGACGCGACCTCGTGATCGGGGTGCGTCGGCGCGGTTGTCGACGCCGTTCCGCGCAGGGAGTAAACGATCGGCATGCGGCGCATCGGACGCCGCTGAAGCGAAGGCGCCCATGGCCGGAACCGGGCTCACCCGTGACCAAAGCCGAAAGCGGCCCAGCGCGGCCGCGGTCGCGACCGCTCTCGGCCTTGCGGCGATGGTCGCGGCTGGCGTCGCGCTCTGGGCGGCGGAGGGCGGCTCGGTGTTCCTGGCGAACGCCTTCGCCGCGGTCATGACCTGTTTCTGAACGGAGTTCGCGCATGTCCCCCCGTACGGCGTTCTTTGCGGGCGCGGTTGTCTTCGCGCTCGGCGCGGCCGGCCTCGGCGTCGCCCTCGTGCACCTGACCTCGGGCGGCGGGGCGACCGCGACGCAAAGCTCGAGCGTCGGCGGCCCCTTCGCGCTGGTCGACCAGGACGGCGCGCCGGTGACCGAGGCCGCGTTCAAGGGCCATCCCTACATCGTGTTCTTCGGCTTCACCCACTGCCCGGACGTGTGCCCGACCGCGCTGTCCGACATCACGCAGGCCTTCGAGGCGCTCGGCGCCGACAAGGACAAGATCCGCGCGGCCTTCGTCACCGTCGACCCCGCGCGCGACACCCCCGCGGACATGAAGGCCTATCTGGCGAGCTTCTCGCCGCGGATCGTCGGGCTGACCGGCTCGCAGGAGCAGATCGACGCCACGGTGAAGGCGTTCAAGGCCTATGCCAAGAAGGCGCCCCTCGCCGGCGGGGACTACACGATGGACCACACGGCGATCGTCTACCTGATGGACCGCAACGGCGCCTTCGTGCAGCCGCTGAACCTGAAGCGCGCCCCCGACGAGGTCGCGGCAGAGCTCAAACGCTACCTCTGAACGCCGGACGCGCGGCGGGAGGACAGGCCGTGCGCCGTCTTCTCCCAATGCGTGGCGCTGTCGAACAGGATCTGCCCGAGCGCGCGCCACGCCGCGACGCCCACGAGCAGCCAGTAGATCGGCATCGTCAGCAGGTCCACGGCGAGCGACGACGGCCCGCGGCGGTCGACGCCGATCCAGCCGCAGGCGAGCCCCACGGCGTAGCCGGCGAGGAGGTTCGTCACGTGAAAGGTGGCAAGCGTCTGCTCCGCCAATGAGGCAGAAGGCGCGAGCAGAGCCCCCGTACAGAGAGCGACCAGGAGCCCCGCGACCACGGCGGGATAGGCGAGCGCCGTCGCCGCCACGCCGCCGACCACGAGATGGGCGGCGATGAACCGGCGGACCCCGAGCCGCCGCGCGAGGTCGCCCGACCGCCGGCCGTGCACGACGGCGGTCACCATGTAGCCCTTCATCCAGCGCGTGCGCTGGCGGATCCAGAGCCCCGGCGTGGCCGGCGCCTCCTCCCAGGTGACGGAATCCACCGCGCGCGTCGACCAACCGCGGCGGGCGAGCCTGAGGCCGAGATCGGCGTCTTCGGTGACGTTTCCGGCGTCCCAACCGCCGACGGTGCGCAGCGCCGCGGTCCGGAAGTGGTTGGACGTGCCGCCGAGCGGGATCGGGAGATCGAGAGCCGCGAGCGCGGGGACCACGACGTCGAACAGCGCGGCGTACTCGATGCGGAACTGCCGGGCGAGCCACCCGTCCCCATGGTTGTCGATGGCCAGCCGCGCCTGGACGCAGGCGACCGTCTCGGGACTTGTGCCGAAGGCGTCGAGCGCGCGGCGCAGCTGGTCCGGCTCGGGGCGATCCTCCGCGTCGAACACGGTCAGGAACCGGCCGCGCGCCGCCATCAGCCCGGCGTTCAACGCCCTCGGCTTGGTCTGGGGCCCGCCGGCCGGCAGTTTGAGCACCTCGATCCCCGCCCGCGGCGGACGCCCTTCGAGGGCGCCGAGCGTCTCCCGATCGTCCGCTTCCACCAGGAGCTTGATGTCGAGCTTGGCCGCCGGATAGTCCAGCCGTTCGAGCGCGTCGAGCAGATCCGGCACGATCGCCGCCTCGCGGACGAGCGCGACCAGCACGGTGTAGATCGGCAGGCTTTGCTCGGACCGAAACAGCAGCGGCCGCTCCGGTAGCGCCGGTGTCAAAGCGATCGCCAACCGGAACGCGTTCATGACGAAGAACAGCCCTCCGACCGCGGACGCGCAGGCCGCGAACACCAGGGGGCTGACGAAGGCCGCGACGACGAGGGAGGCGGCGACGATGAAAAGCAGGGTCCGTGCGCGCGCGTTGATCCTCGGCATGCCGTGCGCCACCGTGAGTTCCGGCGCAACGAGCGCCGGGCCGGTCGACGCCGCCTCCGCCAGCGCGCGCCCCGCGCAGGCGACCGCGAGATCGGCGAAATCAGCGGGTCCGAGAAGGGCGACGCGGCCGCCCTCGGCCGCGTGCAGGGCCGAAAGGCGCGCCAGGCTCGCGACCGAGACGCCCCGCGCCGCCACGACGATCACCTGTCGCGCGTCAGCGTCGCTGAGCGCGAGCGTTCCCGTCCGCATGGCGTTGGCGAAGGTCTCGGCGTCGATCGGCGCCGGCGGCGCAAGCTCGGGGACGTAAAGCGCGACGCCGAGCCCGCGCGCGAGCCGCCCGACCAGATCGCGCTCGGGAAGGAGGCCGGACGCCAGCAGCGCGTCGAAGGGTTCGCACCCCGCGTGGTCGGCGTCCGCAAGCGCTGCGAGAAGAGCGCCGGGGGCGACGCCTCCGGCCGCAAGCGCGACGAACTCCTGGGGAAGCGCGCGGACCACGCGCGCGGCCTCGAGCGCATGGAACCGTCGGGACGAACCGGGGTGCGACGTCTCAAGGCCGGCGCGCGACCGCGCCCCGCCCTCGGCGCGAGACTCCTCAGCTCCCCGCACGATACCCAGCCCCCCGGCGTTTACGCGCTTTGCAGGTGAAAAGTGTAGAATCGCTCCGAGCGAGGAGTCGAGTCCTATGCAACTTTCAGGCGCACATGCGCGCGCGATCGCCCTAGCCCTGTTCGTCGTCGGCGCATGGACGCCCGCCGCGGCCCAGACTCCTGCGCCGTCGGCGGCTGCCGACGTCGCCATTCCGCGCTTTTCCGATCCGAGGACGCGCATCGAAAAGCCCGATCTGCCCGCGGGCCGCGTTCTGAGATGGGCGACAGGCGACGACTACCCGCCGTTCCATTACGCCGACGGCGACGGCCAGCCTGCGGGCTTCGCGGTCGATCTCGCGCGCGCGATCTGCAGCGAATTGCAGGTCGCCTGCACGTTGCAGGCCTGGCGGTGGGACGCGCTGCTCGACACGATCGACAAGCGTCAGGCCGACGCCATCGTCGCCATGGTGCGGCCGACGGCCGAACTCCGCGCGCGCTTCGGCGTGTCGGAACGGTTTCACCAGACGCCGGCCCGCTTCGTGGCGCGCAACGACAAGGCGATCCCAGGCGCGACGCCGGAAGCGCTCGCCGGACGCGCGGTCGCCGTCGTCGAGGGCTCGGCGCACGAGGCCTTCCTCAAGACCTTTTTTCCCCAGGCGGTCGCAAAGCCGTTTCGGAACGCCGACGAGGCGCGGGCTGCGGTGAAAGAGGGCCGAGCGGACGCCGGCTTCGGAGACGGCGTGGCCTTGGCCTTCTGGCTGAACGGCACCGCCTCCGGCGGCTGCTGCCGCTTCATCGGAGGTCCCTTCGCGGAAAGCCGCTATTTCGGCGAGGGCGTCGGCGTTCTGGTGCGGCCGACCGACGACAAGCTGCGGCAGGCGATCGACTACGCCCTACAGCGCTTGGACGAGAACGGAGCTTATGCCGAGATCTACCTCCGGCATTTCCCCGTCAGCCTGTGGTGAGGGGCGGCGTCGATTGACGCGCGGGCGGGCGGTTTCTAGTTTCCGCCCTCTTTTACCCCTAACGCCTGCAGGCATCATGACCGTCCTCGACGCATCCGCCCTCGCCGCTCTCGCTCGCACCTCGAACGCCTGGCCGTTCGAGGAGGCGAAGAAGCTCGTCGAGCGGCTGAAGAAGCATCCGAAGGACGAACCGGTTCTGTTCGAGACCGGTTACGGTCCGTCCGGCCTGCCGCACATCGGCACCTTCGGCGAGGTGGCGCGCACCACCATGGTGCGGCATGCCTTCCGCACGCTGACGGAAGACAAGATCCCGACGCGGCTGCTGTGCTTCTCCGACGACATGGACGGCATGCGGAAGGTGCCGGACAACGTGCCGGATCCGGCCGCCCTGCAGCCCTATCTCCAGATGCCGCTGACCTCCGTGCCGAACCCGTTCGGCGGCGACTATGCGAGCTTCGGCGCGCACAACAACGCCATGCTGCGGCGGTTCCTCGACACCTTCGGCTTCGACTACGAGTTCGCCTCGGCGACCGACTACTACAAGTCCGGCAAGCTCGACGGCGTGCTGCTGAGGGCGGCGGAAAAGTACGACGCCATCATGGCCGTAATGCTGCCGACGCTGGGCGAAGAGCGGCGGGCGACCTATTCGCCCTTCCTGCCGATCTCGCCGGTCAGCGGCCGTATCCTTTATGTGCCGCTGAAGCACGTGGACGCGAAGGCGGGAACGATCACCTTCACCGACGAGGACGGCGTGGAAAAGACCGTGCCGGTCACCGGCGGTCATGTGAAGCTGCAGTGGAAGCCGGATTTCGGCGCGCGCTGGGCGGCGCTCGACGCCGACTTCGAGATGTTCGGCAAGGACCACCAGACCAACGCGCCAATCTACGACCGGATCTGCGAGATCCTGGGCGGCGTGGCTCCGCAGCATTACGTCTACGAGCTGTTCCTCGACGAGAACGGCCAGAAGATTTCGAAGTCGAAGGGCAACGGCCTGACGATCGATGAGTGGCTGACGTACGCCAGCCCGGAAAGCCTTGCGCTCTACATGTACCACAAGCCGCGCGAGGCGAAGAGGTTGCACTTCGACGTCATCCCGCGCGCGGTCGACGAGTACTTCCAGTTCCTCGGCGGCTTCGGCCGTCAGGAGCCCAAGCAGCAGCTCGGCAACCCGGTCTGGCACATTCACTCGGGCGAGCCGCCCGCGGCGGACATGCCGGTGTCCTT
Organism: Methylopila capsulata; assembly: GCF_016907975.1. GTDB lineage: Bacteria > Pseudomonadota > Alphaproteobacteria > Rhizobiales > Methylopilaceae > Methylopila > Methylopila capsulata. Next base: position 128,300 of record NZ_JAFBCY010000002.1, read on the forward strand.
CGCGCTGCTGCTGAACCTTGTGTCGGCCTCGAACGCCGAGAACCGCGCCGTGCTGTGGGGCTACATCGGCCGCTACGCGCCCGGGGTGACGGCCGAGACCCATTCGAAGCTCGACGAGCTGGTGGGCTACGCGCTGCGCTACTACGAGGACCACGTGAAGCCGACCAAGCGCTTCGCGGCGCCGGACGAGGTGGAGCGGCAGGCGCTGGAAAGCCTCGACGCGGCCCTCGGCGCCCTCCCCGCCGACGCGCCGGCCGAGGATGTGCAGACGGCGCTCTACGACGTGGCGCGCGCCGTCCCGCGCTACCAGGACTTCAACGCCAAGGGCGCCACGCCGGAACGCCCCGGCGTCAGCCAGGAATGGTTCTCGGCGCTCTACAAGACGCTGATCGGCCAGGAGAAGGGCCCGCGGTTCGGCTCCTTCATCGCACTCTACGGCGTCGACGAGACCCGCGCGCTGATCCGGCGCGCGCTCGACGGCGAACTCGCCCAGGCGGCGTGAGAGGAAACGAACGATGTCCTATGGGTCCTCCGGCGCCGCGCGCTTCTTCGGCGGCTCGCCGATCGGCGTCATCCTGCGTCTGCTGTTGCTGTGCGTGATCGTCGGGCTGGTGCTGGACCAGCTCGACCTCGACGTGTTCCGCCTGCTCGACTACGCGATCGACGTCGTCCGCGACCTGATCGCCAACAGCGCCGACCTGCTGCGGACGCTGCTGCGCTACCTCATCATCGGCGCGATGGTGGTGATCCCGATCTGGCTCATCCTGCGCGTCCTCAAGATCGGCTCCGGCCGGCCCTGATCACGCGGGAACAGCGTGAAGGGTAGCGCGCGCGGTCAGCCCGGCCCCGCCGCAGCGACGGCTTGCGCGTCGACGCCGACCAGCGGCGCGAGCGAGCCGGCGCCTGCGGCCTCGATGGCCTCGGTCAGCGCCGACAGCGTGCGCCGGACCAGGCCGGGGCCCTCATAGATCAGGGCGCTGTAGAGCTCGACCAGAGTCGCGCCCGCTCGGATCTTCGCCAGCGCGTCCGCGCCCGACGCCACCCCGCCGACGCCGACCAGCGGGATGCGCCCGCCCGTGCGCAGGTACGTCTCGGCGAGCGCCCAGGTCGCGCGGCGGAACAGCGGCGCGCCGGACAGCCCGCCGGTTTCCCCGGCCGCCGCCGAGCGCAGCGTTGCTGGACGCGCAAGCGTGGTGTTCGAGACGACCAGCCCGTCGAGCCCACGGTCGAGCGCGACCTGCGCCACGTCGTCGAGGCCGTAGAGGTCGAGGTCGGGCGCGATCTTCAGCAGCACCGGCCGGCGCCGGCCGGCGCGGGCCGCCGCCGCGTCGCGGGCGTCGAGAACGCGCGCCACGAGATCGTCGAGCGCCGCTTTCGCCTGCAGATCGCGCAAGCCCGGCGTGTTGGGCGACGAGACGTTGACCACGAAGAACGACGCGACCTCGGCGAAGGTCTCGACGCCGGCGACGTAGTCCGCGGTGCGGTCGGCGGAGTCCTTGTTGGCGCCGACGTTGACGCCCACGACCCCCGGCCGCCCCGCGCGCCGCGTCAGCCGGCCCAGCGCCGCCGCCGCGCCGTCGTTGTTGAAGCCCATGCGGTTGACGATCGCGCGGTCCTCGCTGAGCCGGAACAGGCGCGGCTTCGGATTGCCGGCCTGAGGCTTCGGGGTGACCGAGCCGATCTCCACGAAGCCGAAGCCCAGCGCCAGCATGGCGTCCGGGACCTTGGCGTCCTTGTCGAGGCCGGCCGCGAGGCCGACCGGGTTCGGGAAGCGGAGGCCGAACGCCTCGACCGCGAGCCGGGGATCGTTCGCCGGAGCGCGCTGCGCAGGCATCCGCTCCAGCGCGGCGAGCGTCGCCGTGTGGGCGGTTTCGGCGTCGATCGCATGCAGCGCGACGCGGGCGAGCGGCCAGAGCGGGCCGATCACGCCGGGGTCTCCTCGAACGACGCCGGGGGAAAGGCGTGGCTTCCGCCGGCGTCCAGCGGCAGCGGGGCGACCCAGCGCACTGCGTCGAGCCCGAGCGGCGCGTAGAGATGCGGGAACAGCGCCCCGCCGCGGGACGGCTCCCACTTGAGGGCTGGCCCGAGCGCGCCGGCGTCGACCGCGATCAGCAGCAGGTCGTCCTGGCCGGCGAAGTGCTTGGCGGCGGTCTCCCGCGCCTGGGCGGCGGTCGAGAAATGGATGTAGCCGTCCGCGAGGTCCACCGGCGCTCCGTCGAAACGGCCGGCCGCCTCCGCCTCGCGCCACAGCGCGGCGGGCGCGATCTTGTAGATCAAATCAGGCGTCATGATCGATCGACCCTTGGACGGCGCCGGCACGGAACGCACCCCGACGTGCGGCGTTGAGGCACCACGACGCCTTGCGGTGGATTAAAGCCGCGAGGACGCGCTCGCAAGGCCGGCCGCCCGCAGAATGTCGCTGGACACGGGGCGTAAAAGGTACTAATTCCTATCGAAACGACGTCCGAGACGCCGTTTCGACACGGTGGAGTCCGATGTCATGCTGGGCCACGGCCAGATCTGGGCGGCGATAGACGCGTTGGCGGCCAAGAACGGGCTGTCGGCGTCAGGGCTTGCGCGGCGATCGGGCCTCGACCCCACCACCTTCAACCGCTCGAAGCGCATCGCCGCCGACGGACGGCCGCGGTGGCCCTCCACCGAATCGATCGCGAAGGCCCTCGACGCCACCGCGACCAATCTCGACAGCTTCATGGGCCTTCTGACCGACGGCGCCGCCGCGCCGCGCCGGCATGTGCCGCTGATCGGCCTCGCCCAGGCCGGCGAAGGCGGCTATTTCGACGACGCCGGTTTTCCCGTCGGCCAGGGCTGGGACGAGATCGAGCTTCCCGGCGCCGACCGCGAGAACGTCTATGCGCTTGAGATCGCCGGCGACTCGATGTCGCCGGTCTACCGCGACGGCGACGTCGTGCTGGTCTCGCCCGGTGCGGCGGTGCGCCGGGGCGACCGTGTGATCGTGCGCACAACAGGCGGCGAGGTTCTCGCCAAGGAACTCGCCCGCTCGACCGCCAAGCAGGTCGAGTTGAGGTCGATCAACCCGGCGCATCCCGACCGCACCCTGCCGACGTCCGAAGTCGCCTGGATCGCCCGCATCGTCTGGGCCAGCCAGTAGCGCGCGCCTCGTCGACGGTCCCGTAACCTCAACACAGGGAAGGTCGCCATGCAGGTGGCGTTTCTCGGGCTCGGCACGATGGGCGCGCCGATGGCCGCCAATCTGGCGAAGGCGGGCGTGGCCCTACGGGTGTGGAACCGTTCGGAGGGCCCTGCGGCCCGGCTTGCGGAGGTCGGCGCGGAGCCCGCGGCGAGCCCGGCCGAGGCCGCCCACGGAGCGGACGTGCTGATCGCCATGCTCGCGGACGACGCCGCCACGAAGGCGGTCCTGCTCGACGGCGGCGCGCTCGAGGCGCTGGCGCCGGGCGCGCTGCTCGTGAACATGGCGACGGTCGCGGTCGCCTTCGGCGCGTCGCTCGCCGACCAGGCCGAAAGATGCGGCGTCGCCTATGTGGCGGCGCCCGTGCTGGGCCGGGTGAACGTCGCGGAGGCCGGCGAACTCAACATCCTCGCCGGCGGACGCGCCGACGCCATCGACCGCGCGCAGCCGCTGTTCGACGTCATGGGCCGCAAGACCTGGCGCTTCGGCGAGCGGCCCGAACAGGCGAACGCGGTGAAGCTCGCGGTCAATTTCATGCTGGCCAGCGCCATCGAGACCATGGGCGAGGCCGCGTCGCTCGCCGAAGGCCACGGCGTCTCGGGCGCCGACTTTCTCGCGATGGCGACCTCGACCGTGTTCGCGGCGCCCGCCTATCAGGGCTATGGCGCGGCGATCGCTTCGGGGACGTTCGAGCCGGCGGGCTTCAAGCTGTCGCTCGGGCTCAAGGACGTCCGGCTCGCTCTCGAAGCCGCGGAGGCGGCCCGGACGCCGATGCTCTTCGCCGCCGTGCTACGGGACAATCTCATCGACGGCGTCGCGCATGGCGAGGGCGATCTCGACTGGGCTGCGCTTGCGAAGGTCGCCGCTCGCCGCGCCGGGCGTCTCTGACCCCACCCCAAAGATACGCGCGGCGGTCTCGCCGCGCGCGTTGCGCTATCCAGGCCCTCCCTCGCAACACATCTTCCGACGGCCGCGCGATCGACGTCGCCAATCAGCCGATTTCCTTCCGACATCACAGCATTACTGCGGCGATGAAATCGCTGGGGCGGCCCGCGAAGCGGCCTTCCCTGGCATGCCAGCGCAGGATATGGATGGCGTACGGTCGTTCGCGACGAGGGCGTGCGCCGAAAGTCGCATCGTGCCTTGGAGAGATTCAAGGGCATCTTGCGCCGTCGGTTTTGCGCCCGCGCGACGCCGAGGCGTTTGCGCGCGCTCAGCGCCTCCGGCTCCTGCGCCGTAAACGTTGATTACGACCAATCGGTCAGCCTAGAAGTTTTTCTGAATGACAACACTAGGTTGACTGAATTCACCAGAATATGCGGCGGTTTTATCGTCCAAACGACCACGTGACCAGCTGTCGCATAGTTCTTTCTCACTCTGATCTCTATTCTGCGCGCCAACAATGCGCTTAGGAGGAAACAATGGCGAGACGCCCCGGCAAGAACTTCCTGTTCGTCCCCGGCCCGACGAACGTCCCGGAGCGGGTGCTCCGCGCGATGGTCGTGTCGCAGGAAGACCACCGCTCGCCGATCTTTCCCGAGCTGACCAAGCCGCTCTATGAGGGCCTAAAGAAGGTCTTCAAGACGAAGGACGGTCAGGTCTTCATCTTCCCGTCCTCCGGCACCGGCGGCTGGGAAGCGGCGCTCACCAACACGCTCGCCCCCGGCGACAAGGTGCTGACGGCACGCTTCGGCCAGTTCTCGCACCTCTGGACCGACATGGCCCAGCGCCTCGGCCTGGACGTGCAGATCCAGGAAGAGGAGTGGGGCACGGGCGCCCACGAGGAGAAGATCGAGGAGGCTCTCGTCGCGGACACCGCGCATGAGATCAAGGCCGTCATGGTCGTCCACAACGAGACCGCGACCGGCGTCACCTCCAACATCGGCGCCATCCGCAAGGCGATGGACGCCGCCAAGCACCCGGCGCTGCTGTTCGTCGACTCGGTCTCGGGCCTCGGCTCGATCGATTTCCGCTTCGACGAGTGGAAGGTCGACTGCGCCGTCTCCGGCTCGCAGAAGGGCCTGATGCTGCCGGCCGGCCTCGGCTTCGTCTGCGTCAGCCAGCAGGCGCTGAACCTCCGGAAGAACTCGAAGCTCAACAAGGTCTATTTCGACTTCCAGGACCAGATCAACACCAACCCGTCCGGCTACTTCCCCTACACGCCGGCGACCCCGCTGCTGCACGGCCTGCGCGAGTCGCTGCAGTGCATCGAGGACGAGGGCCTGGAGCAGATCTTCCGCCGCCATCACGTGCTGGCCGAAGCCACCCGCAAGGCCGTCGACGCCTGGGGCCTCAAGCTCTGCGCGAAGTCGCCGCGTTGGCACTCCGACACCGTGTCGGCGATCCTGGCTCCGGAGGGCATCGACGCGGCGAAGATCATTCGCCACGCCTATGACCGCTACAATCTGGCGCTCGGCGCGGGCCTCTCGAAGGTCGCGGGCCGCGTCTTCCGCATCGGCCACATCGGCGACCTGAACGAGCTCATGCTGCTGGGCGCGATCGCGGGCGCGGAAATGTCGATGCTCGACAACGGCGTGAAGATCAAGGCCGGCTCCGGCGTCGGCGCCGCGCAGGACTACCTGCGCGACAACCCGATCGAGGCCCAGGCCGCGGCTCCCAAGGCGGCCTGACCTGACGTGAAGCGACCGGGCGCGCTGGACAGAGCGCGCCCGGTCGTCATTCTGCCACGGTCAAAAACGCCCGAGTCCCGACGGGGGAACGCTCCCGCGCGGACCGGCGCATGGGGAGCGCAATGACGCACAAGATCGTCTTTCTGGACCGCGAAAGCCTCGACGCCAACGTGCGCGCGCCGAGCTTTCCGCATGAGTACGTGGAGCATCAGTCCACCTGGACGCCCGACGAGATCGTCGAGCGCCTGAAGGACGCCGACATCGCCCTGATCAACAAGGTGCCGATGCGGGCCGACGTTCTGAAGCAGCTGCCGAAGCTCAAACTGATCGCCGTCGCCGCCACCGGCACAGACGTGGTCGACAAGGCCCAGGCCAAGGCGCAGGGCATCGTCGTCTCGAACATCCGGAACTACGCCTTCAACACCGTGCCGGAGCACGTGATCGGCCTGATCTTCGCGCTGCGGCGCGCGATCGTGCCCTACGCGAACTCGGTGAAGCGCGGCGACTGGAACAAGTCGCAGCAGTTCTGCTACTTCGACTATCCGATCTACGACGTCGCCGGCTCCACGCTCGGCATCGTCGGCTACGGCGCGCTCGGCAAGTCGATCGGCAAGCGCGCGGAAGCGCTCGGCATGAAGATCCTGCCCTACGACGTCTTCCCGCAGGACGGCCTGGTCGACTTCGAGACCGTGCTGACCCAGTCCGACATCATCACCATTCACGTGCCGCTCACGCCCGACACCAAGAACCTGTTCGGGGCGGAGCAGTTCAAGAAGATGAAGAACAGCGCCATCCTCATCAACACCGCCCGCGGCGGGCTGGTGGACGAGGCGGCCCTGCTCGAGGCGCTGAAGTCGGGCGAGATCGGCGGCGCGGGCTTCGACGTGGTGGCGCAGGAGCCCCCGAAGGACGGCAACATTCTGTGCGACGCCGACCTGCCGAACCTCATCGTCACCCCGCACGTCGCGTGGGCGTCGAAGCAGGCCATGCAGATCCTCGCCGACCAGCTGATCGACAACGTCGAGAACTTCGTCGCCGGCAAGCCGTCGAACGTCGTGGAGTGAAGCCCGCCGCGTAGAGCGCCCGAACCTCCGCCGTCATGCCCGTCTTCGGGCATCCACGACTTGGGGTTGGGAGGCGCTCTACGTCGCAGTCGTGGATGCCCGAAGACGGGCATGACCGGCGGGTGAGGAAACGGCGTTGCTCGTACGCCCCTGCGGCGCGAGCGATCAAACAAGACAGCCCGAACGCGGGCGACAGGGAAGACCATGACCAAGAAACTGCTGTTTCAGTTCGACACCGACCCGACCCCGAGCGTCTTCGACGTCGTCGTGGGCTATGACGGCGGCGCCGACCACATCACGGGCTACGGCAATGTGACCCCGGACAACGTCGGCGCCTATGTCGACGGCACGATCTACACGCGCGGCGGCTCGGAGAAGAAGTCGACGGCGATCTTCGTCGGCGGCGGCGACATGGCGGCGGGCGAGGCGGTCTACGACGCCGTCCAGAAGCGCTTCTTCGGCCCGTTCCGCGTCTCGACGATGCTGGACTCGAACGGCTCGAACACGACGGCTGCGGCCGGCGTCGCGCTGGCCGTGAAGGCGCTCGGCGGCGACGTCAAGGGCAAGAGGGCCGTCATCCTCGCCGGCACCGGCCCGGTCGGCATGCGCTCGGCCGCGATGCTCGGCAAGGAAGGCGCGACGGTCGCGATCGTCGGGCGCGCGCTCGACAAGGCGCAGAAGGCCGCCGACAACATCGAGAAGCGCTTCGGCGTGAAGGTCGAAGCGGTCGAGGCGAAGAGCGGCGACGACCGCGCCAAGGCGGTGTCGGGCGCGAACCTTGTGTTCTCCGCCGGCGCGATCGGCCTGGAGCTGCTGGCCGAAGACGTCTGGAAGTCCGAGGCTTCGATCGAGATCGTGGTGGACTACAACGCCCAGCCCCCGCTCGGCATCGGCGGCATCGACGCCATGGACAAGGCCAAGGAGCGCCACGGCAAGCTCGCGCTCGGCGCGCTCGGTCTCGGCGGCCTGAAGCTCAAGCTCCACCGCACGCTGATCGGCAAGCTGTTCGAGGCGGCCGACCAGTCCTTCGACGCGGACGAGATCTACGCGCTCGCGAAGGAGATGGCATGACGGCCAAGGACCAGACCCTCGGCGTCTTCCTGGACGAGCTCGCGAGCGAGGCTCCGACGCCGGGCGGCGGCGGCGCGGCCGCGATCCACGGCGCGACCGGCGCGGCGCTGGTGTCGATGGTGATCAACCTCACCGTCGGCAAGCCGAAGTACGCCGAGGTCGAGGCCGAGCTCAAGGACGTGCTCGTCCGCTCGGAAGCGTTACGCGCGCAGCTGACGGACGCGATCGACGACGACGTGAAGGCCTTCGACGCCGTGATGGGAGCCTACGGGCTCCCGCGCGGAACCGACGAGGAGAAGGCCGCGCGCGTCGAGACGATCCAGGCCGCGCTCAAGGTCGCGACCGACGTGCCGCTCGAAGCGGTGCGGCTCTGCCGCGACGTGATCGACCTTGCGGCGATCACCGCCGACAAGGGCAACCTCAACGTGATCTCGGACGCCGGCGTCGCCGTGCAGTCGGCCTACGCCGGCCTGCTGAGCGCCGCCCTCAACGTCCGGGTGAACGCCAAGTCGATCAAGGACCGGGAGTTCGCGGACGCCCGCATCCAGGAACTCGAGACGCTGCTCGGCGAAGCCGAGACGCTCACGAAGAAGACGTACGACGTGGTGAAGAACAAGGTGAGCTGACCACACACGAAAGCTCGCGCGTCGGTACGTTGAAACGCAAGGAGGGTCGTGATGGACGTTCACGAGTACCAGGCTAAAGAACTGCTCGCGAGTTTCGGCGTCGCCGTCCCCAAGGGGGCGGTGGCGTTCAGCCCGGACCAGGCGGTCTACGCCGCGACCGAGCTCGGCGGCTCGTTCTGGGCCGTCAAGGCGCAGATCCACGCCGGCGCCCGCGGCAAGGCGGGCGGCGTCAAGCTCTGCCGCACCTACAACGAGGTGCGCGACGCGGCGAAGTCCATGCTCGGAAAGCGCCTCGTGACGGCCCAGACCGGACCCGAGGGCAAGCCTGTCCAGCGCGTCTACGTGGAGGTCGCCGACCCCTTCGAGCGCGAGCTCTATCTCGGCTTCGTACTGGACCGTAAGGCCGAGCGCGTCGTCGTCATCGCCTCCACGCACGGCGGCATGGAGATCGAGGAGATCGCCCAGAACGACCCCGAGGCGCTGATCCAGATTGTCGTGGAGCCCGCGGTCGGCCTTCAGCAGTTCGAGGCGCGCGAGCTTGCGTTCCGGCTCGGGCTCAACATCCGGCAGGTCTCGGCCGCCGTCCGCCTCATCATGAGCGCGTATCGCGCCTTCCGCGACACCGACGGCGTGATGCTGGAGATCAACCCGCTCGTCGTGACCCGCGACGACCGCCTGCTCGCGCTCGACGCCAAGATGTCGTTCGACGACAACGCGCTGTTCCGTCGTCACAACGTCGCGGACATGCACGACCCTTCGCAGAGCGACCCGCGCGAGGCGCAGGCGGCCGAGCACAACCTCAACTACATCGGGCTCGACGGCGAGATCGGCTGCATCGTCAACGGCGCGGGCCTCGCCATGGCGACCATGGACATGATCAAGCATGCCGGCGGCAGCCCCGCGAACTTCCTCGACGTCGGCGGCGGCGCCAGCCCCGAGCGCGTCGCGACCGCGTTCCGCCTCGTGCTCTCGGACAAGAACGTCAAGGCGATCCTGGTCAACATCTTCGCCGGCATCAACCGCTGCGACTGGGTCGCGCAGGGCGTGATCCAGGCCGCGAAGGAGGTGAAGATCGAGGTGCCGCTGATCGTGCGCCTCGCCGGCACCAACGTGGAGGCCGGCAAGAAGATCCTGGAGGAGAGCGGCCTCGACCTGATCGCCGCGGACACCCTGTCGGAGGCCGCCCAGAAGGCCGTCGCCGCCTACAAGACCGCGGCCTGAGGAGACCGATCATGAGCATCCTCATCGACGAGAAGACCCCGATCATCGTCCAGGGCATCACGGGCGACAAAGGCACCTTCCACGCCAAGGAGATGATCGAGTACGGCTCCAACGTCGTCGGCGGCGTGACGCCCGGCAAGGGCGGCAAGACGCACCTCGGCCTGCCGGTGTTCAACACCGTGAAGGACGCGGTGGCCGCGACCGGCGCCACCACCTCGATCACCTTCGTCGCCCCGCCGTTCGCGGCGGACGCGATCATGGAGGCCGCCGACGCCGGGCTCGCCCTCGTCTGCTCGATCACCGACGGCATCCCGGCCCAGGACATGATGCGCGTGAAGCGCTACCTGCGCCGCTACCCGAAGGACAAGCGGACCATGGTGGTCGGCCCGAACTGCGCCGGCATCATCTCGCCGGGCAAGTCGATGCTCGGCATCATGCCCGGCCACATCTACCTCAAGGGCAACGTCGGCGTGATCTCGCGCTCCGGCACGCTCGGCTACGAGGCGGCGTCGCAGATGATGGCGCTCGGCATCGGCATCTCGACCTCCGTCGGCATCGGCGGCGACCCGATCAACGGCTCGTCCTTCCTCGACCATCTCGCGCTGTTCGAGCAGGATCCGGAGACCGACGCCGTGCTGATGATCGGCGAGATCGGCGGCCCGCAGGAGGCCGAGGCCTCGGCCTGGATCAAGGACAACATGACGAAGCCGGTGATCGGCTTCGTCGCGGGGCTGACCGCGCCGAAGGGCCGGCGGATGGGCCACGCGGGCGCGATCATCTCGGCCCAGGGCGACAGCGCGGCGGAGAAGGCCGAGATCATGCTCTCCTACGGGCTGACGGTGGCTCCCTCCCCCGGCGACTTCGGCACAACGGTTGCAGAGGTCCTGGGCAAGCTCAAGAACGCGGCCTGACGCTCCGCACGCCGGCGTCGGCGCCTCAATAAGCGCCAACGCCGGCCGTCATCCGTCTCCAAAGACGGCGCGCCTCCGCACGTCGGTAGAAGTGGACCTCGCGATGACCTCGATCGTTCAACTTGCTCCCCGCGCGACGCCCGACGCCGGCTTCGCCGCTCCCATGATCACCGGCACCGAGCCGGACACCGCGACGGAGATCCTGTTCCAGTCGCTGCTCGACGTCTGCCGCCGGCATCAGCCGGAACTCGAGGGCGTGCTCAAGGGAGAGACCGACATCGCGGGCCTCAGCCCGGAGTTGATGGGCCGCGCGCTGCAGGTCCAGGGCATCTGGTTCCGCCTGCTGTCGATCGTGGAGGAAAACACGGCGATGCGGCGGCGGCGCCACGCCGAGCGGACCCTCGGGCGCGCGGAGGTCAAGGGCACCTTCTCGAGCGTCCTCGCCGACGCCGTCGCGGCGGGCGTGAAGCCGTCCGAGATCCACACGCTGCTGCGCGAGCTGCGCATCCGCCCCACCCTCACCGCGCACCCGACCGAAGCGAAGCGCGTGACGGTGCTGGAGAAGCTCCGTCGCATCTATCTCGACCTGCGCGAGCTGGAGCTGCCGCGCTGGACCGAACGCGAGCGCGTCGCGCTGATCGCTGACCTCCGCGACCAGATCGAGCTGATCTGGATGACGGGCGAGTTGCAGCTCGAGAAGGCGACGGTCGTGCGCGAGGTCTCGTGGGGCCTGCACTTCTTCGACGAGTCGCTGTTCGACACGCTGCCGGAGGTGCTGGATTCGCTCGAAGCCTCGCTCGCCGAATACTACCCGGACGAGACCTTCGAGGTGCCGGCGTTCTTCCAGTTCGGCTCGTGGATCGGCGGCGACCGCGACGGCAATCCGTTCGTCACCTCCGCGGTCACCCGGACGACCCTCAAGCGCAACGGCCGCGCCTCGATGCGGCGCTTCCGCACCCGCATCGTCGATCTCGGCAAGCTGCTGTCGATCACCGAGCGGTCGCTCCCGACGCCGATCTCGTTCCGCAAGGAGCTCACAGCCCGCCTCGCCGCGAGCGGCGAGGGACAGGCGATCGAGGCGCGCAACCCCGGCGAGCACTTCCGGCAGTTCCAGACCTGCATCCTGCGGAAGCTCGACGCCACCATCGAGCGCAACAAGGAGGAGCCCGTCATCCTGCCGGGCCCCTTCTATGTGGACGCCGACGAACTGATCAACGACCTCAAGGCCCTCGAACAGGGACTGGTCGAGGCCGGCTGCCGCTCGCTCGCCGTGAACCAGGTCCGCCCGGTGCGCCGGATGGTCGAGCTGTTCCGCTTCTCGACGGTCCATCTCGACGTGCGCGAGAACTCCACCCGCACGACCAACACGCTGCGGGAGATGTGGGCCGCGATCGAGGGACAGTCCGCCGATCAGGCCCCGGACGTCGAATCCCGCGAGTGGCGCGCCTGGCTCACCTCGGAGCTGTCCAAGCCGCGGTCGACGCCGCGCCGGCTTGACGGATTGTCAGACGACTCGCGCGAGACGCTCGCGACCTTCGCGCTGGTCGCCGAGATGCGCACGGAGCTCGACCGCGAGGCCGTGGGCTGCTTCGTGCTGTCGATGACGCGCTCCGTGAACGACATCCTCGGCGTCTACGTCCTCGCCAAGGAAGCGCGGATCTATCTCGACAGCCCCGGCGTCGAGATCTGCCAGCTGCCGATCGTCCCGCTGTTCGAGACGATCGAAGACCTCCGCGCCGCGCCGGCGATCATGAAGGAGCTGCTGTCGATCCCGCTGGTGCGCCGGTCCGTGCGCTGGCAGGGCGGCTACCACGAGGTGATGATCGGCTACTCCGACAGCAACAAGGACGGCGGCTACTTCGCCTCGAACTGGGAGCTCTACAAGGCGCAGGCCAAGCTTACCGAGGTCGGCGAGCAGGCGGGCGTGCCGATCGCGTTCTTCCACGGTCGCGGCGGCTCGGTCTCACGCGGCGGCGCGCCGACCGCGCGCGCAATCGCCGCTCAGCCCCCCGGCGCGATCCGCCGGCAGTACCGCGTGACGGACCAGGGCGAGGTCGTCTCGTTCAAATACTCGAACCGCGGCACCGCCGCCTACCAGATGGAGCTCACCGCCGCGGCGGTGATCCAGCACGTGCTGAGCTCGCAGAAAGAGCGCGCGGCGGCGCGGCCGGAGTACGACGACGCCATGGAGGCGCTGTCGGGCGCCTCGCGCGCGGTCTACAGCAACCTCATCAGCCATCCCGGCCTCGTCGAGTACTTCCAGAACGCGAGCCCGCTCGACGAACTGGCGCTCCTGAACATCGGCTCGCGCCCCGCCCGCCGCTTCGGCGCGCGCACGCTCTCCGATCTCCGCGCGATCCCGTGGGTCTTCGCCTGGGCCCAGAACCGCCACATCATCACCGGCTGGTACGGCATCGGCTCGGCGCTCAAGAACTTCATCGACGTCCGGGGCGACGAAGGCGAGGCGCTGCTGAAGCGCATGTTCGAACAGTCGAAGCCGTTTCGACTGATCCTCGACGAGGTGGAGAAGACGCTGCGCATGGTCGATCTCTCGATCGCGCGCGAGTACTCCGGGCTCGTGCCGAACGAGGCGGTCCGCGACGACATCTTCCGGATGATCGAGGAGGAATACGCGCTGACCTGCGAGATGGCGCTGCGCGTCTCGGGCGGCGGCGAGATCGCCTTCCGCTATCCCGCTTTCCGGGAACGGCTGGCGGAGCGCCTGCCCGTCATCAACCAGGTGAGCCACGAGCAGGTCGAACTGCTCCGCCGCTACCGCGGCGAAACCGATGAGTTCAAGCGCGAGGAAGCCAAATCCGCGCTTCTTCTGTCCATTAACTGCATCGCCGTCGGATTCGGCGCCACAGGATAAGATTAGATCGAGGCGTATGCGCTTTTCGTAGTTTATCCGAACTGATGTGTTGCCCTCATAGTTATAATGAGTACGGTCCGCCGCAGCGATCGTGCTTTGAAATTCGCTTCAGGAGGAAAGTATGAGCTTCACTCTGGTTCAGCAGGCCACGCCGCGTCTGCACCGTTCTGAGCTTGCGGTGCCGGGCTCGAACCCGACCTTCATGGAGAAGTCCGCGCAGTCAAACGCCGACGTCATCTTCCTCGACCTCGAGGACGCGGTCGCGCCCGACGACAAGGAGCAGGCCCGCAAGAACATCGTTCAGGCCCTGAACGAGATCGACTGGGGCACGAAGACCATGATGATCCGCATCAACGGTCTCGACACCCACTACATGTACCGCGACGTCGTCGACATCGTGGAGCAGTGCCCGCGCCTCGACATGATCCTGATCCCCAAGGTCGGCGTGCCGGCTGACGTCTACGCGATCGACGTGCTCGTCACCCAGATCGAGCAGGCGAAGAAGCGCGAGAAGAAGCTCGGCTTCGAGGTGCTGATCGAGACCGCGCTCGGCATGGCGAACGTCGAGGCGATCGCGACCTCGTCGAAGCGCCTCGAGGCGATGTCCTTCGGCGTGGCGGACTACGCCGCCTCCTGCCGGACCCGCTCGACCGTCATCGGCGGCGTGAACCCGGACTACTCGGTGCTCACCGACAAGGACGAGGCGGGCAAGCGCGAGACTCACTGGCAGGACCCGTGGCTGTTCGCCCAGCAGCGCATGCTGGTCGCCTGCCGCGCCTACGGCCTGCGCCCGATCGACGGCCCCTTCGGCGACTTCTCCGACCCGGACGGCTACCTCTCCGCCGCCCGCCGTTGCGCCGCCGCTGGCTATGAGGGCAAGTGGGCGATCCATCCCTCGCAGATCGACCTCGCCAACGAGGTGTTCACCCCGTCCGAGGCCGAGGTCACCAAGGCCCGTCGCATTCTCGAGGCGATGGAAGAGGCCGCCAAGGCCGGCCGCGGCGCCGTCGCGCTCGACGGCCGCCTGATCGACATCGCCTCCATCCGCATGGCGGAAGCGCTGATCGAAAAGGCCAACGCGATGAAGGCCGCGTGATCAGCGTTTCGAACGTCGATCGCAATCCAAGCGCAGAACGGCCGGGGCTTCGCTCCGGCCGTTTTCGTTTGAGCTCGCCGTCTCGGCGGCGTCAGCCCGCGCCTTCCGCGCGCGGCGGAGCTGCGGCGCTCGCGGCTTCGTCTTCGGCCTGCTTGCGGTAGTCCTTCAGGAAGCCTTCGAAAGCGGCCGTCGTCGCGATCGAGCGCGCCACCTCGCGGAAGGCCTCGCCGCGCGCCTCGATCGGCGCCGTCACCACTTCGAAGGCATGGGCGTCCGGGCTGTCCGCCATCTTGGAGGCGAACTTCTGCCGGATGCGGTCGAGGCCGAGATCGTCATCGGCGAGCGACAGCGAGATCGCCGCCCGCATGACGTCGGCGCGCTCCGACGCGTCGAGCGGCTCGGGCTTGCGCCACGCCGGGCCGAGCGCGACCTCCAGCGCGTCGCCCGCCTCGCTCCAGCGCCGCGCCGCCCACAGCACGTCGGCCTTCAGCCGCGCCGCCTCGGGGCCGAGGCCGTCCGCCATTTCGAGCGCGAGCTCCGTGCGGCCGGTCTGCGCCAGAGCGCGCGCGTCGAGCATCAGGCGGGTGCGGACGAGCGACGCCGGCAGGTCGGCCTGCCGCGTCTTCTGCAGAACCCGCGCCGCCTCGGCCGGCTTGTCGTTCATCAGGTAGATCATGGCCGCGCGCGCGGCGACCTGCGCGCGGCCGGCCCCCGTCAGGCGGTTTTCGATCTGGTACTCGAGCAGCGCCGAGGCCTGGTCGAGCAGATCGACCTCGACCAGCTTGTCCGCGAGCCGCCGCACCAGCTCGTCGCCGCGCTTGCCGCCGGGGCTGAGCTCCTGGAAATCGTAGAACAGCGCCAGCGCGTCGACCTTCTGCATGCGATCGACCGCCGGCCCCAGGAACAGGTCGGTGAACCGCGCCTGCATCCGGTCCTGCAGCGTGCGCGTGGCTTCGACGTCGGGGAACGCCTCGATCGCGGTCTTCAGCGTGGTGAAGGCGTCGCGCCAGCGCTCTGCGTCGGCATAGAGGCCGGAGAGGCGCGCAAGCCCCTCGGCTTCGATCCAGTCGCCGCGCCAGCCCGTCACCAGCCGTTCGAGCGCGGCGATGGCGTCCGGGATCGAGACCTTTCCTACCGTCAGCCGCAGCTCGATCGCCCGCAGCTCCGCCTCGGCGGCGGAGATCGGATCGGCCCCCTTCAGCACGACGTCATAGGACTGCAGCGCCTTGTCGGTCTGGCCGAGCGCCTCGAAAACGCGGCCGCGCATGACCTCGCGCGCGCCCTGCCCGTGGATCGCCGGCAGCAGCTCCAGGCGATCGAAGGCGCTGACCGCCGCGACGTGATCCTTCGCGTCGAGCGCGAGCGACACCTCCATCTCGCCGAACAGCGCCTGGTAATCGGGCGGCAGCGCGCCGATCGCGGATGCGCCCTTGCGCAGGTAGTCCCTCGCCGGCCCGACGCGCCCTTCCCCGGCCTCGGCGAAGGCGCGCCACAGCGAGGCCTCGGGGCTGGCCGCGAGCTGGGGCGTCGAGAGCAGCTGGATGGCGGTGGTGTAGCGGCCGAGCTGCGCCGCGGCTGCGGCGCGCAGAATGGCGACCCGCGGGTCACGTTCGGCCAGCCCATCCTCCCCGACCGTCGCCTCGATCACCGCGCGGGCGTCCGCCGCCATCCTCCGGAACGTGTAGAACCGCGCCAGGGCGATGCGCGCTTCGATGCGCTCGTCGGGCGTCGCGCGGGCGGCCGCGTCGAGCAGCTTGCGTTCGCGCGCGTGGAACCGCTCCGAAACCGCCTCGCGGCCGCCGGCGGCGTCGAGCACGACATCCGACGCTGGGCCGCCGGCGCCGGCCTCCGCGGCGCGCGCCCCGCCGCCAATCGATAGCGACAGCCCGGCGTCGCGTTCGATCGCGAGCGCGTCCATCTTCGCCGTCATCCGCACGTCGTCAGCCATCGGCAGGGCGACCACGCCCTGCGCGGTCAGCAGGAGCCCGACCTCGACGAAGGCCTGCGGCCGAAGCGAGGCGCGCGCCGGGCCCGACAGGGACGCCACCATCAGGCGGTCGCCGAAATCCGGATCGTCGATCTCGCGGACGCCGCCGAGGCCGTCGAGACGCGCGACCAGCCCGCCGCGGCCGTCCCGGCCGAAGCTGGAGGCGAAGTCGATCGGATCGGCGCCGCCGAGGATGTCGTCGCCGAGCGAGACGATCCAGGCGGCCCCCTCGGCGGCCGCCGTCACCGCGCGGGGCTCCGCCAGCTTGAGACGGATGACCCGGCCGCGCTCCACCACGCTCTGCTCGATGGCGAGGATCGCGCCGTTCGAGGCCTTGAGGACGTCGTCGAGCGGGATCGGATCGGGCGTGTCGAACACCGCCCAGGCCGTACGGCCCCGCGAGAACACGGCGGCGGGGGTCGGCTTGTCGAACGGAAACCGGATGCGGAGCGACTGGCCCGACCGGCTGAGCTCCGGCCGGCCGGCCGCCGCGGGAGCGACGGGGGCCGCAGGCGCCTCCGCGCCGGGAACGCTTTGCGGGGCGGGGGCCGGGACAACCTTCGGCGCGTGGACCTCCGCGGCGACGGCCGAAGCTGCGGCCGCGAGGGCGCCCTTCAGCGCTTCGACGGGATCCGCGCGCGCGGCCGGGCGCGGCTCCGCGTGGTGGGGATCGGCGTCGCTCCCCTCGCCCGCGTCGGCGGAGGCCGCGGCGTCGTTCCGATCCACGTCCAGCACATAGGTGTCGTCTTCACGGAAGCCGCGCACCGCGACGTCTTTCGGCGCCGGGACGACGACGGTGACCCCGCCGTTGGCGCGACGGACCGCCAGTCCGGCGAGCGGCGTCGGCAGCCCCGCCTTAGCGGCGGCGATGTCGAACGGCATGTCCGCGCCGAACGTCACCAGCGCCGTGTCGCCCTTGCGCGTGAGATCGACCTGCACGCGGGGGTCCACGCCGAACACGAGCCTTCGGAAGGTGGGATGCGTGGCGCCGGAAACGGTGAGCGGCGTCGCGGCGGCCGCCTTTCGCACCCGCGCCTCGAGCTCCGCGATCCGGCTTCGGCGCGCCTGGCGGCTCATCTCGGCCACGACCTCGGGCGGCAGGCTGGGCTTCATGCCCTTCCATGTCGTCGGCAGCAGGTCGACGTAGAACGAATCGCCCGCCTCCTGCGCGTTCAGGATGACGCCGCGTTCCAGCGCGAAGCGGATGGCGGTGTCGTCGGCCTCCTTGCGGACGATGCGGACCAGGCCGCGCAGATCGCGGCCGAGCGTGCCGAGATCGACCTCCGTCGGCTCCCCGAAGCTGACGACCAGCACCGTGCCCGACAGCGAGGCGCTGATCTTCGGCATCTGGTCGAAGGCGAAGACGAGACGGGCGTAGCCCTCGGGCTGGACGCCGGCGGTCACCGTGGCTGTCGCGGCGCGCGCGGAATCGGCCGCGGCGCAGGTCCAGCCAAGCGCCAGCGCGGCGAAGATCGCCCGCAGTCTCACCCCCGACACGTCGACCAGGTCCCTCACCCTCGCGCTCGCCTGCGACCGGACGGCCGCACCGAACACTTTTAAGGACGAGCCGTTGGTGGAAGGTTACCGGCGCGGCGGAATTCGCGACGCGCGGTCAGGGATTGGCGGAGCGTCCGACGATCTGCGGCAGGTCGTTCGCAGCCACCGGCCGCGGGGCGAGCGACCCGTCGCTGCGGCGCGCCATCGCGACCGTCAGCCTCTCCGCGCTGTCGGGCGACATCTGACCCATGACCTCGGCGAGCTTGCGGGGGTTCATGCGGCTCGCGACCTCGATCAGCACGGAGGCGTCGAGGCGCTCGAAGATCCGCGCGGCCTCCTTCACCTTCATGCCCTCGTAGAGCACGATGAGCTCCTTGAACTTGGCCTTGTCCTCCTCGCGGCGGCGATCCTCCGCCGCCGAGACCTGCTCCTCGAGCCGCTTGAGTTCGACGAGGCGCTCCTCCATCCGGCGCTCGGCCGCCTTGATCAGGTTTTCGCGGACGTCGAGGTCGCTCGCCTTGGCCTCGATCGTCTCGCGGCGCTTCTGCAGCGCCTCCAGCAGAGCCTTCTCCGACGCGGAGGTCGCGGGCTCGGTCGGGGCCTCCTTGGGACGGACGGCGGGCGGCGCGGCCTCGCCGTGCTCCGCCGCCTCGGGCGCGGCGCCATGCCCCTCGGCCTTCGGGGCGCCGGCGGCCGCGGCCGGGCTCGCGAACAGGTAGCTCGTCTGCGTGACGAGACCGACGGTCTTGAGCGCGAGCAGCGCCGCGGCCGCGGTCATCACGATCGGCATCAGGCGGATGCGGTCGGCCGTCATGCCGGCGAACCGGCGCTGAGGGCCCGGATGCGCGAGGCGAACAGCTCGGCCGCCGCGGCCGTCGCGGCCGAGCGGCTGATCGGCTCGGCCTCCTCGGCGACGCGGCGGATGAGCGCGCGGGTCTCTTCCTCCTCCTCGGCGCGGCGGCGGGCGGCCAGCCGCACGGCCTCGCGATCCGCGTCCCGCCGGGCGATCTCGTCCATGCTCGCCTCGCGCGCGGCGTGCTCGCGCGCCGCCTTGGCGATCCGCGTGATGCGCTCGATCACCTCCTCGCCCGCGCTCAGCTGGCCGGCGATCGCGGTGGACATGGTTTCGGCGCGCCCGAGCCGCTCGGCCAGGGTGTCCTCGCAATGGCCGAGCGCCGCCCGGAGCGCGACGATCGCGCGCTCGGCCGCGTGGGTCGAGGCGACGAGCTCGGTGATCGTCTCGCGCATCACGCCTTCGTCCGCCCGCAGCTTGCCGAGCCTGCGGTTCAGCAGCGCGCAATAGGCGATGGTCGCGACGAGCAGGACCGCGACGAGCGACTCGATCGCGAAGCCGACGACGTTCTCCATGGATCAGGCGTCCTTCCGGGATTCGCCGGCCGCCTCGAAGGCGGCGAGCGTGGTGTGCGAGCGGCGCAGCGGACGGGCGATCTGGACCGCGACCTTGTCGCCGGCGCGGCCCATGCGCGCCTCGGTCAAGACCTGGTCGCCGCACCGAATCTCGACCAGTTCGTCGGGCGCGACATCGAGCATCAGCGTGTCTCCAATGTCGAGATCGAGGATGGTGCGCAGCGGGAGTTTCTTGTCGTAGAGCACGGCGTGGAGCTCGGCCTCGGCGGACCAGATCTCGGTCGCGAGATGGCCCTCCCAGGTCGCGTCGCGGCCGAACTTCTCGCCCATGAACTGCTGCAGCAGCGTCTCGCGGATCGGCTCGATCGTCGCGTAGGGCAGCAGCACCTCGATGAAGCCGCCGCGGTCCTCCATGTCGATCCGCAGATTGACGAGGATCGCGGCGTTGGCCGGCCGCGTGATGGCGGCGAAGCGGGGGTTCGTCTCCAACCGGTCGAGCGAGAAGTTGACGTTGGTGATCGGCCGGAACGCCTGTTCGGCGTCGGCCAGCACCACCTCGATCATGCGCTGGACCAGGCTGGTCTCGATCGTGGTGTAGGGGCGGCCCTCGACCTTCATGGTCGCGGCGCCGCGGCGGCCGCCGAGCAGCACGTCGATGATCGAGTAGATCAGCGCGCTGTCGACCGTCATCAGCCCGAAGCCGTCCCACTGGTGGGCCTTGAACACCGAGAGGATCGCCGGCAGCGGGATCGAGTTGAGGTAGTCGCCGAAGCGCACCGAGCGGATGCCGTCGAGCGAGACCTCGACGTTGTCCGAGGTGAAGTTGCGAAGCGAGGTCGTGAGCAGCCGGACCAGCCGGTCGAACACGATCTCGAGCATCGGCAGGCGCTCGTAGGAGACGAGCGCCGAGTTGATGATCGCGCGGATGCCGGACTGGGAGTTGAGGCCGAGCTCGTGGGGGTTGAATCCGAGGAGGCCGTCGACCTCCTCCTGGTTCAGGACGCGGTCCGGAGACTTGCGGCCGCCGTCGTCCACGGCCGCGGGCCCGCCCAGCATGGCCGCCCACTCGGCCGCCATCGCCTCGGCGTCCTCGCCGACCTGCTCCGCCATCGCGGCGCCCCATTCGGCCGCGAGATCGTCGTCGTCTTCCCCCGCCATCGTCCCGACCCTTCTGGTCCGCGCCCTACTGGACGACGACGTCCTTGAACAGCACCGCGTCGGCGCGCGCCGGAGCGATCGCGACGTTCACCCGGCGCAGAAGCTCTTCCTTGAGGCGGTAGGCCCCGGCCGAGCCCCGCAGATCGCTCGGGCGCATCTCGCGCAGATGGGTCTGGAAGCTGTCGATCACGCGCGGAAGCAGGGGCTTGATCGCCTCCACGAGCTCCGGGCTGCCGACCTCGAGCGCCACCGTCATGCGGACGTACTGCTGCCGCTCCTTGTCGACGGTCGCCAGGTTCACCGTCATCTCGGGCAGTTCGACGAACGCCGCGGACTTCGCGGGCGTCGCGGCCTGGGCCTCGCCCTCGCCGCCGTGCTCCCCGCCGTCATGACCGGAGGACGCTGCGGCCGCGGCGCCATGCTCGCCGCCGCCCTTGGCGAACATCAGGTAGCCGCCCACGCCGCCGCCGATCACGACCACCGCCGCGGCGGCCGCAATGACGACCAGTTTCTTCTTCGACTTCGGCTTCGCCTCGCCGCCTGCGCCTTCGGCTTCCGCCATTCCCGACACGCGGCTCGCGCCGCGCCCCCCATCGCCCCAGGCGACCCGTCCGCCATGGTTAACGAATAGGTCGCAAAGGTTAAGGAACTCTTGAAAATGCGTTTCGCCCGGCAAGTTCTGCCGGGCATTTTGCGCCGCTCGCCCCGATGGCGCCGGGCGGCCGCGAACGGCTGCGCGGCGTCGACCTGCTCAGTTCTGAACGACCGCCGACGTTGGCACGGCGCGTGCAATCCCCTCGTCGTGAGCGCCGCTCGTCGGGGAGGACAAGCGGGGCGCACGCGGAAAGCAAACACGGACCACGGGAGCGTTTGGTGGAAAACGCGTCTCTCGTCGGGTTGTCGCGCCAGGTCGTCCTGCGCCGCGAACTCGACGTTATCGCCAACAACGTCGCGAACATGAACACCACCGGCTTCAAGGCCGAGCAGATGGTGTTCAGCGAATTCATGATGCCGAACGCCCGCGACGGCACGTTTCCGACACAGGATCAGAAGCTGTCCTTCGTGCAGCAGCGCGGAACCTGGCACAGCTTCGCCCCGGGCAACGTGGAGGCGACCGGCGGCGCGATGGATTTCGCGATCGACGGCGAGGGCTTCTTCGTGGTCGAGACGGAGGCCGGCGAGCGCTACACCCGCAGCGGCGAGTTTGGGGTCAACGCCTCCGGCCAGCTCGTGACGGCCAACGGCGCGCCTCTCCTGTCCACCGCAGGCCCGATCCAGCTCGCGCCCAACGAGACGGGGCTGACGATCGGCCGGGACGGCACCATCGCGACGAGCGAGGGCGTGCGCGGCCGCCTCCGCCTCGTCAGCTTCGACGACCCCCGGGCGATCCATAAGATCGGCAGCAATCTCTACGCGACCACGGAAGATCCGAAGGACGCGCCCGCCACGACCGCCGTGGTGCAGGGCGCGGTCGAGAAATCGAACGTCAAGCCGATCGTCGAGATGAGCCGCCTGATCGAGGTGAACCGGGCCTACACGTCGATATCCGGGATCCTCGACGCGCAGAACGACATCCGGCGTTCGGCGATCGAGAAGCTTGCCGAGGTCCCGGCGTAAGCCGGCGAAGACGGACGGAGACGCACCATGCGCGCCCTCAACATCGCCTCGACCGGCATGGCCGCCCAGGAGGCCAACGTCGAGATCATCTCGAACAACATCGCGAACATGCGGACCACCGGCTTCAAGCGCCAGCGGGCCGAGTTCCAGGACCTGCTCTACCAGTCGATGCGCCAGGTGGGCGCGTCGAGCTCGGACACCGGCACCGTGCTCCCCACGGGCGTCGACGTCGGCTCAGGCGTCAAGCTGGTGGCGACGCCGCGGGTGATGAGCCAGGGCACCGTGGCCTCGACGGAGAAGACTTACGACGTCGCCATCAAGGGCGAGGGTTTCTTCCAGGTCCAGCTGCCGGACGGCCGCACCGCCTACACCCGCGACGGCTCGTTCGAGCTCGACGCCAACGGCCAGCTCGTGACCGCCGACGGCTACACCGTCCTGCCCGGGATCACCGTTCCCACCAACGCGCTCAGCGTCAGCATCAGCGCGACCGGCGGCGTAGAGGCCACCATCCAGGGCCAGACCGCCCCCCAGGCGCTGGGGCAGATCGAACTGGCGCGCTTCATCAACAAGTCGGGCCTCGAGGCCAAGGGCGACAACCTGTTCCTCGAGACGCCGGCGAGCGGCACGCCGCTGGTCGACAATCCCGGCGCGGAGGGCTTCGGCACCACGCTCCAGTCCTACCTCGAAGCCTCGAACGTCAACGCCGTCACCGAGATCTCGGATCTGATCGCGGCCCAGCGCGCCTACGAGATGAACTCGAAGGTCGTCGCGTCCGCCGACCAGATGCTGCAGTCCACCTCGTCGATGCTGCGGTGAGATCCATGATCCGTCTCGCCGCCTTCGCCGCCGTCCTGCTCGCGTCCTCCGCCGCCTTCGCGGCCCCGACGCTGCGCGCCGAAGCGCTGGTCTCCGCCGAGATCGTCACCCTCGGCGACCTCGCCGACGACGCCGGCGCCGACGCGGGCGTCGCCCTGTTCCGCGCGCCGGACTACGGCCTCACCGGCGCCGTGCCGGCCGATGTCGTGATCGCCGCCGCGCGCCGGGCGGGCGTCGAGGACGTCTCTGCCGGCCTCGTCTCCGAGATCGCGGTGACGCGGCTCGGCCGCAGCGTCACCGGCGACCAGGTGATGGAGGCGATCGCGGCCCGCGCCGCAGCCGACCTCGGCGCAGAGCCGTCCGCCATGCGCGTCACGCTGGACGACGACCGCCCCGTGCATCTTTCGCCCCAGAACCGCGGCGCCGTGGAGGTCTCGCAGTTCGCGCTCGACTCCCGCACCGGCCGGTTCGAGGCACTCCTCGGCGCGGACCGCGGCGCGCGCGGGACGCGCGTCACCGGCGCCGTGGTCGAAACCGTCGAAGTGGCGGTGACCGCGCGCCCGCTCGCCCGCGGCGAGGTGCTCCGGGACGCCGACCTGATCGTCGAGCGCCGCCCGAAGGCTGGAAACGGTGGCGCGGTCGATCTCGAGGGCGCGCGCGGCCTCGCCACCCGGCGCGCGCTGCGCGAGGGCCAGACCTTCCGCGCGAACGATCTCATGCGCCCCCAGCACGTGGAGCGCGGCGGCTTCGTCACGCTCGTCTACGGCGGCTCCGGCATGTCGCTGTCGCTCAAGGCCAAGGCGCTGGCGTCCGGCGCGCAAGGCGATCTCATCGACGTCCAGAACGTCCAGTCGAAGCGCATCGTCAGCGGCGTCGTCACGGGGCCGTCCGAAGTGACGGTGACCGCGGCTCCGACCGCCATCGCCCGACGCTGAAAGGAACCTGTCCGATGCGTCTCCCCCTCGCCTTCCGCCTGACCGGCCCGGTGGTTCTTGCGAGCCTGCTCGCCGGCTGCGGCGCCGCCGACCGGCTCGCCGGCATCGGCAAGCAGCCCGCCCTCTCGGCGATCGAAAACCCCACCACCCAGGCGGGCTACAAGCCGGTGCAGATGCCGATGCCGGAGCCGATGCCGGTGTCGTACCAGCCGAACTCGCTGTGGCGGTCCGGCGCCCGCGGTTTCTTCAAGGATCCGCGCGCCCGCCAGGTCGGCGACCTTCTGACGGTGAAGGTCGACATCACCGACAGCGCCAAGCTTGAGAACACCACCAAGCGCAGCCGCACCAACACGGAGGCCGCGAACCTCGACAACGTGCTCGGCTACGAGGGCTATCTGAAGAAGATCCTGCCGGGCGGTGTCGATCCGTCGAACGCCGTGAAGGCCGGCTCGACCTCGTCGAGCGAAGGCGAAGGCTCGGTCGACCGCAAGGAGACCCTGGTCACCAATGTCGCGGCGGTCGTCACCCAGGTGCTGCCCAACGGCTCGCTGGTGATCGAGGGCAAGCAGGAGATCCGCGTCAACTTCGAGATCCGCGAATTGATCGTCGCCGGCATCGTCCGGACGGAGGACATCGACAGCGACAACACGATCGAGAGCGAGAAGATCGCCCAGGCCCGCATCGCCTACGGCGGCCGCGGCCAGATCACCGACGTGCAGCAGCCGCGCTACGGCCAGCAGGTGATGGACGTCCTGCTGCCGTTCTGAGGCTTAATCCCCTTGCGGGCGGCGGCGCGGCAGGGCCCGCCCCGCCAGTCGTCCGCGAAGGCTTCGCGCGTTAACCCTGCGTCCACCCGCAGTTAACCCCGCGAAGCTGGACGCGGCCGCCGGCTCCTCCCGGCGGCCGCTCCCCTGTTCTCGCCTCAAGAGCGTCCGTTCGCGGCGGCCTTCAGGCGAAGCACCCGGCCCTCGGCGCTGTCGGTCAGCAGGTAGAGCATGCCGTCCGGGCCCTGGCGGACGTCGCGGATGCGCTCGCCCATGTCCTCGAGCAACCGCTCCTCCTTCACGACCCTGCCGTCGCTCATCTCTAGCCGCGCCAGCATCGGGATGGCGAGACCGCCGACGAAAGCGCTGCCCTTCCAGCCGGGAAGCGCGTCCCCGCCGTAGAAGGCGAGGCCCGAGGTGCCAATCGAGGGCACCCATTTGTAGACCGGCTGCTCCATCCCTTCCTTCTCCGTTCCCTCGCCGAGGGCTGCGCCGGAGTACTCCTTGCCGTAGGTGATGACCGGCCAGCCGTAGTTCTTGCCGGCCTCCGGCTTGTTCAGCTCGTCGCCGCCCATGGGCCCGTGCTCGGTCACCCAGAGCGCGCCGTCCGCCGGATTGATCGCCGCGCCCTGCGGGTTGCGGTGGCCGTAGGACCAGATCTCGGGCTTGGCGTCGGCGCGGCCCTCGAACGGGTTGCCCGCCGCGGGCTTTCCGTCGAGCGTCAGCCGCACGACCTTGCCGAGCGTCTCGTCGAGGGCCTGCGACTTGACGCGGAACTCCTTGTCCGAGCGTTCGCCGACGGTCACGAACATCGTCTTCCCGTCGGGCGCGAACACGATGCGCGAGCCGTAATGCTTGGTGGAGGCGTACTTCGGCGCCTGCCGCCAGATCACCTCGACGTTCTCGAGCCGCGCCGCGTTGTCCGCCAGTCGCCCGCGCGCGAGCGCCGTGCCGTTGACGCCGCCCTCGCCCGCCTCCGAGAAGGTGAAGTAGACGAGCCGCCCGTTGGCGAAGTCCGGCGAGACCGCCACGTCGAGCAGACCGCCCTGCCCGCGCGCGTCCACCTTCGGCAGGCCGGTGACCGCGGGCGAGACCTTACCGTCGGGCAGGATCAGCCTCAGGCGTCCGGCCTTTTCCGTCACCAGCATTCGGCCATCGGGCAGGAAGGCGAGCCCCCAGGGATTCTCGAGGCCTGTCGCCACCGTCTCGACGGAGAAGCTCTGCTTCTCGGACTTGACCGTCTCGGCTTTCTTGGCCTGCGCGAAGGCGGGAACGGTGGCGGCCGGCGCCGACGCGAGACCCACCGCCGTCGCGAGCAGCAGGGAACGGGCGAGCGACGCCTGGCGCATGGGGAGCATCTCCGGTTGTGTCATGGACGGGAGGTAGGCGCGGACCTCGCCGGTTCAAATCAAGAAGGCGTCAAGCGCGTCGCGAAGCTGTCGGTGGCCCGCACCAGACGGTCGAGGATCCCCGGCTCCGAATAGGCGTGGCCGGCGTCGTCGACGATGTGCAGCTCCGCCTCCGGCCAGGCCTTGTGCAGGTCCCAGGCGGTCACCGCCGGGGTCGCCACGTCGTAGCGGCCCTGGACGATCACCCCGGGCACCCCGCGGAGCTTGTGCGCGTCGCGGATCAATTGCCCCTCCTCCATCCAGCCGGCGTGGGTGAAGTAGTGGTTCT
The DNA here is from genome assembly GCF_016907975.1 of Methylopila capsulata. Lineage (GTDB taxonomy): Bacteria > Pseudomonadota > Alphaproteobacteria > Rhizobiales > Methylopilaceae > Methylopila > Methylopila capsulata. Next base: position 154,779 of record NZ_JAFBCY010000002.1, read on the forward strand.
CGATCCGCGCGAAGGCGAGCGCATAGGCGTCGCCGCCATGCTGGCCGGTGATGGCCGGGTCGCGCAGCAGGGTGATCGTCTCGCCCTCCCACACGCTCCAGGCCTTCGCCGCCTCCAGCCGCGCCGCGGCGTCGTCGCCGATCAGCCGCTTGCGGTAGGCCGCGATCAGGTCGCCGCGCTCGGTCTCGGGGATCGGCGCGAGGAATTGCTCCCACTTGTCCGGGAAGAGCAGCGACGCGCCGGACTGGTAGTACCAGTCGAGCTCGAAACGCCGGAGCGTGAAGATCCCGCGAAGGACGAGCCCGGAGACCCTCTCCGGGTGGGTTTCGGCGTAGGCCAGCGCGAGCGTCGAGCCCCAGGAGCCGCCGAAGACGAGCCAGCGCTCCGCGCCCGTCATGACGCGCAGCCGCTCGATGTCCGCGACGAGGTCCCAGGTGGTGTTGGCCTCGAGGCTCGCGTGCGGGGTCGAGCGCCCGCAGCCGCGCTGGTCAAACAGCAGGATGCGGTAGCGCTTCGGGTCGAACAGGCGGCGGTGCGCCGGCCCGCAGCCGCCGCCGGGCCCGCCGTGGAGAAACACCACGGGCGCGCCGCGCGGGTTGCCGCACAGCTCCCAGTAGACCTGGTGGCCGTCGCCGACGTCGAGCATGCCATGATCGTAGGGCTCGATCGGCGGGTAGAGCGTGCGCCTGTCGCCGACCGCCGCGCGTCTTGCATCCGCCATGTCGTCGCTCCGCTCCAGCGCGCCGTTCGAATCCGCGCGACGGTGATCGCGTCGCCGACGTCCGTCAACCGCGCGCCGGGGCCGGCAGATTGTGCCGGCCGGCAGAAGAGGTCCGGTCGGGCGGGAGCCGCAGGTCCAAGAAACCGTTCAAAATTCAACGTTCTCGTCTTGGCCCAGCGCTTGCTCCGTCCGACAGGCGCGGGGACCGCCAGTTCGAGGAGAGTACGATGGGCATCTACGGAGCATTGACCACGGCGGTGAGCGGCCTCAGCGCTCAGTCCTACGCGCTCGAGAACATCTCGGGGAACATCGCGAACTCGTCGACGACCGCCTACAAGCGGACCGACACCGCCTTCCAGGATCTGGTGACGGATTCCTCCAGCGCGAAGACCCAGTCCTCGGGCTCCGTGAAGGCTTATTCCCGCCCCACCAACGACGTGCAGGGCACCGTCACGGACGCTGAATCGTCGACCTCGGTCGCGATCAGCGGCGACGGCTATCTGCTGGTCCAGGATTCGACCGGCACGGCGAACGGAGCGACGACCTTTACGGGAACCGATCTCTACACCCGCCGCGGCGACTTCGAGCTCGACAAAAACGACAACCTCGTCAACGGCGCCGGCTATTACCTGATGGGCAACCGCGTGTCGGCCTCGGGCGCGGCCTCGAGCACCCCTGAGGTGATCGACCTGTCCAACGACGAACTCTACCCCGCCGCCAAGACCACCACCGTCACGTATCAGGCGAACCTTCCGACCGCGCCGCAGACCGAAAACTACGACGCGACCGATCCGACCTCGTACCTGCTGGACTCGTCCTTCGGCGCGGCGATCTCGGGCGACGACGCGGACGACTTCCTCGCGAACTCCGTCGCGGGCGGCTCGGTGACCGTCTACGACCAGAACGGCGCCGCGAAGGAGCTCGAGGTCCGTTGGGGGAAGACCGCCAACGCGGACGCGACCTCGGGCGCCGACGACACCTGGTCGCTGTATTACATGTCGGATTCGACCGCGACCGGAACGGAGACGGCCTGGACCCAGATCGACGCCGACGCCGGGACCGCGGGCGCGCAGGGCTATGTCTTCCAGGACGGCAAGCTGACGACGCCGTCCTCGGGCGCCACCACGATCACCGGTCTGACGATCGACGGCACGAGCTACGGCGACGTGTCCCTCAACCATGGCGCGGGCCTGACCCAGTACGCCGACAGCGCCGGCGCCGTGACGACCTCAAAGCTCAACCAGAACGGCGTCGCCTCCGGCGAGATGACGAGCCTGGCGATCGAGGACGGCGGCTCGCTGGTGGCGACCTACAGCAACGGCAAGACCAAGACGCTGTACGAGATCCCCGTCGCGACCTTCGCCGCGGACAACCAGCTGAAGCAGATGGACGGCGGCGCCTTCGCCGTCACCGACGCGTCCGGCCCGGCGTCCCTCGGCAGCGGCTCGTCGATCGTCGGCAGCGCGATCGAGGGATCGAACGTCGATATCGCGGACGAGTTCACCAAGCTCATCGTCACGCAGCAGGCCTACTCGGCCAACACGCGCGTCGTGACGACCGCGAACTCCATGATGGACGACGTCCTCCAGATGCTCCGTTGACGTCGTTCCCGGCGCCGCCGCTTCCGGCGGCGCGCCGGCCGACCGCTCTTGATCAGGCGTGACGATGGGCCTTTCCGCCTCGCTTTCCACCGCGCTCTCCGGCCTGAGGACCACCCAGGCCGGGCTCGATCTCGTCGCGAACAACGTCGCGAACGCGAGCACGCCCGGCTATGTCGCGAAGTCGCTCACCACAGAGCAGAGCGCGACCGGCGGCGTGAAGGTCACGGAGGTCAAGCGCCAGATAGACCTCTACCTGCAGCGCCAGCTGCGGTCCGAGAGCGCGACCTCCGCGAACGCCTCCACCAAGGCGGACTACCTCGACCAGCTGCAGTCGCTCTTCAGCACCGTGGACGGCGACACCTCGATCGACAGCCTCGTCTCCAGCCTCTCGTCGGCCTTCGACGCGCTGGCGACGTCGCCCGACAGCACGACGACGCAGGGCTCGGCCGTGCAGGAGGCCGTCCTGCTGGCGCAGGCGCTGAACGACGCCTCGAACGGCGTGCAGGGCCTGCGCCAAAACGCCGACGACGCGCTCGCGAGCGGCGTCGACGTCGCGAACGAGGCGCTCACGTCGATCCAGGATCTCTCGCGGAAGATCGTCGCCTCCAACGACGACGGAACCCGCGCCGCGCTTCAGGACCAACGCGACCAGGCGATCAACGAGCTCGCCGCGCTGATGGACGTGAAGGTGACCGACACCGGATCGGGCGACGTGCGGATCGCGACGACCAGCGGCCTCACGCTCTACGACGCCGGCGAGGCCTCGCGGCTGTCGTTCGAGCCGACGTCCAATGTCACGCCGCAGAAGGCTTATTCCGACGACGCCTCCGAGAGCACGCTCGGCACGATCACGCTCACGCGCTCCTCCGGCTATTCGGCCGACCTGCTGGCGGACGGCGGCCTCAAATCCGGCGAGCTGCGCGCGCTCGCCGAGCTGCGCGACGAGACGCTGCCCGAGGCGCAGGCCCAGCTCGACGAGCTGGCGGCGAACCTCGCCCAGGCCTTCGGCTCAACGACCGTCGCCGGAGCGGCGGTCACGGGCGGCGTCGACCTTTCGACCGCGGGCGCCCAGCCCGGCGACACGATGACGGTCTCCTACACGTCCGGCGGCAAGACCCGGACGGTGACCCTGGTGAACGTCACGGACCCCGCGCGGCTGCCGCTCCACGGCGGCGTCACGGCCGATCCCGACGACACCGTGATCGGAGTCGACTTCGCCTCGGCGACGGCCGCCGACGACATCGACGCGGCGCTGGCGGCCGCAGGGATCGACATCGACGCGGCCGAAACCGCCGGCGGCTTCGCCTTCACGGCGTCGGACGCGAGCGTGACCGTCGCTGGCGGCTCGTCGAAGATCACCGCCACCGTTCTCAGCGACGACGGCGTGGCGCTGCCGCTGTTCGTGGACGCGGGCGACGCGATCTACTCCGGCAGCCTCGACGGCGGCGACCAGCGGACGGGCTTCGCGGGCCGCATCGCGGTGAACTCCGCCGTCACCGACGATCCCGCGCTGCTTACGGCCTACTCGTCGACGGCCGCGGCGAGCGACTCCACGCGCGCCGACTTCCTGGTCGATGCGCTGAAGACCGACCGCGGCTTCCGGACCGACGCCGGCCTCGGCGGCGCGTCGTCCGGCTACAGCGGGACGATCGGGGAGTTCGCCCAGGACATCGTGGCCTATCAGGCGTCGGCCAGCGCAACGGCGACGCGCGTCTCCGAGAGCCAGTCAGCCGTCGTCTCCGCCTTGCAGGATCGCTACGCGTCGAAATCCGGGGTCGACGTCGACTCCGAGCTCACGAACCTGATCACGCTTCAGACCGCCTACAGCGCCAATGCGCGCGTGATGACGGCGGTCAAGGAGATGATCGACATGCTGCTGCAGGCGTAAGGGCGGACCGATGACGACGATCGCATCGAGCCTCTACAGCCCGAGCCTGCTGAAGGCGATGGCGAACAACAGCGCCAAGCTTCAGGATCTCTCGGAGCAACTGGCGACCGGCAAGGTGTCCTCGACCTACGCCGGTCTCGGAACGGGCCGCGACGTGGCGCTCGCCATGAAGGCGAAGCTGACGCAGCTCGACTCCTATGACAGCGTCGGGGCGATCATCAGCTCCCGCATCGGCGTCATGAGCACCGTGGTCGACGGGCTCGACACCATCGCCTCGGAGATCGCGAGCTTCGACTCGAGCGCGAGCTACAGCCTCTCCGGCGGCCAGACCGCGACGCAGTCGCAGGCGGGGGCCTATCTCGACGAGGCGATCGGTTACCTCAACACCGATTCCGACGGCCGCTATCTGTTCTCGGGCGCTTCGACCGACGCTAAGCCCGTGCTGACGGCGGAGCAGATGCTGGCCGACGACGGCGACAAGGCCGGACTGAAGACCGTGATCTACGAACGCGGCCTCGCCGATCTCGGCGCGGACGGCCGGGGCCGGCTCGACGTGTCGGGAGCGAACGGAACCTCCTTCACCGTGTCGGAGGAGGCGTCGGGCCCCTTCGGCTTCAAGCTCTCCGCCGTGTCCTCATCCCTCACCGGGGGCGTCGTGGAGGGCCCGACCGGCGATCCCGCGACGCTGACGCTCGGCGTCGACGGCGCGCCCTCCGACGGCCAGTCGGTCACCGTGACGCTGACGCTGCCCGACGGATCGACAGAGCAGATGACGCTCACCGCCCGAACCGACGACGGCGCGGCGTTGCAGGACGGCGAGTTCCTGATCGGCGCGACGCCGGAAGAGACCACCGCGAACCTTCAGGCCGCCTTCGACGGCTCGCTCAAGACGCTCGCGGACACCTCGCTGACCGCGGCCTCGGCGGTCGCGGCCGGAGACGACTTCTTCACCAGCGGCGGCGAGCCCGCCCGCGTCGCCGGCTTCGACGGGACCTACGCGACCCAGGCCGAGCGGGCGGCCGCGCTCCAGGGCGCGACCGCGCTCGACACGACCGGCACCGCGGCCCGCACCGTGGCCTGGTACCAGGGCGACAGCTCCACGGCCGATCCGCGGGACGCCGCAACCGCGAAGGTGGCCGACGGCGTCAGCGTGTCCTACGGCGCCCGCGCCAACGAGGAGGCCTTCGCGAACGTGATCAAGTCGCTGGCGGTGCTCTCCGCCACGACCTTCTCGGCGAGCGATGAAAACGCCGAGGCCCGCTACGAGGCCCTGCGCGAGCGGACGGTGGGCGCGCTGTCCTCGACCGAAACCTCGTCCGCCCTGCAGTCGGTCGCCTCCGACCTCGCCATCGCCAACACCTCGGTCAAGGCGGCGGGCGATCGTCACGACGCCGCCCGCGCCCTCGCGGAAGACGCGCTGTCCGGCGTCGTCGACGCCGACAGCGACGAGGTGACGGTGAAGATCCTTGCGCTGCAGTCGAGCATCGAGGCGAGCTACAGCGTGGCGGCGACCCTCAAGTCGCTCAGCCTCGTCAACTACCTCTGACGCTGGTCAGGCCGCCTTGGCGCCGCCGGCCTCGGTCTTCAGCCAGGCCGCGCCGCAGGCTTTCGCCAGCTCGCGCACGCGCAGGATGTAGCTCTGGCGCTCGGTCACCGAGATGACGCCGCGCGCGTCGAGCAGGTTGAAGGCGTGGCTGGCCTTGATGGCCTGGTCGTAGGCGGGCATCGCCATCAGGTGTCGGCCCTCGCCCGCTTCGCCGGCCTTCAGCAGCGCCTGGCACTCCGCCTCGGCGTCTTCGAAATGCCGCTTCAGCAGGTCGACGTCGGCGTGCTCGAAGTTGTAGCGGGAGTACTCCTGCTCGGCCTGCCGGAACACGTCGCCGTAGGTCACCTTCTCGTCGCCGTCGCGGCCGTTGAAGTTCAGGTCGAAGCCGCGGTCGACTCCCTGGATGTACATCGCGAGGCGCTCGAGACCGTAGGTCAGCTCGCCCGAGACCGGGTCGCAGTCGACGCCGGCGACCTGCTGGAAATAGGTGAACTGCGACACCTCCATGCCGTCGCACCAGCACTCCCAGCCGAGCCCCCAGGCGCCCAGCGTCGGGCTCTCCCAGTCGTCCTCGACGAAGCGCACGTCGTGCACCGAGGGGTCGAGGCCGATCGCCTTCAGGCTGTCGAGATAGAGCTCCTGCAGATTTGCCGGCGACGGCTTCAGGATCACCTGGAACTGATAGTAGTGCTGGAAGCGGTTCGGGTTCTCGCCGTAGCGGCCGTCCTTCGGGCGCCGGGAGGGCTGCACGTAGGCCGCCTTCCAGGGCCGCGGGCCGAGCGCGCGCAACGTCGTCGCCGGATGGAACGTGCCGGCGCCGACCTCCATGTCGTAGGGCTGCAGCACGACGCAGCCCTGCGCCGCCCAGAACCGCTGCAGCGTCAGGATAAGCCCCTGGAACGAACGGGAAGGGCTCAGGGCGTCGTCGGAGGTCATGGGGCGTCGCGTTCCGGAAGGGCGGGAGAAGCGCGCGGACGCTAGTCGCGGCGGCCCTTCAGGGTCAAGCCGCGCAGGCCGTCACTGGCCGCCCGGCCGCCATTCGCCGGTCGCGGGGTCCCGGCGCAGCGTGGGGCGCAACGCCTTGTCCGCGTCGACGCCGTTGCGGTCCGCGGCCTCGAGTTCGCGGTTGATGCGCCGCCATTCGCGCTTGATCGCTTTCGCGCCGTAGACGGCGCCCGCGGCGGCGGCGGCGAAGACGAGGAACGGCGGCATCGCGGTCTCCGAAGCGTTGAACCCGAACTGGCGGACGGCAAGCGTCGCCCGCGATCATGACGCCGTTGCGGCGACAGGCAAGAGAGCCTGCCGCCCGAGGCTCACAGGCCGAAGCGCGACCAGAGCGCGCGCGCCTCGATCGCCGCCATCGCCTCATCGGGCAGGCTCGCCTCCACGCCCTCAGCCCCGCGGCCCATCAGCCGCTTGAGCAGCGGCGTCCGCTTCGTCATCAGCCGCAGCTCGACCTTGTCCCCCCAGCGCTCGCGCATGACGGAGCGCAGGTCCCCGATGCGGTCGACGAGGCCGAGCGCGAGGCCCGACGAGGCGGTCCAGAACGCCCCGGTGAACAGCTCGGCGTCGTCCGAGAGCGACGCCCCGCGGCGCTCCTTCACGAGCGCGATGAAATGCTCGTGAACCTCGCGCTGGATCTCCTTAAGCCGCTCGACGTCCTCGGCCTTCTCCGGCTGGAAAGGGTCGAGGATCGCCTTGTTCTCGCCGGAGGTGTAGAGGCGCCGGTCGATCCCGAGGCGCTCGATCGCGCGGTCGAAGCCGAAGCCTGCGGAGACGACCCCGATGGACCCGACGATCGACGAGGGGTCGGCGACGATCTCGTCGCCGGCGCAGGCGATCATGTAGCCGCCGGACGCGGCGACGTCCTCGACCACGATGGTGACGGGAAGGCCCGTCTCCTCCGCGAGCTGGCGGATCCGGCGGCAGATGAGGTGCGCCTGAACCGGCGAGCCGCCGGGCGAGTTCACGATGACCGCGACCTCCTTGGCGCCCTCGACCGCGAAGGCTTTCTCCAGCGGCCCGGCGACGCTCGACAGCGTGACCGCGGGGCGGAACGGCGTGCCGATCCCGATCGCGCCCTGGATGCGGACGACGGGGACGACGGTGGAGGGCGTTCGCCAGCGTTCTGGCAGAACGGGGCGAAGGGCGGCCCGGAGGCGGGCGGAGGTCGAGAGGCTCATGCGCCGAGACATAGGCGCCCGAGGCGGCGGCGCCAACGCGGGCGGCGTCGATGAACGCTCGATGAACAAAGGGCTCAGAGAGAATTCAGGGGTCGCCGCCTATTTCTGTGTGCAAGACGGCTTGGTTGGTCTGCGATGACGCAGACGGCGCGAGCCGACGGCTTTCAGGGCGCTCCGCGGCATCGCGCGCCGCCCCTGTCCTGAGGAGGACGCCATGTTTCGTAAGTTCGTTCTCGCCGCAGCCCTCGCCGCTGGCGGCTTCGCGGCCGTCCCGACGGCCGCCTCCGCGGGCGACGTGTCGGTGCGCGTCGGGGTGGGCAGCCCCGGCTACTACGGCGGCGGCTACTACCAGCCGGCCTATCACCGCGGCTATCGCCACCGCTACCGGGAGCGTCCGTACTACGGCTACTACGCGCCCCGCCCGCGCTATTACGGCTATGGCCCGGCGCGTCCGCGCTGCCGCGTGACGACCGTGCGGTCGTGGAACGGCTACCGCTACGTGACCCGCACCCGCGAGGTCTGCGGCCGCCGCTACTACTGATCCGGGCCGTCGGCCCCGACGCGAACGCCGGCCCTCGCGGCCGGCGTTTTCATGTCGTCCATCGCGAGCGCCGCCCGGCCGCGCTGGACGTCCATCGCCTCCGGGGTGAAGCCGTCGCCCTCCCCGTGAAGCACGAAGGGCGGCAGCAACGCGAGCGCGCCGCGGCTGCCTTTTCGCGCCGCGAACAGGACGCGGATCGCCGGCTCGTCGGCGCGCGCATGCACCGCCCGCAGCCGCGCCTCGCCGAAGCGCCCCTCCGCCCGCGCGACCAGCTCGCCGATCGCCTCCGGGCGATGGATCATGACGAGGCCGCCTCCGGGCCTCAGCACCCGGGCGGCCGCGCGCATCCAGATTTCCACCAGCCCCTCGTCCGCCGCATGGGCGCGGGCCTTGTCGGCGTCCGGCGAGGCGCGGAACCGGCGCGTCGCGTCGAAGGGCGGGTTCGCGACCACCAGATCGAGCGAGTCGCGGCGGGGCGAGCCGTCGCGCCGCCCGACGTCCGCGACGTTGCAGATCCGGAGCTCGACCGTGTCGTCGAGGCCGTTGCGCCGGATGTTCTCGGCGGCGATCCCCGCCGTCGCCGGATCGATCTCCACCAGCGTCATGCGGCCGGCTCCGCTAAGGGCGAGCGACAGGCCGACGGCGCCCACGCCGGCCCCGAAATCCGCGACCCGCGCGCCGTCCGCCATCCGGCCGCGCGCAGCCGCGGTCAGCAGCGCCGCGTCGGTGCCGACGCGGTGGCCCTTGCGGGGCTGCAGCAGCTTCAGCCGCCCGCCGAAGAACAGGTCGTCGGAAAGGTCGCCGCTCACTGCGGCTCGGGGCGAAGCTCGTGCGACAGGCCGCTCTCCGCCAGAATGCGCCGGGCCTCCGCCGCGTCCTCGTCGCCGACCAGCACGCGGGCCGCGAGAATGCCGAGCGAGCCTTCGAGGACGCTCATGTTCGCGTCGAGCACGATGTGCTCCAGACCGGCGTCGGTCAGGGTGGCCTGCACGAAGGAGAGCAGCACCCGGTCGTTGCTTCTGAGGATTTCCTGCATCGCGTTCCGTTCGGTTTCGACGCGGCCATGATGGCCCGCCGAGGTGGCGGGAGCAACGCACGACGTGGCGGCGGCGCCACAGCGGGGCGAACGTTGCCGTGCGTTTACATCTTAGGCGGCGATGGCCTCACGCCGGCCCCACTTGCGCCCCGACCGCCCTCGATCGTCCCGGCTGTGACCGACGCCCTCGTGAGTGAAGAGCGCCATGCGTACCGAGTTGACCGCCCTCATCGTCGCCATACTCCTGGTGGTCCTCGCCTCCCAGCAACTGATGGCGGCCAAGGCCGTCGGTCAGGCGCTCGGCGCGCACTGACGGTCTGCCTCCCGACGTTTCGGCTTGTGCCTCTGGAGGCCTCTGGGTAGGGTCCGCCCCGTTCGCAACCGTCGAGGAGCGCCGGGTTTGGGCGTGGTGGTACCGTTGGACGAGCGGTCGGAGACCGGCGAGATCGCCGGCGTCGGCCCGCTCGTGGAGCTCGTTACGCCCGGCATGGAGCGCGTCAACGCCTTCATCCTGTCCCGCACGGGATCGGACGTGGCGATGATTCCCGAAGTCGCGAACCATCTCATCAACTCCGGCGGCAAGCGGCTGCGCCCGATGCTGACGCTCGCGACCGCGGCTCTCTCCGGCTATTCCGGCGACGGCGACGTGAAGCTCGCGGCCTCCGTCGAGTTCATGCACACCGCGACGCTGCTGCACGACGACGTGGTCGACGGCTCCGAGATGCGCCGCGGCAAGCTCGCCGCCCGCATGCTCTGGGGCAACGAGGCGAGCGTGCTGGTGGGCGACTTCCTGCTCGGCCAGGCCTTCAAGATGATGGTCGAGGTCGGCTCGCTCGAGGCGCTCCGCATCCTCGCCGACGCAGCGGCCGTGATCGCCGAGGGCGAGGTGATGCAGCTCGCCGCCGCCAAGAACACCGCGACCACCGAGGACGACTACCTCGCCGTGGTGCGCGGCAAGACCGCCGCCCTGTTCGCCGCCGCCTGCGAGGTCGGGCCGGTGATCGCGAACCGCCCGAAGGCGGAGCAGGCCGCCGCCCGGTCCTACGGCATGAACCTCGGCATCGCCTTCCAGCTGGTCGACGACGCGCTCGACTACGGCGGACGCGAGGCCAAGCTCGGCAAGAAGGTCGGCGACGACTTCCGCGAGGGCAAGATCACCCTGCCCGTCGTGCTCGCCTACCGCCGCGGCTCCGAGGACGAGCGCGCCTTCTGGAAGCGCACCCTCGAAGAGGGGAAGATCGAGGACGGCGACCTTCCCGAGGCGATCCGTCTGCTCGCTAAGCACGGCGCGATCGACGCCACGCTGGAGCGCGCCCGCCATTACGGCGCGATGGCCCGCGACGCCCTCGCCCTGTTCCAGGACCGGCCGCAGGCGAAGCCGCTGCTGGACGTGGTGGGGTTTGTCACGGCGCGGGCGCACTGAACCTTCAGCGCGCGTCGTTTCATTCCTCCGGTTGCCGCCTGCGCCAGGCGTAGACCTGCGAAACGATCGCGACTCCGACGGCGATGATCGCAATGTCGAAGGCGACCTCCGCCACGAGGGCGACAGACGGCGCGCGGGCGAACAGCGCCCCCACCGCCACGGCTGCCGCCGTGATGGCTAGCGCCGACATCATCGCCGCGAGGAAGAGCCTGAGGACCGCCCCTCGGCTGGCTCGGAACGCCGCCCGAAGGCTGCGGCCAGGCGTTTCGACCGCGATCGCCGGAAACACCAGGGAAATGCGAAGCCCGGCGTAAGTCGCCGCGACGATGACGGCCGTGATGATCACCCCGAACACGAAGCCAGAGTTGGACGCCAAGGCGATCGGAACGAGGATCAGCGTCACCGCCGCAACGATCATCTGAAGGATCAGGGTTACGACTGCGAACTCGAGGACGATCGGGACGAGCCGTGGAAGATCGGCGAACCCGGCGATCTCTCGCAGCAGGATGTACCGGTGCACGACGACGGCGAGCAGCGCGGTCAATCCGCTTGATGCGACCATAATCGCGAGAGATGCGGCCACGCGGCCCGCATCAAGCGATTTCGGAGCGCCGACGGTCAGAGCGTCCTGCCATAGCGCTAGCAGCGCGAAGCCTGCGAAGATCGCGCCGAAGATGGGCGTCATGGCCCATGCCGCGCGCCCGGATTGGACAAAGGCGTCCTTCGTCAGCTCGATCGGCCCCGGGCCGCTGGAATCGCTCATTCTTCTTCGCTCTGTCTGTATCCACGACGGAGGATGTCGTCCGGACGTGAAGAAAAGACGAAGCCCGACCTCACCCCCTCGGCCCGAACAGCACCACCGCCGCGCCGGCGACGCAGATCGCGGAGCCCGTGAGGTCCCAGCGATCGGGCCGGACGCCCTCCACCGCCCAGAGCCAGCCGAGCGAGGCCGCGACGTAGACGCCGCCATAGGCCGCGTAGGCGCGGCCGGCGGCCGCGGCGTCGACCAGCGTGAGGAGCCAGGCGAACAGCACGAGCGAGGCCGCGCCCGCCGCGAGCCACGCCGGCGTCGCGCCGAGCCGGAGCACCGCCCAGAAGGCGAAGCAGCCGGCGATTTCGGCCAGCGCGGCGGCGACATAGATGACCGGCGTCATGCGTGCCTCAGCGCAGCATCGTGGAGCGCACCCACCAGGCGGGCGCGGCCTTCGCCAGCGCGCGCGCGGCGCGGCGGGCCTCCTGCGGCGAGCCGAACAGGCCGAACACCGTCGCGCCGGAGCCCGACATGCGCGCGGTCCGGCAGCCCGTCTGGGAGGCGAGCATCAGAAGCCCGGCCGCGATCTCCGGCGCGATGCGGACCGCCGCCGCCTCCAGGTCGTTGCGGCCGCGGGCGATCCAGGCCGCGACGTCATCCGGCGGCGCGTCGCCGTCGCGCGTCTCGCCGGGGGCGAGACCCAGCGCGCGGAACACCTCGGCCGTCGGCGCGGGACGCAGGGGGTTCATCAGCACCGCCGGCGTCGGCGCGATCTCGACGGGCGTGACCACCTCGCCGCGCCCGGTCATGCGCGCGGCCCGGGAGCGCAGGCACACCGGCACGTCGGAGCCGGCCTCGGCCGCGGCGTCGAGAAGGCGCGGGTCGTCGTTCGCAAGCCCGTTGAGCTGCGCCAGCAGCCGCAGCGCCGCCGCGGCGTCCGCGGAGCCGCCGCCGAGGCCCGCGGCCACCGGAATGCGCTTCGTCAGGGCAAAGCCGCCGAGCGCGAGGCCGTCGACGCGCGCCGCGAGGGCGCGGGCGGCCTTCAGCACGAGGTTGTCGTCTCCGTCCCCCGCCGGACGGGCGAAGGGCCCGTCGACCGTCAGCCCGAAGGGCGCGGCGGGCTCGAGCGTCAGCGCGTCCGCGGCGCAGCCGGCGAAGGCGGTCAGGCTGTCGAGGTCGTGATAGCCATCGTCCCGGCGCCCGAGCACATGGAGCGTCAGGTTGACCTTGGCCGGGGCGCGTTCGCGAAGCGGCATCGCGCGCCGTCGCCCGGCCTCAGCCGCCGCCCTTCTTCTCCTGCGCGTCGGCGGCGTTGGTCGGAGGCGTCTCCGGCAGGCCGTCCTTGAGCTTGGCCTCGATCTTCTTCAGCTCGTCCGGCTCCGGGTTCAGGTCGCGGGCGTGGCTCCACTGGAACCCCGCCTCGAGCCTGCGGCCGACCTTCCAGTAGGCGTCGCCGAGGTGGTCGTTCATGACCGGGTCCTGCGGCCGAAGCTCGACCGCGCGCTCCAGCTCGCGGACCGCGTCGTCGAACTGGCCGAGCTTGAAGTGCGCCCAGCCGAGGCTGTCCACGATGTAGCCGTCGTCGGGCCGCAGCTCGACCGCCCTCTGGATCATCTTCATCCCCTCGTCGAGGTGGATGCCCTGGTCGATCCAGGAGTAGCCGAGGTAGTTGAGCACGAGCGGCTGATCGGGGACCAGCGACAGGGCCTTCTTCAGGTCGGCCTCGGACTTCGCCCACTCCTTCGAGCGCTCGTAGGCGATGCCGCGGACGTAATAGAGCGACCAGTCGGCCCGGCTCGGCGCGGCCGGCTGGGCGGCGGCAGCGGCCGCCACGGGGGCGGACGCGGGCGTCGCCGCAGCTTCGGCGGCCTGCGCCTGCGCCGGCAGCACGATCGTCTGCCCCGGCGCGAGCGCGCCGGACCGCGGGATGCGCACGCCGTTCGCGCGGTTGAACGCGGCGAGCTCCGGCCAGCGCTTCGGGTCGCCCAGATGGTCGCGGGCGAGCGTCCAGAGGCTGTCGCCGGCTTTGATGACGTAGGGCCTCGACGCACCGTCCGCCTGAGGTGCGGCCGCAGGCGCAGGCGCAGCGGCCGCCGGCTCCGCGGTCTTCGCGGCGGCGATCAGATCGATCGCCTTGGTGTAGGTCTCGGCCGCCTCTTTGAACTGCTCGCGCCCGCGCTCGATGTTGCCGAGGGCGACCAGCGCCTCCTGGTCGTCCGGCGCCGCGGCGATCAGCTTGGCGAGGCGCGCCTTCGCCTCGTCGGTCTTGTCGAGGCGGTCGAGGTCGATCGCGCTCTGGATGTCCGCGTTGCGCTTCAGCGGCGAGGACGCGGGCACGCGCTCGTAGATCGCGATCGCGTCTTCGTACTGGTTCAGCTGGTCGTAGAGATCGGCCAGCGTGACGAGCGCCATCGGGTGCTCGGGCTGAACGTAGAGCGCCAGCTGGAGGTAGACGGTGGCGAGATCCTCGCCGCCCTGCCGGGCGAGCGCGCCGCCGATGCCGTAGAGCACCTCCGCCACGCCCTCCTGGGCGTTCGAGGCCACACGCGCAGGCGGGCGGCCCTGGGCGATCATCTCGCGCATCTCGCGGGCGAGCGGGTGGCGCGGCCCGTTCTTCTCGAAATCGTCGAGCGCCTTCAGCGCGCCGGCCGGATCGCCGTTGCGGGCCCGGAACGAGGCCGCGGCGAGCGCCACGCGGAGGGCGGCGCCGTCGCCGGAAAGCGCGGAGGCGAACCGCTTCTCGGCTTCGTCCTTCCGGCCCGTGAGGTCCGCGATCAGCGCCGCGTGATAATCGCGGAAGGCGCCGAAGAAGTCCGCGCCCTGAAGCTTGTCGAGCGCGGCGAAGGCGCGCTGCGGCTGGTTGGAGCCGACCCAGGACCAGCCGGTCAGCAGGTTGACGCTGAGATCGGCGAGCGGCCCGCGGGCGCCCTTTTCGAGCGCGGAGCGGGCCGAGCCGTAGGCCCCGGTCTTCAGCGAGCGCACCGCCAAGGCGAGCTGCGCGACCCGGTTGGTCGGATCGGCGGCGACCACCCGTTCGGCGAGGCGCATCGCGTCGCCCTCCCCGCCCTCGGCGAGGCTGAGAAGGAAGGCGCGTTCGAGCAGCTGGGGGTTCCGCGGATCGGCCTTCAACGCCGCGCGGAAGAAGGCCGCGGCCGCGTCGACGTCGCGCTGCGCGCCGGCCACCCGGCCCGCGAGATAGGCGCCGGCGAGCGAGGAGCGGCCGGCCAGCGAATCGATGTCGAAGGAGGTTTCGCGGGCGGCCGCAGGCGCGGCGGACAGCGCCGCAACGAGTGCGAAAGCGGCGGCGCGCCGATCGATGAACGTCACGTGTCCGGACCTCCGAGGCTTCCGCGCAGGGTCGCTTCGCGACGGCCGCGCATCGGCGCCACCATGGACCGGTTCGCCGGGCGCCCACAAGTCCGCCGCCCTGCGGCCGTGCGCCTGTTCCCGCGCGGCCGGGCCTGCTAGAGGCAGCGCATGTCCTACGCCGTCGCCGCTCTCTATCAGTTCACGTCGCTGCCGGACGCGGCCGCGCTGCAGGCGCCGCTGCGCGCGCTCTGCGAGGCTCACGACGTCAAGGGGACCGTGCTGCTCGCCCCGGAGGGCGTGAACGGCACGGTGGCCGCGCCGCCGGCGGCGCTAGACGCGTTCCTCGCCGAACTCCGCGAGGGGCCGCCGTTCGCCGGCCGGCTCGACGGCCTGGAGCTCAAGCTCTCGACCGCCGCCCAGGCGCCGTTCGGGCGCCTGAAAGTGAAAGTGAAGCGCGAGATCGTCACCCTCGGCGACCCCGCCGCCGACCCGTCCGTCCGCGCCGGCGCCTATGTCGCCCCCTCGGACTGGAACGCGCTGATCGCCCGCGACGACGTCGTCGTGGTGGACGTGCGCAACGCCTTCGAGGTCGAGATGGGATCGTTCGAGGGCGCGATCGACCCCCGGACCCGGCGCTTCAGCGACTTCAAGGCGTTCGCCGCCGAACGGCTCGGCGACGCCCGCGGCCGGACGATCGCGATGTTCTGCACCGGCGGCATCCGCTGCGAGAAGGCGAGCGCCCACCTGCTGGCGCAAGGGTTCTCCGACGTTCGCCAACTCAAGGGCGGCGTGCTGAAGTATCTTGAGGAGGTCCCATCCGCCGAAAGCCTGTGGCGGGGGACCTGTTTCGTGTTCGACGACAGGATCGCGCTCGGCCACGGCCTGGCCGAGATTCCTCCGGAGGAGACGACGCCATGACGATGAGCAGCGAGACGACGCTGATGGAGCGCCTGGAGGCGCTCGAGATCAGGATCGCCTATCAGGACGAGGCCATCGAAAGCCTGAACCAGACGATCACCCAGCAGTGGGCGCTGATCGACGCGCTCCAGCGCCAGACGGCCGCGCTCGGCGAGCGGCTCGACGACGCGGCGAGCGGCGTCGCGCCCGTCGACCGTCCGCCGCCGCATTACTGACGGCGCCTCGGCTCGCGCGGCCGGGGTGGCGGTGACGTCAGACGGCGACGTGAGCAGCGGCCCCTTGCCGCGGGCCCGCTGCGCGTAATGTTTCCCCGACCGGCGACCGCCCGGCGAGGAGACGCGACATGACGACCGAGGGACGGAACGGCATCACCTGCGTGGTCGTCATGGGGCCGTCCGGCGTCGGGAAGACGACGACCGCCGAAGGCCTCGCGGCGCGGCTCGGCTGGGCCTTCGCCGAGGCCGACCGGTTCCACCCGCAGGCCAACATCGACAAGATGACGGCCGGAATTCCGCTCGACGACGACGACCGCGCGCCCTGGCTGGCGCTGATCCGGGACTGGATCAGCGCGAAGGCCCAGGCCGGCGAGAGCACGGTCGTCACCTGCTCGGCGCTGAAGCGGCGCTACCGCGACGTGCTGCGCGGCGCCGACGCCCGCGTCCGCTTCCTCGAGCTGATGGGCGAGGTCGACACGATCCAGGGCCGGATGGCGTCCCGCAAAGGCCACTACATGCCGCCGTCCCTGCTCGCCTCCCAGTTCGCGGACCTCGAGCCGCTCGATGACGACGAGGACGGCGTGATCGTCGACGTCTCGGCGACGCCGGAGGAGGTGATCTCGGCCGGCGTCGCAAAGCTCGGACTGGCCCGCAGTTGATGTCCGCCGCCTCACTTCAGCGTCCCTAGGAGCCGCCATGAACGCCGCCGCCGCCGCCGCGCCCGCCCTCGGCGCGGGACCCCTGCTGATGATCGCGGCCGTCGCGATCCTCGCGCTTCTGGTTCTCATCATCTACCTGCGGGTCCACGCCTTCGTCGCGCTGGTGCTGGTCAGTCTGGTGACGGCCTTCGCGACCGGCGTGGCGCCGGGAAAGGTCATCGACACCCTCGTGAACGGCTTCGGCGCCACGCTCGGACCCGTGGCGCTGCTCGTCGGCTTCGGCGCCATGCTGGGACGGCTCGTCGAGGTGTCCGGCGGCGCCCAGGCGCTCGCCGACGACCTCATCCGCTTCTTCGGCGAGAAACGCGCACCGCTCGCGCTCGGCGTCGCCTCGCTGATCTTCGGCTTCCCGATCTTTTTCGACGCCGGCCTCGTCGTGATGCTGCCGATCGTGTTCTCGGTCGCGCGCCGTCTCGGCGGCGGGCTGCTGCGCTACGGCATCCCGGTCGCGGGCGCCTTTTCGGTCATGCACGTCTTCGTGCCGCCGCACCCCGGCCCCGTCGCCTCGACCGAACTGCTGAAGGCCGACGTCGGCCTCGTCACCCTGCTCGGCCTCGCGATCGCGATCCCGACCTGGTACGTGACCAGCTACCTCTACGGCGTCTGGATCGGCCGGCGGATCGTGCTGCCGGTGCCGGATCTGCTCGCGGGAGGGCCGCAGGAGGAGCGGAAGGCCAACCCGCCGAAGTCCTCGACAGTGGTGTGGCTGCTGCTGCTGCCGCTCGCCATCATCTTCGTCAACACCGGCCTGAACGGCCTGCGCTCGATGGGCCTCGCCGACGGCGACGCGACCTGGTTCCAGGTGGCCCGGGCGCTCGGGGCGACGCCGGTCGCGCTGCTGGTCGCCGTGCTCGTCGCCTCCTACGTGCTGGGCGTGCGCCGCGGCGAGAGCGCCCAGACCATCGAGAAACTGATCGACGGCGCGCTGGGGCCTGTCTGCGCCGTCATCCTGATCACGGGCGCCGGCGGCATGTTCGGCGCGGTGCTGCGGGCGAGCGGGATCGGGGACGCGCTCGCCGGCGCGCTGAACGGCATGGGGCTCCACATCTTCATCGCGGCCTACGTGATCGCGACCGCGCTCCGCGTCGCGCAGGGCTCGGCGACGGTCGCGCTGATCACCGCGGCGGGCCTCGTGCAGCCTGCGGTCTCGGCCGCCGGCTACGAGGGCGTGCAGCTCGCGGCGATCGTGCTGGCGCTGGCGGCGGGCTCGGTGACGCTCAGCCACGTCAACGACAGCGGGTTCTGGCTGGTCGGCCGGTTCTACGAGATGGACGTGAAGACCACGCTGAAGACCTGGACCGTGCTCGAGACGCTGATCGGCGTCATGGGCTTCGCGCTGGCGGGCCTGATCTTCGTGCTGGCCTGAAACGCGAGACGGGCGGGACCCGTGGGATCCCGCCCGTCGTTAGATCAGGTCGATGCGACGAAGGCCGCTCAGCGGACGCCGAGCAGCTCCACGTCGAAGATCAGCGTGGCGTTCGGGGGAATCACCCCGCCGGCGCCGCGCGCGCCGTAGCCGAGCTCGGCCGGGATCGTCAGCGTGCGCTTGCCGCCGACCTTCATGCCGGCGACGCCCTCGTCCCAGCCCTTGATGACCTGGCCGCCGCCCAGCGCGAACGCGAAGGGCTGGCCGCGGTCGCGGGACGAATCGAACTTCGCGCCCTTCTCGCCGCCCTTGTCGAGCCAGCCGGTGTAATGCACCTGCACCGTCTTGCCGGGCACGGCCTCGGGGCCGGAGCC
Source organism: Methylopila capsulata (assembly GCF_016907975.1). Classification (GTDB taxonomy): domain Bacteria; phylum Pseudomonadota; class Alphaproteobacteria; order Rhizobiales; family Methylopilaceae; genus Methylopila; species Methylopila capsulata. The sequence continues at coordinate 173,370 of NZ_JAFBCY010000002.1, forward strand.
GACGGCTTCGTCGACATAGGCGAGGCCCGAAGGCAGGGTCTTGGTTTCGGCGGCGGCGGCGCTGAGGGTCATGGCGAGAACGAAGGCTCCGGTCGAAAGACTGCGTAGAAAGGTCATGAGGATGGGTCGAGCTCCCGAGGATGTGGGATCAGGCGCCGGCGCCGAAGGGCGAGGCGATCATGCCCTCGCCGACGACGCGCTCGTGGCTTTCGCCGCGGCTCTTGACGCGGTACTGCGGCTCGAGGTCGTCGCGCTCGGCCGGCATGAGCCGGACGATCTCGACCTCGGCGGCCGTGCGGCCGTAGGCGGACGCGGCGAGCGAGACGTGCTGGCCGACTTTGTAACGATGGATGCGGTCTGACATCCGTCTTGATACCATGCCGCGCACGCCGGCGACAGCGCGCTCTTTGCGGGCGCTGCGGACATCGCGCACTTGACATCCGGGCCTCCGCCCCCAATTGAAGCGTCTCCCGTGGGCCGGCGTCGCGCCCGCGGCCGCGCCGGACTGATGCGGCTTCGCATGTCCGGCCCTTTGTTCGCCTAAGCCGTACCCACGAAGGCCTCGCGCCACTCGGGCGCGACTTGTTCCTTTTGACGGCGTGCGCCGGAACGTCTCCGCGTTCTCAAGCGCTATCGCTCCCGGCCCCGCGCCGCACACATCGAGCTTGAAGGAGACGACGTGCAGGTTCTCGTACGCGACAACAACATCGACCAGGCCCTCAAGGTCCTGAAGAAGAAGATGCAGCGCGAAGGCGTGTTCCGCGAGATGCGCCAGCGGAAGGCCTACGAGAAGCCGTCCGAGAAGCGCGCCCGCGAGAAGGCCGAGGCCGTCCGCCGCACCCGCAAGGCCGCCCGCAAGGCCGCCCAGCGCGAAGGCCTGATCCCCGGCCCGAAGAAGAAGCCCCGTCCCGTCGGCGGCGCCCGTTCGCCGCGCTTCGGCGCAGGCGCGCCCAGCGCCGGCGGCGCGGCCCCGGCCACCGGCGGCTTCGACCGGACCTGAGTCGAAGCGAGGCCCCAGGCCTCGCTCACGCGTCAGCACGCCTCGCTCACTTGCCCGCTCACTTGCCCGCCGGCACGTTGATCACCGTGCCGTTGGACAGAATGACGTCGCCCGGCCGCTGGCCGGGCGCGCATTCCCCGAGCTTCCGCGCCTCGATGGTGGTGCGGAAGCGGCGCTCGCCGCCCACTTCGCCCGCGAGCCCCGTCATCACGGTGGTGGCCTCGGCCCGCGCGAAGCTCTCGAAATCCCCCGACACCACGATTCTGTTGTCGATCGAGGTCGGCCCCGACCGGCAGATCGCGCCGGCCGCGTAGCCGCCGTCCTCGGTGCGCTTGAAGTCGTCGTTGCGGCAGGTGAGCCCCGTCATGGCCTGGCGCACCAGCCGGTCGGTCCCCGCCCCCACGCACTCCTTCGCGACCGTGCGCCCGGCGTCGGTGATCGTCGCGGTCTCCCACAGGCCCGGCGCGCGCGACGGCGGCGAGGCGGCGAGGGCTGCGCCGCCTAGGGCGAGCGAACCGGCGATCAGGGCGAGACGGGCGGCGTGCATGGCGGTCCTCAAGACAGGGCGCTCCTCGAAATGACGCGTCCGGCGTTCTGTCGCGCGCCGGATCGGCCGCGATGCTGGCCCGCCGCGCGGCGTTCGTCCATCGCCCGTTGGTCCGTGATCCCCATCGATCCCGCCTCCTCCGCACGCGAAAATCCGCCCGCCGGGGCTTATTCGCCCCACGGCCGTTCGATCCCTGCGATGACGACTCCACGCAATGTGAAACCGGGAAGGCGCGGAACGCCGGGCCACCCTGTTCTGTAGAAAGCAGATGTCGGTCGCCCGACGTTCCGCGCGCGGCGGTTTCGCGCCTGGCTGCAGTCGGCTCCGGGGCGCTCCTGCCGGGAGGCCTTTCCAAACCTGAGGGCGACCCCCTGGCTTGTATGTGGCGTCCCTCGCGGGGGGCTGAAGCCTTCGGCCTTTGGGACCGGAGGCCAAGCCGCCGCGTTCAGGCGGGTCCGACCCTGGTGTAGGGCGCCCGTCGTAGTGCGGGCGGGCCTCGCAACGCTTCTCGGCCCTTGCGCCCTCATGAGGAACGCGCGCGCCGGGAAGGCCCCGCAGCTCAGACGTCCCGGGGCGGTGACATCCGGTCATCCCCGCCGCAGGCGCCGCCCCCTCCCCGCATGGCCGGCCGGTCCGGACACGCCTCCCGTGACGGGGAGTGGCCGGGAAAAGGTGCAGGGTGATAGGAATAAAGTCAAGGGTGGTTGTGGGGGCGCCCTCTGCGCTTCCTTCCACGCGCCGTCGTGGTCCGGCTTGGCCGGACCACCCATGTCGGGCGTGGCGCTCGACGCTGGAGATGGGTCCTCCGGTCAAGCCGGAGGACGACGGGGCGGGTGGCCCGGAGCGATGCGGCGGAACGGTCCCCGCACCTTGCGGCAGCGTCGTGCGGGCCGCCCCCCCGCCCCCGCGAGCCGTCGTGGTCCGGCTTGACCGGACCACCCATGTCAGGCGTGGCGCTCGACGCTTGAGGTGGGTCCTCCGGTCAAGCCGGAGGACGACGGCGGTGGGTGGCCCCCTCGCCGAAGGCCCGCGCGTGGGTCTCCCCTCCCCCTTGTGGGGAGGGGCCGGGGGTGGGGGTGGTTCCGGATGAGCCGGTCCGCCCACGCCGCCGCTCGGCGTTGGCGCGCGCCGTTCTGCGCCACCCCCACCCTAACCCCTCCCCGCAAGGGGGAGGGGGACGAAGGCGCCGGCCCGCCCGGCCATTGACGCCAGCGCGGCGCCTGCGAAACATGAGCGCATGACCAGCCTGCCCGCCCCCGAGACCCACGACCCGCTCCGACGCCTGGCCACGCTCGCGGCGCTCGCCGTGCTGCTCGGCTTCGCCGTGCAGGGGCTGGTGCTGGCGGCGAAGCTGAGTTTTGGGGCCTCCGTACCGGCCGCAGCTTTTGCGGTCGATCTCGCGGCGGGCGTCGCCTGGTCGGCGGTGGTGTGCCTCGGGGCCTCGGTCGGGGTGTCGGCGTTCCGGGCGAAGGCGGCGCTAGCGGGCCTCATCGCCGCGCTGTTCGCGCCGCTCGGCGTCGCCGCCGCCAAGGCCATGAACCAGACGCTCAGCGCCGCGATCGGCCTGAGCGCGAAGCCCGCCGCCCTCCCCCTAATCGCGCTCGCCGGGTTGAAGGCGGTCGAATACGCCGTGCTCGGCTTCGTCCTCGCGACGCTTGTCCAGCGCGGCGTCCAGAGGCTGCCGCCCTACGCCGCGACGGGCCTCGCCGTCGGCCTCGTCTTCGGCGGCGCGGCGCTCGCCTTGCGCCTGTCAGCCGCGCTCGCCACAGCGCCGGAGATCGCGGCGCTCGCCGTCAACGAGATCGTCTTTCCCGTGGGGTGCGCCGCGGTGGTCTATGTGGGGCAGGCTATGGGGCGGGCGGGATAGACCGCCCCTCGGACCACGCGCTGCGTCATGTCCGTCAAAGCCCGGCATCCACGACTGCATTTTCAGTCAGTTGCTGTGCGGCCCAGTTGACGGTCAGATCGAGGAGAGAACGCTGACAGCCCCAGTTCGGGAGTGGCAGGCCATCTAAAGGTCCAGCTTAACCGCCATTCGTGAACATATTGCCGAACATCGATAGATAGGAATCGAGGACCGAAACGTGCAGCATGCACGAATTACGTGTCATCCGCGGAGTCGCGACTTTGAGTACCCTCACCCGCCAAGCCCTGCGAGTTTATTCGGCATTGTCTGAATTAGGCGGAGGCCAGGGCGACGTTCTAGATGCATTGATACCATTTTTTGATCCCGTACTGTCTGCATTCGACAACAAAATTTTCGATCATAGGTTATTCGCAACCGGAGTGCACCGATTATACGGATGGCGCTTCACTGGAGACATTGCCGAGAAATTCATACCTCGCCTCGAACGAAAGGGAATACTCAGGAAAATCAATCAATCGGGTCGGGACGCCGCCTATATTGTTCGATATCAATCGCAGGCTAGCGGTAACGAGACCGGAATTACTTTAATATTCGAAGAAATAATTGATCTATTTGAACGGTTTCCGGTACTAGTTTCTGATCTTCTTAGTTATCATAAAAATCGCGACGATCTTAAAGATATACTAATACGATTTCTTGTTTCGATGGACTCACAAGGACAAGGTGCCTACTCACCCGAGTTCGGCTATCTTGAACCTTCTGGAGAGGCACAATCAATTCTTGAGAAGCTTGAGGAAGGGGGACGCCCTCTAGATCCAAATGATCGGTACATCTGCGCCCGTTTTGTTCGATACCTCCTTCGAAAGCACCCGAAATACACGGAACATTTGGTAAGACTGGCATCGATTGCATTGCTTACAGAAGTTGTCGAAGATTTTATAAAGCCGACGACGTCTGAAGCAAAAACCAGCTTAACAATCATAATCGACGCTCCTCTCGCATTAGATTACCTTGGCTGCTCGGGCCATGCACACAAAGAGGATATCTCTGCCATACTCGACTCTCTTCGGGCTATTGGAGCTCGATTAATCGTTTTCCCTATCACGTGCCTAGAGATGCAAAGAAATTTGCGAGGCATGCTGACCTTGGAACCCAGCTTACGGCACGGGTACACGCACAACGCACTCATAAAGAAAGAAACATCAATTGAATATGTTCGCGCAGTAGCGAATAATCCAGAAGCTGCCTTGGAACGGTTAGGCATTACTATTAGGCAGATCTCCTTAAATGATAATCCGTATCTTCATAAATATTTTACATCAGAGCAGTACGAAGACTTTTTAGCGTCTGTTAGTTGGGTTGAGCAGCTAAATGCGCGAGAACACGACGCTACTGCAGCCGCTTTAACCATTAGGCTTCGTGAGGGTCGCAGCGCTATCGACATATTCAGTAACCGTTACGTTATGGTCACGCGAAACAATGCCTTCGTTAGGCACACAAGAAAGTATTGCTTGCAGAGTAGAATTATCCTTGAAGGACAAGAATCTCCGATAGTTCACCAGCGAGAGCTAGCCACGATTGCTTGGCTTAGAACCGGCCTTGGTCAGAATGATGCAATCCCGCGTGGGCATCTTATTGCATCTTGTGATAGAGTGCTTCAGCTCAGGCCAGAGGTTCGCCGTGCTCTCGCAGATCAACTCAAAAAGGTTACATCATCTAGAATTGACGAGTTTAACTTATTAATGCTGGACAGTCGGAGCGTCCAGAAGCTCACCGATGAAACATTCAACAACGAGAACGTAGTATCCGCAGAAAATGCAGAGCGCCTATTAGACGTGATCCGCGAGGCTACCGCCGACGAGGTCAGGGAGAAATATGAAGACCAGATTGCAAGCGATCGCGCTGCAGCAGCGGCAAAAATATCTCAGCATCAGATCGAAAGCGAAAAGGCACAAGAAGAACTCGCTAAAGCCGAGAAAGCAGCACAACTTTTTGAATCAAGAAGCGAAAAACAGCTGAATGGCCTAGTCGATAATATTAACAAAATAGCCAATTCTGTGGATTTTATTGCGAGATCAGTTATGATTTTTATTTGCATTCTAGCAGTTTATCAATATATTACAGGATATCTGACAGATCTAACGATTTGGAAAGTGATTATATCGCTCGTAAGCCTCTTTAGTCTTTACAACCTTATCTGCAATGCGCTCGGATACGATAAAGTTACACTACGTAGCCTTATCAACAAAATAATCGTCCAACGACTAAGATCCCAGGCACATCGACTTCACCTGCAGGACCAACTAAACTTCTACGACATCGAAACAGATCGAGGTCAGTTGAAAATCGTCAAAAAAGTTTAAGCTCACATCCCCGAATAATTCGGCCCGCCCGCGCCCTCCGGCGCGACCCACACTATGTTCTGATTCGGGTCCTTGATGTCGCACGTCTTGCAGTGCACGCAGTTCTGGGCGTTGATCTGGTAGCGCGGCGCGTCCGCGCCCTCCTCCACCCACTCATAGACGCCCGCCGGGCAGTAGCGCTGGCTGAGCCCCGCGAACACGTCGTGCTCCGAGGTCTTCTGGAGCGACATGTCCTTCACCTTGAGGTGCGGGGGCTGGTCCTCCTCGTGGTTGGTGTTGGACAGGAACACGGACGAGAGCTTGTCGAAGCTGATCCTGCCGTCGGGCTTGGGGTAGGCGATGCGCGCGAAGTCCTTCGCCTCGCCCGTCGCGGCGTAGTCCGGCTTGCCGTGGGGCAGCGTGCCGAACAGCGAGAGGCCGAACTGCTCCGCCCACATGGAGAGGCCGCCGAGCATGACGCCGAGGCGGGTGCCGAACTTCGACCACAGCGGCTTGACGTTGCGGACGGGCTTCAGGTCCTTGCCGATCGCGCTGTCGCGCCAGGCGGCGTCGTAGGCGTCGAGCGCGTCCTGGGCGCGGCCGGCCTTCAGCGCGTCCACCACATGCTCGGCGCAGAGCTTGCCCGACAGGATGGCGTTGTGGCTGCCCTTGATGCGGGGGACGTTGACGAAGCCCGCCGCGCAGCCGACCAGAGCGCCGCCGGGGAAGCTAAGCTTCGGCACGGACTGGAAACCGCCCTCGGTGATGGCGCGGGCGCCGTAGGAGAGGCGTTTGCCTCCCTCGAAGGTGTCGCGGATCGCCGGGTGCGTCTTGAAGCGCTGGAACTCGTCGAAGGGCGAGAGGTAGGGGTTGGCGTAGTTCAGGTGCACCACGAAGCCGACGGAGACCAGCCCGTCGCCGAAGTGATAGAGGAACGAGCCGCCGCCGGTCTTGTCGTCGAGCGGCCAGCCGAAGGAGTGCTGGACGAGGCCGGGCTTGTGCTTCGCCGGATCGACCTGCCACAGCTCCTTCAGGCCGAGGCCGTATTTCTGCGGCTCGGAATGGGCGTCGAGCTTGAAGCGGTTGATGAGCTGCTTCGAGAGCTGGCCGCGGGCGCCTTCCGCGAAGATCACGTAACGCCCACGCAGCTCCATGCCGCGGGTGTAGTTCGGGCCGGGTTCGCCGGATTTCGCGATCCCCATGTCGCCCGTCGCGACGCCGGTGACGGCGCCCTTGTCGTCGAACAGGATCTCGTTCGCCGCGAAGCCGGGGTAGATCTCGACGCCCAGCGCCTCGGCCTGCGCGCCCAGCCAGCGCGTGACGTCGCCGAGCGAGACGACGAAGGCGCCGTGGTTCGACAGGATCTTGGGCATGCCGAAGCCCGGCAGCCGGATCGCGCTTTTCTCCGTCAGGTAGAGGAAGCGGTCGTCGGTCACCTCGGTCTTGGCGAAGACGGTCTCGTCCTGGCGCCAGTCGGGGAGCAGCGCGTCGAGGCCGATCGGATCGACCACCGCGCCCGACAGGATATGGGCGCCGACCTCGGAGCCTTTTTCCAGCAGGACGACGGAGAGCTCGGGGTCGAGCTGCTTCAGGCGGATCGCCGTGGCGAGGCCCGCCGGGCCGCCGCCGACCACGACCACGTCGAAGTCCATGCCCTCGCGCTCGGGAAGATCCGCCGCGCCCGCCGCTCCATCGCTCATGTCAGCCCTGGCTCCTCAACTCAACGCTTTGGGTGCGCTGCGGCGCACGTTGGAACGGTTCGCATCCCTGCCCGTCCAAGGCTAGGGCGACGATCGTCCGAAGCGAGCAATTCGTGACCAAAGGTGGAGGAGCCGCGGGGCGGCGTGTCCGCGGCGACACGCGGGGGCGGGGCCGGGCGCATGAAAAAGCCGCCCGAAGGGGCGGCTCGCGCGCGTCGCTGGAGCAGCGGCCGCCGGCTCAGCGGCGCTCCTGCGGGGCGGACTGCTGGCAGCGCTGCCGGCCCTCGTTGACCTCGCGCCGCTCCTGCTCGGCGACGCGGTGCGCCGCGGCGGGCTCCCATCTCAGGGACCGAAAGCCCCAGTCCGCGTCCTCGGAAGCCCTGTCCCGATCCTCGAAATCTCTTTCGAAATCGTTCATTGCCCACCCCTCAGCGAGTTGACGCCGAGTGTGGGAAAGCGTTGGGCGCGAGTCAACGTACCGCAACGCAATATTGGCCGCGTCTTGCGCGCGTGGGTCGCAGGGAAGCCGCCCGCGGGGCGGCCTCCCTCTGCTTCGGCGGCCTAGCTCACGCCGGCTCGGCGGCCGGCGACGCCTTGGGTTTCGCGGCCCGGCGCTCCTTGCGCTTGGCGGCGACGCGCGCCGCCTTGGCGGCCTCGCGCGCCGCGGCCTTCGCCTCGGCGCCCGCCGCCACGCGCGCGGCGCGTTTGGCCTCGCGCTTTGCAGCCTTCTCGGCGTCGGTCGCGGACGCGGTCTCTTCAGCCATTGTGTCGTTCCTCATGCGGTGGCGTTACGCCCTGCATGTTGAAACGAGCCGGCAATTTGTCAAACTATTTTACGTTTTCCGCGCGCATGCGTCGCAGCGGAGCGCCTGCGGTAACCAGATCCGTCCTGATGCGGTAAGAAGAGGCCCCCCGCGCAACGCGTGGGATTCGCACGCGCGCCGGGCCGCGCCCTCGCCGAGGGACCGGGCGCGCGGTCGCGGCGTCGAAAACCGTCCATCGATCCCAAAACGATGGACGCAGTGGGAGAACGACCGATGAAACCGATGATCTTGCTCGCCGTCGGCGCCTGCGCCCTGGCGCTCGCCGGCTGCAACGGCGAACGGCGCGGCTACGGCGGCGGATACGGCTACGAACGCAGCACCATCGTGGTGGGCGAGGACTACCGCGGACGGCGGGACGACCGCCGCGCGCGGCGCGAATGGGAGGCCCGCCGCGACGCCGACCGCAGGGCCCAGCACGTCCGGCGGGAGCGTCGCGAAGACGCCCAGGATCGCCGCCGCGAGTGGCGCGAGCGCAAGAACGACTGGCGCTGACCGACGGATCGTCCGTCCCGGATGCGCGGCGCCGGCCTCACCGCCGGCGCCGCGCATCGCTCAGCCGGCGTCTTCGGCCTCGTTCATCAGCACCGTGACGTCTTCGGGCGTCAGCTTGTACTTCGCCATCAGCCGGAGCGTGATCGCCACGGCGCGCGGCACATCCTTGCCGTTGTCGTCCGCGGCCCAGCGCCGCGTGGTGCGCTCGTCGGCCTGAAAGAACTTGTTCGCGCTCGAGAGCGAGAGCCCGACTTCGGCCAGAGCGGCGCGGTACTCGGCAGGCGACATGGGGTCCATCTCCGTCAGGTTCGACCGTGAAAGCTCCCGCTTCCTAGCCCAAGGGCCGCGCCCTGTCCGCCTTGGCTCCCGCTCAGGTGCCGCAAAACGTCCGGTAGGGCTCCTCCGCGACCGGCGGCGCGTCGGCGTAGGGCGAGGCGTCGGCCTCCGGGGCGTAGGGGTCGGACAGCGCGGCGCGCAGGGCGTCGAAGGGCGCGAAGTCGCCGTCCTCGACCGCCGCGGCCAGCGCCGCCTCGACGAGATGGTTGCGCGGGATGAGCGCCGGGTTGGCGCGCTCCATCCGCCGCCGGCGCACGCCGGCGTCGTCGGGCTCGCGCGCGAGCCGCTCGCGGTAACGCTCCGCCCAGGCGTCGAACGCCGTCGGATCGACGAACAGATCGCGCGCGGCGGCCTCCGGGTCGCCCTCCGCGACCGCCGCAAGTCTGCGGAAGGTCAGGGTGTAATCCGCCATGCCCTCGGCCATGCGGTCGAGCAGCTCCTGGACGAGATCCGCGTCGCTGGCCTCCTCCGTCCGCAGGCCGAGCTTGCCACGGTAGCCGGCGAAATATGCGGCCTCGAAGGCGGGCGCGAAGCCGTCGAGGGCCTCGGTCGCCTCGGCGATGGCGCGGTCCTCGTCGTCGGAGATCAGCGGCAGCAGGCATTCGGCCAGCCGCGTCAGGTTCCAGTGCGCGATCGCGGGCTGGTTGGCGAAGGCGTAGCGGCCGTGGCGATCGATCGAGCTGAACACCGCCTTGGGATCGTAGGCGTCGAGGAAGGCGCAGGGGCCGTAGTCGATGGTTTCGCCCGCGATCGAGCAGTTGTCGGTATTCATGACGCCGTGCACGAAGCCGACGTGCATCCACTGCGCGACGAGCGCCGCCTGGCGCGCGACGACGCCTTCGAGCAGCGCGAGCGCCCGGTCGGGCCGCGCGGCGCGCTCGGGATAGTGCCGGGCGACGACGTGATCGACCAGCGCGGTCAGCGCCTCGAGGTTTCGGCGGGCGGCGAAGAACTGGAAGGTGCCGACGCGGATGTGGCTCGCGGCCACGCGCGTCAGCACGGCGCCCGGCAGCTTGCGCTCCCGGTGCACCGGCTGGCCGGTCGTCACCGCCGCAAGCGCCCGCGTGGTCGGCACGCCGAGCGCGGCCATCGCCTCGCTGACGAGGTACTCCCGCAGCACGGGCCCCAGCGCCGCGCGCCCGTCGCCGTTGCGCGAGAACGGCGTCGGGCCCGAACCCTTGAGCTGGATGTCGCGGCGGAGGCCCGCCCGGTCCAGGACCTCGCCCAGCAGAATCGCCCGCCCATCGCCGAGCTGCGGCACGAACTGGCCGAACTGGTGCCCGGCGTAGGCGGCGGCGATTGGATCGGACCCGGCGAGCACGGCGTTGCCGGCGAAGGCCTGCGCCCCCGCCTCGCCCGACAGCGCCCCGGGATCGAGCCCCAGCTCATCGGCGAGCCCGCGGTTCAGCGCGACGAGGCGCGGCGCGGCCACCGGCGTCGGCGGCGTCCGGCGATGGAACGCGTCGGGCAGGCGGGCGTAGCTGTTGTCGAAGGGGATGCTGAGCGTCACTGGGGTCCTGGCGGTCCGGAGGCGGGCGTTCCCGCCATATGGGCTGCGCGTCACGCGGATTGAAGGCCGCTCCGCCCATCTCCGACCCGTCGACTCAGACGGCGCGCCACCCGCGGGTTCGGGCGACGGCCTCGGCGAAGCGCGTGCGGCGGGCGTCCCGCGTCTCCGGCCCGCGGGGCGCATGGCGGCGAGCCTCAGCCGGGGCTGCGAGGTCGATCCCGAAGGCGGAGGCCGCGAGCGCCGCCGCGCCGAAGGCCGTGCGCTCGTCGAAGGCGCCGACGACCACCTCGCGCCCGAGGCTGTCGGCGAGGAACTGCGCGAAGTAGCCGCTGCGGCTGAGGCCGCCGTCGATGGATATCGCGGGCGCGAGGGGGACGCGCGCATGGATCGCCGCGACCACTTCCGCGGTGCGGAGCGCGATCCCCTCCAGCAGCGCCTGTCGGAGATCGGCGCGGGTGGTGGCGGCCGACATGCCGAGGAACAGCGCGGCGGCCGAGCGGTCCCAGTGGGGGCAGGCGAGGCCCGACAGCGCGGGGACGAAGACCAGCCCGCGGTCGATCGCCGACGGCGTTTCAAAGCCGTCGAGCTGCGAAAGATCGTCGACGATACCGATCCGCATCGCCCATTCGATGGCGGACCCGGCGTCGTAGACGCCGCCGTCCACCGCGTAGGTGGTCGCGTCGCCGATCGCCCAGGCGACGGTCGGCAGCAGCCCCTCCCCCGCCGCGCGCACGATCTCGCCGCCGGTGACCGCCAGCGCGAAAGCGCCCGTGCCGAAGGTGATCTTGGCGTCGCCGGGCGCGCGGCAGCCGTGGCCGTAGAGCGCCGCCTGCTGGTCCACGACCGAGGCGACGACGGGGACGCCCCCGATGCGGCCGAACCGGCCGACGGTGGGGCGGATCTCCGGCAGGCAGTCGAGAGGAACGCCGAACAGCGCGCAGAGCTCCGGGTCCCAGCGCCCCGTCGCGAGCCGCATCAACGAAGTGCGCGAGGCGGTGGCGACGTCGGTCGCGAACACGCCGGCGAGCCTGTCGAGAAAGAACGCGTCGGTCGTGCCGAGCCGCAGCCGCCCGGCCTCCCGCGCCTCGCGCACGCGCGGGAGGTGACGGAGCAGCCAGCCGAGCTTGGAGGCGGAGAAATAGGCGTCGAGCGGAAGGCCTGCGCGCGCCTCGACCAGCGCCGCGTGGTCGGCCAGTCCGGCCACCGCGTCAGTGGTGCGGTTGTCCTGCCACACGATCACCGGCGACAGCGCCTCGCCGGTGACGGCGTCCCAGGCGAGGCAGCTCTCGCCCTGGTTCGCGAGCGCGAGCGCGTCGACGGGGCCCGCCGCGGCGACGCAGGCGCGGACGTTGGCGAGCAGCTCGTCCGCGTCGTGCTCCACCCAGCCGGGGGCGGGATGGCTTTGCGCGTGGCGCACGGCGTGCGCGATCGCGGCGGCCCCGTCGCCCGTGTCGACCACGAGCGCGCGGGTGGAGGTGGTGCCCTGGTCGATCGCCGCGATCCGCATGGGCGCCACGTTACGGCGGGGGAAGCCGGCCGGCGAGGTCGGCGGCCAGATGATCGGCGATCGCACGTCCGCGGGACCAGCACCAGCCCGCGGTCTCGACGCTGCGGTCCAACACGCAGGCTGCGAAGATCCGCGGATCGCTCGACCGGCCGAAGGCGTCGAGGACAGGCCTCCCGCGCGCGAGGTCCATGGTCAGGCCCGCGGCGCGGGCGAGGCTCGCCTCCGGCGTGAAGCGGCCGGTGAACAGCACGCCGTCGCAGGCGATCTCCGAGCTCGAGCCGTCGGCATGGGCGAGCGTCGCCCGCCGCACCCGAGGGCTCCCAGCGATGTCGACGACCCGGGCGCCGTAATGCAACGGCACGCCGACGAGCCGCGGCAGCGCCATGAAGGGCGGAAAGCACTGCGGCCCGGCCCGCTCCTCGACCATGGCGACGGGCGCGGCGCCGATCCTGCGGCAGGTGAGCAGGCTCGACAGCGCGACGAGCTCCGTGCCGACGACCAAAGGATAGCGGAACGGCGCCTTGCCGTGCAGATACACGAAAGCTTGCAGCGCGCCTGTTGTGAGCACGCCGAGCGGCCGCTCGCCGGAGACCAGGCGGGCCGCGCGCGGGGTCTCGCGCACGCCGGTCGCGAGCGCCAGCCGGCGCGCGGCGATGCGGCGGACGCCGTCGTCGCCGGCGGTCGTGACGACCAGCGCCTCGCCCGCGCGCTCGATGGCGACCACGTTGGTCGCGAGCCTGAGCGCGACGCCCGCGCGGACCGCGCGCTCGGCCAGCCGCCGGGCGTAGGCCGGGCCGGTCAGCACGCGGCCGAACTCCCGCAGGCCGAACGGCGGATGGCCGCAGTGGCGCGGGTTGCCGCCGGCGTCCGCCTCGCGGTCGACGACCAGCACCGACGCGACGCCCCGCGCCTTCAGCCGCGTCGCGAGGCCAAGCCCCGCCGGACCGGCGCCGACGACCAGCGCCTCGACCTCGACGTCGACAGCCGCGCCGCTCACGGGGCCTCGGTCGGGGTCGCGAGCGGCGCTGCGAAGCGCCCCTCGGTCAAGACGGCGAGGCGCGCGAGACAATGAAAACCCTGGCAGCGCCCCATGGCGCAGCGGGTGCGGCGCCTCAAGCCGCCGAAGTCGCCCGCGGGCAGCGGACCTGCGAGCGCCTGTTCGATCTCGCGCTTGGTGACCAGTTCGCAGTGGCAGACGACTCCGCCGTGGCCGGCTGCGCTCCAGTCCCGCGGCAGGTGCTCGGCGAGGTTGGGCATGGGCGGACACTCGGGCTCGGCGACCGCCGCATGCGAATGGCCGAGCCGCTCGTAGAGGCCGTAGACATGGCGGGCGATCCCGAGCGCCGCCGTCATGCCGGTGGAGCGGACGCCGCCGACCGTGATCCAGCTCCTGTCCGGCATGGCCGCGATCCGGTAGCCCTTCTCCTCGGTCGCGGGGCGGAGGCCCGCGTAGGTCGCGGTGACGGGCATGCCCTCGAGCGCCGGCAGCATCTCGACCGCGCGGGCGATCAGCGCCTTGAGCGCGGCCTCGTCGGTCGCGGCGCGGTCGCGGTCCTGCTGCTCCTCGGCGGTCGGCCCCACCAGCACGTTCCCGAACGCGGTGCGGCAGAGCACGACGCCCTTGGTGCGCTCGGTCGGAACCGGCAGCACGATCGTGCGCAGCAGGCTCGCGGCGGCCTTGTCGAACACCACGAACTGGCCCTTCCGGGGCCGGATCTCGAAGGCGCTCTCGCCCAGCAGGCGGCGGTCGACGACGTCGCCATAGAGCCCCGCGCAGTTGATCACGACGCGGGCCCGGCGCCGTCCGCGCGAGGTCTCGAGCCGCCAGTGCTCCTCCTCTCTGCGCCCCGCCGCCACCTCCGCCCCGAACAGGATTTCGGCCCCGAGCGCTTTCGCCTGCAGGAGATAGGCGAGGAAGGGCGACCAGGGATCGATGACATGCTCGCGCGGGACCAGCAGCGCCTCGCGCGCGCCCTCTCCGAGATGGGGCTCCCGCGCCCGGATCTCGGCGGGGCCGAGCCGCCGCACGTCGTCGACGCTGTTCGCCCGCGCCTGCGCCTCGACGCCGTCGAGCGCGGCCTGCTCCGCCTCCGTCCAGGCCACGACCATGGCGCCCGTCTCGAGCACCGGCAGGTTGAGGCGCCCGCGGATCGCCATGTACTCGGCGTAGCCCGCCTGCACGCAGGCCTGCTCGAGACTCCCCGGCGGTGCGTCGAAGCCGGTGTGCAGGATGGCGCTGTTGGCCTTGCTCGCGCCCGACAGGAGATCGGCGCCGCGCTCCAGCACCAGCACCTTCGCGCCCTCGAGAGCGAAGCGCCGGGCCATGGCGCAGCCGACCGCGCCCGCTCCGATGATCGCCACGTCCGCGAGGGGCATCGCGCTCCGCTGCTCCGGTTCCCGCGCCAACAATGGCGCGCTTCCACAACATGAAACTCTCAACTTGACTGTTCGGTCAACATGAATGACCGTTCGTGCATATCAGGGGAGAGGCGCGGCATGAGGCCGGACAAGCGGCGCGAGCGGATCGTGGCGATGGTGCTGGAGCGGGAGAGGGTGTCGGTCGACGCTCTCGCCGACGCGCTCGACGCGTCCCGCGAGACCATCCGCCGCGACCTCGCCGAACTCGACGGCCAGGGCCGGCTGCGCAAGCTGCACGGCGGCGCCACGCTGCCGGGCCTCAGCCTGTACGAGCCGGACCGCGAAGGCCCGTTCCAGGCGCGGCTCGCGGAGAACGCCGCCGCCAAGCGCGCCGTCGCGCGCGCGGCGATCGGGCTGTTCCGGCCCGGCGACACGCTGTTCGTCGACACCGGCACCACCACGCTGCTGTTCGCCGAGGAGCTGTCGCGGGCGCGCGGGCTCACCGTCATCACCAATTCGGCGGCGATCGCAGCCCTCGCCTCCCGCGGCGAGGACGCCCAGGCCTTCCTGCTCGGCGGCGAGTACCGCGACGGCGGCGCCGAATGCCTCGGCGCCATGGCGATCGACCAGATCCGCCGCTTCCACGCGGTCCACGCGGTGCTGACCGTCGGCGCCGTGCATGAGGCGGGCGTGCTCGACTACGACGCCCGCGAGGCCGAGATCGCCCGCGCGATGGTGGCCCAGGCGCGCGCCGTCACGGTGCTCGCGGACGCGTCGAAGTTCGACCGCAACGCGCCCTTCGTCGTCGCGCCGCTGGAGGCGGTCGGCCGGATCGTCACGGACGCGGTCCCCGCGGGACCGATCGCCGACGCCTTGGTCGCGGCCGGGGTCGAGGTGGTCGACGCCGGCGGGCCGGCGCGGGACGTGGCGCCATGACCGTCGCCGCAGAAACAGGCATGCCTGAAAAGTGGCCCTGTCGCTTCTTGCCCAAGCGGCGCTTTTGGCCGGACCGCTCGAGCGCGAACGTGGCCTCCGAACGCGACCGATCCCGCTTTCAGGAGCGAACCACATGAGCGACACTGCGCCGGACTTCTCGATGGGCGCCGCCTACATGAACGGCGTCTACGTGCCGATCGCGGAGGCCAAGATCCCGATCGGCGACTGGGGCTTCACCCATTCCGACGTCACCTACGACGTCGTGCACGTCACCGACGGCGCCTTCTTCCGCCTCGAAGACCACCTCACCCGCTTCCACAAGTCGCTCGACGGCTACCGGCTCGACCCGGGCGTGACCCGCGACGAGATGCGCGAGATCCTCGGCAAGGTGGTGGCGCTCTCGGGCCTGAAGCGCGCCTTCGTGGCCATGCTCTCGACCCGCGGCATCCCGCGCGTCTACGGCTCGCGCGACCCGATGGACTGCGACAACACCTTCATCGCCTACGCCGTGCCGTGGGTGGACGTGATCAAGCCCGAGGTGCAGGAGCGCGGCGCGCATCTGCTGGTCGCCTCGGTGCCGCGGATCTCGCCGAAGTCGCTCGACCCGACGCTCAAGAACTACATGTGGCGCGACTTCACCCGCGGCATGTTCGAGGCGAAGGACAAGGGCTTCGACACGGCCATCCTGCTCGATCAGGAGGGCTACCTGACCGAAGGCGCCGGCTTCAACGTCTTCATCGTCAAGGGGACCAAGGTGATCACGCCGGACCGCGGCGCGCTCGAGGGCGTCACCCGCCTGTCCGTGCTCGACCTCTGCCCGGAGCTGGGGCTGGAGCCGGTCATCGGCCCGATCACCTTCGACGACCTGATGGACGCCGACGAGGTGTTCACGGCGACGACCGCCGGCGGCGTCATGCCCTGCTCGCGCGTCAACGACCGGATCTACGGCAACGACCGGCCGGGGCCGATCAGCCAGACGCTCAAGGACACCTATTGGCGGAAGCATGTGGAGGGCTGGCACATGACGCCGGTCAACTACGCCGACGCCGAGAACCCGTTCAAGGCCGCGGCCTGAACGGACCGGACTGCGAAGCGGGCCCGGCTGCCGCCTGCGGCCGAGGCCCGCGCGAAGAAATCGGGGAAACGACCAAGGCAGGCTCGGACGCTCACACCCCTCGTGACAAGGGCTTGGCCATGACGACGAACGACAGCCTACCGCTTGGGTCTGCGGCCTCGCCCGCGGGCTTCGACCGCCGCAAGGCGCTGAAGACGATCGCCGCCGGCGCCGCCGCCGCGGTGGCGATGCCCTACGTCCGCCCGGCCTCCGCCGCGCCGACCACGCTGCGCGCCCTGATGTGGGAGGTCTACGCCATCCCCGAGGTCATCAAGGCCTTCGAGGACAAGCACAACGTCAAGTTCTCGCCGACCTTCTTCGACGGCAACTCCGAGGCCTACAACAAGCTCCGCGTCGGCGGCACGCGGGACTTCGACCTGGTGCAGGCGGACGGCTTCTGGCCGGGGCTGTACTACCGCGAGAAGCTGATCCGGGCGATCGACTACGCCAAGATCCCGAACACGGCCAAGGTGTTCCCGGTGTTCAAGCCGGACCGCTTCAAGCTGCTGACCGACGAGGCCACCGGCACGCACTTCGGCGTCACCTGGTGCTGGGGCAGCTACGGCACGACCTACAACACCGCGATGATGCCGAAGGACAAGGTCCAGAGCATCGAGTGCCTGTTCGATCCCGCGTTCTCCGGCCGGCTCGCCACCAGCGCGCGCTTCGAGGAGAACATCGCGCTCGCCGGCATCCTGGTCGCGACCCGCATGGGCACCAAGGACAAGCCGCGCCCGGACGGCAAGCCGTTCAACCCGTACGTCCTCACCGACGAGGAGCTGGCCGGCGTCGAGAAGCTGCTGATCGAGCAGAAGAAGCTGCTGCTCACCCGCTACAACGACAACAACACGCTGCAGCAGCTGCTCGAGAGCGGCGCGATCGCCGCGGCGCCGGAGTTCGCGCAGTCCTACCGCGTGCTGCTCGCCAAGAAGGCCAAGGGCGAGATCGACGCCGACTTCGCCCACCAGCTCATCCCGAAGGAGGGCGGCCTCGGCTGGGTCGACACCTGGCTTGTCACGTCCGGCGTCGCGGACGGCCCCACGCTCACGCTCTGCGAGCAGTTCATGGACATGATGCTCTCGCCCGACATCATGAAGCAGCAGGCGCTGATCGGCGGCGCCTCGACCACGATCGACATCCGCTCGATCGCGACCCCCGAGGAGCAGAAGCTCTACCTCATGGACCGCACCGAGGAGCTGTCGGACATGTACATGTTCGACCAGCCGTCCTCGACGGAGAAGTGGGAGCGGGTCTGGTCGCGCATGCAGGCCGCCTGAGCCCTTCGAGCGCGCGCGGTCCTTCCCGGGCCGCCGCGCTCAAGCGGCGCGCCGGCGTCCGTCTCGCCCACGAACGCCGGCGCGCGAGCCCTTTTCCGATCCGCGTCGTCCGCAGGAGTTCCCAGCGCGTGTCCTACATCTCCCTCGACGGCGTCTCGAAGCAGTACGGCGCCGCATGGGCCGTCGACCGGGTGGCGATGGCGATCGAGAAGACCGAGTTCGTCTCGCTGCTGGGCCCCAGCGGCTCCGGCAAGACCACCCTGCTGCGCATCATCGCGGGGCTGGAAAAGCCGACCAACGGCCGGGTGCTGATCGGCGGCGAGGACGTCACGGACCTGCCTCCGCACAAGCGGGGCGTCGCGATGGTGTTCCAGGAGTTCCTGCTGTTCCCGCACCGGACCGTGCGCGAAAACCTCGCCTTCCCGCTGCGCATGCTGAAGCTGCCGAAGACGGAGATGGACGAGCGCATCGACTGGGTGCTCGGCATCCTGTCGCTGCGCGGGCTCGAGGGCCGCTATCCCAACCAGCTCTCCGGCGGCCAGCAGCAGCGCGTCGCGCTCGGCCGCGGGCTCGTCGGCCGGCCGAAGGCGCTGCTGCTCGACGAACCGCTCGCCAACCTCGACCGCGAGCTGCGGCAGGAGATGGAGGTCGAGATCCGCAAGCACCAGACGGCGCTCGGCATTCCCTTCATCTACGTCACGCACAACCAGGAGGAAGCGCTCTCCATGAGCGACCGGATCGCGGTGGTGCGGAACGGCCGGATCGAGGACTTCGCGCCGCGCGCCGAGATCTACGACCGGCCGAAGACCGCCTTCATCGCCCAGTTCGTGGGGCGCTCGAACCGCTTCGTCGGCGTGTTGAAGCGCGAGGGCGCGACCGCGGCGATCGACGCCGGCGCCGTCGCGCTCGCGACCGCCGACCGGCCCGGGCTCAAGGACGGCGCGCCGGTCGCGGCCTATGTGAAGAACGAGAAGATCCGGCTGCGGACGCCGGAGACGCTGCACGCGGTGGGCGCGAACGCGCTGGCGGCGACCGTCAAGCACGTCATCCTGCGCGGGCCTTACGCCGAGTACGTCCTGACCTGGGCCGCCGGCGAGATGATCGCGAGCCGGCCCCGCGCCGAGGTGGAGTTCTCCGCCGGCGACGCCGTGGTCGCGCACTGGGACCCGGCCGACGTCGACGTCTTTCCCGAGAAGGAGGCCGCCGCGTGAGGAGCCGCCTCGCCCCCTGGCTGACGCTCGGCGTCCCGACCGTTTTCCTGATCGCGCTGTTCGTCCTGCCGCTGCTCTCGATGCTGGTGCTGAGCGTCTGGCGGACCGAGAACTACCACATCGTCCAGGACTGGAACCTCAGGAACTACTGGGTGCTGGCGACCGACGGCGCCTACGCCACCTTCCTCCTCCGCTCGATCGCAATGGCGACCGCGGTCTCGGTGATCTGCACCGCCATCGCCTGGCCGGTCGCCTACGGCATCACGCTCTACGGCGGGCGCTACAAGCTGCTGCTGACGCTGGGCTTCGCGGTGCCGTTCCTCACCGGCGAGGTGCTGCGGGTGATCGCGCTGCAGGGGCTGCTCGGACCCGTGGGCCTCGTCAACGGCGTGCTGATGTCGCTCGGGGCCGCGCCGCTGCGCGCCATCATGTACACCAACGTCGCGAGCGCGATCGGGC
This sequence comes from Methylopila capsulata, assembly GCF_016907975.1. Lineage (GTDB taxonomy): Bacteria > Pseudomonadota > Alphaproteobacteria > Rhizobiales > Methylopilaceae > Methylopila > Methylopila capsulata. The sequence continues at coordinate 192,850 of NZ_JAFBCY010000002.1, forward strand.
TCGTCTACCTCTACCTGCCGATCGTGGTGACGGTGATCTACCTGTCGCTGCTGAACTTCGACCAGCGGCTGCTCGACGCCGCCAAGATCTTCGGCGCGAGCCCGGCGCGCGCCTTCTTCGAAATCGCCTGGCCGCTCAACCTGTTCGGCACGCTGATCGGCTTCGCGCTCTGCTTCATCCCCTGCCTCTCGGCGACGCTCGCGCCGCGCTTCCTCGGCGGCCCGAACGGCACGCTCTACGGCATGGCGATGGCGCAGCAGTTCGGCGAAAGCGGCACCTGGGCGCTCGGCGCCGCCATGGGCGTGGTGCTGTTCGTGCTCTCGATCGCGGCGGTGTTCGTGGCGTTCCGCACGGTCGACCTGCGCCGCACCGGCTTCACGGGCTTCGGGAGGAGCTGATGCGGTTTCGTCCGGGCAAGATCGCGCTGATCGCGACCGTCGTCGTCTCCTACCTCTTCCTCTACCTGCCGATCGTGCACATCGGCCTCGCCAGCCTGTCGCGGAACTCGAGCTTCCCCTACCCCCCGCACTGGTCGTTCGCGACCATGTCCCGGCTGCTCGGCAATTCGCTGTACCAGACCGCGCTCGGCAACAGCCTGCTGCTGGGCGTGCTCGTGGCGACGCTCTCCACCGCGCTCGCCGGCGCAGCCACCATCGGGCTGATGCGGCACGCGGGGCGGAAGACCACCCTGTTCCTCGCGCTGTTCATCGCGCCGCTGTTCGTGGCCGAGGTGCTGCTCGGCATCTCCTCGCTGATCTTCAGCGGGCTGTTCCTGGGGCTGCAGGGCAATCTCGGCTCGGCGGTGCTCGCCAACGTCGTGCACTGCTTCTCCTACGCCCTGCTGATCATGGCGACGCAGCTCTACCGCTACGACTGGCGGCTCGACGACGCCGCCATGGTGTTCGGCGCGACGCCGGCGCGCACCTTCTTCGAGGTGACCCTGCCCCTGATCTGGCCGGGACTGCTGGGCGCCTTCATCGTCACCTTCATCATGGCGTTCAACAACCTCGAGATCTCGTTCTACCTGCTGGGCGCCACGCCCACCCTGCCCTCCGTCGCCTGGGGCGCGCTGCGCTACGGCGTGAAGCCGGAGCTCTACGCGCTCGCGACCTGCGTGAACCTGGTGGTGCTCTGCGTGCTCGCGGTGATGTTCGTGCTGATGCGCACCGGGCTCGCCACCTTCGGCCATCGGCCGGAACGGGAGCGGGCGGCGGTCTGAGCGCCGCGCCCCCGCGGCGCGAATCTTGCGTGCGGTCGGCGTCACGCGACCCTCGCCCGGAATGCCGCCTTGCCCCTGCTCGACGCCCTCGGTCTCGACCTCGAACGCCGGCCCGACGCGCCGCTGCACCGGCAGCTCTACGACCGGCTGGTCGACGGCATCGCCGCCGGCGCCATCAAGCCGGGCGAAAAGCTGCCCTCGACGCGCGATCTTGCGCAGTTTCTGGGCGTCTCCCGCAACACCATCATGCTGGCGTTCGAGCACCTGACGGCGGAGGGCTTCCTCGAAGGCCAGAGCGGCTCCGGCACCTACGTCGCCCGCGAGCCGCCGTCGAAGGCGGCGACGCCGGCGCCCGCGCGCATCAACCCGGCGCTCCGCGCAGCCGGCACGCTCGACCGCTCCTTCGCCTGCGGCTCGGGCTTCGCGGACGTGCCGGCGACGCTCCGGCACATGCGCCGACCGGTGCCGTTCCGCTCCAACTTCCCGGCGGTCGACGCCTTCCCCGTCCAGGTCTGGGCGAAGCTCGCCGCCGACATCTACCGCAAGATGAGCCCCGAGCTCGCCGGCGAGCTGATGGGCGAAGGCGACCCGCAGGGCTACGCGCCCCTGCGCGCCGCGATCGTCGAGCACGTCACGCTGGGGCGCGGCCTCGTCTGCCGGCCGGAGAACGTCGTGGTCTTCGCCGGCGCCCAGCACGCGGTCGACCTCGCCTGCCGCATCCTGCTGACCGAGGGCGAGACCGCCTGGTGCGAGGATCCGGGCTACGACGGGGCCTACGCCTCCGTCACGGCGGCGGGGGCGCGGCCCGTGGCCGTCCCGGTCGACGCCGACGGGCTGGACGTCGCCGCCGGCGTCGCGCGGGCGCCCGACGCGCGGCTCGCCTATGTCTCGCCCTCGAAGCAGTTCCCGCTCGGTATGAGCCTCAGCCTCGAGCGCCGGCGCGCGTTGCTGGACTGGGCGAGCCGCGCCGACGCCTGGATCCTCGAGGACGACTACGACGCCGAGTTCCGCTACGCCGGCCGCCCGCTGCCGGCCCTGCACGCGCTCGACCGCGAGGGCCGCGTGATCTACCTCGGCACCTTCTCGAAAACGCTGTTTCCGGGCCTCAGGCTCGGCTTCGCGATCGTGCCGGACGCGCTGGTCGAGGCCTTCGTCGCGGCGCGCTCGGTGACCGGCCGCTACTCGCCCATGCTGGAGCAGGCGCTGGTCGCGCGCTTCATGAGCGAGGGGCATTTCGCCAGCCACGTGCGCCGCATGCGCAAGCTCTACGCCCAGCGACAGACGCACCTTCTCGACGCCCTCGCCCGCCGGCTCAGCGACTGGATGACCCCGGAGCCGACCGACACCGGCATGGAGATCGTCGCCCGGCTGCGGCCCGGCCTGAGCGCGCGGCGGGTGGCCGCCGCCGCGATCCAGGAGGGGCTCGAGCTGATGCCGCTGTCCGCCCTCGCCCGCGAGGCCGAGGTCGACGATCTCCTCACCATCGGCTTCAGCGCCTTTTCGGCGGAGCAGATGGACGAGGGCGTGGAGACCCTGCGGACGGTGCTCGTGCGCCTGGATCAGACGCCGCGCGCGAACTGAGGCGCGGCGAGGAGCCGGCAGGCGCAGAAATCAGGCCGGGCCGCCGCCTGCGGCGCGCATCTCGAGCAGGCCGGCGTCGATCGCGACCCAGACGAGGTTGGCGTCCGTGCGGGCGTTGAGCTTCGCCTTGATGCCGGAATGGTAGTTCTGGATCGTCTTCTGGCTGAGGGAGAGCGCGTCCGCGATCTCGTCGGTCGTCATGCCGGAAGCGATCAGCTGCAGGATCTCGACCTCGCGGGGCCCAAGCGCCTCCAGCGGCGACTTGCGGCCGGAGAGCCGTTCTACGGCGATCTCATGGGCGATGTCGTCGCTGACCGCCTTGCCGCCCGCCGCGATGGTCGCGATCGCCGCGATCAGCGCCTCGGGCGGGCTGCTCTTGGTGACGTAGCCCGCCGCGCCCGCCTCGAAGGCCTTCAGCGCGTAGGACAGGCCCTCGTGCATCGTGAAGACCAGGATGCGCGCCTTGCGGTCGACCGCGCGGATGCGCCGGATCGCCTCCAGCCCGCTCGAGCCCGGCATGCTGAGGTCGACGACGACGATGTCGGCCGGCTCCCGGCGGTAGGCGAGATAGGCGGCCGCCGTGCTGTCGGCCTCGCCGGTGACGCGGTAGCCCGGCTGAAGCTCGATCAGCTTGCGGTAGCCGGCGCGCACGACCGGATGGTCGTCCACCAGAAGGATCGTAAGGTCGCTCATCGCCTCAGGCCGCCTTGTGCTCGATCGTCGGGCCGCGCCGCTCGCCCACGCGCGCGAGCGGGATCACCGCCGAGATCCGGACGCCGCGTCCGGTGGCCTCCGCGTCGAACCGGCCGCCGAGCGCGTCGACGCGCTCGCGGATGCCGACGAGGCCGTGTCCGCGGCCGGCGCCGAGATCCTGCGCCGATCCGCCGCCGTCGTCCTCCACCGTCACCGAGACGGCGTCCGCCGGCTCCGCGGAGCGCTCGACGCGCAGGCGCACCTCCTGCGGCCGGCCGTGCTTCGCGGCGTTGGTCAGACCTTCCTGCGCGATGCGGTAGACCGTCAGCGCCGCCTGTTCCGGCGTGCCGTCGACGTCGCCCGCGACTTCGAGCCGGAACACGGGCCGCTGCGCCGCGATCGCGACGCGGGCGTTCCAGCTCGCCACCAGATGCGCGAGGCTGTGCTCCAGCCCGACCTCGTCCAGCTCCGGCGGCCTCAGGCGGGCGAGCGCGTTCTTCAGGGTGGCCGCCATGCCTTCGCTGAGGCCCGCGATCTCGCGCGCGCTTTCGGCGATGTCGGGCCGGTCCCTGGCGCTCGCGGAGGCGATCGCGGCGGCGAGCGCGCGGGCGCCGGTGAGGCACTGGCCGAACTCGTCGTGGAGGTCGCGCGCCAGGGCGAGGCGCTCCTCCTCCTGCACGTTGAACAGCCGCCGGGTCACCGCCGCGCGCGCCTCGGTGGTGCGGGCGAGGCGCTCCGTCAGGTCGTTGAACGCCCGGGCGACATGGGCGAACTCGCGGGCGGCGAAGTCCGGCAGGCGCACCGAATGGTCGCCGCCCTCCAGCCGCTGCAGCCCCCGCACGATGGTCTCGACCGGTCGCAGCGCGTGGCCGATCGCGAGCGTGGCGAGCAGCGCGATCGCGATCGCCATCGCGCCCGCCACGCTGATCACGACGCTGACCTGCCGCCAGGCCCGCCAGGCCACCGTTCCCGGCTCCGCCTCGGCTTGGACGGTCCCGACCTCGTGGCGGCCGCTCGCGACCTTGCGCGTCGCCGGCTCGACGGCGCCGAACACGGCTTCGTTGAGCGTCTGGAACCAGCGGGGCGCCTCGCCGATTTCGGAGAGGCCGCCGCAGAAGCGGGTCGGCGCGTCGCCCGTCCAGGCGAGCGTCACGCAGAATCCGGGACCGATGATCCGGAGCGTGTCCGCGGTGCGCCACTCGGGAAAGGCGAGCCTGGCGCCGGACCCTTGCGCGCCGCGGAACATGACTTCGCGCCAGGCGAGGTTCCGGGCCTCGCGCTCGACCCGTTGCGCGGTCGCCGTGACCTCGTCCCGGATGACGCGGTTCGCCTCGATCATCGTCCAGGCGCCCGCGCAGGCGAGGCACAGGGCGACGACGGCGAAGATCCGCAGAACGAGGGTCGCCACCAGCGACATGTTTTCGCCTTTCGTCTCAACGTCTTGGTGTCCAAGACCAAGGCCGCGAAAGCAAGTGTCCCCCGCGAGATCAGGAGAAGTTCCCAGCGCAAGTCGGGAGCCGCGCTCTTGGGATCCTCGCTCTTATCAGCAGTTTCACAACATCAGCGGACGGAACGCTCGAGACGCACCAAAAGACGCCGCCGGCGCCGCCCGCGCTTCCGGAGAACGTCCATGAAACGCGCACTGCTTTTCGGCCTCGGCGCCGCGATCCTCGCCGGGTCCGCGCCCGCTTTCGCCAACGACAGCGTCGAGGCGATCCTCAAGGACCCCAAGCAGTGGGGCATCCAGACCGGCGACTACGCCAACACCCGCTACTCCAAGCTCGACCAGATCACCGCGAAGAACGTCGACAAGCTCCAGGTGGCCTGGACCTTCTCGACCGGCGTGCTGCGCGGCCATGAGGGCGGCCCGCTTGTCGTCGGCGACGTCATGTACGTCCACACGCCGTTCCCGAACAATGTGTTCGCGCTCGATCTGAACGACAACGGCCGCATCATCTGGAAGTACGAGCCGCGCCAGGACCCGAACGTGGTCCCCGTGATGTGCTGCGACACCGTCAACCGCGGCGTCGCCTACGCCGACGGCATGATCTTCCTGCAGCAGGCGGACACGACGGTCGTCGCGCTCGACGCCAAGTCCGGCAAGAAGATCTGGTCGGTCGTCAACGGCGACCCGAAGAAGGGCGAGACCAACACCGCCACCGTGCTTCCGGTGAAGGACAAGCTCATCGTCGGCATCGCCGGCGGCGAGTTCGGCGTGCGCGGCCACCTCACCGCCTATGACCTCAAGACCGGCAAGCTGGCGTGGCGCGCCTATTCGATGGGGCCGGACAAGGATCTCCTCGTCGATCCGGAGAAGACCACCGAGCTCGGCAAGCCGATCGGCAAGGATTCGTCGCTGAAGACCTGGCAGGGCGACCAGTGGAAGATCGGCGGCGGCACCACCTGGGGCTGGTACTCCTACGATCCGAAGCTGAATCTCGTGTATTACGGCTCGGGCAACCCCTCGACCTGGAACCCGAAGCAGCGGCCGGGCGACAACAAGTGGTCGATGACGATCTGGGCGCGCGACCCCGACACGGGCGTCGCCAAGTGGGTCTACCAGGTGACCCCGCACGACGAGTGGGACTACGACACCACCAACGAGATGATCCTCACGGACCAGACGATCGGCGGCAAGGCGCGCAAGCTCCTCACCCATCCCGACCGCAACGGCTTCGCCTACACCCTCGACCGTGAGACCGGCGAGCTGCTGGTCGCGGAGAAGTACGACCCGGTGGTGAACTGGGCCACCAAGGTCGACATGGACAAGTCGTCCAAGACCTACGGCCGTCCGCTCGTCGTCGCCAAGTATTCGACGGAGCAGAACGGCGAGGACGTCAACAGCCAGGGCATCTGCCCGACCGCGCTCGGCACCAAGGACCAGCAGCCTTCGGCCTACTCGCCCGAGACCGAGCTGTTCTACATCCCGACCAACCACGTCTGCATGGACTACGAGCCGTTCCAGGTGGCCTACACCGCCGGCCAGCCCTACGTCGGCGCCACGCTGTCGATGTACCCGGCGCCCAACAGCCACGGCGGCATGGGCAACTTCATCGCCTGGGACAACAAGGCGGGCAAGATCGTCTGGTCCAACAAGGAGATGTTCTCGGTGTGGTCCGGAGCGCTGGCGACCGCCGGCGGCGTGGTGTTCTACGGCACGCTCGAGGGCTACCTGAAGGCCGTCGACGCCAAGACGGGCAAGGAGCTCTACAAGTTCAAGACGCCGTCCGGCATCGTCGGCAACGTCATGACTTACGAGAACAAGGGCCGGCAGTACGTGGCGGTGCTCTCGGGCGTCGGCGGCTGGGCCGGCATCGGCCTCGCGGCCGGCCTGACCGGCGGCAACGAAGGCCTCGGCGCCGTCGGCGGCTACGCCGCGCTCGCCCAGTACACCGCCCTCGGCGGCCAGCTCACGGTGTTCGAGCTGCCGCACTGACCTGACTTCGGGCCTGGACCTCCGGGCCCAGCGTTTTTCCATAGCGTGTCCGGGCTTCCCTTCCTCCCTCGGCCTCGACGCAGAACTTATGGACACGGCGAGCTCCCTCGTGGGCTCGCCGTCTTTTTTTGCGCTGACGCCGCCAACTGTATGCATACATTATTGACAATGTATGTTTTGCGACTTACGTCTCCTCGCATGCAGGACCCAGAGGAGGCCCCCATGACGGCGGCGACCTACCCCCGCCAGATCCCTTACGACGTCGGCGTGCGCGGCCGTTGCCCGCGCTGCGGCGAGGGGAAGATGTTCAACGGGTTCCTGACGCTGAAGCCGAGCTGCGAGGTCTGCGGCCTCGACTATTCCTTCGCCGACCCGGCGGACGGCCCGGCCTTCTTCGCCATCACCTTCGCCTGCCTGCCCTCGGCCTGCTTCGCGGTCTGGCTGGAGCTCGCCTACCAGGCGCCGTACTGGCTCCATCTTTTCACGACGGTGCCGATCATGCTGGCGACGCTGCTGCCGCCCCTGAGGCCGCTGAAGGGCTGGCTGGTCGCGAGCCAGTACTACCACAAGGCCGCCGAGGGCCGTCTCGTCCGCCCCGGCGAAGAGGACGACGCCGAGCGCTGAGCGTCGGCGGAGCGTCGATGGCGCTCAGACCACGTCGTGCAGCGTCCGCCGCCCGTCGCTCAGGATGTCGGCCAGCGTCGTGAGCGCGGACGCGAGCCGCGCCCGCTCCGGCACCGCGCCGAGCGAAATCCGCACCGCCTCGACCGCCGGCCCGCCGACGTTGAACGCGTCGGACGGCGTGACCGCGAGCCCCTGCGCCCGCGCCCGGTCCGCCAGCCGGTGTCGATCCCAGCGCGCCGGCAGCGGCAGCCACAGATGCAGGCCGTTCCGGTGCGCCCGCCCGTCTGGCAGCACGGCGCGGGCCAGCGTCTGGCGCGCGGCGGCCTCGGCGCGCACGCCGTCGAGAAAGGCCTGCGCCGTCCCCTCCCGGATCCAGCGTCCCAGCACCGCCGTCATCAGCGGCGGCGCCATCAGGCTGACCGCGCGAAGACCCGCGACCAGCTCGGCCCGCGCCGCCGGCGACGGCGCCACAACGTAGGCCACGCGCAGGCCCGGCGTCAGGCACTTCGAGACGGTGTGGACGTGCCAGGTGAGGTCGGGCGCGAGCGTCGCGAAGGGCGGCGGCGCGTCCGACGCCAGCGGCGAATAGGGGTCGTCCTCCAGGATCGGCAGGCCGTGGGCGGCCGCGACGTCGGCCAAGGCGCGCCGTCGCGCCTCCGGCATCGTGATCGTCGTGGGGTTCCCGATCGTCGGGTTGAGGTAGGCGAAGGCCGGCTTGCGCGTCCGGCACAGGCGATCGAGCGCCTCCGGCCGCATGCCGTCGGCGTCCGCCTCGACCGCCTGCGCCTCCAGGCCGTACTGATGCGCGATCGACAGAGCGCCGGGATAGACCAGCGGCTCGCAGGCCATGGCGTCGCCGGAGCGCGCGAGCGTCGTGGCGATCGCCGCCATTGCGCCCTGCGCCCCCGCCGCGACGAGGATGCGGTCGGGGTCGACCGCCCCCAGCGTCGGCCGCAGCCAGGCCGCCGCCGCCGCCCGGTCGGAGGCCGAGCCGGCGCCGGGGTGATAGGACATCAGCTGGTCGATGTCGGTCCGCGCGACGAGGTCGGCGACGCTCCGCCCCAGCACCTCGGCCAGCCGCACGCCGCGCGGCGCGGGCGGGATGTTCATGCCGAGGTCGATCGGCGGCGCCGCGGGGTCCCGGCGGGCAGCGACGAACGAGCCGCGCCCCGTGACAGCGTCGAGCAGGGCCCGGCGCCGGGCCTCGGCGTAGGCCCGCGTCACGGTGGTCAGATCGACGGAGAGCGCCTGCGCGAGGCTGCGCTGCGGCGGCAGCCGGTCGCCCTCCCGCAACGCGCCGGAGGCGACGGCGCCCTCGATGGCGTCCGCGATCTGCAGGTAAAGCGGCCCGCCCACGGGGTCGATCCGGGGCGTCCACGACGTCGCGCCGCTCATCCCCCGGCCCTCATCCATGCGCTGGCCGGATTGTATGCGCGACCTTCCCGCCCACAATCAAGCGCCGCATGGCGGCGTCGGGACGGAGGGTCTCTCCCGCCTGACGCGGCGCCCTCCTTACGGCGAGGGGATGGCGCCTTCCGCCACCACCTGCTTCCAGCGGGCGATCTCCTTGGCCTGGAACGCCTCGAACTCCTTGCCGGTGTTCGCCACCACGTCGAAGCCGGTCTTGGCGAAGGCAGCCTTCACCGCGTCGGCGCGCAGCGCGGTCGTCAGCGCGGTCTCGAGCTTGGCGCGGACGGCCGGATCGAGGCCCTTCGGCGCGCCGAAGGCCTGCCAGGAGTAGACGTCGACGCCCTCGACGCCCTGCTCCTTCAGCGTCGGAACGTCCGGCAGCATGGCGTGGCGCTCGTCGCTGGTGACGGCCAGCGCCTTGACCTTGCCGGAGGAGATCTGCGGGGAGATCACGCCAAGGTTCTGGAACGAGGCGTCGGTCTGCCCGCCGACGAGGTCGACGATGGCGGGCCCGCCGCCCTTGTAGGGGATGTGGTTCCCGTGGGTTCCGGTCTTCTGCCAGAACAGCTCGGCCGTCAGGTGGTCCGAGGAGCCGGAGCCGGAGCTTGCGAACGAGACCTTCTCCGGGTTGGCCTTCAGATAGGCCACGAACTCGGCGACGGTGTTCGCGGGAAAGTCCTTCCGCACCACAAGCACGTTCGGCGTGCGCACGGCGACGGTGAGCAGGTCGAAGTCCTTGGCGGCGTCGTAGGTCAGGCCCTTGAACAGCGCGGGGTTGATCGACCACACCGACAGCGCGGCGCAGAGGATGGTGTAGCCGTCCGGCGCCGCGCGGGCGACGGCGGCCGCGCCCATGTTGCCGGTCGCGCCCGGGCGGTTTTCGACGATCATGTTCGTCCCGATGCTCTTCTCGGCTTCCGCCGAGACGATGCGCGCCGCGACGTCCGACCCGCCGCCCGGCGGGAACGGCACGACCACGGTGATCGGACGCTCGGGATAGCCGGCCGCGAAGGCCGGGACCGCGGCGGCGACGATCGCCGCGGCGGCGCAGAAAGCTCGAACGATGCGCATGAGGCGCGTCTCCTGTCAGGCGTTCCCTGGGGTGGGCGCTCTGGCGGCGCCGCTGCCGAAGGGAGACGCTAGCGGGGGCGTCGATGCCGGTCTAAACCAGATGCGGCATCGTCTGATGCCGTTGGCGCATCGTTTGGCGGCGGCCCCATGTTCGAGTTCACCCATCTGCGCTGTTTCGTGGCGGTGGCCGAGGAGCTGCATTTCGGGCGCGCGGCGCGGCGGCTGAACATGACGCAGCCGCCCCTCAGCCGTCAGATCCAGCTGCTTGAGCACCTGCTCGAGGCGAAGCTGTTCGAGCGCTCGAACCGACGGGTGGCCCTCACTCCCTCGGGCCGGGCCTTCCTGCCGGAGGCGCGCCGCCTGCTGCAGCTCGCCGAAGGCGCGGCGATGTCGATCCGGCGCATCGGCGTGGGCGAGGCCGGGACCGTGACGATCGGCTTCACCGCCGCCTCCGGCTACGACTTCCTGCCCCGCATCGTGCGCGAGCTGCGCGCCGAGCTTGCGAACATCGACCTCGTGCTGCGCGAGGCCGTGACCTCGGCGCAGCTCGACGCCCTCGCCTCCGGCCGCCTCGACATCGCGCTGGTGCGGCCGCCGGTCCGCCGCGCGACCTTCCGCTCGCGGATCGTGCTGCGGGAGCCGATGATCCTCGCGCTGCCCGCCGGCCACCCCATGGCCGAGCGCGAGGTGATCGACCTGCACGACCTCGGCGACGAGCCGGTGATCAGCTACTCGCCATTCGAGGCGCGCTACTTCCACGACCTTGTGCTCAGCCTGTTCGGCGCGGCCGGCGTGCAGCCGACGATCACCCAGCACGTCAGCCAGATCCATTCGGTGCTGGCGCTGGTCCGCATCGGCCTCGGCCTCGCGCTGGTGCCGGAGGCGGCGGCGAAGCTGCGGTTCGACGGCGTCGTCCACCGCCCGATCCGATCCCCCGGCGGAGGCATGGCGCAGCTCGCGGCGGTCTGGAGAACCGACCAGGAAAACCCCGCCGCGGAGCGCGCGCTCGAGGTGATCCTGCGCCAGGCGCCCCCGCTCGACGGCTGAACGATGCGCAGGCGACATCAATCGATGCCGTGTTTGTCTTGGACAGCAACGACGCGCGCTGGGACCCTCGCCTCCAAATAACCCGCGCAAAGCGGATCCAAGGAGGACTCCCATGACGTTCGCAGCGACGCCGCTCACCCGCCGCATCGCGCTCGGCCTCGCCGGCGCGGCCCTTCTCGGCGTCACCGCCGCAGCGCCAGCCGCGGCGCAGACCTTCGATCGACCGGTCCGCCTCATCGTGCCCTACGCGCCGGGCGGCACCTCGGACACCCTCGCCCGGATCATCGCCCCGCTCCTGCAGGAGAAGGTCGGCCAGCCGGTCGTGGTCGAGAACAAGCCGGGCGCGGCGGGAAACATCGGCGCCGACGCCGTCGCCAAGGCCGACAAGGACGGGCAGACCTACCTGCTGACCGACGTCGGCACCGTGGCCTCGGCCCCGGGCCTGTTCGCCGACCTCACCTACAAGCCGCTCGAGGACCTCGCGCCGGTGACGATGGTGATGTTCTCGCCCTATGTGCTCGCGGTCAGCCCGAAGCTCGAGGGCGTGACCGACGTCGCGAGCCTTCTCGCCTACGCCAAGGCCAACCCCGGCAAGCTCGCGGTCGCGAACTCAGGCATCGGCGGCGTCAACCACATCACCGCCGTCGCGCTCGCGAAGGAGCTCGGCATCCAGTGGAAGACCGTGCCCTACAAGGGCGGGGCGGCCGCGACCCAGGCCGTGGTCTCCGGCGAGAGCAAGGTGATCATCAACGGCGCCACCGCGACGCTGCCCTTCGTGACCAACGGCCAGCTCAAGGGCCTCGCGGTGACGGGCGACGAGCGGGTCGCCGCCGCGCCGGAGCTCCCGACCTTCAAGGAGGCGAAGCTGCCGCAGCCCGACGTCGGCTCGTGGCAGGGCCTGCTGACCACCGCCGGCTCGCCGCCGGAGAAGATCGCCGCGGTGAACGCCGCGGTGAACGAGGCGCTGAAGCGCCCCGAGGTGATCGAGCGCATCAAGCAGCAGGGCGGCCGCGTAGTCGGCGGACCGGCGGACGACCTCAAGACCTGGCTCGCGACCAACACCGAGAGCTGGGGCAAGATCATCGCCGACGCCGGGATCAAGGGCCAGTGAGGCCGTGACCTCCCGCTTCGACCTGCAGGACGCGCTGTTCGGCGTCTTCCTCATCGCCGTCGCCGCGCTCGTGTTCTACGCGACGCGGACGCTGAGCTTCGGTTCGCCGGCGGACATGGGGCCGGGCTTCATGCCGCGGGCGCTGGCCGGGATCGCGATGGCCTTCGGCCTGTTCTTCGCCGCGCGCGGCTTCAGCCGCGGCGGCGAGCCGATCGAGCGTCCGCGCCTGCGCCCCTTCGTGGCGGTGCTCGGCGCGATCGCGGCCTTCGCCCTGCTTGGGCTGAAGGCGGGCCTCGCGGTCGCCGCCGTCGCGACGGTGCTGGTCGCCGCCGCCGGCAGCGACGAGACCCGGCCCGTGGAAGCGATCCTGTTCGCGATCGCTCTGGCTGCGGCCTCCGTGCTGCTGTTCGTGACGGCGTTGGCGCTCCCCATTCCCGCCTGGCCCTGGTGACGGCATGGAGCTTTTCGACAGCCTGTTCCTCGGCCTTCAGGTCGCGGTCGAGCCGCAGAACCTGCTCTACTGCCTGTTCGGCGTCCTGATCGGCACCGCGATCGGCGTGCTGCCCGGCATCGGGCCGATCCCGACCGTCGCGCTGCTGCTGCCCTTCACCTTCGGGCTGGAGCCGGCGACCGCCTTCATCATGCTGGCCGGCATCTTCTACGGCGCGCAGTACGGCGGCTCGACCACGGCGATCCTGGTCAACGTGCCGGGCGAGACCTCGTCGGTCGTCACCTGCATCGACGGCCACCAGATGGCGAAGAAGGGCCGCGCCGGCCACGCGCTCGCGATCGCCGCGCTCTCCTCCTTCTTCGCCGGCACCGTGGCGACCATCGTCATCGCGCTGCTCGCGATCCCGCTCGCCGCGCTGGCGCTCAAGTTCACGGCGGTGGAGTACTTCTCCCTGCTGGTGCTCGGCCTGATCGCCGCGGTCGTGCTCGCCCACGGCTCGGTCGCCAAGGCGCTCGCCATGATCGTGCTGGGGCTGATCCTCGGGATCGTCGGCATCGACGTCTCTTCCGGCGCCTCGCGCATGACCTTCGGCATCCCGAACCTCGCGGACGGGCTGGATTTCGTCCCCGTCGCCATGGGGCTGTTCGGCCTCGGCGAGATCATCGCGAACCTCGAGCGGTCGCCCGAACGCCGCGTGGTGGCGCAGAAGGTCGGCAGCCTGATGCCGAGCTGGGCGGATCTCCGCCAGGCCTTCCCCGCCATGGCGCGGGGCACCGCGATCGGCTCGTTCCTCGGCGTGCTGCCCGGCGGCGGCGCGGCGCTGCCGCCCTTCACGGCTTACGCGCTGGAGAAGAAGTTCGCGAAGGATCCCTCGCGCTTCGGCCACGGCGCGATCGAGGGCGTGGCGGGGCCGGAGGCGGCCAACAACGCCGGCGCGCAGACCAGCTTCATCCCGCTGCTGACGCTGGGCATCCCGTCGAACGCGCTGATGGCGCTGATGATCGGCGCGCTGATGATGCACGGCATCCAACCCGGCCCGCAGATCATGACCGAGCAGCCGGCGCTGGTCTGGGGCCTGATCGCCAGCATGTGGACCGGCAACCTGATGCTGCTGGTCATCAACCTGCCGATGATCGGCATCTGGATCTCGATGCTGAAGATCCCCTACCGGCTGATGTTCCCGGCGATCGTGCTGTTCTGCTGCATCGGCGCCTACGGCATCTCGAACTCGATGTTCAACGTCTGGCTGATGCTGGGCTGCGCGGCGATCGGCTACTTCTTCATCAAGGTCGGCGTGGAGCCCGCGCCGCTGCTGCTCGGCCTCGTGCTCGGACCACAGCTCGAGGAGAACTTCCGCCGCGCCATGCTATTGGCCGACGGCGACGTGACCGTGTTCGTCACCTCGCCGATCAGCGCCGTGATCCTCGCCATCGTCGCCCTGCTGCTGATCGCGATGTGCTCGCCGAAGATCGCCCGCAAGCGCGAAGAGGCGCTGGTGGAGTAGGGGCTGGCTTTGACGGCCTCTCCGCCCCGACGGCTATACGGATATGCGCATAATTTATTTTTATACGCATATCCGTATAATATATTCTTATACGCTAAAGCGCATATTGTTGTTTTATGCGTTATCGCGTATGCTCTCGGCTATGGCCGAAGACATCGCCCGCACGGAAGAACAGCTCGGCTCGATCCTGAGGCGGCGTCGCCGAGCCGCTGGCCTGACGCAAAGCGCTCTCGGCGAACGGGTCCACCTTCGGCAGGCGACGATCTCGCGGCTCGAGGCCGGGGAGCCCGCGGTTCAGCTCCAGACGGTCATGGAAGTGTTGAGCGCACTTGGGCTCGAAGTCGTCGTGCGCCCGCGCTCGACCACGAAAAGCATCGTGGACCTGTTCTGATGGCGCGGCGCCCCGCCAGTGTTCCGCTCAACGTCTTTCTAAACAGCCGGCATGTGGGTGTGCTGCGGCGGGAGCCGAGCGGCGCGATCGAGTTTCGCTACGCGCAGAGCTGGCTGGAGTGGGAGGCAGCCTTCCCCATCTCGCGCTCGCTCCTGCTGCGCGAGGACCGCTACGTCGGCGACGCGGTCTCAAACGTCTTCGACAACCTGCTCCCGGACAGCCTCGCGCTACGGACACGCATCGCCGAGCGCGTCGGCGCGACTGGGATCGACGCGTACAGCCTGCTCCGATCGCTCGGCCGCGACTGCGTCGGCGCGTTGCAGTTCCTGCCCGATGGCGAGGATCCTGGTCCGGCAGGCGAGGTTCATGCCGAGCCCATGACCGAAGACGACGTCGCCCGGCTTGTCGCCAATCTGGGGCAGGCGCCGCTGGGTGTCGGCCCGGACGGGGATTTCCGCATCTCGCTGGCCGGCGCGCAGGAGAAGACGGCGCTGCTGCGCATCCGGGACAAGTGGTTCAAGCCCGTGGGCGCCACGGCGACCACGCACATCCTGAAGCCCGAGATCGGCCCGAGGACGCTTGGCGTCGACTTTCCCCACAGCGTCGAGAACGAGCATTTCTGCCTCAGGCTCATGGCCGCGTTCGGCCTTCCCGTCGCCGAAACCGAGATCGCCGAGTTCGGCGGACGGCGCACGCTGGTCGTCCAGCGGTTCGACCGCTACTGGCGCAGCGACGGAAAGCTCCTTCGCCTGCCGCAGGAGGACATCTGCCAGGCGCTCTCCGTGCCCCAGACGCTCAAGTACCAATCCGAGGGTGGGCCGGGCGCGGCGCAGGTCGTCGACCTGATGAAGGCGAGCGACACGCCGCAGGACGACGTCGCAACGTTCCTGCGGGCGCTGGTCGCCTTCTGGCTGATAGGCGCGACGGACGGCCACGCGAAGAACTTCAGCATCTTCCTCGCGCCGGGCGGGCGTTTCCGCATGACGCCGCTCTACGACGTGCTGACAGCTCAGCCGACAGTAGACGCGGGTCTCATCACACGGAACCAGTTCAAGCTCGCGATGTCCGCCGGCAAGAGCCGCCACTACCGCATCGACACCATCGCCCCGCGGCATTTCTTGGAGACCGCGACGGAAGCCGGCGTCGGCGGCTCCATCATGCGCGCGATCCTCGACGATCTCGCGGAGAACGCCCTGCGCCTCGCGACCGAGGTCGTCGACAAACTCCCCGCAGGCTTTCCGGAAGAGCTGACCGCGTCGGTGCTGAGCGCGATCCGACGCCGCGCGGACCTGCTGTCCGTCTGAGAAGTCCGCTCCTCTCACCCCCGCTTCCCCTCCTCATGCGTCGCGACCGTCCAGGCGCGGGCCTGGTCGCTGATGGTGAAGCCGAGGCCGGGGCGGTTCGGCACCACCATGCGGCCGTCGCGGATCTCGAGCGTCTCGTCGAACAGCGGCTCCAGCCAGTCGAAGTGCTCCACCCACGGCTCGCGCGGGTAGGCGGCGCAGAGGTGGAGGTGGATCTCCATGGCGAAATGGGGCGCCATCTTGAGGCCCTTGAAGTCGGCGAGCGCCATGATCTTCAGGAACTGGGTGATGCCGCCCACCCGTCCGGCGTCCGGCTGAATGAAGTCGACCGAGTCGTTGCGGATGAGTTCAAAATGCTCGGCGACGGAGGTCAGCATCTCGCCGGTCGCGATCGGCGTGTCGAGGGCGGCGGCGAGCCGGGCGTGCCCCTCCGCGTCGTAGGCGTCGAGCGGCTCCTCGATCCAGAACAGGTTCATGGGCTCGAGCGCGCGGCCGACGCGGGCTGCGGTCGGGCGGTCCCACTGCTGGTTGGCGTCGACCGCGACGGGGAAGGCGTCGCCGAGCAGCTTGCGCACGGCCTCCACGCGGGCGAGGTCCACCATCGGGTCGGGCTGGCCGACCTTGATCTTCACGCCGCCGATGCCCTTGTCCTTCAGGCGGGCGCAGCTCTCCAGCACCTCCTCGATCGGCGACGACAGGAAGCCGCCTGAGGTGTTGTAGGCGCGCACGGAGTCCCGGTGGGCGCCGAGGAGCTTGGCGAGCGGCAGGTTCGCGCGCCTGGCCTTCATGTCCCAGAGCGCGATGTCCATGGCGGCGATCGCCTGGACCGCCAGCCCTGAGCGGCCGACCGAGGCGCCGGCCCAGCAGAGCTTCTCCCAGAGGCGCGCGATGTCGTTCGGGTCCTCGCCAATGAGGTTGTTCGCGATCTCCTTGGCGTGGGCGAACATGCCCGGCCCGCCGGCGCGCTTCGAATAGCTGAAGCCGTGGCCGAAGGCGCCGTTGGCGCTCTCGATCTCGCAGAACAGGATCGCGACCTCGGTCAGCGGCTTCTGCCGCCCGGTCAGCACCTTGGCGTCGCTGATCGGGGTTTTGAGCGGCAGGACGGCAAGCGAGAGCTTCACCCAGGCGATGCGGTCGGTGGTGGCTTCGCCGGGCGCGAGGCGCGCCATCAGCGGGTTTGCGGCGATCGTCGCGGGCGTCGGGGCGGTCATGGGCGGTCTCCTCGGGTTGAGGCCGCCGTTCGCGCGCGGCCGTCTTGGCGTCGCGCTGAGGGGGACGCGACGATAGCCATACCGCGTCCTGGCGCGCCTCTTTGATCCAGAGCGCGCATCGGTTCATGCGAGGTTTGACTTCATGCGGTGGGGCATCGACGGCGTCGCTGTCTCCCCTCCCCCCTGCGGGAAGGGGTAGGGGGTGGGGGTGGTTCCGGATAAGCCGGAGTTGGAAGAAGCAGCGCTCGACGCCGAACGTCGGCGTTCGATGTGCGCCACCGCCACCCCCGCTCTCCCCACGAGGGGGAGAGAGCGCGTCGCGGCTTCATTACCGCCTGCACGATGCCCATGACGCATCGAACCATTCCCTCTTTGGCTTGGACCGGCATCGTCGCCGAGGCTTAACGTCGGCCTCGCACCGGCCGCCAGACGCCGGATCGAGGGAGTCGAGATGTCCGGACCGAGCGACACGCCCGTCGTCACCGAAATGCGCGTCGTGCCGGTCGCCGGCCACGACAGCATGCTGATGAACCTGAGCGGCGCGCACGGCCCGTTCTTCACCCGCAACCTCGTCGCGCTCACCGACAGCGCCGGGCACACCGGCCTCGGCGAGGTGCCCGGCGGCGAGCGCATCCGCCAGACGCTGGAGGACGCGCGCGAACTGATCGTCGGCAAGCCCATCGGAAGCTGGAACGGCGTGCTGAACGTCATGCGCGCGGCCTTCGCCGACCGGGATTCGGGCGGCCGCGGCCTGCAGACCTTCGACCTGCGCATCACGATCCACGCCGTGACGGCGATCGAAAGCGCCTTCCTCGACCTCCTCGGCCAACATCTGAACGTGCCCGTCGCGGCGCTGCTCGGCGAGGGCCAGCAGCGCGACGCCGTCGAGATGCTCGGCTACCTCTTCTACGTCGGCCCCTCCGACCGGACGCCCCTGCCCTACCGGCGCGCGGCGAGCGGCGACGGCTGGATGCGCCTGCGCGACGAGGAGGCGATGACGCCCGACGCCATTGCGCGGCTCGCGGAAGCAGCCCACGCGCGGTACGGCTTCAACGACTTCAAGCTGAAGGGCGGCGTGTTCGCGGGCGAGGACGAGATCGCCGCCGTCACTGCGATCAAGCAGCGCTTCCCCGACGCGCGCGTGACGCTGGATCCCAACGGCGCCTGGTCGCTGAAGGAGGCGGTCCGCGTCTGCAAGGGCCAGGGCCACATCCTCGCCTACGCCGAAGACCCCTGCGGCGCGGAAGAGGGCTTCTCGGGCCGCGAGATCATGGCCGAGTTCCGCCGCGAGACCGGCCTGCCGACCGCGACCAACATGATCGCCACCGACTGGCGGCAGATGCGGCACGCGATCCAGCTCGGCTCGGTCGACATCCCGCTCGCCGACCCGCACTTCTGGACGCTCGCGGGCTCGGTGCGCGTCGCCCAGCTCTGCCGCGACCACGACCTCACCTGGGGCTCGCACTCGAACAACCACTTCGACGTCTCGCTCGCCATGTTCACCCACTGCGCCGCCGCGGCGCCGGGCCGGGTGACCGCGATCGACACCCACTGGATCTGGCAGGACGGCGAGCGGCTGACCAAGGAGCCGCTGCAGATCAAGGGCGGCCTTGTGGCCGTGCCGGAGCGGCCGGGCCTCGGGATCGAGATCGACTGGGCCGAGGTCGAAAAGCATCACGAGCTCTACAAGACCCACGGCCTCGGCGCCCGCGACGACGCGGCGGCGATGCAGCACCTCATCCCCGGCTGGACCTTCGACAACAAGCGCCCCGCAATGGTGCGCTGACCCATGCGCGCACTTCCGTCATGCCCGGCTTCCCCGGGCGTGACGGCGAAACTCCGAAAAGCCGAAAGAAATCAGAAGGGCGAAGCGCGATGAACCTCCCCCAGAACACCTTCAAGACCGCGGTCCAAGCCGGCCGCCAGCAGATCGGCCTGTGGTCGAGCCTCGCGAGCCACATCTCGACCGAGGTGATCGCGGGCTCCGGCTTCGACTGGATCCTGCTCGACATGGAGCACTCCCCGAACGACCTCGCGGACGTCTACGTCCAGCTGCAGGCGATCATGGAGGGTCCGACCCAGGCCATGGTGCGGGTGCCGAGCGACGACCCGATCACCATCAAGCGTATCCTCGACGCCGGCGCCCTGTCGCTGATGATCCCGAACGTCGAGGACGCGGCCCAGGCCGCCCGCGCGGTCGCCGCCACCCGCTACGCCCCGCGCGGCGTCCGCGGCTTCAGCCAGGCGCCCCGCGCCGCCCGCTTCGGCCGCGTGGCGAACTACCATTCGCTGTGCGAGGAGCAGATCTTCGTGACCGTCCAGATCGAGTCCCAGCGCGCGCTGGACAACCTCGAGGAGATCGCGGCGGTCGAGGGCGTCGACGGCGTCTTCGTCGGCCCCGGCGATCTGTCCACCAGCCTCGGCTACATCGGCCGGCAGGGCCACGAGGACGTGGTCGCCACCATCGAGGCCACGCTGAAGCGCATCGTCGCCGCGGGCGCTGCCCCCGGCATCCTCACCGGCGACGAGACGCTCGCCCGGCGCTACATCGCCGCCGGCTCGCTGTTCACCGCGGTCGGCTCCGACATGAGCCTCCTCGCCCGCACCACCGAGGCGCTGGCGACGCGCTTCAAGCAGGGCTGATCACGGCGCGGCCTGTCACGGGCGCCCACGTCCCTTCACCTCTCCCCGCCGGGGAGAGGTGAAGACCAGAGACCGCTCGAAGCGTCCACAGTTTCGCCATAGCTATCCACCGACCGGAGACCTCTCATGAACATCGGATTCATCGGCCTCGGCATCATGGGCAAGCCCATGGCGGGCCACCTCATCGCCGGCGGCCACACGCTGTTCCTGAAGACGCGGCGCGAGGTTCCGGCCGAGCTGGTCGCAGCCGGCGGCAAGCCCTGCGCCTCCGCCGCCGAGGTCGCCGAGAAGAGCGACGTCGTCATCCTGATGCTGCCGGACACGCCGGACGTCGAGCACGTGCTGTTCGGAGAGGGCGGCGTGGCGGAAGGCCTGTCCGCCGGCACGGTCGTGGTCGACATGAGCTCGATCTCGCCGATCGCCACCAAGGCCTTCGCGGAGAAGGTCGCCGCCAAGGGCGCGTCCTACCTGGACGCGCCGGTTTCCGGCGGCGAAGTGGGCGCCAAGAACGCGGCGCTCTCGATCATGGTCGGCGGCGAGCAGAGCGACTTCGACCTCGTGAAGCCGCTGTTCGACCTGATGGGCAAGGCCGTGACGCATGTCGGCCCGGTCGGCTCCGGCCAGGTGGCGAAGGTCGCGAACCAGATCATCGTGGCGCTGACGATCGAAGCCGTCGCCGAGGGGCTGCTGTTCGCCTCCAAGGCCGGCGCGGACCCGGCCAAGGTGCGTCAGGCGATCACCGGCGGGCTCGCCACCTCGCGCATCCTGGAGCTGCACGGCGAGCGCATGATCAAGCGCACCTTCGACCCCGGCTTCCGGATCGCCCTGCACCAGAAGGACCTGAACCTCGCGCTCGAAGGCGCCAAGGCGCTCGGCGTCAGCCTGCCCGCGACCGCGATCGCCCAGCAGCTGTTCTCGGTCTGCGTCGCGAACGGCGGCGCGGGCTGGGATCACTCCGGCATGGCGAGGGCGCTGGAGATCATGGCGAACCACGAGATCGCCAAGGCCTGAGCGGCGCGCCGCGGCGGCCGGTCGAGCCCGGCCGCCGGCGGCGTCAGTAGAAGCCGGTGAGCGGCAGGCGCTCGCCCGAGATCAGGTGCTGCCCCACGCTGCGCGCCTTGTAGGCGGCGGGGTTGTGCGAGGCCAGGGTGCGGGCGTTGCGCCAGTGCCGGTCGAGGTTCGCGCTCTTCTTGGTGGCGGAGGCGCCGCCGGCGTCGAACACCTGCGAACCCGCGCGGATCGCGAGCGCGTCGACCACCACCTTCGCCTTGGCCGCCGCGAGCGCGCCCGCGTGCGCGGCGTCGATGTCTGGCGCCCCATCGACGCGCGAGGCGACGGCGCGGTCGAGCGCCTCAGCCGCGGCCAGCACCGCCGCTTCGGCCGCGAAGGCGGAGCTTGCGATCTCGCCCACCGCCTGCTGCAGGATGGGGTCGTCCGCCGGGTGTTCGGCCGGCGCGAAGGAGAACGAGCGCTTGCGGGTCCGCACCAGCTCCGCCGCGTCCTCGGCGGCGTTGCGCAGGATGCCGGCGACGATCGCCGTCAGGAACAGCTGAGAGTAGGAGCCGGTGTAGGGCCGGGCGAAGCCGAAGCCCTCGCTCTCGTCGTCGAAGATCACCTCGTCGGCCGCGACGCGGACGTCGTCGAGCCGGGTCGTCCCCGTGCCGGTCAGCCGCTGGCCGAGGCCGTCCCAGTCGTCCTCGAGCGTCAGGCCCTTCCGGTCAGCGGGCACGATCGCGCTGACGAAGCGGTCGGCCTCGTCCTGCGCGCGGATCATCACGTAGTCCGAGAACAGGCTTCCGGTGCTGAAGTACTTCACGCCCGCCAGCGTGAAGCCGTCGCCGCGCGCGACGAGCCGCGTGTCGAAGCTCGTGCCGCCGAGGCTGCGCGCGTTGATCTCGTTCATCGCGAGCCCGACGATCGCGCCGCCGGCCACGAGCTGCGCCCAGCGGAGGTGGCGGTCGCCGGTCGAAGGCAGCGCGAAGCGCTCGACGTAGCCAAAATGGTTTCGGACGATGTGCGCGACGTTGGGATCGGCGGCCGCGAGTTCGATCACGACCGACAGCAGCTCGCGCAGCGTGAGGCCGGCGCCGCCCTCCTCCTTTCGCAGCCGCAGCGCGCCGAAGCGCGCCGCCCGCAGCAGGTCGATCTGGGCGAACGGCAGCGTGCGCGTCGCGTCGCGCTCGGAGGCGCCCTCCGCGACGGCGGCGAGCAGCTCCGCAAGCTCGCGCGAGCCGGGCGTGGGCAGACGCGGCGCGACGATGCGGAGGTTGGGGCTGGCGGCGGTCATGGGCGTCTCCTGATCATTCGGCGGCTTCGACTGTTGCGCCGGCGCGCCGGAAGGCGGCGCCGGGATGCGCGGCGCCGAGGCGGGGGCCTGCACCGCCGAGCTTCTCGCGGAGGGTTCCCGATCGGTACGACCGCTTGAAACGGCCGCGGCGCTGCAGCTCGGGCACGAGGTGCTCCGCCACGTCCTCGAACGTCTCCGGCGCAACGGCGTAGGCGAGGTTGAAGCCGTCGACGCCCGTGGCCGCGATCCAGGCCTCCATCCGGTCGGCGACGGTCGCGGCCGAACCGACGAAGACGGGACCCGCCCCGCCGATCCCCACATGCTCGGCCACCTCGCGCACCGTCCAGACGCGGGACAGGTCGGCGCGGGTGACGTTCTCCATGGCGGAGCGCCCGGCCTCGGTCTCCACGTGCCGCACCTCCTGGTCGAGCGCGTAGGCGGAGAAGTCGACGCCGGTCCAGCCGGACATCAGCGTCAGCGCGCCTTCGGGACTGACGTAACGGCGGTAGTCCTCGAGCTTGGCCTCCGCCGCGGCGTCGGTCGGGCCCGTGATGACGGTCGCGAGCGCGAAGACCGTGATGGCGGCGGGGTCGCGCCCGGCGAGGGCGGCCAGGCGGCGGATGTCGGCGACGCGCGGGGCGATCGCCTGCGGGCTCGGGCCGGAGAGGAACACGCATTCGGCGTGGCGGGCGGCGAAGGCGCGGCCCTTCGGAGAGGTTCCGGCCTGGTAGATCACCGGCGTGCGCTGGGGCGAAGGCTCGGACAGATGCACCGCGTCGAGCTGGAAGTGCGGGCCGCGATGGACGACGGCCCGCACCTTCGCCGGATCCGTGAACACGCCGCTCGCCCGGTCGCGCACCGCCGCGTCGTCGTCCCAGCTCTGCTCCCACAGCGCGTAGACGACATCCATGTACTCGTCGGCGACGGCGTAGCGGTCGTCGTGGGCGCGCTGTTGCGCAACACCCGCCGCGCGGGCGGCGCTGTCGAGATAGCCGGTCACCACGTTCCAGCCCACGCGGCCCTCGGTGAGATGGTCGAGCGTCGACATGCGGCGGGCGAAGGGAAAGGCCGGCTCGTAGGAGAGGTTCGAGGTCACGCCGAAGCCGAGGTTCGCGGTGACCGCGGCCATGGCGGGCACGAGCAACGCCGGGTCGTTGGCCGGAACCTGCGTGCCATGCCGCAGCGCGGACGCCGGCGAACCGCCGTAGACGTCGTAGATCCCGAGCACGTCCGCCAGGAACAGGCCGTCGAACAGCCCGGCCTCCAGCGTCTTGGCGAGATCGGTCCAGTAGCCGAGCCGGTTGAACTCGCCGGAGCGGTCGCGCGGATGGCGCCAGAGGCCGGGCGACTGGTGGCCGACGCAGTTCATGGCGAAGGCGTTGAGGCGGATTTCCTTCGGCATCGGCCCCTCCCCTAGCGCGCGCTCAGGCGGCGGACCACGAGGTCGCCGGCGAACTGGACCACGCAGACGAGCGCGATCAGCACCACAATGACGGCCGCCATGACCGTGGTGTCGAAGCGCTGGTAGCCGTAGCGGATGGCGAGGTCGCCGAGCCCGCCCGCGCCGACTGCGCCCGCCATGGCGGAGGCGCCGATCATGGTGACGACGGTGATGGTGAAGCCGCCGACGATGCCGGGCAGCGCCTCGGGCAGCAGGACATGGCGGACGATCTGCCGCCGCCGGCAGCCCATGGCCTGCGCGGCCTCGATCAGCCCGGCGTCGACCTCGCGCAGCGACACCTCGGCGATGCGCGCGAAGAACGGCGTGGCCGAGATCGACAGCGGCACGATCGCCGCCCAGACGCCGATGGTGGTGCCGGTGACGAGCCGGGTCAGCGGCAGCAGCGCCACCAAGAGCACGATGAAGGGCGTCGCCCGGAAGCCGTTGACCACGGCGGCGAGCGCGCGGTTGATCCGCGGCGCCGGCGACAGCCCGTCGGGCGCGGTCATCACCAGCAGCACGGCGATCGGCACGCCCGCCGCGAGCGCGACCAGCGCCGACGCGCCGACCATGGTCAGCGTGTCGAGCAGGCCGTGCAGCAGGCGGTCAATCATCTGCGGCGACATAGCCGAGCACCTTGGACGAGGGCGCGAGGCCCGAAAGCTGGGGAGCGGCCGCGAGCCGCACGGCGAGCAGCAGGCGCCCCTGGGTGTGGCCGCCGATGCGGTCGAGCTGCGCCGAGAGGATGCGCGGCTTGGCCCCGCCGAGCGCCGCCGCGAGCGCGCCGACGTCCGGCTCGCCCTCGCCGGAGAAGGCGAGCTCGACGATCGCGTCGCTCCGGCCCTGCGGCGCGGGGTGCGGCTGCAGGCGGGCGGCGACGTCCTCGGGAAGCCCTCGCGCCAGAGGTCGCAGCAGCGTGCGGGTGGCCTCGTGCCGCGGCTCGCCGAACACGCGCCAGACCGGGCCGACCTCGGCGATCGCGCCCTTGTCCAGCACGAGCACCCGGTCGCAGACCTCGCGGATCACGCTCATCTCGTGGGTGATGAGCACGATGGTCAGGCCGAGCCTGCGGTTGATGTCCTTGAGCAGGGCGAGGATCGACTGCGTGCTCTCGGGATCGAGCGCCGAGGTCGCCTCGTCGCAGAGCAGCACGTCGGGCCCCGCCACCAGCGCGCGGGCGATGCCGACCCGCTGCTTCTGACCGCCGGACAGGCGGGCGGGGTAGGCGTCGCGCTTGTCGGTCAGCCCGACCAGCGCCAACGCCTCACGCACGCGCGTCTCGATCTCGGCGCGCGGACGCTTGGCCACGACCAGCGGCAGCGCGACGTTCTCGGCCGCGGTCTTCGCCGACATCAGGTTGAAGTGCTGGAAGATCATGCCGACGCGCCGGCGCAGCGCGACCAGACGGCCCTCGTCCAGCGCGCCGACGTCCTCGCCGCCGACGAGCACCTGGCCCTCGGTCGCCGTCTCCAGCCGGTTGATCAGGCGGAGCAGAGTCGATTTGCCGGCGCCGGAGCGCCCGATGACGCCGAAGATCTCGCCCGGCTCGATCGCCAGATCGATCCCGGCGAGCGCCGGCGCGGCGCCTTCCGCGTAGATCTTGGAGACGCCGCGGAAGGAGATCGACCCCGCGCCGGCCGCCCGGTCGCGCTCCGCGCTCCGGTCGAACATCAGCGGCTCGACGAACTTCGGCGTCCAATGAGGGGCCGCGAGGGGCCGCGGCGCCGCGTCCGCGCGGGCGAAGAGGGCCTCCATCACTTTTCCCACGCGATCGCGTAGAGCTTCGGGTTGTTCGCGAAGGCCTTGCCGATCGCCTCGCGCACCTTCGGAGAGGAGTGATAGATCTCCACGAACTTGAGGATGTCCGGGTCGGTCTCGCGCCCCTTCTTCACCACGAAGCGGATCGCGAACTGCCGGTCCTCGATGCCGGAGTAGATCAGCGCGGAGCCCGGATCGAAGGTCTTGGCGGCGACGATGAAGTGCGGGTAGCCGAGCGCGAGGTCGACGTCGGCGGTGATCCGCACGAGCTGCGGGCCCTCGACCTCGGTGAAGGTGAGCTTCTTCGGGTTCTCGACGATGTCGTCCAGCGTGCCGAGGAAGCCGACGCCGTCCTTCAGCTTGATCAGCCCCGCCTTCTCCAGCAGCAGCAGCCCGCGGCCCTGGTTCACCGGATCGTTGGCGATCGCGACCGTCCCGCCGTTCGGGATCTCCGCGAAGCTCTTGTGGCGGAGCGAATAGAGCCCGACGTTCGCGAGCGTTCCGACGCCGGCGTCGGTGAAGGCGTAGCCGCGCTGCTTGACGGCGTTGTTCAGGAACGGCTGGTGCTGGAAGTAGTTGACGTCGATGTCGCCGGCCTCGAGCGCGACGTTGGGCGTCGTCCAGTCGCTGAACTCCACCACCTCGACGTTCAGCCCCTGCGCCTTCGCCTCCTCGGCCGCGGCGGCGACCGAATCCGCGTAGGCGCCGGGCGTCACGCCGATCTTCAGCCCGGCGGCCGCGGCGGGCGTGACGAGGGCTGCGGCGAACAGGACGACGGCTGTGAAAAGTCTGCGGGTCATTGTCCGTGATCCGGTGAAGGGTGCGAGGGCGCAGTCTGTTCGGCGCGCGAGCCGCGCGCAGATCGACGTGGCGGTTCGCTCAAAAGACATTAAATCGATAAATTCAGTCAACATAATTTTGCACGTCCTGCCCGGAGGCGGTATCAAGCGCCACGCGCGCCTCGCCGGACGGGGCGACGCGACCGGAGACGACGCTCATGACCAAACCGCTCAGCCTGTTCTGGTTCATCCCCACCCAGGGCGACGGGACCTATGTCGGAACCGACGTGGGCCACCGGCCTGCGGACTACGGCTACCTGCGCGAGGTCGCGACGGCGGTGGACCGGCTCGGTTTCGAGGGCGTGCTGCTGCCGACCGGCAAGGGCTGCGAGGAGAGCTGGATCGTCGCGACCGCGCTTGCGACCGCGACCGAGCGGCTCAAGTTTCTCGTGGCGCTGCGGCCGGGGGTGACGAGCCCCGCCTTCGCCGCGCGGCAGGCCGCGGCGCTCGACCGGATCAGCGGCGGCCGCCTGCTGCTCAACGTGGTGGTGGGCGGCGACGCGGCGGAGCTTGCCGGCGACGGCGTGTTCCTCGACCACGACGCCCGCTACGACCAGGCGGCCGAGTTCCTCACCGTGTGGCGGCGGATGCTCTCCGGCGAGACGGTCGACTTCGAGGGACGGCATCTGACAGCGAAAGGCGCGGAGCTGGCCTTCCCGCCGGTTCAGACGCCGCACCCGCCGCTGTGGTTCGGCGGCTCCTCGGACGCCGCCATCGACCTCGCGGCCGACCAGACCGAGGTCTACCTCTCCTGGGGCGAGCCGGTGGAGCAGGTCGCGGAGAAGATCGCGCGGGTGAAGACGGCGGCCGCCAGGCGCGGACGCACGCTGCGCTTCGGCCTGCGGATCCACCTCATCGTGCGCGAGACGGCGGAGGAGGCCGGGGCCGCCGCGGACAGGCTGATCAGCAAGGTCAGCGACGAGGCGATCGCCGCAACGCAGGCCAAGGTCGCGCAGTCGGACTCGGTCGGCCAGCAGCGCATGACGGCGCTCCACGGCGGC
Source organism: Methylopila capsulata (assembly GCF_016907975.1). Lineage (GTDB taxonomy): Bacteria > Pseudomonadota > Alphaproteobacteria > Rhizobiales > Methylopilaceae > Methylopila > Methylopila capsulata. The sequence goes on from NZ_JAFBCY010000002.1 coordinate 219,872, forward strand.
CGGCGCGACCGGCTCGAGATCGCGCCCAACCTCTGGGCCGGCCTGGGGCTCGTCCGCAAGGGCGCCGGAACCGCGCTGGTCGGCGATCCCGCGGCCGTCGCCGAGCGGCTGCGCGAGTATCAGGCGGTCGGGATCGACACTATCATCGCCTCGGGCTACCCGCACCTCGAGGAGTCCTACAAGGTCGCGGAGCTGCTGTTCTCGGAGCTCGGGATCGGCCCCGCCCGCCGCGGCGCCCATGGCACGATCGCCGGCGAGTTCGGCGTCCGCGCGCAGGACAGGCGCGCCGCGACCTCGTGAGCGCAGGCCGCGACTGGCGAAACGCCTTGTGATTTCGGATCGACCGACCGCAGGGCGCGGCGCCTCGACGCGGAGGGCGGCGGGTATTATATCAACCGGTACAAAAACACTGGGATGCCGGAGATGGGCCGCCACAAGGAATTCGACGTCGACGAGGCGCTCTGCGCCGCGCTGCAGGTGTTCTGGCGCCGCGGCTTCGAGGGCGCGTCGCTGACCGACCTGACGGAGGCCATGGGCATCACGCGCCCCAGCCTCTACGCGACCTACGGCAACAAGGAAGAGCTGTTCCGCAAGACGCTCGACCGCTACGAGCAGATGCACCTCTGCTTCGTGGCGCAGGCCATGGAGGCGCCGACCGCGCGCGGCACCATCGGCGAGCTTCTGCGCGGCTACGCCGACGTGCTGACCGATCCCATGCATCCGCCCGGCTGCATGGGCGTCAACAGCTCGGTCTGCACCGGCGGCGGCGAGGCGGAGACGATCCGGCAGGAGCTGATCGCCCGCCGCTCCCTGAACGAGGAGACGCTGCGGCGTCGTCTGGAGCGGGCCGCGGCAGAAGGCGAGTTTTCCGCCGACGAGGACCCCGCCGACTGGGCGCGCTACGTCATGTCGGTCGGTCTCGGCATGGCCGTGAAGGCCGCGGCGGGCGCCACGCGCTGCGAGCTCCATCGCGTCGCCGACATCGCGCTGCGCGCGCTCCCCATGCGGGAGCCGGCGCTGGCCTGAGCCGGCGCGCTTTTTCCGCCGAGTTCAGACGCACGCCTCGTGTTCCGGCTCAAGGCCGGACACGAGCGGCGCATCCGCGGCGATCGTTCGGCCCTACTCGATCCACCCCCAAATACAGCGACGGCCGCCGGGGGATCGTCGGCGGCCGTCGTCGTCGGGAGGGGCGGGCGGGCGTGGGACGCTTCGCGCGCCGCCCCTCCTAACCGATGGAGAGCGGATCGGCGTGGCCGGGTCCCGTCGGCGCGGGACCGGCGGGCGACGGCTCGTGCCCGTGACTCTTGAGCTTGCGGCCACCGGCGAGCGTGCGGATGACGACGTAGAACACCGGCGTCAGGAACAGGCCGAAGGCGGTGACGCCGATCATCCCGGAGAACACCGCGACGCCCATGGCGGCCCGCATCTCCGAGCCCGCGCCGGTGGAGGTGACCAGCGGCAGCACGCCCATGATGAAGGCGAGCGAGGTCATCAGGATCGGGCGCAGCCGCAGCCGGCTAGCCTCGACCGCGGCCTGCAGCGGCGTGCGGCCGGCGATCTCCAGCTCGCGGGCGAACTCCACGATCAGGATCGCGTTCTTCGCCGACAGGCCCACCAGCACGATCAGGCCGATCTGGGTGAAGACGTTGTTGTCCCCGCCCGAGAGCCACACGCCGACCAGCGCGGCGAGGATGCCCATCGGCACGATCAGGATGATCGCGATCGGCAACGTCAGGCTCTCGTACTGGGCGGCCAGCACCAGGAACACGAGGAAGATCGCCACCGGGAACACGATCATCCCCGAGTTGCCGGCGATGAACTCCTGGTAGGTCAGCTCGGTCCACTCGAAGGTGAAGCCCTTCGGCAGCGTCTCCGCCGCGATCTTGGTGACCGCCGCCTGCGCCTGGCCGGTGGAGAAGCCCGGAGCCGCGCCGCCGTTGACGTCGGCCGAGAGGAAGCCGTTGTAGCGCATGGCGCGCTCGGGTCCCGCGCTGGGCTTCACCGTCATCAGCGCCGACAGCGGGATCATCTCGCCCGAGGTCGCGCGCACCTTCAGGAAGCCGACGTCCTCGGCCCGGGCGCGGTAGTCCTGGTCGGCCTGGACGCGGACCGAGTAGGTGCGGCCGAACTTGTTGAAGTCGTTGACGTAGAGCGAGCCGAAATAGATCTGCAGGGTGTTGAACACCTCCGCGATCGGCACGCCGAGCTGGCGGGCCTTGGTGCGGTCGATGTCGGCAAACAGCTGCGGCACGTTCACCTGATAGGAGGAGAACAGGCCGGCGAGCTCCGGCGCCTGGTTCGCCCGGGCGAGGAAGGCCTTCGTGGTCTCGTCCAGCGCCTGGTAGCCGCGGCCGGCCTTGTCCTCGATCTGCAGCTTGAAGCCGCCGATGGTGCCGAGGCCCTGCACCGGGGGCGGCGGAAACATCGCGATCACCGCGTCCTGGATGCCGGCGTACTGCTTGTTGAGCTCCATTGCGATGGCGCCGGCGTTGAGCGACGGGTCCTTGCGCTCCTCGAACTCCTTCAGCCCGACGAACACGATGCCGGCGTTGGAGGAGTTGGTGAAGCCGTTGATCGAGAGGCCGGGGAAGGCGATCGCGTTCTTCACGCCCGGAGTCTTGAGCGCGATGTCGCTCATCTTCCGGATCACGTCCTCGGTGCGGTCGAGGCTCGCGGCGTCCGGCAGCTGGGCGAAGCCGACGAGATACTGCTTGTCCTGGGCGGGCACGAAGCCGCCGGGGATCGTCTTGAACAGCTGTCCCGTCACGCCGATCAGCCCGGCGTAGAGCACAAGCATCACCAGCTTGCGGCCGATGGCGAAGGTCACGCCGCGGCCGTAGCTGTCCGCGCTCCAGGCGAAGAAGCGGTTGAAGCGGCGGAAGAACCAGCCGAACAGAAAGTCGATCCCGCGCGTCAGCCGGTCCTTGGGCGCGCCGTGGCCCTTCAGCAGGAGGGCGGCGAGCGCGGGCGACAGGGTGAGCGAGTTGATCGCCGAGATCACCGTGGAGATCGCGATCGTGAGCGCGAACTGGCGGTAGAACTGGCCGGTAAGCCCTGAGATGAAGGCGAGCGGCACGAACACCGCGATCAGCACCAGCGCGATCGCGACGATCGGGCCGGACACCTCCTGCATCGCCTTCAGCGCGGCGGCGCGGGGGCTGAGGCCCTCCTCGATGTTGCGCTCGACGTTCTCCACCACGACGATCGCGTCGTCGACGACGATGCCGATCGCGAGCACCAGTCCGAACAGGCTGAGCGCGTTGATGGAGAAGCCGAAGAGGTGCATCACCGCGAAGGTGCCGACGATCGAGACCGGCACCGCGATCAGCGGGATGATCGACGCCCGCCAGGTCTGCAGGAACACGATCACCACCAGCACGACCAGCGCGACAGCCTCGAGCAGCGTGTGGAGCACGGCTTCGATCGACGAGCGCACGAACTGGGTCGTGTCGTAGACGATCGAATAGTCCACGCCGTCCGGCATGCCGGCCTTGATGTCCTCCATCTCGGAGCGCACCCGGTCCGCGATCTCGATCGCGTTCGAGCCCGGCGCCTGGAACACCGGCACGGCGACGGCCGACTTGTTGTCGAGCAGCGACCGCAGCGCGTAGTCGGAGGCGCCCATCTCGAGCCGCGCGACGTCGCGCAGGCGCACGATCTGCCCGTTCGCGCCCGACTTCACGATGATGTCGCCGAACTCCTCCTCGCTCTGCAGCCGCCCCTGGGCGTTGAGCGAGAGCTGCAGGTCGACGTCCGAGGGCGCGGGCGAGCCGCCGACGACGCCCGCCGCCGCCTGCACGTTCTGGGCGCGGATCTCGGCGACGACGTCGGAGGCCGAAAGGCCATGCTCGGCGACCTTCTGCGGGTCCAGCCAGACGCGCATGGAGTAGTCGCCCGAGCCGAACAGCTGGACCTGGCCGACGCCGCGGATGCGCGCCAGCCGGTCCTTCACGTTCAGCACGGCGTAGTTGCGCAGGTATTTGGAGTCGTAGCGGCCGTCGGGCGAGATGAGGTGGACGACGAGGGTCAGGTCCGGCGAGGACTTCACCGTCGTCACGCCGAGCGAGCGCACCTCTTCGGGCAGCCGCGGCTCGGCCTGGCTCACCCGGTTCTGGACGAGCTGCTGCGCCTTGTCGGGATCGGCCCCAAGAGCGAAGGTCACGGTCAGCGTCATCACGCCGTCGGTGGTCGCCTGTGAGGACATGTACAGCATGTCCTCGACGCCGTTGATCTGCTCCTCGATCGGCGTCGCCACCGTCTCCGAGATGACCTTCGGGTTCGCGCCGGGATAGGTCGCGCGCACCACGATCTGCGGCGGCACCACGTCCGGATACTCCGAGATCGGCAGCGCCGGGATCGAGAGCAGGCCCGCCAGGAAGATGACCGCGGAGAGGACGCCGGCGAACACCGGCCGGTCGATGAAGAACTTGGAGACGTTCATGGCCGGAGCCTTCGGGTCGCAGCTTGGGCGTCGTCCCGGACGCCGGCGTGCGGCGGAGCGGGGGCAGGCGCAGGGAAAGGCGTTCAGGTCTCGGCGGCGTCCCGGCGCGGCCTCGCGGCCGGTCGGGACGCCGTCACGTCATCGGGTCGCGGAGGCCTGGCGCTCGACCAGCTTCGCGCCGTCCATGCCGACCGGCTCCGGCGCGACCAGCGCGCCCGGGCGGAGCTTCTGCAGGCCGTTCACGACCACCCGCTCGCCGGCGTTCAGGCCGCTCAGCACCACCTTGAGGCCGTCGGCGGAGGCGCCGAGCTTGACCTCGCGGTACATCGCCTTGTGGTCGTCGCCCACGACCAGCACGAAGGTCTTGTCCTGGTCGACGCCGACCGCGCGCTCGCTGACGAGCAGCGCCGGCGCGGACTTGGCCTGGCCGAGCCGCAGCCGCGCGAACTGGCCCGGCATCAGCGCGCCGTCCGGATTGTCGAACGCCGCGCGCAGCCGCACCGTGCCCGCCGTCGCGTCGACCGAGGGGTCGACATAGGACAGGCGGCCGATGACCGGCGCGCCGGTCGCGGTGGTCATCTCGACCGGGATGGCGGCGAGCTTGTCGGCGTGATCGCCGCCCCCGGGAAGGCTTGCGAGCGCGCGCGCCACCGCGCCCTCGTCGGCGTCGAAGCTCGCGTAGACGGGATCGACCGAGACCAGCTTGGCGAGAGCCGGCGCGCCGGGACCCGCGGCGATCAGATTGCCGACGGTCACCTCGATCCGACCGACGCGGCCGGCGACCGGGGCCCGGATCTCGGTGTAGCCGAGGTTGAGCTCCGCGGTCCGGAGCGCCGCCTGCGCGCCCTGCGCCGCGGCCTCCGCCTGCCGCAGCGCGCTGTCGCGGGTGTCGAGATCGCGCTCGGAAATGGTGGAGGCGGAGGTCATGCGGCGGCCGCGCGTGAGGTCGTTGCGGGCGAGCGACACCCGCGCCTGGGCGGCGGCGAGATCGGCGCGGGCGCGGTCCACCTCGGCCTGGTAGGGATCGGGATCGATGGTGAAGAGCGGCGCGCCCTTCGCGACCAGAGCGCCCTCCCGGAAGTGGACGGTCCGGATCTCGCCGGCGACCCGCGAGCGGACCTCGACGCGGTCGACCGCCTCGAGACGGCCGGAGAAGCTCGACCAGTCCACGATGTCGCGCGGCTCGACCGCGGCGACGCTCGCCGGCGTCGCCTGCGGCGCGGCCGGCGCGTCGGCGGAGACGCCGCCGGTCGGCGACAGGATGACGGCGGCGAACGCCAGGACGGCCGCGGCGCCCAAGGCGGCGGCGCGGGCGGAACGAATGACCATCGCTTGCGTCCCCAGCAAGATGCAAAACCATACCGATCAGTATGGTACCGATAGGTAGATTTGCGGAGGCGGGGAGTCAAGGCGAAAGATATCGAACGGTATGAAAAACGCCAGAGACCCTCGCACGCGCTCGCAGGCGGCGCGCGGGAGGGTCTCTGGCGGGAGATCGGCTCGGCTATGTGGAAGCGCCCGCGCGGGCGACCCTCCGGAAGGGTCGTCCGCGGGCGGGGGTGAGCTCACTCGGCGGCGACCGCGCGGCCTTCCGGATCGTCGCCGCGCTCGATGTAGGCCTGGGCGTCCTCGCGGCGCTCGAACACGTGCGGCGCGAGGCCGCGACGGCTGAGAGCCTCCTGCATCTTCAGGCGCAGGAAGGCGCTCGTCGCGTAGCGAGTGGTCTTCAGGTAGTGGTGCTCCGACATGTACTCGATCATCTCGGCGTAGGCGTCGTACAGGTTCTCGCTGATCTTGAAGCCGTCGTGGTTGATCACCGAGTTGACGCGCCGGCCGACCGCCTTGCAGGCGTTGACGAGGATGCGGCGCAGATCCGCGATGTCGTTCTTGCTGCGCGCCTGCCAGCCCTCGAGGTTGACGAACAGGATGTTGCGGTCGTGGTCGTAGCTCACCCGCTCCGGCAGGCGCAGGTTCAGCAGGTCGGCCTTCAGCTCCATCGGCTCATCCATGAAGATGCGCCGGTCCATCAGGCCGGGGTTCCTCACGATCGGCTTGAAGTCCATGTGCGCGAGGATGTCCTCCTCGATCTCGATGCCCGGCGCGACCTCGATCAGCTCGAGACCCTCGCGGGTGAGCTGGAACACGCAGCGCTCGGTGACGTAGATCACCGGCTGGCCGCGCTCCGCCGCGAACTCGCCCGAGAAGGTCACCTGCTCGACGTGGTCGATGAACTTCCGCGAGCGGCCTTCCTTGACGATCTTCACCTCGCCGTTCTCGATCTTCACCTCGAGGCCGCCGACCGTGAAGGTGCCGGCGAACACCACCGCGCGGGCGTTCTGGCTGATGTTGATGAAGCCGCCGCAGCCGTTCAGCTTGCCGCCGAAGGACGAGGTGTTGACGTTGCCGTAGCGGTCGCACTCGGCCATGCCGAGGCAGGTCATGTCGAGGCCGCCGCCGTCGTAGAAGTCGAACATCTGGTTCTGATCGATGATGCAGTCGGCGTTGCTCGCCGCGCCGAAGCTCGACCCGCTCGCCAGCACGCCGCCGACCGCCCCGGCCTCGGTGGTGAGGGTGATGTAGGGCGTCACCTTCTCCTCGGCCGCGATCGCGGAGATGCCCTCCGGGGCGCCGACGCCCAAGTTGACCACGCCGTTCGGCGGCAGCTCGAACGCCGCGCGACGGGCGATGATCTTGCGGGCGTCGAGCGTCATCTTCTTCATGGAGGCGACCGGCACGCGCACCTCCCCGGACAGCGCCGGATTGTGCAGCACGCCGTAGTTCATACGGTGCATCTCGCCCTCGGCGACGACCACGCAGTCCACCAGGATGCCGGGAACGCGCACGTCCTTGGGGCGGAGCGAGCCGTCCTCGACGATGCGCTCCACCTGGGCGATCACCACGCCGCCGTTGTTGCGAGCGGCCATGGCCTGGGCCAGCACGTCGAGGGTGAGAGCCTCCTTCTCCATGGAGATGTTGCCATGGGGGTCGGCGCTGGTGCCGCGGATGAAGGCGACGTCGATCTTGGTGGCCTTGTAGAACAGCCACTCCTCGCCCTCGACCTCCACCAGCTTGACGATGTCCTCGTCGGTCAGCTCGTTCACCTTGCCGCCGCCGAGGCGCGGGTCGACGTAGGTCTTCAGGCCGACCTTGGAGAACAGGCCGGGCTGGCCCGCGGCGCAGGCGCGGTAGAGCTGCGAGATCACGCCCTGGGGCAGGTTGTAGCCATAGATCTTGTTGGCCTTGGCGGCCTCCGCCACCTTCGGCATGCGGCCGAAGTTGGCGGCGATCACGCGCTTCAGCAGGCCGTCGTGGTGCAGCCGGCCGGTGCCGAGGCCTTTGCTGTCGCCGGCGCCGGCGGTCATGATCAGCGTGAGGTCTCGCGGCGCGCCGCTCTCGACGTAGCGCTTCTCCAGAGCCGCGTGGAGCGCCTCCGGGATGCAGCTCTGGACGAAGCCCGTCGTGGTGACGACGTCGCCGTCCCGAATGAGCGCGATCGCCTCGTCCGCCGTGATGACCTTGTTCTTCTTCATGCCCAGCCGTGTCCTGACCCTTCGCCGCGCCGGCCCGCGTGCTGGCGACGCCCGCGCTCTGCGCTTTGTCGTCAATGTAACGGATACGTTCCGGACCGTGCAATCGCTCCCTATGGAGGAAGACCATTGGAGCGACCGGAGAAAAGAGCATTTCGCGAACAGTTGTGCCTCGCCCGCGCCCGCGCTTGTCGTCCGCTCAACGCAGGGATGCGGAACGGCGCGTCTGCGCTGGCATTCCAAATGCCTTGCTGCAGCGCAGCATAAACATGGCAATACTTCACGGCCGCGGCTCCGTGGGGCGGCGTGGCGCGACGGCGCCGTTGGGGGATTGAACCGTGAAGCCGGCCGCGCAATGGTGCCGCGGAAAAATCGGGAACATTTTCCATGCGCATGCTCACCACAGCCGTTCTTCTCGCCTCCGCCGCCGCCCTCCCCGCAGCGGCCGCAGGTTTCGAGCTTCCGCCGCGCAAGCCCGGCCAATGGGAGATGTCGATCCAGGTCGACACCGCCGCCATGCCGCCGCAGGTGATCCGGATGTGCCTCGACGCCGAGACCGACAAGCTCCTGAACGAGAAGTTCAGCGGCATGGCCTCCAACATGTGCTCCAAGCAGGAGCAGACGAAGGACGGCGACGCCATCGTGCTCGACAGCGTCTGCCAGCTCGGCGATATGAAGTCGGAGTCGCACTCGGTGGTGACGGGCGACTTCGACAGCGCCTACACCATGAAGACCGACATGAAGATGAGCGGCAGCAATGCGCCGAACGGGGTGAAGAACATCACCCCCGGCGGGCCGATGACCCAGCAGACCACGCTGAACGCCAAGCGCACCGGCGAGTGCGAGGCCGCGATGAAGCCGGGCGACATCGATCTCGGCGGCGGCCGCGTGCTGAACGTCCGCGACATGCCCTCGCCCAACATCCAGTGAGCGACGGCGGCGCGGAGGCGCCTCAGGCCGCGCGCGGGCGCTCCGCCGCGCCGTAGAGCGTGCGCCCCGCGTCGGTGAGCGCCAGCTTGGTGCGCTGGGTGCGGGCGTCGCGCGAGGCGACAGCCACGAGGCCGAGGTCGTCGGCGAGATCGGCGACGGCGCGCAGCACCAGCGCGTGGGCGAGGCCGAAGACCTTGGCGAAGGAGCGGCTGTCGGCGGCGACGCCGGCGCCCAGCGCCGTCACGAGCCCGGCGTGCAGCGGCGTCAGTCCGGGCGCGGCCTCGGTCACGGCCTCGACCGCGGCCATGAAGGCGGTCTCGTCCTGGGCGAGCGCCGCGGTCACGCCGCCGCCTCCGCGCGGGGCGCGAGCGACACCAGGACCGACTTCGACAGCGGCGTGTCGCTGAGGTCGCCGACCTTGTTGAACGGCACCACGGCGTTGAGCTCGGGATAGTAGCCCGCGATGCAGCCGCGCGGGATGTCGTAGGCGATCAGGCGGAAGTCCTCGGCGCGCCGGGTGCGGCCGTCGTCGGCCGAGCCCACCACGTCGACCCGCGCGTTCGGCGCCGATCCCATCGCGGCGATGTCGTCCGCGTGCATGAAGATCACCCGGCGCTCGCCGTAGACGCCGCGGTAGCGGTCGTCGAGGCCGTAGATCGTGGTGTTGTACTGGTCGTGGCTGCGGAAGGTCTGCAGCACGAACTGGCCGCCGGTCCGGCGCGCCGCCTGATGCTCCACCTCGACCGGGAGCGGGACGGCCGAGAACTCCGCCAGGCGGGAGGGGGTGTCCCACTGGCGTTCGGCGGCGGGGTTGCGCAGCCGGAAGCCGCGCGGCCGGCGGACGCGGACGTTGTAGTCCTCGAAGCCCGGGATGACGCGGGCGATGCCGTCCCGCACGAGGTCGTGGTCCTCGGCCATGGCGGCCCAGTCCACATGGGCGGAGCCGACCGTCGCCGCCGCCATGCCGCAGATGATCGCGACTTCGGACTTCAGATGCGGCGAGGCCGGCTTGTTGATGCCGCCGGAGCCGTGGACCATGCTCATCGAGTCCTCGACGGTCACGATCTGAGAGACCTTCTTGGCGTTGCGGTCGATCTCGGTGCGGCCGAGACACGGCAGGAGGTAGGCGACCTCGCCCACCGACATGTGGCCGAGGTTCGGCTTGGTCGCGATCTGCACCGTCAGCCGGCAGGCCCGCAGCGCCGCCTCGACGACCTCGGTGTCCGGCGTCGCGCGGGCGAAGTTGCCGCCGAGGCCGATGAAGACCTTGGAGCGGCCCTCGACCATCGCCTCGATCGCGTGCCGCACGTTGTGGCCGGGCTTGCGCGGCATGGCCTTGCCGTAGACCGCCTCGAGGTTGTCGAGCAGCCAGGCCGGCGGGTTCTCGTTGATGCCGACGGTGCGGTCGCCCTGCACGTTGGAATGGCCGCGCACCGGGCAGAGCCCTGCGCCTTCGCGGCCGATATGACCGCGCAGGAACAGCAGGTTCGCGATCTCGCGCACGGTCGCGACGGAGTGCTTGTGCTGGGTCACGCCCATCGCCCAGGTGGCGATGACGCGCTCGGCGCCGAGGTAGACGTCGGCGAGAGTCTCGATCTCGTCGTAGGTCAGGCCCGACTGGTCCTCGATCGCGCCCCAGGAGGTCGCCTCGACCTCCGCGCGCCAGGCGTCGAGCCCCGTGGTGTGCGCGGCGATGAAGGCCTCGTCGAGCAGCGACGCGCGGCCCGCCGCCCGCTCGGCGGCGTCGCGGGCGAACACGACCTTCGCCACGCCGCGGATCGCGGCCATGTCGCCGCCGAGCTTCGGCTGGAAATAGTGGCTTGCGATCGAGGTCGACCCGCCGCGGATCATCTCGATCTTGTCCTGCGGGTCGGAGAAGCGCTCCAGCCCGCGCTCGCGCACGGGATTGAGCACCGCCACACGGGCGCCGCGCTGCGCGGCCTTGCGCAGGTCGCCCAGCATGCGGGGATGATTGGTGCCGGGGTTCTGGCCGATGACGATGATCGCGTCGGCGTGGTGGAAGTCCTCGAGCGTCACCGTGCCCTTGCCGACGCCGATCGCCTGGATCAGGCCGACGCCGCTCGCCTCGTGGCACATGTTGGAGCAGTCGGGGAAATTGTTGGTGCCGTAGACCCGGGCGAACAGCTGGTAGAGGAACGCCGCCTCGTTGGAGGCGCGGCCCGAGGTGTAGAACTCGGCCTCGTCCGGATGGGCGAGCCCGTTGAGCTCCTTCGCGATGCCGGCGAAGGCCTGCTCCCAGCTCACGGGAACGAAGCGGTCGGTCGCGCGGTCGTAGGCCATCGGCTCCGTCAGCCGGCCCTGGCCCTCGAGCTCGTAGTCGCTCCAGCCGCGCAGCTCGCTCACGGTATGCTTCGCGAAGAACGCCGGCGTCGCGCGCTTCTCCGTCGCCTCCCAGGCGACCGCCTTCACGCCGTTCTCGCAGAACTCGAAGGATGAACCGTGCTCCGGGTCGCCCCAGGCGCAGCCCGGGCAGTCGAAGCCGTCGGGCTGGTTCGCCTTCAGCATGGCCTTGGCGCCGGTCAGGACCGCGCCGCTCGCCATCAGGTGCTTTCCGCAGCTGCGAAGAGCGCCCCAGCCGCCTGCGGCGTGGGAGCGTTTGAGGGGAGCGGTCGCCTCGGCCATGGGTCAAACCATTCTAAGGAGAAGCGCGAGCCCTACGCGATCGGGCCAGCAATCGATCTGCGAGATAATCCCGAATTTCTCCAACTGCAACAACAGATCAATCGAATACTCCGCACGCAGAAGCTGCATGGCTCCTATGCGCGAAGTCTAAAACAATTCAAGGGAGGCATTTCCCACCCTTACTATCGGATCGGGCTATCGAACGATCGAGGAATCGCTCCAAATATTTCGAGTCATCTACGAGCGCGATCATATGATAGGAAAATCGCATCATGCCGCGGCGCAATATCGAAACCGCGTCCGCGAAGGGTTTTTCCGGCCACGTCGAGTGATTAGATTGCGCGTCCGCCGTCGCCTGCCGCGACGGAGCAAAGGCGTCTGTCCCGCATGCAATCCATCATTTCGATCTCCGGCCTGTCGAAGACCTACGACGGGGGGTTTCAGGCGCTGAAGCGCGTCGATCTCGACGTCGCGCCCGGCGAAATCTTCGCGTTGCTGGGGCCGAACGGCGCGGGCAAAACCACGCTGATCTCGATCGTCTGCGGTCTGGTGAAGGCGACCGGCGGCTCGGTCCAGGTCGGCGGCCACGACATCGTCGCGGACTACCGCGCGGCGCGCTCGCTGATCGGCCTCGTGCCCCAGGAGCTCTCGACCGACCGTTTCGAAAGCGTGTGGGACACGGTGGCGTTTAGCCGCGGGCTGTTCGGCAAGCCGAAGAACCCGGCCTACGTCGAGAAACTGCTCCGCGACCTCTCGCTCTGGTCCAAGAAGGACGAGCGCATCCTGGCGCTGTCCGGCGGCATGAAGCGGCGCGTGCTGATCGCCAAGGCGCTGGCCCACGAGCCGCGCGTGCTGTTCCTGGACGAGCCGACCGCGGGCGTCGACGTCGAGCTGCGCCGCGACATGTGGCGGCTGATCCGCGAGCTGCGCGACACGGGCGTCACGGTGATCCTGACGACCCACTACATCGACGAGGCCGAGGAGATGGCCGACCGGATCGGCGTCATCCGCGCCGGCGAACTGATCCTCGTCGAGGAAAAGACGGCGCTGATCGCCAAGCTCGGCCGCAAGGAGCTGATCCTGCAGCTCGGCGCGCCGCTGGCGGAGGTTCCGGCGTCGCTCGCCCGCTACGGGCTGGAGCTGCGGCGGGAGGGCTGCGAGCTCGCCTACGTCTACGACGGCGCGCGCGAGCACGCCGACCTCGCGGCGTTGCTGACCGAACTGACGGCCGCGGGCGTCGCCTTCAAGGACATCCGCACCACCCAGTCCTCGCTCGAGGACATCTTCGTCGATCTCGTGAAAGAGCGCGCATGACCCCCTCCGTGAACCTGCGCGCCGTCGGAGCCATCTACAAGTTCGAGATGGCCCGCGCGCTCCGCACGATCATGCAGAGCGTGATCTCGCCGGTGATCTCCACCTCGCTCTATTTCGTGGTGTTCGGCGCGGCCATCGGCCAGCGGATGCAGGAGATCGACGGCGTCCCCTACGGGACCTTCATCGTGCCGGGCCTGGTCATGCTCTCGCTGCTGACGCAGAGCATCGCCAACGCCTCGTTCGGCATCTACTTCCCGCGCTTCGCCGGCACGATCTACGAGATCCTGTCGGCGCCGGTGTCCTACCTCGAGATCGTCGTCGCCTATGTCGGCGCGGCGGCGACCAAGTCGATCGTCATCGGCCTGATCATCCTCGCCACCGCCTCGCTGTTCACGCCGCTCACCATCGAGCACCCGGTCCTGATGGTGACCTTCCTGCTGCTGACGGCCTTCACCTTCAGCCTGTTCGGCTTCATCATCGGCGTCTGGGCGGACGGGTTCGAGCAGCTGCAGATCATCCCGCTGCTGGTGATCACCCCCCTCACCTTCCTCGGCGGCAGCTTCTACTCCATCGACATGCTGCCGCCCTTCTGGCGGGCGGTCAGCCTGTTCAACCCCGTGGTCTATCTCGTCAGCGGCTTCCGCTGGAGCTTCACCGGCAAGGCCGACGTCCACATCGGGGTGAGCCTCGCGATGACGATGGTGTTCCTGCTGGCCTGCCTCGTGGCGATCCGCTGGATCTTCAAGACGGGCTATCGCCTCAAGGCGTGACGGCGCATCCCGAAAGCAAGCAGCCCCGCGCGTCGTTCCGGGCGAAGTCCCGGGACCTAACACCCCGCCGCTTTTAGGTTTTCCGACAACGGCGGGGGATGGGTTCCGGCATTCCGCTTCGCTGCAGCCGGAACGACGCCGCGTGTTTGCCGCTCAGTCCGCCGGCTTCACCTTCAGCGTGGAGCCCTCGGCGGCCATCACGCGCACCCGCGCGCCGGCGGGGAGATCCGGGCCGGTCGCGCGCCAGACCGTGTCGTCGATCCGCACGCGGCCGGCGCCATCGACGAGCGGCTCGTCGAGCGACAGAACCCGCCCGACGCAGGCGTGCGCGCGCCGGTTCAGGAGCGGCCGGTCGCTGACCGCGGCGTTGTCGCGGCGGCCGAAGAACCACCAGCCCACGGCGGCGGCGAGGCCGAGCACGGCGAAGGCCAGCACCTCGGTCTGCCAGCCGGGATCGACGAGAAAGGCCAGCGCGCCGACGGCGATCGCCGCGAGCCCCAGCCACAGCAGCACGGTGCCGGGCGCCACGAGTTCGATCGCGAGCAGCGCGACGCCGAGCACCACCCAGCGCCACGGCCCGAGGCCGCCGATCAGTTCGACCAGCACCGCCCTCAGGCCCCCGACGCCGGAGACGCGCCGGCGTTCGGCACGCTTCCGCGCCGGGACCCGGAGGTCCGGGCGGCCGGCGTCGCGCCGCCGTCGCTTCCGAAGGTGTCGCGCGCGATCTCGGCGATGCCGGCGAGCGAGCCGATCAGCGCCGTCGCCTCATAGGGCACGATCAGCGTCTTCTGGTTCGGCGAGGTGGCGAGCGCCTTCATGGCGTCCACGTACTTCTCGGCGATGAAGTAGTTCAGCGCCGCCATGTCGCCGCGCGCCACCGCCTCGCTGACGAGCGAGGTCGCGCGCGCCTCGGCCTCCGCCTGCCGCTCGCGCGCCTCGGCGTCGCGGAAGGCGGCCTCCTTGCGGCCCTCGGCCTCCAGGATCTGCGCCTGCTTCGCGCCCTCCGCCACCAGGATCGAGGCGCGCTTCTCGCGCTCGGCCTTCATCTGCCGGCCCATGGCGGCGACGAGGTCCGCCGGCGGGGTGATGTCCTTGATCTCGATGCGGGTGACCTTCACGCCCCAGGGCCCGGCGGCGGCGTCGACCACGTGCAGCAGCTTGATGTTGATCTCGTCGCGCTGGGACAGGATGTGGTCGAGGTCCATGGAGCCCAGCACCGAGCGGATGTTGGTCATGGTCAGCGCCATCATCGCGCGCTCGAGGCTCGTCACCTCGTAGGAGGCCTGGGCCGCGTCGATCACCTGGTAGAAGGCGACGCCGTCCACCGTCACGCTGGCGTTGTCGCGGCTGATGACCTCCTGGCTCGGGATGTCGAGCACCTGCTCCATCATGTTCACCTTGCGCCCGATCTGGTCGATGAACGGCACGATGATGGTGAGGCCGGGGTCCAGCGTCCGGGTGTACTTCTGGAAGCGCTCGACGGTGTAGTTGAAGCCCTGCGGGACCGTCTTCACGCCGGCGAAGATGACGAAGATGATCAGCAGCGCCGCCGCGATCGCGACGATGTCGAAGCCGGACAGCATAAACGAGGTCCCCCTTTTTGGCGGCGCCATGAGGCGCCAACGGCCTTGCGAACGCAAGCCGCAAGGGCGGCGGCGCCCTTCGGGCGAGGGAACCCGGAGCGCTTGAAAGCCGCGCGTCCCGCGCCCACCTTAACGATCGGCCGGACACCCCGGCCTTCGGAGCGCTTTGTTTACGAGGCTCCGTCAAAGTCGCTTATGCGAAGGACTTTGAACATGTCGCGTATGACGAGTTTTCAGAGCCCGTTTCTGCTCGGGTTCGACGGCCTTGAGCGCGCGCTGGATCGCGTCGCGAAGAGCGCCGACGGCTACCCGCCGTACAACATCGAACGTGTGGGCCCGTCGCTCGACGGGCCGGAACGGCTCCGCATCACGCTCGCCGTCGCAGGCTTCCAGCCCGAACAGCTGGAGGTCACGATCGAGAAGAACGAACTGGTGATCCGCGGCCGGCCGCCGGCCGAGCGCGAGGACCGCGTCTACCTCCACAGGGGCATCGCGGCCCGCCAGTTCGTGCGGGCCTTTCTGCTCGCCGAAGGCATGGAGGTTCTCGGCGCCGATCTTGCGACGGGACTTTTGGTCGTCGATCTCGTTCGTCCAGAGCCGAAACGCGAAGTTCAACGTATCGCCATCGCGTCGCGCGACGAAAGCAGCCGCTTAGCGGAGAAGGAGTGAGTCATGATCCGGGAAAACGCTTCGGTCCGTCAGGGGCCTCTGAGCTCCGCCGAATTCGCGGCCGTCGGCGACGGCCACATCGCCTACGTGAAGCCGATCCTCTCCGAGGAGCTGAACGCCCTGTTTCCGGAGGCTCCCGAGCTTGAGCCGGGTCTGAAGCTGTTCGCGCTGCTCGGCGCCAACGGGCAGCCGATCGTGGTCGCGGACAGCCGCGAAGCCCTCTTCGAGAGCGCGCGCGAGCACGAACTCGTCACCGTCAGCCTGCACTGAGGTCAGCCGCGAAGACCTAAAGCCGGACGCCCTGCGGAGTCACGGGGCGTCTGGCGCTTGCGCTCGGCGCGTGGCCGACCGCCTGCAAACCAAGCAGGCTTAAGCCGCGTTCGAGGCCAGGGGCTGGGTCAGCACGGCGTGCAGCGCCGTCGCGTCGCGGGAGGCGCGCAGCTTCTGAGCGGTCGCGGGGTCGCGTAGGACGCGGGCGACCCGCGCGAGCGCCTTCAGATGGTCCGCTCCCGCCGTTTCCGGCGCGAGCAACAGGAAAGCGAGGTCGACGGGCTCGCCGTCCAGCGCGTCGAAGTCGATCGGGCGGTCCAGCCGCGCGAACAGCCCGAACAGCCGGTCGAATTTCGGCAGCTTGCCGTGCGGGATCGCGATGCCCGCCCCCACGCCCGTGGAGCCGAGCCGTTCCCGCTGCAGCAGCGTCTCGAACACGTCGCGCTCGGGCAGGCCCGTGAGCTCCGCGGCGCGCGCCGCAAGCTCCTGGATGGCCTGCTTTTTCGAATTGACTTTGAGCGCCGGTAATATCGCGTTCTGCGCGACGAGGTCGGCTAGGGGCATCTGACGTCGAAACCTCGGCTGCGCGGCCCGCAGCGACGCATGGGAGCCTGTCCCACGCGCCACGACCGCGGCTCGAATTCAGTGGCCGTCCGCGCCGCCAACCGGGGGCGGGTCAATCCAGCCGACGTTACCGTCAGCACGGCGATACACCATATTGATGCGGCCGTGAACCGCATGCCGGAAAACGACCACAGGCGCGCCGGTGAGGTCGAGCTCCATCACCGCAAAACCCACGGTCATGCGGCGCAGCTTGGTGGTGGTCTCCGCGACGATGACCGGGCTCCAGCCGTCGTCCTCGAGGTCGGTCTCGTCGGTCGGGCTCTCGAACACGACGTAGGGCGCGTTGTCGTTCGAATCAGCCTCGGCGTGATGGTCCTTGAGACGCGCCTTGTACCGCTTCAGGCGGCGCTCGATGCGGGCCGCGGCCTGGTCGAAGCTGGCGTAGGCGTCCGCAGCCGCGCCGGCCGACTGCAGGACGATCCCGCTGTCGAGGTGCAGCGAGCACTCGGTGCGGAACCCGGAGCCGTCCTTGGCGACGGTGACGTGGCCTGAGAATCCCCCGTCAAAATACTTCGACATCGCGCCAGAAATACGATCCTGAACCTGCTCTCGAAGGGTCTCTCCGAGATCGAGGTTCTTTCCGGAAACGCGCAACGACATGGATTTCGCTCCACGGCTGACGACAGGAGGTCGGGCGCTGGAACCATGCCTCGACGCCGCCAAAACCGCGTCGCCGAACGCACCGTCGTCGCCCCTCCTTTTAAGACCTAAGAGCCGCCCATATCGAAGTCAATCGGCCCTTCGGCACGATCATTTTTCCGCTAATCCCTTGAAAAACTTGTCGGAACTCTATTGAGCCGGCACGTTGCGCGCCGACGTCTTCTCGCGCCGCCGCTGCACCGAGGAGGGAATGCGCAGGCTCTCGCGGTACTTGGCGACGGTGCGGCGGGCGATTTCGACGCCCCCGTCGTGCAGCCGCTTCACGATCGTGTCGTCGGACAGAACGTCGTCCGGGCTCTCGGCGTCGATCATGGTGCGGATGCGATGCCGCACGGCTTCCGCCGAATGCGCGTCGCCGCCGTCGGCGCTCGCGATCGAGGCGGTGAAGAAATATTTGAGTTCGAACACGCCGCGCGGCGTCGCCATGTACTTGTTGGCGGTCACCCGCGACACGGTCGATTCGTGCATGCCGATGGCGTCCGCGATCGTGCGCAGGTTGAGCGGCCTGAGGTGCGCGACGCCGTGGACGAGAAAGCCGTCCTGCTGGCGCACGATCTCGGTCGCGACCTTGAGAATGGTCCGCGCCCGCTGCTCGAGGCTGCGCGTCAGCCAGTTCGCCGTCTGCAGGCATTCGGTCAGGAAGGTCTTCTCGCCCTCGTCCTTCGCAACCCGCACCACCTTGGCGTAATAGGCCTGATTCACGAGCACCCGTGGCAGGCTGTCGGCGACCAGCTCCACGAGCCAGGCGCCGTCCTGGCCGAGCCGCACCAGCACGTCAGGGCTGACCGACAGCACCACCTCGCCGCCGAACCCGCGCCCGGGCTTGGGTTCGAGCCGCTTCAGCTCCGCCAGCATGTCGGCGAGGTCCTCCTCGTCGACGCCGCACAGCCGGCGCAGCGCGGCGAAATCGCGGCGGGCGACCAGCTCCAGGTTCTCGACCAGGGCCTGCATGGCGGGATCGTAGCGGTCGCGCTCCCGCAGCTGGATCGCGAGGCATTCCGCGAGGGTGCGCGCGCCGACGCCGCTCGGCTCGAAGGTCTGGATGACGCGCAGGACGTCCTCGACCGCCTCCAGCGAGGCGCCGAGACGCTCGGCGATCGATTCGATCGGCTCGCGGATGTAGCCGGCTTCGTCGACCAGATCGATGAGGTGCAGGCCGATGGCGCGCTCGACGGTCGACGACACGGCAAGCACAAGCTGGCGCTCCAGGTGATCGGCCAGCGTCGGACGGTCGGCCACGTAGGCTTCGAGGTCGGCGCCCTCCCCCGAACCGGCGGAGCCCGGACCGATCGACGACCAGTCGCCGACGTCGGGCGGGGTCTCCGCCGGCGTCCGGGCCGCCTCCTGGGGCGCGTCGTCGGGAAAGACGTTGCCGAAGTCGGTGTCGAGCCGCTGTTCGATTTCGGACCGCGAGCCGGCGCCGCCGTCCTCGGCCCAGTCGTCGGAGCTCTTCGCGCCCTCGAAGGCCTCCTCGAGGCGGCGCTCCTGCGCCTGCGCCTCGTCGGGCACGTCTTCGACCCGCTCCTCCTGCCGCTCCAGAAGCGGATTCTGCTCGAGCTCGTTCTCCACGTAGGTCGCGAGGTCGAGGCTCGACAGCTGCAGCAGCTTGATGGCCTGCATAAGCTGCGGCGTCATCACCAGCGACTGGGATTGGCGCAGAAGCAGCTTTGGGGTCAGGGCCATGAGTGCGGGCGCTCGGACGGCTGAGGCGACGCGGCCCCGGCTGTCGCGCACTCGTTAGCGGCGGCCGGACCGCGTCGTCGACACGGGAACTGGGCGGCCGCGAAGCGCCCGCCAAACGGATCGTCTGCGACTTCGACCCCCGCCGCAAGGCGTGTGGGCCGATTCTTGCATAACGAACCGCTTCGCCGTTCTTAAAGCCGAAACTCTTCGCCGAGGTAAAGCCGCCGCACGTCCGGATGGGACACGATCTCGTCGGGCGTCCCCTCCATCAGCACGCGCCCCGCGTGAATGATGTAGGCGCGGTCGATCAGCCCGAGCGTCTCGCGGACGTTGTGGTCCGTGATCAGCACGCCGATGCCCCGGTTCGTGAGGTGCCGCACCAGCGCCTGGATGTCGCCGACCGCGATCGGATCGATGCCCGCGAACGGCTCGTCCAGCAGCATGAAGCTCGGCCGGCTCGCGAGCGCGCGGGCGATCTCGACGCGGCGCCGCTCGCCGCCGGACAGCGCGATCGACGGCGACTTGCGCAGCCGCGCGACGCCGAACTCCTCCAGCAGGGCGTCGAGGTCGTGCTCGCGCCGCTTGCGGTCCGGCTCCACGACCTCGAGCACGGCGCGGATGTTGTCCTCCACCGACAGGCCGCGAAAGATCGAAGCCTCCTGCGGGAGATAGCCGACCCCTAGCCGCGCGCGGCGGTACATCGGCAGGCGCGTCACGTCGTTGCCGTCGAGCTCGATCCGGCCGCGGTCGGCCGGAACGAGTCCGGTGATCATGTAGAACACCGTGGTCTTGCCGGCGCCGTTCGGCCCGAGCAGGCCCACGGCCTCGCCGCGCCGCACCGACAGGCCGACGTCGTGCACGACGGCGCGGGAGCCGTAGCTCTTGGCGAGCCCCCGCGCGACCAGCGCGCCTTCGGCGACGTCGGCGGTCTCGAAATCATGGCCGTCCGCCGACGGCGAATAGGCGGCCTCGGGCTGCCGCCGTCCGGCGGCGAAACGCGACATCAGGCTCACGCGGCGCTCCTAGGGCTGCTGGCGCTGCGCGGGCTTGAACACGCCCTGCACGCGCCCGCCGCCCGCGGCGCTTTCGACGCGCGACCGCTGGGTCGTCAGGTCGACGTGCAGCCGGTCGCCGCGAATGACGTTGTCGCCCTGGGAGACCACGACGCCGCCCGTCAGCACCACGGTGTTGCTCGGCATGTCGAACACGCCGTGCTGGCCCGTGGCCTTCTGCTCCTTGGAGGTGACGACCACGTTGCCGTCGGCCTCGAGGCGGCGGATGTCGCGGCCCTGCGGCGCGCTCGGCGTGCCGCTCGGGCCCGAGGTCGCGCCCTGGGTCGGACGCTGCCCGTCCTTCGGCTTCTGCGGCTGATCGTTCGGGCCGTAATAGTAGATCGTCAGCTGCTTCGACTTGAGCGTCGAGTCGCCCTGCACCACCTGGACGTTGCCGGAGAACACCGCGGCCTGGTCCTTCTCGCGCACCTCGAGATTGTCCGCCTCGACGTTGACCGGCTCGTCGGAGCGGCCGGAGAACCCTTCGAACGCGCTTGTGACGGACTGCGCCGAGGCGACCGCCGGCAGCGCGAGACTTGCGAAGATCGCGAGAACGAAACGCATCGGCGCCTCCTTGGGCGTAGTGTTTTGAGCTTTCACGGCGTTGGCGGGGGATTGGTGGGGAGAGCGGCGTCCGCGGCGGGGGCCCCCCGACGCAGCGTCAGCTTAACACGGCCGGAGAACCGCATGCTGTCGCCGCTGTGCAGGATCTCCATCCGATCCGCAGTGAGCAGCGAACCGCCCATCTTGATGGTGACGGGCTGGTCGGACACGATCCGGCCCGTCTTCAGTTCCGCCCGTGCGCTGTCGAAGGTCGCGTCGTCGCCCTTGTCGGAGATGGCGCGCACGCTCTTCGTGAGGTCGAGCACCTGCGTCGTCGCGTCGTAGACGCCGACGCTGGAGGTGAGCGTCGCCCACCCCTGGTCCGTCATTTCGATCCGCGCTCCGAGGCCGTCGAGCTCGATCCTGTTGGGGCTTGCGATGGTCTGCCGCGCGGTGCGGGCGGTGACGTCGTAGGCGCGGTCCTGCCCGTTGAAGCCGCGCAGCCGCGGCGCGTCCATGGCGACCGTGGAGCCGCCGACGTCGATGCCGGCCACGTCCACGTGCACTTCGTCGGACAGGGGCTCCAGCACCGCCGCGGCGCCCACCGCGACGACGAGCGCCGCCGCCAGCGTCGGCGTGGCGATCCTCAGCCGCCGCACCAGCCGGCTGTGCCGCTCGGCGCGCCGGAACGCCTCGGCCGGGACGCCGCCCGCCGCAGCCAGGGCGATGATGGGAGAGGACCTCAGCACGCGGTCGTTCCGTCAGGCGTGCGAGAAGATGTCGTTCTCGGCCCAGCCCGCGAGATCAAGCGCCGCGCGCACGGGAACGAAGGCGAAGCAGGCGTCGGCGAAGGCCGTGCGGTTCTCGCGCGCCAGCACGCCGTCCAGCTTGGCGCGCAGGGCGTGCAGATGCAGCACGTCGCTCGCGGCGTAGGCGAGCTGCGCGTCCGACAGCTCGTCCGCGCCCCAGTCCGACGACTGCTGCTGCTTGGAGATCTCGACGCCGAGCATCTCGCGGACGAGATCCTTCAGGCCGTGGCGGTCGGTGTAGGTGCGGACCAGCTTGGACGCGATCTTGGTGCAGTAGACCGGCTCGGTCATGACGCCGAAGGCCTTGTAGAGGGCCGCGACGTCGAACCGGGCGAAATGGAACAGCTTGGTCACCGCGCGGTCGCGCAGCAGCGCCTCGATGTTCGGGGCGCGCGTCTGGCCTGGCGCGATCTGCACGAGATCGGCCGAGCCGTCGCCGGTCGAGAGCTGGACCAGGCAGAGCCGGTCGCGGTGGGGATTGAGGCCGAGGGTTTCGGTGTCGATCGCGACCGCAGAACCGGGGACGTAATCGTTGGGAAGATCGCCCCGATGAAGTCGGATCGTCATGCGCGGCTCTACCGATCATGCGCGCCGGGCGTGCGACGAAGCGAAGCCGCCGGGCAGGCGCGCGTCAAGACGAACACGTTCGAGCGCCGCGAGAATGACTTCGCGACGCTCGAACGTGGATGTGGTGCCCAGAAGAGGACTCGAACCTCCACGGTGTTACCCACACGGACCTGAACCGTGCGCGTCTACCAATTCCGCCACCTGGGCTCGCGGTGGGTCTTAGGGGGTCGACAGGGGGCCTGTCAATGGCGCTGTGAAGCTTATCCCAGGCATCCGCCGCGCGCCCGCCGGGACGGGCGGAGGACATCCGACCTATTGGACGGGGCGCGCGCAATTCAGCCCTAATCGTTGACGAAGGATGAACGCGGGGCCGGCCGAACGTCATCGCAGGGATTTGCCCGATGTCTCTCCACGCACCATCCGCAGCGGCGCTCGTCGCGACGCTCGCGCTTGTCTCCTCCGCATCCGCCCAGCAGCCGCCGAGCGCGTCCCAGGCCGCCGCGGCTCTGGTCGGCCAGGGCGTCGCCGCTCGGGCCGTCGACGACGCCGCCTGCCCCCGCGTCGTGGCGCTCAAGGGCGCGGAGAGCTTCCCGCGCGGCAAGGGGGGCGCGAATCAGGCGACGCTCGGGGGCCTCGCCCGCGACTGCGCCGACCTGGGCGCCGAGACGCTGGTGAAGGTCGCCGTGACCGGCGACGGCGTCCGGGCGACGACCGCCGGACCGAGCTGGTTCAACGCGCCGCTCACCATCGCGGTGCTCGACGACCGCGGACAGGCGGTGGCGACCCGTCGCGCCAAGGTGAAGGTTCAGCTGCCGCGCGGCGCGACGTCCGGCCCGTTCGCCTATGTGGTCGAGGACCTGTCGCTGCCGCCGGCGAAGGACTACGCCGGCTGGTCCGTGGTGGTCGGCTTCGAGATGAGCCAGGCCGAACTGCAGCGCGCCGCGAAGGTGGTGACGGCGGGGCGGTGAGGCGGCCTCGCCTCCGGATCGGCCGCAGACACGACGATCACAAGAAGGCGCCCAAACGAAAAGAGCCGCCCGGAGGCGGCTCTTTTGAAACCTAACGTCGCGTTCGCTCAGTTGAGCTTGGCGCGGAGTTCCGAGAGGCCGTTGTCGAACAGCGTGTCGCCCAGCGGCCCGCGGGCCTGGGAGGTCAGCACGTCGGCGGCGGCGGAGACGGCCGCGTCGGCGGCGGCGGAGCGCACCTCGGTGACGGCCTGGGCCTCGGCCATGGCGATCTTCTGCTCGGCCTGCTTGGTGCGGCGGGCGACGAACTCCTCGACCTTGGCCTTCGCGTCGGCCGCGAGACGTTCGGCGTCGGCGCGGGCGGAGGCGACGATCTCCTCCGCTTCACGGTCGGCCTGGTCGCGCTTGCGGGCGTATTCGGCCAGCAGGCGGCTCGCCTCCTCGCGCAGGGCGCGGGCTTCGTCGAGTTCGGCCTTGATCTTGGCCGCGCGGCGGTCGAGCGCGGCGGTCACCTTCCCCGGCACGCCGAGATAGACGAGCACGCCGATGAAGATGACGAAGGCGACGAGAACCCAGAATTCAGCGCTTCCCATGGTCCCGTCTCCTCAGCGTGCGAGCGAGGCGTCGACCGCCCGCTCGATCTCGGCCGCCGGCGCCGAAGCGCCCGCCAGCCGCTCGACGATGGCCGAGGCCGCGTCGACGGCGATCACGCGGACGTTGGACAGAGCCTGCGCCTTGGTCGCGCCGATCTGCGCTGCCGCGGCCTCGAGCTTGGCGTTCAGCTCGGCCTCGGTGCGCTTGCGGTTGTCGTCGGCCTCCTTGGAGACCCGCTCGCGGGTCTCGGACGCGATCGTCTGCGCCTTGGAGCGCGCGTCGGCGAGCGCCTTTTCGTAGGCCTCGCCGGCCGCCTTGCTTTCGGCCCGCAGACGGCGCGCCTCGGCGAGATCGCCCGCGATGCGTTCGGCGCGGCCTTCGACGATGTTGGCGACGCGCGGGATCGCGACCTTGCTCATCAGCAGGTAGAGCAGGCCGAAGAAGATCGCGAGCCAGAGGATCTGGCCGGCGAAGGTGGACGAATCGAACGGCGGAAACGCGCCGCCGCCGCCATGGCCGCCGCCGTGCGCTTCCGTGCCGGCGTGCGTCTCGGCGGGCGTCGCGTGCTCCGCCTGCGCCAAGATGATTGTGCCGGCCGGACCAGCGGTCTCGGTCATCGAAAGCTCTCCATCGATCGCGCGTCAGGCCGCGCGGGCGGCCGGGAGGGCCGCCTCACGCGAAGGTCCGTCCGAAATCAGACGGCGAACAGCAGCAGCAGCGCGACGAGCAGCGAGAAGATGCCGAGCGCTTCCGTCACCGCGAAGCCGAAGATGAGGCGGGCGAACTGGCCGTCGGCGGCCGAGGGGTTGCGCAGCGCGCCGGCGAGGTAGCTCGAGAAGATGTTCGCGACGCCGACGGCGGCGCCGCCCATGCCGAGGGTGGCGAGACCGGCGCCGATGAACTTCGCGGCTTCAGCTTCCATGACGAGAACTCCGATTGGGACAGTGGGTTTCGGGGCGATGACGCCGCAGGCCTGATCAGTGGCCGGGGTGCAGCGCGTCGTTGAGGTACATGCAGGCCAGCAGCGTGAAGACGTAGGCCTGCAGGAAAGCGACGAGGAACTCGAGCGCGGTGATGCCGATCGCCAGGATGAGCGGCAGCACGCCGAGCGCGAGGCCGACGCCGCCGAGGCTCGCGGAGAGCATCGTCACGAAGCCGGCGAAAACCTTCAGCGTGATATGTCCGGCGAGCATGTTCGCGAACAGACGGACGCTGAGGCTGATGGGGCGCGAGAGGAACGAGATGACCTCGATCGCCGCCACGAGCGGAAGGATGTAGCCCGGCACGCCCGACGGCACGAACAGGTGCAGGAAGTGCGTCCCGTGCTTGGCGAAGCCGTAGATCACGACCGTCAGCATCACGACCATCGAGAGCGCGAAGGTGACGATGATGTGGCTGGTGACGGTGAAGGTGTAGGGGATCAGGCCGATCAGGTTCGCGAACAGCACGAACATGAAGAGCGAGAACACCAGCGGGAAGAACTTCATCCCGCCGTCGCCGGACGTTTGTCGGACCGTGCCGGCCACGAACTCGTAGGACATCTCCGCCAGAGACTGCAGCCGGCCCGGCACAAGGGTGCGGGCCGAGGTGCCGATCATCAGGAAGCCGGTGATGAGGACGACCGTCAGCGCCATGTAGGCGGCGGAATTGGTGAAGGCGAACGTGCCCTCGCCGATGAGCGGAACGATCTGGAACTGGTGGATCGGATCAAGTGCGCCGGCCATCGTTCCTTCAGCCTGTTACGGGCGCGCCGCTCTTGGCGTCCCTCGTCCTCGAAAAATCGGACGTCTCCGGGGTCCCGAAGGCGTCCGACGAAACTGCGCGGCGCGCTTTTCGGGAGGCCTAGTGGCCCGGGCCTTTGACGAGGCCCGCCGAGCGCATCACGTTCAACACCCCGGCGGCGAAGCCGAGCAGCAGAAAGACGATCAGGCCCCAGGGGCTCGATCCGAACAGCTTGTCGACCAGAAAGCCGACGATGCCGCCCGCCACCACGCCCGCGACGAACTCCGAACTGAGCCGGAACGCCTGAGCGAGGCCCGAGGAGACGTCGCCGCCGGAGCGGCCGTCAGCGCCGGTGGATTTGGAGGAGCCCCGCTTTTCGATCTCGCGATCGAGCCGCTCGAGACGCCCGGCCAGATCGCCGTCGCCGGGAGCGTCGTTCCGATCCGGACGCTGGTCGGAGCCTTGCGTCATAACGCTCGCATCCCCTCCCGACCCCCGGAGCCGTTCGTCGCCCCCTTCAAGTCGCGCGCACCCTAATTTTTGGGGCATAGGCTGTCAAGGTTCCGCCGCAAAGTTACAACGCCTTGAAAATAATGTGAAAAACACCGCCGCTCGGGGGTGCGGCGGAAACGTCGCGGGCGCCGGGCGGTATCTCTTGCGGGATATTCGGCGGAAGTCGCCGGCCGGCCGGCCGACAAAGGCGCGCCCGGCTCCGCCAAAGCGGCCGCCAACGTCGTCAAGGCCGCGAATCTGCGTCCAGGAGCGGCCGGGCTTGAACGAGAAAGGCCGGCGCCTCCTGGAGGCGCCGGCCCGTAGCGTCGCGCGATGGGCGATGGATCAGTCGAGAACCGCCTTGCCGTTCGCGTCGACCTTCACGTCCTTCTTGCCGTCGGCCGCCGCGACGTCGATCTCGTAGGCGACCGCGCCGCTTTCGCGCTCGACTTCGGCGCTGACCGCCTTGCCGCCGGCGAGCTGCTCGGCCGCGGCCACCGCCGCCTTGAGCTGGGTCGAGGCCTTGTTGAAGTCCGCGGGCTTCAGCATCGTGAAATAGACCTCGATGGGCTGGTTGGCCTCGCCGGTCACCTGGCCGGAGTTCGGGTCGACATAATACTCGGTGAGCTTGTCGCCCGTCGCGCTCAGCACCTTCACTTCCCAGCGGCCGCCGTTGTCGTCCTCGAACTCGACCTCGGTGGCCTTGCCGCCGCCCTTGGCCTCGGCCGCGTCGATCGCCTGGACCAGCGACACCTTCGCGTTCTTCGCCATCTCGGTCTCGTCGGCGCGGGCGCCGGAGACGGGAGCGAGAGCGACGGCGCCGAGCGCGAAAGCGCCGAGAGCGATGCGGGACACGGTGGACATGACGTAACCTCCGGAAGCCGGTCGGGTTGAGCCGACCGCACGTTGAACGAGGTCGGCGACAGCCGACCTTGGGCAGGCTCAACGCGGAGGCGCTTGCTATGTTTCGTCGCGCGCAGGAAATAAAGCGTGATCCCGCCCCCTTGGCCGGGGGCCGCGGCCGCCCCATGCACGCGCTTTCAGGACCCCGCCTTGCCCTCTCCCCTCTCGGCCGTTCTCAATCGCGATCTCGCGCTCGCCCGCGGCGGCGGGGCCGGGCTCGGCGTCGTCTTCTTTCTTCTGGTGGTGACCGTCACGCCGTTCGCGGTGGGGCCGGACCTGCCGCTGCTCGGCCGCATCGGCCCCGCCATTCTCTGGCTCGGCGCCCTGCTCGCCACCCTGCTCGGGCTCGACCGGCTTCTGCAGGCGGACCACGAGGACGGCGGGCTCGACCTTATGCACCTCGCGCCTGCGCCCCTCGAGCTGGTCGTCGCGGCCAAGATCCTCGCCCATTGGCTCACCACGGGCGTGCCGCTCGTCGTCGCCGCGCCGCTGTTCGCGGTGATGCTCGACGTCGGCCCGCAGACCTCGCTCAAGGTCGCGGCCTCGCTGCTCCTCGGGACGCCGGCGCTCGCCTGCCTCGGCGCGGTCGGCGCGGCGCTCACCGTCGGCCTGCGCCGCGGCGGGCTTCTGGTCCCGGTGCTGATCCTGCCGCTTGCGATCCCGGTGCTGATCTTCGGCGTCGCCGCGAGCGACCCGGCCCGCGACGGCTTCGGGCCGCTCGGCGTGCTGGCGGGCCTCGCGCTCGGCTATGCGGTGCTCGGCCCGGTCGCGGCCGCGGCCGCGCTCCGCCTGCTGCGGGATTGAGATGTGAACGCCTTGCGACGGATGGCGCGTTTCCTGCGGCGCAAAGGCGCCTTAGGTAACGGCGACCTCAGGATGGACGCATTCGACGACCGTAGATCCCGCGAAGACTGACGATCCCGGTTCGCCGGCTTCGCCGCCGACGACCACGAACGGACCGGCCCGACCGAACCCATGTCCCTGCTCTCCCCCGTCACCTCGCTCGCGAACCCCTCGCGCTTCGCGGCCTTCGCCGAGCGGCTCACGCCGTGGCTGATCGGCGCGACTGCGTTCGTCTTCGCGGTCGCGCTGTACCTCGCGCTGGTCGTCGCGCCGCCCGACTACCAGCAGGGCGAGACGGTGCGGATCATGTTCATCCACGTGCCCTCCGCCTGGCTCGCCATGTTCGCCTACACGCTGATGGCGATCGCGAGCCTGGGCGTGCTGATCTGGCGCCACCCCCTCGCCGACGTCTCGGCCAAGGCCGCAGCCCCACTCGGCGCCGCCTTCACCTTCCTCGCGCTGGCCACCGGCTCGCTGTGGGGCAAGCCGATGTGGGGAGCCTGGTGGGTCTGGGACGCGCGGCTGACCTCGTTCCTGATCCTCTTCATCATGTACCTCGGGCTGATGGCGCTGCGCTCCGCCATCGAGGAGCCGTCGCGGGCGGCGAAGGCCTGCGCGATCCTGACGCTGGTGGGATCGGTCAACATCCCGATCATCAAGTTCTCGGTCGACTGGTGGAACACGCTGCACCAGCCGGCCTCCGTGATCCGCGCCGGCAAGCCGACCATGGACCCGTCCATCCTTTGGCCGCTGCTGATCGCAGCCGTCGCCTTCACGCTGCTGTTCACGACGCTGCACCTCGTCGGCATGCGCACCGAGCTGCTGCGCCGTCGGGCGCGCACCCTGCGCCTCACCGCTGCGGCCTCGGCGCCCGCCGCCCTCGCGCCGGAGCCGGCGGAATGACCGACCCGCACTTTGGCTACATCGCCGCCTCCTACGCCATCGCCTTCGTGGTGATCGCGGGCCTCATTCTCTGGACCGCGCTCGACCAGCGCGCCCAGCGCCGGGCGCTTGCGGAGCTTGAGGCCCGGTCGGGGCGACGGCGCGCCGCCGACGGACCGCGCCCATGACCGCGCCGACCACGCCCGGCGACCGGCCCTCGCCACTGCGGCGGGCGCTGTTCGCGCTGCCCGTCGCGCTGGTCGCGGTCGGCGTCTGGTTCTTCTACGGCTCGCTGACGAGCGGGCGGGACCCCGCGGCCCTGCCCTCGGCGCTGGTCGGGCGGGCGGCCCCGCAGACGGCGCTTCCCGCGCTCGAGGGGCTGCTGGCGAACGGCGCGCCGGTCGCGGGCTTTTCGAGCGCGGACCTTGCGACCGGGCAGGTCACGCTGGTGAACGTGTTCGCCTCCTGGTGCGCCCCCTGCCGGCAGGAGCATCCGGTGCTGATGCGTCTGCGGGAGCAGGGCGTCCGCATTCTCGGGCTGAACTACAAGGACACGGCCGAGAACGCCCGGCGCTTCCTCGGCGGCCTCGGCAACCCCTACGAGCGCGTCGGCGTCGACGCCAGCGGCCGGGCGGGCGTCGAGTGGGGCGTCTACGGCGTACCCGAGACCTTCGTGGTGACGGGCGACGGCCGCGTCGCCTTCAAGTTCGTGGGGCCGCTGACGATGGAGTCCGCGGAGGCGACGCTGAAGCCGCAGATCGAGAAGGCCAAGGCGGCGAAGCCCGCGACGGACAAGCCGTCGAGCTGACCGGGCCGGAGCGGGATCGGGCGCCCCGGGACCGGGCTTCGCCGCTCCACGCCGCAGACTTCGGCCAGCGCCCCTCCCCGCGCGCGGCGAAACTCTTATCTCTCTCCCCGTGTCCACCCGCGCCCGCGTCCCCTCCGCAGCCGTGCTGCCCGACCGCTTCGTGCGCTGGTTCGCCGGGCGCGGCTGGAGCCCGCGCGTCCACCAGCTCGAACTCATGGCGCACGCGCAAGGCGGCCGCGACGCGTTGCTGATCGCCCCGACCGGCGCCGGCAAGACGCTGGCGGGCTTCCTGCCGACACTGGTGGAGCTCGCCGAGCGCGGGGCGTCGAACTCCGGCAACGCCGGCATCCACACGCTCTACGTCTCGCCGCTGAAGGCGCTCGCGGTCGACGTGGCGCGCAACCTGGAGCGGCCGATCGCGGAGATGGGTCTCCCCGTCCGCGTGGAGGGCCGCACCGGCGACACGCCCGCCTCCCGCCGCAAGCGGCAGAAGGAGCAGCCGCCGGACATCCTGCTCACCACGCCCGAACAGATCGCGCTGCTGATCGGCGACCCCAGCGCAGGCCGGCTGTTCGAGACGGTGAAGCGGGTGGTGGTGGACGAGCTGCACGCGCTCGGCCCAACCAAGCGCGGCGATCAGCTGGCGCTGGCGCTCGCCCGCATCCGGGCGCTGGCGCCGGACGTCGTCACGGTCGGGCTCTCCGCCACCGTAAGCGACCCCGACGCGCTGCGCCGCTGGCTGGTCGACCCGCGCCGGGGCCGCCCGATGGCGGAGCTGGTGCAGATCGCCGGCGGCGCGGCGCCGGACATCTCGATCCACCAGACCGACGAGCGCCTGCCCTGGTCCGGCCACGGCGGCCGCCATGCGCTGGGCGCGATCTATGAGGAGATCAAGCGCCACAAGACCACGCTGCTGTTCGCCAACACCCGGGCGCAGGCCGAGCTGACGTTCCAGGAGCTGTGGCGGATCAACGAGGACACGCTGCCGATCGCGCTCCACCACGGCTCGCTGGACGTCGGCCAGCGCCGCAAGGTGGAGGCCGCCATGGGCGAGGGCCGGCTGAAGGCGGTGGTCGCGACCTCCACGCTCGATCTCGGCATCGACTGGGGGGACGTCGACCTCGTAGTCCACATGGGATCGCCGAAAGGCGCCTCGCGGCTGCTGCAGCGGACGGGCCGCGCCAACCACCGGCTGGACGAGCCCTCCAAGGCCATCATGGTGCCGGCGAACCGCTTCGAGGTGATCGAGTGCGAGGCCGCCAGAGCCGCGGCGCTCGCCGGCGAGCAGGACGCGGAAGCCGCGAAGCCCGGCTCGCTGGACGTGCTGGCGCAGCACGTGCTCGGCGTCGCCTGCGGAGGCCCGTTCGACGCCGGCGCGCTGTTCTCGGAGGTGACCTCGGCCGCCCCTTACGCGAACGTCGACCGCGCGACCTTCGACGACGTCGTCGCCTTCGTCGCCACCGGCGGCTACGCGCTGCGCTCCTACGAGCGCTTCGCCAAGATCCGGAAGACCAAGGACGGGCTGTGGCGGGTCTCGAACCCGCAGGTGGCGCAGAGCTGGCGCATGAACGTCGGCACCATCATCGAGGCCACGACCCTGAAAGTGCGCCTCGCCAAGGCGCGCCGCAGCAAGGCCGGGGCGGTGGGGCCCGGCGGCTTCGGCGGGCGGGTGCTGGGCGAGATCGAGGAGTACTTCGTCGAGACCCTCACCCCCGGCGACACCTTCATGTTCGCCGGCGAGATCCTGAAGTTCGACGCGCTGGTCGACACCGACGTCTACGCCTCGCGCTCGACCTCCGACGCGCCGAAGGTGCCGACCTACGTGGGCGGCCGCATGCCGCTGACGACCGACGTCGCGGCCCGCGTGCGCGGCATCATCGACGACCGCGCGAGCTGGCCGACGCTGCCCGAGCAGACCCGCGAATGGCTCGGCCTGCAGCAGCGCCGCTCGCTGATCCCGGAGCCGGAGCAGCTTTTGGTCGAGACCTTTCCGCGGGCGGGCAAGAACTTCCTCGTGGCCTACACCTTCGAGGGCCGGCTCGCGAACCAGACGCTCGGCATGCTGCTGACCCGCCGGCTGGAGCGGGCGCACGCCGCCCCGCTCGGCTTCGTGGCGAGCGACTACTGCCTCGCGGTCTGGGCCTTGCGGGACATGGGCGCGATGATCGCGGGCGACCTGCTCTCGCTCGACGCGCTGTTCGACCAGGACATGCTGGGCGACGACCTGGAGGCCTGGCTGGAGGAAAGCGCGCTGATGAAGCGCACCTTCCGCAACTGCGCCATCATCGCCGGCCTGATCGAGCGCAACGTGATCGGCGCGAAGCGAAAGACCGGGCGGCAGGTCACCATGTCGACCGACCTGATCTACGACGTGCTGCGCCGGCACGAGCCCGACCACGTCCTGCTCCGCGCCGCCCGGGCCGACGCCTCCCGCGGCCTGATCGACCTCGAGCGCATCGTCGAGATGCTGGCGCGGGTGAAGGGCCACATGGTCCACAAGCCGCTGTCGCGGGTTTCGCCGCTGGCCGTGCCCGTGCTGCTGGAGGTCGGCCGCGAGCCAGTCTACGGCGCCTCCCAGGACGCGCTGCTGAAGCTGGCGGCGGACGATCTCGTGGCGGAGGCGATGGCGGAGGACTGAGCAACGGCGTCATCCCGGACGGCCGGAGGCCGAGCCGGGATCGTTCGGGTTCGCGCGCAGCCCATACCCACCGCGTCATGGTTCGGCTTGACCGGACCATCCATGCCGGACGTCGAACTCCACGTCGGAGATGGGTCCTGCGGTCAAGCCGGAGGACGACGGGGTGCTTCGCGTGATACCTCCGCCATGGACCGCCGCCTTTATGGACCGCCCCTCCAAGTTCCTGCTACGTTCTCATCCATGACGATTCGCTCCGCCCGCCTCACGCACGACGCGATCGAGCCCACGCTCGACGTCGCGGGCGTTGCGCTGGTCGCCGATCCGCTCGGGGCGCTCTTCGAACCGGCCTCGGGCGCGCTGATCGTGGCGGACCTGCATCTGGAGAAGGGCTCCTCCTTCGCCCGCCGCGGGCAGATGTTGCCGCCCTACGACACCGCGACCACGCTCGGCCGGCTCGCGCGCCTCGTCGCGGCCTACCAGCCGCGGGCGGTGATCGCGCTCGGCGACAGCTTCCACGACGACGGCGGCCCCGCGCGCATGCACGCGGCGGACCGCGCGGCGACGGCCGAGCTTCAGCGCGGGCGCGACTGGATCTGGATCGCCGGCAACCACGACCCCGCGCCGCCGGCGGGCCTCGGCGGCGAAGCGCGCGACGCCCTTGCGCTTGGCGCCCTCATGCTGCGCCACGAGCCGACGGCGGGCGCGGCGCCCGGCGAACTTGCCGGCCATCTCCACCCGGTGGCGAAGGTGGCGGTGCGCGGCCGCTCCCTGCGCCGCCGCTGCTTCGCCACCGACGGCGCCCGCGTGGTGCTGCCGGCCTTCGGCGCCTATGCTGGCGGCCTGAACGTGCGCGACAAGGCCTTCGCTGGCCTATTCTTAGGCGACGCCTTCACCGCCTGGATGCTGGGCGACGCCGGCGTCTACGCCTTCGCATCGCGCGGCCTCCGGCCGGACTGACGCGCCCTCCCGTCCCTTCTCCCCTTGCGGGAGAAGGGGATGGCGGCGCAGCCGACAGCCGGATGAGGGGTGGTCCGGGACATCCTGAACGGCGACGAGGGCGTCCCGGACGACCCCTCATCCGGCGCTTCGCGCCACCTTCTCCCGCAAGGGGAGAAGGGAAGGAGGCCCCGCTGCTCGGATGAGCTGACGGCCTAGATCCGCACCCTCTTCTCCGCCACGGCGGCGAACAGCTCCACGTCGAGCGGCGTGAAGCGGCCCTCGGTCGGGTGCGCGAGGTAAAGCGGGTCCGTCACCAGCGCCGGGTCGCAGCCCTCCCGCACCAGATCCATCTTGCGCTGCTTGAACGTGCCGGTGACGTCGATCGTCCGGCCGATCCGCAGGAACACCGGCCTCGCATAGGGCGGCAGGCTGGACGCCAGGAAGGCGTGAAGGCCGGCGAGGTCCAGCTCGCCCTCCGTCACCAGCAGCGCCATGCCGGCCCGGCCGTCGTAGCCCGGCGCCGCCACGCCGTAGACCGTGACGTCGGTCACGCCGGGGAACATCGAGATCGTCTCGGAGACCTCCGAGGTCGCGACGTTCTCGCCCTTCCAGCGGAAGGTGTCTCCGATCCGGTCCACGAAGTAGAAATAGCCGTCCGCGTCCTGCCGCATCAGGTCGCCGGTGCGGAACCAGCGGTCGCCGGGCTCGAAGGCGTCGGTGAGGATCTTGCGCTTCGTCGCCTCCGGGTCGGCGTAGCCCTCGAAGCGCATCGAGGGCTTCGACGGGTCGTTGAGGATGCGCCCCACCACCTCGCCCACTTCGCCCGGCGGGCACTCCAGGCAGCGGCCCGAGGCGTCGCGCACCTCCTCGCAGGCCTCCACGTCGAAGCGGATGACCTTGGTCGGGAACTTGCGCTTCATGTACCAGGGGATGCGCCCGACGGCGCCCGGCGTGCCGTCGAGGTTGAACAGCGCGACGTTGCCTTCGGTCGCCGCGTACCATTCCAGGATGAAGGGGATCTTGAAGCGCTCGGCGAACTGCGGCCAGACGTCGGGGCGCAGGCCGTTGCCGCAGACGAGGCGCAGCTTGTGCCGCGTCTCGGCCTCGCAGGGCGGCGTGTGCACGAGATAGCGGCAGAGCTCCCCGATGTACTCGGCCAGCGTGCACTCCGTCGCGACCACGTCGTCCCAGAACCGGCTCGCCTGGAAACGCTCGCGGATCACCACCGATGCGCCCGCCAGCAGCGGCGCGCAGGCCGCGATGACGCCGCCGACGGTGTGGTACATCGGCAGGCAGTCGTACATCCGGTCGTCCGGCCGCACGCCCATCGCGCCCATGAAGCCATGGGTGATCGCCATCAGCCGGTAATGGTTGATGTTCGCGGCCTTGGGCATGCCCGTGGTGCCGCTGGTGTAGATGAACAGCGCGCGGTCCTCGACCGTCAGCCGCGGCAGATCGGCGGCCGGCAGCGGCTCGCCGGAAAAGCCCGCCAGCGCCTGGTCGATGCGCGGCCCGTCGAAGGCGGCCTCGCCCTCGGCCGCGCCATGGAGCCAGACCGCCGGGCGCGGCTCCACGCTCACGAAGGCGTCGGCGGAGGCGTAGGCCGGGGCGAGGTTCGCGCCGACGATCACGTGCTTCGGCCCGACGATCGAGACGCAGTGGGCGAGCGGTCCGCCGGACAGGTTGGTGTTGAGCAGCGCGACGACGCCCCCGACCCGCGTGATCCCGAGCCAGCAGGCGAGATAGTCCGGCCGGTTGGTCATCAACAGAGCGACCACGTCGCCCTTAGCCACGCCGTTCGCCTGCGCCCAGCGGGCGTAGGCGTTGGCGCGGGCGTCGAGCTCCGCGAAGCTGTAGGTCTCGTGCTCCGAGATCAGGGCCGTGCGGGAGCCGTGCTTCGCCGCGAGCTCCGCGACGACGTGCGGGAACACCCGCCCGCGGTCGCGGCCGATCGGCATGGTGGCGCGCAGCGCCCGCAGAACCCCCTTGAGGAAAAGCCAATCCCGCGCGAGCCGCGACCACGGCGCCATGCACCCTCCTGCGCTTCGTTCAGCCCGCGATGCGGCGGCGAAGCGTCTTCGTTGTCATCCTGCAGTGAAGCCCGCCCGCAGGCGCGCTGTCCACCCCTGCGAAGAGGCGACGCTTGCGACGGTGAACGGTCACCCGAGCAGCCCGCCGGCGCGCGGGGCGAGCGGATTGTCGGTCATGGCCGCACGGTCCGCCCGGTCGGGGGCGATGCGGCCGGCGAAGGCGGCGTAGAGCTTCGCGAGCAGGTCTGGCTCCAGCCCCTCGCCGATCGCGACCAGCCGGGTGCGGCGGTCGTCGTCCGGCCAGGCGTCGAGGAAGCGCGGCGCGGCGAAGACGTGGCGCACGCCCTGCACCACCAGCGGCCGGTCCGGCTCCTCGACCAGCCGCACCAGCCCCTTCAGCCGCAGCAGCTTCGGCGCGTGCGCCGAGCGCAGCAGCTCCACGAACAGATCGTAGGACGCGCGCGTCAGCGGCGCCTCGCTCGCCAGCGCGACCGAGACCACCGAGCCATGGATCGCCGGCAGCGCGGGAAGATCGGGCTTCGGCGCGTCATGGCGCTCGAGGATCTCGCCCGCCGTCACGGTCGCGGCGTCGACCACGCGCGCCAGCGGCGCGAGCGCCGCGACGGCCGCCCGCGTCGCGGCGGCCTCCGGACCGCTCGCCAGGTCGATCTTCGAGAGAGCCACGAGATCGGCCATCGCCGCCTGCCGGGCGGCTTCGGCGCGCTCGCTGAGCGTCGCCGCGCCGTCCACGGCGGAGACCACGGCGACGACGCCCGCCACCTGGAAGCGCAGCGCGAGATAGGGATGCAGCGACAGCGTCTGCAGCACGGGGACGGGATCGGCGAGGCCCGTCGTCTCCAGCATCAGGCGGCTGAACAGGGGAATGCGGCCGTTGTCGCGGGCGCGCAGCAGGCCCTCCAGCGTCTCGATCAGGTCGCCGCGCAACGTGCAGCACAGGCACCCGCCCGCGAGCGCCACGACGCCTTCGGCGGCATGCTCCACCAGCAGGTGATCGACGCCGATCTCGCCGGCCTCGTTGACCACGACCGCCGCGTCCGACAGCGCGGGGTCGCGCAGCAGCCGGTTCAGCAGCGTTGTCTTGCCGGCCCCCAGAAAGCCGGTGAGCACGGTGAGCGGGATCGGGGTGAGGCGGGGGTCGGTCATGGGACGGGGGCCGGGGGAGACGGGGACATCGGAGATCTGCCGGCTCAGAGAAGGTCCCTACGGCGCCAAAACCCAGCGCCCGTCATCCCCCGGCTTGTCCGGGGGATCCAGGCTTCATGGGACGCAGGGTCCGCTCCGTGGACGCGCCGGATAAACCGGGGCGTGACGAGCCTTATCCTGAACGTTCGCGACGCGAGCCCTCAGAACGACGACTTGCCCTCGGCCGGCACGGCGTTGCGGTAGATCCCGCCGGGCACGGCGACGGGTGAGTTGGAGGCGGCGTTGGGACCCGGCGACAGCGTCTGGCCCGCCTTCTTCGGGGTCAGCTCGATCTTCACGCGGCCCTTTTTGTCGGTCGAGGCCGCGGTCTTCTTCGCCCCCTTCGCCGCGGGCTTCGCCTTCTGGGGCGTGGCGGCCTTCAGCGGCTTCACCTTGGCCGAGCCCGGCTTCACGGCCGCGCCGGGGATCAGCGCCGGGGTCGTCGAGGCCTTCGGCGCGAAGGCCGGCGGGTCCTCGTCGAGACCGCTCGGCTTCGCCGCCACCTGCGGCGCGTTGGGCGCCGGCGTGGCATAGACCATCACCGGATTCACCTGGGTCTTGGACATCAGGATCGGCCGCCAGGGATGGCCGTTCGGGTCGAGCTTGCGGGCGGCGCGGACCTTGGCGGTGGACTTGCCGCACATCTGCTCGCGCAGGTCCACGGGGAAGGCCGCCGTCATGTCGGGCAGGCTCGCCAGCGCGCCGCGCACCGTGGTCGCCGCGAAGCCGCGCTCGAAGGCGTCGATCGCGGTCTCCGACCGCTCGATCGGCGTCGGCGCGCCGAGCACCACGGTGACGAGGTGGCGGCTGCCGCGGGTCGCGGTCGCCACCACGTTGAAGCCGGACGAGCAGACGTAGCCGGTCTTCATCCCGTCGGTGCCGGGATAGCGGCCGACGAGGCCGTTGTGGTTGCGCAGGATGCGGTCGCCGATCTGGATGGCGTCGAGCGAGAACAGGCCGGCCCACTGCGGGAAGTCGCGGTAGAGCCGGGTCGCCAGCACCGCCATGTCGCGCGCCGTGGTGCGCTGCAGGTCGGGGCCCGGCCTCACGGGCAGCCCGTTGGGATTGACGAAGTTGGTGTTCGTCATGCCGATGCGCTTGGCCGTCGCGTTCATTTCGGCGACGAAGCCCTCGACGCTCCCGGAGGCGCCTTCGGCCAGCAGGAAGGCGATGTCGTTCGCCGACTGCACCATCAGCATCTTGAGCGCGTCGTCGACGGTGACGGTCTGGCCGACCTGGAAGCCCATCTTGGAGGGCGGCTCGGCCTGGGCGCGCGCGGTGTAGACCAGCGGGGCGTCCCGGCGAAGCTTGCCGTTCTGGAGCGCCTGCAGGACCACGTAAGTGGTCATCAGCTTGGTCAGCGAGGCCGGATACCAGGGGACGGTCGCCTCCTGCGCCTCCAGCACCTGGCCGGTGGCGACGTCCGCGACGACGAGGGGGTTCGCCGAGGCCGGCGCGACCAGCGCGAGCGTTGCGGCGAGCCACGCGACGGCGCGGCGGGCGGGGGACTGGAGCATGGGCGCGATCGTACTCGTGATGCGTGGTCGTCGAGGCGACGCTCTCGCCCTCGCGCATCGCCGACGCGCGACCGGGCCAGGGACGGCTGCCTAAAGAACGCCTGCCTGAGGCAGGACCGTTGTACCTTCAGAGTCGGAAAAGGTCCAATGACGGGCGTTCACGAGGGGCGGAGCGGGGACGGTCTTTGGGGAGAAGCCCGCGCGCTCTTTCCCTTCTCCCCCTGCGGGAGAAGGTGGCGCGTAAGCGCCGGATGAGGGGGCGTCCGGGACGCCCGCTCCGGCGTCACCCCAACTGCGGCGCGGGATCCTTCTCGTCGGCCGCGTGCGCCAGCGCCTGGGCGGCGACCAGCTTCGCGAAGGGGCCGTCGGCCGCCGCGAGACGGGCGAAGGAGCCGCTTTCCACGATCCGCCCGCGCTCGAACACCAGCACGCGGTCCGCGGAGCGCACCGTCGCCAGCCGGTGGGCGATGACGAGCGTGGTGCGGCCGGCGCGCGCGGCGTCGAGCGCCGCCTGCACCTTCTGCTCGGTGTGCGCGTCGAGCGCGCTGGTCGCCTCGTCGAGCACGAGGATCGGCGGGTCCTTCAGCAGCGCGCGGGCGATCGAGAGCCGCTGGCGCTCGCCGCCCGAAAGCGAGGCGCCGCGCTCGCCGAGAACGGTGGCGAAGCCATGCGGCAGGCGCCGGACCACGTCCAGCACCTCGGCCCTGGCGCAGGCGGCCTCGAGCTCCGCGTCGGTCGCCTCGGGCCGGCCGACGCGGAGGTTGTCGGCGATGGAGCGCGCGAACAGCATCGGCTCCTGGAACACGACGCCGATGTTCCGGCGCAGTCCTTCCAGCGTCATGTCGCGGATGTCGATCCCGTCGATCAGCACGCGGCCCTCCTGCGGGTCGAAGGCGCGGTGCAGCAGCGACAGCGTGGTGGACTTGCCCGAGCCGGTCGCGCCCACCAGCGCCACCGTCATGCCCGGCGTCGCCTCGAACGAGACCTCGGCGAGCGTCGGCCTCCCCGCCTCATAGGCGAAGGAGACGCGGTCGAAGGTCACCTCGCCCCGCACCCGGCCGGGATCGCGCGCGTCCGGGCGGTCGGCGACCTCGGGCACGGCGTCGAGCAGGCGCAGGAATTCGCCGATTCGCGGGGCGTTCAGCAGCGCCATGTTGACGAGGGCGACCGCGTCGCCGAGCCGGGCGACGACGAGCGTCGCGAGCGCCGCGAAGGTCACGATGTCGCCGACGCTCGCGAGCCCCTGCGCGTTCAGCGCCGCGCCCGCCAGCACCACGCCGAGCACCGTCAGCGTGCCGGCGGCGGGCGTCGCGGCGGCGGCGTAGGCCCACCACGACAGGATCGGCATCTGCGCGTCGAGCAGGCGCTGCATCACCCCGCGCACGACAGCCATCTCCCGCCCGACGCTCGCGAAGCTCTGCACCACCGCGACGTTGCCGATGGCGTCGGCGGCGTGCTGGGCGAGGTCGGAGTGGTAGCCCTCGATGTTCTCCTGCTGGGTCTGGGTCTTGCGCAGCAGCGCGATGAGCGCGATCCCGAACACGACCACGAGCCCGATCAGGATCAGCCCCAGCCAGAGGTTGAGCGCGAGCGAGGCCGGCAGCAGCGCGACGACGCCCACCAGCGTCGCGAGCCCCGAGCGGAAGAACGACAGCCAGACGTCGGCGAGCGCGTTCGCGCCCATGGTCAGCGCCTTGACGATGCGGCCGGAATGGGTGCGCCGATGAAAGCTCAGCGGCAGCGTCAGCACATGGCCGAAGGCCTCGGTCATGGCGGCCAGCCGCCGGCGGTGCGACAGCCGGTCGGCGTGGAGGCCGACCAGAACCCGGCCGACGATGGCCGCGAGCGCCACCGCGCCCCAGGCGGCGGCGAGCGCCGGGATGGCGTCCGCCTCCCCCCGCGTCAGCTTGTCGATCACCTTGCCGAACAGCACCGGCTCCGCGAAGGCGGCGAGCGCCAGCGCGACGTTGCCCAGCGCGAGCATCAGCGCGAGCGGCCGCTCCGGCCCGAGCAGGCCGATGGCGCGGACGTAGGTGGCGAAAATCCCGGGAGCGGGGCGATCGGCGGCGGAGGGCACGGACATAGCTGGAAAGATCGCCAAAACGGCCTGCGGCGCAAGGCGACGCGGTAACGCAACCTTAAGATCCGCCCCTGGCCGGACCACACGTTAACAGCTTGTTTACCCTCTTCGTTAACTGTGCGTTGAGAGGTCCACGCCCGGCGCGGCCTCGATCAAAGCCCCTAACCCGCCGCGCGGAGCCGGACCGCCGGGCGCGATGGGACGGGGCGACGCCCAGGGTGCGCGCCATGAGCTTGAGCGATCCGAGATACGTGACAGCCGGCGCCGACGAAGCCGACGCAGGCGGCCATCGGCTGGAGCGGCTGGCGGAACGCCTTTCGGACGCGCGACGCGACGGCGACAGCTCCTCTCCCCTGCCGGAGCTGGAGCAGCTGGTCTCCATGCTGGCGCAGCGCAACATCCAGACCGAGGACCGCCTCGCCAACGCGCTCGAAGGTCTTGCGCGGTGGGTCGAACGGTCGGACGCCAACGCGCCCGCAGCCCAGGCGGCGGTCGCGGCGCTCGAACCGGTCGCGCCGGCCCCGGCGCCTTCCGCCGAGCCCTCGGCGGGCGACCTCGAGGCGCGCCTCACCGTTTTCGCGCGCACGCTCACCGAAGCCCCGGCGCCCGCCCCCATTCCACCGGCCGAGCCGGCGCCGAAGGCCACCCAGCCCGGCTCGCTGCGCGCCGCGCTCGCTGAAATCGCCGCCCGTCAGAAGGATCTGGACGCGAACGAGGAGGCTCCGCCCCTCCCCGCCGCCGTCGCTCCCGACGCCGCGCAGGCGCCCGCCGCGCCGATGGTCGATCCGATCGCGGTCGCCGGCCTGCGCGAAGAGATCGAGACCCTCGGCTCCGCGATCCGCGACATGCCCACCCGCGCCGAGGTCGACGGTCTCGCCCGCGAGATGGCGGCGCTGGCCGCCCGGCTCGGCGAGGACCGGCCGGCCCGGCTCGATTCCGTATCGCTGATGGCGATCGACACCCTCGTCTCCGAGGTCGACAGGATGCGCGGCGACGCGGCGAGCCCGCAGATGCTGGCCCGCTTCGCCGACGAACTCGGCGCCGTCGCGGCGCGGCTCGACCATCTGACGCCGGCGAGCCCCGAGCTGTTCGACACGCTGGCGCAGCGGATCGAGCAGGTGCGCGAGGAGCTCACGCAGTTCCCGCCGATGGCCGCGGTCGAGAGCCTCGCGACCGAGATCCAGGCCGTGCTCGCCCGCCTCGACGCGCAGGAGCGGGCCGCCGCGCCGACCCAGCAGGCGGTCGCGGAGCTGTCGGGCAAGGTCGCGGTTCTCGGCGGCAAGATCGACGGCATCGCCGCCGCCGCGGAACAGCGCGCCGAGGAAGCCGAGCGCATGGGCCAGGCGGTGCGCGCCGAACTCGCGACCCTGTCCAGCGCCGATGCGATGGAAAGCTTCAGCCGCCAGATCGAGAACCTGACCGCGAAGCTCGAGAGCCGGCGCCAGCAGGGGCTGTCCACGGACGAGCTCGGCGCGAAGATCCCGGCGCTGATCGACAAGATCGACGAACTGACGGCGACGTCGGACGCGCGGTCCTCGGACGCCGAGCGCGTCGCCGAGGCCGTGCGCGCCGAACTCGCGGCGATCGCCCAGCCCGCCGCCAAGCTTGACGACATCGGCCGACGGATCGAAGCGCTCACGCTCGAGCTGGCCCGGCGCCCTTCGGGATCCGACGGCGCCGAAGCCATCGCCGGGAAGATCGACGGTCTCGGCGTCCGGCTCGAGGCGGTCGCCGCCGCCGCCCGCGCCCGCGGCGCCTCCGCCGAACGTGTCGAAGAGGCGGTCCGCGGCATCGCCGAGCACCTGATCGCGACCGCGCAGGCGGACGCCGGCGGGGCCAAGGCCTTCGTCGGTATAGAGACCTTCGGCGGCCTCGAGACGCGCATCGAACAGGTGGTCGACGGGCTGGACCGCGCCGGCGGCCGGCTCGACGACCTCAACGCCGGCTTCGCCGCGCTCGCCGCGCGGGTCGAGCAGGCCGCCGCCGAAGCCGGACGGAACGCCGTCGCGGCGCTGCGGGCCGACGTCGGCCAGAGCGCGACGCCCCTCGCCGACGGCTCCGACCAGCTCGCCCACGCCCTGCTCGAGATCAAGGCCGCCGCCAAGCGCGACGACCGGCGCACCTCCGACACGCTGGACGCTGTCCGGCTCACGCTCGAGCGCCTGATCGACCGGATGGAGGCGATCGACGAGGCGTTGAACGCCCAGGGCGTCGGGGTCGGCTTCGCGGAACATCGGTCCGCCTTCGACGACCGCCCGCAGACGGCGCCCGGGCCGCGCGTCGACGCCACCGAGGCCGCTCGCGCCGCCGCGCGCCGGGCGATGGAGGAAATCGACGCCTCCGGCGACCTCGCCGCGCGCTTCGGACGTCCGCCGGCCGACGCCGCCTTCCGGCCGGTCGCCGATCTCGCAGCCGACCACCCGCTCGAGCCGGGCGCGGCGCTGCGCGCCGAGCGCCGGACCGACGGCCTGCTGGACGCCCCTCACGAGCGGCAGCCCGAGGGTCCCTCGGGCGAAGTCGGCGCGCTGAGCGCCGCCGCGCTGATCGCCTCGGCCCGGCGCGCGGTGACGCGGCCGGCGCCCGAAGCCGAGAACGTGATTGCGGAGCTGGCGACGGACGAGCGCCGCTCGCGCGCCGCCGGCGTCATGGCCGTCCTGAAAGCCCGGCGTCGTCCGATCCTGCTCGGGATCGCGGCCGCCCTGATCGTGCTGGGCGTGCTGAAGGCCGCCACCAGCATCAACGACCACGGCGCCGAGACGGCCGCCGAACCGGCCGCCCCGACCGCGGAGAGCGCGCCGCCCGCCCAGCCGGCCCCGCAGCTTCAGGCGCCGGAGCCGGCGCCCCAGCCGGCCCCCGCCGCGCCCGCGGAGCCGCAGCCCGTCGAGCCTGCCCCGGCGCCGAAGCCGCGGGCCGAGGTCGCGCCGCCGCGGGCGAAGGCCGCCGACATCACCGATTTCGCCTTTTCCCAGACCCTCGATCCGTCGGGCCAGAAGTTCACGGCTCCGCCGAAGTCGGACGACATCGTGACCGGCTCGATCAACCGCGGCGACGCGCTGCCGGATTCGATCGGCGGCTCGATGCTCCGGCTGCGCGCGGTGCAGGGCGATCCCTCGGCGCAGCTCGAGATCGCGGACCGTCTGGCCGCCGGCCGCGGCGTCGAAGCCGATCCGGTCGCCGCCGCCCGCTGGCTGGAGAAGGCCGCGGTCCAGGGCCTCGCCCCGGCGCAGCACCGCCTCGGCAGCCTTTACGAGAAGGGCCGCGGCGTGCCCCGCGACCTCGCGATCGCCCGGCGCTGGTACGAGCAGGCGGCCGCCTCCGGCAACGTGCGCGCCATGCACAATCTCGGCGTGCTGCACGCCGAGGGCGGCCTCGGCAAGCCGGACTTCGGAGCGGCGATCGTGTGGTTCCGCATGGCCGCCGAACGCGGCCTGGTGGACAGCCAGTACAATCTCGCGGTGCTCGAGGCCCGCGGGCTCGGCGGCAAGCGCGATCTGGCCGACGCCTACAAATGGTTCTCGCTCGCAAGCGCACAGGGCGACCAGGACGCCGGCCGCAAGCGGGCCGACGTGGCGAAAGCCCTCGGCGCCGCCAACGTCGCGAGCGCCGATCAGCTGGTGACGAACTTCAAGCCGCGCGCGGTCGATCCCGCCGC
This sequence comes from Methylopila capsulata, assembly GCF_016907975.1. Classification (GTDB taxonomy): domain Bacteria; phylum Pseudomonadota; class Alphaproteobacteria; order Rhizobiales; family Methylopilaceae; genus Methylopila; species Methylopila capsulata. Next base: position 263,225 of record NZ_JAFBCY010000002.1, read on the forward strand.
AAACGAGGTCCCCACCCCTCCCGGCGGCTGGGACCAGGCCTCCGCGAACTCCGCCGCCGCCCCGATGCAGCTGCGCTGATCGGCGCCTGACGCGTTGACAACGCCCGCTCCGGCGGGCGTAACCACATCTGACGGGACGGCGCGACGGGCGCGCCGCCCGCGCGTCGCGGTCCATGCAGATCTATCTTCCGATCGCTGAACTTCCGGTGGACGTGCTGCTCGTGATCGGCATGAGCCTCGCGGTCGGCTTCGTGTCGGGCCTGTTCGGCATCGGCGGCGGCTTCCTCATGACTCCGCTGCTGATCTTCATCGGGGTGCCGACCGCCGTCGCCGTCGCCTCCGAAGCCCCCCAGATCGCCGCCTCCGCCTTCACCGGCGCGCTCGCCTACTGGCGCCGCCGCGCGATCGATCTGAAGCTCGCCGGCGTGCTGCTCGGGGGCGGCGTCGTCGGCACGGGGCTCGGCGTCTGGTTCTTCAACGCCATGCGGGCCGCCGGGCAGCTCGAGGTCGTGATCGCGGTCTCCTACGTCGTGCTGCTCGGCGCGATCGGCGGGATCATGCTCACGGAGTCGCTGAAGGCGCTCCTCAAGACGAAGCCCGCAGCGCCCGCCCGGCGCGTCGGCGGCCGCAGCCTCATCGACCGTCTGCCGCTGAAGCTGCGGTTCAAGCAGTCGATGATCTACGTCAGCGCGATCCCGCTGGTGGGCCTCGGCGTGTTCGTCGGCTTCGTCGGCGCCGTGCTCGGCATCGGCGGCGGGTTCCTGCTCGTGCCGGTGCTGGTCTATGTGTTCCGCGTGCCGACGGCGGTCGTGGTCGGCACCTCGCTTGCGCAGATCCTGATCACCATGCTCGCGGCCACCGTGCTGCACGCGACCGTCAACGCCTCGGTCGACGTGGTGCTCGCGATCCTGCTGATGCTCGGCGGGTCGATCGGCGCGCAGTTCGGCGTGCGGGCCGGCCAGAAGCTGCGCGGCGAGCAGCTGCGCCTGCTGCTCGCGCTGCTGCTGCTGGCCGTCGGCGCCCGCTTCCTGGTCGAGCTCGTGGCGCAGCCGGCGGAGCCGTTCTCCGTCTCGACGACGGGACGGCCGAAGTGAAGCCGCTGGCGGCCCTGGCGGTTCTCGCGCTGGTCGCCGCGGCGGGGCCGGCGCGGGCGGAGAAGCTGGTGCTGGCGCTGTCCTCGCAGCAGATCGCCATCGCCTCGAACTACGCCGGATCGGACGTCACCCTGTTCGGCGCCGTCCGGCCGGACGGCGAGACCGAGGCGCTGCAGCGAAGCTACGATCTCGTGGTCACCGTGCGCGGGCCGGCGACCACGCTCGAGGTGCGCGAGAAGGAACGGACCGCGGGGCTCTGGGTCAACCGCGAGCGCCGCCGGTTCCCGCGCACGCCGTCCTATCTCGCCACGCTCTCGACCCGCCCGCTCGACGACATGCTGTCGCCGGAGATCCGCGAGGGGCAGCGGCTCGGCCTGAAGGCGGCGGCCGCGCCGCGCGGCGAGGACCTCGGCCGTCCGGAGTTCTCCGAAGCGCTGATCCGCCTGCAGACCGGGCGCGGCCTGTGGCGCGAGGAGCCGAAGGGCGTCGTCTTCCTCGACCCGACGCTGTTCCGCACGACCTTCCACCTGCCCCCCAACGTCCCGTTCGGCGCCTTCGAAGCGGACGTCCGCCTGTTCGCGAGCGGCGTGCCGATCGCGCGCGAGACCATCACCTTCCGGGTGGTAAAATCGGGCTTCGAGGACCGCGTCGCCGCGCTCGCGGAGAACTGGCGTCTCGCCTATGGTGTCGCGACGGCGCTGCTCGCGCTCGCCTTCGGCTGGACGGCGAGCGTGGCGTTCCGCCGGGATTGAGCCCGACCGCCGTCGCGGAGCCGCCATGACGCTGATCGCATCCGAACCGGCCGGCGACGACCGCGACATCCCCGAGACGCCGCTGGCGCTGGGCCTCGCCGGGCTCGCCCCCTTCATCGCGCTCGCGCTCGCGATCGCGCTCCAGCACCGGGTGGTGTTCGGGATCGACGCCGCGTTCGCGCTGACGGCCTATGGCGCGACCATCCTGTCATTCCTCGGCGGCGCGCACTGGGGTCTCGCGCTGCGCCATCCCGCGCCCGACATCCGCCGCGCGCTCTACGTCGGCGCCATGGTCCCGCCGCTGTGGGCCTGGGTCGGCCTCCTGGTCGGCGGCGCCGCCGGCCTCGCGCTGCTGGCGGTCGGGCTCGTCGGCCACGGAATCGTGGACGCCGCGCGGTCCGGGCGTTTCGCGGCGCCGCGCTGGTACGGGCGGCTGCGCCTCGTGCTGACGGCGGTCTCCGCCATCGCGATCGTGGCGGCGGCCGTGGTCGTCGGCTACGCGGGATGACGCCGCTTCCGCCGAAGGCCGCGGTCGCGACCGTCGGCTTCTGGCGCGCGGCCGGCCCCGACCGCTGGTACGCGCAAAGCGACGCCTTCGACGCGCGGGTTCGTCGCCGCCTCGGTCGGCTGCGGCGCGCGGCGGCCGAGGGCGCCCTCGCCGGCTGGGCGGGGACGCCGGTCGGCGCGCTCGGCCTGCTGATCCTTCTCGATCAGGCGCCCCGCAACCTGTTTCGCGGCGCTACCCAAGCCTTCGCGACCGACCGCGCCGCGCAGGAGGCCGCGACGGCGGCCGTCGCCCGCGGCTTCGACCGCCGCACGCCCTGGCCGCTGCGCCAGTTCTTCTATATGCCGTTCGTACATGCCGAAGATATTGCGCTGCAACGTCACGCTATCGAGCTGTTTCGCGCGTCGGGCGACGCCGAAAGCCTGCAATGGGCCGTCCTCCACGCCGACATCATCGAACGGTTCGGACGATTTCCCCATCGCAACGGCGCAGTTGGACGGCGATCAAGCGCCGCTGAACTGAAATACCTCGAGACTGGCGGCTTTCAGGGATGACTTCGTTTACGATCTTCCCGAACCCATCCTTAAACGCGACGGCGTTATTTGATTGCCTCAATCGAGTAGGGATCGTCGAATGCCCAGCGACGCAAGCGCATGCCATGACGGCCGCGACGCCGCAGGACGGCGCGGGTTGACCCCCGTGGCCCGCCTCGCCGCGCGCCTGCGTGGGCTGCTGGCGGACCGCTCCGACACGGCGACCGCGAAGAAGGTGGCCGGCGGGGCGTTCCTGTTCCGGGTCGGCAACGCCGGCATCGCCTTCGCCTCCCAGATCCTGCTCGCGCGCTGGATGGGCGAGAGCGAGTACGGCGTCTACGTCTATGTCTGGACCTGGGTGCTGCTGCTCGGCGGCATGACCAGCCTCGGCCTCGCCTCCGCGCCGCAGAGGTTCATCCCCGAATACGCCGACGGCGGCGATCACGCGCTGCTGCGCGGGTTCCTGCTCGGAAGCCGCGTGCTCTCCATGGCGTTCGCGACCGCGGTCGCGGCCGTCGGCCTGCTGGCGCTCTGGCTGTTCGGCGGCGCGCTGGAGCACTGGGCGGTGATCCCGCTGGTGCTCGCGCTGGTCTGCGTGCCGATGTACGTGCTGACCGACGTCCAGGACGGCATCGCCCGCACCTACAACTGGATCGACGTCGCGCTGGCGCCGGCGTATCTCGTGCGGCCGCTGCTGATCCTCGCGCTGCTCGCGGCGCTGAGCTGGGCCGACTACGCCCCGACCGCCGTGACCGCGATGGCCGCGACCATCGTCGCCACCTGGGTCACCGCCATCGCCCAACTCGCGCTGCTGGAAAAGCGGCTGCGCGCGCGCACGCCGCGCGGCCCCCGGGCCTTCGCGCTGCGCACCTGGATGGCGGTGTCGCTGCCGATCTTCATGGTCGAGGGCTTCTACCTGCTGCTCGCCTACACCGACGTGCTGGTGCTCTCCGCCTTCCGCGAGCCGCACGAGGTCGGCGTCTACTACGCCGCCGTGAAGGTGATGTCGCTCGTCGCCTTCGTCTCGTTCTCGGTCTCGGCCGCGGTCGCCCATCGCTTCACCGAATACGCCGTCGCCGGCGAGCGCGAGCGGCTCGAGACGATGGTGCGCGACGCCGCGCGCTGGACGTTCTGGCCCTCGCTCGGCGGCGCCATGATCATCCTGGCGCTCGGATGGCCGATCCTGTGGCTGTTCGGCCCGGCCTTCGTCGAGGGCTACCCCGTGCTGTTCGTGATCGCGATCGGGCTGCTCGCCCGCGCGACCGTCGGCCCGCTCGAACGCCTGCTCAACATGCTCGGCCAGCAGAACGTCTGCGCCGCGGTCTACGGCGGCGCCTTCGTCCTGAACCTCGCCCTCGCGGTCGCCTTCGTGCCGCCCTTCGGCATGATGGGCGCCGCGGCCGCCACCTCGCTCACCCTGGTGATGGAGTCGATCCTCTTGTTTGTCATCACCCGCCGCCGGCTCGGCCTCGGCGCCCTGCCCTGGGGCCGCGGCCCGGGCGGCCGTCCCGTCGTTTCGCGGCTGTCGCGCGTCGCCGACAGCGTCGCGACCGGCGCGACCGACATGGGGCTGGCCGGCCCCGCGCCCGCGCTCGACCTCGGCGCCGCCTCCGGCGCCCGCTTCGAGATCCTCGACGTCGCGGCCATGACGCGGGTCCGCGACGCCTGGGCGGATCTCGCCGCCCGCGCCGCCGAGCCGACGCCTTTCGCCGCGCCCGATTTCGCGATCCCCGCCGCAGCCCATCTGTCGACCGCCCGCCGCGTCCGCTTCGCGGTGGTGTGGCACGCGGACGGCTCGATGCTCGCCGCGCTCCCCATCACCCCACGCCGCCTGTTGCCATGGACCGGCGGCGCGTCGACCACGCTGTGGGCCTATCTCGGACCGCTCGGCACGCCCCTGCTCGACGGCGCGCGGGCCGCCGAGGCCGCAGCCGCGCTGCTCGACGGCCTCGCGCGTTCGGGCCGCGCCACGCTGCTGTTCCGCCTGCTGCCCGAGCACGGCCCCGCCGCCATCGCCCTGCGGACGGCGCTCGCCGCCACCGGCCGCGCCTCGGAGCGCATCGACGGCTACGGCCGCGCCCTGCTCGTCACCGGCGCCGATCCGGAGGCCTTTCTCACCGCCTCGCTGTCGTCGAAGAAGCTCAAGGAGCTGCGCCGCCAGCTGCGCCGCCTCGGCGACGAAGCCCCCATCGTCTTCTCCGAGGCCCGCGCGGCGCACGAGACTCCGGCCGCGCTCGACCGTTTCCTCGCCCTCGAGGCCAGCGGATGGAAGGGCAAGGGCGGCACGTCGATGCGCGACCACGCCGACCAGCTCGCCTTCATCCGCGAGACGATCGCGAACCTCGCCGCGAACGGCGACGTCCGCTTCCTGGAGATGGCGGCCGGCGACGCCGTCGTCGCCTCAGCGCTGGTGCTCGTGAACGGCCGCCGCGCATGGTATTATAAAACGGCCTACGATGAACGTTTCGCCAAGAACTCGCCGGGCGTGCATCTGACGCTCGAACTCACGCGCCGCCTGCTCGAAGACCCGGAGATCGACAGCGTCGACTCCACCGCCATCGCGAACCACCCGATGATCGATCACATCTGGCGCGACAAGCTCGCCCTCGTCGACCTGATGGTGTCCTCGCGTCCCGGGGCCGACCGCACCCTCGCCCTCGCCGCCGCCTCTGAACGCCTGCGCCGCCGCGCCCGCGTCCAGCTGCGGGACCTCTACCTCCGCGCAAAAGGACTCGTTCGATGACCGCAACGCTCAGCGCCGCCGCGACGGATCTCGCGGCCTCCTACCCGCTCCGCCATTTCCGCATTCAGCACGATCTCGCCTCGCATCCGCTGCTGCAGCTGCCGCGGCTGATCGCGCTGACGAAGGAGCTCGAGCGCGACCGGTTCGAGTACAACTCCGGCAAGCTGCAGCCCAACCAGAAGGCCGAGGACACCCCGCTGGTGAGTCTCACGCCCGAGGAGGTGGTGGCGCAGATCGAGACCGCCGGGGCCTGGATGGTGCTGAAGCGCGTCGAGAGCGTGCCGGCCTACCGCGCCATGATGGAGGAGGCGCTGCTGTCGATCGCGAAGCAGCTCGGCCACACGAGCCTCGACAGCGCGAGCTTCCGCGACATCGAGGGCTACATCTTCGTGTCGTCCGCGAACTCGGTGACGCCGTTCCACAGCGACAACGAGGACAACTTCTTCGTCCAGATCCGCGGCCCGAAGTTCTTCCACCTGTTCGACAACGACGACCGCTCGCTGGTGTCGGAGGAGCTGCTGGAGAGCGCGCCGTCCAAGCACCGCAACCTGCCCTACGAGCCGAAGTTCGAGGAGCGGGCGACGGTCTACGACCTCAAGCCCGGCGAAGGCGTGTTCGTGCCGTACCAGGTCCCGCACTGGGTCCGCACCGGCGACGACTACTCCATCTCGATGGCGATCACCTGGCGTTCGGCGGACGTGGTGCGTCGGAACAAGCTGCTGTTCATGAACGCCTGGCTGCGCGAGAAGGGCTTCGCCCAGGCGGCCCCCGGCCGCAAGCCGGCGCTCGACGGCCTCAAGGTCGCGGCCTACACCGCAGCCCGCTCGGCGATCGAGCCGCTCCGCCGCAACGAGACCATGCGCCGCCTGCTGCGCTCGGTCGTGTTCGGCAAGAAGGCGAACTACTACTACGAGGCCCAGAAGGCCGCCGAGAAGAAGGCCGCCTGACGCCGCGCTTCGACGCTTCAGAACATGACGCGCGAATCCCTCCTCGCGCCGAAGGCGTGGGGAGGGTGGCCCTTGGCGCAGCCAAGGGTCGGGTAGGGCCTTCGGGCGTAGGGCGCGGCCGCCGCGCCTGAGCTTCATTCGGCGCCCCACCCCACCCGGCCGGGCTCCGCCCGTCCACCCTCCCCTGTGCCAGGGGAGGGATTTCCCGCGCTTGTCCTTCTATCTTCTCGCCGCCGCCGCTTATCCCCGCTCGCGAAGCAGCCGGCGGATGACCTTGCCGGTGGTCGTCAGCGGCAGTTCGGCGACGAACTCGACCTCGCGTGGGTATTCGTGCGCCGACAGCCGGTCGCGGACGAACGTGCGGATCGCGTCGACCAGCGCGTCATCCCCGACGACGCCCTCGCGCAGCTGCACGAAGGCCTTCACAATCTGGGTGCGCGTCGGATCGGGCTTGCCCACGACCGCCGCGAGCGCGACCGCCGGATGGCGGGAGAGGCAATCCTCGATCTCGGTCGGGCCGACGCGGTAGCCGGACGAGGTGATGACGTCGTCGTCGCGGCCTACGAAGCGCACGTAGCCGTCGGCGTCCATGACCGCCTGATCGCCGGTGGTCATCCAGTCGCCGCGGAACTTGGCCGCGGTCGCCTCCGGCTGGTTCCAATAGCCGAGGAACATCACCGGGTCCGGCCGGCGCACGCAGATCTCCCCCGGCTCGCCCGGCGCGCAGGGCCGTCCGTCGGCGTCGAACAGCGCCACCTCGTGGCCCGGCGTCGGCCTGCCGACGAAGCCCGGGCGCGACACGCCGACGCCTGCGGCGGAGGCCAGCACGTAGTTGCACTCGGTCTGGCCGTAGACCTCGTTGACGGTGAGGCCGAGCTCGTCCTGGGCCCAGCGGAACGCCGCCTCGCCCAGCGCCTCGCCGGCCGACACCACCGAACGCAGCTCCAGCCGGAAGCGCCCGCGCGGCTTCGCGACCGCGGCCATCAGCCGGAGCGCGGTGGGGGGCACGAAGGCGTTTCGGATCTCGGCCTCCTCCAGCAGCGCGAAGGCCGCCTCGGGATCGAACTTGGCGCGGGGCTGCGCCACGACAGGCACGCCATAGTGCAGCGCCGGCATCGCCAGGTTGAGCAGGCCGCCCGCCCAGGCCCAGTCCGCCGGCGTCCAGGCGCGGTCGCCCGCCCTCGGCAGGAAATCGTGGGTCATGCGGAAGCCCGGCAGGTGCCCGATCAGCACCCGGCCGGCGTGCAGCGCGCCCTTGGCCGCGCCGGTCGTGCCGGAGGTGTAGATCATCAGCGCGGGCGCTTCGGGCCCAAGCTCGACCTCGGGCGCCGTTCCGCCCTCCGCGAGCAGCGCGTCGTAGCCGAGCGCGTCGCCGGAGGCGCCGTCGACTGAGACCACGATCTCGAGCGCCGGCGCGGGCGTCTCCATGCCGGCCAGCCGCTCCAGCCCGCCCGCCGTGGTGACGACGGCCTTCGCGGCGGAGTCGGTCAGGCGGTGCGCCAGCGCGTCCGGCCCGAAGGCGAGCGCGAGCGGCATGGCGATGGCGCCGAGCCGGGAGATCGCCACATGGGCGACGATCGCCTCCGCGCCCTGGGGCAGCATCACCCCGACGCGGTCGCCGCGCACGACCCCGCGCGCCGCGAGGCCCGCGGCCAACGCATGGGAGGCCGTGCGGATCTCGCCGTAGGTGGTGGGGACGAGCGCTTCGCCGGGCCGCTTGACGAGCACCGCGACGCGGTCGGGCTCGTCGATCGCCCAACGGTCGCAGATCGCTTCGGCGATGCTGAAGCGGGCCGGCAGGTTCCAGTCGAAGGCGGCGCGGAGCCGGTCGTAGTCCCTGATCTCCGGCAGAAGCACGGCGTCCTCGCCGAGCCGCGCCGGCCCGCCGCCGCTCACGCGTCGGCCGCCTTGACGACCGGCGCGAAGGCCTTGAGCACCTCGTCGTAGACGCCGCGCTTGAACGGCACGATCAGCTCCGGCAGTTCGGCGATGTCGGCCCACCGCCAGTCCGAGAACTCGGCCTTGTGGCCGCCGGGCGAGGCCACGTCGATCTCGGCGTCGGGGCCGGTGAAGCGAAAGGCGAACCAGCGCTGCGTCTGGCCGCGGTAGCGGCCGGAGCGGGTGCGCGCCAGCACCTCCGGCGGAAAGTCGTAGGCGTACCACGCGGGGGATTCGGCGATCAGCTCGACCGACGACACGCCGGTCTCCTCGTAGAGCTCGCGCTTGGCGGCGGCCAGGGGCTCCTCGCCCCGGTCGATCCCGCCCTGCGGCATCTGCCACTCGTAGGCGCGGGCCCTGGGCTCGACGTCGCCGCCCTTGCGGCGACCGACGAAGACGCGGCCGTCGGCGTTGACGAGCATGATGCCGACGCAGCGGCGGTAGGGAAGATCGGTCATGGGCCAGTCACGATCGGGTCTGCGCGCCGCCGGCGGCGCTGACGGGCACGAGCGCGACGCCGCGCTCCGCCAGACCCGCCCGCCAGATGTCGACGCGTTTCAGGAGCAGGGGCGACAGCGTGGCCCAGCCGACGGCGACCGTGCCGGAGCGCGCCTCGCGTTCGAGGCGGGCGAGCGCCACGTCGACGCCCTCCGCGTCGGACGCGGCGTCGACCACGACGGCGGGACGGGCGAAGGGCAGCCCCGCCTGGCTCGCGATCGGCGAGGCCTTGTCGGCGCGGTTGGGCGCGCCGCCGATGAACATCAGCCCGCGCCGGGCGAGCTCGACGAAGATCGGCTGCAGCGCCGGCTCGGTCTCGAGGAAGCGGGCGCCGGCGAGCGGAGCGAGGCCGACATAGCCTTCGGCGCGGCCGAGCGACCAGCGCAGCCGCTCGAGGTTGGCGGACGCCGGCAGGTTGGTCAGCAGCGTCTGCGGGCCGGGGTCGTTGGCGGGGTAGTCGAACGGCTCCATCGGGGCCTGGAGCAGCACCTCGCGGCCGCCGCCGCGTGCCTTGGCGACGAGATCGGCGACGTCGGATCCGTAGGGAGAGAACGCGACCGAGACCTCAGCCGGCAAGGCCGCCAGCGCCTGCAGCGTCGCCTCTCGGCCGACGCCCAGGCCGCCGACGACCAGCGCGACCCGCGCGCCCGTGGCGGTCTCCGCGCCGCGGGCGTAGGCGTCGAGCGGCCGCCGGCCGTCGGCCGCGACGCGCGGCAGGCCGCCGTAGCGGCTGTCCTCCAGAAGCGCCTTGTCGATCTCGCCCGGCGCCGCGGGCGCCCCCCCGCGGGCGGGGCGCGCGTCCTCCGCGCCGGGGACGCGAATGATCACGGGACCGCTCTTCGGCATGGGATCGCCCGGCCGCACGATCGGCACCCCGTCGCGGGCCGCGGCCTCCGGCTTCGCTTCGGCGTGGGTCTCGGGCGCCGCCGCAGCCTCCGGGGCGGGAGCGCCGCGGCGCTCGATCGCCGCCGTCATGACGGGCTGGCCGCCGAGCGGGTCGGTCACGACCATCGCCCAGACGCCGCCGAACGCGAGGACCGCTACGGCGGCGACCGCGACGACCAGCGCCGGATCGACGCGCGGACGCCGACGCGCGGCCGCGGCCCGCGTCTTCGCCAGTCTGCCCTCCACGGGCTTCTCGAGATCGTCGTGGGTCATCGCCCCGGATCGTTGCGCGCCTTCCCGATGGCGCGGTGCGAATCATAGCGGATTCGCACCGCGGCCGCCTCAGGCTTTCGCCGGAGACGGCCGCGGAAGATCAGGTCGGACGGCGCCGGCGTCAGTTCGCGCTGGAGGACTTCGCCGCCGGCGGGAAGTTGGCGTTGCTCTGGATGCCGCGCAGCAGGTCGAGCGCGTAGTTGAGCTGCTTGTCGTCCTTCTTGTCGGCCGGAACATAGGCCGAGGAGCCGGACGCCTCGTCGTCGCCGTTCTTGAGGTGGCCCTTCAGGCCGGCCTCGCCCTTGGTCTCGTCCTTGCCCTTCACGTCCTCGGGGATCTCCTGGACACTCTCGATGTCCGGGACGATGCCCTTGGCCTGGATCGACTTGCCCGAGGGCGTGTAGTAGCGCGCGGTGGTCAGGCGGATCGCGCCGTTGCCGCCGAGCGGGATGATGGTCTGGACCGAGCCCTTGCCGAAGGAGCGCGTGCCGAGCACCGTCGCGCGGCGGTGGTCCTGCAGCGCGCCGGCCACGATCTCGGAGGCCGAGGCCGAGCCGCCGTTCACCAGCACGATGATCGGCTTGCCCTTGGCGAGGTCGCCGGAGCGCGCGTTGAACCGCTGCGATTCGTCGGGGTTGCGGCCGCGGGTCGAGACGATCTCGCCGCGCTCGAGGAACGCGTCGGAGACCGCGATCGCCTGGTCGAGCAGGCCGCCCGGGTTGTTGCGCAGGTCGAGCACGTAGCCCTTGAGCTTGTCCTTGGCGATCTTTTGGTCGAAGTCCTCGAGCGACTTCTTCAGGCCCTCGAAGGTCTGCTGGTTGAACTGGCTGACGCGGATGTAGCCGATGTCGTCGCCCTCGACGTTGAACTTCACCGAACGGATCCGGATGACGTCGCGGACGATCTTGATCTTGACCGGCTCGGTCGCGCCTTCGCGCTGGACCGTCAGCTCGATCGGCGTGTTGACCGGCCCGCGCATCTTCTCCACGGCCTGGTTCAGGCTGAGGCCCTGGATCGACTTGCCGTCGAGCTCGGTGATGATGTCCTTGGCGCGGACGCCGGCGCGCGCGGCCGGCGTGTCGTCGATCGCGCCTTCGACGCGGATCTGGTTCTCGAACATCTGCACTTCGATGCCGAGGCCGCCGAACTCGCCGGAGGTCTGCGTCTGCATGTCCTTGAACGCCTTGGCGTCCATGAAGCTCGAATGGGGATCGAGCCCGGAGAGCATGCCGTTGACGGCCGATTCGATCAGCTTGGCGTCGTCCGGCTTCTCGACGTAGTCGGAGCGCACGCGCTCGAACACGTCGCCGAACAGGTTGAGCTGCCGGTAGGTGTCGGCGTTGCCGGCCGCTTCCGCGGCTGAGCCGAAGAACGCCCGCGGCTGAAGCGCCATGCCCGCCGCGGAGGCGCCAAGGACGGCTCCGAGCAGGACCAGGGAAACCTTTCGCATCATCCGCCTACCTTTTCGCCTGGGACGCCGGCCCACCATGGGGTCGGGTCGATCGAGCCGCCGTCCTTGCGGAACTCGACATATAGCACGGATTTCTGAGCTCCGGCTGCGGCGGTCGGCGTCGCTCCGGAAGGATCCCCGCTCATCACGGCCACCGGTTCGCCCTTGAGGACGAACTGCTTGAGGCCGACGGTGATCCGCTCCATTCCCGCAAGAAGGATATGATAGCCGCCGCCGGCGTCGAGGATCAAGAGTTGCCCGTAGGAGCGGAACGGCCCTGCGTAGACCACCCAGCCGTCCGCGGGCGCCGTGACCGGCGCGCCGGGCCTCGTGGCGAGCGAAAGCCCCTGTTCCGCGCCGCCCGCGCCGTTCGGCCGGCCGAAGTCGCGAAGCTTCTGACCCGACACCGGCAGCGGCAGCATGCCGCGCGTCTCCGCGAACGGCAGCGCCGGCGCCAGCCTGGTGGCGTCGTGCAGGGCCGCGAGGTCGACCTTGCGCCGCGTCTCGTCGCCGGCGGGCCGGCCAGCCGCAGCCGCAGCCTGCGCGGCCTCGGCCGCGGCGCGGGCGCCGGCGACCTCCTGCTCCACGCGGGCGATCAGCCCCTCGAGGTCCTTGACGTCGCGGGCGATCGCCTGCGCCTTGGCGGTCTCGTCGGCGAGATCCGTTTCGCGGGCGCCCATGCGGCGCTGGCGTTCGTCCACCAGCGCGGCGAGGCGCGCGCGTTCGCGTCCGAGGTCGGCGAGTTCGCCGGCCAGCTCGTCGCGCTCGTCGGTCATCATGCCTTTGAGGCGGGACATTTCGCGCAGGTCCGAGCCGAGCGATTCGGCCTCCGCGCGCATGTCCGGCACCACCGCGCCGAGCAGGATCGCGGAGCGCACCGCCTCCAGCGCGTCGTTGGGGCGGACCAGCAGCGCCGGCGGCGGCTGCCGTCCCATGCGCTGCAGCGCGGCGATCACTTCCGCCAGAACGCCGCGCCGCGCGAGCAGCGAGGCTTTCAGCTGGCGCTCCGATTCGGCCATCTCGGCGATGCGCGTCTCGCGCTCGGCGACCTGTGGCTCGCGCTGGCGAATGGCGCCGGCGGCGTCGATCAGGGCGGCCTGCAGCTTGCCGCGCTCGCCCTTCAGCGCCTCGATCTCGGCGGCGATGCGCTGGCGCTCCTCGTCGGCCAGCCGCAGCGCGTCGCGCTTCTCGTCGAGCGCCTTGCGCTGGTCCTCGGAGACGGCCGGCGGCGGCCCGTCCTGGGCGCGCGCGAACGCGCCCGACGCCGCGGCCAAGGCGGCGCCGAGCCCAAGCGCGCGGAGAAGGCGAAGTCGGCTCATCGGGGGATTTGAGCGGCCTGAGGCTTAAGGTTTCGCTAACCACACCTGCCGGGTTTTCGGCCGGCCCGCAACGGGGCGGTGGAAAACCATCGCGGAAGAGCGCGGGTCTCGACGCGCAAGCTTGGCCGGCTCGGTCGAGGATAGGCGCGCCGTCGCGGTCCCCCTCTCCCCTTGCGGGAGAGGGTTGGGGTGAGGGGTCGTCCGGGACGACCTCCATCGCTTCAGGATGTCCCGGATGACCCCTCACCCGGCGCTCCGCGCCACCTTCTCCCACAAGGGGAGAAGGGAAGAGGGCGGCCGGCTTCAGGATCTCACGACCGGTGGTAGGGATGACCTGCGAGGATGGTCGCGGCGCGGTAGAGCTGTTCGGCGAGCAGCAAGCGCACGATCTGGTGCGGCCAGGTCATCGCGCCGAAGGCGAGCTTCGCGGTGGCGCGCGCCAGAAACTCCTCCGCCAGCCCGTCCGCCCCGCCGATCACGAAGGCCACGCCCGCCGCGCCGTCGTCCCGGCGGCGGCCGAGGTCGGCGGCGAAGGCTTCGCTCGAGGGCGACTTGCCGCCCTCGTCCAGCGCGTAGATCAGGAGCCTGGGGTCGAGCGCGGCTGTAAGCGCCGCGGCCTCGTCGCGCTTTCGGTCGTCCGGCCTGCGGGCGCGGCTCTCGTCGAGCTCCACGAGCTCCGGCGCGGACAGCGCGATCCCGCGGCCGACCTGGCCGGCGCGCTCGACGTAGCGGCCCAGGAGTTCGCGTTCGGGCCCGGCCTTCAGCCGGCCGACGGCCGCAATGACGAGACGCATCGCGGCGCGGCGATCAGGACGCCGAGGCTTCCACCGGACGGTCGGCGGACCACATCTTCTCGAGATTGTAGAAGGCGCGGACCTCCGGACGGAAGACGTGAACGATCACGTCGCCGGCGTCGATCAGCACCCAGTCGCAATGGGGCAGGCCCTCGACCAGGGCCTTGCCGTGCCCCTGGGCGCGGAGCTCCTCGACCAGCTTGTCGGCGATCGAGCCCACGTGCCGGTTCGAACGACCGGTGGCGATCACCATCTCGTCGGCCAGCGCGGATTTTCCGCGCAGGTCGATGACCACGGTGTCTTCCGCCTTGTTGTCGTCGAGCACATCGAGGATGAGGTGAAGCAGCGCCGGGTTCGCCGCATCGGGCGCTCCGCCGCCGATATGAGGCGCCATCAACGGCGTCTCCTTCAGCGCTATGGTGGACAGGGGTCTTCGCCTTCCGTCAGCCGTCCTCTTAAGCCGGAGGCTCCTCCGACCGCTTCCACATTAACGGCTTCGCAGGGCCTTTTTCAACCGCCTCAACCCAGGAAAGCGCCGCAGCGTTCACGAATCCTGTCGGACGCCGCGCAGCGCGGTGGAGGACAGCGGCGAACGGGGGCCGTGCAGGAAGGTCCAGGCCGGCGGCGGCGAGCCGGCGAGTTCGGCCGCGGCGGCCTCCGGAACGCGCCGTCCCGCCATGCGCGCGGCCGCCCGGGCGCGAATCGCGGAGAGCGTCGCGCCGGGGCGGTCGACCACCGCGATCGGGACCTTGGCCGCGATCGCGCGCCAGCGCTCCCACATGTGAAACGTCTCGAGGCTGTCGGCCCCCATGATCCACACGAAGGCGACGCCCGGCGCCCGTCGGGCGAGATGCGCGATCGTGTCATGAGTGAACCGGGCACCGAGGGCGTCCTCGAATCCGGTGGCGACGATGCGGGGATGACGCGCGACCGCCTGCGCCGCGGCGACCCGCGCCGCCACCGGCGGCAGTTCGGCGTTGTCCTTCAGCGGATTGCCGGGCGTCACCAGCCACCACACCCGGTCGAGCTTCAGCCGCTTCATGGCGGTGAGCGTCGCCAGCCGATGGCCGGCGTGCGCCGGATTGAACGAGCCGCCGAACAGGCCGATCCGCATGCCCGGGGCGTGCGGCGGCAGCACCGGCGTGCCGACGCGACCCGCCGCTCCCCGGGCTTGGCGGTTCACGGACGCGTCTGGCCCGTCCCGCGGACGCGGTAGTTGAAGGTCGTCAGCTGCTCCAGCCCGACCGGCCCGCGCGCGTGCAGGCGGCCGGTGGCGATGCCGATCTCGGCCCCGAAGCCGAACTCGCCGCCGTCTGCGAACTGGGTCGAGGCGTTGTGCAGCACGATGGCGCTGTCGACCTCGGCCAGGAAGCGCGCGGCCTCCGCCTCGTCGGCCGTGACGATCGCGTCGGTGTGATGCGAGCCGTAGGCGTCGATGTGAGCGAGCGCGCCCTCGAGACCGTCGACCACCCGAACCGCGATGATCGCGTCGAGGAACTCGGTGCGCCAGTCCTCGTCGGTCGCGGGCGTCACGCGCGGATCGACCAGCCGGGTCTCCGCGTCTCCGCGCACCACGCAGCCCGCGTCGAGCAGGTCCGTCACCAGGGCCGAGAGGTGGGAGGCTGCGACCGCGCGGTCGACCAGCAGCGTCTCGGCGGCGCCGCAGACGCCGGTGCGGCGCATCTTGGCGTTCATCAGGATCGACCGCGCCATGGCGAGGTCGGCGCCGGCCGCGACGAAGACGTGGTTGTTGCCGTCGAGATGGGCGAACACCGGCACCCGCGCCTCGGCCTGCACGCGGGCGACGAGGCCCTTGCCGCCGCGGGGCACGATGACGTCGATGTTACCGTCGAGGCCCGCGAGCATGGAGCCCACAGCCGCGCGGTCGCGCGTCGGCACGAGCTGGACCGCGTCTTCCGGCAGGCCGGCCTCGGCGAGGCCGAAGGCGAGCGCGGACTGGATCGTGGCCGAGGAGCGGAAGCTGTCCGTGCCGCCGCGCAGGATCGCGGCGTTGCCGGCCTTGAGGCACAGCGCGCCGGCGTCGGCGGTGACGTTCGGCCGGCTCTCGTAGATCACGCCGATGACGCCGAGCGGCGTGCGCACGCGCTCGATCGCGAGGCCGTTCGGCCGCGTCCAGGCCGCGGTCGTCTCGCCCACGGGGTCGGGGAGCGCCGCGACGGCCTCGAGGCCGTCGGCCATGCCCTTGATCCGGGCCGGGGTGAGGGTCAGCCGGTCGAGGAAGGACGCGGCGACGCCGGACGCGCGGGCGGCCGCGAGGTCCGCCTCGTTCGCGGTCAGGATCTGCCGCTCTGTCGCGAACAGGCGGCGCGCCGCGGCCTTCAGGGCCTCGTCCTTCGCCGGGCGGGCTGCGAGCGCGAGCGTCTTCGCGGCGGCGCGGGCGCTGCGGCCGACCTCCAGCATGATGGCGTCGATCTCGATGAGCCGTTCGGCGGCGGCGGACATGGCTGAACCTCCAAGGGAACGCGCCCTTTAGCGCGTTTCGGAAGCCGCGTCATTACACCGTGGGCGCTGAACGGACCTGCGCGAGGTCCCAAGCCGCGGTCATGGTCCGGCTTGAGCGGACCGTCGATGTCAGCCGTCGCGTTCGACGTCGCCGGTGGGTTCTCCGGTCAAGCCGGAGGACGACAGCGCGCTTTACGCCCCCGTCAGGACGAGATCGTCGCGGTGGATGATCGCCGAGCGCCCCCGGAAGCCGAGGATCTCCTCGATGGCGGCGGTCGGCTTGCCCACGAGCCGTTCGGCGTCGGCGGCGTCGTAGGCGACGAGGCCGCGCGCAAGCTCCTCGCCGTCCGGCGCCCGCACAACCACGGCGTCGCCGCGGGCGAACTCGCCCTCGACGCGCAGCACGCCCGCGGGCAGCAGCGAGCGTCCATGGTTGAGCGCGGTGGCGGCGCCTGCGTCGACGAAGATCGCGCCGCGGGGGGCGAGCACGCCGGCGATCCAGCGCTTCCGGGCCTGCGTCGGGTTCTCGCTCGGCAGGAACCAGGTGCAGCGCCCGCCCTGCTCCACCACCGAGAGCGGGCTGTCGACCTTGCCGGAGGCGATCATCATGTGGATGCCCGCGCCGGTCGCGATCCGGGCGGCCTCGACCTTGGTGCGCATCCCCCCGCGCGAAAACTCCGACGCCGCCCCGCCGGCGATCGACTCCACCGAGGCGTTCACGCGCTCGACGATCGGGATCAGCGTCGCGGTCGGATCCTGGGCCGGGGGGGCGGTGTAGAGCCCGTCGATGTCGGAAAGCAGCACAAGGCAGTCCGCGCTCGCCATGGACGCGACGCGGGCCGCCAGCCGGTCGTTGTCGCCATAGCGGATCTCGGAGGTCGCGACCGTGTCGTTCTCATTGACGACCGGGATCGCCTTCAGCGCCAGCAGGCGGGCGAGCGTGGCGCGCGCGTTGAGGTAACGCCGCCGCTCCTCGGTGTCGCCGAGTGTCAGCAAAAGTTGACCTGCGGTTAACCTGTGATCACCCAGAACCTCGGACCACGCGCGGGCCAACGCGATCTGTCCCACCGCGGCGGCGGCCTGGCTGTCCTCCAGCCGCAGCGCGCCGCGCGGCAGCCCGAGCACCGTGCGGCCGAGCGCGATCGCCCCCGACGACACCACGATCACCTCCGCACCACGTGCGGCGTGGCGTGCGAGATCGGCCGCGAGGCTTTCCAGCCAGGCGCGCTTGAGCGCGCCCGCGACCTGGTCGACGAGCAGCGCCGAGCCGATCTTGACGACGATGCGGTTGAAGGAGGCGAGCGAGGGAGCGGTCACGTTGTGAAGGCCGGCTGGATGTCGGTGTGGGTAAAGTCATCGCCCTTGAAGAGCAGCGGGAGACGGTGATGTTTCGCGACGGCGTATGACATGCAGTCGCCGAGATCGAGCTGAGCCTTAGTGCCGCGCCCCTTGCCGAAATGGGAGATCGCGAAATCGGCCGCGCGGTAATGATCGAGCGTGAACGGCGTGACCTCCAGCGTTGGATCGTCGAGAAAGTCGTTCATGAAAAGCGAGGCCTTGCCGTCCGATCCAAGTTTGCCCGCCAGCACGACCCGGGCCTCGATCAGCGTCGGAGCGCCGACCAGCGCGCCCCTGGCGACAAGCCGCACGAACGCCTCCTCTTCCGGCTCCGCCAGGGCGATCGCGATGATCGCGGACGTGTCGAGAGCGATCACTTCGGCAGACCGTACTCGTCGTACAGGTCGTCATGGTCCGAGGTGGCTCCGGGAAGCGCCTGCGCTGCGGTGCGCTTCGCCAATGCGCGCAGCGATTCATACCGCTGCAACTGAGTTGGGGTCATGCCGTCCACCGCCGGCAGGGTCTCGCCGTAAACCCGCAGGGCGTCTCGGACGACGTCGGTCACCGGCCGCCCGACGCGGCGCGCAATGATGTGCGCGAGTTCGTAGGCTTCGTCGTTACGGACGTTCAGCTGGCGTCCCATGCTAGCTCTCCTTGAACACGAGCTAGCATACACCCGCGCCGTTACGGCCGCCACGCCTCCACGGCGATCTGCGGCATGGCCTCGGCCGCCTCGACGCCCTTGGCCTCGTCGATCACGCCGAGCAGTTGGCGCAGCGTCGCGTCGATCGCCTCGCCGGACTGGGCGGAGAGCACCACCGGCGTCTTCTTCGCCGCGCGCTTCAGGCGCTGGAGCTGCTGCTTGCGGAGCTCCGGCGAGAGCGCGTCGGCCTTGGACAGCGCGACGATCTCGGGCTTGTCGGTCAGCCCGCCGCCATAGGCCTCGAGCTCCGCCCGCACCACCTTGTAGGCCTCGCCGGCGTGCTCGGAGGTCCCGTCCACCAGATGCAGCAGCACGCGGCAGCGCTCGACGTGGCCGAGGAAGCGGTCGCCGAGGCCGACGCCCTCGTGCGCGCCCTCGATCAGGCCGGGAATGTCGGCCATCACGAACTCGCGGCCGTCGACGCCGACCACCCCGAGGTTCGGGTGCAGCGTGGTGAAGGGGTAGTCCGCGATCTTGGGCTTCGCGGCGGAGACGGCGGCCAGGAAGGTGGACTTGCCGGCGTTCGGCAGGCCGACGAGGCCCGCGTCGGCGATCAGTTTCAGCCGCAGCCAGATCCAGCGCTCCTCGCCCTCCTGGCCGGGGTTGGCGCGGCGCGGCGCCTGGTTGGTCGAGGTGGTGAAGTAGGCGTTGCCGAAGCCGCCGTTGCCGCCCTTGGCGAGCACGTAGCGCTGACCGATCTCGGTGAAGTCGAAGAGCAGCGTCTCCTCGTCCTCGTCCAGGATCTGCGTGCCCACCGGCACCTTCATGACCACGTCCGCGCCGTTCGCGCCGGTGCGGTTCTTGCCCATGCCGTGGACGCCGGTCTTGGCCTTGAAATGCTGCTTGAAGCGGTAGTCGATCAGGGTGTTGAGGCCCTGCACGCACTCCACGATGACGCTGCCGCCGCGGCCGCCGTCGCCGCCGTCGGGGCCGCCGAACTCGATGAACTTCTCGCGCCGGAACGAGACGCAGCCGGCGCCCCCGTCGCCGGAACGCACATAGACTTTGGCTTGGTCGAGGAATTTCATGAACGTCGCTTCGTCGTCTGGCGTGTCAGGCGCGCGAGGCTCGCGACAAACGCGTCATGCCCGCTTTTGGCGGGCGTCCACGACTTGAGCGTCGCGTTCGACGTCAGGAAAGGCTCGTGGACGCCCGCCAAAAGCGGGCATGGCGGCGTGCGGCCGTGCGCAGCAGCCGGCCACTGGCCAAACTGCTTTCGCGCAGGCTCTAGCACATTTCTGGCGTAAGCGAACGTCCCAAGGTCAGCGGCGCGGAGCGGCCATGCGGATCACGATGTCGACCGTGCCAATGGGCAGCCCGAGCTTGGACACGCGGGCCTTGTTCTCGACGACGCCGGGGCCGCGGCGCACCAGCGTGTCCTCGAAATGCACCTGCGCCGTGCTTCCGCCGGTCTTGAGCTTCACGTCGTAGGACAGGCGCAAGGTGTTGCCGCTCTCCACACCGGTCGCGACGCCCACAACGTCGTCACGGCGGCCTTCGTAGCGGCCGGGGCCGACTCGGCGGAAGCGCCAGACGTGGCGCTCGGTCTCGCCGTCGGCGTAGGCGATGTCCTCGGCGAGATCGAGCCCCTGCGCGGTGCGACGGCCGTTGAAGACCACCTTGAACGGCCGGGTCGAGCCGGTGAGCGTGTTTCGGAACACGCCCTCCCCCGTACCCCGTCCGGCGAAGGTCCGCTCCAGCGCGAAGGCGGGCCCGGGGCCGTCCTCGCCGACGACCTTCGGCGCGCCGGCGCAGGCGGCGAGAGCAACGGGGAGAGCAAGAGCGGCAAGGACAGCGCGCATGGAAGATGCCTCCGGCGGACGGGACGGTCGACGTGGATACGTCGCCCGTCCCGCCGCGGATGCGCCGCCCGTCAGCCCCCGAAGGCGCGGACGTCCGACGCCGCCCATTCCCGGAACGACAGGAAGGTGTCGCGGTCGAGCCGGAAGCGATCCGCCGCCAGCGAGCCGCCGGAGGCGGGCCGCACCAGCGTCGAGCCCTCCCACTGGAAGCCGCAGCGGATCAGCACCTGGCGCGAGGCCCAGTCGCTCGCCCGGCAGTTGGCGCGCGCCGCCTTGGCGCCGCCGCCGAGGAAGGCCGCCTCGAGCGTCGCCCGCGCCGCCTCCACCATCAGGCCGCGGCCGCGGTGGGCCGCGCCCAGCCAGAAGCCGAGCTCGACCACGCCCGGCTCCACCGACCGCCAGCCGACGCCGCCCACCACCGTCCGCTCATCCTTGAGCCGCAGGATCAGGCTGAGGTTGGTCGGCCGCATCTCGCGCGCCGCACGCAACACGAGGGCCTGGGCGTCCGCGGTGAGGGCGAGTTCGGCGAAGGGCGCCGTGGCGAGGCCGAACGGAGCCTCCGCGGCGCTTGCGATCTCGGCCACGTCGGCGCGCGTCGGCATGCGCAGGCTGAGGCGCGGCGTCTCGATCGCCGGCTGGCCGTCGACCCAGGCGGCGCGCGCAAGCGCCGACGTCGCGATCCGCACGGTCGCGCCGCGCGCCTTTGAGCAGACCTCGGTCTCGCCGGTCGGCTGAAACCCGAGTCGCGCAAGAAGACGCCCCGAGGCGGGGTTGTCGAGCATATGCCCGGCGGCGATCGTCGCGACGTCGGTCGTGGCGAAGACGAAGTCGACGAAGGCGCGCACGGCCAGCCGGCCGACCCCGCGGCCGTGGAAGGGCGCAGCCAGCCAATAGCCGAGCTCCGGCGTCACGCCGGAGGCGTCGATCGCGACCACGCCGGCGAGAACGCCGTCCACCGAGACGCCGGCCGCGAGCATGTCGCGGCGCCCGGCGACGCTCTTCAGCCAGGCTTCGGCGTCGTCGAGGCCGTAGGGATGGGGGACCTGCGTGAGATTTCGGGCGACGGCGACGTCGCTCAAGGCCGCGGCGATGGCCGGGGCGTCGTTCAGGGTCAGGCGGCGGAGGCGGACGATCGTCTCCGCGGTGGTACAGTCTTCGAGCAACAGACCTTCATCGAACAGCATCGACATCGAACCGGACCTTCCGAAACGGCGACGGGGGAGAACGGTCGCCCGTCTCCCCCGTCGGTCCGGACCTATTCGGTCCTGTCTTGATCCGCCGGGGGTGTTGGGCCCGGCGGGAAGCGTCGCTTCAACCCGCCGTCATTCCGCAGCTTCGGCCGCCTGGGCGGCGGTCACGTTCACGTAAGTGCGGCCGTTGGCTTTCGATACGAACAGCACCTGACCTTCGACGGTCGCGAAAATCGTATGGTCCTTGCCCATGCCGACATTGGCGCCCGGATGCCACTTGGTGCCGCGCTGACGCACGAGAATGTTGCCCGGAATGACGTGCTCGCCGCCGAACTTCTTCACGCCGAGGCGTCGGCCTGCGGAATCGCGGCCGTTGCGGGAGGAGCCGCCTGCCTTCTTATGAGCCATCGGAGTTCTCCTTTTCTCGAGCCGGTCAGTTCTTGGAGGCGCCGGTCAGGCCGACGATCTTGACGATCGTGTGGTCCTGACGGTGGCCGCGCTTGCGCTTCGAGTTCTGGCGGCGGCGCTTCTTGAAGGCGATGACCTTCGCGCCGCGCGCGTGCTCGACGATCTCGGCCGCAACCGAAGCGCCCGAAACGAACGGCGCGCCGAACGTCACGTCGTCGCCCGAACCGATAAAGAGGATCTCGCCAAAATTCACTGTGGAGCCGGCCTCGCCCTCGAGCTTGCCGACCGTGATCACGTCGCCTTCGGCGACCCGGTGCTGCTTGCCGCCGGTCTTGATGACTGCGAACATCGTTTTCAAAGTCCCGTGTTCATAACGCGCTCCCGAGGCGGAATGCCCTTGGCGCGGCTTTTTGTCAGTCTGGGTCGTGTCGCCCAAACGGAATGGCGCGAATGAGAGGTCCCACCGCGCCAGCGCGTGTCTCTACAGCGGGAGCGGGGTTCCGGTCAACCGCGAAGCGTCGTCTCTCCCCCGCGCGGCGGCGACGTCAAAGTCCCTTCATCAGCGGGGCTGAGAACGGCGGCCAGTCGCCGACCGGGACCCCGCCCGCGCGCAGCATCTCTCCGGCCCAGACGTTGCAGGTGCGGACCGGCGAAAACGCGCCCACGGCCGCGAAGTAGGCGTCGCCGTAGCCCTGCGTCGCCCCCGCGAGCGGCTGGACGCGCCCTTCGGCGTCGCGGGCGAACGAGGCGTCGATCCGCGCCGTCATGGCGGCGTAGAGCGGCGCGGCGATCCCCACCGCCCGCACGTTGGCGCCGTCCGCCCGGACGCGCGCGACCGGCAGCACGTGCATCACCGTCCGGTCGAAGGCGAGCGCGCGCAGCATGGCGCCGACGGTGAGGTCGGTCAGCGCGCCGACCTCGGCATAGGCCGTGCGGGAGCCCCAGCCGAACGCGACATAGGGCGCGTTGCGGCCGGGCGTGGCGATGGGCGACGCGTCGAGCAGCGACCGCCAGTCCTTCGACGGGTCGATGGTCGGGAGCACGAGATCGATGTGGTAGCCGTTGTCGACGACGAAGATCGTCACCCGCCGGCCAGCCATCGCCGTCATCGAGGGGCCGAAGGCGATCGACCCGGTCGCGGCGGCGCCGAGATAGAGCACCCCTGCCACGGCGAGGGCCTCGATCAGCCCGAGCAGACCCGCGATGATCGTCCGCGCCGCGCGCGCTCTGTCCACAGGCCTCTCCGAGGTTCGAAAAAAGCGACGATACCCGCCTTGCATTCCTTCGGCGGCTGCGGCATAGGAAGCGCCTCGTCGGCGGCAGCGTCGACGGTCGACGAAAGCGGGCGGGCGTAGCTCAGGGGTAGAGCACAACCTTGCCAAGGTTGGGGTCGTGGGTTCGAATCCCATCGCCCGCTCCAGTCGACAAAACGACGAAAGCCGCGGGTAGCTCCGCGGCTTTCGTCGTTTTCGGGCTATGTCGGCCGCTCGTGCGGCGGGCGCGCCAGCAAGATCCAAGCGCTCACGGATGGGCAGGCCCGGACTGATCGGCCGGCGCGTCGCCACGCGACGACCGTCTCGCCACAAGCTTCCTCGCCGCTGTCCGCATCGCCGTGGCCGCTCCTGGTCCCGGGTCCGAGCTACGAAGCGTAGCTGACTTGCGCGGGCCTTTTTTTGATGGCGTTCGATAATTTGATGGCGCTCAATGAGCGGTGCCCTTGGAAATGACGTTGGCAACGTCGGCAGCGACGACGCCTTCGAGAACTTCGACGGGCGGGGAAAGGTCTCCGCGCTCGTCGACCGCACCCTGTCCGTCGATGTTCAGTATTAAAGTGACTGACTCTGCGCGGGTCCGCCGGGCTGCTCTGCGCGGGCGATACCCTCGACAATTGCCTCGTCGGCGGCGAGGCGGAGCGGACAAGCGCCGCGCCGCCCTTGCGGCGACGCCATCTGGGGTGGAACAGTGGCCCGACGAAAGGCCGGCTACCCGAATGGTTCTTTGAGCCTGGTATCCCCGATGCTTCCATCGGAAGCGCTGTGCGGGACATCGCGTTTCGGCAGGCGGCCACTGAGCCTGAGCAGTTGCGACGAAAGAGCTGCATGCCTCGGGTGCGTTTTGAACAGCTCCAACTGAATCTTCACTAACGGACCTTCATTTTTCGAATGAGCGCAATTCGAAACAAGCTCGACATAGCGGTCGCCCTTATCGATGGGGCCCGCGTAATGAGGGCCGCGAGGGATGAGCGATCTCGCTGACGAACCAGATTCGAATTCCAGCGCCCAGGCGATCGGGAGCTGGCTTGCAGTTCAAGCCGCCGTCGACTGGTCGGCGGCGGGCTTGCCCAGGTTCGAGGACTGGGACGTCGCGCTGGTCGCGATAGCGCGCTTGCTGGCGTGCTCCACTTCTCCGATGGCGATGCTGGTCGGAGAAAAAGGCGTCCTCATCGCCAATGACAGCGCCCAGGAATTATTCGCTGAAACGACCGGAGCCGTGAATGGGCGCTCCGTGCTGGAGGCTCTGCCCGACAGCGCGGCTTTTTATTCGTCCGTCCTCGAAGCCGTTCTGAAAGGAAGGGCGCTCAGATTTTGCAAGCAGCCTATCAAAATCAAGCGGCACGGGCAGTTCGTTACGCGCTGGTTCGATTTGGATTTCACGCCGATCACGAGTGCGAACGGCGATGTGCTGGCCGTTTTGGGGATCGCGTTTGAAGTTACGACCTTTGTCCATCGGGTTCGTAGCCTTTCCGAGGCCGAGCAACGGCTGCGCCTCGCTCTGGACGGGTCAGGCATGGTGGGCGTTTGGACGCTTGATGTCGCGAGCCGTACGACCGTCGCGGACGCCAGCGTGGCCCGTACCTATGGTCTTCCTGTCACCGCGTGCGAGGCTGGCATTGCAGATGACCAGTTCATGGCCGCGATCCATCCCGAAGACCGCCAGCGGGTAAGCGACGCCTTGAGCCAAGCGATTGAGACCGGCGCGGTCTACAGATGCAAATACCGCGTCAAGGCGGCCGCCGGCCCGACCCGCTGGGTGATCACATCCGCCAAGCCGGCCTTTGACGAGGCCGGAGATGTAAGTCGGCTTCTGGGCGTGATCATCGATGTGACGGACCAGATGGAGACGGCTTCGGCATTGGCCGAGAGCCGCTTTCAGTTTCAGACTTTGACCGAAACTCTGCCTCAGATCGTCTGGAGCTGCGACGCAGAAGGACGTCACGACTATTTTTCGACGCGATGGAGCGAGTTCACTGGCATCCAGCCGGAAGAAACCTCCGAAGACACGTGGAAAGCCTTAGTCTATCCGGAGCACT
Source organism: Methylopila capsulata (assembly GCF_016907975.1). Taxonomy (GTDB): domain Bacteria; phylum Pseudomonadota; class Alphaproteobacteria; order Rhizobiales; family Methylopilaceae; genus Methylopila; species Methylopila capsulata. The sequence goes on from NZ_JAFBCY010000002.1 coordinate 288,170, forward strand.
GGCCGATCGTCACCGAGGTTTGGGAACACGCCAGGAGCACCGGCGCTCCCTATGACATCGATTATCGCTTCCGCCATCGCTCTGGCGCATATCGCTGGCTGCGCGTCATGGCCCTCCCAATTCGCGACGAGAGGGGCCGGATCACCCGTTGGTTCGGCACAAGCACAGACATTCACGAGACGTATCTCATCAACGAAGAGCGCGAGCGCCTGGCCCGCGAGTTCGAACGCATTGCGACCGAAGATCATCTGACCGGCGTTCTTACGCGCCGCGCCTTCCTCGAAAGGACGTCCAAGCTGGAGGACGGGCAACCCCGCTCTCAGAGACAGACAAGCGTGCTGATGCTCGACATCGATCACTTTAAATCAATCAATGACACGTACGGACATCCCGCCGGGGACCAGGTTCTCTCGGAGACGGCCGCCATGATTAAAGCATCCGTTCGCAAGCAGGATATTGTGGGCCGGCTGGGAGGTGAAGAGTTTGCCGTTTTTCTGCCGCGATGCGCTCGGGACGAAGCCATTTCGGTCGCCGAGCGGATCAGAAAATCCGTTGAGAGCAGAATAGTGTCGTTTAATGATCGCTCCCTGCGCGCGACGGTAAGCATCGGCGCCACGAGCGCGTCGCCGAAATGCATCCACCTTGAGCGACTGCTGACGACCGCTGACAAAGCCCTTTATGAGGCCAAGACATCGGGTCGAAACCGAACCGTATTCGCAGCGACCGCCTTATAAGGCAGGGCTCATATACGTTTTTCTAACCATAGAACATTGAGAGCCTAGCTCATATCGCCTCGAGCGAGGTTGACGGAGCCAGGTTCTGGATCGGATGCCGCGGCCGACCAAGGCTAGCGAGGCGAGAACCGGACCGGCGCCGTGATGGTCCTCTGGGCTCCCGGCGGCGGCGCGGGCACAGGCGAGGCGCGCCGGACGAGGGCCACGACCTCGCTGTCCAGTTCCGGAAATCCGGACGAGCGGGCGAGCGAGGCGGCGCGGACAGCTCCGGCGCCGTCGATGGTGAAGCGCACATAGGCGACGCCCCGCTCGCCCCGCGCTTGCGACCCGGAGGGGTAGCGCTTGCGACGCTCCAGATGAGCCATCAATCGGGCCTGCCAGGTGGCGAGACTGGCCGCGGACGCGCCCGATGAGTTTTGGGAGGCAGCCGTCCGTTCCGCTTGGCGAACCTGGGCCTGCGCCTTAGCCGCGGTCCGGGCGGCGGCTGTCGGACGGACGGGATCGCGCCGTTCCTCGCGCTTCGGCGAAGGGCGGGACGTTTCCGTTGCGCGGTCCGGCGAAGGCTTTGGCCGCGTGCGAGGCAGAAGAACCTCGGCCTGTTCCGAGACGATCTCCTCGCTTTGAGCTTCCGCCGCCTCGAGCTCCGGCTCCGGCGAAGCGAACTCGGCCTGGGGGGCGGCCTCGGACGCCTCCTCGACGGCCAGGGCCTCCGGCGCGGTTTCCGCCGCGACCGCCTCGGTCGGGGCGGCCGGCGCGCTCGCCTCCGAAGATGCGAGGTCCGGAGAGACCTCGTCGATCTCGGTCGCGGCCGCCTCGGGCTCCGGTGCGAGCTCGATCATGATCGCCGCGGGCGGGGCTCCATCGGCGGGCGTAACGGGCGGCGCGCGGAGCAGCCACAGCGCCCCGGCCACATGCAGCGCGAACGCGGCGAGACCGGTCGCTCCCCACAGCGCCGCCGCGTTCCAGCGTGAGCGACGCTCCGCCTCCGGGACCCTTGCGACCGCGAACGCGGGCGCCGAAGTCCAGGCGGCCGAGGTCATCCGAACATCGCCTGAACGCAGGCGCGGACCCGGCGGAATGCGGCCTCGGCCCCGGCGACGACCCGGGCGTCCTCCGTCTCCGACAGCGCGACGGCGTCGAGGGACGACGCGAAGGCGCGCCAGTGCAGGCCTCGGCCCTCCGGCGCGCCCGCGAGATGGCGCGCTCCGAACGTCTCCGACAGACCGAGCTTCGCAGCCTCCTTCAGCAGGAAGGCCGCGCCGAGGTTCGATCCCTCGGCCACGTAGAGCCAGCCGAGCGCCGTGGGCAGGTCGACGGCGCCGCGGGCGAATGCGGGCGGGCCGTCGTCCCTCGCTGCGACCCCGAGATCGGCGAGGTCCTGCTCAATCTGTCCCAACCTTCGGCGTCCGGCGAGATCGGGCAGCAAGGCGTCGAGCGCGGGCTCGGCGTAGAGCGCCTCGATGTCGTGGTGGAAGGCGCGCTGGACGGCGAGGAACAGACCATAGCGTTCCCGGCTTGCGAAGGGAGCGCAGGCCATGATCAAGCGGTCCAGCCGTTCGTGGCTGGGCTCGGTGGCGCTCTTCAGGCGTTTTGTGCGCGGCAGTCCGACCGCGGCGGCGATAAGGGTCATGATGGTCTGCTCCGGGCGGGTCAGCCTCAGAATTTTGCGGTGAGCGCGGCCCGGACGGTGCGCCCCGGCGCCGGCACGAGACCCACGGCGAGGGCGTCCACATAGTAGCGGTCCGTCAGGTTATCGACGTTCAGCTCGGCCAGCAGGTGGTCGTTGACCTTCCAACTCGTGAACAGATCGACGAGGGCGTAGTTCCGCCAGGAGGTGAGCGTCGTCCATCCGGTTCCAGACCCGCCGTTGACGCCCTCCACGGGGCGCCCGCTCACGTAGGTGACGCGACCGCCCAGCGTCACCTTTTCTTCGAAGAACCGCGCCCCGAGCGTCAGCGCCGCGGTCTTCTCCGGCGGCACATGCAGCTGCGCGTAACCCGCGTTCACGCCGCCTTCGTTGCAGCGGGTCTCGCCGAGCTCGGCCGCCTCCGCAGCCGTCAGGCAGAACTGGGTCTTGAGGTAGCGGGTGAAGTTGGCCTCGGCGAAGTATCGGCCGGTGTCGTAGCCGGCGGACAGCTCGACGCCCTTGAAGCGCGCGCGCTCGATGTTGCGCAGCGTGAACACGCCGCTGGTGTCGCCGCCGTAGGTGCGGGTGATGTAGTCCTTGATGTCGTTGTCGAAATAGGCCGCCTTGAACCGGAATTTGTCGCCCTCGAGCAGAACGTCGTTCCGCAGGACGTTCATGCCGAACTCCCAGTTCTTGGCGTGTTCAGGCACGAGGTCGAAGAAGGGCGAGACCGTGAAGGATTCGCCGCGGGTCGCCTCGTAGAGGCTCGGCGAGCGGATGGCCTCAGCGTAGCGTCCGTAGAACTGCACGCCCTTCCACGGCTCGACGGTGACCGCCGTGATCGGCGCGAACCCGTCATTCGACGTGTCCTTACAGATGTTGTCGATCTCATAGACGCAGTCGTCATGGGTCTTGGTCGACGTGTAGCGCAGGCCTGCGTCCAGCGTCAGCCAGTGCAGCGGCCTCCACTGGGCCGAACCGAACGCGCTCCATTCCTGCCGGTCGCCGGCCTTGCCCGGATACTTCACCGGGTCTGGGAAGTAGGGCGGCAGCGGCTCCGTGGTCCGGATCTGAGTCATGTCCTCGTCGGTGTAGGAGAAGCCGTAGTCGAACTTCCAGGCGCCGAAGGACGTGTCGAAGCGCGACGCGTTCGAGACGTTCGCGCCCCATCGCGTCGCGTCGACCCCCGTGTTCGTGACCCACAGGGCGTTCCCGAGCAGCGCGATCGGCGTCGTCTGGGCGATGTCGAAGTTGACGTCGGACCGCCAGAGATTGACCCGCAGGTCGATGAGGTCGTTATCCTCCGGCTTCCAGGTGTAGGTCGCCGTGTAGGTGTCGAGGTCGGTCTTGCTTGGCGCTTCCTGAAAGGGGCCGCCGAACCAAATGACCTGAGACGGGAACATCTCATAGTAAGTGCTGAGATACTTGGTGTAGGCGAGCTCCAGCCGGTGGCCGCCGTCGAGCTTCAGCACGCCCTTCAGCAGATAGGATTCGCTGTCGTTGGACGTATTGAGAACCTCTTCGCCCGGCTGGAAGTGCGTAAGCCCGCCGAGCGTTGGCCGGACGGTTCCATCCGGCTGGACGACGTTCACCGCACGGCCGCCGTCGTCGCCTTTCTTGCCGGCATAGTAGTTGCCGAGCTTACGCCGCGCGGCTCCGGCGACCACCTCGAACCGGTCGTTGCGAGCCGCCGCTGTGAGGCTTCCAAAACCGGAGTTCGGGTCGAGAAGCGACGGCCGGTTCAATCCATCGGTAAAGGCGAAGGAACTCGGCAGCGCGCCGGGGTCGTAGGTCTTGTCGAGCAGCGACCCGTTGATCCCGCCGCGCGTGCCGTGGGCTGGAGGACGGGTCGAGTTGCCCACGGCTCCGCCGCGGACCCGCACGCCGTAGTCCTTGCCGTCGAGAAGGATGTCGTCGGCGTTGATCGTGCTCATCCGAACCACGCCGCCGGTCGCCCCCGCGCCGTCGGACGCCAAGCTCGGCCCCTTCTCGACGGTCACGCCGCCGATGAAATCGGGATCGATGTAGCTGCGGCTCGCCACGCCGGCGTAGCCGCGATAGACGGTGTTGGCCTGCTGGGCCCCGTCCACGGTCACCGGCACGCGGTCCATTCCCTGCATGCCGCGAATGTTGACGTCGACCGCGCCGCTGGTTCGCTTGGCGCCGACCAGGACGCCCGGATTCCCCTCGAGGAAGTCCCCTGGCGAGGTTCCGCGGAAGCGGTCGATCTTCTCGGCGGAAATGTAACTGCTCGAGCCGGGGGTCACGTAGGCGGCGTCCTCGGCGTTCGCCCCACGGCGCGCCGTGACGTCGATCGGATCAAGCACCAGCGAGCCGTCCGCCGGCGGCGCGTCGGAGGGTTTTTCCCCGCCCGTGCGAGTGATCACCACAGTGCGGCCGGAGGTCAGCTGATAGGATAGCCCCGTGCCGGCCAGCAGCCGCGCCAGCGCCTGCTCCGCCGACATTGAGCCGGACACCGAACCGGAGATCACCCCGCGCGACACGGACGACATGGCGGACACTTGCATGCCCCCCTGGCGACCGAAGGCGCTTAAAGCGTTTGGGAGCGGCTGCGCGGGTATCGAGAAAGCGGCGACCTGCTGTCGCGCGCCGTCGTCCGCTTGGGCCGTCGCCGGCGCCGCGGCGTAAGCTGTCAAAGCCGTAGCCGCCATCAAGACCGTGAGCTCCCGACCCCTGCGGCCGCTGCACCAACGCGCGTTCATTCAATCCCCCAAGTCCTCGCCGCGCTTCCAGTGAAGCGCGTTCGGGGACAAGACGGAGAGGCGCCACGTTTTTTTCAGGCTCGGAGAAGAAAAATGCGCCGCGAGGGTCAGAGCCCGGAGACGAGTCTCAGATACGGCGAGATCGAGAGGACGGCGCCGCCGAACGGGGCCACCAGGGCGTGGAGCGCGCGGTCCGGATCCGTAAGGTCATAGAGACCCGTCACCCGTTTCGCCGCGAGCTCGCGATCGGCGAGCACGATCCAAGCGCCGTGCCGGCGGCGGATCTGCTCGACGACCGACTCCAGCGTCGCGTCCTCCACGAACAATCGGCCCTGCCGCCAGCTTCCGACATCTTCAGGAGCGATCGGTCGGCGGCTCGCCTCCCCGGTCGCCCTCGAAAACGACAGCGCCTCGCCGGGCGCAAGCGGCGCGGGGCCGGGGCCGTCGGCCGAGCCGTAACGGGCCTCGACCGCGCCTTTCGCAAGCTCCACGTCGACCATCCCGGAGGTCATGCGCAGGTCGAACACCGTGCCCAGCACGCGCACCTCGACCCCGCCCGCGGAAACGGCGAAGGGCCGGTCAGGATCGCGCGCGATCTCGAACAGGGCTTCGCCCTCGAGCAGCGCGGCGCTGCGCCCGGAATTCGCCTTCAGCGCGCTGCCGGGGCCAAGATGAACCGTGGAGCCGTCGGCGAGACGAATGACACGGGTCTCGCCCGTTCCCGTGACGTAATCCGCTTCCAGCCAGAGCGCCAGCGTCGGGCCGAGGACCAGCGCGAGACATGCGGCGAGCGCCGCCGCGGCGATGACGGCTCGTCCGCCCGAGCGCCAGGCGGCGGGCGGCGGGCGCTGCCACACATGACGCAGCGCCGGCTCGCTTCGTCCGAGCGCGCTCCACGCCATTTCCGCCTCGTCCCACGCCGCCTGCCGCTCGAGCGACGAGGACCGCCATCGGAGGCCGGCTTCGGCGAGGCGCCGGTCGCCCGGCCGATCTCGCAGGCGCAACAGCCAGTCCGTCGCCTCTTCGAGATCGGAGTCGTTTTCGTCGCTCAACGTCCGCTTCCGTCCAACCTGGATCGTCACGCCCATATCATGCGCCTGCACGCGACAAGACGATCGGCGCCGGAATTTTTTTCATTCGATCTGGATAGGGCGGCGAACGTCAGTCGCCTTCGGCCATGCGGCGCGCCACGTGCGTCAGCCCCGCCCGCACGAGCCGATGGGCGGTCGCGATCGAGACGCCGAGCCGCGCGGCGACCTCTTCCAGCCTATGGCCGCCGAAACGATGCATCTCCACGGCGACCCGCGTCTGTTCCGGCAGTTCGGCGAGAGCGCGCTGCGCCTTTCGGGCTTCGTCATCGAAGACCGATTGCTGCTCGGGCGTCCGTATCGACTGCGGCCTCGTCCAGAAGGGAGCCTCATGCTCGGATTGATGGACGGCCTCGAGCTTGCGCCGCCTCAGCACGTCCAGCGCGAGATTGCGAACGATCCGATGGAGATAGCTGAGCGGACTTTGAGCGGCCGCGGCGGCCTGGGCGCGAAAGAACGCCTCCTGCACGACATCTTCCGCGCCGTCGCGCGACCCCACGATCGGCGTCGCGTAATCCACGAGCGCCGCCCGATGCGCCAGAAAAAGGCTGACGTGCTCTTCCGACCGCCCCATGACCCGATGCGTTGTTTGCAAACCCCGCTGTGGCAATACGCCTTCGCAGGCGCGCCCGCAACCAATAGGCAAGTAATATCAAAACTTTAGACCACATCTAATCTATAGGCCGAGGGTGTGTTCCGGTCGAGACCCGCTCATGAAGACGCAAGCCGCATGCGCCCGATCGGTCTTGCACCGATAGATCCGGGCGCATCGATCAAGGACGGCTTGTCGCTCTGTTCGGCAGGCGCGCGGGGAGCGCCCAGCCGCGTCGCGGCGGCGAACTCAAAAAGCGGCGGCGGACATCGCGCCCGGACCGCTCCTGCCCCTCAGATCTGACGGCCGTTGAGGTTCGGATCCTGGGTGCTGATCGCGTCGGTGGTCCGCGGTTCGGGCTCCGGGTGGCCGTCGGCGCGCTCGATCCAGATGCGGATCGGTCCGGGCTCCATGTTGCCAAACGGCGTCGCGAACGCGATTTCGGCCGCGTCACGACCGACGCCGATGCGCACGAGCCCGTCGAGCGCCGCTTGGCGCGTGCCGTCGAACAGCCACCAGCGCCCGTCGAGATAGGCTTCGAACACCGCGTGGAAGTCGGACGGCGAGAGGCCGAAGGCGTAGCAGCTGACGAGCCGCGCGGGAATGCCGAGCGCGCGGCAGAAGGCGATGCCGAGATGGGCGAAGTCGCGGCAGACGCCCGCGCGCTGCACCAGGATCTCCGTCGCCGTGGTCTCGGAGTCGCTCGAGCCGCGGACGTAGTCGATGTTCTGGTAGATCCAGCTGCAGATCGCGCTGACGCGCATGTGCCCGCGCGGGAAGTCGCCGAACTCGCGGTAGGCGAAGGCGGCGAGCCGATCGGACGGCACGAACCGGCTCGGCAGCAGATAGGGCAGGATCTCAAGCGGCAGGTCGCGGATGTCGGTCTCCTGCACCGTCGTCGGATCGGCGCGGTAGACGTCGAGGTCGACCTCGGCCTCGTAGGCCAGCGAGAACTCGCCGGGCGAGGCCAGCGCTCGGACGTAGCGGTTGCCGATGTCCGGGGCGACGTAGCCAAGCTGCTCGACGTTCGGCGTGAACGACAGCCGGTCGACCAACCCGACGTGGCGCGGCAGCTGCGCCACCTCGACGTTGAAGATGAACACCGTCTCCTCGACGATCGTGTAGGCGAGCTCGCAGCCGAGCTTGAACTTCATGGCGGTCTCCGTGGCCCGGGGCCGGACAAGGCTCCCGGCGGGCGGGAGGATCCCGAGGCGGCGAGAGAGCGCGCGGAACGCGCGAGCGCCCGTGCGGTTCCGAACCTAAGGCTGCTTTCTCGCTCCGTCGACGCAACAACGCCCTCGGACCCGCCGCGCGGCGCCCCGCGGAAGGGTCTCAGCCTTCCCCGAGATAGCGCCGCTTCAGATGCGCCTTGAACACGCCGGCGTCGAGCGGGCGGCCGGTCGCGCGGGTGAGAAGCTCGTCGGTCTCGTAGAGCGAGCCGTGGGCATGGACATTGGCGCGCAGCCACGCCACCAGCGGGCCGAAGTCGCCGCGGCCGATCGCGGGCAGGATGTCGGGGTCGGCCGTGCGCGCGGCGTCGAACAGCTGGGCCGCGGTCATGGCGCCCAGCGTGTAGGTCGGGAAATAGCCCCAGCCGCCGGACGGCCAGTGGATGTCCTGCAGGCAGCCGACCTTGTCGCTCGGCGGCGTCACGCCGAGCAAAGCCTTCATGCCGTCGTTCCAGGCGGCCGGCAGGTCGGCCAGCGGCATCTCGTCGGCGATCAGCGCCTTTTCCAGCCGGTAGCGCAGGATGACGTGGGCGGGATAGGTGACCTCGTCGGCGTCGACCCGGATGAAGCCGCGGCTGACGCGGGTGTAGCGCCGCCACAGCGCGTCCGCCTCCCAGGCGGGGCCGGAGCCGCCGAAGGTCTCGCGCATCACGGGCGCCGCGAAGGCCACGAACTCCTTGCTGCGGCAAGCCTGCATCTCGATCAGCAGCGACTGGCTCTCGTGCAGGCTCATGCTGCGGGCCGCGCTCACGGGCTGGCCGAGATAGGCCCGCGGGCGGCCTTGCTCGTAGAGCGCGTGGCCGGTCTCGTGCAGCACGCCCATCAGCGCGCTCGCAAAATCCGATTCGTCGTAGCGCGTGGTGATGCGGACGTCATTGTCGGCGCCGCCGCAAAACGGGTGGGTCGAGACGTCGAGCCGCCCGCGCTCGAAGTCGTAGCCGAGCGCGGCCATCATACGCAGGCCGAGCGCCCGCTGCTTCTCCACCGGGAACGGCCCCTGCGGCGCCTCGTCCTTCGGCCGGCGCGCCTGCGCCGCGATAACCTCGTCGGCGAAGCCCGGCAGGAAGGCCGCGAGATCGTCGAACAGCGCGTCGATCTTGGCCGCACGCCCGCCCGGCTCGTAGTCGTTCAGCAGCGCGTCGTAGTCGCCGAGGCCGAGCGCCTCGCCCTTGGCGCGCGCCGCCTCGCGCTGCAGCCGCAGCACCTCGGCGAGATAGGGCAGCAGGCCGGCGAAATCGGACTCCTCGCGCGCCTTGCGCCAGCGCATCTCGCAGGCCGAGGTCGCCTTGCTGGAGGCCTCGACGAGGTCCGCCGGAAGCGCGGTGTCCTGGGCGTAGACGCGGCCGATCTCGCGCAGGTTCGCCTTCTCCCACGGCCCGAGGCCGTCGTCGTTCGCCGCGGCCTCCAGCCAGTCCCCGACGCGGGGGTCCGTCGCCATGCCGTGCCGCAGCACGTCGAGCAGCGCGACGCTGTCCGCCCGCGTCTCCGCGGCGCCCTTGGGCATCACGGCGGCGTTGTCCCAGTGCAGGATGCCGAGGGCGTTCGACAGCGCGGAGACGCGGCCGAAATGGGCGGAAAGCTCGGAATAGGCGGTCATCGGCGGGAGAACGTCCGGGTTCGCGACGGGAAGCTCATCCAGAGCAAGCCTCGCCGCCCGGTTCAAGGGGCGCGTGGGGGCGCTGCGGCTTGATGGATCCGCCGCCTCGGGCGCCCGCCGCCGTCCTGACTTACGTGGAGAGCAGCGGAAGCACCTCCAGCCGCGGGGCCGCGGTCCACAGGATCGCGGCCTTCACCGTCCGCTCGGGCCAGATCTCGGCGAGCAGCTCGGCGTAGGCCGCGAGCTGCGCGGCGTAGCCGGCGGGGATCGCGCCGGGCGGCGGCGGACGGCGGTCGGTCTTGTAGTCGACGACCAGAATCTCGGCGTCGGTGACGGCGAGGCGGTCGATGCGGCCGGAGACGGCGCGGCCATCCCTGAGCCGCCCGACAATCGGGACCTCGCCGCGGCCGGCGCCCGAAAACACCGCCGCGAAGGCGGGATCGTCGACGATGCGACGCGCCGCCGCCGCGCACTCCGCCTTGAGCGCGTCGTCGAGCCCCGGCGTGCGTCGGCTGAGCCGCGCGGCGGCCTCGGCTCGGCGCTCGGGCGCCACCTCGGGCAGCGTCTTCAGAAGACGGTGCAGCAGCACGCCGCGGGCGCGGGCAGCCTCCGCGCCCGGGCCGGCGGGCGCGGGTCCCGCGTCGTCGTCGGCGACGAGCGCCGAGGGCGAGAGCGGCGGGCCCGGCGCTTCCTCGTGGGCGACGGGCGCGAACAGCCAGTCCGGCGTCTCGTCGTCCGCGGAGGCCTTCTCCTCGGCCTGAGAGGCGCCCACGAACGGGCCGCCGGTTGCGAGACGGTAGAGCGCGCCGCCCTCCGGCTGCTCGATCGTCTCCACCCCCTCGGCCGCGGCGAGGCCCTCGCGGACCAGATCGTACCAGGCGCCCTCGGGACGCGCCCGCCCCGAGTCGTGGCCGCAGACGATCAGCCGGTCCTTCGCCCGCGTCATGGCGACATAGAGCAGCCGGCGGTGCTCGGCCTCGGCCTCGGCGCGGACCAGCGCGCGGGCGGAGGAGAGCGCCGGCGGATCGTCCTCCTTGCGCCCCGCCCAGACCGGGATCTTCGCGGCGCCGTGCCCGGCGCCGGCGCGCGCCACGTCGATCAGCGCGGAGCCGCGGCCCGAGGCCGCGCCGCCGCAGGTGTCGGCCAACACCACGAGGCCGGCCTCGAGGCCCTTGGCGCCGTGCACCGTCATCACCCGCACCTCGCCCGAGGAGACGTCGAGATCGCGCTTAATCTCCGCGGGCGCCGCCCGCATCCAGCCGAGGAAGCCGGCGAGCGTCGGAGCGTGGGTGGTCGAGTGGTCCTGCGCGAGGTCGAGGAAGGCGTCGAGGGGATCGTCGACCTCGTGGCCGAGCCGGGCGCGGTAGGCCTTGCGGGCGCCGCCGCGGGCGATCAGGTCGGCGTAAAACGCGAACGGCGTGCGGCCCGCGGCGTCGTGGGCGAGCGCGGCCAGGCGGTCATGCGCCGCCTGCGCCCGCGGCGGCCCGTCGCCAAGCGCGTCCCGCAGCCGCCCCATGCCCCGGCCGGGCGCGATCGCCATCAGGTCGTCGTCGGTCAGCCCGAACAGCGGGCTCTTCAGCGCGCAGGCGAGCGCGAGGTCGTCGTCCGGCGTGGTCAGAGCGTCGCCGAGCGCCAGGAGGTCCATGACCGCGATGTGTTCGCCGACGATCAGCCGGTCGGCGCCCGCCACCGGCACGCCTTTGCTCTTCAACGACCGCAGCACCGCCTCGAACAACGCCTTGCGCTGGCGGACCAGCACCAGGATCTCCCCCGCCGGCGTCTCCCCCGACGCGATCGCCCGCGCGATCTCCTCGGCGATCCGTTCGGCGAGGCGCACCACGGCGCTCGCCGGTTTCACGGCGTCGAACGGCGCGTCCCAGGCCTCGTCAGCGTGCGCCGCCGGCGCCGCGGCGACCAGCGGCCAAAGTTCGACGGAGCCCGGCGCGCCCACCCGCGTCGTCGAATGCGCGGTGCCCGCCGCGTCCGACGACAGGCCCTTGCGCGCGTTCTCCAATGCGAACACGGCGTCGACGCCGGCGAGGACCGCGGGCGTGGAACGAAAACTCTCCTGCAGCCGCACGTCGTCGAAGCGGAGGTCGACGGCCTGATGGCCGCGCGCGTAGGCGCTCCGGACCTCGCCGAAGATCGCGGGCTCGGCGCCCTGGAACGAGAAGATCGACTGCTTCTCGTCGCCGACCGCGAACACCGTGCGGGTGTCGCCTCCCCGCGCGCCGGCGCCGGCCAGGAACTCCTCGGTCAGCCGCCGGACGATCTCCCACTGCGCCGGCGCGGTGTCCTGCGCCTCGTCCACCAGCACGTGGTCCAGCCCGCCGTCGAGCTTGAACAGCACCCAGGCCGACTCCGTGCGCGCCAGCAGGTTGCGGGTCTTCGCGATCAGGTCGTCGTAGTCGAGCAACGCCTCCGCCGACTTGGCGCGGGCGTATTCGGCGGTGGTGGCGTCGGCGAGCGTGAGCAGCGCGCGGGTGCGGGCGACGATCCGCGCGGCGGCGCGGCGCGGCAGCAGCGCGGCCAGCCGCTCGCGCTCGCCGTCGAGCATCGTCGCGAGGTTGGGGAAAGCCGCGCGGGTGCCCTTGGTGACGAACCGGTTCGGCGCCCGCGGCTGGCCTGTCGCCGTGAGGAACACGGAGAGATAGGCCTCGCGCCGCTCGGTCTCGTCCCCGGCCGCGACCGCCTTCAGGAAGCAGGCCGCCAGATTGCCGTCAGTGGTCGTGCCCTCCGCCAGCGCGTGGGCGATGGCGGGCCACTCCTCCGCCGGCAGGCCGGCGCCGAGGATCGCGGCCTCCAGCGCCTCGGCGTCCTCATGCGGGGCGAGGTCGAAGGTCTCTCCGAGCGCCCGCGCCGCGCCGTCGGGTCCGCCGACGGCGGGGTCGTCGAACAGCCGGCGCAGGTCGTCGCGCCCGCCCACGGCCTCGGCCACGGCGTCGTCGATGGTCTGCGCGGCGACGCGCGGCACGAGGTAGCCAAGAGCCGCGCCGAGCGGTCCCTCCGGATCACGCGCCGCGCGGGCGAGCACCCGGGCGCGGGCGCGGGCCATCATCTCGGCCTGGTCGCGCTCGTCGATCTCGGCGAAGCCCGCGGGCACGTTGGCCTCGAACGGGAACTGCCGGAGCAGGCGGCCGCAGAAGGCGTGGATGGTGTAGATCTTCAGCCCGCCCGGCGTCTCCAGCGCCTGGGCGAACAGCCGGCGGGCGCGGGCGAGATGGGCCCTCGAGGGCTGAGCGCCCTCGAGTTTCGCGACCTCCGCCGCCAGCGCCTCGTCCGGCATGGTGGCCCAGCCGCGCAGGCGCTCCACCACCCGGTTCTGCATGTTGGCCGCCGCCGCCTTGGTGAAGGTAAGGCAGAGAATGCGCGAGGGATCGGCCCCGGAGAGCAGCAGCCGGACCACGCGCTGCACCAGCACGTAGGTCTTGCCGGAGCCTGCGTTGGCCGAGACCCAGGCCGAGGCGTGCGGGTTCGACGCCAGCGCCTGCCGCTCCAGCGTCGCAGCGCTCGGACCGCTCATTCGCCGTCTCCTTCGCCGTCCGATGCGCCGCCGGTGGCGGACCACTCTTTCACCCGCGCGAGGTGGGCGTAGGGGCCTTCCGGGCGCGACAGGAAGGTGGGGTGAGACAGCGAGCGATAGGGCTCGGCCTCGTCCTCGAAGCGATCGACGACCTGCCGGAATCGCGTGAGCGCCTTGGCGGCGACGTCGGCGATCGGCTCGTCCTTGGCGCGCACGTCGACCACCTCGCCGGCGGGATCGCGCCCGGTGAGACGGATCAGCGCGAGGCCGCTCGGCGTCCCGCCGTCGGGCGCGGCGTCGGCGAAGCCGCCGACGGCGAGCAGCGCGGCCTCCAGCGGCAGCTGCGGCGCGAAGCCCGCGAGCACCTGCTTCACAGAGGCGGTGCGGCCGGTCTTGTAGTCGAGGATCGCGAAGTCGCCGTCGTTCAACGCGTCGATGCGGTCGGCGCGGGCGGTGAGCGCGAACTCCCGGCCCATGCGCGTCGTGAAGCGGTGGGCCGCGGTCTGCTCCACCAGCGTGCGCGCCACGAAGGGGGCGCGCGACCGTTCGAAGCCGAGGAACCAGTCGACGATGCGGGCGTACCGCGGCCACCACAGCAGCCGGGCGTCGTCGCGTTCCAGCAGGGGCCCGAAGGCGGCCTCGCCAAAGCGCAGCAGCGCCGGCCGGGCGTCGGGGTCAGCGGCCGTCAGGCCGCTGCGGGCGAAGGCCTCCAGGGCGGCGTGGATGACGTCGCCGAGCTCGCGCGCGCCGGGCTCCGGTCCGACCGGGCCGAGCTCGTCCAGCCGAAGCACGGCGCGGGCGTAGAGCGAATAGGGATCGCGCAGCCAGGTCTCGACGCCGGTCACGCTGATCTGGAGGGGCCGCAGCGCGAGCGGAGGACGCGGCTCCGGCGGCCGGGGCGCGGGCTCGCGCGGGGCCTCGTCAAGCTTTTCCGCCAGCCGCGCCAGCCGCGCGCCGCGGGCCTTGGCGGCGGCGTGGGCTATGGGGTCGGCGACCGCGGCGAGCCGCTGCAGCCAGCGCGAGGGGATGGTCGGCGCGCCGCCGGCTTTCGCCGCCCGCGTCAGCGTCACCTCGCGCGCGCCCAGGCCCTGAACGAAGTCGTGCGCCGAGAGGCCGATGCGCCGCTCCGGCGGGGCGAGGCCAAGCTGCGCCCGCAAGGGCCGGTTGATCCAGGCGTCGCTCTGCGGCGTCGGCGGCCAGACGCCCTCGTTGAGGCCGCCGAGCACCATGTGATCGACGTGCAGCAGCCGAGCCTCCAGCGGCCCGAGAATCCGGAGCCGCGGATGCCTGTCGCGCGGCGGCCGCACGACCCGCCCCGCCATCAGCGCGACCAGCACGCCGGGGAAAGCCCGCGGCGCGATCGGCTCCGCCTCGAGCGCGGCTTCGCGCAGCTCCTCGAGGAACTGGACGACCGCCTCGGCGTCGTCGCCCTCTGCCTCGCCCGCGATCTCCGTGTAGGCGCCCGTGAGCGCGGCCGCGAGCCTTTCGAGCGGCGCGGTCGGCGCATCTAGGGCGCTCGCGAGCGGGCTGAGCGCCGCCTCGAGGCTGTCGACCAGCGCGCGCGCCGCGGCGCGGTCGGGGCCTCCAAATCTCTTCGCCGGACCGTGGCGGCGCTCGCCCTCCTCCGGCTCCCGCAACGCGCGCCGCAGCGCTTCGAAGCCTCGACCCGGCAGCGCCTCCCGGAAGGCCAGGATGTCGAGCGCGTCGGTCGCGCGGGGACCGAGGCCGGGGGCGTCCGCGAGCCGGCAGCGGGGATGGCGCAACAGCGCGAGCAGCGGCGCCGGGCGAGAATCGAAGGCGGCTTCGGCGACCAGCCGCAGCAGGCCGCCGGCGGGCGTCGCCTTGAGCGCCGCGCCCGCGCTGTCGTCGATCGCGACGCCCCAGCGGGCGAGTTCGGTGGCGACCCGCGCCGCGAGGCCGCGGTCCGGCGTCACCAGGGCGGCGGTCTTGCCCGGCGTCGCGAGCGTCTCGCGCAGGGCGACCGCGATGGCCGCGGCCTCGCCGCGCGGGTGCGGCGCGTCCACCAGCGCGACGCCGTCGAGCGACCCGACGACCTCGAACAGGTCGCCCGAACTCGCGCCCCAGGCGTCGGTGGTCTCGGCCGGCCGCAACGCGTCGCCGGCGAGGCGAGCGCGGGCCGCGAGCGCAGGCGAGGCCGGCGCAAGCTCGCGCACCTCGGCGCGGCTGACGCCCAGCGCCTGCGCGAGGCGCGACAGGCCCCGTTGCGGGTGGCCGTAGAGACCGGGCGCGTCGCCGTCGCGCAGGGCGGTCCAGGCGGCGTCGTCGAGGCCGTCGCGATCGAAGCCCGGCAGCACGACGGCGCCCCGAGGCGCGTGGGCGATCGCCGCGATCAGGCGGCGGGTGGCGGGCGCCGAGCCGGTCGAGCCGGCGGCGATCACCGGCCCGGCCCCGGCGATGACCTGCGCCGCCGCCGCGTCGAGCTGCAGCCTGCGGCGCCGGCTGGGATCGAGGCGGCCGACCTGTTCGAGATGCTCGGGCCAGGCCGTCAGCGCCACTTGCAGGAAGGATTGGGTGATCGCCCAGTAGCGGTCGTGTTCGCCCGGCGCGAGGGCGCCGAGCGCCGCGACGTCGACCTCCTCGGTCTCGATCTGGTCGATCAGGGCCTCGAGCTCGGCCGCGAGATGGATCGCCTCCGCCGCCGTGGCCGGGATCAGCGGGCCGTCTTCGTCGCTCAGGCGGAGCATCGAGCGGTCGAGCGCGCCGGCGAAGCCGAACACCAGCCGGGCGAGCGCCAGTCGCCGCTCCAGCGGGGCCGCGGCCGGCGGCAGCTCGCCGTCGGCTTCCGCCGCGTCCTCCGCCGCGCCGGCGTCGTCGTCCACGTCGCCGAGCGGGGCGATGCGCGGCAGCAGCGTCGCCCGGCCGTCGAGCTCGGCCAGGAACGCGTCCCTCAGCGCGCGGGCGGCGCGGCGGGTGGGCAGGAAGATGGTGGCCTCGGCCAGCGCCAGCGGGTCGCCGCGCGGCGCGAAGTCCGGCACGACCGTCCCGTCGAGAATTCCGCGCGCGAGCGTCGCCAGGAACGGCGCGCCGGCGGGGATCGTCAAGACGTTGGGGGCGCGGCCCGTGCTCATGGGTCGGGCGAGCCTAGACCGCCCGCCCGATTCGCCTCAAGCGCCGCTCAGACGCGGGCTTCCGTCACCGCGTCGAACATGTGGAGGTCGCGGCGGTCGGCGCCGAGGATCAGGCGCGCTCCCGGCGCGAGATCGTCCGGGGCGGCGGCGGCGAAGCGCGCGGCGACGGGGACGCCGCCCACAAAGCCCTCGATCCAGGTCTCCGCGCCGAGCCAGGACACCACGGTCACGTCGACCGGCAACCGCGCGCCGTTTTCGGGCGGCAGGCCCTCGCCGATCGGGAACAGCCGCTCCGGCCGCACGCCCAGCAGGCCGTGGGTCTTGGCCGTCATCACGCTCGCCGCCCCGAGCCAGGTCCCATCCTCGAGCGAGAGCCCCGTCTGGTTGGCGCGCACGGGCAGTACGTTCATGCCCGCGGGGCCGGTGAGCCGCGCCACGCGAACGTCCGCCGGACGGCGATAGAGCTCGTCCGGCGCGCCGACCTGAAGAACCTCGCCCCCGTCGAGCGCGACCTGGAGGTCGGCCGAGCGCAGGATCTCGTCGCCGGGCCGGCCCGCGACCACCGCGACGGCCCCGGTCTCCGCGAGATGCGCGCGGAGAGCTTTGACCGCGCGGGCGCGGTCCTCGACGCCGAGCGCCGCGAAGGCGCCGTCGATCACGATCGCTCCCGGCCGGCGCGCAAGCGCCTGCGCCAACGCCGCGAGGATGCGGGCCGACGTCGAAACGTCGCGCGCGCGGCGGGCGAGCAGCGGCCCGAGACCGAGGGCGTCCGCGAGCGCCAGGACGCGCGTCTCGGCCGCGCGGCCCTCGGCGCCGAACCGCGGCAGCCCACGGACGATGTTGGCGTAGAGGTTCGCGCGCGGCTTCAGACCGTCCGGCGCGACCATCGCGGCGAGGCCGGGCACGGCGGTTCCAAACGAGCGCAGCGGCGTTTCGCCGATCGCGATCTCGCCGCTCGTCGGCCGTTCAAGGCCCGCGATCAGCCGCAGCAGCGTCGAGGCCCCGGCGCCCGCCGGGCCAGTGACCGCGCAGAGCGCGCCGGCCGGAACGGCGAAGGACGCGCCCTTCAGGACCGCGCCCCCGGAGTAGGTTTTGACGACGTCGGTGAGCGTGACCGCGGACATCGCCTCAGCCGTAGACCAGGACGCCGGCGAGGCCGGCCGAGCCCACGATCAGCCGCCACCAGGCGAAGGGCGCGTAGCCGCGCTTCGAAATGAAGTCGAGCACGTAGCGCACCACCACCAGCGCCACGAGGAAGGCGCAGACGAAGCCGACCGCGACCAGCCCGATGTCGTCGAGCGAGAGAATGCCGCGGTTCTTGTAGAGGTCGTAGGCGAAGGCGCCCGCCATGGTCGGCATGGAGAGGAAAAAGGAGAACTCCGCCGCCGCCCGCTTGCTGGCGCCCAGCAGCAGCGCCCCGACGATCGTGGAGCCCGAGCGCGAGACGCCGGGGATCAGCGCGAGGCACTGGCAGAGGCCGACCGCGAGGCAGAGCCAGAGCGGGAAGCGCATCGCGTCGTCGAAGCGTGCGTCGCCGTGCGCGCCGTCCGCCAGTGCGTGCGGCGCCCCGTCGAGGTCGCGCGCCTCGTAATGCTGGGTCGGCGTGCGGGCGTCGACCCAGAGCAGCACGAGGCCGCCGACGATGAGCGCGACGCAGATCAGCGCCGGCGTCTCAAACAGCACGGTCTTGATGAAGCTGTGAAGCCCCGCGCCGATCACCGCCGCCGGCAGGAAGGCGATCAGCACGCCGAGCACGAATCGCCGCGCGGCGGGGTCGGTCGGGATGCGCCGGGCGACGTCGATCAGCCGCTGGGCGTAGACCAGCAGGATCGCGAGGATGGCGCCAAGCTGGATCAGCACCTCGAAGGTCTTGCCTGTCGACTCGAAGCCCAGGAAGTGACCGAGGAGCAGGAGGTGCCCTGTGGAGGACACCGGCAGGAACTCGGTCAGTCCTTCGACGACGCCCAGAAGCGCCGCTTCCAGCAGGCTTGCGATGTCCATGACGTTGGAAACCCCTCGGCTCGGCGGCGATTCGCTGTTGTCGCGCGACGACGCCGGTTCTATACGGGGTCCCCGCGCCGCGCCATCGAACGACCGGCGTTCCGGCAGGGCCGCGGCAGGCCGGCCACAGTTCCAAAGCGCAAGCGTTCCCCCGGTCCATGGCGATCCTCTACCACCATCCCCTCTGCCCTCACTCGCGCTTCGTGCGGCTCGTCATGGGCGAGTACGGCCTCGACGCCGACCTCGTGGAGGAAAAGGTGTGGGAGCGGCGCGAGCCCTTCCTCCACCTGAACCCGGCGGGCACGACCCCGGTGCTGGTGGAGGCCTCGATCCCCTCCGTGCCCGGCGCGGACGTGATCGCGGAGTACCTCGACGAGACCCGCGGCCTCGCGCTCGGCGACCGCCGCCTGCTGCCGGAGGCCCCGCGCGACCGGGTCGAGAGCCGGCGGCTGACCTCCTGGTTCAACCAGAAGTTCTTCGACGAGGTTTCGTCCCACCTCGTGATGGAGAAGATCTACAAGCGCTTCATGCCGACCAACCTCGGCGGCGGCGCGCCGGAGATGGCCGCCATCCGCGCGGCGCGCTCCAACATCCGCTATCATCTGAAATATGTCGGATATCTGATCCGGCAGCGGAACTGGCTCGCGGGCGACCGGCTGACCTACGCCGACCTCGCGGCCGCCGCGCATCTGTCGGTGGTGGACTTCTTGGGCGACGTGCCGTGGGACGAGGACGAGACCGCGAAGAGCTGGTACGCGCGGGTGAAGTCGCGCCCCTCCTTCCGCCCGCTGCTCGCGGACGGGATGCCCGGCATGCAGCCCTCGCTGACCTACGCCAACCTGGATTTCTAAGGGCTCTGCGACCGCGTAACGAAGCGCCTTCTTCCCCCCTCCCCCTTGCGGGGAGGGACCGGGGGTGGGGGCGGTCCAGAACGGAACGCGGAGGGCTTAGCCGCCCTGGACCCGACCGTTGCGCCCCATCCTGCGCCACCCCCACCCTTACCCTCCCCGCAAGGGGGAGGGAGACCGAGACCTCGCGCTCTCGTTGCCGAGATCGCGCAGGACTCAGGCCTCCAGGCGCGCGCCCGCGCCGCAAGCTCGCCTTCGCCCCATGACCCCATCCGCCCTCAAGGACGAGCTCCGCGCGCGCGCAGCCTCCTACGGCTTCGAGGCCTTCGGCGTCACGACGCCGGACGCGGTCGTCGCAGCCGGCGCGCGGCTGCTGGAGGCCTTGGCGCTCGGCCGGCATGGGAGCATGGCGTGGCTGGAGGACCGGGCGCAGTGGCGCGCTGATCCTCGAGCGCTGTGGCCGGAGGCGCGCTCCGTCGTCCTGCTCGGGCTGAACTACGGGCCGGACCACGACCCCCGTGCGGCGCTCGAACGGGCGTCCCATGCCGCGATCTCGGTCTACGCCCAGGGCGACGACTACCACGACCTGATCAAGGGCCGGCTGAAGCAGGTCGCAGGGGCGCTCGCCTCCGCGGGCCATGCGGCCAAGGTGTTCGTGGACACCGCCCCGGTCATGGAGAAGCCGCTCGCCGCCGCCGCCGGCCTCGGCTGGCAGGGCAAGCACACCAACCTCGTCTCACGCGCTCACGGCTCCTGGCTGTTCCTCGGCGCGATCTTCACCACCGCCGAGCTTCCGCCGGACGAGGCCGAAACCGACCGCTGCGGCTCCTGCCGGGCCTGCCTCGACGCCTGCCCGACCGACGCCTTCCCCGCGCCCTACCAGCTCGACGCGCGGCGCTGCGTCTCCTACCTCACGATCGAACACGCCGGCCCCATCCCGCGGGAGCTTCGGCCCAAGCTCGGCAACCGCATCTACGGCTGCGACGACTGCCTCGCCGCCTGCCCCTGGAACAAGTTCGCGGAAACCGGCCGCGAGATGCGGCTCGCCGCCCGCGACGCCTTGCGCACGCCGGAGCTACGCCGGCTCGCAGCCCTCGACGACGCCGGCTTCCGCGCGCTGTTCGCGAAGTCCGCCGTGAAGCGCATCGGCCGCGACCGCTTCGTCCGCAACGTCGCGATCGCAATCGGAAACTCCGGCGACGCGAGCCTCGCCGAGGCGCTCGGTCCTCTCCTCGACGACCCCTCGCCCGTGGTGCGCGGCGCGAGCGTGTGGGCGATCGCGCGGCTCGCCCCGCCTGCGACGCTCGCGCCCCTTGCCGCGCGGCGGCTTGCGGCCGAAACCGACGGAGACGTGCGCGCCGAGTGGCGCGCGGCGCTTGACCAGGAGGCGGCGTGAGACGGCTCGTCGTGTTCGGCTGCGGCTACACCGCCCGCCGCTTCGTCGCCCTGCACGGGTCCGCGTTCGACCGCGTGGACGTCACGTCGCGCTCGGACGAGACCGCGGCGCGGCTGACGGCCGACGGTCTCGCCGCCCATGTGTTCGACGGATCTGGCCTGACGCCAGCGCTGGGCGAGGCGCTACGCGCCGCGACCCATGTGCTGGTCTCCGCCCCGCCGGACGCCCACGGCGACCCCACCCTGCGCGGCGCCGGCGAAGCCTTGCGGGCGGCGGGGAACCTCGCCTGGGTCGGCTACCTCTCGACCATCGGCGTCTACGCCGACGCCGGCGGCGGCTGGGTGGACGAGACCACCGAGCCCGAAGCCGACAGCGAACGCGGCGCCCGCCGCATCGTGGTGGAGCGCGACTGGCTCGCGTTCGGACGGGAGCGGAGCGTCCCCGTCCAGATCTTCCGCCTCGCGGGCATCTACGGCCCCGGCCGCAGCCAGATCGACAACCTGCGCGCCGGCACGGCGAAGCGCTTGGTAAAGCCCGGGCAGGTGTTCAACCGCATCCACGTCGACGACATCGCGGCGGCCCTCGCGGCCGGGATCGCGCGCCCCGAGGCCGGGCCGATCGTCAACGTCACCGACGACGAGCCCGCCGCGCCGCAGGACGTGGTGACCTACGCGGCGCGCCTGATCGGCGTGGAGGCGCCCCCGGAGCAGCCGTTCGAGACCGCCTCGATTTCCGAGATGGCGCGGAGCTTCTACTCCTCCAACAAGCGCGTCGCGAACCGCGTGCTGCGCGAGGAGTTCGGGGTGCGGCTGGCCTATCCCACCTATCGGGAGGGCATCGCGTCGCTGGCGGAATGAGCGTTGCAGACTCGGCGGCGCGTCCCGTCGCAGCGGGAACCATGCGCCGGGCTCGGCGGTTCGCAGGGGACGCGATCGAAGATCGCTCGCCTGCCGGCAGGCTGAACCACCGTTCCGCCATCCACGACCTCCGCAGCCTGGAGACGCTCTCGTGAGCCCCCTCGTCTTCCCTGCCCTCACCGCCTTTTACAGCGCCCTGCTCGCGCTCCTGTTCGTTGGGCTGTCCGCCTGGGTGGTCGCCGGCCGGGTGGGCGACAACGCGCTGCATGGCGACGGAGGCCACGAGGGTCTCGCCAAGCGCATCCGCGCGCATGGCAACTTCGCCGAATACGTGCCCTTCGCGCTGCTGCTCGTCGGGTTCTACGAGGCTGGCGGCGGCTCCACAGGGCTCGTGCGCGGGCTGCTGATCGCGCTGCTCGTCGCGCGGCTGCTGCACCCCGTCGGCATGTTCGCGCCGAAGAACACGCCGACCCAGTTCGTCTGCCGCGGCGGCGGGATCATCGTGACCTTCGCCGTGCTGGCGATCGCAGCCGTCGCTCTGCTGCTGCGCTGACGGCAATTGGCGCCGCGCTTGCGTGCTTTGCTCGCGCCGGGCCCTCGCCCGGCCTCAGCGACCGGAGAACGCATGCCATGTGCCGCGGCGACGACGCGACCTGCCCACAATTCGAGCTGCATTACCGCGCCTTCCGCGAGGATCTTGATCATGAGCGCCGCGGCTTCCTGAAAAGCGGCTTCGTGGCGGCCGGCGGCCTCGCCACGCTGGGCGCCGCCGGCGCGTCGCTGGTGACGCCGGCCCTGGCCCAGGCGACCGCCGCGCGCACGCCTGGCGAGCGCAAGCATCACTTCCTGCCGGCCAACGCCGACACCGTGCACTGGGGCTACTTCTCGAAATCGCTGAAGCCGCGGGTCGAGATCGAGAGCGGCGACATCGTCACCATCGAGACCCTGACCCACCACGCCAACGACGACGCCGAACGCATGGTGCAGGGCGACGAGGGCGCCGAGAGCGTGTTCCTCTGGACCAAGGACAAGAAGGGCGTCGACCGCCGCGGCGCCGGGACCACCGATCCCAAGCTCTACAAGAAGGGCTCCGGCGAGGGCCAGGGCGTGCACGTCATGACCGGGCCGGTCTACGTCCGCGGCGCGGAGCCGGGCGACGTGCTCGAGGTGCGCATCCTCGACTGCGCGCCGCGCCCCTGCGCCAACCCGAAGTTCAAGGGCAAGGCCTTCGGCTCGAACGCGGCCGCCTGGTGGGGCTACCACTACAACGACATGCTCGACGGCGCGAAGCGCGAGGTCGTGACGATCTACGAGGTCGACGCCATGGGCTCCAAGAGCTGGGCGCAGGCCGTCTACAACTTCAAATGGGTCCCGCAGACCGATCCGTTCGGCGTCGAGCACGCCACGATCGACTATCCCGGCGTGCCGGTGGACCACACGAAAACCAGCCGCAACTTCGACGTGCTGAAGGGGGTGCGGGTGCCGATCCGCCCGCACTTCGGCACGCTCGGCCTGGCGCCGGCGGAGGCGGACTTCGTCGACACGATCCCGCCGAACTACGTCGGCGGCAACATCGACAACTGGCGCATCGGCAAGGGCGCGACGATGTACTATCCCGTCGCGGTGGAAGGCGGCCTGCTCTCGGTCGGCGACCCACATGCGAGCCAGGGCGACAGCGAGCTCTGCGGCACCGCCATCGAGTGCTCGCTCACCGGCGTGTTCCAGCTGATCCTGCACAAGAAGGCGGACCTCGGCGGCACGCCTCTGGAGGAGCTGAACTACCCCATGCTGGAGACCCAGGACGAGTGGCTCGTCCACGGTTTCTCCTTCGCCAACTACCTGAAGGAGCTGGGGCCGGAGGCGCAGTCCGCGATCTACGGCAAGTCCTCGGTCGACCTCGCGATGCGCGACGCCTTCCGCAAGATGCGCCACTTCCTGATGACCACGCAGAAGCTGACCGAGGACGAGGCGGTGTCGCTGATGTCGATCGGCGTGGACTTCGGCGTCACCCAGGTGGTGGACGGCAACTGGGGCGTCCACGCCGTGGTGAAGAAGGACATCTTCGCCGGCCGCGCGTGACGCCAGATGAAGGGCGCGGCGTCCAGCGCCGCGCCCTTTTGGTTCCTCAGCGCTGGCCGCCGGAGGCCGCCAGCGTTTCGCCGGTCACCCAGCCCGCCGCGTCGGAGGCGAGGAAGACCGCGACCTTGGCGATGTCGTCCGGCTGGCCGAGACGGCCGAGCGGGGTCGAGGCGATCATCTGCCGCTCGAACTCGCTGCCCATCACGCCGGCCGTATGGGTGCCTTCGGTCTCGACGCCGCCGGGATTGACCGCGTTGACGCGGATCTTCTTCGGGCCGAGCTCAGCTGCGAGCACCCGCGTGAAGTGGTCCACCGCCGCCTTGGTCGCGCTGTAGACGGAGGTCGTCGGGTAGACGCCGCGGCCCGCGACCGACGAGACGTTGACGACCGCGCCGCCCTCGGGCCCGAAGCGCTTGGCCGCCTCGCGGATCGCGAGCAGCGAGCCGAGCACGTTGATGTCGAACTGGCGGCGGTAATGCTCGACCGTCAGGTCTTCGATCGCGCCGAACTGGTAGACGCCGGCATTGTTGACGAGCACGTTCGGTCGCCCGACGGCGGCTTCGGTCTCGTCGAACAGGCGCAGCACGTCGGCCTCCTTCGAGACGTCGCCCTGCACCGCGACCGCGCGGCCGCCGGCCGCCTGAATGTCGGCGACGACGCGGTCGGCGCCCGCCTTGTCGGACGCGTAGTTCACGACCACCGCCGCGCCCGCGACGCCGTACGCCCGCGCTATGCCCGCACCGATGCCCTTCGAGGCGCCGGTCACGATCGCGGTCTTTCCCTTGAGTTCGCTCATTGGATTTCCCCTGCAGCGATTTGTTTCGATAGTTAGATGAATGTCGAACTATCGGGGCGCAAGGGGCCGACGCGAGGATTTTTGCGGGGCGTCAGATCGCGGCGAGACGCGCGAGATAGGCGGCGAGCACCTCGCGATTCAGGGTGAGGCTGGCGCACCGGCCCTCCCGGAGAATCGAGACCAGCCCGGCGGTCTCGAGCTCCTTCATGTGGTGCGAGAGGGTCGCGGGGCTGATGCCCTGCGCTTCGTGCAGGGCCGCGCAAGGGGTCGGCTCGGCGTTGCCGCCGATCTCCTTCAGGATCTGCACCCGCCGCGGCTCCGCCAGCGCGCGCGCGATGCGCTCAAACTGGCGGTCCGGCAGAGTGTCGTCGCTGTTTGCCATGACGCTTAGGTAGTGCGTCCCGCGCGAATGTGTCGAGACGCCGCGGCATGGCGGCCGCGCCTCACCGGCGGCGCTCAGTCCGCGACGAGCGAGTCGACGCAGACCTTCCATTCGCCGGCGATCTTCTTCCAGACCACGACGTACTTGCCGGAATTGTCGGTCTCGCTTCCGGCGTCGCCCGTCTTGAAGGCGTAGGTCCCGACCTCGAAGGCCATCGCCCCCGCCGGGTCCACGTCGATCGTCGTCGGACCGAAGACCACGGTGTCGTTGGTGGCGGCGAGCAGGCCAGCCCAGAACTCGGCGATCGCCGCCCGGCCCGCGATGACCGGCGCGCCTGCGACCAGGATGCGGCCGTCCTCCGCATGGACCTCCGCGATCTTCGCGGCGTCGTTCGCCCGGACGGCGGCGAGCCAGACGTCGATGGCGGAGCGGATTTCCGACTCGGAATTGGATGCGAGGGACATGGTTCTCTCGTCTGCGGGGAGACGCGCGGGGCGCGCAAAAAGGGGGGCGGACCGGTGCGTCGCATCGGGACCGCCGGCACGCTACGACAGGACGCCCGGAGTAGACAGCACAAGAAAACGTCATGCCTCCTTCGAAAGCGCCCGCGAGAACGGCCGCGCCCGCGGCGCGGCGACGGGGACGCGCTACCCGGTCGCGTCGAACCTCCGCCCGCCCCTTGATTCCCTTGCCGTGGGGCGCCGCGCCTGCTATCCGCCGCCCATGGCCGCCGAACCCCAGACCAACATCCGCAACTTCTCGATCGTCGCGCACATCGACCACGGGAAGTCCACCCTCGCCGACCGTCTGATCCAGACCACAGGCGGCCTGCAGGCGCGCGAGATGACGGAGCAGGTGCTCGACTCGATGGACATCGAGAAGGAGCGCGGCATCACCATCAAAGCGCAGACCGTGCGCCTCACCTACCCCGCGCAGGATGGCCAGACCTACATCCTCAATCTGATGGACACGCCGGGGCACGTCGACTTCGCCTACGAGGTCTCACGCAGCCTCGCGGCCTGCGAGGGCTCGCTGCTGGTCGTGGACGCGAGCCAGGGCGTCGAGGCGCAGACGCTCGCGAACGTCTACCAGGCGCTCGACAACGGCCACGAGATCGTGCCCGTCCTGAACAAGATCGACCTGCCGGCGGCCGAGCCCGACCGCGTCAAGGAGCAGATCGAGGAGGTCATCGGCCTCGACGCCTCCGACGCGGTGCCGATCTCCGCCAAGTCCGGCATCGGCATCGACCTCGTGCTCGAGGCCATCGTGAAGCGCCTGCCGCCGCCGAAGGGCGACCGCGCGGCGCCGCTGAAGGCCATGCTGGTCGACAGCTGGTACGACACCTACCTCGGCGTCGTGGTGCTGGTGCGCATCGTCGACGGCACGCTCAAGAAAGGGATGAAAATCCGCCTGATGGGCGCGAACGCGGTCTACGACGTCGATCGGGTCGGCGTGTTCACGCCGAAGATGACCGACATCGCCGAGCTCGGCGTCGGCGAGATCGGGTTCTTCACCGGCTCGATCAAGGAAGTGGCCGACACCCGCGTCGGCGACACCATCACCGAGGACAAGCGCCAGACCAAGGACATGCTGCCGGGCTTCAAGCCGGCGCAGCCCGTGGTGTTCTGCGGCCTGTTCCCGGTCGACGCGGCCGACTTCGACGACCTGCGCGCCGCCATGGGCAAGCTGCGCCTGAACGACGCCAGCTTCTCCTTCGAGATGGAATCATCCGCCGCGCTCGGCTTCGGCTTCCGCTGCGGCTTCTTGGGGCTCTTGCACCTCGAGATCATCCAGGAGCGGCTGGAGCGCGAGTTCAACCTCGACCTGATCGCGACCGCGCCCTCGGTGATCTACAAGATCAACCTGTCCGACGGGAGCGAGATCGAGCTGCACAATCCGGCCGACATGCCTGATGTGATGAAGATCGCCGAGATCAACGAGCCGTGGATCCGCGCCACGATCCTCTCCCCCGACGACTATCTCGGCTCGGTGCTGAAGCTCTGCCAGGACCGGCGCGGCCTGCAGATCGACCTCAGCTACGTCGGCAAGCGCGCCATGGTGGTCTACGACCTGCCGCTGAACGAGGTGGTGTTCGACTTCTACGACCGGCTGAAGTCGATATCGAAGGGCTACGCCTCGTTCGACTACCACATCACCGACTACCGGGCCGGCGACCTCGTGAAGATGTCGATCCTGGTCAACGCCGAGCCGGTGGACGCGCTCTCGATGCTGGTCCACCGCACCCGCGCCGAGGCCCGCGGCCGGGTGATGTGCGAGAAGCTCAAGGAGCTGATCCCGCCGCACCTCTTCGTCATCCCGGTGCAGGCCGCGATCGGCGGCAAGATCATCGCCCGCGAGACCATCCGCGCGCTGCGCAAGGACGTGACGGCCAAGTGCTACGGCGGCGACGCCAGCCGCAAGCGCAAGCTGCTCGACAAGCAGAAAGCCGGCAAGAAGAAGCTGCGCCAGTTCGGCCGGGTGGAGATTCCGCAGGAGGCGTTCATCGCGGCGCTGAAGATGGACGAGTGAGGCGGTCGCTTACTCGAACGCCGCCTCGAGGCCTCGCTCCGACCGCGTGACGACCCGGCAGGGCGCGGGGTCCTCGCCGTCCATGACCAGATCGAACCGCGTCGGCAGTTCGGCGGCGCCCAGAACGTCGAGCCGGACGCGGCCGGCCGACACCGCCCGGACGGTGCAGGGTACGCTCTCGCGGCCCGCGCCGAGCACGAGGCTCCCGCGCTTCAGAACCCGCCGCAGGCCCGCGCCCCTCCCGATAGGGCTCGCCGCCACGACGCACCTATTCCGCCCGGCGGCCTTCGCCTGGTACAGCGCCATGTCGGCGGAGCGCAGCAGCATGTCGATGTCGCAGGCGCCGTCGGCCGGCGCCGAAGTCACCCCGAGGCTAGCCGTGACGCGGAAGGTCCCCTCGCGGAACGCGTAAGTCTCGCCGCGGATCGCCTCTCGGATCCGCTCGGCGACGCTCAACGCCCGATCCGTCCCGACGTCGGGCAGCAGCACCGCAAACTCCTCGCCGCCAAGCCGCCCGATCCGCTCCCGGCCCGCGAACTGCGCGGCGCAGGCCAAGACGCTTCCGATCAGCGCCGCGTCGCCGCGATCGTGTCCGTAGGTGTCGTTCACGCGCTTGAAATGGTCGAGGTCGATGACGATCAGGCTCAGCGGGCGCTCGGCGTGGGCCGCCTGATCGATCGCTTTCTGCGCTTCGGCGCGGAAGGCGCGGCGCGACAGCGCACCGGTGAGCGCGTCGGCGTCCGCCAGCAGGCGAAGCTCCAGCTCATCGATCACGATGCGCGCGAGATCGACGAGGATCTCGCGCTCGTCGTCGGTGAACGCTCGCTGCGCCTGGTCCATAACGCACAGAGTGCCGAGCATCTGCCCGTCGGGCGTAACCAGCGGCGCGCCCGCGTAGAACCGGATGTGGGGCTCGCCGGTCACGAAGGGATTCTGCGCGAACCGCGGATCCCGCCGTGCGTCGGTCACGATCAGCGGCGACCCCTGCTCGATCGTGGAGCTGCACAGCGCGGGCCCTCGCGCGGTCTCCTGCGGCCCTACGCCGTGGCGCGCCTTAAACCATTGGCGGTGGCCGTCGATCAGGCTGATCGTGACCATCGAGGTGCGAAAGACCTTCTGCGTCAGCCGGACAATCCGGTCGAACGCCTCTTCGCCCGGCGTGTCCATCACGTCGTAACGCGCAAGAGCCGCAAGCCGCAGATCCTCGCAGGACCTGCCGAGAGCATGGGCGCCCTCGGTCCCGCAGGCTGGCGTTCGCCGTTCCGCTGTCAACGACTGCTCCTCGGTGGAGAACGCCTCCAGACGCGCGTCGCCGGAGGCGCCTCGTCTCCGATGCAATAGGCTCTTCGGTTTACGGAGACGTTAGCGGCGGCTGCGTCTATCAAACGCAGAGAAACGACCGAAGCCGATCGGCCAGCCCCGAGGGGTCCTTCAGCTCGCACTCCCAGATCGTCAGCGCCTCCCAGCCGAGCGCGCCGAGCTCGGCGAGCGTCCGCCAGTCCCGCGCGACGTTGCGCGCGATCTTCGCCTGCCAATACTCCGCATTGGTCTTCGGCATGCGGCTCCCCCGCGGGCAATTGTGACCGTGCCAGAAGCAGCCATGGACGAAGATCACCTTCTTGCGCGAGGGGAACACGAGGTCCGGGCTGCCCGGCAGGTCCTTGCGGTGCAGGCGGAAGCGATAGCCCAGCGCATGGGCGGCGCGCCGGACCTGCATCTCCGGCTTGGTGTCGCGGCTCTTCACCGCCCGCATGACGGCGGAACGGGCTTCGGGCGTCTGCGGAGGCGCGGGGCTGCGGCTCACGCCGTGCGCCGCGCGGCCGCCCCGCGACCGAGCAGCGGCTCCAGCAGCTCATGGGCGAGAAAACGCACCACCGGCACCGCGACGCCGTCGCCCGCGAGCCGGTAGGCGTCGTTGTAGTTCGAGGGCAACGCGTAGGCGTCGTCGAGCCCCATCAAGCGTGCGGCTTCGCGCGCCGACATCAGGCGCGAGCGCACGACGCCGTTCTCGATCACCAGCAGCGTCTGACGGCTCGAGCCGCCGGCGGGCGTGCGCAGACAGCCGGCGACGCCGTCGAACCGCGCCTCCGCGCGCTGCACCTTCGCCCCCGACGCGTCGAGCCGCATGCGGCGGTAGACCGCGCCGACCCGGCGGACCTGGGAAGCCTTGAGGCTCTCGATGCGGGCGCGGTGCAGCGGCGCCATGAGCGCGAGCAGCGCCTCGGTCTCATGCGGGGCGCGCCAGGGCGCGGTCGCCGGGTCGTCTTCGACGATGTCCTCGAGCGCGCGCACATTGACGCGCGGCGGCGACAGGCGCCACCAGATCCAGGCCTTCCGCGCGGCGGGACCGAGCGCGGCGTGGGCCATGTGAAGCGCCTTCGGCCGGAAGGCGGACGGCGCGCCGTGGGCCGGATCGACGGCGGAGGCCGGCGGCTCGACGTCGTCGGCGATCGCCACGATGAAGAGGCGCGGGCGCGACTGCGGGAGGAACAGGGCGGCGTCCACCACCAGCGCGCCGAACCGGTAGCCGGCGTCGCTCAGCGCGGCGCCGATCGAGGCGAAGTCGCGCCCACCGCGCGAGGTCAGCGCCCCGCAGACGTTCTCGAGCACCAGGGTCTTCGGCGCGCGGCCTTCCGCCTTGAGCTGGAGGACCGCGTTCCAGAAGCCCCAGAACGCGCCGGAGCGCGCGCCGGCGAGGCCGGCCTTCGCGCCGGCCAGCGAGAGATCCTGGCAGGGAAAGGAGCCCCAGGCGAGATCCGCCCGCCCGGGAAGCATCGCGGGCGTGACCGCGTGGACGTCGCCCACGTGCAGGTCGTCCCCGCCGAAGTTCGCGCGGTAGGCGGCGGCCTTCTTTGGGCTGAGATCGTTCGCGAACAGGCAGCGCCAGCCGGAGCCGAGGCCGACCCGGGCCATGCCGCCGCCTGCGAAGAACTCATAGAAGGTGAGCTCGCTCACGCCGCCGCCGCCGGATGGCCGCCGCCAGCCGCGTTCAGGCGACCTCCGTGGTGGTGTCGACCACGTCGGCGTCCGGAACGTTCTTCTTGATGGATTCGATCGCGCTCTTGGCCGAGGCCTTGGTGGTGTAGCCTTCGGAGCCGAACATCGGCTCGCCGTTCGACGCGACGTAGCGGAACCGGAATTCGCCCTTCTTGTCTTTGTAGATTTCGAACTTCGCGGCCATTTTCATCTCCCGTTACGGGTCTGCAACGCCCGACTCGCAGGCTATGTCCAACTTCGCGCGCCCGCCAAGCGGGAAGCGGACCGCGTCAGTGGAAATCGCGCGATTTCGGCAGAATGCGGACGTCGCGGGGGTGCGCGCGCGGCTGCTGCGGACGGTCGGGCTGGGGACGACGCATCTCGTCGGCGCGCGCCAGAGGCGGCTCGAGTTCCCGGCTCGACAGGCGGGAGAGCTCGTGGGTGCGGTCGACGAGACGCTCCGCCACCAGATGGACGATCCCTTCGGGGCTGCGCTGGACGCGTCCCTCGACCTGGATCAGCCGGGCGGCCATCACCTCCCGGCGAAAGCGAAGGAGCACGGTCGGCCAGACCACGGCGTTCGCCACTCCGGTCTCGTCGGCGATGGTCATGAACACGACGCCCTTGGCGCTGCCCGGCTTCTGCCGGACGAGCACGACGCCGGCCGCCGTCAGCCGCCGCCCGTCCCGGGCGTCTTTGACGTCCGTGCAGGAAACCGCGCCTTCCCGCGCGAACAGGCCGCGCAGAAACTGCATGGGATGGCCTTTGAGCGAGAGCCGGGTCGTCTGGTAGTCCGCGACCACATGCTCCGACAGCGCCATGTCGGGCAGCGCCTCGCTCCCCTCCTCCGCGCCGAGGTCCGCCGCGTCCGCCGCCTCGAACAGCGGCAGCGCGACGTCGTCCGGCAGCCGCCGCACCTCCCAGAGGGCTGCTCGCCGGTCGAGCCGCATCGAGCGGAAGGCGTCGGCGTCGGCGAGCTTGACCAGTGCGGCCTTCGGCAGCCTGGCCCGGCGCTTCAGGTCGTCGATCGAGTCGAAGCCGCTTCCGCGCGCCGCGGCCAGCGCCTCGGCCCAGTCCTCACGAAACCCGTCGATCTGCCGGAAGCCGATGCGCAGGCGCAGCGCGTCGTCCGGCCGTCTCTCCAGCGTGTTGTCCCAGTGGCTGACCGCGACGTCCGCCCCGCGGGTCTCGACGCCGTGCTCGCGCGCGTCCCGCACGATCTCGGCGGGGGCGTAGAATCCCATGGGCTGGGAGTTGAGCAGCGCGCAGGCGAAGGCCGCGGGATGACGGCATTTCAGATAGGACGAGATGTAGACCAGCTTGGCGAAGCTCGCGGCGTGGCTCTCGGGGAAGCCGTAGGAGCCGAAGCCCTCGATCTGCTTGAAGCAGTTCGCGGCGAACTCCGGATCGTACCCGCGCGCGATCATGTTGCCGACCATCCTGTCCCGGAACACGCCGATGTCGCCGAGGTTGCGGAAGGTCGCCATGGCCCGGCGCAGGCCGTTGGCCTCCTCGCCGGAAAACTTGGCCGCCACCATGGCGATGCGCATGGCCTGCTCCTGGAACAGCGGCACGCCGAGCGTCTTCTCCAGCACGTTCCTCAGTTCGTTCGGGTCATGCGGCGGTCCGGGCTCGGGATACTTGACCAGCTCCGGATTCTGGCGGCGCTTGAGATAGGGGTGGACCATGTCGCCCTGGATCGGGCCCGGCCGCACGATCGCGACCTGGATGACGAGATCATAGAACGCCTTCGGCTTCAGCCGCGGCAGCATGTTCATCTGCGCGCGGCTCTCGACCTGGAACACGCCGAGCGAGTCCCCGCGCGACAGCATGGCGTAGACGTCCTCCTGGCCCGGCTTGATGGTCGCCAGTTCGAGCGCCTGGCGTTCATGGACGCGGATAAGGTCGAAGGCCTTGCGGATGCAGGTCAGCATCCCGAGCGCGAGCACGTCGACCTTCATCATCCCGACGGCGTCGATGTCGTCCTTGTCCCATTCGATGAAGCTGCGGTCCGGCATCGCCGCCGGGCCGACAGGCACACATTCGTCGAGCCGGTCGTCGGTCAGCACGAAGCCGCCCACGTGCTGAGACAGGTGGCGCGGGAAACCGACGAGTTCGCTCGCGAGCTTCAGCGCCGGAAGGAGATAGGGATTGGACGGGTCGAGCCCCGCCTGGCGCACCTGCGCCTCCGTCAGCCCGTCGCCCCAGCCGCCCCAGACCGTGTTGGCGAGCGCGGCGGTCAGATCCTCGCCCATGCCGAAGACCTTGCCGACTTCCCGCACGGCGCTGCGCGGCTTGTAATGGATGACGGTTGCGACGAGCGCCGCGCGCTCACGGCCGTAGCGCGCGTAGATGTGCTGGATCACCTCCTCGCGCCGCTCATGCTCGAAGTCGACGTCGATGTCCGGCGGCTCCGACCGTTCCTTGGATAAAAATCGTTCGAACAGAACGTTGGACTCGGCCGGATCGACCGCGGTGATCCCGAGCACATAGCAGACGGCGGAGTTCGCCGCGGACCCGCGCCCCTGACAGAGAATGCCCTGCGACCGCGCGTAGGCCACGACGTCATGGACGGTCAGGAAGTAATGCGCGTAGTTCTCGCGCTTGATGAACGCCAGTTCCTTGGCGACCAGCTTCGCCACCGCCGGGGGCGTCCCTCCGGGATAGAACCGGGCGAGACCCTCGCGCACGAGGTCGCGCAAATGGCCGTGCGGCGTCTTGTCCGCGGGCACCGGCTCGTGCGGGTAATTGTACTTCAGGTCCTCGAGACTGAAGACGACCTGCTCCGTGAACCTCAGCGTCTCCGTCACCGCGTCCGGCGCGTCCCGGAACAGCCGGGCCATTTCGGCCCCCGGTTTCAGGTGCCGCTCGGCGTTCGCCTCCAGCCTGCGGCCCGCGCCGTCGAGCGTCACGCCCTCGCGGATGCAGGTGACGACGTCGAGCAGCGGGCGTCGGTCGGGCGTGTGGCAGAGCGGCTCGTTGGTGGCGAGAAGCGGGACGCCGACGCGGGACGCCAGGCGCTTCAGCCGCGCAAGCCTGCGGGCGTCGTCGCCGCGCCGCGGCATGGTCGCGCCGAGCCACGTCGCGTCCCGTCCCGTCTCCTTCAGCGCCGCGAGCGCTCGCTCCGTCTCGCGGCCGGGCGCCCGCGACGGCATGACGATGGCGAGCAACCCCTCGCGCCACGCCAGCAGGTCCTCGAAGAGCAGGCGGCACTCGCCCTTCGGTGCGCGCCCCTTGCCGAGGCTGAGCAGCCGGCAGAGCCGCCCCCAGGCGGCGCGGTCGCGCGGATGGACGACGACGTCCGGCGCATCGTCCTCGAACACCAGACGCGCGCCCACCACCAGCTTCGGCGTCGGTTGCGGCAAGTCCTTGTTGCCGAGCGTCGCATAGGCGCGGACGACGCCCGCGACGGAGTTCACGTCCGCGATCCCGATGGCCTCGAGCCCGTAGAACGCCGCGGCCGCGACGTACTCCTCCGGCCGCGAGCCGGCGCGGAGGAAGGAAAAGGCCGTCATGGCGGCGAGTTCGGCGAAGGCGGTCATCCGAACAGGCCGTGCAGGAACCAGCGCGGATGCTCCGCCTCGCAGACGTAAAGCCCGTCGCGGTAGAGCCAGAACCGGGCCCCTTCCGCGTCCTCCACCCGAAAGTAGTCGCGCGTCAGCGCGCCCGGGTCGCGCCGCCACCATTCGAGGGCGATCCGCTCCGGCCCCTCCGCGCGGGCGACCGCATGCGCCACCCGCCGCCACAGGAAGCGGATCGGCGGCCCGTCCGGCACCTCGGCCAGAACCTCGATCGGCTCCGGATCGGCGAACAGCCGCAAGGGCCGGCGCGGCGGCTCCGCGACGGACGGCGCCGGCCAGCTCGCCGCACGCGCAGCCGATCGCCCGCCCCCGGTCGACATCGCCTGGGCCGGACGCGCCCGCGCCTCGCCCTCCGGACGATGGACGTCGCCGGCCAGGAAGCGCAGCACGCGGCGGCGACCATGACGCGCGGCGAGCCGATCGACCAGCTCCGCGACCGCGCCTTCCTCCGCCGCGCCCGGATCGAGGCTGACGGCCTCGGGAGCGAGCGGCTCGACCGCGAGCGCCGACAGCCGGACGAGATCGAAGCCGAAGCCGGGATCGATCGGATCCGCCAGCGCGTCGAGCCGCTCCCTGAGGAGCCGCAGCAGCATGTCCGGATCCCGCGTCGGACGGCCGGTGGCGACCGAGATCCGCGAGACCTTGCCGTCGGCGCGGAAGAAGGCGGCCTCGACGCGGGTCACGCCCTCGCCCGCGGCCTCGAGCCTGCCGGCGAGCGCGCCCGCAAGCGCCCGGCACGCCGCGACCACCGCATCCTGGGTGAGGACGGGTTCGGGAAACCGGCGTTCGATCATCCGCGCCGGCGCCGGCCGCCGCGGCGAAATCGGCGGATCGACCCGGCCGAACGCCTGGTCGAGAGCTGCCACGAGACCGAAGCCGAACCGTGCGGCGAGCTCGCCCCGGCCACGGGCCGCGAGTTGGCCAAGCGTCGTCAGGCCGGCGCGGGCGAGCCCCGTGCGGACCGCTTCGGCGGGACCCAGCGCCGCGACCGGAAGCGCCGCGAGGCGCGCGCGCTCCTCCTCCGGCGTCGCGACGCCGCCGGGCGTGAACCACGCCAGCGCCCGGGCGACGCCGGCCCCGCCCGCGACAGAGACCCGGGCGGTGAGCCCTTGGCGCGCCAGCGCCTGCGCCACATCCTGCGCCATCGCCGCCTCGCCGCCGAAGAAATGCGCGCAGCCCGCGACGTCGAGCAGCAGGCCATGGGGCGGATCGAGCGCGACGAGCGGGGTGTAGCGGTCGCACCAGTCGGCCACCGCCGTGAGCATGGCGTGATCGGCCGCGGCGTCCGCCGGGACCGCGCGCAGATCCGGACGGATCGCGCGCGCCTCCGTCAGCGGCAGCCCGGGCCTCGCGCCCGCCGCCTCCGCCGCGGCGTCGAGCGCCACGATGCGGAGCGCCGCGCCCTGGCGCTCGACGATGACGAGCGGGCGGTCATCCGGCGCGCCGGAGCCCGCCGCCCGCTCCCGCCGCCGCACCCGCTCGACGGGGAGGTTCGGCAAGGCGACCGCCATGATCCTCCGCGCCGGCCCCGAAGCTTCCCGCGTTCCCTGCGGCCACGGCGAAGCCGCGCTCATGGCCGTTCCACCCGAGCGTCCACCGCCCGAGGCCGCCGCGCCGGTTGCGCACCAGCTCGACGTGAAAGCGCGGCCGTCCCCAGTCCACCTCTCCGGGAGGCGATGCGGCGGGGGCGACCCGCCAGCGCGTTTCCGCCGCTGAAAACCCAACGGGCGCGGCGAGCGAGGGCGCCCCCGCCCGCACCACGATCGCCGGCACGCCGGAGCGGCCGGCGGCAAGCGCCAGCCGCCGCACCGCCACGCGGTCGAACGCCGCCAGGCGACCGAAGGGCTCGATCAGCGTGACCGCGAGAGCCGGACAGGCAAGCGCGGCTTCCGCCGCGCGGAGCGTCGCCGCCTCGTCCGGCGCGCGCACCAGCACCAGCCGGTCGGGATCGAAGCCGAGCTCCGCCAGCCCCATCGGCCAGGGCTCCCCGGTCTCGCGCCCGGACATGTCCTGTCGGATCCATACCGCCGTCCTCCCCCGCCGCCCCGCCCTGACGGCGAGCGCGACCGCAAACCCCGTGGCCGCGACGGCGCCCGCCGCGGACACGCCCGACACCGCATGCAGCGCGCCGCGCCGGAGCCCGCCGCCGAGCGCCGCGTCCATCTCGGGCACGCCGAGGACGATCCGCTCCTCCGCGCCGAGAGCGCCCGACGTGTCGGCCTCGATGCGGGCCACAACCGTCCTGAGCGCGTCCAGCGTCTCCGCCACAGCGCGCGTCGTCATCGTTGAAATCCGCAAAAGTTCTTGTTCTGTTCTCTTATAGGGAGCGCTTCAAAACTGAGTCAAGACGCCGCAGACGCCCCGCGTGGGTTTCCTCCCGTCGATCGCAAAAGACTCACCTGAGCACCTCTTGATTGGAACAAATATCGAACATATGGTCGAGGGCCAGACGGGAACAGAGAAAGAACTCCGTGGACATCACCGCCAAGCTCGCCATCCTCGCCGACGCCGCGAAGTACGACGCGTCCTGCGCCTCGAGCGGCACGGACAAGCGCAACTCGGCGGGGTCGAAGGGCGGGCCGGCGCGCGGGCTCGGCTCCACCGAGGGGGCCGGCATCTGCCACTCCTACGCGCCCGACGGCCGCTGCATCTCGCTTCTCAAGATCCTGCTGACCAACGCCTGCGCGTTCGATTGCCTCTATTGCGTCAACCGCGCCACCAGCAACACGCCGCGCGCGCGCTTCACGGTCGAGGAGGCGGTGACGCTCACGCTCGACTTCTACCGGCGCAATTACATCGAAGGGCTGTTCCTCTCCTCCGGGGTCATCCGCAACGCGGACTACACGATGGAGCAGGTGATGCGGGTGGCGAAGAGCCTTCGCCTCGACCATGGCTTCAAGGGCTACATCCACTTAAAGACCATTCCGGACGCGGCCCCCGAGCTGATCGCGGAGGCCGGGCTCTACGCCGACCGGCTGTCGATCAACGTCGAACTGCCTGATGAGACCAGCCTGAAGCGCCTCGCGCCCGAGAAGGACCTGCGCGCCGTCCGCCGCACCATGGCGGATCTGCGCGGGCGGATCGAGGAGGCGAAGGAGCCGACCGCCGCCGGCCGGGCCCGCCCGCCGCGCTTCGCGCCCGCCGGCCAGAGCACCCAGATGATCGTCGGCGCCGACGCCTCCGACGACCGCGCCATCCTGACGACGTCCGCGAACCTCTACGGCTCGTACCGGCTGAAGCGGGTTTATTTCTCCGCCTTCAGCCCGATCCCGGACGCGAGCGCCGCCCTACCGCTCGTCGCGCCCCCGCTGGTGCGCGAGCACCGGCTCTATCAGGCTGACTGGCTGATGCGGTTTTACGGTTTCAGCGTTGCCGAGATCACCGAAGGCGGCGGCATGCTGGACCTCGCGATCGATCCAAAGCTCGCCTGGGCCTTGCGTCACCGCGAGCAGTTCCCGCTCGACGTCGCCCGCGCCTCCCGCGAACAGCTGCTGCGCACGCCCGGCCTCGGCAAGACGGTGGTGGACCGCATCCTGTCCGCCCGCCGCTTCCGCATGCTGAGGGTCGAGGATCTGCGCCGCATGCGCGCGCCGCTCGCCAAGGCCCTGCCCTTCCTCAAGCTTGCGGACCACATGCCGTCGATCGCGACGCTTGAAAGCGAGCGCCTGATCGAACGCTTCGTTCCCCAGCCGCGGCAGATGGCGCTCGCGCTGTGAGTCCGCGGCGGATTGCGCTTGCGGGGCCGTCCGATATCGCCGGCTGGCGCGCGGCCGCGCGCGCGCTGGCGTCCGAAGGCGCGCCCCCGCACGACGTGGTCTGGAGCGTGGGCGACGAGGGCGGCGACCTGTTCGCGGCGCCTGTTGCGCCGCAGGCGCCGCCGCTCGCCCCCTCCGCGCTCTCGGTGCCGCGCGCCTTCCTCGACCTCGCCGAGGTCGCGCTGCTGCACAGCGACCCCGGCCGCTTCGACCTCTGCTACCGGCTGCTGCTGCGGCTCGCCGCCGACCGAACCCTCCTGGGGGACGCCGCCGACCCCGACGTCGTGCGCGCGCACGGCCTCGCCAAGGCGGTGCGGCGCGACAAGCACAAGATGACCGCCTTCGTCCGCTTCCGGGAGGTCACGCGCGAGGACGGCGCGTGGTTCGTCGCCTGGTTCGAGCCGGAGCACCACATCGTCGAGGCGACCGCGCCGTTCTTCATGCGCCGGTTCGCGGCCATGCGCTGGTCGATCCTGACGCCGGAGCGCTCCGCGCACTGGGACGGCGCCGCGCTCGCGTTCGGCGAAGGCGGCCGCCGCGCCGACGCGCCGGACAGCGACGTTCTGGAGGACGCCTGGCGGACCTACTACGCCAGCATCTTCAATCCCGCCCGGCTGAAGGTCCACGCCATGCGGGCCGAGATGCCGCGGAAGTATTGGCGCAACCTTCCGGAGGCCTCGCTCATTCGTCCCCTGATCGCTTCGGCCGCCAAGGCGACGGCCGACATGGTCGCCGCCCCCGCGCCAGCGCCGAAGAAAGGCCAGCGCATGACGCCGATCGAAGCCTCCCCGGACCGCGGCGAACCGACGTCGCTCGAAGCGCTGCACGATGAGGTCGACGCCTGCCGCGCCTGCCCGCTGTGGGAGCCCGCGACCCAGGCGGTGTTCGGCGAAGGGCCGCCCACCGCGACGATCGTCGTCGTGGGCGAGCAGCCCGGCGACAAGGAGGACATCGCCGGCCGGCCGTTCGTCGGCCCCGCGGGCGCGCTGTTCGACAAAGCCGCACGGGAAGCCGGCCTCGAACGCGACAAGGTCTACGTCACCAATGCGGTGAAGCACTTCAAGTTCGAGCCGCGCGGCAAATTCCGGCTGCACAAGACGCCGGGGCCGACCGAGATCAACGCCTGCCGGCCCTGGCTCGAGCGAGAACTCGCCCTCCTGAAGCCCCAACTCGTGGTGGCGATGGGCGCGACCGCCGCGCGGGCGGCCTTCGGCAAACCGGTGAAGGTGGGCGAGCACCGCGGACGCATCGCCCGCCGCGACGGCGCGCCGGACGTGCTGGTGACGGTGCACCCCTCCTATCTGCTGCGCCTGCCGGACCAGGCGCGCCGGGAGGAGGAGTACCGACGCTTCGTCGACGACCTCGCTCTCGCGGCGAACTATCTCGCCGAAGCTGCCTGACGGGCGTCGCGCTTCTCAACCCAGAACGACGTCAGGGCGAGCGCCAGCCCGCCGAGCGCGAGCACCGCGCCGACCCAGCCCGGGGCCGTCCAGCCGAGGCCGGCCGCGATCGCAACGCCCCCAAGCCAGGCGCCGATGGCGTTGGCGAGGTTGAAGGCCGAATGGTTGAGCGCGGCGGCCAGGGTCTGCGCATCCGCCGCCACGTCCATCAGCCGGGTCTGGAGCGCAGGCCCGATCGCGATGCAGGTGCCGATCAGGAACAGGTTGACCGTCGCGGTCCACAGCGTGGCGGAGCCGTAAACGAAAGCTCCGATCACCGCCGCGCTCCAGACCAGCGTCCCGAGGATCGTGGCCTTGAGCGCGCGGTCCGCGAGCATGCCGCCGACGATGTTGCCGGCGATCATGCCGAGGCCGAGGACGGCGAGCATCACCGGCACGAGGCTCACGGGAAGGCCCGTCACTTCCGTCAGCGTGGGCGAAATGTAGCTGTAGACCGCGAACATGCCGCCAAAGCCGACGGCGGCCACGCCGAGCGTGAACCACACCTGGGGCTTTGCGAAGGCGCCCAGCTCGCGGCGCGCGCTCGCGCCCTCCGCGGCGGCGATCGCAGGCAGGAAGGCGCGCACCATCGCCGCCGTCAGCAGGCCGAGCGCCGCCACCGCCATGAAGGTCGCGCGCCAGCCGAAGGTCTGCCCGAGCCAGGTGGCCGCCGGCACGCCCACCACATTGGCCGCGCTCAGGCCGAGCATGACGTTGCTGACCGCCTGCGCCCGCTTGTTCGGCGCGACGAGCGACGCCGCCACAAGCGCGGCGACGCCGAAGTAGGCGCCGTGCGGCAGGCCGGCGACGAACCGTCCGGCGTTGAGCGAGAGATAGCCCGGGGCGAACGCGCTCGCGAGATTGCCCAGCGCGAAGAACAGCATCAGCCAGACCAGCAGCGCGCGCCGCGGCGCCTTGGCGAACAGCACGGCGAGCAATGGCGCGCCGACCACCACGCCCAGCGCATAGGCGCTGATCATGTGGCCGGCGGCGGGGATCGAGACCGCGACGTCCGCCGCGACGTCCGGCAGCACGCCCATGGCGGCGAATTCGCCGGTGCCGAGCGCGAGTCCTCCGACGGACAGAGCCGTCAGAGCGAAACGGGCGCCGTAGGGCGCGCTCGGAGCGCGCTCGGCGGCGTAGGCGTGGGGTTCGGCGGTGATCGCCGCGTCGGAGACGGACATGAAGCCCTCCGGAAAAAAAAGGGCCGGCAGAGCCGGCCCAAGTCTAGGGAGGAAACGCCCAAGGAGGGCTAGGCCAGCGCGAGCGCCGGCCACGCCGATTGGTATACTGTGGCCACGATCATGCTGCAACGCAGCAGTTTGCAGGGCAGTCATGCGTTGGCGCGCAGCGTCACGATCGACCCAGCCACCTGTCAAACAACGGTCATTTGCGCTCCGCAACGCTGCTGCAGCGCAACGATCCCGTTTATTGACCAATAGATATTATCTATTAAAAATCTCGCTCCGGTTGCACGAAGCCACGCCTACGCGCGATCGACGCCGAACCGGCCGAGGCCTGGGAGGTTGATCGCGGGGCTTCGGAACTCCAGCCCGAACACTGCGCCGAGGACGTTGATCTCCAAGCCCTCCATCCAGCCTAGCGTGACGCCGCCATAGCCGCCCGCCGTGACGCGCAGGCCCGTCTTCGAGGGCGTCAGCGCGACCCACCGTCCGTCATAGGGATAATCTTTCCCCAGCGCTGTCGTCGGCAGTTTGGCGTCGAGCTCCGGAACCGCCGCCATCACGGCCGCCACGAAGGTGTTTGAGTTCGGACCCGGCCAGGCGCGGTAGTCGCCGATCGCGGCGAACCCA
This sequence comes from Methylopila capsulata, assembly GCF_016907975.1. Taxonomy (GTDB): domain Bacteria; phylum Pseudomonadota; class Alphaproteobacteria; order Rhizobiales; family Methylopilaceae; genus Methylopila; species Methylopila capsulata. The sequence goes on from NZ_JAFBCY010000002.1 coordinate 328,825, forward strand.
TAGCCCGAGATCGCCTCGCGGATCTTGGGGATGGCCCGCTCGGCCAGAGCGCCGTCGGCGGCGAAGACCAGCTCCGGCGCGCGGCCGAACCAGCGGCCGTCGGCCACGAAGCCGTTGACCCGGATCGGCTGTCCCCAAGCTGTGTAGTCGTAGCGCGTGTAAGCGTCCGCTCCCTTCGGCTTCACAACGATCCAGCAGTGGGAGGCGAAGATCCCGCGCCACCGCACCGTGCGCGCCGCGAACACGCGCACGACCGCCTCCGGCTGCTGGGCGGCGGGCGGCAGCAGACCTGCGCTGGAACGGTCCGCCGCCTGCCAGTCGCGCGGGGCGCTCCCAAGCGCGTACAGCAGCGCGGACAGGCCGAGCGGCAGCAGGAACAGGACGACGAAGCTGCCGGCGAGCACGCCGAACGTTCGGAAAATCATACGCACCCGGGGCAAGACGAGTTGGAGCCGCGTCCGATCCGGACGCTGCGCGAACATAGGCGGGCGGGGCGCTGGGCGGGAGCTGCGCGCTCGATTTCGTGATGAGGCGTATAAGGGCGTCGAATCGGGCTCCGGTCCGAGTGCTCGGCAGGGAGTTTGTGATGCGTCGCTTCGCCAAGGGGTTGGTCGCCCTCGCGGCCGTCGCTGGTTCGGGATGCGCGGCGGACGTGCGCCCGTCTCTCTCGCCCAGCGCCGAACTGGCCGATCCCGTACGTTACGCCTGCAACGACGGCTCGTTTCTCTCGGTGCGGTTTCAGGGCGACGCGGCGGACGTCACCATGGTCGACGGCGAGAAGGCCCGGCTGTCGCGCCTCCGCGCGACGTCCGGCGTCCGTTACGCCGCCGACGGCTACGACCTTTGGAGCCAGGGCGACACGGCCACCTGGACGGCGAAAGGAAGCCCCGCGACTGCATGCCTCGCGACATGATCGGCTGCGTCGGGACGATCACCCGCAGTCGACCGACTAGTCCGTCGCGATCACGCAGCGCGACTTGCCCGCGAGCTTGGCCTGATAGAGCGCGGCGTCGGCCATCTGCAGCAGCTCCGGCAGATCTTCGCCGTGATGGGGCGTCAGCGCGACGCCGACGCTGACGCCGATGGTGACCGACATGCCGTCCCCAAGATCGTAGGGGGCGCCGACTTCGCGGATCAGCCTCTCGCCGAAGGCGGGCGCCTGCGCCCGGTCCACATCGCGGGCGATGATGACGAACTCGTCGCCGCCGATCCGGGCCGCGACGTCGCCGGCGCGCAGCAGGCCCTTGAGCCGGACCGCGGCCGCTTTCAGCAGCCGATCGCCGGCGGTGTGGCCATAGGTGTCGTTCACGGCCTTGAAGCCGTCGAGATCCAGATAGAGCAGAGCCAGACGATGGCGCTCGCCGCGCCCAACTGCGTCGAGCGCCTGCGTCAGGCCGTCTCGGTTCGAAAGCCCCGTCAACGCGTCGTGCCGCGCGCGGCGGTCGTTCTCCCGCTCGGCCTCCATGGTGCCGACCAGCAGACCGTTGAGCCGATAGGCGGCGAGCCGCATGCTGATGAGGTAGAACGGTATCTGCACCAGCGCCGCCAGCATCGCGGGCTCGCCGGAAAACGGCGCCACCAGACAGATGGGGCCAAGGCTGAGCGCGATCATCAGTGCGACGAGCCGCGGAGCGGCGAAATTCCGGAAGCAGATGCCGCCGACCATCGCCGCGGCGGACATGCAGGCGACCGTCGCGGAGACCCAGTCTCCGCTCAGCACGCAGATCGACGCGCCGTAACCCACGCTCGCCGCCCAGACCACCGACAGCAGGAGATAGACGTCGGTGGGCGTCCCCTGTCCCGCTTCGGCGCGGCGGAACGAGAACACCAGCACTGCGAGGCGCAGGACGCCGATCACGATCTCCGCCACGAACCAGGCGATCAGAAGAGGCTGTCCCAGTCGCGCGGCGACGATCCCGGCGATCAGGATGCTGTTGAACACGCCGCCGGCGAAGATGGGCAGAGTGCCGTGCAGGCTGGCGATCAACGCCCGGCGGATCTCGGGCGGCACGTCTTTCCCGGCCTCGGTCAGCCAGCGCATGACCCGCCATCGCGGGAGACTGAAGAGGCCTTTGTGTCCCATGCCGCCAGAATCGTTTGCCGGAGTTGCCGGCCGTTAACCACGGACAGCTTCCATGAACATGATTCCTGCTGCGCTCAAGCCTAACGTGTAGGCGCTCGCGCAACCATCCCGCGCGACCATGCGGAGTCCGCGCCCGCGCGACCGCCCTATGGCGGCCATCCCGGCCCCTCCTTCCCAAAAGGTTGGTATAGAGATCTGACCCGCATCGCAGATCCGCCACGGCGGGCTCGCGAAACAGTTCGACGCCGCGGCGGCCTTCGCAGTAGATTCTCGCTCTCGCGGAACGCCCGGAAGACTTCGATGACCGACGCCGTCGTCCAGACCACCGAACCCTTCGACCTGACGGCTGCGGAAACGGGCAATCTCTTCGAGTCCGTCATCGACATCGCTCTCGCGATCAAGGCCATCGCTACGCATCTGTCGGAAATGGAGGCGTTGAAGGCGCACGGCCTGACGTTCGAGGACTACTGCGTGCTGAACGCGATCGCGGCCGCGCCGGGACGGAAGGCGGCGGCGATCGCGCGCGAAGTCGGCCAGTCGCGCCAGCGGTTCCAGCAGATCTCGGACGACTTCCGCGCGCGCGGGCTGATCCAGAAGGCGAGTTCGGAGGAAACGCCCCGGGCGAAGCTGTTGACGCTGACCGAAACCGGCCGCGCGGCGATCGAGGCGGTCGCGGCCCAGGGGGCGGCGCTCGACGTGCACCTCGATCCCCGCGAGCTTCGCCACGTGGCCATCGCCCGGCGCGCGCTGGTGCGGCTCGACCGCAGCTTCGCCGAGGGCCTCGGCCTGCGGACGAAGAAAGACAAAAAAGCCAGCTGACCACGAGCCGCCAGCGATTTGAGGTGCGCGGACGGTCCCTACCCGCCGGTCAGTCCATTGCTTGCTCGGGCCGCTCCGGCGTGTCCTCGGTCAAGACGCGGGCATCGGGGAAATACCGCGCGTAGAAATCCGCGAAGCGATCGAGGACGATCTCCTGGTCCTTCGCGGACATTTCGCGCCTATGCCGGTGAGGCTGCGCGACGTTGCGTTTCCCGTTCGGCCAGGATGCCGCTTGCAGCGTGATCGCTTCGACGCCGCTCTTCGGCGGCTCGAGATGGAGGTGGCGACAGATCTTTTCGATGGTGCGTTCCGGCGAGAACGCCGTCTCCTCGTAGTGGAGAAGCAGCGCGTCCGGCGCCGCCGTCCACTCCGCCACGCGCGCGATGTTGGCGTTAATCACCGAGAAGGTGCTGGTGATGTCGTCCGGGCGCACATCGTGTTTGAACTCCCTGCCAAGGGATTGGCGACGGGTGGCGACGTCCCTCATGGAGAGAGCCAGATCGCGAGGATCTCTGATGGCCACGCTGAGTTTGGCTTTCCCTTTCGAGAGCATCCTCAGGATGGACTGCGAAGGAGATGCGTGCGTCCTGAGACTCACGAGCGCGTTCGAGGGGACCGCAAGACGGATTGATCGAACGACGCCGTGCCGCCAATCCCGAACGTTATTGACGCCTCCGCCGTGCCCTTTGGCGTCGTCTCGAACCTCGGGCGACAGCTGCACATGCGGATGCCCCAGAGCTTCGAAAAGCGCTTGCGTCAGGTAATAGGTGTAGGTGGAGCCACCTTTTTCCATTCCGAAGCAAACGTACAGCATCTCTTAGCGTCCCGTTCGATGGCTCATTCTTGAGGCAATTAGATGCGACCCGACTTTCGTCTGTAGAGACCGCTGAGGCAACCAAGCCGCGTCTTCGCCCCTGCCCGACTCCACGACGGCAACCGCCACAGCCAAGCCGAGTTTACCGGTGCGTTCAATCCGGGCGATTGAGCGAGCGCCCCGTGTAGCGAACCCTCCCGCGCTGCGGTAGGGTCTGCGCCGCGCTCAAACGGCGGAGGCCGAGGCGCTGCGAATTGCGCGCGCCGGACCCGCCCGCAACATGGAGATGTCGATGTCGAGCAAGCCTTCCGTCGTGTTGCTGGGATTCTTCGCCCGCGGAAACGCTGGCGACGAGGCCTTTCTCCATGTGCAGCACGATCTGCTGAAGGACGACTTCCACGTCATCGTGCCGATCGAACACAAGAACGCCTGCGAAGGCTTCCAGAGCTGGGAGCCCTACAACCAGTGCGAGATCATCAATTACGACGACGTGCCCCGGGTCTATGGCTCGGACGTCGCCGCGCTGCACATCGGCGGCGGCTCGCTGCCGTTCGGTTTCTCCGGGCAGTTCCTGATGTCCGCCCTCGACGCGCAGAAGCGCACGATGATCACGGGCGTCGACTCCTCGGTGAAGTCGGCGCTGGGCCGCGACCACATCCGCTTCGACATCTACAACCGGCTCGACCTGTTTTCCGTCCGGACTACCAAGTCGATCTTCAACCTGCGCAAGGCCGGAGTCGGCGTGCACCACGGCGCAGACTGGGCGCTGGGCCTGAAGGCTATCGAGCCCCCGGCGCACAAGCGCGGCGGAGCCCTGGTCACCCTGCGCAACTTCGGCACGCCGGACCAGGAGCACATCGACGCGGTCAACCGCCTGCACGCCTATCTGGAGCGCCAGGGCCACAAGGTACGCTACCTGCCCTTCGCCCCCGATGACCAGCGCTTCATGAAGTTCTTCCCGACGGCGAACGCCGACAACACCGAGCTCTGCTGGCATGACCCCCGCCAGGTGAAGGGCCTGATCGGCGCGGCCGACGTCGTCGTCAGCGTCGGCCGTCTCCACACGCTGATCATGTCGATGACGTCGCAGGTTCCGACGCTCGCGATCGATCCGAAGATCATGGTCGACGGCAAGCACATCCTGAACCGAAAGAACGTGTTCTTCTGCGAGGAGGTTGGCCTACCGTTCTATTACTCGGTCGACGACATGATCGCGGAGTACGGCGACGACTTCAACAGCCGAGTCAAGGTGATCGACTTTGCGCCGGACTACTACGAGCGACTGAAGCAGCAGTTCGACCTCGTGCTGAAGACGGCGCGCGGCGACGCCGATGTGGACAAGAGCTGGCGCGCCGGCGCCGCTGCGGTTCCGTCCTTCGGGGCGGCGGCGCAGCCGGGCGCGACGTCCCTCCCGAAGCCGGTCAAGGGACCTGACTCCCCCGAGCGCGCCGCGGCGCGTGAAGCCAAGCGCGAAGCCAAGAGGCTGGAGCGCATCCGGGCGAAGGAGGAGGAGCAGGCCGCCAAAGGCGGGACGAGCGAAGCCGCAGAGCGGTCCGACGCCGCCTGATCTCGGCGCCGCCTGCGATCCGACGGCGCGCCCGCGCGGCGCGCCGTTTCGTTCAACCGCGATCGAAGGCGCGGCGGATCGTGGAGATCATGGTCTCGAGGCGCCTCTGGCCTTCGCGCAGCGCTATCTTGCCTGAGGGACGGGCGCGTCCGCCCGAGATGACGGCCATCGCGGCGTCGACGTTCGGCAGGTAGTCGATGTCCAGTTCGGCGGCCATTGCAGCGATCTTGGCGAAGGAGCCGGGATCCTGGTCCTCGACCAGCGGCGGGCAGATCTGCATCACCGGCGTGCGCGTGGTCGCCGCGAAGATGGTCGGGTGCAGTCGACCGACGCTGATCATCAGACCGCTCGAAGCGATGAACTGCTTCACCCGGCGCGAGTTCCACCAGTGTCTCTCGCTCGGCGCCAGGCGATCGAGTCCGAGATCGGCGGCGAACTTGTCGTCTTCCGCGCAAAAGGGCATCAGCGTCGGCTCATAGCCGTTCGCCGCCAGCTCGCCGATCAGCCGCTCGACCTCGCGCACATACTGATACGACACGACCTGCAGCGGAAACTCCCGCAAAGTCACGAGCGCGCGGCGCTCGTTCATCGTGACGTCCGTCGCCTTGTCGGTGACGAGACGCAAAGCCCAATCCGCGCCGTAGGTCACCTTGCGTTTGGCCGCGTTCGCCTGCTCGACCGCAGCGGCCGAGCGCAGCGCGACCACGTTGAACAGCCTCAAGTAGCTTTGCAGAGCGGCGTCCGCGGCGGGTCCCCGGTGAAACCGGCTCGCGGGCAGGTCGGTGCCGGCGAACGCGATGGGAATGCCGGCCGAGCGCGCGGCGATGACCTGATCCGCCACGAAACCGATCGGCAGTCCGCCGCCGCCGACGATCATGGCGCGCGCCGTCCGCGCCGGGTCCGCCAGATTGCCCTGATGAATCCGCTTGCAGCGCTCGTAGGGGTACCAGTTCCAGTAGCCCTCGGCGGCGCCATGCTCGTCGAGGCTCACGATCACGTCGTAGTCGCGCGCGAACTCCTCGTAGATCACCTGGAACAGCGCTTCGTCGCCGCAGTTTCCCCGGCCGAAGAACCCTGCGACCAGGAGCGCCGGGCGGTCGGCGGGCGCGGCGAGCGTGACCACGTCGGCGGCGCTGCGATAGCCCACGTCGGAGACGGAAGCGCCGTCAACGCCTTTCGGCACAAGCAGGAACAGCGCGCTGTCGGCCTGGAAGAAGCGCCAGAACACGCTGAAACCAGCCAATGCGGCGGCGTTCTCGAAAGCCGCGACCGCGGCCGAGCGCCCGACATTGTCGCCGCTGCGCGGCGCAGGCGTCGAGGCGAGAACGGGGGTTCGGGCCTTGGCCAACCGCCGCAGCAGCCCTTTGTCGTCGCGCACGGCGCCGAACACGCCGAGCGCCGTGATCAGGTCCGCCGCCGGCAGTTCGAGACGCGCGAAGTTGCGGCGGGGGACAGTGGATTCGAACTCGACGACGTCGCGACTGTCCCAAGAACTCGGTCTCAGATGCGCTTCGATCGCCGCAGGCTCACGGCCGAGGTCCAGCACATTCAGCCCGCGCCGCACGAACCGGCTCGCGAACCGCGCCTGCGCCTCAAGTCCTTCCGCCATCGCACTCCTCGTCCGCACGCAGCGGGCGCACTCCAACATGCAGCGACCAGCTCACCATGGGTGTGTAGCCGCAATTCCGGCCGCCCCGGAAGCCCTTTCGCTGGGCCGCGGCGTCGAACGCAGCGTTCCGGCTGCGTCCCGTTCGGTCGAGCCGACCGGTTACGCCTTTTTCAGAAACTCGGTGCGCAGCACCAGTCCCTTCACCTGCTTGGTGTTGCACTCGACCTGCGCGGGGTCGCCGGTCAGGCGGATGGCCTTGACGAGCGTCCCGCGCTTGAGCGTCTCGGACGTTCCCTTGACCTTCAGATCCTTGATCAGCGTCACGCTGTCGCCATCCTGAAGCGCCGCGCCGTTGCAGTCGCGCGTGATGTCCTCGTCGCTCATCGGCGGCGTCTCCTCAGTTCCGATTCTTCGCTGCGGCAAGGCAGACCACGACGGAGCGGCGGAGAAAAGGCTCTGCACGGCGCGCGGCCTGCCGCCGGTGGGCGGCGGTTCGCCGCAAGGCCGCCCGGTCCGTCTTTGTGCAGGATCGGCGCTCGGACGCGCGGCGCCTCCTCGGACGAGGGCGCCCTCCCGCGCGGGGCGGCGGCTCAGACCGAGCGCGGGGCCTTTCCGTCTGCCTCCAGCGCGGCCTCGAGGTCGGCCGGGTCGACGCGGTGGAAGGCGTGGGGACCGCCGCGCACGGCGATCGCCGGCGTCTCCAGCGTGGTCGCGGTGCGGCGGTAGGCGAGGAACGAGAGTCCCAGGATCTCCTCCTCGTCGACGACGACCCGGTAGGTCCCGGCCGGCTGGGCATCGCCGATCGCGGCCAGCCGGAACGGATGGCCGAAGGTGACGGTCGTCTCGCTGGTGCGCGTGGACACGCCCTGGCCTCAGGACTTCTTCGGCTTTTCGGCCTTCCCGGCCGAGGCCGAAATCCCGCGCGTGAGCGTCATAGGAGCGGCGACGGGCTCCTTCACCTTCTTCGGCTTTTTGGCTTCCTTGTTGCCGCGCTTTTGTGCTTTGGCCATGAGCTTCGCTCCCGGAGCACCGGCCGCGGGTGCGGACCGGACATCAAAAACCCCGCCGCCTTGAAAGACGACGGGGCGCAGCCGCTGAACGGCTCTTTGGGCGTGACGCCTATGCGCGACGCTCGGACTGCGCCGACCGATGGGTCGACCAGCCGACAAGGCGCCTTGGCGGCGGCCTCAACTCCCGATCAATCGGGAGACGCGATCAGCGCGGAATCTGCAGCTTGTCCGCGGTCATCTTGCCGCTCTTGCGATCGGCCACGAGCTCGTAGTTGATCTTCTGACCCTCCTGGAGATCGGAGATGCCGGCGCGTTCCATGGCGCTGATGTGCACGAAAGCGTCGGCGCCGCCGTCATCCGGCGCGATAAAGCCGAAGCCCTTTTGCGCATTGAACCACTTCACTGTTCCCGAAGACATGGGAATTCCTCTTCCAATAAAAACAATACCCGGGCCGACCCGCAGATTGACCGCGGCTGATTTTGTTGCCGCAACAACAGAACTCGACGTACGTCATTCTATAGTCGACAACGTCCAAATCCTACGTCTTTGAAGCAACATTTCGAAAATGCGCCTACGGCGCAATTTTTACAAGGACCGACTTTGCTAATTTTCGTAAGGTCGAGCGCGGGGCTAAGCCGCATGGTTCTCTTCCTTGATCATCAGGCCTGAGCACGGCCTGGCGGCGACATTTTTAGGAACGCCCTTGGACGTTATGGTCAAGCCGGTCGATGGCCGGGACGAGTGGTTGCTGACCGATCTGCTCGGTCGCCCGATGGGCGTGATCCGCGTGACGGATACGGGCGCGCTTCTCATCGAACCGGACGGCAACGCGCGCATGACGATGACCGGCATGCGCTGTGGCCCCTTCCCGTCGCTCGACGAGGCGCTGGCCGCCATCGAGACGCACACCCGAGGCGTGTGCCGCCGCGAAGCCGGAGAGACGAAGCCCTAGGCGACCCACGTTTCGGACGCGTCGCCAAGGACGGAGACCGTCACCTCCATGTCCGCGAAGGCGTCGCCCGCGCCGAGATAACTGCCGGACACCGGCATGATCTGCCGGATGTCCCGCGCGACGGCCACGGGGATCAGGTTGGCGCTTCCGACGCTCCGGTTCGTCGGATCGAAGGTGATCCACCCCGCGCCCGGAAGATAGACCTCGGCCCAGGCGTGGGTGGATCCCGCGCCGGCGGAGCCGGTCAGCCCCTGCGCCGGGTCGTAGAGGTAGCCGGAGACGACCCTGGCCCCGAACCCCAGGCTGCGGGCCGCTTCCGCGAACAGCGTGGCGAGGTCGCGGCAGGAGCCGCGCCGGCGGCTCAGCGTCTCCACCGGCGTCTGCGTGCCCTCGTCCTCCCGGATCTCATAGACCACGCCGCTCCAGACGCCGACGTTGAGGTCCTTCAGCAGCGACAGCGTGTCGGTGCGGTCGCCCATCACGAAGCCCCGCGCCCAGGCGCGCAGGCGCCCTTCGATGTCGAGGTGCTGGTTGAGCGTCAGCGATCCGAGGTCGGTCCGCTCGTCGTCGGAATAGGGAAAGGGATAGACGACCGCCGAAGCGGCGATGGAAAACACCGGCCAGGCCGGCGCGTCCAGTTCGATCCGCGACACGCAGTCGATCCGGAGCTCGTCGGCCGGGCTTGCGAAGCTCGCGGTCGCCACCGCATTGCCGAAGACGTCGTGCGCCCAGGCGACCGAGGCCTCCGGGGTCAGCGCGAGCTCCGCGCCGACCAGCCGGAGCTCGCGGCTCTCCCGTGGTCTGAGCACCAGCCGATGGGGCTGCAGCCGGACGGGCGTCCTGTACCGGTAGATCGTCCGGTGGCGGATCGTGATCGCGGTTGGGGCCACGCTTTCCCCTTACTGCTCGTCCTCGACCGCCCTCAGACGCGCCGCCACCGCCAATGTGGTCTCCGAGGAGTTCACCACCGCGCCGCCTTCGAGGACGATGACGGTGGATCCCGTCGCCGACGTCTGGATGGCGATCACCCGGTCCGGGCGGACGAAGTTCGTGCCGCCCAGGCTTTTCACTTCAATCAGCTTCGCCAAGAGGATCGCCTTCCGTCAGGCCGCGGCATGGCCGGAGCGCAGGTGTCGCGCGGGCGTCAATAGCCCATATCGCCCGCGCCGGCCGGGCCTCCGGCGTCCGCGACGCTGGCGATCATGGCTTCCGTGGTGATCAGCAGAGCCGCGACCGAAGCCGCATCCTGCAACGCGGTGCGGACCACTTTCGCCGGGTCGATGATGCCCGCGGAGATCATGTTGACGTAGGCGTCGGTCTGGGCGTCGAAGCCGGCGTCAGGATCGTCCGACTGCAGCAGTTTTCCGATCACGATCGAACCTTCCGCGCCGGCGTTGTCGGCGATCTGCCGGATCGGCGCCTCGAGCGCGCGCAGCACGATGGAAATACCCGCCTTCACGTCGGCGTTGTCGGAGGTCACCTGCGCCAGCGCCTTCTTGGCGCGCAGCAGCGCCACGCCGCCGCCCGCAACGACGCCTTCCTGCACCGCGGCGCGCGTCGCGTTCAGCGCGTCGTCGATGCGGTCCTTCTTTTCCTTGACCTCGACCTCGGTCGCCCCGCCCACGCGGATCACCGCCACGCCGCCCGCAAGCTTGGCGAGCCGCTCCTGCAGCTTCTCCTTGTCGTAGTCCGAGGTGGTCTCCTCGATCTGGCCCTTGAGCTGCGCGATCCGCGCCTGGATCGCCTCGCGGTCGCCGGCGCCGTCGACGATCGTGGTGGTGTCCTTGTCGACGCGGACGCGCTTGGCGCGGCCGAGCATCTCGATCGTGACGTTCTCGAGCTTCACGCCGAGATCCTCGCTGACGACCTGACCGCTCGTCAGCGTCGCGATGTCTTCGAGCATCGCCTTGCGGCGGTCGCCGAAGCCCGGCGCCTTCACCGCCGCGACCTTCAGGCCGCCGCGGAGCTTGTTCACGACCAGGGTCGCGAGCGCCTCGCCTTCGACGTCCTCGGACACGATCAGCAGCGGCTTCCCGCTCTGGACCACGGCCTCGAGCAGCGGCAGCAGCGCCTGGAGCCCCGTCAGCTTCTTCTCGTGGATGAGGATGTAGGGGTCTTCGAGCTCGACCGACATCTTCTCGGCGTTGGTGACGAAGTACGGGCTGAGGTAGCCGCGGTCGAACTGCATGCCCTCGACCACGTCGAGTTCGGTCTCGGCGCTCTTGGCCTCCTCGACCGTGATCACGCCCTCGTTGCCGACCTTGGTCATCGCCTCGGCGATCATCGCGCCGACCGACGCGTCGCCGTTGGCGGCGATGGTGCCCACCTGCGCGATCTCCTCGGACGACACGACCTTGCGGGCGCGGGCTTCGATGTCCTTGACCACGGCGATCACCGCCATGTCGACGCCGCGCTTCAGATCCATCGGGTTCATCCCCGCCGCGACCAGCTTGGAGCCCTCGCGAAGGATGGAGGCCGCGAGCACCGTGGCGGTCGTGGTGCCGTCGCCGGCGAGGTCGTTGGTCTTCGACGCCACCTCGCGCAGCAGCTGGGCGCCCATGTTCTCGAACTTGTCGAGGAGCTCGATCTCCTTGGCGACGGTGACGCCGTCCTTGGTGATGCGCGGCGCGCCATAGGCGCGGTCGATGATGACGTTCCGCCCCTTCGGACCGAGGGTCACCTTGACGGCGTCGGTCAGGATCTCGACGCCGCGCAGCATGCGGTCGCGGGCTTCGTTCGAAAAGATGACGGTCTTGGCGGTCATGAGGAGGGCTTTCTGAAAAGGAAGACGGCGAATGGCGATAAAACAGCGAAGCGGTCAGGCCGCCTGCGCGAGCGGGACCTTGTCGAGGACGGCGATGAGGTCGCCCTCCTTCATGATGAGGAGATCGACGTGGTCGATCCGGACCTCCGTGCCCGACCATTTGCCGAACAGCACGACGTCGCCGACGCGGACGTCGAGGGGGATGCGCTCGCCGCGCTCGTCGCGCGCCCCGGGACCGACGGCGACGACCTCGCCCTCCTGCGGCTTCTCCTTGACCGTGTCCGGGATGATGATCCCGCCCTTGGACGTCGCGTCGCCTTCGAGGCGCCGGACGGCGACCCGATCATGGAGAGGGCGGAATGTCATGGAGAGGCCCCTTTCGGGCTGGACGCGCATCAGCGCGCCAGACCCCTATATGGGCGGGTTCTCGCCAGATTGATACGGCGGCCGCAAAATAAGCCACGTCGCAACGGCGCCGGCGTCACGTCGTCCGGAGCTGTCGGTCGGCAGGGCCGAGAATCGGGGGCGAAGATCGGACGGTGTCGCATCGCGACGGACGCCGCCGATCTTGCGGCGACAGGCGCTCACGGCGACCGGAGACGTGGCGCTACTTTCCAGCGCTATAGCTCGTCATGAAGCTCGCCGCGCCGACGGCGTCGCTGTTGGGCGTCGCCAAGCGCGACCCGTCGACATCGCTTCCGAGCGCCCCGCGACCAGGCCCGCGGACAAAGAGCCAATCGAACGATCGCCGTCCCACGGCGCAGCCGCGGCCTCGGCCGAGCAAGAGCCAAGGCGTTTAAATTGCGGCGGCGGGATTGGGACTTACGTTCGGGAGGTGGTGGAGCCGAGGGGAATCGAACCCCTGACCTCTGCAGTGCGATTGCAGCGCTCTCCCATCTGAGCTACGGCCCCGCGTCCCGAAGGCGCGCCATATACGAGGCCGTCCCGGACTCTGTCAAGCGACCGCCCCCCGCGGGCGACGGGCGGCGGGGGAAAAGGCCGTCGGCCGCGCGGGGCGCGCGCCTTGTCGGGCCGGTCCGTCGCCGCTATCACTCGAACCGCCCTCTCCCGACCCTAGGATCGACCGCCGGATGCGCGCTGTTCTCGACGTCGTTCTGCTCGCCCTGCAGCTCTACACGTGGCTGCTGATCGCCATGGCGATCCTGTCCTGGCTCGTGGCGTTCAACGTCGTGAACACCCGGAATTCGGTCGTCGCCGCGATCTGGGACTTTCTGATCCGGATCACGGAGCCGGTGCTCAGGCCGATCCGCAACATGCTGCCCAGCATGGGCGGGATCGACATCTCGCCGATCATCCTGCTGCTGATCATCTTCTTCATCCAGCGCGTGATCGTTCTCTACCTCTATCCGAGCGTCTACTGACCGGCGCGCCGTTCCGCGCCGGAGACGGCGCGCTCCATGTGCGCGCGCGGCTGACGCCGCGCGGCGGCCGCGACGCGATCGACGGAGTGGAGCGTCTGTCCGACGGGACGGCGGTGCTCGCCGTACGGGTGCGGGCCGCCCCGCAGAACGGCGAGGCCAACGCGGCGTTGCGCGCGCTGCTTGCGAAGGCCGCGGGCGTGGCGCGCTCGGCCGTGACGCAGACCGCCGGCCCGACGAGCCGGATCAAGACCTTTGAGATCGCCGGCGATCCGGCCGCGATCGAGGCGCGGCTCCGGGCCGCGGCGGGCGCGCCCTGACGAGCGCGGCCCGCCGGAGAGGTCAAGCCGTTACTTCGCGGCCTTGGCGCGCTCGATGGCGTCGAGGATCATCTGGCGGGCCTCCTCGGCGGAGCCCCAGCCCTGCGCCTTCACCCACTTGTCGCCTTCGAGATCCTTGTAGTGCTCGAAGAAGTGGCTGATCTGGTCGAGCGTGATCTCCGGCAGGTCGGTGTAGTTCTCGACCTTCTCGTAGCGCCGGGTGAGCTTCGGCGTCGGCACGGCGATGATCTTCTCGTCGAGGCCCTTCTCGTCCTCCATCTTGAACACGCCGACCGGGCGGCAGCTGATCACGGCGCCGGGCACGATGGCGCGCGTGTTCGCCACCAGCACGTCGATCGGGTCGCCGTCGTCGGACAGGGTGTGCGGGATGAAGCCGTAGTTTCCGGGGTAGCGCATCGAGGTGTAGAGGAAGCGGTCCACGACCAGCGTGCCCGACTCCTTGTCGAGCTCGTACTTGATCGGCTCGCCGCCGATCGGCACCTCGATGATCACGTTGACGTCGAAGGGCGGGTTGTTCCCGATCGAGATGGCGTCGATGCGCATGGCGTCGTGTCGTCCTTGGGTGTCGCGGGCGAGGGTCGCGCTTGAATAGCGGAGCGGCCCGCCGCGGCGCAAGCGCGCAGGCCGGGATCCGCTTCGGAAAGCCGGGCGGATCGAGGATCCTAGCGCCAGACGAAGGCGAACTTCTCGAGCGTGACGTCGCCGAAGGTCTCGACGCCGCGGGCCGAAAGCTTGCCGCCGAGCCGCGCGTAGAAGGCGCAGGCCGGATCGTTGGCCGCGAGCGACCATGTCGCGGCGCCCGAGAGCCCTCGGGCCGCGAGATCGCCGCGGGCCGCCGCGAACAGGCGGCGCCCGAGGCCCACGCCCTGGTACTCCGGCTTCATGTAGAGCTCGTAGATCTCGCCGCCGACCGCGAGCATGGAGGCGCGGTTGCGCCCGGAGCTGGCGTAGCCCACCGCCTCGCCGCCGAACATGAGCAGGCTGACGCGGGTGCCGCGATTGAGCGCTGAGGTCCACCAGGCGGGGCCGCGCCGCTCGATCATCCGCTCGAGCTCCCGGCCGGGAATGAGCCCACGGTAGGCGTTGCGCCAAGCCTGGTCGTGCACGTTCGCGATGGCCGCTGCATCGGCCGCACGCGCAGGTCGGATCTCGATCGCGACGGTGCTCACCTGTTGAGAGTAAGCCCCGTTCATCGCGCCGGACAAGAGGTGAATGGCGTCGTCGGCGGACCGTTCGACGCGGCCTTGTGGACGCGGCGCGTGGGGCGCGCGATAGGAGGCGCTCGATCGTTCCGCATCTCTTTCAGGGAGCCTCCGCCGAGCCGATGTGGCGCGCGACCGTCCTCACCCTCTACCCCGCCATGTTCCCGGGACATCTCGGCCATGCGCTCGCCGGCCGCGCGCTGGGCGGGGCCTGGTCGCTCGACGCCCGCGACATCCGCGACCACGCCCACGACCGGCATCGCTCCGTCGACGCGACGCCCGCCGGGGGCGGCCCGGGGATGGTTCTGCAGGCCGACGTCGTCGCCGGGGCGCTCGACGCGCTGCCGACGGACGGGCGTCCCCGCATCCTGCTCACGCCGCGCGGCGCCCCCCTCACCCAGGCCCGCGTCCGCCGGCTCGCGTCGGGACCGGGCGCCGTGCTGCTCTGCGGGCGCTTCGAGGGCGTCGACCAGCGCGTGATCGAAGGCCGGGCGCTGGAGGAGATCGCGGTGGGCGACGTGGTGCTGTCGGGCGGCGAGGCGGCGGCGCTGCTGCTGCTCGACGCCTGCGTGCGCCTGCTTCCCGGCGTCATGGGCGACGCGGCCTCCGGCGACGACGAGAGCTTCGAGGGCGATCTGCTGGAGCACCCGCACTACACCCGGCCGCGCGCGTTCGAGGGCCGCCCGATTCCCGACGCCCTGCTGTCAGGCGATCACAAAGCCATCGAACGCTGGCGGAAGATGCGCGCGCGCGCGGACACGCGGGCGCGGCGACCCGACCTCTGGGCGAAATATGTCGCACGCACGACAGGGGGCGTCGACAAGCCCGATAAAGTCGAGTAGTAGACCGGCCACTCACGAGATTCCCTGAAACTTCTCGTGCGCCTCGCGATGCGAGAGACGCGGAGACGACGCCATGAACATTATTGAACAGCTCGACAAGGAGCAGATGGAGGCCGTTTCGGCCAAGCGCGAAATCCCTGATTTCGCGCCGGGCGACACGGTCATCGTCAATGTGAAGGTCAAGGAAGGCGAGCGCGTGCGCGTGCAGGCCTACGAAGGCGTGGTGATCGCGCGTTCGGGCGGCGGCCTCAACCAGAACTTCACCGTGCGCAAGATCTCGTACGGCGAGGGCGTGGAGCGCGTGTTCCCGCTGTTCTCGCCGCTGATCGACAGCGTGAAGCTGGTCCGCCGCGGCAAGGTCCGTCGCGCCAAGCTCTATTACCTGCGCGATCGTCGCGGCAAGTCGGCGCGCATCGCCGAGAAGACCGACCGCAGCCCCAAGGGATCGCTCAAGGGCGGCAAGGGCAAGACGGCGGTCGCCGCCGCCGAGTGATCGGCAGGCGGGCCTTGGCTCCCGCTGGCATCAGAATCTGAAACGGCGCGTCCCAAGGACGCGCCGTTTTCGTTCGTGGTTCGTCGCGCGACGGCGCGGCAGGCGTGGCCTCGTCAGCGATCGGAGTCTCGGAGATCTCAGGCGAACGGGCTCGGCCCGGCGCTGGCGCCGAGCGCTCGCCGCATCCTCCGGAAAGCGAGGACCTCAGGCGCGTTTGCGCGAGGAGACCTTGCTGACCGTCAGCGGGGCGACGACGGGGGCGAGGCCGGCTCCGGCTCGATCACGCCCGCGGAACGGCCGGCGACGAGCCAATGGACCAGACCGCCGACGAAGCCGCAGGCCAGCACCTGCACCGGCTGAAACAGCGGGCCGTCCACGCCGGACGGCAGCAGCGCCCAGGGAAGAGCGGCCGTGAGGGCTCCGACCACCGCGTAATAGGTCCAGGAGCGGATCGCGAACATCTCTCCGATGACGACCGCGACCATCGCCGGCGCGCCGACCAGCGGGGCGAACAGGAACGCCGTCGTCCAGACGCCGACGGCGAACTCCATCCCGAGCAGAGCCACCTCGTCCGGGAACAGCGAGACGTCGCCGAAGGCGCTCGTGGAGATGGCGGCAAGCGTCGCGAAGCCGGCGAGGAGGCCGCAGACGAAGCCGACGGGCGCGAGCAACAGACGCATGGCGATTTGGGCGAGCATCGCCCTCAACGCTCCAAGGCGTCGGAAAGTCTCACTCCGCGGCCTCGAGCGCCAAACGCTCCTTCGCCCGCAGCCGCTTGGTGTCGGACTTCAACTGTCCGCAGGCGGCCGAGATGTCCCGCCCCCGCGGCGTGCGCACGGGGCTGGCGTAGCCGGCCCGGAACACGATCTCGGAGAACCGCTCGATCGTCTCCCAGTCCGAGCACTCGTAGGGGCTGCCGGGCCAGGGATTGAACGGGATCAGGTTGATCTTCGCCGGCACGCCCTTGAGCAGGCGCACCAGCTCGCGCGCCTCGGCCGGGCTGTCGTTGATTCCCTTCAGCATCACGTACTCGAAGGTGATGCGCCGCGCGTTCGAGGCGCCGGGATAGGAGCGGCAGGCCTCCATCAGCTGGGCGATCGGATACTTCTTGTTGATCGGCACCAGCACGTCGCGCAGGTCGTCGCGCACCGCATGCAGCGAGATAGCGAGCTGGGAGCCGGTCTCCTCGCCGAGCCGGCGCATCTCGGGAACGACGCCCGACGTCGACACTGTGATCCGGCGGCGGCCGAGGCCGAGCCCCTCCCCGTCCGAAATCACCTCGATCGCGTCGCGCACGCCGTCGAGATTGTAGAGCGGCTCGCCCATACCCATGAAGACGATGTTGGTGACGAAGCGCCCGCCGTCGTCCGGGACGACCGCGCCCTCGGGAGCCGCGCCCGACCAGTCACCCAGGCGGTCGCGCGCGACCACGACCTGCGCGACGATCTCGGCGGCGGTCAGGTTGCGCACCATGGTCTGGGTGCCGGTGTGGCAGAACGAGCAGGTCAGCGTGCAGCCGACCTGGCTCGAGACGCACAACGTGCCGCGCCCCTCCTCGGGGATGTAGACCGTTTCGATCTCGGCGCCGCGGTCGTGCCGGCCGGTCGAGGGCATCCGAAGCAGCCACTTGCGGGTGCCGTCGATCGAAATCTGCTCGGTGACGATCTCGGGGCGGGCGAGCGTGTAGGTCTCTGCGAGGACCGCGCGGAGATCTTTCGACACGTTGGTCATCGCCGAGAAATCGGCGGCGCCGCGGTTGTGGAGCCAGTGATTGAGCTGCGTGGCGCGCATCTTCAGCTGCCGTTCGGGCACGCCGGCGTCCGCCAGCGCCGTCATCAGCCGGCCGCGCGTGAGGCCCAGGAGCGAGGGCTTCTCGACCGCCGGCGCCACGGCCGGCGCGGAGGCGGCGCCGACGGGCGCTGCGTTGGGATTGCCACGGGTGAGGTCGAGCGTGGTCATGGTGTGGCTGTCGGCGACGGCTGGATGTCCTGAAGAGGCGGGAGCCCTAACACAAAACGCCCCGCGACGCGACCCGTCCGGGCGCGTGCGCTCACGCGTCGCGTTTCGGTCCGTAGGCGGCGAGGAACACCTCGACCGCCTGGTCGACGACGTAGGCCACCCGCTCGGGCGGCGGAGGCGCCTCGCCGCCGATCAGCACCGGCATCATCACCGAGCTGTGGCACATCGTGAGGAACTGCCAGGCGGCGAGCTCCGTGTCCGCGACCGAGAGATCGCCCTGAGCGTTCTTGGCCTCGAGCCACGCCGCCAGCCGCGCGGCGCCTCGCCGCGGGCCGGCGCCGAGAAAAAGCTGGCCGATGTCCGGCTTCCGGTCGGCCGCGCCGATCACCATGCGCACGGTGGAGACGTGAGAAGGCTCCACCATCGCCTCGATGAAGCTGAGGCCCAGCCGGCGCAAGACCTCGCGCACGTCGTGATTGTCGGCGTCGAGCTCGAACAGCCGCTCGGCGGTGAGCGCGCATTGCGCCTTCACCAGCGCGGCGAACAGCTCCTCCTTGCTGTCGAAATAAACGTAGAGCGTGCCTTTCGACACGCCGGCGGCCCTGGCGATCTCGCCCATCGAGGCCGCGTCGAAGCCCTGCGCCAGGAACACGCTGCGCGCGCCGTCGAGGATCTGCCGGCGCTTGGCGCTGTCGAGATGGTCGGGAACCAGGGCGGCGTCCGTCACGGCGTTTCTCAATCCTCCAGGCGCCACGCGCCGCCTTGTCCTTTGCATCCAAACCCGCAGCCCGCAACGCTCCGAGAGCACAGAGGAAGCTCAGCGGCCTCCTGCCGCGCCGCTGAATGCGGCTTCGGCGCGCTCCGCCACGATACGCGGCGACGTCCTGGGGCGCATTCCAACTCCGCCGGGACCTCGCCTTTGAAAGGCTGGCCCGCGTCCTGCGGTCGAACAGCGTCGCCGAGCTTAAATTGACCGAACCGTTCGGTCAATTTAAGCTTTTGGCTCCATTCCTCACGCGCGTTCGCGAGGCGGTCGATCCGGCGCGCTTTCAGTTTCGCCTGCGGCGGGGAGGCGCTGCGAGCAATGTGAAGTTCGGCTTGTGTTGCAACGGTAGCGGCAGCGGCAGCGGACGAAGCCATCGGCCGACCAGCACCCCTTGTCGGCGTCGCGTACGACCCCTCGCAACCGCTGCGAACCTCATCGGCCGCATATGTTTTTGCGCTGCGCATATCTCGCTCGGTTCGATCCGGGACGTTGTGTTTGGGTGCAGGCCAGTCCCTGACGGACGGGATGACTTGAGGAGACACAATTCACGCGCGGCACAGCGGCGAGACGCTCCGGGCGACGGAACTGGAAGCTCGGGACTCCCCGCGCCCGCAAGAGGCTCGCCCTGCAGGTCGACCCCGTCCGGTCAGCGAGGCGTCCTGACCGCCGTCATGTGGATCGTTCCCCGCGCTGCGTCCCCGTCCTCGGTTCTGGGCGAGCGGCGAGGACATCGCCGTTCCTCGCGCCGATCGTTCAATGATCGAACCGCCCTCAATGACCGAACGGTTCGGTCAACCTTGTCACGACCATCGAGATGGGCTAGTTAATCGATGACTGAACGGTTCGGTCAGTTGACGTCCCCCTCCCCTCAGCTGATCTTGAGCCGTTCAGCGCCGCGTGCCGCTCCTTCGGGAGCCTGATCCCCGCCGGAAGAGCGACCTGATGGCGACCTCTCGAGCTGATGTTCACCGCTCTCCCCCGCCCGTGCGCCCCCGGCTGGTCGCCGATGCGGAGCACGAGGTCGCGCGACCGGACGCCAGCGCCCCCGCCACCGATCAGCCGCGGGCGGAAGCGCCGGCGAAGCCGGCGCAGGCCTCCGCCCAGACGCCCGCCGCGTCCGGTTCCCCGAAGCGCTCGCGCAAGACCCTGATCCTCGGGGCGGTCGCCGCCGTCGCGCTGGTTGCGGGCCTCTGGTACGGCTACGACTGGTGGACGACCGGGCGCTTCATGGTGGAGACCGACGACGCCTATGTCGGCGCCGACATGGCGACGATGGCCCCCAAGATCTCCGGCTACGTCGCGACCGTCGCGGTCGAGGACAACGCGCGGGTCAAGGCCGGCGACCCGCTCGTGACGCTCGATCCGGGCGACTACAAGCTGTCGCTCGACGCCGCGGACGCCAAGATCGCCACCCAGCAGGCCTCGATCCTGCGGTTCGACAGCCAGATCGCGGCCTCCGCCGCCCAGATCGACCAGGCCCAGGCCCAGGTCGACAGCGCCGCCGCCGCGCGCGACCGCACGGTCGCGGACTTCGGCCGCGCCCAGGCGCTGGTGAACTCCAGCTATGGCAGCCGGCAGACCCTCGACCAGGCCCGCGCCGCCCGCGACCAGGCGGTCGCGGCCTACGCCTCCGCGGAGGCGGGCGTCACCGCCGCCAAGGCGAACCGCGACGTTCTCGTGGCGCAAAAGGCGGAGGCGAGGCGAACGCTTGGTGAACTTGAGGTTAACCGCGCGCAACGCCAGCGCGATTACGACGCGACCATCATCCGCGCGCCGTTCGACGGCGTCGTCGGCAACAAGGGCGTGCAGACGGGCGACTACGTGACGCCGGGCAAGCGCCTGCTGGCGGTGGTGCCGCTCGACCGCGTCTACGTGGACGCCAACTTCAAGGAAACCCAGCTCGTGGACCTCGCGCCCGGCCAAAGGGTCCGGCTTGCGGTCGACGCCTATCCCGAGCACGACGCGACCGGCGTGGTCGACAGCCTGGCGCCGGCCGCCGGCGCCGTGTTCAGCCTGCTGCCGCCGGAGAACGCCACCGGCAACTTCACCAAGATCGTGCAGCGCGTGCCCGTCCGCATCCGCGTGGCGCCCGAGGACGTGGCGAAGGGCCGGCTGCGGCCGGGCCTGTCCGTCGTCGCCACCGTCGACATCCGCACCACGCCCGCCACCCCATCCAGCGCGTCCGCAGGGACGCGCTGACGAGACCCCGCGCCGGGGAGCTCTGAGTCATGAGCGACGACGTCCTTCCCCCAGGCGGCGGAAGGCCTGCAGGCGAGACCCGCGTCCCCCACGCGTCCGCAGGCCGCGCTCATGGAGCCCCCGGCGCGGGACCCCCCTCCGGGGGCGCCCCGGCCGAACCGGTCGTCACCCCGCGCCGGCTGATCGCCTTCCTCGCCCTCGTCTTCGGCATGTTCATGGCGATCCTGGACATCCAGATCGTCTCGTCGTCGCTGGCCGAGATCCAGGCGGGGCTGTCGGCGAGCCCGGACGAAATCTCCTGGGTGCAGACGAGCTACCTGATCGCCGAAGTCATCATGATTCCGCTCTCGGGGTACCTCGGGCGGGCGCTCTCGACGCGGGTGCTGTTCTCGATCTCCGCCGCCGGCTTCACGCTCGCGAGCGTTCTCTGCGCGACGGCGACGACGCTGCCGGAGATGATCGTCTACCGCGCGATCCAGGGGTTCATCGGCGGCGGCATGATCCCGACCGCCTTCGCCGCCGCCTACACCATCTTTCCGAAGCGCCACCAGCCGGCGATCATGGCGCTCGTCGGCCTCACCGTGACGCTCGCGCCCACGGTCGGGCCGACCATCGGCGGCTACCTCACCGAGCTGTTCTCCTGGCACTGGCTGTTCCTGATCAACGTCGTGCCGGGCGCCGCGGCGACCCTCATCGCCTGGACGATGGTCGACTTCGACGAACCCGACCTCGGCCTGCTCAAGAACTTCGACTACGTGGCGCTGGCGGCGCTCGCCGCCTTCCTCGGCAGCCTCGAATACGTGCTGGAGGAAGGCGCCCGCGACGACTGGTTTCAGGATGAGACGATCCGCGTCCTGACCGTGGTCTCCGTCGTCGGCGGGATCGCGTTCTTCTGGCGCTGCTTCGCTGCGAAGGACCCGCTGGTCGACCTCCGCGCCTACGCCGACCGCAACTTCGCCGTCGGCTCCCTGCTCACCTTCGCCATGGGCGTCGGCCTCTACGGCATGACCTATCTCTATCCCGTCTTCCTCGGCCGGGTGCGCGGCTACGATTCGCTGCAGATCGGGGAGACGGTGTTCGTCACGGGCATGTTCATGTTCATGACGGCGCCGGTCGTCGGCGTGCTCTCCCGCAAGATCGATCCGCGCTACCTCATCGGGGCAGGGTTCCTCGGCTTCGGCGTCTCCTGTCTCGACCTCACCTACATCACCAAGGACTGGGCCTTCTGGGACCTGTTCGTTCCCCAGGCGCTGCGCGGCGTCTCGCTGATGATGTGCATGGTGCCGATCAACGTGGTCTCGCTCGCCACCCTGCCCCAGTCCAAGCTCAAGAACGCGAGCGGCCTGTTCAACCTGATGCGGAACCTCGGCGGCGCCTTCGGGCTCGCCTTCATCAACACCTTCCTGAACGAGCGGCAGGACCTGCACATGCTGCGCCTGCGGGAGAACGTGACCTGGGGCCGCGCCGTCGCCGAGGAGCAGCTCTCGGCCATGACCAACGCGTTCACAGCCCGGCTCGGCTCCGACGCGGAGCTCGCGGCGGTGAAGCAGATGTCGAACATGGTCCGGCAACAGGGTCTCGTGCTGGCCTTCGCCGACCTGTTCTGGGCGCTCGCGATTCTGTTCGCGGCGCTCGTCGTGCTGGTGCCGCTTGTCCGAAGGCCGAACCCGAACGCCGCAGCCGCGCCGGCGCATTGACGGCCGCTCATTCGGGCGGCGTGGTCGCCTTCGCGCGTCCGGTGGACCATGCGACCCAAGCCCAGTAGACGAGAAAGCCGCCGATTCCGAACGTCACGGCGACGCCTCCCAGCGTGATCCGGCCGAACCACCACAAGGCCAGTCCCGCGCAGCCGAGCGCGATTCCCGACAGCAGCATGAACAGCGTAGGTCCGGGCGCGTCGAACGGGACGCTCGCCTCGCCCCGCCATTCGACGCTTTCGACCGCCCAGGCTTCGGCGCGCAAGGCGTCGGGATCGGCCGCCGCTCCGACGGAGGTCCCTCGACCATGACGGGAGACTCCGACGATCGGTCCGGCCCGCGCGGCAAGACCGAGCGCCACGACCACGGACACGCAGGCCCAGGCGGCCCCGCCCATCACGGCGATCATGTCGTGAGGTTCATCATAGAACGCGAGCCAGTAGCCCGCGATCGCGCCGAAGACCAGCGCGATGGTCAGGAACACCGCGGCGACGAACAGCGCGACGGAGCGGCCCTGCTCCTTTGAGCCCTCAGAGTCGGTCACGGAGCGCAAAATAGCTCATGGCGGCCACCAGGATAGGCTTCCGGAGCCAGGTTCCGCCGGGGAACGCCGGAACCGGGAGCCGGCCCAGCAGGTCGAAGCGTCCAAGCTGGCCGGCGACGGCCTCGGCCAGGATCTTGCCGAACATCGGGCCAAGCAGCACCCCCTGCCCCGAATAGCCCGCGGCCACGAGCACGTTCGGCGCGACCGGGCGCACGAAGGGATGCCGCGTCGGCGTCACCCCCAGCACGCCGCCCCAGGCATGGTCGAGCCGCACGCCCTTCAGCTGCGGAAACACCTTCTCCAGATGCCCGCGGACGATCGGCGCCACGTCGTTCGGGAGCGTGGTCGAATAGGTCTCGCCGCCGCCGAACAGCAACCGCCCATCCGGCGTCGGGCGGAAGTAATAGACGACGAAACGGCTGTCGGAGACGGCGGCGCGGCTGGTCAGCGCCTTCTGCAGGCGGTCGCCCAGCGGCTCCGTCGTCGCGATGTGGTTGGCGATCGGCATGACGTGGGATTCGACGGCCGGCTGCAGGCCGTCCAGCAGCCCGTCCGTGCAGATCAGGGCGTGGTCGGCGATGACCGAGCCCTCCGCGGTCTCCAGCACCACGCGGCCGTTCGGCTTCAACCTGAGAACGCGGGAGCCTTCGTGCAGCGTCGCGCCCGCCGCTTCCGCCGCGCGGGCGAGGCCGAACGTCAGCGCCAGCGGGTCGAGATGGCCGCCGCCGTGGTCGATCGAGCCGCCGTGGTAGTCGTCGCTCCGGACCAGCGCGCGCAGTTGGTCGCGGTCGAGCGGCTCGACATGGGGATAGTCGTAGTCGCGCGCGAGCGTCTCGGCGTAGGCATGGGTCTCACGGACGTAAGCCGGCTTATGATCGGCGTGGATCAGACCCTGCTCGTAGGAGCAGTCGATCGCGTGGCGGTCGATCAGCTCTCTGAGAAGCGCCTTCGCGTCCGCCGCCATGTCCCACAGTTTGCGGGCGTCGTCGCGGCCGACGACCCGTTCGAGCTCGTCCTGCTCGTGGCGCTGGCCGGTGTGGACCTGCCCGCCGTTCCGCCCCGAGGCGCCCCAGCCGACCCGCGCCTGCTCGAGCACGACGACTCGCGCGCCTCGCTCAGCCAGATGCAGCGCGGCGGACAGCCCCGTGAAGCCGGCGCCGACGATCGCGACGTCGGCCCGGTTCTCGCCCCGGAGAGCTGCGCGCGGCCGCGGCGCCGGGTTGACGGCGGCGTAGTAGGAAGGGGGGTCAGGGAACGTGTTCCTCAAGATCGCGTCATCCCGGCCGAAGCGCAGCGAAGAGCCGGGATCGTCCTCAAGACGAGGCAATGTCGAGATACAGATCGCGCCACTCGGGATTGTCCTTCTCGATCAGTTCGACCTTCCAGGAGGGCAGCCACCGCTTGATGCGCTTCTCCCGAACGATGGCCGCCTCGGCGTTGTCGTGCGGCTCGAACCACACCAACCGCTCTATGTTGTAGCGGTCGGTGAAGCCCCTGACGCTGTGCGTGCGGTGTTCCGCCGCCCGCTTCGGCAGATCGCTGGTGACGCCGACGTAGATCGGCCCGTCCTTACGCGGCGCCATGATGTAGACGAAGAACCGCTTCACCATCCAACGCCTCGGCCCAAGCCTACCTCACCTGACGATCCCGGCTCGCCGCTGCGCGGCGGCCGGGATGACGGCGGGTGTGGCCTCACACGTTCAGCAGCAGGTACTCCCGCTCCCACGGGCTGATAACGCGCATGAAGGTCTCGAACTCGGCGCGCTTGATCGCCGCATAGGTGGCGGTGAAGGTCTTGCCGAACACATTGTGCAGCGCCTCGCAGTTCTCGAAGGTGGCGACCGCCTCCAGCAGGCCGCGCGGCAGGTCGTAGTCGAGGCCGTGCGCCGAGCCGTCGATCGGCTCGGAGGGGGTGAGGCCCTCGATCATCCCGAGATAGCCGCAGGCGAGCGAGGCGGCGATGGCGAGATAGGGGTTGGCGTCGGACGACGGCACCCGGTTCTCCACGCGCCGGGCCGAGGGGCCCGAGGGCGGCACGCGGATGCCGGTGGTGCGGTTGTCGTAGCCCCACTGCACGTTGATCGGCGCCGAGGACTGCCGGGTCAGCCGGCGGTAGGAGTTCACGTAAGGCGCCATCACGCACATCACGGTGGGCAGGTACTTCTGCGTGCCGCCGAGGAAGGAGAAGAACTCCGAGGAGGGCTTGCCTTGCTTGTCGGAGAAGAGGTTGCTCCCCTCCGCATCGACCACGGACTGATGGATGTGCATCGCGGAGCCCGGCTCGTTCGCGATCGGCTTCGCCATGAAGGTGGCGTAGATGTTGTGTTTGAGCGCCGCCTCTCGGATCGTGCGCTTGAACATGAAGACCTGGTCGGCGAGCGCGAGCGGGTGCCCGTGCCGCAGGTTGATCTCCATCTGCGCCGCGCCCTCCTCGTGGATGAGCGTGTCGATCTCGAGCCCCTGGGCCTCCGAGAAGTCGTAGATGTCCTCGAACAGCTCGTCGAACTCGTTCACCGCCGAGATCGAGTAGGACTGCCGCCCGGTTTCGGGGCGCCCCGAGCGGCCGATCGGCGGCTCCAGGGGATAGTCGGGGTCGGTGTTCGGCTTGACGAGATAGAACTCGATCTCCGGCGCGATCACCGGGGTCCAGCCCTTGTTGGCGTAGAGGTCGACCACGCGCTTCAGCAGCTGGCGCGGGGAGACCTCGACCGGGCGGCCGTCGCGGTGGAAGGCGTCGTGGATGATCTGCGCCGTCGGGTCGGAGGCCCAGGGCACCACGGCGAGCGTGGAGAAGTCCGGCTCGAGCACGAGGTCGCTGTCCGCCGGGTCGCCGCCGCCCGGCTCGTCGTCGGCCGCGTAGCCGCCGGAAATGGTCTGGTGGAAGATCGAGGACGGCATGTTCATGGTGGGCGAGGCGAAGAACTTCGCCGCCGGCATGATCTTGCCGCGCGCGACGCCGGCCTGGTCCGGCACGACGCATTCGAGCTCCTCGATGCCCCGGTCGAGCACCCACTGGCGCGCGTCCTCGGCCGTCGCCGCGCCCCTCCGGTCGGCGATCGCCTCCTTGAGGCCGCTGCGCTTTTTCTTGCTCATCAAGCACCTTCGCGATGGCGCCGCACGGCCCCCGTCCCGTTCAGAGAACGGAAGAGGCCGTCTCACGGCTTGACCCGAGCCGGCGGACATGGCGACGGCGCGCAAGGCCCGAAGGAGCCTGTCGCTGCTTGCGGCGCGCTCCGGATCGGGTCGATCGCAGGAGGTCGAGGAGCGCTCGCGAGGCGGTGAGGACCCGCCCGACGCCGGATCCCCCGACGCGCCTCAAGCCTGCCTGAGGCCGCGGGCCAAATCAATCGCTGCGGCGCCGCATCGATTCGAGGCATGGCGCGCGAGCGGGCAGAGAATGTGTTGTGCGCGTCACGCGGCAGGGCTAGCGTTGCCGTCGACGGCCGTCGCGGGGCGGTCCATCCGGGGATGTGGAGAAGCGACGAATGACGTCGAAACGTTTGGCGCGATCGCTTATCGCGGCGTGCGGCTTCGCTCTGGCGTTGACCGGGCAGGCCCTGGCACAGGCGAAGGAAGTGCGGATCTACAACTGGTCGGACTACATCGACGAGCAGATCCTGAAGGACTTCGAGGCGGAAACCGGCATCAAGGTCGTCTACGACGTCTTCGACTCCAATGAGATCCTCGAGACCAAGCTTCTCGCCGGCAAGACCGGCTACGACGTGGTGGTGCCGACCGCGACCTTCCTGTCGCGCCAGATCAAGGCCGGCGTGTTCCAGAAGCTCGACAAATCGAAGCTGCCGAACATTTCCAACGCCTGGCCCGAGATCTACCAGCGCATCGCCAAATACGATCCCGACAACGCCTATTCCATCAACTACATGTGGGGTACGACCGGCATCGGCTACAACGTCGACAAGGTCAAGAAGGCGTTTCCCAACGCGCCGACCGACAGCTGGAAGCTGGCCTTCGACCCTGAGAACCTGAAGAAGCTCAAGGGCTGCGGCGTCATGTTCATCGACAGCCCCGAGGACCTGCTTCCGTCCGTCATGACCTATCTCGGCCTGCCGCCGGACTGGTCGGACGTGAAGAACGTGGAGAAGGCGGCCGAGCATCTCGCCAAGCTGAAGCCGTTCATCACCAAGTTCCACTCCTCGGAGTACATCAATTCTCTGGCGAACGGGAACATCTGCCTCGCCGTCGGCTATTCCGGCGACATCTTCCAGGCGAAGAGCCGCGCGGAAGAGGCGGGCAAGGGCGTCAACGTCGAGTATTCGCTGCCGAAGGAGGGCGCGCAGCTCTGGTTCGACCAGATGGCGATCCCCGCGGACGCGCCGCACCCGGAGGAGGCCCACGCCTTCCTGAACTACATCCTGAAGCCCGAGGTTGCGGCCAAAGCCTCGAATTTCGTCTCCTACGCCAACGGCAACCTGAAGTCTCAGGAGTTCCTGGACGAGGCGGTCAAGACCAACCCGGCGATCTACCCGACGCCGGAGGTGTTCGCGCGGCTCTACACCGTGCCGACGATCGAGGACTCGAAGACCCAGCGCTCGCTCACGCGCGCCTGGACGAAGGCGAAGAGCGGGCGGTAAGCGACGCCCCCCTCCGCCTGACGGCGTCATCCTCCGGCTTGACCGGAGGATCCATCCCGGGCCTCGAGCGTCACATCGGGGTGGATGGTCCGGGCAAGCCGGACCATGACGCGGCGGAGACGCTGTTTGCGAACGGTCCCGGCTCTCCGGCCGGGACGGCGCCTGACCCAAGCTTCCCCGATCCCTTCCCTCCCGCGGCTGGATGACCTCATGGCGCTGAAGCCCGCCCAGAAAGCCCTCGGCCCCATCCGGCGCTCCTTCGCGCCCTGGCTCGACCCCGCCGCGGTCCCGCTCATCCGGTTCGAGAACGTCGTGAAGCGCTTCGGCGACTTCACCGCCGTCGACGACGTGTCGATCGACATTCATGCCCGCGAGTTCTTCGCCCTGCTCGGCCCCTCCGGCTGCGGCAAGACCACACTGATGCGCATGCTCGCGGGCTTCGAGGAGCCGACGTCGGGCCGCATCACGCTCGCCGGTCAGGATCTCGTCGGCGTGCCGCCGTACCGGCGGCCGGTGAACATGATGTTCCAGTCCTACGCGCTGTTCCCGCACATGTCGGTCGAGCAGAACGTCGCCTTCGGCCTCAAGCAGGACAAGCTGCCGAAGGCCGAGATCGAGGCGCGGGTGAAGGAGATGCTGCGGCTCGTCAAGCTCGAGCCCTTCGCGAGCCGCAAGCCGCACCAGCTCTCCGGCGGCCAGCGCCAGCGCGTCGCGCTCGCCCGTTCGCTCGCCAAACGCCCGAAGGTGCTGCTGCTCGACGAACCGCTCGGCGCGCTCGACAAGAAGCTGCGCGAGGAGACCCAGTTCGAGCTGATGGACCTCCAGATGGAGCTCGGGCTCACCTTCCTGATCGTGACCCACGACCAGGAGGAGGCGATGACGGTCGCGGACCGGATCGCGGTCATGAACCACGGCAAGCTGGTGCAGGTCGCGACCCCGGGCGAGATCTACGAGCAGCCGAGCTGCCGCTACGTCGCGGGCTTCATCGGCGACATCAACCTGTTCGAGGCCGAGGTCGCCGCCAGCGCCGGCGGCCTCGTCACGCTGAAGAGCGACGAGGTCGGCGCGACGTTCAGCGCCGCCGGCGAGGCGTCCCCCGGCGCGAGCGTGGCGCTCGCGGTGCGGCCCGAGAAGGTGCGGATCTCCATCGACCCGCCGCCGGCCGACGCGACCAACGTGCTGAAGGGCGAGGTCTGGGACATCGCCTATCTCGGCGACTGGACCGTGTTCCTGGTGAAGGCCGAAAACTCCGAAAAGATCGTCCGCGTCAGCCGCGCCAACGTCATGCGGAGCGAGACCCAGCCCATCGCCTGGGACGACAAGGTCCACGTCTGGTTCGCGCCGGACGCGGGCGTCCTGCTGACGAGCTGAGGAGCGGCCATGACCGACGCGTCCGCGCCCACGCCCGCCGGAACCAGCCCCTGGGGGCGACGGCTCGTCATCGCGATCCCCTATCTCTGGCTGCTGGTCTTCTTCCTCGCGCCGTTCTTCATCGTCCTGAAGATCTCGTTCTCCGACACGGTGATCGCGCAACCGCCCTACGAGCCGTTGCTCGACCTCGCGCAGGGCTGGCAGGGGATCAAGGACTGGTGGACCGGGCTCGACGCCGAGAACTACGGCATCCTGTTCGAGGACGAGCTCTACGTCGCCTCCTATCTCTCGAGCCTGCGCATCGCGACGATCTCGACGCTGCTGACGCTGCTGATCGCCTATCCCATGGCCTACGCCATGGCGCGCGCGCCCAAGGGCTGGCGGCCGCTGCTGCTGATGGCGGTCATCCTGCCGTTCTGGACCTCGCTGCTGATCCGCGTCTACGCCTGGATCGGCATCCTGAGCCCCGAGGGCCTGCTGAACGCCTTCCTGCTCTGGACCGGCATCATCTCCGAGCCGCTCTACATCATGAATACCGAGACGGCGGTCTTCATCGGCATCGTCTATTCCTACCTGCCGTTCATGGTGCTGCCGCTCTACGCGAGCCTCGAGAAGCTCGACGACACCTTGCTGGAGGCCGCGGCGGACCTCGGCTCGCCGCCGTGGAAGGCGTTCTGGCAGATCACGGTGCCGCTTTCGCTGCCGGGCGTGGTCGCCGGCTGCTTCCTCGTCTTCATCCCCGCGGTCGGCGAGTTCGTCATCCCCGACCTGCTGGGCGGGTCCGAGACGCTGATGATCGGCAAGACGCTCTACAGCGAGTTCTTCTCAAATCGCGACTGGCCGGTCTCCTCGGCGATCGCCGTCCTGCTGCTGCTGGTGCTGGTGCTGCCGATCGCGATCTACAACAACGTGCAGGCCCGCGAAGTGGGGGCGAAAAAGTGAGGCGCGCCAAGTCCGTGCCGGGCGCCCTTTCCCTTCTCCCCTTGCGGGAGAAGGTGGACGGCGGCGTCGGCCGACGGTCGGATGAGGGGTCGTCCGAGACATCCTGCCAGGTTGGAGGTCGTCCCGGACGACCCCTTACCCTCTTCCGCAAGGGGAGAGGGGGACCCGCGCGTCGCGCCTATCCCTCAACGACGCGCCTCGCTCCCTCCCAGTCAGGAGCGCGCGTATGAAAAAGGGGCTCTCCTCCGTCAACATCGTCGCGCTCACTTTCGGCTTCGCGTTCCTCTACCTGCCGATCGTGCTGCTGGTGATCTACTCGTTCAACGACAGCCAGCTGGTGACCGTCTGGGGCGGCTTCTCGACGCGCTGGTACGTGGCGTTGCTCCACAACGAGCAACTGCTCGAGGCCGCCTGGGTCACGGTGCGGCTCGGGCTGATCTCGGCGACGCTCGCGACCGTGCTCGGCACGCTCGCGGCCGTCACCCTCACCCGCATGACGCGCTTTCCCGGCCGGACCCTGTTCTCAGGGATGGTCTATGCGCCGCTCGTGATGCCGGAGGTGATCACCGGCCTGTCGCTGCTGCTGCTGTTCGTGGCGATCGGCCTCGACCGCGGCTTCCTCACGCTGCTGCTGGCGCACGTCACCTTCTCGATGTGCTTCGTGGCGGTCGTGGTGCAGTCCCGGCTGATCACCTTCGACAAGAGCCTCGAAGAGGCGGCGATGGATCTCGGCTGCCCGCCGTTCAAGACCTTCCTGGTGGTGACGCTGCCGATCATCCTTCCGGCGATCGTCTCGGGCTGGATGCTGGCCTTCACGCTCTCGATCGACGACCTGGTGATCTCACAGTTCACCACCGGCCCGAGCGCGACCACGCTGCCGATGCGGATCTACTCCTCGGTGCGGCTCGGCGTGAAGCCCGAGATCAACGCCGTCTGCACCATCATGATCGCGATCGTGACCATCGGCGTCATCGCCGCTTCGGTCGCGACGAAGCGGGCCGAATCCGAGCGGGTGAAGGCCGAGCGCGCCGCCGCCGCGGGACGCTGAGGCGCCGTGGCGGGGCCGCGGACGAGGGGAAAGCGCTTGACCCGCCCGCTGCCATCTGGTGGCTGTCCTGGCGACGGTTCCACGGCCGGGCTGGGCGACTGTCGTCGGATGTTCGGCGCTTAATGCCGTCATGTATAGTCGATACGGTTCCGGCTGAATCCGCCTGGGATGAAGCGCCCCGCGCACAGGGAGCAATCGCCCGGCCACTGTCCCCCGTAGATCAAAGTCCGTAACTGCGCTTTTTCTTACAGTCACGTTCACCTTTTCGAACACATTGAAGGATCTTCACGCATGGCGATGGCTGAAAATCTCGACTCCGAGTCCGGTTCGGCGTCGACCCACGTGATGCCTTTCGAGATCAGGCGCCTGGCCAGCCGCCTCAATCCGGCGACGAACGCCGAGGACGTGGTCGCCGCGACCATAGCCGAGATCCTGGCGCTCGATCTCACGGACTACGAAGAGGTGGTTTATCTCGCGTCCGCCGCCATGAAGAACGAGCATCACGACGCCACGGCCCATCTGCTGGAGAACGCCGTCCGGGTCCGCCCGGAGAAGTCCATCCTGTCCCGCGCGGGCTACACGGCGCGCGAGCATGCGCTGCGCTTCCGCCTGGCTCAGAAGAGCAGCGACTCGGTCGTCGAAGCCGGACTGACGACGCTCCGTTCGCCGGAGCCGCGGAACTTCACGCATCTTCCCCATGTCGGCTTCGACTTCATGCGCGAGGCCTGCGACCATGGCGGCCGCGAGATCCCGCGCACGATCCATCAGATCTGGATCGGCGGAAGAGCCGCGCCGCAGCAGCCCCAGGACGAATGGGGCGAGTGGTGCGAGAAGTACGGCTACACCTACCGCCTGTGGGATGAAGACGCCTGCAAGACGCTGAGCTGTTACGCCGGAGCGCCGTTCCAGAGCTTCTATGGCCAGAAGAGATATGCCGGCGCAGCCGACATCCTGCGGGCCGAGATTCTGGCGCTGCACGGGGGGCTCTACGTGGACATGGACATGTTCCCCGTAGACACGGGCTATCCCCTCCACGAGGTGCTGCCCATGCGGGGCATGCTCTGCCTCGCGGCGAAGTCGTATCGGAAGATGACGGCGGGCGGCCTCTACGTCACCAACTCCGTGCTCGGCAGCACGGCCGGGCACCCGGTGATGAAGCGCTATTTCGACGCCATGGGGCCGTCATGGCAACGGATGCCGCAGGAGTCGGCATGGTGGAGCGTCGGCGCGTGCCTGCTGACGGCCTCGCTGGTCGGCGGCTGCAACACGATCTCGCCCGATCACGTCGGCACCCTCGGCAAAGCCGATTTCGACGACCGTCACGAAGCCCTTAGGGCCATCAACAAGAAGAGAGCGATGCTCTTCTTCAGCGCGAAGCCCTGGCGGTAAGGGCGAGGCGTCCGGCTGGTGGCCCGGCGGCGCCCATCCGCCGAGACCTTGCGGTCGTCGCCCCGGGGTCGGGCGACGACCGGCCCCCGATTCAGTGGGCGTGCATGAGCGCTTGAATGCGCTTGCCGAGATCCGCCAGCATCGTCGGATACGTGGCGAAGGGCTTCTTCTTCATCTTGGCCTGCAACCGCGACAGCCGCGCGCCGAGCTTGTCGGCCGTGAAGTCATCGAGCAATCCGCGGTGATAGATGCCCTCCTCCATGCCGTCTTCGCGCAGCAGGAGAGTCGTCTTGTGGCCCGTCTCCCGCGCGAACCAGAAGTCGACCGCGAACGCGGGCACGTGCTCGGCCAAGGCGAACACGACGGGATGGAACCGGCCGAAGGACACGACCGCGCGCGCCCCGGCGATGACATGCTTCGCCTTCTCGGGCGCGAAGTAGAGATCCTTGATCGTTTTATCGCCGAAGCCGAGCTTCGCGGCCAGCTTGGCGTCGCCCGCGTCGAAGGGCACGACCACGATCTCGCATCCGAGCGAGGCCGCGAAATCCCGGACGCCCTGGAGCCATGGCGTGATCAGCTCGACGTCGTCCGGCGGCCGGGCGCGGAACGTGACCACGATGTAGTCGGAGCTGGGCAAAGGCGCGGCCCAAGGTTCGGCCGCGAGCCCGAACGCCCAGTCCGGGGCCCACTCGCCCGGCACATCGTAGTGCTTCAGCACGTCAATCGAGAGACGGTCGCGAACGGTCGTGACATGCGCGAGCTTGAGCATGGCCCGGCTCGCGTCCACCATCACCGGGTCCTTCTTCGAGAAGAAGTCCTCGTGGATGTGCACGCCCGAGTGCACGATGGCCTTCCCGGCCCGGCGCGCGCAGATCATCTGGTTGTAGCCGAAGCCCAGGCCCAGGCCGCCGCCGCCCAGAAAGAACCCGCAGACGTCCGGCTTCATCACCTCCCCGCGATTGAGGGAGTCGATGCACTTCGCGCCCTTGTACGGCCAGTGGGTGGCCGTGGCGTCGAGCGCCGGTGAGTTCAGCGCGAACTTGTAAGAGAACTCAGGCCCGATGTGGCGGACGATGGAGTGCGAGAGCGCCTCGTCCCCCATGTTCCCTTTTGCGAAGAACCCGCGAAGCACCACCTGCTTAGGCGACGACTTCGGATCGACTTTGGCGGCGGAAATGGGTTTCGGCAATGTTCGGCTCCTCTCGCCGCGTAAGGATGTTCGAAAGCGATTTCTGAAAGCAAGCGCATTCCCGCAGCGGCGCCCTGGGACTCAAGGGCGCGTTTCGGCGGGCTGCGACGGTCGACGCGAGGTTACGATTTGAGCACCTGAAGAATGTCGGCCGCAGCTTGGTCGACCGCGGCCTTGTGCCCGAGGAAAGGCTTCGCAAGGCCGTCGCCGCCGTAGAGGCGGACGAGGCGAGCGATTTCCGCCGGCGTAAATTCCTCGATCCGATCCGTCGGGAAATGGAAAGCTTCGAGCCCGTCCTCGACCAGCTGGAGGCAGGTCTTGTCGTCGGAGCGGCCGGGCCGGACGGTGTCAAGGCTGAAGGTCGGGACGTCGTTCGACATACCGAACACGAGCGGATGATAGCGGCCGAGCGAAAACACGGCTTTGGCCTGCCCCAGCAGGTACTTGACGTAGGTCGGCTTGCTGAAGAGATTGCCCATCATCTCGCCCTTGATGTCCAAGGATCGAGTGAGATTCTGGTCGCTGGCGTCGAAGGGAACGAGCGCCACGTTGAGCCCCTCGCCCGCGGCGTAGTCCGTGATGCTCTTCAGGAACACTGCCGTCCGGGGATTGTTGCGGTTCGTGTCGGCCCTGATCGTGACGACGATATAGTCGCCCTTGGGCTTGGGCCCCTCCGTCTGATTGAGGCCGAACGCCCAATCCGGCACGTACTTCGGATGCACGCCCAACCTCTCCGCCACGACGATCGACCGGCGATGCCGAACGCTGAAGAAGTTGGCAGCGCGCAGGAACGTCGACGTCACGTTGTTGAAGTCGGCAGAACTCTCCGAGATAAACTCCTCAGTAATATGAACGCCGGTGTGGATAATCTTCTTTCCATACCGCCAAGCAAACATATATTGATCCCAGCCGAAACCCAGGCCAAGCCCGCCGCCCCCCAGAAGAAGGCCGGCCACATCGGGCGCAGCTAGCGCTCCTCGGTTCAAGCTCCAGATCACCTTCAGCTTATCGTAAGGCGGAATTTTCGGGGTTATTAATTTTTCTTTGACGTAAACAAGATTATTTGCAGATACAATTATTCGGTAATCATCAGAAAAGTATTGGATCATCGTAGCGAGCAGAGCTTCGTCGCCACAGTTGTTATTGCCGTAAAAACCACGAACCACGAGCCCGGGCAATTCATCCATCAGAGCAACGCCTCCTTTATGACAACACCGTGATCACGGCTGCAACTCCCCGAGGAGACCACCTTCTGAACTATCATGATTGCGGGATCCGTTAAACGGACGCGTCCACGGATTGCTGCATCGCGGCGCCACTGTGTCTGCGCGGCACCTTGTTCGTCGTGCGAACAAGGTCTAGCGGATCGCCTTGACGCCGGCGACGCGGACTGTCGCATCCGACAGGCGAGCCGCGCGGGTCAACGGCGCGCAAATTGCGCCGCTGGCCTGGGAGACCATGTCGGCGACCACCACGCCGCTCTCCGCACGCCGTCCGCGCCGACGACGTCGCTTTGCGAGGCCATGAGGAGCAAAACGTCAGGCATCGCCGGGTCCAGGCCCCCGTGTCGCCAACTTCCGCGGCTTGGACGTTCGCAACGCTTCCCGGGCGCGGCGCATTTCGGATTGGGCAGCGGAGATCCCGGCCCGTTAGCGAGCAGCCGGAGCCGCCGCGCGCAGGCTTTCGCTTCGTCCCGCCGTCGTCGGTCATGAGCGACGGCGCGGCCTGTCGCCGGGATCATGCAGAGAGACATGTCGGCCGGTTGCGCGAGCCTACCGAACGCTGAACTGCACTGGCGCGGTGATCATGCGTTGCGCTTGGGGGGGCGGCGCGGGCACCGGCGAGGCGCGCCGGACGAGCGCGAGCACAGCCTGATCGAGTTCGGAATGGCCGGACGACCGCGCGAGCGAGACCGAGAGCACGTTGCCCTCGCCGTCGATGCGGAACCGCACGTAGGCGGTCCCCGTCTCGCCGCGGGCCCGGGCGGCGGAGGGGTAGAGCTTGCGCCGCTCCAGGTGCGCCATCAGGCGCGCCTGCCACGTCACCGGGCTTTCGCCGGAGGCGCCGGAGGCGCTCTCGGAGGCGGCGGTGCGGTTCGACACGTTCACCGGGGCGCTTGCCTGCTGCCGAGCCGTCGAGGACGGCCGCGACGCGCTAGGGGCCGAGGGACGCTCGCTGGGCCTTTTCGGCCTTGGACGCGTGACGGAGGGCGCCTCGGCCCCAGGCTGAACCGGCGACCGCGCCGCGGGGAGCGGGACTTCGACCGACTCCAGCTCCGGCAGGTCGGGCTCGACAGCGTCGTCGAGCGCCGTCTCCGCGGCCTCGTCCGGGACCTCGGTCTCCGCCTCCTCCGGAACCGCCTCGGAGCGCGACGCGACCGCCGCCTCGGCGGCTTCCGCGAACACTTCGTCCGGCGCGGACTGCTCGGCGTCGGTCGCGACCGCTTCGGGCAGAGGCGCGAGGTCGATCATGACCGCCGGCGGCGGCCCCGGAGACAGGGCGACCGGCGGGGAGCGCAAGACCCACCAGGCGACGCCGGCGTGAAGCGCGACGACGCAGAGCGCGGCCGCCGTCCAGCGCAGGACGTCGTGGTCGGTCGCGCTCGCCCCGATCATCGCCGTCCGGACCATGGCTCAGAAGGCTTTCGCCACCCGGCCTCGGATGCGGGCGAAGGCCGCTTGCGCGCCGCTCGCGGCGCGTGCGGTTCCGGAGGCGTCGAGCGGGGCGGCGTCGAGCGCTGCGGCGAAGCTCCGCCAGCTCAGGCCCCGCCCCTCGGCGGCGGGTGCCAGATGACGCGCGCCGAAGCGTTCGGACAGGCCAAGCTTCGCCGCCTGCTTGAGCAGGAAGGCGGCGCCGAGATTGGACCCCTCCGCCACGTAGAGCCAGCCGAGCGCCTCGGCGACGTCGTGAACCTCTCCCGGGGCGAAGGCGGGGGCGTCGACGTCCTCCTGCGGCGGCAGGCCGAGATCGGCCAGGTCCCGGACGATCAGCGGCAGGCGGCGAAGCGCGGGCAGCCCAGGAACGAGCTGGATCAGCTCCGGATCGCCATAGAGCGCGTCGACGTCCTGGTGGAAGGTGCGCTGCACGTCGAGGAACCGGCCGTAGAGATCGAGGCTCGCGAACGGCCGCGCCGCCATGATCGCGGCGTCCAGCTCCGCGTGCTGCGCGGCGGTGTCCGATTTCAGCCGTTTCGAGAGACCCTCTTGGGCTCGCGACAGGTCCATCGCCGTCATCTCTGGTGCTCCCCCGCGCCGACGTCAGAACGTCGCCGTCATCGACGCGTAGAAGGTCCGACCGGGACCCGGCTGCAGCACGAGCCCAAGCGGGTCGACGTAGTATTTGTCGGTGAGGTTCTCGATACGGAAATCCGCGGTCAGGTATGTGTTGATCTTGTACTGCGCGAAAACGTCCACGAGCGTGTAGGGCTTCCAGTCAACCAAGGCGATGAACGTGCTTGCGCCCTGCGCCGTGGCGTCGCCATGGCCGATGGCGCGGGGGCCGACATGGGACAGACGGCCGCCGATGGTGAGCGTCTCCCAGAATTTCTGGGACGCCGTCAGCGACAGCGAGTACTCCGGCGGCACCTGGTTGGTGGAATAATCGGCATAGAGCGACTTGTTCTCGCAGGCTCCAGCTGTCCGGCAGAACTCGACATTCAGATAGTAGTTCGCCGTCAACTCCGCCGTGAAATCGTGCACCTCATACTTTCCGGAAAATTCCAGACCCGAGAATCTCGCGCGGTCAATATTGTGGATCTGCATGCCCCACCACCCCTCGGGGGCCTGGCGCCACTCACGCGAGATGTAATCCTTCACGTCCCAGTTGAAGTAGCTGAGCTTGACCATGCCACGGTCGCCGTCTGCGAAAACGCCGTCGCGGACGAGGTTGGCGCCGACCTCCCAGTTTCGGGAGCGCTCGGGCTTCACCGCGGAATTGACCTGCATGGTGAAGGCCGAAACCGACTCCATGATGCTCGGCGCGCGCAGAGCGCTCGAGTAGTTCACGAACAGCTGCGCGCCCTTGATCGGCTCCACCGTCACGCCGACCGAGGGGCTGAAGCCGCCGTCGCTCAATTTCGCGTCGTAGTCGTAGCTGCGCTCGAGATAAGGGTCGTTTCGATCCTCCGACCAGAAGCGCGAGTAGCGCAGGCCGCCGTTCACCGTCAGCCAGTCGAGCGGCTTCCAGGCGGACTTCACGAAGCCCGCGCCTTCGTGCCGGCGCCCGTCGCGGTAGTCGAGCCAGGTCTCCGCGTCACGCGTGCCGGGGCTCGGCCGCGTGTCTTCGCCGCGGTAGGACAGCCCGTAGGTGACGTCCACGGATCCGAAGGACGACAACGGCACGACCGAGGTGTTGGTCACTTCCGACCCCCACATGTCGGTGTTCGATCCGGCGCGGAAATCGCCCTTCTTCGGCGGCAGAAACCCCGTGCGCAGCGGATTCCGCAGGTCGAGGCGGCTCCACCACAGGTTCGCCTTCAGGTTGATCAGGTCGTTGTCGTCCGGGTTCCAGCGGTAGCGCAGCGTCCCGGTGTCGAGGTCCGAGCCGGAGGTCTGCGCCTGCTGGACCGCCTGGCCGCGATCGCTGGTCAGGCGCGAGGCGATGCGGTCGCCCGCTTCCCCGCGGAAGCCGGTGTAGCCGAGTTGGACGCTCTGCCCGTCGCCGAAGCGAAGCGTGCCCTTCGCGATCCAGGACATCGTTTCGAGCTGGGTGTTCAGCACCTCCTCACCCTTGCGGGTGTTCGCGATGCCGCCGTTCTCCACATAGGCGGGCCAGTCCTGGCAGTAATTGACGGAGTTGCAGATCCTGCGCGGCCCGACGTTGACGGGCTTTGCGCCGGGCCCGTTCTCGCCCGCGAAGTAGTTGCCCTGCTTGCGATAGGCGAAGCCGGCGACGAGGTCGTAATTCTCCTGCCTGACCGCCGCGACCGCGCTGCCGGAGCCGTTCGTGGGCTCCAGGAAGCCCGGCCGGTCCATGCCGTCCGGGGACGGAGTCGCGACGGGCGCCGCGACGGGTGAAGTCGGCCAGGCGTAGCCGGCGACGGAGCCGGCCTTCGGCTTGGTGGTGTTGGTCCCGAAGCCGCCCTTCACCCGGACGCCGTAGTCGCGGCCCTCCTGGACGATGTCGCCGGCGTCCAGCGTCCGCATGGAGACCGTGCCGGCGGTTCCGAACGACGCGACGTCCGCCCCCTTCAGGATGTCGACGCTCGCGAGCAGATCCGGATCCACGAAGGTGCGGTTCGAGACGCCCTGATATCCCTGATAGACGGTCACCGCGTTCTCTGCGCCGTCCACGGTCACCGCCACGCGGCCCATGCCCTGCATGCCGCGGATGTTCACGTCGATTGAGCCGGCGCCGTTGCGGGCTTCGCCCGACATCACGCCCGGCGTGCCGCGGAAGATGTCCGCGGGGCTCGATCCCCGGAAACGCTCGATCGTCTCGCGCGAGATGTGCGCGGTCGGCGCCGGCGTCACGTAAGGCGCGTCCGCCGGCGCGACCCCTCCGGCGCCCGTCACCTGGATCGGGCTGAGCACCAGCGAGCCGTCCGCGTTTGGGGCGTCGTCCGCCGCGGCTGCGGCCGCGGTAATGACGGCGGTCCGGGCCGAGGTGAGCTGGTAGGTCAGTCCCGTGCCGGCGAGCAGTCGACGCAGCCCTGCGTCCGGGGTCGCTGGACCAGACAGACCTGCGGTGGTCTTGCCCGCGGCGAGATCGGGACGGTAGGCGAGCTGGAGGCCGGCCTGGCGCCCGAAAGCGGCGAGCGCGTCGCCGAGACGTCCCGCCGGAACCGAGAACGGCCGTTCGGACGCCGTCTGCGCTTTGGCGCCCGCAGGGGCGATCAGCGCCGCGCCCGCCAGCAAGCTCGCCGCGAGGCGCAGCCTTGCGCCTCGTTCGTTCCGATGTCCCGATGTCACGCCCGTCGTCCCCGATGACTGATCGATCGACGGAGCGGCGCGCTTGCGTCCGATCCGTCCCCGCTTTCGAGAACGAACGGCGCCTTGGAATTTCCTGCGTGAAGGAGCCCCTGGGCTCAGAAGCGGGAAAGAACGACGAGCCAGGGCGTGATGGCGCGCGCCGATCCGCCAAGCGGAGCGACCGCCGCCGCGAGCGCGTCGAGCGGCGCGGCCGGGTCGAACACGCCGCTGATCCGTTCTCCGCCCAGGCTCGCGTCCGCGATGATCACGCGCGCCGCGCTCCAGCGCGCCACGCGCGCGGCGACCGAGGCCAGGGTGTCGCTGTCGGCGAAGATCAGCCCCTGGCGCCAGGCGGCGATCCGGTCGACCGGCGTGCGCCCCCGCTCCAGGCGGCCATCGTCGCCAAGAGCGCACCAGTCTCCGGGCCCCAGCCGAATCTCGGTGGACACCTCGACAAGCCCGCGCTCCACGGC
Source organism: Methylopila capsulata (assembly GCF_016907975.1). Taxonomy (GTDB): domain Bacteria; phylum Pseudomonadota; class Alphaproteobacteria; order Rhizobiales; family Methylopilaceae; genus Methylopila; species Methylopila capsulata. Next base: position 368,779 of record NZ_JAFBCY010000002.1, read on the forward strand.
GACCGTGACGACGCTCGCCTCCTCCCGAATCTCGAAAGCCGCGCTCGCGGTTGAGGCCTTCACCCCGGACGCGCTGGCGACGAAGGCGCGGGCTCCGGCGACGGGCGCGAAATACGCCATGCCGCGGAGAAGTTCCACCGACCGGCTGTTCTCCGAGAAGCCGTAGCGCAGGGCGGTCTCGGGGCCGAGCTCCGCCGGGCACCCGTCCGGCAGCGTGACCTGCCGGCGCTCGGCGACGCCGGTCGCGACGTCCGCTCGCGCCAGCGTGATCGCGCCGGGGAGAACGACCGCTCCCGCCGCGCCCGCCGCGAGGGCCGCGCCCCCGCCGGCCAGGACGCGGCGGCGAGAGACGGCGCGGGCCTGCGGGGCTCGCCGCGCGGCGAGCGCCTGTCCCCCGAGCTCATGCAGGCGAACCGCCTCGCCCCAGACCCGACGATGCGCCTCGCCGCGGGCAAGCCAGCGCTCCGCCGTCTCCCGCGCGACGTGGTTGTCGGGATCGACCTGAAGCCGGAGCAGCAGATCAAGCGCCTCGCTCCAGAGGCCGTCGTCGTCCCGCAATCGCTCCGCCATCCTCGATCCGGCTCGCAAAAGGTCCCGAGCGCCCACGGCTCCGCCCGGTCGCTTACACTAACGACAACGAGCGGAGATAGCGGATTTCTCGTTCGAGCGCGCCCGCGGGGCCGCGATCAGGCGCCGGCGGAGGTCCGCCGTCGAAGGTGGGCGTAGGCCTCCTTCACCAGCGCTCCGGCCCGGGAGGTGGAGAGTTCGAGCTCGCGGCCGACCTCCGCCAAGGTCAGCCCTTCCAGCCGGTTGAGTTCGAAAGCCCGACGTGTGCGCTCGGGCAGTTCGTCGAGGGCCGACACCGCCAGCGCGAGGCGCTGCCGGTCGGCCAGGCGACGTTCGGACGAAGGCTCCGGATCGACCGCGATCGCGAGCGTTTCCGGTGGAACCGAGGCGAACGGAGCGATGCGCTCCCGGCGCGCCGCGTCGAGCGCAAGGTTACGGGCGACCACGGCGAGATAGCCCTCAGGCCGATCGTCCTGGCGCGTGTCCTGCGCGTCGTTGGTCGAGGCGGTCATCAGGCGCACGAACGCGTCCTGGACAATGTCGCCCGCCGCGTCAGGCGACATCCCACGCCGCACGAGGCCATAGCCTATCGCCTTGGCGCTTTGGCGAAACAGGGCGTCGAGGTTCCAGCGGCGCATCACAGGTCCGGCGTTCGTCGGCGACGATGCCGTTCCGTAGCACGGACAAACAGAAAATGATAAATATTTTCAATACTTTAGACTTTTTCCAATCCAATTGAAGCGGCTGACGGGCGAACCTTCTGAGGGGCCTCAGAGCTTCTCCAAGCCCGCTCGCGTGAGCATGGCCTCGCTTCCGACCCGCAGCGGCCTCGACGCGCGCCATCGTGCCGCCGCGCAGCGACCGCCCTGTGCAGATCGAGGAAGCCGTCGCAGGATGCCCGCCCGAACGCCCCTACCGCCCGGGTTCTCGCTGCGCCGCCTGCCGCTTGTCCGCCTCGTGTCGCTTGCGCACCAGGCGGCCCTCCCAGAAGGCGGCCGCCACCATGACGATCGTCGTCAGCCACCCCATGGTCAGGAGATCGACAAAGGGCGCGACGGGAAGGAGCGCCAAAAGCGCCACGACGCCGGCGACGTGCGGAGGCGGCAGGACTCCATAGACCACCTTCTTGTAGATCGCGCTGCCGAGCAGATAGATCGCCGGCCCGCCGGACAGCGTCAGCGCGTAGGCGACTTTAAGCCCGTCGTGGGGATGCGCGAGCACGAGGTCGTTGCCGACCGCGGTCGCGATGATCCCGCCGACCAGGACGGCGTGGACGTAGTGGAAATACGCGCCGATCCGGCCGGGATCATCGGAATGGGTAATGGCGTCGGTCGCGTCCTTGCTCGACGTGCCGAAGTAAAGCCACCACATGGCGAGCGTGCCGAGGAAGGTCGCGAGCAGCGCGGAGAGGATGGGCAAGTCCCAGATCTCGGCGCGCGCCATCGTGGCGCCGGTCGCCAGCAGGGTCTCGCCGAGCGCGACGATCACGAAGAGCTGGCAGCGCTCCGCGAGATGACCTCCGTCGATCGTCCAGTCGCGGGTTTTCGAGCGGCCGAAACCCGGCAGCGCGAAGCCGAACATGGGCGAGACATACTCGCAGAGAACCGCAACCGCCCACAGGACCATCCGCGCTTCATGCTCGACGAAGACGCCGGCGATCCAGAAGACGGCGGCGATCGAGACCCAGCCGAGCATGCGGCGGTAGTTGGCCGCGAGCGGATGATCCGGACCGAGCTCCCAGACGATATAGGCGGTGCGCCCGACCTGGATCGCGACATAGGCGAGGGCGAAGATCCAGCCGCGCTCGCCGAAGGCGCCCGGAATGGCCGAGGCCATGAGGAGGCCCGCCAGCATGACCGCGAAGATCAGTCCGCGGATGCGCGGCGTCTCCGGGTCGAACCAGTTGGTGACCCAGCAGGTGTATTGCCAGCCGAGCCAGACCGCGAACCAGAGGATCAGCGTCTCGATGACGCCCGTGAGGTTCAGATTGGTCAGCAGCTCATGGCTGAGCTGCGTCACCGCGAAGACATAGATGAGATCGAAGAACAGCTCCTCGAAGGTCACCCGCGCATGATGGCCGTCGCGGCGGCGCAGCAGCGGGTGATGGTCGGAGGCGTCGGCGTTGGAGCTGTCGGTCATCGGCGTTCCAGCGTGTCAGGAGCGGGCGAACTGCCAGGCGGCGACCGCTGCGGCCGCAGCCGGCACGGCGAAGACCACCAGCAGGATCGGCAGCTCCTGCGCCACGGTGTAGCCGGCCTTGTTGACGCCGACCCAGAGGTTGGCGATTGAGACCGCGAGCCAGACAGGAACGAATATCTTCGCCGCCATCGCAAGCGCCGGGGTTGTGCCGCCCCAGAGCTGACCGAACAGGATGAAGAGCCCGAGCAGGACGATTCCCGCGACGATGACCATCAGCATATGCATGGCGCGCCCTTTCTCAGCTCGCTGTCGCGCCATCGGCGCCTTTAGGTTCTCACGGTAATATTTGATCATCCCGCTCAGCGCGGCGATCTCGAACAGTCGCTCGAACGCGGCGTGCCGAAATCCTGATGGAGCGCGGCGCACCAGGCGTCATTGAAACACGAGTCGAGAACGAAGCGGCCGGGCTCAGAACCCGGCCGCTTCGTGGATTACTTGGTCGTGTAGCCGCCATTGACGAGGATGGTCTGGCCGGTCATCCACCACCCGTCTGAGACGAGGAAGCGGATGAAGGGAACGATGTCCTCGATGTCGGTCAGCCCGGTCTTGGAGAAGTTCGACAGCGCCGCAGCCGTCTTGTGGTAGGCCACCGCATCGGCTCCCTCGGCGGGATAGAAGAATGGCGTGTCCATCGGGCCCGGGCCGATCGCCGTCACCGAGATGCCCCGCTCGCCGAGCTCCTTCGAGGCTGCCCGCGTGAAATGCTCCACCGGCGCCTTGGTGCCGGCATAGGCCGCGTAGAACGGCGTATAGGCGCCCAGCAGCGACGTGACGACGCTGCAGATCTTGCCATTGTCGTTGAGATGCTTTCCGGCCTCCTTGAGGAAGAAGAAGGCGCTCTTTGAGTTCACCGCGGTCATCTCGTCATATTCAGCTTCCGAGATGTCGGCCATCGGCTTCTTCAGCACCTTGCCGACGGTGTTGACGGCGATATCGATGCCGCCCATCGCCGCCTTGGCGTCAGCGAACAGTGTCTCGTTCGCGCCCGCCGTGGTGAGGTCGGCCTGGAAAACGAAAGCCTGCGCTCCAGCCGCCTTGATGGCGGCGACCGTCTCATCGGCGGCCGGCTTGGTGGCGCTGGTGTTGTAATGGACGGCGACCGCCTTCGCGCCTTGCGCCGCGAGGTCGCGAGCGATCAGCCCGCCAAGGTTCTTCGCGCCTCCCGCGATGAGAGCCGTTTTTCCCTTGATGCTGTGATCGGTCATTGGTGTCGCCTCCTTGGGTTGTCTCGCGGCCGCCAGGCGACCAACTCCTGCAACGCAACATATCGTCTATGGATATGTCATAAAGCCTATCGTCCTGACATCACCTGTCAGGAATGACGGACAATCAACAGAACCAGCGCCCTTGGACCGCATCGATCTCTTCCGCATTTTCACCCGCGTCGTCGAATGCGCGAGCTTCACCCGCGCCGCCGACACGCTCGGGCTGCCGCGCTCGTCCGTGTCGGCCGCCGTGATCAATCTCGAAGCGCGGGTTGGAGCGCGCCTGCTGCACCGCACCACACGAAAGGTCTCGCCGACCCAGGACGGCGCCGCCTTCTACGAGCGATGCCTGCGGCTGATCGCCGATGTGGAAGAAACCGAGGGGCTGTTCAGACAGACATCGGTCGAGCCGACCGGCAGCCTCAGGATCGACGTGCCGGGCCGGATCGGGAGATTGATCATCGCCCCGGCGCTGCCCGAATTTTTGGCCGATCACCCTCGCCTCGACATCGAGCTGCGCGTCACAGATCGGGCGGTCAATCTGGTCGAGGAGAGCATCGACTGCGTGCTGAGGGTCGGGCCGCTCGGCGACTCCGGTTTGATCGCCCGCAAGATCGGCGACCTCGCGCTGATCAATGTCGCCAGCCCCAGCTATCTCGCACGGCATGGCGCGCCGGGCGCCCCGGAGGATCTCGGCGCGCATCTCGCCGTCAACTATGCCTCGCCGTCGACCGGCCGGGTCGAGGATTGGGAGTGGATCGAGGACGGCGAAGTACGGATGCTGCCGATGCGCGCCCGCGTCACCGTGAACAGCGCCGAAGCCTACATCGCCTGTTGCCTTGCCGGCCTCGGCCTCATCCAGATCCCGGCCTACGATGTGAGGCGCCACATCGATGCGGGCGAACTTATCGAGGTGATGCGCCATCATCAGGCCGCGCCAATGCCGATGACGCTGCTCTATCCGCACCGTCAGCATCTCTCCCGCAGGCTTCAGGTCTTTGCCGATTGGCTTGAGCAACTCCTGAAGCGTGAGATGTTATAGGAACCTGGCAGGAGGCGGAGCCCCCTGCTTCGGCGCACATCATGACGTGCTCCTCCGTGTCATCCCGCGGCGGCGCCGAAGCGGTCGCTCTGCCGACATCTTCCCTGCACTGGCGCGGCAGATCCGACAACCACGGCGCCATTGACCGAAGCGGAGATCGATCGAGAGAATACGCCGCCACGTTATACCGACACGAACGTCATGATGGGTCTGGCGCGCCCCCTCAGGGGAGCGCATAGGCGACGAGCTTGTCGCCGCCCGGCGTCATCATGAAATGGTGGCCGCCGGACATTACGGCGACGTACTGTTTGCCGTTCTGCTCGTAGACCATCGGCGTCGCTTGGCCGCCGGCGGGCAGGACGTCGCTCCAGAGGATCTCCCCGGTCTTGATGTCGATCGCCTTGATCAGATTGTCGGTCGCGGCGGCGATGAAGATCAAGCCGCCGGCGGTGACCGCCGCGCCGCCGTTGTTGGGAGTTCCGATCTCCGTGGGCAGGAAGGTCGGCAGACCGAACGGTCCGTTGCGGCGGGCCGAGCCGTAAGGACGATCCCACAGCGTTTTGCCTGTCGCGAGATCGATCGCCCGGATGCCGCCATAGGGCGGCCTGGTGCAGAGCACCCCGGCCGGCGTCTGCCAACCGGCGTTGACCAGAATGCCGAACGGCGTTCCCTCCTGGGCGCCCGCGCCCTCGGCGCTCGAACCGCCGGTCGTCGCTCGCTTGTCGCCGATCGCAAACAGCTTCTCCCGGTCGGCTTCGGCGCGGGGGAGGAGCATGTTGTAGTTGGCCATATCGTTGTAGTTCGCGACGATGACGCCGCGCCGCGGATCGACGGCGACGCCGCCCCAATCGCTGCCGCCATTGTAGCCGGGGTACTCGATCGAGTGGCGGTTGACCTCCGGCGGAGTGAACGGGCCGTCGTAGCGCGCCCGCCGGAAGTTGATCCGGCAGACCATCTGGTCGATCGGGGACAGCCCCCACATGTCCCGTTCCGTCAGATCGGCCTTGCGCAGCGTGTGATAGGTCGAAAAGGGCTGGGTGGCCGCGCGCTGCTCCGGCTCGGCGCCGCCCTGCGGAACCGGACGCTCCTCGATCGGAACCAGCGGCTCGCCCGTCGCCCGGTCCAACACGAAGATGTCGCCGCGCTTCGTCGGGATGAGCAAAGCAGGGACTGTTTTTCCGTCTTTCGGGAACTCGACGAGGCTCGCCTGGGCGCCGAGATCATAATCCCAGACGTCCTTGCGAACCGTCTGAAACGCCCAGCGCGGCTTGCCGGTCTTTACGTCGAGCGCCACAAGCGCGGAAGAATACTTGTTCTCCTCGTCCGAACGCAGTGAAGAGAAGTAGTCGCCCGCGGAATTTCCCATGGGGATGTAGGCGAGACCGAGTTTTTCGTCGCCCGTGAGCGGCCCCCAGCTGTTGGGGGTGCCGAACGAATAGTACTGGCCGGAGGCGGGCAGCTTGGTGAGCTGCGGCTGGTTGATGTCCCAGGCGAACGCGATCTCGCCCGTCACCGCGTCGTAGCCGCGGATCACGCCCGACGGCGCCCATCGACGCTGGCCATCCAGCACCTGATGATTGGCGACGATGACGCCCTGAACGACGACCGGCGCCGATGTGATCGCCGTCGTGCCCGGGATCAGTTTCGCGACCGGCGAGTCCGCGGTGTCCTTCTGGGCCAGACCGATGGTCAGATCCACGCTGCCGTTCGCCCCGAAATCCGGGCAGGGCCGCCCGGACGTCGCATCGACGGCGATGAGGCGCATGTCCAGCGTCCCCTCGATGATGCGTTCGGCGCAGGCGGCTCCCTGCGTCGCGTTCGGATCCTTGAAGTAGGTCACGCCGCGGCAGGCGGCGGTGTAGGGAATCCAGGCCTTGGGGACCTTGGGATCGTAGCGCCAGATTTCCTTGCCGGTGGCGGGGTCCAAGGCGAACATGATGTTCATCGGCGTGCAGCCGTAAAGACGGCCGCCGACCTTGATCGGGGTCAGCTCCGATCCGTAGCGATCGGGCAGGTCACCCGTCGCATAGGTCCAGACGCGCTTCAGCGAAGCGACATTGGTCGGGGTGATCTGGTCGAGATTCGAGAAGCGTTGGGCGCTGGCGCCAGCTCCGTAAGCGCTCCACTCGCCCGGCGCCGGCGCGTTGTCGGGGTCGTCGAAGGCGATGTTTGGGCGCTGTTCCGGCGCGGCGAGGGTGGGACCCTGCCCGCTCGCGAACGCGACTGCGACGATCATCGCGGCGACCGCAGCCCCCGTCGTCAAACCGTAGGCGCGCCGCAGAGCCCGGCCGTTGGCGGGAGACAGAACGGGCAGCAACAGCACCGCGAGGATCAGCAGGACCAGCGGGCCGGCCAGCCTCGGAATCAGCGGCCAGAGCGACGGACCGACCTCGAACAGCGACCAAACGACCGACAGCACAAATGCCGCAAGATAGACGTAAAAAGCCCATGCGTTTTTCTTGAAATACAGAATTCCTGAGGAAAAAACCAAAATTCCCGCAGCTAAATAGTAAAATGTGCCGCCAAGATATATCAGCAACGCGCCTCCGACGGACAGCGCCGCGCCGATGAGAACGAGAACAGATCCAAATAAAAATATAATAACGTTATAGATGTCGGTATAGGATTTCTTGTGATCATTACTCATAACGCATGGCTCCTAAAATTACCCAAAGCGTCTGATCTATTTGAGGGAGAATATCATCTCCGGGCCCGCTCTCATGACCCGACCTTGGTTCAATGCTTGACGGAGGCTGATTTATGGAGCGCGACGAGCGTCTGAGGGAGAGTGCCCGAACTGGGCCCCGTGACGTATGTTTTGCGAGTCTCACAGTGAGACAGTAGCATGCAGTATTGGCTGCTTGAACCCTCCGATGGGCGGACGCAGCCGTCGCGCGCGTCACGCGCATGCCTCGCAGGTCCGAGAGCGCGTATGCGAACTCGTCCGTGAGCCACGCCGACCGTTCGGCCGTCATGCTGCGCGCCCGAGTTGCGGTCGACGCGGCGCTCGAGATCGATCCGGCCTCGATCGAGGCGCGGACGGTCAGAAGGCAGCCTGGGGGTCGATCGCCCCGATAGCGAGCGCCAGCGTCGCAGCACTCGACAGGCTTGCGCTCAGCGCTTCGACGCGAGCGATTTTGGCCTGCAGAAGCCCCGTTTCGGCCAAAGTCGCCGCCGTGACAGAGCCGACCCCGTTCCGATAGGCGACCAAGGCGGCGTCGAACGTTGTCTGGGCCGCGGACACCAAGGCGGAGGCCGCTTCGTAGGCAAACACCGCGCTGCGGAGGCTGTTATCGGCGGCGGCGATCTGCCTTGCCGCCTCCTCCTTCGTTCGGGTGAGGACCAAGGCGGCGGTTTCGGCCCGCGTCTGAGCTTGCTTCAGTGCGGCGGCTCTTACGCCGGCGTCGTAAAGGGGCATCCGCACGCCCGCGAGGACGGTCGCTGAAGCGTTGCGAGAGCTCAGATTGACGGTGGGCAGTTCCTCCCCGATCGAGGGTATCGCCGTCGCGCCGAGACGGCCGGCGGCGTAGGAGCCCGTTCCCGCGATGAACGCCTTGGGCAGGAAATCGGCGGCGGCGGCGCGCATGCCGGCGTCGCTCGCCTTCGCCGCGGCGTAGGCGGCGAGCACATCGGGCCGCCGGCCAAGCGCATCCATGATCGCCGTCTCGATCGGGCGAAGACCGCTTTTGAAAACGCGGCGGCCCGAAATGTCGGACACCACAACCTCGGTGAGCGGCGAGAGCCCCACAGCCGACAACAGCGCGAGATAACCGTCCTTCGTCGCCCCGTCCGCCTGCACCTTCGTGAGCTTGGCCTGCGCCGTGGCCTGCCGCGCCTGAGCGGCGTCCACGATCGTGCCGACGCCGCGGCTCAGCCGACTTTCGGCGGCGATCTCGACGGCTCGCGCATTATTCAGAGATTCCGTTGCGTAGCGCGCTCGAGCCCTGGCGGCGTTGTAGGCGTAGAAGGCCAACGCCACCTCATGAATGACGCGTTGATGCTCCGCGGTGAAGGCGATGTTGGAGACGACCGCCCCTTGCTCCGCAGCTTCGATCACCGCCGCGCGCTGGCCGAAGTCAAACAGCAACCATTCGAGCGAGACGGAGCCCACCCCGCCGCGAGCGGAGTTTTTCGTCTCGACCGAGGTATCGAGCGGACCGGGAGAGTCGGATTTGCTGCGACGGTAACCGCCGGCGACGCTCGCGGTCAGCCGCGGCAAATAGGCGGACCGCGCGATCCCGACAGCGAGCGCTGCGTCCTTCGCCCGGTTCCAGGCCATTCGCGTCGTCGGATTCGCGCTTTGAGCGACGTCGACGAGATCGGCGAGACCGTAGATTCGCCCCCGCTCGAGTCCCGGTCCGCGATCGAGCGTCTTGAGGTCGGCGTTTACGGGCAGCGCATACGAGGATCCCGCAGGTGCGGAGTTCGCTTTGGCGCCAGGGGCGATCTCGCCATTCGGTCGGGTCTGGGGCGCCCACGGACGATCGGGTCGCGGCGGCGCAAGGTCGACCGCAGAACTCGCGCAGCCGGAAAGCGCGCCGACGATGGCGAGAGCGGCGAGGCGATTAAGCGCCCGCATAGCCTGCCCCCGCGGCGTCATCGATCCAGGACAGGCGGAACCTTTGCTCCAATCGCTTCAAGCCGCTGTCGACCTCCGCTGTCACATCTCGATTGGCGACGCTCTCCGGAAGAGGCTGTGCTTCGCCATTTCGCGCGCCCGGATCTATGTGAGCCGCGGCTTCGGCTGCGATCGCCTCGAGACGCATTGACCACTCATGAGACGGATCGCGCTGTGTCGCGAGCGCCAACGGTCCCTGCAGATGTTCGAGGTCGTCGAGCGCCTGTGCGTTTCGATCGATCCAGAACGTGTTCGGTCGTACGGAATCCGGCTCGTAGCGCAGGAGGGTGAGCGCGTCCGTCGCCTTGCCAAACGCGGACTGACCGGCTGAGAGCGCCGCGCGCCGGTCCCCTGGAGAGGTCGCCGTCGCCAGTTTTGCGAGGCAGCGCGCGGCGAGGGCGAGGGCGTCGTCGAGTTGCTTTCCGACGCTGACCGGCCACAAGCGCGTGGCGAACAGGAAGAACACGAGATTTCCGATCAGGATGCCGATCACGCGGTCGCGCGCGTCGATCATGTCATAGCCCGGCCCCGAACCCTGAAGTTCGCAGATGAACAGGGCGAAAGCCATCTGGAAGCCGATGTAGGAGACGCGCTCGCTGCCGACCGCCAACCACGCGCTCACGAAAGCGGACGCGAAGACGAGACCAAGCAGACCTCCGATCGAACTCAGATGCGGCGTGATCAAGACGATCGTAAGCATTCCGGCGCTCGCTCCGATCACGGCGCCGATGATCCGCAGGGTCAGTTTTTCAACAGACTGACCGATCGTCCCGAGCGAGACGATGTAGCAGGTGATCATCGCGGTGTGGATGCCGCTCCAGTCCAGCGCGGAATAGATGAGGTAGCACGTCATCGCCGCGAGCGTCGTCGTGACGGCGTAAGCCGCATAAGCGGGGTTGTCGAAGATATCGGAGGCGAAAAAGCCCTTCTTCTCGGCGGGCTGGTCCGGCGCCGCGTCATCGTGGCCGAACCTGAGGACCAACTCCCGCAAGGCGGCGAGCGGCTTCGAACAGAGCGAGCCTTCGACCGCGGGCTTCGCGGAAATGTCCGCGAGGCTGTCGCCCCGCTCATAAACGGCCGCAAGGTCATCAAGCGTCGCGGCGAGAGCTTCCCTTGAACGGCCTTCGCTCTCAGCCATCGACGGCCGGTCCGCCGTATCGGCGAGGGCGACCAGTTCGACGCTTGCCGACGCCGCTCGCGTCAGCGCGTCCAATTCCCCTGGCTCCGAAGTTCGTTCCAAACGGGCGAGTTTCACGTTCTTCCTGAGGCCTGCGTCGCCCTGGATCAGCTTACGGCGCAGGTTCCGGCGAGCGTCGGGGTCGCCGCGCAAAACGCCGGAGGAGGTTCGGAGACGGTCGCCGATCTCCTGTTCGACGAGACGGCGCGGCGATGCGCCGAAGAGCAGATTGACGACGATGGTCGCCGCCGCTGGCAAGGCCACAAAAAGCCAAGCATAGAGGAACGCCCTCGTCGCGAGTTCGCCACTTTGCGCCGCGCCGAGCAACGTGAGCGCATAGGCGACGATCAGCGACACGATCGGAGCGATTTTGGCCAGTTTGCTTGCCGCTCCGAGGAAAAGAACGGCGAGAGAGATCGCCGACATGGCCGCCACGCGGAGCGCTGGATCGTCGATGACCGCATTCGTGATCGGAAACATCAGGCCGAGGACCGCCGACACCACTACGACGCCCCCCAATGCGAGCACGACGCTTGTCGTCCGATCGGGTTTATTGAGAAAGAAGACGATATAGGCCGCCAGCGACGGCTCGGGGACCTCATAGATCATCGCCAGCAGCACGGTGCACGAACACCCGGCCGCCAGCTTCATCGCCTGAGCGAAGCGACCGGGATCCGGCCGGAGCGCGTCGCCCAGAAGATCTCGGATGTAGCCCCGGCTAGCGGCAGCTGGCGCCATAGCCAACCTCGATGCTTGCGCTTGCGCCAACGCGCATCAGCTCTTCGGGAGGATGTTCGAGAAGCACCCGCACAGGAAAACGCTGGGCGACGCGAACCCAATTCATGGAGCGTTCGACGAGCGGCAAGGTTCGGGGCAGATCGGCCCTGTCGCCGGGTTTCACGCCGAAGCCGAGGCTTTCGACCTCGCCGCGGATCGGCCGCGCGCGGTCGATCATGGAATAGGCGGTGACGCATGTGCCCGGCGGCAGGCGGCTCAGTTCGGTCTCGCGAAAATTCCCGACCGCAAACCACCGCTCCGTGCTGATGAGAGTGAAGAGGGATTGGCCTGGAGCGACATATTCGCCGCTCAGGACGCTGAGACCCACGATCCGTCCCTCATGTGGGGCGACGACGACCGTATCCGACAGGGCGCGCTTCGCCTGCGCCAACGCCGCTTCTCGGGCGCGGATCGTCGCTTCGGCCCCGTCAAGCGAGCCGATGGCCTCCAGGGCGGCGGCTTCCTGCTTGCGGGCCTGCGCCAGGCCTAGGGCGGCGTCCCTTTCCGCGACCTTGGCCTGATCGAACTCCTGCGTCGGAACATAGGACTTGGCGGCCAGCGGACGCAGGCGTTCCACCGTACGCCGCGCGAGCGCCAAATTGGTTTCCGCCCGCGCCGTCTGGGACTTCGCGATCTCCGCGTTCGACGTCTCGGTCGCGATGGAACGGCGGTGCGAGTCCCGCGCGGCGATTGCAGCGCCGAGATCCGCTTCCGATTGGGCCACAGTGAGCTCGTAGCCGGCCGGATCGATGCGGAAGAGAACGTCGCCCTTGGCGACCTTCCCGTTCTCTTCGACCAAAAGCTCCGCGATGCGCCCCCCGACGGAGGGCGCCACATGCACGACTTCGGCGTCGATAACGGCGGCGTCAGTCGAGGGGTGGCTGCGATCGTAGCGAAAAAGCGCGTACGCGGTGGTCAGGCCGGCTGCGATGATCAGCACGGAGGCCAGGCGGCCGCCAATCGAGCGCTTGCGGCGGCCCTCCGACCTCATGGTCATGATAAAAACCAGAAATACACGGCCGCGCCGCAGAGCAGGGCGATCGAGATGTAGACGGAAAGCCGGAAGAGCAGAATCGCGTCGAGGCCGACGACGACGAAAACGACCCGGAGAACGATCGCGGCCACGACGCCTGCGATCCCGCTGAGCAGCCAGAGCGGAAAGTAAGCCCCGAAAATCGGAACGCTCGTCGCTCCATCGTGCGCGCAACCTGCGAGCATCGCAGCGGGCGCCGCGGCTCCCAGAGCCCGCGCCGCGCGCAAATGCGCACGAGCACGACAAGCTAACCCATGACTAACCAAACAGGAATCACCAGATATTGCTTTTTCACGGGGTTCGGCGCGTGACGGAGGAGAGAAAAATATCCTTAATCGGATGGTACCTCAATCCTGCCATTGGTCTTGGCCGGCCAGTTCAGTCCCGGCCTTGAGTGGATTGGATTGAGCGCGGATCGTTCCGGCTCTGAAGTTCAGCGCCCGCAGATGACCTCGTCGAGCGTAAGGCCCTTGAGGGTCTTCACCACCGACCGGAGTTGCAGGCTAACGACGTCGTCGAAGTGGCGTTCGAGCAGCGCAAAACCGCCGGCGCGTCCTCCACGGACATGCCGCGCCGATGCAACACCCATCCAGAATGCCAGCCTCAGCTCCCTCACACGCTGGTCGAATGGGGCTGCGCGATCGTGTGGGCTGTAATCGTGTAGCCGAACGGATCGCAGAACGCGAAGTAGCGGCCGAACGGCCCCTCTTTCGGTGAGAACTCGATATGGGCGCCTTGCTCGACAAGATGGTCGTGGAGCGCGTCGGCATCGTCACAGCCGAACCAGATGGCGACACCCCAGCCGAGTCTGTCTGTTGCTCCGAGATCAACTACGGGCGTGCGAACAGCGAACGGGATCGGCTTTGTGTCGAACACGATGGCTCCCGGCGGGCTATGAGGAGCGGCCTTCAGTCCGACGACGTCCGAGTAGAACGACCTTGCAGCTTCGAGATCCTCGGTTTGGATGCCGATAAAATCGGGTCCGGTCAGATGGGGCATGTCAGCGCTTTCCTTCGCTACGCAAGTCTCTAGTGTCAGGACGCTGACATATATAAGGGCACTGATATGTCAAACGCAAGTTCGCGAATGATCGACCCCTATGCGACGATCGGCTTCGCGCTGAAGCAGGCGCAACAGGCGCTTCGCACGCGCATGGACGCGGAACTGCGGGAGATTGGCCTGACCACGCCGCAATACGCAGTCCTTGCGTATCTGAAGGTCGAAGCAGGGGCTTCGAATGCGGCGCTTGCACGCCGCGCGTTTGTCACGCCGCAAACGATGCAGGCCATACTCGTCACGCTTGAGAAAGCAGGCCTTATTACGCGTAGTCCCCACCCCGAATATGGGCGCGTTCAAAAGACCGAACTAACGACTTCAGGCTATCACGCCTTTGAAGCGGCATCTGCAGTCGTGGCCGATGCGGAGACACGTCTTCGCAATGCTGCGGCGCCCGTCGATCATCAGACTGCCACAGCTATGTTGTTGCGACTTGCCGAGGCGCTCAGATAGAGGCGGCATTCGCTGTTTGCTGATCAGAAGCTGCCAGGCAGGAAAGTCCCAGACGTCGACATTCGGCCGAGCGTAACGAGTGAAAGATGAGCGTTGGCTTTCGGGATCCGCCGAAGCCGGCTCCTACGACGTGTTCTGGGCGTCAGCTCCCCTGCGGGGCCATCGTTTCAAATTTCAACTTGGATTGCCTAAGCGGCAATCGGCGGTGACTGGGTAGGCACCGCGCGGAAAATTGCATCATAGCGTGGAGTCGGCGGGACTGGCGGAGGGAGCGTCCGCCGATGCCCTGCATGTCGGAAGTTTTATACTTACAAATCAGATACTTACGAATCAGACGTCGCACTTAATGTATTGCGTTACGTATTGCGAAATTGGGCTGTCGCGCTGGCCTGGCGAGGTCCAAAATCCTATCCTCCATGAATGAAAACGGCCGCCCCGATGACGAGTCGGGACGGCCGCTGATCGTGTCGCCGCGCGGCTACCACCCGCGCGATCAATCCCTCGGGAAGCAGGCCCGAAAGATGTCCCACCACTATACCAATTTCGTTCATTCTTCAACGCTTTTGACCGAAGGGGAGCGCTTCGTTGCATGGCGTTCCGAGGCCCGGGACGACAAGCCCACCAAGGTCCCCTATGATCCGCGCACCGGACGGCGGGCGAAGTCCGATGATCCGGCAACGTGGGGCACGCGCGAGGCCGCGGAGCGCCGAGCAACGATGCTCCTCAATGGCGGCCGCACGGGCGGCATCGGCGTCATGCTGGGCGACGTGGGCGGGGGACTGTACCTCTGCGGCGTCGACCTCGACTCCTGCCTCGACGGCGACACGCTCGCCCCATGGGCCACCGACGTCGTCGAGCGGTTCCGAACGCGAGCGGAGATCAGTCCCAGCGGGCGCGGGCTCAAGCTCTACTTCGTCGTGACGAGCGCTGATCGCGAGGCGTTGGGGCCGCGCCAACGGATCGCCTTCAGCAAACCCGACCACTGCGAAATCGCCCTCGACCTGGGCGGACGATACTACGCCCTGACCGATCACCACTGGGTGGCCGAACTACTCGTTGGAGCGCTAGAGGGCCTGCGCATCGTGCCGTTGGAGGACTTGCGGTGGCTGGTCCACACGGCAGGGCCGGCGTTCATGGGGAAAGCCTCCAGCGCGAAGGACGACACGGACTCCGGCGTCCTCTACCGGCTGGCGCGCCGCTTCAAGCTCAGTGGCCGGACGTTCGACGACTTCCTCGCCGCGATCGAAGACGACGAGCGCGCGGCGGCCCACGTCGCGAAGGAAGGCGAGAGGGCGGCCGAACGGGCTTGGGCGCGCGTGGTCGACCCGCGCGATCCGCTGGACGCCTTCGACGATGACGAGATCGCTGCGGATATAGAGGCGGTGGTCGGCAAGCTCCCGGCCGATCCGATCACCGCTCGGCTTAATGGTCGCTACGCGCTCGTACGCCATGCCGGCCGCACGCTCGTCGCTGAGTTCGGCCGCGACCGTGCGCCAAATCTCGGCACGGTCGACGACCTGCATCGCTGGTCGGCAAACGACCTCGTCCCAACGTCCGACGGCAAGAAGATGGAGCCCGCGTCCCTCCACTGGCTAAGGGATCCGCGCCGCCGGCAGTTCTCAGAGATCGTGTTCGACCCCAGTGGGCGGGCGTCCCCGCGAGCGCTCAACCTCTGGAGCGGCTGGGCCATCGAGCCCGATCCAGCCGCTTCGTGTGACCTGATCGTAAGCCACGTGCGCGAGGTGCTGGCAGGCGGCGACGAAGAGCGCTTCCGTTACATCATTGGGTGGCTTGCGGACATGGTCCAAAACCCAGGCAGCAAGCCCGGCGTCGCTCTGGTTCTCAAGGGGGGCAAGGGCGCGGGCAAAGACACCCTCGCCGTCGTCATGTCGCGGATCGTGGGCCGGCGGCACGTCGCCCACATCGACAACGCGGACCGGCTCACAAGCCGTTTCAACGCCCCGTTCGCATCCGCCCTGCTGGGCCACGTTGAGGAAGCGTTCTGGGCCGGCGATCGAGGAAAAAAGGGCGCGCTGCAAGCCCTGATCACGGCCCCGACAATGACGCTCGAAAAGAAGGGGATCGACTCGGTCGTGGTGGCCAGCTTCGTCCGGTTCGTCATGACGACGAACGAGGATTGGGCCGTCCCCGCGTCGCATGACGAGCGCCGCTATGCTGTTTTCGACGTTTCGGACTGTCGGATCGGAGATCGGACGTACTTCCGCGACCTCTACGCCCAGATCGAAGGCGACGGGGCTGCGGCGTTCCTCGCGCACCTGTTGGCAGTTGACCTGCGAGGCTTCTCGGTTCGCGACGCGCCCCAGACGGAAGCCCTCAGAGACCAGAAGCTCGCCTCGCTCAGCGGCGTCAACCGATGGTGGTTCGAACTGCTGCACGACGGGGCGCTCGCGGGGAGCGAATTCGACGGGCCGTCCTGGGAAGACGCGTCGATTGAGGTCGACCGTTCGGCCCTGCGGGCGTCCTACGAGGACTTCGTGCGTAAGAACCGCTTTCAGGGGGAGGCGATTAACTCGATCCAGTTCGGCCACGCTCTCAGGGCGATGCTTCCTAGTCTAGGGGATAAACGTCCCCGCGTAGAGGGCGGACGACGGCGCTTCTACACCTTGCCTGCGCTCACACAGTGCCGCCGGGAATTTGAAGCGTGGTTTGGCGACGAACCCAGTTGGGGGACGACGTGATGGCCCAGATGGTCCAAATGACCCCGAACAACACACCGTTCATCTGGACCGAAATTCATCAGCAATTGCAGTCGATTACCTCTATCGGTCCAGATGGTCCAGATGGTCCAGATGAAAGAGGACTTCTTATGGAGAGAGGAACTGAGGCCGGAGGGGCAAATGCGATTCCTATAAAGGTTTGCTCGAAATCATCTGGTCCATCGGGACCATCTGGACCGGCCCAAGAGTATCAACGGTTTGCGGGCACGGGTCGTCTGGACCGCCGTCTGGACCATCGGGACCACGCGACCCTGAGACCCCCCAGAGGCGTGGGTCCCTCTGGGGGGCGGCCGTTCGGGGGGACGCGGAGCTCCCGGAATTTCCCCCTGTGGGGGAAAATGCAAATTGGGATCGTAGAATGACCCACGAAGAGGCCTTCGCCGCTCTGGTGGCAGATCCCGCCGATTACCCTCAGCTTTTCCCCCCTGTGGGGGCGACGATCACGACGGATCAACTGGCCGACCTGCTCGACCTCACCCCCACACGCGTCCAGACCCTTGTCCGGCAGGGGATCATCCCCCAGACGAGCCGAGGTCGCTACGACCGTCGCGATGCTGTCCGGGCCTATAGCGCCGACATGCGCAAAAGGGCCGCCGGTCGAGGCTCGGCGAACCCAGAGTGGACCGCTGCAAAGACGCGCGCCGCCGAGGCGCAGGCCGTGAAGCTGGAAACCGCAAACGCGCTCGCACGAGGCGACCTGCTCTCCGCGGCGGACGTGAAGGCGGAGTGGGCCTTGATCCTGACGGACGTTCGCGCCGCAATGCTGGCCGTCCCCAGCCGGCTCCCCGAACTGGACCGCGCCGCCGTCGCGAGAGTCGACGCCGAAATCCGCGCCGCGCTGGAGGGCCTGTCCAATGGCTGAGCTCGCAGCCGTCCGCCGCGACGCTATGGCCGCGCTCCGCCCGCCGCCGCGGCTCGACCTCGCCGACTGGGTCGAGGCCAACGTCTATCTTCCTTCCAGCCTCGCGGCGCATCCGGGCCGCATGCGGCTGTGGCCGCATCAGGTGGAGATGGCGCGCAGCATGGGGGACCCGGCGGTCGAGCGCGTATCGATCCTGAAGAGCGCCCGCGTGGGCTATACACAGCTCGCCGTCGCCATGCTGGGGAACTTCGTGGCGAACGATCCCGGTCCGATCCTCGTGGTGTTGCCGGCAGAGTCCGACTGCCGGGAGATGATCGTTGGCAACGTCGAGCCTGTGTTCGCCGAGAGCCCAGCTCTCCGCGCAGCACTGTCATCGGCGGAGTCCGACCGCGACACGCTGTTTTCGCGCCGCTTCCGAGGCGGGAGCCTCAAACTCGTCTCAGCCCGCGCGCCGCGCAACCTGCGCGGTCATACGGCCCGCGTGCTGCTGCTCGACGAGGTCGACGGCTTCGAGGTGGACGTGCGGGGCGAAGGCGACCCCGTAGCGCTTGCGGAGCGCCGCACGGCGACCTTCGGCAACAGGAAGATCGTGATGGGCTCCACGCCCGTCCACGAGGGCACCAGCCGCATCCTGCGGGCCTATGAGCGATCGGACCGGCGCGTCTACGAGTGCGCCTGCCCGGCCTGCGGCGAGCGCCATGAGCTACGTTGGGCGGACATCCGTTGGCCGGACGATCAGCCCGCGCGCGCCTTCTGGGCCTGCCCCACGTGCGGCGGCGTGGTCGAGGATCGGGACAAGCCCGCTTTCATCCGCTCGGGCCGCTGGCGCGCCACCGCGCCGGAGGTGAAGGACCATCACGGTTATCGCGTGAGCGCTCTCGTCAGTCTCCTGCCGAACGCCGCATGGGGGAGGCTCGCGGCCGAATTTCTGGAGGCGAAGAAGAGCCCCCAGACGCTCCAGTCCTTCGTCAATACGGTGCTCGGGGAGGCGTGGCGCGACGACGGCGAGGCGATCGACGAGGGTGCGCTCGCCAACCGCCGGGAGTCGTTCGGTCTCGACGCCATCCCGCCCGAGGCGCTTGTCGTTACCGCCGGATGCGACGTACAGGACGACCGCGTGGAGATCTCCACGGTGGGCTGGACGAAGGACGGCGCGGCGCTTGTGCTCGCCCACGACGTGGTTTGGGGCTCGCCGCTGCAGTCCGACACCTGGGCGGAGGTCGACGACCTTCTCCGACGCTCGTGGCCGCATCCCAACGGCGGCACGCTGCGGGTAGACGCCGCCGTGGTCGACTCCGGCTCGGGCGGGCACACGGACGCCGTCTATGCGTTCTGCCGGCCCCGCACGGCGCGGCGGGTGTTTGCGGGCAAAGGCGTCGCGGGCTTCGCGCGCCCGATGGCGGAGATGTCCAAGGCGAAGGCGCTGCGGCTGATCCTTGTGGGCGTCGATGCGATCAAGTCGCAGATCATGAACCGCCTTCAGTCCGGCGCGTCGATCCGCTTCGGGGCGTCCCTCAGCCTCACGTGGTTCGAGCAACTGGCCTCGGAACGACGCGTGGTGCGCTACGTCCGAGGCCAGCCTTACAGGGCGTTCGAGCGCATCTCTGGGCGTCGATCGGAGGCGCTGGATTGCCTCGTCTACGCGACCGCAGCGCGGCAGCTGGTTCACGTTTCGCTAGACAGACGGGAGGAGGAGGTTGCGACGGCCGCAGCGCCGCCGAAGCGGCCGAACGTGGTCCGGAGTGCATGGCTGGACAGTTGAGGGCTGGCGGGCTCTTCTAGAGTCCCGTCTAAACAGAACGGGTTAAATTTGATTGGAGAAGCCCAGTGGGCTCAAAACGCGTCAGAAATCTTTCGCACCAAGAAATAATTACCCATATAGATTCGATTGTGAAGAGTTTGAGCCATCTATGTAAGATATACGATGAAGGTCACCCCTATATATCATTTTCTATGGCTACAGAGATTGAGAAAATACTTGTCAGCAATCCAATTGCAGTAAAATATAGATCAAAAAAAGTATTTAAAACTCAAGATACGCCGGGTGATGAGAGAAATTTAATGCCTGAGCACAAACTGATAATGGGGCGGCTCGATTCATCAGTCCCGATTTTTGATTATTTACCGATCTATCAGGGGGATTGGAGGCCTATCGAGGTCGATTTCGTCGATTGGTGGAACCGTGATGTAATTTACCGGGCTAGTGCAGCAAAGGCGGGTGCACCCCCTGGGGCCATACCTCTTGAGCCTGAAGACCAAGTCCCATACAAGCGGCGCCAGAAATTTGTCCGAAGGGATATTGTCTCAATGATGCGCAATAAATTCGGCGCTCACTTGGACGATTCTGTGCCCGAAAATCTAGATGAGCTGCAGAAAACAAGCTCATTCGGCATTAACGTTTCTCAAGTTTTGGACGACGGTACTGAGCTTAATA
The DNA here is from genome assembly GCF_016907975.1 of Methylopila capsulata. Classification (GTDB taxonomy): domain Bacteria; phylum Pseudomonadota; class Alphaproteobacteria; order Rhizobiales; family Methylopilaceae; genus Methylopila; species Methylopila capsulata. The sequence continues at coordinate 388,940 of NZ_JAFBCY010000002.1, forward strand.
GTTGGGATGGCAGCTTGAATATCGGCGCTGGTCCGTGCGCTGCAATGATGCGGCAGATCGCGTTTGAGGTTTTGGCCGCTTACAAATAATTAGGCGAAATTATACTTCAGCCGAACCACTTCTTCGACAGCGCGCGCATGTCCGCGATGAACTGCGCGCGCTCGGGCCGGCCAGCCGCCCACGCCGCGGCGCTGGCCTCGTCATAGAACCAAGAATCAACCTTGCCGTACTGGGCTTCGAAGCGTTGCCGTAGCGCTTCGCTCTCTCGGTCGAAGCGGCCCTCCGCAGACGCCCGGTAGGTTTGAGCGGACGCCTTGAACCACGCTCGGCCGATCGTGTCGCCGTACTGCGACCGTCGATCCCGAAAGCGCCGCTCCCAAGCCCTTCGCTGCTGACGGGACAAGCCCTGCGGCGGACTGAGATCCAGTTCTTCGGGCGGCACGATGCGCATCAGGGGCTCCTAAGAAAAAGCCCTCCCGCGCTGGAGACGAGCGCGGGAGGGCCGCCGAGGCCGGCCGAGGAGCAATGGCAAAACCACCCGGCCGACTTGCTATATCCACCCGAGTTCACAGCTCGCGTCAAGCATAAAATCTGCAATCGATTGGCTACGTGGAGTTGCCTATACTACGAGAACTATGACCTTGGCGAATTAAGACTTGCATTCGAGCGGAGGACTCGGTCTATCATCGTCGCGCCCCCTGACGGAGAACGCGACATGCTTCAGAGTGAACCCGCTTGGCCCGCCCGACATGTTCCGGAGACCAAAAGCCGCGAAGGGATGACCTCGATCGAGGTTGCCGAACGTCTTTCCGAGCGCGGAACGCTCGATCGCGACTTCATTCTGGCGCGGTTTCGCGGCTTTGTTCGCAGGAACTACGTCACGCCGGCGGGTCTCTACGTAGGCGACAAGAAAAAGGCGTACCTTTACGGCCTGCCGGAAACGTTCATCGGCGGCGTTCTTTCGCGTCTGTGTGACGCCGGGTTCAACGATAGCGGCGTCATGCTCGCCGCGTCGCATGCCCTCACGAGCTTCGCGGTTGAGGACTTTCCGGACGGTCCCCCTTTTCTCCACGCAAGCCCGACGACCCGGGCGGCGTCCCCGGCCGCCGTCGTTCTCGACGCCTATGCCGTCGGCGCGCGCGGTTGGATGCTCGACGTGGCGTGCTTCCGTCATCCCGACCACCCGAACCCGGTGAGCCGCGCGCGGATCCGAAATCAGATCATCAAAGGGCCGAACGGCGAGCCGACCGGCACCGACTTTCGGCCGAGCGAGGGCTTCGTGCTTCGCTCAACCCACGTTGTCCCGCTCGACGACGTTCTTCGAGCGCTCTTCGACGTAGCCCCTCGGCCCGGCGAAGCCGTCCACTGACATGCTCGCCCGCGCCCGCGCCTTCGTCGCTGAACTGATCCGCCCGGCCGCGTCCGAGCGAACCCGCCGCTTCGACGGCGCGGCGGGCGGCAGGCGCTTGGGTGGCGTCGGCACGATGGGGCCGATCAATCCCGAGGTAGGGGCCGCGGCCCATATGGTCCGTGCTCGGGCGCGATACCTCACGCGCAACAATCAGTGGCTCGCGAACGCCGTCGCGAACTGGACGACCTCGCTGGTCGGCTCCGGCATTCGCCCGACGAGCGCCAGGCCTGAAGCCCTAGCCGCCTTTGACACATGGGCGCTCGACGCCGATGCGGATGGCCGCACAGATTTCTGGGGCCTGCAGTCCGTCATCGCCCGCGCGCTCGTAGAAGACGGAGAGTCCTTCGTCCTGCTCCGCGCCGAAGACGAAGGCTTCCGGGCGCTCGTGATCCCCGCGGAACAGGTGGACGAGTCCGCGACGCGCGACCTCGACGGCGGCGGGTACCTCGTGCAGGGCGTCGAGTTTGACGCATCTGGGGCTCGTGTCGCCTATCACGTGCTCCCGCACCGCCCCACGCAGATGTTCGCCAGCTACGCGCCGCCCGTGCGGATCGACGCGGCCGACGTTCTCCACGTCATGGCCCCGATCGCCCCCGGTCAGGTGCGCGGCGTCTCATGGCTCGCACCGATCATCCTCCCGGCGAACGAACTGGACCAGCTGACGGACGCCTTGCTGGTCTCTACAAAAATCGCCGCGATGCACGCGGGCTTCCTCGTGGATCAGAATGGCGCTGGCGAACCGTTCGACGGGGATCCGAACGACATCAGCCTGGAGCCGGGCGTCGTTCGCCGTCTCCCCGCCGGCTTCGACATCAAGTTCAGTGGCCCCCAGCAGGTGCAGCAGACCGCGGAGTTCGTGAAGCATTCGCTCCGGGGCCTCGCGGCGGGCCTTGGCCTGCCGACGCACATGCTCGACGGGGACCTGAGCGGCGCGAACTATTCGAGCCTTCGGGCCGGCCTGATCCCGTTCCGCGCCCGCGTCGAACAGATCCAATACGGCTGTTTCACGCCCCAGCTTCTCCGCCCCCTCTGGGCTCGCGTCCAGCTCCTTACGGGCGTCCCCGACGCCGTCGCCGAATGGCTCCCCCCGGCATGGGCTCAGGTCGATCCGCAAAAGGCGATCGAGGCGGACGTCGCCGAGATCAACGCAGGCCTCGCGTCGCGCCGCCAGAAGGTCGCTGCGAGAGGGTGGCCCGTCGAAGAGCTTGACGCGGAGATCGCCGCCGACCGGGAGCGGGAAGCCGGTCTCGGGCTGACGTTCGGCTCTGCTGCAGCAGAGCCGAACGAGCCCCAGCCTGAGAAGGAGCCCGAGTGATGGCCGGCCCGAAGAAACGCCCGTCTGCGGAATGGACGCGCCCGCTGCGCGACGAGGTGAGAGTCGAGCGTTCGATCCTTCGCCATGCGCCGGCCGATGCGCTGACCCCGCGCTATCGCCGAGGATCCTTCGGACCGTCGAGCTTCGACGAGGCGGCGATGACCGTCGAGGCGGTCATCTCAACCTATGCGGACGTCCAACGCCGCGACGGTCGGGGGTCGTACGTCGAGCGACTCGATCCGGCCGGCTTGGACACGAGCCGCCTCGTCGGCGCTCCCCTGCTCGACGGCCACCGGCAGGGCGGAAGCCGCGACGTGATCGGCGTCGTGCAGTCCCTCCGGCATGAGCCCGGCCGCCTCGTCGCCGTCCTCCGCCTGTCGACAGCGGACGACGCCGCCCCGGCTGTCACCCGCATCCGCGAGGGCGTCCTTCGCGGCGTCTCCGTGGGGTACCGCGTCGCCTCGTGGCGGGAGTCCGTCGAGAGCGGACAGCGCGTCCGAACGGCCTCGGCCTGGGCCGTCTTCGAGGTCTCCGCCGTCCCGGTCCCCGCCGACCCCAACGCCAACTTCAGGAGTTCCCACGTGGAAGAAGATGACATCCAGACCGTCGAACGGTCTGAGGCTGAGCCGACAGTCACCGAAACCCGCGCCGCAATCCGAGGCATCGGCCGCGCCGCGGGCCTTCCGACCACTTGGGCGGACGAACAGATCGACGCCGAATCAACCGTCGTCGAGGCCCGCGCGGCCGCCTTCGAGGCGATGCAGACGCGTTCGCGCACGACGCCGCGCATTCGCACGGCCGCTCCGGAGGCCGATCCGACCATCCAGCGCCGGGCGATGGCAGACGCCCTCGCGACCCGTAGCGGCGTCCCGCTCGACGACGCCCGCGCGGAGGCGGCGCGGCCGTACCTGGGCCATTCGCTCCGGGACTTCGCCCGCGCCTCGCTTGAGGCGCGCGGCCACTCCACGGCCGGCATGGCCCCCGACGCGCTGTTTCGGGCCGCGCTCCACACCACGTCCGACTTTCCGCAGCTGCTGACCGGCGCGGGCCGTCGCACGCTGCTTGCCAGCTACACGGCCGCCGCCTCGCCGCTCAAGACGCTGGCCCGGCAGGGCTCCCGCGTGGACTTCCGCACGGGCTCGGCGCTTCGCCTCGGTGAGATCGGCGCGCTTCATAAGGTGAGCGAGTCCGGGGAGCTCGGACACGTCACCCGGTCGGAGGCCGTCGAGAGCTACGCGCTCGACACCTACGGCGCGCTGTTCACGATCAGCCGGAAAGCCCTGATCAACGACGACCTTGGCGCGTTCAACGACTGGGCTTCGGCAGCGGGGCAGGCCGCGGCCCAGACCGAGGCCGCGTTGCTGTGGAGCCTCCTCGCTCAATCGGCCGGCGCTGGTCCGCTGATGAGCGACGCCAAGCGGCTGTTTCACGCCGACCACGGCAACCTTCTCACCGGCGCGGCTCTCAGCGTCGAGGCGCTGTCCGCCGCGCGGCTCGCCATGCGGAATCAGACCGGGCTCGACGGCAAGACCCGGATCGCCGTGACGCCGAAGTACCTGGTGGTCGGTCCCGAGCTTGAGACCACGGCTGAAAAAGTGCTGGCGTCGATCTACGCGGCCACTACGGCCGACGTGAATCCGTTCTCACAGAAGCTCACGCTTCTCGTGGAGCCGCGGATCATGGACGACTCGTGGTTCGTCTTCGCCGACCCCGCGACGGCCCCCGTGCTGGAATATTCGTACCTCTCCAGCGCGCCCGGGCCGCAGATGTCCGAGCGCGAGGGCTGGGAGGTCTTGAGCCGTGAGTTCCGGGTCGTGCTGGACTTCGGAGCGGGCGCGCTCGATTGGCGCGGCGTCGTCCGCAACCCCGGCGTCTGATCCATGGCCTCGCTCGCGGACCTCGTGAAATGGCGGGACGCGCTTGTGGAAGCGCGTCTCTCGGGCGTGCGCGAGCTTCAGGACCAGAACGGGGAGTCGGTCCGTTACGGGACCGACTCTGAACTGGCGCGCGCCATAGCCGCCGCCGATCGGGAAATCGCGGCTATGGGCCGCCGGACCTCAAACGCCTTCACCTTCAAAACCTCGAAAGGGCTCGACCATGCGTAACCACGTTCAAAAGGGTGAGAACATCACCATCCCGTCCCCGGCCGTCGTGGCCTCAGGCGACCTCGTGGTCGTCGGCGCGCTTTACGGCGTCGCAGCTGGCGACGCGGCCGTGGGAGCCGACCTCGACCTCGTGACGACTGGCGTCTATACGCTTCCGAAGGTCAGCGCGCTCGCCATCGCCATCGGCGATAAGATCTACTTCGACACCGCGACCAAGCTCATCAATAAGACCGCGAGCGGAAACACGTACATCGGCGTTGCGGTCGCTGCCGCGGCCAATCCATCCGGCACGGTCGCCGTCCGGCTGAATCCGAGCTTCTGACCGTGAGCGCAGACGAGATCGAAGAGCTTCGCGACGTCGTCGCCGAATACACGGCGACTAACCCGCTGCTCGTGCCTGTGTTCGAGGCGTTCGAGCGTGATTTGGCCGAGGCGCGCAGGCGCGAAGCTGCGGTGCGCCAAGCCCGGCGGTTGTCCGCCCCGGCGCTCCTCTAGAGGGCGATCCCCTCTAGCAGCTTGGCGCGGTGCTCCAGCGCCCCGCCTTCGCCGTAGCGTTCCCGGCCGCCGAGGCTGTGGCCCATGAGGTCGCGGCGGATGCGTTCGTCGATCCCGGCCGTGAGCATGCGGTCTTCGAAGCTGTGGCGCAGGGAGTACAGAGAATGGTCGGGCGTCTGCTTCAGCCCGTTAGCGGCCAGGAAGGCGTTGATGGTCGCGCTGATCTTGTCCTTCCCCGCATAGGTCGGGAAGCCCTTTGGGCATGCCCGGAACGCCTCCAGCGACACGCCTGTGAGCGGGATGAGCCGCCGACTGGTCTCGTTCTTCAACTGCCGCCCCACAGGCTCAATCGAGATGTATGGGGTCTTTCCGTCCAGCCGAATGTGCTGGGGCAACAGGCCCGCGCCCTCGCTCGGGCGATAGCCCGTGTTGACCATCCCGAGCACAATGCAGCGAGCTTCCGTGTTGAGGCCGTCGAGCGCGCCGGGCTTCAGCAGTCGAGTCTTAATCCACTCGACGCTGAAGGGCGGGCGGGCGCGCCGCTCGCCTTCCCTGAACGACAGATCGGAGAGCGGCAGGACGAGCCCAAGCCGCTTCATTTTGTTGACCGTGCGCCATACGACCGCGAGATGGGTAAGGTCTTTGTTGGCGCTGTTCGGCGTGAGGTCTTCCGCCTCCAGCCGATCAAGCCACCACTGGCGAAAGTCCAGCATGTCGTCGCCGGTGATGTCGGCGAGCGCCTTATCGCCGACTTGCTCGACGAAGTTCCGGGTCGCCTTCTTCAGCGGGTTTTGCCAGCGCCGAAGCTGGTCCTCACTCTTGCCGAGCGTCTTGTCTTTCGCGAGCGTCCAGTAGAGGTCCAGCGCCTTCGACACCGTAATTTTGGCCTCGGGCGCGCCACCAAGCAGCGCCGCCGCCGCGAGCGGGTCGGGCTTGCCGTTCACGATCGTCGCGCGGACGCGCCGGGCGCGCTCTTCCAGCGGCAGGGCGGCGACGCGTTCCGCAGGCAGGAAGTTGAAGCCGAGATGCGCCGCGAGGTTATGGGCGGCGGCGAACCGCTTCTCAGCGTCCACGTCCTGTCCCGCAAGTCGGGCCTCCCAGCCCTCCACGAGATTCGCCCAAACAGCCGCCGCCTTACGCTCCGCGACGGATCGGGAATCGGTCTTCAGGCTCTTCAGGACGTGCTTGCGGTCTTCGACGGCAGCGAACCGCGTCGGAACGCGTCGGTAGAGCGACCATCCGCCATTGCGGAAGACGATGATGTCCTGAGCCATTGCGTGCCTCGCGTTTTGTACGACGCAATGTATTGCGAAATGAGCCCTACGGCAAACCCCCAGGCGTTCCCGAGAGCTAATTCGCCAACGATGTCAGCGTTTTATGGGGTTGATGACTTAGGAATATATGGCGGAGGGAGCGGGATTCGAACCCGCGATACGGTTTCCCGTATACACACTTTCCAGGCGTGCGCCTTCAACCACTCGGCCACCCCTCCGGAGCAGCGGGGAGTATCAAGCCGCGGGGGCGGTGACAAGCGGGGATGACCGAAACTTCGGCGATTGCCGCAGACGGCGCGCCGACCCATGTTCACACCGCGGCGGCAGAGGCCGCTTCGCACGCTCGATCCGACAGTCAAAAGGCCGCCGACGCCCATGATCCGCTTTCTGATTCGCCTGCTCGGCTTTCTCGTGCTGGCCGCCGGCTTCGTCGCTTTGGTCGTCGACGGCGCGCGTGCGATCGCGTCCGGCGTGGTGACGCTGACGTCGCTGGAGGCAAGCTGGGCGACGCTCGCTCCGGAGAGCCTCGCCGGCGCCAAGGCGGCCGCCGGCGGGAGCGCCGCGGCCTCGATCGCCGAGCCCGTCGTGACCTTCCTGCTCTCCGCGCCGACCTTCGCGGTGCTGGTCGCGCTGGGCGTGGCGCTGATGCTTCTCGGACGGCGGCCCCGCCGTCTGGTGGGTGTCACCCCGTAACGCCGGATCGACGGTCCGAAATGACGAAAGAGTGGAAGGCCCCGCGCTTGCCCGGTCGTGTCGCGTGTGTCATGCGGGCTCTGGGGCTGCGCGCGCGAACAGGAAGAGCCTGGCGCGCCGACGGGGGCTTGTAGGGTCATGATCGCACGCACGCTGGAGCGCGGGCTGTTCGCCAGCCGTTGGCTGATGGCGCCGTTCTACGTCGGCCTCGTCGTCGGCCTGGCGGTGCTGCTGGTGAAGTTCCTACAGGAGCTCGTGCACTTCGCCGAAGGCGTGTTCGTCGCCACCGAAAGCCAGGTGATCCTGGGCGCGCTGTCGCTGATCGACCTGTCGCTCACCGCGAACCTGATCCTGCTGGTGATCTTCTCCGGCTACGAGAACTTCGTCTCGCGGATGGACCTGCACGACCAGAGCGAGCGGCCCGAGTGGATGGGCAAGGTCGATTTCTCCGGCCTGAAGATGAAGCTGATCGCGTCGATCGTCGCGATCTCCGCGATCCAGCTGCTCAAGTCCTTCATGGATCTCGGGGAGACCAGCGACCGCGACATCTACTGGATGACCATCGTCCACGTGGTGTTCGTGCTGTCGGGCGTGTTCCTCGCGCTGTCGGACTGGCTGACCGACGACGCCCACGGCAAGGCGGGCGACAGCCACGCGCCCAACCCCGAGGGCGAAACCGACAACCAGGCGGCGGCCCGGCACGCGCGCGACGGCGCCGGCGGCGTCAAGCACGGCTGATCAGGCCTGCGGGGCCCCAAAGCGCTACGGGATCGTTCAGCCCGGCGCCAGAGCGCGGCGCTCGGGCGACGGCGGACCGAGCCGGAATCGCGGGTCGGCGATCGGCCCCTCCACCCGGACGGGCGCGCGCAGAGGGGCGCCGCCGAGCGGCGCGAGCTGGCCTGCCAGGGCCAGCCGGCGCGTCTTGAGATCCGCCGCGCCGGCGAGGGCGAGCGAGGCGAGCGGCCCGGACAGTTTCAGATCCTCGCTGCGGGCGACGCCGTTCTCGATCATCGCGGTTCCCTCGGCCGAGGTCACATCCAGCCGGCCGGGCAGACCGAACAGCGCCAGCGCCTTGGCGCGGAATCCGCCGATCGCCTTGTCGCTCGCGAGCCGCGCCGAGGCGCGGCCGTCCAGGCTCGCGACGATCTCCGCGATCGAGCCGCCGGCGCCCTCGAGCGCGAGGTCGCCGTCGACCACGCCCGACAGCCGCGTTCCGCTTGTCGCGGCCTCCAGCGCCCGCTCCGAATCGACGCCGCTCAGCGTGAAACCGATCTTCACCGACACCGCTCGGCCGTCCGGCCGGATCGTGGCGCCGCCGCGGACGACGCCGCCGTAGGCCGCAGCCTCGCCGACGCCGACGTCGAGCACGCCGTCGGCCACGCCCACGGTCGCGGCCGTCGCGCCCAGCCGGAAGCCGCCGACGTTCACCGCGCCGGCCGAGAGCCTGAGATCGAGATCGACGGCGCGAAACGGACGGGCGTCGAGCGGCGCGTCGCTCCACGCGTCCGCGGATCCGAACAGCGGCGCGAAGCCGTCGACGTAGTGCGTGACGTCCAGCGCGCCGGCGTCGAGCGTCGCCTCGATCAGAGGACGGCCGTTCCGGGCGCCGAAACGCGCCGCGCCGACCAGCGTGGCGTCGTCCACCACCAGCTCCGCGCCGGTGACCGAGACGCCGTTGCGGTCCACGGTCGCCCGACCGGAGAGGCTGACCTCGGCGAGCGGGGCGGCCAGCGCCGGCGCGGCGGAGCCGACCCAGGTGATCACGTCGCGCAGGGACGCGAGCCGGACGCCGAGCCCGCCTTCGAGGCGCAGGGATGCGCCGCCCGTCGCGGCGCCCTCGAACGCGAGCCGCGCGCCTGATGCGGTGAGCCGCAGTTTGGCGCCCGATCGGCCCTCGGAGAGAAGCGCGAGCGGATCGCCGATCGAGGCGAGAGCCTCGACCCGCCGGCCGCGGAAGACGGCGGCGCCGGTGACCGACAACGGTCGGCCGGCGCGAGGCCAGACGGCGCCGGCGTCGACGTCGTCGAGCCTCCCGCCCGTCCAGGTGACGACCGCGTCCCGGAGCCGGAGCCGCGGCGGATGGGCGCCGCCGGGGGCCCGCGCCTTCAGGAGGGCGGCGGCGCGCTTGAGGTCGATCGCCTCGGCGTCGATCACGGGCGTCTTCAGTTCGAGCTCGTCCAGCTCGATGCGGCCCATGAGCAGGGCGCCGAGCCGCGGGGTGGCGACCACGGCCCGCACGACGGCGATCGGCGTTCCGCGCGCGTCGGAGATCCGCACGTCCTCGAGCCGCAGCCGGGGCTTGGGAAACAGGACGAAGGAGCTCTCGCCGCGCGCCTCGACCACGAGATCGCCGCCCGCCGCGACGCTCGAGCGCAGCGCCGCCTCGATCGCCCCGGGCGGCGTCCGCACGACGGCCGCGCCGAGGCCGGCGCCGAGCGCGAGCCCCACGGCGGCGAGGCCGAGAACGATGCGACGCATCGGAACGGCTCCCATGATGCGGAGGAGGACCGGAAGGCGGGCGCCGCTTATACCGCCGCCGCGCCGAAGGGCCAACTCGGTCGCGCGCCGCCTCCTCTTCCCCGCAGCGCGGCGGAGCGTGTAGCTTTCGCAGCGATCACGCCCGCCTATCGCCCATCCGGGAGCCGCCCGCCCATGACGACCGACGCTTCCGCCCCGCTCTGGGCGCCCGGCATGCCGCGCATGGCCTCCAGCGCCATGGCGAGCTTCGCCGACAGCGCCGCGGGGCGCGCCCGCCGCAGCCTCAAGACCTTCAAGGAGCTGCACGCCTGGTCGATCGAGGACCGCGCCGGCTTCTGGGACCTCGTCTGGGACTTCTGCCATGTCGTCGGCGACAAGGGCGAACGCGTCCTCGAGAACGGCGACGCCATGCCCGGCGCGCAGTTCTTCCCTGACGCGCGGCTGAATTTCGCCGAGAACCTGCTGCGCCGCGACGGTCCCGGCGACGCCATCGTGTTCCAGGCGGAGGACAAGGCGACCGCGCGCCTGTCGTTCGACGAACTGCGCGCGCTGGTCTCCCGCATCCAGCAGGCGCTGGTCGCCGCTGGTGTCGGTCAAGGCGACCGGGTGGCGGCGATGATGCCGAACCGGCCGGAGACCGTCGCTTTCATGCTGGCGACCGCGTCGATCGGCGCGATCTGGTCGTCCTGCTCGCCCGACTTCGGCGAGCGCGGCGTGCTGGACCGCTTCGGCCAGATCGAGCCCAAGGTCTTCGTGACCGTCGACGGCTACTGGTACGCCGGGAAGCGCATCGAGATCGCAGCAAAGCTGAAGCCCATCGTGGACGGCCTCCCGACCGCCGAGCGCACCGTCGTCGTGCCCTATCTCGGCGTCGCCGACGAGGTGGCTTCGACCTTGCGCGACGCGGTCTCGCTTGACGGCTTCCTCGACGGATTCGAGCCCCGCGAGCTCACCTTCCAGCGCCTGCCCTTTGCGCATCCGCTCTACGTGCTGTTCTCCTCCGGCACCACGGGCGTGCCCAAGTGCATCGTGCATTCGGCCGGCGGCGTGCTGCTGCAACTGGTCAAGGAGCACGTGCTGCACGCCGACGTGCGGCCGGGCGACCGGGTGTTCTACTTCACCACCTGCGGCTGGATGATGTGGAACTGGCTCGTCGCCGGCCTTGCGGCCGAGGCGACGCTGCTGCTCTACGACGGCTCGCCGTTCCACCCGAGCCCCGAGGTGCTGTTCGACTTCGCGGACGCGGAGGAGATGACGTTCTTCGGGACGTCGGCGAAGTGGATCGACGGCGTGAAGAAGCAGGGCCTGCGCCCCCGCGACACCCACGACCTCTCCACCGTGCGCACCATCGCCTCCACCGGTTCCCCACTCGCGGACTCCAGTTTCGACTGGGTCTACGAGGCGGTGAAGACCGACGTCCAGCTCGCCTCGATCTCGGGCGGCACTGACATCGTGTCCTGCTTCGTGCTCGGCAATCCGCTCGATCCGGTGTGGCGGGGCGAGATCCAGGGGCCGGGCCTTGGCCTCGCCATGGCGGTGCTCGACGACGACGGCCGCCCGATGGCGTCCGGCAAGGGCGAGCTCGCCTGCATGAAGGCGTTCCCGGCCATGCCGATCGGCTTCTGGAACGACCCCGACGGCGCGAAGTACCGCGCGGCCTACTTCGAGCGCTTCGACAACGTCTGGGTGCACGGCGACTTCGCCGAGTGGACGTCGCACGGCGGCTTGATCATCCACGGCCGCTCGGACGCGACGCTCAACCCCGGCGGCGTCCGCATCGGCACGGCGGAGATCTACGCCCAGGTCGAGAAGATGCCCGAGATCGTCGAGGCGCTCTGCATCGGGCAGGACTTCGACGACGACGTGCGCGTCGTGCTGTTCGTGCGCCTCGCCGAGGGCGCGACGCTGGACGAGGACCTGACCAAGCGGGTCAAGACGCGCATCCGCGAGGGCGCCTCGCCGCGGCACGTGCCGGCGAAGGTGGTCGCCGTCGCCGACATCCCGCGCACCAAGTCGGGCAAGATCGTCGAGCTCGCCGTGCGCGAGGTGGTGCACGGCCGCCCCGTGAAGAACAAGGACGCGCTGGCGAACCCCGAGGCGCTGGACCTCTACGCCGACCTCGAGGCGCTGAAGAGCTGAGGCCCCTCCCCGTCGTACTCCGGCTTGACCGGAGGACCCATCGTCGGCGTCGAACGCCACGTCGGACATGGATGGTCCGGTCAAGCCGGACCATGACGGCGGGTGGACGCACGTCGCGCGCGCCCTCGGAATCGCCTCCCCGATTGACAGCCCCGGCCGCGCGTCCCAAACGTCCGAACCCGTCTCATTCCCTCTCCGCGGAGCCCGCCCCATGAGCCATGCCGACATCGCCGCCGTGATCGACGACGCCTGGGAGCGCCGGGCGGAGATCGGCGCGACCACCACGGGGCCCGTGCGCGAGGCGGTCGAGCACGCGCTGTCGTCGATGGACAAGGGCCACCTGCGCATCGCGGTGCCGGAAAACGGCCAGTGGACCGTGCACCAGTGGGTCAAGAAGGCCGTCCTGCTGTCGTTTCGCCTGAACGACATGGCGCGCATTCCCGGCGGGCCCGGCCAGTCCGCCTGGTGGGACAAGGTCCCCTCGAAGTTCGAGGGCTGGGGCGACGAGCAGTTCAAGGACGCCGGCTTCCGCGCCGTGCCGGGCGCAATCGTGCGCCGCTCGGCCTATGTGGCGCCGGGCGTGGTGCTGATGCCGTCCTTCGTCAACGTCGGCGCCTATGTGGACAGCGGCACGATGGTCGACACCTGGGTGACGGTCGGCTCCTGCGCCCAGATCGGCAAGAACGTGCATCTCTCCGGCGGCGTCGGCATCGGCGGCGTGCTCGAGCCGCTGCAGGCCGGCCCCGTCATCATCGAGGACGACTGCTTCATCGGCGCCCGCTCCGAGGTCGTGGAAGGCGTGATCGTGCGCAAGGGCGCGGTGCTCTCCATGGGCGTCTTCATCTCGGCGACCACCAAGATCGTCGACCGGACGACCGGCGAGGTCTTCGTGGGCGAGGTGCCGGAGTATTCGGTCGTGGTCCCCGGCGCGCTGCCGGGCAAGCCGCTGCCCGACGGAACGCCAGGCCCCTCGCTCTACTGCGCGGTGATCGTGAAGCGCGTCGACGCCCAGACCCGCTCCAAGACCGCCATCAACGAGCTGCTCAGGGACTGAGGGCGAAAGCCCCCTCACCCGGCCCTGCGGGCCGACCTCTCCCCGCCGGGGAGAGATGAAGAACGGAGCCGCTTCCTTACCTCTCCCCAGCGGGGAGAGGTCGGCATCGCGTCAGCGATGACGGGTGAGGGGGCGCCTCGCGGGAGAACGCGTGCGATGTCCATCGACCCCCGAGATCCCGTCGCGGTCGCGCAGGCGCTGATCGCCTGCCGGAGCGTGACCCCGGACGAGGGCGGGGCCCACGCGCTGCTGGAGCGGCTGCTGGCGCCGCTCGGCTTCGAGATCCACCGCCCGGTGTTCTCCGACGAGGGCACGCCGGACATCGCGAACCTCTACGCCCGGCGCGGCGCGGGCGAGGCCTTCGTGTTCGCAGGCCACACCGACGTGGTGCCGCCCGGCGACGAGGCCCGCTGGAGCCAGGCGCCGTTCTCAGGGACGATCGTCGGCGACGAGCTCTACGGCCGAGGCGCGGTCGACATGAAGGGCGCGGTGGCCTGCATGGTGGCCGCGGTCGCCCGCGCGCTCGACGGCGGCGGGGACCTCGGCGGGCCGGTCGCCTTCCTCATCACCGGCGACGAGGAGGGCCCGGCGATCAACGGCACGGCGAAGCTGCTGGAGTGGGCGCACGCCCGCGGCGAGCGCTTCTCCGGCTGCCTGCTGGGCGAGCCCACCAACCCGCAAGCGCTCGGAGACGTCGCCAAGATCGGCCGCCGCGGCAGCCTGTCCGGCGTGGTGACGCTTCCCGGCCTGCAGGGCCACGTCGCCTACCCCCACCTCGCCCGCAATCCCGTCCGGGAGCTCGGGCCCGCGCTCACCGCGCTGATGGGCGAGCCGCTGGACGAAGGGACGGAGCATTTCGAGCCCTCGAACCTCGAGGTGGTCGGCGTACGCAGCGGGACCGGCGCGTACAACGTCATCCCCGGCGACGCCGCGCTGCAGTTCAACGTGCGCTACAACGACCTCCACACCTCGGCGAGCCTGATGGCGCTGATTGCGGAGCGGCTCGACGACGCCGTCGGCGCGGGCAACTACGCGCTCTTCTTCGAGCGGCCGAACGCCGAGGCCTTCCTGACGCCGCAGGGCCCGCTGGTCGAGACGATCTGCGCCGCCGTGGAGGTCGAGACCGGGCGTCGCCCGGCGCTCACCACCGGCGGCGGCACCTCCGACGCGCGCTTCATCAAGAGCTACTGCCCGGTGGTGGAGTTCGGCCTCGTCGGCCAGACCATGCACCAGATCGACGAGCGGGTGGCGGTGGCCGACCTCGAGACGCTGACGCGGATCTATCAGAGGGCGCTCGCGACCGCGTTCGGCTGAGCGGGCCGAGACTTAGCCGCCGTAGGCCCGCTTGTAGGCCGGCCGCGCGCTGAGCCGCGCGAGGTAGGCGTCGAACCTCTCGGGCTCCGGCAGCCGGCCCCAGCCGCGCGTCCACGCCAGCATCGCGCCCACCATCACGTCGGCGGCGCTGAAGTGGTCGCCCAGAATGTAGGGCGTGTTCGCAAGCTGCGCGGCGAGGCGGGCGACCGTCGCCTCGTAGGGCGGCCAGCCGATGGCGGAGGGCGGCGGCGGCTCGGCGCGCGGGAACGCCGCGTCGGCGAGCGCCGGCTCGAGGGCGGCCGCCATGTAGACGATCCAGTTGAGATAGGCCCCGCGGTCGGGGTGGCTCGGCGCGGGCGCGAGGCCGTCATCGGCCGAAGCGTCCGCCACATGGATCACGATCGCCGCGCTTTCGGTCACGACCGTCTCCCACGCGCCGTCCGGGCCGCGGTCGACGAGGGTCGGAAGCTTGCCGTCGGGGTTTAGCGCCAGGAACTCCGGCGTCTTGTGGGTCCGCGCCGCGAAGTCGTGGGCGACGATCTCGAAGCTCTCGCCGCTCTCCTCGAGCAGCCAGAGGATGCGCTGCGCGCGGGACTGGGGCGTGTGGTGGAGCACGAACCGGGCGGCCATGGCGAACCTTATGGATGACGAGAAAGACCCCGCGCCGCCCGGCGAGGCCGGACGGCGCCAGGCGCTGGCGTATCTGGCGCCGCCGCGGGGGCGATGGGCCTTCCTTGTGGACGCGGCGGCGCGGCCGCCTCAGGCGCGCGTCTGCTGGCCGGCCAGCAGGTCGCGGATTTCGCCGAGCAGCTTCACGTCCTGCGGCGTCTCGGCGACGGCGGCGGGCTTCGCCTCTTCCTTCTTCTTCAGCCGGTTCACCGCCTTGATGATGAGGAACAGGATGAAGGCGATGATCGCGAAGTTGATGGCGATGGTGAGGAAGTTGCCGTAGGCGAGCACAGCGCCCTGCTTCTTGGCCTCGACGAGCGAGGTGGCGGTCACCGCGGAGGACAGGCCAAGGAAGTAGTTCGAGAAATCCAGGCCGCCGACGACCGCGCCGATGATCGGCATGAAGACGTCGCCGACGAGGCTCTCGACGATCTTGCCGAAGGCCGCGCCGATGATGACGCCGACCGCGAGGTCGACGACGTTGCCCTTCATGGCGAATTCTTTGAATTCCTGAAGCATCGACATGTCTGACCCTCAACGCTGCGCCGGCCTTGGCCGAATGATCACTGGACGTTAGCGAAGGTTTGACGGAAGGCAAGGCGACGAAGTTCTTGACCGTCGATCCCGTTCCGGCGACCCCCGCCGGTGTAGGGTCGCCGCGTCGAACGTGAGAAGCCGGGAGACGAACGCGTGCAGGGCTGGATCATCGTCGCGGTCGCCGCCGCCTATCTCGCCCTTCTGCTCGGCGTCGCGGCCTATGGCGAAGCGCGCCGGCCGGCGTGGCTCGCCGGCCGCATACGTCCTCATCTCTACGCGCTCGGCCTCGGCGTCTACTGCACCGCCTGGTCCTTTGCAGGGGCGGTGGGCCTCGCGGCGAGTTCGGGCTGGACCTTCTTCGCCCTGACGCTCGGCGCTGTGGTCGCTATCGGCGCGTTCCGGCCGCTGGTCGCGCGGGTGGTCCGGCTCGCCAAGGCGAACAACATCACCTCGATCGCCGACCTCATCGGCGCCCGCTACGGCAAGAGCCAAAGGGTCGCGGGGCTTGTCGCGGTCGCCGCTGTGATCGGCGCGACGCCCTATCTCGCGCTGCAGCTCAAGGCGATCACCCTCGCGCTCGGAACGGCGCTGGGGCGCGACCTGCCGGTCGATCCCGCGCTCGCCGCCGCGCTCGCGCTCGCGGTCTTCGCCTGCCTGTTCGGCACCCGGCAGGTGGAGGCGACCGAGCGCCACGAGGGTCTGATGCTGGCGATCGCGACCGAATCGGTCGTGAAGCTCGGCGCGTTCCTCGCCGTCGGCGCTTTCGTGGTCTGGAGCCTGTTCGACGGCCCCACGGACCTCTACAGCCGAGCGTCCGCGGCGGGCGTGCTGACGCCCTTCGAACACGCGCCGTCGGCGGCCTCCTTCGCCGCGCTCGCGCTGCTCTCGTTCCTCGGCGCCTTCCTGCTGCCGCGCCAGTTCCATGTGACGGTGGTCGAGGCCCGCAACGCCGACGAGACCGCCACCGCCGCCTGGCTGTTCCCGTTCTACGCCGTGGCCATGAGCCTGTTCGTCGCGCCGATCGCCGCGGCGGGGCTCACGACCTTCGGAGCCGGGCGGGGGGTCGATCCGGACGCCTACGTGCTGGCCCTGCCGCTCGCCGCCGACACGCCCTGGGTCGCGGTGATCGCTCTCACCGGAGTGCTGTCGGCGGCGACCGCGATGGTGCTGGTCGAGAGCGTCGCCCTCGCCATCATGGTGTCGAACGACCTCGTCATTCCCGCCCTGCTGAAGGGCCCCGAGACCTCCCGGCCGGACATGAGCCGCCGGCTGCTGGGCTTCCGGCGGCTCGCGATCGTTGTGATCCTGCTTGGGGCCTACGCGGCGCACCGGCTGGCCGGCGCGGCGCAGCTGGCGAGCCTCGGCCTGCTGTCGCTGGCGGCGATCGCGCAGCTCGCGCCCGCCTTCTTCGGCGGGCTGGCCTGGCGGCGCGCAACCGCGCGCGGCGCGATCGCGGGTCTCTCCGTCGGGCTCGTCACCTGGGCCTGGACGCTGGCCCTTCCCGCTCTCGCCAGCCACTGGCCGGGTTCGACCGCGTTCCTGGACGATGGGCCGTACGGGCTCAGCTGGCTCGCGCCGCGCAGCCTGTTCGGCGCCGGCATGGCCGATCCGCTGGCGCACGGCGTGTTCTGGAGCCTGCTGCTGAACGCGCTCGCCTTCGTGCTCGTTTCCCTGCTCCGCGCGCCGTCCCAGATCGAGAGCCAGCAGGCGGAGGCCTTCTCGGACGGCGGCGCGCCGCCTGCGCCCGCACAGGCCGCCGGCAGCTTCCGCCCCTGGCGCTCGCGCGTGACGACGAGCGACCTCGTCCAGACGGTCGGGCGCTACCTCGGCGCCGACCGGGCCGACCGGGCCTTCGCTGGTTTCGCCCGCGGCCGCGGCGTGCCGCTGGAGCCGAAGGCGGAAGCCGACGTCCAGACGCTGCGCTTCGCCGAACACCTGCTCGCCTCGGCCATCGGCGCGGCCTCGTCCCGCCTCGTGCTGTCGCTTCTGCTCAGCCGCCGCAACGTGACGACCCAGGACGCGCTGCGCCTGCTGGACGACGCCTCCGCCGCCATGCAGTCGAACCGCGACGTGCTGCAGACCGCGCTCGACAACGCCCGCCAGGGCATCACCGCGATCGACGGCGACATGAAGCTGGTCGCCTGGAACCGCGAGTTCCGCGAGCTGTTCGACCTGCCGGAGCAGATGATCCACGCCGGCGTCGGCCTCGACGACATTTTCCGCTTCAACGCCGCTCGCGGTCTCTACGGCCCGGTGCACGAGGAGGAGTTCGTCGCCGACCGCATCCAGCGCTTCGTGGTGCGGCTGGAGACGCTGCGCACCCGCCTGCAGCCCTCGGGCCGCGTGATCGAGATCCGCTCCGCCCGCATGCCGGACGGCGGCGTGGTGACGACCTACACCGACATCACCGAGACCGTGAACGCCCAGCAGGCGCTGGAGCTCGCGAACGAGAACCTCGAGCGCCGGGTGCGCGAGCGCACCCGCGAGCTGACGCGCCTGAACCAGGAGCTCGCCCGCGCCAAGACGGTGGCCGACGAGGCCAACATCTCGAAGACGCGCTTTCTCGCGGCCGCCAGCCACGACATCCTGCAGCCGCTGAACGCCGCGCGGCTGTTCGCGACCAGCCTGGTGGAGCGGACGACGCCCGAGGAGGACTTCGGCCGGCTGTCGCGCAACGTCGACGCCTCGCTGGACGCGGTCGAGGAGATCCTCTCCGCCCTGCTCGACATCTCGCGGCTCGACACCGGCGCGATGAAGCCGGAGCTGTCGGTGTTCCGCCTCGACGAGATCACCGGCCAGCTCGGCCGCGAGTTCGCGCCGGTCGCGGCCGACAAGGGACTGAAGCTCGCGGTGGTGCCGACCAGCCTCGCCGTGCGCTCCGATCGCCGGCTGCTCCGCCGCCTGCTGCAGAACCTCGTCTCCAACGCCATCAAGTACACGCCGGCGGGCCGCGTCATCGTCGGCGTGCGCCGCCTGCCGGACAGCCGGATCCGGGTCGAGGTGTGGGACACCGGCCTCGGCATCGCCTCGGGCCAGCAGCAATTGGTGTTCCGCGAGTTCAAGCGCCTCGAACAGGGCGCTAAGGTCGCGCCGGGGCTCGGCCTCGGCCTGTCGATCGTGGAGCGCATCGCGCGCGTGCTCGACCATCCCCTGACGCTGCGCTCCAAGCCGGGGATGGGCTCCGTGTTCTCGATCGAGCTGCCGACCTCGGTGGCGCTGCCGGCGCCGAAACCGGCCGAGGGTCTCGTCGGCGCGCGCGGCGCCGCGCTCGTCGGCCTCGTGGTGCTGGCGATCGACAACGAGCCGGCGATTCTCGACGGCATGGCGACGCTGCTGAGCGGCTGGGGCTGCACCGCGCTGACCGCCGCCAACCAGCGCGAGGCCGAGGCGCTGATGCGCGCGCGCAAGCTGACGCCCGACGCGCTGCTGGCCGACTACCATCTCGACGAGGCGGACGGCCTGGAGGCGATCGTCAACCTCCGCTGGAAGCTCGGCCAGCCGATCCCAGCGATCCTGATCACCGCCGATCGATCGCCGGGCCTGCGTGAGCAGGCGGCGGAGAAGGACGTCCAGGTGCTGCCGAAGCCGATCCGCCCCGCCGCGCTCCGCGCGCTGCTCGCCCAGCTCCTCGCCCAACGCGCCGCGGCGGCGGAGTGAGCGATCGAACCGCACAGCGGCGTCAAGGCTGAGCGCGGGGATCCCTCCTCAAGCGGAGCTTGGGGAGGGTGGCCTTGGCGAAGCCAAGGTCGGGTGGGGCGTTCGACGTAGGGCGCTGCTGCGGCGGCGAGGCTTTGTCTGAACCCACCCCACCCGGCCGGGCTTCGCCCGTCCACCCTCCCCTTCCGGGGGAGGGACGCCCGCGCCCTAATTCGGAATCCCGCACTGCGCCATGACCCGGACATGCGAACGGCACCGAATCCGATTCGGCGCCGTCGCTTGGTCAGTCGCGTTCGCGGACGGCTGCGCCGCAGCCTAAACCGTCAGCTCGCAGCGCGCTCCGGCCACTGGCCGGCTTCGATCTTGGAGGCGGCGATCACCGCCTGGGTGCGGCTCTCGACGCCGAGCTTGGCGAGGATCGCGGACACGTGCGCCTTCACCGTGGCCTCAGAGACGCTGAGCTCGTAGGCGATCTGCTTGTTGAGCAGGCCCTGGCTGAGCATCATCAGCACGCGCACCTGCTGGGGCGTCAGCGTGCCGAGGCGGGAAACGAGCTTCGCGGTCTGATCGTCGGTCGCGAGCGACAGGTCGAGGTCCGGCGGCGTCCAGTTGTCGCCGGCCAGCACGACGCGCACGGCGACGCGCATCTGGGAGACGTCGAGGGTCTTGGGGATGAAGCCCGAGGCGCCGAAGTCCATGCAGCGGCGAATGGTCGCCGGGTCCTCGTTGGCCGACACCACGACCACCGGGATCGCGGGATACTGCGCGCGAAGGTACATCAGGCCGGAAAAGCCGCTGACGCCCGGCATCGTGAGATCCAGCAGCACCAGATCGAAGGAGGAATCCTCCTCGAGCGCCTTGGTGGCGGCGTCGAAGGATCCAGCTTCGACGATCTCGGCGGCCTCTTCCTTCACCGCTTCTTTGAGTGCGGTGCGGAACAGCGGGTGATCGTCGGCAATGAGCAGGCGGTACGCGGAGGGTTCGGCGATCGTCATCATGAAGTCGTCTTAGCGCCCCCGCCACACGGAAGTCGATGCGTTACGTCGTCCATGATCACATCTTCAACACGTTCGCAGCGAAAGACGCAAGATTTCGTTGCAGCGCGAAGACCTTCCTTCTGGCGATGACAGCGCTGTCATATCGCCGCCCCGATGAAATGCGTCACGATCTCCCGCTCATGCGGCCGATCGCGATGCTCGACGAGGTAGATTCCCTGCCAGGTCCCGAGCGTCGGCGCGCCTGCAATCACCGGAATCGAAAGCGAAACGCCGGTCAGCATGGTCTTCACGTGGGCCGGCATGTCGTCCGGCCCCTCGAGGTCGTGCCGCCAGCCGGCGTCGCGCGGCGCGAGCCTGTCCAGCGCGTCCACGAGGTCGTCGCGCACCTCCGGGCTCGCGTTCTCCTGGATGGTGAGGGAGGCGGAGGTGTGGCGCACGAACAGCGTGAGCAGGCCGTCTCCCGCGCGCCCTTCGCGCAGCGCGTCCGCCACGCGCGCGGTGACGTCGACGAGGCCCGGCCCGCGGGTGCGGACGGTGATTCGCGCGATGGACTGGTGCGGCGCAGCGCCCGACGAGACGCCGGCGACAGTCGATTCCTGGCTCATCGGCTGAATGTCGCGTCCTCCCGGGCTTGCGGAAAGGCCCCCGGCGGCGGTTTCCTCCCACTCCCCGCTGCGCCGCAAGCTTTCCGGACGCCACCATGACGCCCCTTCTGACGATCGACCCCGCCGCCTTCGCGCCCGACGCGGCTCCCGAAGGGACCGTCGCCCTGAACGAGCGCCTGATGGCGCAGGCGTCCGGCGCGCCGGACGCGTGGTCGATCGGTCCCGCCGCGGTGCGCGAGCGGCGCAAGCTGGGGCTGAGCCCGTTCATCGGCGAGCCGAAGTCGGCGCGGGCCGAGACCGTGACGATCCCGGGTCCGGGCGGCCCGCTTCAACTCCGCGTGATCGCGCCCCCGGCGCAGGCGACCGGCGTCTACCTCCACATTCACGGCGGCGGCTGGACCTTCGGCTCCGCGGACCAGGACGACCCGCGGCTCGATCGCTTCGCCGTGAAGCTCGGCCTCGTCTGCGTCTCGGTGGAATACCGGCTCGCGCCCGAGAACCCCTACCCCGCCGCGCCCGACGACTGCGAGGCGGCGGCGCTGTGGCTGATCCGCGAGGCGAAGCAACGGTTCGGGGCGGAGCGGCTGCTGATCGGCGGCGAATCGGCC
Organism: Methylopila capsulata; assembly: GCF_016907975.1. Classification (GTDB taxonomy): domain Bacteria; phylum Pseudomonadota; class Alphaproteobacteria; order Rhizobiales; family Methylopilaceae; genus Methylopila; species Methylopila capsulata. The sequence goes on from NZ_JAFBCY010000002.1 coordinate 410,292, forward strand.
GGCGCGCATCTCGCGGTCGTCACCCTGCTGCGGCTGCGCGACCGCCACGGACTGACGCCGTTCGCGCGGGCTAACCTCACCGCCGGCTGCTTCGACCTCGGCCTCACGCCGAGCGCCCGCAGCTTCCAGCCGAAGGGTCTCGTGCTCGGCGCGCGCGATCTCAGGATGTTCGTCGCCCAGTACCTGCAGGGGGGCGAGAACCGTCAGGCGCCCGACGTCTCCCCGCTCTACGGCGCCCTCGCCGGTCTGCCGCCTGCGATCTTCACCGTGGGCGGACGCGACCCTCTGGTGGACGACACGCTGTTCATGGCGGCCCGCTGGGCCGCGGCGGGCAACCCGGCGGAACTCGCGGTCTGGCCGGGCTCCCCGCACGTCCACGTGGCGCTGCCCGACCCGCAGGCCGAGCCGGCGTTGGCACGGATCGAGGCATTCTTGAAGGGGTGAGGCGGGACGCAAACGTGGGCTTCCAAAAGCCCGCGGACTCCCGCCCTCGTATCCCGGCCCTTAGAGGCGGATCTACGACGCCTTCGCCACCGTGGTGAGAAGCGTGCGGGCGACGTCGGCCGTGACGCGGCGGCGGTACTTCCGATGAACCAGCTGGCCGTTGTGGTAGACGTCGTGCTCCACATAGAGCATCTCGCCGTCCCAGCGCAGAACGTTGTCGCTCTCCGTGGTCTCGATCACCGCGAGACCCTGGATCAGCTGCCCCTCCTGACGAACGTCCTGCATGGCGGTCGGCCTCCTGTTCTTGAACCTTTTTCGGCGCCCATGGTGGGACGGCGCGCGGCGCTTGTCGAGCCGATCTCAGCGGTCGAGCGGCCCCTTCGCCAGCCGATCGAGCGCGAAACGGCGCACGTCGCGGAGCAACTCCACGAAGGCCGCCGCGCCGTGGTCGAGCGCGGCCTCGCCCGCTTCCGCCGTGGCGGCGGCCGCGTCGCCGACCGCGCCGGAGAGGTGGAGGTCCTGCGTCATCCAGCCGAATCCCGCCGGCGTCGCCGCGCGCAGCTGCGCGAAGTCGCGCTCCATGGCGTAGGTCGCGGAGCGGAAGTGCTCGGCGCGGTCCATCTGGACCAGTTCGGGACGCAGCGCGCGGATGACCGAGGTCTCGATCTCGCCGCCGTGGATGCCGTGCCGAAGCTCGTCGGCGGAGAACAGGCCCGCCGGATAGCCCAGCCGGTGCCAGCTGGTGACCACCGCCAGCATGCCGTGGGCGACCCGCAGGTTGCGCGCCACCACGTCGAGCGCGGACGTGTTGCCGCCGTGGCTGTTGAGCAGGATCAGCTTGCGCACCCCGGCGCGCGCCACCGACGCGCCGATCTCGGTCCACGCGCGGATCGTCGTCTCGGCCGACAGGGTCAGCGTGCCCGGAAACGCGAGATGCTCGGTGGAAGCGCCGATGGTCTGCATCGGCAGGACCGTGACGGGCAGATCCTCCGGGACCAGCGCCAGCGCCCGCTCGAGGTAGCCGTCGCCCAGCATGGCGTCGACGCCGACGGGCAGATGCGGCCCGTGCTGCTCGACGGCCGCCACCGGCAGCACGGCGATCCACGTCGCCACGTCGCCGTTGCGGAACTCCTCCGTGGTCATCTCGGTCCAGCGGCGGTGGGGCAGCGTCATCGTCGATCCTCGGCGGCGTCAGCTCTCCGCGGCTGAGGCCGCCGCGGAACGCCTGCTATGCAACAGAAGCGCGCGGACCGCACGCCTCATATCGTCCAAGGGCAGCGTCGGCCGGCCGCCCTGCGCCGCGGGCAGGCCCTCGGCCGCCTGCTCCGGCAGCAGCGGCAGGTGCAGGAACACGGCGTTCAGCCCTTCGACGCCGAGCGCAAGATAGAGCGTCTGGTTGCAAAGGTGACGGCCGGCGTCATCGGACAGCGCGACCGGCAGCCCTTCGCTCGCGAGTCGAGCGACCGCGCCCGCGAGGTCCGGCCAGGTGGCGACGCGCGTTTCGGGCCCGGCCGGATCGACCGGCCCCAGCGCGCCGCAACGTCCGCAGGCGTCGGGTGCGCGCAGGTCGCGATCGTTGCGGGCGATCCGTTCGAACAACAGGCCGGCGCGGCCGGCGGCCTGTCCCATGAGCAGGAGGTGGGTCGGTCGATGGGCGGCGAGCGCCGCGCGAAGGCGGCCGGCGACCGCCTCGGTGTCGACCGCGAACCGCACGAAGGCGACCGGCCCGCCCCAGAGCGCGGCCAGCGCCTCGCGCTCGTCCTCCAGGGCGTCGAGCAGGCGCTCGGAGCAATTCCAGCCACAGTCGAAGGCGCCGAAGGCCGTGATCAGCAGGCTCATGCCGCCAGCATAGCGAAGCCCGCGCCGCGTCGGCATAGTGCCGCCGATGACGCACAGTCTGCCGCCCACGCCTTTCGTCGCGCTCGAACGGGTCTCCAAGACCTTCGCCTCCACGAACGTGGCGCCGCGGGCCCGCGGGACCCACGCCGTTGGTCGCGAGATCGCGGCGCTCGACGGGTTCGATCTGACGGTCGGCGACGGCGAGGTGGTGGCGCTGCTCGGTCCCTCCGGCTGCGGCAAGTCCACCGCGCTGCGAATGATCGCGGGCCTGACCGCGCCGACCTCGGGCGCCGTCGTCTGGCGCGATCCGGCGGCGGCCGCCGACATCGGCATGGTGCTGCAGGACCCGACGCTCGCGCCCTGGTCGACGGTCGCGGACAATGTGCGCCTGCCGCTCCGGCTGAAGGGAATCAGCCGCACGGCCTCGGCGCCGCGGGTCGCGGAAGCGCTGGCGCGCGTCGGCCTCGCCGACAGGGCGGGGGCCTATCCCGGGGAGCTTTCGGGCGGCATGCGCATGCGGGTCTCGATCGCGCGGGCGCTGGTCGCCCGCCCCCGCCTGCTGCTGCTCGACGAACCCTTCGGCGCGCTCGACGAGATCACCCGCTTCAAGCTCAACGACGAGTTGCTCGCTCTGAAGCGGGAGCATGGATGGACGGTGGTGTTCGTCACCCACTCCGTCTTCGAGTCCGTCTATCTCGCCGATCGGATCGTCGTGATGACGCCGCGGCCCGGCCGCGCGGCGGATGAGATCACGGTGACGGCGGACGAACCGCGCTCCTCAGGCTTTCGGATGAGCCCGGCCTACGCCGCGCTTTGCCGGGGGGTATCGCAGGCGTTAGGGGCCGCAACCGATGCGGGATAAATAAATCGCGCGCCTCCGCCTAAAGAGTGAGACGCCGCAGTCGACTTTAAGAGGTCTCTCACGCATAGCATCGGTCGGGCGGCGAAGGCATATCCAATGAAAAGCCCTTATTCGAAGACCGTCGGTTACGAGCTGGTCCACGCGGCGCGGCTGCACCGGGCGCGCGCCGCGCAGCTTCTCAGCGAACTCGGCCTGTTCCCCGGGCAAGAGCAGGTGCTGACGCTGCTCGCCGACGAAGACCGCACGATGGGCGACCTCGCCATCCATCTCCGCGTCCGACCGCCGACGGCGTCGAAGACCGTCGCCCGCCTCGCCGCGCAATCTCTGGTCGAGCGACGGTCGGCGCCCGGCGGGGACGGCCGCGTGGTGCGGGTCGGGCTCACGGACGAAGGTCGGCGCCGCGCGGCGGCGGTCGAGGAGGTCTGGGCGAGGCTCGAAGGCGAGATGGTCGAGGGGCTCGACGGCAAGGATCGGAAGCGGCTCAAGAAGCTGCTCCGCAAAATGGGTCGGACCCTCGGCGGTCAGCTGGGCGGGGCGCCCGCGCCGGCCGAGGATCACGCCGAAGACGCCGACGAATAACCCTTTCCCGTCACAGGCGGGACGCCGCATGCGTGGGGCTCATGCCCCGACGCCGCCAACTGGACTTGTTCTTTTTTTCATCTCGTGAACATTTTTAGCCTCCGGTCGCGACGACGACAAGATCGGCCGACCCCGTTCGAGGACACGCCTTGGCCAACACCTATGATTTCGCCGACCGCGCCGCGGTCGTCACCGGAGGCGCGCGCGGCATCGGCCGCGCCGTCGCCGAACGTCTGATCGAAGGCGGCGCGCGCGTCGCGCTGTGGGACCGCGACGCGGCGAAGGCCGAAGAGACGGCCCGCGAGCTCGGGCCGGCCGCCATGGCCGTCGCCGTCGACGTGACGGACTACGGCTCGGTGGAACGCGCCCGCGACGCGACGCTCGATCAATTCTCCCGCATCGACGTGCTGGTGAACAACGCCGGGATCGCCGGCCCCAACGCCCCGACCTGGGAGTACGACCTCGACGCCTGGCGCCAGGTGATGGCGATCAACCTCGACGGCCCGTTTCACTGCTGCCGCGCGGTCGCGCCCGTCATGATCGGCCAGGGCTACGGCCGCATCGTCAACGTCGCCTCGATCGCCGGCAAGGAGGGCAACCCGAACGCCCCCGCCTACTCCGCCTCGAAGGCCGGCCTGATCGCGCTGACCAAATCGCTCGGCAAGGAGCTCGCGGCTCACGACATCGCGGTCAACGCCGTGACGCCGGCGGCCGCCAAGACCGAGATCTTCTCGCAGATGACCGAGGAGTTCATTGGCTACATGCTGTCCAAGATCCCGCGCGGACGGTTCGTCGAGGTGGAGGAGGTCGCGAGCCTCATCGTGTTCGCCGCCTCCAAGGAATGCTCCTTCACCACCGGATCCGTGTTCGACGTGTCGGGCGGCCGGGCGACCTACTGATGGCCGACGGCTCTCCGCGCTTCGCGGGCAATCTGGAGGCCACGAGCGAGGCGGCGCGCGCCGCGCGGCTGAAGGGCATCGGCCTGATGCTGGCGGCGCTCGCCTGCTTCGCGTGCCTCGACGCGATCGCGAAAACGCTGAACCACCAGATGCACGCGATCCAGGCGGTCTGGGCGCGCTACGCCTTCCACTTCCTGCTGGCCTTCGTCTTCCTGAACCCCTGGACCACGCCCGGCATCACGCGGACGAAGAAGCTGCCGCTGCAGATCGGGCGGGCGACGCTGCTGGTGCTCTCGACCGCCAGCAACTTCGTCGCCCTGAAGTACCTTCAGCTCGACGAAGCGATGACCATCACCTTCGCGACGCCGTTCGTGGTCGCGATCCTCGCCGGGCCGATGCTCGGCGAATGGGTCGGACCGAAGCGGCTCGCAGCCATTCTGGTCGGCTTCCTCGGCGTTCTGGTGGTGACCCGGCCGGGGCTCGGCGGGATCCATCCCGCCGCGGCGCTGTCGTTCCTCAACTGCCTGTTCTACGCGCTCTACATCATCACGACGCGCATGCTGGCGGGGCACGACGCCACCTCCACCACGCTGTTCTATTCGAGCCTGATCGGGGCCGCGATCGTGACGCCGCTCGCGCCCTTCGTCTGGATCTGGCCGACGTGGCAGGGCTGGATTCTGATGGTCGCGGTCGGCGGCTTCGGCGCGCTCGGCCACTACTTCTTCATCGCCGCGCACAGGCTGGCGCCGGCCGCCGTCCTCTCGCCGTTCATCTACACCCAGCTCATCGCCGCGGCGGCGCTCGGCTTCGTGATCTTCGGGCACGTGCCCGGCCTGTGGACGCTGGCGGGCGCCGGCATCGTCATCGGCTCGGGGCTCTACCTGCTCATGCGCGAGCGACGCGGCCGCGTGGTGAAGACGGCTGACATCGCCCCCGCCGGACCGGAGCGCTGACGCGGGGGGCGCCCGCATCTGTCCGGAGTCCGGCGGGAACGACGCCGTCCCTTACGCCTTCTCGATCGTCACGCCGTTCGCCTTCGCGACCAGCTCGGCGATCACCGGCACGTACTCGTCGCCGCGGCCCTGGCTGACCGCGTGGGCGAACATGTTCTTCACCGCGTTCGACAGCGGGTTCGACATCGCGAGGCCGTTCTCGAGCGACTCGAGGTAGAGGCAATCCTTCAGCGCGTTGCGGGCGGTGAAGCGGAACGCCTCGGTCTCGCCGTCGATCGCCGAGCGCATGAAGGTGTCGTAGTAGCCGTTCATCATGCGCGTCCCGCGCATCCAGGCGTCGAAGGTCTTCGGCGCGATGCCGGACTTGATGGCGACCGCCAGCGCCTCGGAGTAGAGCGCGCCGTAGCCCTGGGCGACGAAGTTGTTCACGAGCTTCAGCGTGTGGCCGGCCCCGAAGGGCCCGACGTGGACCACGTTCGAGGCGTAGGTCGACACGATCGGCTTCACCCGCGCGAAGGTCTCGGGATCGCAGCCGACCATGGTGTCGAGCTTGCCCTCCCACGCCTCGTTCGGCGTGCGAGCGAGCGGCGCGTCGACCAGCGTGACGCCGGTCGCCTTCAGCTCGGCGTGGAGCTTGGCGGTCGAGGTCGGGTCCGCCGTCGAGGCGTCGATCACGAGCGCGCCGGAGGCGAGGCGCCCCTTCAGGCCCGCCACCGCCTCTTCGACCTGCGGCGAACCGGTGACGCAGATGACGACCACGTCGGAGGCCTTGGCGAGCTCCTCCAGGCTCTTCGCCTCGCTCGCCCCGCGGCCGACGAGATCCTCGACGGCCTCGCGCTTGCGGTGGGCGATCACGGTGAGCGGATAGCCCTTCTCGACCAGGTTCTTCGCCATGCCGTGGCCCATGAGGCCAAGGCCGACGAAACCGATGCGTTCCATTCCCAAGGCTTACTCCTTCACGGCGCCGGTCATCGACGAGACGTAGTAGTCCACGAAGAACGAGTAGAGGATGACGACCGGGAGAGATCCGAACAGCGCGCCCGCCATCAGCGAGCCCCACTCGTAGACGTCGGAGCGCACGAGCTCCGTCAGCACGCCGGTGGGGATGGTCTTGCCCTCCGACGACTGGATGAAAGTGAGCGCGTAGATGAACTCGTTCCACGAGAGCGTGAAGGCGAAGATGCCGGCCGAGATCAGGCCCGGGACCGCCAGCGGCAGCATGATCTTGGTGAGGATCTGCCAGCGGCTGGCGCCGTCGATCAGCGCGCACTCCTCCAGCTCGTAGGGGATCGAGCGGAAGTAGCCCATCAGCAGCCAGGTGCAGAACGGCACCAGGAAGGTCGGGTAGGTCAGGATCAGCGCGAACTTGGTGTCGTAGAGCCCGAGCTTGAACACCATCAGCGCGAGCGGGATGAACAGGATCGACGGCGGCACGAGATAGGCGAGGAAAATGCCGAGACCGACGATCTTGGAGCCGCGGAAGCGCAGGCGCTCGATGGCGTAGGCCGCGAACACCGAGGCGACCAGCGACAGCGCCGTGGCGCAGACCGAGATGACGACGGTGTTCCAGAGCCAGTTCGGATAGGAGGTCTCGAACAGCAGGTACTTGATGTGGTCGAGAGTCGGCTTCACCACCCAGAACGGGCTGTAGTTGGCGTAGTCGGTGAGCTGCTCGTTCGGTTTGATGGCGGTGATCGCCATCCAGTAGAACGGGAACAGCAGGACGAACACGAACACGGCGAGCGGAATGTAGATCGTGACGATCTTCCGCGGCAGCTTGTCGTGAAATCCCATGCCGCCTTCGTCGGCGGCCTTGGCTTTCTTCGCCCGAGGCGCGTCGGCTGTGTGGGCGGCGGTCATGAAAGCCTCGAAGCTGGCTGCGTCAGCCCGGCCGCAGCGAAGCGCAGAGCTGGGATCGTGCGTCGCGAGGGGCGCTTAAATCTGAGGACGATCCCGGCTCTGCGCAGCTGCGCCGCTTCGGCCGGGATGACGAAGATCGGGGCCATCAGTCCGCCCCCCCCTGCTGCCACTTGCGGCGCTGCAGGCCGAAGTAGCTGAACAGGATCGCGCCCAGCAGGAACGGGATCATGGCGACCGCGATCGCGGCGCCTTCGCCCAGGTTGCCGCCGGGGATGGCGCGCTGGAACGACAGCGTCGCCATCAGGTGGGTGGCGTTCACCGGCCCGCCGCGGGTCAGCACGTAGATCAGCTGGAAATCGGTGAAGGTGAAGAGCACCGAGAAGGTCATCACCACCGCGATGATCGGGGTGAGCATCGGCAGCGTGACGTGGCGGAAGCGCTGCCACGAGGTGGCACCGTCCAGCGTCGCCGCCTCGTGCAGCGAGGGCGAGATGGTCTGCAGGCCGGCGAGCAGCGTGATCGCCACGAAGGGAATGCCGCGCCAGACGTTGGCCGCGATCACCGAGGCGCGCGCGGCCCAGGGATCGCCGAGGAAGTTGATGTTGTGGTCGATGATCCCGAGCTGGATCAGCGCCCAGGACAGCACCGAGAACTGCGCGTCGAAGATCCACCAGAAGGCGATCGCCGACAGCACGGTGGGCACCACCCACGGCAGCAGCACGATGGCGCGGAAGAACGCCTTGAACGGCAGATGCTCGTTCAGGATCAGCGCGAGCCAGAGGCCGAGCGCGAACTTCAGGATCGACGCCACGAGCGTGTAGAAGATCGTGTTGAAGACCGACAGCAGGAAGACGCTGTCCTCCATCAAGAGCTCGTAGTTCTCGAGCCCGATCCAGATGCCGTCGCGGCCGATGGTGGTGTCGGTGAAGCCGAGATAGACGCCGAGGCCGAGCGGATAGGTCAGGAACACGAGCAGCAGGATCGCCGCCGGCAGCATGAAGACGAGGCCGAGCAGGTGCCGGCTGTGCGCGATCCGCGACATCAGCGAGCGCTTTGCGGCGGGATGGGTCAGGTGATCTGCGGCGGCGGTCATGCGTGTCGCCTTGCCTTCAAGCGGGAAGAAGAAGCTCCGTCATGGTCCGGCTTGACCGGACCATCCATCTCGGGCGTCGCGCTCTGCGCCTGAGATGGATCCTCAGGTCAAGCCGGAGGATGACGGCGCGTTTGATGGTCTGGGCGATCCCGGATCGGCCCGATGGGCCGTCCGGGATGATGTTCGTCGTCAGGCGCGAACCTAGATCACGTCCGGTAGTAGCGCTCGGCGCGCTTGGCGGCGCGCTTGACCGCCTCTTCCGGGCTCCGCTGGCCGGTAACGGCTTCGGCGAACATGTCGACGAGCACGTAATCCGCCATGAACCCGGCCGAGGCGGTGCCGAGCGGGCCGGCGTAGCCGTTCGGACGGAGCGTCTCCGAGGCGACGGCGTAGGGAGCGGCGAGCGGATCGGCGGTCCACACCGGGTTGTTGGCGTAGCCTTTCAGCGTCTGGCAGCAATAGCCGCTCGACTGCGTGACCCACTCGGCCATCTGCGCCTCGTCGTACATGAACTGCATGTACGCCTTCACCGCGTTCGGGAACTTGGTGTACTTGAACGCAATCAGCGTCGTGACCTGGAACAGCTCGACCTTCTTGCCGACCGGACCAACGGGGAAGTTGGTGGTCTTCAGATCCGCCGCCATCTCGGCGAGCTTCGGATCCTTCTTGGTGGCGTAGGCGAGCGAGATGCCGTTCGCCGTCATCGACACTTCGCCCGCGAGGAACGCGCGGTTGTTGTTGACGTCGAGCCAGCTCTCGGTGCCCGGAATGAAGGTCTTGTAGAGCTCGGAGGCGTACTTCACCGCCGCGATCGTCTCGGGGCTGTCGAGCACGACCTTGCTGTTCTCATCGACCACCTGGCCGCCGTGGCTCCAGAGCAGCCAGTGCGCGTAGTTGTTGCCGTCGCCGACGCCATGGCCATGGGTGAAGCCGGCCGGATGGTTGATGCCCTTCAGCGCCTTGCAGAGCTCGAGGAAGCCCGCGGTGTCCTTCGGGAACTCCGAAAAGCCCGCCTGCTTCGCCCAGCTGTCGCGGTAGCACACCGCATTGCCGATGACCGCGAGCGGCAGACCGACGAACTTGCCGCCGCTCTGGGCGTAGGACGCCGGCCCCTCGTACCAGCCGCCATGGGCCGAGCCGATCTGGCCGGCGATGTCGCTGACGTCCAGCAGCTTGTCGGGATACTGCTGCGGGTCGTCGAACCAGACGAACATGATGTCCGGGCCCGAGCCGACGTTGGCGGCGACCGCCGCCTTGGGACGGATGTCCTCCCAGCTTTCCTTGTCGATCCGGACTTCGACGCCGGTCGCTTCCGTGAACTTCTTGGTGTTGGCGATCCAGGCGTCCTCGTCGCCCTTCACGAAGGGAGACCATCGCAGGACGCGCAGGCTGGCGCCCTTCTCCGGCTCGATCTTGGCCGTCGCGCTTTGCGCGAAGGCGGGCATGCCGCCGATCAGAGAGGCAGCGCCCAGGCCGGCGCCGGTCGCGAGCACGTCGCGTCGGGTAAACTTCATCGGTTCCTCCTTGGGACGTCCGCCGATCGTTCTTGAGCGCCGGCGGTGCGTCGGAAAAAGACGTCGGGACAAATCAGATTCGGACGCCGGTCTCCGCATCGAACAGATGGACGAGGCCGGGATTGGGCGCGAGCATGATGCGGTCGCCGGGCGCTATGGAGATGCGCTCGCGGAAGATGCCGACGACCTCCTTCTGCCCGAGCTTCGCGAAGACCTGGGTCTCGGAGCCGGTGGGCTCCACCACCACCACTTCGGCGGGAAGGCCGCTGTCGGACACCGTGAAGTGCTCGGGCCGCACGCCGTAGATCGCCGGGCGCCCGTCGGAGGCCGCCGGCGCGCGCGTGAGCGGCAGGTCGACGCCGTCGTCGGTGCGGAACGTGGCGGAGCCGTTGGTCGCCACCTTGCCCTTGATGAAGTTCATGGATGGCGAGCCGATGAAGCCCGCGACGAAGGTGTTCGCGGGGTTGTCGTAGAGCTCCAGCGGCGCGCCGATCTGCTCGACGATGCCGTCGTGCATCACCACGATCTTGTCGGCCATGGTCATGGCTTCGATCTGGTCGTGGGTGACGTAGACCGTCGTGGTCTTGAGCCGCTGGTGCAGCTCCTTGATCTCGGTGCGGACCTCGACGCGCAGCTTGGCGTCGAGGTTCGACAGCGGCTCGTCGAACAGGAACACCTGCGGATCGCGCACGATCGCGCGCCCCATGGCGACGCGCTGGCGCTGGCCGCCGGAAAGCTGGCGCGGGTAGCGGTCGAGCAGCTTTTCGAGGCCGAGAATGCCGGCCGCCGTCTTCACGCGGGCGTCGATCTCGGACTGCGGCGCCTTCCTGAGCTTCATGGAGAAGCTCATGTTGTCGGCCACCGTCATGTGCGGGTACAGCGCGTAGTTCTGGAACACCATGGCGATGTCCCGCTCTTTCGGCGGCACGTCGTTCACGACCCGCCCGCCGATCAGGATGTCGCCGCCGGTGATGCTCTCGAGGCCCGCGATCATCCGCAGCAGCGTCGACTTTCCGCAGCCGGACGGCCCAACCAGGATGACGAACTCGCCGTCCTGGATGTCGACGCTGACGCCGTGGATGACGGCGGTCGAGCCATAGGCTTTGCGGACGTCGCGGATCTCGACGGATGCCATTCAGTGTCCTCCCTGCGCCGGCCGCGCTCTCGAGGGCGCCGCTCGGCAGAGCCGTCATACGCGATCCGCGCATCAGGCCTGCGCATATTGCACAGATGTTCGGGACGCGCACAAGAAATTCAAAAGACCCCTTTCACGTTTGATGATGGCCCTCGTGAGCGGCTAAAGTCCGCGCGCTCCTCGCCAATCAACCAACAGGATCGCCTCATGACGCGCCCCGTTTTGCTCCTGACCGGCCGTCCGCCGGAGGCGACGCTCGCTTCCTTGGAGGAGACCTTCGAGACCCATCGGCTGTGGGAAGCGAACCCCGAGGACGCCCTGCTGTCGGAGATCGCCGAACGGGTCCAGGCGATCGGCGTGTTTGGCAAGCGCCCGGTCAACGAGGCCCTGCTCTCGCGCTTTCCGAAGCTCGCGATCGTGTCGAACTTCGGCGTCGGCTACGACCTCGTGGACGCCGGCTGGGCCTCGAAGAATGGGGTCGTCGTCACCAACACGCCCGACGTGCTGAACGACGAGGTGGCGGACACCGCGGTCGGCCTGCTGATCGCCGCGGTGCGCGAGTTCGGGCCAGCGGAGGCCCATGTGCGCGAAGGGCGCTGGGCGAAAGAGGGCCCGTACCGGCTAACCTCGAGCCTGCGTGGGCGCACGGTCGGCGTCGTCGGCATGGGGCGCATCGGACAGGTGATCGCGAAGCGGCTCCAGGCCTTCGATCTGCCGATCGTCTACCACTCGCGCAAAGCCAATCCCGAGGTGAGCTTTCGGCACTACCCCAACCTCGTCGCCATGGCGCGCGACGTGGACACGCTGATCGTCATCATCCCCGGGGGGCCGTCGACCGCCAAGCTCATCAATGCGGAGGTTCTCGCGGCGCTGGGCTCGAACGGCGTGGTGGTGAACGTCGCGCGCGGCACCGTGATCGACGAGCAGGCGCTGATCGCCGCGCTGCGCGACGGCGTGATCCTGTCGGCCGGGCTCGACGTGTTCGAGAAGGAGCCGCAGGTTCCGGCCGAACTGATCGCGCTTCCGAACGCCGTGCTGCTGCCCCACGTGGGGTCGGCCTCGACCGCGACCCGGGCGGCGATGGCTCAGCTGGTGGTCGACAACCTCACCGCCTTCGCCTCAGGCGAACCGCCGCTGACGCCGGTTGCGGAGACGCCGTTTGGGAGGTGGCGGGGTTAGGGACGCGCTCGAGACTCGAGGGGATGCAGCGCCGTCGCGGCCTCGAACGGGCGGATCGCGCGCATCAGCGCGCCGTAGGGCGCGAGCAGGACGAGCGCGCCGAGAACCTTCACGAGGAAATCGAAGCCGGCGAGGCTGATCCATAGCGGAACGGCGACAGCGCCGCCGAACGGCGTCACGGGGGCGGACATCGCGGCGTCGCCAGCGAAGGCGAGCGTGAAGAAGACAGCGGTGTCGACGGCCGAGCCGAGGAGGCTCGCGGCCAGCGGAGCCCGCCACCACGCAAGCCGGCGCAGCTTTGAGAAGACGGCCACGTCGAGCAACTGGCCGAACAGGAACGCGGCCCCCGACGCGATCGCAATGCGTAGCGTCGCGAGCCCCAGGGACAGCAGCACGGCCACTGCGAAGCCGACATAGACCACCCGGCGCGCGACGGCGGACCCGAAACGTCGGTTGGTCAGGTCCGTGACGAGAAAGGCGAGCGGATAGGTGAACGCGCCCCAGGTCAGCTTGTCCCCAAGACCGAAAGCCTCGACAGGATGCTGGACCAGAACGTTCGACGCCGCGACGACCAGGGCCATCGCGGCGGCGGGAAAGATCAGGCTGACAGGATCGACGGCGGGACGCGCCATGAGGTGCGTCCTCCGTGAGACCGCTAGATCAGGAGGCGACGGCCTCGGCGGCCGGAGCGTCGCCGGACTTGGCGATCTTGCGCTTCAGCTCGCGGGCGCCCTGGCTGAGGTCGAGCTCGGACGCCTTCGTGAGGAAGGCGTCGAGGCCGCCGCGGTGCTCCACCGAACGCAGGGCGTGGGCAGAGACCCGCAGGCGGACCGAACGGCCGAGCGCCTCGGAGATCAGCGAGACCTGCACCAGGTTCGGGCGGAACTTGCGCTTGGTCTTGTGGTTCGAGTGGCTGACCTTGTGGCCGCTCAGCACGGCCTTGCCGGTCAATTCGCAACGCCGGGACATGGGTGACTCCTGAGATGTCGTGCCGGCCCGAACGAACGATCTCGTCGCGGACCTGATCGGTCCGCGCTTTTCGCGTCGGAGCCTCAAAAAGAAGGCCGTGCTATAGACGCCGCCGTCGCGGGCGTCAACAATTCGGCGACGTCCCGCGTCGAAAGATTCGGGATTTGCACCTAGCGCGCCACGGGTTTCAGGCGATGGCGGGCGGCCGGACGGCCTCACAAGGGGCACGATCCGGCTCTACATGCGACGGAAGCCTGGTCTTTTACGCCCAACGGCCGACGCGGTCCCGACTGGCCCGCAGGCCTCATCGAGTAGCCGATCGCAGATGCCCGTTCCGCACAAAGCCGCCGCCCTGCTGCTCGCCGCAACCATCGGGCTCGCAGCCGCCCCCGCCGCCGACGCCGCCGAAACCCGCGTGCGCGCCCGCTACGACCTGACGCTCGCCGGGTTCGGCATCGGTGCGGCCTCGATGCAGGCGGGGTTCAAGGACTCATCCTACGACATGAACGTGAGCGCCCGCATGACCGGCCTCGCGAAGTTCCTGACCGGGGGCCGCGGCGCCGCGACCTCGCGCGGAGCGTTCCGCGCCGACCACGTGACGCCGACCGCCTACGCCATCAACACCAAGTCCGGCGAAAAGGGCCAGGTCATCCGTTTCGCGCTGGTGTCCGGCGCCGTGCGGAACATGTCGGTCGAGCCCCCGCCGCGGACGGAGGGCATCGTGCCGATCTCCGACGCCGACAAGCGCGGCGTGGTCGATCCGGTCAGCGCGCTGATGATGCCCGTGGCGAGCGGCGGCGATCCGCTGGCGCCCGCGACCTGCGACCGCACGCTTCCCGTGTTCGACGGCCGCCAGCGCTTCAACGTGGGGCTGAGGTTCGACCGCTTCGAGACGGTGAAGCCCTCCACCCCCGGCCCCGGCCAGTACGAAGGCAAGGTCGTCGTCTGCAAGGCGGCGTATAAGGCGATCTCCGGCCACCGGCCCGGCCGCAAGCAGGTGGAGTTCATGGAGAGCAACAAGGACATGGAGATCTGGCTTGCGCCGGTCGCCGGCGCGCCCGTGCTGCTGCCGTGGAAGATCGCGGTGCGCACGGAAATCGGCATGGCGGTGATCGCCGCCAGCTCGTTCACGGTCGGCGGGCCCGCGCAGCGGGCGTCGATCGAGGGCAAGGATCTCTGATCCCGCCGTCGAGGCCTGAGGCTTTCGGCCGCACAGCGCGGTCTTCGGGGCTTCATCCGAAATCGCGAGTCGATTCAAGCCTTTGGAACGAATCGCGAATTTTCGTCAGGTCGCCGATTCGCCCCCCGTTCGTTCCAGACTCGTTCCGGTCGAAGACCGCCTCCCCGGACTCGCAGCGCGTGCATCCCGTCGCGCCGAGATGCTAAGGAGGGGTGAATGACCGATGTCGCAGATCTTGCGCCGGCCGCCGCCTCGGACCTCGCCGCGCCCTTTCGCGGCCGCGGCGTCACGGCGGTGCTCGGACCCACCAACACCGGCAAGACCCACCTCGCCATCGAACGCATGGCGGCGCACGGCTCCGGGCTGATCGGCCTGCCGCTGCGCCTGCTCGCGCGCGAGGTCTACGGCCGGCTGGTCGAGAAGGTCGGAGTCGAGAAGGTCGCCCTCGTCACGGGCGAGGAGAAGATCAAGCCGCTCGGCGCGCGCTACTGGGTCTCTACGGTCGAGGCCATGCCGCGCGATCTCGACGTCGATTTCGTCGCGATCGACGAGATCCAGCTCTGCGCCGACCTCGACCGTGGCCACGTATTCACCGACCGCCTGCTGAACCGTCGCGGCCGCTACGAGACGCTGGTGCTGGGCGCGGCCACCATGCGGCCGCTGGTGGAGCGGCTGCTTCCCGGCGCGAACATCGTGACCCGGCCGCGCCTGTCGCAGCTTCTGTTCGCGGGCGAACGCAAGATCACCCGCCTCCCCCCGCGCACCGCCATCGTCGCCTTCTCGGCCGAGGAGGTCTACGCCATCGCCGAGCTCATCCGCCGGCAGCGCGGCGGCGCGGCGGTGGTGCTCGGCAAGCTCAGCCCCCGCACCCGCAACGCCCAGGTCGCGATGTACCAGGCGGGCGACGTCGACTACCTCGTCGCGACCGACGCGATCGGCATGGGGCTGAACCTCGACGTCGATCATGTCGCCTTCGCCGGCGACCGAAAGTTCGACGGCCACCAGCACCGCCGGCTGAACCCGGCCGAGATGGCCCAGATCGCGGGCCGCGCCGGCCGCCACCTCAAGGACGGAACCTTCGGCACCACCGGCCGCTGCGCGCCGTTCGAGCTGGAGCTGGCCGAGCGCATCGAGGCCCACAGCTTCGACAGCGTCCGGGTGCTGCAGTGGCGGAACGGCAAGCTCGACTTCGGCTCGCCTGGCGCTCTGATCGACAGCCTGTCCCGGCCGCCGGCGGAGCAAGGCCTCACGCGCGCGCCCGACGCCGACGACGTCCGCGCCCTCATGACGCTCGCGCGCGATCCGGCCGTCAGGGACGCCGCGCGCGGCCGCGCGCGGACCGAACTGCTGTGGGACGTCTGCCAGGTGCCGGACTACCGCAAAATCGCACCCGCCCAGCACGTCGAACTTCTCGCGGAGCTCTATGGTTTTCTGAGCTCTGCGGGTAAGGTCCCGACCGACTGGTTCGCGCGGCAGGTCGCAATGACAGACCGCGCCGACGGGGATATCGACACGCTTTCCGCGCGCATCGCGCATATCAGGACCTGGACGTTCGTCGCCAATCGCACGGATTGGCTGAGCGCCCCGGACCACTGGCAAGGAGTGACGCGCGGCGTCGAGGACAAGCTTTCGGATGCGCTGCATGAGCGGCTCGCCCAACGCTTCGTCGATCGCCGCACCAGCGTTCTCATGCGCCGCCTCAGGGAAAAGGACATGCTGGAGGCCGAAATCAACAAGGACGGCGACGTGGTCGTCGAGGGCCACCACGTCGGACGGCTCGCGGGCTTCCAGTTCGCCCCGGACTCGTCAGCCGACACCGTCGAGGGCAAGGCGCTGCGCGCGGCGGCCTCGAAGGCGCTCGCCGGCGAGATCGAGGCCAGGGCCAACCGCTTCTCCAATGCGGGCGACGGCGACGTGGTGCTCGCCTCCGACGGCGCGGTGCGCTGGCAGGGGGAGCTCGTCGGCAAGCTGTCGAAGGGCGACAAGACCCTCAGCCCCCGCATCCGCATCCTCGCCGACGACCAGCTGACGGGCGCGGCCCGCGAGCAGGTCGAAAAGCGGCTCGACCAGTGGATCCGCGCGCATGTGCAGAAGCTGCTGGGGCCGCTCGGCGCGCTGGAGCAGGCCGAGGACGTCACCGGCGTCGCCCGAGGCGTGGCGTTCCAGCTCGTGGAGGAGCTAGGGGTGCTCGACCGGGCGCAGGTGGCGGAGGAGGTCAAGGGCCTCGACCAGCCGTCGCGCGCGGCGCTGCGCAAGTACGGCGTGCGCTTCGGCGCGCACCATCTCTATCTGCCGGTCCTGATGAAGCCGGCGCCCCGGGCGCTCGCCGCCCAGCTCTGGGCGCTGGCCCACGGCAAGGATTCCGACGGCAAGGTCGACGACATCGCGCACCTCGCGGCCTCCGGCCGCACCTCGATCCCGGTCGACGCCGAGATCGACAAGGGCGTGTACCGGGCGCTCGGCTACCGCGTCTGCGGCGAGCGGGCGATCCGGGTCGACATCCTCGAGCGGCTGGCCGACCTGATCCGGCCCGCGATCGCCTGGAAGCCCGGCCAGTCGGGCGCGGTCCCGGCCGGCGCCTTCGGCGGCAACGCCTTCACCGTGACGGTGGCGATGACCTCCCTCGCCGGTTGTTCCGGCGACGATTTCGCGACCATCCTGAAGTCGCTGGGTTACCGCATGGAGCGGCGGCCCAAGGCCCAGGCCCCCGTGTCGCCGCCCGTCGCCGCCGCGCTGGCGGCGCCTGAGACGGACGCCGCCGAGACCGCCGCGCCGGTCGACGACGTCGCCGAAACCGTCGAAACCGCCGCGCCCGACGTGGCGGAGCCCGACCTGTCTGTCGAGGGCGCAGCTCCCGACGTGAGCGACGAGGAGGTCGCGGCGACCTCCGAGGAGGCGAGCGCCGAGGACGTCGCGGACGCCGCGGCCGACGACGAGGCGGTCGTCGTCGAGGACACGCCGGTGTTCGACGCCGGCGATCAGGCGCCGGCGCTGATCGACCCGATCGACGCCGACGAGCCGGAGCCGGAAACGGTCGAGGCGGCGCTGGAAGACGAGGGCGTCGAGACGTCTGAACTCACGGCGGAGACCGCAGAAGCTGCGGCCGAAAGCGCCGCCGATACCGCGCTGGACGCGGCGCCCGACGCGGTGGCGACCGAGCCCGAGATGATCGAGGTGTGGCGTCCCGCGGGCTTCGGCCGGCGCGACAACCAGCGCCCGCGCGGCCGCGAGCAGAGCCGCGCAGGGGAGCCGCGCGGCGAACGCCCGCATCAGGCGCGCGGACCCCGTCGTGAGGGCGGCGGCGGCGGCGCCGAGCAACCGCGCCGCGAAGGCGGAGAGGCGGCCCGTCGCGACGGACCCGGCCGCCCGGCGGGAGAGCGTCCCCGCTTCGGGAGCGACCGCAACCGCGGCGAAAACCGGCCGGGCGGCGGCGAGCCGTTCCGCGGCCGCCGCGACGGCGGCCGTCCCGGACAGGATCGCCCGCGTCCCGACCGTGAAGACCGCGGAGCGCGGCACGCCGCTCCGCCCCCAGCGAAACGCGCCGATCGCGCGCCGGACCCGGACTCGCCCTTCGCGAAGCTTGCGGCCCTCAAGGCCCAGCTTGAGCAGGGTGGAAAGGCAAGCGCCCGCAAGGGCGGCGGCGGCGCGTCGGGCAAGGGCGTCGGCAAGAACGGCGACGCGGACGCCTGAACCGAATGGCGGGACCGGACGACGTCGCCCCGGTCCGCCTGCGCATCGACGTCTGGCTGTGGCGAGCGCGCGTGGCGAAGACCCGCGCGCTCGCGGCCGAGCTCGCGCAATCCGGCCATGTCCGGGTCAACGGCCAGCGGATCTCCGCGGCCGGCCGCGGCGTGAAGGTCGGCGACGTCCTCACCATCGCCCTCGAGCGGACCGTCCGGGTCCTGCGCGTCGTCGGCTTCGGCGACCGCCGCGGGCCTGCGACGGAAGCGCGCGCCTTGTTCGACGACCTGATGCCGGCGCCTAGGGAAGATGCTGCGTCGCGACACGACGAACTGGAATAACGCAACGATCCTGCGTTCCGGACCTCTCCTCGGCACGCATCGTTCGAAAGCTCATTTTTCAGGCGATTCTCAACGAATTCTAACCAAGCTGACGTTTCCGTGAGGAAGGTTGTCGGCCGACCGCATCGCCATTGTTATCGATGGAGGAGCGCAGTTTTGCACTGCAGCATACTTTCGTCGAACCCTTTGCGAGGAGCCGGACATGGCCGACATTTTCGACGCCGCCCTGCGTTTCCAGGGCGAAGTCTTCTCCAAGGACAAAGCGCTTTACCAGCGCCTCGCCCGGGACGGGCAGAGCCCGAAAGCGCTGGTGATCTCCTGCGCGGACAGCCGCGTCGCGCCCGAGCACATCACGCAGGCGGGCCCCGGCGAGATCTTCGTCTGCCGCAACGCGGGCAACATCGTCCCGCCCTTCGCGCAGATGAACGGCGGCGTGTCCTCGGCGATCGAATACGCCGTGGTGGCGCTGGGCGTCGCGGACATCGTGGTGTGCGGGCATTCGGAGTGCGGGGCGATGAAGGCCCTGCGCCATCCCGCGAGCCTCGAGCCGATGCCGAACGTGAAGGCCTGGCTCAAGCACGCCTCCGCCGCCCAGAGCATCGTCTGCGAGGCCTACCCGCCGGACATCGACGAGGCCGAGGCCTGCCGCGCGCTGTCGATGGAGAACGTGGTCGTCCAGATCAATCATCTGCGCACCCACCCCTCGGTCGCCGCCAAGCTCGCCCGCGGCGAGGTCCGCCTGCACGGCTGGTACTTCGAGATCGAGACCGGGACGATCTTCGCCTACGACGGCGAGGCCGGCCGTTTCGAGCCGATCCAGGGCGACCGGCCTGCGCCCGTCGCGGTCGGCCCCGCGCGTCCCGCGGCCCCGCTGTCCATCGCGGCGGAATGAGGAACGCGCCCATGAACCTCTCCGCTCTGAAACCATCCCTCCCCGCTTCGCTCGGCCGGGACCTCCCCGCGTCGATCGTGGTTTTCATGGTCGCTCTGCCGCTGTGCATGGGCATCGCCGTGGCCTCCGGCGTGCCGGCCGAGTTGGGTCTCGTCACCGGCGTCGTCGGCGGCGTGATCGTGGGGCTGATTGGCGGCTCACCGCTCCAGGTCAGCGGTCCGGCCGCCGGCCTCGCGGTCGTCGTGTTCGAGATCGTCCGCGAGCATGGCCTCGAGATGCTGGGGCCGATCCTGCTGCTCGCCGGCGCGCTGCAGATCGCCGCCGGCCTCCTCGGCCTCGGGAAGTGGTTCAAGGCGATCTCGCCGGCCGTGGTTCACGGCATGCTCGCGGGCATCGGCGTGCTGATCGTGGTCGTCCAGCTTCACGTGCTGATCGACGGCGCGCCGTTGCCGAACGCGCTCGAAAGCCTGATCGCCATTCCCGCCGCCTTCGGCGACGTGATGCGGCTCACCACGGTGAAGGGGCCGGCGGCGCTGGCGGTCGGCCTCACGACCATTCTCGCGATGATCGGCTGGGAAAAGCTCCGCCCCGCGAACCTCAGGCTCATCCCCGGCGCGCTCGTGGGCGTGGCGGCGGGCACGGCGCTCGCCGCGGCTTTCGCATTGCCGATCAAGCGGGTCGAGATTCCGGACTCGATCCTCGGCGGCCTCAAGCTCACGGACGCCGCGGGTCTTGCGGGGCTGATGGCGCCCGGCCCGCTGCTCGCGGCCGTCATCATCGCCGTGATCGCCAGCGCCGAAACGATGCTGTCCGCAGCGGCCGTCGACAAGATGCACACCGGCCCGCGCACCGCCTACGACCGCGAGCTCTCCGCGCAGGGCGTCGGCAACGCGATCTGCGGCGCGCTGGGCGCCCTGCCGATGACCGGCGTGATCGTGCGCTCCTCCGCCAATGTGCAGGCCGGCGCCATCTCGCGCTGGTCCGCGATCCTGCACGGCCTGTGGATCCTGGCCTTCGTCGCGGCGATCCCGTGGGCGCTGGAGGTGGTGCCGACCGCGGCCCTCGCCGGCATCCTGATCGTCACCGGCTGGCGTCTCGTCAGCGTGGAGCATGCCCGCGGCCTGTTCCGACGCCACGGCGCGCTGCCCGCCGCGGTGTGGGCCGCGACGCTGATCGTCGTGGTCGCCGTGGACCTGCTCACCGGCGTGCTGGTGGGCCTCGCGCTCGCGGGGATCGAGATCCTGCCGCACCTCAAGCGCCGCTACCTCGTCGTGCGCCGCCACGACACCGCGGACGGCGGCGTCGACATGCGGCTCGCGGGGGCCGCGACCTTCCTCCAGCTCCCCCAGCTCGAGAAGGAGCTCGCCGCCGTGCCAGAGGGCGCGACCGTCACGCTGCGGACCAGCCGCCTCTCCTACATCGACCACACCACATCGGAGATGATCGCGGATTGGGCCGAGCGCCGCAAAGGCGGAACGCGGATGCCGGTCGACCATTCGGCCCCCAGCCACGAGCGGAGGCTGGCGAACGCCCTCCCAGCCTGAGCCGCGACAGGCGGACGCGCCCCTCGCCCGCCCTTGCGAAGCGCGGGCGCGTCCGCTACGTCACGCGAGCGAACCGGGAGACTGGCATGACCTACGTGGTCACCGACAACTGCATCCGCTGCAAATACACGGACTGCGTGGAGGTGTGCCCCGTCGACTGCTTCTATGAAGGCGAGAACATGCTCGTCATTCATCCCGACGAGTGCATCGACTGCGGCGTCTGCGAGCCCGAATGTCCGGCCGAGGCCATCAAGCCGGACACCGAGCCGGGGCTGGAAAGCTGGATCAAGCTGAACGGCGAGTACGCCAAGAGCTGGCCGAACATCACCGTCAAGCGCGACCCGCCGGACGACGCCAAGGAGTTCGACGGCAAGACGAACAAGCTCGAGGAATATTTCTCTCCCGAGCCGGGCCAAGGCGACTGACGCTTCCCCCACGCGCTGCAGGGCTGTTGCGCGCGTGCATCTCTTCGTTGATTTTCGCGCCCGTTCGTGCTATCCCTGCACAACGGTCAAAAACGACGTGCGCCGCCTCGCCGCCATCCCGACGGCTTCAGATTTCGGCACAAAACCGAACAGGCTGAATCCTTCAGAGTCGCCTTCGGCGTCTGGAGCGCGGTCGTTTTTCTCTGACGAAACGGGGCTCCGGACGGCCGAGCTGGCTCTCGGACGTGCGGGTCTCGGCGCGATCGCCCCGGCGGTTTCCGGGAACGAGGGATGTCCTGGCCCGCGCGGCCACGACGAGACGGAGTTCAGAGCAGCATGAGCACCAAGAAGATCTCCCCGAGCCGGCATGGCTTCAAGCCGCTCGAGCACGTCGTCTATCCGTCGCACGGCGTCGGCCAGATCGTCGCGATCGAGGAGCAGGAGATCGCCGGCCACACGTTGGAGCTCTTCGTCATCAGCTTCGAGAAGGACAAGATGACCCTGCGCGTTCCCGTCGCGAAGATCACCAGCGCCGGCATGCGCAAGCTCTCGGAGCCGACTGTGGTCACCAAGGCGCTCGAGACGCTCACCGGCCGCGCCCGCGTGAAGAAGACCATGTGGAGCCGTCGCGCTCAGGAATACGAAGCGAAGATCAACTCGGGCGACATGATCGCGATCGCCGAGGTTGTCCGCGACCTGTACCGCGCCGACACCCAGCCGGAGCAGTCCTACTCCGAGCGCCAGCTTTATGAATCGGCTCTCGACCGCATGATGCGCGAAGTGGCCGCCGCCGAGCGGCTGAGCGACATCGAGGCGCAGAAGCTGATCGAGGCGCAGCTCGCCAAGGGGCCGCGCCGAGGCGGCAAGGCCGAGGAGGTCGAAGCCGAGGCCGAGGCCGAGCAGGACGAGGCCGCCTGATCGCGGACCGCCACCTTTTCGAAGAACTGCGAAAGCCCGGCTCCGCCGGGCTTTTTCTTTGTCCAACGCGTGCGCGCTAGCGCGTATTGCAGACCTTCAAGGCCTTGGAGCCCACCGATCACGAAACCGTGATCGCGAATCTCCAGTGGGGCCATGTCCTTTTTTGGGTCCCGCGCGTTTGCCCTCACGTGAACGCCGTCGCGACGACGGCGCCAACGGGGAGTGCCGAGATGTCGCAGATGGCTGGAGTTCGCCGCCGCTTCGTTCGGGCCGCCATGGAGGCGCCCTTCCTTGAGCGGCAGGAAGAACATGATCTGGCCGTCCAATGGAAAGACCAGAAGGACGAGCAGGCGCTGCACCGTCTCGCCGCCGCCCACATGCGCCTGGTCATCGCCATAGCGGCCCGCTTCCGCCACTACGGCCTTCCGATGCCCGACCTGATCCAGGAAGGCCACGTCGGCCTTCTGGAAGCCGCCGCCCGGTTCGAGCCGGAGCGTGAGGTGCGATTCTCCACCTACGCGACGTGGTGGATCCGCGCTGCGATCCAGGACCACATCCTCCGCAACTGGTCGATCGTCCGCGGCGGCACCAGCTCCGCCCAGAAGGCGCTGTTCTTCAACCTTCGCCGCCTGCGGGCCCGCCTCAGCCGCACCGGCGAGGCGATGATGCCGGGCGCGCTGCACACCAAGATCGCGGAAGCGGTCGGCGTCTCGGTCAAGGACGTCGCGGTGATGGACTCGCGGCTGTCCGGCCCCGACATGTCGCTGAACGCGCCGATGGTCGACAGCGATCCGAACTCGTCGTCCGAGCGGATGGACTTCCTGGTCGACACGCAGCCGCTGCCGGACGAGACGGTGGGCGACTCGATCGACGGCGAGCGCCGCGTGCGCTGGCTGCGGTCCGCCCTCACCGTGCTCAACGAGCGCGAGCTGAAGATCGTCCGCGCCCGCCGGCTGGCCGAGAACGCCGTGACGCTGGAAGCGCTGGGCGAGCGCCTCGGGATTTCGAAGGAGCGCGTCCGCCAGATCGAGAACCGCGCGCTCGAGAAGCTTCGTCGCGCGCTTGTCGAGCAGCAGCCCCAGGCGACCGCCGCGATGTGAGACGGCGCCTGCGGCGAGGTATGATCTCGCCGCGCCCGCCAGTCTCACGCCTCAGACGATGACGACGTTCGTCGCGTCGAGGACGCCGGTCAGGTTCTCGATCCGGGCGAACGCCACCCAGCCGCCGTCGCCCTCGGCGTCGTAGGCGATCTCGCCCGTCCGCGCGTCGAACAGCAGGTGTTCGTAGATGTCGGCGGCGGTCATCGCACCCTTGGTGAAGGCGGCGAACGCCAAGTCGTCCAGCAGGAACCGGTCTTCGGCCGCGTCGAACGCGCGGATGACGTCCACTTCGCCGTTCGGCGCCTCTGCGAAGCGGAACGAGTCCCCCCCGGCGCCGCCGTCGAGCGTGTCCGCTCCCAGACCGCCCATCAGCGTGTCGTTTCCGTTGCCGCCTTTCAGCCAGTCCGCGCCGCTGTAGCCGCGCAGGAGATCGTCGCCGTTCGCGCCGATGATCGTGTTGGCGAAGGCGTTGCCTCGCAGTTGCAGGCCGGCTTCGCCCAACCCGCGCAGAACCTCGATCTCCTGGCCGGAGCCGAGGGCGAAATCCGCCGTCGTCCGCACCGTATCGACCCCGCCCTTCTTCGCTTCCTCCACCACGTCATCGGAGGAGTCCACAGTGTAGACATCATCTCCCACCCCGCCGCGCATGGTGTCGGCGCCGCCGCGGCCGATGAGAATGTTGGCGTTGGAATTGCCGGCCAAGTCGTTGTCGAGGGCGTTGCCGATCGCCTTGATCGCGGCGCCTTCGTCCAACCAAAGCCCTTCAATGTGCGCCCCGAGCCGCCAGTCGACGTCGGCGATCACGCTGTCTAGGCCGCCGTCGGCCCGCTCCACGATGGCGTCGTTCGAGCCGACGTCGCGGTAAACGTCGTTTCCTGAACCGCGATCAACCGATCTCCCCCTCCTCCGCCGAGAATGACGTCGGTGTAATCAGATCCGACGATACGATCGGCGCTCCCCTCCCGGCCGACCAGCACCGTCTGAAAGATGCCGCCGTGACCTTCGAAGCTTAGGGACGAGGCGTCTAGCGATGAGCGATCAGGATCGACGACCAACCACAACTGGCCGTAGCCGCCCCGAGCGCCGACAAAAACAACATTGAGGGCGTCGAGCTGGCTCCCCAGAAGGTAGACATTTCCCGACGACGAGAATTCGATCCGCTCGATGTTCGATATCTGCGAGTTCAGGTAATAGCCAGTATCGCCGGCGAGGAGCGTGTCCAGGCCGTCGCCGCCGTCGATGGTGACCCGGTCGCCGGACCACACCTCCGCCAAGATTGTGTCGTCGCCAGCGCCGCCGTCCAAGACGAACCGGTCGAGATCATCAGCGACCAGCAGGTCCGCGCCGTCGCCGCCGCGCAGCGTGTCGCCGTCGAAGGCCGCCCAGAGGGTGTCGGCCCCGCCGAGGCCCAGAAGCTCGTTCGGCCCAGGCGCCGCGCCGCCGCTGTCTAGCGTGTCTTTGTCGCCCGTCCCTCGGATCACAGCCATCGCGCATGCCCCCATCGCTCTCGAGCTTTCGCGAGGCATGGCCGACGCCGTCCGGAGCGCTCCGGATGGTCGAGCCGCGTTTGAAGCGTTGGAGACCCCGCGTTGCTGGGATTATACCTCGGTCGACCTCACGACACGCCCAAAAGACGCGCCGCAAGCGACGGTCGAGCGCCACTATCTCGGATTAAGCTTAATCTGTAGCGGCCCGCGCGCGGACTACTGCTGCGCGCCGGAGGTCGAGCCGCCCCAGGCGCCGAAGGCGTCGGCGAAAGCCTGGGTCCCCGGGGTGCCCTTCTCGAGGGTCAGCACCGCGCGGCGACCGTTGTCGTAGAGGATCGGGATGTCGAGCCAGCCGCGATCGCGCAGCAGCTGCTCGTTCAGCGTGCGCTCGTTCTCGATGTTCGACAGGCCGATCAGGAAGAAGCCGTTGGTGACGCGCACCGACAGACCCTGCACCGGCGCGCCGCGGGTGGCTTCGTCGGCCTTCATCAGGATGCCCGGCACGTTGGCGACGCCGGCGTTGGCGAAGTTCTCCGGCAGCCGGAACTGCACCTCGATCGTGTGGCTGGCCGGCAGGGTGGCGTCGGCGTTGCGGCGGATCGTGATCGTCGCCTGGATCTTGCGGGCCGGGATGTCGATGTCGCCGCGGATCGCGGTCTCGAGCGGCTGATTCTGGCCCGCGTTCACGGACTCGGTCCGCCACAGCACCGTGCCCTCAGTCTGCTCGCCGGACTGCTGGTCGGAGCCCTCTTCGTAGAGGATCGCGCGCTGGGCCACGAGCGGACCCTGCTGCGGCCGCGCTTCGGCGGGGGGAGCCGCGGGGGCGGCCGTCGGCGCGGCGGCGGGAGCCGGCGGGGCGGGCGCCGGCTCCGTCTGAGGAGCGGGCGCGGTGGGTTCAGGCGCTCGGGCGACGTCCGTCGACGGGGCCTGCGGCGCGGGCGCCGGGGCCGGCTCGTCGAGTAGGCGGTCGCTGTCCTTGCCGCCGTCGGCCTTGGGGGCGTTCTGCGGCGTGGAGGCCGGAGCGTCGGTCTTCTCGGGCTCGACCGACGCCGTCTGGGAGGATCCGCCGTTGAACAGCGCGGCGATCTGCTGACGACCTGCGACGGCGCCGGCGACCACTGCGATCACGACGAGCGCCGCCAGCGCGACCAGCAGTCCGGAACGCCGGGCCTTCGGCGCATCGGCGCGCTCGCCCGCGGCGCGGACGATGGGGCGACCGTCGGCGCGGGCCGCAGGGCGGTTCGCCGGACGATCCTCGGCCTTCGGCGCAGCAGGAGACGGCGCAGCCGTCTTCGCCGCGACAGGAGGCTCCGGCGCACGCGGCGGCTCGGGCGCGGCCGCCGGAGCGGGCGCGTGGGCGGCCTCGACCTTGCGGATCGCCTCTTCGAGCTGCATCCGCTCGCGGGCGATGTCCTCCTCGGCGATCGGAGGGTCGATGCTGCGCAACTGCCGGATGATCGCGGCGCGCGCGCGTTCATAGACCGCGCGCCGGTTCTCGCCCGTGTTGGTCTCAAGCCCCGCGACGGCGCGCGAGAGAACTGGGAAATAATCCGCCATGAATCAGGACATACGGCAGCGCCCGGCCCTCGTCGAGAGCCGGGAAGACACGGAGTCGCGCGGTTTCTCAGTCTTCGAAGGGGTCAGCCACAAGAATCGTGTCGGCGCGCTCCGGGGAGGTCGACACGAGCGCCACCGGGCACTCGATCAGCTCCTCGATTCGGCGCACGTACTTGATCGCCTGCGCCGGCAGGTCGGCCCAGGAGCGCGCGCCGGCGGTGGTGCCGGACCAGCCCTCGATGGTCTCGTAGATCGGCTTCACGCGGGCCTGAGACCCCTGGCTCGCCGGCAGGCGGTTGATCTGGCCGCCGTCGAGCTCGTAGCCGACGCAGACCTTGATCTCGTCGAAGCCGTCCAGCACGTCGAGCTTGGTCAGCGCGATGCCGTCGATCCCCGACACGCTCGCGGTCTGGCGCAGCGCCACCGCGTCGAACCAGCCGCAGCGGCGCGGACGCCCGGTGACGGTGCCGAACTCGTGACCGCGCTCGCCGAGACGGCGGCCGATCTCGTCGGTCAGCTCGGTCGGGAACGGACCTTCGCCCACGCGGGTGGTGTAGGCTTTCGCGATCCCGAGCACATAGCCGATGGCGCGCGGCCCGAGGCCCGAGCCGGTCGCGGCCTGGCCGGCGCAGGTGTTGGACGAGGTCACGAACGGATAGGTGCCGTGGTCGACGTCGAGCAGCGCGCCCTGCGCGCCCTCGAACAGGATGCGGTCGCCGGCGCGGCGGCGCTCCTCCAGCAGTTCCCAGGTCGCGGCGACGTAGGGCAGCACCTTCGGAGCCGCCGAGGCCAGCTCGTCGTAGATCGCGTCGACGGTGAGCTCGGGCAGGTTGAAGCCCCGGCGCAGCGCGTTGTGGTGGCTGAGCAGGCGCTCGATCTTGGGCTTCAGCGTCGGCAGGTTGGCGAGGTCGCGCACGCGGATGGCGCGGCGGCCGACCTTGTCCTCGTAAGCCGGGCCGATGCCCCGCTTGGTGGTGCCGATGCGGGTGCCTTCGCTGGAGTCCTCGCGCAGGGCGTCGAGCTCGCGGTGCACCGAGAGGATCAGCGTGGCGTTGTCCGCGACCTTGAGGTTGTCGGGCGTCAGCTCCACGCCCTGCCCCTGCAGGCGGCTGATCTCGTCGGCCAGCGCGTGCGGGTCGACCACCACGCCGTTGCCGATGATCGAGAGCTTGTTCTTCCGCACCACGCCGGAGGGCAGCAGGCTGAGCTTGTAGGTCACGCCGTCGATGACGAGGGTATGGCCCGCGTTGTGGCCGCCCTGGAAGCGGACCACGACGTCCGCCTTCTCCGACAGCCAATCGACGATCTTGCCCTTGCCTTCGTCGCCCCACTGGGCGCCGACCACGACGACGTTCGCCATCTTGCAAATCCTTCCGCCTGACCGGCCGAGGGCAAAAAAAAGACCCCGGCTCGGGAGAGCCGGGGTTCTCCCGCGGCTTGCTATCGGATCGGAACCGGCGTGGCAAGGCGGAGGGGCCGGAGAGGCCCGGCGCGCGCCCTGCGGACGTGCGCTGTTGCGACGAAATTGGCTTAAACTCCCGGGCGGAATTGCGTTGACGCAACGTCAATCGGGTGGCGAGGTTCGGAGAGCGAGCCGATATGTCGGCAAGCAACAGGATCACCCGCCATGGCCGACGCCGCCTTCGCTCCATCTGCCCTCCCCGACGCTCTGCGCCTCGGCCTCGCCGAACTCGCCGTGTCCGACATCGAGCGCTCCATCGCCTTCTATGAGGCCGTGGTCGGCCTCCGGACGCTCGACCGCGCAAGCGGCGTCGCGACGCTGGGCGGGACCGGCGGCTCGGCGGTGCTGCGGCTTGTGGAAACGCCGGGCGCCCGTCCAAAGCCGAAGGAGGCGCCCGGCCTGTTCCACGTCGCGATCCTGCTGCCGGAGCGGCGCGACCTCGCGGTCGTTCTCGCCCGGCTCGTCCGCAACCGCGTCCGCATCGGCGCGTCGGACCATCTCGTGAGCGAGGCGCTCTACCTCGACGACCCCGACGGCAACGGCCTCGAGATCTACCGCGACCGTCCCAAGGCCGAATGGCCCTACCGCGACGGCGCGCTCAGGATGGCGACCGAGCCGATGGCCGCGCAGGAGGTGCTCGCGGAGCTTTCGCCCGGCGCCGATCTGGACGCCGCGATGCCGGCGGGAACCGTCGTCGGGCACGTCCATCTCCAGGTCGGGGATCTCGCGGCCGCGCGCAGCTTCTGGATCGACGCCGTCGGCTTCGCCCTCACCACCACCTACCCCGGCGCGCTGTTCATGAGCGCGGGCGGCTACCACCACCATGTGGCCGCCAACGTCTGGTCGTCGCGCGGGCGCGGTCCGGCGCCCGAGGGCTCCGTCGGACTGCGATCGTTCGAGGCGATCCTTCCGGACGCGAACGCGCTGGACGCCGTCGCCGCCCGTCTGGGAGCGCGCGGCGTTCCCAGCCTCCGCGCCGAGCGCGGCCTGACCGCGACCGACCCCTGGGGCTCGACGATCGTCTTCGTCGCGCCGTGAACGCTTATCCAGACGCCTCGACGGACCAGCGAGAACGAAAAAGGCCGCCACGGCGTACCGCGGCGGCCCTCTCGATGTGACAGCGCGTGAAGCGGGGGCGGGTTAAGCCCGCGCCTCGATCTCCGCGACGTTCTTGCGGACGGCGTCCTGCACCTTTTCGAAGGCGCGCACCTCGATCTGGCGCACGCGTTCGCGCGACACGCCGAACTCGCTCGACAGCTCTTCCAGCGTCAGCGGATCGTCCGCCAGGCGCCGCGCCTCGAAGATGCGGCGCTCGCGGTCGTTCAGCACCGTCAGCGCGCCCGAGAGCGCCTGGCGACGGTTGTCGAGCTCCTCGTTCTCCACGAGGCGGCTCTCCTGGCTGTCGCTGTCGTCGACCAGCCAGTCCTGCCACTCCGAGGAGCCTTCGTCTTCGCGTAACGGCGCGTTGAGCGAGGCGTCGCCGCCGAGACGGCGGTTCATGTCCACCACGTCCTGCTCGTTCACGCCGAGCTTGACCGCGATCTGCTTGACCTGGTCCGGCCGGAGGTCGCCCTCGTCCAGCGCCGAGATCTGGCTCTTCGCCTTGCGCAGGTTGAAGAACAGCTTCTTCTGGTTCGCGGTGGTGCCCATCTTCACCAGCGACCACGAGCGCAGGATGTACTCCTGGATCGAGGCGCGGATCCACCACATCGCGTAGGTCGCGAGCCGGAAGCCCTTCTCGGGCTCGAAGCGCTTCACCGCCTGCATCAGGCCGACGTTGCCCTCGGACACGACCTCGCCGATCGGCAGGCCGTAGCCGCGGTAGCCCATCGCGATCTTGGCGACGAGGCGGAGGTGGCTGGTGACGAGCTTGTGGGCCGCGTCGCGGTCGCCATGCTCGCGCCAGCGTTTGGCGAGCATGTACTCCTGCTGCGGCTCCAGCATGGGAAACTTGCGGATCTCGTCGAGGTACTTCGAGAGACCGTTGTCGCTTACAAGAATTGGGAGTGCGGCCGAGGCCATATGCGTCTCCTTCGTCTAAGGCCCCCGCCCTTGCGGCAGGCCCGGTCGCGACCGCGGATACGCCGGTCGCTCTGTTGATCGTCAGTATAACGCGACGCGTGGCCGAAAGGTGTCAAAACCGCTTCACGGCGCCGTGCGTTTGCGCATGGCCGATCTTTGATCTTCTCAGGGATCCCGCCGTGCCCGCAGAGCCGCCGCCAGCGCCGCGAGGTCGCCGGGAAGCGCGCTCTCGAACAGCAGGGTCTCGCCGGTCGCGGGGTGCGCGAAGCCGAGCACGGCGGCGTGCAGCGCCTGCCGATCGAGACTCTCCAGCGCGGCGCGGGCGCCGTCGTCGAGCTTCGAGGCCTTGGTGCGGTGGCTCGCGCCATAGACGGCGTCGCCCATCAGCGGGTGGCCGAGCGAGGCCATGTGCACGCGGATCTGGTGCGTGCGCCCGGTCTCGAGCCGGCACTCGACCAGGCTGGCGTCGGAGGCTTCGAAGCGTTCGAGCGTCTCCCAATGGGTGACGGCGAACCGCCCGTCGCTGCGGATCGCGATCTTCTCGCGGTTGCGCTCGCTGCGGCCGAGCGGGGCGTCCACCACGCCGCGGGGATGCCGGGGGAGGCCCCAGACGAAGGCGCGGTAGGACCGCACCAACGGGCCGGTGCGGCCGTGGTCGGCGAACTGCGCGCTCAGCGCCCTATGGGCGAGATCGTGCTTCGCGACCACCATCAGCCCGCTGGTGTCCTTGTCGAGCCGGTGCACGATGCCGGGGCGCGCCACGCCGCCGACGCCGGACAGGCTCGTCCCGCAGTGCGCGAGCAGCGCGTTGACCAGCGTGCCGTCGGCGTGGCCGGCGGCGGGGTGCACCACGAGGCCGGCGGGCTTGTCGATGACGATGAGGTGATCGTCCTCGAGCACGACATCGAGCGCGATCGCCTGCGCCTGCGGCGCGGCGGGCGCGGGCGGCGGCGCCGCCACCACATAGGTTTCGCCCGCGTTGACCCGTGCGGAGGGGTCCTCTAGCGTCCGCGCGCCCGCCGACACGGCCCCCTGGCGCATCAGCGCCTGAAGGCGCGCGCGGGACAGGTCCGGCAGCCGGGCGGCGAGAAACCGGTCGATCCGCTCGCCGGCGTCGTCCGGGCCGGCGACGACCGACAGCACGCCGGGGGCCGGCGACCCTTCAGGAACGGATTGAGACATGACGGCGCACGGCGGCTCGAACGGAGCCCCTCTCGGTGATGGCGCGGACGACGAGGATCCCCGCGTCCAACGGGTCTACGCCCGCCTCCGCAGACTGACGATGGTCGGCGGCCTGACGATGGGCGTGGGCTTTCTCGCGCTGATCTCGGTGATCGTCTACCGCGTCGTCAAGTCGACGCCTGCGCCGACAACGTTCGTCGAGCGCGCGCTGGCGCTTCCCGAAGGCGCCCGCGTGGTCTCCACCGCCGCCGACGCCGGCCGCATCCTGGTGACGATCGAGCGCGACGGCCGCGTCAGCGTCCACGTGGTCGACGCCGCGACGCTTGCCGAGACCGGCCGCCTCGACCTCGCCCCCGGCGTCCCCTCCGCGCCCCCGCTGCGCTGACGCGCCTTTCGCGCCGCCTTTGTCACAAGGTCGGCGCGGGGCCCGCGGCGACCTTGTGGAGCCCCGCCGTCTTCGAATTGTCGCCGCCGAGGCTTGCCGCCGTCGCCGATCGCGGCTATAGGGTGCGCCGCGCGAAACGCTCCCATCGTCTAGCGGTCTAGGACGTCGCCCTCTCACGGCGAAAACAGGGGTTCGAGTCCCCTTGGGAGCGCCACTATACGCAAGTTATATTCCGACGTTTTTGTCTAATTGTAGTTAGCGCCAATCGGTCTTCACGATCTTGGTGAAGGACTCAAGCGTGCCAGAGCTGTTCAAAGTAGCGACGTAAGCATTCGACATCCGGCCAGACCGGACAGGTAAAATATCAGTCGGGCGTTGATTTGAAGATCTTTTGGTCTTGGCAGAGTGACAGGGTCTCGAAAACCCATCACTACTTCGTGCGGGATGCCTTGCGGGACGCTTGCGCCCAGATGGCCGAAGACGGGGAGTTCCAGGAGAGCGACCGGCCAGAGGTGGATCACGACACGCGGGGCTTGGGCGGAACTCCCGATATCGCGGCCGGAATCATGACGAAGATTGAGGCCGCAGCGGTGTTCGTCGCGGACGTGACGCCAGTCGCTGCGACAGATCCAGCGGCCCTGCGGCCCGATCTGGAAGAGGCTGTACGTCCCGCTCCGAAATATGTTCAGAACCCTAACGTGATGTCCGAGCTGGGATACGCTGACCGCGCGATCGGAGCGTCTCGGATCGTGCTGGTAGCGAACGCCTTCCACTACCCTGGCCCGGACGCGTTGCCGTTCGATTGGCGCCATCGGCGGGGCCCGATCACCTACAATCTCGCCGACAATGCCTCGACCTCCGACATCCGGGCGGCACGTGCGGTACTGAGCCGGTCCCTTAAGGCGGCGATTGAACCGCTGTTGAGGGAGATCGCTGTGACTACCGCTGCACCCGCACCACTCTTGAGGGTCGCGCCGGAGAACGCGGACTCTGCGGTGTGGCAGGGGGCACGCGACATTGTTCGATTCGTTCAAAACGGTGGGGACGCGTTCGCGAAGCTTGCCGAAGGCCCCAAACTTTACACGCGAGTTGCTCCGGGGGGGCAGTGGACGCCACCGAGCCGAAACGAGCTAACGAGCCAAATGCAGCGAGAAAATGCCTACCTGAGTTCGGGAGGTGGGTCGACTTCGGGCAGCAACGATAAGGGAGCGTTTGCGGCGACTGGCCTTTCCACTCCAGTGGATGGCATCTATCCCGCCCGCGGCATAACCCAATGGTTTCGCGACAATGGCGAATTCTGGGGAGTCGACACAACACCCTTTTCCTCAGATGGGGGGGTGGCGTACTTTGCATACCGGGCGACATTCCCGTGGATCGCGAGATTTTTGCAGGCGGCCATCGACGGAATTCGCCACTTCGCGCCCGAAGGTCCGATTGAAATCGAACTCGGTGCCAGTGGGCTGCTCGAGACTTACTTTCCAGGCGAGCTTCGCTTTCAGCGGATGCGGAGTGTTGGGGAAACTGCGGTCGTCAAGGCACGTCACACTGAGTGGTCAGCCCAGCAGCGCGCGACTCTGCTCTTCAAGTTCTGGAACGAAATCAAGGATGCGTATGGGCTCGCGCCATGCCCGGGGCGCACAGAGTACGAAGCCGAAACCCAGCACACTCTTCCTGCCGACCCAGACCTTTAGGTCTAAAGCGTAGCCAACCCTTGCCAACGCACAGTGCCGGTCCGGGCTACTGTGTTACTTGGGCACGCCGTACCGGCCCTCTGCACAGCCACTATCAGCGCTTTACGACAAGGTGTCGTAGGGTGTTCTATGGTCAGGTCCGGGTGCAAGAGAACGTCGCCCTCTCACGGCGAAAACAGGGGTTCGAGTCCCCTTGGGAGCGCCACCTTCAATTCATTCTCCTGATTTGTCCGAGCGTTACGCGGCGTTTTGTCAAACCGCGTCGGCGCGTTTGACAATCTTTGTTCCTGCTACGGTCTTGATCGCATTCATCGCGGCCGCTGCGAGCCCGCGCTTGTTCGCCTCTCGCACATACTTCTCAGCCTCAGCCAACGTGATGTGGCCGCTGATCGACATGATCTGACTGGCGGAACAGCCCGCGTTCGCGAGGGCGGCTTCCGCCCGCGTAGCGTCTTCCGGCGCCGCGCCGCCGTGGCGCATGTAGAGCCCGTCTTCGGCCGCCTGGGCGCGCGTCACAGTGTCTTCGTGCGGCGCTGCCGTGCGGATATGGCGGGGCCGGCGCTCCTGCATTGCGCGGAAGGCGGCCGACTCGGCTTCGGCGACGGTCGACTCTGCGTCGATCTGTTCATCCGCCCAGGTGATCGGCAGGCCGGCCGCTTTGGCGACGCTGCGGATTGCGGCGCGGGTTTCCGTCACGGTCGGCTCTTCGGCCTCCGGGCGCTCGATGGTGTCGGTCTCGTTCTCTTCCGCCATGGGTTTGCTCCTGATCTTGGCGTGAGGGTCCGCGCCGATCGCCACGATCGAGACTTCGCGGATAAGAGGGTGAATGGTGACGACGCGCTGGCCCTCGATGATCGCTTCGGCGCGGCTCGCGACGCCGTAGCCGATGCTCACGGCCCGGATGACGCCTTCGATGATCTTCGTGCGCTGGCTTGCGACGTCGTCGGCCTGGGACAGCCGGATCACGGCCACGATCGCGTCGCCCTCCCGGCGGGCTGACACGACGATGCCGACCACATGGCGGCTCGCGCTGTTCTGATGGCCGTCCAGGACCGGGATGCCCTCCAGGGCGTCCAGATCGACCCGAGTCAGGTTAAGGCGTTCGACGAACCGGCCGCGGGCGTCCAACCGCATCACGCCGGTCCCGCGGCTGATCTCGGCCTCGACGGTTCCGGCCTTCTCGTCATACGAAGCCGGCTTGATCGCCATGACGGCGCGCCGCGTAACCAGCTCTTCGGTCATGCCGTGCCGCACGGCGCCGGCTTGAACCTCGACGTCGTCTTTCGCGGGTCGCTCCCAGGTCGGGAGCTTCCGGCGGCGCTCGTGCCTGCCCCGAAGGTCGACCATCACGCCGACCCCGCAGCGTTCTGGCGATCGTCCGCGAACCGCACGACCTCGCCGTTGACCTCGAAATCGAAGTACAGCCGGCCGTTGCCGGCCGCGTCGAACATGAAGGCGAGAAACTCGTCGAGCGGCACGGTCTGAAGCCACTCGCCCATGCGCTTCCGGAATTTCCGAGGCCCGCCCCTGAAATACTTGTCGGCGCTCGCGATGAAGGCCTTGCGGACGGCGTCTTCGCCGATCTCGTCGATCGTCACCACTCTCACGGCGTGGACTCCTTCTGATCACTCTGGGCGGGCTTGTCCGCCTGGGCGGCCGGCTGGACGCCGAAGACGAGCCCGAGCGATTCCTCTCGCTTCCGATCGGCTGCGATGTCCGCGTCCAGTTCTTCGACAGCCCAGCCCCGCGCGGCGACCTTCTGGCGGCGCGACGCGAGACCCGCGTTGATCTCCGAGACGTCGGCCTCGACGTCCTTCTGAGGGTCGACCTGGAGGGGCTTTGGCATGATCCAGTCGACGCGCGCGCCGACGTTGCCGCCGAAGAGCTGGACGCGCTCCCAGGTCGGCCGAAGCAACTGCGGAACGAGGACGCCGTACTGGACCTGCTCGACGCGAGCGCGGAACGGGATCAGCCCGGCGCGGAGGCTCGAATAGTTCGCTCCCGTCAGATCGCCGTCCAGGAGATGCGAGGGGACGCCCAGGCCAGCCGCGAGTCCGCGGAGCGAGTGCTTCACGAATTCAGCGGTCTGCTGAGCCTGCTGCGGGCTGTTGAATTTGACGTCGAAGCCGGTCGGGAGACGCTTCAGCGTTCCGGGCTCCAGGCCGGTTTCTAGGATGCCGCCGGTCTCGGTTCCGTCGAACGGCTCCCCTGCCCCGTTCTGATCGACCAGGAAGCCCGCATGCATCGCGGCGATCTTCGCCCCGACCAGAAGCGCGTCCGTGAGCTGATCCAGCTCGCTCGCGGGCAGGATGATGGGAGCAAGCCAGCTCACGCCACGGACTTGGCCGGGAGCGATCGGGGCCATGATGTGCAGGACGTCGGCCGCGTCGATCCGCACGGGCGGCGCGTAGCTCTCGAAAGCCTGCGTCGGATTGTTCGGGAGGACGTGATAGGCGACGCGGCGGCCCGAGGCGTCCAATTCGACCCCCTGGACGATGTACCAGCCGCCGCCCAGGTCGCGCGTCAGCCCCTCGTCGACATGCTCCGCGGGGATCACCTGCGGCTTGAGCCCGTCTTCGTCGGCCCGCAGGATCACGAAGGACTCGCCGTCTTCGACGAGCGCCCGCGCGATGACGGCATGCAGGCCGAAGAAGTCCGTCCGGCCGTCCGCGTCGCCGTCCAGCGCCCAGGCGTCGAAGGCCGCGACGGCTTCGGCGTTCGTGCTCGTCGGCCGGATGCCGCTCCCGACGAGCGCGGCCGTCCAGTTGGCGACGGCGTTGCCGATCCACTGATTGTTGCGCGCCAAATACCGAGCCCGGCCGCGGACGGTCGCCGCGGCGCCGCTGACTTCGGGATTGATCGGCCCGAACGTGCCGAAGCCCGCGACGCGCCGCCCGCCTGCCGCGCCGTCGAAGCGACGGACGTGCGTCAACGGCGGCGCCGGCCGGATCAATTCAGCAAGTGCTTGGCGAGCGCGCGCGAACATCAGTCGCCGTCCGGGAGCAAGACGAACGGGCGCACCAACGCGCTTGCGGGAAGCACGACGCGCGCGATGGTGAGCCGCGGCGCATAGCGAGCCATGCGCTCACCGCCTTCGTCGATCGCCCAGGCCTCGACGCCGTCCGCATCGGGGCCGCTCAAGCTCTGGAGATCGCCTTCGCCATATCCGTGCTTGCCGTCCCGTTCGAAGCGCCCAACAACAAAGCGCTCGCCAGTCTCGACATCGCGACGGACGTACAAGGCGAAGTCGAGATCGGACTGACCTTCCTCAACCGCGTGGATCAGCGCGTCGAGCCCGACAGGCGGCCACGTTCCATTCAAGGCGGGAAATCCGAGGCCGTCGCCGATCGCGCGATCGAGCCAATGCTCTGCTTCAGCGAGCGTTTTGGCGTCGAAACCCGCTTCCAAAAGAGCGAGAAGGATGATCGCTCGAACGACTTCGCGGAGATCGAAGAGAGCTGTCTTACGGCCGCCTTGGATGGCCGCCACCGCAATGCGCTTCTGAGCGTGAAGGTCTCGGACGCGTCGATGCAGGACCGCCAGCGCGGCGCCGGTGACGCCCCAAGCTTCCGCGACTTGCTCGGTGATGTCGGTGATGGAGTGCAGTTGGGGCATGCCTGGACCTCCGGGTTGCCCCAAAGATCACAGACCTGACATTGTCCGTCAAATCTATTTGACGACAAATGTCAGATTATTGAAAAGGCCTTGCCCTCGATTGGCTCTCCAGAGCGTCGCCAGCCTGTTCTTCGGCGGGCTGGGAAGGGCCGCCCCGTCACTCGTAAGTCCGCGGGGCGGCCCTAAGTTAATCAAGCTCAATCTCAACTTTAGACAGTAACCATCGCAGTGGAAATTGATGCTCATGCCCACATTCAGAGCACTTCGCAACCTCGTTGATAAAAAATCGAGCTGATTCGGCCTTCTTTAATTTAAATTTACATTTGCATCTCGGGCACTCAAGAAATTCCTTCATTGATTCGTTGACGAAAGACACCATCTCGGATTTGCCGTTGAGAAATAAACCCGAATAAGCACCCAGGTTCGTAATCATCAATGAGCTAATGTAATTCTGATCCATTTCTGCCATTTCGGAATAGAGACTTATTTGCACGTAACATGCATACATCATCAGCAATGAAAGATTATTGTACATAAATTCATAAACATAGTTATCCATTGGATCCTTGAATACGAAGTTTATATTCATGTCCTCAGTTAAAATATGCTTATTTGTTGTGACAAGATGAGTTGCCTTGTCAAAGATAGGCGCAAATCCGCTTTCATTTGCTCGGTCGTATATAAGTTTATATATCATATCTGCATTTATGAAATTGATATGCTTTGATTTTGCAATTGACTTAGCAAATATTTCCTTCTTCTTTTCCGGAGATAAACGATCTGGTGCAATATTATTGGCAGCATCAGCTCTAAAATTATCGAAGAATTCTTTTTCATCGGCCCTAATCCAGGCCATGAGCATGAGATTTTCTTTAAATGGTTTTCGTAGAAGATTTAATGCTACGGTAAATTTTCGCTTCTCAAGCGCTTTAAGTCCTTCGTACAAAAAATGAAGCAAATCAGAGACAAGGGCAAGGTTGAGCTGGTTACAGATAGTCTGAGCGCCAAATCATTTCTATTGGTTTTGTCAAAATAATCAAATATACTTATTCCAGACTCAATTAGTTCGGCATCCTCCTGATTGTCTACGTTGAATGAAATAACTTCAGCATTGATCTCTACGGCATCCTTCAGAATTGTTGCCATCACATCATGCAAATAAAAGCAAAACTCATGCTCTGCATGAAACTTTGCGGGTATGTTTATTAAGCGCTTTTTTGGGATTAGGTCTAAGGATCGCATGAGGGTCCTGTCAGCGTTCTAGCCATGCAGATCGAATAATCGCGGGCCGCTTTTCTGGCGCGCGCGAGCTTGAAACTTCGCGTTCCCGGCGCTCCAGGTCGACCCCGACCAACGCCCGAACGGCGATGCCATAGATCGTCGCGTCCAGGCACTCCGCGCGCCGCCCAGGGATGCGCTCCCAGAGGCGCACGGGCGCGCCGCGGACATAGCGGACCATCAGCCGCTCGCTCGCCAGCTCTTCGTAATAGCGGGGCTCCAGGCGGTTGCTGAAGCGCATGGACCGACCGCGGCTCAGTCGGGTCGCGAGGCCGCTCTTAAGGCCGTCTACGCCCACGATGAAGAGCTTGGCGCCCTTTGTGGCGCTCGCCTTGATCCCCGGCCGGTTGCCCTGGGCGCCCTTGATCGCCACGACGCGCCTCGCGAGCCGTCCGCGGCAAAAGCCCAGGACCCGATCCATGGTTTCGCCGTCAGAGGCGTCGATCGCCGCCGCGTCGACCCGCAGCACGCCGCCGCAGGGATGCGGCCACACGGTCCTCAGCGCATCGTCCAGCTCGCTCCAGACGTCATCGCCGGCCGGGTCCCCCCAGATGACGGAATTGGCCAGCACGAAGATTTCGTCCCGGCTCCAGCCCAGGAAGACAAGCTCCAGACGGTCGCGCTGGACGTCCACGCCGCAGGTCACGACCAAGACCTCGGGCGGGATGGCGTCGGGGAGCCCGAATGGCTCGGCTCGGGCCGCGAGAGCCGCTTCGTCGATCTCTTCGGCCGCCTCGCGCCAGCCCTGCGCAAGGATCGTATTCACGAAGGTCTGGAGCTGATCGGGATGGCGCTTCGCGGCGACGAATTCGGCCGCGAGCTTGCCCCATGAGGCGTTCGCCAGCGTCGAGACGAGCGCGTTGAGGCGGAAGCCGGCATGGCCTTCGACTTGCGGCGCGGTCGCGCGCCACCCGCCGGCCTCGACCATCTCCGCCTTGAAGCGCTCTTCGACGAGCGCCTCGCAATGGGGGCAGCGGAACGCGGCCGTCTCGGGCCGATCCGGCTCCCATTCGATCATCGCCCAGAGGATTTCCGTCAGCGCCCCGCAGTCGGGGCACGGTACCTCGTAAATCCGCATGTCCGACCGCGCGTAAGCCCGCAAGACGTTGCTGGTCTCTTCGATTGTCGGCGTCGAGCCCAGGATAATCTTTCGGTTCGCGAAGCTGAGCGTGCGCCGCTCCGCGAGCGTGATCGGGGAGCCCTCGATACCAGGCTCCATGGCATCGACTTCGTCCATCAACAGGACGCGGACGTTGTGCCGCCGCAGGTTCCTCGGGCTCTTCGCCGCCACGATCTTAAGAGAGCCGCCGGCGAAGCGGCGGGACAGGAGCGTGTTGCGGCCTGTCTCGTCGGCTTCGGCCGACAGCATGCCCCGCAAGGCCGGCGTGGCGTCAAAGATCGGCTCCAGGTCGCTCACGACGTAATCGCGGCAGTCCGCTTCAGTCGGGAGAAGCGCGAGGATCGGGCTCGGCTCGTTGGCGACGTAGCTGGCGAGCGCGCCCGTGAGCAGCGTCGTAAACCCGACACGGACGGGCTTCACGAGCGTGACGCGCTCCAGTTCGGGGTCCGAGATCGCATCGGCGATGTCGCGTTGGTACGGCCAGAGAGAGACGCGACCCGGCAGCGCCGACACGCCTTCGGGAAGCCGCATCTCACGCTCAATCCATTCACTCAGCCGAAGTCGAGGCGGAGGGCGCAAAGCCTCCATAGCGTTTTTTCGAATCGCAGCTAAGGTGTCCACTCTCATCACTTCAATCTCAAAGTGCAGGGCTTCGCCGTGGAAGGCTTCATCTACTTTGCCCTAGGTTTGATATTTTCGGTTCCAGCGGGGCTTCTAGTTTACAGATTAGGCCCAAAATTAGATCGCTATATACAAAGTCGAGACCTTTCTAAAAATAACAAATTAATTAAGTCCCGCAAGAAAGAGATTGAGTCGCGATGGCAAGCGGCCAACAAGCTAAATCAATTGAGCATTGAGCGCCGAGTTATTGTGATGATGTCGTATTACTTCACGTCGCTCTTTTTAATAGCTCTATCCGCTGCATTTTTCGCGGTCGTCGCCGTTCTTAATCAGTATTTTCCTATATCGATAGACGCATTCTTGCGACCAAGCTCGGCGGGAGGATTCTCGCTTATTGCTGCCGGCACCCTTTTTATTGGCGCTTTTGCATTGTTTTTGGGTTTTGCCACAGCCGTAAAGTCAACGAGCATGGCAAGAGACTATATATCGTTCGACAACATTACTGCCGAACGAGATAAACTTATTGCTCAAGACTTGGAATCTGTCAGTTGATTTAGGGCGTCGTGGACTTCTCTGCCCAGTGTCGAGATGTCATGCGCAGACAGGTGCCCGAGCCGCTGATGCACGCGCGTCGGCAGCGCCAGCATAGCGGCGCGGACGTCGCGAAGGATCGCGGTCCACTCCCGTTCGACCTCAGCCGCCGGTAGCAGCTCGCGTCGCGCCAGTGCGTTGGCCGTTTCGATCTTTTCCGCCTGGGCGACCGCGGCGCGCGTCTTCGCGTCGACATAGCCCGGATTATGCATCGCCCGGCCGGACGCCTTGGCCCGCAGGTCGGCGCAATAGGCGCGGACGGCCGCCCGCTCGTCGAAGCGGCTTCGGCCAATTCGCGGGATCACGCCTTCGACCGCGAGCTGAGAGACCCGCGCGGCCGTGATCCCGAGCAAGTCGGCAAGCCGGTCGGACGTGATCGTGTCGTCGGGCGGCGCCACGCCCAAAATGCGATCGATGTCGGGATCGGAGGGTCGTGTTTTCATTTGCACGCCCCGTAAAGTGAGGCTTGTCCGTTTTTCATTTCAAAGAATGACGAGTCGCGGCTCAGCGAGACCCGCGAGGCAGCGCCAGGGGGAAGGACCCGCTCGGTCAACCCGTGATTCATGGATGCTAGGCGTGTGGGACAGGCGGGACAGGCTTTCCGCATCCCCCTCTGTATGTGTGTGCGCGCACGTGTGTAGGCCGTCATAGGGTAGACCTGTCCCACCTGTCCCAGATCATTGGATATCAATGACTTAGCGGTCACGGCCTGTCCCATAGTGATTGTCATCACGTAAGCGCAAGCCCTTGTAGCCGCGGCCTCTGGACCGTCCGACCTTGCTTGCCGCCGTGAACCCGCGTTGGGAAAGCGTCTCGGGAAAGGTCGCCGTCTTACTTCCCGGCTCGACTCCCTCGTCGTGCGCGTACCGAGCCCACGAGTCCCAGAGAACTGCCGTCGTTTCAGCGAAGCCGCGATCGATCTCGCAACAGTCTTCGAGCCAACGGCCGAACACGTCTTGCGCGGCGAAATACTCGTCGGTCGCTTTGTCGACGATCGCCGGACGTACGAGCCCATGGTGCTGCCAGTCGAGACATCCGCGGATCAGCCAAGCCAGGATGCCGGGCCACTCCGCCTTCAGCTTGTCCTTCAGCGCGGCGTCTTTTCGCGCCGGTGGATGGTCGAACGGGATGACGAGCAAGCGGCGCGTCATGGCCGTGTCGACATCCTTCAACGTCGGCCGGTTGTTCCCGACAACGGAAAGTTTGAATTCCGGCACGAAGGTGAATTCGTCCTGCCGCATAAAGCGGGCCTTCAGCGTGTCGCCGCCCGTCCACTGCTTGATACGGTTTTCAGCCCACTGCTGGCCCTTCTCGGTCTCGCTGGCCCAGACCATTCGCGCGCCACGAAGGGCGGCGATCTCGGTCGGGTGCCGGTCAAACTTCGTCGCCTTGAAAGCCTCGGTCGCGATGGTCGTGGCGTAGTCGCCCATCAGCTTGCCGATCGTCTCGACGGTCGTGCTCTTTCCCGACCCGCCCGGCCCGTAGACGAAAACGAGCTTCTCTTCGCGCGTGTCGCCGGTGAGGCAGTAGCCGCCCCACTGCTGGATCAGGCGGATCGCGTCGGCGTCGCCGTCTAGGGCCTCGTTGAGGAATCCCAGCCAGAGCGGGCAATCCCGCTCCGGATCGAAGACGTCGAGCGGGATCGGCGCCGCGGCCGTCGAGCGGCTGATCATGTCTTCCGAGAGGCCCGGCCGCAGCTTGCCCGTCTGTAGGTCCACGACGCCCCCAGGCGTCCCAAGCAACAAGGGATCGCGGTTCCAGTCGCCCGACGTAGCTTTGAATTCCCGCACGCTGCGGGCGCCGCGTTCGACGGCTTCCCAGCTCGACACCTTGTTGAGGGCCTTCACCTTGGCGTCGCGTTTCGCCAGCTCCGTCGAGAGATTGCGAGCATAGGCGAGCGCGAGTTTGGTCCGCTCTTCGCGCCATAGCCCGTTGACGAACACGAACCAGCGGCCGGCGTCGTGGTCAAACTTCAGCTCTCCCGCGTGGCGATCCGTGAAGGCGTTAATGACGCCGTTCTCGTCGAGCGCGTAGGCGCCGAGCGGCTTCAAATTGAGGATCGCCGGGTCCGTGATGTCCGGCATCAACGCGAGCATGCGGGCTAGCTCTGACGCTCGCGCTGGGTCTTCCCAGCCGTGCTTTTTGGCGCGGAAGACGATCGTTCGTCCGGTCACGACGTTGCCGGAATAGCGTCCGAAGGAGTCCCAGCGGCGATCCAGGTCGCCAGGCTCGTATTTTCCCGAGCGCTCCGACCAGCGGTGGAACAATTCCAGGGCTTCGGGCGCGTCGTCGCCCTGATGATGGATCGCCATCCCCGTGGCGAGCCAGTCTTCGAACGAAGCGTCATCGTTCGGGATATGCATGACGGCCGCTTCAAAGTCCGACCACTCCAGGTCCGCTTTCGAGCCGTCGCTCACACGGGGATGATCAAACTCGTCGCCGCCTGCCAGTTCGTCGGCTTCGTCCAGCGAACGCCCATCAATTTGGGCCGTCCAGATTTTGCCGACGTGGCCGAAGTAAAAGCTCTGAGAGAGCCCCTTCGCGCCTTTGTCGAGCCCACCGCGGAACAGACGGTTCGCCATGCTCCACAACGCGGCGTGCTCCGCGGGACTGCGGCGGCTGGAGAGGGGAAAGATCGCACGCCAGCAATTCCCCTTCTCGGGCGTGCCGTGCGACGGCGTCGTGGCGATCAAGACCGCCACGTCCGCATCTTCACAGAGATCAGCCGCGCGGTCGGGCGTGATCACCACGCCGCCAGCTTTGTTCTCGTCGTAGTCGACGACGAGCGCGTCCAGACCTTCCACGTTGGCGTTATGACGAAGGATACCTTTTGAGCTTCGTCGATCGCCGAAGACGGCCCCCGTGAACAGCGCCAGGTCTATCTTGGATTTCGCCTTGGTCGCCTTCAACTCACGCCGAAGCTCGCTGAGCGTCCGCCTGCGCTCTTGCCTGCTCATCGGTTCGAGGCCAGGGAAGAACGTGAAGGTCATCTCCCGCGCACGCCGCTTAGCTCCGTAGAGCAGACGGTCGACAGAAGGTGCCCCGTTTGTTGAATTATGAGGGTTTTCGGAATAGCTTTCTGACATCTTCGGGCGTCCTTCCCGAGGGTGATCGCGCGGGGTGGTAGCCGCGCGGCGAACGTCGATCGCGGCCGTCCCGAGGGGGCACTCGGGACGGCCGTTTTCGCTTCTAGGAAGAGCTGATGGTGTTTGACGCTCGCGCTGGAACGCCGTGCAAAACAATGCTCGCGTTTCGAGCCGTTTGACAGCCTAAACGCTTGAGCTTTCTAAGGGTCTCTGGTCCCCTTGGGAGCGCCACGTTCGCAAAACCTACCACAGCATCCGCATCTTAGCGCGAAGTGCCGCGCCTGGTTCTCCAGGTGTGACAGCGTTCTTCCGCGCCCCGTCTTCGCCCTCAGCCTCCTTCGATCGCGCGGCGCAGGCGGGCGGCGATGGCTTCGGGTGGGTCGTTCGGGGCGATGCGGTCGACCACGAGGCCGTTCCCGTCGATCACGAACAGGCCGGCGCTGTGCTCCATGGTGTAGCCGCCGTCCGGCAGCGCCGCCTTGCGGGCGGCTGCGCCGAAGGCCTGCACCGCGACGGCGACCTCGGCCGGGGAGCCGGTCAGGCCGACGATCCTCGGGTCGAAGGACGCGAGGAAGGGCTTGAGCGCGGCCGCGCCGTCGCGCTCCGGATCGATGTCGATGAAGAACGCCCGGAGGCCCTCGCCCGGGCGACCGAGCAGCCTCAAGGCGAGCGTGAGGTCGTTGAGGGTCGTCGGACAGATGTCGGGGCACCGCATGAAGCCGAACACGACGACATAGGGCGCCCCGTCGAGCTCAAGAGGATCGAAACGGCCGCCGTCGGTCCGGTCGAGCGCGAACGGGCCGACCTGCGTCACAGCCGCGGCGGGACCGCCCAGAGAGGCGAGCGCGATCGCAGCCGCGGCCAGGAGACGCCGGCCCCTCATTGGATCCTCACGATCTTCGCCACGCTCGGCACGCCGGCGGCGGTCATGGCGAACAGCATCCAATCCCCCTTCACGAGCGCGCTCGTCTGCGGCAACC
Source organism: Methylopila capsulata (assembly GCF_016907975.1). Classification (GTDB taxonomy): domain Bacteria; phylum Pseudomonadota; class Alphaproteobacteria; order Rhizobiales; family Methylopilaceae; genus Methylopila; species Methylopila capsulata. The sequence goes on from NZ_JAFBCY010000002.1 coordinate 454,776, forward strand.
GGATCTGGTGGGTCAGGCCGTCGGTCGACGTGGAGTCAACGGCCAGCCGGCGCTGGTCGTTGTTCACCGAGTGCGTGACCGCGCCGAGCCGCACGATCGCGAAGGTGCGAACGGGTACGTTGGTCTTCACGGTGAAGGCGCCTGTCGGCGAGGCCGTGGCCGGAGCGCTCTGGATCGTCGGGCGCGACGCCCGCGCGCCGCTGGCGGTCAGCAGATAGGGCGGCGTCAGGATCTCGGCGTCCGGATGGTTCGCCGGGCAGTTCGTTCCGCACAATCCGCCCCCGCCGACGAACACGCGTCCGTCGAGCATGAGCACCGCGACGCTGTGGTAGTTGCGCGGCACGGTCATCACGGCGAGCCGCGTGAAGGAACCGTCTTCCGGGGTCCACAGCTCCGGGATCATGGCCGACTTATTGTCTGTGAAGGGAACAGGCACGTTCTGGCCGCCGACCACGACGACCTGTCCGTTGGGCAGGGGGACCGCATTCGCGAAGGCGCGGGGAAACTGCATCGGCTTCTGCTTGGTGACCGACGCGGGAGCGCCGGGCCCGCGGCTGAAGTCGATGACGTAGGCGGCGTCCGAGGCCTGCACGTTCTCATAGGCCGGCGCGCCGCCGAGCTTGAGCAGCTTGTCGCTGGCGTACATCACGACGTTGCCGTTCTGCGCATAGACGTCGTCGCCGCGGGCGCCGGCCGAGGCGATCGCTCCATCGCCGCGCACGTCGATCCAGTGCATCTCCGCGCTCGGCCCCGCCTTGAGGACGTGGTCGTTGCTCCAGGCGAACAGCCACATGTGATTGTCGGAGCGGTAAAGGCCCTTGGGGTCGTTACCGGCCAGATCGTCGCCGTTCACCTTCGGCAGTTTGCGCCAGCCCCGGGCCGCGTTCCACACCTCGCCGGTCTTGTTGCCGGTGCCGCCGCTCCATGAGCCGCCGACGGTGAAGACGTCGCCGTTCGGAAGAACGGTGTCGCCCTGGTAGCCACGGGGGACGTTCATGGCGTCGCCCGTCGTCCAGGTGTTGGCCTCCGGATCGTAGATGCTGGTCTTGGCGCTGCTCGATCCGCCGTTGACGAGTATCCGCCCGTCCGTCAGCACGGCCGTGCCCGGGCAGAACATATCGTGGGCGGTGTTCGAGATCATCATGGACGACGACGTTCCCGTCTGCGGATCGAAGATCGTCGTGAAGGTCTTTCCGCGGTCTCCGCCAAAACTGAACTTGTCGTAGGCCGACCACAGCAGGATCTTGCCATTTCGCAGGGTGGACGCGGCGGCCGGCACCAGCGGGAGCGAAATGCGGTTGGACCAGATCGACACATTAAGCTTCGGTGACAGGGTCCATTTCTGACTGTTCTTCTGTCCGTTGCAGGAGGCGCGCGTCACGGAGGCGGCGCCGTCGATCGAGCCGCCCGTGACGTCGAGGCACTCCCCGGACGCGACCGACACGATCTCGGCCCAGGCGCCGCTGGCGCGCAGGGTCCAGGACTGGCTGGTCTCGCCATTGCACGGGACCTGCGTGACGGCCGGACCGTCGACTGTCCGCGCCGCGAGGCACATGCCGCTCGCCGCATTGACGATCCTGTAAGCTGAGCCGACCGCATTGAAGCGCCACTGCTGGAGGCTCATGTCGCGACATGTGTTTTGCGCCGTAGCGGCGCCGACGCCAGCGTTGGCGGCGGCGATCTGGACGCACATGCCGCTGTTGCGGTTGATGACCAGCGCCGAGCCCCCCGGCGGATTCAGCGGCGCCTGAGCGTAGGCCGGCGACGTCGCCGCAGCGAGCGCCGCAGCGACGACGCAGCTCGAGACAAATGTTCGTGTCATGGGTTTCCGCCGGCTGGGGGGTATGGGCATGCAGCCTTCCACCTGGCGCGACGGGCGGCAATATAAACTATAGAATCGTTCGCATCTTTGATGTCCCGATGTGGGACATAAGGACTATGTATTTGACATAGAACCTGAAAACCTCCTTGGTCGTCGGGTTTTGGGCGTGCGTGACGCGCGTTCCCATCGCTCCTCCGCGTCGATATAAGCAAGCGACAAAGTGTCTCGCCCTTCGCCGTCTCAGGCGTCGGAAGCGGGCCACGCGCATGGGAGAACGACGCCATGGAAGTGCGCAGCGCGCTGGAAGCCGTGTGCTCCAACCCGATGACCTGGCCGAAGCCGCAGCGGCTGGCGTTTCTGATCGGTCTGCCGGTCACCCTGCCGCTTTGGCTGGTCGCCGCAGCCCTCAGCCTCTTGGCCCTTGTCGTCACCACCGTGTTCGTCACGGCGACGAGCTTCGTCCAGGAGGCCTGGGCCGACATTCGCGGCGGCGACTGACGAAACGCGCTTCGACGCCGGAGGTGTTACGCCGGCTAACGGCCCTGCGTCACAGCCCGCCGATGCTGAGGTATTTCATGTCGAGATAGTCGTCCAAGCCGTAGTGCGAGCCTTCTCGCCCCATGCCGCTTTCCTTCACGCCGCCGAAGGGCGCGACCTCTGTGGTGATGACGCCGTCATTGACGCCCACCATGCCGTACTTCAAGGCGCCGGAGACCCGGAAGGCCCGGGCGAGGTCGCGGGTGTAGACGTAGGCCGCGAGCCCGTACTCGGTCGCGTTGGCGGCGGAGACGGCCTCGGCCTCCGTGTCGAACGGGATCAGCACCGCGAGCGGGCCGAAGGTCTCGTCGCGCGCCACCGTCATGCCGGCGTGGCCGCCCGCGATCACGGTCGGCTCGTAGAACGTTCCGCCGAGCGCATGGCGGCGGCCGCCCGTGAGCAGCCGGCCGCCCTTCTCCAGCGCATCCGCCACATGGGCCTCCACCTTGGCGAGCGCGGCCTCGTTGATCAGCGGGCCCTGCAGCGCGCCCTCGGTGAAGCCGGAGCCAACGACGAGGCTCTTGGCCCGCGCCGCCAGCCGCTCGGCGAAGGCGTCGTGGATCGAGGCCTCCACGTAGAAGCGATTGGTGCAGACGCAGGTCTGGCCGCTGTTGCGGTACTTGGCGGCGACGGCGCCCTCCACCGCCTTGTCGAGGTCGGCGTCGGCGAACACCAGGAACGGCGCGTTGCCGCCGAGCTCCATGGAGACGCGCTTGACGCCCTTCGCGGCCTGCTCGCTCAAGAGCTTTCCGACGCGGGTCGAGCCGGTGAATGTGATCTTGCGCACGTCGGGATGGTCCGTGAGGGCCTTCCCGATCGCCGGCGCGTCGCCGGTGACGAGGTTGACCACGCCGGCGGGGATCCCGGCGCGTTCGGCGAGCACGCCCCAGGCGAGGCCGCTGTAGGGCGTGAATTCGGAGGGCTTCGCCACCACCGTGCAGCCGGCGGCAAGCGCCGCGCCGAGCTTGCGGGCGAGCATCGAGAACGGGAAGTTCCACGGCGTGATCGCCCCGACGACGCCCACAGGCTCCCGCGTCACGAACAGCTTGCGGTCGGCCCAGGGCGACGGGATGACGTCGCCGCGCACGCGCCGCGCCTCCTCCGCGAACCACTGGACGTAGGCCGCGCCGATCATGATCTCGCCCTTCGCCTCGGCGAGCGGCTTGCCCTGCTCCAGCGTCAGCATGGCGGCGAGGGCGTCGGCGTTGGCGCGGATGTCGGCCGCGAGCGCCTGCAGCAGCGCGGCGCGGTCGGCCGCCGTGCGCGCGGCCCAGGCGGGAAAGGCGCGCTGGGCGGCCTCTATCGCCCGCGTGGTCTCAGGCCCCCCGGCGTGGGGAGAGGTCCCGATCTCCTCGCCGGTCGCCGGGTCGTGCACGGGCAGCGTCGCGCCGCTGTCGGCCGGGGTCCAGGCGCCGTCGATCAGGAGGGCTTCGCGGAAGAAGGGGCTGGTGCGGATCTGGTCGCGCATGGTGTGCGTCCTTGCGTCGGAGTTTTTGGTGTCGGCGTTCCCGCCCGATCAGGCACGCCTCGGCAAGCGAGGAACCTGTCGCGGTGCGGCGCGTCCGCCAAGGGGCGGACGTCAGGGGGGCGGACGTCAGGCGGGAATGGCCTGCAGGTAACGGCTCGCGGCGAGGTCGTCGCTGGCGATCTCCGGCGTACGGCCGGAGATCAGGTCCGCAAGCACGCGGCCGGAGCCGCAGGCCATGGTCCAGCCGAGCGTGCCGTGGCCGGTGTTGGTGAAGAGGTTACCGAGCCGCGTGGCGCCGACGATCGGCGTCCCGTCCGGCGTCATGGGCCGCAGCCCGGTCCAGAAGCTCGCGGCGGTCAGGTCGCCGCCGGTCGGGAACAGGTCGCTCACCGAGCGCGCCAGCGTCGCGCGCCGCGGAGCGCGCAGCGCGCCGCTGAAGCCTGCGAGCTCCGCCGTGCCGCCGACGCGGATGCGGTCGCCGAGCCGGGTGATCGCGACCTTGAAGGTCTCGTCCATCACGGTCGACTGCGGGGCGCCGTCCGGGTTGGTCACCGGCAGCGTCAGCGAGTATCCCTTCACGGGATAGACCGGCAGGGCGATGCGATGCGGGCGCAGCAGCGCCGGGGTGTAGCTGCCAAGCGCCGCCACGTAGGCGTCCGCGCGCAGGACCTCGCCGGAGGCGGTCCGGACGCCGGTGACCCGGCTCCCATCCGCCTCGACGCCCGCGATCGCCACGCCATAGCGGAAGCTTACGCCGAGGCCCTCGCAGATCGCGGCCAGGCGCTGGGTGAACAGGTGCGCGTCGCCGGTCTCGTCGCCCGGCAGCCGCAGGCCGCCGACGAAGATCCCCGCGACATGCGCGAGCGCCGGCTCCGCCGCGACGCAGCCTGCGGGATCGAGCACCTCGTAGGGCACGCCGTAGACGTCGAGCACGCGGGTGTCGTCGCGGACATGGTCGAGCTGCTTCTGCGTGCGGAACAGCTGCAGCGTGCCCTGCTCCCGGTGGTCGTAGACGATCCCGGTTTCGGCCCGCAGCGCGCGCAGGGCGTCGCGGCTGTACTCGGCGATCCGGACCATGCGGCCCTTGTTGCGCTCGTAGGCGGCCTCGGTGCAGTTCGCGAGCATGCGGGCGAGCCAGCCGTAGAGCTCGGGCGACAGCTGCGGCCTGACCACCAGCGGCCGGTGGCGCATCATCAGCCACTTCAGCGCCTTCACCGGAATGCCCGGCGCGGCCCAGGGCGAGGAATAGCCGGGCGACACCTGCCCGGCGTTGGCGAAGCTGGTCTCGAGGCCGGCGCCGGGCTGGCGGTCGACCACCGTCACCGCATGCCCGGCCCTCGCCAGGTAATAGGCCGTCGTCACGCCCACGACGCCGCCGCCGAGCACCAGAACCCGCATGAACGCCCCCTTGCCGTCGAGACGCCGTCGGCGGCCCGCCGAGACCTTCATAGCCCAAGAAGCCCAGCGGCGTCCGCCGGATTGCGGTCGCGCAGGACAGATCGGACGTGAGCGCAGAGCCGCTGGACCTCGGGGCCGATTCGCGGCGAACCTCAAGCGACGTCGACGCGGTCGGGGAGCCGAGCCCATGGATTACGCGCGCAGGGAGACGCCGTCGCCGGTCGGACGCCTCACGCTGGTCGCAAGCGGCCGCGGGCTGGCGGCGGTGCTGTGGGAGAACGACGATCCCGGCCGGGTGCGGCTCGGGCCTGCGGCGGAGGGCGACGCGGAGGCGACGCTCGACCGGGCGGAGGCGCAGCTCGTCGAGTACTTCCAGGGCGAACGGCGGACCTTCGACCTCCGCCTCGACATGCAGGGCACGCCGTTCCAGACGGCGGTGTGGCGGGCGCTGCTCGCGATCCCGTTCGGCGAGACCCGCAGCTACGGAGCGCTCGCGGCTGCGATCGGCTGCCCCGGCGCGTCCCGGGCGGTCGGCGCCGCGAACGGGCGCAATCCGCTCTCGATCGTCGCGCCGTGCCATCGGGTGGTGGGGTCGACCGGCAAGCTCACCGGGTTCGCCGGCGGGCTCGCCGCCAAGGCCTACCTGTTGGCGCTCGAGCGGGGCCCCGCCGCCCAGAGCGAACTGTTCGCCCCGGCGGCGTGACGCCCTCGCGCAGAGTCCCCGCCGACCGTCAGACGCTTTTGGTCGTCGTCGCCGTCGGCGCGGGTTTGGCCTTCGCCGGCATGACGGCGCGCGCGATCGGCGCCAGGACGTAGCTCACAAGCGGCACCAAAGCCGCGCCGACGATCAGCCCGACGACGCCCGCGCCGGCGGCCGCCACGATCCAGTGAACGGCGCCGGCCGCAAACGGCAGGGCGTGCGCCGCAGCCTCGGCCACGCCTTCGATCCCGTGGGCGAGCGCCGGCAGCAGGCCTTCGAGCCCGTGCACGATGATGCCGCCGCCGACCCAGACCATGGCGGCTGTGCCGACCACGGCGAGCACCTTGAGAAGCACCGGCATGCCGAGGACGAGACCGCGACCGAAGGCCTGACGCGCGCCCGCGAGGGCCGACGTGTCGGGCGTCTTCGCCATCGCGACGCCGACGTCGTCCGCCTTCACGATCAAGGCGACGACGCCATAGACCGCGGCCGTGATCGCGAGGCCGACCGCGGCGAGCACTGCGGCTTTCATCCACACGCTGTCATCGGCCGGAATGCCCGAGAGCGTGATCGCCATGATCTCGGCGGAGAGGATGAAATCCGTCTTGATCGCGCCGGCGATCTTGGTCTCTTCGAGCCCGGCCGCGGCGGCCTGGTCCTTGGGAGCCTCTTCCGCGGCATGATCGCCGTGGTGGAACAGGGCCTCCACGATCTTCTCGACGCCCTCATAGCAGAGGTAGGCGCCGCCCAGCATCAGCAACGGCATGATCAGCCAGGGCGCGAAGGCGCTGAGCAGGAGGCAGGCGGGCAGCAGGATCAGCAGCTTGTTACGGATCGATCCGAGGGCGATCCGCCACACGATCGGCAGTTCGCGATCGGGCTTGAACCCTACGACGTAGCGTGGCGTCACCGCGGCGTCGTCGATCACGACGCCAGCCGCCTTGGCGCCGGCCTTGGCGGTCTGCGCCGCGATGTCGTCGAGCGACGCCGCCGCCACCTTGGCGATGGCCGCGACATCATCCAGCAACGCGATCAAACCGACGCTCATCGACCCTCCAGAACCATTTCCGTCGCGCCCTCAAGAGACGCAGCACCGATATGTGGGCGGCGCTCCGCCAAAGTCACGCGCTGCGGCCCTGCGACACAGCAACGGCCGCCCGGCGGGACCGGGCGGCCGTCTCGAATCCAAGTCTCGAATCCAAGCCTGAGGGCGACGCTTACTTCGGCTGCTGGCCGGGCGTCGCGCCCACGGTGCCGGGGGAGTGCTTGGACGGATCGGCGCCCGTCGCGCCCGGACGCTTCTCGCCGCCCTGGGCCGCGGTGTCCTTGCCCTCCTGCTGGCGCTGCACGTCCTGCGGGCTGGTGGCCACGCCGCCGGTCGTGTTGTTCATCGCCCCGGTGGTGCCGGGCGAGGTCGTCTTCGCGGGATCGTTCGGGGCCGACGTCGAACCCTTGTCCATGGTCGAGGGCGTCGTCGGCTTGTCCTGCGCCTGCGCAGCTCCGAGAGCGAGAGCGCTGAACGCGGCGGCGAGAATGAGATGTCGCATGGGTTTCCCTATCGAGTTTGTTATTCGATGTTCGAATGACAACTCGTCGGGACCGGAGATGTTCCCTTATGTGACGTGAACTTTTGACTTCACGCGTCCGTTACTTCGCGCGCCAGCGACGGAAACGCAGGCGTCGGCCTCGACCGCCACTCGGTCCGAAACGCGCGCTCATAAACGACAAAGGCCGGCCCCGAGGGGTCGGCCTTTGGTGCGTTCGGGACGACGCTGAAGCCTCAGGCCTGAGGCTGCGGCTCCAGCCCGGCGTCGGGCCGCGGGCGCGGCTTGCCGGCGGTGGGCACCGCCGAACCGCGAGGCGCGGGCGGCTCGTCCGAGGCGTCGCGCACGGGAGGCTTGCCGGCCAGGATGTCCTTGATCTCCTGGCCGGTCAGCGTCTCGTACTCGAGCAGCGCCTTGGCCACGAGGTCCATGGCGTCCTTGTTCTCGGTGATGATGCGCCGGGCCGTCTCATAGCCTTCGTCGATGAAGCGTTTGATCTCGTTGTCGATCTTCAGCATCGTCGTGCCCGAGACGTTCTGCTGGCGCGCCACCGACATGCCGAGGAACACCTCATCCTGGTTCTCGCCGTAGGCGACGGTGCCGAGCTCCTTGGAGAAGCCCCACCGCGTCACCATCCCGCGGGCGATGTTGGTCGCCATCTGGATGTCGGACTGCGCGCCGGCCGTCACCTTCTCGTCGCCGAAGAACACCTCCTCCGCCACGCGGCCGCCCATCGCCATCGCAAGGCGCGAGGTGAGCTGCTCGTAGGAGATCGAGATCTGGTCCTTCTCCGGCAGGTACTGGACCATGCCGAGCGCCCGCCCCCGGGGAATGATCGTCGCCTTGTGGATCGGATCGTTCGCCGGCGTGAAGAGCGCGACCACGGCGTGGCCGGCCTCGTGATAGGCGGTGACCTTCTTCTCCTCGTCCGTCATCACCATGCGGCGCTCGGCGCCCATCATGATCTTGTCCTTCGCCGAGTCGAACTCGGCGGCGGTGACCATGCGCTTGGAGCGGCGGGCGGCGAGCAGGGCCGCCTCGTTGACGAGGTTCATCAGGTCGGCGCCGGAGAAGCCCGGCGTGCCGCGCGCGACGGTCTTGAGGTCGACGTCCGGCGCCAGCGGCACCTTGCGGACATGGACCTTCAGGATCTTCTCGCGGCCGATGATGTCGGGGTTCGAGACCACGACCTGGCGATCGAAACGGCCCGGACGCAGCAGCGCGGGATCGAGCACGTCCGGACGGTTGGTCGCGGCGATGAGGATGATGCCCTCGTTCGCCTCGAACCCGTCCATCTCGACCAGCAGCTGGTTGAGGGTCTGCTCGCGCTCGTCGTTGCCGCCGCCGAGGCCGGCGCCGCGATGGCGGCCGACCGCGTCGATCTCATCGATGAAGATGATGCAGGGCGCGTTCTTCTTCGCCTGCTCGAACATGTCGCGCACCCGGCTCGCGCCGACGCCCACGAACATCTCGACGAAGTCGGAGCCCGAGATCGTGAAAAACGGCACGTTGGCTTCGCCGGCGACCGCGCGGGCGATCAGCGTCTTGCCGGTGCCGGGGGGGCCGACGAGCAGCACGCCGCGCGGGATCTTTCCGCCGAGGCGCTGGAACTTCTGGGGATCGCGCAAGAACTCGACGATCTCCTCGAGGTCGCTCTTGGCCTCGTCGACGCCTGCGACGTCCTCGAAGGTCACGCGGCCGTGCGCCTCGGTGAGAAGCTTGGCCTTGGACTTGCCGAAGCCCATGGCCTTACCGGCTCCGCCCTGCATCTGCCGCGACAGGAACACCCACACGCCGATCAGCGCGATGAAGGGCAGCCACTGCAGCAGCAGAGCGACGAACCACGGCATGTTCTCGCCCGGCGGACGCGCCGAGATCGCAACGCCCTTGCCGTAGAGCCGCTGCACCAGCGACGGATCGTCGGGCGCGTAGGTCTGGAACTGGGTGCCGTCGGTGTACTGGCCCGAGATGTTCTGGCCCTCGATCGTCACGTTGCGCACGCGGCCGTTGTCGACCTCGGTGAGCAGGGTGCTGAACGAGATGTCGTTGGTCGCCGCGCGCTGTCCCGGGTTCTGGAACAGCGTGAAGAGAGCGAGCAGCAGCAGAACGATGATCACCCAGAGGGCGAAGTTCCGGAAATTCGGGTTCATTGCGGGCCTTTCGCAACCGGCGCGGCGGCCGGGAGGCCGGGCGAGACGCCCAGGGCCTTAAGCCGCCGAGCGCAATGTAAGACCGCGCTTGTCGAATGCCAAGGCGATCGGAGGCGGCGATCGCCGCGCCGTTCCGGGCCGGGGACGATAGTCTAAGGATTAGACGCGAAAGGCGCGTGGCTTTGCCATAATTGACGGATGTAGTGACGTCGGGCGGAACCGCGCGACCGACGGGACGGCATGGACACGACGATGACAACCTTCGATCAACGCGAGCAGGCTTTCGAGGCCTTGTTCGTGCACGACGAGACGATGAAGTTCAGCGCCTACGCCCGGCGAAACCGGCTGCTGGGGCTGTGGGCCGCCGAGGCGCTCGGCAAGCAGGGCGAGGAGGCGCAGGCCTACGCCAAGGCGGTGCTGCTCGCGGACTTCGAGGAGCCCGGCGACGACGACGTGTTTCGCAAGGTGCGCCGCGACTTCGATCATCGGGGCGTCGAGATCGCCGACGTCGAGCTCCGCAGGAAGATGGCGGAGCTTCTGGTGCTCGCCGTCGCGCAGTTGAAAAACGAATGACGTCCTTTCCCTTCTCCGGAGCGCGTGCATGACCTCGACCGCGGTCGGTCCGGGCGCGCTCGGCGCGGCGGCGCTCGTCAATGGAGCGCCGCATTTCAACGGCTGGGTCCAGGCGCCTTCGGCGCTGGTGGTGGAGACGATCGCCCGCGCCGGCTTCGCGTCCGTCACCCTCGACGCCCAGCATGGCTTCGCGACCTTCGACCGCATCGTCGAAGGGATCGCGGCGGCGGCCCTCGCCGGACGGCCGGCGCTGGTGCGCCTGCCGCTCGACGGCTTCTCCCTCGCGGCGCAGGCGCTCGACGCCGGCGCGGCCGGGGTGATCGCCCCGATGATCGACGACGCCGCCATGGCGCGGGCCTTCGTGGCGGCGGTGAAGTTCCCGCCGATCGGCCGGCGGAGCTGGGGTCCGAACCGCGGGCTGTCGTTCTCCGGCCTGTCGCGCGACGGCTACCTCGCCGAAGCGAACCGCCGGACGCTCGCGCTCGCCATGATCGAAACCGTCGAGGCGCTGGCCGCGCTCGACGACATTCTCGCGGTCGAGGGCCTCGACGGGGTGCTGATCGGACCGAACGACCTGTCCGTCGCCCTCAGCGGCGGCGCGGCCGTCGACCCCGCCCTCCCCGCCGTCGTCAAGGCGCTCGACGCCATCGTCGCCGCAGCCCGCCGCGCGAAGAAACCCGCGGCGATCTTCGCCAACACGCCGACGCTCGCCGCAGATTACGCAGCCCGAGGCTTCTCGCTTGTCTGCCTCGGACCGGACCTCGCCTTTCTGCAGCAGGGCGCGGCGCGCGCGCTGGCGGACGTGGGAGAAGCGTCCGCGCGGCCCTGATGCCGCCGCACCGCCGCCATGATTCCCACGTTTGACATGTGAAACCTTCGGTCGGCTCGCGCGTTCTTGATCCACGCGCGAGCGCGTGACTGGCTCGCGCGGGTTCGAGGAGCCGGGCGGGAATCCCGCGAACGACATCAACGAGAGCATCCAGGGAGTTTCGACGTCATGCTCACCACAGCCAAGTCGCTGCTGGCCGCCGCGGGAGTGTTCGCGCTGACCGCCGGCGCCGCGATGGCCGCCCCGGCCATCGCCACCACGAGCCTCAATGTCCGGTCGGGGCCCGGAACCGGCTACTCGATCATCGACGCGCTGCCCGAAGGTGAGCGGGTCAACGTCATCGGCTGCACGGCCGGCTGGTGCGAGATCAGCATGGGCGGGAGCGGGTCGGGCTTCGCAAGCGCGAGCTATCTCGACATCGGCGGTTCGGCGCCGTCCCGCGTGGTGGTCGAGGAGGACGAGTATCTGGTCCCCGGCTACGAGATCAGCGGCTATTACGAAAGCCGGCCGTATTATTACTCAGATGGCCTCTATTTTTACGGCGGCCGTTGGTACAATGACCGTCCCGGCTACGGCGGCTGGCGGCGGGACTCGTGGCGGCGCGACGTCAACTGGAACATCCGCGACCGCCGCCACCGCGAACGTTGGGAAGCGCGCCGCGACGATCGCAGGGACCGGATCGAGGATCGGCGGCGCGACGAACGCCGCGAGCGCATCGACGACCGTCGTGAGCGCATCCGCGACCGCGGCGACGATCGGCGCGTCGAGCGCATGGAACGCGGCGGCGGCCGGCCTGACAACGTGCGCGCCTTCGGAGGCGATCGCGGCGGAGACCGGGGTCGCGGCGAGCGCGGCGGCTTCGAGCGCGGCGGCGGCGGCGATCGCGGCGGGTTCGATCGTGGCGGCCGCGGAGGCGGCGGCGAACGTGGCGGCGGTGAGCGCGGCGGCGGTCGGGAGCGCGGCGACCGCTAGGTCGACCCTGCGTCGGAACAGAAACGGGCGGCCCTTGGGCCGCCCGTTTTGTTTTGCGCGGAGCGCCTGACGTTCAGGCCATCGCCTTCTGCAGATTGGCGTCGATCTTGTCGAGGAAGCCCGTCGTCGTGAGCCATTTCTGCTGGTCGCCCACGAGCAGGGCCAGGTCCTTCGTCATGAAGCCGCTCTCGACGGTGTCGACGCAGACCTTCTCCAGCGTCTCGGCGAAGCGCTTCAGCTCGGCGTTGTCGTCGAGCTTGGCGCGATGGCCGAGGCCGCGGGTCCAGGCGAAGATCGAGGCGATCGAATTCGTGGACGTCGCCTTGCCCTTCTGATGCTCGCGGTAATGGCGGGTGACGGTGCCGTGGGCGGCTTCCGCCTCCATGACCCGGCCGTCGGGCGTCGTGAGCACCGAGGTCATCAGGCCGAGCGAGCCGAAGCCCTGCGCCACCGTGTCGGACTGCACGTCGCCGTCGTAGTTCTTGCAGGCCCAGACATAGCCGCCGGACCACTTCAGCGCCGAGGCCACCATGTCGTCGATCAGGCGGTGCTCGTACCAGATCTTCTTGGCGGCGAACTGGTCCTTGAACTCGGCCTCGTAGATCTCCTGGAAGATGTCCTTGAAACGCCCGTCGTAGGCCTTGAGGATCGTGTTCTTGGTGGAGAGGTACACGGGGAAGCCGCGGTTGAGGCCGTAGTTCAGCGAGGCGCGGGCGAAGTCGCGGATCGAGTCGTCGAGGTTGTACATCGCCATCGCGACGCCGGCGCCCGGCGCGTCGAACACCTCGTGCTCGATGGTCTGGCCGTCCTCGCCGACGAACTTGATCGTCAGCTTGCCCTTGCCCGGGAACTTGAAATCGGTCGCGCGGTACTGGTCGCCGAAGGCGTGGCGGCCGACGACGATCGGCTGCGTCCAGCCCGGCACCAGCCGCGGCACGTTCTTGCAGATGATCGGCTCGCGGAAGATCACGCCGCCCAGGATGTTGCGGATCGTGCCGTTCGGCGAGCGCCACATCTTCTTGAGCTTGAACTCCTCGACGCGCTGCTCGTCGGGGGTGATCGTGGCGCACTTCACGCCGACGCCGTGCTTCTTGATCGCCTCGGCGGCGTCGACCGTCACCTTGTCCTCGGTGGCGTCGCGGTGCTCCACGCCGAGGTCGTAGTAGTGCAGGTCGAGGTCGAGGTAGGGGTGGATCAGCTTGTCCTTGATGTACTGCCAAATGATCCGCGTCATCTCATCGCCGTCGAGCTCGACGACGGGGTTGGCGACCTTGATCTTCGACATGGGCGGACAGCCTTTCGCAGTGAGGCGCGGCGCTTTGGCGCAGCGGCGGGTCGCCGGACATCTACCATCGCCGGCCGCGCTGCGGAAGGCGGCGACGCCGCTGAAACGCAAGGGAGCCTCACGGGAAACGCGCATGGCTTTCGCACCTGCGAACGCTAGAACTGCGCGCCTGCCCCCTGAGGAGAGCGTCATGACGAACGTCGCCGAAACGGCCGACGGCGCCGCGCCTGCGGTCGACCAGAAGCTCGTGCTGTTCGCGGCCGTCGCCTGCGGCGCGATCGTCGCCAATCTCTACTACGCGCAGCCGCTGGTGGACCTGATCGCCCGCGACCTCGCGCTGGCGCCCTCCGCTGCGAGCGGCGTGGTGTCGCTCACCCAGATCGGCTACGGCGTGGGGCTCATCCTGCTCGCGCCGCTGGTCGACCTCACTGAGACCCGCCGGCTGCTCACGCTGACGCTCGGCGCCGCCGCGCTCGCGCTCGCCGCGACCGCCCTCGCCCCTTCCGGCGCGGCGTTTTTCGCCGCCTCCTTCGCCATCGGCGTCGCCTCCACCGCAGCGCAGATGCTGCTGCCGATCGTGGCGAACGCGGCCCCTGCGGAAACCCGGGGCCAGACGGTCGGAACGGTGATGAGCGGCCTGCTGCTCGGCATCCTGCTTGCCCGTCCCGTCGCGAGCGTGCTGGCGGATGTCGCGGGCTGGCGCGCGGTGTTTGGGATCTCCGCGGGGTTGATGGTGGTGATCGCCGTCACGCTGCGCGCCTATGTGCCGTCGCGCGCGCCGCAGGGAGGCATGTCCTACGGCGCCTTTCTCGGCTCCATGCTGACGCTGCTGAAGCGCCACCGCGTGCTGCGCCGGCGCGCCGCCTACCAAGCCGCGATGTTCGCCGTGTTCAGCCTGTTCTGGACCGCGGTCCCCATGCGCCTTTCCGAGACCTATGGCTGGTCGCACAGCTGGATCGGCCTGTTCGCTCTGGCGGGCGCGGCCGGCGCGCTGGTCGCGCCCTGGGCCGGCAGGCTCGCCGACGCCGGCCTGACGCGGCCCGGCACCCTCGCCGCGCTCGTCATCGCCGCCATCGGCTTCGCGGTCGCCGGCCTCGACGGCTGGGGCGGCGTCGCGGCCCTGCTGTTCGGCGCCGTCGTCGTGGACGTCGGCGTTCAGATCAACATGCTGCTCGGCCAGCGCGCCATCTACGGCCTGGACGAGACCGCGCGCGGCCGGCTGAACGGACTCTACGTCGCCATGCTGTTCCTGGGCGGCGCCGCCGGCTCGGCCCTCGTCAGTCCCCTGATGACGACATGGGGCTGGCCGGCCGTCGCGATCGCCGGCGCGCTGATCCCGCTGGCGGCGCTCGCCTTCGCCGCGTTCGACGACGGGCGGGATTGAGTTCGCGCGCAAACCCGGCGCCGTCGTGCTAAGGCGACGCCCTCGCCTGAACCGCATGTGACGCCATGGCCGGAACCGACCACACCAAATCAGCCCTCGCCGCAGCGCTGCCCTCGGGGCCGGCGATTATCCTCGTGGCTCCGCAGCTCGCCCAGAACGTGGGCTCGGTCGCGCGCGCCATGGCGAACTTCGGACTGGCGGAGCTTCGGATCGTCGACGCGCCGGGGACCACCGACGACCCCTCCGCGCGCGCGTTTGCGGCCGGCGCGGACTACCTGCTGGACGCCGCCGTCCATTTCGAGCGGCTGGAGGACGCCCTCGCCGACCTCGACCTCGTGATCGCGACCACCGCGCGCGAACGCGGCCAGGCGAAGCCGGTCGACACCCCGCCGGAGGCCGCGGCCCGGCTCGCGGCCCATGTCGGCGGCGGCGGCCGCGCCGGCGTGATGTTCGGACGCGAGCGCAACGGGCTCGAGAACGAGGAGGTCGCGCTCGCGGCCCGCGTGATGACCTTCCCGGTGAACCCTGCCTACGCCAGCCTCAACCTCTCCCAGGCCGTGCTGCTTGTCGGCTACGAGTGGTTCAAGGCCGCGACCGGCGGCGCCGCGCCGTTCGAGATGCCCACCAGGTCGCCACCCGGCAGCCACGCCGAACTGGTGGCGCTGTTCGCGCACATCGAAGGCGAGCTGCGCGAGGCCGGCTTCTTCCGCTCGCCATCCAAGACCGCCTCGATGGTGATCAACCTCCGCAACATGATCCAGCGCATGGAGCCGACCAAGCAGGACCTCCAGACCCTGCACGGAGTCGTCTCGGCGCTGGTCGAAGGGCGGCCGGGGCCGGAGGGCCGCAAGCGGACGGTGTTGAAACCTCTCGCCGAGGACTGAGCGCGACAGCGGGAAACGCGTGACGCGCGGCCGGGATGTGCTAAGGCAGCGCCGTCCGACGCCCGGAGGCCTGAACGCCCATGATCCCCCGCTACTCCCGCCCCCAGATGGCCGACATCTGGTCGCCCGAGACCCGGTTCCGCATCTGGTTCGAGATCGAGGCGCACGCCTGCGACGCGCTGGCGGAGCTCGGCGTGATCCCGAAGGAGGCGGCGAAGACCATCTGGGAGAAGGGCGGCGCGGCCGTCTTCGACGTGGCCCGCATCGACGAGATCGAGCGCGAGACCAAGCACGACGTCATCGCCTTCCTGACCCACCTCGCCGAGTTCGTCGGCCCCGACGCGCGCTTCGTGCACCAGGGCATGACCTCGTCGGACGTGCTCGACACCTGCCTCAGCGTGCAGCTGGCGCGCGCCAGCGACCTGCTGATCGCCGACGTCGACCGCCTGCTGGCGGCGCTTAAAGTCCGCGCCTTTGAGCACAAGCACACGCCGACCATCGGCCGCAGCCACGGCATCCACGCCGAGCCGACCACCTTCGGGCTGAAGCTCGCTGGCTTCTACGTGGAGTTCGAACGCGCCCGCGAGCGCCTTGTCGCCGCCCGCAAGGAGATCGCGACCTGCGCCATCTCCGGCGCCGTCGGCACCTTCGCGAACATCGACCCGGCGGTCGAAGCCCACGTCGCGGAGAAGCTCGGCCTCGCCGTGGAGCCGGTCTCGACCCAGGTCATCCCGCGCGACCGGCACGCCATGTTCTTCGCGGTGCTCGGCGTCGTCGCCTCCTCCATGGAGCGGCTCGCGATCGAGGTGCGCCACCTGCAGCGGACGGAGGTGCTGGAGGCCGAGGAGTTCTTCTCGCCCGGCCAGAAGGGCTCCTCCGCCATGCCGCACAAGCGCAACCCGGTGCTGACCGAGAACATCACCGGCCTCGCCCGCATGGTGCGCGCCTACGCCCTGCCCGCCATGGAGAACGTCGCGCTCTGGCACGAGCGCGACATCTCGCACTCCTCGGTCGAGCGCATGATCGGCCCGGACGCGACGGTGACACTGGACTTCGCGCTCAACCGCATGGCCGGCGTGATCGAGAACCTCCTGGTCTACCCCGAGCGCATGCAGGGCAACCTCGACCGTCTCGGCGGCCTGGTGCACTCCCAGCGCGTGCTGCTGGCGCTGACGCAGAAGGGAGCGAGCCGCGAGGACGCCTATCGCCTGGTCCAGCGCAACGCCATGCCGGTGTGGCGCGGCGAGGGCGACTTCCTCACGCTGCTGAAGGCCGACGCGGACGTGCGCGGTTACCTCGGCGACGCCGAACTCGAGGACGCCTTCGACCTCGGCTACCACTTCAAGGCGGTGGACCAGACCTTCGCCCGCGTCTTCGGCGAAGGCTGAGGCTCTCGGCTGGCGCGGGTCCGGGCTCCACGCCGGGATCCGCGCGCTGTTCTGGCGTGGTCGACGCGCTGAGCCACGCCGACCTCGTCGCCGCCGCTCAGCCCAGCGGCTTCTCCAGCACATAGTAGGTCGTGCGGTCGTAGCCCTCGTGCCGGGCCTCCGCCGTGATGGCGAAGCCGAGACGCCGGAACACGTCGATGTTCTGCGGCATGGAGGCCCGCACCTTCAGGGTCAGCCGGACGCGCGCGAACTCGCGCGCCAAAGCTTCCGCCTCGCCGACCAGCGCGCGGCACACGCCGCGGCCGCGCGCCGAGGCGTCGACCGCCACCCGTCCGAGATAGACAGCGTCGTCCTGGGGCGCGCAGAAGGCGCAGCCGACCACCGCGCCGTCCGCCTCCGCGATCAGCAGGAACTCCTCATCCTCGAGCCGCGCCGCGAGGGTGTCGACGGTTTCCCGCAACGCCGAGAGCGGCGGCTCCACAGGCCCCACCTCGCCGAACGCGCCGCTCACCAGCGCGTGGACCGTGGCGACGTCCTCAAGTCCGCCGCGGCGGACCGAGACCCCGCCGGCGGGGCTCACGCCGCAGCGAGCCGCGCGGCGACGGCGTCGAGCGCCTCGCCGGCCTTCGCGCCGTCCGGACCGCCGGCCTGCGCCATGTCCGGCCGCCCGCCGCCGCCGGAGCCGCCAAGCGCCGCCGACGCGACGCGGACGAGGTCGACCGCGCTGAACCGCGGCACCAGATCCGGAGTGACGCCGACGACCACGCCGGCCTTGCCCTCCGAGGTGACGCCGACGATGGCCGCGACGCCCGAGCCGATCGACTTCTTGGCCTCGTCGACGAGACCCTTGAGGTCCTTCATCTCGATGCCCTCGACCGTGCGGGCGAACAGCTTGACGCCGGCGACCTCGCGGACCGCGTCGCCCGCCCCTGCGCCGCCGCCGCCCATGGCGAGCTTCTTGCGCGCGTCGACGAGCTCGCGCTCCAGGCGCTTGCGCTCCTCGATGAGCGCCTCGACCCGGGTGACCACCTCGGCCTCGGGCGCCTTCAGCAGCGCCGCGAGATCAGCGACCCGGCCGTTCTGCGCCTCGAAATGCAGCCGCGCGGCCTCGCCGGTCAGCGCTTCGAGGCGGCGGACTCCGGCCGCAACGCCGCTTTCGCCGACGATGGTGATCGCGCCGATCTCGCCGGTGGCGCCGACATGGGTGCCGCCGCAGAGCTCGATCGAATAGGGCTTGCCGTCGTCCGCGCGCCCCATGGAGACGACGCGGACCTCGTCGCCGTACTTCTCGCCGAACAGCGCGCGGGCGCCGGAGGCGCGCGCCTCCTCGATCCCCATCACGCGGGTGACGACCGGGTCGTTCTGCAGCGCGATCGCGTTCGCGATCGCCTCGATGCGCTCAAGCTCGGCGTCGCCGATCGGCTTGGTGTGGCTGAAGTCGAAGCGCAGGCGGTCCGGCGCGACGAGCGAGCCCTTCTGCGCGACGTGGTCGCCGAGCGTGAGACGCAGCGCCTCGTGCAGCAGATGGGTGGCCGAGTGGTTGCCGCGGATGCGCCGGCGGCGGGCGTGGTCGACCGTGAAGGTCAGCGCGTCGCCGATCGCGACCGCGCCGGACTCGACCTCGACCGCGTGCACGAACAGGTCGCCTAGCTTCTTCTGGACGTCGGACACCACGACCTCGACCCCGGTCGCCGTCAGGACGCCAGCGTCGCCGACCTGGCCGCCGCTCTCGCCGTAGAACGGCGTCTGGTTCGCGATCAGGAAACCGCTCTCGCCCGCGGCGAGGCGCTCGACCTCCCGGCCGTCCCTGAGCAGGGCGACCACGGAGCCTTCGGCCTGCTCGGCGCCGTAGCCGAGGAACTCGGTCGCGCCGACGCGGTCGCGGATCCCGAACCAGATGGTCTCGGTCGCAGCCTCCCCGGACCCCGACCAGGCCGCGCGGGCCTCGGCCTTCTGGCGCGCCATGGCGGCGTTGAAGCCGTCGACGTCGACGGAGACGCCGCGGGCGCGCAGCGCGTCCTGGGTGAGATCGAGCGGGAAGCCGTAGGTGTCGTAAAGCTTGAACGCGGTCTCGCCGGCGAGGCTGTCGCCGGAGGCGAGGTCGGCCGCGGCCTCATCGAGCAGGCCCAGGCCGCGCGCCAGCGTGGTGCGGAAGCGCACCTCCTCGAGCTGCAGCGTCTCCGTGATCAGGCTTTCCGCGCGCACCAGCTCCGGATAGGCGGCGCCCATCTCGCGGGTCAGCGTCGGCACCAGCCGCCACAGCAGCGGCTGCTCGGCGCCGAGCAGCTGCGCGTGGCGCATGGCGCGGCGCATGATGCGGCGGAGCACGTAGCCGCGCCCCTCGTTCGAGGGCAGCACGCCCTCCGCGACCAGGAAGCTCGCGGCGCGCAGGTGGTCGGAGATGACGCGATGGCTCGCCCGCGCCTCGCCCTCGGCGGCGACCCCGGTCGCCTCGACGGAGGCGTCGATCAGCGCGCGGAAGAGGTCGATCTCGTAGTTCGACGGCACGCCCTGGAGGATCGCGGAGATGCGCTCGAGGCCCATGCCGGTGTCGATCGACGGCCGCGGCAGCGGGCGGCGCTCGCCCGGCGCGACCTGGTCGTACTGCATGAACACCAGGTTCCAGAACTCCAGGAACCGGTCGCCGTCCTCGTCCGCGCTGCCGGGAGGGCCGCCGAACAGTTTGTCGCCCTGATCGAAGAAGATCTCCGAGCACGGACCGCAGGGCCCGGTGTCGCCGGCCGCCCAGAAGTTGTCGGACGAGGCGATGCGGATGATGCGGTCGTCGGAGAAGCCGGCGATCTTCTTCCAGAGCCCGTGCGCCTCGTCGTCGTCGATGTAGACGGTGACCAGCAGCCGGTCCTTCGGCAGGTCGAAGGTCTTGGTGACGAGGTTCCAGGCGAGCTCGATCGCGCGCTCCTTGAAATAGTCGCCGAACGAGAAGTTCCCGAGCATTTCGAAGAAGGTGTGGTGGCGCGCGGTGTAGCCGACGTTGTCGAGGTCGTTGTGCTTGCCGCCGGCGCGCAGGCATTTCTGCGCCGTGGTGGCGCGGGCGTAGTCCCGGCGCTCGAGGCCGGTGAACAGGTTCTTGAACTGAACCATGCCGGCGCTCGTGAACATGAGCGTCGGGTCGTTCCGCGGCACCAGCGGCCCGGAGGCGACGGCCGCGTGGCCTTCCCCCGCGAAATAGTCGAGGAAGGTCTTCCGGATCTCGTTGACGCCGCTCATGGGATTTCGGAGGTGCTCGCCGTTCGCGTTCGGGACAGGCGGCCGGAAAACGGCCGGCGCCCCGTCATGCGGCGAGGTCGCGGGACCATCGGGCTGCGGGGCGCGGCGGCACATTAAGCGCGGCGTCGCGCGCCTGTCCAGAAAGGCCGCGCCGCGGCGTCGCCCGGGCGCGGCCGCCGCTCTCAGTCAGCGTCAAGCTCGGGGTCGTTGGGATCGACCTGGTCCAGGATCTTCTCGGCGAGCACGCCCGCGCTCTGGCGCACGGCGGACTCGATCCGCCCCGCGATCTCGACGTTTTCCTTGAGGAAGGACTTCGCGTTCTCGCGGCCCTGGCCGAGGCGCTGGCTGTCGAACGAGTACCAGGCGCCCGACTTCTCGACGATCCCGGCCTTGACGCCGAGGTCGATCAGCTCGCCGACCTTGGAGACGCCCTCGCCGTACATGATGTCGAACTCGACCTGCTTGAACGGCGGCGCGACCTTGTTCTTCACGACCTTGACGCGGGTCTGGTTGCCGACGACCTCGTCGCGCTCCTTGATCGCGCCGATGCGGCGGATGTCGAGGCGGACGGAGGCGTAGAACTTGAGCGCGTTGCCGCCCGTGGTGGTCTCCGGGCTACCGTACATCACGCCGATCTTCATCCGGATCTGGTTGATGAAGATCACCATGGTCTTGGACTTGGAGATCGAGCCGGTGAGCTTGCGCAGCGCCTGGCTCATCAGGCGGGCCTGGAGGCCGGGCTGCACGTCGCCCATCTCGCCCTCGAGCTCGGCGCGCGGCGTCAGCGCCGCGACCGAGTCGACCACCAGCACGTCGACCGCGCCGGAGCGCACCAGCGTGTCGGCGATCTCGAGCGCCTGCTCGCCGGTGTCCGGCTGGGAGATCAGCAGGTCCTGCAGGTTCACGCCGAGCTTGCGGGCGTAGACTGGATCGAGCGCGTGCTCGGCGTCCACGAAGGCGCAGACGCCGCCGGACTTCTGGGATTCCGCGATGGTGTGGAGCGCGAGCGTGGTCTTGCCGGAGCTTTCCGGCCCGAAGATCTCGATCACCCGGCCGCGCGGCAGGCCGCCGACGCCGAGCGCGATGTCGAGCCCGAGCGAACCGGTCGAAACCACCTCGATCTCGGCGATCGCCTGGCCCGCCCCAAGGCGCATGATCGACCCCTTGCCGAACGCGCGGTCGATCTGCGCGAGAGCGGCGTCGAGCGCCTTTGTCCTGTCCATGGAGCTTCCTTCGACGAGGCGGAGTGCGGATTGCGACATCGCTCTGGCTCCTTATGGCACGGCCCGCGGCGGGCCTTCAACGAAGCCTTTCGTACTTTCTTTGTTCTCAGAACGCAATAGGAACATCTTGTGCCGCGGCCGGCCGGAACCCCATGATCTTGAGCGCGGGCGGCCGATGAAGCGCCCTCAGGCGCCCATCGTGTCCTTCACGGCCTGCACGAGCTGCTTCAGCGTGAACGGCTTCGGCAGGAAGGCGAACGATTCGCCGTCGGGCAGGTTCTTCTTGAAGGCGTCCTCGGCGTAGCCGGAGACGAAGATGATCTTCAGGTCCGGCTGCTTCTTGCGCAGCTCGCGCAGCAGCGAGGGCCCGTCCATCTCCGGCATGACGACGTCGGAGACCACGAGCTCGACCGCGCTGCCGTGCTTCTCCATCTGCTCCAGCGCCTCGACGCCGGAGCGCGCCTCGATGACGTCGTAGCCGCGCGAGGCCAGCGCGCGGGCGCCGAAGGCGCGCACCGCGTCCTCGTCCTCCACCAGCAGCACGGTTCCGCGGCCCGTCATGTCCTGCGGCGCCGCGGCGATCGCGGCGGGCTTGGCCTCCTCCACCTCGGTCGCGACGTGCCGCGGCAGGAAGATGCGGAAGGTCGCGCCCTCGCCGGGCTCCGACAGCGCGAAGACGTAGCCGTCGGTCTGCTTGACGATGCCGTAGACGGTGGAGAGCCCGAGCCCCGTGCCCTTGCCGACCTCCTTGGTCGAGAAGAACGGCTCGAAGATCTTGTCGAGGATCTCTTCCGGGATGCCCGAGCCGGTGTCGTCCACGTCGATCATCACGTAGTCCGCCGGCGGCAGCCCGCGGTGCCCGAAGGCCGAGACCTCGGCCGCGGTGACGTTGCGGGTGCGGATCGTCACGGTGCCGCCGTCCACCATCGCGTCGCGGGCGTTGACCACGAGGTTGATGATCACCTGCTCGAACTGGTTCAGGTCCGCCTTCACCGGCCACAGGTCGCGGCCGTGCACGAGCTCGAGCTTCACCTTCTCGCCCACCAGCCGGCCGAGCAGCATGCGCAGCTCCGCCAGCACGTCGCCCAGAACGATCACCTGCGGCCGCAGGGTCTGGCGGCGGGAGAAGGCCAGCAGCTGGCGGACGAGGCTCGCGGCCCGGTTCGCGTTCTGCTTGATCTGCATGATGTCCTGGAAGGACGGGTCGGTCGGCCGGTGGTTCGCGAGCAGCAGGTCGGAGTAGCCGATGATCGCGGTCAGCACGTTATTGAAGTCGTGCGCCACGCCGCCGGCGAGCTGGCCGACCGCCTGCATCTTCTGGCTCTGGGCGAACTGGGCCTCCAGCGCGCGCTGGTCCGTGGTGTCGAGCGCGTAGACCACGGCGGCCTCGCCGCCCTCGGCGTCGTCCACCCGCGTCACGAACAGGCGGGCGGAGCGGCCGCCGTCGCCCGGCAGGGTCACGTCGACGGGGGCGACGTCGCCCGCGCCGCCGGCCGCGGCCGCGATCGCCGCCTCGAGCGCCGCGCGGTCGCGCTCGCCGGCGAGGCCGGCGTAGATCGAGCGGTCGCCGGAGGCGTCCTTCAGGCGCTCGCCGAAGAGTTTGGCGAAGGGGGCGTTGGTGCGCTCCACGCCGCCGCGCGCGTCGACCGTGGCGATGGCGAGCGGCGTGTTGTTGAAGAACCGCGCGAACCGCACCTCGGCCGCGCGCAGCGGCTCCGAGACGTCGGCGCCGGGCCCCCTGTCGAGCACCAGCGTGCGCGAGGCGCCGGGCGTGCCGTCGACGGCCCAGGCGACCGCGTGCAGCAGCCGGGCCGGCAGCGAGCGCCCGCCGCGGGTCTTGAGATCGACGTCGATGATTTCGGTCGCGATCGCGCCGGGTTTCGGCGGCACGGCGGCGACCAGCGCCGCGCCGTCGCCGGCCAGCACGTCGCCCAGCGTCAGGGCGCCGGCGCCGACCTGCGTCAGGTCCTGGTCGAGCCAGCCCGCGAGCGTCGCGTTCATGTAGACGATCGCTCCGTCGCCGCGGGCGGCGAAGAAGCCGGCCGGCGCGTGGTCGAGGAAGTCGACCGCGTGCTGCAGCTCCTGGAACACGTTCTCGTGGCGCTCACGCTCGCGCGTCACGTCGTCGAGCGTCCAGATCGTCTCGACGCCGCGGCCGCCCTTGCGCTCCACCGGCCGCACGCCGATGCGGAACCACGCGCCGCGCCCGTCCGGCAGGGTGACGCGGGCCTCCTCGGAGGCGCGCTTGCCGCCGCGGGCGGCCTGCGACAGCCGGTAGATCGCCTCCGCCACGTCGGCGTTGCCGGCGAACACGCGCTCCACGGTGCGCGCCCCCGCGGGGCCGTCGGCGCGGGTGAGGTCGAGATAGGCCTCGTTCGCGAACACGATGCGGCCGCCGCTGTCGGTCACCAGCACGCCTTCGTCGCTGGTCGCGGCGATGGCGCCGCCGAGGTCGTCGCGGCCGCCGCGGCTCGCGAACTGGATCAGGCCGACGGCGCCCGCGAACAGCGCGAACACGCCGATGACCGAGAGCCCAGCGAGCAGCGCGAGGATCCAGGGCTGCGCGGCCTCGCCGTTGAGGAACGACAGCGCGAGCGCCGCGCCCACGAGCGCCGCGGCGAGCAGCACCACGAGCCCGACGGAGCCCGAGCGGCCGCTGCGGTCGATCGGGGGTTCGGCGGACATCGGGCTTCCTTCGGCGAGACTGCTCATGGAACCTCGCGCGGACGGGACTGGGCGACCGGCGCGCCGTCGATTCGCACGGCGTCCGACGTTCGCGCGACGATGACGGCGGCGGGCGTCGGTTGCAAGACGAGCCGAAGTCTGGCGTCAGGCCTCACCGCCGCCCCCGCTTGCGCAGGACGAAGCCGATGACCTCGGCGACGGCCTTGTAGTGCTCGGAGGGAATCTCCTTGTCGACCTCGATCGCGGCGTGCAGCGAGCGCGCGAGCGGCGGGTTCTCCACAACCTCGACGCCGGCCTCCTCGGCGATCTTGCGGATGCGCCGCGCGAGCGCGTCGACGCCCTTCGCCACGCAGAGCGGCGCGGCCATGCCGGTCTCGTACCGGAGCGCCACCGCGTAGTGGGTCGGGTTGGCGATCACCACGGTGGCCGTCGGCACCTGCGCGATCATGCGCTTGCGGGAGCGCTGCATGCGGAGCTGGCGGATCCGCGCCTTGATGTGCGGGTCGCCCTCCTGCTGCTTGTGCTCGTCGCGGACCTCCTGCTTCGTCATCATCAGGCGCTCGCGCCAGCGCCAGCGCTGCCACATGTAGTCGCCGAGCGCGATCAGCGCGAAGACCGCGACGGCCGACACCAGCACGTTGAGCGACAGACTCTTCAGCACGACGAGCAGGCCCGCGGGATCGCCCGCGATCAGCGCCGAGACCTTGGCGCGCTCGGGCCAGATCACCGACCAGATCACCGCGCCGACGATCGCGAGCTTCAGCAGGCCCTTCACGAAGTTGACGAGGCTTTCGGCCGAGAACAGCCGCTTCGCGCCGGCCATCGGCGAGATCTTCGAGAACTTCGGGACCAGCGTCTCGGCGGTGAACACCAGGCTGTGCTGCACCATGTTGCCGGCGATCGCGGCGAGCATCAGGCACAGCATGGGCAGCGCGAGCGCCGCGGCGACGGCGAGGCCCAGGCCGCCGGCCATGGTCGTCAGCGAGACGCCGTCGACCGCGTAGCGGTGCGGCTCGGAGATGAAGTGCGTGAGCGTGCCCGTCAGGCTGGCCGCCGCGCCGTCGCCGAAGATCGAGATCGCGAGCGTCGCCGCGGCGAGGCTGAACCAGACGTTGATCTCCTGGCTCTTGGCGACGTCGCCGCGCTTCAGCGCGTCCTCGAGCTTCTTGCGCGTCGGCTCTTCGGTGCGTTCGCCGCCCTCGCTCTCCGCCATCGCCCGGCCCTCAGCCGCCCGACAGCCGGCGCAGCGTCTCGCCGACGTCGCCGAGGAACACGCTCATCAGCACGCCCACCACGAGCGCGAGCAGCGCGAAGCCCGCGATCAGCGTCAGCGGCGTCGCGATGAAGAACACCTGCAGCTGCGGCATCAGACGCGACAGCACGCCGAGCCCGAGGTTGAACACCAGGCCGAAGACGAGGAAGGGCGCCGAGAGCTGCACGCCGATCCTGAAGGCGCCGGCGGCGGCGTCGATCGCGAGCTTCGCCGCGTCGCCGGTCTGGGGCAGCACGCCCGGCCGGAACGCGTCGTAGCTGCCGGCGATGGCGCCGATCGCGAGATGGTGCAGGTCGGTGGCGAAGATCAGCGCGACGCCGACCAGCGTCAGGAAGGTGCCGACCACCACGCCCTGCTGGCCCTGCGTCGGATCGACGGTGGTCACGAAGCCCAGGCCGAGCTGGTTCGCAATGATGAAGCCGGCGGTCGACAGCGACGACATCACGAAGCGCGCGGTGACGCCGAGCACCAGGCCGACCGCGATCTCGGAGGCGAGCAGCAGCAGCAGGTTCAACGGGTCGTCGGGCCGGATGTCGTAGAGCGGCCGCGCGAAAGGCCAGAACACGAAGGCGAGCAGCGCCGCGATGGTGAGCCGAAACCGGGCCGAGACGTTCTCCTCGCCGAGCGCCGGCATAAGCATCACCAGCGCGCCGACCCGGGCGAGGATCAGGATGAAGGCCGCGACGTTCGCCGGCAGGAGCTCGATCGTCATGGTCTCAAGGTCTCGGGGCCGGCGTCGTCAACCGCCGGAGGCGATGCGTCCCGCGAGCCGCGCCATGTGCCCGGCGAGGGCGTCGCCCATGAAGGGCAGCGCCAGAATCATCGCGCCGAACAGCGCCAGTATCTTCGGCACGAAGACCAGCGTCATCTCCTGAATCTGGGTCAGCGCCTGCACCAGCGACACCGCGACGCCGACGATGAGCGTCACGGCCATCAGCGGGCCGCCGACCTTCAGGATGGTCCAGAGGGCGTCGCGGGCGACGTCGAGCACTTCGGCGCTGGTCATGGGATTGATGTCCTGCCGCGGCCGTCAGATCGGCATGCGCATGACTTCGTCGTAGGCCGCGATCACCTTGTCGCGGACGCTGACGAGAGTCTGGAGGGCGAGTTCGCTCTCGGCGACGGCGGTCACCACGTCGACCACGTCGCCGCGGCCCTGCACCGCCTGCATCGCCTTGGCGTCGGTTTCCCGGCCCTGCTGGGCGAAGCCGCTAAGGGACTTCTCCAGCAGGTCGCCGAAGGCGTTGGCGTCCGCTCCCGCGCCGGGGCGGACCGGCGCCCCTCCGGCGATGATCCCGGACAGGCTGGAGTAGGCGTTGGCGGCGGCGAGGGGCGAGGTCATGGGCGTCTAGGCTCCGGGCGTCAGGCGCGCAGGATGTCGAGGGTGCGGGCGATCATGCGGCGGGCGGAGCCCACCATGTTGAGGTTCGCCTCGTAGTTCCGCTGGGCTTCCCGCATGTCCATCTGCTCGATCAGCGGATCGACGTTGGGCAGGCGCACGTTGCCGGCGGCGTCGGCCAGCGGGTTGCCCGGCTCGTGCCGAACCTTGAACTCCGAGCGGTCGCGCTCCACCCGGCCGAGCGCCACGACCTGGGCGTCGAGCTCGCGGTCGAACTCCGGCCGCATGGTCGGGAGCTTGCGGCGGTAGGGCTCGGTCCCGGTCGTCGAGGCGACAGAGTCCGCGTTGGCGAGGTTTTCGGCGATGATCCGCATGCGGCCGGCCTGGGCCTTGAGGCCGGAGGCGGCGACGCCGATCGCGCGGTTGAGGTCCATCCGGCGGCTTCCCTGAAAGGCGCTCAGCCCCTGCCGAGCGCGGTGCGCAGCAGGCCGAGGCTCTTGGCGTAGAGGGTCGCCGCCATCTGGTGGTCCATCTGGTTCTGGGCGGCCTTGATCATCTGCTCTTCGAGCACGACGGAGTTGCCGTCCGGCGTGCGCTCGAAGGTCGAGCGGCTCTCGTCGCGGTCGACGCCGGCGCTGGAGGCCAGCGTCATGTGCCCCTGCGCGGTGCGGGCGAGGCCGACGCCGCCCTCCTCGGCTTCGACCGGGCGGAGGTCGTGGGCCTGATATCCCACGGTCGAGGCGTTTGTGACGTTTTCCGCAAGCACGGCCTGGCGCGCCTCGTGCCACCGCATCTTGGTCTTCAGCGCCGCCATCAGCGGCGGCTCGACGCTCGTCGTCACGGTCCGTTTCCCGCTCGCGGCGGCGGCCTGGGCCATCCCAGGGTCGCGAAATGCGCGTCCGCCCGGCAAAAAATGCCGCTTGCATGGTTAATGGACTGTTAACGGCGTTAAGTTTCCATTCACCTTCAGCGTGACTTTGTCTATGAGGGGTGCGTTCGTCGCGGGCTTGTGTTCCAGTCTGGCCGCCGTTGCGCGCGAACTCACGGGCGCGCCGCCCCGACTGGCTTACTGAGACCGAGGTAGACCCGCGTGTTCGATCAGCTTTTCGGCTTCGACGTTCCGACGCCCATCAAATTTGTCCTGTTCTTTGCGGGCTTCATCCTGCTGCTCCTGATCGTGACCTGGCTGATCCGCCGCCTGGGCGGAAAACGGCTCAGCGGCATGTCGGCGAGCGGTCGCTCGCGCCAGCCGCGCCTCGGCGTCCTGGACGTGCTGGCGGTCGACGGCCGTCGCCGCCTGGTGATCGTGCGCCGCGACAACGTCGAGCATCTCGTCCTCATCGGCGGTCCGAACGACGTCGTGGTCGAGAGCGGCATCCTGCGCTCGCCCGGCGGCCCGAACGCCCAGCGCGAGCCGTCGTTCGACGCGCCCCCGACCCGAACGACCCCGCCCCAGCCGACGCCCGCCCAGGGCCAGCCGGTTCCGCCGCGTCCCGCCCCCGTCGTGGCCGCCGAGCGCCCGCAGACCCAGCCCGTGCGGGGCCCCGAGCCCACGCGCCCCGAGCCGCCCCGCGTCGAGGCGCCCGCGATTCAGCCCGTTCGCGACGCCGCTCCCGCCGTGCGGCCGGCGGCCGGCCCCGCCGCCGTCGTTCAGCCGATCGGGCGTCCCGCGTCCGAAACGCCGCGGACCGACGCGGCGAAGGCCGAGGCTCCGAAGCCCGAGCCGGTCGCGCCCGCAAGGCCCGTCGCGCCCGAGCCGGCCCGGCCTCAGCCGGTTCCGACGCCCGTAGCCGTCAGGCCCGCAGCGCCCCAGCCCGCCGCACCCCAGCCCGCCTCGGCGGCGCCCGCGGGTCCCCAGCCCGTGGTCCCCGGCCCGGTTCGCCCGGCGCCCCAGCCGATCGCGTCCGGACCGGCCCCGCGCGAAGCCCGCTCCAGCGAGCTGGCGGACCGGCTCGCCGCAGCGCTGAAGCGCCCCGTCACGCCGGTCGCCGCGCCGGCTGCGCCGGCCTCCGCTCCTACTCCGGCCCCTGCCCCCGCCCCTGCTGCTCCGGCCTCCCCGCCGGCCGAGCCGAACGGCGCCGAAGAGCTTTCCGGCCGGGAGGCGCGGATCGCCGCCCGGCTCGCCGCCCGCGCCTCCAAGGACGAGCCTTCGGGCGGCTCCGCGCCGGAACCGAAGATCGAGCGGCCTCGCACCGGCGCCGCGCCGGAGGTGACGCTGGCGCCTGCGCCGAAGCCCGCGGCGAACGTCTCGGTCGAGGCTCCTAAGCCCGCTCCGGCGAAGCCGTTCCCGGGCGCCATGGGCCAGGCGCCGACGCTGAACGTGAAGCCGGAGACGCCCGCGGCTCCGGCGGCGCCGAAGCCCGCCAAGGACGAAGACCCGCTTGCCGCGCTCGAGGCGGAGATGGCGAGCCTGCTCGGCCGCGACCTCGGCGCGAAGCCCAAGTCCTGACGCCGGCGGCGACGCCCGTGCCGCGTCCCGGCCGACGCCGGTGATCCCGCCCGCCAGGGCGCGGCGCCTTCGCCGCGCGGCGGGGATCGCCGCAGCGCTGACGGCGCTCGCCGCAGGGCCCGCCGCGGCGCAGGCGATCACGCTCGACCTCGGCCAGGGCGGCGGCGTCAGCGAGCGCGCGCTGCAACTCGTCGCCCTCATCACGGTCCTCAGCCTCGCGCCGTCGATCCTGGTGATGGTGACCTGCTTCACCCGGATCGTCGTCGTGCTGTCGCTGCTGCGCACCGCAATCGGCACGCAGACCGCGCCGCCCAACACGGTGGTGACCGCGCTGGCGCTGTTCCTCACCGCCTTCGTCATGGCGCCGACCTTCCAGACGGCCTACGATCAGGCGGTCGTGCCCCGCCTCGCCGGCCAGATCGACGACGCCACGGCCTTCCAGCGCGGCGTCGCGCCGTTCCGGACCTTCATGCTGGCCCACGTGCGCGAGAAGGACCTGCGGCTGTTCCAGGACCTCTCGCGCGAGCCTGCGCCGGAGGGGCCGGAGGCGGTCTCCCTTCGGGTGTTGATCCCGTCCTTCATGATCTCGGAGCTGCGGCGGGCCTTCGAAATCGGCTTCCTGCTGTTCGTCCCCTTCCTGGTGATCGACCTCGTCGTCGCCTCGGTGCTCATGTCCATGGGCATGATGATGCTGCCGCCGGCCATCGTCTCGCTGCCGTTCAAGCTGATCTTCTTCGTGCTGGTCGATGGCTGGAGCCTGGTCGCGGGCAGCCTGGTGCAGAGCTACGGCGGCTAGAGTCGCTCCGCTCGACATGAGCGACGTCCGCGCAACGCTCCCCTGCGGCGCGGACGATCCGGTCCGAACGACCGCTTGATTCATCGCCCGAGCGTGATCCGATCCGGCGCGCGGTATTCCGATCAGCCTCCTCTCCGGAGCCGCGATCGCCGACAACATAAGTCGAATGGTCGGCCTTTCCCTGAAATTGGAACAGTTATCAATTGATGCGGCCTGTCTTGAAGTGGCCGCACGCTCGGCTTATTCCGCCAGACGTCGCATTCATTAAGCAGTGTTGGGAGGTCAGACGTTGTCGCTGATCGGTTTTGGGCGCGCCGCGTCCCTACGGACGATTTTCGTCGCCGCGGCGACCCTCGGCGTCGCGCAAGCGGCCTCCGCCGCGCCGACGGTGTCGGTCGAGCTCAACCGGCTCGAGCCGCGCGACAACGCCTGTCGGGTCTCCATGGTCATCAAGAACGAGGCCGAGAAGGCGCTGGACAGCCTCAAACTCGATCTCGTGTTCTTCGACAAGCAGGGCGTGATCGCCCGCCGGCTCGCGGTGGAAGCGGGTCCGCTGCGCGCGTCCAAGACCAGCGTGAAGCTGTTCGAGGCGACAGACCTGGGCTGCGACGCCGTCGGCCGCGTGCTGCTGAACGACGTCACCGCCTGCAGCGGCGAGGCGGACTGCCTCGGCCTGATCGCTACCTCCTCCAAGGTCAAGGACGTGGAGTTCGGCAAGTGAGGGGCCTGACAGCGCTCGTCGCGGCGATCGCCCTGACCGTCGCGCTCGCCCCGGCCGCAGCCCTTGCGCAGCAGCCGCAGCAGCAGCCGGCCGCCCCCGCCGCGCCCCAGACGCTGCCGCCCGCCGACGAGGTTCAGGCGGTCGATCCCGGCCAGCCCATGCCCGCGCCGCAGCCCGCCGCGCCCGACGCCGCCGCCCCTGCGACGGAGGCCGCTGCCCCCGGTCCGGGCGTCCCCCCCGGCACGCCGGCGGTGAACCCCTCGACCATTCCGCACGACCTGTCGCCGGTCGGCATGTTCCTCGCCGCCGACTGGGTGGTGAAGGGCGTCATGATCGGCCTCGCCTTCGCTTCGGTGGTGACCTGGACGGTGTGGCTCGCGAAGTCGCTCGAGGTCTTCGCCGCCGGCCGCCGCGTGAAGAGCGGCCTCAAGGCGCTGGCGAACGCCCGCTCGCTGGAGGACGCCCGCCGCGCGCTCGACAACCGGCGGGGTTCGGTCGCGTCGTTCGTGGCGGCCGCCGACGCCGAACTCGCCCATTCCGCCGACGCCCTCACGCCGGACGGCGTCAAGGAGCGCGTCGCGTCGCATCTCTCGCGGCTCGAGGCCCAGGCCGGCCGCAGGCTGGCGATCGGCACCGGCGTGCTTGCGACCATCGGCTCCACGGCGCCCTTCGTCGGCCTGTTCGGCACGGTGTGGGGCATCATGAACTCGTTCATCGGCATCTCGAACGCGCAGACCACGAACCTCGCGGTCGTCGCGCCCGGCATCGCCGAGGCGCTGCTCGCCACCGCGATCGGCCTCGTGGCCGCGATCCCGGCCGTGATGATCTACAACGTCTTCGCCCGCGCGATTTCCGCCCACCGCGCGCTGCTGGCCGACGCCTCCGCCGCCGTGATGCGGCTCTTAAGCCGCGATCTCGACCGCGCGGCGATCCACTCCCGCCTGCGGGCGGCGGCGGAGTAACCCCCCATGGCCGCGAAGCTCGACCACGGGTCGTCCGGCGACGATCTCGCCGAGAACAGCGAGATCAACGTCACGCCGTTCATCGACGTGATGCTGGTGCTGCTGATCATCTTCATGGTGGCGGCGCCGCTCGCGACCGTCGACGTCGGCGTCGACCTTCCGGCCTCGACGGCCAAGCCGCAGCCCCGGCCGGACAAGCCGGTCTATCTCACCGTGAAGTCGGACCTCAGCCTCGCCATCGGCAACGAGACCGTGCCGGCGGGCGCCCTCGGCGACGCGCTCGCGCGCGCCACCAACGGCGACCACGAGCAGCGCGTGTTCCTGCGCGCCGACAAGACCGTGCCTTACGGCGAACTGACCAACGTCATGAACGACATGCGCAAGGCGGGCTATCTCAAGATCGCCCTGGTCGCGCTGGAAAGCGTCGGGGGCGATGGCGGGCGCTGAGGCGCTGACGCTCACGGCCGCGCAGGACCGGCCGGGCGTCGCACGCTGGGCGCTCGCGGGCGTCGCCGTGCTCGCGGTCCACGCCGCGGCGGGCCTGCTGCTGCGCGACGCCGAGCCGCCGGCCGGCTTTCAGGCCCCGCCCGCGATCGAGATGGATCTGGTGCCGCCGCCCGCCGGCGCGACCAATCCCGAGGTCGCCGCGCAGATGACCGACGCCGAGACCCCGGAGACGGTCAACGAGGAGCAGGAGACCGAAGAGCTTCCGGAGATGACCGCGGAGGAGACCCCCACGCCTCCCGATCCCGAGGCGGTGACGGCCGAGGACGAACCCGAGACCGTCCAGGAGCTGACCGAGCCGCAGGAGCTCGCCGAGACGCGGCCGGACGTGACGCCGACGGTGGCGCTGCCGCCCGAGGAGACGGTGACCGCCCGGGAGGAGACGCCCGAGTCCAAGGTCGTCCGCAAGCCGGCCCCCGCGAAGAAGAAGCCCGAGCCCGCGCGGCCGGCGCGCAAGCCGCCGGCCGCGCCGCCGCCCCAGACCGCCGGCGGCGCGCGCGGCGTGTCCAGCACCAGCGGCGCCGCCGCAAGCGCGGCGGCCTCCACCTACGCCAAGCAGGTGGCCGCGCTGCTCGCGGCCTCGAAACGCTACCCGCCCAGCCTGATCTCGCAGAAGGTTTCGGGCCGCGGGCAGGTGACCTTCACGCTGAACCGCAGCGGATCGGTGGTGAGCGCCTCGGTGACCTCGAGCGCCGGGCACCAGCTGCTGGACGCGGAGCTTCAGGCGATGGTGCGACGCGCCAACTTCCCGCCGATGCCGGCCGACATGCCCGGCGCGTCGAAGCGCTTCACGATCCCGGTCTCGTTCTCGGTCCGCTGAACGGTCAGCCGCGGACGGCGCGTTTCGGGCGCGCGCGAAGCGCGCCCTTCGGCAGCTTCTGGGCGATGCCGTAGAGCCGTTCGCGGCGGTCCATCTCGGCGTAGACGTCGTCCGGGTCGACGCCGACCGCCGTCCAGAGCACCACGAGGTTGTAGAGCAGGTCGGCGCTTTCGCGCACCACGGCCTCGCGCTGGCCCGCCGCCGCCTCGATCGCGACCTCGGCCGCCTCCTCGACGACCTTCTTCGCCATCTTCGGGACGCCTTCGCGGTAGAGCTTTCCCGTGCGCGATCCGGCGTTGCGGCCGTCGCGGACGGCGCAGACTGCGGCGTGCAGGCGTGCGATCGAATCAGGCATGCCAGAATCATCGCCGGAACCCTTGCGGCTGTGAAGTGGTCACGATCGCGTCGGCGGACCGGGCGCGACGACGACGCGGCCTCCATGCCCATGACGGCGGGCCCCCGGCGCTCTATACTCCGCAGCGACAGACGGACGTCTCGTCCGCCAAGCGCCCGGACCCTTCATGCCAATCCTCGAAATCGTCGTTCTCGTGGGCCTCGTCCTCCTGAACGGCTTCTTCGCCATGTCGGAACTCGCGGTCGTGTCCGCCCGGCGCCCCCGTCTCAAGATGATGGCCGACCAGGGAAGCGCCGGCGCGGCGCGCGCGCTGATCCTTTCGGAGGATCCCGGCAGCTTCCTTTCCTCCGTCCAGATCGGCATCACGCTGATCGCGATCCTCACCGGCGTGGTCGGCGAGGCCGCGCTCGCCGACCCGCTCGCCGTCTTCCTGGAGGCTTCGACCCCGCTCGACACCTACGCGCGGCCGATCTCGACCGGCCTCGTCGTGTTCGGCATCGGCTACTGCTCGCTGATCTTCGGCGAGCTGGTGCCGAAACGCATCGCGCTCGCCGACCCGGAATCCATCGCCGCGATCTGCTCGGGACCGCTGCGGCTTCTCGCGCTGGTCGGCAAGCCTTTCGTGCTGGCGCTGGGCGCGAGCTCGAGCCTCGTGCTCAGGCTTCTCGGCGTGAAGGAGCAGGACGGCAGCAACGTCACCGAGGAGGAGGTCCGCAGCGTGATCGCCGAGGGCGTCGCCGCGGGCTCGATCGAGCCGGTGGAGAAGCGCATGATCGAGGGCGTGCTCGGGCTCGCCGACCGGCCCGTGCGCTCCATCATGACGCCGCGCCGCGACGTGTTCTGGGTCGACCTGACCGACGACCTCGAGACCATCAAGACCGAGCTGTCGGAAAGCCCGTTCTCGCGGCTCGTCGTGGGCAAGGACGGCTCGATCGACGACCCCGTCGGCATCCTGCACAAGAAGGACGTGCTGTCGAAGCTGCTCGCGGGCGGCGCCTTCGAGGTCGCCTCCGAGGTGCGCAATCCGCTCTACGTGCCGGAGGGCGCCTCCGCGCTCAGCCTGCTCGAGCTGTTCAAGACCCAGCCCTCCTCCACCGCCTTCGTGGTGGACGAGTTCGGCGGCTTCGAGGGCATCGTCACCTCGCACGACGTGCTGGGCGCGATCGCGGGCGCCCTCCCCGAGGAGCACGAGACCGCCGAGGACAAGGACATCCGCCGCCGCGAGGACGGCACCTACATGGTGGACGGCCGCGCCTCGCTCGATTCGGTGACGGACACCTTCGCCTTCAACATCCCGGCCGACAGCCAGGGCGAGTTCCACACCGCCGCCGGCCTTGTGATCGCCGAGCTCGGCCGCATCCCGGTCGAGGGCGACACCATCGACATCGGCGGCTGGACGATCGAGGTGATCGACATGGACGGGCCGCGGGTCGACAAGCTGATGTTCCGCACCCGCCAGAGCGAAGCCGGAACCACGCCCGCCGGCGCCGGGATCTGACCCTCCGCTCGCCCACGAGGCCCTGAAGGGGCCGACCCGATGTTCGACCGCCCCACCCCGTTCCGTCTCGACCCCCGGGCGCTGTCGGAGGCCTTCGACGGCGTCGCAGCCGACGTTCTCGCCCGCGCCGCAGGCCGCGCGTCGGAGCCCGTCGCGGGCGCCGGCTCCCCGGACGCGCTGGCGCGGCTCGTCGCGGGCGGCGTCCCCGCCGCCGGCCGGCCGCTCGGCGAGGTCGCCGACGAGCTGCGCGACGTCGTGCTCGCCGCCCGCGCCCGCACCGACCACCCCCGCTTCTTCGCCTTCGTGCCGAGCCCCGTCTCGCCCGTCGCCTGGCTCGCCGACGCGCTGACCTCGGTGCACAATCCGCATCTCGGCGCCCGCCGGCAGGCCGAAGGGCCCGCCGCGGTGGAACGCGCGCTGATCCGGTGGCTCGCCCAGGCGCTGGGCCTCCCCGAAGGCGCCGGCGGGCTGTTCGTCTCCGGCGGCTCCATGGCGAACCTCGCCGCCGTCGTCGCCGCCCGCGACGCCAAGCTCACCCCTGCGACGCGCGGCGACGGCGTGGCCTATGTCTCCGCGGAATCCCACGTCTCGGTCGCGCGCGCGCTTCGGATCGCCGGCCTGCTCGACCGCCAGATCCGCGTGACGCCGGTCGACGCGGCGCTCCGGATGGACGCGCGAGCGCTCGCGGCCCAAATCGCCGCCGATCGCGCCGCGGACCTCACGCCCTTCCTGCTGGTCGCGACCGCGGGGTCCACCAACGTCGGGGCGGTCGACCCCCTGCCCCAACTCGCGGAGATCGCCGCGCGCGAGAACCTCTGGCTCCATGTCGACGGGGCCTACGGCGCCTCGATCGCGCTCAGCCCCGCGAAGCGCGGCCTGCTGGCCGGGATCGAGCACGCGGACAGCGTCGCCTGGGACGCGCACAAGTGGCTGTTCCAGACCTATGGGACGGGCATGCTGCTGGCGCGCGATCCGGCGCGGCTCTCCGCCAGCTTCGGGATAGAGGCGGCCTACCTCGACGACGCCGGATCGGACGGACCCGACTTCTGGGACCTTGGTCCGGAGCTCACCCGTCCCGCGCGGGCGCTGAAGCTCTGGCTGACGCTGCAGGTGATGGGGCTCGACGCGGTCGGCGCCGCGATCGAGCATGGGTTCCGGCTGGCCGAGGCTGCCGAGCGCGCGGTGCGCGCCACGCCCGGCTGGGAGGTCGCGACCCCGGCGCAGCTTGGCGTCGTCACCTTTCGCTACGCGCCTGAGGCGCTGCCGCAGAAGGCCGCCGAGGGCGCCATGCGGCGAGCCGCCGCCCGTCTGTTCGACGAGGGCTTCGCCGCGGTGGGCGCCACGCGCGTCGCGGGCCGACCGGCGCTCCGGATCTGCGCGCTCCACCCCGAGGCGACGGAGGCCGATATGGCCGAGACGATCCGGCGGCTCGACGCCCATGCGCAGGAGATTTCAGGGCTGTGACGCCCGGAGCCAGACGCGGGAAGGACCGCGCGGCCTGAGGGCCGCTCATGTCCCGGCTCGAGGCTGGGACGCGGCGCGCTTGCGGCCGGCGTCGCGGCCCCAATAACGAAAACGGCCGGGACTGAGCCCGGCCGTTCATAAGCGTCGGAAGCGTCGCGCTCTCAGAAGTAGACCGCCTTGGTCTCCCTGAGGCGCACGAGCCGCAGCTCGGCCTTCAGCTTGTCGTCGTCGGTCGAGGCGTCCTCGAGGTCTTCCTCGGCGTCCTTGATCAGTTCGTCGATGCGATCGACGCCCATCTCGGCCAGCGGCGTGGCCTCGTCCGCGAGGATCGTCAGGCCCTTGGCGTTGACGTCGGCGAAGCCGCCCTTGACGAACAGCTTCTCCGGCTCGCCGCCCTCGGTCTTGTAGACCTTCACGACGCCCGGCTTCAGCGTGGTCATGAACGGCGCGTGGTGCGCCATCACGCCGAACTCGCCCTCGGAGCCCGGCACGACCACATGCTGGACCTCTTCCGAGACCAGCAGCTTCTCAGGCGACACGAGCTCGAAGGGGAAGCTGTCCATTGTAACGTTCTCTCTCGTCCGTCACGCCCGGCGACGGTCGGCCATGAAGCCGACGCCGAACCCGAGAAGCGCGCCGATCAGGGCGCACACGCCAACATGCTGCGCCTGGCCGGTGGTGAGCGTCTTGTCGCCCGGCGCGGCGGCCTGATCGCCCTGCACCTCGACCTTGAGGCCGAGGAAGCTGACCTCGGCCGCCTCGGGCCGGGTCAACCAGCCGGCGAGACCGCCGACCACGAGACCGATCAGAAGGAATAGGACTTTGCTGTTCATCGAACTCTACCCTGGAAGCGTCGCGCCACGCGCGCGTCGCCTCTATTATAGCGCTCGATCGGGCGCCGGGCAGAGACCGGCGCCCTCGACCTTCGGCGATTACGCGCCTTCGGCCAGCTTCTTGGCCTTCTCGATCGCCTCCTCGATGGTGCCGACCATGTAGAAGGCGGCCTCCGGGAGGTTGTCGTGCTTGCCCTCGACGAGCTCCTTAAAGCCCTTGATGGTGTCCTTCAGGTCCACGAACTTGCCGGGGAAGCCGGTGAACACCTCGGCGACGTGGAACGGCTGGGACAGGAAGCGCTCGATCTTGCGGGCGCGCGAGACCGTCAGCTTGTCCTCTTCCG
Source organism: Methylopila capsulata (assembly GCF_016907975.1). Classification (GTDB taxonomy): domain Bacteria; phylum Pseudomonadota; class Alphaproteobacteria; order Rhizobiales; family Methylopilaceae; genus Methylopila; species Methylopila capsulata. The sequence continues at coordinate 492,204 of NZ_JAFBCY010000002.1, forward strand.
ACAGCTCGTCCATGCCCAGGATCGCGATGATGTCCTGGAGCGACTTGTAGCGCTGCAGCGTCTCCTGGACGCGGCGGGCGGTGGTGTAGTGCTCCTCGCCGATGACCTGCGCGGAGAGAATGCGCGAGGTCGAGTCGAGCGGGTCGACCGCCGGGTAGATGCCCTTTTCGGCGATCGAGCGGTTCAGAACCGTCGTGGCGTCGAGATGGGCGAAGGAGGCGGCGGGCGCCGGGTCGGTCAGGTCGTCGGCGGGCACGTAGATCGCCTGCACCGAGGTGATCGAACCCTTGGTGGTGGTGGTGATGCGCTCCTGCAACGCGCCCATGTCGGTCGCGAGCGTCGGCTGATAGCCCACCGCCGAGGGGATGCGGCCGAGCAGCGCCGACACTTCCGAGCCCGCCTGCGTGAAGCGGAAGATGTTGTCGACGAAGAACAGCACGTCCTGGCCCTGGTCGCGGAAGTGCTCGGCGATGGTCAGGCCCGAGAGCGCGACGCGGGCGCGGGCGCCGGGCGGCTCGTTCATCTGGCCGAACACGAGGGCGCACTTGGAGCCTTCGCCGCCGCCCTGCTTGTTCACGCCGGACTCGATGAACTCGTGGTAGAGGTCGTTGCCCTCGCGGGTGCGCTCGCCGACGCCGGCGAACACCGAGTAGCCGCCGTGCGCCTTCGCGACGTTGTTGATCAGTTCCTGGATCAGCACGGTCTTGCCGACGCCCGCGCCGCCGAACAGGCCGACCTTGCCGCCCTTGGCGTAAGGGGCGAGCAGGTCGACGACCTTGATGCCGGTGACCAGCACTTCCGTCTCCGTCGCCTGCTCGGCGTAGGAGGGGGCCGGGGCGTGGATCGGACGGGTGCCTTCGGCGTCGACCGGGCCCGCTTCGTCGATCGGCTCGCCGATGACGTTCAGGATGCGGCCGAGCGTGCCGGCGCCGACCGGCACCGCGATCGGCGATCCGGTGTCGGACACGTCCTGACCGCGGACCAGACCTTCGGTCGAGTCCATCGCGATCGTGCGGACCGTGGACTCGCCGAGGTGCTGAGCGACCTCAAGCACCAGGCGGGCGCCGTTGTTGTTCGTCTCGAGAGCGTTCAGGATCTCCGGCAGGTGCCCGTCGAACTTGACGTCGACGACGGCGCCGATGACCTGGGTGATGCGGCCGACTTGTGCGGTCATAGGGATGGTCCTCGTCGGATAATCGTCAAAGCGCTTCGGCGCCGGAGATGATCTCGATCAGCTCCTTGGTGATCTGCGCCTGGCGGGTCCGGTTGTAGGTCAGCGTCAGCTTCTTGATCATCTCGCCGGCGTTGCGGGTCGCGTTGTCCATCGCGGACATGCGCGCGCCCTGCTCCGAGGCGGCGTTCTCGAGAAGCCCCTTGAAGATCTGGATCGCCACGTTCTTCGGCAGGAGCTCGTCGAGGATCTCCTCCTCGGACGGCTCGTACTCGTAGAGCGCGCCGTCCGGCGCGTCCGCGCCTTCGACCGGCTCCGGCACTTCGGCCGGCACGATCTGCTGGGCGGTCGGGGTCTGGGAGATCACCGACCGGAAGCGCGAGAAGAACAGGGTGGCGACGTCGAACTCGCCGGCCTTGTAGAGCTCGAGCACCTTCGTGGCGACCCCGTCCGCCGAGGCGAAGGACGGCGTCTGGTTGGCCGGGAACTCGATCTTCTCGCGGATCAGGCCGCCGTAGTTCCGGCGCAGCAGCTCCGCGCCCTTCTTGCCGACGCAGAGGAACTGGACCTCCTTGCCCTCGGCGATCAGCTTATCGGCGTGAAGGCGCGCGAGGCGCACGATCGAGCCGTTGAAGCCGCCGCAGAGGCCGCGCTCGGCGGTCGCCACGACCAGAAGATGACGCTTGTCGGACCCGGTGCCGGTGAGCAACAGCGGAGCGTCCGGCGAATTCTTCAGGTTCGCGCCGAGATTGGCGAGCACGCGCTCCATGCGCTCGGCGTAGGGGCGCGCCGCCTCGGCCGCCAGCTGGGCGCGACGGAGCTTCGCCGCCGCGACCATCTGCATGGCCTTGGTGATCTTCTGCGTCGCCTTAACGGAGGCGATGCGGTTTCTTAGATCCTTGAGGCTCGCCATGACGTGGCCCGGACTCCCTTGACCGAGCTCTTACGAGAACGAGGCCGTGAACGCGTCGATCGCGTTCTTGACCTTCTCGAGCGTCTCCTTGGACATTTCCTTGGAGGTGCGGATCGTCTCGAGAATGTCCTTGTGCTTGCCCTCGAAGAGGTCGAGCAGCTTGGTCTCGTAGCTGCGCACCTTGTCGAGCGGCAGCTTGTCCAGGTAGCCGTTGGTGCCGGCGTAGATCACGATCACCTGCTGCTCCACGCGCAGCGGCGAGAACTGCGGCTGCTTGAGGAGCTCGGTGAGGCGCGCGCCGCGGTTCAGCAGGCGCTGGGTCGAGGCGTCGAGGTCGGAGCCGAACTGCGCGAAGGCGGCCATCTCGCGGTACTGCGCGAGCTCGCCCTTGATCTTGCCGGCCACCTGCTTCATGGCCTTGATCTGGGCCGAGGAGCCGACGCGCGACACCGAGATGCCGACGTTCACCGCCGGGCGGATGCCCTGGTAGAACAGGTCGGACTCCAGGAAGATCTGGCCGTCGGTGATCGAGATCACGTTGGTCGGGATGTAGGCCGACACGTCGTTCGCCTGCGTCTCGATGACGGGCAGCGCGGTCAGCGAACCGGCGCCGTTGTCGTCGTTGAGCTTCGCGGCGCGCTCGAGCAGGCGCGAGTGGAGATAGAACACGTCGCCCGGGTAGGCCTCGCGGCCGGGCGGACGGCGCAGCAGAAGCGACATCTGGCGGTAGGCCACGGCCTGCTTCGACAGATCGTCGTACACGATCAGCGCGTGCATGCCGTTGTCGCGGAAATATTCGCCCATGGCGCAGCCGGCGAAGGGCGCCAGGAACTGCATCGGGGCCGGGTCGGACGCGGTCGCCGCGACGATGATCGAATACTCGAGAGCGCCCTGCTCCTCGAGCACCTTCACGAACTGCGCGACGGTGGAGCGCTTCTGGCCGATCGCGACGTAGACGCAGTAGAGCTTCTGCTTCTCGTCGCCCGAGGCGTTGATCGACTTCTGGTTCAGGATGGCGTCGAGCGCGACGGCGGTCTTGCCGGTCTGGCGGTCGCCGATGATCAGCTCGCGCTGGCCGCGGCCGACCGGGATGAGCGCGTCGATCGACTTGATGCCGGTCTGCATCGGCTCGTGCACGGACTTGCGCGGGATGATGCCCGGCGCCTTCACGTCCACGCGGGAGCGCTTCTCGGCGACGATCGGGCCCTTGCCGTCGATCGGGTTGCCCAGCGCGTCGACGACGCGGCCGAGCAGGCCCTTGCCGACCGGCACGTCCACAATGGCGCCGGTGCGCTTGACGGTGTCGCCCTCGGAGATGCCGCGGTCGGCGCCGAACACGACGACGCCGACGTTGTCCTCTTCAAGGTTGAGCGCCATGCCGCGCACGCCGCCCGGGAACTCGACCATCTCGCCGTACTGGACGTTGTCGAGGCCGTAGACGCGGGCGATGCCGTCGCCGATGGAGAGAACCTGTCCGACTTCCGAGACCTCGGCCTCCTGGCCGAAGTTCTTGATCTGATCCTTCAGGATCGCGGAAATCTCGGCGGCGCGAATGTCCATCAGCCGACCTCTTTCATCGCAAGTTTAATGGCGTTGAGCTTGGTTCTAAGCGACGCGTCGACCATGCGGCTGCCGAGCCGCACGATGATGCCGCCGAGGATCTTGGGATCGATCTTGACTTCGTAGTCCACCGTCTTGCCGGTCACGTCGGCCAGCGCCTTGGTGAGCGCGGCGCGGTGGCCGTCCGACAGCGGCTCGGCGACCGTGACCTCGGCGCTGACCGCGCCCTTCGAGGTCGCGACGAGCGCCTTGTAACCGCGGATCATGCTCTCGATCGCGAACAGGCGGCGGTTGCGGGCCACGAGCTTCACGAAATTGTAGGTGAGGCTGGCGACGCCGACCTTGTCGAGCACCGCCGCGATCGCCTTCTCCTGCTCGTCGGCCGAGAAGGCCGGGCTCTTGATCAGGCGACGCAGGTCGTCGCTTTCGGCGATCAGAGCCGACAGATTCTCGAGGTCCGCCGCGATGGCGTCGACCTGTCCCGCCTCGACGGCGAGATCGAACAGGGCGGACGCGTAGCGTCCCGCCATTCCGGACACGATGGTGTCTTTACCTGCCACCGAGCGCACTCTCGCTGGTTGGAGCCTAGGGCTGAAACCGGAGCGAGCGCTCCGTAACCTCCCGGAAATGCCGACCTTGACGGTCAGACTTGAACCATGTCGCGGGACCGAGGGCCTCGCGAGACGGCGGTTGACTAACATGCCTCCTCCGAGCGCGCAACATCGTGGCGCACTTGTGGCGAAGCTCACAAAAACTCTATCGCGCCAAGAACATAGCGATCGGGCTCGAGCCCGTCCCCGCGCGCGGCCGCGATCGACACAATGTCACACCATCGAAGCGGTCGCGGGCGTCACACGAAGCTCTGGGGATCGACGTCGACCGCGACCCGCACCCCGCCCCGCGGCGCGGCCGCGGCGGCGAGCCAGGCGCGGAGATAGGCCGGCACGTCGACCTCCCGGCCGGCCTGCACCAGCAGACGAATGCGGTGCCGGCCGCGGACCATCGCGAGCGGCGCCTCGGCCGGCCCGAGCACCCGGACTCCCTCCGCTTTCGGGGCCGCGCGGGCGAGGACGCGGGCGTGCGCCTCGGCCGTCTCGCGGGTCGTCCCGGAGACGATGAGGGCGGCGAGCCGGCCGAACGGCGGCATGCCGGCCGCCTGGCGCGCGGCGGTCTCGACACGGTAGAACCCCTCCCGGTCGGCGGCCACCAGCGCCTTGATCACGGGGTGCTCCGGCTCGTGGGTCTGCAGCAGCGCGCGGCCCGGCCGGTCGCCGCGGCCGGCGCGGCCGGCGACCTGCTCGAGAATCTGGAAGGTGCGCTCACCCGCCCGCGGGTCGGCCGCGCCCAGCGCGAAATCGGCGTCGACGGCGCCGACGAGGGTGAGATTCGGAAAATTGTGGCCCTTGGTCACCATCTGCGTGCCGACCACGATGTCCACGTCGCCCCGGGCGATGGCGTCCAGTTCCGCGCGCAGCGCCTCGCCGCCCGCGATCAGGTCGCTCGACAGGATCGCGATCCGGGCCTCGGGAAAGCGCGCCTGCGCCTCGTCACGGATGCGCTCGACGCCGGGCCCGCAGGCGACCAGCGCGTCGGCGGTCCCGCAGGACGGGCAGGACCGGGGCGTCGGGCCGGTGTGGCCGCAGTGGTGGCAGACCAGCCGCGCCTGGAACCGGTGCTCGACGAGCCAGGCCGAGCAGTTCGGGCACTTCATGCGGTGGCCGCAGGCGCGGCAGAGCGTCAGCGGCGCATAGCCCCGGCGATTGAGGAACAGCAGGGTCTGCTCGCCGGCCGCGAGCGTCTGGATCATCGCGGAGACCAGCTTCGGCGCGAGCCACTGCCCACGCGGCGGGCCGGCGGTCCGCATGTCGATCGCCTCGATCCGCGGCAGGGCGCGGCCGCCGAAGCGGTCGGGGAGCGCGAGCTTGGCGTAGCGCCCGCGTTCGGCGTTGACGCGGCTCTCGAGCGACGGCGTCGCCGAGGCGAGCACCACGGCCGCCTGCTCGAAGCGCCCGCGCAGCACCGCCATGTCGCGCGCATTGTAGAAGACGCCCTCCTCCTGCTTGTAGGAGGCGTCGTGCTCTTCATCCACGACGATGAGGCCAAGGTCGGCGAAGGGCAGGAAGAGGCCCGAGCGGGCCGCCACCACCACGCGGATCTCGCCGGAGGCGACGCCCCGGCGCACGGCGGACCGCCGCTTGTCGCCCACGCTCGCGTGCCAGACGGCGGGGCGCGCGCCGAAGCGGTCGGCGAAGCGGTCGAGCAGCGCGCCGGTCAGCGCGATCTCGGGCGCCATCACCAGCGCCTGCCGGCCGGCCTTGAGGGCGGCCGCGACGGCTTCGAGGTAGACCTCCGTCTTCCCCGAGCCGGTCACCCCGTCGACCAGCGCGACATGGAACCGGCGGGCGCCGGCGAGCGCGGCAAGGGCGTTGGCGGCGGACGCCTGCGCGTCGGAGAGCGGCGGACCAGGGCGGTGGGGGTCGGGCTGCGGCGGACGCGGGGGCGGCGGCAGCGTCGCCGCCTGCAGCGCGCCGTCGGCGAGCAGCCCGTCGACGACCGAGGTCGAGACGCCCGCGGCCTCCGCGAGTTCGGCCTTCGCGCGGACGCGGCCGTCGGAGGCTGCGGCGAGCGCCTTGTCGCGGGCCGGCGTGCGGCGGGAGGGGGCCTGCCCCGTGGCCCGCACCCCGATCTTCGGCTTCGGCTCGGCTGCGCCGAGATCAAGCCCGCGCAGCGCCATGCGCAGCACCTGGCCGCGCGGCGCGAGCGTGTACTCCGCGATCCAGTCGACGAAGCGCCGCATCGCCTCCGACAGCGGAGGAGCGTCGACGACGCCCTCCAGCGTCTTCAGGCGGGAGGCGTCGACCTGCGGCGGCGCGCCGTCCCAGACGACGCCGAGCTCCAGCCGGCGTCCGAGCGGCGCGATCACCAGCGCCCCCGGACCGACCGCGACGCCCTCCGGCACCGCGTAGGTCAGCGCGCGGTCGAGCCCGACCGGCAGCAGAACCTCGACGGTGGGGGGCGCGAAGGTGGAGATGAGCGGGGCCTCGGCCGGAGCTTGGGGACGCCCTCTTCTCCCCCCGGCGCGCACGCCGTCAAGCGGCGCGGCCCGTGCCCGGCGGGCGGGAGGGTCCCGCCGGCTCGCCTTGCAACTCCCCGGAACGGACCCACTTCCAGACAAACAGCGCATGCGCGCCGAAGCCATTTTGAAAGAGGTCCTCTTCAATGAAATTTTTCGTCGACACCGCGGACGTGAACGAGATCCGCGAACTCGCCGCGACCGGTCTTCTGGACGGCGTGACGACGAACCCGTCTCTGATGCTCAAGGCCAATCGCCCGATGAAGGAGGTGATCGCCGAGATCTGCGAGATCGTCGAAGGTCCGGTGTCGGCCGAAGTCGCCGCCCTGGACTACGACGGCATGCTGCGCGAAGGGCGCATTCTCGCGAAGATCGCCGACAACGTCACCGTCAAGGTGCCGCTGACCTGGGACGGACTGAAGGTCTGCCGCACGCTCGCGGACGAGGGCACGATGGTCAACGTCACGCTGTGCTTCAGCGCCGTGCAGGCCCTTCTCGCCGCAAAGGCTGGCGCGACGTTCATTTCCCCCTTCGTCGGACGGCTCGACGACACCGGGATCGACGGCATGGAGCTGATCCAGGACATCCGCACGATCTTCGACAACTATCCGGAGCTCGGCACGGAGATTCTGGCGGCCTCGCTGCGCAACAGCAACCACGTGAAGTTCGCCGCGCTGGCGGGAGCCGACGTGGCGACGATCCCGCCGGCCGTCATCAAGGGGCTCGTGAAGCACCCGCTGACCGACAAGGGGCTCGACCAGTTCGTCGCGGACTGGTCCCAGACCGGCCAGACCATCGAGTAAGAGCCTCCGCTCTCTCCGTAACGCGCAAGACGTCACGAGGCCCGCCTTCCCGGCGGGCCTTTTTGCGCCGCGAGGCGCTCGGGGGCCGCGCGTCCCTTCAAACTCAGGGCGCCCCTCGACGGCGACGCGCGTTCGCACCCCGTTAAGGCTACCTCCGCGTTAACCATAGGTCTTGGGCCGCGCCGTGGTTAACATCCGTACATCATGAATCCACGGAAACCATCTTAGGTAATTATCTTCGATGGATTCGCATATTCTCGTAACCATCCATCTTGATTCATCGCGTTGCTTCGGCAGGTCTCGGCTCGAATTAACTTCCGATTAGGCCGCCGAGCCCGAGGGTCCCGATGCGCTTCAGGACGAGGCGTATCCCGCAGTCTCCTAGGACAGGAGCCTTACATGTCTGACGTCACGCTCAATTCGGCCGTCCGGTCGAACCTCCGCACCCTCCAGTCCACCACGGACCTGATGGCCCAGACGGAGGAGCGCCTCTCGACCGGCAAGAAGGTCAACTCGGCCCTCGACAACCCGACGAGCTTCTTCACCGCCCAGTCGCTCGACCGCCGCGCCGGCGACCTCGGCACTCTGCTCGACAACGTGTCGTCGTCGGTCCAGACCATCGAAGCCGCGGACAACGGCATCTCGGCGATCTCCGACCTCGTCAACCAGATGAAGTCCACCGCCCGCTCGGCCCAGCAGTCGGACTCGGCGATCGCCGCCAAGGCGAGCTTCACCTCGGGCGCCATCACCGGCGCGAGCTCCGCGAACCTGCTCGGCGACGGCGCCGAAGTGGCCGGCACGGCCGACCTCTCGGCCTTCACCGCCGCCGCCGGCGACGCCGGCAACCTGGTGATCAACGGCGAGACCATCGCGATCGCCGCCGCCGACGAAGGCACGGACGTCGTCGACAAGATCAACGCCAAGACCGCCGACACCGGCGTCACCGCCAAGCTCGGCGACGACGGCAAGCTGCAGCTCTCGGCCAAGGCCGGCGAGACGCTCGAGGTCGGCTCCGGCTCGACCGCCGCGACCCTGACCGCGCTCGGCCTCACCGCCGGCACGACCAACTCGGAGTCCGGCCTCACCGGCAAGACGCTGGAAGTCACCGTCGGCGACGGCTCGAAGAAGACGATCACCTTCGGCAACGGCGACGGCGAGGTCAGCTCGCTCGACGAGCTGAACAAGTCGCTCGCCGACTCCAACGCCAAGGCCTCGCTCACCAGCGACGGCAAGCTGACGATCGAGACCACCAACGCCTACGCCTCGGCGGACCTGACGATCGGCGGCACGGCGGTCAGCACCGACGGCTCGGCCGCGACCGGCGAAGTCTTCGACCTGGCCTCCTCCGCCGCCGCCACCGCTTCGGCGGTGATCGACGACGACGGCAAGTCGGTGCGCCAGGACTACGTCAACGACTACAACGACCTGAAGTCCCAGATCGCGGAGCTCGCCAAGGACGCCAGCTACAACGGCGTCAACCTGCTCAGCGGCGACGACCTGTCGGTCACCTTCAACGAGGACGGCTCGTCCAAGCTGGAGATCGGCGGCGTCGACATCATGGAGAAGATCGGCCTGAGCGACATCTCGATCGACGACTTCCTGGACTCGTCCAAGATCGACGACGTGATCGACACTCTCGGCTCGGCTCTCGACAACCTCGACAGCCTGTCCTCGCGCCTCGGCTCGCAGCTCTCGGTGGTCGAGACCCGCGAGTCCTTCACCAAGGACATGATCGGCACCCTCGAGGACGGCTCCTACGCCCTCACCGGCGCCGACACCAACGAGGAAGCCGCCAACCTGGCGACCCTCCAGACCCGCCAGTCGCTGATCACCTCCTCGCTTTCGATCTCCACCAGCCAGGAACAGAACGTCCTCCAGCTGCTGCGCTGATCGACGCATCCCAACCGACCGACCAGCGGCGGGAGCTCCGGCTCCCGCCGCTTTCGGCGTTGCCTAAACCATTCCGTAACCATGACTTTTGAAATCCGGCGGGGGCCGGAGGAGGCCAGTTAACTTTAACCCCCGCTTAAGCGCCGACGGCCGATTTTCCGGGTGCGCCTCAGGACGAGGCCAATCGAAGTCTCCCAGAACAGGAGCCCTTACATGTCTGACGTCACGCTCAATTCGGCCGTCCGGTCGAACCTCCGCACCCTCCAGTCCACCACGGACCTGATGGCCCGGACCGAGGAGCGCCTCTCGACCGGCAAGAAGGTCAACTCGGCCCTCGACAACCCCTCGAGCTTCTTCACCGCCCAGTCGCTCGACCGCCGCGCCGGCGACCTTTCCAACCTGCTCGACAGCGTGTCGTCGTCGGTCCAGACCATCGAAGCCGCAGACAACGGCATCTCGGCGATCTCCGACCTCGTCACCCAGATGAAGTCGACCGCCCGCTCGGCCCAGCAGTCGGACTCGGCGATCGCCGCCAAGGCGAGCTTCACCTCGGGCGCCATCACCGGCGCGAGCTCGTCGAACCTGCTCGGCGCCGGCGCCGAGGTTGACGGCACGGCCGACCTCTCCGCCTTCACCGCCGCCGCCGGCGACGCCGGCAACCTGGTGATCAACGGCGAGACCATCGCGATCGCCGCCGCCGACGAAGGCACGGACGTCGTCGACAAGATCAACGCCAAGACCGCCGACACCGGGGTCACCGCCACGCTCGGCGACGACGGCAAGCTGCAGCTCTCGGCCAAGGCCGGCGAGACGCTCGAGGTCGGCTCCGGCTCGACCGCCGCGACCCTGACCGCGCTCGGCCTCACCGCCGGCACGACCAACTCGGAGTCCGGCCTCACCGGCAAGACGCTGGAAGTCACCGTCGGCGACGGCTCGAAGAAGACGATCACCTTCGGCAACGGCGACGGCGAGGTCAGCTCGCTCGACGAACTGAACAAGGCGCTCGCCGACTCCAACGCCAAGGCCTCGCTCACCAGCGACGGCAAGCTGACGATCGAGACCACCAACGCCTACGGGTCGTCCGACCTGACGATCGGCGGCACTGCGGTGAGCACCGACGGCACCGCGGCCGCCGGCGAAGTGTTCGACCTCGCCTCCAGCGCCTCGACGACCGCCGAAGCGGTTCTCGACGACGACGGCAAGTCGACCCGCCAGGACTACGTCAACGACTACAACGACCTGAAGTCCCAGATCTCCGAGCTCGCCAAGGACGCCAGCTACAACGGCGTCAACCTGCTCAACGGCGACGACCTGTCGGTCACCTTCAACGAGGACGGCTCGTCCAAGCTGGAGATCGGCGGCGTCGATATCATGGACGTGCTCTCGCTCGACGACATCGACATCGAGAGCTTCCTCGACTCCTCGAAGATCGAAAAGGTCGTCGGCAAACTGAACGACGCGCTCAACTCGCTCGACAGCCTGTCCTCGCGCCTCGGTTCGCAGCTCTCGGTGGTCGAGACCCGCGAGTCCTTCACCAAGGACATGATCGGCACCCTCGAGGACGGCTCCTACGCCCTCACCGGCGCCGACACCAACGAGGAAGCCGCCAACCTGGCGACCCTCCAGACCCGCCAGTCGCTGATCACCTCCTCGCTTTCGATCTCCACCAGCCAGGAACAGAACGTCCTCCAGCTGATCCAGTAATCGCGGCCCGCCTTTCGCGGACAGCCCCGCGGCGGGAGCTTCGGCTCCCGCCGTTTTCGGCGTTTCCGACCGCTGATTCGGGCGACGTCTTCGCCGGTGTGCGACCGTCGCAAGTCGCTGACGACGTTCGAACGTCGCGGCGGGTCGCCCGATCCGCGATCCAACCCCAACACATTGATATATATTATATTTTCGGACCGGCGCTGGCGGGCGCCGGATCGACGCGGCGCGCTTAGCAAGCCGTTAACCTTAACTCCTGATTAAGGTTAACGGACTATGTTCACCGTCAAACGCCTTGTGCGACGCGTCGTTCCTGGAGCCTCCCGATGGCCGACATCGCTCTGAACTCTGCAGTCCGGTCCAACCTGCGCACGATGCAGTCGACCACCGAGCTGCTGAACCGTACCGAAGAACGTCTCTCGACGGGCAAGAAGGTCAATTCGGCCCTCGACAACCCCTCGAGCTTCTTCACCGCGAAGTCGCTGGAGAGACGCTCCGGCGATCTCGGCACCCTGCTCGACAACGTGTCGAACTCGGTCCAGACGCTCGAAGCCGCGGACAACGGCATCAAGGGCATCAGCGACATCCTCGAGTCGCTGAAGTCCACGGCGCGCTCCGCCCAGCAGTCCGAACTCGCGGTCGACACCAAGGCTCAGCTGAAGTCGGTGGTGATGAGCGGCCTGCAGGGCGACAACCTGCTGTCGAACGACACGACGACCGCAGCGGTCGCCACGACCTTCGCCGGCGTGGAAGCGACGGACGCCACCCATTCCGGCGGCGCGCTCACGGTCAACGGCGCGACGGTCAACATCTCGGCCAACGACACTGCGGCCCAGGTCAAGACTAAGATCGACTCGCTCAACATCACCGGGCTCAGCGTCACCGACAACGCGGGCGTCCTGGAGTTCGAGCTCGAGAGCGGCGACGACATCAACATCGGCGGCGACTCGACGCTGCTCGACTCGCTCGGCCTCATCGCCGACGGCGCGACGGCCACCTCGGTCTCCTCGACCAACGGCACGCTCGCGACCACGACCTCCGGCGCCAGCGCGCTCAAGGACACCACGCTCACCTTCTCCGACAAGTACGGGGCGCTGAAGACCGTCACCTTCGCCTCGTCGAAGGGCGCGAACAACGTCGACACCATCGACGAACTCAACAGCTGGCTGAAGACCAACGACATCCAGCTTCAGGCGTCGGTCGACAACGAGGGCGAAGAGAACGCCCAGCTGGTGTTCGAGACCACCAACGCGATCGCGAACGACGTGCCGAAGGTTGCGACCGGCTCCGCCGTCGGCGCCGCCGCGGCCTTCGCCTCGGGCGCCTTCTCGGCCCCGGTGCTGGACCAGAGCGCCGCCGAAGTGCGCTCGAACTACGCCGACGACTACAATTCCGCGCTGGAGGAGATCCTCAAGCTCGCCCAGGACTCGGACTACAACGGCGTCAACCTGCTCAACGGCGACGACCTCGACATCGTCTTCAACGAGAACGGATCCTCGACGCTCGAAGTCAAGGGCGTGGAGTTCAGCGCCGCGGGGCTCGGCCTCGACAGCATCAGCGCCGAGGACTTCTACGACTCGGACTCGATCAACAAGGTCATCGACCGGATCGAGGCCGCAATGCAGACGGTCGAGGACCAGTCCGCCAAGTTCGGCTCGCAGCTGCAGATCGTGCAGACCCGCGAGGACTTCACCAAGAGCATGATCGGCACCCTCGAAGACGGCGCGCTGGCGCTGACGGGCGCCGACACCAACGAGGAAGCGGCGAACCTGGCGACCCTGCAGACCCGCCAGTCGCTCATCGTCTCCTCGCTGTCGATTTCGACCCAGCAGGAATCCGCGGTTCTCCAGCTGCTGCAGTAAGCGCGGCGCAGGCTCGGAGACGAAGCGGCGGGACCTCTGGTTCCGCCGCTCGTCGTTTGGGGCCTCGTCGCTTGGACGAAAATCGGCTTGGACGAAAATCGGCTTGGACGAGAGGTTGCCATGACCCTGAAAGTCGAACTGAAGCCCGGCGAGCGGATCGTTATCGGCCGTTCCGTCGTCACCAACGGCGCGGCGCGCACCCAGCTCCTGATCGACGGCTCCGATCCCGTGCTGCGGGAGCGCGACATCCTCAAGGAAAAGGACGCCGATACGCCGGCCAAGCGCATCTACTACGCGGTCCAGATGATGTATCTGTCCGGGTCGATCGACAAAGTCGCGAAGATCTACACGACGCTTACGCGCGACGCGGTGCGCGCGGCGCCGAGCATGCTTCCCATCGTCGACCGGATCAATAACCACGTTTTAACGGGATCGCTTTACAAAGCTTTCCGTGAGGCGCGGACCTTGGTCGCGCATGAAAAGGGAATTTTCGAGCATGCAGAACGGCGCGCAGGCGTACGCTCGGATGGCGCAGAGGACGGCGAACCCGCGTGAGCGCGACGCGCAGCTTCTTCTCAGGGCCGCCGCCCGTTTCACCGCCATCCAGAACACCGAACCGTTCGACCGCAAGGCGGCGCGTGAGGCGGCGACCTTCAACCGGAAACTCTGGACGATCTTTCTGAGCAGCGTGATGCGGGCGGAAAATCCGCTCGACGCCGAGACCAAGGCCAACCTGCGGCGCATCGCGCTGTTCTCGCTGAACCGCTCTTCGCGGATCGAGATCAACCCGGAGGCCGCGGGGATGACCGCCCTGATCTCGATCAACCGCAACGTCGCCGAAGGCCTCAAGAACTGAGATCCGCGGGCGTTTGGAGCGCGTGACTTCCTGCCCCGACAGCCCTGAGCTCCGCACGCGCGGCGCTCGCCTCACGACGGCTCCTGACGCCAGGGCGTGACGCCTGGATCAACCTGGAGAACGGAAACAGCCGTCAGCACGACGGAAGCGTCGGCCGGCTCGGCCTCAGGCGAGGCGCTGGACGTGCGGATCGGACCGCGGCGCGTCGATCCCGTCGATGTAGGCGCGCAGCTTGAGCCGCGCCTCGTCGGGCGTCTGGCGCACGGTCGCGCCGCTCGTCACGTCGATCATGCGGTAGATCAGGCTGCCCGTCTCGTAGTCGAGCTCGATGCGTCGCTCGCTCGCGGGTTCCGGGGAGGCCGCGGCCGGCGTCGGAGAGGGGCTTTGCTGCGCGCCGCGCTGGGCCGTCTCCATGACGGGGGCCGCGCGGGTCACGGCGGACGAGTTCAGCGTACCGATTGCGGCATCCATCGCGTCCTCCCTGCTCCGAATGCGCGGACGAAATGACCGCGTGTCCAGAGTCATAGCGGGGGGCGTGTTAAGGCCGCGTTAGGAGGTTGGGTTAACGCGGGAGCCTGCGAGCCGTTAAAACTTCGCTTAAAAACTCAGCTTCGACGCGACAAAGTCATGGGGGCGGCGGCCTGCGGACGGCCATAGGCGCCGCCGCGGGCGTCGTAGGTCGTGGGCGCGTTTCGGGCCGCGAGCTCCTGGGCGACGCCGCGCATCAGGCTCTCCGCCACCGACCGCGCGACGCCGAGCACCGCCAGGTTCTCGTCGAGCGCCTGGCGGAAGGCGAGGTGAAGCGCCTCAGCCTCCTCCAAAACCTCCGCGGGCTGCGCCGCGACCTGGTCCCCGCTCGCCTTCACGGCGTCCACGTCCATCACATAGCGGCTGGACAGCTCGCCCTTGCGCGCCTCGAGAGCGCTCGCCGCCGCGTACTTGCCCGCCTTGAGCAGGGAGGTTTCCTCGACGATCACCGCCGTGAGGCGCGCCACCGTCTGCGACATCCGGGCGAGCCGATCCGCGGCCTCCGCGATGGTGAGCTGCGGCTTTGCGACGGCGGGCACGGAGCGGCGGCGGGACAGCATCTGCGTCACGTTCCTTGCTGAAGGGCCAGAAGTTCGGAGCGGACCTGCGCGGCGATGCCCACCCCGCCGGAGGCGGCGATGTTCCGGCCGTACTGGTCCGCGAGCATGGAGCGGTAGGCGTCCGTTCCCGCGCCGCCGCCGAGCGGGCCGTCCTCGCCGACGTCGGTGAACATCGACTGCATCATCTGGGTGAGGAACACGGCCTCGAAGTCCTGAGCCGCGGCGTCGAGCTTGGAGGCCGCCTTCGCCTGCGGATGCGCGGCGTAGACGGTCTGCGCGGCGGACGTCGAAGCTCCGGCGGCGGATGCGGCTGCGGCCATCACATCACCTCGATTTCGGCCTGCAGGGCGCCGGCGGCCTTGATGGCCTGAAGGATCGCGATCAGGTCGCGCGGGCCGACGCCGATGGCGTTCAGCCCGTCGACCAGCTGCCTGAGGTTCACGCCCTCGCGCAGCACCGCGAGCCGGCGGTTGGCGTCGGTGTCGACGGACACCGTGGTCCGGGGCGTCACCACCGTCTCGCCGTTCGAGAACGGCTCCGGCTGGCTCGCGACCGGATCCTCGGTGATGGTCACGGTGAGGTTGCCCTGCGCCACCGCGACGGTCGAGACGCGGACGTCCTGGCCCATCACGATGATCCCCGAGCGTTCGTCGATGACGATCTTCGCGATCTGGTCCGGCTCGACCCTGAGCTGCTCGACCTCGGTCAGAAGCTGGATGATCTTGCCGTGATAGGCCTTGGGAACGTTCAGGGCGACGGTGGCGGGATCGATCGGCTCGGCGACGTTGGGGCCGATGAAGGAGTTGATCGCCGAGGCGATGCGCCGGCCGGTGGTGAGGTCGGGATTGCGCAGGGCGAGCCGGATCGTCGTCTGGTTCGCCAGGGTGAAGGGGATCTCGCGCTCGATCAGGCCGCCGTTCGAGATGCGGCCCGTCGTCGGCACGCCGCGCACCACCTGCGCCGCCTCGCCCTGCGCGTTGAAGCCGATCACCGCGACCGACCCCTGCGCGACCGAATAGACCTCGCCGTCGGCGCCCATCAGCGGGGTGACGATGAGGGTGCCGCCCTGCAGGCTGGTGGCGTCGCCGAGCGCGGAGACCGTGACGTCGATGCGGGTGCCCTGCGTGCCGAAGGCCGGCAGATTGGCGGTGACCATGACGGCCGCGACGTTCTTGGTGCGCAACGTCGCGCCGCGGGTGTTGACGCCGAGCCGCTCCAGCATCGACTGCAGGCTCTGCTTGGTGAAGGGCGCCGCGTTGAGGCTGTCGCCTGTGCCGTTCAGGCCGACCACAAGCCCATAGCCGACGAGCTGGTTCTCGCGCACGCCCTCGACGTCGGTGAGATCCTTGATGCGGGAGGTCGCGCCCCCTCGCCCGCCGATGTCGACGGAGGGGCCGGCGCGCGATTCGGAGGGCCTCGCCGTCTCGGCGCGCGCGATCCGCTCCGCCCGCACGCCGCGCACCGCCACGCCCTCGGCCGGGTCCGCGGCCTGCGCCGGGGCGAGCGGCGCCAGCCCCATCGCGAGAGCGGCGGCGAGAGCTGTGAAGGAACGGGCGGAACGGGGCATCGCGGCGTGGGACCCTGACGGGAGACGGTCTTCTGCCGCTTGCAATGCGAGGACCATGCCGCGGCCGGGAGTCCTTGATTTTCTTGGCGCGCAGCCGACCGGCGCAACCGCGGGCGCCCGATCTGGCCCGGCAAGAAGCAACCTCCGCCCGGCAGTTTTTGCCGCCCGGTTAACCGGCGGTTAAGCATAATCCGGCACGGTCACTTCGGGGACCGGGCAAGATCCGGACGCTGGGGCGGGCGACAATGCGGGTCGATGGTCTGGGGCGGGCGACGGCGTCGCCGATGAGCGGTCAACGGACGCCCGCGGCGGGGGGCGCGTTCCGCCTGCCCGACGCCCAGGGCGGCGAGGCCGCGCGGGGAGCGGCGCCGTTGCGCGCCGCGCCGTCGCTCGACGCCCTCATCGCGCTCCAGGAGATGATCGAAACGCCGACCGAGCGCCGCAGGAAGGCCGTGAAGCGCGGCCGGGGCCTGCTCGACTCGCTGGACGCGCTGAAGCTCGCGCTTCTCGACGGCCGCGTCGACGACCGCGCGCTGGCGACGATGTCCGCGCGGCTGGACGGCGGACGGGAGCGCACCGGCGACCCTGGGCTCGACGACACGCTCGCGGCCATCGACCTGCGCGTGCGGGTCGAACTCGCCAAACGGCGGGGCTGAAACGGCTCGGTTTGTGCATGATCCAGCGTCAGGGTTTTTCCGTATTTTGAAAAACCTGTTATATATCAGGCACTTCTCGGAAAATTCCGTGATTGTGGTCGGATGGTCGGATGGCTATATTCCGCGCCATCGGGACCCTGCGAGCGGCAAAGCCAGAGGCTGATCAATGAGCGTCGATTTGGCAACCGACTACCGGCCGTCCGAGGACGAGCCTTTCATGAACGACCGGCAGCGCGTCTATTTCCGGAACAAGCTGCTGGACTGGAAGGAAGAGATCCTGCGCGAGAGCCGCGAGACGCTCGAGCACCTGCAGGACGAGAACCAGAACCACCCCGACATCGTCGACCGCGCATCGTCGGAGACCGATCGCGCGATCGAGCTTCGCGCCCGCGACCGCCAGCGCAAGCTGATCGCCAAGATCGACGCAGCCCTCGAGCGGATCGACGACCGGTCCTACGGCTATTGCGAGGAGACCGGCGAGCCGATCTCTCTCCGCCGCCTCGAGGCGCGCCCGATCGCGACGCTGTCGATCGAGGCACAGGAGCGTCACGAGCGTCGGGAGAAGGTCTACCGCGACGACTGACCAGCCGCTGCGGCTGGAGGCGAGTTTCAGGGGCTTCGGAGCGACGCCGGAGCCCCTTTTTCGTGCGCGAACGGCGGCCGGCCCGGATGTCGCCAGCGGTTAACCCGCCGTTCACCCTGCCGCTCGGTTTTGGCAACCGATGTCCGTCGCCCGCGTTGCCCTCACGGAAACGTCCGAGATGGGGGTCGCATGAACTCCGAACTGCCGCCAAACGCCGTCGAGGAGCTTGCCGAACGTCTCTTCGCCCGGGATCATCCCGTCCGCACCTGGCGACCGCAGGACCCCTTGGCCGCCTCCGCCGTGGTTCCCGACAGCGCGGCGTCGCCGATCGAGCTCGATCTCTACCGCGCCTTCGCCGCGCGGCGCTGGAGCGAGATGGCGGGCGATATCGCGTTCCGATCGGGCGCGCCCCGTCGCTCGCGGACGGCGTCCTCCGGAGAAAACGGCTAAAACAGCCAGCGTGATGAGTCGCGTCCCGTCGACGCGGCGGTTCAGGGGGCTGGCCGATGCTTGCATCCGCACACCCGCGCACCGGCGCGGAAATCATTGTCGACGCCCTGCGCGCGAACGGGCTGACGATGGCCTTCGGCGTGCCGGGCGAAAGCTATCTCGCCGTGCTGGAGGCCATGCGGGCGAGCGGCGGCTTCGATTTCATCACCTGCCGGCAGGAAGGCGGCGCCGCCATGATGGCGGACGCGGCCGGACGGCTCACGGGCAAGCCCGGGGTCTGTTTCGTGACCCGCGGCCCCGGCGCGACCAACGCCGCCAGCGGCCTGCATGTCGCGATGCAGGACTCGACGCCGCTGCTGCTGTTCGTGGGGCAGGTCGAACGCGGGTTCCGCGGCCGCGAGGCGTTCCAGGAGCTCGACTACCGCGAGACCTTCGCCGGCCTCGCCAAGTGGGCGGTCGAGATCGACGACCCCGCCCGCATCCCCGAGCTGATCTCGCGCGCGATCCGCACCGCGACGCAGGGACGGCCGGGGCCGGTGGTGGTCGCGCTGCCGGAGGACATGCTGACGGAGATCGCCACGGTCGCCGACGCGGCCGCCGTCGTGCCCGCCGAGACCTGGCCCGGCCTTGCGGACATGGCGCAGCTCCAGAAGCTGCTGTGGGCGGCGAAGAGGCCGATCGCGCTGGTGGGCGGAGGGCGCTGGTCGGCGAAGGCCGTGCAGAGCCTCGCCCGCTTCGCCGAGCGCTTCAAGCTGCCGGTGTCCGTCACCTTCCGCCGGCAGATGCTGTTTCCGGCCGATCACCCCTCCTATGCGGGCGAATTCGGGATCGGGCCGAACCCGGCTCTGCTCGCGCGGGTGACGGAGGCTGACCTCGTGCTGCTCATCGGCGGCCGCCTCGGCGAGATGCCGAGCCAGGGGTACACCGTGCTCGAGGTGCCCTCCCCGCGGCAGACGCTGGTGCATGTGCACGCCGATCCGCTGGAGCTCGGCCGCGTCTACCAGCCGGCCCTTGCGATCAACGCCTCCCCCAACGCCTTCGCCGCGGCGCTCGAGGGCGTCCAGCCGCCGAATCGCATCGCCTGGGAGGACGACACGCCGCTCGCCCACGCCGACTACCTCGCGTGGTCGGAGGCCGCCGCCGAACATCCCGGCGCCGTCCAGATGGACGAGGTGGTGCAGACGCTGCGCGCCCTGCCCGCGGACGCGGTGATCTGCAACGGCGCCGGCAACTACGCCACCTGGATCCACCGCTTCCACCGCTTCCGGGCGTACGGCTCCCAGGCGGCGCCGACGTCCGGCTCCATGGGTTACGGCGTGCCGGCGGCCGTCGCCGCCAAGCGGCTGTTCCCGGACCGGGAGGTCGTGGCGTTCGCGGGCGACGGCTGTTTTCTGATGACGGGCCAGGAGCTGGCGACCGCCGCCCAGTACGGGCTCGCGATCGTGGTGGTGGTGGTCGACAACGGCCAGTACGGCACGATCCGCATGCACCAGGAGCGGGAGTATCCCGGAGCGCCGTTCGGTACCGCGCTCGAGAACCCCGACTTCGCGGCGCTCGCCCGCGCCTACGGCGCGGCGGGCTTCACGGTCTCCGAGCGCGGCGCGTTCGCGGCGGCCTTCGCCGAGGCGCGGGCCGCCGGTCGGCCGGCGTTGATCCACGTGAAGCTCGACCCGGAAGCGATTTCGCCCACGACGACGCTCAGCGCCATCCGGGCGAAGGCGCTGGCCGCACGCGGGTGATCCGAGCGGTCACCCCGCCTCGGCGAGCAGCCCCAGGGCGACCGTCTCGTCCGTGACGAGGTGGCGGAACACGCCGCCCCGAAGGGCGGCCAGCACGGATTCGATCTTGGAGCGGCCTGCGGCGATCCCGACGGTGTTCAGCCCGCGGAACGTCTCGCCGGACACGCCGACCCGGCGGCGGTTGACGTCGCAGTCCACGAACCGGCCGTCGCGGTCGAAGAACAGGCCGGCGAAGGAGCCGACCGCGCCGTTCGCCCGGCAGTCCTCCAATTCCTCGATGGTCACGAGCTTCTGCGCCACGAGGAAGGAGTTCGGCGTCGCTTCGGTGACGCCGCTCATGGCGAGGTCGGCGGAGCGGGCGAGGTCGAGCGAGGTCCGCACCGTGCGCTGCGCCATCAACACTTCGCGATCGGCCATCGTGTCGGCGAGGTAGGGCGCCGGAATGAAGTAGCCTTCGCCGCCGGTGCGCTCGGCGATGCGGTGGACCACCTCGTACGGGTTCGACGCCGCCTTGCGGGTCAGGGATCCCATGACCGACACGAAGCGGGCGCGCGGCGCGCGGGCCCCGCGGTAGGCGTGGGCGACGGCCGCCATGGTCGTGCCCCAGGACAGCGCGAACACGCCGTCCGGCTTCTGCGCCACGCCGCGGGCCAGCGTCTCCGCGGCGGCGATGGCGACGAAGCGCTTGTCGATCTCCGACTCGCCGCCCTCCCCCGCGGCCGGAACGACCCGGCACGAATCGAGCTGGTAGGCGTGGCACATCCGGTTCTCGAGCTCGATCAGCGCGATCGACGGATGGACGATGCGGACGTCGACCACACCCTCGCTGCGGGCGGCGGCGATCAGCCGATTGACCTTCACGCGCGAGAGTCCCAGCCGGTCGGCGATCTCGCTCTGGTTCATCTCGCCGATGAAGTACAGCCAAGCCGCACGGACCATCGCTTCGGTCTCGGCCGCGCGCGCGCTCGGCGCGTCGTCCGCGACCTCGAAGTCGGTAGGCGTTTCCATCGTCGCGAGGGGCTCCCGGGGGGCGGCGGCGCTTCTGCTGGCGCCGGAGCGTCAAGATGACGAGACGCGCCCTTCCCCGCAAGCTGCGGCGTGGTCGACCAAAGCCTGACGCGCGAGGACTAGTCGGCGGCGACGAGCGCCAGCGCCGACAGGAACCCGGTCAGATCGTCCGTCACGTGGTCCACGTGCGGGCCGCCGCGGTCGTCGTCCGCCGCCGTCAACCGCTCTCCCAGATCCGGCTCGCCGGGCTTGGGGGTGACCAGCACCGTCCGCATGCCGAGCGCATGCGGCGCGACGAGGTTCTTCGACAGGTCCTCGAACATGGCCGCCCGACGCGGCTCCACGCCGTGGAGGTCGAGAAACGTCTGGTAGGCGGACTGGTCCGGCTTCGGCACGAAGCTCGACGCGGCGATGTCGAACACGTCGTCGAACAGCTCAAGCAGGCCAAGCTTGCCCGCGACGTTCTCGGCGTGGCGCCGCGATCCGTTGGTCAGGACGAAGCGCCGGCCGGGAAGCCGCGCGATCGCCGCGGCGAGGTCGGGCGCGGGCGTCAGCAGTGAATGGTCGATGTCGTGCACGAAGGCGAGGAAGGCGTGCGGGTCGAGCGCGTCCTCCGTCATCAGGCCACGCAGCGTCGTGCCGTAGGTGCGGTAGTAGTATTTCTGAAGCGCGCGGGCCGACAGGCCGTCGATGCCGTAGCGGCCGGCGATGAAGGCCGTCATCTTGGCGTCGATCAGAGAGAACAGCCCCGCGGAGGCGGGATAGAGCGTGTTGTCGAGATCGAACACCCAGGTGTCGACGTGGTCGAAGCCCTTGGCTTCGGCCACGACCGCATGCGCCGCAAGGCGGCCCAGGGCGGCGGGATCGGGCAGGTCGTTCATGCGGGCGAGCACGTCATTCAGGGGGCGTCCACGAGGAGATCGAGCGCGCAGCATGGCGCTCGTTCATGAACGATTTTAGGTGGGCCCGGCTCGCGGCTTTTCCAAGGCCGCGCGGCCGCCCGTTCAACCGAAGGTCGCGAGCGCCACGCCGAGCGCATAGGCCACCGGCGACGCCTCGCTGAAGACCGCGAGAACGGCGAACGACAGCGCGATCCAAAGGCCTGCGAGCAGCCGGGGACCCTGCTGCACGTAGACCGCGGCGACGAGAAGGTTGACCACCGCCAGGAGAGGCGCCGGGACGCCCGTCCATAACGTCGGCGCCAGGAAGATGGCCACGCCCGTGAGGCCGACGGCCAACGCGAACTCGCCCGCCGAGCGTCGCTTGGGCGCGCCGGGCGTGGGTTTCGGCTCAGCCTTTTTCTTCCGGGCCTTGCGGAAATCGACGACGTTGCTCACCGCGTGATCAGCGTGCCGGCGCCGCCGGGCGTCAGAAGCTCCATCAGCACGGCGTGCGGGGTCTTGCCGTCGAGGATGACGACGCCCTCCACGCCGCGCTCGACGGCGTAGATGCAGGTCTCGACCTTCGGGATCATGCCGCCCGAGACGGTGCCGTCGGCGATCAGCCGGCGAGCTTCCTCGACCGACAGCTGCTGGATGAGGTTCTTGTCGCGGTCCAGCACCCCCGGCACGTCGGTCAGCATCAGGAGGCGCTTGGCCCCGACCGCGCCGGCGATCGCGCCCGCGAAGGTGTCGGCGTTGACGTTGTAGGTCTCGCGCCCGTCGGCCGACCCCGCGACCGGGGCGACGACCGGGATGAAGTCCGAGGTGATCGCCCAGTCGAGCACGGTGCGGTCGACCTCCGCCGGCTCGCCGACGAAGCCGAGGTCGACGACCTCCTCCTGGCCTGTCTCCGGGTTGATCAGGCTGCGGCTGACCTTGCGGGCGAACACCATGCCGCCGTCCTTGCCCGACAGCCCGATGGCGCGCCCACCCTCGGCGTTGATCGAGGCCACGATGTTCTTGTTGATCGCGCCGGCGAGGATCATCTCGACGATCTCCACGGTCGCCTTGTCGGTGACGCGCAGGCCCGCCTTGAACTCGCTCTTGATGCCGAGACGGTCGAGCATGCGGCCGATCTGCGGGCCGCCGCCGTGCACCACCACCGGATTGATGCCGACCTCCTTCAGGATCGCGACGTCCTGCGCGAACCAGCGGGCGGCGTCGGAATCCCCCATGGCGTTGCCGCCATACTTCACGACCACCGTCGCGGCGTCGTAGCGCTGCATGTAGGGGAGCGCCTCGACCAGGATGCGGGCGGTGTCATGGGGAGCGTTCGGGGCGGTCATGATGCGTTGCGTCCTCGCGGTCCGAAGATGGCGTTCGGCCCGCGCCTTCTAGACGCTTCGACGTGTCGGCTCAATGACGCATGCGCGCGCGACGACGTGACGGCGGCGCGCCTTCGGCGCTACGACGCGGCGGGCCGCGCGAAGCCGGACGACAGCGGGACGACGGAGCGCGCCGGCGCGTGTCTCGCCCTGGGCTGGGCCTGCGCCTCGGCCGCGACGGCGCGGAGCTCCGTCCCGAGCCGGTTGGCGTACCAGGCCTCGAAGGCCTCCGCCGGCATCGGCCGGCCGAACAGGTAGCCTTGTCCGAAGGTGCATCCGCCGGCGGTCACGAACGCGCGCTGCTCTTCGGTCTCGACGCCTTCCGCGACCGTTTCGACGTCGAGGTTCCGGGCGAGGCCGAGCACCGCCTCCACGACGACACGGGCGCCGGGCGTCACGAGCGCGTCGCGGACGAAGCTGCGGTCGATCTTCAACACGTCGAACGGCAGTTGCGTCAGGGCGGCGAAGTTCGAATAGCCGGTGCCGAAGTCGTCGATCGCGATCCGCACGCCCGCGCTCCGGAGCGGCGCCAGCTCCCGGGCAGCGTGGGACGGGTCGGCCATGGCCGCGCTCTCGGTGATCTCGAGCTCGATCCGGCTGGGATCGACGCCCGCCTCCCGGATGGTCTGGAGAACCGCCTCCGAGAACCTCGGATTGCGGAACTGCAGCGGCGACACGTTGACCGCGACCCGGATCGGGATCCCCATGGCGGCCCACGCCGCCGCTTGCCGGCTGGCTTCAGCCAGCACGAAGCGGCCGAGCGGCTCGACTAGGCCGGTCTCCTCCGCCACCGGCACGAACTCGCCGGGCGCGATCAGGCCGCGGACGGGATGGCGCCACCGCACCAGGGCTTCGGCGCCGGTCACGCGTCCGCCGCCGAGCGCGAGCTGCGGCTGGAAGTGCACTTCCAGCTCGTCTTCCACAAGCGCCCGCCGCAGCTCCTGCTCGATCCTCAGGCGTGAGTAGGCCCGGTCGTTCAGCTCGGCGCCCGCGATCCGCAGAGCGGGACCGCGCACGAGCCGGGCCGCCGCGAGCGCCGCGCCGGCCGAACGCATCAGGGCTTCCGCGCGATCGCCGTGCAGGGGCGCGAAGGCGACGCCGATCGCAGGCGACAGCCCGACGCGGTGCTCGTCGAGCCGCAGCGGCGCCTCGAACGCCGCGAGCGTCAACCGCGCGAGGTCCTCCGCGGCGGCTTCGCCGGCGCCGTGGGCGAGCAACGCAAACTGCGCCTCGCCGATGCGGGCGACCGAGACGGAGAGATCGTCGCCGAGAGCGTGGGCTGCGTGGGCGCGGCGGCTCCACTCGACCGCGACCTCCCGAACACGGGCGGCGGCCCCATGGACGGCGGCGTCGGCGCCGACCGGCCCAAGGCCGGTCGCGACCCGTTCGAGACCGCCCACCTCGATCTTGAGCAACGCGACGCCCTGCCCCACCTGCAGCGCCTCGGACAGTCGCCGGTTCAGCCCATCGCGGTTCAACAGACGCGTCAGAGGATCGTCGAACGCCGCGCTCCGCAGTGCGTCGGCGTTTCGGAACACCTCGCGCGTCATCGTCCGATGCGCGCGCGCGACGTCGCCGATCTCGTCGCGGCGGAGCGCCGCGCGATCGACTTCGACGCTCGCGCCGTCGACCCGGTTGATCGCAAGCGCCAGACCGCAGAGCGGGCTGAACGTGCGGCGCGCGATGAGGGCGAAGGCCGGAAGTCCGACGAGGAGAACGGCGAGCGCCGCGAACAGCCCACGAGCCGCGGCTGCGGCCCCCGCCGCGTCGGCGTCCGCCAGGGAAACGCCGACGCCAAGGACCGCTTCCCCGCCCCCGCTCAGCGCCACCGTCTTGAGGGCGTGGGCCGCGCCACGGGCCACCGTGATCGCCGCAGGCCCGTCGCCGCCGGTCTCGATCAACGCCTCGCGGGGCGCCTCAGGCGACGGCGCGGCCGGCGCGAGGGCGACGATGGTCTCCCCTCCGCGCCTGTCCAAGGTGACGTAAAGCGCATGCGACCGCGCGGACAGCGCGTTCAGAACGGCATGGATCTCGTCTCCGCGGCCGAGCGCCTCGGCGGCGGCCCGAACGTCGCGGGCGAGTTCGACGACCATCCGGTCTGCGGCGTCGCGGCGGGTCTCGAACGCCACGCAGGCGACCACGGCTCCGGCGAGCGCGACGAGCAACAGGCCCGTCAGCGCCGTAAACCGCGCCGTGAGGCCGTTCCGCCATCCGCCGCGCTGAGCGCCTCCCGCTTCGACCACCGGATTTCCTCATGCGCGTAACGCCGAAACAGAGTCTAGCGCGAACAGAGTGAATCCTTGGTTAGCCCGGCGTGCCAAAAGGAGGCTGTCTCCGCTTTCACCTCGCGGTAAGGCGATGGCGTCTAGGGTCTCAGGCGCGACGAGCCTCGCGCCTGAGGGACAGCGCATGACCGTTCTCGTAACCGGAGGGGCCGGATACATCGGCTCCCACATGGTGCTGGCGCTGCGCGACCGCGGCGAGCCAGTGGTGGTGCTCGACGACCTGTCCACGGGCGCCCGCAACGCAGTGCCGGCCGACGTGCCGTTGGTCGTCGGCGACGTCGGCGACGAAGCGCTGGTGCTCCGGACCCTCGCCGAACAGCGGATCGACGCCGTGGCGCATTTCGCGGCGAAGATCGTCGTGCCGGAGTCGGTGCGCGATCCGCTCGGAACCTACGGCGCCAACACCGACAAGACCCGCCGGCTGCTGAGCGCGATGGTCGGCGGCGGCGTGGGGCGCTTCATCTTCTCCTCCACCGCGGCCGTCTACGGACTCATGCCGCCGACGCCGACAAGCGAGGACGCCCCGCTCGTTCCCGCCTCGCCCTATGGCGCGTCGAAGATGATGTCGGAACGGATCCTGCAGGACGCCGCCGTTGCGCATCGATTGCGCTACGTGGTGCTGCGGTACTTCAACGTCGCCGGCGCCGATCCCCAGATGCGCACCGGGCAAAGGGCTCCGGGCGCCTCGAACCTCATCACGCTCGCCGTCCGCGCGGCGCTGGGCGTCACCGACGGCCTCGACATCCTCGGCGTCGACCTTCCGACGCCCGACGGAACCGGAGTGCGCGACTACATCCACGTCTCGGATCTCGCCGACGCGCATATGGCGGCTCTGGACCATCTCGGGAACGACGGCGATAGCCTGATCCTGAACTGCGGCTATGGCGGCGGCTTCTCCGTCCGGGAGGTGATCGCGGCCGTGAAACGCGTGAGCGGACGGGACTTTCCGGTGCGCGAGAGAGCGCGCCGCGAGGGCGACCCGTTCGTCTCGACCGCAGACGCGCGCCGCATTCGCCAGGCCTTGCGCTGGACCCCGCGCCATGACGACCTGGACCGGATCGTGGAACACGCGTTCAACTGGGAGCGCCTGCATGGACCCTTCAGCGGGACGGCGAGCGGCCGACTTCAGGCGTCCTGAGTCTCTTGTCCTTCGATCACTGAAACGAAAACGGCCGGGTCAAACCCGGCCGTTCGTCATTCCAGTCGTCGTCGCTCAACCATTAAAATACGGCGAGGTACTTCAGCAGCGAGATGATGCCGATGATGATCACGATGATCCGGATGATCTGCTTGGCCCGACCGTCGATCGGCAGCATTCCGACGAGGTAAAGCACCAGAAAAATCACCAGGACGGTGATCAGAATGCCGATCAATGGGGTCATGTTTCGCAGTCCTTTCCGGATGAGCCACGCAGGCGACGCGGCGAAGCGTCGGCCCGCTTCGCGTTTTCGCGCCGTCGTGCTGTGGAAACGCACGATGGTGTGACTGGTTCCGGAATCATGTCCTCAACACGGCGAAAAAAAGCGCCGGGCGTGGGGCCCAGCGCTTCGGCAGCCTCGGCGTGACCGTTCGGCTCAGAGGCCGAAGGGCTCCTGCGTGTTGGTGCGAACCTGCGCCGCGTGCAGCTCGCTGAAGAAGGCGGAGATCTCCAGCCCGATGCGGGCGAAGATCCGGCCGAAGAACGAGCCGGCGTCGATCGAAGAACCGGACGAGGCGGATGCGAGGGTGGACATGGTGCGGTCCTTTCGGAAAGGGGTGTGAAGCGCGTCGCTTCGTTGACGCTGATGTGGCATGTGGCATGCCAGACTTCTACGCCTTTCGTCGCACACCAGTCCTGCGCCCAGCGCATCCCGAGTTAAGAATTCCTAAGAAGCTATGCGCCAGCCGCCTCGGTCAGCCGGTCGAGGTGCGCACGGATGTGCGCCGCCTCCGCGGGGGTGCCCGCCAGCGCTATGGCGCGGCCGAAGGCCTCGCGGGCGTCCGCCGCCCGCCCCAGGCGCATCAGCAGGCCGCCCCTCAGGCCATGAAAATGGAAGTAGCCGTCGAGCCGCGCGCCGAGGGGCTCGATCATGGCGAGCGCCTCTTCGGCGCCTGCAACCTTCCAGATCGCAACGGCGCGGTTCAGCGTGACGACCGGAGACGGCTGCATGATCTCCAGGGTGGCGTAGAGCGCGTCGATCCCGCCCCAATCCGTCGCCTCCGGCCGAGGGGCGCGGGCGTGCAGACCGGCGATCGCCGCCTGCACCTGGTAGGGCCCAGGTCGGCGATGGCGGATCGCCTTGTCGATCAGCGCCAGGCCCTCAGCGATCATCGGGCGATTCCAGCGGCCGCGGTCCTGCTCCTCGAGCAGCACCACAGCGCCGTCGGCGTCGAACCGGGCCTCCGCGCGGGCGTGCTGCAGCAGCATCAACGCCGTCAGGCCCATGATCTCCGGCTCGGCCGGAAACAGGCGGAGCAGCACGCGCATCAGCCGGATCGCTTCGTCGGCCAGCTTCGCGCGCTCGTCCGCCTCCGTTCCCTGAGCGGAGTAGCCCTCATTGAAGACGAGGTAGAGCATGGCGGCGACCGCCGCGAGCCGCTCCGCCCGCTCCACCGCGCCGGGGGCTTCGAACGGCACGCCGGCGCGGGCGATCTTCGCCTTGGCGCGGGTGATGCGCTGCTCCATCGCGCTCTCGCCCACGAGAAAGGCCCGGGCGATCTGCCGGACCGACAGGCCGGAGACGATCCGCAAGGCGAGCGCGATCTGCTGCGTGGCCGGCAGGTCGGGATGGCAGCAGACGAACAGCAGGCGCAGGACGTCGTCGCGGTAGTCCGCGCCGTCGATGCGGTCCGCCGCGGCCGCCTCCGCGTCCTCCCGGTCCGACAGCGCGTCTTCATCCGGAAGCTCCTGCTCGCGCGAGCGCTTGCGCACGGCGTCGACCGCGACATTGCGGCCGACGAAGATCAGCCACGCCGCGGGATCGCGCGGCGGGCCGTTGTCCGGCCAGTGCTTCAGCGCCTTCAGGCAGGCCTCCTGAAACGCCTCCTCCGCCAGGTCGAGATCGCGGAAGCGTCGAAGCAGCGCCGCGACCGCCTGCGGACGGGCGGCCGCGAGCGCCGCGCCGATCCAGTCGCCCGAGGCCATGGCGCCGGCGCTCATCCGCCCGCGGGCTCCGCGCTGCCCGGCAGGAACAGGCCGATCGGCCTGAGCTCGTAGGCGCCGCCGGGGTTGGCCTTGGCCAGCGCCTTCGCGGCGTCGAGCGCCTCGTCGAGATCGGCGCAGTCGACGACGTAGAAGCCGAGAAGCTGCTCCTTGGTCTCGGCGAAGGGACCGTCGATCACCAGCGGCGGGTCCTGGTCCTTGCGCAGCGTGGTCGCCGCGGTCGTCGGCAGCAGCCGCGCCGCCGGGCCAAGGCGGCCTTTCGCCTTCAGGTCATCATGCACGACCGCGAGCCGGGCCATGACGGCGTCGTCCTCCTCCTGGGACCAGGCGCAGACCACGTCCTCGCGGTGGTAGCAAAGGATGGCGTACAGCATCGGCGTCCTCCGTCATTCCCAAGGACGGACGACTATGCCTCGCCCCGACACGCGTGGCGATCAACCGTCGATCGAATTCGCGCGCGCCACGGCCTCAGCCCCGCAACGCGCGGCCGAGCGCCTCGAACACCCGCGGATCGAGCGATTGGGCCACGTTGAACCGCAGGAAGCCGGCGGCGTTCCGCGCCAGGCTGAAGGCGTTTCCGGGGGCGAGCACCACGCGCTCCGCGAGGCAGCGCTGGGCGAGCGCCGCAGCGTCCACGCCTTCCGGCAGCCGGCACCACAGGAACATCCCCGCCTGCGGCCGCAGCCACGGCTCGATCCCGAGCGGGGCGAGCCGCCGGACGACCTCCTCCCTCGCCGCGGCGAGACGGGCGCGCACCGTCTCCATGTGGCGGCGGTAGCCGCCGTCGGTCAAGGCGAGCGCAAGGATCTCCGCCGCGAGCCGCCCGCCGCCGAAACTGGTCGCGATCTTGAGGTCCACGAGGCCTTCGACCCAGTCCGGCCGCACGGCGACGAACCCGCAGCGGACCGAAGCGGACAGCGTCTTCGAGAAACTGCCGATGTGCACGACCCTCTGAAGCCCGTCGAAAGCGGAAAGTCGCGGCGCCGGCGCCTCCTCGAAATCAGCGAAGATGTCGTCCTCGACGATGGTGAGGTCGTGCGCCTCGGCGAGTTTGAGCACGCGGTGCGCGACCAGGGGCGAGAGCACCGCGCCGGTCGGGTTGTGGATCGCCGAGTTGGTGACGTAGAGCCGCGGCCTGTGCTCGCCGAGCGCGGCGGCGAAGGCCGCCAGATCCGGTCCTTGCGGCGTGTAGGGAACGCCGACGGCCCGGACCCGATGGGCCTTCAGCAGGGCGTGGAAGTTGAAATAGCAGGGGTCGTCCACCAGCACGACGTTTCCGGGCTCCAGCAGGAACCGGAACACCAGGTCGATGGCTTGGGTGCCGGAGTCCGCCAGCAGGATCTGATCGGCCGAGGCCTCCACGCCATGCGACTGGAGCCGCCGCGCCAGCACGGCGCGCAGCGACGGCAAGCCGAGCGGCGTCCCATAGTCGGCCAACTGCGTCGCGTCGGCGCGCGCCAGAGCCCGAAGCGCCTTGCGCAGCCCGGCCTCGAACATCCACGTCGCCGGCAACCAGCCGCAGCCGGGCTTCAGCACGTCGGCGCCCGCCTCGAGCGATTGCCGGGAGATCCAGAGCGGATCGACCGCGCGATCGAGCTTGGGCCCGATGGCGGCGAGCGACAACGGAGCGGAGGGACCGCAGACGAAGAAGCCGGAGCCCGGACGCGAACGGATCGCCCCCTCCGCCGCCAGCCGCTCGTAAGCCTCCACCACGGTCGAGACCGAGACCCCGCTCGCCCGCGCCTGCGCGCGGACCGACGGCAGGCGCTCCCCAGACGCGAGGCTCCGGCCCGCGATCCGGGCGCGAACCGTCGCCATCACCGCCGCGATGCGGGTGGGAGCTTCGTCTCCAGACCGCCGTTCCATGCGCCATCCGTATTGAACACGAGACCATAACAGTTTGGAAATATTGTACTGGATCGTCGCTGTTCTGGCGACAGCGCGTCGACCAAGGTCCACGCCGAGAGTTCGATCGGCTGATGGAGGCGCGGGCATGCGGACAGGAGCGAGCGGCTGGTTCAACGGAGCCGTGGGGATAACGATCTTCGCCGGATCGCTGCCGGCGACCCGCGTGGCCGTGACGGCGTTCGATCCGGTGCTGCTGACGGCGGCGCGCGCGACGATCGCCGGCGGCCTCGCGCTGGTCCTGCTCGCGCTCTTTCGGCAGCCGCGCCCCAGCCGCGCGGACCTGCGCTCCCTCGCGGTCGTCGCTCTCGGCGTCGTCGTCGGCTTCCCGCTGCTGACGGCCTTCGCCCTCCAACGGGTCACCTCCGCGCATTCCGTAGTCTTCATCGGCCTGCTGCCGCTCGCGACCGCCGCCTTCGGCGTGCTCCGCGGCGGCGAACGGCCCTGTCCGGCCTTCTGGCTGTTCTCGGGCGTCGGGAGCGCGCTCGTCGCGGGCTTCGCGCTCTCCGGCGGCGCGGCGCTGTCGCCGGTCGGCGACGGGCTGATGCTGGGCGCGATCGCGCTCTGCGGCCTCGGCTACGCCGAGGGCGCGCGGCTCTCCCGGCGGCTCGGCGGCTGGCAGGTCATCTCCTGGGCGCTCGCGCTCGCGCTGCCCCTCATGCTCGCGCTGACCATCTTCGCCTGGCCAACCTCCCTCGGAGGCATCCACGCCCCGGCCTGGGCGGCGCTGGCCTACGTCTCGCTGTTCAGCATGCTGATCGGCTTCGTGTTCTGGTACCGCGGCCTCGCGCAGGGCGGGATCGCGGCCGTGGGCCAGCTCCAGCTGCTTCAGCCCTTCCTCGGGCTCGCGCTCGCCGGCGGCCTGCTGGGCGAGCCGGTGAGCCACGCCATGCTGGCCGTCACGCTCGGAGTGGTCGGCTGCGTCGCCGGCGCCCGCCGCTTCGCCGGCGTCGCCGTCCCTGTCCCCGCCCCGCGTCCGCTTGATCCGCTTGATCCGCGTGGAAGCGTGCCCCCCCGGACACGCCGCTTCGTCAACCGCCGGCGGTCCGTACTTTCCTGTATTTCGCGGAGCGCGCGCACATGACAATCGTCCGACAACTTTCCTCCGTCTCGAAGGACGCGCCTTGGCCGAAGCACCGCTCCCCCTTCCCACCGACGCCCTCTTCGACGATCAGTGGCATCTTCATGAGACGAACGAAGGCTACGATCTGAACGTCCTCGGCGCCTGGAACGACTACACGGGCGCCGGCGTCGCCGTCTGGGTGTTCGACGACGGGTTCGACACGCGGCACCGCGATCTCAAGCCGAACTATGACCGGACGCTGGACTACGATTACCTCCAGCGCAGCGGAGACGCCTCGCCCGGCTACGCCGCGGATGCGCACGGCACCGCCGTGATGGGATTGATCGGCGCCGCGCGCAACGGATCGGGCGCGGTCGGCGTCGCCTACGACGCGACGCTCGTCGGACTGCGAGGCTATTCGGATTCGCCGTCGAGCTCCGACACCATCTACGACTACGTCGCCAACCTCTCCGAAGGCCTCGCCGACGCCGCGGCGAATGACGCGGACGTGCTCAACGTCAGCAACGGTTACGCCGCCTACTTCGACATCGAGGACGCAGCCGGCAACCGCTTCGGCGACGCCATCGTCGCGGCGGCGGCCGAAGCTGTGGAGACCGGCCGCGGCGGCCTCGGCCTCAACATCGTCAAGGCCGCCGGCAACTACGGCGAGTTGCGGTTCAACACCGGGATGACCGCGGTCGAAAACGATCCGCACATGATTGTCGTGGGGGCGGTCGAGCGGACCGGCGACGTTTCATCCTTCACGACCAGAGGCTCCAACCTGCTGGTGTCGGCCTTTGGAACCTCGGGCGAGGTCGTCACCACCGACCGAACGGGGGCCGCGGGCTACGCCGGCGCCGACTCCTTCTCCGCCTTCGCCGGCACCTCCGCCGCCGCGCCGATGGTCAGCGGGGTCGTCGCGCTGATGCTGGAGGCGAACCCTCTCCTCGGCTGGCGCGACGTTGCGGACATCCTCGCCTATTCCGCCCGCCACGTCGGCGGCGCGATCGGCGGAGCGATGGTCGGAGCCGAAACCTCCCGCTGGACAGAGAACGGCGGCTCCCACTGGAACGGCGGCGGCCTGCACCACTCGAACGATTATGGCTTCGGCCTTGTGGACGCGACGGCCGCCACGCGTCTGGCCGAGCATTGGACGACAGCCGCCGAAGCGGAGACGTCGGCGAACGACGCGATCCTGGACCAGGCGATGCGGTCGAACGCCCGCATCCTGTTGACCCGCGGCGACGTCACGACGCTTTCGACCAGCATCAACGCGGACCTGACGATCGATTACTCGCAGGTGACGGTCACCTTCGACTCCTACGCCCTGGCGAACGCTAAAAACCTGCGCGTCACGCTGATCTCGCCCGACGGCGTCAGCAGCGTTCTGCATTCCGGCGCCCTCGACCCCGCCGATCTCCCGTCCGAATGGACCTTCACGACGCAGGCGTTCCGTGGCGACGAGGTCCGGGGCTCCTGGAAAGTCGCGATTCAGAACTCGAACTCGGCGACCGGCTATTTCACGGTGACGGATGTCGACATCCGTCACGTCGGCGCGACCGGCGCGTCGGAAGCTTTTCGCGACACCTACGTCTTCACGGACGAGTTGGGCGACGTCGCGACCACCGCGCGTCGCTCGCTCATCGACAAGGACGGCGGGATCGACACCCTGAACGCTGCGGCCGTCACCTCGCATTCGACGCTCGACCTCAGCTTCGGCGGCCGCTCGACGATCGACGGGGTCGTCGTCGTCACCAAGGCCGAGATCGAGAACGCCATCGGCGGCGACGGCGACGACACGCTGATCGGCAACGCCGCGCGCAACGTCCTCATCGGCGGCCGGGGAGACGACGTCTATGTGGTCGACAGCGCCCAGGACGCCGTGAGGGAGAACGCGGGACAGGGCGTCGATCTCGTGCGCTCTGCGGTGAGCCTGCGCCTCGGCGAGCACGTCGAGAACCTGACATTGACCGGCGCGTCCGCCCTTGTGGGCTACGGCAACGACGCGGCGAACGCGCTGACGGGCAACGACGGGGCGAACCGCCTTGAAGGCCTTGGTGGGAATGACACGCTGGACGGCGGCGCCGGCAAGGACCTGCTGATCGGCGGCGACGGCGACGACGTCTACCTCCTCGCCGAAGCCGACGACGTGACGCGGGAAGCCGCGGACGGGGGGACGGACGCGGTCGTGGCCTGGGTGACCACGACGCTCGCGGCCAACGTCGAGAACTTGACGCTCGTCGGATCCGGCGCCCTCGCCGGCGTCGGCAACGACCTCGCGAACATCCTCAACGGGGGCGACGGCGCGAACCGCCTCGACGGCCGTAGCGGCGCGGACCTGATGACCGGCGGGATGGGCGACGACGTCTACGTGGTCGACGACGCGCTCGACCAGGTGCGCGAAAACGCCGACGCCGGCTTTGACACGGTCGAGACGTCCGCGTCGCTGACGCTCGCCGCCAACGTGGAGAAGCTGGTCCTTACGGGAGAGGAGGCTCTTTCCGGGACGGGCAACCTCCTCGCGAACACGCTCATCGGCAACGCCGCCGCGAACCGGCTCGACGGCGGCGCGGGCGTGGACACCATGTCGGGAGGCCTGGGCGACGACGTCTATGTCGTCGACAACGCTCTGGATCAGGTGCGGGAATCCGCCGGCGCCGGCTTTGACACGGTCGAGACCACGCGCTCGATCGCGCTTGCCGCCAACATCGAGAAGCTGGTCTTTGCGGGCTCGGCGAACCTGTCGGGCGTCGGCAATTCGCTGGGCAACGTCGTCGTCGGCAACGCCGGCGCGAACCTGATCGACGGCCGCGGCGGATCGGACACGCTGACCGGCGGAGACGGCGCGGACATCTTCCTGTTCTCCGACCGACCGAACGGCGTCTCGATCGACCTCGTCACCGACTTCGACGTCGTCGCCGACACGCTGCGCCTGGACGACGCGGTGTTCGCCGGTCTCGGACCTGGGCGGCTCGCGGCCGCGGCCTTCGCGCTTGGAACCCAGGCCGCCGACGCCACGGACCGGATCCTGTACGATCCGACCGCGGGCGGTCTCTATTTCGACCGCGACGGCAGCGCCGCGACCTACGCGGCCGTCCGGTTCGCGACCCTGGGCGCCGAACTCGACCTGACCTGGCGCGACGTCGTCGTGGTCTGACCGCCGCGCGCCCGTCTTCCGCGCGATCCCCCGCGCCGCGCATCTTGTGCCGACGTGGCGCGCCGTGTATGGAGCGCGGATCGACGCTCGCCGATACGCGGAGAGGTGCCAGAGTGGTCGATTGGGACGGTCTCGAAAACCGTTGTGCGGGCAACCGTACCGTGGGTTCGAATCCCACCCTCTCCGCCAGTAAATCCTGAAAATTGTTCATTTTTGAAGCTTCGCCATCAGGCGCTTACTAAATTCCACTTACCAGTCTTTGCAGGATGGGGTCGCGGGTAAATCCAAAACGGCGCGGTCGTGAGCTCGCGGTCCCAATCGGATACGATCCCGGAAGCCGACCGCACCGGACAAATGTCGTGCTCGGCGAGCGCGATGATGAAGGCGTTGTCGTCAGGCTCGCCGGTAACAGGATCACGGACGTCGGCGGCCGTCCGAAGCGCCGCCAGTGAGCCTCGTTTCGCCCTCGCCGATCTTGGTTGCAACCTCGCCGGAGTTTCTCGTCTTCTCTCCGACGGGCGACCGGCTCTCAAGCTGAAGTTGCCGACTGCAGCGTTCACGCCTGGAGTGGCGTCTTCGTAAGATGATCGGTCACGACGGTTATGAAGGCCCGCAGCCGCTGAAGGCGCCGGATGTCCCGATGATAGCCCATCCAGATATCCCGTGAGGGCGGCTCTGCCGGCAGATCGAGCTTGCGAAGATCCACTGTCTGATCTCCGACGACTTGTGGCAGGACGGCGATGCCGATGCCCTGGCGGCACATCCGCCCCTGCACGTTCCGATTGTTTGACCGGAGGAGCGGCTTCGCGTTGGGAAAGCTCTCGGTGAGCCAGGCGATATCCGGGAATTGGCCTGTCGACGTGTCGTGGGTGATGAGCCGGAAGCCGGCTCCATCCCCATAAACCGGCTCGGGTGAGCCTGCCGCGACGTAGGCGCCATAGGGCAGACGGACCAGTCGTCGCTGCACGATGTCGGGGCTGTCGAACGGGACGATCCGGAAGGCGATATCGGCCTCGCGCTGAGCCAGACTGAACAGGCGGGCGCCGGTGAGAATCTCCAGATCAACGTGCGGATAGGCCTTCGCGTAATCGTCGATGATCGGCGGCAGGACGTAGGCGCCAAACCAGTCGGCTGAAGAGATCCGCAAGGTCCCTTGAAGATTTCGCTCCTGTCCGGCCAGCCGCCGTTCGATGGTCAGGGCGCTTTCTTCCATCTGCTCCGCCAGAGCGATGACGGCGTTTCCTTCTTCCGTCGGAACGAAACCGCCGGCCGTCCTCTGGAATAGCGTCTGGCCGGTGGCTTCTTCGAGCGCCCGAAGGCGGCGTCCGACCGTGGGATGACTCAGATGAAGCGTGCGGGCGGCAGCGCCCAGCGTGCCGGTGCGGGCTATCGCGAGAAAAATCCTGATGTCGCTCCATTCCATCGCCCGACCCACAAAAATGAACGGCGACCGTACGATACTGTCAGTTACCGAACAAATTCAATCACCCACATGCGCTTCATCCCGCTGGGCACGGCGGCGCGCCGACCGCTTGTTGCGTCGGCTCGTGCGCCGCCCGGTCCCGAAGCTGAAGGAGCACATGATGAAAACCTGGCTGATCACAGGATGCTCGTCAGGCCTGGGCCTGCAGCTTGCCGAGGCCGTCGCCGCGCGAGGCGACCGCCTCGTCGCCACCGCCCGTTCGACGGATAGCTTGACGTCGCTGTGCGAACGCTATCCCGAGACGGTGCGCGGCATTTCGCTAGACGTCACCCGCGCCGGCGACGCCGCAAAGGCCGTGGCGTTGGCCGAAAGCGCGTTTGGCGGCCTCGACGTGCTCGTCAACAACGCCGGCTTCGGCTTCATCGGCGCGATCGAAGAGGGAGAGCCCGACGAATATCGGCCAATGTTCGAGGTGAACCTCTTCGGCCTGATCGAGACGACCCGGACCGCCCTGCCGTCGCTGCGCAAACGCGCCGGAGCCCGCATCGTCAATCTCTCCTCGGGCGCCGGGATCGCCGGCTCCGCGGGTTTCGGCTTCTACAACGCGAGCAAATTTGCGGTCGAAGGTCTGTCCGAAGCGCTCGCACAGGAGCTTCGTCCACTCGGCGTGCACGTGATCATCGTCGAGCCCGGCCCCTTCCGCACCGCGTTTCTCGGCCGCTCGATGATCACCGCAGCGCGGGAGATCGCCGCCTATGCCCAGACGGCGCCGGCGAGACGTCATTACCGTCAGAGCAATAACGGCAGGCAGGCAGGCGACCCGGCCAAAGCCGTCGCCGTGATGCTGCAGGCCGTCGATTCGGAGCATCCGCCGCTGCACCTCCCGATCGGCCCGCGCGCACACGCGATAGCGGAGCAGAAGCTGGACTCCTTCCGCGCCGACATCACCACCTGGCGCGACATCTCCATCGCCACCGACTTCGACACGGACAACTGCGGCGGCCCGAAGTGACCGGCGGCGGCGAAAGTTTAGGTTCAAGGACGGCAATCCACTCATGAGCGCGACAACATGTGAAGCCGCGGCCCCTACGGCCGCCATGGTCCGGGACGGCGACGCCCTGCTCGAGCCGCGTCGCTGGACGACGTTCGTGATCCTGCTGGTCGGCGCGTTCCTGCCGCCGCTTGACTTCTTCGTCGTCAATGTGGCGCTCCCCTCGATCCGGGGGGATTTGGGCGCCTCCTCCTCCGCCGAGCAGCTCGTCATTTCTTCCTATGCCGCGCTCTACGCCGTGACGCTGACGACCGGAGGGCGGCTTGGCGATCTGTTCGGTCGCGGCCGCGTGTTCTTTCTCGGCCTGATCGGCTTCGCCGCCGCCTCGACCCTGTGCGGCTTCGCCTCATCGCCCTGGGCGCTGGTCGCCGGGCGCGCATTGCAGGGCGTAACGGCCGCCGTGATGGCGCCCTAGGCGCTCGCTTCGGTGCAGGCGATTTTCCCGGAGAGGGAGAAGCCGCTCGCCCTCGGCATCTATGGCGCGATCTTCGGTTTGGCCGCGGTGGTCGGGCAGGCCTTGGGCGGCGTCCTGATCTCGCTGGATCTTCTGGGGCTGGGGTGGCGGGCGATCTTCCTGATCAACCTGCCGGTGGCGATGCTCGTCCTGCTGTTCGGCAGTCCTCTGCTGAAAGAGACGCGCTCGCGCGACGCTCGCCGGCTGGATCTCGGCGGCATGGCGCTGTCGATGGTAGCGCTCGGCGCGCTGCTCGTGCCGCTGGTCGAGGGGCGGGAAGCCGGGTGGCCGCTCTGGTCCTGGCTGTCGCTCGTCGCGGCGCCGCTGCTGGCGTGGCTCTTCTGGCGCTATGAGACCCGTCTGGCGCAAGCGGGCGGCGCCCCCCTGCTCGACCCGGGCGCCTTGCGGGCGCAGGGACTGGGCCGCGCGCTGCTGATCGCGCTGTTGTTCTATTCGATCGGGAGCTTTTTCCTGCTGTTCTCTGTCTACTTGCAGGAGGCGCTGCATGTGACGGCGCTGCAGGCGGGCCTTGTCTTCCTGCCGTTTGGCGCCGGGTTCCTGCTCGGGCCGCTCTCGACCCCCTTTCTCCGACAGTTCTGCGGCGCCTATGTCAATCCGATCGGCTTGGGGCTGGAGGTTGTCGGGTTCCTGGGTCTCGCCGGGCTCCTCGCGGCGACGCTGGCTGGCGCGCATCCGGCGCCGACGCCGCTCGCCGCCCTCCTGTTCGTCATCGGTTTTGGGCAGGGGCTCGCGCTGCCGACCCTGATGCGGATGGTGACGGGCCGGGTCGCGCCGGCCTTTTCCGGCATGATCGCCGGCGTCGCCAGCTCGGCTCTCCAGGTCAGCACCGCGCTCAGCGTCGCCGTGATCGGCGGGGTCTTCTACGAGGTGCTGGGCGCGCGAACCGACCCGGCCGCCATCACGCGGGCGCTCATCGCCGCCGTCCTTTGCATCGCCTTCTGTCTCGCCGCAAGCGCGGCTCTGAGCATCACCCTCGTCCGGCCGGCGCGTCCTCCGCACGACGAGGCGGAAGGGCAGGTTTGAGACCCCCTCCACGACGCATGCCCCGAGGCGCCTATCGCCGATGACGCGGTCTCATCGGAGCTGAGAACCGGCACGCCTGCACAAACCGCGACGCCCGTCGACCGCGATCATCTATCGCGCCAGATCAGAAAACAGGACAATCTTCATGTTTGGAATTTCGCCACTCGGCTGGGTGCATACGCTCGGCAGCCTGCCCGCCATTCCGGTCGCCATCTACATGTTCGCCCGACACGGCAGGATCGTGCCGCGATCTGCGCCCGGCGCCCTGTATTTCGTATCGATGCTGATTGGCGCGACAACGGTGTTTCTGGTCGCCCGTGAGCCGATAAGCTACGGCATCGGGGCGGCGACGATCCTGCTGCTGCTGACCGGGTACGGCATCGGTCGCATTCCGCAATGTGGCCGAGTCGGCGCCTACCTCGAGACGATTTTCCTCACCCTGACGACGTTCCTTTCGATGGCGCCGAGCGTCAACGAAACGCTTCGTCGCGTCCCGGACGGCCATCCCCTGGTTACCGATCCGAAGTCGCCGCTCCTACAGGGCGCCCTCGCCGGCCTTTTGGTCATGCTCGTCGTCGGACTGACCGCTCAGATCGTTTACTTGCGCAGGCACGGCTGGCGTGTGGCGGACCCGTCACCGGGCAGGATCGCCGCCGAGTGATATGGGCGGAGCCGATCTGCTGGCGACGATCAGCAGCGCGGATCGATCGCCCATAGCGAACGGCCGCCGGTAGAGGAGATGTCTCCAGTGGGTCGTTCTCTTACCGGGCCCTCGGGGCATTGCCGGCCAGTGAACGTGATTGTCGTGACCTGATCCCCCGGACGTCGGGCGATGCCGGTATGCCATCGAGAAGACGGGACCCTTGACCCACGCCTTGCCGCTGCCCGAATGGCCGCGTCGGTCTCGTCGTGGGTCGCGCCTTCGCACGAAGGCGGCGGCGCCTGTCGCGACCGGATACAGGAGAACGTCCGAAGCGTCGGATGTTCCGTATAGCTCCCCGGTCAGGAGCTGGCGCAGAGAAGAAGCCGGGCCGCGCGGCAGGCACCCTCTCGCGGACGACGAGGAACTGCCCAGCGTGGAGCGAGTCCACGCCGATTAGATCGGTGCGTGACGCGGCTGCTCGGTCCTGTACGGCATCGGCGATCTGGCGTCGCCGGATTGCGCGATCGAGGCCTCGACGAGAGCAGGCAGATCGACCCGGACGACCAGCCCATGAGGATCGCTGGCGAGCAGGGTCATGGTCCCGCCGTGGTTGCGGACGATCTCGTCGACGATCGACAGTCCGAGGCCGAAGCCGCCCGGCGCAGTGGCGGCGCGGCTCGCGTCTCCCTTGAAGAAGGGCTCCACCACCTTGGCCCTAAGCTCCTGCGGGATGCCCGGACCGTCATCGGCCACCTCGACGCGGACGCCGCCATCGGCCAGCGTCTCCAGCCGCACCGTGACGAGCCCGGCGAACTTCACGCCGTTGTCGACGAGGTTGGTGAAGGCGCGGACGAGCGCCTGGGGCTTGCAGGCGAAGGCGAGCCTCGGCGGCCCCTCGTAGGACACGGGCAGATCGAGGTTGGCGAAGTCGTGGCAGACCGTCTGAAGCAGGCTCGGGAGGTCAACCCGCACGGCCGCCTCGCTCGCCACGTCGCGCTGCAGGTAGTTCAGCGTCTCCTGTATCATCGCGTCGATCCGGCTGATGTCGGTCAGCATCGCGTCGCGAAGCGCCGGGTCCGTCGAGCGCTCGGCGCGCATGCGGATGCGCGTCAGCGGCGTGCGGAGGTCGTGGCTGATCGCCCGGACCATCCGAGTCCGACCATCGATCATCTCCCGGATGCGGGCCCGCATGTCGTTGAGGGCGCGCGCCAGCGCGCTGATCTCCTTCGGCCCGTGCTCCTCGAACGGCCGGTCGGGCCCTTCGTCGGGACTCAGCGCTTGCGCCGCGCGGGCGAAATTCGTCAACGGAGCCGTGATGATGCTGCCGACGTAGATCGCCAGGAGCAGCATCGGAAGCACGACCACGAGAACCTTCGGCAGGAACAGCAGGCGCTCCGGGTGAAGCAGCGGCAGCGACGGCCGAACCGCCGGCGTGAACGCCAGCACGTCTCCGCCTGCGAGCGGGACGGCGATGACCTCCTCGGACGATCCTGCGATCGTGCGCTTGCGAACCTCGGCGCCCAGCGACGAGGTCAGCTCGCCGCTGATCTCGGCGAGGTCGCAGTCCGACGTCTTGAACGGGACAAGCTCCGCGGCCGCCGTCCGGGCGCTGAGGCGCTCGACCTTAAGCCCCGTCTGGCTCGTGGCGGTCATGACGGCGTCGGCGGCCTGCGGGGAACCCGAGACGGCGAGCTGGGACACGACCATCTGGATCTTGATCGCGACGCGGCTCTTGTAGGGCGTCTTGTTTTCGCTGCTGTAGATGAGGCTCGCGATCACCACCACGGCGAGGATCGGCAGCGCCGTCAAGATGATGATCTGCCTGCGGATCGAGCCGCATAGGAACAGCGAACGCCAACGGTTCATGACGGCTCCACCATCGGCGTGAACAGGTAGCCGCCGAGCCGCACCGTCTTGATGAGGCTCGGGTCCTTTGGGTTCGGCTCGAGCTTCTGGCGGATGCGACTGATGTGAACGTCGACGCTGCGCTCCACGGGCCCGGCGACGCCCGCATGAGTGAGCGACAGGAGCTGCTCTCGCGTGAGCACGCGCCCGGCGTTGAGGCAGAGCGCGACGAGGAGATCGAATTCCGCCGTGGTCATGAACACCTGCGACCCGGCTTCGTCCACCAGGGTGCGGGCCACCGGGTCGATCCGCCAGCCCGCGAACGTCATGGCGCCGGCGCGCTCGGGCCGCTCGGACCCGTAGGACGCACGCCGCAGCAGGCTCCTGATCCGGGCGAGAAGCTCCCGCGTGTTGAAGGGCTTCGTCACATAGTCGTCCGCGCCGAACTCGAGACCGACGATGCGGTCGACGTCCGTCGCGACGGCGGTGAGCATGATGATCGGCGTGCGCGCCTCCGCACGCAGGCGCCGGCAGATGCTGAAGCCGTCCTCGCCGGGCAGCATGACGTCGAGCACGATCAGGTCGAAGGACTGCCGGCGAAGGAGCCGGTCCATCTCCGCGCCGGACTGCGCGGTGGCGGCCGCGTATCCGTTCTGCTGCAGCGTCTCGGCCAGCATCTCGGCGATGTCGCGGTCGTCTTCGACGAGCAGGATCGTCGCCGTCAGCTCCGGGGCGAAGGTCTGAATCTGGAGGTTCATGACACGCGATGGCTCGACAAAGGGCGATCCCAAGGTCCCACGCCAAGGGCCGTCCGTCACGGCGGGAAATATTATGTTTTATAAAGCGGGCTAACCGAAGGGAGCGCCCGTTAGCGCCTCCGAATAGCGCCAGAGCCGCTGCGCAGCGGCCCCGTCCAAGGCCTGAGGCGGGATCCTGGCTGGCGCCGGATGGCCCCGCGTCTCGCCGAGCCTGTCCGGGCCGTAGTAACCGCCGGGCTTGGCCTCCCGCGAGGTGGCGGCGAAGAGCGTCGGCAGCGCGCCTCGGGCCGCGGGCTGAAAGAGAAACCACAGCAGAGACCGTGCGAGCCCTGCGCCGCTCCAGCGGCCAGGGGCGTTGTGCAGGAGGTCGGTGCGCGCGATGCCCGGATGCGCCGCGATGCTCGTGACGCCCCATTGGCCGGCCTCGCTGCGGCGCTGCAACTCAAACGCGAACATCAGGCAAGCGAGCTTCGACTGACTGTAGGCAGCCATGGTCTTGTAGGCCTTCGCCGCGTTCAGATCGTCGAAGTCAATGGCGCCCTGGCGCGCCGCGACGCTCGACAGCGTGACCACGCGGGGGTCTTGGCCGTTCCGCAACAGCGGCAGGAGGTGAGCCGTCAGCGCGAAATGGCCGAGATAATTGGCGCCGAGCTGCTGCTCGAAGCCGTCCTGGGTTTCCTGCCGGCTCGGCGGCGTCATGACGCCTGCGTTGTTGACCAGCAGATCGAGGCGTTGCCTCTGGTCCCGCAGCCTTTCGCCGAGATCCGCGATCGATCTCAGGTTGCCCAGGTCCACCTGCTTGAACGTCACGTTCGCCAAGGGCTCCTCGCGCAGGATTCGTGCGACCGCGTTCGCTCCCTTCTCGGGATTGCGGCCCGCGATGACGACCTCGCCGCCGGCTCGCGCCAGAGCGAGCGCTGTCTCGTATCCGAGCCCTCCGGTTCCCGTAACGACGGCCGAGCGGCCCTTCTGGGACGGGATGTCGGCTGCCGACCACCGCGCCACGGTCAGCTTGCCTTTCCGAAGAGACGCGCGTTCGGGGGATCACCCACGCGCCGGAACGGCAAAGCCTGCGTCGGAGCGCCGGTGAGCGCCAGGATCGCGTTCGCGACCGCGGGCGCGATCGGCGGCACGCCGGGCTCGCCCATGCCGCTCGGTCTCTCGGCCGACGCCATGATGTGGGTCTCGACCGCCGGCATCTCGTTCATGCGCAGCACCTTGTAGCGGTCGAAGTTCGTCTCCTGGACGAGACCGTCCTTCAGCGTGACGGCGCCATGGAGCGCCGCCGAAAGGCCGTAGCCGACCCCGCCCTCCATCTGCGCCGCGATCTGGTCTGGCGAGATCGCGACGCCGCAGTCCACCACCCCCACCACCCGGCGCACCGAGGGCCGCCCGTCGACAAGCCGGACTTCCGCGACCTGGCCCACCACGGTTCCGAAGCTTTCGTGCACCGCCATGCCGCGCGCCCAGTCGGACTCGATCGGTTCGCTCCATCCGGCCCTGCGGCGGAGCTCGTCGAGAACGGCGAGACGTCGCGTCGCGCCC
This sequence comes from Methylopila capsulata, assembly GCF_016907975.1. Lineage (GTDB taxonomy): Bacteria > Pseudomonadota > Alphaproteobacteria > Rhizobiales > Methylopilaceae > Methylopila > Methylopila capsulata. The sequence goes on from NZ_JAFBCY010000002.1 coordinate 535,708, forward strand.
GCCTTCTCATAGAGCGCGCGCCGGTAGTCCGCAGGATCGCGGCCGGCCCTCAGCGCCAGCTGGTCGACGATGTGCTCCATCGCCATGGCGGTGTGCGAATGGCCGACCGACCGCCAGAACTGGACCGGCACGGGACAGCTTGGCGCGAACACCTGTCCGTCCACGACCGACGCGGTTGCGAAGTAAGGAGAGTCCCTCACGCCTTCGATGCTGAAGTCGCTTCCGATCGGAAGCAGCGGCTGAGCGACGACGTGATGGCGCCAGCGCGCCGGAAAGCCGTCCGGACCGAGCTCGACCCAGGCGCGGTGATGCGCCATCGGCCGGTAATAGCCGCCGGTGATGTCGTCCTCGCGGGTCCAGATCAGCTTGACCGGCGCCCCGTCGGTCCGCTTGGCGATCCGGACGCATTCGACGAGATAATCGGCCGACATGACGCCGCGCCGCCCGAAAGAGCCTCCCGCCGGCAGCACCTTGATGTCGACTTTGCCAGGCAATGTGAGCGCGACGCGCGCGGCCTGGACCTGGTCGATCGTCGGCATCTGTGAGCCGGAGACGATCTCGACGCTCCAGCCGTCGACGCGGGCGACGCAATCGACCGTCTCCATCGGGGCGTGGGCGAGATAAGGAAAATCGATCGCGAACTCGATCGCATCGGGCCCGAACGCGGCCTTGGCGTCACCGATCGTCTGGAACGCGCTCGGTTTGACGTCGGATCGGCCTTCGCCGATCTCGTGGTGCCAGCGCACAAGTTCCGGCGATGAGCGCGTCTCGGCATCGCGGTCGTCCCATTCGATCTTGAGCGCCTCGCGCCCTCTGTGGGCCGCGAAGGCGCCGTCCGCGACTACGGCGACGCCCGTCTCGATCTCGAAGACGTCGACCACGCCTTCGATCTTGCGCGCTTCGCCGGCGTCGAAGCTCGTGAGCTTGCCCCCGAAACGCGGGCTGCGCGCCACCATTGCGGTCAGCATCCCCGGCAGCTGGACATCCTGCGTGTAGATCTGGGCGCCGGTGCTTTTCGGCAGGCTGTCCTTGCGCCGCACACGGTCGGCGCCGATCAGGCGGTAGACCTGCGCCTGTTTGAGGGTCGGCGTCTCGGGAGCGGGCTGCCGCGAGGCTTCCTCCAGCAGTTCGGCGAAGGTCGCGGTCTCGTCGGAACCGAGATGCGACACGACGCCGTCCAGCACCATGATCGACTCCTGCGCCACATCCCAGCGGAGCGCGGCGGCCGCGACGAACATCGCGCGCGCGGCTGAGCCGGCGTTCCGTAGCAAATCCCAGTTTCCAGCCACCGATCCGGACCCGGCCGTGAACTGCGGGCCGTAAGCCCGGAAATTGCCGTGCGCCTCGACCACGCGCACCCGGTCCCAGTCGGCGTCGAGCTCTTCGGCCACCATCGCTGCGAGACCGGCGTGGATTCCTTGGCCCATTTCCTGATGCTTGTTGACGACCGTGACCCAGCCATCGGCGCCGATGCGGATGAACGGCCCGAATGCGCTCGGCTCCGGGTCCTGGCCGCCGCCCTGCAGGATGGCGCCGACGACCTGGGTTGGATGGGTCACTGAATAGCCGACGACCAGGGCGCCTGCGATGAGCGATCCGCCCAGGATCAGTCGGCGGCGGGACATCTGGAACCCGCCCTTCGAGTTCATGGCCTCGGTCGTGGCCTTGGTCATGGGCGCGCTCATGGCAGAGCCCTCTCGTTGCTCGCCTGCCTTTGCAGCTGTGCGGCGGCGTCGTGGATCGCGGCGCGGATACGGGGGTAGGTGGCGCATCGGCAGAGGTTGCCGCTCATGGCGGAGTCAATGTCCTCGTCGGTCGGGGACTTGATGTCGCGCAGCAGCGCGATCGCGCTCATGATCTGCCCGGACTGACAGAAGCCGCATTGCGGAACGTCGCGCGCAACCCAGACGTCGCGGACCGCTTCGGCCTCGGCTCCGGTCACGGCTTCGATCGTGACGACCTTCGCCGACGCGACGTCTTCCAGCGCGAGTCCGCACGAGCGCACGGCTTGGCCGTCGAGATGGACCGTGCAGGCGCCGCACATCCCGACCCCGCAGCCATACTTTGTCCCGCTCAGTTTCAGCGCATCGCGAAGCGCCCACAGCAGCGGGGTGCGGCCGTCGGCTTCGACGCGATGGACGTGGCCGTTGATCGACAAGGAATGGAGCACGAAGCCCTCCCTAAAAATGCGCCGGTGGTTCGTTTCGGAGATCAGCGCCAACCGGAGAACAGCGGTCGCTGGGCGCGGCGCTGGATGCGGTGGACGGACGCCGGCGGAACGTTCGCGAGCGCCCAGCCGACGCGGACCGCCTTGAGGCCCAGCCGATCGAGGATGGGGCGGGCGACCGGGCATGTCGGTCCGTAGGTGAACTGATAGAAGGCGCCGCCCGGTCTCAGATGACTGAACGCGGCGTCGAGGATCGCGATGACCTTCCGGGGCTTCATCGAAAGCAGCGGAAGCCCGCTCACGACGGCTCCTGCCAGTTCCCCGTCGAACAGGTCGACGCCGCGCAGCTGCGAGGCATCCATCCAGAGGGTCCGCGCTTGCGGGAAGCGCGTGTCGAGCAGAGCGGCGAACTCCGAGCCCGTCTCGATCAGCGCCAGCTGGTGCTCCGGCACGCCACGCGCGATCAAGGCCTGGGTGAAGACGCCCGTGCCGGGTCCGAGCTCGATGACCGCGCCCGTCTCGGGGCCGATCTCCGCGGTCATCGCCTTGGCGAGCGTCGCCCCAGATGGAAAAACGGCCCCCACCCGCAGCGGCGCGGTCAACCATTCCCGCAAGAACGTAAAGCCGTCGAAGGTCTGCGTGGCGGTCATGAGCTTGGGTCCTGGTGGCGCGAAGCGGAAAGACTGCGTCAGCCGCTTGCGAAACAGGACCGTGGAGCGTCGGAGCGTTGCGTTGGATTGAGTGATGTTAAGAGTTGTTTCCGCCGGAGTTCATTGGGCGGCTCTGCCGGAGCGCGGCTGGCGAACATTTCTTAACATCACTCAATCCAACGCAACTGCGGGGCGCGCCATGGTCCCGTCACGACAGCGACCGGCGCCGCGCCATGCGGCTCCCGGACGCGCTGACCCCGACCATGAAGGAGCACCCGATGTCATTCGGGAAAGCCGCCGCCGCTTCGGCCATCATCCTCGCCCGAGCCGTCGCCTTCGGAGCCTCGCTGCTGCTGTCCTCGGAGGCGACCGCGAAGACGACGCCGGTGGTCGACGAGGCCGGACCGACGATCAGCGCGCCCCTTGTTCCTTGGATGTGAGGCCCGCAATGACACGCTGGACAAGATTGAGCGGAGCCCGCTTGCTGTGGCTCTTCCTGCTGCCTCTGCCCCTGCTGACGGGCTACGCCGAGAGCGGAGATCCTCTCAAGACCATGAGCCAGATCTCAAACCGCGCCGCCAAGGGCGACCGTCTCCCCACTGCGCACGCTGACCGCGCGGCGTGGACGCCCTGCGCGCCCGTCCGTCCTTCACAGGACGTCGGTCGATGCGCAGCTTTGGCGAAAGCGGATTGAGACAACTGCCCGCGATCGATTGAACGCTCTGGTTTCTCGCGGAACTGACCGCCTCTGACCCGGAGCCGACCTTCGACACGTCCGGTTGCCGAAGGCGAAGAGGGTCAAGGGCAAAGTGGAAGACTAGCGCTGCTCTATTTTCCTTAAGGCCAATCGCCCGCCGGCGGCGGCGGCGGACTGAGGCGCGTCATTGCCCCCTAGGCCGCGAAGAAAGCGTGTCGTAGCTCCGGTCAACTGACTGGACGTTGCTCTTCCACGTCCCAACGATGCGACAGGCGATCCGGAACGCCTCGGTGCCGGAGCTAGGTCAAGGATAGGATCTGACCACGGGAACCGCCTGTATCCTTGGACGAGCGTAACAGTTGCTTCTTCTTCTGAAGGAGCTTCAGGTTAGCCGAGATCGTCTTATGGTCCTTGACGAGCTCGCGAGCGGGTCGACAGCGCGCGGCGCCTGCATCCCCGAGATCGACGCCAGCAGCACAACCTGATCGCCAGTGAGAGAAATGGGCTGGCGAGTTGTATCCAGCCGACGCGTGAGCTCGCGGCGAGCTTTCTGAACCGCCAGCAGCAGATGTCGGACCCCGCGCCGCTTGTGTCCTTCGATTGCATGGTTTGGGTCGCGTCAATATCTCGATCACATGCGCTTCCGAAGCAGGCACGCCTGCCTACTCCGCGGCGGCGAAAGTTTGCGTCGGCGGCGTCGAGATCGGTCGTTCCGGCAAACCTCCTCCATCGCCCCTCATCTGATCCAGCCGTTCTTCGAGTTCACGCAGCCGCTGCTCGAGGCGAGCGAAGCGCTCGCCGTGCGGATCGTCTAGTCCGGCGAGCGCCTCCTGAAGCGTCCGCAATCCGTTCCAGAATCCACCCACGGGGTTATCCTCGGCCCAAAACGTTGCCTGACCTGCGGCGCAGGCTTTAAGATGACAGTCGTAACATGATATTATGTACGACATACAAAGGGCGCGACGTCGATCCCGTCAAGCGGGCGGACGCGCGGAGGAGGAGACACGCACATGCCGCTCAGCAAGGAGCACAAGGCCGCCACGCGTGAGCGCATCCTGTCGCAGGCTGCAGCGCTGTTCCGGCGCGACGGGGTCGACGGCGTCAGCGTGCCCGCCCTCATGAAGGAGGCCGGCCTGACCCATGGCGGCTTCTATGCTCACTTCAGCTCGAAGAACGCGTTGGTCGCGGAGGCGGTGACGCGCTCCCTTCAGGGAACGACCGATCATCTGGTCGAAGCCGCAGAACGATCGAAAGGGCCGCGGAAGGATCGCGCGGCGGCGGCGATCGACGAGTATGTAAGCCGTGGTCATCGCGATCATCCGGAAGCCGGCTGCGCGATCGCGGCGCTCGGGGCGGAGACCTCCCGCGGTGACGCGGTGGTGCAGCGCGCAGCGGCGGACGGCGCGCGGGAGGCCGCGGCGCGTCTCAGCAAGACGCTTGGCCTCGGCGACGACACGAGCGACGAGGTGCTCGCGCTCTATGCCGGAATGATCGGCGCGATCGTGCTGGCGCGCGCGTGCCGGGACGACAAGGCCCTGTCCGACCGCGTGATCGAGGTCTGCCGCGAGCGCCTGAAGATGAACTTCCCGGTGTGACCGCCTCCGCCGCTCTCCGGCCCGGGGCCGACGGCGGCCGCGGATGGGAGCCGTTGCGCCTGAGGGAGCAGCTCGTGACGATGTTCGAAACCCGTCAACGCATGCGCCGGAACAGTGCGCTTGCGTTGACCCCACCAAATCCGAAGCCGTTCGTCATGGCGACCTCGAGCGGGGCCCGGCGGCTCGTGAGGGCGACGAGGTCGAGCCCCTCCGCGGCTGGATCAGGGTCGGTGAGGTTCAGCGTCGGGGGAACGATCCCGTCCCGCAGCGCGAGGATCGCGAACACGGCCTCGATCCCGCCTGCCGCGCCGAGCAGGTGCCCGGTCGCCGACTTCGTCGAGCTGATCGCTGGCCCTGCTCCGGTTCCGAACACCGATCGGATCGCCGCAAGTTCCCCGAGGTCGCCGACCGGGGTGGACGTCGCGTGGGCGTTGATGTGGTCGACGTCCGACGGCGATATCCCCGCCTGATTCAGCGCGAGGACCATCGCGCGCCGGGCGCCGTCGCCGTCCTCCGGCCCCGCGGTGAGGTGATAGGCGTCCGCGCTCGTGCCGTAGCCCACGAGCTCCGCGATCGGCTGCGCGCCTCGCGCCAGAGCGTGTCCTAGCGCCTCGATCACAAGGACCCCCGCGCCTTCGCCCATGACGAAGCCGTCGCGCGCGGAATCGAACGGCCGGGACGCCAGCTCGGGGCGGTCGTTGTGGGCGCTCGACAGCGCGCGCGCCGCGCCGAAGGCCCCGAGGCTGACGCGGTCGATGCAGGCTTCCGCGCCGCCGCAGACCGCGACGTCGATCTCGTCCGCTCGGATCATGCGCGCGGCGTCGCCGATCGCTTGGACGCCAGCGGCGCAGGCGGTCACCGGCGCGCCGAGCGGGCCCTTGAGCCCATGCCGGATCGACACCCATCCGGCCGCGAGGTTGGCGAGGAACGACGGCACGGTGAACGGCGACAGTCGCCGAACTCCCTTCTGCTCAGCGGTCCGCACCGCCTCCACGATTTGTGGAAAGCCGCCGATGCCGGACCCGATGATCGTCGCAGTCCGTTCGCGCTCTTCCGCCGAGGCCGGGCGCCAGCCGGCCTGCGCGATCGCTTCGTCGGCGGCCGCGATCGCGAACGCGATGAAGCGGTCCATCTTGCGCTGGTCCTTAGGTGAAACCGCAGCGTCGATGTCGAACCCTGCTTGCCTATCCTCGGCGATCGAGGGGACGACCCCGCCGACCTTCGCGGCCACGTCCGGGACCGTCTCGTCGGGCAGTCGGCGGATCCCCGACTGCCCGGAGACGAGTCGACGCCAGACAGGCTCCACGCCGACGCCGAGCGGCGTCACGAGTCCCATTCCGGTGACTACGACGCGTCGCGGATGGCTCATGGCGAATGCTCCTTGCGTTGGACGCCGCTGGCCTCGATCGCGGACGGCTTGCGTCCGGAGGTCGCCGCGGTCGGCCACCGACCTGGGCCTGTTGGGTCGCATGACACGCCCAAGCGAAAACCGACCGCGGCAGCGTCGCGGCGAGCGGATCCCGACCCTCGGAGGGAGGCGGCCGAAGAATCCGCTTGCAAGCGACGCAGGTCCTTTTTATATGATGACCATAATTTGTAAATAGCGCGGGGACAGGAAACCGATGACCAGCGTCCGCATTGCCTGCCTGATCGGCGCCGCGACGGCGGCTCTCGCGTTGGGCGCCTGCAAGCCGGAGGCGCAGGCGGATCCGCGCCAGGCGGCTCGGGTGGTGCAGGTCGCCATGGTCGAGCCGGCCGGGACACAGCGCCGAGCCTTCACCGGCGTGGTCGCTGCCCGCGTCCAGAGCAATCTCGGCTTCCGGGTGCCCGGCAAGATCGTCGAGCGCCTCGTGGACACGGGCGTGAGCGTGAAGGCGGGGCAGCCGCTGATGCGGATCGACCGCACCGACCTCGACCTCGCGATCACGTCCCGAGAGCGCGCGGTGGCCTCCGCTGACGCCGTCCAGAAGCAGGCTGAGGCCGACGAGGTCCGCTACCGCGAGCTCCGCAAGGCGGGTTGGTCGACCCAGCAGCGCTACGAGCAGGCCAAGGCGGCCCTCGACACCGCGAACGCCCAGCTCGAGGCCGCGAAGGCGCAGGCCCAAGTGGCGCGGAACGAGAGCGCCTACTCGGTTCTGAAGGCCGACGAGGACGGCGTCGTCGTCGAGACCCTGGGCGAACCCGGGCAGGTCGTCTCGGCCGGCCAGGTCGTCCTGCGCATTGCCCGCAGCGGCTCCCGCGAGGCGTCCATCAGCCTGCCCGAAAGCGTGCGCCCGCAGATCGGTTCGGAGGCCGAGGCGACGCTCTACGGAGGCGAGCTGAAGGGGACGGCGACGCTGCGCCAGCTCTCCGACGCCGCCGATCCCCGCACCCGGACCTATGAGGCGCGCTATGTGCTGGGCGGGGACGCCGCCAAGGCGCCGCTCGGCGCGACGGTGACGGTCAGCGTCGCGATCGGCGACGGGGCGACCGGAACGCGGGTGCCGCTCGCTGCGCTGAACGATGACGGTTCCGGCGCCTTCGTCTGGGCCGTCGCGGACGGTCCGAAGCTCCAGCGGCGGCCGGTTAAGGTCGCCCGCCTCGGCGCAGACTTCGCCACGCTCGATGAGGGACTGGCGACGGGCGAGACCGTGGTCGCCACCGGCGGCCGGTTCCTGCGCGAGGGCGACGCGATCCGCATCTCCGAGCAGAAGGCCGCGATGCAATGAGCGGCTGGAACCTGTCGGCGCTCGCGGTCCGCGAGCGCGGGATCACACTCTTCCTCATCATCGCGATCGTCATCTCGGGCCTGGTCGCCTACCTCAAGCTCGGACGCGCGGAAGACCCGCTGTTCACGGTGAAGGTGATGACGGTCACCGCCGTCTGGCCTGGCGCGACCGCGCAGGAGATGCAGGACCTGGTCGCGGACCCGATCGAGAAGAAGCTCCAGGAGCTGCAGTATTACGACCGGGTCGAGACGCTGACGCGGCCGGGGCTGTCGCTGTCCACCGTCACGCTCCTGGATGCGACGCCGCCCGAAGCGGTGCCAGCCCAGTTCTATGAGGCGCGCAAGAAGCTCGAGCTCGGCGATCTCAAGACACGGCTGCCGCAGGGCGCGCTCGGGCCCTTCGTCAACGACGAGTATTCCGACGTCGTCTTCGCGGTCTACGCACTCAAAGGGCACGGCCTGCCGGAACGGCAGCTCGTGCGCCACGCCGAGACCGTGCGCCAGCGCCTTCTGCACCTGCCCGGCGTGAAGAAGGTCGACATCATGGGCGAGCGGCCCGAGCAGATCTTCGTCAACTTCTCCTATGCGCGGCTGTCGACGCTCGGCGTCAGCCCGAACGACGTTTTCGCGGCCTTGCAACGTCAGAACGCGGTCACCGCCGCAGGCTCGGTCGCGACGTCGGGACCCGAGGTGTTCCTGCGCCTCGACGGCGCGCTCGACGACCTCGACCGCATCCGCGACACGCCGATCGTCTCGAACGGACGCGTCATCAAGCTCTCCGACATCGCAACGGTGGAGCGCGGCTACGAAGATCCGCCCACGCTGCTCGTCCGCAACGGCGGCGACGAGGCTCTGATCCTCAACGTCGTCATGAAGGAGCGCTGGAACGGCCTCGACCTCGGCGCGGCGCTCAGCAAAGCCGAGACGACGCTCGGCGCGGACCTGCCGGTCGGCGTCACGATCTCCAAGGTCACCGACCAGGCGGTCAACATCGAGGAGGCGATCGGCGAGTTCACGCTGAAGTTCTATGTCGCGCTCGCCGTGGTGATGGTCGTATGCCTCATCAGCCTTGGGTGGCGCGTCGGCATCGTGGTCGCGGCGGCCGTCCCGCTGACGCTCGCGATCGTTCTGGTGATCATGATGGTCACCGGCCGCATGCTCGACCGCATCACGCTCGGCGCGCTGATCCTGTCGCTCGGCCTGCTGGTCGACGACGCGATCATCGCCATCGAGATCATGGTGGTGAAGCTCGAGGAGGGCCTCGACCGGATCGAAGCTGCGACCTACGCTTGGTCGCACACCGCGGCGCCCATGCTCGCGGGGACCGTGGTCACCGTGATCGGCTTCCTGCCGGTGGGCTTCGCGCGATCGACGGCCGGCGAATACGCCGGCAACATCTTCTGGGTGACCGGCTTCGCGCTGCTCGCCTCGTGGGTCGTGGCGGTCGCCTTCACGCCCTATCTCGGCGTGAAGCTGCTGCCCGACATCAAGAAGCTTCCGGGCGACGCTCACGGCCAGATCTACGCGACGCCGATGTTCGAGCGCTTCCGGCGTCTCGTCTCATGGTCGATCCGGCGCAAGTTCCTGGTCGCCGGCATGGTTGCGGCGACCTTCGCGGTCGCCGTCGTCGGCATGGGACTGGTGAAGCAGCAGTTCTTCCCGACTTCCGACCGTCCCGAGGTGCTGATCGAGGTCCAGATGCCGGAAGGCACCGGGATCAACGTCACGAGCTCGATCACCAAGCGCGTCGAGGACTGGCTGCTCAAGCAGCCGGAGGCGAAGGTGGTCACGGCCTATGTCGGCGCCGGCGCGCCCCGCTTCTTCCTCGCCTACAACCCCGAACTGCCCGATCCGTCGTTCGCAAAGATCATCGTGCTGACGGGGAGCGAAGCGGAGCGTGAGACGCTGAAGCATCGGGCGAGGCAGGTGATCGCCGACGGTCTCACGCCGGAAGGCCGCGTCCGCGTGACGCAACTCGTCTTCGGTCCCTACACCCGCTTCCCGGTCGCGTTCCGCGTCATGGGGCCGGACCTCGCGGTCCTGCGCGACGTCGCGAACAGGGTGCAGGCGGTCATGGAGGCCAGCCCGAACACGCGCACCGTCAATCAGGACTGGGGCGAGCGGGCCCCGACGGCTCGCTTCGTCCTCGACCAGGACCGGTTGCAGTCGATCGGACTGACCACCGCGGACGTCTCCGACCAGCTCCAGGTGCTGTTGCGCGGCGCCACCGTCAGCCAGATTCGCGAGGACATACGGGCCGTTGCGCTGGTGGTGCGGAGCGACCTCGGCGCGGCGCCCGATCTTGACCGGCTTGGAGACCTGACGCTCATCAACCGCGACGGACAGATGGTGCCGCTCAGCCAGATCGGCCATGTGGAGACCCGTCCCGAGGACCCGGTGACGCGTCGCCGCAACCGCATCCCGACGATCACGGTTCAAAGCGACATCGACGAACGCCTGCAGCCGCCGCAGGTGACCGCCGAGGTGTTCAAGGCGCTTCAGCCCACGATCGCGGCGCTCCCTCCGGGCTACCGCATCGAGATCGGCGGCAACGCCGAGGAATCGGACAAGGCCAACGCGGCGCTCGCCCCGATCTTTCCCATCATGGTCGGCTTCATCCTGCTGGTGCTGATCGTTCAGGTCCGCAGCTTCGCGGCGATGTTCATGGTGTTCCTGACCGCGCCGCTCGGCCTGGTCGGGGTCGTGCCGACGCTGCTGCTGTTCGGCGTGCCGTTCGGCTTCAACGGCATCCTCGGGCTGATCGGCCTCTCCGGAATCCTGATGCGCAACACGCTCATCCTGATCGGGCAGATCCACACCAACGAGGAGGAAGGCATGAGCCCCTACCAGGCGGTCGTGGAGGCGACGGTCCAGCGCGCGCGTCCCGTCGTGCTGACGGCGCTCGCCGCCGTCTTCGCCTTCATGCCGCTCACCACCTCGGTGTTCTGGGGCTCGCTCGCCTACACGCTGATCGGCGGAACCGCGGCCGGCACCGTGCTCATCCTGCTCTTCCTGCCCGCCCTCTACGCGATCTGGTTCCGCATCCGGCCGGAGACGGGCGCAAGCCCGGCGCCGATCACAGCGGCCACGACCACGCCCGCCCACACCTGAGCCATTCAATCAACGACCGACAGGGGAACAGACATGAGCCTGCAAGCATCCGACAGAGCCCTAAACCCGAGCCAGAACCTCCGCCGCTACGGGCCTTGGGCGCTCGTAACGGGCGCGTCCGACGGGATCGGGCGCGCCATCGCCGAGCAGCTCGCCCAGGACGGCTTCAACCTCGTTCTGGTCGCCCGGCGGCAGGATGCGCTCGATGCGCTCGCCGCCGAACTCAGCCGGACCGGCGTCGAGACACGCGTCGTGGCGAGCGATCTCGGCCCCCGCGGCGGGGCCGCGCAGCTCGACAAGGCGACGGCCGAACTGGACATCGGACTGGTCGTCGCGGCCGCGGGGTTCGGAACCTCCGGCGCGCTGCTCGAGGCGACGCTCGAGACCGAGCTCGACATGGTCGACCTCAACTGCCGCTCGGTCGTCGAGGTTTCCACCGTGTTCGGCCGTCGTCTGGCCGCCCGAGGCCGCGGCGGGATCGTGCTGTTCAGCTCGGTCGTGGCGTTCCAGGGGACGCCGGGCGCGGTCAACTACGCGTCGACCAAGGCCTTCGTGCAGACCTTCGCTGAGGGGCTCGCGCGCGAGCTGAAGCCAAGCGGTGTCGATGTCTTGGCCACCGCGCCGGGGCCGACCCACAGCGGCTTCGCCAGCCGCGCGAACATGACGATGGGTTTCGCCGCGACCACCAAGGACGTCGCACGCGCCACGGTCGCGGCCCTCGGTCGCTCCGGGACCGTCCATCCGGGCTTCGTCGCGAAGCTCCTCGGGTGGTCGCTTCGGCCCCTGCCGCGCTGGGCGCGCACAACGATCATGGGACAGGCGATGGCCAGCATGCGCCCGAAGAAGACGGCCGTCGCCGCTTGATGGCGTCGCCGACGAAAACTCCAGATCAGGAGGACTGAACGATGCGAACACAAAGCCGGAAAGCGCTTGCGACCGTAGGCTTCGCCGCGGGCCTCCCTCTCGCCGCCGCGTCCGCCTCATGGGCGGATCAGGCGGTCATTTCCCTCCCGGGTGGCTCACCGTTTCCCGAAAGCCTGACGGCGACGGCGGACGGAACGCTCTACGCCGGAAGCCTCACCAACGGCGGCATCGTGCGCGCGAAGCCCGGATCGACGGCGGCCGAGGTCTGGATCAAGCCGGGAGCCTTCGGCACGCGCTCGACCTTCGGCGTGCTCGCCGACGAGGCCAACGGCCTGCTCTGGGTTTGCTCCAACGACGCCTCCCAGCTCGGGGCCAGGGGCCCGAACGAGGTCGAGGGCTCGTTCGTGAAGGGCTTCGACCTCAAGACCGGCGAGGGCCGGATCAGCGTCGAACTGCCGTCCAAGCCCGCGATCTGCAACGACATGGCGATAGGCTCCGACAAGGCGCTCTACGTCTCGAACACGGCCCAGCCGCAGATTCTTCGCCTGGCCTTCGGTGAATCGAAGCTGGAGGTCTGGGCGCAGGACGACCGTCTGAAGGGGGGCCTCGACGGCCTCGCGTTCGGCGCCGACGGCTTCCTCTACGCCAACACCTTAATCAGCGGCGAACTGTTCCGCTTCGAGGCGAAGGCCGGGTCGGTCGGCAAGATCGACAAGATCGAGACGCCCCGGCCGCTGAAGTTCCCGGACGGACTCAAGGCCGACGGGACCGGCTTCCTCATGGTCGAAGGCGGCGGCCCCCTGTCGCGGGTCACGGTCGAAGGCGGGAAGGCGACGCTCACGACCATCAAGGACTTCGCCGGACCGACGGGACTCGCCCGCGTCGGCGACGTGATCTGGGTCTCCGAAGGTCAGATCGTGAATCTCTTCGACCCTTCCAAGAAGGGGCAGACGCCGACGAGCTTCACGTTCCGATCAGTCAAGTCCGACCAATAGATGCCGTTATGAAGCGAGCATCTGATTCCACCGATGCTCGCTTTCCGTAGGTTGTGATCAAGCGCGAGGCAAACCAGTTACTTGCAGGCGTAGCTCGAGGCCGACTTCGCCGATCCCTCGCCGCGATAGGTGATCTTGAGGGGATAGACGCAGAGCGGAAGCGAGACGCTCGCGTCGCTCGACTTGATTTCCAGCGTTCCCGGCGCCTTTCCGCCCTCGACCCAGTTCTGAAGCGCGACGAACATCTCGTCGCCTCCCGACACCGGCTGGGCACGGCCACGGACGGCACGCCCTCAGAACGTCCGCTGTGGGTGAAGCCGGGGATCAGGTAGGAGCGGAAGAACGTCTGCACCGCCTCGGCCCCGCCCATCCGCGACATGACGCTCTCCTAGTAGTGGATCGACCCTTGGGCTGGGATGTATTCGCCAGCAAGGCCTTGGTACATCACGATCTTGCCGCCCGAGGCCGACAGGCCGGAGAGGCCGGGGTTGTCGGTGTTGATGTGGCCGAACTTCCGCTGCATGGCGACGCCCCGGGCCTGCGCTTCGGCAAGCCCCGCGTACCCAAGAGTTTCAAGCCAGCGGTTGGCGCCTTTGCCCTTCGCGTTGTTGAAGAACATGCTGCCGAGCGTCGGGTCATGCATCTCGAGCGCCGTCTGGTCGGCCGCGAGTAAGATGCCGGGCGCGCCTCCGGCCGGGGTGGTCTTCAGGTCGGCGTCGCGCATCCAGCCGAACCAGGTCCGCTTCTTGTCCGAGAGAAGCTTGTCGCCCCGTTGTCGACCGCGGGCGCAGGCGCCGAGCCGTCGAGCGTCTGCCCGTACCAGATCTTGTTGATCACCGCCGCTTCCGCCTTGGTGAGGCAGGCCTGCGCGCCGCCCGAGGCCGGCTCCTTGCACAGGATCGCCGCGTCCTGCGTGGCGTCGTATCGGCATGACAGCGGGTCGATCAGAAAGCCGAGTTCGGCCCCGCCGCAGGCCTTGATGACCGCCTTGTTGGCCGCGGTCAGTTTCTCCGACGCGATGAGCGCACCCAGATCCTGCTTCATCGCGATCTGGGCATAGAGGCCGGCCGTATGGTAGCGGTTCCAGTTGATAGCGGGCGCGCCGACCAGGACGCCGTCAAAGTCGTCGGGGAACGCCTGCGTGATCTTGAGTCCTTGGCGGCCGCCGGTGGAGAAGCCGTCCCAGTACGCGAACTCGTGCGGCCGGCCGTAGTAGAGCTTGGTCAGCGCCTTGGTCTTCTGCGCGACCTCGTGCAGGCTGCGCTCCGAGAAGTCCTTCCAGCCGACCGTGTTCACGCCGCCGTCCGGGGTCATGGCGAAGGAAGGGTCGATCACCGATCCAGCATGGCCGTTGTCGGACGTGGCCACGACGAAGCCCTTGCCCGCGGCCGCCGCATGGAGATCGTCGCCGGCGACCAGGGAAAGGCTCGCCTGCGGGGTGCCCGACCAGCCGCTGTTGCCGTAGGCGCGGATGCGTCTGTTCCAGCCGTCGTGACGGGGAAGCAGCACTTCGATGCCGATGCCTGCCGACATCGACGGGGCGCCGGCGGGGCCAGGATTGCCGGGGCCGACAAGCAGCTTGACCAGGCACAGATCCGCACCTCAGTCGGGAGCGCTCGTCTCAGCCTGACCCAGAGGCGCCGTTGAGAAGGTCTGCTAAGTGGCTACTCCGAAATGGCGGCCTCTGGCCCTCCAGATCCGTCACATGTCGATAATGCGGGTATCTGCGATGGTCTCGGCAAAGCCGTCGCCGAACAGACTTGCTGGCGTCAAAAAGCCCGGGCGAACCTCGCCGCTCAGAATTCGCCGTGCGGCCTCAACCGCCGCCATCGGCGTGAAGGTGTACCCGTTGACGGTGTCGAGCACGGAACGAACGACAGTCCCATCCGCTCCGGTCACCTCGACTGCGGCCTGATATCGGTTGGCCTCCCGCTGCTCGGCCGTTGGACCATCGGAAAGAGAAGTAAGATCGCCCGAGGGGAAGGCGTCCCCGGAGACGTGCACGAAGGTTTCGATGTTCGGGATCCTAGTGTCTCGCCAGATCGTCACGAGGTCGGGCAACGTCACCGGGAAGCACGTCTTCGGTCCTGCGCCGAAATCGAAGTCGCGCAGATCTGAAGGGCTTCGACCTGTTAGCGCGCCGTCGACGCGTTCGAGGCACTCGCCCGTTACGTTCTCAGTCGCACTGATTGCCGACCCCCGGGACATCGCGCCTGAGACGTGGAGCGCTACCCGCAGTCGGATCGGCGTTGTGACGCGCGCCGCGGCGTGACCCGCAAGGCTCCCGAGCATGGCGACGCTTCCGCCGCTCCCCGGCAGCAGCATCACGCCCGCCTCAGTCGCGGCCTCATCGAGCTCTTCGGCGAGGCGGTAGCTGTCCAGTTCCGCGGCGACGTCGAGGTAGTGAGTCCTCGACCGGATCGCGGCGTTTATCAACGGCGCGGCGGTGCGCATGAACGGGCCAGCGCAGTTTAGCAGCGCCTGAACATCCGACAGCGCCTCGTCGATCGCGGGACCGTCCTCAAGGCCGAACGCCCGGTGGTCGCCTCCAAGCTCCGCAGCCAGCCTCGAGAGCCGAGCTCCGTCACGGCCACCCAGCACAAGGTCAAGTCCCGCCGCCTTGGCGCGCTCGGCCGCCATGCGTCCAGTATAGCCGGTCGCGCCGTAGATCATCAGCTTGGTCATGGTCAGTGCTGCCAGTTCTTGTGGACGAACTCGAGGCTGTAGCCATCGGGATCGAGGACGTTCGCCGCGTAGTAGTTGGGGTCGTAGTGGAGCCGGGCGCCGGGCGCGCCGTTGTCCGTGGCGCCCGCGGCGATCGCCGCGGCGTAGGCGGCGTCAACCTCGGAATAGCTGTTCGCTACGAAGCCGACATGCGCTGCGCGGCCATCGACCACGCCCTGGCGCAGCCAGAGGAACATCCGCCCCCCGGCGCCAAACCCTTTGAGGTCAGGATGGCCGGGCGGTCCGTCCTTGCCGTCGTAGTCGAGGCGGTCGCGGACGCCGAGGGGAGCGAGCGCCGCCGCATAGAACGCGGTCGACCGCTCGAGATCGCTTACGGACAGGAAGACATGATCGAGCATGGCGCTTCTCCTCAGATCACATAGCCGCCCGCGACCTCGATCGACTGGGCGTTGATCCAGCGGTTCTCGTCTGAAAGCAGGCTTGCGATCACGCTGCCGACCTCCTCTGACTCGCCTACGCGGCCAAGCGCCGTCTGGGAGGCGAGCATGGCTTCGAACTCGGCGGTCAGGCCGCCGCCGAGTTCGGTGCGGATGGCCCCGGGCGCGACCGAGTTGGCGCGGATGCCGCGGTCGCCGAACTCCTTCGCCATGTACCGCGTCAGCACCTCAAGCCCGCCTTTGAAGCTCGCATAGGGCGCGACGCCCGCTGTCGCCACGCGGACGGTCGCGCTGGTGACGTTCACGACCTGGCCGCCATCGTTGATGAGCGGCAGAAGCGCCTGCGTGAGGAAGAACGGACCCTTGAGGTGGACGTTGAACAGGCCGTCGAACTCGGCCTCTGTGACGGTCGCGATCGGGTTGTAGAGGCCGAAGCCGCCGTTGTTCACGAGCCCGTCGATGCCGCCCCGGTCCCACGTCGCGCGTAGCGCCGAGCGGACGGCCTCGCTGAATGCGGGAAAGGAGGCGACGTCCGTGACGTCAAGCTTCAGGGCGACGGCGTTGCCCCCCTCTACCGTGATGGCGCTCGCGACCTCTTCGGCGGCCTTGGTGTTGCTGTTGTAGGTGAGGATCACGCCCATGCCGCGGCGGGCGCATTTCAGTGCGACGGCTGCTCCAATTCCGCGGCTTCCGCCCGTGACGACGACGATCTTCATGTGTGCCTCCAGTGCTTGTTCCTGGAGCGGAAGGTAGTCTCAGCGGTCGTCGTCGCGCTCCCACGTTCCTCCTTCGATTTTGCCTATTTCTGCTTTCCAGTTGTTCGGCTTCGTCGAGCGTGGCAGAAGACCGGTCATGGAAAAGCAACTCGCGGAATTGCGGAAGCTGGCCTCACGGGCGGAGAACAGGCGCACCGAGACAGGCATTCCGCGCGTCGCGATGGTCCAGGGCGAGATCCCCGAGCATCAGCTCGCCGCAGTCTACGATCCGATGGTCAACCTGATCCTCGCCGGCCATAAGACCATGACGGTAGGGGACACGACGTTCCGGTACGACCCGGCGACCTACTTCGTCATGTCGGTGGACTTACCCGCTGTCGGGTCTGTCCACCCTTCGAAGTCCGGCGATCCTTATTTGGCCATCAGCCTGACGCTGGAGCCTGCGGTCGTGGCTGGCCTTCTCGCCGACCTGCCTAAACCTGCGGGCGGCGAGCTCTACGGCTCCGGTTTCTCGGTCGCGCCCGTGACGTCTGTGCTTCTCGACGCCTGGGTCCGGATGCTGCGCCTCATGGATCGACCGGACGAGATCGCGGCGCTCGCGCCGGCCTATGAGCGCGAGCTGCTGTTCCGCGTTCTCCAGGGTCCGCACGGCTGGATGCTGCGCGACATGGCGGCGCCCGGCACGGCGCTCTCGCGCATCGGCGTAGCGATCCAATGGATCCGGCAGAATTTCGCCAAGCCGATCCGGGTCGAGGCGCTGGCCGCGATGGCGACCTTGAGCGTCTCGGCGTTCCACCGTCACTTCAAGGCCATCACCGCACTCAGTCCGCTGCAGTACCAGAAGCGGATCCGGTTGCTGCACGCCCGGTCTCTGCTGGTCGCCGGCGAGGGCAACGCCACGTCTGTCGCCTTCGGGGTTGGGTACGAGAGCGCGAACCAGTTCAGCCGCGAATATGCGCGACTGTTCGGACTGCCCCCGTCGAAGGATGCCGCGGCGATCGCGCGACGGGCTCGGATGGACCGATCGGCGGCCTAACAACTTCCACGGGTATAATCGTAAGTCGTGGCCGCGTGGCCGCAGAAGTAAGGCCGTCAACTCGACCAAGGTTGGACGCCTCAACTGAATCCTAGCCTTGCCGCCATAGGGCGAGCGCGCGCCGGTCCACGGAGGGCACGGCGAGGCTCTTGCCGGGGAAGCCATGGACCGTCTTCACAATCGGAAGAGACGGGGAGCCTGCGGGGGAACAGGCTCCCCAGAGGTTCACAGGCGGGCGGCGCCGCCGTCGACGAACAGCTCGATGCCGTTGATGTAGCCCGCTGTTTCGCCAGCCAGGAACAGGGTAGCAGCTGCGATGTCGTCGGTTGTGCCGATGCGGCCGACGGTGCTCTGGCCGGCGAGGAAGTCGAAGGTCGCCTCCGCCTCCTCGGCCGCGAAGAAACCCTCAAGGCCAGGTGTGCGGACCGGGCCAGGGCTGACGACGTTGATCCGCACGCCGGAGCCCTTGATCTCTTGCACCCACCCGGTAACCAGGGCTCGCACACCGGCCTTTGCGGCCGCGTAGACGCTCATGCCGGCCGGCGCCGCTTTGAAGGCGTTGGAGCCGATCAGGACGATCGAGCCACCTGACGGCATGATGGGCAGGGCGAACTGGACCGAGAAAATCGTGCTTTTCAGGTTCCAGGCCAAAGTCTCGTCGACGTGCTTCTCGGAGACGTTCTGCAGCGCGACCGGCTCACCGCCGCCTGCATTGGCAATCAAGACGTCGAGGTGGCCATGGTCGGCCTTGATGGCATCAAACAGGCGTCGCAGGTCGGCCACCTTGGCGGCGTCGGCGACGATTCCGCTGACGTTCGGCCCGAGCTCGGCGACCGCCTTGTCGAGCCTCTCGGCATTGCGGCCCGTGATGATGGTGCGTGCGCCCGCGTCGGCGAGGGCTTTGGCGATGCCATAGCCGATGCCGGCCGACGCGCCGGTGACCAGGGCAATCTTATTTTTGAAGGTCATGGAAGCTCCGTGGCTGCTGATGTAGCGGTCACTACATTTGAGCCCCACCGAGCGCAAGGGAATTTTTAGCGATCACTAAATAAGAGCCGTCTTGAGTCACCGTGTAGCGGTCGCTATGTAGAATGCGTGAAATCCGTCGATACAAAGATCACCCGCCGGCCGGCGTTCGATCGGCAACAGGGCGTCCGCGTCGCCCAAGCGATGTTCCACGCCCGTGGCTATGACGCCGTAGGCGTGGCAGACCTGACGGCGGCCCTCGATATCAAGCCGCCCAGCCTCTACGCCGCCTACGGTAGCAAGCTCGGCCTTTTCGAGCGGGCGCTGCAGAGCTACGTGGAGACGGACTTTCTGCCGGTAGGCGAGATCCTCGCGACGGACGCCGATCCGGCCCGGGCCCTGACCAACCTTTTCGTCGCCGCGGCGCGTCATTACACCCGCAACCCGGAGCGGCGCGGCTGCATGATCACCGAGGCCATGCGCGCCGACGACGCCGAGGCCGCGGCAGTGGCGAGCGCCTTTGGAGAACGCGGCAGCAAAATCATCCACGACTACATCGTCGCCCACGCGTCGCCCGAGGCGGTAGACCGCATCCTCGACTACGTCTTGGTCAACCTTCGCGGCCTCTCATCCTTCGCCTGCCTCGGCCACACGGCCGAGAAGCTGGTGGGCTGCTCGGAGGTCGCCGGGGGGGCCCTGAAGGCCGAGTTCGCGGCCAGCGCCGCTGGCTGACCTCTGCGAGGCCCGCGCCATCCCCACAGCCTAGGACGCTTTGAAAGCTGCCGCAGCCATCGGGCGCATTGCAACCCGACAAAAAGGCCTCGGACCGGAATTTAGCGACCACTATACTATTGCAGAGACGAAGCGTCGAGCGTATGTAGCGATCGCTATAAGAATAGCGACCTCCGCTCCAACGAAAGAACGCTATGTCCGCCACCCCCGACGCCGTCGCCCGCCTCATCATCGAGAGCGAGGTCCGCCGCCTGCTGGCCCAGTACACCCATAATCTCGACTTCGGGAACGTCGACGCGAACGCCGAACTCTTGGCTGACGCCCAATTCAAGGTCGTCGACGAGTACATCACCGGCAAGGAGAAGATCGCGCAATTCCTGAGGAACAATCTTCAGTATCACTCTGACAACACGCCTCGGACGTGGCACTCCGTCTCCAACGTCCTGATTGAGGTGCAGAGCTCCACCGAGGCCAGTTCGGTCTGCTACTTCACCGTCCACCAGCATACCGACTGCCTGCCGCTTCAGCCGATCGTGACCGGTCGTTACATCGACACCTTCGTGCTTCGTGACGCCAAGTGGCGGTTCGCCTCGCGTGCGGTCGATCCCCGGCTGTTCGGCGACATCAGCCACCATGTGGCCTCCACCCCCGCGCCCGCCGCGACTTGAGAGCGGTCATGACGGGCAAGAGACAGGCGCTAGTTACCGGCGCCAACAAGGGCATCGGCCTCGCCATTGCTCGGGGGCTGGCGCAAGCGGACCTCTCGGTCTGGATAGGCGCGCGCGACCGCGCCCGCGGCGAGGAAGCCGTCGGGCAGCTCCGAGCTGAGGGCCTGGACGTGCGGTTCCTCGAGATAGACGTCGCGGACGAAAATAGCGTCCGTCGCGCGGCCGAGACGGTCGCGAGCGAGATCGGAGTCCTCCATGTCCTCGTGAACAACGCGGGCATTATCCTCGACCGGACGCGGCCGCCCAGCGAGGCTCGGATGGAGGACATCAAGGCCACCTTTGAGGTGAACCTCTATGGCCCCATCAGAGTCACCCAGGCCTTCCTGCCGCTCATGAAGGGGGGCAAGGATGGCCGGATCGTCAACATGGGCAGCGGCGTGGGCTCCCTGGCCCTCATCGTCGACCCGACGTCGATCTACTCAAGCGTGAACTTCCTCGATTACACGACGTCGAAGGTCGCCCTCAACGCGGTGACCGTGGCCTTCGCCAAGGAGCTCGAGCCCCTCGGCATCAAGGTCAACGTCGTCGAGCCCGGGAATGTCCGGACCGACCTCAACGACAACCTGGGCGCGTTGAGCCCGGATGAAGGCGCCGCGACCGCGATCAGGATGGCCCTGATCGATAAGGACGGTCCGACGGGGGGCTTCTTCGGCAGCCACGGCCGCCAGCCCTGGTGATGTTGCCGCCTTGATCACTCGTGATCATAAGGACTACGGCATTGAATGCGACGCCAGCGGAGACCTGTGCGTCGCATTCACTGATACCTCGCCGCGAGCCTTTGGATCGCAAGCCGACAGCGCATGAAGATCGGCACATCAATCGTAAGCGCAGTTGGCCGAACGTCCGCTATACGGGAGCGTGTTCAAGTCCGCTTCTGGCGCCGAGCGGTCGCAAGCCGCCGTCGCTTCGCGCCACGAGCAGACATTGGCCCATCTTTCCGAAGCGAACGTCGGCCCCGTCGCAGCGCCCGGAGCGGGCAGTCCTTGCGCTCTCGATACAGCTGCGCGCTTTCGCGCCCGGCCTCCTCGGGCGAAGCCCCGGACCACTGCGCGGCGGCCAGCTTCCTCGGCTCGCATCTTTGCGCCTCGACGCGGACACAGGCTGAGATCAAGGCTAAAAAGCCGCTCCCGATGGATGAAGTACCGGGGTCACGCCGGTCGCGCTCGCCATCTTGATCATCGCTCTTCTTCTGATGGCCGTCAGTCTGGCCGAGCCCGTCGCGGCGCAGCTCCGGCTGCCGGCGAGCGTGCTGCTCACGATCTTCGGGGTCGCGATCGGGGCGCTGGCGCTGGTGCTGCGCAGCGGTTCGTTCGGGCCGGGGACGCAAGACGTCGCCGAAGCGGTCACGGACATGCCGCTCGGATCGGAGGCGTTGCTGTTCCTGTTTCTGCCCGTTCTGCTGTTTCGGTCCGCGATGAACACGGACGCCCGCCAGCTGGCCGAGGACGCGGGATTAGTTTGACCCGCAGTCAGCCAAGTCGGACACCAATAAAGCGTTAGCGGTTGCGATGCGCGGCGGGTATCGGGCGACCGGTCCGCATCGGCTGTGCCGCTGCCAAACGCTCGGCTGAGCTCCTCCGACCTTCGCTCACGTCTGGGCGGCGGCGGTACCGATCGTCGCTGCCGTAGGACGTCACAGCGCCCGGAAGGTCGACGCCGCCCAATCCAGGAAGACGCGCAGGCGGGGCGCCATCTGCCGGGCTTTCGGGAACAGGGCGGAGAGCGTCGTCGGCGACGGCGGGTATGCGGGAAGCACCTCCACCAGAGCGCCCTCCCGCAGCTCGCGCTCGAACCGATAGACCGGCGCCTGGATCAACCCGAAGCCGAGCCGCGCGAGATCGGCGTTGGTGTCGGCGCTGTTCGACGTCACGCGGCTTGGCAGCATAATTTCGCGGGTCCTGCCGTCGACGGTGAACTCGAGGGGCAGCATCTCGGCCGTCCGCGACGAGACGAACCCGACCATGAGGTGACCGTCCAACTCCTCGATCGATCGCGGCGTCCCATGCCGCGCGAGGTAGGCGGGGCTTGCGACGGTGACCTCGGCGAGCGCGCCGAGCCGCCGCATCGTGAGATTGCTGTCGGCTGGCTCGCCGACCCGGATGGCGCAGTCGACGCCCTCGCGCACGAGATCGACCAGCCGGTCGCTCTGACCGAACTGGATGTCGATCTTCGGATGGCGCTCAAGAAAGGCCTCCAAAGCGGGCAGCAGGAAGGTGCGCGTGAGCAGGCCCGGGGCGTCGACCCGCAGCAGGCCGCGCGGCTCGCCCGCGCGCAGCGTCGCCTCCGCGTCCTCGACATCGGCGAGGATCGCGACGCAGCGTTCGTAGAACTGTCCCCCGTCGAGCGTCGGCGCCACATGACGCGTCGTCCGCTCCAGCAGTTTCGCGCCGAGGCGCGCTTCGAGCCGCCGGATCGTCTCCGTCGCGGTCGAGCGCGACAGGCCGAGGTCGACCGCCGCGTCGGTGAAGCTGCGCCGCTCGACGACGCGGGCGAACAGGCGCAGGGCGTCGAAATGGTCCATGCGCCATTGTTCGCCATAGCCGAACAGAGTTGGCAAGCGCGGGGCGATTATTCAGACGCGAAGCCGGTCCATGTTCAGTTTCCAAGGAGACACCACATGGCCGAACTTTTGAATCGCACCGCGATCGTCACCGGCGGCTCCCGCGGCATCGGCGCGGCGATCAGCCGGCGGCTCGCCGCCGACGGCTTTTCCGTCGTCATCAACTACGCACGCGGCCGGGACGCCGCCGAGGCGCTTGTCGCCGAGATCGCTGCAGCCGGCGGTCGCGCTCTCGCGGTCCAGGCCGATCTGACCGATAGGGCGGCCGCGTCCGCGCTGTTCGACGCGGCGGAGGCCGAATTCGGGGGCGTCGACGTGCTCGTCAACAACGCCGGCGTCATGACGCTGTCTCCGCTCGCCAAGGCCGACGACGCGCTGTTCGAGGCCCATGTCGCAGTCAATCTCGGCGGCGTGTTCCGCGGCCTGCGCGAAGCGGCGAACCGGCTTCGCGACGGTGGGCGCATCGTGAACTTCTCGTCGAGCGTGGTCGGTCTGTACCCACCGGGCTACGCCGTCTACGCCGCGACCAAGGCGGCCGTCGAGGCGATGACCCACGTCCTCGCCAAGGAGCTCGGCCTCCGCGGCGTCACCGTGAACGCGGTCGCGCCGGGCCCGGTCGCGACCGACCTCTTCCTCTCGGGCAAGTCCGAGGAGCAGGTCGCCGCCCTGACCAGAATGATCCCCGCGGGACGTCTCGGCGAGCCGGAGGACATCGCCCGCGTGGTCTCGTTCCTGGCCGGCCCCGACGGGGGCTGGGTCAATGGCCAGGTGGTCCGCGCCAATGGCGGCGCGATCTGAGGCCGCCGACGATGCCGAAGATCGCGCCCCGGCGCCGCCGGGCCGCGGGGTGACCGGAGCCCCGCCGTTCTCCATCAACCTTTTCAGGACCCCATCGCCATGCCGTTGCCTATCGCTTCTGAGGCGCCCAACCGAAACGCCGACGCCAGACTGGTCATTCCCGGGCTCGCGGGCTTCTACAACCGCGCGTATCCCATGAGCTACGCGGCGCTCAGGATCGCCTGCGGGCTGACGCTGGTCACCCATGGCCTGCCGAAGATCATGGGGACCGCCCATGGGTCCATGGCGGACCCGATGGCGGGCTCCACGCGGCTGATATCGGAAACGCTCGGACTGCCTTTCGGCGGGGAGCTCGCGTTGTTCGTCGCGATCCTGGAGTTCGCCGGCGGACTGATGCTCGCGGCGGGCCTGCTGACGCGCGTCGTCGCGCCGATGTTTGCGGTCCAGATGGCGGTCATCTGCTGGTTGCTGGGCGCAACCTATCCATGGATCGACCGCGGTTTCGAATATCCTCTGATGCTGGGCTTCACCGCGCTGTTCATCGCCTTCCGCGGCGGCGGCCCGCTGTCGCTCGACAGGATGATTGGGCGCGAGCTCTAGGGCGACGCTCCACGCTCCTGGGACGACCGAACGGATCAGCGCGCCTATGGCGGTCGACCTTCTCCGGCGCGATCCGGCGCGCACGGCACGCCAGCTCCTGCACGATCGTCCCACGAGAGACTGAGGCGGCGACATGCGCCAGAAGCGGTCTTTCGCTTTCTTGCTGAGAGCGGACGCTCGCGTTTGCTGAGCGCTTCGCAAGCTCGCATCGCACATGGCCGTCGATGACGCGACCGCTGACGGCGCGCGAGGCCCCTATAGAAGAATGGGAGCCTTTAGGCGGCAGCGCCGCAGGTTTCGCCACAGCCGATGTCACATCGCCTGTCAGCTCGCTCGTCATGTCGTCGAGGCCCCCGTGGGGACACGACAGATGGAGCGTCGCATGAAGATCGTCGTTATTGGAGGGACGGGCCTGATCGGCTCCCAGCTTGTCGCCAAACTGAACGCCGCGGGACATGAGGTGGTCGCCGCCTCGCCCAACACCGGCGTCAACGCGGTCACGGGCGAAGGGCTCATCGAGGCGATGAAGGGCGCGACGGTGGTGGTCGACGTCGCCAACTCTCCCTCCTTCGCGGACGACGCCGTGCTCGACTTCTTCGTCCGCGCCGGCCGCAACCTCGCAGCCGCCGAGACCGCGGCCGGCGTCTCGCACCACGTCGCGCTGTCGGTCGTCGGGACCGAGCGCCTGCTCGACAGCGGCTACTTCCGGGCGAAGCTCGCGCAGGAGGAGTTGATCGCCTCGTCCGGCATCCCCTGGACGCTGGTGCGGGCCACCCAGTTCTTCGAGTTCGCCGGCGCGATCGCAGGCGCCGCGACGGTCGACGGCGTGACGCGCGCGACGTCACGCGCGATCCAGCCGGTCGCGTCGGCCGATGTCGCCGCGCTTGTCGCGGAGGTCGCGCTGGCGGCGCCGCTGAACGGGATGGTGGAGATCGCGGGCCCGGAGAAGATGCCGGTCGCCACGCTCGTGAAGCTCTATTTCGAGTCCGTCGGCGAGCCGAAGAACGTGCTGGTGGACGATGCGGTGGGCTATTTCGGCACGATCATCGACGATCGCTCCCTGACCCCCGACGAGGGCGCGCGCATCTCAGAGAAGCGGTTCGGCGACTGGGCCGCCGCTCAGCCCCCGCGCGCGATCTGACAGGGCGCACGCCGATGGACGCGGGCTACATCTCGGCGCTCGCCGCCCTTGCCGGCTCGGCCATCGGCGCGCTTGCGTCCTTCGCCACCACATGGCTGACCCAGCACGCCCAGGAGCGCGCCACCCTGTTGGAGCAGGACCGCGCGCGCCGGGAAGCGCTTTATGGAGAGTTCATCCGGGAGGCCTCGACCCTGTTCGGCGACGCCTTCCGGCATGAGCTCGACGATCCGGCCAAGCTCGTGAACCTCTACGCCATCGTCAACAAGATCCGGCTGTTCGGCGAGGCCGGCACGCTCGCGGAGGCCGAGCGCGTCATGCAGCGCATCGGCGAAACCTATTTTTCCCCGAACAAGGATCTGGCCGCCTTCGCGGACATCCGACACGCAGGCGACCTCGACCCGCTCTGCGACTTTTCGCACGCCTGCCGGGCGGAACTCGCAATTGCGCGGCGGTGACCGGCCTCAGTGGGCGCTCGGCGAGGCCGCGCCCCGCCCGAACCGCTCCACGAGCCGCTCCAGCTTGTCGGGGTTGCGCGTGAAGTAGATCCCGACGATCAGGCCGTTCTCGATCTCGAGCGCGACCGTCTGGAACGCGTTCCCCGGCTCGAGGCTGAGATAGCCTGGCAGGCCGTCGATCCAGAGATCCTGCAGCTTCTGCGCATTCTGGATCCACGACTTGCGCGCCACCCCCTCGAACATGCGCGCGACCTTGTCGACGCCGATGATCGGCTGCGGGAAGGCGTGCGCCTTGCCGCCGCCATCCGAGTGCACGACCACTGACTCTGCAAGCATCGCTCGAAGCGCCGCGACGTCCCCGGACGCCGACGCCTCGAAAAACGCTTTAGCGATCGTCGCGCCCTCCTCCCGATCGACAGGGAAGCGCGGCTTTGCCGCCTGCACGTGCTTCCTCGCCCGTGCGGCAAGCTGCCGGATGGCCGGAGCCTCGCGGTCGAGGGTGGTGGCGATCTCGTTGAGCGGCATGCCGAAAACGTCGTGAAGAATGAACGCCGCGCGCTCGAGCGGGGAAAGCCGCTCCAGCGCCAGCATCAGGGTCAGCGTGATGTCGTCGCCGATGTCGTCCTCCGGCGTCGTGGCGAAGGGTTCCGGCAGCCAGGTGCCAAAATAGGTCTCGCGCTGCACGCGGGCGGACTTCATGACGTCGAGGCAGAGCCGCGTGACCGTCCGTGACAGGAACGCTCCAGGCGAGGCGACCTCCGAATGGTCGACCTGCCGCCAGCGGATCCAGGCGTCCTGAACCACGTCTTCCGCCTCGCCGAGCGAGCCGAGCATGCGGTAGGCGAGCCGGACGAGCCGAGGCCGCTCCGCCTGGAACGCGCCTGTCGCCTCGTCAGCGCTCAGCATGGCGCGCCGACCAGACCGTGAGCGCGATCGCGACGAGAGCAGGCGTCGTCACCGCCGGAAAGTCCCTCGCCAGCGCGTCGGGCCCGCAGATCCCGGTGGCGACCTCCCAGAAGTGAAACAGCGCGTGGCCGGACAGCCAGACCGCGCCGGCGCCCCAAAGCAGCGTGCGGACCTCGCGCCGCGCCGCGCCCAGGGCGAAGGCGGACCCGAGGCACACGAAGATCAGCCCGATGTCGCGGAGGAAGTGCTGGTTGAACGGACCCGTCGTGGTGACGCCCGGTATGGCGAAGTACCACGCCTGCGGATCCGCGAGCATGTAGAGGCCGTTCGCCGCGAGGCCGGCGCCGAACACGAGAGCGAAGGTCAAAATCGCCTTGGTCATGAAGATGTCCCCAAACGGAATGTTCGGGGCTGTGACGAGCCGGCGTCGGCGCATGTGACATCGTGCGGGAGATATTCGCTCGAACCTGCTTCTCGCAGCGAAAGGCGGGCGCGACCGAAGCCTTCAAGACGCCCTCCCCAGGGCAATGGCGACGGGCGCCCGAGGCGATTTCCCTCCAGCATGTCACATCCCGGCCGGGCCGCTCGTCTTCCCTTCGCGACGTCCGAACGCCGGCGTCGCGCGACCGGAGGCGGAATCCTCGGCGGCGCGCTGAAGACCGCTCAGCCGCAAGCCGCCGCTTTCGCTTCCGCCATGGCGATCAAATCTCGGAAGGATGCAGAAATGGACATCGGATCTCCTGTCCGGGCTCCTCTTGCGAAGCCCCATGACCTGGTGCCGTCACGCTATGCCGTGCGCGTCGGCGACATCGACGTGCTGGTGATCAGCGACGGGGTGCTGCCGCTCCCCACCGCAATGCTGGGGCACAACGCCGCCCTGGCCGACCGGACCGCCTGGCTGGACGAGATGTTCCTGCCGCGGGAGGCGTTCGACTGGTCGCTCAACGTGGTCGTGGTTCACAGCGGCGACCAGACGATCCTCATCGACGCGGGTCTCGGCTTCGATCCGGACCTCAATCTGCCGCGCGCCGGGCAACTGATCATGCGGCTGGAGGCCGCCGGCATCGATCTTGGGTCGGTCACCGACGTGGTGCTCACCCACATGCACATGGATCACGTCGGCGGCCTTCTCGTGGACGGCGTGAAGGACGCGCTGCGTCCGGACCTGCGGATCCACGTCGCGGCCGCCGAGGTCGCGTTCTGGGAGGCTCCGGACTTTTCCCTCACCTCCATGCCGCAAGGATTTCCGGACGCGCTGAAGTCCGCCGCCAAGCGGTTTGTGATCGCCTACCGCGACCAGTTGCGGATGTTCGAGGACGAGCATGAGGTGGCGCCCGGAGTTGTGGTCCAGCGCATCGGCGGCCACACTCCGGGACACAGCGTCGTTCGCGTCGCCTCCGGCGGCGACCGGCTGACCTTCGCCGGCGACGCGGTGTTCACGGTCGGGTTCGATCATCCCGATTGGCACAACGGCTTCGAGCACGACCCGGAGGAGGCCGCCCGCGTCAGGGTCAGGCTTCTGCGAGAGCTTGCGGCGACCGGCGAACAGCTGGTCGCGACCCACCTGCCGTTTCCGTCCGTCGGCCGGGTCGCGGTCGAGGGCGAAACGTTCCGCTGGGCGCCGGCGTACTGGGACTACTGATCTGAAGTCGGGGTGAGGCATCGGATCTGGGACGCGCTCCACCTTGGCGCCTGCGCGTCCCAAGTCCTCAAATCATCTCTGCCGTTCCGAGCAAGAAGCGAAAATTTGGCCCTCGCAGATTCAGGTCCCGACGGCGTTAGAGGGCGACCAGCCCTTCCCCTCGTCCGAGGCTCGTCATTCGATCCGGATCCGGCTTTCCTTCGCGACCGTCTCCCACCGGCTGTAGTCCGCCTCGAGCAGTTTCTGAAAAGCCGCGCCGGTTTTCGCCGTCACCACCGCGCCGTCCTTGGTGAAGAGGTCAGAAACCTTGGGCTGGCGCATGGCGTTCCCGGACACGCTCGCAATACGGTCGACGATCGGCTGCGGGGTTCCAGCCCGCACCATGATGCCAAACCACGCCCCGACATCAAAGTCGGGATAGCCGGACTCGGCCATTGTGGGAACGTTCGGCAGGATGGACGAACGCTGTCTGGAGCTCACCGCGAGCGGCCGCAGCTTGCCGGCGCGTATGTTCGCGATGCAGGCGACGATGTTATCGAACATCATATCGACCCGGCCGGTCGTGAGGTCGAGCTGCGCCGGCCCGCTGCCGCGATAGGGCACATGGACGATGTCGATCCCGGCGGTGAGCTTGAGGAACTCGCTCGCCATCTGGTGCGAGGTGCCGGGGCCGGAAGATGCGAAGCTGATGCCGCCGGGCTTTTCCTTGGCGAGAGCGACAAGCTCCTGCACCGAATTCGCCTTTACGTCCGGATGCACCACGAGCACCAGAGGCATCGTCGTAAGCTCGATGACGGGGATGAAGTCCTTGCGCGGATCGAAGGTCAGCTTCTTCATCGTGACCGCCGTGATCGTGTGAGCGGCGGTCGCCATCAGCAGCGTGTAGCCGTCGGCGGGCGCAGCCGCGACCGATCCTGTGCCGATGGCGCCGCCCGCCCCCGGCTTGTTCTCGATGACGATCGGCTGGCCGAGCATGTCGCCCATCGACGCGCCGAGGGCGCGCGACAGGATGTCGGAGGCGCTCCCCGGCGGGAACGGCACGGTGATCTGGACCGGCTTGGCGGGCCAATCCGACGCACCGGCACGCGCCTTAGTCAGAAAGACCGGCGCCGCAAGCGCGCCGGCCCCGAGGGCGAGAAACTCCCTACGCCGCATGTCAAACCTCCCAATGCAAAGCTTCTTGTTTTTGATTTTTGAGTCCGGTCGTCAGGCTGTTCGCCGCTCGCGTGGCTCCTCGCTCTCGCCGAGAAAGGCCCCGTCGGCGACGAGCTGCTTCTGCAGGTCCGCGACGTCGAGATGGGCGACCGGCGCGTTGCCGCGAGCGGCCAGCGCAGCAGCCGTTCCGGCGGCTTGGCCAGTCACTATGCAGGGCGCCATGTTGCGCGTCGCGCCGTGGGCGAAGTGAGTAGCCGAAAGGCAGCGGCCGGCGACGATCAGGTTGTCGATCCCCTGCGGCAGCAGCGAGCGGTAAGGCACGTCGAACGCGCCGTCGCCGCCGACGTCCACGAAATAGGCCTGGCCGGTGTCCGGATGGTGGATGTCCACGGGGAAGCAGATCTGCCCGACCGTATCGTCGAACTTGCGGCCCTCAAGCACGTCCTCCTTCGTGATCTCGTAGCGCCCGAGGATATTGCGGCTCTCACGAACGCCCGCCACCACCTGCGGCGCGAAATAGCCGCGCTCGAACCCCGGCACGTGCTTCACGAGGAAGTTGCCGGCCTTCACGCACTGCCGCGTGAGATCCTGGAAGGCGCGCGACATCGCAAGCGGATCGGTGCCGTCGACGCCGAAAACCGCCGAGGTGTTGACGTTGATGCGGTCCGGCCAGACCGTGTTGAAAAACACCTTGTGGTCGCGGTTCGGGAAGATCTTCTCCTCCGCGATGACATCGTTCCAGGCGCTGAACGTACCGTTGAAGTAGACCGGGATAGGCTCGCTCTCGCCGGGCTTGTCGGCCATCGCGGGCCCGACTTCGCCGAGCGTCTTCGCGATGAGGCGGGTATCGACGCGGTGGAAGTGCATCAGCATCGAGACCGGCTGCATCTTGCCGGTGCCTTCCTCGCCCTTTCGGGTGGGGGCCCCCGCCAGCGCCGCGATGTCGGCGTCTCCACTGGTGTCGATGTAGGAGGCCGCGACGACGCGGCGCAGCCCGCCCTTCATCGCGACGGTGAGCGCATCGATCGCGTCGCCGTCCCGCTCCACGCCCACGACGCTCGCGCCATAGATCACCTGGCAGCCGGCCTCGGCCAGCATCTCGCTCGCAAGGATGCGGAACCAGTCGCCGTCGACCGGAGTCACCGCGCTGACGAAGCCGTCATAGGGGATATGGCCAACCGCGGCGCCGATGGCCTTCAGGCGGTCGACCATTTCCTGCGCGAGGCCGAAGACGGTCTGGCGGCGGTCGCGCGTCAGGAAGCTGTGGAGGCAGAGGCCTGTGGTCGCGTTGCCGCCCACGAAGGGACGCGGCTCCAGAACCACGGCATTGGCTCCGGCTCGCGCCGCGGCGATGCCGGCCGCGACGCCGGTCACGCCGCCGCCAACCACCACAACGTCAAAAGTCATCTCGTCCATGTCACGCGTCTCCCATGCGCAGTCTTCGTCTCGCGCGCTTAGCGCGCTTGTTCGGTGTCTAGGCCGTTGAGATTGGCGAGCTGCCGCAACGCCTCACCGTCGTCCTGCCCCTGATCGATCTGAAGCACGGCGTCGGTGATGCGGCGGCCGGCGCGGGCGATGTGGGCGCGCATCAGCGCCTCGGCCTTCTCGCCGTCGCGGGCGTCCAGCAGGTCGATGAGGCGGCCGTGCTCGTCGATCGACGCGGCGCGATGGCCGGGCGCCAAGAGCGACAGCCTTCGGTAGGTCGCGACCAGCGGATCGAGCGCCATCAAAGTGTTTTCGGCCCTGACGCTCCCCGCCACGGCCGCGATCACCGAATGGAACTCCCCGTTGAGAGCCACCAGCGAGGCGATGTCGTCGCGGCCGTTCGCCTCGAGCGTCCTCGTGTGGATCTTTCGCAGCGCGGAAATCTCGTCCGGGGAGATGCGGCCACAGGCGGCGCGGATCATCGCGCCCTCGATGGCGGCGCGCAGAAAATAGACCTCCGCCACGTCCTGAGGCTTTGGCCGGAACACCCGGAGTCCTCGGGGCGTGCTCTCCACAAGACCATTCGCCACCAGCCGCTTCACGGCCTCGCGCACCGGCGTTCGGCTGATCTCGAGCTCCTCCGCGAGCTTGACCTCGGAGATCATGTCTCCGCCGCGCAGGCGCCCCGAGACGATCATCTCGCGGATGGTCTCATAGGCCTGTTCGTAGCGGGTCGGGGCTGCGTCGGCGCGGCTTGGGATCTTCTGCATGGATCCCTGTATGCAGGTATCCATGCAGAAGATCAAGCCGGCTCGTTATTTGTCAATTTATTTTACATTTCGGCTGTACGCGGCTGCGCGCGGGCGTCGGCGGCAGCCTGCCGCCGCCGGGAGGGTGAACAAACCCTGAAGCCCGATCTGCGTCCGGCGCACGTCTGGCGCGCGTGGGCGCTCGATCATCTTTCCCCCGCGCCGCCGGCTCCTCTGGTAGACCTTGATCCGCCTCGCCCTCTGCGCAAGTCCGTCCACTGCACGCACCTCGAGTCCCATGAGCCCCCCGCCGTCCATCGCCTCGGCCGACGCCGCCGAGCCGGCGTCCGTCGCCGCGCCCCGCATCCCGCTCCCCCTTCCCTCCACCGACAACGCGTCTCTCGCGATCGGCCTGGTCGTGGCGGCGACGGCGTGTTTCTCGGCGGGCGACGTGGCCGCCAAGATGCTCGCGGCCACGCTTCCGGCGGTCCAGGTCACGTGGATGCGCTACACCGTGTTCGCGACCATGGTGGTCGTCGCCGCGCTGATCATCGGCGGGCCCCGGACGCTGCGCCCGAAGAGCGTCAAGCTCCAGCTCCTGCGCGGCGTCGCCACCTCGAGCTCGGCGCTGTTCTTCATCCTCGGCCTGAGGAGCCTCGACGTCGCCCAGGCGACGGCGATCCACTACATGTCGCCGATCTTCATCACCGCGCTGTCGATCCCGCTGCTCGGCGAGCGGGTCGGGGCGCACCGATGGGCCGCCGCAGCGCTCGGCTTCGCCGGCGTGCTGATCGTGATGCGGCCGTTCGGCGCGTCGTTCACGCTCGCGGCGCTGCTGCCGGCCGCAGGGGCCATGGCCTGGGCGCTCGGCGCTGTCGTCACGCGCAAGATGGCGGCCGACCGGCCCGAGACGACGCTCGCCTGGTCGGCGATCGTCGGCCTCGCCCTGCTGAGCGTCCTCGTCCCCTTCGCCTGGCGCATGCCGACGGCGCATGAGGCGGGCATCGCCATCGCCATGGGCGTCTGCTCGACCGCCGGCCACGGTCTGCTGGTTGTCGCGCTGCGCCGCGCGGCGGCGTCAACGCTCGCGCCGTTCTCCTATGTGCAGATCCTGTTCGCCGTCGCCGTCAGCTTCGTCGTGTTCGGGCGCCTGCCGGATCTCTGGACGATCGCCGGCGGAGCCGTGATCGCGGCGAGCGGCGTCTACGTCGCCCACCGCGAGCGCGTCTCCTCGCGCGCGCCGCGAGTGTCGTCGCGCTTCGCGGACGACCCGCACGTGGTCGCGGAGGCCGAGGCGGCCCCGCCTCGCTGACGGCGACGGGGAGCCCCGGCGGGGCACGGATCTTGCGTACGGCCAAGGCCTTACAGGAGATTGGCTGATGCCCGCAGGTCACGTTTCGGCGCTTTGGCGCTATCCCGTCAAATCCATTCTCGGGATGAGCGTCGCCGAGGCGCCGCTGACGGCGGCGGGCCTGCTCAACGATCGGGCCTACGCTGTGATCGACGTCGAGACCGGCAAGATCGCAAGCGCCAAGCGGCCCCAGCTGTGGCGCAGGATGCTCGAGCTTTCCGCCGTCGCCGACGCGGACGGCGGCTACGGCGTGCGCTTCCCTGAGGGGGACGTGGTCGCGCTGGACGACCCCGCGCTGGACGGTCGGCTGTGCGCCTTCCTTGGCCGCGAGGTGCGGCTCAAGGCCCAGGCCGCGGCGACCGACGCCCTCGACCGCGCCGTTCCGGACGAGGTCTTGGACGCCGGCGAAGGCGCCGAGGTGCAGTCGACCCATCTCGTGCTGGCCCAAGCCTCACCCGAAGGCGGGTTCTTCGATTACGCGCCCTTCCACGTGGTGACCCGCGCGAGCCTCGACGCGGTGAGCCGTGCGCTCGGCGACGACAGCATTCTCGCCCAGCGCTACCGCGCGAACATCGTGCTCGACATGCCCGACGCCGAGCCCTTCGCGGAGAACGGCTGGGCCGGCCGCGAGCTGAGGATCGGGCCCGACGTGGTGCTCACGCTGATCGGCGCGACGCCGCGGTGCGCGGTCCCCATGCTCGCCCACGGCGACCTGCCGCGCGCGCCCGGCGCCCTGACGAAGGTGGTGGAGCTCAACCGGATCGAGCTGCCGGAGTTCGGGCCGGGCCTCTACCCCTGCCTCGGCGCCTTCGCGACCCTGACCTCCGCCGGCGTCGCCGCGGTGAACGACGCCGCTGAGCTTTCCGACGCCTGACGACGGGGCGCGGAAGGCCGGGACCCTCCGCGCAGCGTCAATACAGCATTCGCGCGGGCACGAGCACCAGCGCCGGGAACAGCGTGAGGATGACCAGCACGATCAGCTGCGCGATCAGGAACGGCCACACGCCCTTGATCGCGAGCGCGAGCGGCACCTTGCCGACCGCGGAGACGACGTTGAGCACCGTGCCGACCGGCGGGGTGATCAGCCCGATCGCGTTGTTCATCACGAACAGCACGCCGAAGTAGACCGGGTCGATGCCCGCCTGCTTGACGATCGGCATCAGCACCGGCGTCAGGATCAGGATCGTCGGGATGAAGTCGAGCGCGGTGCCGACGATCACCACCAGCAGCATGATCACGGCCATCAGGATGACCTTGTCGTGCTTGAACGGGTCGAGCATCGCCGAGACTTCGGCCGGGATGTTCGCGATCGCGATGAGGTAGGCCGAGACCGAGGCCGCGGCGACGAGGAACATGACCGCGGCCGAGGTGCGGACCGCCATCAGCATGGCCTCGTAGAGCTTCGGCAGCGTCAGCTCGCGGTAGACGAAGGCGCCCACGAGCACCGCGTAGACCGCCGCGACGACCGCCGCTTCCGTCGGCGTGAACACGCCGCCCTTGAGGCCGCCGATGATGATGATCGGCAGGCCGAGCGCCAGCGCCGCGTCGAGAAGGGCGCGCCCCGCCTCGCCCCAGCTCTTGCGCTCCATCGGCTGGACCTTGTCGCGCTGCGACACCACCCACCAGGCGACCGCGAGCGAGAGGCCGAGCAGCAGGCCCGGCACGATGCCGGTGAGGAACAGCCGGGTGATCGACACGCCCCCGATGACGCCGAACACGATGTAGCCGATCGACGGCGACAGCACCGGCGCGATGATGCCGCCCGAGGCGATCAGCCCCGAGGAGCGGCCGACGTCGTAGCCGGCCTGCCGCATCACCGGCAGCAGCATGGAGGCGAGCGCCGCGGTGTCCGCAACCGCCGAGCCCGACATGCTGGCGAGCAGGATCGCGGTGAAGATCGCCACATAGCCGAGCCCGCCGCGCAGATGGCCGACGAGCGTGAGCCCGAGCGTCACCAGCCGCTTCGACAGGCCGCCCGCGTTCATGGCTTCGCCCGCGAGCAAGAAGAACGGCACCGCGAGCAGCGGGAAGCTGTCCGCGCCGTTGACCATCTGCAGCGCGATCAGCTGCCAGTCGAGCGCGCCGAGGTGCCACATGAGAGCGCCGGCGGTGACGATCAGCGCGAAGGCGATCGGCATGCCCATGAAGATCGCGCCGAGCAGCACGAGCGAGAAGATGGCGACGGTCACGACACGCCCTCGGCGACGTTGGGCT
This sequence comes from Methylopila capsulata, assembly GCF_016907975.1. Classification (GTDB taxonomy): domain Bacteria; phylum Pseudomonadota; class Alphaproteobacteria; order Rhizobiales; family Methylopilaceae; genus Methylopila; species Methylopila capsulata. The sequence continues at coordinate 570,790 of NZ_JAFBCY010000002.1, forward strand.
CGATGACTTCGCCATGCGGCCCGGAGCGGATCAGGTCGACGAGATCGGCGAGGATGAGCAGCGACAGGCCGACGCCCGCGACCAGCGCGCTGGCGTAGACCCAGCCGGTGGGGAGCTCCGAGACCGGAAGCAGATTCTCGGCGTTCAGCAGCGCCTGGTCCCAGGCCCCGACTGCGAGCACGACGCAGCAGCCGAGCGACAGCACGTCGGTGACGATGCGGCAGAGCCAACGGCCGACCTTCGGCAGCGGCGCGAGGAACATGTCGACGCCGAGATGGCCCTTCTGGCGCATCACCACGACGGAGCCGAGAAAGATCAACCACACGAACAGGACTCGCGACACCTCTTCGGCGACGGTGATGCCGCTGTCGAAGCCGTAGCGCAGCACGACGTTGCCGAAGACCAGCACGATCATCACGCCGAGGATCGCAACCAGCAGCGCCTCGAGCCCGCGGAACCCGAGGTCGACCGCGCGCCCGAGCCCGCGCCGCGGCGGGGACGAAGGGTCAGACATCGAGGCCCTCGATGGCGTAGGCGCGGGCCGGCGCTCCGTCCGCGTTGGGGATCAGCAGCGGCGCGGCGCTGAGCAGCACGCGCGGCGCGCGGATCTCGGCGGTGTTGACGAGGTATTCGATCAGCGTGACGCCGTTCCGGAGCAGCACGTCGTGGGTGACGTGCTCGTCGTTCGGCACGGCCTCCCCCTTCAGCAGCAGGCGGATCGGGTAGTCCTGCGGGAAGTCGAAGGCGACCGCCGTCGGCCGCCGCTCCCACAGCCAGTCCGCAGCCTCCCGGGTGAGCCAGGGCGCCTCGGTCCAGAACGCGGGGGTCGTGTGGTCCCGCCGCGCCGCCCACCGGGTCGCGAGCAGCAGGATCTCGCCCTCCGGCCCGCCGGGGTCCGCGGCGGCCAGCGCCTCCGGCCCGATCGGTGCGTTCGCCGGCGCCGACGAGAGGTCGAACACCCGGCAGGGACCGACGACGCGCTCGAGCGGCGTCGCCTCGATGGTGGGGCCGCCCGCCACGAAATGCGCCTGCGCGTCCACATGGGTGAAGCCGTGGCAGGTGGTGGCGATGCGGGTGACGCGGAACTGGTCGCCCGCGGCGAGGTCGCCCTTGACGGTGACCTCGGGAGACCACCGGAAGTGGCTCTCCATGGGCATGCTGAGATCGACGACGCGCATCGGGCTCAGCTCGCGGCGGAGGTGATCTTGTCGACGAGCTCGTGACCGAACTTCGCGACGTACTCGGCCTTCACCGTGTCCGCCACCAACGCCCGGAACGCGCTCACGTCGATGTCCTCGACCACCTTCATGCCGTCGTTCTTCAGCTCGGCGACGGCGACCTTCTCGCCCTCGACGTTCATCTGGCGCTGGAACACCGCGGCCTCCCGGGCGGCGGAGACGAGGGCCGCGCGCAGGTCCTCGGAGAGGCCGTCGAACTTGGTCTTGTTCATCACCAGCGGGGCGGTGGTGAAGGCGTGGCGGGTGAGCGACAGGTGCTTCTGCACCTCGAAGAACTTGGCGTTCAGGATCAGCGTGACCGGGTTCTCCTGGCCGTCGATCGAGCCCATCTCGAGCGCCGTGAAGAGCTCCGTGAAGGCCATCGGCGTCGGCACCGCGCCCAGCAGCCGGAAGGCCTGGATGTGCGCCGGGTTCGGCGTGGTGCGGATCTTCAGGCCCTTCACGTCGGCGGGCGTCTTCACCGCGCGGCGGTTGTTGGTGAGGTTGCGCCAGCCGACCTCCCAGGTGGAGAGCGCCTTCAGGTTCGACCCCGAGAGGCCCTCGCGCAGGTCGTCGCCGATCGGCCCGTCCAGCACCGCCGCCACATGGGCGCGGTCGTTGAACAGGTACGGCAGGTCGAGCACGTTCAGCTTGGGCGCGAGGCCGGTGAAGAACGGGTTGCCGGTGAGGCAGATGTCGAGCGTGCCGCCGCGCACGCTCGCGATCATGGTCGGATCGTTGCCGAGCGCGCCGTTGGCGTAGACCTCGACGGCGATCCGGCCGCCGGTCTTCTCCTTCACCAACTCCGCGAAGCGCAGCCCGCCCTTGTGGAAGGCGTCGACCTCCGGGTGCGGATGGCCGAAGCGAAGCTTGAGCGGCGCCTGCGCGCGGGCCCGTGAGCCGGTCGCGACGAAGGCGGTCGCGGCGGCGGCGCCGGCGATGACGGCGCGGCGGGAGAGAGCGGTCATGAGCAGTCCTCCTGGTGGCCGCCCGGCGCCCGGAGGCGCGGACGCGCCAGCGCCCGTGAGGGCGAGCGGCTGCGTTCCGCGCCAGGCGGCGGCGGCGGCGGTCTTTGCGATGAGGAGGCGTCCGCCTGTCCCGGCGGGTCGCCCGTCCCGAAGTTGCGTTTCCCAGCCGCTGGCGATCTTCACGTCGCCGTCAGCCGCCATATACTGCATGCAGCATGCGGCGTAATGCAACAGCGATGTTTCGACCGTGACGAAGACTTCGGAGGCTTGAGGCGGCCGGAGCGCTCTCCTCCGCGACGACGCCGTGCGGCGCCGGGCGACCGGCCCCTGGCGCGCTCCTCGCCCGGCTGTTCCGCATGCGGCCCTGAATGGACCGCGACGCCCCGCCCGACCCGCCCGACGTCCATCCCCGCCAATGCGTTCGCCCCGATTGCCCCGCGCGCCGCGATCGGCTAGGTTCCGCGCCGGCTCAGGCACCCGTAGCTCAGCTGGATAGAGCGCTGCCCTCCGAAGGCAGAGGTCAGAGGTTCGAATCCTCTCGGGTGCGCCAGATTTTTCGTTATTTTGCAAAGGCTTATGGGGACGGGCCAGCTTTCTCGCCTGGCGTCCCACATAGCTGTCCCACACCACGCGCGCAGCCAGGCCGGTCAACGACGCTCGCCGTCACGCTGCTGGTCGCGGCGCCGATCGCCGGGTGTCAGACGACGTCCGAGGTCGAATACGAGCGCTCGCAGCGGCTCGCGGCCTTTCAGGGCTCGACGCTGGCGCGGTTCATGGACGCGACGGGGCTGACGCCAACCGACGCGTATCCGATCACCGGCGGGAAGGTGTTCGTGTTCGACGGGCCGACCGTCGTCTCGACACTTCCGGCGACGCAGTGGACGCCCGCCGTCTCGCGCGCAGCGGCGTGCCGGCTGCTGATCTCGGCGAGCCCCGCCCCGGGCGTCGCCGCCGGCACCGCCGACAGCTGGGTCATCACAGGGACGACCCGCTCGGGTCCCTGCCAGACGCTGCCGATCTGACGAGCGCCCGCGGTCGCTCGTCAGATTGAGGCTGAATGAGCTACGCGGCCTTGGCGGCCGGCTTCCGTCCACGCTTGGCGGGAGCCGGCACCGCGGCGGCCGGCGCGCGCTGCTGGCCCAGGCCCATCTTCTTCGCGAGCGCGGAGCGCGACGCCGCGTAGTTCGGGGCGACCATCGGATAATCGGCCGGAAGGCCCCACTTCGCGCGGTAGTCCTCGGGGCTCATGTCGTACTTCGAGCGCAGGTGCCGCTTGAGCGACTTGAACTGCTTTCCGTCCTCGAGGCAGATGATGTAGTCGGGCGTCAGCGACTTCTTCACCGACACCGCGGGCTTCAGCTCGACGACGGGCTCTTCGATCTTACCCTTTGCGGCCGCGGCGAGAGCCGCGTGAACCGAATGGATAAGGTCCGGAAGCTCAGTCGCGCGCACAGAGTTGTTGCCGACATAGGCGCTCACGACGTCTGCAGCCAGCGCGATGAAATCCGTTTCGTATTCCATGTATCGAAGCTCCGTTTCAGATCGTCTTGAGATGATCTAATCCGGCGCAATACGCAAGCTCAATCCAAAACATTCGTAAGGCGGAGAAGGTCGTCGGCTTCCAGTATCTAAGCCTGCACTGTAAGATTGCCGCTAATTTCTGCGAATTATGGCTGGACCGGCCACTTTAATCAGCACCCCAACACCTGCCAACATCGCATGTCCTCCCCTGCGCTCCGCGAGGCGCATCGCTATCGTCTGGATTGGCTAACGCTGGAGGCTCAGCGCCGAGCCTCGCGCCGCGCGATCATCGCGGCCGGGACGTCTTCCGGGTAGCAGAACAAGCTCCGGCCGCCGGCGCGCGAATAGGCGGACCGTCCGCCGCAGCGCCGCCCGCCGCGGTCGCGGTCGTCCGGGCAACCGCAAGACCCGCTGTACGACGCGCGGCTCTCCTGGACGATCAGCGCCGCGATCCCGCCGGCGGCGGCGAGCGTCTCCAGGGAAGGCGCTTCAACCGTTACAGGCCCCTTCCGCGAGGCCGGCGAGGGTGCAGCCTTCGGCGCTTCGAATGCCGCGGCCGGCAGCCAGCCGCGCCGCCCATCCGACAGCTCGACGTCGCGCCAGGCTCCGCGCGTGCCGCGCTCAATCACGACCTCGTCGGGCTCGACCGAACCCGCTTTCGCGGCCTTGCCCTTCGGCTCTCGTCGCAGCGTGGCGGACTGCCGGACCGTAATGGTTGGCACCACGATGACGGCGGGCGGTTCGGCCAACGGCGCCGCGGCGCGCACCGGCTCGGGTGGCGCAGACAGGGTGACAAGGTCGATCGGCGGGCGGGGCGCGGGAGCCGGGGGCGCTGGCGCATGGACGATCGCTGCCGGTGCGGGCGCTACCGCCACAAACGGGGCAGGGGCGGCGGTCGGGCTCGTGGATTGATTGTGCCCAATGGCGGCGAACACAGCGAGGCCGGCGAGCAAGACGACGCCCTTCACGCGCGACATGCGGTTCCCCTTCAAAGCCAGAAGGCGCGCATGGTATCGGACGGTCACAGACAGCGGCGCCCGGAGAACCACCTATTCGCACGACCACAATCGCGATCGCCGCTGCGATCCTGGCGACGTCTGGGCCGGCTGCCCCAGCTCAAGAATTGACCGGCCGAGCGTCCGTCGTCGACGGCGACACGATCCGGGTGGATGGCGAGCGCATCCGCCTTCGCTCCGAGGCCGGGCCGATCGACGCGCCGGAGCTTCGGTCCGCGAAGTGCCCGCTCGAGCTGTTCCGGGCGGAGGCCGCGCGCGATAGGCTGAAGGCGCTCCTGAAGGACCGCGATCCTCTGATCGAGCGCACCGGCGCCGACCGCTACGGGCGCACCGTCGCCGTCGTGCGTGTGGACGGAAAGGACATAGGCGCGGTTCTGATCGCGGAGGGGCACGCGAAGCCGTGGCCGTCGCTGCGCAAGGCGGATAGGCCAAAATGGTGCGAGGGGTGACGTAAGTACACTTCAGCGAGCCATTCAGATCGCGACTGAGGCGCACGCCGGGCAGGTCGACAAGGCTGGTGCCCCGTACATCCAGCACTCGATGCGCGTCACATTGCGCCACGGCCTTTGAGATGTGTCAGCCAGCGCCGCCGGCGTCGCGACATCTGCTTAATTGGACGAACCCTCCGCTCTCAATGCCGGGCCCACGACCTAACCGGCGCCTAAAAAAGCGACGCCGGGATCTTTTATGCGTCTATGCAAGTGCCTCTTGCAGAACGAGACAGCCGAATGCAGAAATTCGGCGCTGACGACAGCGACCGCTCGACTATGTCGGCGCGTCCGTGGGGGACGGTCTAGGGTGGTCGCCAGCAGGGGGAAAGAATGACTGTCTATCGTGGAACGGACGGTGCGGATAATCGCACTGGTAGCTCGCTGAACGACCGACTGTACGGCTTGCTTGGTAATGACACGCTGAAGGGAGCCGCTGGGGATGATTACATTTCCGGCGGGCGCGGCGACGACAGTCTCGATGGTGGGGTTGGCCGAGATCAACTTGATGGCGGGATCGGCGCGGACGTACTCTTCGGCGGCGAGGGAGACGACTACCTCGACGGCGGGCAAGATAACGTGCGTGACAAACTGTACGGCGGGGCTGGCGACGACGTCGTCCAGGCGCGCGCCAACGACGTGGCAGACGGCGGCGCGGGCGATGTCGACACGTTGATCCTGACCTCGGATTTCGCGAACATTGGCGGCGACGCTACGCTTTACCGGATCGACCTCTCCGGGATCGACGGCGCGTCCTACGCTTCGACGGGGTTTGCGGGCGTCAAGGCCATGAACTTCGAGCAGGCCAACGTCGTCATCGCCGACGCCGCGGCGCGCTCGACCATCACGGGCAGCAAGGGGCATGACGTCATCGCGGTGAGCGTTGCGGAAGGCCAGACGTCGGGCGTTACGATCAAGGGAGGCGCCGGCAACGACGAGCTGACCGGCTCGTCCCTGAAAGACGTGCTCTACGGCGACGCCGGCGAGGACATCATCGACGGCGGCGCGGGCGCGGACGTGCTGTTCGGCGGAGCCGGCAGCGACCTGTTTCACGCGGTGCTGGAGTTCACCTACCCCGGCGGTCCCAAGCAGGCCGTCGACACGATCCGCGACTTCGGCGCAGACGATTTCATTCTCGTCACCGACGAAATCTACCCTGGGTTTGGTCCGTCGTTCGAGACGCTTGACCTCAATAACCCGCTCGTCTCCGGCTCGGCGCCGAAGGCCAACTCGACCGGCGGACAGTTCCTCTACAACACGACGAGCGGCCTGTTGTCCTACGATCCCGACGGTAAAGGCTCTCAGGCGGCGATCGATCTCTACAAGCTGACCGGCGCGCCCACCCTTACTGTCAACGACTTCATCCTCGACATTTGATGAGGATATCCGCCGGCGCGCTGGCCTACGCGCGCGCCGGCGGGCCTCCCGGACCACTTGGCTTCACCGTTCCAAGTACGTTAGATGTCCATCAGTTTGAATACCTAGAGGGCATGGACTCTGCTTCGTAACTTTATGATTAATAAAGCCCTGCACGCGCTTGGGGGAGCGACGAGTGGTTGGCTTTACGAAGGTTCAAGAGGCAATCGAGGCGGTAACCCAGGGCGGAACCCCTGAGGATGTTTTCCGAGAGCTTTTGAAAATCGTGGAGCCTTACGGGCTTACGAACTTAATAGCCGGGACGATGCCGTCACCCCGATCCACTAAATCGAAGGCGAAACAACACCTGTGGTCAGAGCGCCATCCCCCAGGTTGGATGGAGCGCTACCTTCAAAAAGGCTATGTATTTGATGACCCTGTGATCCGCCGTATTCATGGGGAGTTGAGCGCATTCCGTTGGCGCGATGCTCCTTTGTCTTTAGGTATCGAGAGCCGTCAACGGCTGATCATGAATGAGGCCCGGGATTTTGGGCTGCGTGACGGCTTAGCGGTCCCGATCGTTCTCACGGACGGTTCGCTCGGGTCTGTTTCATTTGGCGGCTCCCACGTCGACGTGCCCCCTGAAGCCGTTGGAGCGATCAACCTTATCGCGATCTACGCGATGGGGCGCGCCGTCCAGCTCCGCACCGAAGCGGAGATCGGCGCCCGTGCCCGCCTTACGCCTCGGGAAGTCGACGCCCTCCGTTGGGCTGCGGAGGGGAAAACGCTCTCCCAAATCGGCACTTGTTTGGGCATCTCGGATCGAACGGTCGAACATCACCTGAAATCGGCTGCTGTGAAGCTCGGCGCGGCCAACCGAGCCCACACCATCGCTGAAGCGTTCAGGGCGGGCTTAATTACCTGAAATCCAATATTTACTAGGGGAATTTCCCCATACAGAACAATTGAATGGATCGACAAAGTCCTCGTAGTTCAGGAGGGCGCGATGATCCAAATATACGCCGGCTGCGATGTTGATCGGTACCAAGACGTTTTCGACGAAGTTTTTCGGTTCCGGCACGAGGTGTTCGTCGAGCAGATGGGGTGGGAGGATATTCGCCGGTGTGACGGCCGGGAGATCGATCAGTTCGACGACGCGTTTGCAGTTCACATGGTCGCTACACGCAACGGACAACTGGCCGGCTACCAGCGCATGCTCTCGATGGGACGGCCTAACCTCCTCAGCGAGATCTACCCGGACATCTGCGAGCTCGAACTGCCGTCCGGAGACGACGTCTGGGAACTGACGCGCTATGCGGTCGCCCCCGCGTTTCGCGAAGGCAAGCGCGCTACGGGAAGCGTGGGAACCGAGCTGATCGCTGGCTTCGTTGAATGGGGGCTGGCGTCTGGGATTTACAAGGTCGTCATTGAGTTCGAACCGATGTGGGTCTTCCGGGCGATGGGCCTGGGTTTTCTTCCGCGGCCTCTCGGGCTTCCCAGCGAATTGGGCGATCAAACGATCGTGCCGACCGAAGTCACTTTCGACCAACGGACCTTGCTAAAAATCCGCGCGGCTATGCAACAGCACGAGCCCGTCATCCAGTTCATGGGGACTCTTGCAGAGCAGCGGCGCACCGCCGCCGCCTCCTGATCGGGAGTCGGCCATGTGCGGGTTTTCTCTGAAGCGTGACGGCGCCGTGGGCGTGCTTCATCTCTCGTCGGGCCGCTCAAGCCTGACCCTTGACGATCTCGCTGCGCTGGCACGATTGCTCGAAGAAGCGGGCCGCGAGCCTCAACTGCGGGTTCTTCTTTTCAGCGGACCCGCAGGCACATTCTGCGCAGGCGGCGATCTCGCTGATTTCCTCAGATGTCAGGACCTCGACATCCTTGAGGGTGTGGTCCGCCGCTTCATGCGCGCGTTGGCGTTTGCCGACAAAACGATGATCGCCGCTGTCGACGGGGCCGCGATTGGGCTCGGCATGACCATGTTGCTCCACTTCGACCTCGTCTTCGCGAGCTCGACGAGCACTTTCGCGGCGCCCTTCACCGACCTCGGCCTCATACCCGAGGCAGGCTCGACGCTGCTCGCGCCGGCCTGTCTCGGGCGGATGAAAGCGTTTCAGGTTCTCTGTCTGGGCGAAACGCTGAACGCTGCGGAGGCCGACCGCCTGGGCCTGGCGATCAAGGTTGACGGTGATGTCTCTGCGCAAGCGCTCGATACAGCGCGACTTCTCGCACGCAAGCCCGCCGCCGCCCTCGCTGCAACACGTCGCTTTCTCCGTGGAGACCTCAACACGCTTTCGGCCCGGATCGATGCGGAGATCGCTCACTTCCGGACCCAACTGGAAGATGCGCATACCGTCCGCCGGCTTTCTCGCATCACGCGATTGGCCGGGGCGCACAGATCGGCCGCCGCTTAACTCAAGGACCCGCCATGAGAGACGAAATATCGCTCGAAGCTAAGTCCGCGGCAGACCATCGAACAATGGCCGCGCTGACTAACTCTCTGCCGCCGAGCACCCGGAGCGCGCTGATCGCGTTCCTGTATCTCGCCGATCCTCTGGCGCCCGTAAGCGCCGACTGCGACATTGACTGCAACGGTAAATTGAGGTTTGAAATACGAACAACTCCAAGGCAATAACGTGTCCACGCCACCCGATCGATCAGTTGGCGATGAGGCGCACGCTGATGAGCCAGATCGCCCCTTGCTCGTCGGCGTGCGGATTATCCCTCTGAACGAAGCGCCAATTGCCGCGGAAACCATTGCCTACGGCATCTTCGGTCGAGTGCAGGTGTTCGACCGAATGGAAGGCCCGTTTCAGAGCGCATGCCTATGGTTCGATGCTGTTCTTGAGGCGGAACCCACTAGCGAGTTCTTTTTACTGACCTACCGAGGTGAGCTATTGGCTGCGAGATGCCCCGTGCGCATAGCTGAAGCTACGCGCCTCGACGCCAAGAGAACGGGCAATCCAACTTCACCGAAGGGAGGGACGCGCAAAAGGTCCCTGTGAATGGTCGCTCGCTGTAGTCAAGCGTCGTCGTTCCGCAGCAGCTCCATCTGGTAGGTCTCCGTCGCTGGCGAGATCTCGTCCACGTCCTGGCGCAGCCCTCGCGCCACGATGATCAGCGCGTCGTTCGGCAACGGCCGCTGCAGCGCCTTCGCCTCGTTCCAGTCAGCGCGCAGCCAGACGTCGATCTCCTCCGCCGTTTTCAGGAGCACCGGCATCGCCTTGGGATGGATCGGCGCGACGACCGCGTTTGGCTCAGTGGTGAGGAAGCCGTAAGCGTCGACGGTCACCTCGCCCTCGGCCTTCTTCCTCACGCTTGTCCAGGTCGTCCAGATGCCCGCGAACGCCGCCAGCGGGCGGCTCTCGTCGCGGGCGAACCACACGACTTCCTTCTTCCCGCCCGGCAGCGTGTCGTACTCGCTGAAGCTCGAGAACGGCACGACGCAGCGGTTCGCAGGCCCGAGCCAGCGGTGCCAGTGCGGCGAGGCGGTGTTGCGGATGTTCGTAACGCCGGGATCGGTCGTGCGGCCCTTCAGCGCCAACACCGGCGACGGCATGCCCAGCGCGCCAGCGCAAGCTCGCGGCCCTCGGCACCCTCGCGCACGATCGGCGCGGGATAGTCCGGGAAGATGCCCGGCATCGGCGGCACGTTGCCGGTGCGGTCGGCCATTGCGCGCGTCAGCTCGCGGATCGCCGCCTGGCCTTTGGTAAGCGAATAGAGGTTGAACATGCGGCCAGACTGCAGCGCGCGGCACATGCCCTACGTCAAAGCTGCGAGAGCTGGTCCTATAGGATGCTACTGCACGTGTCGGCACGGCGCGCCTAAGGGCCGCGGGCGGGGTTTGTACGGATGGCGCCCGGGCCCCGCTCGGTCCTAGAACGGTCGCCCGGTCAGACGGAGAAGGGCCCCCGAACCTTTGAGCTGTCTGAGAAAATCGCCATCCTCGCGGGCACTGATGGCTGGCCGGAACAGGGATCGGACTGGGTAAGAGATGCCATATCGAGTGAGCTGCGGAGCTTCGGTCGGCCGCACGACAATCATCGAGCACTCGGCGAAGGCCGCGCTCCATCGGGTGCGCCAACTTCAGGATGAGGGTCAGGAAAATATCGTCGTCAGCCATCTCGAGAAGGGCGAACTGACGATCCTGGAGCTCGAGGCGGCCGCCGCCGAGGATGCGACGCAGGCTCCTGTCTGAGAACCCAGCCCTCGCGCTCTCCCGTGAGAGAGCCCCTCAAGGGAGATGATCGCGCTGTCCCTCAGCCGGCGTCGGACGCTTCCTCTGTGGGATGTGCGCGTCCGTCCATCGTGGCATCCTCGCCGCGCAGCCGGATGGGGGATCATGCGCGAACGAGAGAAACTGGAGCGCCACTCTCGGTCCGCGTCGCTGTCGCACGCCAGGGCGCGCTTGAGACCGGAAGCCAAGGCCCGAACGCCTGCCTCCTCGCGCGACGTGGCAACGGAGATCCTCTGGGCCGCGGAAGCCCAGCTGAAGGCTCAGAACGCTGAGGACGCGGAGTGGGTGCGGCGGACGGCTCGTGTTCCGCGCGCCGAGGGCGGCGTGCTCTGGGTCGTCGTAGCCCTTGCGATGGCCGCCGCCGGCGCCAGCGCACTCTCCGCCTGGGTACTCGGCGCTTTGCCGTAACCCGCCCGGGAGGCGGCGACGTCATTAGCGCGGGGCGATAGCGAGCTTGAAAGCTCCCTACGCCAGAACAATCTGACCCGTGGCGGTGCTTGTCAGGGGAGGTTGTGCGGTGGCCTACACGGTCTTTGCCCAACAGGACCAAGTGTCCATTGCGACGACAGTTCCGACCGCAGTCGACGCCTTAAAACTTGCCCAGCGGTTCGCGCAGGAAGGTGGCGAGGAACACATCCTGGTCAGTGATGAGACCGGATGGGTTCTGACCCTCGACGAGCTTGAGGAAATGGTAAGGCACTGAAGGTCGACATTATCGGTCCCGGCAGAGTTCCAAGGATCCAGAGGCCATGTCCCCTGAGCCGGTGGGCGGTCCGGCTTCGCGACGAGCGTCGCGGACGCCCTCGTGATGTTGGATGCTCGGCGATCGACCGGGCGCGGCGGCATGAGCGGCAGTGGCACGGATATGCGGCCTCGAAGACACAATTTTCCGCCGCCGACACTTTAACGTCGCATTCTTGCGCCTATCATATTGACAGGTGACAACCTGTCAGGCTGATAGGAGGAGAGCGGCGCAGGGAGGGCCAAAGGCCGATAGCGTATGAGCGGAAGAGCACCGGAGAGGGTCTTGGCGAACTTCCGCCCCCGACCTTCCGACCTGGAAGCAACAATCCGCCGCTTGGCTATAGACCCCGACAATGTGCGATGGCGCTCGCAGGCATACGAAACGCACGCGGAGAAGCGTCAAGGCGAGCGCGACATCTTCGATGACATGATGTTCGACGTTTTGCGTACCGGTTACCTCGCCGGTGACATCGAACCGGGCAGCCGCCCGGGCGAATGGAAGGCCAAAATGTGTAAGGCCATGCGAGGGAGAAGAGAGATCGGCGTAATCACGATCGTGATCAATATGCAGAAACTCTTCGTTAAAACAGTAGAATGGGAAGATCTGAGATGACAAGCCGGGAGCATTTTATCTTCAGTGGCGAACAGCGCGCTCAGGTTCCTTATCACTACCGCGAATGCGGTCTGGATAACGTTTGGCTTGAGAACGGCTTTACACGAGAGATCTATGAGGGCGAGGAGTACGTCAGCGTGCATGACGTTGACGGTCTCTGGAAAGCGATTGGGCTGAGCCTGGTGTCCGATAAGAAGACCCTCTCTCCGAAAGAGATCTTCTTCCTCCGCCGGCACATGAAGCTCACTCAGTCAGAGCTAGCCACCCGTCTACGCGTTGACGACCAGACCGTGGCGCGATGGGAAAAGGGCAAAGTGAAGCTGCCTGGGCCGGCTGATCTTGCGCTGCGCGCCGCCTTTCTGGGATCGGAGATCTGTCAACCCGAAGGGCGCGACATCTTAGTACAGTGGGAAGAAACCGTGCGCCGTCTCATCACCAAAGACGAGACGGGGTGCATTGAGTACGTCTTCCAGAAGGACCAGAACCATTGGTCTGAAAGCTTTGCCGAAACCCGTCTCCGAGCCTAAGGGTTCCGGTCGCCGAACGCGTTGACTTCCGTATAGCCAGCGCGTTCGGCGATTGCAGATGCGACGTTGTTAAGGCGGCAGGCTCGAGCGAGCAGAGTGCGCTAAGGCACAATCTGAGCCAGTTCGACGGCCGCTGGCTAATTAAACTGATCTCCACGGGCCTAGGAGAGCCGATTGACATGAGCTTCATTCACGGCGAAGAGCATCTATCAGCCGGCGACGTGGTCGTCGTGGACTGTGACCATCAGGTCAACGTGCTGCTTCTCGACGATACGAATTTTAGTTACTACAGGCGGGGCCAGCGTTTCCAATATCACGGCGGTTTTTACGATCGCTTCCCCGTGCGGATTACAGCTCCGTCAACAGGCGATTGGAACATTGTGATCGCCTTACCGCCCGGCCGTCGCGCCAACATCCGCTACAACATCAGTGTTGTCCGATAGCGCTTGACCAAGATGCAGTTCAGCGTGTGGGCCGCGTAGCCGCTCTTGAGGCCGCGCGCGCCGTTGAGGTCATGCGCGCCAGCGGCCCAGTGCACAACCTTCCTTCCGGCACGAGGTTGCACTTACAAACTCGGGCGCCGCGGGCGACGATGGCCATATTAAGCAGCGGCTCAACTCTTGCGGCTCCGTTTCACAGATGCCCGATGACGAGCCCGAAGCCGAACGGCTTGGACGGGGACGGGAAGCCAAAGTAGGCTCCGGCGGCTCGGGGGTCAGCGTCCATCCCGTTCCCCAATCGCCTGCGTCTGCAGCGCCTGCCGGGCGAACATCGCCGCAAGCGGGCTGGCGTCGCTCCGGGTCGCCAGTCCGCGAATACGCTCCACGCTGTCCGGCGCCGTGAAGAGCTCTGCGAGCTCGCTGTGCGCCCGGTCCTGCGCGGCCTGGCGCACGCGATCTCGGATTTCCGAGAAGACCGACGACCCCGCGCTCGCGGGCGACGCCGCGATCGCGACGGGCATCGCGACCTGATCGAGCCGCTCGTTGATCTGCCGGTTCGCGTCCGTCGGGCTGCCCATCGGGCGGCGCTGGCTGGTGGCGCGCAGAACGTCCAAGAGGTCGGACGTCTGCCGGCGCGCCTCGGGGAGGCCGAGCGCCTCCAGCACGGCGTCCAGCGTCGCGCGCTGCTCGGGCGTGCCGGCCACGGCGTTTGCGAAGCGCCCGCCCACGCTCTGATTGTCGCCCGTCGCGATGCGCCGGCTGGCCTGATCAAACTCGTCTGCGAGGCTCTGGCGGACCAGCGACGGCGGGAGCTCGGCGTCCTGGCCGCCGAGGCGGCGCACGGCGTCAGTGATCTCGCCAGCCCCGCCGGCGAGCGGCTTGTTCGGCAGGATCTCACCATAGGCCGCTTGCGTGTCCGCCGCGGTCGCGATGCGGCCGAGCGGACCCTGCTCGAGCGGCTCGAGGTTCTGCCGGCGCGCCTGGGACTGCATCGTGAGCGCGTCGTCGTAGGCTTGCACGCCGCCGCGCGCCGGGTCGCGGGCTATGTCCCGCGCCTCGGAAGCGCCGCTGCCGTATGCGGCAGACTTGAGGCCCGAGAAGCCAGGGTTGGCGGAGTTCGCCAGCGCTACGCCGCGGTCGCGCATGTCTTTCGACACGGCGTCGATCACCGCGATCGAGTTGTCGGGCTGGCCCTCGAACTGCGGCCCCAGCACCTCGTCGGCGCGCAGCCGCCGCAGCGACGCCGCGAACGCCGGGTCTCGGGCGATCGGTTCGAAGTCGGCCGGATCGAGCACATGCGCCTCGGCGGCGGCGTACGCTGGCCGCGTCGCGGTGTTGATGCCGCGGCGGACATCGTCGAGCGCGGCGTCGGCCGCCTGCGCGGCGCGCGGCCCAAGGGTGGACGGCGCGGCCGGTGCCGGCGCGATGGCGTCGAGCACCTGACGTGTCGCCGCATCGACCTGCTGGGGCCGCTGCGCGTAAAAGCGCGACGTCGTCGTGCCGCCCGCGAGCGAGCCTTCCACCGTCCGCTGCACGTCCGCGAGCTTCGACCCGCCGCGCGTGGCCTCGCCGATGGCCTCGGGCCCGCTGAGAGGCACGCCGACGCGGCGGGCGGTCTCCGCCAGGCGCTGGGCCTCGTCGAACTGTTGAGGGTCCACGGCGCGGGCGGCGCGCGCCGCCACGGAAGTCGGCGCGTCCGCGACCGCGCGGGCACCGGCAACGGCAAGGTTCCCGCCAAGCGCGCCGGCGGCGCGGGCGAACGGCTCGGCGACCGTGCCTTCCGTGACCTGTCCGGCCGTTTCGGACGCGACGGCCGGGATCAGCACGTCGCCGACGATCCGCGCGCCGAGCCTTCCGGAGCCAAGCGCCGCCGAGGGTGCGAACTCCCCGATCGTGCGCGCGTACTCGCCCGCGACCGTTTCCGGCTTGTGAAAGGAGCCGATGGCGGCCTCCACGGGCGCCTTGAGGTCCGCCGTCGTCTTCGGCCGCAGGAAGCCGAGCGGGCCGCCGCGCACGGCGTCGATAGCCTCTCGCTGCTGCGGTGACGGGTCGGCGCCGGCGAGCTTTTCCAAGCCCCAAGCCAGCCCACGGCCTGCGAGCGCGTTCACGTCTCCGATCGACCCACCGAACGAGAGAACGCCGTCCGCGACGCCGGCTGCCCCGGACTCCGCGACGTCGCCGGGCAGGCTCGACGCCTGCGGAGACGCGCCCGCGTCGGGGAAGGCGGCGAACGGGTCCGCGGCCGGGGAAGCGTCGGGGAAGCGATCCCAAGCGTAGGCGGCCATTACGGGCGGACCTTCAGGCGCCCATCAGGCGTGACGAACTTCGTTCCGGGCGGCAGCGCGAACGCCTCTTTAGGCGTGCTCACGCGGACGGCGTCAGAGGGAATGGCCGGCGGCGCCGGAGGCGACGGCGCGGCCGGCGGTCGCGGCTCCTGGCCGACCTGCGCCGGCGTGCCGGGAAACGTCGGTGTGGTTTGCCGTCCGCCGCCGCGGTAGGCGTTCGACCGCTCGAACGGCGGCAGCACGTCGTCGCGTCGGACGCCGGCACGGTCGGCGATCCCGCCGTAGCGATCGAGGTCGGCGCCGAGCACGTCTTCGTACGACCGCATCCGGGAGTGGGCTTCGGCGAGCAAAGCGGCCCGCGTCTCGGGCTGTAGGGCCGCGCCACCGTTCAGCCGGTTCGCGGCGCCGACGACCCAGTCAGGCAACGACGCCGTGTTCTGCACAAGGACCATCTCGCCCTCGCGCACGACGGACGTTGGATCCATAATTTTGCCGAGGCCATAGACGAGGTTGAGGTCCGAGGCCTTCGAGTTGGTCCCTGCCGTGTCGACCATCGAGCGGTAAATCGGAGCCGCCTGCGCGTAGTTCTTGTAGCTCGGGAGCTGCGCGATCTCGCCGCGAAGCTTCCCGGCCTGTTCGCCGACCTTGGTCGCGTCGGTCGCCGGCTGGGCGCCGGTGCGCACGGCCGCGCCGGGCGACATGAAGGTCGTCCGGCCGTCCGGGCCCATCGCCTGGACCGGCGTCTCCGCGCCCAGAACCGTCTCCGCCTGCTGCTGGGGCGTCAGGCTCTGGATGATCTGCGCGGTCACTTCGCTCTCAGCCAATGGCTTCGGCGAGCCCCGTTCGGCGCCGAGCGCGGGGAGGCCGACGAGGCCAGCAACATCCGCCGGAAGGGCTGGGCGCAGTTGCCCCTGGCTCAGCGGTTGGAACATCGACGTGATGGTCGCCCGCGTATTGTCCGCGGCGTTGGTCCGGAGCGACGTCGCGGCGCCAACGTCCGCCGTGTACCGCGTGCCAGCAAGGCCCTGGTCCGCGCTGTAGCGCTTCGCCGCGGTGTCCTGGTCCACGTTGTAGGTGAAGCCCTGCGGCGTGGCGCCGTAGTTCTGGATCCCGGCGAGCGCGGCCTGCTCCGACGGCGTCTTGCCGGCGGCGAACAGCTGCGAGATGCGGTCGTTCTCGGCGCGCTTGGCGCCGGCGGAGGCATACGCGAGTTGCTCCTGGGCGCTGGGCGGCGCGAACAGGCCCGCGATGGAACGGAGGCTCTGACCGATCGTGGGGTCGTATTGCCGGATCGCCACGGTTCAGCCCTCGTCGTCGGCGGTGGCGAACGCCGCGGCGTTGCTGAGCGCTCGCAGCCGATCGCCGCGGCGCTCTAGCCGTGCGGCGCGGTGGAAGGCGTCGAGAATGTCGGCGACCTGGGCTGCCTCGTCGAGCAGGTCGGCGAGCAGGTCGATTTGCTCCGCAGTGCGGAGCACCTCGGGGCGGCCGAACATGCGCAGCGTCCCGAGCAGGCGGTCGAGCTTGACCGCGAACGCCGCCGGCGCGGCTGCGACGTCCGGCGCGACGGCGGCCAGCATCGGCCGCGCTTTCGCGAGCGCGGCAGCGGCGAAGTCGGCTTCTTCAGGTGTCGGGTGAACGCCGGCCGCATGAAGCTGGAGCGCGCAGCGGATCCCGAGCGCGGCGTCCGCGAGGCAGCGCTCGGCCCCCACGCCCGCCAAGAGAAGCCACGCCTCGGCGCCCACCCATGAAAGGCGCTCGTGGCCCGGGCCATCGCTGGGAAGGCCCGCCTCCGCGAGCGAGTGGTCGTGTTTCGTGCTCACTCGAACCCCTTTCCGGCAAACCGATGCGCTTCGAGGTCCACCACGACGCCGGCGGCGATCGCCGCGCGGCGCCGGGCGGCCGCTATCTCACCGAGGCAGTCGTCCGCGGCCGCTGCTTCCGCGTGGTGCCAGAAGCGGCGCGCCTGTAGGTCGATCTCGACCGACTTCGTGGCCTCGCCCGCACCGGCCCAACGAAACATGACGACGAGCAGCGCGAGCATGTCCGCGTTCCAAGACTGCGGCGCGTCCGGCCACACCTCGGCGCGGGGGTAGAGCTCCCACCAGGCCGCGCGGAGGTCGTTGAGTTCGGTCTCGCTGATCACCTCGTCGGCCGGCCGCTGGTGCAGGCTCGACAGCGCAAGGCCGAGAGGCCAACCCGCGGTCCGGAAGGTCTGTTCGCCCGCCGCCTGGCGGAGGCGGCCGGCCACGAAGGAAACCCGGTCGTCGCGGTCCCGGCGTCGGCGGTGCTCGTCGGGATCGTACGGTGCGTGTGCGTCGTCGTGGGCGGGGTCGCTGCTCATCCGGTGAGGATCGAGCCCCCGTGGTGGACGGATCAACCGGGGTAAAACGCCGATTTTCATCCACTTCGGCGATTTATTCCGGCGAATGTCTTTTAACATCAAACGCTTATAGGGCGCGCCGCCGCGGCCGGACTGCCTGATGCGGGTGGTGCTTTTTGAGCTGTTTTTGCGGGTTTTTTGCTAGAAGCTCTTGAGGTTGCAGGTGGTGATGCGAGGCGGCCGGTTTGGCCCGGTTTGGCCGCTGCGGACAGGGTGCCCAAAAGTTCGGTGCGGGCGAATTTTTGTGTCGGCGCCGGCCGCCGCTGCGGCGGACGCGATCGGACTATCCCCCGGGGGTCGACCCGGGGTGCGGGCCCGCGCCGGCCAGTGTTCGACCCGACGGCCAGGCTCACCCCGTCATCAATGCGACCGACTTGGGGTCGAACGGCCGGCCCCTTTCATTGAAAAAGCCGGCGGCCGCGAGCTCGGCCGAGATGGCCCGATAGCTGCGTCGCTCACCCGTCTTCGGACTTCTCCGGCGCAGACGCTTCGCCAGTGCGACCGCTTCCGGGCGAACCTCAGCATGCGACTTGCGACCTTCGCACTTGCCCGTCGCGAGCTTCTTACGCTCCCGGGCGCCGCGGAGCTTGGCGACGATCGAGGCCTTCTCGAACTGTGACACCGCGCCGAGGATCTGGCGGACCATGATGGCTGTCGGCGTGTCCTCGAGAAACGCGCCAGGGCTATCGGCGGCGACTAGGTCGATCCCCCGCGCCTTCAGCAGCGCATAGCCCGTCTCTTGAACGATCAGATCACGGGCGAAACGGTTGGCGGTCTCGACGATGATCGTGCGGACGTCCGGGTTCTCGTCGAGGAAAGCGAGCAAGTCGCCGAAGCCACGGCGCGTGCCGAGGTGGTCCGCGCCGCTGACCGCGACGTCATAGAAGTCAGCGACCATCTCGACGCCATGGCGAGCCGCGTAGGCCTCCATCGCCACGAGCTGGCGCTTCTGGCTGTCCTTATCGTCGCCGGTGTTCGCTGCCGACGACGTGCGAGCATAAGCCACGGCCTTGCGCCGAACGGGCGCGTCAAGGCGCTGGCCGCCGATCGACTTCGCCTTTCGTGCCATGATCTTAACTCTCATACCTGTGTAGCTATCCTCAGAAATATACACACGCACCCTTGGCGGACAAGGGCAACCCCGTCAGCGGTCGCAAAATAAAAATCCGACCCGGACCGACCGAGCGACCTACAATATTTGCCTCTTAAATCAGCAACATAAAGTATATGTAGGTTATGTCTGTCGAATGTAGACAGACATAACCTACATATCAATTATTGACAGCCGCTTAGCACTTGGAGAACCTTCATCGACAACCGAAGGGGACCGCCATGACCAACGCCGTGCCTGCGCCGACCAAAGAACAAGAAGCCCGCTACTACTGGAATGTGATGACGGATTTTATGGGGGCCTGCCGTGAGGGCAGATCGATGCAGCAGCCCGAGGACCCCTACGACGTCCAGAACGTGCCGGCGCTTATACGCGAGGAGCTGGAGATGCTCCGCGACACCTGCTCGTCGCACCGCCTCCGCATAATTGCCTGCCGAACCCTGGATATGCTGCCGGCGCCTGAAGCCGCGGAACCGGTAAGCGCGCCCGCTGATCCTGAGGAGGCCGCCTGCCCTTATTCGTTCCGGATGACCATGCAGACGTCTGGCGGCGATTGGCCCACAATGGAAGTCCACGCGATCCTGCCTGTCCATGCGGTGCAGGACATCGGGCGGCTCTATGGCGAGGCGGTCGAGACGTACGAGGCCGCCACCGCGGGGGCCTAATCGAAAACGCTAGGCTCGTCGTCGTCTTCGGCAGCCGCCGAGCGTCGAGCCTTCAGCGCAGCGATGGCGCGCGCCAGCTCGTCGCCGGTCATTTCGTGAGGCTCCTTCTCAAGGAGATCCCCGTCATTCTGCCGGCTGAAGCCGCCTATCGCCGCGGCGCGCATCAGCAGCCCCGACGCCGTAGCCCTCGCAGGCGCCGGGGCTGCTTTGTCGCCGGCAACGTCGATAGCGGCCTGGATCGCGATGCGGAGGCCCTGGAGCTGTACAAGCTCGAGCGCTTCGCGCCGCGCGTCAGCAATGCTCATCCGTGTCATCCGAACACCCCGTCGGTGTAGTTATTGAAGTCGTGGTCTTCAGCGGAGGCGGCGGCCTGCGCGAGCAGTTGGTCGCGCTCGGCGCGCAGCGCGGCGATCGCGGCCGCGATCTCCGCGGCCTCCGGGCTCAAAGGCGGCTCACGACGTCGATCGATCTCGTCGAGCAGGGCGCGCCCGTCGGCGTCGTCCTTCCGGCGCTGGCGAGCCGCTGCGCGCTTCTGAAAGTCACCCGGCTGGTGCGCACGTTGCCAGGCTTCGGCCGCTTGCCGCTGCTCAGGCGTCATGGCCTCTAACGCCCGTCGGCGTTTCTTCGCGCGGCGCGCGACATCGCGATCCTTACGCCGATAGCGCTCGTCCGCGTCCGAAGCCCCTGGCCGCGGCGCCGTCATCCTGTGCCAGCCTTGCCCGCGCGGCGTCACGCCGCCGTGAAGCCGGCATTTTCCGTTTTCCATCCCAGGATTTCGACACGGCTCGCCGGTCGTCCGCGCCTTCGCCCCGCAGGCGGGGCGCTCCGCCCGCGCCTTTGAGTTCACCCGACATTGGCGGCGGCCCACATCCCGAAGCCCGCCATTCCACCACGCCTCCTGCCTCGGGGTGCCCGGTCGCCGTGGTTCGCCCGGCAGGCGCTTCCGCCGGCGGTTCATGCTCCCACCTCGAACATGCGATCACGTGAGGTATGACCGGCAGCGCGGCCGCGGCGCGCGAGGCGATCTCCTACTCCCGTCTCCCCACCGGCTGCATTCGGACAAGTTGTCATCGTCCGTGCTCCTTCATTTTTCCCTTGGCAATCTGGCGGCCTACCCTCGGTGGGCCGGAGCGCCGCTTCACCGGCGGCGCAGGCCCCCGTAGGGGGTGAAGCTGGTGAAGCCTTCCAAGGTTGATTTTCTTGGGCTTTTTCGAGCTTCACCGGCGAAAGCCCGCGGTGAAGGCGGTGAAGCAGGATCGAACCGGCCTCAACCTCAAGAAGATCAACCTTGGAAGGCTTCACCGGCGCCCTTTTTGGTGAAGCCGGTGAAGACGGTGAAGCAGCCTCGACGGTCATCCGAAAACGGACCCCTGGTGAAGCTGGTGAAGCCCATCGCTATGCGACGCGGCCGCCTCAATCGGACAGGATGTCCGTTGCTCGACCTCGATAATCCAGCCGGCGGTGCGGCTAGTTCCGTCCTGTCGGACATGAAGCCGGATCGGTCGCCCATCGTATTCGAGCGAGACGCCCTCGCCGGCGAGAGCGACCTTCACGAGATCGGTGATCCGGTTCCGGCTCGCCGCTTTGCAGATGCCGGCGTCCGCGAGCTTTCTTCCGATCTCGTTCCAGAGATCTCCAAGCACCGCCGTCCGGTTCGTGCCGAGCGCCTCCAGCACGGCGATCGCGATCTTCTCGTTCTGATCGTTCGCCGCGCTCCGCTTCGGAGCGGGCGGGGCCGCGGCTGTCCATCTCACAGTACAGGACGTCACGGGGTCGCCGTCGGCGTCCACGCCAAGAGTGACGACATCGAGCGAGAACGCCGCGGCAAACGACTTGTCCAGGTCGCGCTGCTTGGTGACCGTCAGCCGTTGGTCGTCAATCTCGATCTCAGTGTCGGTCGCCGCACGCAGCAGCGTGTGTCCGCGGGCGCCCTTGGCTTTGTCTTTGCCCGTGTGGTGCACGACCATCAGATGCGCGCTGGTGGCCGCCCGGATCGCGTCCAGGTGCTTCACCATCGCACCCATGTCGGTTGACGTATTCTCGTCGCCGCCGGCCATGGCCCGGGAGAACGTATCGATCACAATCAAACCGACCGGTGCGACGCGCCGGAGGTCTGCGATCAGGGGCCTGAGATCGGCGTCTTCGTGCAGCAGATCCACCGAGTGCAACAGGTAGCGGAAGCCGCCGGTGTCGGCGTTTCTGAACTTCGCCTTCAGCGCCGCGGCGCGCTTGCGGGCACCTTGGCCACCTTCGGCGGCGACATAGACGATCGGAGCACGCGCGGTCCGCAAGCCGCACCAGGACAAGCCGGCGGCGACATGGAAGGCGATGTCCATCGCCACGAAGGTCTTGCCGCTGTTGCTCTCGCCGTACAGCACGGACATCGCGCCCTGATCGAGCAGGCCTTTAATCAGCGGTCGGGCTGACGACGTGAGAGCGGTCGCCGCGGCTTCCTCGAACAGCGTGAACGTAAAGCGCTCGTCGGGCTCGGCCGGCCCTTCCGGAAACAGCGGTTCAAATCGCTCAGCTGGTGCAGCCTGTGCCGCCTTCGCGCGATCCTCCTCTGTCTCGAAGAACACCGATGCCAGATCGAACGTGTAGGTGATGCCGCCGTGCGCCTGGCTGTGGATCCGCGGCGGGCTGCAGTCGGTGAACAGGATCGCCAAGTTCTCGCCGCGGCCGTATTCGGGCTCAAGCGGGTCCGGCATGGTGATGCGGTGGAACACCTTCCGGTTGTCGTAAACCTCACGGACCGTCGCGACCGACCCGTCGTCGAACACCAGCTCATGATCGGCGAGCAGGACGTGCGTCTCGGACAGCGATCCGACGAGCTTCGCAGCCAGCTCGCGGGACTTTCCTGTAGCGACAAGTTCGGCGATCCGCTTCTCGCGCCAGCGCTCACGAACGGCTCGGGCGTGGGGCTCGGCGGTGCGCTTTATCTCCGCCTCGATCGCGGCGAGCTGCTCGGCCTCGCCGTCGTCGAGATCGAGCACGGCGCGCGTGTCTAGCAGGCCGCCGGCGATGACCTTCGGATCCCGGACGCCCGGCGCGAACTGCAACTCGCGGTCTCCCAGGATCGCGGCGCCTTCGAACCACAGTCGGGAGAGCTCGCCGGTTGCCGCGCGATCGACGAGCGTCCGCACCTCGACGTGGCCGGCTTTTGAGATGAACGGAAAGCCGTATCCTGCGAACACAAGGCGGGCGCAGAGGGCGTCGATGAACCGTCCGGCGTCCGCGCCATCCGCGGCGATCAGGAAGCGGTGCTGTCCGGCTTCGGCGCTCGTCGGCATCCCGTCGTCGCCGACGCGCACGCCGGCCGATGACGAAGCCCGCAGCAGACAGGCGGCTCCAACAAAAGCTGGCGCGACGGTCGCGAGCACCTTCGGCAAACCGCCGTTGGCCCGGACCTTGTCGCGGAGCTCGTCAGGCCAGCCCTTCGCGTCCACGTCGAGGCCGATCAACGCCGGCCCGCTGGCGTGACGCAGATAGTCCGCCGTCCGCGCGATCGTGTCGGCCGGGGCCTCTGCGCCGAGCGCGGCGAGATCCCGCTTCGTAATGAAGCGCCAGACGTCGCGCTCCTCGGGCGGCGGCGGCGCGCACGCGATCGCCTGGCGGCTGGGCATGTTGTGGAGAATGGTCGCCAGCCGCTCGAGGGCCTGCGTCGCCGAGCCGGTGAGGGCCGCCCTGCGGATCGTCCCGCGCGACGGCTGCTGTCCGTGCTGAACGACGCGCGGCTCGCCGGCGACGACGCCGAAAGTCTTCGCGGGCGGCACACAGTGCTCGTCGGCCTCGACGATCGAGAAGGCGACAAGAAGCCCGTCGCCGAACGTCGCGCGGCCGTTGAAGTCTGTCGGCGGGGCGGACGTATTGCCCACATCAGGGGCACGATCTATACTCTGCATTGTCGATGCTCTGAATTGGCCGTCGCACTCTTGGTCCGGGTGCGGCGGCTTTTCGTTTCAGGGATTGGCGTTTGCCGGGGCGCGCACAGTCGGTCCGATCATGCGGTCTCCAGCTGGCGTGCGATCCTCGGTGCGAGTTTGGTCTTCGGCGGGCGGCCACGCACGGCCCGCGCCGCCGCGAGCGGCGAAGGCGTGGGGCCGCTCTTAGGCGCCGCCGGCGCGAACGGAGAGCGGCCGGCCAGCAGGTTGGCGCGGATCTGCAGGAGACGGACCACCCCGACGCCGATATCGAGCTGCAGCTGTGCGTCGGAAAGCGCGGCGCGCTTGTGGATCTCGTAGGTGTCGAGCAACTCGCCGAGCAAAATCTTCCGGCTGATCGTGTCGACGGTGGAGATTGCCATTGCCGCCACGACCGCGACGTCGAGCGCCCATTGGCTCGCCTGTTCGACCACGTCCACGCCGTCGGCACGAAGCCGCCGCTTCAGAAACCTGATCACCTCGCGGCGGACCTGTTTCAGGACCGCGGGGCGCCCCCGCGCGTTGGCTTCCGAGCCGAGGCTTGGCGACCAGCTCGTGAGGGCCGTCGCACCCGTGCCCAGGCTCCCGCGCTTCCACACGAAGGCGCCGACGAGCGTGCGGTGGACCACGTCATTGTCGGTCGGGGCGGCCTTCCCCATGCAGAGATCCCGCCGCATCGTGTCGACGAGCAGCCCGCCAGCCTTCCCGTCCAGGAGAGCGTCGAGCGTCCCTTCGTCGGCGCCTTGGTCGAGGTATCGAGCTCGCGTTCGCTCGCGCCACCGCGTCTCGATCGCCTTGACCTCGGCGTGTCCTGCCGGCCCCACGTTCTCGGGGCCAGACCCGGCGTCGATCGAGGCGACATAGGACGTGACGCGAACGATGCGGCTCAGGAGCGACCGCGGGTCACGCGCCAGCACGGCCGTCGCGCTGTCGTCGGACATCGGTCAAGCCCGGGCCGCCTTCGATCGCGAAGCGCGGCCCGCCACAGCGTTCACGTGCCGCGTGGACGCGGACCACGGCTCCGCCGCCTCCGCCAATGCGATCAGGGACGGCGTTGCGACCAACGTTCGGCCGCCGAGCTTTCGCAGCTCGAGCCGACCTTGAGCCGCGAAACCGTAGATGCTGGCGGTCGACAGGCCGATGATGGCGGCAGCGGCCTGAACGGACATGAGCGGACGATCGCGCCACGGGATATCCGCGGGCCGCAAAGGCGCGAGAACGGGCGAAGAGATGGAGAGGGCCATTCGTCATCCTGCCGAGAGAGCGGCAGAGCCGCTTCGGTTGCTGAGAGCCGCTCAAGCAGACCAGCAGAATGACAGACCATCAGAATTAACGGGCGCGGCTTAGATGGCTCTATGTGCTACGAATGGGGTGATTATGTCAATCTCGATTACGGATCTGTAGACACTCGTCTTCTCACGAGCGACATACATCTGACATACATCCTAGAAGGCGCACGATCTTCAAGCAACGAGCGCGACGCGCCTCGCAAGCTCTTCTGTGGCGTCGACAATGTGGGCTGCGTAGTGCGCTTCGATCATGTCCGAGCTGGTGTCATGGAGCGCCGCGACGAGGCGGACCGGCAGCCCAGCAGCCAGTCCGCGCACAATGGAGCTGTGGCGAAACGCGTACATGATCGTTCCGGGCAGCTCTGCCGCGGCGACCGTTGCCGACCAAGGCCGCTCGATCTCGTAAGCCGCTCTCCAGGGCACGCGCCTATCTCGCTCCCACTTCAGCCGTTCAGCGCGCTTGTAAGCCCATCGCGTCAGAAGAGGCTCGTCGCCGCGACGGCCGTCGAGCGCTGGCGCCAAGCGAGCCAGGACGGCTGAGGACAGCGGCACGGCGACGGCCGCCTTGGCCGACCGCGACCTCCCCTTACGGGAGCCGGGCATCATCACCCTTCCACGTGCAGCCTGGACGTCGCGAACCCGGAGCGCGGCGATCTGCGAGAACCGCGCGCCAGTGGCGGCGGCGACGATCACCAGCATCCCGAAATCGTCATCGACGCCGAACGCGGCGTCCACGAGGCGCCGCACCTCGTCGTCGGTCAGCAATTGCTTCCGAGCTACGGTCTGGACCGAGATGGCGCGGGTCCCGACCTTGATCTCGAGCGGGAGATGCGCGGGGAGTTCGCGTCGATAGCGTTCGGCGGCGGCGTTCAAGGCGGCCCGCAGGTCCGTCAACAGACGGTTGAGCGTCGCCGGCGCCATCTGTCCCGCCGTCGGCTCATCGTCCTCATCACGCACGGCCAGACGTCCGCGCCAGGCCTCGATCGTTGACGAACGAAGCTGGCTCAGCTTCGTGGCTGCAAACGCGACGTCCGCGAGGATATGATTTGTCATGCGACCGCGCGCGATCTTTCCAGACACGGTTTGCCGCTCTCGCGCACCGAGGTACTCGGCGATCGCCGAGGCGACCGTCGGCTCCGCTGCTCCGTCGTCGCCGCGACGTTCGAGCGCTTCGGTTTGCCGCCGGCTCCACTCCAGAGCGGCCGCGACCGCGGCGCGGTAGGTCAGCGCCTCGGCGGGCGCGCCATCGTCGTCCGCACTGGCGAGGCCTTCCTCCAGACGTCGGCCGTCCAAAACGACTTTCGCCACCCAGCTTCCGAAACCCTTGACCGCGCGACGATAGCCGAGGGAGACGCCCCCTCGTCCTCCGGAGATCCCTTGCCAGTACGGGTTTCTCCGCGGCGCGAGCTTGGCCCGCTTCGAAGGAGTATCGATAATCGTCGCCACGGCCCGCCCGTCCCACACAACGTCCCACACAGATGTCCGAGACGGCGTTGACGATCATAACAGCATATGTTGAATTTTCAACGCGTTACAGACGTCGCAGATGTCAGGATATACTGATGAACAAGCTCTCCGAAGGCAGAGGTCAGAGGTTCGAATCCTCTCGGGTGCGCCAAAACTTCCGCGCTATTGCAGAGCCTTAAGAGAACGCGTCTGTCCGGGCGCGGTCGTCCCGCACAACGCGCCAGCCTCGTGATCGGCGAGGCTCGTCGTGGCGCTGGTGTTTGCGATGCCGATAGCCTGCTGTCAGATCATAGCAAAGGTCGGATATGAGCGATCACAGTGGCTCGCGGCCCTCCAGGGCGCGACGGGGTTCACGCCAACAGACGCTTATCCGGTCACGGACGCGAAGGCGTTCGTGGTCGACGCGCCGACCGCCGCGTCGACACCACCGGCGACGAAGGGGACGCCAGCCGTCTCTCGCGCGTGGCGGCCTCCCGTCTCGGCGAGCCCGGCGACGGGCGCCGCGCCTGGCGCCGCCGACAGCTGGATCCTCAACTGGCGCGGCGCTGGACGGCCCCGTCAGACACTGCCGATCTGCCCCGACGGCCGCTGGACGGCCCCGTCTTCGGTTATCGCCGCCCGAGTTCTGCGGGCGCGGCGCCCGCGAACTTGATCCACACGGGAACGCGATCGCTCGTATCGTCCCAGCCGCGTTCCTCGCGATTGACGGTGGAGGCCGCGACCTGCGTCTGGACTTGGCCGGTCACGGCATCGGAGCTGTCGAGGCGGGCTTCTGTCGCGGCGAATGAGGCGACTGGCTTGCTGGCGGCGATAGATGGAAACGCCAGCAGCGACGCGGCGACAGCCGCGTAAGTCGCGATAGCTGCGCCGGCCGCGGCGGCGACGATGCGGTTTGACATGACCAAGACCTCTTTGCACCAAGCCTTCGGGCACCGACCCGCGGCTCTTGGTCACCAACATCGTGCCTCGCGGCATATCGATCAAACGAATGTCGCCGATAATCAAAATCGACGACATCAATGATCCGCCTGCGGAAGGGCCGACGCCTCACGGCGGGTCCATGGTCGCCGCCTCGGCGAGCAGCCTAACCTGAGCAAAGAGCGTTCCCTTCCTCCGAAGTCGATGAGGCGCTTGAACTGGTCGCGCCGCAGACCAGGCGTCGGCCTATGTCGCCGCTTGATGAAGCCGGCTATCAACATCCGGCGTTCGACCGCACGCGCCGGCTGGTCGAGCAGGGATTGAGGCAGGCCAAGGCCAAGCCGCGTCTGAACGCGGCGGCGCGCATAGCGCCGCTCGCCTTCTTTGCGGAGTACGCCGCCTCCTTCCTGGAACTGTTCGACCTTGGGCTGGCCGACTGCCTCGTGTGAGAGGCGGCCTGCCTGACCCGGCGCGGCCTGTCGAAAGCTCCGCGTCGCGCGTGGGAGGGCCGAGAACGTCCGCGTCAACGGCGTGATGGCGCGCAACGTCCTCGATGCTGGCCGGGCAAGCGGGCTCGGTTCGCCGCGGCGCGCTGGTCGCCGGGCTCGAACGCTATCTCGGACCGCTCGACGATTGGGGGAAAGGCGGGATGGAGGCTGCGGTTGACGACAGCATGAGCCGAAGCTTCGAGACCGCGGCGGCGATCTGGCGTTCATCGAGCGACGAGTAGCCGAGCACCAGCGTGTCCTCCGCGGCCTCCCCGGTGAAGTCGAACGCCGCGCCGCTCGAGAGCGCGTAGGCCCCGACGCCCACCTCCCGCGCCAGGACCTGGACCTCGCGCGCGCTCGGAAACCCGCGAGGCAGGCGCCACGCCAGGTGGAGGCCGCTGTCTGCGCCCGAAATCCTCGGAGCGTCGAACTGCTCGTTCAGCGCGGCGACGAGGGCGTCGCGGCGGGGCTTGTACACCTGGCGGAGCCTGCGCAGGTGGCGGTCGAAGTGCCCCTCGTTGATGAAGGCCGCGAGCGCCGCCTGCTCGAGCCAGGACTGGCCGTTGCTCATCCGCGCCTTCAGGAGCCTGGCGTCGTCCCACATCAGCCGCGGCGTCGCCGCGAAGCCGATGCGCAGCCCCGCGCCGACCGACTTCGAGAACGTCCCGGCGTAGAACACGCGCCGGCTGCGGTCGAGACCGGCGAGCGACGTCAGCGGCGGGCCGTCGTAGCGGAAGTCGCTGTCGTAATCGTCCTCGACGATGAAGCTGTCGGTCTCCTCCGCCCATCGCAAAAGCGCGAGGCGGCGCGCGAGCGTCATCAGCACGCCCGTCGGAAACTGGTGCGACGGCGTGACGTAGAGGAGGCTGCCCCGCGCCGTCGGCAGGCGATCGGTCCGGATGCCCTCCTCGTCCACGGGGATCGGGTGGATCGCAAGCGACGCGCCGCTGAAGAGCATCGAGGCGCCGAGGTAGCAGGGGTTCTCGATGCATAGCTGGCGCGTATGGGACTGCAGCAGGTTCAGGACGAGGTTGAGCGCCTCTTGGCCGCCCGCCGTGACGATGATCTGGTCCTCGGTCACCGTCATCCCGCGCGCCCGACCGAGATGATCGGCGATCGCCCGGCGCAGCTCCGGCAGGCCCGCCGGATCGCCGTAGTCGGTGAGATAGCCGCTTCCGCCGCTCAGGAGGCGGTTGACGATGCGCCGCCAGGTCTTCAGCGGGAACGACGCGGCGTCGGATCGGCCGACCCAGAAGTCGAGCGCGGGGCGATCGCCGCCGCCGCCGGGCGCCCCCGCGAAGCAGAGCAGCGGCTCGCTGGAGGCCTCCGGCGTCGGTCCGCTGGCGTCGGGGCGGCGTGCGTTCCGGATCAGGATCAATGCGTCGGGCGGGATGGACGTGACGTAGACGCCCGCTGTCCCCCGCGCCTCCGCATAGCCTTCCGAAATCAGCCGCTCGTAGGCGATCAGCGCGGTGTTGCGCGAGATGCCGAACCGCTCGGCGAGCAGCCGGCTCGGCGGGAGCGCCATGCCCGCACGGAGCCGGCCGTCGAGGATCAGCGCGCGCACCTGCTCGAAGATCTGAGCCTGCAAGGATCTGCTGGAGCCATGGTCCAGCGCGAGCGTCAGTTCCACGTGCGACCCGCTGGACCGTTGGCGCCATCGACGGGCCCCTTAGCCGCGAACTTTGAAAGCCAAGCGACGGCTTGTCCATGGCGCCAATGGACGACCTCGAAGACCCTGAGGCTCGCCTTGGCGCCATCCAATCCGCAACTCTTGGCTCTTTCGCCATCCAAGTATTCGAGTTGTTCTAGTGTGAAAGCGTCATGCGACGGGGGCCGCGCCAGCGCCCGGGCGAAAGGCGCGTCCGCTGGCGTCGGAGGGACGGGCATGAACGACCACGTGAAATCGCTGACGTTCTATGGCGGCTGTCCGCACGACTGTCCGGACACCTGCTCGATGATCTTCGAGGTGCAGGACAACAAGCTGCTCGGCGTCAGGGGAAACCCTGAGCACCCTATGACCCGTGGGACGCTCTGCGTAAAACTCAAGAACTACGAGGAGCGCCACTACCACCCCGACCGCCTGCTCTACCCGATGAAGCGGGTCGGCCCGAAGGGCTCCAGGCAGTTCGAGCGGATCACGTGGGATGAGGCGCTCGACACCATCGTCGCCCGCTGGACCGCGATCATCGAGGAATACGGCCCGCAGGCGATCGCGCCCTACAGCTATCTCGGCAACCAGGGGCTCGTGCACGGGCTGAACGGCGGCGACGCCTTCTTCAACCGTCTCGGCGCGACCGTCATGGAGCGCACCTTCTGCGGCGAGGGCTCCTGCACCGCGTGGCTGCTCACCGTCGGACCGACGGCCGGCCTCGATCCCGAGAGCTACATCCACTCAAAGTACATCGTGATCTGGGCCTGCAACTCGGTCAGCACCAACCTGCACCACTGGGCGATCGTGAAGGACGCGCAGAAGCTCGGCGCGAAGGTCGTCGTAATCGACAGCTACGCCTCGCGAACCGCGAAGGCCGCGGACTGGCACATCGCTCCGAAGCCCGGCACCGACGGCGCGCTCGCCATGGCGCTGATCAACTCGATCATCGCGCAGGGGCTGGTCGACCAGGACTATGTCGACAACCACACGCTCGGCTACGACGAGCTGAAGGAGCGCGCGGCCTCCCGGACGCCGGAATGGGCGGCGGAGATCACCGGCGTTTCGGCGGAAGACATCCGCACGCTCGCGCGCGAACTCGCGACCGCGCAGCCGGCGGCGATCCGCATGGGCGTCGCGCTCGAGCGGCATTACGGCGGCGGCCAGACCATCCGGGCGGTGAGCTCGATCCCGGCGCTCACCGGCGCATGGCGCCACGTCGGCGGCGGCGTCACGCAGTTCCCGGTCTGGGAGCACCCCTACAAGTTCGACGTGATGTGCCGCCCGGACCTGATCCCCGAGGGCACCCGCGTCGTCTCGAACCTCCACATCGGCCGCGCGCTGCTCGGCGAGGGGCTGTCGGACGGTCCTCCGATCATGTCGATGATGTGCTGGAACTCGAACCCCGTGACCCAGGCGCCGGAGACCGACAAGATCGTCGAAGGCCTGATGCGCGAGGACCTGTTCCTGGTCTCGGCCGAACACTTCATTTCCGACACTGCGTCCTACGCCGACATCCTGCTGCCGGCGTCGATGGGCGCCGAGATGGAGGACATGATCCTCTCCTGGGGCCATCTTTATCTCACCTACAACACCAAGTGCGCCGACAGCCCCGGCGAGGCGATCCCGAACAACGAGATCTTCCGCCGTCTCGCGGCCCGGCTCGGCTTCGAGGAAGAGAACTTCAAGTGGTCGGACAGCGAGTGCCTCGAGCACTACGTCGACTGGTCGTCGCCGGCCTGCGAGGGCGTCGACCTCGACTACATGCGCACGCACGGCTTCGCCCGGCTGAAGGTCGGCACGCCGGACGACCGGGCCCCGCACAGGGACGGCAACTTCCCCACGCCCTCGGGCAAGTGCGAGTTCAAGGTCGAGGGCGCCAAGAACTTCGTGGCCCCGCCGTTCAGGCAGATGTACCTCGACTTCCAGCCCGGCGAGGACCTCGACCCGCTGCCGGACTATGTCGGGGCGCGCGAGAGCGCGACCGCCGATCCCGAACTCGCGAAGCGCTTCCCGCTCAACATCGTGAGCCCGAAGAGCCACGCCTTCCTGAACTCCTGCTACGCCAATATGGCGGACAAGCAGCACACCCAGGGCGAGCAGTTCGTGATGATCAGCCGCGCGGACGCCGACGCGCGCGGCATCGTCGAGGGCGCCCGCGTCACGGTCGCCAACGACCGCGGCGCCTTCAAGGGCGTGGCGCGCATCACCGACGACGTCACGTCCGGGATCGTGGTGGCGACGCTCGGCTACTGGCGCCAGCTCAACGACGGCACGGTCAACTCGATCTCATCGCACCAGTTCGGCGACATGGGGCATTCGCCGACGTTCTCCGACAATCTCGTCGAAGTCTCGCTGTCGAACTGACCAGTCCGAGGCGGCGCGCCCGTCGCGCCGCCTCGGATTTAAAAAGCAGGAGAGGTTTCTGGCGCTGGGCGCGCCGTGGCCTAAAACGCAGACGGCCGCCCGCCGGCTCGCGACGGCCTCGCGCGGGGCTTCGGCTTTCCCGCGCCGGGCGGGCCGGCCTGGGCCTTCATCGCGAGCCAGATCACATGACGGCCGCCCTTGCCGGCGCGGTGCGCGCGGACGCGATGCCCCTCGACCTTGAAGCCCGATTTGAACAGCCGCGCGCCGAACGACTTGTCCGGCCCCTGCGACCACACCGCCAGCACGCCGCCCCCCTTCAAAGCCGCGCGGGCGTCCCCCAGGCCCTCGAGGCCGTAGAGCCCGTCGTTCGACGCCTGCGTCAGGGCCTCCGGCCCATTGTCGACGTCGAGCAGGATCGCGTCGTAGCCGCCCCGATCCGCGCGCATCACGGCGGCGACGTCGTCCTGCACGATCGTGACCCTGGGATCGCCGAGGCTGGTCCCGAAGATCTCCGACATCGGCCCGCGCGCCCAGGCGACGACCGCCGGAACCAGCTCCGCCACCACGACCGACGCCCCGGCCGGCAGCGCGCCCAGCGCCGCGCCGAGCGTGAAGCCCATGCCGAGGCCGCCGATCAGCACGCGCGGGCGCACCCGGTCCCTGATCCGTTCGCAGGCGAGCGTCGCCAGCGCCTTCTCCGACCCGCTGAGGCGGCTGTTCATCAGCTCGATCTGACCGATGCGGATCGAGAACTCGTCTCCCCGCCGCGCGAGCTTCAGCACGCCGCCGCCGCCCGGCGCCTGCGCCGTGTCCAGATGGATCCAGGGGATCATGGCAGCCTCTCGGGTTCAGCGCGCGTTGCGCGCCAGCGCTCGTCGTCGCGCCCCTCGATTAGGTTCGAAGACCGCCCGCCGTCAAACCGTCCCGCACTTGGCGCAAAGCGCAGGGCCGAGGTCGGCGCCCCGCAGTCTCCGCTGCAGCCGCGGTCCACGACGGCGCGGCGCGGGAACCGGCGCATCGCGCCCACCAGAGGCCCGACGACGTCAAGACGTCATCCGGCCGCGGCGGCGATCACGACAAGCACTTCGGCCTGCTCCTCGCCGAGGCTGCGCACCTCGTGCCGCTCCTCGCCAGAAAAGTAGAGGCAATCGCCTCGGCCCATCAGGATCTCTTCGCCGCCGAGCTTCACGGCGACACGTCCCGAGACCACGAAGATCATCTCTTCGCCGCCATGCGCCCAGCGCGGCCCGCCGATCGCGCCGGGGGAATGGGCGGGGCGCATGAGGAAGGGCTCCATCATCTTGCTCGCCCGGCCCGGCGCGAGCGGCGTGAGGCCGAAGCTGCGGTCCGTCGTGTCGTGGTCGCCCGCGCGCTGGAGCGTGTAGCGGACGTTCGGCGCGGCGTTGAGGTCGAACAGCTGGGCGATGTTGACATCGAGGGCCCGGGCGACCCGCAACAGAGCCGTGATCGAGGGCGTCTTCAGGCCTCGCTCCACCAGCGAAAGATACCCGCGCGTCAGCTCGCTCATGCCGGCCAGCCGATCGAGGGTCAGCCCTCTCTCCTGCCGCAGCGCGCGCAGATTTGGACCCAGGCGGTCGCTTTCGGCCGTTTGCAGCACCAGTCCTCCGATCGTCGTCCAGTCGCCTCGGACGACGTCCGTAGCACGCCGGCGATCTTTGAGCGGACGCGGACCGCCTCGTCCGAGGCGCGCCCGCGGGCTCGATCCCCTGCCGCAGGCAAGAGCGTTCTGTCAGAAAACATACGGGGCGCGATTTTTTAATGCAATTATTTCAGGCGCCGAACGGCGGGAAACACCCTGCAAATGGAGACTGATGCGGCGCCATGTCCGCGCTTCTCACAGACGGCGCCCAAGGCACGCGCAGAACGGGCAAAATGCTGGGAAGAGTCCCTTTTGATTTCCCAAAGTAAACATGTTTCGATCCCTGAGCGACCCGCGATGGCTGGTCGCGCCTTCAAGGGAGAGCAGCATGGCGCGCTCAATCTCTTGTCGCGACCACTTGGGCGCGACCTCGGCGGCGGCGATGGCCCCGTTCCGCACGAGCAGAAATCATGCCGGCCGACGACGGCCGCATCGATCGGCCGCCTGCCTGGCGTCCGCCGGCCGAAAGCGCCGTTCGTGATCCGCCGCATCGGGAGCGGACCCCGTCTCTCCGCCGCGACCGTCCATGGCGGTCTCGTCTACCTCTCCGGCCAGGTGCCGGACGATCTGAGCGTCGACGTCGTCGACCAGACCCGGCAGGTGCTCGCCAAGATCGACGCCATCCTCGCCGAGGCCGGGACCGACAAGAGCCGCATCCTGAGCGTCATGGTCTGGCTTCCGGCGATCGGCGATTTCGGGGCCTTCAACACCGTGTGGGACGCCTGGGTCGCGCCCGGCGCCGCGCCGGCGCGGGCGTGCGTCGAAAGCCGCCTCGCCGATCCGGCCATCAAGGTCGAGGTCGGCTGCGTCGCGGCTCTGCCCGCCGACTGATTTTCCGCAGCGCTCGACGCGCGGATCTGACCTCCCGGCCAGCTGGCCGGGCGGCGCGGTCGCCTGCGGCCTTCGCGCCGCGCCTCACTACCAGGCCGAGGGCCTGACGCGAGCGACGACCGGCCAGCCTGCAATCGACGACGTCTCCACAACCCAACGGGGGTTCATGATGACAGTTGCGGCGGACATCTCACAGGTGACGGCGGTTTCCGCCGGAGAAAAGCTTCCAAGCGCCGAGCGTCGCAAGATCGTCTGGTCGAGCGTGATCGGCACCACGGTCGAGTGGTACGACTTCCTGATCTACGGAACGGCGGCCGCGCTCGTCTTCAACAAGCTGTTCTTCCCGAGTTTCGATCCGGTGGTGGGCACCATCGCGGCGTTCGGCTCCTACGCCGTCGGCTTCGCGGCCCGCCCTCTCGGCGGCGTGATCTTCGGCCATTTCGGCGACAAGCTCGGCCGCAAGGCGATGCTCTCGCTGACTCTGCTGATCATGGGCGTCGGCACTTTCCTGATCGGCTGCCTGCCGACCTACGAACAGATCGGCATATGGGCGCCCATCCTGCTGGTCGTCCTGCGGCTCGCGCAGGGGCTCGGCATCGGCGGCGAGTGGGGCGGCGCGGTTCTGATGGTCGTGGAGAGCGTGCCTGACAAAAAGCGCGGCTTCTATGGAGCCATCGTGCAGCTGGGCTACCCGCTCGGCGTGATCACGTCGATCGGGGCCTTCAGGCTTGCGGGGCTGATGTCGGACGAGGACTTCCTGTCCTGGGGCTGGCGCATTCCGTTCCTGGCGAGCGCCGTCCTCGTCGGCGTCGGGCTGTTCATTCGGCTTCGCCTCAACGAGACGCCAGCCTTCCAGCAGGTGAAGCAGCGCAACGTCGTCGCGAAAATGCCGATCGTCGAGATCCTGACCCAGCACACCCGCACCTTCGCCAAGGCTGTGGGTCTCAAGGTCTCGGAGATCGCCTATGTCAGCATCGTCACCGTCTTCTCGATCTCCTACGTCACCACCAAGCTCGGCCTGCCGCGCAGCGTCATCCTGAACGGCATCCTGATCGCGGCGATCATCGAGCTCTTCACCCTGCCGCTGTTCGGCATGCTGGCCGACCGCTACGGGCGGAAGCCGATGTTCGTCCTGGCCTGCCTGTTCTCGATCGGCTTCGCCTTCCCGCTGTTCCTGCTGCTCGACACCGGCGACCCGACGATCATCGCGCTCACGGTCGCGATCGCCCTCAGCCTGGGCCAGGGCGTGATGTTCGCGATCGGCGCGGCGTGGATGTCGGAGCTGTTCGACGCGCGGCTGCGCTACACCGGCGCCTCGCTCGGCTTCCAGGTCGGCGCGGCGCTGAGCGGCGGCTTCACGCCCATGATCGCGGCCGCCCTCCTCGCCTGGAGCGGCTCGACCTGGCCGATCTCCGTCTACCTCATCGCGCTTGCGCTGATCACGTTGACGGCCACGCTGCGCGCGCCAGAAACCGCGGGCGCGAAGATCGACTGAGGTCGACGACGAACCTCCGGCTCCCGGACACGTGCGGGAGCCGCCGACGTCTGGAAGATCGAAGCGGCCTTACGACGGCCGCAGGGAGACGACCAATGAGAGACGACGACACGCCTCAGGATGCGCTCGGCGGAAGCCCGGCCCCCGGCCCCGCTCTGGCGATGGTCGAAGCCTTCGCGCACGCCGCGGGATCGATCGCCCGCCACGTCGCCGGCGGCGCCACGGGCTTCAAGGGCGTGCTGCTGCACATCCACGTGGCGCCCGGCGCGAGCTACGAGATGGAGGAGCTTCAGGAGGCGCAATGCGTGGCTGGCCGCGGCATCGTCGGCGATCGCTACTACGAGGGATCCGGCACCTACTCGCCGAAACCCGACACGCGCGAGGTCACGCTGATCGAGCAGGAGGCGCTCGACGCGCTGGCGCGCAACGACCCGCCGCTGCAGGGCGGCCCGATCGCTCTCGCGCCCGGCGACCACCGGCGGAACCTCACCGTCCGCGGGGTCCCGCTCAATCACCTCGTCGGCCGCCGGTTCCGGGTGGGCGACGTGATCCTGCGCGGGGGCCGGCTGAACTTTCCCTGCAAGTATCTCGAGGAGCTGCTCGGGCTGCAGGTCTATCTGCCGCTCTACAACCGCTCCGGCCTGAACTGCGGGATCGAGCGCGGCGGCGTGATCCGTCCCGGCGACGCGATCGAGCTGCTGGACGACGACGGCGCATGACAGCCCGCGTCGTCATGAAGCTCCGGGTCGAGGCCGCGCGGCTCGCGACCCCGGGGGTCCTGCATCTCACGCTCGTCCATGCGAGCCGCCCCGAGCTGCCGGCCTGGGAGCCGGGCGCGCACGTCGACCTCCGGCTCCCCGACGGCAGGATCCGGCAGTACTCGCTCTGCGGCGACCCACAGGATCGGCGGACGTACCAGATCGCGATCAAGCGCGAGGACGCCGGTCGGGGAGCCTCCCGATGGGCCCATGACGCGCTGGTCGAGGGCGCGGTCGCGCATGTCTCCGCCCCTCGCAACAACTTCCCGATCCGCGAGGCCGCGCGTCATGTGTTCGTGCTCGGCGGCATCGGCGTGACGCCGGGGCTTCCCATGGCCCATAGCCTTGCGGCCGAAGGCGCGGACGTCGCCGTGCATTTCTGCGCGCGGAGCGCGGCCGACGCGCCGCTGCTCGCGGAGCTGTCGGCGGCCTGCGGCGACCGCCTGTCGACATGGTTCTCGGCCGAGGGCCGGCGCTTCGATCCGCGCGCGGTCGGCCCCTATTGCGAGGGCGCCTGCCTCTACGTCTGCGGCCCGCAGCGGCTGCTCGACGCCGTGCGCGACGCCGCGGACGCGCTCGGCTGGCCCGAGACCTCCATCCACGCCGAGGCCTTCCAGGCGACGCTCGACGAGAACTTCAAGCCGGAGCCGTTCGAGGCGAAACTCGCCTCGACGGGCGCGACGCTGCACGTCCCGGCCGACCGCTCCCTGCTCGAGGTCCTGCGCGACCACGGCGTGACGATGCCGTCCTCGTGCGAGCTCGGCGTCTGCGGGTCCTGCGTCTGCGGCTATCGGGACGGGGTGGTGATTCACCGCGACGCGGTGATCTCCGTCGCGGACCGCCAGGACAGGATCGCGCCCTGCGTGTCGCGCGCGCGCGTCTCGGTCACGCTCGACCTCTAGGGTCCGGACGCCGCAAGCGGCGGTCCGGCGACGGCGCTCAGAAACGAAGCAATTGACAACCGGTGCGGGCGCGCAAAGTATTCACATAATGGACTATTTGTCCACATTGTGAACAATGAGCCGCGCATGACCAACCTCAACGCCGCCGCCGCGTCGGAGCCGATCGATCCGGAGACGCTGCGGCGGATGCCGTTCCAGAAGCCGCAGCCGCTCGGCATGATCCCGGACCTCGTGGTGCCGAGCGCCATTCCGGACGACGAGCGCATCTGGGTCCCGCAGGGCGTGAACGTCTGGTTCCGCCCGCTCTGCCTCAACCGCTCGCAGGGCTACTGGGTCAATCTCCTCCGCGTCCGCAAGTCGGGCGTGCTCAGCCGCCACCGCCATCCCGGTCCCGTCCACGGCTTCGTGCTGAAAGGCCGCTGGCGCTACCTCGAGCACGACTGGGAGGCGACCGAGGGCGGCTACGTGTTCGAGCCGCCGGGAGAGACCCACACTCTGGTGGTCGACGAAGGCGTCGAGGAGATGATCACCCTGTTCCAGGTGACCGGCTCGATGAACTACGTCGATCCCTGGGGCGCGACCACCGGCTACGAGGACGTCTTCACCAAGATCGAGCTGTGCCGGAAGCACTACGGCGAGGTCGGGCTCGGCGCGGACTATGTCGACCAGTTCATCCGGTGAGATGACCTCCCGCGCAGCCTACGACTTCGCCGGCCGCGTCGCGGTCGTCACCGGCGGCGCGCAGGGCATCGGGGCGGCGATCGCCGACGCGTTCAGGACCGCCGGCGCGACGACGGTCGTCTGGGACCGGACGCCCACGCCTGACGGCGTCGCCGTCGACGTGACCGACGCCGCGGCCGTCGCGCAGGCGGCGAACGAGACGCTCTCGCGGTGCGGGCGGATCGACGTCCTCGTGAACAACGCGGGCTACGCCGGCGTGACGGTTCCGCTGGTCGACTATCCCCTCGAGGAGTGGCGGCGGATCCTGGACGTCAACCTGCACGGCGCGTTCCACGCCTGCCGCGCGGTGGTCCCCGGCATGGTCGAGGCCGGCTATGGGCGCATCGTCGCGATCGGCTCGCTCGCCGGCAAGGAGGGCACGCCGAACGCTTCGGCCTACAGCGCGGCGAAGGCGGGCGTGCTCGCGCTCGTCAAGTCGCTCGGCAAGGAGCTTGCGGGCTCGGGCGTCCTCGTCAACGCGATCGCGCCCGCCGCGGTAAGGACGCCGCTGCTCGACCAGATGAGCCCGGCGCACGTCGAGACGATGATCGGCAAGAGCCCGCTGAAGCGGCTCGGGGAACCGGAGGAGGTCGCGGCGCTCGCGCTCTGGCTCGCCTCCGACAGCTGCAGCTTCAACACCGGAGCGGTGTTCGACCTCTCCGGCGGACGGGCGACCTACTGACGTCCAGCCTTCAATCAACAAGAACCTGAGGAAACGCCGACATGACCGAGGCCACGATCTCGTCCGGGGGCCAAGCGTCGCCCGCCGGAAAAACCGCCCGGCTCGTTCGCATCCAGTGGATCGCCGTGGCGTTCCTGACGGTCGCGGGCGTCATCAACTACCTCGACCGCAGCTCGCTCTCGATCGCGAACACCGCGATCCGCGAGGAGATGGGCCTAACGCCGACCGAGATGGGGCTGCTGCTGTCGGCCTTTTCGCTGTCCTACGCCTTCGCGCAATTGCCGATCGGCGCGCTGCTCGACCGCTTCGGCTCGCGCATCATGCTGGGGGCCGGCATGTTCTTCTGGTCGCTGGCGCAGATCGTGTGCGGCCTCGTCGGCAGCTTCCACCAGTTCCTCGTCGCCCGCGCCGTCCTCGGCGTCGGCGAGGCGCCGCAGTTCCCGGCGGGCGCGAAGGTGGTGAGCGAGTGGTTCAACGTGCGCGACCGCGGCACGCCGACCGGAATCTTCGTCGGCGCCTCCACCATCGGGCCCTGCATCGCGCCGCCGGTGCTCACCGCGATGATGCTCGCCTTCGGCTGGCGCTGGATGTTCATCATCACCGGCCTCGTGGGCGTCGTCGTCGCCGTCGGCTGGTATCTGCTTTACCGCAACCGAGCCGAGGTGGAGCTCACCCGGGAAGAGACCGCGCATCTCGAAGAGGGCGTGGACATGGGCGGCGTCAACCGCTCGCTCACGTTCCGGGAATGGCGCGGCCTGTTCGGACACGCCGCCACCTGGGGCATGATCTTCGGGTTCATGGGCGTGATCTACATGGTCTGGCTCTACCTCACCTGGCTGCCGAGCTACCTCGAGCACGAGCGCGGCCTGTCGGTGGCGCGCACCGGCTGGGTGGTGGCGATCCCCTACCTGTTCGGCACCGT
Organism: Methylopila capsulata; assembly: GCF_016907975.1. GTDB lineage: Bacteria > Pseudomonadota > Alphaproteobacteria > Rhizobiales > Methylopilaceae > Methylopila > Methylopila capsulata. The sequence goes on from NZ_JAFBCY010000002.1 coordinate 610,434, forward strand.
CGGCATGCTCTGCGCCGGCCAGATCGCCGATCGGCTCTACCGCGCCGGCGCGGGCCTGATCGCGAGCCGCAAGTGGCCGGTCTGCGTCGGCCTGCTCGGCGGCGCCGCCTTCACCGTGCCCGCAGCCTTCACGCCGAGCGTCGCCATGGCGGTCGTGTTCCTGTGCTTCGCGATGTTCTTCATCAACATGGCGAGCGCGGCCTGCTGGATGATGGTGAGCGTGATCTCGCCCCAGCGGCAGGTGGCGTCGCTCGGGAGCATCCAGAACTTCGGCGGTTACTTCGCCGGCTCGTTCGCGCCCGTGATCACCGGCTGGATCGTCCAGACCACCGACAGCTACGTCAACGCCCTGCTGGCGAGCGCCGTCGTCGCGGGCGTCGCGGCCGTGGCCTACCTCGTGTTGGTGCGGAAGCCCCTGCCCGGCGTCGCTGCCGCGGAGGCGTCGGCATGACCGCGCCGCGGAGCGCCTGGGCGGCGGACCTGTTCGCCGGCAAGGTCGCCGTGGTCACGGGCGGAACGTCCGGGATCGGCCTCGGCGTGGCGGAGGCGCTGGCCGCGCTCGGCGCGAGCGTCCGCGTCGTCGGCTTCGGCGCGAGCGGGGTCGCGGCGAGCCCCGGTCTCGACCTGACCGCGCAGGAGCTCGACGTCACCGACGCCGCGGGCGTGGCGGCCTTCGTGGACGGGCTCGACCGGCTCGATGTGCTGGTCAACTGCGCCGGCGTGATCCGCCGCGCGGCCGAGCACGATCCGGAGGTGTTCGAGCAGGTAATCGCGATCAACCTGACGGGGACGATGCGGTTCTGCGCGCTGGCCCGGCCCCGGCTCGCGGCGAGCAAGGGGTCGATCGTCAACATGGCCTCAATGCTGAGCTTCTTCGGGGCGGGGCTCGCCCCCGCCTACAGCGCCAGCAAGGGCGGCGTGATGCAGCTGACCAAGTCGCTGGCGATCGCCTACGCCCCCGAGGGGATCCGCGTGAATGCGGTCGCGCCCGGCTGGATCGCGACGCCGCTGACGCAGGCGTTGCAGGACGACACGGCCCGCGCCGGCGCGATCCTCTCCCGGACGCCGCTCGGCCGCTGGGGCGCCCCCGCCGACGTGGCGGAAGGCGTCGTGTTCCTCGCAAGTCCCGCCGCGGCCTTCGTCACCGGCGTCATTCTGCCGGTGGATGGCGGCTACCTCACCGCTTAAGAGACGAGGCCATGGAGACCGCGCCGCAGACGCCCGCCCCGCACGACCGGACCGACGTGCCCGGCGCCGCCGCGTTCGGCAAGTTCATGCGGGCGGTGCAGGCGATCGCGGACGCGCCGGGCGAGCTGACCGTGGCCTCGCTCGCCAGACAGACAGGCTTTCCCCGTCCGACCGCGCACCGCATCGTCGCCGCGCTGGTGGCGGAGGGGCTTGCGATCGAGGAGCCCCGCACCGGCCGCCTCGCTTTGGGGCCCCGACTGATCAGCCTGGCGTTCCGAAGCTGGGACCGCTCGGACCTGCGCCGGGCCGCCCAGGAGCATCTGGTCGCCTTGCGCGACGCTCTGGACGAGACCGTGCACCTTGCGATCCCGAGCGGCTCCGAGATGGTCTACATCGAAAAGCTCGAGTCCCGCCGCAACGTGCGGATGGCGTCTCGGATCGGAACGCGCGTCGCGCTGCATTCGAGTTCGGTCGGCAAGGCCTGGCTTGCGGCCCTGTCCCCCGAGGATTGCGCGACGGCGCGCCTGACGCTGACGGCGCGGACCGCCCACACCTTCACGGAGCGCGCCGCCCTGATGGCGGACGTCGAGGCGACGCGGGCGCGCGGCTATGCGCTGGACCTGCAGGAGAACGAACTCGACATCTGCTGCTACGGCGCCGCGATCGCCGGACGCGACGGCAGACCGGCGGGCTGCGTCAGCGTCAGCCTGCCGCGGTACCGCTTCGAAGAGCAGCCTCCGCAGCTGATCGTGTCCGCGCTCCTCGACTGCGTGAGGAACATCGCGGACGAGATCGCCTGAGTTTCTCCCGTCGACGGGAGCCGCAGTCCCTTTGCCGCCACAACCGTCGGTTCCTCGACGCCGGCCGAGCTTTTGTAAGATCAGCCGATGGCGGCCGGGCCGTTCGTCGCGCGCCGGCGGCGGAGCCTGAGCAGGGGCGGAAGGAACCAGATCAAGAGCGTCGCGACGCCCGCCGTGGCCGCGATCGGGCGTTCGAAGAACGCCAGGAAGTCGCCGTCCGCCTTGATCATCGACGTGACGAAGTTCTCTTCCAGCAGCGGCCCGAGCACGATCCCGAGGATGCACGGCGCGATCGGTATGTCGTTTTCCTCCATGAGGAAGCCGATCACGCCGAAGACCAGCATGATCACCACGCCGAAGGCCGAGTTGTTGGTGGCGAAAGCGCCGACGATGCAGAACGCCAGGATCAGCGGCATCAGAATGTTGCGGGGCGCCCGCAGGATCTGCTTCGCGCCCTTGATCGCCGCCCAGCCGAGCGGGATCATCGCGATGTTCGCCAGGATGAAGATCAGGAACACGGCGTAGATGATTTCGGGGCTGTTCAGGAAGATCGTCGGACCGGGATTGAGCCCCTTCACGTAGAGCACGCCGATGACGACCGCCGTGATCGAGTCGCCCGGAATGCCGAACACCAGCGCCGGCACCCACGCGCCCGCGAGCGCGGCGTTGTTCGCCGAGGTGCTTTCGATGATGCCCTCCACATGGCCGGTTCCGAACTTTTCCGGCGTCTTGGAGAACTTGCGGGAGGTGGCGTAGGACACCCAGGCCGCGATGTCCGCGCCCGCGCCCGGCAGCGCGCCGATCGCCGTGCCCATGACGTTGCCGCGGATCTGCTGCCGCCAGTAGGTGACGAACATCCGTCCCCACCCGGCGAACAGGTTGCCGACCGAGGTCTGCGGAAGAGGCAGGTCCTTGGCCCCGTGGACCATGCAGCGCAGCACCTCGGACACCGCGAACAGGCCGATCATCGCCGGGATGAAGTCGATCCCGCCGGTGAGGTCGACGTTGTCGAAGGTGAACCGCGGCACGCCCGCCGGGTTGTTGAGGCCGATGGTCGAGATCAGCAGACCGAGGAACAGGCTGACCAGGCCCTTGACCGCCGAATCCGCGCCGATGAACACCGCGCAGGTGAGGCCGAGCAGCGCCAGCCAGAAGTATTCGAAGGACGAGAACTTGAGCGCGAGTTCGGCCAGCGACGGCGCCGCCACGATCAGCACCAGAGTGCCGAACAGGCCGCCGAGCGCGGAGAACAGCAGGTTGGCGCCGAGCGCGATCTCGCCCTCGCCCTTCTTCGTCATGGCGTAGGCTTCGGAGGTGTAGGCGGCGGATGCCGGCGTGCCGGGAATCCGGAGCAGCGTGCCCGGGATGTCGCCGGCGAAGATCGCCATGGCCGAGCACGAGATCATGGCGCCGACCGCCGGCACGGGGTCCATGAAGAAGGTCACCGGCACCAGAAGCGCGATCGCCATGGTCGCGGTGAGGCCGGGGATCGCGCCCACGAACAGACCGAACATGGCCGCGCCGCCGATGACGAGCAGCACGTTCCACTGGAACACGAGCCCGAAGGCGGCTTCGATCGCTTGCATCGGGACGCCCTCAGAACGGAATGATGACGCCGCGCGGCAGCGGCACCCGGAGCAGGACCGTGAAGCCTTGATGGATCACGATCGCGGCGGCGAGCCCGACGGCCAGCGCGATCCACCAGCGGACGCCAAGCAGCAGACAGACCAGCGCGGTCAGGATCGTCATCGCGGCGAGAAAGCCGATGACCGGGGCGAGCAGGACGTAGCCGACCACGAGCGCGAGGCAGGCCAGCAGGTTGAACCAGGCGCGCCCCGAGCGCGTCCAGTCGGCCCGCTCCTCCCCCGGCGGGGGCGCTTCGGCCGGCGCGGGGCGCCGCCGGAGGCCCTGCGCGATCAGCACCGCGCCGCAGCCGACCAACGCCAGCGCGATGACCGTCGGAAACACCGCGGCGCCGTATTGCTGGCCGGGAACATCGGGGAAGCCGCGGGACTGCAGCGTCACCGCAGACCCGAGCACCACGAGGATCGCCCCCGTCACGGCGTCGTTCACGCGCATGGCTCTTTCCCCGAAGCCCGACCGGTCCAAATGAAACGCCACGCCTGACGGGCGGGGGTCAGCGCGCGAGGCCGACCTGCTTCATGACGGCGCCGAGATCGGCGTCGCCCTTCGCCATGAAGGTCCCGAACTCGGGTCCCGGAGCCCAGACCGCGCCGAAGCCGCGGGCGGCCATGAACTCCTTGTAGTCCTTGCTCTCGTAGATCTTCTGCAGCGCTGTAATCAGCACCTTCTGGGCGTCGTCCGGCAGGCCCTTCGGACCGACGATGCCGCGCCAGGCGCCCATGTCCCACACCACGTCGAGGCCGCTTTCCTTCAGCGTCGGGATGTTCGGATAGGCCGGGTTGCGCTCGGCGCCCATGACCGCGAGGCTTCGCACGCGGCCGGCGTCCAGCAGCGAGCGCGCTTCGGGCAGCGAGCACGGCACGATCGCCACGCCGCCGGCGACGAGATCCTGCAAGCCGGGCGCGGCGCCGTTGGACGGCACCCACGGCACGGCGGCGGGGTCGATCTTGAGCTTCGAGAGCAGCGCCGCCATGGCGAGGTGCCAGATGCCGCCCTGTCCGGTGCCGGACGCCTTGAGCTTGCCGGGGTTCGCCTTGATCGCCTCGATCAGCGCGGGCGCATCCTTGTAAGGCGCGTCGGCGGCGACCTGCAGGCCCGCGATGTCGTGGTTCATCAGGGCGAGCGGGGTGAAGTCGGCCGGAGTGAGCTTGGTCAGCCCCTGCCAGTGCATCATGCCGATCTCGACGGTGGCGATGCCGATCGTGTACCCGTCGGGCGTCGCGCTCGCGATCGCGCTGTGGCCGACGACGCCGGAGCCGCCGGTGCGGTTGATCACGTTGACCGGCTGGCCGAGCTCCTTCTCCAGCAGCGAGCCCACGATGCGCGCCACCGCGTCGGTTCCGCCGCCGGCGCCCCAGGGCACCAGCAGCTGGATGGGTCGATCGGGATAGGCGGCATGGGCCGCGCCGGCGAACGGCAGAGCGACGATGAGCGCCAGGCTCGCGGCAAAGGTCTTCAGCGCGTGGCGACGCATGTCTGCCACCCTCCCCAGAATGTTTCCGTTCCCAGATCCAGGCTCGCCTTCTGGCGATGCCCGTCGCGGCGGCTCGCACGGCCACGATTTATTCGACGACGGTAGGAAGTCGGCTGCAACCTTGTCAATCAATTGTTCAGCACGCGAGCAGATGCGTCGAAGCCGCCGCCACGGCGTTCGGCCCGAGCCCTCGGGGCGCGAACGATCGGTCAGCGGCGACGGCTACCGACGCCCCGGCGGCGCCCTATGTCGCAGCGACGTGGACCCACCGCCGCGTTCAGGAGCCACCGCATGTCCGCCGCCATCCTCGGCAAGCTCGAGGCGCTACATCCCCTCCCCGACGACGACAGGGCGCTGCTGCACGCCGTGGTGGGGCGCGGGAGGCCGCTGAAGGCGGGCGACGACATCGTCCGCGAAGGCGAGCGCACCGACGCCGTGCACGTCATCATCGAGGGTCACGGCTACCGCTACAAAACCCTGGCGGACGGCAAGCGCCAGATCATCGGCTATCTCGTGCCCGGCGACTTCTGCGACCTCTATGGCTTCCTGCTGGACCGGATGGACCACGGCATGGCGGCGCGCACCGCCTGCCGGATCGCGGAGCTGAGCGAAGAGCACATCCTGATGCTGACCTCGCGGCCCGCCCTCGCCCGCGCGCTGTGGTGGTCGGAGCTGGTGAACGCCTCGATCCTGCGGGAGTGGCTCGTCAACATGGGCCGCCGCACGCCGAGCGTCCGGGTGGCGCACATCCTCTGCGAGCTGCTCGTGCGGCTGCAGGCCGTGGGCGAGGCCACGCGCGACAGCTTCCGGCTGGAGCTGTCGCAGGCGGAGCTTGGCGACACGGTCGGCCTCACCACGGTGTCGGTCAACCGCGCGCTCCAGAAGCTGCGCAGCGCGGGGCTGATCCACCAGACCAACCGCGAGATCGCGATCCCCGACGTCGCGGCGCTCAAGACCTTCGCCGACTTCGACCCTTCCTATCTCCACTTCCGCAAAGACCGTGACGAGTCATCCGAAGGACGCGCGTGATGGAGTTCCGAGAGATCAAGGTCGCGACCGACTCCGCCGACGAGGACGGCCGGCTCGTGCTGCACGACGGACGCCTGGTCGCGGTCATCGTCCGGCTCGACGATCCGAGCCACGGACCCGCCAAGGGCCAGTGGAGCCTGGAGGCCGGCTTCAACGGCGTCGAGAGCACGAAGCCGCCGCTGTTCGCCAATTTGCAGGCCGCCGAGCGATGGATCGAGCTGCAGATCGCTGATCATATACGCGTATAACGGAATCTGGTCCCAGGATCGGTTTATTCCGCACATCTCCCGCTGGAGCGCGATTCCGGCGGAACGAGGGTCCGCCTGAGACGTCTTCCGAGTCCACGACAGACACGGGAGCCTCATTTGGCCAAGGAAAAGACCCTCGCGGACGCCTTTCACGAGACGCTCAAGGACGTGTACTACGCCGAGAAGCAGTCCGTCCGCGCGCTCAAGACATCCGCCAAGGCCGCGCAGTCTTCGGAGCTGAAGACCGCCTTCGAAAACCATCTCGAGGAAAGCCAGGAGCAGGTCGAACGCCTGACCCAGGTGTTCGAGATCATCGGAAAGCCGGCACGCGCCAAGACCTGCGAAGCGATGTCCGGGATCACCTCCGAGATGGAGGAGGATCTCGAGGACTTCGGCGGCACCGAAGCCTCGGACGACGTTCTCATCGGCTGCGCGCAGGCGGTCGAGCATTACGAGATCGCCCGCTACGGCCTGCTGAAGACCTGGGCCGGCAAGCTCGGCTACGACGAAGCCGTGCCGCTGCTCGAGAAGACGCTCGCGGAAGAGAAGAAGGCGGACGAGCTGCTGTCCAAGATCGCGCTCGGCCTCGACGTCTCCGGCGAGACCGCGGGCAAGCCGACCGGCCCTAAGGCCTCGACGAAGGCGTCCGCGAAGGCCGCCTGATCGCCGCTCTCAAATTTATTTTCCCTCGCCGCCGATCCGGCGGCGAGGAGCCCGTTCATATTTGAAAGTTCCAACATGTTCATGCGAATCGACAAGCTTCAGGCTGAACTTCCGAAGCCGAAAAGGGCTGATCCGAACGCTGCGGCGGCGCTTCAAGAGCTGCTCGGCGGTAAGTTTGGTGAAATGTCGACCCTGAATAACTATATGTACCAGAGCTTCAATTTTCGTAACAAATCGAAAGTGATGCCGTTCTACAGCCTCGTGGCCAGCATTACGGCCGAAGAGCTTGGCCACGTCGAGCTGGTCGCGAACGGAATCACGATGCTCGCGAACGGCCCCTCGCCCGAGAAGGAGCATAAGGGGGACATCTCGCAGGCCCCGTTCGAGGACATGAAGGACATCCGCTCGGCGGCCTCCTTCCTGCACGCGGGCGGCGGCGCCATGCCGGTCGATTCCAACGGACTGCCGTGGAACGGCACGTTCGTGTTCTCGACCGGAAATCTCGTGCTGGATCTGCTGCACAACTTCTTCCTCGAGTGCGGCGCGCGGATGCACAAGCTCCGCGTCTACGAGACCCTGTCAGATCCGACCGGCCGGGAAGTCTGCGGCTACCTGCTGGTGCGCGGCTCCGTCCATGCGCACGCCTACGCGCTCGCCCTGAAGAAGCTCACGGGCGTCGAGATGGAGAAGATGCTGCCGACGCCGAACATCGACCTGTCCAAAATTCCGGAGTCGCAGAAGTACCTCGACGAGGGCAGTCACCGGCGCCTCTACACCTGGGGCGAGGAGACCTACCGCGAGATGGAAGCGGTCTGGGGCGGCGGCGAGAAGGCTCTGCCGGGCGACCCGCCCGGCGATCTGGAGGTCGTTTCGGGCCATCCCGACGGCGGCAAGATCGACGAACTGAAGGGGGCGTCCTCCGCCTTCACGACGGACTACGACCCGTCCGAGATCTTCGAGATCGCGTCGAAGCTGCACGCGAAGCTCTGACATCTCGGCTCATCGGAGGGCGCCCGTTCCGGGGCGCCCTTTCGTCTTTCCTCAAGAGCCAGGACCCCGGTTTGCGCATCGCCATCATCGCCCACTTGAAGCATCCGATCCGCGAGCCCTTCGCGGGCGGACTGGAGACGCACACCCATCTCCTGGCGAGAGGGCTTCGCAAGCGCGATCACGACGTGACGGTGTTCGCCTCGACGCGATCGGACAAGACGCTCGGGCTCGAGGCGATCTGCGACGAGACCGCGCTCGAGGAGGTCGGCGTCGCGGAAGCGACCGACGTCGCGTTCTTTCGCGAGCACCACGCCTATCTCAGGCTGATGACGGACCTCGCCTCGCGCGACTTCGACGTCATTCACAACAACGCTCTGCATTATCTGCCGGTCGCGATGGCCGACACCGTCGCGACGCCGATGGTGACGACGCTGCACACGCCGCCGTTCTGCTGGCTCGAAAGCGGCGTGCGGCTCTGCCGGTCGCCGCGTGCGACCTTCGTCGCGGTGTCGGAGGCGCTGCGCCAGCTCTGGAAGCCGATCGCGCCGATCGAAGGCGTCGTGCTGAACGGCATCGACCTCGACCGGTTCGCCTTCCAGGCCGAGCCCGACCCGGAACCCTATCTGGTCTGGTCCGGCCGGATCGTCCCCGAGAAGGGGCTTCATTTCGCCATGGACGCGGCCCGCATCGCGGGGGCGCAGTTGCGGATCGCCGGGCCGATCTCCAATCCCGAGTATTTCGCCGCCGAGATCGCGCCCCGGCTCGGACCCAACGCCGTCCACCTCGGGCATCTGGAGCACGGCCGCCTCGCGGAGGTGATTGGCGGCGCGCGCGCCCTGCTGTTCACGCCCTGCTGGGAGGAGCCCTACGGTCTCGTCGCCGCCGAGTCGCTCGCCTGCGGGACGCCGGTCGCGGCCTTCGCGCGCGGCGCCATCGCCGAGATCGTCGACCAGAACTGCGGCGTGCTGGCGCGTCCCGACGACGCCGAAAGCCTCGCAGCGGCTGCGATCGCGGCCCAGCGGCTTGACCGGCGCGCCTGCCGCGACCGCGCGGAACGTCACTGCGACGTCGACGTGATGATCGACATCTACGAACGCCTGTACCGCCGGCTCGCCGCCGCCCCTGGCCGCGCGGAGGCCAGGACGCCGATCGCCCGGTCCGATCTGGCCCTCGCGGTATGACCGCGCGTCGCCCCGACCCTCGGCGCCTCGTCGTCTGCGTGCCGGCCCGCGACGAGGCGGACCGCCTGCCGCGCCTGATCGCGGCGCTCGCCTCGCAGGACTGGCCGGCGCCCCTGCCTGTGGTCGTCGCGCTCAACAACACGACGGACGCCTCGCGCGAGGTTCTGGACGAGCTGAGCGCGCGTTACGCCGGCAAACTGGTTCTTCACGTGGACGAGGCCGTCTTCCCTCCGGACCTCGCCCATGCTGGCTCCGCCCGCCGCCGGGCGATGGACCTCGCGCTCGACCTGCTTGGCGGCGACGGCGGCGGGATTCTGCTGACCACCGACGCCGACGCATGTCCGCCGCCGCACTGGGTCTCCGCGAACGTGGCGGCGATCGAACGCGGCGTCGACCTCGTGGGCGGCGCGCTTGTGCTCGACGAGGCCGAGCCTGCGCCGGCTCTCGTGCGCCGGCGCTGGTCGGCGCTCGCCGCCTATTGGGCGGAGGTCCGGCGCATCGAGGACGAACTCGACCCGCGGCCATGGGACCTGCCGCCGCGGCACGGCGACAACACCGGCGGGAGCCTCGCGGTCACGGCCGCCGCCTATCGCGCGGCGGGCGGCGTGCCGTTGCGCCCCACCGGCGAGGACTGGGCCTTCGTGATGGCGGCGCAGGCGACCGGAGCCCGGCTGGCGCACCCGCGGGACGTCTGGGTGCGGGTCTCGCCGCGGACCGCGGGCCGCGCGAGCGGCGGCATGGCCGCGGCGATGGCCCGGCTTGGCGACCCCACGTCCGACGCCATGCTGCTGCCCTCCTTCGATCTCTGGCGGGAGCGCGCGCTGTGGCGCCGCGATCTGCGCCGTCGCGCCGGCGGCGACGCGCTGGTCGCGACCCTCGAGCCCGAGTTGCCTCTCATGCCCTGCGCGTTCCGGCTGGACGCGCCGGCGCCGACGGAGGTCGCGGCGTGAGCCCGGCCCCCATCGGCTATTACGTCCATCACCAGGGCGAAGGTCACCGGCGCCGCGCAGCCGCCATCGCCGCCTTGGCGCCCGGTCGCTTCACGCTCATCGGCACGGGGGTCGCGGGCCTGCGCGGCCCGTTCGAAACGCTCGACATCCCGGACGACCGCCCGCAGGCTGACGGCTTCGATGGCCGCGACGACGCCGCCGAGCGCCCGGAGGCGCTGCACTACGCGCCCTACGACCACGACGGCGTCCGCGCCCGGGCGCTCGCCATCGCCGGCTGGATCGCGGAACGGCGCCCCGCGCTGCTCGTGGTCGACGTCTCCGTGGAGGTCGCGATGCTCGCCCGCCTTTGCGCCACGCCAACCGTCTACGTCCGGCTGGCCGGCGACCGGTCCGACCCCGCCCATCTCGACGCCTTCCGCGGCGCGCAGGCCCTGCTCGCGCCGTTCGACGAGCGGCTGGAGGACCCGCGCACGCCCGACTGGGTGCGCGCCAAGACGCGTTACGTCAGCGGGCTGGCCGTCGCCCCGAAGCCGGCCGAGCCGGAGGCCAACGTCGTCATGGTCGCCTTCGGCCGCGGCGGCTCGCGCGTCACGGGCGCCGACCTCGCTGCGGCGGCGGGCGCGACCCCGGAGCGGGAGTGGCGCGTCATCGGCCCGGGCGAGCCCCCGACGCCGTGCCCCGACAACCTCAACGTCCTCGGCTGGACCGACGAGCCGGAGCGCGCGATCGCCGCGGCCGGCGTCGTGGTCGGCGGCGCCGGCGACGGCGTCCTTGGGGCGGTCGCAGCCGCGGCTCGTCCCTTCGTCTGCGTGCCCGAGGACCGGGCCTATGACGAGCAGGCGGCCAAGGCCACGGCGCTCGAGGCCCTCGGCGCGGCGGTCGTCCGGCCGCGCTGGCCGAACGCCGCGGACTGGCCGGCGACCCTCGACGAGGCCGGACGGCTGGACACGCGGCGGATCGCCGGCCTGCACGACCCCGCGGGCCTTGCGAAAGCCGCGGCCTTCATCCTGGATCAGGCGACCTCATGACCAACCTCCCCGCCACCGCGCTGCGCTTCGCCCTGCTCGACGGGGCGCTCGCCGAACTGGGCGCGGCCTACGACGCGAAGGGCGTCTATCCGGCCGACAGCGTCGCGCTGCTGGTCCGGTGCCGGATGCACCAGACCTTCGCTCCGCCGGCCGCCGGCGGCGAGGTTTTCCGATCGGCGCAGGAGGAGAACCGGGCGCTGTTCGATTGCCTCCGGATGGTGGGGCGCGCGGACCTCAGCCTAGGCCGCATCTTCGAAGGCCACGTCAACGCGTTGAAGCTGTTCGCCTGGTACGGCTCGGAGCGTCAGCACAAGCGCCTCGCGCGGGATCTCGCGGCCGGCCGGCTGTTCGGCGTCTGGGCGACCGAACCGACCCCCGGCGTCGCCCTCGCCAAGGACCCGTTCGGCTGGCGGCTCGACGGCGCCAAGCGGTTCGCGACCGGCGCCGGCAGCCTCGACTACGCCATCGTCACCGCGCGGCCGGACGAGGGGCCGCGCCGGCTGGTCATCGTGGCGGCGAACATCGCCGAACGCGCCGACCTCTCCGCCTGGACCATGCGCGGCATGCGCGCCACCGCGAGCGGCTCCTACGACGTCACCGGGGTGCGCCCCGCCGACGACGATTTGCTGGGCGAGCCCGGCGTCTACGACATCGAACCGCGCTTTACGGCCGGGGCGTGGCGGTTCCTCGCCGTGCAGCTCGGCGGCGTGGAGGCGCTCCTGGCCGAGACCCGGGCGGCGCTCGGCGAGGCCGCCCGCGCGGACCCGCTGCAGCGCGCGAAGTTCGGCGAGGCCGTCGCCGCGACCCGCGGGGCGGGCCTCTGGGTGCGCGAGGCGGCGGACCGCGCCGCCGCCGACCACCCCGACGCCAAGCCCTTCGTGCAGATGACCCGCGGCGTGGTCGAGCGCGCGGCGCTCGACGTGATGGAGCTCTCCGCGCGCCTCGTCGGCACGCGCAGCGCGGTCGAGGGCACGCGGATCGACAAGATCATCCGCGACCTCAGCCTCTACCTCCGCCAGGCCGGTCCGGACCACGCCCGCGACGAGGCCGCCAAGGCCTGGCTCGACCACGACGTCTGGGGCGAGGGCGACGAGCTGTGGTGACCGCGCCGCACGCCGCCCGGCTCAGCCAAACCCCCTGGGCCAGGGCCCGCTGGCTGGTGCTCGCGCCCCACGCCGACGACGAGACCATCGGCGCCGGCGCGCTGATCCGCGAGGCGGCGGCCGACGACCGGCTTGCGGGCGTCGCGTTCCTCACCGACGGCGCCGCCTCCCACGGCGACCGCGGCCCGCGCGATCTCGCCGCCATCCGCCGGGCGGAAGCGCGCCGCGCGCTCCGGCGGCTGACGCCTTTCGCGCCGCCGCCGACCTTTCTCGACTGGCCCGACGCCGCCCCGCCCGAGGAGGGCGACCCGCGCCGGGCGCGCGCGCTCGCCACGCTCGCCGCGCTCTGCCGCAGGGGCCGGGTCGACGCCGTCGCCGTCACGAGCGGGCGCGACCCCCATTGCGACCACAAGGCCGCCTGCGCGCTGGCCTATGCGCTGGCCGCCGCCGCGCCCCGGCCGCTCCGCGTGTTCGAATACGTCGTGTGGGCGGAGGAGGCGATGCCGGCGAGCTATCGGGCGTTCCGCACCGAGCCCGCGCCGGCCGGGCCGCGCAGCCTCGCGCTCGCCGCCCACCGCAGCCAGATGACGCCGCTCCACGGCGACGGCTTCCGCGTGCCCGAGCGTCTGCGCCGCATGGCCCCCGCCGACGTGCTGTACCTCCGGAGCTTCCGCCATGCGTCCTGACCACTCCCTGCCGCCGGATTATTTCGAGGGCATGTTCAAGGCCGATCCCGACCCCTGGCGCTTCGAGACCAGCGCCTACGAACAGGCGAAGTACGACCGCACGATCGCGGCGCTCGCCGGCCGCCGCTACGACCGCGCGCTTGAGGTCGGCTGCGCCAACGGCGTGCTGACCCGCCGGGTGGCGGACCACGCCGGCGAGCTGGTCGCGCTCGACGTCAGCGACAGCGCGCTGGCCGCCGCCCGCGCGCGCTGCGAGGGCCTCGAAACCGTGAGCTTCAGCCGCGCGACCTTCCCAGCGGAGGCGCCCGCGGGGGCGTTCGACCTGATCCTGCTGTCCGAGGTCGTCTACTACTGGAGCGACGCCGACATCCTCCTCGCCGGCCGGCGGATCGACGCGGCGCTCGCGGCCGGCGGCGACCTGCTGCTGGTGCACTGGATCGGCGAGACCGACTACCCGCAGACCGGCGACGAGGCGGTGGCGAAGCTCGCCGACGCGATCTCGGCGCCGTTCCAGGCGGCGCGGAGCGAGCGGACCGACCGCTACCGCCTCGACCTCTGGCGGCGGGCGCCGTGAGCGACCTCAGCGTCCTGACGCTTGCGCGCAACCGCACGCCTCATCTGCTCAACCTGCTGGAAGGGCTTCGGCGCTCCGATCGCCGCCCGCACGAGTTGGTCGTCGTCGACATGAACGACAGCGCCCTGGCCTTGCCGCCGGCGCCGTTTCCGGTGCGCGTGGCGCGCCTGCCCGACAGGACCCTGCCGCTCGCAGGGGCCCGCAACCGCGCGGCGCGGCTGGCGACCGGCTGCCGGCTGCTGTTCCTCGACGCCGACTGCATCCCCTCCGCCGGCCTCGTCGACGCGATCGAGACCGCGCTCGACGAGACGGACGCGCTGATCTGCCCCGAGGCGCTCTACCTCGGCCCCGACGACGCACGCGGACCCTGGACGGAGGGCGCGCTCCGCGCCGCCGGCCGCGCCCATCCCGTGCGCCCCTTCCCCGCCGAGGGGTTGCGGCCGGAGCTGAACCCCGGCCTGTTCTGGTCGCTCGCCTTCGGCGTGCGCCGCGCGACCTTCGAGGCGCTCGGCGGCTTCGACGAGACCTTCGTCGGCTACGGCGGCGAGGACACCGACTTCGGCCTCACGGCGCAGGCGGCGGGGACGCCGCTGCTGTTTCTCGGCGGCGCCCCGGCGTTCCACCAGCACCACCCCGTGAGCGACCCGCCGATCGAGCATCTCGCGGACATCGTCCGCAACGCGGAGCTGTTCCACGCGAAGTGGAGGCGCTGGCCGATGGAGGGCTGGCTCGCCGCCTTCGAGGCCATGGGCCTCGTCGCGCGCCAGGGCGACAGAATCGTCGCGCGGCCGTCCGCGGCCGGCTGAGCCGGGCGGGACGGTCCGCTGCTTATGACGACGCCGCTGCGACCCGCCCCTCGGCGGCGAGCCGCGCGTACCAGCGCGTCGCCGCCTCGAGGTCCATCCGGGTGAGCCCATGGCTCGCCGGCAGGGTCTCGAGCGTCACCGCCGCGCCCGCCGCGCGCAGCTGCCGCTCCAGCAGGGCGGCGTGCGCGCCCGAGGCGATGGGGTCGAGCGCGCCCGACAGCATCAGCACGGGCGCCGCGTCGAGCTCCGCGGCGGGCGGCGTCGTCAGCGGCGGCATGGCCCGCAGCAGCGCCGCGCCCGCGAGCGTGCCGGGATGCAGCAGCATCACGGCCGCGGCGATGTTGGCGCCGTTGGAGTAGCCGAGCGCGATCGGAGCGGCGATCCCGTAGGCCGTCCGCGCCTCGGCGACGAAGCGGGCGAGGTCGCCCGCCCGGCGGCGGACGTCGTCCTCGTCGAACACGCCTTCGGCGAGCCTGCGGAAGAACCGCGGCGCGCCGCGCTCCAGCACCTGTCCACGGGGGGACAGCAGCGCCGCGCCCGGCGCGATCGCCTCCCCGAGGGCTAGGAGATCGGTCTCGTCGCCGCCGGTGCCGTGCAGCAGCAGCAACGGAGGAAGCCCGGGCCGCGTCGCGGGCCGGTGGACATGCACGAACGAGAGGTCCTGCGCGCTCATGGGCGTCGCTCCTTCGGTTCGGGGAATTTGACGTTTCAGGCTGCGTCCTCCCCTTGCAGGGAGGGCCAGCGTTCGGTGGTTTAGATCGAGCCCTCGCCCGTCCCATGGCCGGCGGGGGGAGCACGCCTTGGCGGAGGAGCTTGATTCTGGGCCACCCCCACCCCTAACCCCTCCCCGCAAGGGGGAGGGGGACCAAGGGGCGCGTCGAGCTTAAAGGCCGCCCTCTCACGCGAGCGCGGGAAGCCGCTCTTCGATCTTCGGCCGCAGCGCCTCGAGGAAGGGCGGCAGCTTCAGCGCCTGGCCGAGCGTCTCCGCCGGCTCGTCGACCGCGAAGCCCGGCGCGTCGGTGGCGATCTCGAACAGCACGCCGCCCGGCTCCCGGAAGTAGATCGAGCGGAAGTAGTTGCGGTCCTTCTGCTCGGTCACGCCGAGGCCGTGCTCGGTCACCAGTCTGCGGGCCATCTCGGCCTGCGCGACGTCGTCCGCCGCCCGGAAGGCGACATGGTGGACGCCGCCGCGACCGGGACGGCCGGGCAGGAAGTCGCCCGCCGCGTGCAGGTCGACGAAGCGGCCGTAGCCCTCGCCGCCGGCGTCGAAGCGGGTGACGCTGCCTTCGCGCCCGACCTCCGTCTGGCCGAACACGTTGGTGAGGATCGCGGCCGTGGGGGCGGCGTCCCTGAGCAGCAGCGTGACGCCGTGGAAGCCGCGGATGGCGTGCTCGGCCGGGATCTTCGCCCCGTCCCAGCCCGGCTCGTTCTCGGCGCCTTCGACGCCGACGAGGGCGAGCGAAAGGCCGTCGTGATCCTTGAACGCGAGCGTGGTTTCGCCGAAGCGGACCACCGGAGCCTCATGGGAGACGGAGGCCTCGACGAAGCGCTGGGTCCAGAAGCCGATCGAGGCGCGCGGCACGCGGAAGGCGGTGCGCGAGGTCTCGCCCACGCCCACCCGGCCGACGGCCGCATGGTCCCAGGGGAAGAAGGTGAGGATCGAGCCCGGGCGACCGGCGTCGTCGCCGTAGTAGAGGTGATAGGTGCCGGGATCGTCGAAGTTGACGGTCTTCTTGACGAGGCGAAGGCCGAGGACGTCCGTGTAGAACCGGACGTTGCGGGCGGCGGGACCGCTGACGGCGGTCACATGGTGCAGGGCGGAGGTCATCGGGTGAGCCTTTCGGGTCCGGCGGTTTGCGTTGGAACGAAAGTACGCACTCCTGTTAGGATCGAAATAGAAACGATTGAAACTGACTGTTTCCAGGATTGATCATGACGACGACCCTCCCGGATTTCGAAGCCTGGGCGATCTTCGCCCGCGTCGCGGCCCGCGGCTCCTTCGCCCGCGCCGCCGAGGAGCTGGCCCTCTCCAAGGCCACGGTGTCGAAGGCCGTGGCGCGGCTTGAGGCGCGGCTCGCAACGCCCCTGCTCCACCGCACCACCCGCCGGCTCTCGCTGACCGAGGCGGGACGCGCCGCCGCCGACAGCGCCGAGCGCATCCTGAAGGCGGGCGAGGCCGCGGAGGCGGAGGCGGTCGCCGGCTCCGCCACGCCCCGCGGGCGGGTGCGGCTCGCGGTCCCGATGTCGTTCGGGATCGCCCATGTGGCGCCGCTGCTGCCGGATTTTTTGGAGGCGCACCCCCAGGTCTCCGTCGACCTCCACCTCGCCGACGCCCAGGTGGACCTGATCGGCGAGGGCTTCGACGTGGCGCTCCGCATCGCCGCGCTGGCGGATTCCCGGCTGAGGGCGCGCCGGCTGTGCGAGGTGCGGCGGCTCGTCGTCGGCGCGCCGGCCTACTTTGCGCGCGCGGGGCGCCCGGAGCACCCGCGCGACCTCGAGGCCCACGCCTGCCTCGGCTACGCCTACCTGCCGGGCTGGGACCGCTGGCGGTTCCTCGACGCCTCCGGCGCGGAGGAGGCCGTGAACGTCACCGGCCCCCTGAGGGCCAACAACGCCGACGCCCTGACGGCAAGCCTGCGCGCCGGCCTCGGCCTCGCGGTGCAGCCGCAGTTCATCGTCCACGACGACCTGGCGTCGGGCCGGCTGGAGGCCGCGCTGCCCGGCTGGTCGCCGCCGCCGATCGCGCTCCACGTGGTGACGCCGCCGGGCGCGTTCCGGCCGGCGCGGGTGACGGCCCTGATCGACTTTCTCGGTCGCCGGCTGACGGCGGCCCCATGGGCGCAGGCGGTCGCCGCGTGACGATCGGCTGAACGCCCCGAAGGCTCACACCGCGTGATCGGGCGCGAAGGCGCAGCGGCCCTGTTCGAGCTCGATCTGGATCGTCGGATGGGCGATCTGGAAGCGCTCGCGCAGCTCGGACGCGAGCGCGCGCATGGGCGCGTCGCCGGGGTGGCCGCCGGGCATGACGAGATGCGCCGTCAGCGCCGTTTCGGTGGTGCTCATCGCCCAGATGTGGAGGTCGTGCACCTCCACGACGCCCGGCCGGGCGGCGAGGAAGGCGCGCACCTGCTCCGGGTCGACGTTCGGGGGCGCGGCGTCGAGCGACATGACGACGCTGTCGCGCAGCAGGCCCCAGGTCCCGACCAGGATCACCACGGCGACGCCGAGGCTGACCATGGGGTCGATCCACTCCCAGCCGGTGGCCAGCACCGCGAGACCCGCGACGATGACGGCCGCGGAGACCGCGGCGTCGGCCACCATGTGGAGGTAGGCGCCCTTGATGTTGATGTCGCCCTTGCGGCCCGACAGGAACAGCAGCGCCGTGCCGCCGTTCACGAGCACGCCGATCGCGGCGACGATGGTCACGGTGAGGCCCGCGACCGGCCGGGGCTCGGCGAAGCGCTCGACCGCCTCCCACACGATGAAGCCGACCGCGAACAGCAGGAACAGCGCGTTGAACAGCGCCGCGAGGATCGAGCTCGCCCGGAGGCCGTAGCTGAAGCGCGCGGACGGCGGCCTCTGCGACAGCACGGACGCGATCCAGGCGACGATCAGCCCCGCGACGTCGAACAGGTTGTGCGCGGCGTCCGCGACCAGCGCGAGCGAGCCGCTGGCGTAGCCGTAGAACGCCTCCACCGCCACGAAGGCCGTGTTGAGCCCGATCCCCAGCGCGAAGGCGCGGCCGAAGGAGGCCGGCGCATGCGTGTGGCCGCCGGGACCATGGGCGTGGCCGGCGTGGGAGCCGGACCGCCCATGGCCATCGTCCTGATGGGACGCGTGGTCGTGGGCGGCGTTGTCGTGGGAGTGAGGGTCGGTCATCGCTTTGAGCCCTGCGGCGCCGGACGGCCGGCGCGATCTCAGGCCCTCGCTTAGCGCCAGACGCCGACGTAACGCTAGAACGGCCCGGTCGGGCCGGGCGGCACGACCGGAGCGCCGACGGCCGCGGCTTCCCGCCCCGACGCGTCCGGGGTATCTCCCCCAGAACGCACGCATCCGCAGACAGGTTTTCCCCCATGCGCCTCACGTCCTCCGCCGCCGGCCTCTTTCCGATCGCGCCGACGCCCTTCACGGCCGACGGGGCGATCGACCACGGCTCGGTGGAGACGCTGATCGCGGCCTATCTCGCGGCCGGCGCGACCGGCGTCACCGTGCTCGGCATCATGGGCGAGGCGCCGAAGCTGGAGCCGGACGAAGCGCTCGACCTCACCGGCCGGTTCATCGACGGCATGCCGGGCCTGCCCGTGATCGTCGGCGTCTCGGCCCCCGGCTTCGCCGCCATGCGCTCGCTCGCCCGCGCCGTGATGGACCGCGGCGCGGCCGGCGTGATGATCGCGCCGCCGCCGGCGCTGCGCACCGACGACCAGATCGTCGGCTACTACGCACAGGCGGTGGAGGCGGTCGGCGCCGACGTCCCGTTCGTCATCCAGGACTATCCCCTGACCCTGACGGTGCAGATGACGCCGAAGGTCATCCGCCGCATCGTCGAGGACAACCCGTCCTGCGCGATGCTGAAGCACGAGGACTGGCCGGGCCTCGAGAAGATCTCGACCCTGCGCGGCTTCCAGGCCGAGGGCTCGATGCGGCCGATCTCGATCCTCACCGGCAACGGCGGCCTGTTCCTCGACTTCGAGATGGAGCGCGGCGCCGACGGCGCGATGACCGGCTACGCCTTCCCCGAGATGCTGGCCGACGTGGTCCGTCTGCAGGCGGAGGGCCGCCGCGACGAGGCCCACGACCTGTTCGACGCCCACCTGCCGCTGCTGCGCTACGAGCAGCAGCAGGGCGTGGGGCTGGCCGTGCGGAAGTACGTGATGATGCGGCGCGGCTTCATCGCCTCCGCCGCCCAGCGCAAGCCGGGCGCGGCGCTGTCCGCCAGGGCGAAGGCCGAGGTGGACTACCTCCTCGCCCGCCTCGCCGCGAAGGACCCGCGCGCCGCGGTCTGAGCCCCCCGCCGCTGGACCCGGCGCCGCGGCGGCCTACCATGGCGGGGGAGACGATCCCCTCCGCCGGAGGCCGCCATGGCCGGGACCATCACGACCGAGACGCCGGCTGGCGCGGAGGGCCCCGTCCGACCGTTCGCGGCGTTCGCTGAAGGGCCGTGGCCGTTAACCCCGCTGCGCGCTTCGGTTAACCGGAATGTTCGCCTTCCGGAAACCCGATGTTTACCTGCGTTGCTCGCCGCGGCCGCGTTGCCTGCGCCGCAGGCGGCCGCCGCGCGCCGCCTCGCGCGCACGCTGGTGGAGGCGCTGCGGGCCAAGGGAACGGCCGGCGGCGTCGCCGGTCTCGTGCAGGAGTACGACCTGTCGAGCCCCGAAGGCGTCGCGCTGATGTGCCTCGCCGAGGCGCTGCTGCGCATTCCCGACGCCGCCACCCGGGACGCGCTGATCCGCGACAAGATCGCGCCGGGCGACTGGCGCGCCCACCTCGGCCACAGCCCCTCGCTGTTCGTGAACGCGGCGACCTGGGGGCTGGTCGTCACCGGCCGGCTGGCGGCGCCGTCGACCCAACAGGGTCTGGGCTCCGCGCTGACGCGGCTCGTGGCGCGCGGGGGCGAGCCCCTGATCCGCAAGGGCGTCGACCTCGCGATGCGGATGATAGGCGAGCGCTACGTCACCGGCGAGACCATCGAGCGGGCGCTCGCCAACAGCCGCCGCATGGAGGCGAACGGGTTCCGCTACTCCTTCGACATGCTGGGCGAGGCGGCGATGACGGCGGCGGACGCCGACCGCTACCGCGCCGACTACCGCAGCGCCATTGACGCGATCGGCGCCGCCGCGAATGGACGCGGCGTCTATGACGGCCCCGGCGTGTCCATCAAGCTCTCGGCCCTGCACCCGCGCTACGCCCGCAGCCAGCGCGACCGCGTGGTCTCGGAACTTCTCCCACGCGTTCAAGGGCTTGCGGTCCAGGCCCGCAGCTTCGACGTCGGCCTCAACATCGACGCCGAGGAAACCGACCGGCTCGACCTGTCGCTCGACGTGCTGGAGGCCCTCGCCCGCGACCCCGCGCTTCAGGGCTGGGACGGCCTCGGCTTCGTGGTCCAGGCCTACCAGAAGCGCGCGCCGTTCGTGCTCGACCTCGTCATCGATCTTGCCCGCCGCACGGGGCGGCGGTTGATGGTGCGGCTGGTGAAGGGCGCCTACTGGGACAGCGAGATCAAGCGCGCGCAGGTCGACGGCCTCGACGATTTTCCCGTTTTCACCCGCAAGGTCCACACCGACGTCTCCTACCTCGCCTGCGCCGCCAAGCTGCTCAAGGCGAGGGACGCCGTGTTCCCCCAGTTCGCCACCCACAACGCCCAGACGGTCGCCGCCATCCACGCCATGGCCGGGCCGGACTTCCGCGTCGGCGACTACGAGTTCCAGTGCCTGCACGGCATGGGCGAGCCGCTCTACGAGGAGGTGGTGGGTCCCGACAAGCTCGGCCGCCCCTGCCGGATCTACGCCCCCGTCGGCGCCCACGAGACGCTGCTCGCCTATCTCGTCCGCCGCCTGCTGGAGAACGGCGCCAACTCCTCCTTCGTGCATCAGGTGGCCGACCCGGAGACGCCGGTCGAGGCTCTGATCGCCGATCCGGTCGCGGAGGCCAGCTCCGTCTCGCCGCTCGGCGCGCCGCATCCCGCCATTCGCCGGCCGCGAGACATCTATCCCGACCGCCCGAACAGCGCCGGCCTGGATTTCGCGGACGAACGCGTCCTGGCCGAGCTTTCGCACTCTCTCAGCGCCGGCGCCGACCATCGCTGGCGCGCGGAGCCGCTGCTTGCAGACGGCGAGGCCGAGGGAACCAGCGTTGCCGTGACCAACCCGGCCGACCGGCGCGACATCGTCGGCCATGTGGTTGAGGCGAGCGCTGACGTGATCGAACGAGCGCTTGTGGATGCGGAGGCTGAGGCCGACGCCTGGGCGCAGACGCCCGGAGGCGAGCGCGCCCGGCGCCTCGTCCGCGCGGCGGATCTGCTCGAAAGCCGGCGCGACACGCTGATCGGCCTGCTCATCCGCGAGGCCGGGAAGACGGCGGCGAACGCGGTCTCGGAGATCCGCGAGGCGGCGGACTTCCTGCGGTACTACGCAGGGCGGGCGCAGGCGTTCGATCCGGCGACTCATGTCCCGCTCGGTCCCGTCGCCTGCATCAGCCCATGGAATTTTCCGCTGGCGATCTTCCTGGGGCAGGTTGCGGCCGCGCTCGCCGCCGGCAACGTGGTTCTGGCGAAGCCGGCCGAGGAGACGCCGCTGGCGGCCGCCGAGGCCATTCGCATCCTGCGTGAGGCGGGCGTTCCCGCCGCCGCGGTCCAGCTATTGCCCGGTCCCGGCGAGGTCGGCGCAACGCTCGTCGGCGACGCGCGGGTGCGCGGCGTGCTGTTCACCGGCTCGACCGCGGTCGCAAGATCCATCGCCACGACGCTGGCCGAGCGGCTCAACCCGGACGGATCTCCGGTCCCGCTGGTCGCCGAGACCGGCGGCCAGAACGCGCTCGTCGCGGATTCCTCCGCCCTGCTGGAGCAGTTGACCGCCGACGTGATCGCCTCCGCCTTCGACAGCGCCGGCCAGCGCTGCTCGGCGCTCCGCGTGCTGTGCCTGCAGGAAGAGATCGCCGACCGCGCGCTCGCCATGCTGAAGGGCGCGATGGCGGAGCTGCGCGTGGGTCCGCCCGACCGGCTCGCGACCGACGTCGGCCCTGTGATCTCGGCGGACGCGCGGGAGCGGATCGAGGCCCATGTGGCGGCGATGCGCGCGGCGGGGCGACCGGTCCACCGCCGTGAGTTGCCGGCCGCCTGCGCCCACGGAGACTTCGTCGCGCCGACGCTGATCGAGCTCGAAGGCGTCGGGGAGTTGACGGAGGAGGTGTTCGGCCCCGTGCTGCACGTCGTCCGCTTCGCGCCAAGCGACGCCGAGCGGACGATCGAGGCTGTGAACGCGACCGGCTACGCGCTCACCTTCGGCGTCCACACGCGGATCGACGAGCGGGCGGCCGACGCCGCGGGCTTGAGCGCCGCCGGCAATGTCTACGTCAACCGCAACATCGTCGGCGCTGTCGTGGGCGTCCAGCCCTTCGGCGGCCATGGGCTTTCGGGCACCGGGCCGAAAGCCGGCGGCCCCCTCATCCTGCGGCGCCTCCTTGCGGCCTGCCCCGCGGAAACGGGGCTGCCGAAGGGCGCGCCGGACCCGGCCGCCGTCGCCTACACAACGTGGTTGCGCGCCATGGGCTGGAACGCCGCCGCGGGCGAGGTAGAGGACGCGATCGCGCGGAGCCCGCTCTGCGTCGAGATCGAGCTTCCCGGCCCGGTCGGCGAGCGGAACGTCTACAGCCTGAAGGGTCGTGGCGACCTGCTCTGCGCGGGACCGGACGACGCCGCTCAGCTGGCGCAGATCGGCGTGGCGCTGGCCGCCGGCGCGCGCGCGATCCTCCCGAAGCCGCTTCCGTCCAGTCTTCCCGCCGCGCTGGAGACTCGCATCATGGGCCGCGGCAGTCTCGCCGCCGTCTTCGCCGCCCTGTTCGATGGCGGCCCCGACGAGCTCGTCGAGCTGAACCGTTCGCTCTCGCAGCGTCCGGGTCCGAACGTCCAGGTCCACGTGCCCCGGCTCGACCCGACCACCGGCCGCCGGGCCTACCCCATCGAGTTCCTGCTTGCTGAACGCAGCCTCAGCGTCAACACCACCGCAGCCGGCGGCAACGCCAGCCTGATGGCGCTTGACTAGCTCGTGCGGATGGTCACCCGCCTGACCTGACGCCCTCACCCTCCGCGCGGCGTGGCGTAGGCCGAGCGCGCGCGGGCCACGTGGCGGCCGTGGGCCTTGGCGCCCACAAGCTCGCCGTCGCGCACCACAGGCCGTCCGCGGACGATGGTCGTCACCGGCCAGCCCTTCACGGAGATGCCCTCGTAGGGCGTATAATCCGAGCCGTGGTGCAGCCCGCTCTGGCGGATCGTGACCTCGCGCTCCGGGTCCCAGATCGCGATGTCGGCGTCCATGCCGATCGCGATCGAGCCCTTTGTCGTGAGGCCGTACATGCGGGCGTGGTTCGTCGCCGACAGCGCCACGAACTGCTGCAGCGTGATGCGCCTCTTGCCCACGCCCTCCGAGAACAGGATCGGCAGGCGGGTCTCGACCCCCGGGATGCCGTTCGGCACCCAGCGGAAGCTGGTGCGGCCCTTGGGGTTCAGCTTGCCGGCGGGGTCGTCGTAGCGGAAGGGGCAGTGGTCGGAGGAGAACACGTCGAACACGCCCTGCTGCAGCCCCTCCCAACAGGCCTGCTGGTGCGCCGCGTCCCGCGGCGGCGGGCTGCAGACGTACTTGGCGCCCTCCATGTTGAGCCCGTCCATGTCCTTCTCGGTGAGCACGAGATACTGCGGGCAGGTCTCGCCGTAGACCTTGAGCCCCCGCCGGCGGGCCCGCGAAATCTCCTCCATCGCCTCGCGGTTCGAGACGTGGACGATGAGCACCGGCACGTCGACGAGCTCAGCCAAGCTGATCGCCCTGTGGGTCGCCTCGCGCTCCACCGGGATCGGCCGCGAGGGGCCGTGGAAGAACGGCGCGGTCTTGCCCGCCCGCTCCAGCCGGTCGGCGAGGAAGCGGATGGCGTCGTTGTTCTCGGCGTGGACCATGACCAGCGCGCCGGTCTCGCGCGCGGTCGCCATCACCTCCAGCATCTCGCGGTCGTTCAGGGCGAGGCCCTCGTAGGTCATGAAGACCTTGAACGAGGTGTAGCCGTCCTCGATCAGCGCCGGCAGGTCCTGGCCGAGCGTCTGGGCGTTCGGCTCCGAGACGATCAGGTGGAAGCTGACGTCGACATAGGATTGGCCGTCCGCCTTCGCGTGGTAGGCGGCGAGCGTGGTGCGCAGCGGCGTGCCGCGCTCCTGCAGCACGAAGGGCATCACCGCGGTGTTGCCGCCGAAGGCCGCGGATCGGGTCGCGCTTTCGAAGTCGTCGGCCATCACGATGCCCTCGCCGCTGGGCTGGGCGATGTGGACGTGGCTGTCGATGCCGCCCGGCAGCACGAGCTTGTTCGAAGCGTCGATCACCTCCGCCGCCGCGCCGAGATCGAGCCCCAGCGCGACGATCGTTCCGTCGCGCACGCCGACGTCGGCGCGGAACGTGTCCGCCGCCGTCGCGACCGTCCCGCCCTTGATGATGAGATCGAGCATTGGGTCTCCTGTTGCAGCTTCGAACGTTGCGTTCCGGACCGACGCCCAAAGGTCGTGCGACGCGGCCGCAGACGCGGAGGCAAGCTTCGTGCTCGGACGGGTCCGAGGCCTCGCGTCGCCGCGCGTGGCGACGCCATTCTCCAGCGAGGATCTGACCTGCGGCGGGGGCCATGGCGTTTCAAGTAGAAAAAGGCTATGAGGGCGCCAATCCCATCATCGTCCACGGACGCTGCGGGCCGTGACGTGCGGCCCCTTCCGCCGCGCGCCCATCGAAAGCGACCCCCCTTGACCATGCCGTTCGCCGCCTCCCCGCTCGCGCAGGCTCTCGCCGAGCGCGGCTACGTCGATCTCACCCCCGTGCAGCATGCGGTGCTGGCCGATGCGGTGCGCGGTCGCGACCTGCTGGTTTCGGCGCAGACGGGCTCGGGCAAGACGGTGGCCTACGGCCTCGCGCTGGGCGACACGCTGCTGGACGACGCGGGCGCCATCAACGCCGCGGGCGCGCCGGTCGCTCTGGTCGTGGCCCCCACCCGCGAACTCGCCATGCAGGTCGAGCGCGAGCTGCGCTGGCTCTACGCCAAGACCGGCGCGCGCGTCGTCGCCTGCGTCGGCGGCATGGACCCGCGCGCGGAGCGCAAGCGTCTCGAGATGGGCTGCCACATCGTCGTGGGCACCCCCGGCCGCCTGCTCGACCACATCCAGCGCCGCGCGCTCGTGCTCGACGGCCTGAAGGCCGTGGTGCTCGACGAAGCGGACGAGATGCTCGACCTCGGCTTCCGCGAGGACCTCGAGGCGATCCTCGAGTCGGCGCCGGCCGAGCGCCGCACGCTGCTGTTCTCCGCGACGATCCCCTCCGACATCGTGGCGATCGCCCGCCGCTTCCAGCGCGACGCCGCCCGCGTCGAGACCGCGGGCCCCGAGCGCGGCCACGCCGACATCGAGCACCGCGCCGTGCGCGTGCTGCCCCGCGAGATCGGCGCCGCCGTCGTCAACCTGCTGCGCCAGGCCGATGCGCCCGCCGCGATCGTGTTCTGCGCCACCCGCGAGGCGGTGCGCCGCCTGCACGCGACGCTGTCCGAGCGCGGCTTCC
The DNA here is from genome assembly GCF_016907975.1 of Methylopila capsulata. Taxonomy (GTDB): domain Bacteria; phylum Pseudomonadota; class Alphaproteobacteria; order Rhizobiales; family Methylopilaceae; genus Methylopila; species Methylopila capsulata. The sequence goes on from NZ_JAFBCY010000002.1 coordinate 636,089, forward strand.
CCGCCGTGCTGATGTCGGGCGAGCTCAGTCAGAACGAGCGCAATCGCGCCCTGCAGGAGCTGCGCGACGGGCGCGCCCGCGTCTGCGTCGCGACCGACGTCGCCGCCCGCGGCATCGACCTGCCCAGCATCACGCTCGTGATCCACGCCGACCTGCCGCACGACGCCGAGGTGTTCCAGCATCGCTCCGGCCGCACCGGCCGCGCGGGCCGCAAGGGCGTCAGCGTCCTGCTGGTGCCGCCGTCGCGCCGCCGCAAGGCCGAGACCATGATGGTCGACGCCGGCGTGGTCCCGACCTGGAGCGCCGCGCCCACCGCCGAGGAGATCCACGCCCTCGACCAGAAGCGCCTGCTCGCCGACCCGGCGCTCACCGAACAGCCGACCCCCGAGGACATCGCCCTCGCGCACATGCTGATGGCGCACAAGTCGCAGGAGGAGATCGCGGTGGCGCTCGCCCGCCTGCACCGCGCCCGCCTGCCCGCCCCCGAGGACGTCACCGACCCCGGCGAGCGCCAGGCGCCGCCGCGCGAGCGCGTGCGCGACAACGGCCGCCCGGCCTACGATCCCGTGCGCTCCGACCGCGAGCCGGCTTCCGAGCGTCGCGGCCCGTTCGGCGAAGGCGTGTGGTTCCGGCTCGCCGTCGGCCGTCGCCAGAACGCCGATCCGAAGTGGCTGCTGCCGCTGATCTGCCGCCGCGGCGGCGTGACCCGTGACGACATCGGGGCGATCCGCATCTTCGACGCCGAGACCAAGGTCGAGATCGCCGTCGGCGCCGCGGAGAGCTTCGCCGCCTCGGCCCTTGGGGCCGAGAAGAACGACGTAGCGATCACGCGCGCCCAGCTTTCGGGACCCCGTCCCGATGTCGAGACCCCGCGCGAGCCGCGCCCGGCGAAGCCCTACGGGCACGCGCCGAAGCACGCCGCGCCCCGCCCCCGCGGCGCTTCCGACCATCCGCGCGGCCCCTCCGACCACCGCCGCGCCGAGGCCCCGGCCGGCGCTGGAAAGCCGCAGAAGCGCTTCGCCAAGGGCAACCGCGCCGGCGCGCCGGGCGGCCACGGCCCGCGCTGAACGCAGCTTGGACCCGAGGCGGCGCACCGAGCGCCGCCTCTTCGGCGCCCTGATTTAGGTCAACGCGCGCCCAAAATCAGAGCACGACAGCGTCGCGACGTCCGCCATGGGCGTCGACGATGCGCTTGAGGTAGCCGACGAAGGCGTCACGCTCGTCGGCGTCCAGCGCGGCCACCGTCTCCTCGTGCGCGCGCCGCGCGGCGTCCTCCATCTCGGCCAGCAGCACCTCCCCTTCCGGCGTCATCCGGCAGACCTGCGCGCGCCGGTCCGCGGGCGAGGTCACGCGCTGAACGAGACCCCGCGCCTCCAAGCGTTTCAACGCTCCGGTGGTCGTCGTGCGGTCGAGCGCGACGGCGCGCGCAAGCGTCGTCTGGTCCGCGGTTTCGCAGTCCGCCAGCGCGCACAGCAGGCTGTACTGCAGCGGCGTCAGGCGCGACGCGGCGCACCGTTCGCTGAACAGGCTCACGTGAATCTGGTGCAGCCGCCGCGCCAGGAAGCCCGGACGCTCCATCAGCGGCCAATTTTCATTGGACGTATCTGAAATCACGTCGTTTTTCGCCATTCGATCCTCGACTTGCCCGCGCCGCGGGACGGCCTCCGCCTGACCGACGCCCTGCATCTGGCATGCCGCGTGCATGAGATTACGAAGCATACTTCGCTTTTTCAGGCGCGCCATCATCCGGCGCGGGCGTTCGAGGAGGACACCATGGTCGAACCGACGGGATACGATCTGCTGCTGAAGGGCGGCCGGGTCATCTGCCCGGCGACCGGCGTCGACGGCATCCGCGACGTGGGCGTCCGCGGCGGCCGCATCGCGGCGGTGGCGGACGCGATCCTGCCGACGAGCGCGGCCCAGACCGTCGACGTCTCCGGCAAGCTCGTGCTCCCGGGCCTGATCGACACCCACGGCCACATCTACCAGTACGTCACCGGCCGCTTCGGCCTCGACCCCGACATGGTGGGCGTGCGCTCGGGCGTCACCACCGTGGTGGACCAGGGCGGCCCGTCCTGCATGACGCTGCCGGGCTTCCGCCACTTCATCGCGGAGCGGTCCGAGACCAACGTGCTCTGCTTCCTGTCCGCCTATCTCGTCGGCGGCCTCGAAGGCCACTTCTATCCCAACCTCTACAGCCCCGACGGCGTCGACATCGACGCGACCGTGCGCTCGGCCGTCGCCAACCGGGACCTGGTGCGCGGCATCAAGGGCCACGCCGAGATCGGCGGCTTCGCCCGCTGGGGCATCAAGGTCATGGAGATGGCGGCCGAGATCGCCCGCCGCGCGGAGATCCCGCTCTACGTGCACTTCGGCCAGCTGTGGGGCCTGCCGGAGAGCGGAGCCAACGGCGAGGACGCCGACACCATCCTCGAGCGCGTCATTCCGCTGCTGAAGGAAGGCGACGTGCTCGCCCACCCCTTCACCCGCCACCCCGGCGGCTTCGTGAACGCGGAAGGCGAACTGCACCACGTTCTCCAGGCGGCGATCGACCGCGGCCTGACGGTCGACGTCGGCCACGGCAGCCACTTCTCTTACCGCCTGGCCAAGATGGCGCTCGCCGCCGGCGTCGTGCCCCACACGCTGGGCGCCGACATGCACGGCTACAACACCCAGGTGCCCGAGATCCCCGCCCCGGCCGGCACGCCGGAGGAGCATGCGGACGACGAGAACCATCCGTTCAAGGGCCAGGCGCGCTTCAGCCTCACCCAGGCGATGAGCTCGATGATGACGCTCGGCCTGCCGCTCGACTACGTGGTGAAGATGGTCACGACCCACCCGGCGAAGATGCTCGGGATGGAGGACAGCCTCGGCTCGCTCGCCGTCGGGCGCGTCGCCGACGTGTCGGTGCTGGACGACGTCCGCGGCCGTTTCGTGCTGCGCGACAACGAGGATTACCGCGTCATCGCCGAGCGCCTGCTGCAGCCGGCCTTCTGCCTCCGCGCCGGCAAGCGCTTCGACGCCGACAGCCCGATCCTCCCGCAGGCGATCGCGGCGTGATCGCCGCCTCGGCCCCCGCGCCGCAGGAGGTCTGGGACACGCTGTCCCAGGACCAGCGCGACGCGGCCTACAACAACAACGCGGCCGTGCCGACCAGCGCGGCCTGGGTCGCGGCGCGCGACGTCGCGGCGCCGGCGTTCCGGGCGGCGCATGCGGCGAAGCTCGACGTGGCCTACGGCCCGAAGCCCCGGCAGGCCTTCGACCTCTACCCCGCGGCCGACCCCGACGCCCCTTGCCTCGTCTTCATCCACGGCGGCTACTGGCAGAAGAACTCGCGCGAGGTCTTCGCGCATTACGCCCAGGGCGCGCTCGACGCCGGCTGGGCGGTCGCGATGCCGAGCCACACGCTTGCGCCGGACGCGAGCCTCACCGAGATCGTGGCCGAGCTCGGCTCCGCGCTCGACTGGCTCGCCCGCGACGGCCGGACCCTCGGGGTCGGCGGCCGCATCGTGCTCTCCGGCTGGTCGGCGGGCGGGCACCTCGTCGCCATGCTGCTCGGTCATTCCGCCGTAGCGGCCGGCCTTGCGATCTCCGGCGTCTACGAGCTGGCGCCGATCCGCGACACCTTCCTCAACGCCGCGCTGAAGCTCACCGACGACGAGATCGCGACGCTCTCCCCGCTCCGCCTGCCGGTGACGCAAAAGCCGCTCGCGATCGCCTACGGCACGGCGGAAGTGCCGGCGCTGATCCATGACTCGCTGGCGCTGCACGCGAAGCGGACGGAGGCCGGCGCGGCGGGCGCGCTGATCCCGATCGAGGGCGCCGACCACTTCTCCATCCTCGACGGCCTGCTGAGCGCCGACGGCGTTCTGGTGAAGGCCGCGCAGGACGCATTCGCCGAGGCCACGTCGTGAGCGGCGGCCGCGCGCCCTTGAGCGAAGGCGTCGGCGCGCGGCTGCCGCGCAAGGAAGACGACCGCCTGATGCGCGGGCGCGGCGAGTATGTCGGCGACATCCGCATGGCGGGGATGCAGGACGTCGCCTTCGTCCGCAGCCCGCTGGCGCACGCCCGCATCCGCGCGATCCACGTGCCGGAGGATTGCCGCGGCCGGGTGTTCACCGCCGCCGACCTCGACGGCGTAAAACCGATCCGCGCGGTCTCCGGCCTGCCCGGCTTCAAGGTCTCCGAGCAGCCGCCGCTCGCCGTCGACAAGGTGCGGCAGGTCGGCGAACTGCTCGCGATCTGCGTCGCGCCCACGCGCGCAGAAGCCGAGGACCTCGCCACACGGGTGACGCTCGATCTCGAAGAGCTCCCGGCGCTGCACGACATGCTGGCCGCCCGCGAGCCCGGCGCGGCGCTCGTCCACGAGCACTGGGGCGACAACGTCTATCTCGAGACCAACGTCAACATCGGGATCGAGGCCGCGTTCGACGCGCCGATCAAGGTGTCGCGCACGATCTCCACCGGCCGGCAGTGCATGGCGCCGATCGAAGGCCGCGGCGCCGTGGTCCATCTCGACCGCAGGCTCGACCAGCTCGTGGTCCACACCGCGAGCCAGATGCCGCACATCGTGCGCACCGGCCTGTCGGAGTGCCTCGGGCTGGAGCAGGGGCGCGTCCGCATCGTCTCGCCCGACGTCGGCGGCGGCTTCGGCTACAAGGCGATCCTGCTTGCGGAAGAGGTCTGCCTCGGCTGGCTGGCGCTGCGCTGCGGCCACCCCGTGCGCTGGCTGGAGGACCGCCGCGAGCACCTGACCGCGAACGCGAACTGCCGCGAGCACCACTACGAAATCACGGTCTACGCCGAGCGCGACGGCACCATCCGCGGCGTGGACTGCGAGGCGACCGTCGATAGCGGCGCCTACTCCGCCTATCCGTTCTCCGCCTGCCTCGAGGCCGCGCAGGTCGCGAGCATCCTGCCCGGCCCTTACGACTTCCCGGCCTACCGCTGCCGCACCTGGTCGGTCGCCACCAACAAATGCCCGATCCTGCCCTACCGCGGGGTGGCGCGCACCGGCGTCTGCTTCGCGCTGGAGCTCGCGCTCGACGCCGTCGCGGCCGAAGCCGGGCTCGCGCCCGAGGTCGTACGGCTGAAGAACCTCGTGCGGCCCGAGAAGATGCCGTTCGACAACATCACCAAGAAGCACTTCGACAGCGGCGACTATCCGGAGGCGCTGACCCGCGCTGTGGCGGCGATCGACGCCGCGGGCGTCCGCGCCCGGCAGGCGGCCGGCGAGGCGGACGGACGGCGCATTGGGCTGGGCCTCTCGATCTACTGCGAGCAGGCCGCCCACGGCACCTCGGTCTACTCCGGCTGGGGCATCCCGATGGTGCCGGGCCACGAGCAGGCCGGCGCCCGCCTCACGCCCGACGGCGGGCTGGAGCTGCGGATCGGCGCGCACTCCCACGGCCAGGGGCTCGAGACGACGCTGGCGCAGGTGGCGCACGAGGTGCTGGGCGTGCCGGTCGCCCGCACCCGCCTCGTCCACGGCGACACCGCGATGACGCCCTATTCCACCGGCAGCTGGGGCTCCCGCGTCATGGTGATGGCCGGCGGCGCGGTCGCGACCGCCTGCGCGGAGCTCGCCGAGCGCGCCCGCCTGATCGGCGCCCACCTGCTGCAGGCGGACCCCGCGGACGTGCGCTTCGAGGCCGGGCGCGTCGTCGGGCCCGCCGGCGACGTCGGCCTGCCCGAGATCGCCCGCATCTGGTACCTGCGCCCGCAGGACCTGCCCGCCGACGTCAACCCCGGTGGCCTCGAGGTCACCGCCGGCTACAAGCCGCAGCGCGACAGCGGCACCTTCAGCTACGCGGCCCATGCCGTGGTGCTCGCGGTCGACCCCATGCTCGGCGAGGTCGAGATCCTCGACTACGTCATCGTCGAGGACGGCGGCGTGCTCGTGAATCCCATGGTGGTGGACGGCCAGATCTTCGGCGGCCTGGCGCAGGGGATCGGCACCGCGCTGCTGGAGGAGATGCCGTTCGACGAGGCGGGGCAGCCGCTCGCCTCCACGCTCGCGGACTACCTGCTGCCGGGCGCCTGCGAGGTTCCGGCCCCGCGCGTGGACCACATGGAGACCCCCTCCCCCTACACCCGCTTCGGCGTGAAGGGCATCGGCGAAGGCGGGGCGATCGCGCCGCCGGCCGCGATCGTCAACGCCATCAACGACGCGCTCCGTCCGCTGGGCGCCCAGGTTCTCCGCTCGCCGGCGACCCCGCGGCGCATCGTCGAGGCCGTGCTCGCCGCCCGCGGCGCGCCCGAGATGACGAGGGACGCGGCATGAAGCCCGCCCGCTTCGCCCTCGAGCGGCCACGGGATCTCGCCGCAGCGCTTGCTCTCCTCGCTCAGACCCCGGGCGCCGCCAAGGTGATGGCCGGCGGCCAGTCGCTCGGGCCGATGCTGAACCTGCGGCTGGCCGAACCCGAGCTCATCGTCGACGTCTCCGGCGTCGCGGAGCTGCGCCACGCCGGCCGCGACGGCGACGCGATCGTCTACGGCTGCTGCGTCACCCACGCCGACATCGAGGACGGTCGCGCGCCGGACGTCGGGCCGAACGTCATGGCGCGCGTCGCCTCCGGCATCGCCTACCGCGCGGTGCGCAACCGCGGCACGATCGGCGGCAGTCTGGCTCACGCCGACCCGGCCGCCGACTGGCTGTCCTCGCTGTCCGCGCTCGGCGCCGAGGTGGAGATCGCGGGTCCCTCGGGCCGCCGCCGGCTTACGCTGCCGGCGTTCGTCACCGGCGCGCTGTCTACCGCGCTCGCCGCCGACGAAATTCTTGTCGGCGTGCGCGTTCCCGTCATGAACCCGTCGTCGCGGTTCGGATACGTGAAGCACTGCCGCAAGGTCGGCGAGTTTGCTCATGCGATCGGCGCCGTGCTGATCGACCCTGAGACCGCAACAGGACGCGCCGTCTTCGGCGCCGTCGAGGCGCCCCCCGTCGTCGTCGACGACGCGCGCGTCCTGTTCGGCGGCCGCATCCGCCCCGCCTTCGCCGCCGATTTCGACGCCCCCGCCGCCGACGGCGCGCTGGCCCGCGCCGGGATGGCCGACGCCGTCGACCGCCACATCCACGTCGAAGTGCTGCGCCGCGCCGCCGCGCAGGCCTACGCGCTCTTAGGCTCGCCTTCGCGACCCGACGTCAGGAGCGCCGCATGAACGCGCCCGTCCGCCCGCCGCGCGTCAACGTCGCGCTCGCCGTCAACGGCCGTGCGGTCGCGGTCGAGGTCGAGCCGCGTACGCATCTGGCCGACGCGCTGCGCGAGGAGCTGAACCTCGCAGGCACGCACCTCGGCTGCGAGCATGGCGTCTGCGGCGCGTGCACGGTGCTGCTCGACGGCGAGCCCGCCCGGGCCTGCCTCAGCTTCGCCGCGGCCTGCGAAGGCGCCGACGTCACCACCATCGAGGGCCTCGACGACGACGCGATCGCGACGGAACTGCGCGCGGCCTTCAACCGCGAGCACGCCCTGCAGTGCGGCTTCTGCACCCCGGGCATGATAGTCGCGGCGCGGGACCTTGTGCTTCGCCTGCCCGAGGCGGACGAGCGCCGGATCCGGCTGGGCCTCGCCGGAAATCTCTGCCGCTGCACCGGCTATGTCGGCATCGTGCGGGCGATCCAGAGCGTCATTTCCGACCGCCGCGCCAAGGGCTTGGGCCCGACCACCGGCGAGCGCGGGCTCGGCCCGGTCGGGGCCCGGACCGGATCGTCGAGCGCCCGCGCGCCGGTCGCGGCGACCCAGACGACGGGCGTCGCGGCGTCGACCGCAGTCGCGGTCCCGGCGGACTTCCGTCCCGCGCACAGCTTCGACCAGAGCTTCGAGGTCGGCTTTCCGCCCGAGCAGGTGTTCGCCTTCTTCGGGCGCGTGGAGGAGGTCGCGGCCTGTTTGCCGGGCGCCGTGGTGACCTCCGTCCCCTCTCCGGAGCGGGTCGAGGGCGGCATGCGGGTCAAGCTCGGGCCGATCTCCGCCACCTTCCGCGGCGCGGCCGACGTCGCGCGGGACGAGGCCGCACGCGAGGGCCGCATCCGCGGCGCGGGCGCCGACGGCCGGTCCGGCGCGCAGGGCGAAGTGCGCTACCGGGTTAACGCGGGGTCAACGCCGGGTTCATCGCAGGTGAACCTGACGGTCGGTTACGCCCTCAAGGGCCCGCTCGCCCAGTTCGGCCGCCCCGGCCTCGTGCGCGACGTCGCCGCCCGCCTCGTCGCCGAGTTCGCGGCGAACCTCGAAGCCCGGCTCGCCGGGCGCCCCGCCGCGGTCGACGCCGCGGCGCCCGCCCTCAATCCTTTGCGGCTCGCGTTCGACCTCGTCCGAGGCCGGATCGCCGCATGGTTTCGCCGCGTGGCCCGCAGGGGCGACGCATCCACGCCCCGTTCCTGACAGGAGACGGCGATGTCGACGACCACACGCCTTGCCTCGCTTGCCGCATTGACCCTCGCGCTGATGGCGGGTCCGGCCGTCGCCGCCGACACCATCAAGATCGGCGTCAACGAGCCGCTGACGGGCGCCTTCGCCGCCTCCGGCACCTATGTCGTCAACGGCGCCAAGATCGCGGCCGACGAGATCAACGCCAAGGGCGGCGTGCTCGGCAAGAAGATCGAACTCGTGATCGAGGACAACAAGTCGAACCCGACCGAGGCGGCCGCGGTCGCGGAGAAGCTCATCACCAGCGACAAGACGCCGGTGCTGATGGGCGCCTGGGGCTCCAGCCTGACGCTCGCCGTCATGCCGAAGCTCGAGGAGTACGAGGTGCCGATGCTGGTGGAGACCTCCTCCTCCGGCAAGATCACCACGTCGGGCAACCCCTTCGTGTTCCGCATCTCGCCGCCGTCGGCGCTCGAGGCCGCGTCCTTCGCGCCGATGGTCAAGAAGATCGGGCTGAAGAAGGTCGACTTCCTCGTCATCAACAACGACTGGGGCCGCGGCGCCGCCGGCGACTTCGCCAAGATGCTGAAGGCCGAGGGCGTCGAGGTCGGGCTGACCGAGACCATGGACCAGGCGGCGCAGGACATGAGCGCCCAGCTCTCCAAGCTCAAGAGCTCCGACGCCGACACCATCATGATGACGACCTCGGTCGACCAGCTGACCCTGCTGTTCAAGCAGATGGCGGCGCTCGGCATCAAGAAGCGCGTCATCACCACCGGCGGCTCGCAGAACCCGGACCAGATCATCGCGCAGGCGGGCGCGGCGGCGGAGGGCACCATGCACCTCACCACGTTCCTGCCTTGGGCGCCCGAGAAGACCCCGGACCCGGCGGCGACCAAGTACTTCCTCGCCGAGTGGAAGGCCCGCGGCCATCAGTTCGCCGGCGCGACCGAGAGCTTCCGCGGCTACGACGGCATCCGCTCCATCGCCGCCGCGATCGAGAAGGCCGGCTCGGCCGAGCCCGCCGCGATCACCAAGGCCTTCTGGGACGTGAAGATGACCGGCCTCAACGGCCCGATCGCCTTCGCCAAGTCCGGCCCCGAGGGCAAGGAGAGCGGCCAGAGCAAGCCCACCGTCTACCTCATCAAGATCGCCGACGGCGCGGTCAGCGAAGTCGCGCTGTAGCCGGAAACTCCGGCCGCCGGCCCCCTCACCCGGGGGCTGGCGCCCCCGACCTCTCCCCGCCGGGGAGAGGTGAAGGCCCGCGCCCGGCTCAAAACGCTTGAAGACGGAGCCGCAGCGCGCCTCTCCCCGGTGGGAGAGGTCGGCGCGAAGCGCCGGGTGAGGGCCTTGGGCCCCCGCATGCCCCGAAGCCTCCCGACCGGAGACGCCCCGTGGACCAACTGCTGCAACACCTCGTCAACGCGCTCGTGCTCGGCGGCACCTACGCGCTGTTGGGGATCGGCCTCACGCTGATCTTCGGCATCATGAACGTGGTGAACTTCACCCACGGCGCGCTCTACACCGTCGGCGCCTACGCCATGTACATCGCGGCCGTCGGCCTCGGGATGAACTTCTTCGTGGCGCTGCCGGTCGCAGTGGTCGCCGGCCTCGCGCTCGGCGCGCTGATCGAGTTCACGCTGCTCCGGCCGCTCCGGGGCGCGGACATCGACACCACCATGCTCGTCATGATCGGCGCCGGCATCGTGCTGCAGTCCGGCGCGCTCTGGATCTTCGGCGGCGTCGCCAAGGCGGTGCCCTCGCCGTTCCCGGACGCGCCGCTGCAGATCCTCGGCGCCTCGGTGTCGTGGCTGCGCATCTTCGTCTTCCTGGCGGCGCTGACGCTGATCGTCTCGGCCTACGCGCTGATCAACGGCACCCGGCTCGGCCGCGCCATGCGCGCCACCTTCCAGGACCACGACACCGCGGCGCTGATGGGCGTCAACGTTTCGCTGATCTACACCGCGACCTTCGCGCTGGGCTCGAGCCTCGCCGCCGCCGCCGGCGCGCTGCTCGGGCCGGTCTACGTGGTGTTCCCGCAGATGGGCGACCTCGCGGCCGTGAAGGCCTTCGCCATCGTCATCCTCGGCGGCCTCGGCTCGATCACGGGCGCGACCATCGGCGGCTTCGCGCTCGCGCTCGCGGAGGAGTTCGGCGCCGGCTACGTCTCCTCCGGCTACCGCGACGCCATGGGCTTCCTGATCATCATCGCCGTGCTGCTGGTGAAGCCCACCGGCCTGTTCGCCCGCGCGGAGCGCATCGGATGACCCGGCTTCTCCCGCTCGCCCTGCTCGTCGTCCTCGCCCTGCTGCCGCTCGGGCTCAAGGACCCCTACCTCCTCAACGCGCTGATCACGACCGGCATCTTCACCATCGGCGCCATGAGCCTGAACCTGCTGCTCGGCTACACCGGCCAGCTCAGCCTCGGGCACATCGCCTTCTTCGGCATCGGCGCCTACGTCAGCGCGCTGACCTCGCTCGGCTTCGACGTCGGCCTGCCCTTCGGGCTGCGCGTCACCCACGAGGGCTGGCCGCCGGCGGCGGGCTTCCTGCTCGCCGTGCTGATCGCCGGTCTCTGCGGCTACGTCGTCGGACGGCTCTCGTTCCGTGTGCGCGGGGCCTACTTCGTGATCGTGACGATCTCCTTCGCGGAGGTCGTGCGGCTGGTCGCGCTGAACTGGATCGAGCTGACGCAGGGGCCGCTGGCGCTCACCTCGATCCCGTTCATGACGCTGGGCCTCCCCGGCCTCGGCGAGATGACCTTCAGAACGAAGATCCAGAACTACTACCTCGTGCTTGGCGTCGCGACGCTCAGCTACCTGCTGATCGCGCGCCTCGTCGGCTCCCGCTTCGGCCGCGCCATGCGCGGGCTGAAGGAGAACGAGCCGCTGGCGCTCTCGGTCGGCGTCGACGCCACCCGCACGCTCACCATCGCCGCCACCGTCTCGGCCGCCATGGCCGGCGCCGCCGGCAGCCTCTACGCCCACTACATCCGCATCATCGACCCGGACGTGTTCCTGTTCTCCTACACGGTGACGATGGTCATCATGGTGGTCGCGGGCGGCAAGGGCACGCTGGTCGGCCCGGTGATCGGCGGCCTGATCTTCGGCCTGCTGCCGGTGGCGCTCAGGCCCGTGATGGCGCCCGAGGCGCAGTGGATCGTCTACGGCGCGACGCTGATCGTCATCCTGTTCGTGATGCCGCGCGGCATCGCTCCCGCGCTCGCGGCGCTCGGGCTTCCGAAGCGCGCGCCCGCGGCTCCGAAGCCCGAACCTGCGAGGGCCTCGTCATGAGCGCAGCCCCCATCCTCCGGATCGACCATGTCGGCGTGCGCTTCGGCGGCCTCGTCGCCATCGCCGACCTGCACTTCGACGTGGCCGAGGGCGAGATCGTCAGCCTGATCGGGCCGAACGGCGCCGGCAAGACCACGGCCTTCAACGTCATGACGGGCTTTCTCAAGCCCTCGCAGGGGCGGGTGCTGTTCAAGGGCGAGTACCTGTCGCGGCTGAAGCCCCACGAGATCTCGCGCGCCGGCCTCGCCCGCACCTTCCAGCGCACCAGCGTGTTCGCGGCCGACACCGTGTTCGACAACGTGCTGATCGGCCTCCACCGCCACGCCGAGCCTCCGCTGCTCGACCGCGTCGTCCCGGCGCGGCGCCGCGCCGACGAGGCGCGCCTGCGGGCGCGGGCGCGCGAGATCCTCGAGCTTGTGGGCCTGGCCTCCCGCGCCGACGAGCTTGCCGGCTCTCTCGCCTATGGCGAGCAGCGGCTGGTGGGCGTCGCGCTCGCGCTCGCGACCGAGCCGACCATGCTGCTGCTGGACGAGCCGGTCTCCGGCATGAACGCCTCGGAGACGCAGGTGTTCGTACGCCTGATCCGCCGCGTCCGCGACGAGGGCGTCACCATCCTGCTGGTGGAGCACGACATGCCGATGGTGATGGAGGTCTCCGACCGCATCGTCTGCCTGAACTACGGCCGGCTGATCGCCGAAGGCGCGCCTGCGGCGATCCGCGCCGACCCGGCGGTGATCGAGGCCTATCTCGGCAAGGGCGGCGCGGCCCGGGAACTCGCGGCGGAGGTTCAGGGCTGATGCTCGAGATTGAAGACCTCGTCTGCGGCTACGGCCAGATCTCCGCGCTGAAGGGCGTGTCCTTCACCGTGGGCCAGGGCCAGCTGGTCGCCCTTGTCGGCGCGAACGGCGCCGGCAAGTCCACCACGCTGCGCGCGATCTCCGGGCTCGTCCCGGCGCGCGCCGGCGCGATCCGCCTCGACGGCGAGGACGTCACCAGGGCCGACCCGCGCGCGATGCTGCGGCTCGGCGTGTCGCACTGCCCGGAGGGGCGGCGGGTGTTCCCGCACATGACGGTCGCCGACAATCTCGCGATGGGCGCCTACCTCCGCCGCGACGCGGCCAGGGTGCGCGCCGACCTCGACCGCATCTACGGCGACTTTCCGCGCCTGCACGAGCGTCGCGCGCAGATGGCGGGCACGCTGTCCGGCGGCGAGCAGCAGATGCTCGCCATCGGCCGCGCGCTGATGGCGCGGCCCCGGCTGGTGCTGTTCGACGAGCCCTCGCTCGGGCTCGCGCCCAACATCGTGGAGCAGATGTTCTCGATCATCGGCGCGGTGCGGAACGCCGGCGTGACGGTGCTGCTCGTCGAGCAGAACGCCTTCGCGGCGCTGGAGCTCTGCGACCACGCCTACCTGCTGGAGGCCGGCCGCATCGCCATGTCCGGCAAGGGCGCCGACCTCATCGCCGACCCGCACGTGCGGGCGGCCTATCTCGGCGGGTGAGGTTTTAGAACGCGCGGTTCTGAGCCCGGACGACTCTGTCCGCCTCCCCGCAAGGGGGAGGGGAGAAGGCCGAGCCGCCCTCACCCGATCCCGCGGAAGGTCAGCAGGCGATGGCCGACGTAGCTGGTCGCGGCGCCGATGCCGATGGCGGCGGCGTGGGCGATGGGCTCGACCCAGAGCGTCCAGCCGACCGCGGGCGCCAGCCAGTGCACGAAGGCGAGAGCCAGCAGCCAGACCTCGACCGCGCCGACGGCGTTGACGAGGATGAACTTCCAGAGCTGGGAGCGGGCGTCGCCGCCGTGCGCCTCGAACACGAACAGGCGGTAGAGGAAGAAGCCGACCACCATGCCGACGCCGTAGGCGACGAGCACGGCGGCTGAGAACGGCATGATCTCGTTGAGCGGGAAGCGCGCGGCCCAGTTCACGAAGGCGGCGAAGCCGCCCGCGAGCAGGAAGCGGCCGATGCGGCGGAGCTCCGCGGGGCTCATGCGGGCGCGGAGCGCCGGGGGCAGCGCGGCGACGAGGCTGTCCATGGCGCCCTCACCACAGCAAGCCGTGCGGCGCGACCGCGGCGACGAAGGCGAGCGCCATGACGGCGCCGAGAGCGATGCTCGCCTTGTCGCGCACCGCGAAGGCGACGGGGTCGTCGTGCAGTTCGTCGCGGCCGGACAGCACCCAGATCCGCCCCAGCCACAGGAACAGCACGCTCGGGAACGCCCAGAGCGCGGCCGGCGTCTTGTACATGCCGGCCGGGAACGCCTCGTTGAAGATGTAGAGCACCATGACGAGCACCGCGGACATGCCGGTGGCGGTGCCCATGGCGATCAGGAACGGCACGTCGGCGGCGACGTAGCCGCGCCCGCTCGCCTTGGCCGCCCCGGCCTGCGCCACGCGCGCCATCTCGGTGTGGCGCTTGGCGAAGGACAGCGAGGCGAAGATGAACATCGAGAACACCAGCAGCCAGGGCGACGGCGGCACCTCGACCAGCGCGACGCCGATGACGAGCCTGAGCGTGAACAGCCCGGCCAGCGTGAACACGTCCACCACCGCGAGCCGCTTCAGCCGGAACGAGTAGGCGAGCGTCACCACGAGGTAGGCGGCGAGGCTCGCGAACACCTCACCGCTCATCAGCGCGCCGCCGACGAGCGCCGCGACGATCGCGAGCGGGGCCGCGACGAGCCCCGCCACGATCGGCAGGCGGCCGCTGGCGAAGGCGCGGTTCTTCTTCGACCAGTGCTTGCGGTCGTCCTCGAGGTCCCAGAGGTCGTTCAGCACATAGGTGCCGGAGGCGAGAACGCCGAGCAGGACGAAACCGATCAGCGCCTCGCTCCAGGCGACCGGATCGAGCGCCTTGCCGCCGAGCACCAGCGGCACGAACACCAGCGCGTTCTTGGCCCACTGGTGGACCCGGGCGGCCTTGAGCACGGTCCTGGCTCCGAGCTTGGGGCGGGGCAGCACGGCGAGCGGCGGGCGGATCGCCTCGGCGGCCTTCCGCACGCCGGGCTTCGCCTCGACGATCACGGTTTCGGACGCCGCGCGCCAGACGGGCAGGTCCACGCGGTGATCGCCGGCGTAGGCGAAGCCGCCGGGGAAGCGGCCGGCGAGCGCGCGCGCCTTGGCCTCGCCCTTGAGGTTGGTGGCGCCGTCGCTCGCGATCACGCCGTCGATGAAGCGGAAGCGGCGGGCGAGTTTGCCCGCCACCATGGCGTCGGAGGCGGTGGCGAGATGGATCTGGCGGCCGCGGGCGTGCTCGGTCTCGATCAAGGCGAGCAGCTCCTCGTTCAGCGGCAGGCCGTCGACGTCGAGGTCGACGCGTTCGGCGAGCCGGCGCTTGAGGATCGCGCGGCCCTGCACGAGCCACATAACGAGAAAGACGATGCGGAGCGGATTGCCGCGCAGGTAGGCGAGCGCCGATTCCGCCAGCAGGTCGCCGCGCACCAGCGTGCCGTCGACGTCCACGGCGAGCGGCGGCAGACCCTCGGCCGGGCCCCGTCTTGCGCCATCGGACTGAGGCATGCTGGCGAGCGTCATGCGCGTTCCCCGTTGCGGCTCCGGCGCCACGGCGGCCGGAGATTTTGCACCGCTTTCGCCACCCCCCGGCGGCATCCGCAATCTCTCGTATCGCAATCGGGTTAAGAACCGCCCTATGTCCGCCGTGTTCGAAGGCTTGTCTCCCGCGCGTTTCCGAACGCGTCCGACTTGCGTCTCGCGGCGCCTAATGACATCTGCTCACGGCTGATATGTCCCGACCCAACGAGACGGCCCCCGTTCCCGAGACGCCACCGCTCGGCGCCGCGTCCTCCGCCGCGCCGCGGCCGACGGCGCCCGACGCCGCCGACGCCATGCGCGACGACGGCGCGACGCCGCTCGGCTTCCCCAGGCTCCGCGCCTGGGCGGCCACCGTGCCGTGGCGCACGGTCGGCGCGATCGCCTCGGTCGTGCTGTTCAGCGTCGTGCTCTACGTGCTCCACGGCCTCGTGGAGGAGGTGAAGCTCGACGACGTGCGCGCGGCGATCGCCGCGAAGCCCTGGAGCACGCTGGGCGTCGCGCTCGCCGCGACCGCCGCGAGCTACGTCGCGCTCACCGGCTACGACTGGTTCGGCATCATCCACATCAAGCGGCGCGACGTCGGCTACCCGGTGGCGGCGCTCGCCTCCTTCACCGGCTACGCCCTGAGCTACACCATCGGCTTCCAGATCGTGGTCGCGGGCGCCGTGCGCTACCGGATCTACGCCGGCGCGGGGCTCGGGGCGGCGGAGGTCGCGGCGATCACCGCGATCTCGGCGCTGACGCTCTGGCTCGGCATCTTCTTCACGCTCGCGCTCGGCCTCGTCACCGAGGCGCAGGACGTCGCCCGGCTCGACGGCATGTCGCCGTTCCTCAACATGACGATCGGCGTGGCGATCATCGCCGGCCTCGTCGCCTACCTCATCTGGATCGGCCGCCGCGAGCGGGCCGTCACCGTCGAGGGCTACCGCCTCGCCCTGCCCGGCGTGAAGTCGACCGCGGCTCAGATCGTGATCGGCCTCGTCGACCTGCTCGGCGCCGCCTTCGCGCTCTGGGTGCTGCTGCCGGCGGACGCCATCATCGCCTTCCCGACCTTCGCCGCCCTGTTCGTGGTGGCGATGACGCTCGGCATGCTGAGCCACGCGCCCGGCGGCGCCGGCGTGATCGAGGCGACCGTGCTGCTGGCGCTGCCGAACCTGCCGGCCGACGCGGTGCTCGCGAGCCTGCTGCTCTGGCGCGTCGTCTACTATCTCATCCCCTTCACCATCGCGCTCTGCCTGCTCGGCGCCTCGGAGCTCGCCCGCCGCAAGGGCCACTTCCAGCGCGCCGGCGCCATGCTCGCCGTAGTCATGCGGCCGGTCGCGCCGATCGTGCTGGGCGCCGCGGTGTTCCTTGGCGGCATCGTGCTGCTGGTGTCCGGCGCTCTGCCGGCCGAGACCGACCGCCTCCACCTGATCCGCGGGATCGTGCCCCTGCCCTTCGTCGAAGGCTCGCACCTGCTCGCGAGCGTCGTCGGCGTGGTGCTGCTCGTGGTGGCGCGCGGGCTGCTGCGACGGCTCGACAGCGCCTACCGCGTGGCGCAGGTGCTGCTCTCGGCGGGTCTGGTGTTCTCGCTCATGAAGGGCGTGGACGTGGAGGAGGCGCTGGTGCTCGGCGGCGTGCTGGCGCTGCTCACCGTCAACCGCCGCGCCTTCTACCGCCGCGCCTCGCTCTGGAGCCAGGATCTCGCTCCTGCCTGGCTCGCGGCGGTCGCGATCGTGCTGGCCGGCTCGATCTGGCTCGGCTTCTTCGCCTACCGCAACGTCGAGTACTCCAACGACCTGTGGTGGGATTTCGCCTACCGCGGCGACGCCCCGCGCTTCCTCCGGGCCTCGCTCGCCGCCTGCGTGGCGGCGCTCGCGATCGGCCTGCACGCGCTGCTCCACCGCCAGTCGACCCCGAAGGCGGGGGCCGGCGAACCGGCGGAGCGCCTCGCCGCCATCGTCGCGACGAGCGGCCGCGCCGACGCCAACCTCGCCTTCCTCGGCGACAAGCGGTTCCTGTTCTCCGACACCGGCGACGCCTTCATCATGTACCAGGTGCAGGGCCGGAGCTGGGTCGCCATGGGCGATCCCGTCGGCCCGGCGGAGCGGGTCTCGGAGCTGGTCTGGGCGTTCCGAGAGCTCGCGGACCAGCACAGCGGCTGGCCGGTGTTCTACCAGGCGAGCGTGGCGCGGCTGCCGAGCTACCTCGATCTCGGCCTCTCCCTGCTGAAGCTCGGCGAGGAGGCGCGGGTCGACCTCGCCGCCTTCACGCTCGAGGGCAAGGCGGGCTACGAATGGCGCTACGTCGACCGCAAGGCCACCAAGGACGGCATCGACGTCGTGATCGTGCCGCGGGACGAGGCGCGCGCGCTCTATCCCGAGTTCAAGGCGGTGTCGGACGCCTGGATGACGTCGAAGAAGGCCGGCGAGAAGGGGTTCTCGCTCGGCTTCTGGTCCGAGGACTATCTCAGCCACTTCGACATGGCGGTCGTGCGCCACGAGGGGCGGATCGTGGCCTTCGCCAACATGTGGTACGGCGCGAACAAGGAGGAGGCGACCGTCGACCTGATGCGCTACGCTCCCGACGCGCCGAAGGGCGTGATGGACGCGCTGTTCGTGCGGCTGATGCTGCGCGCCAAGGCGGACGGCTACCGCTGGTTCAACCTCGGCATGGCGCCGCTGTCCGGACTGACGGACCACCCGCTCGGCCCCACCTGGAACCGCGTCGGCGCCTTCCTGTTCCGCTACGGCGACAACTTCTACAATTTCGAGGGGCTGCGGACCTACAAGTCCAAGTTCAACCCGGTGTGGGAGCCGCGCTATCTCGCCTGCCCCGGCGGCTGGGTGCTGCCCCAGATCCTGATCGACGTCACCGCCCTGATCGGAGGCGCGCCCAAGCGCGCCGCCGCGACGACCGCCCCGCGTCCCGCAGCCAAGGAGACCGCGGCATGACGCGTCTCGCGGCCCTCTTCGCCCTCGCGCTGGCCTGTCTCGCGGTCGTCGGCCCCGCCCGCGCCGACGACCTGCGCCGCGCGACGGTGAAGAACGAAACGCTCGACGCCATTCCGGTCGTCGGCCCCGCCGACGAGCCCTCGGCGATCGTGGTGATGATCTCCGATCTCGACGGCTGGACGCCGAAGCTGCAGTCGGACGCCGACGCGCTCGCGACCCAGGGCGCGCTCGTGGTCGGCGTCGACCTCAAGCGCTACCTCGCCGGGCTCGCCAAGGAGACCGACGACTGCTTCTACATGCCGGGCGACATCGAGGAGTACACCCGCCTCGCCGGCAAGGAGCTCGGCATCAAGACCTACCGCTTCCCGGTCCTGCTGGGGTCGGGCCGCGGCGCGGACATCGTCTACGCCATGCTGGCGCAGGCGCCGCCCAACATGTTCGCCGGCGGCGTCTCGATCGGGTTCTCCGGCGCCGCGCCGCTGACCAAGACGCTCTGCGACGGGCCGAAGACCGAGACGCTCGCGAACGGCGAGCTCACGATCGGCGAGCCGGACTCGACGGACGGCCTGCAGGGCGAGTGGCGGGTGCTGACCGCGGGACCGGCCCCCGAGAAGATCAAGAGCTTCGTCGAGCCGCTGCCGAACGGCGACGTCGTCGAGGTTCCCGCCGGCTCCGACCTGACCCAGGCCGCGTTCGACGCCGCGCTCGACATCGGCGGCGGCGACC
Organism: Methylopila capsulata; assembly: GCF_016907975.1. Taxonomy (GTDB): domain Bacteria; phylum Pseudomonadota; class Alphaproteobacteria; order Rhizobiales; family Methylopilaceae; genus Methylopila; species Methylopila capsulata. The sequence goes on from NZ_JAFBCY010000002.1 coordinate 654,950, forward strand.
CCGACGCCGTCAACGCGCTGCCGCTGGTGCTCTACCCGCCGACCCAGCCTGTGGTGAAGGGCCTCGTGGTGATCTACGCCGGCGACGGCGGCTGGCGCGACCTCGACAAGACCATCGCCGGCTTCTTCCAGAACGAGGGCTACGGCGTCGTGGGCGTCGACACCCTGCGCTACTTCTGGAACGAGAAGACGCCGCGCGAACTCGGCGACGACCTCGAGGCGATCCTCGGGCGCTACGCCCCGGAGTGGAAGGCGAAGAACGTCCTGCTCGCGGGCTACTCCTTCGGCGCAGACGTGCTGCCCTTCGCCTGGCAGAGACTGTCCAAGCAGGTCCGCGACAGCGTCCGCCTGATCGCGCTGCTCGGCCTCTCCAAGACGGCGGACTTCGAGGTCAGCGTCTCCGGCTGGCTCGGCGTCGGGACCGGCGCCCACGACGTGGTGAAGGCCTCGGCCGGCCTGCCGATGGACCGCGTGCTCTGCGTCTACGGCAAAGAGGAGCTCGAGGAGGCGGACAACGACGTCGCCTGCGCCACCGACGTGTTCCCGAAGACCTCGCGCATCGAGGAGCCGGGCGGCCACCACTTCGACGAGAACTACGACGTGCTCGCCAAGCGCCTCGACGCCGAATTCGCCAAGCGCGCCGCCGCCCAGCCCGCCGCCCTGCCGGGGCGCTAGACGGACCGCGCGGTCGCGTCCGCCTGACGAAACATCCACATCGCCCCGCATGCGACATGTGGCGGCTGATCGAACATTGATGGTGGCGTCCCCCGTGCGCTCTAATGCACTGTGCATTGAGGTCGAGAGGCGGCTGGACTATGACGTCATCGACGACGACAAGGGTGCTTTACGAAGACGACGACGTCGCCGTGCTTCATGACGTCGGATCCGAGAGCGGAATAGTCGTCGTCTCGTTCACGCCGCTGCTGTCGAAGCCGTTCAAGCGTCTCGAGGGCTTCGGCCAGAGAGCCATCGCCCGGATGGGGTTCGACGGTCTCTACTTCGTCGCGAAGCGCAATCACTGGTGGCAGGTCGAGGGCATGGCGGCGGCTCTGAACGCCGCCCGGGCTGCGCGGCGCGGCTATTCCCGCGCGATCACCTACGGCACCAGCATGGGAGCCTACGGCGCCTTGGCGTTCTCCCGCGCCCTCGACGCGGACGGCGTGTTCGCGATGTCCCCGCAGCTTTCGATCGATGCGGAGGAGGTGCCGTTCGAGAAGCGATGGCGGTCGCACGCCGGCCGGCTGACCTTCGAGAGGTCCCAGCTCAACGAAGGAGTGATCAAGACCGGCGAGATCGATATCGTCTACGATCCGATGAACGACGACGGGCAGCACGCGGCCCTTGTCCGTGCGCCGGCGCGGCACATCCGGATTCCGCTGGTCGGCCATGGGACGCCGGACTATCTCAGCCGCATCGGGTTGCTCAAGCCGATGCTCGCCGCGGCGGCACACGGCCAGCCGCTGCCGACGCCCACTCTCCGGGAACGGCGCGACCAGCATTACTACTGGGCCAATCTCGCGAAGCTCGCCGCGCGACGAGGCCGCCTGCCGCTGGCGATCACGCTGATGGAGCGGGGGTACCGGCTCTCGGGCGAGGTGCTCGGGTACGCCGTCATCCTGGCCGCGTTCTACCACCGCGCGGGCCGCTTCGACGACGAAGCCGAGGTGTGCCGGAACCTGATCGCCCGCGGCGTCGTCAGACCGGCCGTGCTGACACGCTACGCCGCCGCGCTCACCGCGATCGCGAGGGCCCAGGCGAAGAGCGGGAAGCCGGCGGAGGCCAGCATGACGCTCGCGCCCCTGACGGCGGAGCTCTTTCCCGACGACATTCGGAAAGAAGCCGTCAGGCGCCAAAAAGCCTTCCAGCGGATTCCGGTCGCGCCGGCCCCGAAACCCGCCGAACTCGCTCCCAACCGCCCTGACCCCGCCTTGATGCCTCGCTACGTCATAAGCGTTTTGCGCAACTGGTTTCGCGGAGGCTCGAATGCCTGACCATCTGGTGGACCAGACGCTTCGCTTGATCGCCGACGCCGTCCTCCGGGCTCAGATGATCTGGGAGGTTCCGATCAGCTATGATGCGGGATCCGCGGCGGACGCCGTGCTGGCGGCAGAGGCGGTGCTGCTGGCGCTTGGGCTGACCGTCGACCAGGCCAAGCGTCTCATGATCCGCGAAGAGCGACGGCGTAAAGCCGCAAGGGTTCGACGAACCCCCGCCTCGGGATAACCGGCGCCGCGCGACCCCGGTCTGGAACGCCGCCTACGACAATCGTTCCGGACCGCGCGCTTAATCGTGTCTTTTCATCGAGGGACAAACGCGTAAGCTCCCCCCGCACGACTGCGGCCCTCAAGACGCGTCGAGAAGGCGTCCGCCGCCGTCGCAAGACATGCGAGGAGAAAACGCCATGTCGATTTTCGAAAGCGGACAATCGCTCGATGGGCCGAGCGTCGGAGAGCAGGTCGCGCGCTTCCTCGGTTCGGTGCGCGGCGATCCCGTCGCGCGCGCCGACCTCGATATGAGCCGCGTGCTGGAGGAGCTTCGCGCGCTGGCGCCGGAGCCGATCGAGGACCTGACCCCCGAAGCCGCCCGACGGCAGCCGACGCCGTCGGACGCCGTCAAGGCGCTGATCGAGAAGACCGGGCTCAAGGGCGCGCCCGACGGCGTCGTCGCCAGCGACGTGCGCTACCCCGGCGCCGAGGACGACCTGCCGGCGCGGATCTACCGGACCTTCGGCGACGGGACGCCCCGCCCGATCGTGCTTTATTTCCACGGCGGCGGCTGGGTGTGCGCCGACCTCGACGCCTACGACGCGACGCCGCGCGCGATCGCGGCGCGCACCGGCGCGGTCGTCGTGTCCGCGCATTACCGGCTCGCGCCCGAGCACAAGTTTCCGGCCGCCCACGACGACGCGATCGAAGCCTACCGCTGGGTGATCGAGGAGGCCGAGGCGCTCGGCGGCGACCCGTCGCGGATCGCCGTCATGGGCGAAAGCGCCGGGGGCAACCTCGCGATCAACGTCGCGATCGCCGCGCGCGACCAGGGGCTGCCGCTCCCGACGCACCAGGTGCTGATCACCCCTGTCGCAGGCGTCGACATGGAGACGCCGTCCTACCAGATCAACGAGCACGCGCGCCCGCTCAACAAGGCGATGATGGGCTGGTTCATCGGCCACGCCCTGGCGGACGCGGGGGCGCAGGAGGATCCGCGGCTCGACCTCGTCGGCCGCGCGGACCTCGCCGGGCTGCCGCCGACGACCCTGATCACCGCCGAGATCGACCCGTTGCGCTGGGAGGGCCAGGCGCTGGCGGAGAAGCTTCGCGCCGCCGGCGTCGCGGTCAACGCCGTCGATTTCGAGGGCGTCACCCACGAGTTCTTCGGCATGAGCGAGGTGGTGCGCGACGCCCGCCTCGCCCAGGAGGCCGTCGCCCGCGACCTCGTCGCCGCCTTCGCGGCGGACGAGCGCGGGGCCCGCGTAGGTCGAGCGCTGTAGCCCCCAGCAGTCTCTCCGACCTTCGTCGAACGGCGCGTCGCCCGGGCGGGAGGCGCGCCGTTTCGTTTGAGGCGCTTGGCGGCGGATCGGAACCGCGAGCCGGAACGGGCGTCTCCGCCGCGCTTCCGGGTGGAAGCGCGATCGGCGGTTGACATTTCCTGGGCCATAAAATCTATTTAATCAGTAGATTTAATTGAGAGACGGTGACCCCGCCTCGAAGGAGCCCCCATGTCCGCATCCGACGACCGCAACGCCGAGCCGCTGAAGTTCGCCTACTGGGTCCCGAACGTCTCGGGAGGCCTGGTGATCTCCGACATCGAACAGCGCACCAGCTGGGACATCGGCTACAATCGCAAGCTCGCCCAGATCGCGGAAGCCGCCGGCTTTGAGTACGGCCTGACGCAGATCCGCTTCACCGCCGGCTATGGCGCGGAAAACCAGCACGAGTCCGTCGCCTTCAGCCACGCGCTGCTGGCCGCGACGGAGAAGCTCAAGATCATCGCCGCCCTGCTGCCGGGGCCGTGGAACCCGACGCTCGCAGCCAAGCAGATCGCGACCATCAACAACCTCACCGAGGGCCGGATCGCGATCAACCTCGTCTCCGGCTGGTTCAGCGGCGAGTTCCGGGCGATCGGCGAGCCCTGGCTCGACCACGACGAACGCTACCGCCGCTCCGAGGAGTTCATCCGGAGCTTGCGCGGCATCTGGACCGAGGACAGCTTCACCTTCGCCGGCGACTTCTACCGCTACCGCAACTATTCGCTGAAGCCGAAGCCGATCGACCCGCAGCCCGAGATCTTCCAGGGCGGCTCGTCCCGCGCCGCGCGCGACATGGCGGCCCGGGTGTCGGACTGGTACTTCACCAACGGCAACACGCCGGAGAACGTGGCGAAGCAGGTCGAGGACGTGCAGGCCAAGGCCGCGGCGCTCGGCCGGCGGGTGAAGATCGGCGTCAACGCCTTCGCCGTCGCCCGCGACACCGAGGCCGAGGCCCGCGCGGTGGTGGACGAGATCGTCGCCAAGGCGAACCCGGAGGCCGTCAACGCCTTCGGCCACGAGGTGAAGAACGCCGGCAAGGCCTCGCCCGAGGGCGAAGGCAACTGGGCCAAGTCCACCTTCGAAGACCTCGTCCAGTACAACGACGGCTTCAAGTCGAACCTGATCGGTACGCCGCGCCAGATCGCCGAGCGCATCCTCGACCTCAAGCACGCGGGCGTGGACCTGGTGCTGCTCGGCTTCCTGCACTTCCAGGAGGAGGTGGAGTTCTTCGGCCGCGAGGTCATCCCGCTCGTGCGCGACCTCGAGGCCAAGACCGAGGCCAAGACCGGGCGCCAGCCCGCGCGCGCCGCGGCCTGAGAGGAGATCCGCGATGAACGCCCAGACCCCCGTCCGCCTCGCCGCCGTCGGCGAGGCGCCTTCCGAACCCGTCGGCGCGCCCGCCCTGCCTCGCCCGACACGGCCGGCCCACGTCATCCGCAGCGACGCGGAGGCGCTCGACGTCGCGGGCCATCTCGCCGAGGAGTTCGCCAAGGGCGCCTCGGAGCGCGACAGGACGCGGCGGCCGCCCGCGGCCGAACTCGACCTGTTCTCCCAGAGCGGCCTGTGGTCCATCAACGTGCCGAAAGCCTACGGCGGGCCGGAGGTCTCCTACGTCACCCTCGCCGAGGTGATCGCGCGGATCTCGGCGGCCGATCCCTCCCTCGGCCAGATCCCGCAGAACCACCTCGGCGTGGTGGCCGCGATCCGCACCGTCTCCGACCACCGGCAGAAGCAGCTGCTGTTCGGCGAGGTCCTGCGCGGCGCGCGCTTCGGCAACGCCTTTTCGGAGTTCGGCTCCAAGCGCGCCGCGGAGTTTGAGACGCGCTTCACCGACGAGGGCGACCACGTGGTCGTCACCGGTCGCAAGTTCTACGCGACCGGCGCCCTACTCGCGCATCTCGTGCCGATCGTGGCGCTCGACGACGAGGGCCGCGCGTTCTACGCCATCGCCGAGCGCGACGCGCGGGGCCTGACCGTGATCGACGACTGGTCGGGCTTCGGCCAGCGCTCCACCGGGAGCGGCACGGTGATCCTCGACCAGGTGCGGGTGCCGAAGACGCACCTCGTGCCCGGCTATCTCGGCTACGCCCGGCCCACGGCGGACGGCGCGATCTTCCAGATCATCCAGGCCGCGGTCGACGCCGGCATCGCCCGCGCGGCGCTCGCCGACACGATCGCCTTCCTGCGCACCCGCTCGCGGCCCTGGGTCGACAGCGGGCTCGACCGCGCGTCCGACGACCCGTACGTGGTCCACGCCATCGGCGACCTCAGCCTGCGTCTGCACGCGGCCGAGGCGCTGCTGGAGAAGGCCGGCCTCGCCGTCGACCGGGCGGTGGCGGACGCGACGGCGGAGACCGTCGCCGACGCGCAGATCGCGGTGGCGGAGGCGAAGGTGCTCACCACCGAGGTCGCGCTCGACGCCTCCTCGAAACTGTTCGAGCTCGCCGGCGCGCGCTCGACGCTCGCCGAGCACAATCTCGACCGCCACTGGCGCAACGCCCGCACCCACACGCTGCATGATCCGGTGCGCTGGAAGTACAAGATCCTCGGCGACTACGCCCTGAACGGCGTCAAGCCGCCGCTGCACGCCTGGAGCTGAGGCGCAAAACGCTTCCGGATAGACCGCGGGAATCCCTCCTCGCGCCGCAGGCGTGGGGAAGGTGGCCTCGGCGCGAGCCGAGGTCGGGTGGGGTCTTTGGCATAGGGCGCGACGGCGTGGAGTTTGGTTCTGAGCCCCACCCCACCCGGCCGGCCTCCGGCCGTCCACCCTCCCCTGTCCCAGGGGAGGGATCCCGCGTTCTACTTAGGAACGCAGCGCGGTCGCCTCACTGCCCCCGGAAGATCTCGCGCTTGCCGGCGTGGTTGGCCGGGCCGACGATGCCCTCGTTCTCCATCCGCTCCATGATCGAGGCGGCGCGGTTGTAGCCGATCTGCAGACGGCGCTGGATGTAGGAGGTCGAGGCCTTGCGGTCGCGCAGCACGACGGCCACCGCCTGGTCGTAGGCGTCGCCGCCCTCCTCGCCGAACTCGCCCGCGTCGAACACCGCGACGTCCTCGGACAGGCCCTCGCCGTCCTCGGCGCCCGCCTCCTCCTCGTCGTCCGCCGTGACGGCCTCGAGATACTCCGGCCGGCCCTGCAGCTTGAGATGGTCGACGACCTTCTCGACCTCTGCGTCGGAGACGAACGGGCCGTGAACGCGCAGGATGCGGCCGCCGCCGGCCATGTGCAGCATGTCGCCCTGGCCCAGAAGCTGCTCCGCGCCCATCTCGCCGAGGATCGTGCGGCTGTCGATCTTCGAAGTCACCTGGAAGGAGATCCGGGTCGGGAAGTTCGCCTTGATCGTGCCGGTGATCACGTCGACCGAAGGACGCTGCGTCGCCATCACGATGTGGATGCCGGCCGCGCGCGCCATCTGCGCCAGACGCTGGATCGCGCCCTCGATCTCCTTGCCGGCCACCATCATCAAGTCGGCCATCTCGTCGACGATGACGACGATGTAGGGCAGCTGCGTGAGGTCCATGACCTCGTCTTCGTAGGTCGGCTGGCCGGTCTCGCGGTCGAAGCCGGTCTGCACCGTGCGCACCACCGTCTCGCCCTTCGCCGTCGCTTCGGCCGCGCGGGCGTTGAAGCCGTCGATGTTGCGGACGCCGAGCTTCGACATCTTGCGGTAGCGGTCCTCCATCTCCCGGACCGCCCATTTCAGCGCGATCACCGCCTTCTTCGGGTCGGTCACGACGGGCGTCAGCAGGTGGGGGATGCCTTCGTAGACCGAGAGCTCCAGCATCTTCGGGTCCACCATGATCAGCCGGCACTTCTCCGGCGGATGCATGTAGAGCAGGCTCAGGATCATCGTGTTGATAGCGACCGACTTGCCCGAGCCGGTGGTGCCGGCGACGAGCAGGTGGGGCATCTTGGCGAGGTCGGCGATCACCGGCTCGCCGCCGATGGTCTTGCCGAGGCACATGGCGAGCTTCTGCTTGGTCTCGCCGAACTCCGGCGTCTCGAGCAGCTCGCGCAGGTAGACGGTCTCGCGCTTGGCGTTCGGCAGCTCGATGCCGATGACGTTGCGGCCCTCGACCACCGCCACGCGGGCCGACACCGCGCTCATGGAGCGGGCGATGTCTGAGGCGAGCGCGATGACGCGGCTCGACTTCACGCCGGGCGCCGGCTCGAACTCGTAGAGCGTGACCACGGGGCCGGGGTTGGCGTCGATGATCTCGCCGCGCACGCCGAAGTCCTGCAGCGTCTGCTGCAGCTTCAGCGAGTTCTTGTTCAGGAACTCCTCGGAGTGCTCGAAGCACGGCTCGCTCGCGGCGGCTTCCGCCAGCAGCTCCAGCGGCGGCAGCTCGTAGACGTCGGAGGCCGGCGACGGCGCGGGCGCGCGGCGCGGCGCGGGCGCTGAAGCGATCGGCGCGATCGGCGCGACCGCCGCCTGCGGAGCCGGGACGGGCGCCTTCGCGCGCACGGGCGCCGGGGGCGCCTCGACGACCGGCGGCGCCGCGGGGGCGGGGGTCGCGACCTGGGCCGCCGGCGCAACGGCGGGGACGGCGGCCGGGATCGGCGCAGGCGGCGGCGCGATGGGGGCCGGCTCGGGCGCGGCGGGCGCCACCGGCGCCCAGGCGAAGGACGCAGAGTAGCTGACCGGCGCGAAGGAGCCGAAGGGGCTTCCGAGCGAACCGGTGATGAAGGCGGCGGGCGCCTCCGCGGCCGGCTCCGGCGCGGTCTCATCCACGGCGGCCGACGGCCGCTCGTTGTCCTGCTCGCCCGGCGTCTCGGGCGCGTCGTCGTCGAGGCGGATCACCTCCGCGAGGCGGCGCAGGCGCGCGGGCTGCAGCGGCCGCGCGGGCGGGGCGCCGACGTCCGTGAAGGCCATGGCGGCGATCGCGTCGGCCGCGGCTTCCGGGTCGATCGTCGCGGCGTCGGACGGCGCGTTCGCGCTCTGCGTCGGTCCGCGGAGGATGCTGTCCGGCGTGCGCGTGAAGCGCGCGTTCGGGCCGATGGCGAACGGCCGCAGCCAGCTCGGAACGGCGGACGGCGCCGGCGCGAGCCCCTCGACGATGAATTCGATCCGCGGCGCCTGCAGGGCCTGCTCGAGACCGGCGAGCAGGCTCGGGTCTACGGCCACGGAGCCGTCGAGGGTTTCGTCGCGGGCGGCGCGCCGTTCGCGCAGGACGCGGTCGGGAGTGCGGCTGGTGCGCACCTCGCCGGCCGCGGCGCCGCGGCGCGGGTCCGCGGGCTGGCGACGGCCGTCGGCGTCGAAGGAAGCGGGCGGTCGGCCGGAAGAGCGCATGAGTCGCTGACCCCGTCTTGAAGGGCGCTGGCGCGCCGGATTTCGCTGTGCCTCCAGTTAGGAAGGCCAGGGTTAACGAAGGGTGGAGCGATCGACGTATCCCGCCCGCCGTCGCCCGCGATCCACAGCCGCAGGGCGCGGTCTCCCGCGCGAGGGACAGCCGCATCGCCTCGGCGCTACAGCATAGGTAGCGCTTCACCTCGTCGAAGCGGACAGGCATCGTGCCCCGGGACATGAACTTCCGCGGACAGATGAAACTTATCATAATAAAAAAATCAGAAGATCTTGCGCACAGGCTGTCGGATGCGGCTGAGGCGGAAGGCTATACATTCGAACTTGTCACGGACGCGCCCGAGGAGGGCGCGCCGAGCGTCGCCGGCGGCCGCGACGTCGCGGTGATCGCGGCGGCAACGGCGGGTCCTGCGGTCGCCGACGAGGTGGCGATGCTGCGGGCGCGGCACCCTAAGCTCTACGTCATCGTCGCCGCCGCGGCCGACGATCTCGAGGCCCGGCTGGCCTGCTACGAGGCCGGCGCCGACGACTGCCTGGCGCCGCCGTTCGCGCCGCGCGAATTTGCAGCGAAGCTCGCGGCGATCCGCCGCCGCCGCGCGGCCGGCGACCCGATTCCGCTGCTGGCGGGGCGCGACGCGCGGCTCGACGCCGGCGCTCTCGTCCTGCGTGCGGACGGCCGCAGCCGCGGCGTCACCAAGCGCGAGGCGGACCTGCTCGTGCTGCTGGCGCGGGCCGCGGGAACGCCGGTCGCCCGCGAAGAGGTGCTGCGCAAGGCCTGGGGCGCGCCGGCGCGGATGACCCCGAACTCGGTCGACGTCTATGTCGGCTACGCCCGGCGCAAGCTCGACCTGCTCGGCGCAGACGTCACCATCGAGACCGTGCGCGGCGTCGGCTTCCGCCTCGCGCCGCGCGCGGCTCACGCGACGGGAAGCGTCTCGCGGAGCGACCGCTCCTCGTAGGGCTTCGGAATGATCGCGACGTCCGCGAACCGGTCGGGAATGGCGACGCCTTCGCCGTAGCCGGTGGCGAAGATGAACGGCATGCCGAGCTGCTTGAGGTGATCGGCCAGCTCGAAGCTGGTCTCGCCGAACAGGTTTACGTCGAGGATCGCCGCGTCGAAGGCCATCAGCGACAGGGATCGCCGTGCGTCGAGCACGCTCGCCGCGACCTCGACCGTCGCGCCCGCGCCCTCCAGCGTGGTCTGCGCGTCGAGCGCGATCATCATGCTGTCTTCCACCAGAAGAAGCCGCTTGCCGCGCAGGTTCGTGACGACCCGCGCAGGCGGCGGCGCCTCCTCCCGCCAGCCGATCTCGGTGGCGTGGCCCGGCGGCAGCCGGAAGGTGGCCTGCAGACCCTCAGGGTGAAGAGCAAGATGCGCCTCGCCCTTCAGCTCGAACGGGATCGTCTGCTCGATCACCGTGGAGCCGAAGCCGCGGCGGGTGGGCTTCTCGACCCGCGGCCCGTCCCGTTCCGTCCAGCTCAGCTCGAGCGCGCCGGAGGGCAGCGTCGACCACGCGATGGCGATGCGGCCCGCCGGCACGCTCAGCGCGCCGTATTTGGCGGCGTTGGTCATCAGCTCGTGCACCACGAGCGCGAGCGCCTGGTAGGCGCGGGCCTCGAGCTTCATCTCGGGGCCGCTCAGGATCACCCGCTCGCGCACGTTCGAGGTCCAGGCCAGCGCCTCGGCTTCCAGCAGCTGCCGCAGCGGCGCGGAGCGCCAGCCGGACAGGATGAGCTGGTCGTGCGCGTAGCCGAGCGCGCGCACGCGGCGCTCGATGTCCATCGTGAAGCTCTCGACCGAGGTCGCGCTCGACCGGCTCTGGCGCACGAGCGAGCTGATCACCGCCAGGATGTTCTTCACGCGGTGGTTCAGCTCGGCGATCAGGAACGCCTGCTTCTCCTGCGCCGCCACCCGCTCGCGGTGGATCATGTCGGCGCGCCGCAGGATCACCTCCAGCAGCGAGATCCGGAGAGCGTCCGCGATCTGCCGCTCGCCCGTCAGCCACGGCGCGGAGTGGCCGCGCACCAGTTCGCTCCAGGCCTCGAAGCTCTTGCGCGGGCTGATGCGGCCGCCCGCGGCGTTGGGTTCGACCGGCTTGTTGGGATTTCCGCCCCAGGTCACGGTGCGGACGAGTTCACGCCGGAACAGCAGCACGAAATCGGCCGGCAGCCGGGAGAACGGAATCGCCAGCACGCCGGCGACCGTCTCGGCGTGCTTGTGGGCGTTCGGCAGGAAGCCGGCCAGATGGTCGGTCACGAAGGCCGAAGCGTCGCCCCGGGCGGCGAGAAAGCGGATGATCTCGATCAGGCTCTCTTCCGGCGGCACGTCGCCGACCGTCTGGAGCTTGCCGTCGGACCACACCGCGAGGCCGTCGCAGGGGATCATGGCGCGCAGCTGGTCGCTGAACTTCGCCAGGTTGTCGAAGATCGTGTCTTCCGGCGCCATGGTCGCGAGCAGTTTGTCGAGCTGGTCGCGCGAGCGCGCCATGTAACGGAGGGTCTCCTCCTGCTCGCGGGCCTCGAGCTGGATCGACAGCACCTGGCCGAACAGCTCGATCGCGGCGCAGACCGACCCGCTCAGCCGCCGCGGCGCGTCATGGTGGCAGGCGATGAGGCCCCAGAGCTCGTCCCCGCGCATGATCGACACCGTCAGGGTGCCGAGCGTCCCCATGTTGCGCAGATACTCGATGTGGACCGGCGAGACGCTGCGCAACGTCGCGAGCCCCAGGTCCACGGGCCGGCCGTCCGACCGCAGCGCAGGCACGAGCGGCGTCGGGACATAGTCGATGTCGGGAATGAGCCGCAGGAACTGCCGCTTGTAGAGCGCGCGCGCCTGGGCGGGGATGTCGGACTCGGGGTAGCGCAGGCCGAGATAGGGCGAGAGATCGCCGCGCAGCGCCTCGGCCGCGACCTCGCCGGAACCGTCCTCCAAAAACTTGTAGACCATCACCCGATCGTAGCCCGTCACGCTCCGCACCTGCTGGGCGGCGAGGGCGAGGAAGCGGGGGATGTTCGGCGACCGCTTCAGGCTGCCGATCATGGCGCGCACGAGCGTGCTCGGGTCGACGGAGGCGGTGTCGGCGACGTCGCTGGACGAGATCTCGATGAAGGCGAGAGCGTCGTGCGCGTGGACGGCGACGTCGCAGCGGCCGAGGCCCGGCACGCCGGTCTCGCGCGCCGGCAGCCGCTCGGGCGTGCCGGAGATCATCGCGACCTGAAGCGCGTTGCGGGCGTCGTGGATCAACCGCTCGGAGAGGACGGCGGCCAGAGGCAGGCCGATCAGTTCCTCCGTCCCGCTCCGCCCCAGCGCGGCCGGCGCGTTCGCCGAGACATGGCTGACGATCCATGCCGGAAGCGCGCAGGCGATCAAAATCCCATGCGGCTGAATCGATCCCGGAATATGGATCGGCTCGCGGGCGCAGGTCGAAAGGTCGACGGAACTGGGGTCGACGGCGTTCAGGATCGCCGCCTGCGAAGCAAGAGAGCCACGCGTTGCTCTTTCCGGGCGCTCGACGCGCCTTCTGATTGCGGGACGTCGCGGAGACGCGAACGGTCGTCGGTCGCCGCCGGTGTTAGGACGACAATCTGCCACCGTGAGCGCCAAGGCCCTATGTCAATTGACATCGAAAGTTCGGAACCGCCTTCCCTGCCCCAACCCGATTTCTTTCAGGTCCCGAGGTAGTCCGCAACCGCGGAGATCACCCGCCGTAGCGCTCCGTCCGAATGGACGCCGACGCCGCGCCTCCCGCGAGCGCCGCCTCGGCGGCCGCGTTCACGAAGGGGTTCGAGCCGCAGACGAACACATGCCTGGCGGGTCCCGGCCATCCCTCGGTCGCCGCGCGCACGGATTGGGCGTCCACCCGCCCCGCGCGGTCGAACGGCCCCTGAGGAGTCTGGCGCGACAGAAGGAAGATGATCCCAAGCGAGGCGTCGGCGGCGGCCAGCGCGAGCAGCTCCTCGCGGTAGGGCGCGTCGGCCGCCGTGCGGGCGCCGAGCAGCAGGGCCGTCGGCGTCCGGTCGCGGCGCGCCGCGCGGTGGCGAACCATGGACATGAGCGGCGCGACGCCGGAGCCCGCGCCGATCAGCAGCAGCGGCCCGCCGTCCTCGACCGACCAGACGAAATGCCCCCCGATCGGCCCGCGCAGATCGATCGCGTCGCCGACCTCCGCCACCTCGTGGAAGAACGGCGAGACCTCGCCGTCCTCGAGCTTCTCGATCGCGAGCTCGAGGCGGTCCGGCGTCTCGGGCGCGGAGGCGATGGAATAGCTTCGCCGGGCCTGGTAGCCGTCGGGCGCGGTGAGACGCAGATCGACGTGCTGGCCCGCGCGGAACCGCAGCGGCGGATCGAGGCCCAGCACGATGCGCTTCACCCGCGGCGTCAGCGGCGCGGCCTCGACGATGGCGGCGGAGCGCCAGCCGGAAACCTTCGCCGCGTCGGGAAGGCTCACGCGTCGTCGTCGTAGCGCTGTTCGCGCCACGGGTCGCCGTACATGTGGTAGCCGCGAAGCTCCCAGAAGCCGGCCTCGTCGCGCTCGGTGAACTGGAGCCCGCTCAACCACTTGGCCGACTTCCAGAAATAGAGGTGCGGCACCAGCAGCCGCGCCGGGCCGCCGTGGTCCGGCTCCAGCGGCGCGCCGTCGTAGGCGGTCGCGATCATCGCCTTGCCGCCGACGAGGTCGGCGGTCGGCACGTTGGTGGTGTAGTCGTCGAAGCCGTGGGCGAGGGTGAAGCCGGTCGGCGGGGCGAGGCCCGCGGCCGCGAGGACGTCGTCGACCAGCACGCCCTCCCAGGCGGTGTCGAGTTTCGACCAGGTCGTGACGCAGTGGATGTCGCGGACATACGACGTCCGGGGCAGCGCGGAGAACTCCTCCCAGCTCCACCGTGCGACCGGGCGCGGACCGACCTTCAGCGTGAAGGACCAGTCCGCCAGCGCGATCTTCGGCGTGGGCCCGGCCGAGAGCACGGGGAAGTCCGTGGTCAGCGCCTGCCCCGGCGGGGTGCGCGCCGCGTGGTCGTCCGGCGTTCTCCGCCCCGTGAAGCCGCGCGTCGCCATGAGGTCCGCTCCCGCTGTTGCGGCCTCATTCTGGGCTGCGCGCCCCGCGGCGCGCAAGACGGGAGCGCCTCAGCGCGCCTCGAACCCGGCCCCGCTCAGCACCGCCTTGCGGACGAGGTCCTGCAGGGTGGTGACCTTGAGCTTCTCCTTGAGGCTGGAGCAGGTGTTGGCGACCGTCTTGTAGCTGACGCCGAGCGCGTCCGCGATCTGGGCGTAGGACTTGCCCTCCCCGAGCAACGCCAGCGTCTGCAGCTCGCGCGCCGTGAGGTCGCTGCGCTCCGCGCGCGCGCGCGATCCCAGAAGTGCGACCTGCACCGCCATGTCGTGGGCGATGTAGGGCTGGCCGCGCCGGACCTTCTCGATCGCCTCGAGGAAGGTCCGCGGGCCGGTGTCCTTGGCGAGGAAGCCGGTCGCGCCGGCCTTCAGCGCACGGCTCGCGATCACGGGATCGCCGTGCATGGAGAACACCAGGATCGGCGTGTGGTCGTCGTGGACCCTGAGCCGCTTGATCAGCGACAGGCCGGCGAGGCCGGCGCCGCGGATGGCGAGGTCAAGGATGATAAGTTCGGGCTTGGCACGGCGGTAGAGCTGGAAGCCGGCGAGCGCGGTCCCGGCTTCCAGCACCTCCCCGAACCCCGCGTCGAGCAGCACGCGCCGGCAGCCCTCCAGCACGATCGGATGATCGTCGATGACAAGGGCGGAACTCATGACGGGCATCCTTGAGGGCGGGGGGAAGCGGCGGGAACGAGCGGCAGAGCGACCTCGAGCGCCGCGCCGCCGAACCGGGAGTGCAGGCGGAAGCGTCCGCCGAGCGCCTGGACGCGCTCGCCGAGCCCGACCAGGCCGAAGCCTTCGCGTGCGCCGTCCGCGACGCCGGCGCCGTCGTCGCGGACGGCGATCAGCACCGCGGGCTCGCCCTCGGCGTCCGGTCCCTCGCTCAGCCGCACGTCGACGCGCGAACAGGCGGCGTGACGCAGCGCGTTGGTCACGCCCTCCTGTACGCAGCGGTAAACCGTGAGGTCGACCACCTCGCCGTAGCCGGCCTTCAGACCCTCGGCGTCGAGCGCGAAGGCGCGATCGGGATGCAGCCGCTCAAAATCGGCGATCAGCCCGCGGACCACGTCGGCGAGCGGGGCCTCGCCGAGGGCGATCGGGCGCAGGCTGCGCAGCAGCCGCACGTTCGCGCCCGAGAGCCGCTCGGACAGCTCGATCACGGTCGCGATCCGCTCGCCCGCCTCCGGGCCGAGCGCGCCCGCCGCCACCCCCGGCGCGACCGCGCGCTCGAGCGAGGCGAGGTTGGCGCGCAGGCCGAACAGGCACGGGCCGAGCTCGTCGTGCAGCTCCTTGGCGATCCGCCGGCGCTCGTCGTCCTGCAGCGTGATCATGCGCCAGGACAGCCGCGCGTTGGTGGCGCGCTCGGCGCCCAGCGCCTCCGCCAGCCGGTTGAAGCGTTCGGTGAGGGCCGCGAGCTCCCGGCTCGCCGGCGTCGGCAGCGGACGGTCGAGCCTGCGCCGCTCGAGATCCGACAGCCCCTGCGCCAGCGCGCCGAGCGGCGCGAGCACGCGGCCGAGGGCGGCGGCGAACACCGCGAGGCCGAGCGCGTTCAGCGTGACGAACAGCGCGGCGAGCGACAGCAGGTCCTCCCAGACCTCGGCGATCTCGTCCGCAGCCTCGCCGTGAATGACGACCTCGCCCTCGCGCTCGCCGTCGATCAGCACGGGCACGACGCGCCGCTCCGGCGGCGGGGCGATCAGCGCCGCGAACCACGCCGGCGGCTCCTCGCCCTCGCCATGGGCGCTCTGGGCCGGACGGGTCGCGACCTCGCGGCCGGCGCCGTCGTAGACCACGATACGGACGTGCCGGACGCCCGGCAGGGCGACCTGGACGTCCGCGATCGACCGCAGCCGGCCGAGGTCGCGTTGCAGCCGGATCAGCGTCTCCCGCACGAAGGGCTCGGCGATCTCGAGCGAGGCCGCGATCTCCACCCGCGTCGCCTCGCGCGCGTTGATCACGGTGACGACGCCCGCGGCGAGGCAGCAGGCGACGTCGATCGCCGCGACGACGCCGAGGATCCGGAGACGGAGCGAGCGCGCGGCCGGCGCCGGGCGCGCGAAGGCGGCGAGGCGGGCGAAACGGACGGTCTGCTCGCTCACGGCGCGCCGTCGCCCTCCTGCGCCGTCGGCAGCGGCTGGCGGCGCAGCGCCGCGACCGCCTGCTCGCGGCTCGCGCCGCCGAGGCGGGAGGTCACGTAGTGCTGGCAGGTCTCGCCGAAGCCCGCGCGCTCCTGCTCGGCCCCTTCCGCCACCGTCACC
This sequence comes from Methylopila capsulata, assembly GCF_016907975.1. Taxonomy (GTDB): domain Bacteria; phylum Pseudomonadota; class Alphaproteobacteria; order Rhizobiales; family Methylopilaceae; genus Methylopila; species Methylopila capsulata. The sequence goes on from NZ_JAFBCY010000002.1 coordinate 671,143, forward strand.
AGATCTTCGATGACGGCGCGCGGCGAGATCGTCACGCCGCGCTCGCCGAGCATCTCCTGGACCTGCACGGCGCGGTTCGCGATCATCCGGGGCGCCTCGGTGAAGCGGTGGTCGGCCTCCGCGATCAGCCCCCCGATGACGGCGACCTCCGGCGCGTCCGGCGCCACGTCGCGCTTGGCCTCCCGGCTCGCGAGCCAGCGCGCCGGGGACACCTTGTCCTTCACCTCGATCCAGCGCCGCTCGTGCAGCGGCTGCTCGCGCGTCAGCGCCGCCACCACGTCGCGCGGGGGCGCCTCGGGCGCAGGCTCGTCGCAGGCGGTGAGGCAGATGATCGCACCGCTCGACACGACGAGAGCTATTCTCTTAATAAGTGAATATTGAGACATGTTACGTTTTACTGCCGTTTCGCCCGGAAAATGCGGCTAAACGTTGGTCTAATGCACGGTTAGCAGCGTCGCCACCCCGACGAAAGCCGCGCGGTCGTCGCACCACGCCGAACGCCCCGCTTCCCTTAGAGAACTAAGGTTCCCTGAGTTTTGAAGGCTTTCCAACCGCGGGACGCGCCTTGCCGCGTCGCGGCAGGCGTGTAGGCAAAACTTCCCGTCTGATTTTTCCATATTCGCCAAAGACAGTCGTCGCGTCTTCGGAAAGAGTTGCGCCGCTGCAGAACGCAAGAAGCGCTCCAGGCGCCAAGTAAACGGCGGCGAACTCTAGGGATCGTTGGCCTTATGCGCGTCGCAGCGCGCCGCGGAGACGCCCGGATCAGGGCGGCCCGCACCTCAGAACGGGAAACGCAAGGGGTTTCACATGATCAACCTTCGAACGTCCGTGTCGGCGTTCACGCTCGCGGCGACCGCCGCGGTCGGACTGGCTGCGACGACGCTTCCTGCGTTCGCCAACGACAAGCTCGTCGAGCTGTCGAAGAGCGATGCGAACTGGCCCATGACGGGCAAGAACTACAGCGCGCAGAACTACTCGCCCGCCAAGCAGATCACGACCGAGAACGTCAAGCAGCTGAAGCCGGCGTGGGCGTTCTCCACCGGCGTGCTGCACGGCCATGAGGGCACGCCGCTCGTCATCGGCGACAAGATGTTCGTGCACACGCCGTTCCCGAACACCACCTTCGCGCTCGACCTCAACGAGCCGGGCAAGATCGACTGGATGCACAAGCCCAAGCAGGCCCCGACGGCCCGCGCGGTGGCGTGTTGCGACGTCGTGAACCGCGGCCTCGCCTACTGGCCCGGCGACGACAAGACGCCTTCGCTGATCCTCAAGACCCAGCTCGACGGCCACATCGTGGCGCTGAACGCCGAGACGGGCGCCGAGGTCTGGAAGATGGAGAACTCCGACATCAAGGTCGGCTCCACCCTCACGATCGCGCCTTACGTGGTGAAGGACGTCGTCCTGGTCGGCTCCTCGGGCGCCGAGCTCGGCGTGCGCGGCTACGTCACCGCCTACGACGTGAAGACCGGCGCTCAGAAGTGGCGCGCCTACGCCACCGGTCCGGACGAGGACATCAAGCTCGCCAAGGACTTCAACAGCAAGAACCCGCACTACGGCCAGTTCGGCCTCGGCACGAACAAGACCTGGGAAGGCGACGCCTGGAAGATCGGCGGCGGCACCAACTGGGGCTGGTACGCGTTCGACCCGGACACCAACCTGTTCTACTACGGCTCGGGCAACCCGGCGCCGTGGAACGAGACCATGCGTCCGGGCGACAACAAGTGGACGATGACCATCTGGGGTCGTGACATCGACACCGGCGAGGCCAAGTTCGGCTACCAGAAGACGCCGCACGACGAGTGGGACTACGCCGGCGTCAACGTGATGATGCTGTCGGAGCAGAAGGACAAGACGGGCAAGCTGCGCAAGCTGCTGACCCATCCGGACCGCAACGGCATCGTCTACACGCTTGACCGCGAAGACGGCACGCTCATCTCGGCCGACAAGCTCGACGACACGGTCAACTGGGTGAAGCAGGTCGATCTGAAGACCGGCATCCCGGTCCGCGATCCCGAGTTCGCGACCCGGATGGACCACAAGGCGACCGAGATCTGCCCGTCGGCCATGGGCTACCACAACCAGGGCCACGACTCGTACGATCCCGAGAAGCAGCTGTTCTTCATGGGCATCAACCACATCTGCATGGACTGGGAGCCCTTCATGCTCCCGTACCGCGCCGGTCAGTTCTTCGTCGGCGCGACCCTGTGGATGTACCCCGGCCCGAAGGGCGATCGTCAGGGCTTCGAAGGCCTCGGCCAGATCAAGGCGTACAACGCCATCTCCGGCAAGTACGCCTGGGAGAAGATGGAGCGCTTCGCGGTTTGGGGCGGCACGCTCGCGACCGCCGGCGACCTGGTGTTCTACGGAACGCTCGACGGCTTCATCAAGGCCCGCAACTCGAAGACCGGCGACCTGCTCTGGAAGTACCGCCTGCCTTCCGGCGTGATCGGTCACCCGATGACCTACACGCATGACGGCAACCAGTACGTCGCCATCTACTACGGCGTCGGCGGCTGGGCGGGCGTCGGCCTGGTGTTCGACCTGACCGATCCGACCGCTGGTCTGGGCGCTGTGGGCGCGTTCAAGAACCTGCAGAAGTACACCCAGATGGGCGGCGGCGTGCAGGTCTTCTCGCTCAACGGCAAGAACCCCTACGACGACGTCAACGTCGGCGAGTGGGTCGGCAAGGGCGGCTGATCCAGCCCTCGCCTGAACGACCTAAGGCTCCGCCGGCGGGATGTCCCGCCGGCGGACGCCACCCGAAAGACCCCTACACCGCACGATCGACGGCTTGAAGAGGACGCCCCGGCCCGCACGGCCGGAGGACAACACCGTCCCGGCCGCTGGGAGAGACGATCATGAGCCACCGCTTCGCCGGACGCGCCCGCACCGCGCTGTTGTCCGCAGCCGCCCTTCTCGCCCCCGTTTCCGCGGCGTCCGCCGCCGAGCCTCCGCTCCGCATCTGCGCGTCGAGCGTCGAGGCCCCCTATTCGATCGCCAAGGCCCAGGGCTTTGAAAACAAGATCGCCGTCGTCCTCGCCAAGACCATGGGCCGGGAGGCGCAGTTCGTGTGGTCGGACAAGCCGGCTATCTATCTCGTGCGCGATTTCCTCGACAAGAACGCCTGCGATCTCGTGTTCGGCGTCGACTCCGAGGACGAGCGCGTGCAGGCGACCAAGCCCTACTTCCGCACCGGCTACGTGTTCGTGACCCCCGCCGACAAGCCGGAGATCGGCTCGAGCTGGGAGGACGCGGCGAAGCCGGACTACAAGACCTTCGCGGTCCGGTTCTCCAGCCCCGGCGAGCTCATCGTGAAGCAGGCGGGCAAGTACGAGGAGAACCTCTCGTACAACCTCTCGCTGGTGAACTTCGAGGACAAGCGGAACCGCTACACCCAGGTCCCGGCCGACAAGCTGGTGAACGAGGTGGTGAACGGCGACGCCGACGTCGCCATCGCCTTCGCCTCCGACGTGGCGCGCTACGTCAAGGCGTCGTCGAAGCCGCTGCGCATGACCATGATCCGGGACGACTTCAAGCGCTCGGACGGGCTCAAGATTCCCCTGCACTTCGACCAGGCGATCGGCGTCCGCAAGGACGATGCGGAGCTCCTCAAGGAGCTCAACGCCGCGATCGACAAGGCGAAGCCCGAGATCGACGCCGTCCTGAACGACGAGGGCGTTCCCACGCTCCAGCCCAACGGCTGAGACGACGTCGATCGCCGACTTCAAAAGGTGAGTGAGTTTCTGATGATCAAACGCAACCTGCTGATGGCGGGGCTAGCCGCCGCCGCGCTGGGCTTCGGCGCGTTCGGCGCCCAGGCCGCCATCGAGCTGCACAACACCGTCACCGGCGAACCGCTGAACCTCGACGACGCCGGCCCCGAAGGCCGCGACACCGAGGCGTTCAAGCAGTTCCTCGAGACCGGCAAGAACCCCTACAACAAGGAGCCGAACTGCCTCGCCAACGGCGAGCAGCTGTTCCTCAGCATGTGCTCGGGCTGCCATGGCCATGTCGCCGAAGGCAAGATCGGGCCCGGCCTCAACGACAACTACTGGACCTATCCGGACAACAACACCGACAAGGGCCTGTTCGAGACCATCTTCGGCGGCGCGTCCGGCCAGATGGGGCCGATGTACGGCGCGGTGAACCCGGACCAGATGCTCCAGATCATGTCCTGGGTGCGCCATCTCTACAAGGATGGCGTCGAGGACGCGAATTGGCTCGACGACGCCGACAAGGCGAACTTCAAGCCCTACGACGGCCATTCGCACGCGCCCAAGCCGGATCCGGCGAAGACGCCCGAGGCCTGCAAGCCCAGCGAATGACAGAAATCTCCGCCGGCGGGCCGGCGCGGGACGGGGCGCGTCCGCGGCCATAAGCGAGCCGCCCCTCGGTTGGAAAAACTGCCTGCAACACCTCAAGGAGGATCAGCTCATGAAGATCGCCGCTCTCGGACGGGTCGCCGTCGCCGCCGCCATCGCTTCCGCCGCGCTCGCCGCTCCGGCGCTCGCCTACGACGGAACCAACTGCAAGGAGCCCGGCGTGTGCTGGGAGCCGAAGCCCGGTTATCCGGCGAAGAACGAGATCAAGGGCTCGAAGTACGACCCGAAGCACGACCCGAAGGAAATCAGCAAGCAGTCGGCCTCGATCCAGGCGATGGAGGAGCGCAACAAGAAGCGCGCCGACAACTTCGCGAAGACCGGCAAGTTCGAGTACGACGTCTCCAAGATCGGCAACTGACCGGCCGGAACGTCTGATCGACGACAATCCCGTGTGGTTCGAGCGCGTTCGAACCGCTCCCTCTCGTCGTCGGGACGGGTCTCTTCCGGCCGTCCCTTCGGGATGACGACAAACCTGACGGCCGCCGGCGGCGGGGCGAGGCCTTGGCTTCTTCCCGCGCGGCGGCCGCCTTTTCCCGGACGCGAACACCGAGGTCCGACCCGCATGGCGCACTCATCGATCGCCGGCATCCGCAACGACTCCGCCGGCGCCGCCTCGCTCGAGCGCTGGCGCGAACAGGCCCTCGCCTTCGAAGCCGAGGTCGGCCGCGCGGTCGTCGGCCAGCCGCACGTGGTGCGCCTGCTGACCATCGCCATCTTCGCCCGAGGCCACGTTCTGCTCGAGGGCGACGTCGGCGTTGGCAAGACCACCATCTTGCGCGCCGTCGCCCGCGCGCTCGGCGGCCCGTTCGAGCGCATCGAGGGCACGGTCGACCTGATGCCGACCGACATGCTCTACACCGCCTTCGTGGACGACGCCGGCAAGCCGCGCGTGGAGCCCGGGCCGGTGCTGCACCATGGCGAGAACCTCGCCGTGTTCTTCTTCAACGAGATCAACCGCGCCCGCCCGCAGGTGCACTCGCTGCTGCTGCGGCTGATGGCCGAGCGCAGCGTGACCGCCTTCGGCAAGGAGTGGTCCTTCCCCCACCTGCAGGTCTTCGCCGACCGCAACCGCGTGGAGAAGGAAGAGACCTTCGAGCTGCCCGCCGCGGCGCGCGACCGCTTCCTGATGGAGATCGGCGTCGAGACGCCGACGGACGTTGAGACCCGGCGGGAGCTGGTGTTCGACCCGCGCTTCCACGACGTCGATCGGCTGATCGGCGGCCTGAAGGAGGGCGTGCTCGACCACCGCGGCCTCGGCGAGGCCGGACGCGCCATCCAGGAGACCATCACCACCAGCCCGACGCTCGAGACTTACGTGCTGGCGCTGTGGGACGCGATCCGGGCGCCGTCCAGCGTCGGGATCGCCATCGACGGCGTCGACATGGCGCGGCTGATCCAGGGCGGCGGGTCCCCACGCGGCGTCGGCGCGCTGGTCCGAGCGGCCCGCGTCCGCGCCTGGCTCGAAGGCCGCGCGATGGTGCTGCCGGAGGACGTGCGCGCGGTGTTCAACCCGGTGATGGCGCACCGCATCTTCCTCGATCCGATCTACGAGGTGCGGCGCGACCGCATCGTGGCGTCGCTCTGCGCGCAGGTGTTCGAACGGACGCCGGCGCCGTGAGCCCCGCGCCGGCCCGCGACGGCCCCCCACGGTTCGATCTGCCGTACCGGCTGTTCGGCCGCGCGCGGGGCGTCGCGACGGGCGGCCACAAGGCGCTGGGCCAGGGTGCGAACGGCGCCTTCCTGCGCCACGCCTCTTTGCTGGAGCAGCCCGACGCCCGGCGCATCGACATGCGCGCCTCGCTGCTCGACCCGTTCGGCGGGCTCAAGGTCCGCCGCTTCGAGCACCGCGCCCGCATCGACGTGTTCGTGGTCCTCGACCTCTCGGGCTCGATGTCCTTTCGCCGCGACGGCCAGGGCGAGGACCCCGTCGCCGACCTCTGCGCCGCGATCGCCCACGCCGCCATCCGCAGCCACGACCGCTTCGGCCTGATCGCCGCAGGTCCCGAGCCCCTCGCGGAGCTCGGCGTTCGGGCCACCGCCCGGCGCGGCGTGCCGGACGAGCTCTGGCGCCGGCTGAGCGCGGAGCCCGGCGCGGGCCGCGGCTCCCGCGGCCTGCTGGCCGCGGTCGAGGAGTTGCCGCAGCGGCGCGCGCTGGTGTTCGTGGTGTCGGACTTCCTCATGCCGCAGGCCGAGATCGAGGACCTGCTCGGCGCGCTGTGGCGCCACGACGTCGCGCCCGTCGTGGTGCGCTCCAGCGCGGTCGAGGCCCCGCCGCCGCGGTTCGGCCTGCTGGAGACCCGCGACCTCGAGACCGGCCGCCGCCGCCTGCTGGTGATGCGCCCGTCACTTCGCGAGAAGTGGATCGCCCACGCCCGCGCCCGGCGCGCGGCCCTCGACGAGTCGTTCCGCCGCTTCGGCCGCCCCGCGTTCGACCTGGTGGACCGGTTCGACGCCGACGCCTTCGCTGACCATCTGCTGACAGGGGGCGCGTGATGCCCCGGGGCGAGCGCTTCTCCGCCGTCATGCCGGCCCCTTGGCGCGCGGCCTCCGCAAAAAGGGCGCGACGTCTCCGCCTCCCTCCCCCTTGCGGGGAGGGTAAGGGTGGAAGTGGTTCAGGATCGAGAGACCTCGTCTTTGCGGGCATGGCGGCTGCCGCGCTGCTCCTGGCCGTGCCGGCGAGCGCGCAGGTGCGGGGCGCCGAGACCTTCGGGCCGCGGCCGTTCGGCGTGCTGCTCGGCGACGTGTTCACGCTGAAGACCTACGTCGACGTCGACGCCGGGTTCCGGCTCGACCCGTCGTCGCTGCCGAAGGTCGGCCCGGTGTCCTACTCGCTCGACCTGCGCAGGATCGACGTCACGGACGGCCCCGCGCCGAACGGCGGCGTGCGCTACCAGATCACGGCCGAGTACCAGACCTTCTACTCCGCCCTGGAGACGAAGGAGGAGAAGGTCCCGCCCTTCACGCTCGCCTTCGCCGACGGCGCGGGGAAGCGCGCCGAGGTCCAGGCCGGGCGCTGGAGCTACCTGACGTCGCCGCTCCGGCCGATCGCGAGCGTCTCGGGCGAGCAGCAGTACGGGCTCCGGCCCGACGCGGCGCCGCACTCCATCAGCCTGCGCCGCGCCGAGATCCTCACCGGGCTCGCCGGCGGCGCCACGCTGCTCGCGCTGGCGCTGCTGGCCTGGAGCCGGGCCTGGCCGCCGTTCCACCGCAGACCCGCGCGTCCCTTTGCGGCCGCCGCCCGCGCCGTGCGGAAGGCGGCCGGCGCCGGCGAAACCGGCTGGCGGGCCGCTGCGCTCGCGCTCCACCGAGCCTTCGACGCGGCCGCCGGCAAGCGGCTGTTCGGCGACGATGTCGCGGCTTTTATCAAGACGCGGCCGGCCTTCGCGCGCCACGAGGCGGCGATCGCCGCCTTCTTCGACGCCTCGCGCCGCGCCTTCTTCGGCGAGGGGACGAACGCCGCCGCGGCGCTGCCGCCGGAGCAGCTGACGCGGCTCGCCCGCGACCTCGCCAGCGCCGAGCGCGCCACATGACCGGGCTGGGCTTCGATCACCCCTGGGCCCTCCTGCTGCTGCCGCTCGCGCTGCTGCCGTTCCTGGTCTCGCCGCTGCGGCTGTCGGGCGTGCCCTCCGCCGAGGTCGCGCCGGAGGACACGCTGTCGCGCGCGGTCGGCGCCGGCATCGTCGCGCTCGGGGCGCTGGCGATCGTGCTTCTCGTCCTCGGCCTCTCGGGCCTGCATCGCCGAGACCATGTGGTGGAGCGCACCGGCGTCGGCGCCAACATCGTGCTGCTGATCGACCGCTCGTCGAGCATGGACTCGACCTTCGCCAACCGCCGCCCGGACGGGGCTGAGGAATCGAAGTCGGTCGCCGCGCGCCGCCTGCTGACCGACTTCGCCGCCCGCCGCCCCGCCGACCGGGTCGCCGTCGCCGCCTTCTCGACGGCGCCGATGCTGGTCATCCCGATGACCGACAAACACGACGCGGTGCGCGCCGCGATCGGCGCCATCGACCGGCCGGGCCTCGCCCACACCGACGTCGGCCGCGGGCTTTCGCTCGCCTTCTCGATGTTCGACGAGACCTCGACCGAGACCTCGCGCGCGATCGTGCTGGTGTCCGACGGCGCGGCGGTGATCGACCGCCGGGTGCAGGACGCGCTGCGCGCCGCCGCCGCCCGCGATCCGGTTCGGCTCTACTGGCTGTTCCTGCGCACTGCGGGCGCGCGCGGCATCACCGACCGACCGCCCCCCGGCGACCCGGACAGCCCGCAGACCTATCCCGAGCGCCATCTCGACATCTTCTTCAAGACGCTCGGCCTGCCCTACCGCTCGTTCGAGGCGCGCAGCGCCGGGGAGGTGTCCGACGCCATCCGCGAGATCGACCAGCTCGAACAGCGCCCGACGCTCTACTCCGAGACCATCCCGCGGCAGGACCTGGACTGGCTGTGCTACTGGGCGGCCGCCGGCGCCCTGCTGCTGCTGCTCGCCGCCAAGCTCAGCGAGCGCCGGCTGGAGGACTGGGAGGGGGAGGCCCTTCTCCCCTCCCCCTTGCGGGGAGGGGTCGGGGGTGGGGGTGGCGCCGGAGAGGGCGCGACGCGCATCGTGGCGTCCCGTCGCCGCGCGCTCCATTCTGCGCCACCCCCCACCCTAGCCCTCCCCCGCAAGGGGGGAGGGAACGCGCCTGACGTCCACAGCCAACAGCCTGACTCCGGGAGGGCGGCGTCGTGACGCTCGGAACGCTCAAGAGCGCGCTTCCCCCTGCGCTTCTGCTGGCGGCGCTGGTCGCGCTCGGGGTCGCTGGCTGGCGGCTTCATGAACTCCGGCAGGAGCGGGCGGTCATCCAGGCGCTGGCTGAGAATCACGACGTGCAGCCGGCGGACGACGCCAGCGGCGCCGTGCTGTTCGCGCGCGCGCACTATCTGCTGATCCGCAACAGGATCGACGAGGCGCAGGGGTTTTCGGGCCGCATCGCCGAGCGCGGCGGGCCGGAGCTTGCGGCGCGGTTCCACTACGACGTCGGCAACGCCCGCGTCCGCCGGGCGCTCGCCGCCATGGACGCCAGCAAGATCGACCAGGCGATCCCGGAGGTGCGGCTCGCCAAGGACGCCTACCGCGAAGCGCTGCACGCCGACCCGGAGCTGTGGGACGCCCGCTACAACCTCGATGTCGCCATGCGGCTGGTGCGCGATTTCCCCGAGCTGGAGAGCGGCGAGGAGGAAGAGGTCAAGGCCCAGCCGAAGAAGCTCTGGACCGACCTGCCCGGCCTGCCGCGGGGGCTCCCGTGAGGCGGCCGGACTGGCGCACGGTCGCGCTCGGCGCCGCGCTCGCGCTCGGCGTCGTCGCGGCGCTGCAGCCGGAGACGGAGGCGGAGCGGCCGACTTACGACGTGGTCGCCTTCGTCGACATCACCGGCAGCATGAACGCGCGCGACTACCGCGACGCCAGCGGCCGGCCGCAGAGCCGGCTCGAGGCGGTGAAGACCCGGCTCTCGACCGCGGTCGGCCGATTGCCCTGCGGCTCCAAAATGGGCCTCGGCGTGTTCACCGAGCGGCGGGTGTTCCTGCTGTTCGAGCCCATGGACATCTGCCGGAACTACGGCGCCATCGCCGGCGCGATCGCGGGGCTCGACTGGCGCATGGGGTGGGAGGGCGACAGCCGGGTGGCCTCCGCCGTGTTCGCGGCGCTCGACATGCTGGCGCCCATGAACGCCGACATCGTGTTCCTGACCGACGGCCAGGAGGCGCCCCCGATGCGCACCGACATGCCGCTCGAATATTCCGGCGACAAGGACAAGGTGAAGGGCCTGCTCGTCGGCGTCGGCGGGACCGAGCTGGTGCCGATCCCGAAGCACGACGACTTCGGCCGCGAGACCGGGTTCTACGCCATGGAGGACGTGCCGCAGGCCTCGCGCCTCGGGCCGCCGCCCACCGGCGCCGAGAACCTCCCCGGCTACAACGCCCGCAACGCCCCCTTCGGCGAGATGCCGGCGGGTGAAGAGCACCTCACCTCCGTGCGCGAGAGCTACCTCGGCGATCTCGGCCGGATGACCGGGCTCGGCTACGCCCGGCTCGACCAGCCCGACGCGCTGGCCCAGGCGATCGCCGCCAACGCCCGGCCGCGGCCGGTCCCGGTCGCCGTCGATCTCTCGCCCCTTCCCGCCGCGGCGGCGCTTCTCGCGCTCGTCGCGCTCTACGGCGTCCCCCCGCTCGCCCGACTCGGGCGGCGGCGCGCGCCAACTCATGCCTCCAGGAGTTTCAACTGATGCTGTCACGCAGGACCGCCGTCGCCGCCCTCGCCTTCGTTCTGGCGGCGCCCGCCTATGCGCATGGTCCGACCCCGCAGAAAGTCGACCAGAGCGTCATGGTGAAGGCCGACCCGGCGAAGGTGTGGGCGCTCGTCAAGGACTTCGGCGCGATCCAGTCCTGGCACCCGGGCGTCGAGAAGAGCTCGGCCACGGGCGCCGCCGCCGGGGCCGAGCGCACGCTCGCCCTTAAGGGCAAGCCCGGCGAGATCGTCGAAGGCCTCGACGAGGTCGACGAGGCCAAGAAGAGCATTTCCTACCGCCTGTCCGGCGAGGCGGGCGAGACCCTGCCCGTGAGCTCCTACTCCGCCGCGATGATCGTGACGGCGAAGGACGGCGGCGCCGAGGTGAAGTGGGAGGGCCGGTTCTACCGCGCCGACACCTCGAACGAGCCGCCGGAGGGCAAGGACGACCAGTCCGCGGTCGACGCCATGACCGCCTTCTTCAAGACCGGCCTCGAGGGCCTGAAGGCCAAGGCCGAGGCCGGCGGATGATCGCCCCTCGCGCCCTGGTCCGCGCCGCCGCCGTCGCGCTCGCCCTTTCGGGCGGGGCGGCGGGGGCCGCCGCGGCGGACGTCCCCGTGCTCGCGGTCGTCTCCCAGACGGCCGCGACGGTGACCTTCCTGCCGATGGCGCCGGGCGACGAGAAGGGCGAGGAGGTCAAGATCGGCGAGGCGCCCGCCGCGATCGGCGTCGGGCCGGACGGCCGCTCGCTCTACGTCACGCATCCCGACCTCGGGCGGGTCACCCTGCTGGACGCCGTCACCCGGAGGATCACCTCGATCTTCCAGGTGAAGGGCCAGCCCTTCGGCGTCGCCGCCACCGACGAGCACCTCTACGTCTCGGACTGGAGCCGCAATATGGTCCACCGGCTCGACGTCGCCACCGGCGCGTCGACCGGGGAGGTCGAGGTCGGCAAGTCGCCGGCGGCGCTCGTGATGACCAAGTCGGGCGCCCGCGCTTACGTGGCGAACCGCGAGAGCGACAGCGTCAGCATCGTCGATCTCAAGACCATGACCGCGACCGGCGAGATCAAGGTCGGCCGCGCGCCGTTCGCGTTGGCGCTGTCGCCGGACGAGCGCCGGCTCTACGTGGCGAACGTCCAGAGCGGCGATCTCTCGGTGATCGACCTCGAAAGCGGCCAGGAGCTGAAGCGGATCGCGGTCGGCCGCATGCCCTACGGCGTCGCGCCGACGCCGGACGGGACGCAGGTCGCGGTGACGAACCAGCAGGACGGCGCCGTCGCGCTGGTCGACGCCAAGACCTTCGAGGTCACGGCCAAGGTCAAGGTCGGCCAGTACCCGGAAGGAATCTGGCTCGCGCCGGACGCAAAGACCGCGGCGGTGGCGAACTGGTTCGACGATTCGGTCTCGCTGGTCGACCTCGCGACCGCCAAGGAGCTCGGCCGGGTGACCGTGCCCGCCGGGCCGCGCTACCTCGCGGTGCTCGCCCCATGAGGCGCGCCGCTTCGCGCCTTGCGAAGCGGCTCTGCGCGGCCCTCGCCGCGTCGCTTTTCGGACTGGCTGCGGCGACCGCGGCCCCGCTCGTCTGTCAGGGGACAGATCTCGTCGGCAAGATCCGCGACGAGGACCCCGCGGCCTTCGCGCGCTTCGAGGCGGCGGGCCGGAAGACGCGCGACGCCGAGGGCCTGCTGTGGCGGGTCGAGAAGGACGGCGCCGCGCCGTCCCACCTGTTCGGCACCATCCACCTCTCCGACGAGCGCCTGAAGCCTTTGGCCGCCCCGGTGACGGCCGCGCTGGCTTCGGCGAACCTCGTGCTGATCGAGCCCCGCGAGATCGCCGATCCGCAGGCTGCGGCCATGGCCCGCGAGGTCGCCGGGCGGCGGGCGGTGCGCCCCGGCGGCAATGCGCTGTTCCAAGTGCCGGCGGTCGACCGTCTGGCGGTGATCAACCTGCTCGCCGCCCGCGGCGTGCCGGAACACACCGCGCAGAAGCTGGAGCCGTGGTTCCTCGCCATGCTCGCCACCGCGCCGAGCTGCGAGATCGCCCGCATCGACGAGGGGATGCTGAACGTCGACCAGCTGGTGGTCGAGGCCGCGCGGGCGAAGGGCATCCGGGTCGAGGGGCTCGAAGACGTCGACGAACAGATGGCGACGCTCGCTGCGGTGCCGGAGGAGCTCGCGGTGCGGGTGCTGGTGGACGCCGCGCGGCTCGGCCCCGGCTTCGCCGACTGGGTCGAGACCATGGTCAACCTCTACCGCGACCGCCGCATGGGCTTCCTCGCCGCGGCGGTGCGCGACGCCGACCTCGGCGGCCCTCGCATGCGCACGCAGTACGACTACCTCGAGGCGCTGCTCGGCGAGCGCAACGCTCGCATGCACGCGCGCTCCCGCTCCGCCTTCGCCGCCGGCGGCGCCTTCATGGCGGTTGGCGCGCTGCATCTCGCGGGCGACGACGGCCTCGTCGAGCGCCTCCGCCGCGACGGCTACCGCGTCACGCGGGCGTGGTAAGGGCGGCTGGGACCGTCGTGGAATAAACGCGACGGCGTTCTCACGCTCGCGTCGCTCCGGACCTGTCCCGGAGCCCATCATCCCGCCGGTCCAGCATGAGCCTGAACCCGCGGGATGATGGGCCCCGGCGCTCCGGCCGGGGCGACGTCGTGGTTCGGTGCGTCAGATCCGATCGACATCACATCTTCACATCCGCGCGCCCACCGCCGCGAGCACCGCACGCGTGACCTCCTCGGCGTAGGCCGAGGGCGGCTGGGGCAAGCGTCCGTAGAGGCGGAAGATCGCGGGCTGCACCACCAGGCCGAGGGCCAGGGCGCTCACCAGCGCCACGTCGCCCTGCGCGATCTCGCCCCGCGCCATGGCGTCGGCGAGCGTGCGGGCGAGCGCCGCCACCACGTTCTCCGGCGCGTCCGCGGCCATCCCGCCGAGGTGGTCGTGCTGGGTCACCAGCACATAGGCGAAGGCGTCGGGGTCGGCGTCGAAGGCCGCGTAGAAGAACCGCACCAGCGCCGCGACCGTCGGGGGGAACGGCTCGGCCTTCGCCCGGATCTCCTCGACGCCCGCCGCGAAGCCCCCGTAGCGCGACAGGAACAGCGCGCGGGCGAGCTCGTCCTTGGAGGCGAAGTGCCGGTAGAGCGCGCCCTCGGTCACGCCCACGGCCTTCGCGATGTCGCGGGTGGAGGTCCCATCGACCCCCTTCTCCGCGAACAGCGCGAGCGCCGCCGCCTCGATCCGGGCGCGGGTGTCGGGCGCGCGGCTCACGCCGCGTCCTCCGCAGGCTCCGCGGCCAGCGCCTTCACCGCCACGTAGTCGGTCTTGCCGGAGCCGAGCAGCGGCAGCTTGTCGAGCGCGCGGATTTCCGCAGGCGCCGCCAGATCCGGCAGGCCCGCCTCGCGGACCGCGGCCTGCAGGGCGCGCCGGTCCGCGCCTCCTTGCGTCGTGAACAGCACCACCCGCTCGCCCTTGCGCGGGTCCGGCGCGGTGACGGCGGCGTGGGCGGCCTCCGGCCAGAGCGTCCGCGCGACCTCCTCGACCGCGCCGAGCGAGACCATCTCGCCCGCGATCTTGGCGAAGCGCTTGGCGCGGCCCTTGATCGCCACGAAGCCGTCGGCGTCGATCGCGACGATGTCGCCGGTGTCGTGCCAGCCCCCCTCGGGAGCCTCCAGCACGCCGGGGTTCTCGACGCGCAGGTAGCCCGCCATGACGTTCGGCCCGCGCAGGTGCAGCCGACCGCCTTCGGTCACGCCCTCGACGCTCTCGAGCCGGTGCTCGATCCCCGGCAGGAGCCTGCCGACCGTCCCGGCCCGATTGAACATCGGCGTGTTGACCGCGACCACCGGCGAACACTCGGTAACGCCGTAGCCCTCAAGGATGCGCAGGCCGAACTTCTCGCCCCAGACCTTGCGGGTCTCGGGCTTCACGGCTTCCGCGCCCGCCACCACGAAGCGCAGCGAGCGGAAGTCGTAGGGATGCGCGGTGCGGGCGTAGCCGGCGAGGAAGGTGTCGGTGCCGAACAGCACCGTGGCGTTCGACGCGTAGACCATCTCCGGCACGATCCGGTAGTGCAGCGGCGAGGGGTAGAGATAGGTGCGGACGCCCGAGACCAGCGGCAGCAGCAGGCCGCCCGTCAGCCCGAAGGCGTGGAACACCGGCAGCACGTTGAACACGGTGTCGGCCGGGCCGAAGTCGATGCTGGCCGCGACCTGCGCCACGTTCGACAGCAGGTTGCGGTGGGTCAGCACGACGCCCTTCGGCGTCCCCTCGGAGCCCGAGGTGAACAGCACCGCGGCGGGCGCGGCGGGGTCGCCGGCGGGCGCCCTGCCGCTCGCGAGTAGCCCTTTGAGCCGGTCGAGAGCGCCGATGGTCGACCGGACGTCCTCGAGATAGACGAGCCGAGCGACCTCGCCCAGCGCCGCCTCCTCCTTCTGCAGCCGCCCCTTCTCGATGAAGGCGCGCGAGGTCAACACCAGTCTCACCTGCGCCGCCGCGCAGGCGGAGACCAGGGCCTTCGGCCCGGCGGAGTAGTTCAGCATCGCCGGCACGCGGCCGGAGCGCGACAGGGCCAGCAGCGTAACCGCGACGCCCGCCGCGTTCGGCAGCAGCACGCCGACGGCCTCGCCCGCCGTCGTCTGGGCGTCGAGCTTGGCCCCCAGCGCCGCGGCGCCGGCGAGCAGCTTGCGGTAGCTGAGCTTCGTCCCGAGCGCATCCTCCACCGCCAGACGGCCGAAGCCCTCCGCGCGGGCGGCGGCGACCACGGCTTCCGTCAGCGTGCGGTCGGTCGGGGTGGTGTCGAACGTGGTCTTGGCCATCACGTCGGTCAGAGCGGCTCCGGCGGCGCGGCGGCGCTTGCGGCCGACGAGGTCCTTGTCCACCTCCAGCATGACGGGCGGAAGAATGGTCACGACCACCTTGGGGAACAGCCTCTTCCGGATCTGCCGCGCGGTGAGGTAGGAGGCCGGCGAGCGATCGAGGCCCTCGATCCGCACCGGGATCACCGGCGCCTCGGCCTTGTCGGCGATCAGCGCCGAGCCGTCGTAGATCTTCATCAGCGAGCCGGTGACCGTGATGCGCCCTTCGGGGAAGATCACCAGCCGGTTGCCCTCCTTCACCAGGTTGATCAGCGCGCGGGTCGCGAGCGGCTTGGTGGGGTCCATCGGGAAGGCGCGGACCATCTTCAGAAGCGGGCGCACCCACCAGCGCGTGGCGATGCCGCTGTCGATGGCGAAGACCGGGTCGTCGGTCAGCAGCGACATCACCAGGGGCGCGTCGAGCAGGCTGGTGTGGTTGACCGCGATGACCGCCTTGGGGCCGGCCTTTTCGAGGTTCTCCATCCCCCGGACCTCGACGCGGAACAGCAGCCCGAACAGAAGATGCACCGCATCGCGCAGAAGGGAGCCCGGCAGCGTGCGTCCGAGCAGGACGGCGGCGACGAGGTTCGCCACGCCCAGCACGGCGAGAATCGTCGGCGTCGTCAGCCCGGCGGCCTGAAGGCCGAGCACCGCCAGCGAGGCCGCCACGATGAAGGCCGAGTTCAGCACGTTGTTGGCGGCGACCACGCGGGCCCGGCGCTCCTCGCCGGCCTCCGCCTGCAGGAAGGCGAAGGCCGGCACCACGAACAGGCCGCCGGCGGCCGCGAACAGCACGAGGTCGGCCATGATCCGCCAGTTCGCCGGGGTCTCGAGAAAGGCGAGCCAGCCGAGCCGCGGGTCGGCCGCGGTCGCGCCGAAGGTCGCGAGCGACAGGTCGAGCGCGGCGAGGCCGATCAGCACGCCGGCGACGGGCGTCAGCGCGAGCAGGATGCGCCGGCCGCTCAGGCGCGCCGCGACCAGCGAGCCCACGGCGATGCCGACCGTGAACAGCACCAGGAACAGCGTGACGACGCTCTCCTGCCCGCCCACCACGTCCTTCACCAGCGGCGGGATCAGCGCCAGCGTGACCGCGCCGACCGCCCAGAACCAGCTGACCGCGACCGAGGCGATCCACGCACGCGGCTGGCGCTTCAGCTCGCCCAGCAGCCGGAAGGTGCTCTTCAGCACGTTGCGCTCGATCGCGAGATCAGGAGCGCGCTCGCCGGTGGGCGGAATCAGCCGGGCGCAGGCGTAGGCCCCGACCGAGACCACGAGCGTGGTCGCCGCGATCGCCCAGGGGCTCGCCTCCGCGATCATGATCCCGCCGCCGACCGTGCCGGCGAGGATCGCGAGGAAGGTCGCGGTCTCGATCAGCGCGTTGCCGGAGACCAGCTCCTCGCGCTTCAGGTGGTCCGGCAGCACGCCGTACTTCACCGGCCCGAACAGCGCCGACAGCACGCCGGTGAGGAACAGCGCGAGGAACAGCAGCGGGGTCGAGGCGAGGATGAAGCCCAGGCCCGCGATCGCGGCGACGACGATCTCCGCGAGCTTGGTGCGCCGGGCGACCAGCGCCTTGTCGTAGCGGTCCGCAAGCTCGCCGCCGAGCGCGGAGACGAGGAAGAACGGCAGGATGAACAGCGCGCCGGCGAGCGTGACCAGCATCGGCCCGCCCGAGCCGCCGACATGGAACAGCAGCAGGATGGCGAGCGCGTTCTTGACGAAGTTGTCGTTGAACGCCGCGAACAGCTGGCACCAGAACAGCGGCGCGAAACGGCGGGTGCGGAGCAGCGAGAGAAGCATGGGACGCCCCTTGCAAGGAATGTATGTAAACATTCACTCACATTTTGAGGTGCGTCAAGGGCGAGGGGAGAGAGGGGGGTCGCCGAACTGCGGGGACGTCGAGTTCATGCTCTGTGTCCCGGCCTTGAGCCGGGACACAGAGCCACAGCGATAGGAAGAAGAGTCGGAGGCTCGGCATCTTCGGGAAGAGCTGCGGTTCTGTGTCCCGGCTCAAGGCAGGGACACGAGGCCGGCGCTGTCCGGCGCCGCGCCTAAGGCCTCATCAGGCGACCTGGCGGTCGTCCGGGGTGGGGGCCGGCTCGATGTCCGGCGTGTCCGGCAGGTCGGAGCCGGTCGCGCCGTGGGCCACGCGGCCGTGCACCAGCTCGTGGATGAACGACAGCTTGCTCACGACCGATTCCGACAGCACGAAGGGATAGGGGTCGGCCGCGCCCATCGAGCGGTTCAGCGCGTTCAGGGCGCCCGACAGGGCGAGCCACGATTCCACGATCTCGGTGATGGTCGTGTTCGGCGAGAACACGTCGAAATCGATCTTGGCCGTCAGCAGGTCCTCGCGGTCGACGCGCGGATCCACGCGGAACCCCCACGAACGGCCGGTGTCGAGCGTGTCGGTGATGTGGAGGTAGTGCGCCCAGGTCTCGGCGAAGTCCTCCCAGGGGTGCGCCGCGGCGTAGTGCGAGACGTATTCGTTCTGCCAGCCGGGCTTCGGGCCGTTGGCGTAATGCGCCTGAAGCGCCTGATTGTAGTCCTGGCTGTCGTCGCCGAACACCGAGCGGCACGCCTCCAGCGCCCCGCCGTCGCGCACCAGCCGGTCCCAGTACCAGTGGCCGATCTCGTGGCGGAAGTGGCCGAGCAGCGTGCGGTAGGGCTCGCCCATGGACGTCCGGCGGTTTTCGCGCTCGGCGTCGTCGGCCTCGGCCAGGGCGATGGTGATGAGGCCGTCGTCATGGCCCGTCATCACGTTCTGGCCGGTGGCGTCGTCGTTGCTCAGGAACTCGAAGCCGAGCCCTTCGGGGTGCTCCGCGCGGCTTTCCAGCGGCAGCTTCAGGCGGAGCAGGCTGTAGAACAGCCGGCGCTTCGCGATCTCCATCTTCTGCCACAGCGCCACGTTGCTCGCGTCGGCGAGGTTCGGCACCACGAGGTTGTGGCGGCAGGCGAGGCAGAAGGTCTCGTCCTGGTCGGCCGAGACCATCCAGTTGCAGACGCCGTGGTCGTAGTTCGCGCAGTAGCGCCAGGGACGATCGTCGGACTTCGCGCCCACCGCGGTCCACCCGCCGCCCAACGGCTCGAGCGCCAGCATCGCGTTCGACGCCGGCTCGTAGCCGAGCGCGTGATTGCAGCGCTCGCACACCACGTTCTCGAAGAACAGCACGTGGCTGCAGGAGGGGCAGGAGAAGAGCTTCATAGCCGTCGAGTCCTTTTGGCGCCCGCGCGCCACGATTGTTGTCGCTGCAATGCGCGCCGCGGCGAAACGGTTCCGTCCTGCGCGAAATTACTATCGCGGTATCTGGGCGCCGCGTTGGAACGGGAATGGACGACGGCCCTTGCTGCGGCGCCGCAGGCGGTTAAGCTCACGCCCAACCAACCGGAGCGCCGACCCCCGCCACATGTCGATCCTAGCCGCCCTGCGTCATGTCACGCATTACAAGTACGACCGTCCCGTCCAGCTCGGGCCCCAGGTGATCCGGCTGCGCCCGGCCCCGCATTCCCGGACGAAGGTCCCGTCGTTCTCGTTGAAGGTGAGCCCGGCGAACCACTTCATCAACTGGCAGCAGGACCCCTTCGGCAACTACCTCGCCCGCTTCGTGTTCCCGGAGCCGACGACCGAGTTCAAGATCGAGGTCGACCTGCTGGCCGACATGACGGTCTACAACCCGTTCGACTTCTTCGTGGAGGACTACGCCTCGGAGTGGCCCTTCGCCTATGAGGAGTCGCTCGCCGTCGATCTCGCGCCCTACCTCGAGACCGAACCGGCCGGCCCGCTGCTTCAGGACTTCCTCGCGACGCTCGACCGCAGCGAGACCCGCACGGTCGACTTCCTGGTCGGCCTCAACCGCGTCCTCCAGCAGCAGACCGCCTATCTCATCCGCATGGAGCCCGGCGTGCAGACGCCGGAGGAGACGCTGACCAAGCGCTCCGGCTCCTGCCGCGACACCACCTGGCTGCTGGTGCAGACGCTGCGGCATCTGGGCTTCGCCGCCCGCTTCGTGTCGGGCTACCTCATTCAGCTCAAGCCCGACCTGGTCTCGCTCGACGGCCCCGCGGGCACCGACCACGACTTCACGGACCTGCATGCCTGGACCGAGGTCTACCTGCCGGGCGCCGGCTGGATCGGCCTCGACGCCACCTCGGGCCTGCTGACCGGCGAAAGCCACGTACCGCTGGCCGCCACGCCCCACTACCGCACAGCGGCCCCGATCTCGGGCCTCGCGAGCTACGCCGAGGTCGAGTTCGACTTCGAGATGAAGGTCGACCGCATCGCCGAACGGCCGCGGGTGTCCTTCCCCTTCTCCGACGACAGCTGGGCGGCGCTCGACGCGCTCGGCGAAAAGGTCGACGCCGAGCTCGTCGCCAACGACGTGCGCCTCACCATGGGCGGCGAGCCCACCTTCGTCTCGATCGACGACTTCCAGTCGGCCGAATGGAACGCCGACGCCACCGGCCCGCAGAAGCGGGCGCTGGCCGACGACCTGATCCGCCGGCTGCGCGACCGCTTCGCGCCCGGCGGCTTCCTGCACTACGGCCAGGGCAAGTGGTACCCCGGCGAGACCCTGCCGCGCTGGACCTTCTCGCTCTACTGGCGGAAGGACGGCAAGCCGATCTGGAAGAACCCGGACCTCATCGCCCGCGAGAAGAGCTCCGAGGAGGCCGACGTCGCCGGCGCGGAGGTTCTGACGCGCGGCGTGGCCGAGCGGCTCGGCGTCGCGCCCGACAACGCCCAGGCGGCCTACGAGGACCCGTCCTACTGGCTGGTGCGCGAGGCGCAGCTGCCGGCCAACGTCGACCCCTCGAACCCGAAGCTCGAGGACGCCGAAGAGCGCGCGCGCCTCGCCCGGGTGTTCGACCGCGGGCTGAACAACCCCACGGGCTTCGTGCTGCCGATCCAGGCCTGGCAGGCGCAAGGGGTGCGCTGGGTCTCGGAGCGCTGGGGCACGCGGCGCGGCAAGCTGTTCCTGTCGCCCGGCGACAGCGCGCTCGGCTACCGCCTGCCGCTCGGCGCCCTGCCCCATCTCAGCAAGAGCGACTTCCCCTATTTCTTCCCCGCCGATCCGGTGCGCGAGATGGAGCCGCTGCCGGACCCGGAGACGATCGCGCTCGGCCATGAGCAACGCCGCATCTCGACGCCGGACCAGCCGGTCTGGCAGGCGCCCGCGACGATGCAGAACGAGATCGTCGGCTACGTCCGCACCGCGCTCTCGGTCGAGCCACGCGACGGCAAGCTCTGCGTCTTCATCCCGCCGATGGAGTCGATCGAGGCCTATCTCGACCTGCTCGCGGCGATCGAGGACACGGCGGAAGAAAGCGGCCTGCTGGTCCAGATCGAGGGCTACGCCCCGCCGTTCGACCCGCGGGTCAACGTGGTGCGCGTCGCGCCCGATCCCGGCGTGATCGAGGTCAACGTCCACCCCGCCGCCTCGTGGCGGGAGGCGGTCGCGATCACCACTGGCGTCTACGACGACGCGCGCCAGTCGCGCCTCGGCGCCGACAAGTTCATGATCGACGGCAAGCACGTCGGCACCGGCGGCGGCAACCACGTGGTGGTCGGCGGCGCGACGCCGCTCGACAGCCCGTTCCTGCGCCGGCCCGACCTCCTGAAGTCGCTGGTGCTGCACTGGCAGCGCCACCCCTCGCTGAGCTACCTGTTCTCGGGCCTGTTCATCGGGCCCACGAGCCAGGCGCCGCGCATCGACGAGGCCCGGCACGACCAACTCTACGAGCTCGAGATCGCGATGGCGAACGTGCCGGCGCCGGGCGAAGGCCTGGCCCCGCCGCCGTGGCTGGTCGACCGGCTGTTCCGCAACCTGCTGATCGACGTCACCGGCAACACCCACCGCTCCGAAATCTGCATCGACAAGCTGTACTCGCCGGACGGCCCGACCGGCCGGCTCGGTCTGGTGGAGTTCCGCGGCTTCGAGATGCCGCCGGACCCGCGCATGAGCCTCGCGCAGCAGCTGCTGATCCGCGCGATGATCGCGAAGTTCTGGAAGGAGCCGGCGCAGGGCGGCTTCGTGCGCTGGGGCACGCGCCTCGCCGACCGCTTCATGCTGCCGGCCTTCGTCTGGGAAGACTTCCTCGACGTGCTCGAGGATCTGAAGCGGTCGGGCTACCCGGTGCGCGCCGAATGGTTCGAGGCCCAGGCCGAGTTCCGCTTCCCGTTCTGCGGGCGGATCGAGCGCGAGGGCGTCTCGCTTGAGCTGCGCCAGGCGCTGGAGCCGTGGCACGTCATGGGCGAGACCGGCGCGATCGGCGGCACCGTCCGCTTCGTGGATTCCTCCGTCGAGCGCCTGCAGGTGAAGCTCACCAACGCGGACCCGGCCCGTCATGTCGTCACCTGCAACGGGCGACCCGTGCCGCTGACGCCGACGCGGGTCTCGGGCGAGCAGGTCGCCGGCGTGCGCTTCAAAGCGTGGCAGCCGGCCTCCGGCCTGCATCCGACCATCCCGGCGCACGCGCCGCTGACCTTCGACATCTACGACAAGTGGTCGAAGCGCTCGCTCGGCGGCTGCGTCTACCACGTCGCCCATCCCGGCGGCCGGAACTACGACACCTTCCCGGTCAACTCCTACGAGGCGGAGGCCCGCCGGCTCGCGCGTTTTGAGGACATCGGCCACACCGGCGGGTCGTTCGAGCCGACGCGCGAGGCCCCGAACCCGACCTTCCCACACACGCTCGACCTGCGTCGTCCCGCCTGGCTCGGGGGATGACGCGCCGATCTGTCCATCGCCAAACGCGGCGTGAGGCGCCATCGTCGCGCGGCGACGATCGACGAGTCGTTCCCTCCGCCCGAAGAGCCTGGTGACGTGCCCCCCGCGAAAGTCCTGACCCCGGCCGCGCCCGAACGCGCGGCCAAAGGCGCGCTCCTCGCCGGCTACCGTCCTCCCGTCGGAACCCACGACGAGATGATGACGGCCGACGGGCAAGTGCGGCCGCATTACCGCGAGATGATCGCCTCGCTCGCCCGCATGGACGAAGCCGAGCGCTCCCGCCGTTTTGCCACCGCCGCGCAGTATCTGCGCGAAGCAGGCGTGTTCTACCGCGTCTACGGCGCCGTCGATCAGAGCGACCGGCCGCGCTCCTGGCCGCTGGCGCACCCGCCGCTGATCATCGCGCGGGACGAATGGGCGACGCTGGAGGCCGGGCTGATCCAGCGCGCGGACTTCCTCGAGAAGCTGCTCGGCGACCTCTACGGCGAGCGCTCGCTGGTGCGCGACGGCGTGCTGCCGCCGGCGATTCTCGGCCGCAATCCCGAGTTCCTGCGGCCGGTGGCCGACCAGGGGAAGTCCGGCCAGCCGCTCATCCGCTTCATCGCCGTCGACCTCGGCCGCGGGCCGGACGGCCAGTGGTGGGTGCTGGGCGACCGCACCCAGGCGGCCTCCGGCGCCGGCTTCGCGCTGGAGAACCGCGTCGCCACCTCCCGCGCGTTCCCCGACCTGATCCGCGACCTCAAGATCCAGCGGCTCGCGCGCTTCTTCCGGGATTTCCGCGAGACGCTCTATTCGCTCGACGACGGCAAGGGCGTGCGGGCCGGCCTGCTTTCGCCCGGGCCCCACAACGAAACCTACTTCGAGCACGCCTATCTCGCCCGCTACCTCGGCCTGCTGCTGCTCGAAGGCGGCGACCTCGCGGTGCACGGCTCGTCGGTGGAGGTGCGCACCGTCGACGGCGCGAAGCCGATCCGCGTGCTGTGGCGCCGGCTCGATTCGGACTTCGCCGATCCGCTGGAGCTTTATGCCCGCTCGCGCATCGGCACGCCGGGCCTCGCCCGCGCGGTCCGCGCCGGCGGGGTCGAACTCGTCAACGCGCTGGGGTCCGGCATCCTCGAGACCCGCGCGCTGCTCGCCTTCCAGCCGGCGCTCGCCAAGGCGCTGCTGGGGGAGGAGCTGAAGCTGCCGACGGTCGCCACCTGGTGGTGCGGGCAGGAGAAGGAGCGCGCCTTCGTCGCCGAGAACCGCGACCGCCTGTCGCTCGCCCACGCCTTTCCGCAGTCGGCGGAGGCCGGCGAGCGCCGCAAGCCGCTCGACCTCGGCATCCGCGCCGCGGACTCCGAGGGCTTCGCCGACATGCTGGAGACCAACGGGCTCGACGTGGTGGCGCAGGAGATCGTCGGGCTCTCAACCGCGCCGGTGTTCGTGGACGGCAAGCTGGTCGCGCGGCCCGTCACCATGCGGGTGTTTTTGGCGCGCGGCGCCGACGGCTGGCGGGTGATGCCCGGCGGCTTCGCGCGCACCTCGAGCTCGACCGACCCCAGCGCGGTCTCGATGCAGTCCGGCGGCCATTCGGTGGACGTCTGGGTGCCCGGCGAGCACGAGGAGCGCCAGGTCTCGCTGCTGGAGAAACCCCGCGGCGGCTTCGCCCGTCGGCTGCCGAGCGCGCCGCCCGCTCGCGCCGCCGACAACCTCTACTGGCTCGGCCGCTACGTCGAGCGCGCCGAGGCCGCGACCCGGCTGGTGCGCCTGCACGCCGCCCGGCTCGCCGAAGGCGAGCGCGTCGGCGCGCTGGAGCTGGTGGTGGGCGAGCGGCTGGCGGCGATCGGCGTCGACGCCGCGGTGGGCGATCCGACCGAGGGGCTGCTGGACCTCGCTGGCCAGGCCTTCGCCACCGCCTCGCGCATCCGCGACCGGTTCTCGCCGGACGGCTGGCGGGTGCTGGGCGAGATCGTCGACATGATCGAGGCTTTCCGGGAGGAGCCCGGCGACGTCGCGGCGCTTGCGAGCGGCGTGCTCACCCGGCTGTCCGGCTTCGCGGGCCTCGTGCACGAGAGCATGTACCAGCACACCGCCTGGCGCTTCCTGCAGTCCGGCCGGCTGATCGAGCGCGGGCGGGTCACCGCGCTGGTCGCCGCCGCGCTCGCGGGCGAAACGACGCTCGAAGGCGGGCTGGAGGCGCTGCTGGAGTTCACCGACAGCCGCGTCACCTACCGCAGGCGCTACTCGGTGGACCTCACCCGCGAGACGGCGCTCGATCTCTCCGTGCTCGATCCGCTCAACCCGCGGTCCGTGGCCTTCCAGGTCAACGGCTTCAAGACGATCCTCGACGCGCTCCCCGGCCGCAGGCACGGCGAGACGCTGGACATGCTGTCGCGGCGCGCGGTGCGACTGCAGTCGCGGCTCACCACGGGCCACCCCTCCGAGATCGACGAGGCCTTCCTGAAGCGGATCGCGGAGGATCTGGCAGGGCTGTCCGACCTGCTGTCGCGCCGGTACTTCGGCGCCGGGCCGGCGCTGGCCGAACGGCTGGAAAGCGAATGATCTACGACCTCGTCCTCAAGATCGGCTACGACTACCCCTCGGAAGTGAAGGACGCGCGCCACATCCTGCGGGTGCGGCCGCGGTCGGGACGGGGCCAGGAGGTCGGCGCGACGCAGGTGACGATCGTCCCGCGGCCGGACGAGCAGACCGCCGAACGCGATTTCTTCGGCAACGCGCTCGACCACCTCCTGCTGCTGCCGCCGCACGAGGCGCTCTCCGTCACGATGAAGACCCGGGTGACGGTCACGCGCCCGGCCCCCGATCTCGCCAAGACGCCCACCGTCGCCGCCGTCCGCGCCGCCGCGGCCCGCCTGCGCGATCCCGGCCCGGGCGGGGCGATGCACTTCCTCGGGCCGAGCCGTCTCGTGCGGCTGGGCGAGACCTTCACCGCCTATGGCGAAGCGGCGATGGACGACGACGCGCCGATCGGCGAGGCGCTGCTCGCCTTCTCCAAGAGCATCAAGGCCGATTTCAAGTACGCGCCCGGCGCGACCACGGTCGACACGCCGGCGGAGGAGGCCTTCGCCCGCCGCGAGGGCGTGTGCCAGGACTTCGCCCATGTGATGATCGCGAGCCTCCGGGGGATCGGGATTCCCGCGGCCTACGTCAGCGGCTTCCTGCGGACCGAGCCGCCCAAGGGCCGACCGCGGCTGGAGGGCGCCGACGCGATGCATGCGTGGGTCGACGTCTGGCTGGGCGAGGAGATCGGCTGGATGGGGTTCGACCCCACCAACGCCATGGTCACCCTCGACGACCACATCGTGGCCGCGGTCGGACGGGACTACTCCGACGTCGCTCCCATCGACGGCGTCCTCATCACCGCCGGCCCCCAGAAGACGCGCCACAGCGTGGACGTCGTTCCCGTCAAGCCATGAGCGCCCAAATGCAGGAGAGCGTCGCCGCAGGGCGGCGGCCGGACGGCGTCGCGCTGGACACGCCCCGGCGCTACGGGCTCGTCACCCGGCTGTTCCACGGGACGCTGGCCGCGCTCGTGCTGTGGCAGTTCGCGATCGTCGCGCTCTACAAGATCTTCGGCGAGACGCCATGGCTGAACGGGATCGCCCGCTTCGGCCCCCACGGCTACGTGGGCCTCGCGGTGCTGGCGATCGCCGTGCCCCGGTCGCTCTGGCGCCTGAGCCAGCTCCGCCGCCAGCCGCCGCAGGAGCGCGGCGCGCTCGGCCGCCTCGCGCGGCTCAGCCACCTCGCGCTGCACGGGCTGATGGTCGTCGTGCCGGCGCTCGCGCTGGTGCGCATCTACGGCAAGGGCAAGGGCTGGGAGATTGGCGGGGTCACGCTCATTCCCACCACCGGCCGCGAGGAGCCTTGGCTGATCGCGGCGCCGGACGCGCTGCACGGGCCGCTGTCCTGGGCGCTGCTGGCGCTGATCGCGGGCCATGTCGGCATGGCGCTGACGCACGCGCTGGTCTGGCGCGACGGGACACTCAAGCGGATGTTCGGGCGGCTCTGAGCGTCGCCCGCCGGCGCGGACCGGCTGGGAAACTGGCGATCCCGGGAGGGCTCGAACCTCCGACCTACGGTTTAGGAAACCGTCGCTCTGTCCAGCTGAGCTACGGGACCGGCCGGCCGCGGTCGTAGCATGGCCGATCGCGTTTTGCACGGGGGCGCGCGGCGGGTTTCGCGACCGCCTCGCAGTTGCGAACTCAGCGGTTGAACGGTTGTCGCCGGTCCGCTAAGCGCTCCGCTTCCGAACACGCGCGAACGGCGGGCGAGGCATGGACCAGACGGCGAAGATCGCCCTCGGAAGCATCGTTGTCGGCGTCGCGGTGCTGGCGCTGAAGACGGTCGCCTATCTGCTGACCGGCTCCGTCGCGCTGTACTCGGACGCCGCCGAGAGCGTCGTGAACGTGGCGGCGGCGGTCGCGGCCTTCGTCGCCGTGCGCCTCTCCGCGGCGCCGCCCGACAGCAACCACCCCTACGGCCACCACAAGGCCGAGTACCTCTCGGCCGTGACCGAGGGCGTGCTGATCGTCGTGGCGGCGGCGGCGATCTTCAACGAGGCCTACCGCGCCTTTCTCGATCCGCGTCCTCTGGAGCTGACCCCGCTCGGCATCGGGGCGAACCTCGCCGCGAGCGCGATCAACGCCGTCTGGTGCCTCCTGCTGCTGCGGCGCGGCCGCACCCTGCGCTCGCCCGCGCTCGTCGCCGACGGCAAGCACCTGATGACCGACGTCGTCTCCTCGATCGGGGTGCTGATCGGCATCGGCGCGGCGGTGTGGACCGGCAAGGCCTGGCTCGACCCCGCCATCGCCTGCCTCGTCGCCGTGAACGTGCTGTGGTCGGGCTTCCAGCTGGTGCGCGCCTCGGTCGGCGGGTTGATGGACGAGGCCGCCGACGACGCCACCGTCGCCCGCATCAAGAGCGTGATCGCCGCCAACGCCGACGGCGCGATCGAGGCCCACGACCTGCGCACGCGGCAGGCGGGGCGGCTGACCTTCGTGGACTTCCATCTGGTGGTGCCGCGCGACCTGCGGGTGGCCGAAGCGCACGACATCTGCGACCGCATCGAGCGCGCGCTGCACGACGACGACGCCGACACGATCGTGACCATCCACGTCGAGCCCGACGAGAAGGCGAAGCACGCCGGAATCATCGTGCTGTAACCCCCGCGTTAACCCGTCATCCACCATGCGAAACCTACCGTTTCGCGTGTTCCAGAGTGCTGCGCCCGCGTTCCTGACAGGCCCCGCCATCGCCCTGCCGGCGACGGTCGCGCTCGCCCTGCTTCTCGCCGGTTCCCCCTCCCTCGCCGCGCCCTGCGTCCTGTCCGCCAAGGCCGAGAGCGTCCGGGTGGAGCGGGCGCTCGACGGCGACACCGCGGCGCTTGCGGACGGCCGGACGCTGCGGCTCGCCGGCATCCTCGCGCCCAAGGCGCCGCTCGGGACGCGGGAGGCCGACTGGCCGCCGGCGGACGCCGCCGCGACGACCCTCCGCGCCCTCGTCGCGGACCGCCCTTTCGTCCTCCGGGCCGCGCTCGCGAGCCCCGACCGGCACGGAAGGATCGTCGGCTATCTCGCCGCCGAGGGAGCCGCCGACCCCGCGGGGCTCTCGGCCGAACTGCTCGCCCGCGGCGTCGCCCGCGCGGCCGCCGACAGGGCCGGGCGTGACTGCCGCGCCACGCTCCTCGCCGCGGAGGACGGCGCCCGCCGCGCAAGCCTTGGTTTGTGGACAAATACGTACTACGAGGTCCGGGACGCCGCCGACGGCGACGCCTTCGCAGGTTCCGTCGGCCGTTTCGAGATCGCCGAAGGACGCGTGGCGAGCGTACGCACCGTGAACGGACGGCTTTACGTGAATTTCGGACGCCGCTGGCGCGACGCTCTTGCACTGGTCCTGAGCGAGGCCGCCGCGAAACGGCTGGGCGGCGCGGAGGCTCTCGGCCTGTCGCCCGGCGCGCGCCTGAGGGTTCGCGGCATGATCGAACGGCGCCTCGGCCCGACGATCGCCGTGACCGAGGCCGCCCAGATCGAAAAGCTCGGCCTGGCGGGCGCGAGATGACGGGAGGGGCTTGCGGCATGACGGGCCTCGGCGGGCGGCATCGGGACAGGCGGACCTTCGCCCTGCGTCTCGCAGCGCTTGCGAGCGTCGCGGCGCTGCTGGCCGGCTGCGGCAGCTTCGGCGGCGAGAAGCCGACGCCGCAGCCGATCGTTCCCGCCGCCGCGCCCAAGGTCGCCCCCGCGCCCACCGCCGTCAGCCAGGAGCAGGCGCGCATCGCCGCGGCCTATGGCGGCGTCTACCCCAAGCCCGACCTGGTGGCGCTGCTCAACTCGGTGGCCGACCGGCTGGCCGCGGCCTCCGAGCGGCCCGACCTGCGCTACAAGGTAACGCTGCTCAACTCGCCGCTGATCAACGCCTTCGCCCTGCCGAACGGCAACCTCTACGTCACCCGCGGCCTGCTCGCCGTCGCCAACGACACCTCCGAGATCGCGGCGGTGCTCGCGCACGAGATGGCGCACGTCACCGCCCGGCACGCCTTCCAACGCGCCGACGAGGAGCGCAAGGCGGTGCTGGTCAGCCGCGTCGTCTCCGACGTGCTCGAGGACCGCGAGGCCGGCGCCGTGGCGCTCGCCAAGAGCAAGCTGTCGCTCGCGAGCTTCTCCCGCGCGCAGGAGCTGGAGGCCGACCGCATCGGCGTGCAGAACATCGCGCGGGCCGGCTTCGACCCCTACGGCGCCTCGCGCTTCCTGCTGTCCATGGGCCGGCAGTCGGAGCTCCGCAGCGCGGCGCTCGGGCAGAAGCCCTCGCAGCCCGGCCTCGACTTCCTGTCGACGCATCCCTCCACGCCCGAGCGCGTGCAGCTCGCGGTCACCGCGGCCCGCCAGATCAGCGCGCCCGGCGTGGGCGAGCGCGACCGCGACGCCTATCTCGTCGCGCTGAACGGCACGACCTACGGCGACGACCCGGCGCAGGGCTTCGCCCGCGGCCGCCGCTTCCTGCACCCGCGGCTGGGCTTCACCTTCCTGGCGCCGGAAGGCTTCACCTTCGAGAACGGCTCCGAGGCGCTGCTGGGCGTCGCCCCCGACGGCCGGGCGCTGCGCCTCGACGCGGCGCGGCTCGGCTCCGGCCAGACGCTCGAAAGCTACATCAACGAGAACTGGATCGACGGCGTCGAACCCGGGCCGGTCGAAAAGCTCGAGGTCAACGGCATGGAGGCGGTCACCGTGGTCGCGCGCGGCAAGGAGTGGACCTTCCGCTTCGCCGCCGTGAAGTTCGGCGCGGACGTCTACCGGCTGATCTTCGCCGCGCGGGACCTGACGCCCGACATCGACGAGGGCTTCCGCGCCTCGCTCTCGACCTTCCGCCGGCTGACGCAGGCCGAATCGGAGCAGGCGCAGCCGCTCAGGATCGAGGTCGCGACGGTCCGCGCCGGCGACACCGAGGAGACGCTGGCGCGCCGGATGGCCGTGACCGACCGCGCGCTCGAGCGCTTCGCCGTCCTCAACGGCTTCGCCCCTGGCGACCCGCTGCAGGCGGGCCTGCGCGTCAAGGTGATCGGGGAGTAGTTCGCCGGCCGCTACGGCCGACCGGGCTCCTCGGGCGCACGGGCGTCGATCGCGAGGGCGTGGACAGGGCCGGCCAGTTCCTCCGCCAGCAGGGCGTTGACGCGGCGGTGGCGGTCGACCCGGCCGAGGCCGGAGAACGCGGCCGACGTCACCTTCACCCGGAAATGGGTTTCGCCCTCGGGCCGGGCGCCGGCGTGGCCGGCGTGCAGGTGGCTCTCGTCGATGACGTCGAGCCGCGTCGGCGCCAGCGCCTCCATCAGCTTGGTCTCGATCCGCGCGCGCACGGTCATGGCGTCTCTCCCGTCGGGGTCGGCGAAGCAGCCGCGATGTGGGTCGCCCCGGTTCGCCGCGTCAAGCCCGCATCATGCCCCTCTCCGTTGCGGCCGCGCGTTCTTGTTCGCGCTCCCCCCGCCCCCCATAATGCCAGCGTCATGAAACTCGACAGCCCATGGTTCGACCGGATCCGCGTGGCGCGGGGCGAAAGCCGCCCGCAGCCGCAGGTGGCGAGGTGCGACCATCCCGGGTGCCGCGAGCCCGGCGTCCACCGGGCGCCGAAGGGCCGCGACCGGGAGAACGAGTACTGGCGGTTCTGCCTGGCGCATGTCCGCGCCTACAACCAGAACTACAATTTCTTCTCCGGCATGTCCGACGAAGCGGTGATGGCCTACCAGAAGGACAGCCAGACCGGGCACCGTCCGACCTGGACCATGGGCCAGAACGCCGCCGCCGGCGCGACGCCCGAGGCCCGCGCGAAGGCCGAACGCGCCCGCGGCGGCAAAAACCGCGGCTGGGCGAGCGGCTTCGCCTTCGACGACGCGTTTCACATGTTCGACGAGGACGGCCCGAGCGGCGCGCCCCAGAAGCCCGAGCGCGAGCTCAAGAACGTCGAGCGCAAGTCGCTCGAGGCGCTCAACCTTGGCGCGAGCGCGAGCGGCGAGGAGATCAAGGCGCGCTACAAGGAGCTGGTCAAGCGGCTGCATCCGGACGCAAACGGCGGCGATCGGAGCACCGAGGACAAATTGCGCGAGATCATCCAAGCCTATAACTATCTCCGATCCGCCGGCTTCTGCTGACACGATCGCCCTTTTCAAGACGCGCGCTTAAGCTGACGAAGCGCGCCCCCGGTTCCGCGCGACGCCGTCCGGGACCGCCTGGAGGCCCCATGACCGACGCCCTCGACGCTCCGCTCTCCTCCCCGACGCCCGACATGAAAGTGTCGGTGCGCCAGCTCTTCGGGATCGACAGCGACCTCGAGGTTCCGGCGTTCGGCGAGGCGCAGGGCGCCGTGCCGGACCTCGACCCGGACTACCTGTTCGACCACGACACCACGCTCGCAATCCTCGCCGGCTTCGCCCGCAACCGCCGCGTGATGGTCACCGGCTATCACGGCACCGGCAAGTCGACCCACATCGAGCAGGTGGCGGCCCGGCTGAACTGGCCCTGCGTGCGCGTGAACCTCGACAGCCACGTCAGCCGCATCGACCTGATCGGCAAGGACGCCATCGTCCTCAAGGACGGCATGCAGGTCACCGAGTTCCGCGACGGCATCCTGCCCTGGGCGCTGCAGAACAACGTGGCGCTGGTGTTCGACGAGTACGACGCGGGCCGGCCGGACGTGATGTTCGTGATCCAGCGCGTGCTGGAGCAGTCGGGCAAGCTCACTTTGCTCGACCAGCGCCGCGTGCTGCGGCCGCACCCGGCGTTCCGCCTGTTCGCGACCGCCAACACGGTCGGCCTTGGCGACACCTCGGGCCTCTATCACGGCACCCAGCAGATCAATCAGGGTCAGATGGACCGCTGGTCGATCGTCACGACGCTGAACTACCTCGCGCACGACAAGGAGGTCGACATCGTCCTCGCCAAGTCGCCGCGCTACCAGAAGGAAAAGGGCGGGCGGGACACCGTGTCCAAGATGGTCCGGCTGGCCGACCTCACCCGGCAGGCCTTCATGAACGGCGACCTGTCGACCGTGATGAGCCCCCGCACCGTGATCACCTGGTCGGAAAACGCCGACATCTTCGGCGACATCGGCTTCGCGTTCCGGCTGACCTTCCTGAACAAGTGCGACGAGCTGGAGCGCAGCCTGGTGGCCGAGTTCTACCAGCGCTGCTTCGGCCGCGAGCTGCCGGAGAGCGCCGTCAACGTGGCGATGAGCTGACGCGCGGCTCGAGCGCTGGAGACCTCATGGCGACCGCGGCGGATCTCGCTCCCGGACAGGCGTGGAGCTATCACGACGCGCAGCTTCCGAGCTCGCGGGTCGTGATCGGCCGGATCGACGCCGCCGGGGCGTCGACAGTGGCGTCCGTCTCGATCGTGGACGCGCCGTTGCCGGACCCGGAGACGGGCGCGCTGGTCCCGCGGCTCGTGGAGCACGCGCCGATCGCGATCGACGCCCTGCTCGCGAGCCTGCTGCGGCGCGAGGGCGACGTTCCGATCCCCGAGGGCTTCGAAGGCGGCTACCGCATCTGGCGGAACGCCTTCGACACGGGCCAGGGCGGCTTCTTCACGCTCGGCGTCGAAGAGATCGTCCGCATGTTTCAAACCGCCCTCGCCCCCCAGCGCGCGGCGAATTAGCGGAGGCGTCCCATGTCCGGATCCAACCGCAAGCCCGGCGAAAAGCCCGCGGCGCCGTCCGAACCGTTCAAGCGGGCGGTCGCGGGCTGCCTGCGCGCGATCGCCGGCGACCCGGAGATGGAGGTCGCCTTCGCCTCGGAGCGCCCGGCGCTGACGCCCGGCAAGGCGCGGCTGCCGGAGCCGCCGCGCAAGCTGACGCCCCATGACGTCGCGATCCTCCGGGGCCACGCCGACTCGATGGCGCTGCGCGTCGCCTGCCACGACGCCAAGACCCACGCCCGCCTCGCCCCCCAGGGCACGGAGGCGCGCGCAGTGTTCGACGCCGTCGAGCAGGCGCGCTGCGAAGCGATCGGCGCGCGGCGGATGGCGGGCACCGCCGGCAACCTCACCGCCATGCTCGAGGACCGCTACCACCGCGGCCCCTATGCCGAGATCACCGACAAGGCCGACGCGCCGCTGCAGGACGCCGTCGCGCTGCTGGTGCGCGAGAAGCTGACCGGCCGCAAGCCGCCGGAGGCGGCCGCCAAGCTCGTCGACCTGTGGCGGCCCTGGCTCGAGGAGCGGGCGGGCCCCGACTTCGCCCGGCTCGACCGCGTCGTCGAGGACCAGGGCGCCTACGCGCGCGCGATCCGCGACCTGCTGACCTCGCTCGACATGGGCGAGGAGCTCGCCTCCGACCGCCAGGAGACCGACGACGGCGAGGAGAGCGACAACGGCGATCCCCCGACGCAGGAAGGCGAGTCCGCCGACGCGCCCGAGGACTCGAGCGACGGCGCCGACCCCGCCGAGACCGACGCCTCCTCCGAGGCCGAGGACGACGCCGAGCAGATGGAGGCGGCCGACGCGCCGCCCACCGACGCGCCCGACGACGACGAGCTCGGCGAGGCCGAGGAGGCCACCGAGCCGTGGCGGCCGCAGGACAGCCGCAACGCCGAGCGCGAGAAGCCGGACTACTTTGCCTACACCACCAAGTTCGACGAGGAGGCGCTGGCCGAGGACCTCTGCGACCAGGAGGAGCTGACGCGGCTGCGATCCTACCTCGACAAGCAGCTCGCCGCGCTTCAGGGCGTGGTCGGCCGGCTCGCGAACCGTCTGCAGCGCCGCCTGCTCGCCCAGCAGAACCGCGCCTGGGACTTCGACCTCGAGGAGGGCATGCTCGACCCGGCGCGCCTGTCCCGCGTCGTGGTCGACCCCATGAGCGCGCTGACCTTCATGCGCGAGCGCGACACCGAGTTCCGCGACACCGTGGTCTCGCTGCTGATCGACAACTCCGGCTCCATGCGCGGCCGGCCGATCACGGTCGCGGCCACCTGCGCCGACATCCTGGCGCGGACGCTGGAGCGCTGCGGCGTGAAGGTCGAGATCCTGGGCTTCACCACCCGGGCCTGGAAGGGCGGCCAGTCGCGCGAGGCCTGGCTCGCCGCCGGCAAGCCGATGGCGCCCGGCCGGCTCAACGACCTCCGCCACATCATCTACAAGGCCGCCGACGCGCCCTGGCGGCGCACGCGCAAGAACCTCGGGCTGATGATGCGCGAGGGGCTGCTGAAGGAGAACATCGACGGCGAGGCGCTGGCCTGGGCGCACGAGCGGCTGCAGCGCCGGCCGGAGCAGCGCCGCATCCTGATGGTGATCTCGGACGGCGCGCCGGTGGACGACTCGACGCTGTCGGTCAACGCCGGCAACTACCTCGAGAAGCATCTGCGCCGCGTCATCGAGGAGATAGAGATGCGGTCGACGGTGGAGCTGATCGCGATCGGCATCGGGCACGACGTGACCCGCTACTACCGCCGCGCCGTCACCATCGTCGACGCCGAGGAGCTCGGCGGCGTGATGACGGAGAAGCTCGCCGAGCTGTTCGACGAGAAGGCTCCCGCCGCCCGCGGGCGACGGGGCCACGCGTGAGGCCTCCAGGCCTCGCGCTCGTCCGCCGTCTCGCGCTCGCCGGCTCTCTTGCGCTCGTTAGCCCTTTTGCGCTCGGCCTCGGCGGCGCCGCCGCGGAGGAGGCGCCGGTCGAGGTCTACGCCTCGCCGATCGAGCGGTTCGATTCCGCGACGCCCGTCGGCGGGGCCTACGGCAAGCTGGTTTTTCTCGGCGGATTGACGCTGTCGTCGCGGGACAAGGACTTCGGCGGGCTGTCCGGCCTCAGGCTGTCCGACGACGGCCGCCGCTTCACCGCGATCAGCGACCGCGGCAACTGGTTTCGTGGGGCGATCGCCTACGACGGCGCGAAGCCGACCGGATTGAGCGGCGTCATGCGCGAGCCGATCGTCGGGCCGCGCGGCCCCCTGCCCGGCCGCCGGGGCGCGGACACCGAATCGCTCGACATCCGCGGCGGCAGCGCCTGGATCGCCTCGGAGCGCGTCCACGAGGTGCTGCGCTTCGCCCTCGACGCCGAGGGGCGCGCCGGCGCCGGCCGCCCCGTGAAGCTGCCGAAGGCCGTCGGCGGCGCGCCGTCCAACGCCGGCTACGAGGCGATCTCGACCATGACGTCGGGCGCGCTGATGATGATCGGCGAGAAATATCTCGACGCCGCGGGGAACAACCGCGCCTTCGTGGTCGGGACCAGGACGCCGTTCGAGTTCGCGGTGAGGCGCACCGAGGACTTTTCGCCCACCGACGTCGCGCGGCTGCCGGGCGGGGGCTTCGTGCTGCTGGAGCGGCGCTACGTGCCGCCCCTGTCGCTGTCCGTCCGCATGCGGCGGCTGTCCGAGTCCAACGTGAAGGCCGGCGCGGTCGTGGACGGCCCGGTGCTGATGGAGGCGACCCTGTCGCAGGCGATCGACAACCTGGAGGGCGTCGCGACCCATCGCGGCGCGGACGGCCGCACGGTGATCACCGCGGTCTCCGACGACAACTTCTCCGGCTTCCAGCGCACGGTCCTGCTGCAGTTCGCGCTGCCGGAGTGAGACGCCGTTGAGGCGGCGCGCGGCCAGGCTGGCGGCGCGATCAGCGTGAGGACGGGGGTCCTCGCGACGCCGACACGCAAGATTTTAGCGGACGCGCCGCCGACGCGAGACGCGGCCGAACGCATCATGGGCGCAGGGCTACGACGCGCGCGCCCGAGAGCGAACACTGCGCGACGATCCATACGATGATCGAAAGATAAGATTGGCGCGCCCGAAAGGATTCGAACCTCTGACCCCCAGATTCGTAGTCTGGTGCTCTATCCAGCTGAGCTACGGGCGCGCTGGCCGGGGGCGGTGGAGCCCCTCGGCGGAGGCCGGTTTGTTAGCCGCTCGCCGCGGGGAATGCAAGCGGCCCGGCGCAGGAAAAACGACGCCGGTCACGCGCTCGCGCGCTGACGAGCGTGCGCCTGCAGGTCGATGGGGCGATCCGGCACGGTGATGCGGAAGGTCGCGCCCAGGGCGCCGTCCACGAGGCTGATGGAGCCGCCGTGGGCGCGCACGAGCTCTGCGGCGATGGCGAGGCCCAGCCCGGTGCCGCCGGTGCGGGTGGAGCCCTGGAAGGGCTCGAACAGGTGCTCGCGCGCCTTGCGGGGCAGACCCGGGCCGGTGTCGGAGAACTCGAGCACCGCGACGGCGCCCTCGCGGCGGCCGGAGATCCGGATCTGGTCCCGGTCCGGGTCCGGGTCCGGGCCGCCCCGGCCCTCGAACGCCTGCAGGGCGTTGCGGCCGAGATTGAGCAGGATGCGGAACATCTGGTCGGGGTCGGCGTCGATCATCAGTCCGCGCTCGACCGCGGCGGAGAACCGCACCGGACCGCCGGGCGCGACGCCGAGCGCCGTGCGGACGTCCTCGACCACGTCGGCGAAGGCGACCGGCCGCCGCTGCGGCGGGCGCTCCTGGGCGCGGCCGTAGGACAGCGTCGACTGGCAGAAGGCGATCGCCCGGTCGAGCGTGGCGATCAGCTTCGGCGCGAGCTTCTGCACCGTCGGGTCCGAGACCGTGCCGAGCCGGTCGGACATCAGCTGGGCCGAGGCCAGCAGGTTGCGCAGGTCGTGGTTGATCTTCGAGACCGCGAGGCCGAGCGCGGCGAGCCGGGACTTCTGCTGCAGCTGGCCGTGGATCTCGCTCTGCATGCGCTCGAGCTCGGCCTCCGCGATCCCGATCTCGTCGGCCCGGTCGGAGGCGACCACGATTCGGCTCGCGTCCTCCGGCGCCTCGGCGAATCGCACCATGGTCTCGGTCAGGCGGCGCACCGGGCGCACGATCATCCGGTCGAGCGCGAGATAGACGAGGCCCGCGGTGGTGGCCGAGATCAGCAGCGAGAGCAGCAGCACGGTGCGCGAGAACGCCAGCATCGCCTGCCGGAGCTGCGTCTCGTCGACCACGATCTCGATGAAGTCGCCCTGGTTCGGGGCGACGTCGACCACGCGGGCGAGGCGCTTGTGGCCGTTCAGCAGCGTGTCGAAGGCGTCGAGGATGGCGGCCGCGTCGTCCGGATCGCGCCGGTCGATGGTGACCGCGACCTCGCTCGGCATCTCGGCGACGGCGAGCAGCCGGCGGGCGTCGCCGGTCTTGAGCACGAGGGCGAGCGCGTCGACGCTCTTCAGCAGCCGGCGGGCGAGCGTCTCCTCGACGGCGCCTTCGGGCGCGGCGTCGAGGGCGAGCGCCGCCGTGCGCGCCCGGTTCACCTGATCGTCGATGTAGTTGAGCCGAAAGTTCGCGATCGTCGGCACGTAGACGAGGATTTCCGCCATCATCACGAAGACGACGGTCAGCCCCAGCAGCTTGCCGGACAGGCCGAGCTTGCGGCGGGCGTGGACGTTGGGGGGGCTGAGCGTCATGACGATCGGTGGCGCGCGCTTCTTCAGGGCAGCTTCCGCACGAAGCGGATGATGCGGCCGACCCAGGGGTTCGTCAAACGGTCGGCCACGTGGAGGATCGCCGCCCGCCGCGAAATCTCGCCGAGCGTGGGGTAAGGCAGCGTCAGGGAGGCGATCTCCGTCAAGGCCCATTTCTTCTGGACCGCCGCGGCCCACAGGTGGATGAGCTCGCCGGCCTGCTCGCCGGCGAGGCTCGCGCCGACCACCCGGCCGCGTCCGTCGGTGATGACCTTGAGATGGCCCGCGACCCGGCCTTCGGCCCGCGCCCGGTCGTTCTCGTGAAACGGCCAGCGCCATACGCCGATGGTCTTGTGCGCCGCGCGCGCGGCGTCCTCGTCGAGGCCCACGGTCGCGATCTCGGGATCGGTGAAGGTGACGCGCGGGATCGGCGTCGCGTCGAAGGCGGTCGGCAGACCGAACAGCGCCGCCCGCACCACGAGCCCGCCCTGGTGGCCGGCGACATGGGTGAAGTTCGGTCCGCCCGCGGCGTCCCCGGCGGCGTAGACGCGCCGGTTCGAGGTGCGCAGCGAACGGGACACCTTGAGCCCCGCCGGGGTGTGGCGGACGCCCGCCGCCTCGAGGCCGAGGTCGGCCAGCGCCGGCTTGCGGCCCGTGGCGATCAGCAGATGCGTGCCGGCGATCTCGCGCGGGCCGGCGCCCTCGTCGATCACCAGCGCCACGCCGTCCGCGACGCGCTTGGCGGCGACCACCGTCACCCGTGCGTGCAGCGTGACGCCCTCGCGCTTCAGGGCGCCGAGCGTGTGCGCCACGATCTCGGGGTCTTCGCGGGCGAGCGGCGGGCCGGAGTCGACGATCGTGACCTCGGAACCGAGGCGGCGGAAGGCCTGCCCGAGCTCGAGCCCGATGGGGCCGGCGCCGAGCACCAGCAGACGCTCCGGCAGCGCCGTCAGGCCGAACACGGTCTCGTTGGTCAGGTAGGGCACGGC
Organism: Methylopila capsulata; assembly: GCF_016907975.1. GTDB lineage: Bacteria > Pseudomonadota > Alphaproteobacteria > Rhizobiales > Methylopilaceae > Methylopila > Methylopila capsulata. The sequence continues at coordinate 709,238 of NZ_JAFBCY010000002.1, forward strand.
GGCGAGCCCCGGCACCGGCGGGATCGCCGGACGCGAGCCGGTGGCGATCACCGTGCGCCGGGCGCGGATGCGCAAAGCCCCCGCCTCGACCGTGCGCGTGTCGACGAACCGGGCGGCGTCCCGCACCACGCGGACGCCGAGCGCCGTGTAGCGGGCCTCGGAGTCCGTCGGCGCGATGGTCGCGACGACGCCGTGGACGTGGGCCATGACGGCGGCGAAGTCGACCGTCATCTCCCCCGCTTTGACGCCGAAGGCGCCCGCGCAGCGGACCGCATGGGCGCGCTTCGCCGCGGCGATCAAGGCCTTCGAGGGCACGCAGCCGACGTTCAGGCAGTCGCCGCCCATCTCGCCCTTCTCGATGAGCACGACGGAAGCGCCGAGGCCGGCGGCCGAGGAGGCGATCGTCAGGCCGGCGGAGCCCGCGCCGATGACGCAGAGATCGGGCGTCAGGATGTCGCTCACGCGGCGGGCCCTTTGCGTCTGCGCAGGCGTTTCGCCGCGACCGGCAGCAGCGCGACGACCGCGAGGCCGCCGAGCGCCAGCAGGATCGGCGTCGAGACGAGGGTGGAGGGATCGAGCCGCGCCGCGCAGTCCGCGCCGCCGCGCGCGAGACAGGCGCCGCGGCGCTCCGCCTCCTGCGCCACGACGCCGCCAAGCCCGGCGCCGACGAAGGCGAAGGCGAAGGTTCCCGGCACGATGCCGAGCGCCGTCGCCGCGACGAAGGTCTTCAGCCGCACCCCGAGCGCGGCCGGCGCGAGGTTCACCACGAAGAACGGAAACACCGGCGCGAGCCGGAGAAAAAGGAGATAGGCGAAGGCGTCCTCGCGAAACCCGTCGGCCAGCCGGGCGATCGCCCCCCTGGCGCGGGCGACGAGCGCGTCGCCGATCGCAGTGCGGGCGATCAGGAAGACGACGGTCGCGCCCACCGTGGCGGCGACGACGGCCAGCGCCCCGCCGAGGAGCCCGCCGAACAGGAAGCCGCCCGCCAGCGTGGCGACGAGCGCGCCGGGCAGCGACAGGGCGACAAGCGCCGCATAGACCACGACATAGGCGGCCGCGGCGACCGCGCCGTTGTCCGCGACGAACCCCTGCAGCGCGCCGGCGTGGGCGACCAGCGCGTCGAACGACAGCAGCCGATGGACGCCTCCGGCGAGCGCTGCGGCGACGAGCGCGAGAAGAAGGATGACGGGCGCGAGCCGGCGCCAAAGCGGGCGCCTGGGCGAAGGCGTGTCGTCCAGCGGCTGGTCGGATGCGTCCATACCGTCCTTATAGGCTGATCCGCCGCCCGCGCGAGACCCGTCGAGCGGTGGCGGCCGCGTTCACTTCGGCGTCAGAGAGAGGGCCGATCCGCCCCGCGGGGACCGGCGAACGTTCCGCGTTTCGCGCGACGCCGATTGACTTCGACGGGGCCGGACCCTTATAAGCCGCCCCGTGCCGCGCCCGCGTCTGACGCGGGCCGTTTTGTTTTGGCCGCGCCGCGCCAGCTTCACGCCGGAGGGCGGGGCGGAACGGTCGCGACGACCGGAGATAGACCCGTGAAACGGACCTACCAGCCCAGCAAGCTCGTTCGCAAGCGCCGCCACGGCTTCCGCTCGCGGATGGCGACGGTCGGCGGCCGCAAGGTGATCGCAGCCCGCCGCGCCAAGGGCCGCAAGCGCCTCAGCGCCTGACGACGGCGGATGCGTCGCGCCGCCTCCGGCAGGGACGCCGATGCCTAAGGTCGCGGACGGGCTCGATGTGATGCGCCGCCGCGCGGATTTCGTCGCGGCCACTCGCGACGCCGTGAAGATCGGCGGACCGCTCGTCGGCCTGCAGATGCGCGACCGCGGCGATCCCGCCGCGCCGCCCCGCGTGGGCTTTACCGTGACGAAGCGCGTCGGCGGCGCCGTCGAGCGCAACCGCATGAAGCGGCGGCTCCGGGTCGCCGCGCGGCTGGCGATCGCGCCCTCGGCGCGGCCCGGCTGCGACTATGTGCTCGTCGCCCGGCGCGCGGTGCTGGACGCCGAGTTCGCCCGCATCGTACGAGACCTCGGCGACGCCCTGCGCCGCGCCCATGGACGGGCCGACCGCGGCCCATCGGACCGCGCGTCCGCCGCCCCTCCCCCGCCTGCCTGAGGACCGCCCCAAAGCGGACGATGATGGACAACCGCAACACAATCCTCGCGATCGCGCTTTCGGCGCTGGTTCTCATCGGCTGGCAGTTCTTCTTCGCGAAGCCGCAGATCGACGCCCAGCGCCAGCAGCAGGCGACCCAGCAGGCGCTGACCGCGGACAAGAGCGACGCGGCTCAGCCCGGCGCCGCCAACGCGCCGCAGCCCGGCGGCCAGGCCGCGCCCAACGCGCCGGCCAAGACCCGCGAAGGCGCGCTGCGGGACAGCCCGCGCATCCCGATCGACGCCGAGCGCCTGCACGGCTCGATCGCGCTGATCGGCGGCCGCGTCGACGACGTGACGCTCAAGGACTACCGCGAGACGGTGGACCCGAAGAGCCCCGAGATCGTGCTGTTCGCGCCGATCGGCAGCCCGCAGCCCTATTACGCCGAGTTCGGCTTCGTGAACGCGCCGGGCGGCCAGGTTCCGCTCCCCAACGCGCAGACCGAGTGGAAGGCCGAGAGCCAGGGCCCGCTTACCTCGCAGACGCCTGCGGTGCTGACCTGGGACAACGGCCAGGGCCTGACCTTCCGCCGCACCATCTCGGTCGACAAGGACTACCTCTTCACGGTGAGGGACGAGGTCGCGAACGCGGCCGGCGGCCAGCCCGCGACGCTCTATCCCTACGCGCTGATCTCCCGCCACGGCGAGCCGCACATCTCCGGCTACTACGTGCTGTTCGAGGGCCTGATCGGCGTCATGGGCGACCAGGGCCTGCAGGAGCTCGCCTACAAGAAGATCACCGACGACGGCCCGCGCACCTTCCGTCCGACCGGCGGCTGGCTCGGCATCACCGACAAGTACTGGGCGGCCGCCCTCGTGCCGCCGCAGGACAAGCCCTACAACGCCCGCTTCGCCGCGACGACGGACGGCGGCAAGACCTACCAGACCGACTACCTGCTCGATCCGATGACGGTGCAGCCCGGCGCGACCGCCGCGGTCGCCGGCCAGCTCTTCGCCGGCGCCAAGCAGGTGTCGGTGATCGACGCCTACGAGAACAGCCCGAGCTGGTGGCAGAAGGCGCTCGGCGCCCAGACCGCCGACCGCGCCGGCATCCAGCGCTTCGAGCTGATGATCGACTGGGGCTGGTTCCACTTCATCACCAAGCCGATGTTCTACGCGCTCGACTTCTTCTACAAGATGGTCGGCAACTTCGGCATCGCGATCCTGATCGTCACGGTGATCCTGAAGCTGTTCTTCTTCCCGCTGGCCAACAAGTCTTACGTCTCGATGTCGAAGATGAAGCTGGTGCAGCCCGAGATGGCCCGCATCCGCGAGCGCTTCAAGGACGACAAGGTCAAGCAGCAGCAGGAGCTGATGGAGCTCTACAAGAAGGAGAAGATCAACCCGCTGGCCGGCTGCCTGCCGGTGGTGGTGCAGATCCCCGTCTTCTTCGCGCTCTACAAGGTGCTGTTCATCACCATCGAGATGCGGCACGCGCCGTTCTTCGGCTGGATCCACGACCTCGCGGCGCCGGATCCCACGTCGCTGTTCAACCTGTTCGGCCTGCTGCCCTACGACGTGCCGCACTTCCTGATGATCGGCGTCTGGCCGCTGATCATGGGCGTCACGATGTTCCTGCAGATGCGCCTCAACCCGGCGCCCGCCGACCCGGCGCAGCAGATGGTGTTCACCTGGATGCCGGTGTTCTTCACCTTCCTGCTGGCCTCGTTCCCGGCGGGCCTGGTGATCTACTGGAGCTGGAACAACTTCCTGTCGATCGTGCAGCAGGCGCTGATCATGAAGCGGCAGGGCGTGAAGATCGACCTGCTGGGCAACGTGCTCGACACCTTCAAACGCAAGAAGCCAACGGACGCGGCGAAGGGCTGACGCCCTTCGCCCGCGCCCCGGATCCGATGACGGACGAGCCCGCCGAAGACCCCTTCCTCGACATCGGCCGGCGGCTGTTCGCCGGTCCGTGCGATTTCGTGATGGGGGCCGCCCGCCTCGAGCAGCTGCCGGCGATGGACCGGCCCGAGATCGCTCTCGCCGGGCGGTCCAACGTCGGCAAGTCGAGCCTCGTCAACGCCCTCACCGGCCGCAAGACGCTGGCGAAGACCTCGAACACCCCCGGCCGCACCCAGCAGCTCAACTACTTCGACCTCGGCGGGCAGGCCTACCTCGTCGACATGCCGGGTTACGGCTACGCCCAGGCGCCGGTCGATCAGGTGCGGAAGTGGACCGGCCTGGTGAAGTCCTACCTGCGCGGCCGCGCGAGCCTCGCCCGGGTGCTGCTGCTGATCGACGGCCGCCATGGCCTGAAGACCGTGGACGGCGACGTGCTCGACCTGCTCGACCAGAGCGCGACCTCCTACCAGATCGTGCTGACGAAGCTCGACCAGGTGAAGCTCGGCGAGCGCGAGGCGCGCATGGCGGAGACGCTCGACGCGCTCAAGCGCCGGCCCGCGGCCTATCCCGAGATCCTGGTCACCTCGAGCCGCGAAGGCCTCGGCCTCGCCGAGACCCGCGCGACCATGGCCCGGCTGATCTCCGAGCGCCGCTGAACCGCCTCAGGCGGGGAACGCCAGCATCACCCGGGTGCCGTTGTGCGCCGCGTCGCGCTCCAGGCGGGAGTGGATGCCCTGCGCCATGGTGCGGATGATCTTCTGGCCAAGGCCGGTGCCGCGGGGCGCGGCCTCGTCGTTCATGCCGACGCCGTCGTCCTCGACCACCAGCGTCAGCATCGCGCCGTCCTGGCGGAGCTGCACGCGCACCTCGCCCTCCTCGCCGGGCGCGTAGGCGTATTTGAAGGCGTTGGTGACGAGCTCCGTCACGATCACGCCGAGCGAGACGGCGCGGTCGGTCGCGACCTTCACCGGCGCCACCGCGAGCGAGATGCGGTGCGGCCGCTCGACCGTGCGCAGCGTGCTGGCGAGTTCCTCCGCGAGGCCGACGAGGTAGTCCGACATGTTGACGACGCGCACGTCGTCGGAGGTGTAGAGCCGCCGGTGGATCTGGGCGATCGCCATGATCCGCGCCTCGGTCTCGCGCATCATGTCGCGCGCCGGGCCGTCCGGGATCGAGCCCGCCTGCAGGTGCACGAAGGCGGAGACCAGCTGCAGGCTGTTGCCGACGCGGTGGTTGACCTCGCGCAGCAGCGTCTCGGCGCGGTCCCGGGCCTCGACGACCGCCCGTTCCGCGGCTTCCTTCAGGCGGCGCATCTCGACCTGTTCGATCGCCTGGGCGATCGAGGCGCGCAGCAGGTCCAGGAACTCGCCGCCGACGTCCTTGATGACGTAGTCCACCGCGCCGGCCTTCAGCGCGGCGATCGCGACCCGGCCTTCGTCCGTGCCGGTCACGTAGATCACCGGCGGCGAGTTCGGCAGCGTCTTGATGGCGGGCAGAAGGTCGAGCCCGGTCTCGCCGGCGAGGAAGTGGTCGAGAGCGATCACGTCGAACCGCTCGGCGGTCAGCAGCGTCAGCCCTTCCGCGCAGGTCGCGACCGCCCGCACGTCGTAGCCGGCGCGCGTGAGGTCGCGGCTGACGAGACGGGCGAGCCCCGCATCGTCCTCGATGTAGAGGATGCGCCGCGCCCCCGGAAGGGACGCGCTGTCTGGGCTCATGCGTCGGGAACCTGCATGACGGAGAGGAACAGACCGAGCTGGCGGATCGCCGTGGCGAAGGTCTCGTAGTCGACCGGCTTGGTGATGTAGACGTTGCAGCCGAGGTCGTAGCAGCGCTGGATCTCGACCTTGTCGTCGGTGGTGGTGAGCACGATCACCGGCGCGCGCTTCAGGCGCTCGTGGGCCTTCAGCACGGTCAGGATGTCGATCCCGGTCATGTCCGGGAGGTTGAGATCGAGCAGGATCAGCATCGGCCCGTTGGCCGCCGCCTCCTGCGACTGCAGGAAGGCGAGCGCCGAGGTGCCGTCGGCGAAGTGGCGGATCTCGTTGTTGACGCCCGCGCGTCGGACGTTCTTCTCGATCAGGCGGGCGTGACCCCCGTCGTCCTCGATCATCACGATGGTCACGGGGCGCTGCGTGTTCATGCTGCCTGGCTTTCGGACTGGGGCCGATAGACGGCCGGGAAGGTCAGATGGAAGGTCGAGCCTCGGCCCGGCTCGGAGTCCAGTCGGATCGAGCCGCCGAGGCGGCGCACCGTCGCGCGCACGAAGGCGAGGCCGAGCCCTTCGCCCGGCTGGTCCTGGGCGCCCGCGCGGCGGAACAGCTCGAACACGCGCTCATGGTCCTTGGCGTCGATGCCGCGCCCGTTGTCCTCGATCGAAAAATCCACGAACGCCCCCCGGCGTCGGCCCGAGACCACGATGCGGCCCGGGCGCGAGCGATCGAGGTACTTTACCGCGTTTTCGATCAGGTTCTGCATGATCTGCTCGATGGCGAGCCGGTCCGACACGAGGACCGGCAGGCCGGCGGCCGCCACGATCTCCGCGTTCGCCGCGGCGGTCTGCTGGTGCATCGTCGAGGCGATCGCCGTCACCATGTCGGCGATCGAGATCGTCTCCGGCGTCACCACACGGCGCCCCTCCCGCGACAGCTTGAGGATCGCGTTGATCAGCCGATCCATCTTGGACGTCGAGGTGCGGATGAAGCCGATGGCTTCCGGCAGGTCCTCCTCCACCGCAAGCCTGGCCTCGGGCCTGAGCAGCTCGGGGGCGCCTTCCGCGATCGCGTCGAACTGCTCCTTGAGCTCCTTGCGGGCCGCATCCAGCTCGCTGGTGAAGCCCATCACATTCACGAGCGGGGCGCGCAGGTCGTGGCTTACGATGTAGGCGAAGCGCTGGATTTCCTGGTTGGCGCTGACGAGCTCCGACGTGCGTTCGGCGACCGCCGCCTCGAGCCCTTCGTTGGCCGCCTTGAGCTCGGCCTGGGCGGCCTTGATCTCTCTGGCCTGCCGGCGCACCAGCAGCTGGGCGCCGTAGGCGAGGCCCGCCGCCAGCAGCAGGCCGAGCAGCACCACCGCGAGCTGCCACCGGGCGCTCAGATCGGACGCCGCGGAGCGCTCGGCGAACTGCGCGTCCTCGTGCGCGACCATCTCGTCCGCGATCCGGCGCACGGCGATCATCGCCTCCCGGCCGCGGTCGGTCTTCACCAGCGCCAGCGCCTCATCCCGCCGGCCCTGCCGCTGAAGCGCGACGGTTTCGGCGAGCTCCTCAAGCTTGGCGGCGACGGCCTTCAGCAAGGCGTCCGCCCGCTCGCGCTGCACGCCTTCGGACGGGCCGGCGAGCGCCAGAACCCGCTCGGTCCGCTTGGAGCGATCCGCCAGCGCCGCGTCGTAGGGCGCGAGGTAGGCGACGTCGTCCGTCAGCAGATAGCCGCGCTGGCCGGTCTCCGCGTTCTGAGCGAGCACCAGCATGCGTCGGACCTCGGCGCGGAACTCGAGCGTCTGCGCGATCTGATCGCTGAAGGCGGCGTTCCGCTGGGCGAGCCAAATCGAGGACCCGCCCACGGCGACGAGAGCCGCGAAGCCGAGGAGCAGGAGAAGAACCTCCTTGCGGTCGGTCAGAGCGCCCGAATGCGCAGTCGCCATGTTCGCCTTGCGACGCGGTCTCGCGTCATTCCACGCGCATCGGCCCGGCTCACCGTCGACGTCGCGTTCATTGCCCCATCGTCACATGCCTTGCACAGCGCTCCCCGTCCAGACCGCCGGAGGCCGTCTAGGCATTTTTTCGTCTGACCGAAGCCTTCATCGCGCGATCAGTCCCAGGCTGGCGCTTCCGGCGCGGTCGAGCGCCTTCCGCCGGCTGTCGACCGCGCGCCAGTTGAAGCGCATCCGCACCCGGCCGTTGGCGAGCCGCCGCGCGCCGGCCGGGGACGCGCCCGCCGTCGCCCCGAAGGTCGCGACCGGCACCTCGCCCGTGACCGCGAAGCCGCGCGCCGCGAGGATCGCCCGCACCCGCACGCAGTACGCCACGGACAGGCGCGAGAACCGCGTTTCGCCGTGGCCGGCGCGGTACTTCATGACGGTCCCGCAGATGTCGTTGCCGGTTTTCCGCCAGGCCTCGCCGAGATAGCGCACACCGTAGCGGACGTTGGTCTCGGGATCGAACAGCTCGGGCAAGGCCGCGCGGAAGCCGAGCATCCGCGCGGTCGAGGGCAGCACCTGCATCAGCCCAATCTCGCCGACGCCGCCGACGGCCTTCGGATTGAAGCCGCTTTCGACCTCGGCCACCGCCTCCGCCAGCTCCGACGGCACGCCGTTCGCGGCCGCGGCCGTCCGGATCAGGCCGCGGAGCGCGTCCTCGGCCGGCGCGGGCGACGCCGGAGCCGGCGCTTCGGTCATGGCGCCGCCGGGCGGGGGCGCCTCGGCCGCGGCGGGCGAGCCGGCGGCGAGCGCCGCCCCCAGGGCGATCGGAGCCAGACGCATCAGCACGTGCGAAACCGCCATCCTCATGACGACGAAGCGCCGGCGGCGCTTCGTCGAGCGACGTTCACGGGGTCGCGCCCGTCAGACGATTTCGAAATCGCCGCGCGAGAGCGTGCTGACCCCGTCCAGCGTCGCGATGTAGAGCGAGCCGGCCGATCCGCCGCCATCCCGGTCGTAGTAGAGCTTGTGGGAGTCGGTGTCGAACAGGAAGCTCCCGACCGATCCGACGGCGTCGGGATCGGCGTCGACCACGAGCCCGAAGCCCGCCGTCAGCCCGGAGAAGCCCGACGCCTTGAACTCGAGCTGGTCCTCGCCGCGGGTGAAATCGAAGATCACGTCGCCGCGGTCGGCGATCGAGTCGTAGCGGAAGGTGTCGGCGCCCGAGCCGCCCGTGAGCCGGTCCGCGCCGACGCCGCCGACCAGGAAGTCCGCTCCGCTGTCGCCGTAGAGGCGGTCCACGCCGTCCTGCCCGAACAGCACGTCGTTCCCGGAGCCGCCGCCGACCGTGTCGTTTCCGACGCCGCCCACCAACCGGTCGGCGTCGTTGCCGCCTTCGAGCCGGTCGTTCCCGGTCCCGCCGTCGAGGGTGTCCGCGCCGTCACCGCCATAGAGCTGGTCCGCGCCGTCCTGCCCCACGAGCCGGTCATTGCCGCGCTCGCCATAGAGCTCGTCATCTCCGGTCCCGCCGATGAGGACGTCGGTTCCATCATAGCCGTAGAGCTGGTCGTTGCCCGACCCGCCGTCGAGGCGATCGTTTCCGGTTCCGCCGTCGAGGATGTCGTCGCCGCTGAGGCCGGCGATGGTGTCGTTCCCGCCGTAGCCCTCGAGGTAATCGTCGCTCGATCCGCCGGTCGCCGAGTCCGCGCCCGACAGCAGGTCCGCGACGAAGCCGGAGGGGCGCCCGTCGACCGCCACGCGGTCGTAGTACTCTTCGAGCGAGTAGGACGCCTGGTCGATCCGGCCGACGAGATCGCCGGACGGATCGTAGAGGAAGATGTCGGTGATCGTGCCGTCCGTCGGCTCGTCGAAGCGGTTGAAGTCGAAGCCGGTCCCCTGCAGCACCAGCTCGTATCCGTCGTCGCTGACGAGCGAGACCTCGGTGGAGCTTCCGCGCTCGAAGACCGCGTCCGGATCGAACATCTGCACGAAGCGCAGATCGTCGATCGCGTCGTTCGTTACTGTTGCGATGGCCATTGCGTCGTCACTCCCATCGTCGCGGCTGCGTTCGAGGCGCCGCGATCACGCCAAACAGAAAGGTATCGCCCCACCGTGACGGTGCCCCGCCTTCTCGCCCAAACCGTGGCGAGATTGCGGCCGGCGGGGTCGAACTCGTTAAGCGTGTCCGTTGACCTTTCGCACAACAGTCCATGGCACCCTGCGACCGCCTGAAACGCGAGGGAGCGCAGACGCCATGACCGCAACCGACGCCACGCCGATCGAGGCCGAACGCCGTCGGTTCGATCGCTGGACCGTCGTGGCCGCGGTCGCGGGCGCGCTCGCCTTCGCGCTGGTCTTCGCCCTGGCCTACCGCGCGCTGCGCGAGACTGGCGGCTCGAACTCCTACGCGCTGCTGGCCGACGCCTGGCTCCACGGCCGGTTCTTCAGCCCGTCCTGCTTCGACAGCGACTGCGCCGTCTTCATGGACCGCATCTACGTCATCTTCCCGCCGGTCCCTGCGCTCGTCGCGGCGCCGCTGGTCGCCGTGTTCGGCCCGAACGCCTCCGGCTTCGTGGTGATCTCGACGCTGCTCTGCGCCGTCACCGGCTGGAGCTGGTGGTCGATCGCCGGCCGGCTGGGGCTGACCACCGAGGCGCGAGCCTGGGCCACGCTCGCCTTCGTGTTCGGCACCCCCGCGATCTATGTCGCGCTGCGCGGCGACGCGGTGTGGTTCTTCGCCCAGGCGGTGGCGCTGACGCTGGTCAGCCTCGCGATCCTCTCCGCGCTCGACCGCCGGATCGCGCTCGCGGGGGCGCTGATCGGCCTCGCCTTCCTGTCCCGCCAGATGGCGCTGTTCATCGCGCCGTTCCTGTTCGCGCTGTCGCGACCGAAGGGGGCGAAGCTCATCGCCTTCGACCGCGCCACCATCGCCGACGCGCTTCGCCTCGGCCTTCCCGTGCTCGCCGCGATCGGGGTCTACTGCCTGTACAACTGGGTCCGCTTCGGCGCGCCGCTGGAGACCGGCTACAAGTACATCGCGTTCTACCCCAACGAGGCCGACCGCAACTTCATCACCTGGCGCATCCTCGACATCGGCCTGTTCTCGAAGGACTACTTCGTCTTCAACGTCGCGCACATGTTCCTGCAGGGCTTCCACATGGAGTTCGGCGGCAAGTACATGACCGACATCGTGAGGATGGACCAGATGGGAACCTCGTTGCTGGCCGCGAGCCCCTTCGTCCTCTACCTGCTCTACGCCCGCGCCGACGCAAAGCTGCTGGTGGGCCTGCTCGTGGCGGCGGTGGTGTGCGGGATCACGCTGTTCTACCACTCCAACGGCTTTTCCCAGCACAACGTGCAGCGCTATGCGCTCGACTGGCTGCCGGCGCTCTACGTGCCGCTCCTCGCGGGGGCCTTCACCGGCGATCCGGCCAAGGTCGCCGAGCGGCTGAAGCCGTTCAAGCTGCTGACCACCTACGCCATCGCCCTCAACGTCGCGGCGTTCGGCGTGGTCGCGCTCACCAAGGGCGCCTGACCCGTCCTGCCTGAAATCGACCGCACCGCGAAACGATCTCATCGAAGGCGCGTTGTCATTCTGATAGCTCCTTGAAACACAAATCGACGGAGCCGGAGATGAACGCTACCGATCCTTTGAGCCTATCTTTGAATCGGGACGTTCAGGATGCAATCGGCCAAGAATTAAAGGCGAGTTACAGGACTTTTGTCCGCACGCCGCTCGATGGACGCATGCAGCGTCTGCTCGATGAACTTGGTCGGTGCGAGGCCGACGAAACGCCGGCCCCCGCCGTATCTGAACGCCCCCAAGACTGACGCGCGGCGCAGCCGACGGCTGCGCCGGTTTTCCGGCGTTCGTTCATCACGTGTCGATGGTCGCCCCAGAACCGTTTGGAATTTTAAGAGTGCGGTCCTACATTGGTGGACAGACAGAACGATCCACGCTGAACCGCCCCCAAGGAGCGATCGCCGTGACGAGTATCGAACTATTCGCGTATGTCGCTCTCGCCGCTCTCAGCGGCGGCTTTGGCTGGGCCGCGCTCGCCGCCTCCCGCCCGCAGCCGGTTCCCGTGCGCGTAAAAGCGCGGCGCGACCACCGGCGCTGATGGTCTGTTCGTCGCAGCCGGAAAACTGACCACGTACGCTGCGGCGGCGGCAAACCGGCGCGCTGTAAGGCAAGCGCGGCGTCGGAACAGTCTCGCGCCCACGCGCTCCTGAGCGCCGCCTCCCTCAGTGCGCCTCGTCCCAGTTCGTCGCCGCCCGCGCGTCGACCTTGAGCGGGACGCTGAGCGACAGCGCCGGCAGGGGCGCCTGCTCCATCACGCGGACCACGACCGGGATCGTCGCCTTGATCTCGGCGTCGGGGACCTCGAACACCAGCTCGTCGTGCACCTGCAGCAGCATCTGGGCGCTGAGACCGGCGTCCGCCAGCGCGGCCTCCATGCGGACCATCGCGCGGCGGATGATGTCCGCGGCTGAGCCCTGGATCGGGGCGTTGATCGCCGCGCGCTCGTAGTTCGCCCGCTCCGCCGGGTTCTTGGCGTTGATCAGCGGGTAGTGGCACTTGCGGCCGAAGATGGTTGTCACGAAGCCGTCCGCCCGCGCCGCCGCCTTGGTCGCCTCCATGTAGTCGCGGATGCCGGGGAAGCGCTCGAAGTAGGTCTTGATGTAGAGCCCCGCCTCCTCGCGCCCGATCGAGAGCTGGTTGGCGAGGCCGAAGGCCGAGATGCCGTAGATGATGCCGAAGTTGATGGCCTTCGCCCGCCGGCGCACGTCGGAGGGCATGCCCTCCACGGGCACGCCGAACATCTCGGAGGCCGTCATCGCGTGAATGTCGAGCCCGTCCGCGAAGGCCTGCCGCAGCTGCGGGATGTCGGCCATGTGGGCGAGCACGCGCAGCTCGATCTGGCTGTAGTCGGCCGAGATCAGCTTGGTCCCCTCCTCGGCCACGAAAGCGCGGCGGATCTTCCGCCCCTCCTCGGTGCGGATCGGGATGTTCTGGATGTTCGGTTCGGTCGAGGACAGCCGGCCCGTGGTGGTCGCGGCGAGCTGGAAGTTGGTGTGCACCCGGCGTGTCTCGGGATGCAGGTAGGTCGGCAGCGCGTCGGCGTAGGTGGACTTGAGCTTCGAAAGCTGGCGCCACTCGAGAATCCGGCGCGGCAGGTCGTGGCCGCCGGCCGCGAGCTCCTCCAGCACGTTGGCGGCCGTGCCCCAGGCCCCGGTCTTGGTCTTCTTGGCGCCCGGCAGGCCCATCTTGCCGAACAGGATGTCGCCGAGCTGCTTGGGCGAGCCCAAATTGAACGGCTCGCCGGCCATCACGTGGATGTCGGCCTCGAGCGCGCCCATGCGCTGAGCGAGCTCGCCCGACAGCCTCGACAGCATCGCCCGGTCGATCGCGATCCCGCGCCGCTCCATGATCGAGAGCGTCGCCGGCATCGGCCGCTCCAGCGTCTCGTAGACGGTCGTCATGCGCTCGGCGACCAGCCGCTGCCTGAACAGTCGCCACAGCCGCAGCGCCACGTCCGCGCGCTCGGCGGCGTAGGGCGCGACCTTGTCGATCGGGGCCTGCTCCAGCGGCAGCCGCCCGCGGCCCGTGCCCGTCACCTCGTCGGTCGTGATCAGCGCGTGGCCGAGGTGCCGGCGGGCGAGTTCGTCGACGCCCTGGCCTCCGAGCCCGCTGTCCAGCACGTAGGACATCAGCAGCACGTCGTCATAAGGAGCCGCGCGGTGGCCGCGCTCGGCCAGCAGCGTCAGCGCCTGCTTGAGGTTGTGGCCGATCTTGAGGATGGATTCGTCGCCGAACAGGTCGCTCAGCAGCGTCAGCGCCTCGGGGGTCGGGATCTGCCCCTCGACCGGTCCGGCTCCGCCCTCCGACAGCAGGTCGCCGCCCGCGGAGAGGTGGCCGAGGGGAACATAGGCCGCGACCCCCGGCGCGACGCTGAGCGCCACGCCGACGATCTCGGCGCGCATGGGGTCGATCGAGCTGGTTTCGAAGCCGAAGGCGACGTGGCCCTGCTCGCGGGCGGCGGCGACCCACTCCGCGAGCCCTTCCGCGGTGCGCACCACGTCGTAGGTCGAGCGATCGACCGGCGCCGCGGCCGCCTCCGCCCGAAGCTTTTCGGCAAGCGCCTGAGGCGTCGGCCCCTCTGCGGTCGCGGCGGTACGCTCAAGCTGGTCGATCTCGTCGGCCCGGCTCGCCGGCGAATCCGGCTCGGCGTCGAGATCTCCGGACGGCGCAGGCGCGGATCCGGAGGTCCGCTTGGCCGACATCATCTCGGCGTCGGGCGTCACGGTCGCGATGTCGACGCCGGTCGCTTCCGCCACGCGGCGGGTTAGGGTGTTGAACTCCATGGCCTTCAGGAAGGCCACCAGCCGCGTCGGGTTGGGGTCCTCGACCGCGAGGTCCGCCAGCGGCACGTCCAGCGTCATGTGCTGGTCAAGCGTCACCAGGCGCTTGGAGATGCGCGCGAGCTCGGCGTTGGCGATCAGGTTCTCGCGGCGCTTGGGCTGCTTGATCTCGTGGGCGCGCTCCAGCAGCGTCTCGAGGTCGCCATACTCCTCCAGCAGCTGGGCTGCGGTCTTGGCGCCGATGCCCGGCACGCCCGGCACATTGTCGACGCTGTCGCCCGCGAGCGCCTGCAGGTCGATCATCTTGTCCGGCCCCACGCCGAACTTTTCGAACACCTCGTCCGGCCCGATGCGCTTGTCCTTCATCGGGTCGAGCATGGTCACGCCGCCGCCGATGAGCTGGAACAGGTCCTTGTCGGAGCCGACGATCGTCGTCTCCGCGCCGGCCTCGGAGGCGAGCCGCGCGTAGGTCGCGATCAGGTCGTCGGCCTCGTACCCGCCCTGCTCCAGCGCCGGGATCGAGAAGGCGCGGGTGGCGTTGCGGATCAGCGGGAACTGCGGGATCAGGTCGTCCGGCGGCTCGGAGCGGTTGGCCTTGTAGTCGGCGTAGACCTCCTTGCGGAAGGTGGTCTCGGACTTGTCGAAGATCACCGCGAGATGGGTCGGGTCGACCCAGCCGGCGTCGCGCAGCAGCTTCCAGAGCATGTTGCAGAAGCCGGAGACCGCGCCGACGGGCAGCCCGTCGGAGGGCCGCGTCAGCGGCGGCAGCGCGTGGAACGCCCGGAAGATGTAGGACGAGCCGTCCACGAGGACGACGTGATCGCCTTTGGCGACAGGACGGCTTGGCATGCGGCGGAGGTCCCGGTCGAGGTTCGGCCGGGACTATAAGCGTCGAGAGGGCGAAGGAAACCCGAAACGGCGCGGCGCGGCCACGTCGGGCGCGCTTCAGCGATCCCCCGACCAGACGCAAAAAACCCCGCCGCTCGGAAGCGACGGGGGTTTTCCGAAAGTCGTCCGGCGCAGAGCCGGCGCGACGGCGTCAGATGCTCCGGATCACTCCGGGAGCTTGAGCGTCGCGCCAGACTGGGCGGAGAACGCCGTCGCGCCCGGCGTGTAGCCGTTGAGCGAGAGGATGTAGGCCATCAGCGGGTCGAGCTGCTCGTCCTTGAGCGACTTCGGCGCCGTCTGCGGCATGTTTTCGTACACCCAGGTGCGGACGTCCGCCGCCGTCTGACCGCCGAAGCGGCCCTTGAAGGTGTCGCCGTGCAGCTCGGGCCCGAGGGCGCCGTTGCCGTCCTTGGCGTGGCAGGTGCGGCAATGGGTGTTGTACTCGGACTTGCCCTTGGTGAGCTGGTCCTGCGTGAACGGGCCTTCGTCAGCCGCGGCCGCTCCAGCGGCGAGGGCGAGGCCGGCGGCGACGGTCGCGTATGCAAAGACACGAGCGATCGGACGACGGAAGGTCATACGGCTAACTCCTTGGACATAGCGCCTTCGCGGCGGCGTTATGGAGGCGTTATAGAACGATTGGAGTTCGCCTGCAGGCCCCGATCCTTATACTTTATTCTTAACTTAATGTGACGTAGCGCCGCGGGGGACCCGCGCGCTTTGCCGGCTCAGGCCGCGACGGGCGCCACGCTTTGGCGGGGCCGGCGATCGATCCAGAACGCCTTCGGCCGGACGAACAGGAACGTCCCCCATCCCGTGCGCCTGACGGCCCATTCCAGGACGAGCGGAAGGATCACGCCTGCCGCGGTGACGATCGCCGAGATCGTCCCGATGTCCGGAATGACGCCCAGCTTGAGCAGGATCACGCGGGTCGCCGCCATCGGCAGGAAGAACGCGAGGTAGATGACGATCGAGCGCTCGCCCGCATAGCGCAGAGGCTCGCCGGCGGCGGTTCCCGCGATCAGCGCAGCGACCGTGATGATCGCGCAGGCGCCCGCGACGCCAAGCGCGAGACTGACGCCGATCCACTCGGAGACGCCGCCCAGGACTGCGGCGCCGTTCGCCAGCGCCCAGGCCAGGAGACCGCCCATGGCGAGCGCCCGGCGCGTCCGTGCGAACTCCGCGAAGCGGAAGATCAGGGGCGCGGCGTACCAGCCGAGCATCACATAGAACAGCCGGGCGCAGAACTCGTCCGGCACGGTCCAGCCGGTGTGGACCCGCAGGCTTTCGAGCAGGGCCGCGAAGGCCAGGACCAGAAGCGGCGGAACCCGGCGGACGAGCTTGGCGAAGACGAAGAAGATCGGCAGCAGGTAGATGAACCACAGCGTGCCGAAGGGGTCGACCAGCGACAGCGCGAACTGGTGCGCGACCGCGCCCAGGCCGTCGCTCAGCGCCAGCCCCGGCCATTTCACCGCGCCTTGGATCAGCAGCCAGAGCAGGTAGAAATAGGCGAAATGCACGACCTTGCGGTCGATGTAGGTGCGCCAGTCCCGGTCGATCACCACGGCGAGGAACAGGCCGGAGATCAGGAAGAAGTCCGGCATGCGGAAGGGCCGGGCGAAGGCCACCACATGGTGCATCCAGCCGACCTCGCCGGCCGCCTTCTCCACGCCGAGGGTCGAGTGCATCATCACCACGAGGACGATGCAGACGCCTTTCGCCACGTCGACCCAGTCGACCCGCGGGGCGCCGCCTTCAGCCCCGATCCCTGTTCCGCTCATGACCGATCCTCACGGGGCCCTCCCGGGGCCCGCCGCGCAGCATCCTGACGCAGAACATCTGAGGATCCATGAACGGGAACGCATCCAAACGGACGCGTTCCCGTAACCCGACGTTAACCCCGCCGCGCGCTCAGGCCGGCCGCGGGGGCGCGTCGTGCGGCGCTTCATGCGCCGGGTCGCCGCCGCCGGAGGGCTTGGCGCCGTCCGCCTTGGGCTTTCCGCCGCGGAAGCGATCCACCATCAGGCGGATCGCGACGTAGAACACCGGCGTCAGGAACAGGCCGAGGATCGTGACGCCGACCATGCCCGCGAGCACCGCCGTGCCGATGGCTTGGCGCAGCTCCGCCGCCGCGCCGGTCGCGAAGGCCAGCGGCACCACGCCGAGCGAGAAGGCGAGCGACGTCATGATGATCGGCCGCAGACGGTCGCGGCACGCGTCGACCGCCGCCTGGATCACGCTTTCGCCCTCGTCCTCGCGCTGCCGGGCGAACTCCACGATCAGGATCGCGTTCTTCGCCGCGAGACCGATCAGCACGATGAAGCCGATCTGGGTGAGGATGTTGTTATCCGACCCCCGCGCCGCCACGCCGAGCAGCGCCGCGAGCAGCGACAGCGGTGTGATCAGAATGATCGCGAGCGGCAGCGCCCAGCTCTCGTACTGCGCGGCGAGGAACAGGAAGACGAACAGGATGGCGAGGGCGAACACGAAGACCGCGGTGTTGCCGGCGAGTTTCTCCTGATAGGCGAGGTCGACCCATTCGAACGCGGCCCCGGGGGGCAGCGTCTCCGCCGTGAGCTTCTCCATCAGCGCGATGGCCTCGCCCGTGGAGACGCCCGGCGCCGCGTCGCCCTGGATCGAGATCGCGTTGTAGATGTTCTCGCGCTCGACTGTGTAGGGACCCGTCTGGTTGCGCTCCGTCACCAGCGTCCCGAGCGGCACCAGCGCGCCGTTCGAGGACCGGACCTTGAACTGGTAGACGTCCGCCAGCCGCACCCGGAATGCCGCGTCAGCCTGCGCGTTGACCTGGAAGGTGCGCCCCAGCGCCGTGAAGTCGTTCACATAGGCGGTGCCCAGGAGCGTCTGCAGCGCTTCGAAGATGTTCTGGATCGGGACGTTGAGCTGCTGAGCCTTGACGCGGTCGATGTCGAGATAGACCTGCGGCGCGCGGGTGTTGAAGGAGGTGAACACGCGGCTCAGCCGGCCGGACGCGTTGGCCTTCGCGATCAGCTCGTTCACGGAGCCTTCGAGCGCGACGAAGCCGATGTTCGTGCGATCCTGCACGTACATCTTGAAGCCGCCGCCGTTGCCGATGCCCCGCACGGTGGGCGGCAGAATGGCGAGCACGAAGGCTTCCTCGATCGCGAACAGGCGCTTCTGGGCTTCCGCCAGGATCGCCGGCGCGCGCTGGCTCGCGCCGTGCTTCGTTCGATCGGCGAACGAATCGAAGATGATGAAGCTCGTCGCGGCGTTCGAGGCGGCCGAGAAGGTCGCGCCCGAGAAGCCGGCGATGGTCACCGCGTTCTTCACGCCCGGGACCTGGCGGACGATCTCCGCGGCGCGACGCGCCACCTCGTCGGTGCGCTGGAGGTTCGCGCCCTCCGGCAGCTGCGCGATCAGGATCGCGTAGCCCTGGTCGGCCTGCGGGATGAAGCCGCGGGAGACGCTCGAGAACATGTAGATCGCGCCGCCGATCAGCACGACATAGATCATCAGGAAGATCGCCCTGTGACGGACCATCCAGCCCACGGAGCGGCTGTAGCCGTGCGCGCCGCGATCGAAGTTGCGGTTGAACAGGTCCGCCGCCTTCTGGCCGAGATTGCGCCGCCCCCCATGCGCGTGCGGCTTGAGCAGAATGGCGCAGAGCGCGGGCGAGAGCGTCAGCGAGACGAGCGCCGAGAGAACGGTCGAAGCGGCGATCGTCAGCGCGAACTGCTGGTAGAAGATGCCGGAGATGCCGGGGATGAACGCCGTCGGCACGAACACCGCGCACAGCACCAGCGCGATCGCGATGACGGCGGTGCCGACCTCGTCCATCGTGGCGTGGGCCGCCTCGCGCGGCGTCTTGCCCATGGCGATGTTGCGTTCGACGTTCTCCACCACGACGATGGCGTCGTCGACGACGATGCCGATCGCGAGGATCAGGCCGAACAGCGTCAGCATGTTCAGCGAGAAGCCGAACGCCGACATGACCGCGAAAGTCGCCACCAGCGACACCGGGATCGCGACCACCGGGATGATCGCGGCGCGCCACGACTGCAGGAAGATGAACACGACCAGCACGACGAGCGCGACCGCCTCGTAGATGGTGTGCTCGACCGCCTCGATCGACTCGTTGATGAACTCGGTCGGATTGTACTCGATCCGGTACTCGAGCCCGGGCGGGAAGGCGCCCTTCAGCGTCTCCATCGCGGACTTGATCTGCTCCGCGGCGTCGGTGGCGTTGGTGCCGGGGCGCTGGAAGATGCCCATGCCCACCGTGGGATCGGCGCCGAGGTAGGAGTTCGACGAGTACTGGCGCGCCGCGAGCTCCACGCGCGCCACGTCGCCCACCCGCAGCAGACGGCCGTCGTCCGTGGCGCGGACGATGATCTGCTTGAACTGTTCAGGGGTCTGGAAGCGCCCCTGAGTCGTGACGGTGATCTGCTGCGCCGTGCCGGCGGGCGAAGGCGGGGCGCCCAGCGAACCGCCTGACACCTGCACGTTCTGCGCCGTGATCGCCGAGACCACGTCGCCGGCGGCGAGGCCATAGGCCGCGAGCCGGTTGGGGTCGAGCCAGACGCGCAGGGACAGCTCCCGCTCGCCGAAGATCCGGATGTCGCCGACGCCTTCGATGCGCTTCAGCGCGTCGATCACGTTCACCGACGCGTAGTTCGACATGTAGACGGTGTCGAGCGACTTGTTCGGCGAGATCAGGTTGACGACCATCAGGAAGTCCGACGACCGCTTGTTCACCTGCACGCCGTTGCGGCGCACCGCCTCCGGTAGGCGCGGATCCGCCTGGCTGACGCGGTTCTGCACCTGGACCTGTGCGATGTCCTGGTCGGTTCCCGGCTGGAAGGTGACCGTCAGCTGAAGCTGGCCGTCGCCCGTCGCCAGGGAGTTCATGTAGATCATGCCCTCCACGCCGTTGATCTGCTGCTCCAGCGGGGCGGCGACGGTCTCGGCGATGGTCTCGGCGTTGGCGCCGGGATACTGCGCGGTGACGCTGATTGTCGGCGGCGCGATCTCGGGATACTGCGCGATCGGCAGGCCGATCAGCGCGACGCCGCCCAGAATCATGAGGACGATGGAAACGACCGACGCGAAAATCGGCCGGTCGACGAAGAAATGTCCGATGCCCATGGCGCGCGCCCTTACTTGGCTTCGCCGGGCTTCGCAGCGCCGTGTTGCCCCGGGGTCGTCTCGGGCTTGGTGGGATCCACCATCTCGGGCTTCACCTCCGCGCCGGGCCGCGCGCGCATCAGGCCGTTCACGATCACCTTGTCGTCGGGCGCGAGGCCGGATTTGATCACGCGCAGCGCGCCGTTGAGCTGCCCGGGCTCCACGACCTTTGGAACCACCTTGTTGTCGGGCCCGACCGTCATCACGATCTTGCGGGTCTGGTCGGACAGGATGGCGTCGTCCGGCACGAGCAGGGCGTCGTATTCGGGGCTCGACGTCAGCTGGACCCGACCGAACACGCCGGGGGTCAGGAAGCGGTCCGCGTTCGGCACGGTCGCGCGCAGGCGCAAGGTGCCGGTCTGCTGGTCGAGCTGGTTGTCGGTAAAGTCGATGCGGCCGTCGATGTTGAACTCGGTCGAGTTCGGCAGCGCGATCTTCACTGGCGCGCCGTTCTCGTCCGGCTTCAGCGCGCCGGAGCGGATGAAGCCGATGTAGCGGAGGAAGCTCTGCTCATCGACGTCGAAGTAGAAATAGATCGGCTGGACGCCCACGATCGTGGTGAGCACCGTCGAGCTAGCGCCGGACGCGATGAGGTTGCCCTCGGTCACCAGCTTGCGGCCGATTCGGCCGTCGATCGGCGAGCGGACGTCGGTCCATTCCAGATTGAGCCGGGCGGTGTCGGCCTGGGCGCGGGCGGACTGCAGGTTGGCCTGCGCCGCGGCGTAGGCCTGCTGGCGCTGCTGCGCGACCTGGTCGGTGATGTTGCCGGTGCGGATCAGGTCCTTGGCGCGGTCGACGTCGGACTTGGTGAGGTCCACGCTGCTCTGGGCGGTGATGATCGCCGCCTCGGCCTGGGCGAGCGACGCCGCGTAGGGCCGCGGGTCGATCTTGAAGAGCAGGTCGCCCTTCTTGACGTAGGAGCCGTCTTTGAACGCCACCTGCATCAGCTGGCCGCTGACCTGCGCCCGAACTTCGACCAGGCTGGACGCCTGGAACCGGCCGGTGAACTCGGCGGTGTCCGCCACGCGGCGCTGGACGGGCGTCGCCGCGGAGACGGGGAGCGGTCCGGGCGCGCCCTGGGCATGCGCGCCCCCGGACAGCGCGAGCAGCGCGGCGGCGGACACGAACGCGAGGCGACGCCGGGCGAGAACCAAGCGCGAAAACGCGGCGATGCGGGACATTGGGGTCACCTGCACGAAACAAGGAGATGACACGCGGCGGAGCGCGCCGCGCGTGCGTAAAAATCCGGACGTCCCCGACACGGTTCTTAGGATGCGGCGCGGCGAAGGGCAACCGGCGCGCGCTCTCAGAACCGAAACGTGACTTTGCTGCAACGCGTCAAACGCCGCGCATCTTTAATACATTCTAATTTTGTTATACATGACCATCTTGCTATTTTTGATGTGTAATACCATTGTGTGGACCTTCCTGGGAGCGCCCCGAGATCCGATGCCGCGTCTGACCTCTTTTCCAGCCTTCGTCCGCGTCGCGGACCGCGTCGTCGCGATCGTCGGCGGCGGCCCCGCCGCGGCGGCGAAGGTGCGTCTGCTCGGCGAAACGCAGGCGCGCCTGCGCGTCGTCGCGGCGCATCCGGAGGATGAGCTGCGCGCCGACGTCGCCCGGCTCGGCGCGACGCTGATCGAAGAGCCGTTCGCGCCGCGTCATCTCGATGACGCCGTGCTGGTGTTCGCCGCGACAGAAGACGAGACCGCCGACACGGCGATCGCCGACGCCGCCCGCGCCGTCCGCATTCCGGTCAACGTGGTCGACCGGCCAGCGCTCTGCGACTTCACCACCCCCGCCCTCGTCAACCGCGCCCCGCTCGCGATCGCGATCGGCACCGAGGGCGCGGCGCCGGTGCTCGCCCGCCATGTGCGCGCGAAGATCGAAGCCATGCTTGCGCCCGATCTCGGCCGCCTCGTCGCCTTCGCCGACGGGCTGCGGGCGACGGTCGCGCAGATGCTGCCCGCGGGCGAGGCGCGACGCCGGTTCTGGGCGCGCGCCTTCGAGGGCGGCGTCGCGGCCCGCGCGCTGGCCGGCGATCTCGCCGGCGCCCGCGACGAGGCGCTGCGGGAGCTGTCCGCCGGCGCGGACGTCGCCGGTTACGTCTGGCTGATCGGCGCCGGGCCCGGCGCGACTGACCTGCTCACTCTGCGCGCACAGCGCGTTCTCCAGGAAGTCGACGTCATCGTTCACGACGCGCTGGTGCCGTCCGAGGTCATCGCAATGGGCCGGCGCGACGCCGAGCGGATCTCCGTCGGCAAGCGCAAGGGTCATCACGAGGCGACCCAGGACGAAATCGAGACCATCCTGGTCCGCGAGGCCAAGGCCGGCCGCCGGGTCGCACGGCTGAAGAGCGGCGACCCGATGGTGTTCGGCCGTGTCGGCGAGGAGATGGCCGCGCTGACGCGGGCGGGCGTTCCGTTCGAGGTGGTGCCCGGCGTCACCGCGGCTTTCGCCGCGGCCGCCTCGGCCAAGGTTCCGCTGACATTGCGCGGCGTCGCCTCGAGCCTCGTCTTCGCCACCGGTCACGACCTCGACGGCCGCACGCTGCCGGACTGGTCGGGGCTCGCTCTTGGCGGCGCGACCGTCGCGGTCTACATGGGCCGCTCGGTCGCCGGAGCGGTCGCCGAACGGCTGATGGAGGCGGGCCTGTCAGGCCACACCCCCGTCGCCGCCGTGGAGAACGCCGCCCGTCCGGGCGAGCGCGTCTTTGCAGGCCGCCTCGCCGACCTGCCGGCCCTGGCCCACGAAGCCGACGCCGGCGCTCCCGTCCTGATTCTCATCGGAGAGGCGCTGGCGCAGGCCGACATCGGCGACGCCCGCCCCCTCGCCGCCGCGGCCGTCGGCACGACCGCCGCCGCCTGAAGGTTCAAGCTCGAACATGTCCGCGCCCATTCAGAAGTCGGCCGCCAAGACCAAGGCCGCCACGCAGATCGTCACAGCGAACCGGCTGTCGGACGGGGTCGTCGTGTACCTCGCGCCCGACGGCGGCTGGATCGACCGCATTGACTCCGCGCTTGTGGCGGAGGGCGCCGACGCCCTGGCCGAGGCGGTCGCCGCGGGCAAGGCCGCCGAGGCCGCCCAGGAGGTGGTCGAGTCCTATCCGATCGACGTCACGCGCGACGGCGGCCGGCTGAAGCCGCTGCGTCTGCGCGAGGAAATCCGCGCCGTCGGCCCCACGGTCCGTCCGGACCTGCTTCGGCCGACCGGCGTCTGAGGAGTTCGCCCCATGTACCGCTATGACGAGTTCGACCACGGCTTCGTCGCCGCCCGCGTCGACCAGTTCCGCGATCAGGTCGCCCGCCGCCTGACCGGCGAGCTGACGGAAGACCAGTTCAAGCCGCTGCGGCTTATGAACGGCGTCTACCTGCAGCTCCACGCCTACATGCTGCGGATCGCGATCCCCTACGGCACGCTGTCGTCCAAGCAGCTCCGGATGCTGGGCCACATCGCCCGCACCTACGATCGCGGCTACGGCCACTTCACCACCCGCCAGAACCTGCAGTTCAACTGGCCGGCGCTGAAGGACATTCCGGCAGTGCTGGACGACCTCGCCAAGGTCGAGATGCACGCGCTGCAGACCAGCGGCAACTGCATCCGCAACGTCACCACCGACCATTTCGCCGGCGCGGCCGCCGACGAGATAACGGATCCGCGCCCCTACGCCGAGATCCTGCGCCAGTGGTCGTCGATCCACCCGGAGTTCTCGTTCCTGCCGCGCAAGTTCAAGATCGCGGTGACGGGCGCGCCGAAGGATCGGGCCGCGATCCAGGTGCACGACATCGGGCTGGAGCTGAAGCGCGGGCCGGACGGCGGGATCGGCTTCGCGGTCTACGTCGGCGGCGGCCAGGGCCGCACCCCGATGATCGCCCACAAGGTGCGCGACTATCTTGCCGAGGAGGACCTGCTCGCCTACGTCGAGGCGATCATGCGGGTCTACAACCTGCACGGGCGTCGCGACAACAAGTACAAGGCGCGCATCAAGATCCTGGTGCACGAGACCGGCGCGGAGGAGATCACGCGCCAGATCGAGGCCGAGTTCGTCGAGGTCCGGAAGACCGAGCTGCTGCGTCTGCCGGACTCCGAGATCGAGCGCATCACGGCCTATTTCGCGCCGCCCGTGCTGGCGGAGAAGCCGGCGCGGTCGAGCGCCTTCGAGGCCGCCAAGGCCGACAGCGCGGCCTTCGCGGACTTCGCGACCTACAACGTCACGCCCCACAAGGCGGCGGGCTACGGCGTCGTGACGATCTCGCTGAAGCCGATCGGCGGCATCCCGGGCGACGCGACCGACGTCCAGATGGAGGCGATCGCCGATCTCGCCGACGCCTACTCGCAGGGCGAGATCCGGGTCAGCCACGAACAGAACCTCGTGCTGCCCCACGTGGCGCTCGACGACATGCCGGCGCTCTACGCCAAGCTCGCCGAGCACGGCCTCGCGACCGGCAACGCCGGGCTCGTCACCGACATCATCGCCTGCCCCGGCCTCGACTACTGCGCGCTCGCCAACGCCCGCTCGATCCCGCTGGCGCAGGATCTTTCGAACCGCTTCGGCTCGCCCGAACGGCAGAAGGAGATCGGCGAGCTCAAGATCAAGATCTCCGGCTGCATCAACGCCTGCGGCCACCACCACGTCGGCCACATCGGCCTGCTCGGCGTCGATCGGCGCGGCGAGGAGGTCTACCAGATCACCCTCGGCGGCTCCGGCGACGAGACCGCCTCGGTCGGCACTCTGGTCGGCCCCGGCTTCAAGACGGAAGAGGTCGTCGACGCGGTCGAGACCGTGGTCGACACCTATCTCAAGTTGCGTGAGGGCCCCGATGAACCTTTCCTCGCGGCCGTCCGCAGGCTTGGCCAGCAGCCCTTCAAGGAAGCGCTCTATGGAACGGCCTAACAACGTTCCGCTGCCGAGCGTCAGCGCCGCCCGCGCCGCGGAGCGGGCGACGTCGCTCGCGGCGCATCTCGACGCCCGTCACCGCGGCCAGAACGCGCAGGCGCTGATCCACGCGGCGGTGAAGGACCTGTTCCGGGGCCGCATCGCGCTGGTCTCGAGCTTCGGCGCGGACTCCGCCGTGCTGCTGCATCTGGTGGCCGAGGTGGACCCGACGACGCCCGTCATCTTCGTCGACACCGGCCAGCTGTTCGCGGAGACGCTGCGGTACCGCGACGAGCTCGTGGCGCTGCTGGGCCTCACCGACGTGCGCTCCGTCGGTCCCAAGACCGATCGGCTGGCGCGGCTCGATCCCGAAAACTTCCTATGGCAGTCGAACCCCGACCTCTGCTGCCGCATCCGCAAGGTGGAGCCGCTCGCCGACGCGATCGGCGACTTCCCTGCCTGGATCTCCGGCCGCAAGCGGTTCCAAAACGCCTTCCGCGCCGAACTCCCGGTGTTCGAGGGCGATGGCGCGCGCATCAAGGTCAATCCGCTCGCGGACTGGGGGGCCAAGGACGTCGAGGCCTACCGGCTGGAGCACGGCCTGCCCGAGCATCCGCTCGTGAAGTTCGGCTACCTCTCGATCGGCTGCGCGCCCTGCACGGACCGCGTGAAGCCCGGCGAGGACCCGCGCGCCGGCCGCTGGCGCGGCCGCGCCAAGACCGAGTGCGGCATCCACATCGCCGGTTCGATGACGCCCGAGAACGAGGGCAGCGGCATCTGACGGCCGCCCGCGTCCCGGCCTATGGATCGTCATCCCGGACGCGACCGGCGGGCCGCGCTCCGGGATCGCCATTTGCGGCCAGCGCTTTATTCTAACCACGACCCCGGCTCTTCACGGCTCCGCCGCCGGGTCGGGATGACGAGGATTCGATGACGACCGAGACCACCGACGCCGAGCTGACGATCTGGCGCGACGGCCGCTTCCAGGCGGACGAATGGACCCGCGCGGCGGAGGACGAGGCGGTCGCCGACGGTCCGGCCATCCTGCCGCTCGAGCGCTTTCTTGCGGAGCGCGACGCGCTCGTCTCCCGCAACGCACCGCTTGGCGTCTCCGTGGAGCCGAACGAGGCGATCGAGGAGCTCGCGCCGCATCTCGACCGCGTGGCCCTCGTCACGCTGAATTTTCCGAAGTACTCGGACGGCCGCAGCTCGTCGTCCGCCCGGCTGCTGCGCGAGCGCTACGGCTACGTGGGCGAGATCCGCGCCGTCGGCGACGTGCTGATCGACCAGATGCCGCTGATGCGCCGCTGCGGCTTCGACTCGTTCGCGGTCACGAACCCCGTGACCCGCAAGCAGCTCGCCGAGGGCCAGTGGCCCGACGTGCCGTTCTACTACCAGCCGACCGGCTCCACGCAGCAGGCGGAGGTCCCCGCCGGCACGAGGCCCTGGGCGCGCAAGCCGAGCTGAGTCACTCCCCCCAGACCCGCTCCAGCAGCGCCACCCAGTTCCGCCACGCGATCTTCTCCAGCGTGGCGTCGTCGTAGCCGTGCGCCTTGAGATGCACGAGCAGGCGCGGCAGGCCGGCCGCGTCGCCCAGCGCGTCGGGGACGATGGCGCCGTCGAAGTCCGAGCCGAAGCCGACGTGGTCGACGCCCAGCCTGTCGATGAGGTGGTCGAGGTGGCGCGCCATGACGTCGAGGGCGGTGTCGCCGCGCATCCGCCCGTCCTCGCGCAGGAAGCAGGTCGCGAAGTTCAGCCCGACGAGGCCGCCCGTCTCCCGGATGGCGGCAAGCTGCGCGTCGGTCAGGTTGCGGGCGTGCGGCGTGAGCGCGTGGGCGTTGGAGTGGGTCGCGACCAGCGGTCGGGTGGACAGCTTCGCCACGTCCCAGAAGCCGGCCTCGTTGAGGTGGCTGAGGTCGAACACGATGCGGAGCTCGTCGCAGGCCTTGACCAGGCGCTTGCCGGTCTCGGTCAGCCCGGGGCCGATGTCCGGCGAGGACGGAAACCGGAACGGCACGCCATGGCCGAAGATCGTCGGCCGGCTCCACACCGGCCCGAGCGAGCGCAGGCCGGCGGCGTGCAGCACGTGGAGCGCGTCGAGATCGGCGTCGATCGCTTCGGCGCCCTCGATGTGGAGCACGGTCGCGAACGCGCCCCGCGCCATCGCGGCGCGGATCTCGGCGCCGCTGCGGCAGACCGCGACGGCGCCGTCCGACGCGCGCTCGATCCGCAGCAGCAGCGCGGCCATGGCCAGCACCGCCTTCTGCGCGTCGCCGAGCGGCAGGCGATCGGGCAGCGGCACGTCGTAGGTCGCGGCCCGCATCAGCTCGAGGTAGTCGACCCCGAGCTGCGGCGACGGCGTGAAGATCGCGAACATCCCGCCCGCCAGGCCGCCTGCGCGCGCTTTGGCCAGGTCGATATGCCCGCCGACGCCGCCGTTCAGGAACGCCCCCACGCCCAGGTCGTCGTCCCCGCGCATGTGCAGGCGGAGAAGCGTGTCGTTGTGGCCGTCGAAGACGGGAATGGTCGGCGTGTCGGTCATCGCGCGAGGAGATCAGGCGGAGGCGAGCGGCGCAACGGACGAGCCGCTTCAAGAACACCGCGGGGATCCCTCCTCGCGCCGAAGGCGTGGGGAGGGTGGCCTCGGCGCAGCCGAGATCGGGTGGGGTCTCGGGCGTAGGGCGCGACGGCCGCGAGCTTTGTCTTGAACCCACCCCACCCGGCCGGGCTTCGCCCGTCCACCCTCCCCTCTGTCGAGGGAGGGATGCCCGCGCCTGCTGCGATGCGCGGGGCGAAGCGTTCAGATCAGGCCGCGGCTCTCCGCGAGCGTCTTCAGGCTGACCAGCGGCCTCGCGCCGACATGCGAGATCACCTCCGCCGCCGCGAGCGAGCCGAGTTCGCCCGAGCGCTGGAGACCCAGGCCCCGGACGTGGGCGAACAGGAAGCCGGCCGCGAACAGATCGCCCGCGCCGGTCTTGTCCACGATCGCGCCGCCCACGGGAGCCGCCGGCACATAGACCCGCTCGCCGCCCTGGAGGACCACGCAGCCGTCCGCGCCCAGCGTCACCGCCGCGAGCTTGGCGTCGGTCGCCACGGCCTGCAGCGCAGCCTCGATGTCGCCCGTCTCGTAGAGCGCCTTCAGCTCGCTGTCGTTCGCGAACAGGATGTCGACCACGCCGGTGCGGATCAGCTCCAGGAACTCCGCCCTGTAACGGTCGACGCAGAAGGAGTCGGACAGCGACAGGGCGACCTGCCGGCCGGCGCCGTGCGCGATGCCGGCCGCCTTGCGGAAGGCCTCCTTGGCCGCCGGCGGATCCCACAGGTAACCCTCGAGATAGGTGACGTGGGCGGCCTCCACGGTCGCGGCGTCGATGTCGTCGGGGCCGAGCGCCTGGGCCGCGCCGAGATAGGTGCTCATGGTGCGCTCCCCGTCCGGCGTCACCAGCACGAAGCAGCGGGCGGTGGCGGCGCCGTCGGTCGCGGGCGCGGACGGGAAGTGGACGCCGATCGCCGTGATGTCGTGGGCGAAGACGCCGCCCAGCGTGTCGGCCTTCACCTTGCCGAGGAAGGCCGCGCTCCCGCCCAGCGAGCCGAGGCCCGCGAGCGTGTTGGCGGCCGAGCCGCCGGAGGCCTCGATCGCGGGGCCCATACGGCCGTAGAGCGCCTCGGCGCGCTCCTCGTCGATCAGCGTCATGGAGCCCTTGGCCAGCCCCTCGGCGATCAGGAAATCGTCTTCGGCGACGGCGATCACGTCGACGATGGCGTTGCCGATGCCGAGGACGTCGTATTTCGCGTGCGACATGGCGGATCAACGCTCCGAAAGGCGGGGTCAGCGGGCGGCGTGAGAGGCGGCGAGGCCTTGCGTGGCCGCCGGGCGGAGGCCATAACGCGCCCTCGTTCAGAGGGCAAATCCAAGATGACGAGCGCGTCCCAGCGGGTCTTCTCCGGCGTCCAGCCGACCGGCAACCTCCACCTCGGCAACTACCTCGGCGCGATCAAGCGCTTCGTGGAGCTGCAGGAGGGCTACGACTGCATCTACTGCGTGGTCGACATGCACGCGATCACCGTGTGGCAGGACCCGGTCGAGCTGAAGAAGTCGATCCGCGAGGTCGCGGCCGCCTTCCTCGCCGCCGGCGTCGACGGCTCGAAGCAGATCGTCTTCAACCAGAGCCAAGTCCCCCAGCACGCCGAGCTCGCGTGGGTGCTGAACTGCGTCGCCCGCCTCGGCTGGCTGAACCGCATGACCCAGTTCAAGGAAAAGGCCGGCAAGGACCGCGAGAACGCCTCGGTCGGGCTCTACGCCTACCCCAACCTGATGGCGGCCGACATCCTGGTCTACCGCGCCACCCACGTGCCGGTCGGCGAGGACCAGAAGCAGCACCTCGAGCTCGCCCGCGACATCGCGCAGAAGTTCAACAACGACTTCGCGACCTCGATCGCGGCGAACGGCCTTCCCGAGAAGTTCTTCCCGCAGCCCCAGCCGCTGATCGCAGGCCCCGCGACCCGGGTGATGAGCCTGCGCGACGGCGCGAAGAAGATGTCGAAGTCCGACCCCTCGGACGCGAGCCGCATCAACCTGACCGACAGCGCCGACCAGATCGCCAACAAGATCCGCCGCGCCAAGACCGACCCGCTGCCGCTGCCGGAGAGCCTGGACGGCCTGAAGGAGCGTCCGGAGGCCGACAACCTCATCGGCATCTACGCGGCGCTCGCCGACACCGACGCCCAAGGCGTCATCGACGAGTTCGGCGGCGGCCAGTTCTCGCAGTTCAAGCAGGCGCTGGTCGATCTGACGGTGGCGAAGCTCGGGCCGATCAACGCCGAGATGACGCGTCTCGTCGCCGATCCCGGCCACATCGACCGCGTGCTGGGCGACGGCGCCGCGCGCGCCGAAGCGATCGCGGCGGAGACCATGACGGCCGTGAAGGACATCGTCGGCTTCGTCCGCCGGTGACGCCGTTGCGCGGCCGCCGCGCCGCGCGCATCCTCCCGTCATGATCGCGCAACGCCGCTCCTACGAGGCCGGGCACCGGCCGAAATTCCTCGTCGTCGTGGACGATAGCGAGGAGTGCGACCGCGCCGTGCGCTTCGCCGCGCGGCGGGCGGCGCGCGTCGGCGCGGACCTCGCCCTGCTCACCGTCATCACGCCGGGGGAGTTCCAGCACTGGTTCGGCGTCGGCGACGTCATGCGCGAGGAGGCCGAGGCCGCCGCCAGGGCGCATCTGGCGCGGGTGGCCGCGAAGGCGCGCGACGCCGCAGGCGTCGAGGCCGAGCTGGTGGTGCGCGAGGGCGCGAAGTCCGAGGAGCTGATCGCCGCGATCGAGGAGGACGAGGACGTCGCCCTGCTCGTGCTCGCGGCCGGCGTCAGCGCCGAAGGGCCGGGGCCGCTCGTCACGCAGATCGCGGGCCGCTCCGCGGGCACCTTCCCGATTCCGGTCGCGATCGTCCCAGGGCATCTCACGGACGCCCAGATCGACTCGCTGGCCTGACGCCCGCCGCCGGCATTTGACCGAGCGCCCCAAAACCACCATCTGTCTCACGATAGGCGCCGCGACCGGCGCGAAGGCTCCGCGCCTTGAACCCGGAGGCTGATTTCAGAATGTTCATCCAGACCG
Organism: Methylopila capsulata; assembly: GCF_016907975.1. Taxonomy (GTDB): domain Bacteria; phylum Pseudomonadota; class Alphaproteobacteria; order Rhizobiales; family Methylopilaceae; genus Methylopila; species Methylopila capsulata. The sequence goes on from NZ_JAFBCY010000002.1 coordinate 739,771, forward strand.
AAGCGACCCCGAATCCCGCGACGCTCAAATTCCTGCCCGGCCGCGACGTGCTGCCCGGCGACACGCTGGAGATGCGCACCGCCGACGAGGCCGCGCGCTCGCCGCTCGCCCAGACCCTGTTCGCGATCGACGGCGTGTCCGGCGTGTTCTACGGCTCCGACTTCATCACCGTGACCAAGGCCGGCGGCGAGTGGCCGCACCTGAAGCCTGCGATCCTCGGGGCGATCATGGAGCACTACCTCGCCGGCGGGCCGCTGGTCGCCGAAGGCGGCGCGCAGACGGCGACGGGGGGCGACGAGTTCTTCGACGAGGCCGACGCCGAGACGGTCAACACCATCAAGGACCTGCTCGAGACCCGGGTGCGCCCGGCGGTGGCGCAGGACGGCGGCGACATCACCTTCCGCGGATTCCGCGAAGGCGTCGTCTATCTCGATATGAAGGGCTCGTGCTCCGGCTGCCCGTCGTCAACGGCCACGCTGAAGCAGGGCATCGAGAACCTGCTCCGCCACTTCGTGCCGGAAGTCGAGGAAGTCCGTCCGGTCGCGACCTGAGACGGGGCCTCAGCCACCCGAAAGCGCCCTTAATTCGTTCGCGATCCGCTCGAAGTACCTGACCCGCACGACGTCGCCCAGGACGAAGACGGTGGCGACCAAAGCGATCGTCATGACGCTTGCGATCAGCGCGTACTCGATCGCGGTCGCGCCGCGTTCGTCGCGCGCGAACCGCCGAAGCGCATCCTGAACCTGCCACGCCATGCCAATCCCCAGTCCGCGCGTCCTGCGCGTGTCGATCGGCGGAACGGCCTCAGAGCAGGGCGACGAGGTGCGCGATCAGCGGCTCGTCGGCCGGCGGCATCGGATAGTCGCGGAGCGCCTGCGGGCGGACCCAGCGCGTCGCCTGTCCCTCCCGGCCCGTCACGATCCCCGTCCACCGCCGGCACACGTAGAGCGGCATCAACAGGTGGAAGGTCTCGTAGGCGTGGCTCGCGAAGGTGAGCGGCGCGAGGCATGGCTCCTCGACCGCGACGCCGAGCTCTTCGGCAAGTTCCCGGATCAAGGTTTCTTCCGGCCGCTCGCCCGCCTCGACCTTGCCGCCGGGAAACTCCCAGAGCCCGGCGAGGGTCTTGCCTTCCGGCCGCTGCGCGAGGAGCACGCGGCCGTCGGCGTCCACCAAAGCGCAGGCGACGACTAGGACGAGCTTGGGCTTCGCGTCCGCGGACATCATGGCGACCACACGTTAAAGGGGAGTTGTACGGACGCCGCGACTACGACCGATAGTCCGCATTGATCGCGATGTAGCCCTCGGTCAGGTCGCAGGTCCAGACGCGGGCGGTCCCTGCGCCGAGCCCCAGCTCGACCCCGATCGTGATCTCCTGGTTCTTCATGTAGGCCGAGGTCTCGGCCTCATCGTAGTCCGGGTCGCGCTCGCCTTCGAAGGCCACGCGGATATCGCCGAAGCGGATCGTCAGCCGGTCGCGGTCCGCGGGCTCCCCGGCCTTTCCGACCGCCATCACCACCCGGCCCCAGTTGGCGTCCTCGCCGGCGGCCGCGGTCTTGACCAGGGGCGAATTGGCGATCGAGAGCGCGATGCGCCGCGCCGAAAGGTCGCTCTCCGCGCCCCCCACCTCGACCGTGATGAACTTGCGCGCGCCCTCGCCGTCGCGGGCGACCAGCTGCGCAAGCTCGACCAGCAGCTCCTCGAAGGCCGCGGCGAAGTCGGCGAGCGCCGGACCGCCGGCCTCGGTGACGGGCGGGTTGCCGGCCGCGCCGGTCGCGAAGGCGAGCAGCGTGTCCGAGGTCGAGGTGTCGCCGTCGATCGTCACGCAGTTGAACGAGCGGTCGACCGCCGCCGACAGGATCGCCTGCAGCGCGGCCGGGGCGATCGCGGCGTCCGTCGCCACGAAGGACAGCATCGTCGCCATGTCGGGCGCGATCATGCCCGCGCCCTTCGCGATTCCGTTGATCGTCACCGTGACGCCGCCGATCTCGGCCGTGCGGGTGGCGAGCTTCGGGAAGGTGTCGGTGGTCATGATGGCGCGCGCCGCCGCGTCCCAGCCCTCGCCGACGCCGGAGGCGACCAGCGCGTCCATCACGCCCGAGAAGCGGGTGGCGTCGAGCGGCTCGCCGATCACGCCGGTGGAGGCCAGGAAAATCTCGGCCTCGGGGCAGCCGACGGCCTGCGCGGTGATCTCGGCCGTCAACCCGGTCGCGGCGCGGCCTTTCTTGCCCGTGAAGGCGTTGGCGTTGCCGGAGTTGACCACCAGCGCGCGGATGCGCCCGCCCGAGACCCGCTCGCGGCACCAGTCCACCGCGGCCGAAGGGCAGCGCGAGCGGGTGAACACGCCCGCGACGCTGGTTCCTTCCGCGAAGGTCGCGAGCAGCACGTCGGTGCGGCCCTTGTACCGGATGCCCGCGGCGGCGGTCGACAGGGTCACGCCCGCGATCGCCGGGAGGGTCGGAAAGGAGGTGGGGGCGAGCGGAGAGACGGCGGTCGACATGGCGGGCCCAACAGCAGGAGGCGCTTAGTGCGAAACCAGGCTCCGGCGGCGTCCCGGCTTGAGCCTGGACCCATACCCGCCGAGCTTTGAAGGCGACGCCGGCGGGAACGCGTCAGTCCCCGCCGGCGACGCATCTGTGGTCCCGGCTCAAGGCCGGGACGCGAAGTCGACGCTTGCGGCCCGTCGCCGGGCGGCGAACGCGGCCTTACTTCGGGGCCGGAGCCGCGGCCGGAGCGTCCGCGGGCGGCGTCGGCTCGGACGGCTCGCCGGCCTTGGTGCGCTCGACCTTGGCCTCGCCGCGCAGCTTCAGCACCAGGTCCTGCTGAGCGGTGCGCACGACGTACTGTTCGATCTGCGGCTTGACCTGCTCGAACGGCGGGATCGGGCGTTCGCGCTTCTCCGTCACCTTGATGACGTGGAAGCCGAACTGGGTCTTCACCGGCTGGGAGACCTTGTTCGGCTCCAGCTTGAACACGACCTCGTCGAACGCCGGGACCATCTGGCCCTTGGCGAAGAAGCCGAGATCGCCGCCCTGCTTGGCGGAGCCGGGATCGGTCGAGACTTCCTTCGCGACGGTCGCGAAATCCTCGCCCTTGGCGAGACGGTCCTCGACCTTCTTGGCCTCGTCCTCGGTCTTGACGAGGATGTGGCTCGCGCGGACCTCCTGCTCGGGCTTCAGGTTCTTCGCGGTCTCGTCGTAGAGCTTCCGCATCGCCTCGTCGGTGACGGCGGCCTTCGAGGTCTTCTGGAGCAGCTCCTCCATCAGCGCGCGGTCGTGCAGATAGGCGATGCGCTGCTTGAACTCGGGCGTCTCCGAGAGCTTGTCCTTCTCGGCCGCGTTCGCCGCGATCTTGAGGTCGATCAGATAGTTGAGCGTGTAGTCGCGGCGCTGCGGCTCGGTCATGGAGGCGAGCGACTGCTGCAGGTCTTCGGAGGCGATCTCGACGTCGCCGGCGGTGATCTCCTCGCCGTCGACGGTCGCCAGCACGGTCTTGGGATCGAGCGGCTTGGCCTCGGCGGCCGCAGCCGGCGCCGGGGCCGCTGCGGGCGGCGGGGTCTGCGCGAGGGCCGGGACGGCGGCCGCCAGCGCGACGGTCAACGCGGCGCCGAGCGCGACCGAACGCCGGGCCCGAAGAAGCGAAAATGTCATGAGAACCTTCCGTTTTGAGCGTCTTGGCGCCCCGATCGCGCGGGAGAGTGTCCGAAAGGGCTCACATTGACAACCCTCGGGGTCCCTCTTATCTCGACCACTGCCGCTAGCCGTGCGCGAGGCGGCTCCAATTCGAGGGGATTGCCGGGGGTCCGAAGGCCGCGAGCCGCGGCGTCGCCCCTCCGACCGAGCGCTCCGACACGGTCCGCGCCAGTCTTGAAAGGTTCGCCCATGTTCGGCGGTCTCGCCCGACGCCTGTTCGGCTCATCCAACGACCGACGCATCAAGGCCTTCCGCACGAAGGTCGCTCAGATCAACGCGCTGGAGCCCGAACTCTCGGCGCTCAGCGACGAGCAGCTCCGCGCCAAGACCTCCGAGTTCCGCGACCAGCTCGCGAACGGCGCGAACCTCGACGATCTGCTGGTCCCGGCCTTCGCCGTGGTCCGCGAGGCAAGCAAGCGCGTGCTCGGCCAGCGCCATTTCGACGTCCAGATGATGGGCGGCATGACCCTGCATGAGGGCCGCATCGCGGAGATGCGGACCGGCGAGGGCAAGACGCTGGTCGCGACGCTCGCGACCTACCTCAACGCCCTGACCGGCAAGGGCGTCCACGTCGTCACCGTCAACGACTACCTCGCCAAGCGCGACAGCAGCTGGATGGGCCGCATCCACGGCTTCCTCGGCCTGTCGGTCGGCGTGATCGTGCACGGCATGGACGACGAGGAGCGGCGCGAGGCCTACGCCTGCGACGTCACCTACGCCACCAACAACGAGCTCGGCTTCGACTATCTGCGCGACAACATGAAGTACGACGTCCGCGCCATGGTCCAGCGCGGGCACCATTTCGCGATCGTCGACGAGGTCGACTCGATCCTGGTGGACGAGGCGCGCACGCCGCTCATCATCTCCGGCCCGATGGAGGACCGCTCGGACCTCTACATCGCGATCGACGCCTTCATTCCGCGCCTCGATCCGGACGACTACGAGATCGACGAGAAGCAGCGCACCACGACGCTGACCGAGAAGGGCAACGAGCACATCGAGGCCATGCTCTCCGAGGCCGGCCTGCTCAAGGGCGAAAACCTCTACGACGTCGAGAACGTCACCGTCGTCCACCACGTCACGCAGGCGCTCCGCGCCCACAAGCTGTTCTCGAAGGACAAGGACTACATCGTCCGCGGCGACGAGGTCGTCATCATCGACGAGTTCACCGGCCGCATGATGCCGGGCCGGCGCTTCTCGGAAGGCCTTCACCAGGCCCTCGAGGCCAAGGAAGGCGCCAAGATCCAGCCCGAGAACCAGACGCTCGCCTCGATCACCTTCCAGAACTACTTCCGCATGTACCACAAGCTCGGCGGCATGACGGGCACGGCCCAGACCGAGGCCGAGGAGTTCCTGGACATCTACGGCCTCGAGGTCGTCGACATCCCGACCAACCTGCCGGTGCAGCGCAAGGACGACCACGACGAGGTCTACCGCACCGCCCGGGAGAAAGAGGCGGCGATCATCGAGCTGATCCGCGACTGCGCCGAGCGCGGCCAGCCCATCCTCGTCGGCACCACCTCGATCGAGAAGTCCGAGACGCTGTCCGAGGCGCTCAAGCGCGCCAAGGTCGAGCATCAGGTGCTGAACGCCCGCTACCACGAGCAGGAGGCCTTCATCGTGGCCGACGCCGGCGTGCCGGGCGCGGTGACGATCGCTACCAACATGGCCGGCCGCGGCACCGACATCCAGCTCGGCGGCAACCTCGAGATGCGCATCGAGCGCGAGCTCGAGGGCGTCGAGGAAGGTCCGGAGCGCGAGGCGCGGATCGCGACCATCAAGGCCGAGATCGCCGAGAAGAAGCAGAAGGCGCTCGCCGCCGGCGGCCTGTTCGTGGTCGGGACCGAGCGGCACGAGAGCCGCCGCATCGACAACCAGCTCCGCGGTCGCTCCGGCCGCCAGGGCGACCCCGGCCGCAGCCACTTCTTCCTGTCGCTGGAAGACGACCTGATGCGCATCTTCGGCTCCGGCCGCATCGACGGTATGCTGCAGAAGCTCGGCATCCAGGAGGGCGAGGCCATCATCCACCCCTGGGTGAACAAGGCGCTGGAGAAGGCCCAGAAGAAGGTGGAGGCGCGGAACTTCGACATCCGCAAGAACCTCCTCAAGTACGACAACGTCATGAACGACCAGCGCAAGGCGGTGTTCGAGCAGCGGCTCGAGTTCCTCTCCGCCGAGTCGATCTCCGGACCGATCGCGGAAATGCGCCACGACGTCATCGACGACATCGTCTCGAAGCACATCCCGGCCAACGCCTATCCCGAGCAGTGGAGCTCGCAGGAGCTCGAGGAGGAGGTCCGCGAGGTCCTCAACCTCGACCTTCCCATCGTGGCCTGGGCCGCCGAGGAAGGCATCGCCGACGAGGAGATCCGCGACCGCATCACCAAGGCCGCTGACGCCGCCGCGACCGAGCGCGCCGAGCGCTTCGGCCCGGACATCACCGGGCAGATCGAGAAGGCGGTGCTGCTGCAGACGCTGGACCACCTCTGGCGCGAGCACCTCGCGACGCTCGACCATCTGCGCCAGGTGATCGGTCTCCGCGGCTACGCCCAGCGCGACCCGCTCAACGAGTACAAGTCCGAGGCCTTCGAGCTGTTCGAGGCCATGCTCGCCCGCCTGCGCGAGACGGTCACGGCTCAGCTGATGCGCGTCGAGCTGGTGCAGTCGCCGCCGCCGCTCGCGGACGAGGACCTCCCCGAGATGCACGCGATCCACCAGGATCCGCACACCGGCGAGAACGAGATGGCGCTGGCCGACCAGTCCTACGCCGCCGCCGACGAGAACGGCGCCTGGCCCCAGAGCGTGAACCCGAACGACCCGACCACCTGGTCCGCGGTCGGCCGCAATGCGCCCTGCCCCTGCGGCTCCGGCAAGAAGTTCAAGCACTGCCACGGCGCCTACGCCTGAGGCGGCTGACCCGAACTGAAAAAGGCCGGACATGTTGTCCGGCCTTTTTCAGTTGTCGCGCGGCGGTTGAGCGGAAGCGTGACGTGTCGTCTCGTGTGAGTTGAACGCGCTTCTCTGAGAGGCTCGACGTCGCCCCGGCCGGAGTGCCGGGGCCCATCATCCCGGCGGTTGAGATGGTTGTGGGCCGGCGGGGTGATGGGTTCCGGGACTTCGCCCGGAACGACGGCGCGTGCGTCCCCAGTGAACCCAAACCGACGCGGCCCGGACGGGTCGCGGAGATCCAGGTTCGTCAGGAATGCAGGCGCCCCCCGCGCTACGCCGCCTCGGCGGGCGCCTTCGTCGGCGCGAACCGGCCGTAGAAGGTGTCGTCCTTGGCGGCGAGGTCCTTCAGCAGGGCGTTGGGCGCGAAGCGCGGGCCGTGCTTGGCTGCGAGGCCTTCCGCCAGCGCCACGAAGGCCTTGGGGCCCATGCCGTCGATCCAGCTGAGCGGACCGCCGGTGAAGGGCGCGAAGCCGAAGCCGAGGATGGCGCCCACGTCCGCCTCCCGCACGTCGGTGATCACGCCCTCCTCGACCGTGCGCGCCGCCTCCAGCGCCTGCGTCACCAGCAGGCGGTGGCGGATCTCCGTCACGTCGAGCGCCTCGGGATCCAGCTTGGTCTCCTGCAGGTCGGCGAGGCCCGGCCACAGGCTCTTCTTGCCGCCTTCGGGGTAGTCGTAGAAGCCCTTGCGGTTCTTGCGCCCGAGCCGGCCCTCGGTCTCGACCAGCGTGCGGAGGAGCTTCTCCTGCGCCGGGTTCACCGCGTCCGGCCCGAGCTGGGCCTTGGTGGCGTTGACGATCTTCAGGCCGAGGTCGAGCGCCACCTCGTCGTTCAGCGACAGCGGCCCGACCGGCATGCCGGCCTGCTTCGCGACGTTCTCGACCATCGCGGCGGGCACGCCCTCGGTCAGCAGCAGGTGCCCTTCGAGCATGTAGGCGATGACGCAGCGGTTGGCGAAGAAGCCGCGCGAGTCCTTCACCACGATCGGCGTCTTCTTGATGGCGCGGACATAGTCGAGCGCGGCGGCGAGCGCCCGGTCGCCGGTCTGCTCGCCCTCGATCACCTCGACCAGCAGCATCTTCTCGACGGGCGAGAAGAAGTGGATGCCGACGAAGTGCTCCGGCCGCTTCGAGGCCTTGGCGAGGCCGGAGATCGGCAGCGTCGAGGTGTTGGAGGCGAAGGTCGCGCCGTCCTTCAGCACGGCCTCCACCTTGGCGATGACCTCGGCCTTGACCTTGGGGTCCTCGAACACCGCCTCGATCACGAGGTCGCAGTCCGACAGAGCGGCGTAGTCCGGCGTCGCGGTGATGCGGCCGAGCAGGGCGTCGCGGTCGGCGCCCGTGGCGCGGCCCTTGGCGACCTGGTCGGAGATCAGCTTGCGGGCGAACTCCTTGCCCTTGTCGGCGGCCTCCTGGTCCCGGTCGACCAGCACCACCTCGAGGCCGGCCTGCGCGCTGACGTAGCCGACGCCGGCGCCCATGAAGCCCGCGCCGACGATGCCGACCTTCCGGATCGCGGCCTCGGGAACGCCCGCCGGGCGGCGCGCGCCCTTGTTCAGCTCCTGCATGGAGACAAACAGCGTGCGGATCATCGCGGCCGCTTCCGGCGAGCGCAGCACCTTGGCGAAGTGCCGGCTCTCGACGGTGAGCGCCAGGTCCATCGGCAGCTGCAGCCCGTCGAACACCACCTGCAGCATGGCGCGGATGGCGGGGTAGTTGTCCTGGGTCTCGCGCCGGTAGATCGCGTTCGCGGGCGGGAACGTCATGAAGCCGGGCTTCGACCACACCGGGCCGCCGGGCAGCTTGAAGCCCTTCTCGTCCCAGGGCTTCACGGCCTTCGGCGTTCCCTTCAGCCAGGCCTTGGCGCGGTCGACGATCTCGTCCTTGGGCGCGACCTCGTCCACCAGGCGCATGCCGCGGGCCTTGTCGGGGCGGATCTGCTCGCCCTTCATCAGCATCTGCAGCGCGTCCTGCGGCGGCAGCATGCGCGCCACGCGGGTGGTGCCGCCAGCGCCGGGGAACAGGCCGACCTTCACCTCGGGCAGCCCCACCCGGGTGGAAGCGTCGTTCGCCGCGACGCGCCAGTGGCAGGCGAGCGCCAGCTCGAAGGCGCCGCCGAGGCACACGCCGTGGAGCGCGATCGCCCACGGCTTTCCGGAGGTCTCGATCCGCCGGTAGAGCTGGGAGAGCTTGCGGCTTTCCTCGAACACCACGCCGGCCGCGGCCGCCTCGCCGTTCTGCGCCTTTTCCCGCGCGTAGAGCCGTCCGATGCCTTCCAGCATCGTCAGGTCCGCGCCGCCCGAAAACGCCTTCTTGCCGGACGAGATCACAACGCCCTTCACCGCCTCCTCCGCGATCACCCGGTCGACGAGCCCGGACAGCTCGAGGATGGCGTCGGCGGAGAGCACGTTCATGGAGCGGCCGGGCATGTCCCAGACGACGGAGAGGATTCCGTCCGCGTCGAGCTCGGTCTTGAAGTTGGTCTCGGTCATGGTCGCTTCTTGTCCCTGCCGCCGCGTGTCCGTTTCTCGACCGTCATGCCCGGCGGAGCCGGGTATCCACGACTTTCCGAGCCGCTGCGCTCCACGTCCAAGTCGTGGATACCCGCGAAGACGCGGGCATGACGGTGGAGTGTCCGAGCGAGGCGGTCGACGTTCGTAAGTTCACACCCGTTCGATGATGGTCGCCGTGCCCATGCCGGCGCCGATGCAGAGCGTCACCAGCGCGGTCGACTTGCCCGACCGCTCCAGCTCGTCGATCGCCGCGCCCAGGATCATCGCGCCGGTCGCGCCGAGCGGGTGGCCCAGCGCAATCGCGCCGCCGTTGGGGTTCACCTTGGCCGGGTCGAGGTCGAACGCCTGGAGGTAGCGCAGCACGACCGCCGCGAAGGCCTCGTTAACCTCGAACAGGTCGATGTCGGCGAGGCTCATGCCGGATCGCGCCAGCACCTTCTTGGTCACGTCGATCGGCCCCGTCAGCATCAGCGCCGGGTCCGAGCCGATGTTGGCGAAGGCCCGGATGCGCGCGCGCGGCTTCAGGCCCGCGGCGTCGCCGGCCTCCTTCGAGCCGACCAGCACGGCGGCGGCGCCGTCGACGATGCCGGAGGAGTTGCCGGCGTGGTGCACGTGGTTGACGCGCTCCACGTCCGGGTGCGCGTAGACCGCGACCGCGTCGAAGCCGCCGAGCTCGCCCATCTCGGCGAACGAGGGCTTGAGGGCGCCCAGCGACTGCATGGTCGCGTCGGGCCGCATGTGCTCGTCGCGGTCGAGCAGGATCTGCTCGTTGACGTCCTTCACCGGCACGACGGAACCCACGAAGCGCCCCTCGCTCCAGGCGGCCGCGGCGCGCTTCTGGCTCTCGACGGCGTAGGCGTCGACGTCGTCGCGGGAGAAGCCGTACTTGGTCGCGATCAGGTCGGCCGAGACGCCCTGCGGCATGAAGTAGGACTTGATCGCGATCGCCGGATCCATCGGCCAGGCGCCGCCGGAGGCGCCGAGGCCGACGCGGCTCATGCTCTCGACGCCGCCGCCGACCACGAGATCGTGCTGGCCGGACATCACCTGCGCCGCCGCGAAGTTCACCGCGTCGAGCCCCGAGGCGCAGAAGCGGTTGATCTGCACGCCGGGAACCTGGACGCCGTAATCGGCGGCGAGCGCCGCCGCGCGGGCGATGTCGCCGCCGGCCTCGCCGACCGGGTCGACGCAGCCCAGCACCACGTCGTCGATCCGGCCGGCGTCGAGCCCGTTCCGATCGGCGAGCGCCCGGAGCGCCGTGGTCGCGAGGCCGAGCGTGGAGACCTCGTGCAGCGCCCCGTCCGGCTTGCCGCGCCCCCGGGGGGTGCGGACGGCGTCGTAGATAAAGGCCTCGGCCATGGGACGTCCTCCTCGTGCGGCGTCGTTCACGCCGCCGCCGGCTTTTCGCGCGGCATGAGATCGTAGGGATGCTTCCAGCCCGGCAAGCTGCGGATACGCTCCAGCCAGGCGCGAATGTTGGCGTAGGGTTCGAACGGAACGCCGATCTCGTCGCCAAAGAACAGATAGGCGGACAGCGAGAGGTCCGCGATGGTGGGGCGTTCGCCGACGACGAAGGTCTTGCCTGCGAGGTGCGCGTCCAGCACGGCGTAGGCCGCCTCCGCACGCTTGTGCAGGAAATCCGTGACAGGCGTCTCGCCGGTCTTCGCGATCGCCCGCATGAAGCGGAGCGTCGCCGTGTAGCTCGTCAACTTGTGGTTATCGAACAGGATCCAGCGCCAGATCTCGCGCCGCTCGGCTGGCGTCTCGGCGCCGAACGCCCCCAGCGCGTCGGCGAGATAGTCGAGGATCACCCCGGACTGGCTGAGCGTGACGTCGCCATGCTCCAGCACCGGCGCCTCGCCCATGACGTTGAGCGCGCGGTACTCGGCCTCGCGGGTCTCGCCGTGGAAATAGTCGACGAACACCGGCGCCCAGTCGGCCCCGGCGAGCTCGAGCAGAATCGCCGGCTTGTAGGAGTTGCCGGACTCGGCGAAGCAGCGGAGCAGGTATTCGGGCATTGGCGTCCCGCGTCGTCAGATCAAACCGTCGCCAGGCTCCCGGGCGTTCCCAGGCGTCCCGACGTCATCGAGCGCGTCAGAAGGCTTCGGCCGGCAGCGCCATCACCGCGTCGGCGCCGGCCGAGATCGCGGCGAGGCGGGCGCCGGTCTCCGGCAGGCAACGCTCCATGAAGAAACGGCCGGTCGTCAGCTTCACGCCCATCGCCGCGGCGTCGCCGGTCCCATCCACGGTCTTGTCGAGCGCGGCGCGCGCGATCTTCGCCCACATGTAGCCGAGCGCGACGAGGCCGAAGAGGTGCATGTAGTCGGTGGCGCCGGCGCCGGCGTTGTCGGGCTTCGCCATGGCGTTCGCCATGAACCACATGGTGGCGGACTGCAGGTCGCCGCGCGCCTTCTTCAGCGGCTCGAGGAAGGGCTTCATCCCCTCGTCGGCGGCGTTCGCGGCGAGGAAGCCGTCGATCTCCTTGAACAGCGCCATGATGGCGCGGCCGCCGTCGCGGCCGAGCTTGCGGCCGACGAGGTCCATGGCCTGAACGCCGTTCGCGCCCTCGTAGATCATGGCGATGCGGGCGTCGCGGACGAACTGCTCCATGCCCCATTCGGCGACGTAGCCATGCCCGCCGAACATCTGCTGAGCCTTCACGGTGTTGTCGAAGCCGACGTCGGTGATCACGCCCTTGATGACGGGGGTGAGCAGGCCCATCAGGTCGTCGCCGGTCTGCTTGTCCTTGGCGTCGTCGCTGGCGTGGCCGACGTCGCCCTTGAGCGAGGTCCACAGGATGAGCGCGCGCGCCGCCTCGTTGAAGGCCTTGATCGACAACAGCGTGCGGCGGACGTCCGGGTGCACGATGATCGGGTCGGCGGGCTTCGCCGCGTCCTGCGCGCCCGTGAGCGCGCGGCCCTGCAGGCGGTCCTTGGCGTAGGCCACGGCGTTCTGGTAGGCGACCTCGGACTGGGCGAGGCCCTGGATGCCGACGCCGAGCCGGGCCTCGTTCATCATCGTGAACATGGCCGGCAGCCCGCGGTGCTCGACGCCCACCAGCCAGCCGGTCGCGCCGTCGTAGTTCATCACGCAGGTGGCGTTGCCGTGAATGCCCATCTTGTGCTCGAGCGAGCCGCAGGACACGCCGTTGCGGTCTCCGAGCGAACCGTCGTCGTTGATGAGCAGCTTCGGCACGACGAACAGCGAGATGCCCTTGGTGCCCTCGGGCGCGCCCTCGATGCGCGCCAGCACTAGATGGACGATGTTCTCGGTCAGGTCGTGCTCGCCGGCCGAGATGAAGATCTTGGTGCCGGTGATGCGGTAGGAGCCGTCGCCGTTCGGGACCGCCTTGGTCTTGATCAGCCCGAGGTCGGTGCCGCAGTGCGGCTCCGTCAGGTTCATGGTGCCGGTCCAGTCCCCGGCGATCATCTTCGGCAGGTAGGTCCGCTTCAGCGCGTCCGATCCGTGCAGAGTCAGAGCCGCGATCGCGCCCTGGGTCAGCCCGGGATACATGGCGAGCGCCATGTTGGCGGAGGAGACGTACTCGTTGACGATCGCGGCCAGCGTGTGCGGCAGGCCCTGGCCGCCGTACTCCGGATCGGCCGAGAGTCCGATCCAGCCGCCTTCGGCGAAGGCGTCGTAGGCGGCCTTGAAGCCCTTCGGGATGGCGACCGACCCGTCGTCCGCGCGCACGCAGCCCTGGACGTCGCCGATCCGGTTCACCGGTTGGAACGCCTCCTCGGCGAGCTTCCCCGTTTCCTGCAGCACCGCTTCGACGACGTCGCGCGAGGCGTCCGAGAAGCCGGGAAGGTTGGCGTGCCGTTCGAAGCCCAGCACGTCGTAGAGCAGGAAGAGCGTATCCTCGACGGGCGCCTTGTAGCTCGGCATAGCGTCTCTCGATCCGAGATGTGTGTATGCACTATAGCGACAGTCCGTCGCGGCTGACCAGCCCCTCCAGGCAAGGAAACACAAACTCGTCGCCGCGCCCCGCAGTCTCTGTCGCGGGCAGGACGCCGTCAAAGCCTAACAGGCTGCGGGCGCGCGCGGACTACCGCGCCGCGGCGAGATGGGCGAGCGCGCGCTCGAGATCGGCCGGCATGAACGGCTTCTGCAACGTCCGCGCGTTGGGATAGCGGTCGATCACGCCGGCCTCGCCGTAGCCGGTCGAAAACACGAACCTGACCCCGCGTTCGGTGAGGGCGTCCGCGACGGGAAAGCTCTTCTCGCCGCCGAGGTTGACGTCGAGCAGCGCGCCGTCGATGTCCTGGCCCTCCAGCGCCTTCATCGCCTGCGCGACGCTGCCGGCCGGGCCGACGACGGTCGCGCCGCAATCAAGCAGCATGTCTTCGATCAGCATTGAGATCATCGCTTCGTCTTCAACGACGAGGATGCGGAGTCCGGAAAGGGATTGGTCTGTCATCTATCGACGGAGGCTCGGGGCGACGGCGCGACAATCACGGCGCCATCACCTTGTGTGACAAGGGAATGCGAAAGGCGCACGTAACGCCGCTCGGAGCAAAGGAAAGCGTCACGGAGCCGCCAAGTTCCTGCGTGGCGCCGCGTTCGATCAGGCGCCGGCCGAATCCGCGGCGCTGCGGGGGTGCGACGATCGGGCCGCCGGACTCGCGCCAGACCAGATCGATCGCCGACTGTTTGACGCTCCAGGACACGACCACCCGCCCTTCCTCGTTCGACAGCGCGCCGAACTTGGCCGCGTTGGTCGCGAGTTCGTGCAGGGCCATGTTCAGCGTCACGGCGGCGGTGGGCGCCAGCAGGATCGTCGGGCCCTGCGAGCCCACCCGGCCCACGCTTCCAGCGGCGTAGGGCGCGAGCGTGTCCACCACGAGTTCGCCCAGCGACGCCGCCGTCCAGGTCTCGCGCATCAGCAGATCGTGCGCCCGGGCGAGCGCGACCAACCGCGCGTCGAGCGCCGTCTCGAACTCCTGCGGCGTGACCGCGTTCATCCGGCTGTGCCGGACGAGCGACTGCACCGTGACGATGTTGTTTCGGACGCGATGGTTCAACTCCGCCACGAGAAGACCGCGGAGCCGCTCGGCCTCGCGGCGTTCGCTGACGTCGATCGCGACGACGAAGAACTCGCCGGGCGAGCCCCCCTCCCCCATGAGGCGGGTGACGGTCGAGACCGCCCACACCTCCGAGCCGTCGGGTCGCAGATACCGCTTTTCGATCCCGAAGGATTCGCCGTCGCGCCCGTTCTGCGCCAAAAGCCGGCGCCACTTCTCGCGATCGACCGGATGGAGCAGCTGCTCCATCGGCACGCCCTGGACGTCGTCGCCGCGGCCGAGCAGACGGCGCATGCTGTCGTTCACGCGCAACACGCGGCCGTCGAGATCGATCTCCGCGAAGCCGACCGCGGTCTGACTGAACAGCGCCGCGAAGCGGCGCTCGCTCTGCTCCATCCGGTGCGTCGCGAGCGCCCGTTCGTAGGCGAGCGACATCCGGTCCACGGCGTCCCGGAACGTCGCGATCTCACGGCTGCGCCACCGGCGCGGGCGATCCGCGTGCACGAAGACGAGCGCGAAGGCGCGCCCCTCCCGCGCGATGGGAACCACGAGGTTGGCCGCGACGCCGATGTCGCTGAACCGCGCGCGCTCCTCGGCCGAAAGGTCAGGATCGGCGTCGAGGTCGTTGCGCACGATGACCTCGCCGGCCGCCGTCGCCATCGCCATGGCGCCGCCGTAATCCGTGAGGTCGTGGCGGCCGGGCCGGACGCTCACGACGCCATCGTCCCGGCGCCATTCGGCGTGGACTAGGCAGATGCGGCCATCTTCGATTTCGCAATAGCCGCAGCGCGACGCGCCGAAGTAACCGCCGAGCGCGGCCACCGTCGTCTCGAGCACCTCAGTCGGCGGACGGCCCCGCTCCGTCGCGGCGCGCAGAAGGTCGCCGATCTGGATCAGAAAATCCTGCGAGCGCACATGAAGCACGCGGTCGGTCGTTTCGTGCCCCTGGTTGAACACGCCCGAGACGCGGCCGTCGTCGCCGAGGATCGGGGTGAAACTGTAGTTCCAGTGGGTGTCTTCGACCACGCCCTGGCGGCGCATCTGCAGCATCTGGTCGTAGGCGACGAAGCCCTTGCTTCCGCCCACCACGCCCTGAAGCTGCGGGCCGACCACGTCCCAGATGTCGCTCCAGACTTCGGCGCCAAGCCGTCCCAGGGCCCAAGGATGGCGTTCGGCGAGAATGGGCGCCCAGGCGTCGTTGTAGATCAGCCGGAGATCATCCCCCCAGTAGACCGCCGTGGGGAAACTGGATTGCAGACAGATGCCGACCGCCACCTTCAGCGACGTCGGCCAGGAGCCGATGGGCCCGAGCGGCGTCGAGGACCAGTCGTGCGCCGCGATGCGCGCCGCCATCTCGCCGCCGCCGCTTAGCACTCCCAATGTCCTCCCACGTTGCGCAATCCCCGGCGGCTGGTCGGGAATCCGTTCGCTTAAAGAGTTATAAGCAAGCGATCAGCCTTAGACAGGGGAGGCGTAACAACAAGCCTCGTGAATCTTGCGTTCGCCCGGCCTTGGCCTCATTCGTGCGAGATGGAACCGGCTGTTCGGCAACCTGCAGAGGCGGCGCCCTCCCCGATGATTCGCACGATCTCCGGCCTCCGGCCCGCCGCCGCGCGGCTCCTTGCCGCCCTCGCCCTCCTGCTCGGGCTCGCGGCCGCCGCAGCGGCGCAGGATCAGGCCGCGCCAGGCGCGGCGCTCGACCAGGCGCGCGCGCAGCTCGACCAGATCGAGGCGACGCTGAAGCGCGACAATCTGGACGATCGCACGCTGAGCGACATGCGCGACCAGATCGAGCCGCTCTCGGTCGCGATCGGTCAGGCGGTCACGGCGCTCGCGCCCCAACTCGCCTCCGCCGACGCGCGGCTGGAGCAGATCGGACCGAAGCCCGCGGACGGCGCGCCCGCCGAAAGCCCAGACGTCGTGAAGGAGCGCGACGCCCAGACGGCCGCGCGACAGAAGATCGACGAGCAGATCAAGCGCGGACGGCTGCTTCAGGTCGAGGCGAGCCAGGTCTCCGACGAAATCACCCAGCGCCGGCGCTTCCTGCTCGCCCAGCGCCTGTTCGAGCGCAGCCGTTCGCTGCTCGATCCCGGGCTCTACATGGACATGATCGCGCAGGCCCCGCGCGACATCCGCAGCATCCAGCTGTTCGCCTCGGACGTCGTCGGCGTCGTCGCGCGCAGCCTGTCGGCCGCGTCGATCGCGCTCGCGCTCACCTCGGCGGCGATCGCGCTCGTCCTGCTGATTCCGGGACGCCGGCTGATCACCACGCTGGGGCACCGGCTCGTGGTCGAACAGATGCCGAAGACGCGCATCCGACGATCCGCGACGGGCGTGCTGTTCGTGCTGGCGTCCACGCTCGGCCCGGTTCTGGGCGTCCTCGCGCTCTACTGGGGCCTGAAGGGCGCGGGCTGGCTGCCCGCGCGCGCCGAGACGCTGGCGGTGGCCTTTGTCTGGGCCGCCGGCTTCCTCGGGCTCGCCTACGGGCTGATGCGCGCCTTCCTGACCCCGAGCCGGCCGTCCTGGCGGCTGGTCGATCTGTCGGACGCCGCCGTCGCCGAGATCAAGAACCAGCCGATGTGGTGCGCTCTGATCTTCGTGATCGGCCGGCTGCTCGACCACTTCAACGAGATGATCGTCGCGAGCCTCTCGGCCTCTATCGTCGTGAACGGCGTCTTCGCGGTGCTGAACGCCGGCGCCTTCGCGCTCGCGCTCCGCCGCATCCGCGCGGCCGAGAAGATCGAGGCGGCGGACAGCGCCGAGAAGGACGAGCGGCTCGGCAGCTTGTTCTTCTCGCTTCTCAGGATCGTCGCCTGGGTCGCGGTCGCCGTGATCCTCGCCGCCGCCGCCGCCGGCTACGTCTCGCTCGCCCAGTTCCTCGCGAACCAGGTGATCTGGATCGCGACGGTGATGTCGCTGCTGACGCTGCTGCTGATCTTCGTCGACGACCTCTGCACCTCGGGCCTGTCGGCCGAGACGCGGTTCGGCCGCTCGGCCAGCGAGGCCGTCGGCATCCGGCCGGCGGCGCTGGAGCAGATCGGCGTGCTGCTGTCCGGGCTCGTGCGGGTGATCCTGATCGGCGTCGCCGCGCTGTTCGTGCTCGCGCCCTGGGGGCTCGAGACCACCGACGTGTTTGTCTGGCTGCGGCTCGGAGTGACGGGCTTCCAGGTCGGCGGCATCACCATATCGCTCTCCGGCATCCTGGGCGCGATCCTGCTGGTCGCGATCGGCTTCGCGCTGACCAAGGCCGTCCAGCGCTGGCTCGACCGCGACCTGCTGCCGAAGACCCGGATGGACGCCGGCCTCAAGGCCTCGATCAACACCGGCGTCGGCTATCTCGGCGGCCTCGGCGTGATCGTGCTGGCGGTGTCGAATCTGGGCTTCAGCCTCGACCGGCTCGCGATCGTCGCCGGCGCGCTCTCGGTCGGCATCGGCTTCGGCCTGCAGGCGGTGATCTCGAACTTCGTCTCGGGCGTGATCCTGCTGGCGGAGCGCCCCATCAAGGCGGGCGACTGGATCGTGATCGGCTCCGATCAGGGCAACGTCCGCCGCATCTCGGTGCGCTCGACCGAAATCGAGCTGTTCGACCGCTCCACGCTGATCGTGCCGAACTCCGACTTCATCACCAAGAGCGTGAAGAACGTGACGCACGGCGCGCCGATCGGACGCGTCCAGATCGAGCTCACGGTCGCCGCCGACGTCGACCCGGTCGAAGTGAAGCGCATCCTGCTCGAGGTGGCGAAGAAGCACAGCTCGGTGCTCGCCTTCCCCGAACCTCAGGTGTTCTTCAACCTTCTCGGCAAGAGCGACAACGTCTACGCCCTGTTCGCCAACGTCGCGAGCCCGCGGCAGGCCTCCAGCGTGAAGAGCGACCTGAACTTCGCGCTGGTGAAGGCCTTCAAGGACCAGGGCGTCGCGATCGGCGGCGCGGCCGGCCCCAGCATGGTCGAGGCCGTCGACCGGCTGGGCGAGGCGCTGCGGTCGGGAATGAGCCCCGCCGCGCTCGCGGCTCAAGCCGAGGCGCCCCGCCGCCATGACGCCTCGGACGCGCCGCTCGCGGAAACCCCGCCGGCGGAGCCGCAATCGCCGCCGTCAACCAAGGCTTAAGCCGCGGCGCCGCTCATCCTGTCCCCCCGCATGTCCGGAGCGCCGTCCATGGTCCCCACTGTCTCCCGCGCCGCGGCGCTCGCTCTCGTCGCGACGCTCGCCGGCTGCTCGACGGCGCCCGTCGCCCCTCCGCCGTCCTCGACGCCGAGCGTCTACCAGAGCATGTCGAAACCGGGCGCCAGCCTCGACCGTCGCGCCGCCGCGGAGATGATCTCGGAGTTCCGCCGCGGGAACGGGCTGCCGCCGGTGACGCTCGACCCTGCGCTCAACCGGATGGCGCAGGAGCAGGCCGACGCCATGGCGCGCAACGACAAGCTCAGCCACTCCGTCGGCGGCACGCTGAAGGAGCGCATCGCGCGTTCGGGCTACCGCAACGCGCTGGTGGTGGAGAACATCGGCGCGGGCCACGACACGCTGGCCGACGCCTTCACCGGCTGGCGGCACTCCCCGCCGCACATGAAGAACATGCTGGCCCCGAAGGTCACGCGCATCGGCATCGCCTCCGCCCGCGCCCCCTCGAGCCGCTTCGAGGTGTTCTGGGCCATGGTCCTGGCCGATCCCAACGACCCGCGCCCGCTGCCCGGCGCCATGGCCGCCGCCCAGCCCGCCCCTGCGCGTCCGGGCGAGTCGCTGACGATCAACGGGGTCCCGGTGGCGCGCTGACGCGCGCTCTTCCCTTCTCCCCCTGCGGGAGAAGATGTCGCATAAGCGCCGGATGAGGGGTCGTCTCGGACATCCTGAAGGGTGACGAAGGCGCCGATCGTCCTTCACCCCTTCCCCGGAAACTCCCCTTCGGGCACGCCAAGCGCGTCGGCGAGGCGCGCGCGGGCGGAGCCGGGCTTCAGCGGCTTCTGCTGCTCCGGATGCGGCGCCCAGCCCGACAGCCAGGCGACGTCGAACGTCGCGCGCACCCGGCCGTCGGCGTCGGCGAACCGCTCGGCGTAGAGCGCGATCGCGCGGGCGAGCGTCGCCCGCCGCAGCGGACCGCGCCTTCGCTCCAGCAGGACGTTGGTCGCGCCCCAGGCGCGCAGGTCCGCCATCAGCGCGAGCGCATGCGGATAGCGCACCGTCACGCGGTCGACGTCCGCGACCGGCAGCGCGAAGCCCGCCCGCTGCAGCAGCGCGCCCAGCGCCCGCACGTCGGCGAAGGGCAGCACGCGCGGGCTCAAGCCGCCCTCGACCTCGCCCTCGGCCGCCGCGAAGGCCTGCCGCAGCTCCGTCAGGGTCTCGCCGCCGAGCAGGGCGGCGAGAAACAGCCCGTCCGGCCGCAGCATGCGCCGCACCTGAGCGAGCGCTCCCGGAAGGTCGTCGACCAATTGCAGCGCCAGCGACGAGACCACGAGGTCGAAGCTCTCGGGCGCGAACGGCGAAGCCGCCGGATCGCACACGAGGTCCGCCCCGGCCTCGGCCCGCGCCGCCGCCCGGACGACCCGGCCGGCGCCCGGACGCGCCCGCAGAACGGCGGCGGCCTCCGCCCCGGCCGAGACGAGGTCGAGCGCGTCGCCGAACGGCCGCAGCGTCGCGGCCAGCCGGTCCTCAAGGTCCTCGGCCACCCGCCGCCGCAGGAAGTCGGGCCCGCCGCCGGCCGAGGCCGCGCGCGTGAGCCGAAGGCCGAGCGCGCGGCGGTCGATGAGGGCAGGGACGGTGGTCATGGGCGACAGATAGGCCGCCGCGGCGATCAGGTCACCCATTGTGACGACGGCAACGTCTGGAGCGGGAAAGCCCCTCGACCGGATCGCGTTGGGCGATCCGGTCCCTCCCCCCGAGGAGAGGTGAAGACCCCGCGTCTTTCGCCAGACGTCAGCTTATCATTTTGACGCCTACGCGCCCCGCGGTCCGTTGACTGTTCCACGGACCTGATTTCTACTTATGCGCGAACTGACGTCGGACCGGGGGCGGGCGATGGCGCTGTATCGGTGGAGCTGTGCGTGCTGCGGCGTGGAGCATGACGAGCTGCCCACATGCTGGAGCGTCCCGTCGCCCTTCGATCTTCTGCCGGAGGAGGAACGCGAACGGCGCGCGATCTTCAACCGCGACTCGGGGATCCTGGACGACAAGACGTTTTACGTCCGCGGCGGAATCTACATCCCCATCCACGGCATGGACGAGCCTCTCGCCTGGGACGTGTGGGTGTCGCTGTCGGAGGCCAGCTGGAACGCGATGGCCGAGACCTGGGACGATCCGGACCGGCACGAGACGACCGGCCCGTTCTTCGGATGGCTCCACAGCTCGCTTCCCTACGCGGAAGAGACCCGCAGCCTGAAGACCATGGTGCACATCCAGCCGCCGGGCCAGATCCCCTGGATCGAGGTCGAGCCCACCGCCCATCCTCTTGCGATCGAGCAGGAATTCGGCGTTACCGTCGAGCGCGTCGCGGAGATCGCGGCGCGCCTTCTGGCGCACTGACGACGACCTCCGCCTCGGTGCCCATCTTCGCCCGCTCGGGCCGGCGCCGGGATCCGCGACAGTCTTCCCTGTCTGCGAAGGGCGAGCCTCGGTCGTCATTCCCCGGTTTATCCGGGGAATCCAGGCCAGCTCGCGCCCGGCGGGGGTCGACTGGATGCCCCGGATAAACCGGGGCATGACGCGCGCGCTTTCAGGCCGGGTCGGAGCTCACGCCGACGCCGAGAAGACGGTGGCCTCCCTCTTCCTCGCGAGAGAGGTCGCCGCGAAGCCGCGGGTGAGGGCCCAGGCCGCCCCGCCTCAATCCGGCCGTCGCTCGCCCGCCTGCAGCCGCGCTTCGGCCTCGCCCAGGTAGTCGCGGGTCTTCGGGACGGCGTCGACGTCCTTGGTGAGCTGGATCTGGAAGACCATGTGCTTGCCGTGGCGGAACGAGAACTCGGCGGTGATGAGGTAGAACTCCCACATCCGGCAGAAGCGCTCGCCGAGCAGCGCCGCGGCCTGCGCGCGGTTTTGCTGGAAGCGGCGCTCCCAGTGCACGAGCGTGTCGGCGTAGTGCATGCGCCAGATCTCGATGTCGGTCGCCCAGAGCTTGGCGCCCTCGATCGCGGTCAGGGTCTCGGACAGGGCCGGCGAGTAGCCGCCGGGGAAGATGTACTTCTTCACCCAGGCGCCGGTGATCCCCGGGCCGCCTTTGCGGCCGATCGAGTGCAGCAGCGCGACGCCGTCCGGCTTCAGCAGCTTCGAGACCTTGGCGAAGAAGGCCGGGAAGTTCTTGACGCCGACATGCTCGAACATGCCGACGGAGACGATGCGGTCGAACGGGCCTTCGACGTCGCGGTAGTCCATCAGCTCGAAGCGCACCCGGTCCGACAGGCCCTTCGCCGCGGCCCGCTCGATCGCGAGCGCGCGCTGCTCCTTCGACAGCGTGACGCCGACGACCTCGACCCCGCAGTTCTCGGCCAGATAGATCGCCATCGAGCCCCAGCCGGAGCCGATGTCGAGCACACGCTGGCCGGGCTTGAGGTCGAGCTTCGCCGCGATGTGGCGGAGCTTCGCCACCTGCGCCTGCTCGAGCGTATCGTCGGCGGAGCGGAAATAGGCGCAGGAGTAGTTCAGGCCCTCATCGAGGAAGAGCCGGTACATCTCGTTCGAGAGGTCGTAATGGGCCTCGACGTTCTTCTTCGACAGCGCCGTGGTGTTGGAGCGCGCCCAGCGCTTGAGCGTCTTCAAGCCGCGGCGCAGCGCCTTCTGGATCGGCTGGGCGCGCAGGTTGGTGCGGTTCAGCGCGTAGATCGAGAGGAAGTCGCGCAGCGTGCCCTGCTCGATGGTGAGCCGGCCGTCCATGTAGGCCTCGCCCGCCTTCAGCTCCGGATTGAGCAGCAGGTCGCGCGCGACCTTGGCGTCGTGGAACTTGAGCGTCACGGCCGGACCGGGTTCGCCGGAATGGCTGTGGCGGACGCCGGTATGGTCGATGATCGTGAGCGAGCCGCGCCCGACGAAACGGCGTAGCATGGCTTGGAACAGATCCATCGGCGGCTCCGGGCGTGAAAGGCTGGGCGCTTGATTAGAACAGAGAGCGCGATCCCGCACCGTCTTTGTGCAGGCCTTGGGCGCGCTTCGCGCCGGCGCGCTGCTGCGCCGGTCTTGCGGGGCTCAGTCATCCGATCTCGAAACGCGCCGTCGCGGGCCCCCTCTCCCCTCGCGGGAGAGGGTAGGGGTGAGGGGTCGTCCGGGACGCCCTCATTTTGGTTCAGGATGGTCCAGACGACCCCTCATCCGGCGCTCCGCGCCACCTTCTCCCTCAAGGGGAGAAGGGAAGGTGGCAGCCGCGCGTCCGAGAGACGCCGATGAGCGCGGTCGACGAGGCCGCCGCGCCCCTCCTCGCCCGCGTCCGCGCGCCCCTCGTGCGGCTCGGCCGGCGCGCGCTCGATCTCGCGCTGCCGCCCCAGTGCCTGGCCTGCGCGACGCCGGTCGCCGACATGGGCGGGCTCTGCGTCGCGTGCTGGAGCGGGCTGAAAGCGATCGAGCGGCCATTCTGCGAGCGGCTGGGGACCCCGTTCCCCGCCGACTTCGGTCCCGGCCTGGTGTCGCCCAAGGCGCTCGCGAGCCCGCCGGCCTGGGACCGGGCGCGCGCGGTGGCTCGGTTCGACGGCACGGCCCGCACGCTGGTCCACCGCCTGAAGTACGGCGACGGGACCCATCTCGCGGACGCGCTCGGCGGCATGATGGCGCGTGCCGGCCACGAACTGCTGGCGCCCGAAACGCTTCTGCTGCCCGTGCCGCTGCACCGGGGGAGGCTGTGGCGCCGGCGGTTCAACCAGTCGGCGCTGCTCGCCCGCAGGATCGCCGCGCTCTCGGGCGCGGAGCTCGCGCTCGATCTCCTGGTGCGCGCCAAGGCCACCCGGCCCCAGGTCGGCCTCAGCGGCCGCGAGCGAGCCGAAAACCTCGCGGGGGCCTTCCGCCTCGGCGAGGAGGGGAAGGCGCGGATCGCCGGGCGGCCGGTCGTTCTCGTGGACGACGTGATGACGACCGGGGCTACCGTCGACCGCCTCGCCCGGCTCGTGCGGCGCGCGGGCGCAGGGTCCGTGGACGCGCTGGTGTTCGCGCTGGTTGTGAACGACGGCTGACAGCCTATATCGTGGCGCTTTCGCCCCTTCGGTCCTTTGCGTCGAGGTTTCGATGCCCACGGTGACGATCTACTCCCGCGTCGGCTGCCCCTATTGCGACATGGCCAAGAGCCTGCTGCGCCAAAAGAGCGTGGCCTTCGACGAGATCGACGTCGGCCGCGCGCCGGACAGGAGACCCGAGATGATCGCGAAATCCGGAGGCCGCACCACGGTGCCGCAGATCTTCATCGACGGACGCCACGTGGGCGGCTGCGACGATCTCTACGCCCTCGACGAAGGCGGCGGTCTCGACCCGCTGCTGGCGGCGTGACGGCGATGGCGGAGAACTCCAGGAGTTTCGTCGCCGCCTGCGCGCAGATGCGCTCGGGCAAGGACATGACCGCCAACGTCGACGCCGCGGCCAAGCTGATCCGCGAAGCGGCGGAGAGCGGCGCGGCCTACGTCCAGACCCCGGAGATGACCAACATCCTGGTGCGTTCCCGCGACGAACTCTTCGCCGCGATCATGCCGGAGAACGTCTGCCCGACGCTGGCCGCGTTCCAGGAGCTCGCGCGCGGCCTCGAGGTCTATGTCCATCTCGGGTCGCTCGCGGTGAAGCTTGACGGCCACCGGGCGGCGAACCGGAGCTTCGTGATCGACCCCGAGGGCGAGATCGTCGCGCGCTACGACAAGATCCACATGTTCGACGTCGATCTTCCGAACGGCGAGAGCTGGCGCGAGAGCGCGACCTACCGGCCGGGCGAATCCGCCGTCGGCGTCGACCTGCCCTGGGGGCGGCTGGGGCTCACCGTCTGCTACGACGTCCGCTTCCCGACGCTGCACCGGGCCCTGGCCGAGACCGGCGCCGAGGCGATCGCCTCCCCCGCCGCCTTCACCCGGCAGACCGGCGAGGCGCACTGGCACGTGCTGCTGCGCTCGCGCGCGATCGAGACTGGCTCCTTCGTCATCGCGGCCGCCCAGGGCGGCAAGCACGACGACGGCCGCGAGACCTATGGCCACAGCCTGATCATCGACCCCTGGGGCCGCGTGCTGGCGGAAGCCGACCACGACCGCCCGGGGGTGATCCTGGCGGAGATCGACCTCGCGCAGTCCGCCGAGGCCCGCCGCCGCATCCCGGCGCTCGAGAACGGGCGGCGCTTCGGCGTGCTGCCCCAGACCTCGGACCCGACCCCGCTGCGCGACGTCGGGACGTGAGACCCGGCGCCGACCCAGCCGTCAACCCGATCGTTCGCCCATGATCCGCTATCAACTGACCTGCGCCGCGGGCCACGGCTTCGACGGCTGGTTCCGCTCTTCCGCCGATTTCGACGGCCAGGCGGAGCGCGGCCTTTTGTCCTGCCCCGCCTGCGGTTCGGCCGAGGTGCGCAAGGCGCTGATGGCGCCGGCGGTGGCGACCTCGTCCGACGTCGCGAGGGCCGCGGTCGAGTCCGCCTCCCCGGCCGAGCCGGTCACGCTCGTCTCCGAGAAGGACAAGGCGTTGCGCGCGATGCTTCGGGAGCTCCGCGAGCACGTGACGCGAAACGCCGAAGACGTCGGCGAGCGGTTTCCCGAGATCGCCCGGCAGATCCACGCCGAGGAGATCGAGCCCCGTTCGATCTACGGCAAAGCCACGTTCGAGGAGGCGAAGGCGCTGGCCGAGGAGGGCGTCGCCGTCCATCCGCTGCCGCGTTTTCCCGACGACGGAAACTGACCGGCGGCCATGCGTTTCGGGGCTTGACACAGCCTCCGATCGGCGTATTTCAGCGCGCATCCGCAGCGGCTTACGCCGTTCGCGGCTCCACAGGAATTCGACCCTTTATGCCAAGCGACAGTAGTCGATGGACCGCGCCGTACGCGGCCGTTCGCGAGCGTCTCGCCTGATCGCTTGATCGGGCTCGCCCGCGACCGGCCCGTGCGGCCGGTCGGACGAGGTGAGCCAATGACCTTCCCCAAGCGCGCCCCCGGGCGCATCGCAGCCGAGTTCGAGGCCGCCCCGCGTGAGCGCGGCGGCGATCTCGCCATGATCATCCTGCTTGCGCTGGTGTTCGCGCCGATTGTCGCGATGCACGTGGCCTTCGCGTCCGACGGCGGCGCGGAGCCGGCCGCGCCCGTGGCGCAGGCCATGGCCGTCGGCGCGCGCTAGGCCGACCGCTCTTCCAGCGTCGGCGCCGGCTGGCGGCGGCGCTCGATGCGCTCCGCCAGGCCCCGGTCGAACAGGTGCACGTCGCGCCGCTTGAGCGCGACCACCAGGGCGCCCCCGGTGAGGAAACCGCCGACGTGCGCCCACCAGGCGATCTGGGCGCCCTCGCCCGCGAGCAGGGCGTTGCCGGCCTGGAAAACCACCCAGGCGCCGATGATCCAGAAGGCGCGAAGCCGCAGCGGGATCCGGTAGAACACCAGCACCCAGACCTTCACCTGCGGGTGCAGCATCACGTAGGCCGCGACCACGCCCGCGACGACGCCCGAGCCGCCGACCAGCGGCGCGTCCGCGTTGGCCGCGCCGGCGGCGTGGGCGAGGCCCGAGCCGACCCCGCAGAGCGCCAGGAACAGCAGGTAGCGGGCACGACCGAGGTCGTCCTCGACGTTGTCGCCGAAGACCCACAGGAACATCATGTTGCCGATGAGGTGCAGCCAGCCGCCGTGCAGCACGATCGAGGTCACGAGCGTGGCCCAGGCCGGCACCCGCTCATAGCCCGCCGGCAATACCGCCTCGCCGAACAGCACGCTGGGGATGAGCCCGAACGAGACCACCGAGGCCTGGCGCGCGTCGATCACGAGGCCGGACTGGAACACGACGAAGATCGCGATCGAGACGCCCATGAAGGCATAGGTCACCCATGGCCGCCCGATGTGGCGGTGGGGAGCGTCGTCCAGGAAGGGGACGAACATGGCGGTCTCGACCCGTCAAGCGCGGCTGCGGCCTCCTGCGGGCCGGCGCGCTTCCGCAAATATGGCGGCGCGTGCGACCGTCACAAGCGCTCGGGCGCGCAGCCCGGCGATTGGCGCGTCAGCGTGTCTTTCCGGGCGCCCAGAGCACGTCGCCCTGGCCGAGGTTCGCGACCCGCGCGGCGACGAACAGGAAGTCCGACAGCCGGTTGACGTAGGCGAGCGCCGGCTTCGACACTGGCTCGCGCTCCGCGAGCGCCGTCATCAGCCGCTCGGCGCGGCGGGCGATGGTGCGCGCGAGGTGGAGGTTCGCGGCGAGCGCCGTTCCCGCCGGCAGCACGAAGGACTTCAACGGCTCGAGCCGCGCGTTGAGCGCGTCGATGTCGGCCTCGAGCCGGTCGACCTGGCTCTGGACGATCCGCAGCGGCTCGTAGCCCAGGTCCTCGCCGGTGTCGGGCGTCGCGAGATCGGCGCCGAGGTCGAACATCTCGTTCTGGACCCGCGACAGGATGGCGTCGAGCTCCGGCTCGGCGTGCAGCCGGGCAAGCCCGATCGCGGCGTTGGCCTCGTCGACGGCGCCGTAGGAGTCCACCCGCAGGTCGTGCTTCGGACGTCTGGGGCCGGACGCCAGCCCCGTGGTGCCGTCGTCGCCGGTGCGCGTGTAGATCTTGTTGAGCTTGACCATTTCGGCGTCAGGACCCCATCGCCCAGACCGTCGCCATGATGATGACGATCGCCACGAACTGCAGTCCGACGCGCCAGCGCATCAGCTTCTGCGACCGATTGGGATCGCCGCCCCGCATCATGTTGAAGAGGCCGAGAATGAGGACGACGGCGACCGCGCCGACCGCCGCCGGCACCGCGTAGCCCGAGAGAAGATCGGCCATGGGGGACCCTCAGTTCAGGAACAGGATCGACGCGTTCAGCGCCGTGGCGAAGGCGACCCACGCCAGATAGGGGTGCAGCAGCCCGGCCGCGAGCCCGTCGATCGACCGAAACGTCAGGATCGTCCAGACGATCGCGGCGAGCAGCGCCAGGATGACCCCGAGCCCCAGCCCCGGGTTCTGCGCGCCGAAGAAGGCGAAGGACCAGGCGACGTTGAGCGCGAACTGCACGGCGTAGGCCGTCAGCGCGCGCCGCCGCGCCGCGCCCTCCCCGATCACCGCGACGCGCCAGAGCGACACCGCCATGAGCGCGTAGAGGATCGTCCAGGCGATCGGGAACGCGAGCTTCGGCGGGTTGAACGAGGGCTTCGCCAGCCCGTCGTACCAGGGAAGGTTCGGAACGGTCACCGCCGAGCCGAGCTGGGACGCGGCCAAGCTCAGCGCGAGCGCGCCGGCCAGGATCAGCAACGAGCGCGGCGAGCGCCAGGCGGGACGGGCGGGACGCAGGGGGGCGGTCATGCGCCAGACATAGCGCGCGACGCGTGCTTTCGCGAGGCCGGGCGCGGGTCGGCCGTGTTGAGCGACACGCCAAAATCGTCTAAGGACGACGGCATTCCTGACGTCAGCGCCTGAAGGGAGGCGACCGATGCTTATCGATCATCGCCTCGGCCTGAGGCCGCAAGACATTTGAAGCGCCGCCGCGGCCAACGCGCCGCGGCTCTGTCGCTTCTTGGTCAGACGTTCGCCGCACGTCGGTTCGCCGCGGCCGGCGCTTGGGATTTTCTTTCATGTTTTCCGCCACGTCCTGCGCCCTTACGGGGCGCAGCCTTCGATCCACTGCGCCGTCGGCGACGGAGCGCGCTCTCGCCCGCTTTCCCTCCCCGCAGGGGTGTTCGATCCGCAGGCTCGCGCGGCGAGATCCGCGCCTCGCCGATCTTGCGCTCAGCTTTCCCGGCCTGCTTGCGACCCTCGCCGCGCCAAAGGGGAGCTTCGACCCGGAGCCTGCGATCGCAGCGATCGAAAGGGGCGCCGCGCTGAAGCTGGCCGCCGCGCTGGCGGCGGTCCCGATGTGGACGCGCCGCCTGCCGCCTGAGGCCTTTGCCGCCGCCGACCTCCGTCGCCTGCCGGACGGCGACCGCTTTCGCCGCCAAATAGCGAACGCCGTGCCCAAGCGTCCCGCGGGCGCCGCGCGGTGGCTCCAGATGGTCTCGGAAGCGGCGCTCTGGGGCGACGACGCCTTCGTGCTCTGGACTGCGCGTGAGGCGCCGTCGCTACGGTCGCGGAGGGGATCGGCCGTCGTGCGACCTCTGGCGCTCTATGCGTTTTACTCCCGGAACCCGGCCACCTCGGCCGGGGCGATCGTCGACCGGCTCTGGTCGCCGAAGCTCGGTGCCCCAGCGGCGCTCGAGGGCGCCGAAGCGTGGCTCATCGCGGCGGAACTTCGCGCGCACATGGCCGCTCCCACATCGTCGTGCGGCCTGAAACCCGGGCGCATCCTCGATGCAGACCTCGTGCCCCTCCTCTCGGAAAGCGACGTCGTCGAGGAGGCGATCGCGATGCGGAACTGCCTCCGCCGGTTCGGCCCGCAGGTTCGCCGTCAGGGGCAGAGCTTGTGGAGCCTTCGCCGTGGCGAACGCCGGGTCGCGACCCTACGCATAGGCTACCCGCGCGGCAGTCCGATTCTCGGCGTGCTCGAATTCCGTGGCCCAAACAACGCGGACGTCGACCTGGAGCTGTGGGCGGCGGTTCACCGCTGGCTCGGCGCCCACAACTTGGCGTCGATCCGGCCGGAGATCGTGGGCTGGCGGCCTGAAGTGATCGACCGGACGATTTGGGCCGAGCTGTGGCGACCGTATTGGCTGGCGCTTGGCCGCTTCCCAGCTTGGCTCCCGCTTCGGCCGTCCTCGGCCGCGCTTGAGGGCCTCAAGGACGAGATCCGCTGGAGGTGAGCGTGTCGTGGACCGTCGCGCAGGCCCGTTGGGTCCGAGCGACGGTCCATCCTCAGACCCGCACGCCCGCGGCGTCCACCTCCGCCTCGGGGGCCTCGAGGTCCTGCGTCGGCGGCTTGCCGCCGTGGATCGTCGCCTCGAAACCGCGAAGACGCTTGTAGATCGACAGCAGCTCGATGATCTGCGGCCACGAGTTCACGAGATACTGGAACGACGACCGCACCTGCTCGAACGCGCTCAGGATCTGCTGCATCGGCCCCAGCGTGATCTTGCCGGCGACGATGGTCGGCGCGAGCACGATGTAGGGAAAAATGTTGTCGATCTGCACGTACGAAATGCGGGCGACGTTGAAGTAGAGATAGTGGAAGTAGAGCCGGAAATAATTCCGGCGGACATTTCCAAACAGCTCCCGCACGGTCGGCGGCTGAGCGCGGCCGGCGTCGTCTTCGCCGTAGACCAGCTCCTTGCGGTAGGCGGCCTCAACGCGCTGGTTGCGGAACTCGAGGCCGGGCAGCTTGACGCCGACCAGCGCCAGGAACGTCGTGCCGAACGCCGCCCACAGGATCGCCGCCGTCACCAGCGGGTGAGGAATCGCGCCCACGATCGGCAGCTCGCTGATCGGGCCGGACAACCGGATCAGCACAGGCAGGAAGGCGATCAGCGTCATCACCGCGTCGATCAGGCTGACGCCGAGCGTCTCCATCTGGGTGGAGAACCGCATGGTGTCCTCCTGCACGCGCTGCGAGGCGCCCTCCACATGACGCAGTTTCGGCCAGAACGACATGTAGTAGTCGTTCATCGCGGTTCGCCAGCGGAAGATGTAGTGCTGCACAAAGAACCGAGTGAACACGCCGACGATCACGGCAACCATGGCGATGCCGATGAACGCGAAGGTTTCGCCATAGAAATCAGGGAGAGTAACAGGCCGGCTTTTCGAGACCGCGGCCTGCACCAGGTCGTAGAACGGCCCGTACCAAGCGTTGATGGCGACCGCCACCTGCACTTGAAAGTAGGTGACGAAGATGATCAGCGCGCTGCCGAGGATGGACCACGGCGCCCACGGATGCTTGGACGTGGCCAACCAGTAGGCCGAGAACAGGCCGACCGCGATCGCATAGTAGACGTAAAACCACAGGAACGGCGCGGAGACGAAGACGGCCGGCCCTATGATCGGCGGCGCATCCGGCGCGGCGGGCGGCAGGCCGATCCAGGTCCCCGCGGCCCAGCCGCCCGCGTACCACAGTCCGATCGCGAGCAGCGACCAGACCACGACCGAGATGAAGAACGGTTTCGGGTTCGGGAAAAACGATACGAACATGCCCGACGGTCTCCACGTGCGCTCCCTCAGCGGAACGGCGACAAGGCATACGCCGGAAGCGGCGAGACGATGGCTTAAAATTTAGAAGGGTTTGCGCCCCGGCGGGCGGGCCGCCTCACCAGACCGCGGCGAGCAGCGCGTCGCGTTCGACCCGGGTCGGAAAGGCGCCGAAGCCGCCTTCGGCGCGGACCGCGAGCGCTCCGCAGGCGGCGGCGTGCCGCAGGCTTTTGGGCCAGTCGCCGGTTTCCGCGAAGGTGGTCGCGAACCCTGCGGCGAAGGCGTCGCCCGCGCCGATGGTGTCGACCGCTTCCACTTCGAAGGCCGGCTGCGTCAGGATCGCCCCGTCCGACAGCCGGGCGATCGCGCCGGCCGCGCCGCAGGTCGCCACCAGCGCGCTGACGCCGAGGGCGAACAGAGCCGCCGCCACCGCCTCGGCGTCCAAATCGGCCTCGACGCCGAGCGCAAGCGCGAGCGCCTCGGTCTCGACCGCGTTCGCGACGACGATGGAGCAGGTCGCGAGGATCTCGGGCGCGACAGGGCGGAACGGCGAGGGGTTGAGCACGGTGATTCGGTCCGCGCCGCGGGCGATCGCGAAGCCCTCGGCGATCGCGGCGTCGCCGATCTCGAACTGGGCGAGCGTCACCGCGGCCGCCTCGATCGCCGGCCGCGCGTCTTGGGCGTCCTGGGCGGAAAGCGACGCGTTCGCGCCGGAGAACACCGCGATGGCCGTCTCGCCGTCTTCGGCGATGAAGCCGACGCCCGCGCCGGTCGCTCCCGGCCGGCGGCGCAGCATGGCCGGGTCGAGATCGGCGTGCGCGAAGGCCGCCGCCGCGAGCGCTCCGAGCGCGTCGTCCCCGACCGCGAACAGGCCGTCGACCTCAGCGCCGAGCCGGCGGGCGGCGACCGCCTGGTTGAATCCCTTGCCCCCGGGCTCCATCCGAAACCCCGACGCGGCGAGCGATTCGCCTGCCACGGGCAGCCGTGCAACGCGTGTCGTGCACGCCGTCACGAAGCTTCCCATAATGAAAAGCTTCGCGCGCGCGCCGTTCTGGTTCATCATAAGTCACGCCCCCCCGACGCGACGTCGTTCCCGCCACCCTGCGCCGAGGGCGCTCTAGCCGCCCCGCATGATATGCTGAAAGCGTTGCACGACACTCCGAGCTTACACAGTCGTCTGCGTTTGCGCGACGACACTGCGATGCCGCTCTATCGGCAACTGGAGCTGCAGATCGCCGCGCTGATCGAGAGCGGCGAGATCGGTCCGGGCGCGACGCTGCCGGCCGAGAGGCAACTCGCGTCCGACCTGGGCGTCAGCCGCACGACCGTGCAGCACTGCTACAGCGCTCTGCGCCGGCGCAGGCTGGTGAGCGCGCATGGCCGTCTCGGCTTCATCGTCGAAGGGCCGACGGAGAAGCTCCACCCCGGCATGGAGCGCCTCAAGGGCTTCACCGAGGAGATGCGCGAGCTCGGCCGCGCCGCGTCGTCGAAGGTGATCGAACGGGTGGTCACCCACGACCGCTCGCTCGCCTCCCTGTTCCAGCAGCCCTCGACCGCGCCCTTCCTGAAGCTCGTGCGGATTCGCTTCGGCGACGACGTCCCGCTGTCGCGGGAGGTCGCCTGGTACGACCTCGGTGTCGCGCCGGAGCTCGCCGAGGCCGACCTGTCGGGGTCGGTCTACGATCGGCTGCGGGAAATCGGCTGCGCGCTGACCCGCTGCGAACAGACGATCGAGGCCGCGACCCCGGACGTGGACGAATGCGCCGTGTTCGGCTTCGAGGAGCCGCTGCCGTGCCTGCTGATCAAGCGCCGCTCCTTCGCGGGCGAACGCATGGTGGAGTACGTCGAGGGCCTCTTCCGCGGCGACGCCTACGCCTACCGGCTCACTCTCGGCG
The DNA here is from genome assembly GCF_016907975.1 of Methylopila capsulata. Taxonomy (GTDB): domain Bacteria; phylum Pseudomonadota; class Alphaproteobacteria; order Rhizobiales; family Methylopilaceae; genus Methylopila; species Methylopila capsulata. Next base: position 771,987 of record NZ_JAFBCY010000002.1, read on the forward strand.
CGTGACCGCCTGACTTTCGGCGCGGGCGCGCTAGCTCGGGAAGGATGCCCCTCGCCGAGGAGACGCCGTCCATGCCGATGCGACTGACCCGCCGCGCCGCACTCGCCGGCGCCGCCGCGACCGCGGCCCTCGGCCTGCCGCTCCCCGCCCGGGCCGCCGCCGTCACGCTGATCGTGCCGTTTCCAGCCGGCGGCGCCGTCGACATTCTGGGGCGGCTCGTCGCCGAGCGCCTGCAGGCGAAGCTCGGAGAGACCGTGATCGTCGACAACCGCGGCGGGGCCGGCGGCATGATCGGCACGGCGGCGGTGGCAAAGGCGGAGCCCGACGGCGCGACCCTCGGCGTCGCCTCGACGTCGCAGCTGATCGCGAACAAGTATCTCTACGCCTCGAGCCCCTACGACCCCGACGCGGACCTCGTCCCCGTCAGCCGGATCGCGACCGGCACCGTGCTGTGCGTGGCGAACGCGAAGATCGCGCAAGACCGCGGCTGGACGAGCTTCCGCGACCTGATCGCCTGGTCGAAGGCCCATCCGGACGAGACCCGCATGGGCTCCTCCGGGCTCGGCCAGGTCTCGCACCTGATGATCGAGCTGGTGAAGGCGCGCACCGGCGCCAAGATCCTGCACGTGCCCTACAAGGGCGGCGGCCCGGCCATCCTCGACCTGCTGGGCGGCACGATCGACATGATGTTCGACGTCATCCCCGCGCTGATGCCGCACGTGAAGGACAAGGCCTTCCTGCCGCTCGCCGTCGGCAGCCGCGACCGCATCCCCGCGCTCCCCGACACGCCGAGCATGAAGGACTTTGCGGACCTCAACCTCGCCGACGTCGACCTGCAGACCTGGTACGCGGTGATCGCCCCGAAGGGCTACCCCGCCGACAGGCAGGCGTCCCTGTCCAAGGCCCTGGCCGAGATCATGGCGGACCCCGCCGTGAAGGCGAGGCTGGAGCCGATCGGCTTCTCGCCCGTGACCGACGCCTCGCCGGACGCGCTGAAGACGCGGATCGCCGAGGAGAATCCGATGTGGAAGGACATGGTGCGACTGTCAGGCGCCAAACTCGATTAGCCGGCTTTATTTCTGCGCGGGCAGCGTCAGCCGGGCGGCCAGACCTCCGGCCGGGCCGCGCTCCAGCGTCAGCCCGCCGCCGTAGAGCTCGGCGAGTTCGCGGGCGATCGACAGGCCGAAGCCGTGGCCGGGCGTGGTCTCGTCGAACCGCCGGCCGGGAAGCAGCGCCTCCGGCAGCGCGTCCTCGGGCAGGCCGGGCCCGTCGTCGGAGATCGTCAGCGCGACCTGCGCGTCGCTTCGCTGCGCATGAACCACGATCGCGCCGCGCGACCACTTGCAGGCGTTGTCGAGCAGATTGCCGGCCATCTCGTCGACATCCTGCGGGTCGCAGGCCACGTGGAGATCGTCCGGGACCTCGACCGCGATCGTCAGCGCCTTGTCCGCGTGGATCGCCTTCAGCGCGACCGCGAGATCGTCGATCCGGGGCTTGAGCTCGGTGCGCATGCGCTGCGGCCCGCCGAGCGCGGCGGCCCGGGCGCGGGCGAGATGATGGCGGATCCGGCGCTCGACGCGGTCGACCTCGGCGCGCAGGGCGCCGTCGGGGTCGCGGCCGGGATCGTCCAGCGCGACCGAGAGCGTCGCGAGCGGCGTCTTCAGGCCATGCGCGAGATTCGCGACGTGCAGCCGCGCGCTCGCAAGTCCCGCGGCGTTCTGCTCGATCAGCGCGTTGAGCTCGGAGGCGAGCGGCTTCAGCTCCGCCGGCTGGTCGTCGGGCACGCGGGCGGCCCTGCCGGCGCGCACCTCGCCCAGCGCCTCGCGCAGCCGGCGGAGCGGCGTCAGGCCGAACCGCACCTGCAACAGCGACGCGCCGACGAGGCCGAGGCCCACCGCCGCGAGCGAGAGCATGAGCGGCGTCAGCGCGTCCTGCATCGGCCCCTCGACCGCGCCGCGCGGCGCCGCGACCGCGATCTCGACCGGTCTGCCGCCTACCTCGACGCGCGTCGCGCGCACGATCAGCGGCTCCTCCGCGGGGCCGCGGCCCTCGTCCATCTTGGGCTTCGGCTCGCGCCAGCGCGGGTCGAACGGCGCCGGCAGCGGCCGCCGCCGCCCGGATTCGAACCCTTCGTCGCCGAGCGAGCCCGACCGCAGGACGGCCGCGCCCTCCTCGTCGACGCGCCAGTACCAGCCGGAGCGCCGCCGGTCGAACGGAGGGCCGTCGACGTTCCGGGACAGGCGGAGCCGGCCGTCCGGGTCGCGCTCCAGCGCGTCGGCGATCGTCGTCGTCTGCGCGTCCAGGCGCTGCTCGACCTGATGCGTCACGAAGCGCTGCAGGATGAAGCCGATGGCGAGGCCCGCGCCCACGAGCGCGACCAGAGTCAGCACAGCCGCCGCGAGCGTCAGCCGGCCGGCGAGGGAGCGCGGCGCGAGCCTCATGCGCCGTTCGCCGTCAGCCGGTAGCCGCGGCCCCGCACGGTCTCGATCAGGTCGCGGCCGATCTTGCGGCGCAGCCGGCCGACGATGACCTCGAGCGAATTCGAATCGACCTCGGCGTCGCCCTCGTAGACCCGCTCCAAGAGCTCCATCCGGTCGACCACCGCCTCCTTGCGCAGGGCGAGGCAGGACAGCACGCGCCACTCCATGCCGGTGAGCTTCAGCGGCAGGCCGTCGAGCTCGAAGGTCCCGAGCTGGGCGTCGAAGGCGATCGGGCCGCAGACCACCCGCGACGACGCGGCGCCGGCCGCCCGGCGCACCAGCGCGCGCAGCCGCATGACAAGCTCCTCCACCCGGAACGGCTTGGTCAGGTAGTCGTCGGCGCCGGCCTTGAAGCCCTCGACCTTGTCGGACCAGCTTTCGCGCGCGGTGAGGATGAGCACCGGCAGGTCGCGCCCTTCCGCGCGCCAGCGGCGCAGAACCGTCGCGCCGTCGACCTTCGGCAGGCCGAGGTCGAGCACGGCGACGTCGTAGCGCTCGGTCGCGCCGAGATGGCCGCCGTCCTCGCCGTTCGCGGCCACGTCGACCGCGAACATCTCCTCCCGGAGCGCGCGAGCCACCCGGTCGGCGAGCGCGGCGTCGTCCTCGACCAGAAGCACGCGCATGGGAAACGTCCTCGAGAGTGGGAGAGGGTTCGATAGACCCGGCGGCTGAACCGAAGCTGAACCGCGCGGTTCAGGCCGGGTTCCACGGCCCTCATCTAGAACGGCGTCATCGAAACCGAACCGGAGATCACCCGATGACGACTGACAACAACGCCCCGACCGCCGAGCCGATCGCCCCGAAGACCGACGCGGCGCCCCGCCCGAAGCGCGGCCGCCGGACGATCTTCGCCGCGGCCGGCGTCGCGCTTCTCGCCGCGGGCGCCGCGGCCGGCGCCGGAGCCGCCTCTTTCGCCCGCCACGGCGGCGGCGAGATGGCGCCGCTGGCGCCGGTCGCGATCTCGGCCGTGAAGGACGGCGCGGTCACCACCGTGAAGGGCAAGGTTGCCGAGATCTTCGGCAACAAGTTCGTCCTGCAGGACGACAGCGGCCGCGCGCTGGTGGAGACCGGCCGCGCCGGCGAGGGCGGCAAGCTCGTCGCGGCCGACGAGGCGGTGACGGTGCAGGGGCGCTTCGAGAACGGCTTCCTGCACGCCGCCTGGATCGTCCGCGCCGACGGCGCGACGGAGAAGGTCGGCGGCTTCGGACCCGGCGGGCCGAAGGAGCACGAGCGCCACGGCCACGGGCCGAAGCGCGGCGAGCGCGAGGACGGCCCGCGCCGCGGCGCGGACGCTCCTCCCCCGCCGCCGGCCGGCGGCCCGGAGCGTCCCGGCGCGCCGCTCTGACCTCTGCGAAGGGGCGCCCCGCGCGGGGCGCCCCTTCCGTTTTGGGCCGCGGGCCCCGATCTTGGGAGCAACGCGAGGCTCGGCGCGCGACGCGCGACCGCCTCTTCCTCCTGCGCATCGCGCGCGGGGGCCGGCCGGGCGACGCCCGCGGCTCCCGCGCGCGACGCCCGATCGGATGATCTCATGATCCCCTTTTCCGTCCTCGATCTCGCGCCGATAGCCGAAGGCTCCACCGCGGCCGACGCCCTGCGCAACTCCGCGTCCTACGCGCAGGCCGCCGAACGGCTCGGCTTCCAGCGGTTCTGGCTGGCGGAGCACCACAACATGACCGGCATCGCCAGCGCCGCCACGGCGGTGGTGATCGCCCATGTGGCGGCCGCGACCTCCTCGATCCGCGTCGGCTCCGGCGGGATCATGCTGCCGAACCATTCGCCGCTGGTGATCGCCGAGCAGTTCGGCACGCTGGCCTCGCTCCATCCCGGCCGCATCGACCTCGGCCTCGGCCGCGCGCCGGGCACCGACATGCTGACCGCCCGCGCGCTCCGGCGCGACGTCAACGCGGCGGCCGAGCGCTTTCCCCAGGACGTGATCGAGCTGCAGGCCTACTTCGCGCCGGCGGTCGAGGGACAGGCGATCCGCGCGGTGCCGGGCGTGGGCCTCGACGTGCCCCTCTGGCTGCTCGGCTCCAGCACCTTCTCCGCCCAGCTCGCGGCGATGCTCGGCCTGCCCTTCGCCTTCGCGGCCCACTTCGCCCCGGCGGATCTCGAAGCCGCCTTCGCGGTCTACCGCGACCGGTTCCAGCCCTCGGAGACGCTGGCAAAGCCGCACGCGATGGTCGCGGTGAACGTGCTGACCGCGGAGACCGACGCGGAGGCCCAGCGGCTGTTCACCTCGCAGCAGCAGGCGTTCCTGAACCTGCGCCGCGGCCGTCCAGGCCCGCTGCCGGCTCCGGTCGACGACATCGGAACGGTCGCGTCGCCCGGCGAGGTGGCGAGCCTTGAGCAGATGCTGCGCTACGCCTTCGTGGGCTCGGTCGAGACGGTCGAGCGGGAGCTGGCGCGTTTCATCGCACGGCTGCAGCCGGACGAGCTGATGGCGACCGGCCACATGTTCGATCCCGCGGCCCGGATCGCCTCGCTCGAGGGCGTCGCGGCGGCGCGCGACCGTCTCGCTGCGGCGGAACGCGTCGCGGCGTGACGCCGAGAGCGTCAGACCACCCGGCGCAGGTCGTCGGCGTACTGCTTGATCGGCGCGAGCGCGCTCATCACGCGCGCCGCGGGGAAGGCGACGATGACCTCGGTGCCTTCCCGCAGCCGGCTCTTCAGCGAGAAGTGACCGCCGTGGAGATCGACCAGCCCCTTCACGATCGGCAAGCCGAGCCCGGCGCCCTGTTCCGCGGTCTTGATGGCGAGGCTGCCCTGGCCGAAGGAGGCGAGCACGGTCGGGATCTCGTTCTCGGGAATTCCCGGCCCGGAATCCGAGACCGACAGGTACTGGCCGCCCGAAGCCATCCAGCCGACCTTCAGCCGGATCTCGCCGCCCTGCGGCGTGAACTTGATCGCGTTCGAGAGCAGGTTGAGCGTGATCTGGCGGAGCGCGCGCTCGTCCGCCCAGAGCGGCGGGAGGCTGGCCTCGTAGACCTCCCGGATCGTGATGCCGCGGTTCTTGGCGCGGAGCTTCAGCAGGCGGTGGCAGTCCTCCACCACATAAGGCAGGCTAACGCTCTCCTCGCGCAGCTCGTAGCGGCCGGCCTCGATGCGCGAGAGGTCGAGGATCTCGTTGATGAGCTGGAGCAGGTGCTGGCCGCTCTGGTGGATGTCGCCCGCATACTCCTTGTAGGTTGGCACCGCATGGGCTCCGAACACCTCGGACTTCATCACCTCGGAGAAGCCGAGGATGGCGTTCAACGGCGTGCGCAGCTCGTGGCTCATCGTGGCGAGGAACCGCGATTTGGCGAGGTTCGCCTCCTCCGCCCGGCGGCGCGCCTCGTCGGAGTTGGCCTTGGCCTGCTCCAGCTCGCCGATCAGCGCGTCCTTCTCCGCCTGAAACTCGAGCGCGCCGAGCGCGTTGCGGTAGAGCTTGCGGGCGAGCAGCAGGAAGTAGATCTCGACCCCGGCCGTCATCCCGGCGACCGCCGCCGAGCCGATGCCGCCCTTGGAGAGGTAAGCGGCGACGACGACGACGGCGATCGGGATCGTCCCCGCATAGACCGCCGCCGGAACGCTCGCGGCGAGCATGACCGGGACCGCGACGCCGACGAGCATCACGAACAGGGAGATCAGCTCGGCGGAGTCCTCGCCGCCGCTGAGCAGGGCGACGATCGATCCCCAGGCGAGGCCGTTGAGGCATTCGGCGAAGACGAACCGGGCCGTCCAGCGGCGCACGTCCAGCCCTTCGGACGGCTGGCGCATGAAGCGCTTCGCCAACAGCCCGATCAGGGCGTGGCCCGCGAACACAGTCGCGAACCAGGCGATCGCGAACTGCGGTTCGGCCCACAGGGTCGCGACGCCCGCGATAACGGCGGCGAGCGTCAGCACGACGACGAGGGCGGACAGGCGGTTCTGGGCGTAGATGCGGGCGAGCTCGACGTCGAACTCCGGACGGATGCCCGTGGTGGAGGTCAGCCGTTCGCGTTCGGCGCGCACTTTCGCCGTCACGGTGCGCCGGCGCTCCGTCGTCGTTTCGCCCGACCGGCCCTCGGCGTCCCGCATGGCCGGAAGATCGAACATGTCCACGTGGAGATCGCGTCCCGCCTCGCCCGGAGATCGTTTGGGGCGAGGATGACCGCCAAAGGCTTAAAAGGGTGCTGACGCGACCGATCAATTGCGGAATGAGCGCCGTGCACTCGCGACCCGACCTCGACGCCCTGGTGGCCGAGATCCGGCGCTGCCGGATCTGCCGCGACGCGCCGCGGGGCGCGCCCCTTCCGCACGAGCCTCGCCCGGTGGTCCGGGCGCGGGCCTCCGCGCGCCTCGTCGTCAGCGGCCAGGCGCCGGGCACGCGGGTGCACGCCAGCGGCCTGCCGTTCACCGACCCCTCGGGCGTGCGGCTGCGCGGCTGGATGGGCGTGACGGACGAGGAGTTCTACGACGAGACCCGGGTCGCGGTGGTGCCCATGGGCTTCTGCTTCCCCGGCCAGGACGCCAAGGGCGGCGATCTGCCGCCGCGCAGCGAGTGCGCGCCGGCGTGGCGGGCCTCGGTGTTCGCCGCCCTGCCCGACGTGGAGCTGGTGCTCGCGGTCGGCCGCCCGGCGCAGCGCTGGCATCTGGGCGAGGACGCCGGGAGTTCCCTGACAGAAGCCGTGATGGACTGGCGGCGCATCCTAAACCGCGCGGCGCCCCCGCGCGTTCTGCCGATGCCGCACCCCTCGTGGCGCAACAACGCCTGGCTGAGGCGCAACCCCTGGTTCGACGCCGATCTCGTGCCGGAACTGCGCCGGCTGGTCCGGGATGCGATCGCGAGATGAAATGGCGCGCAGGGAGAGGGCCCGTCCCGCGTATCAGCCTTCGAAGGGGCCGTTGTTTCCACCCCCACAAGGAGATCATCATGATCCGCATCGCCGCCGCAGCTCTCGCCGCGACCGTCGCCCTCGCTCCGCTCGCAGCCTCCGCCGCCGCCGGCGACGCCCGGCAGGACCGCCTGCAGAAGCGCGCCGAGATGATGTCGAAGCGCTTCGACAAGCTCGACAAGAACAAGGACGGCGCGGTCGACAAGACCGAGATGGAGGCGGCCTCGGCGCGCGCCTTCGACAAGGCCGACACGAACAAGGACGGCGTGATCGACGAGACCGAGGCCAAGGCGATCCGCGACCGCATGGCCGAACGCCGCGGCGACCGCCCGGCGAAGGCCAACCGCAAGGACCGCCTCGAACGGGCGGACGTCGACAAGGACGGCAAGATCACCCGCGACGAGTTCGCCGCGAGCGCGACCCCCTGGCTCATGCGCGCCGACTCCGACAAGGATGGCAAGGTGACGAAGGCCGAGCTCGACGAGTATGTCGGCAAGCTGCAGAAGCGGGCGGACAAGGCGGACGCGAAGCCGGCCGCCCAGTAACGGAGGCTCGAGGCGGAGCTTGAAGGGTGGCGGGCGTCAGCCTCAGGGCGGAACTCCAACGCGACGGGCGCGCCGTGTCCGAGCCTGAGCTCCCGCGGCCCGGCCGCGCCGAGGCGGACGAGGACGACGATCTGGTCGCCCGCGCCGCGGGCGGCGACCAGCGGGCCTTCGCCCGGCTCGTCGCCCGCCACGGCGCCCGCGCCCAGGCGCTCGCGCACCGCTTCACGGGCTCCGCCAACGAGGCCGAGGACATCGTCCAGGAGGCGTTCTGGCGGGTCTGGCGGGCGGCCCACCGCTGGACGCCGGGCGTCGCCCGGTTCTCCACCTGGCTGCACCGCATCGTGGTCAACCTCTGCGTGGACCGCGCGCGGCGCGAGCGGCTGCGACGGATGCTGCCGTTCGCCGACCACTTCGACCCGCCGTCCGAGGCCCCCAGCCCCGAGCGCTCGCTCGGAGACCGCCACGCGGTCGACGCCGTCCGCCGCGACATCCTCGAACTTCCGGCGCGCCAGCGGGCGGCGATCCTGCTGAGCGCCGACGGCGAGCGCTCCAACGCCGAGATCGCCGCGGTGCTGGAGACGACGGAGAAGGCGGTGGAATCGATGCTCGTGCGCGCCCGGCGCACGCTGCGCGCACGCCATCGGGAGCGTGAGGAGGCCTGAGATGACCAAAGGATCCGAGATCGACCTCTTCGCCGACCGGCTCGACGCCTACGGCCCGGACCTGGCGCGCTGGCCCGCGGACCTCGCCGAGGACGCCGCGGCGCTGCTGGCGCGCTCGGCGGAGGCGCGGGCGCGCCAGAGCGACGCCCGCCGTTTCGCGCGACTGCTGGCCTCCGCGGCGGAAGCGCCCGCGCCCAACGGCTTCGCGTTCCGGGTCGTCGGCGAGATCGCGGCGCGGCGGGAGGACCGGTGGTTCCGGCTGTTCGGCTCGCCCGGCCGCTTCGGCCTTGCGAGCGCGGGCCTCTGCGCCGCGGCGGTCGTCATCGGCGTCAGCCTCGGCCTCGCCGCCAGCCCAACCAGCCCGAGCTACGATCCCGGCGACGCCATCGACGTCGCCTTCAACGACGTGGACCTGTGATGGCGCGACGGCCCCACTGGGCGCTCTACGCCGCGCTCGCGCTCTCGGTCGCGCTCAACCTCGGCGGCGCCGGCTATCTGTTCGCGACCGCCGAACGTGGCCGAGGCCCCCGCACGATCGAAAACACGATCGAGACCGTCTCCAGCCGCTACCCCGGCGCCACCGGCGAGGCGATCCGCGCCGCGCTGGAAAACCGGCGCGCCGAGCTGAAGACCGCGTTCGACGACATCCGCACGGCCCGCCGCGCCACCCGCGCCGCGATGAAGGCGCAGCCCTACGATCCCGAGCGGCTGGAAGCCGCCTTCGCGGAGGCGCGCGCAAAGAGCTCCGCGCTGCAGGCGATCGTCCACGAGGCGATCGCCTCCGCCATTCCCGGCGCGCCGACGGACGACCGCGCCAGGATCAGCGACGACAAGGACTGAGACGCGAGGCGCCGCTCAGTACTCGACGACGCCGTCGAGCGCGTAGTGCTTGATCGTCTTGCGGTTCGCGATCAGCTCGTCGATCGTCGGCTCGTTGTTCATCGCGCGCTTGATGGCGAGCTTCATCGCCTCGTAGTTCGTGCGGTAGAGGTCGGGCTTGTCGAGGTTCGGGTCCTCGGCGCAGCGGAGATCGAGCCAGACGGTCACGATGATGCAGATGTCGTTGACGATGTCCTTGGGGATGACGCCGTCGATGACGCTGTCGAGCACGGCGTCCGCGATCGCGCCCTGAACGACGCCGCCGAGCAGGTCGACGTACTCCGCGCCCGGGATCGTCACCTTCGACGTCATCAGCGTGGCGGGCCGGACCAGCTGGTTGAGGTCGCGCACCGCGAACATGCGGGTGTGCCCGACGCTCTGGCCGAGCATGGAGGCGAAGGCCTGGCCGACCGGGCCGTTGACGGCGCCGATCAGGACCTCCGGCATCGCGTCGGTCGCCTGGCCCTCGACGGCCAGAACGGTCGCCTCGCCGGCGCGGAAGATGATGTCGGTCATCAGAAAGCTCCTGTGAAGGTCGTCGTCATTCCGTCGGCACGTCGCACCAGACGCCCCGGGCGTCGTCGCGACACCGGAGGCAACCGTTGGCGACGCCGAAATGCATGGCGGAGATGGCGAGCGACCCGTCCTCGACCCGCTCGCGCACCCAGGGGAAGGTCATCAGGTTCGCGACAGTCACCTCTGCGCAGGCCTGCTCGGCCAGCCGCTCGCGCTCGTCCCAGTCGAGCGAGGCGTCGACCTTGGCGCGCGCCTCGTCGGCGATGTCCATCCAGCTGACCACGAAGTCCGAGGCCTCGGCCGGCGCGCCTTGGAACAGCGCCTTCACGCCGCCGCAACCGGCGTGGCCCAGCACGACGATGCGGTGAACCTGAAGCACCCGCACCGCGAACTCGACCGCGGCGCTCGCGCCGTGATGCGCCTGGTCGGGCGCGTAGGGCGGCACCAGCGCCGCGACGTTGCGCAGCACGAACAGTTGTCCCGGCGCTGCGCCCAGGATCTGCTGCGGATCCACGCGGCTGTCCGAGCATCCGATCACCATCACCTTCGGCGACTGGCCCTGGGCGAGGCGCTCGAAACGGCGTTGCAGCTCGGGCCAGGCTTCGGCGCGAAACCGCCGGTAGCCGTCGAAAAGAGCGTCCAGCGAACCCGCCCGCCCGGGCGTCGTCGCGGGGCTGTGACCGTCGTTCATGAACCGCTGCCCCCTGTCGCCGCGTAAGGTTGAAACCGTGATGGCTTTGGCCGCACGGACCATGCCCGTCGGGCGCCCGTCAATCGCGCAGAGGGTCGCGGCCTCATCTTCGCGCGAGCCGTCTGGCCGAACGCCGCGGCGGGTCTATCTGGAACCGTTCGAGGGCGTGATCAACGCCGCCTTTAGGATCGGACGCCGATGATCGCATCCGCCTCGCCCGGAGGTTTTGGGCCGAAGGACGACGCGCTGGACGCCGCGGCCTGGGCGGCCGTGCGGGCCGTGCGCCATGGCGCGACGCCGCCCGCGCATCTCCGCGCCCATCCCCTGCTAGGGATGCTCGGGCCGGTCGCGCTGCCGCGCGCCGCGGTGATCGCCCAGATCGGGCAGTCGCTCGACGGCCGCGTCGCCACCGTCACCGGCGCCTCGCACTACATCAACGGCCCCGGCGGCCTCGATCACCTGCATCGCCTGCGGGCGCTGGTCGACGCGGTCGTGGTCGGCGTCGGCACGGTGTGCGCCGACGACTGCCAGCTCACGGTGCGGCGGGTCGAAGGCGTCTCCCCGGCGCGCGTCGTGATCGACCCGACGGGCCGCATGCCGGCCGGCGCGCGCATGCTGGCGGACGACGGGACGCGGCGCATCGTGATCCGCGCCGAGGGCGCGCCCCACTGCGACGCGCCGGGCGTCGAGACGGTTCATCTGCCGGTCGCCGCGGGCCGAATCGAGCCGCGCGACGTCGTCGCCGCGCTCGGACGCCGGGGCCTGCGCCGGGTGCTGATCGAAGGCGGCGCCGCGACGGTCTCCGCCTTCATCGAGGCGGACATGGTCGACAGGCTGCACGTGATGGTCGCGCCGCTGCTGGTCGGCTCGGGGCGCGCAGGCCTCGCGCTCGCGCCGATCGAGCGGCTCGACCTCGCGCGCCGGCCGGCCGCCGCGGCGTTTTCGCTCGGCGAAGACATCCTGTTTGACTGCGACATGCGGCGTTCGGCGCAGAACCGGCGCGCGGAGGGAGGGTTAAGCGATGACGCTGACGGCATCGACGAGGACGCCCGCGGCCGGCGGCTACACGCCGACGGCTAAGGTGCTGCACTGGGTGGTGGCGATCTTCGTCATCTCGGAAATCATCGTCGGCCTGTCGCTGGACAGCATCCCGGACGGGCCGACCAAGGACACGATCTACGACCTGCACAAGTCGACCGGGATCGTCATCCTCACGCTGATGATCGTCCGGCTGGCCTGGCGCCTGACCAACCCGCCGCCGCCGTCGGAGCCCACGCTCGCGCGCTGGCAGATCGGCCTGTCGCACGCGGTGCACTGGACGCTCTACCTGATCCTGCTGGTGATGCCGATCCTCGGCTGGGCCGGCTCCAACGCCTTCGGCGCGCCGGTTCCGGTGTTCTGGCTGTTCGAGATGCCAAGGATCATGTCGGAGAACAAGGAGCTGTCGAAGCAGATCCTGGCGGTGCACGGCACGCTCGGCTTCGTCGCCGGCGGCCTGATCCTGCTCCACGTCGCCGCGGCGCTCTACCACCGGCTCGTTCTGAAGGACGCGGTGCTGGCCCGCATGACCTGAGGCGCCCGGCTCAAGGCCGGATAATGGGCGCGAACCCGTTCGGCTCGCGCCCATCGTCGCCCGTTGCGTCGAACTCAGCCCGCGAGCGACGCCTCGAAGTTGATCTTCGCGTTCAGCACCTTGGAGACCGGGCAGCCGTCCTTGGCCTTGGTCGCGATCTCCTTGAACTGGGCCTCGTCGATGCCGGGCACCTTGGCCGTGACCGAGAGGTCGATGAAGGTGATCTGGAAACCCCCGCCCTGTTGCTCGATCGAGACCGCCGAGGAGGCCTCGATCTCGTCCGGCGTGAAGCCGGCTTCGCCCAGCATGAGCGAGAGCGCCATCGAGAAGCACGAGGCGTGGGCCGCGCCGATCAGCTCTTCCGGGTTGGTGCCCTTCTCGTCGCCGAAGCGCTTCTTGAACGAGTAGTTCAGGTCGGACAGAGCTCCGCTCTCGGTCGAGACCTTGCCCGAGCCTTCCTTGACGGAGCCGTTCCAAACGGCGCTGCCGGTGCGCTTCATAGTCGCTCTCCTTGGATTCGACCGCCGTTTCGGCGGCGTTGAGAGACGAGTTAGGGCGCGGGGGCGGATCGTCAGGGGCGGTCGCGCGCACGGGGCGCGTGCGGAGACGCGCGGGAACCCGTCATTCGGCGGGCTGCGCCGCGGCCGGGCCGCTCAGCTGCTTTCCCGCGAACTGCGCCTTGCGGCGGGCCGCGAGCGCGGCGTTGAACTCGGCCCCGAGAATGAACAGCGCGGCCGACACGTTGAGGAACACGATCGCCGTCATGATGCCGGCGAGCCCGGCGTAGGTGGAGGCGTAGTTCGCGAAGCGCGCGAGGTAGATCGAGAAGCCGGTCGCGCCCGCGATCCAGAGCGCCACCGTGATGGCGACGCCCGGCAGCACGTCCATGACCTTCCGGCGTCCGCCGGGCAGCCAGAGGTGGGTGAGGACCAGCCCCGTGGTCACCACCACGATCGTGAGCCCGTAGCGCGCGAGATTGCTGATGAACTCGAGGTTCACGAGGGCGACGGCGTACTCCGGAAAATAGTTCGAGACGTAGGTGAGCGCGAAGCCCCAGAGGATCGGCCACAGCACGATGAAGATCGCGACTACCACCAGCCCGAAGGCGCCGAGCAGCACGAACCAGATGCTCTGCAGCCGCGCGAGCCACACCGGCTTCGAGGTGGGCGACGCGTAGGCGCGGCCGAGCGCGATCCTGAGCGACTCCACCGCGGAGGACGACACCCACAGCGTCAGCAGCACGCCGATGGTGAGGATGCCGCCGCGCGGCGTGGTCAGCACCTTCTGCACCTCGGTCGCGAGCGGCATGGCGACGCCCGACGGCCAGGTGTCGAAGATCAGGTGGACGATCGTCGAGGTCTCGGCGCCCGCCCCCAGGAACGCCGCGAGCGCGGTCACGAAGATCAGGAACGGGAAGATCGCGAGCAGGCCCGACAGCGCGACGTGGCTGGCGATCGCCCAGCCGTCGTCGCGCTCGAAACGCTGGAGCGCGTCCCAAACCAGCCAAACCACCGAAGCCGACGCGTCCCGCAGACCTTTGCGCATGTGGCGGGAATGTAGCGCTGCGGCGGCGGAAATGGAGTCCGCGCCGGGGCGGCCGTCTGCGCGCCATCGTCGCGCGTGATGCAGCCATCATGGATTAGCGCTTGAGCGCGGCGGCCAGGAGGGCGAGGAGACAGGCGTCCTCGGAGCTGGTCATGATCGCGCGCCTGACGCCCATCGTCTTCATTGTAATCTGGTCGACCGGCTGGATCGTCGCCAAGCTCGCGGCCCCGCACGCCGATCCCCTCGCGTTCCTGATGGTCCGCTACGCCGGCGCGGTCGCGCTGCTCGCGCCGCTCGCCGTCGTTCTCGGCGCCCGCTGGCCGGCGACGCGCGGCGAGTGGGGCCACGCGCTGCTGAACGGCGCGCTGCTCCACGGGCTCTATCTCGGCGGCGTGTGGTGGGCGGTGTCGCAAGGCGTGCCGGCCGGCGTCTCGGCGCTCATCGCGGCGCTGCAGCCGCTGTTCACGGCGCTGGCCGCCGGGCCGCTGCTCGGCGAACGGCTCGACGGCCGTCGCTGGCTCGGCGTCGCGCTGGGCTTCGCCGGTGTCGCCGGCGTGGTCGCGCCGAAGCTCGCCGGCGGCGCGGCGGAGGGGCTCGGCGGGCTCGGCCTGCCGATCGCCGTCAACGTGCTGGCGATGGCGGCCGTCACCGCCGCAACCCTGCACCAGAAGCGCGCGCTCGCCGGCGCGGACCTGCGGACGCTCGCCCCGGCGCAGTACCTCGGCGCGCTCGCGGTCACCGCGCCCGTGGTCTGGGCGACCGGCGAAACCCGGATCGACTGGACCGGCGAGACGCTCATCGCCATGGTCTGGTCGGTGCTTGTGCTCTCGATCGCCGCGATCATGCTGATGCTGGTGATGATCAAGCGCGGCGAGGTCTCGCGCGTCGCGGCGCTGATCTATCTGGTGCCTCCGACTGCGGCGGTTCAGGCCTATCTCCTGTTCGGCGAGACGCTCTCCCCGCTGCAGCTTGCGGGCATGGCGCTCGCCGCCGTCGGGGTCGGACTCGCGGCGGGCGGGGCCTCCGGCGCGCCTGCGTCCGCCGAAGGGTGCATTGCGGCGAACGTCCCCGCCGAGGAGGATGCGGCGAAGAGATCGCGACCGCCGGCCTGATCGGCTGAGACGTCGTGCGCGCCATCGGAGCCTCCTGCATGACCGCCGTAGCCAAGCCCCTCGCCGCCGAGGCCGAAAGCCCCGCGGCCCGACTCGCATCCGTCCTGCCGGCGCTCGACACGCTGCTGTCGGAGGCGACTCAGGCTGTCCGGGCGAAGGTTCTGAAGGGCGAGCGGCTCGACACGGCCCTGCTCGAGCGCGAGCAGCGCGCGACCCACGGCCTCGCCTGGCTCGCCACCTACCGCATGGCGCTGCGCGAGCTGCACCACTGGAGCGAGCGTCTCGCCCAGGAGGGCCGCTACGGCGCGATCGAGGAGGCGATCCTGCGGATCGGCGCGGCGGAGTACGTCGCGCAGCTCATCGGCGGCATCCCGATGAATCAGGGCGAGATCCTGCGCGCGACCGACCTCGGCCTCGACGCCGGCCGCCCGGCCGAGCTGCTGGGCGACGCCGGCCGCGAGCTGATCGCCGACGGCGGCACCGCGGAGGCGCGCGCCGCGCTGGTCGACCTGATGCGGGAGGCCGACGGCCGCGCCGGCTTCGGCGACTCCGGGCTCGACGAAACCCACGGCCAGTTCCGCGACGAGATGCGCCGCTTCGCCGACGCCGAGGTCGCGCCTTACGCCCACGCCTGGCATCTCGCAAACGCCTACATCCCGCTCGAAACCATCTCCAAGATGTCCGAGCTCGGGGTGTTCGGCCTGACCATCCCGGAGGAGTACGGCGGGCTCGGCCTCGGCAAGGAGGCCATGTGCGTGGTCTCCGAGGAGCTCAGCCGCGCCTACATCGGCGTCGGCTCGCTCGGCACCCGCTCCGAGATCGCCGCCGAGCTGATCATGGGCGGCGGCACCGAGGAGCAGAAGGCGCACTTCCTGCCGAAGCTCGCCGACGGCTCGATCCTGCCGACCGCGGTGTTCACCGAGCCCAACACCGGCTCGGACCTCGCGAGCCTCAAGACCCGCGCCACCCGCGACGGCGAGGTCTATAAGGTCAACGGCGCCAAGACCTGGATCACGCATCCCGTCCGCGCCGACCTGATGACGCTGCTGGTGCGCACCGACCCCAACGAGCGCGGCCACCGCGGCCTCTCCATGCTGCTGGCCGAAAAGCCGCGCGGCACCGACGGCGACCCGTTCCCCGCGCCCGGCATGTCCGGCGGCGAGATCGAGGTGCTGGGCTATCGCGGCATGAAGGAGTTCGAGATCGGCTTCGACGGGTTCGAGGTTCCGGTCGCGAACCTGCTCGGCGGCGTCGAGGGCGAGGGCTTCAAGCAGCTCATGAAGACCTTCGAGAGCGCCCGCATCCAGACCGCGGCCCGCGCCGTGGGCGTGGCGCAGTCGGCGCTCGACATCGGCCTGCGCTACGCCGAGGAGCGCGCGCAGTTCGGCAAGGCGATCGTCGCCTTCCCCCGCGTCGCCGACAAGCTCGCGATGATGGCGGTCGAGGTCCAGATCGCGCGCCAGATCACCTATTTCGCCGCGCGCGAGAAGGACAAGGACCACCGCTGCGACCTCGAGGCCGGCATGGCGAAGCTGCTCGCCGCCCGCGTCGCCTGGGCCGCGGCCGACAACGCGCTGCAGATCCACGGCGGCAACGGCTTCGCGCTCGAGTACCAGATCTCCCGCGTGCTCTGCGACGCCCGCATCCTCAACATCTTTGAGGGCGCGGCCGAGATCCAGGCCCAGGTCATCGCCCGCCGCCTGCTGGAGCAGGGGGCCTGAGGGCTTCGGGAGCTTAACGCCGCTCGACCGGACCACGCAAAATCCCTCACGGACGATCGCGCTTCGGATGGAGCGCGGGGATCCCTCCTCGTGCCGGAGGCGTGGGGAGGGATCCCCGCCGGCAGGCCGGGGTCGGGTGGGGGCCTTGGGCGTCGAGGGCGTCGGAACGAAGCGGATTCTGCGGACGCCCACCCCACCCGGCCAGGCTTCGCCCGTCCACCCTCCCTGTCCCAGGGGAGGGATCGCCCGCGTTTCAGTTCCAACGGTGAGGAGCGCGGCGCGGGTTTCCCTCCTCGCGCCGAAGGCGTGGGGAGGGTGGCCCTTCGCGCCAGCAAAGGGTCGGGTGGGGCCTTGTGCGTAGGACGCGCCCGCATCGACGCCCCGCCCGCGCAAGCGCAGGAGACGCCGGAGCGCCCTGCCTTCAGCGGGCGTTCAGAGCGCCGCGCCATACCCCGTGAGCGCCACCACCACGCCGCGCCGGTTGACCTGCTGCACCGTCGAGGCTCCGCGGACCGCATGCGCGGCGCAGACGCCGGCGGCTTCGCCCGCCATCATGTAGGCGGGCTCCATCCGGTAGCTGCAGTTCACCACGCGCGTCACCGAGGCGCAGACCGGCACGATCAGGTTGCTGCACTCGTGCTCCTGCGGCAGCAGGGCGCGCAGCGGCACGCTGTAGCGTTGCGCGCCCATCCCCGGCGTGCCCTTGGCGTTGCTGCCCTCGATCACCAGCTTGCCGTTGGCGTCCGCGAGATACTGCGTCGGGTGGCTGTCGTAGTCGTAGCCCCACAGCAGCACGCCGTCGGCGAACCGCGCGCCGCGGCTGGTGTAGCGCTGGTGGAGCTTGAACTGCCCGTTCATCCGTCGGGCCTCGCGCACGTAGAGCTGGCGCGGCCAGTTGTCGTTGTCGACGAACTCGCTGCGGGCGAGCCCCCACGCGTTGACGCTGTCGCGGAAGCTCTGCGACAGCCGCGGGTCGGTGGCGAAGAAATACAGCCGGCCGGCCTGGTACGAGGCGTGGAAGTCGTTGATCCGCCGCCGCACGGCCCGGGTGGCGGCGGGATAGGCCCAGTTGGCGCCGACCGGCTCGTCGTTGTTGCGATCGACCTTCGCGATGCCCGGCAGTTCGCCGCCGGCATGGAACACGTCGCCGGAATAGCCGCGCTGCAGGTCGATCAGGTAGAGGTCGGGATCGTAGGTCCGCGGCCGCTCGAACGGCCGGCGGTCGCTCGGGACGTTGGTCAGGCTCAGCCGGTAGTTGAAGCCCATGACGCCGGCGTCGGCCGCGCCGACCGCGAGGCTGGGGAACGGCCGGACCAGCGGCAGCAGGCGCCCGGCGCTGTCCCGCACGGTGATCTTGGTCTTCGAGAGCTGCGCCACGCCGAAGCCCGCCGTCGACTCGGAATAGGCGCGCTTGGCGTCGCGTCCCACGTCGTAGGACACGCCGGCGGCGGCCATAACGTCGCCCTCGTAGCTCGCGTCGATGAAGACCTTTCCCGCGACGTGGGTGTCGTCCTCCAGCAGCAGGTACTTGATGCGAGCGCCGTCGCGCGCGAGCGGACGCCGCTCGTTGACGTCGCCGGGGAAGACCGTGACCCCCGCTTCGTCGAGCAGGCCGCGGAAGAAGGCCTCGGCCACGTGCGGCTCGAACCGGAAGGCCTTCGGCAGCCCATAATGCGCGCCCATCGCCGCGAAAAAGCGGCCGGCGAGGCCGCCGATCGGCTGCTTCGCGTTGGCGTCGGAGCGGCTGAGGCCGTTCGCGGTCATGCCGCCGATCGGGTTCGGCCCGACGATCAGCGCGACCCGGAGGTTCTCGCGCGCCGCGGCGTAGGCGGCGATGACGCCCGCGGAGGTCGCGCCATAGACCACGACGTCGAAGTGAACCGCGGACAGCGCGGGCCCGCCCGAGAGAACGGCGACGCTCGCTGTGGCGCCGGCGACGAAGGTGCGACGGGTCAGGATCAGCGTCACGGCCATCCCCCAGCATCAGCGAAGACGGTGCGGCTTTTCACGCTTCGCGACGCCCAGTGCGGCTCGCAAATCTCGGGCGTCTCTTTGCGACGGCGCCCCTCGAAAACCAGGCGCGGCGCTTCGTCGGCGGCCCGTCAGCTCCGATCCAGGCGGCCAAGCGACCGCGCCGGGAGAGCGTAGGCGCCAGAGACATGGCCTACAAGATAAATCTGTGAATTAGGTCAGGACAACATCCCTGACCGGCGGAGGGCGCGTCGAACACGCACGACCCGGCGCGGACGATCGCGCCGGCGATTATTTGCTATGAAAAACGGTCACTTAAATGAGTTTTACCAGAGGGCGACAAGGACCGCCGCGCAGCGCCGAAGATTGCATAAATCCAGACAGATCGCCCGAAAATTGTATCTCTCACCCCCCATTCGTCGATTGACGCCGCTCAATTTTGGCATCATTCTGGCCTTCAACAGGCGATGATATGTCGAAGGCGAGCCCTTCGGCGCAACAATCGGTCGCCAGACGAGGTCCCGCCAGGGACGTGTCGGCGGGACGCGACAGCCAATCGGGGGATAGGCCGTTGCGTTCCGCCACACACTGTCTCGCACGGTCGTCCGACCGCCGTTTTCAATCCGCCGATCTTATTTCGTGCCGTAGAGCCGATCGCCGGCGTCGCCGAGACCCGGCACGATGTAGCCGAGCTCGTTCAGCCGCTCGTCGATCGCGGCGGTGAACAGCGGCACCCCGGGGCAGGCCTCGACGAACCGCTTCACGCCCTCGGGCGCGGCCAGCAGGCAGAGCGCCCGGATGTCGCGCGCGCCCTTGCGGCGCATCAGCTCCACCGCCTCGACCATGGAATTGCCCGTCGCGAGCATGGGATCGACCACGATCACGAGCCGGTCCTCGAGCCCGGCCGGCGCCTTGAAGAAGTACTGGACCGGCTCGAGCGTGTCGTGGTCGCGGTAGAGGCCGACATGGGCCACGCGCGCCGAGGGCACGAGGTCGAGCATGCCGTCGACGAGGCCGTTGCCGGCGCGCAGCACGGAGGCGAACACCAGCTTCTTGCCGGCGATCTTCGGCGCGCGCATGGGCGCGACCGGCGTCTCGATGTCGACCAGCTCCGTCGGCAGGTCGCGCGTCACCTCGTAGGCCAGCAGCAGCGAAATCTCGCGCAGCAGCAGGCGGAAGTTCGCCGTCGAGCGCTCCTTGTCCCGCATCAGGGTCAGCTTGTGCTGCACCAGCGGATGGTCGATCACCGTCACCTGCGCCATCGTCGCCCCCACGCTCCCCGCATCTGGATCGTTCACGCGATCCGCTCCTGGATCAGCGGCCGTTCCGCGGCCGCGGCGCCGTCACCGATCTCGTAGGCCCGGCGCACGGCGGCGGCGGCGCGGTCGGCCGTCGCGGCGTCCCGCGCATGAACCCGCGCGAGCGGCCGCCCCGGCCCGACCTCGGCGCCCACGAGCGCAAGCTGGTCGAGCCCGACCGCGGGATCGATCGTCTGGTCCGGGCGCGTGCGCCCGCCGCCCAGGCCGACGACCGCGAGGCCGAGCGCCCGCACCTCGATCCGCACGACGCGCCCCGGACTCTCCGGCGCGACCTCGACCACCACGGGGGCGGCCGCGAGATGCGCGTCGGGCCGCTCCATCAGGTCGACCGGCCCGCCGAGCGCCGCGCCCATCCGGCCGAAGCGTTCGGCGGCCGCGCCCGAGGCGAAGGCGCGCGCCAGCGTCGCGCGCCCGGCTGCGGCGTCGTCGGTCAGGCCCGCGAGCAGCAGCGCCTCGGCGCCGAGCGCAAGCGTCACCTCCATCAGCCGCGCGTCGCTGCGGCGTCCGGTGAGGATCGCGACGGCGTGCGCGGTCTCCAGCGCGTTGCCGGCGACGTGCGCGAGCGGCTGGTCCATGTCGGTGAGCAGCGCGACCGTGGGAAGCCCCGCGCCCCGCGCCACCTCGACGAGGCTCGTCGCCAGCCGCCGGGCGTCGTCGTAGGCCGGCATGAAGGCGCCGGACCCGGTCTTCACGTCCATGGCGAGGCCGCCGAGGCCCGCCGCGAGCTTCTTCGACAGGATCGACGAGGTCAGCAGCGGGATCGCCTCCACCGTGCCGGTCACATCGCGGATGGCGTAGAGCCGGCCGTCGGCGGGCGCGAGGTCCGGCGTCTGGCCGACGATGGCGCAGCCGACGTCACGCACCGTCGCCCGGAGCGCGTCGAGGCCGGGCCGCACAGCGTAGCCGGGGATGGCCTCCAGCTTGTCGACGGTGCCGCCGGTGTGGCCGAGGCCGCGGCCGGCGATCATCGGCACACAGGCGCCGCAGGCCGCGAGCGCCGGCGCGAGCAGCAGGCTCACAGTGTCGCCCACGCCGCCGGTCGAGTGTTTGTCGACCACCGGGCCGGGCAGGTCGTCCCAGTTCAGGGTCCGGCCCGAGGCGGTCATGGCGCGGGTCAGCGCCACGGTCTCGTCGCGGTCGAGCCCCTTGAGGAAGGCCGCCATGGCGAAGGCGCCGACCTGCGCGTCGCTCAAGTCGCCCGACGCGACGCCGGCGACCAGCGCGCCGATCTCGCCGGCCGAGAGCCGCGCGCCGTCGCGTTTGCGGCGCAGAATCTCCTGCGGCGGAAGGTCAGAGGCCATCCAGCCCCTCCACGAACCGCGTCAGCAGGCGCGTCAGCGCCTCGGCGCCTCCGGCCGCAGCCGTCTTGGTCTCGGCGTGGCTCGGCCCCTGCGCCGCGAGCCCGGCCGCGAGGTTGGTGACGACCGAGATCGCGGCGAGCTCGAAGCCGAAGTACCGCGCCAGCACCGCCTCGGGCGCGAGCGACATGCCGACGAGGTCGGCGCCCAGAACCCTGGCCGCGCGGATCTCCGCCGGCGTCTCGAAGCTCGGGCCGGGGAAGAACATGTAGACCCCCTCGGCCAGAGGAACGCCCTCCGCGGCGGCGGCCGCCGCAAGCGCCGCGCGGACCGGCGGCGCATAGGCGTCGACCATGTCGACGAAGCGCTCGTCGCCGGCAAGGCCGACCAGAGGGTTGAGGCCCGTCAGGTTGATGTGGTCCGCGATCGCGACCAGCGCGCCGGGCGGCGTCTCGGGGTCGAGCGAGCCGGCGGCGTTGGTCAGCACGATGCGGCGAACCCCGAGCGCTTTCAGAGTGGCGAAAGCCGGCCGCATCGCCGCGACGTCGCCGGTCTCGTAGGGATGCGCGCGGCCCTCCAGCGCAACGACCATTTTGCCGGCGAAATTTCCGACCACGACGCGCTTGGCATGGCCCGAGACGGCGGTCGCGGGGAAGCCATCGAGGTCGGCGAAGGCGATGCGGTGGGCGTCCTCGAACCGCTCCGTCACCACCCCGAGGCCGGTGCCGAGCACCAGCGCGGTCTCGACGGCGGCGCCGCCGATCAGGCCGCGAACGCGGTCGGCGGCGGAGGTCATGGCTGCGCCTCGAGGTTCGCGGGGCCGAAGGAGGATGGCAGCAGCTCGCCGAGCGTGAAGCGGGCGCGCACGCCCTCGGGGCCCGCGACCAGCACGTGCGCCTCGTCGGCCGCGAACTCGCGGAGGCGCTGGCGGCAGGCGCCGCAGGGGGCGCAGAGCGCCGGGCCGTCGCCGAGCACCAGGATCGCCGCGATCCGCCGCCCGCCGGCCGCGACCATTGCGGCGATCGCGCCGGCTTCGGCGCAGGTCCCGACGGGATAGGCGGCGTTCTCGACATTGCAGCCCGCGTGGATCGCGCCCTCGGGCGTCGCGAGCGCCGCGCCCACGCGGAACTGCGAATAGGGCGCATAGGCCGCGGCCCGGGCCGCGACCGCGGCGTCGAACAGGGCGGCCACGGTCGGCGCGTCGGTCATGCGGTCCTTCGGTCCTGCGGCGGGCCGGGCAGCATAGCCCGCCCCGGCGCGCCGGGGCCAGCCGGCCCCGTCCGTTATCCGCTGGCGCGATCCGGGCTGCGGTGGCACCTTGGTAGGTATCCGCCATGACGGGCTTCGAGGAGGCTTGGCTGCATGGGTGCGATCGCGGCGCGCGCGCTCCGGGCGTTGATCCGGATGGTCCTTCCGCTCGCGGCGCTCGCGGGCGCCGCCACGTTCGCCGCGAAGGCCGCGGAGACCGACGTCGACCTCGAGCTGGTGCTCGCCGTCGACATCTCCTACTCGATGGACACCGAAGAGCAGCAGGTGCAGCGCGAGGGCTACGCCGCGGCCATCGTGTCGAAGCCGGTGCTGGACGCCATCCGGGACGGCATGCTCGGCCGCATCGCGGTGACCTACGTCGAATGGGCCGGTTCCGAGGAGCAGGCGACCATCGTCCCCTGGCGCATCATCGACGGCCCCGAGAGCGCCAGGGCCTTCGCGGAGGCGCTCGCGGCGCAGCCGCTGCGGCGGGCCTACCGCACCTCGATCTCGGGCGCCCTCGCCTACGCCGCCCGCGCCTTCGAGGCGAGCGGCGTGCGCGGCCTGCGCAAGGTGATCGACGTCTCCGGCGACGGGCCGAACAACCAGGGCGAGATGGTCGAGCGCGTGCGCGACGAGGTGCTGGAGCGCGGCGTGGTCATCAACGGCCTGCCGCTGATGCTGAAGCGGCCGAGCCTGGCGATGATGGATCTCGGCGACCTCGACGCCTACTACCGCGACTGCGTCATCGGCGGCCCCGGCGCCTTCGTCCTGCCGGTGCGCTCGGTCGACCAGTTCCCGGACGCGGTGCGCACCAAGCTGGTGATGGAGATCGCAGGGCTCCCGCCCGCGGTGCCGGAGGCCCCTGCGGAGCCCCGGCCGACGCCCGCCGCCGGGCTCGCAGGCCCCTCGTCCTGCACCGTCGGCGAGCAGCTCTGGCGCGACCGTTTCGGGAACTGAGGCGCGCGTCTTGACCTCCGGTTCACCATCCCGCGAAAGCGCGCCCGCCGCTTAACCCCACCCTCACCCCGGCGCCGGAGGCTCGACGCTCGATCGAGAGCCGCCGGTCCGGGAGACGTTGCGCGTGATCAAGATGCTGGTCGTGACCGCCGGTCTGGTGGCCGGCGCCGCGTTCGTCGCGCCGCAGCTGCTGGAGCGCGGCCAGACGCCGCCCGCCGCGCTTTCGGCGCGCCCGGCGGCGCCCACGGCGCCCGCCGCGTCGGACGGCGGCGTGCTCACCCTGCGCGCCGGCCCCGACGGGCACTACCGCACGGAGGCGCTGATCTCCGGCCGTCGCGTGCCCGTGCTGGTCGACACCGGGGCCAGCGTCGTCGCGCTGTCGTACGAGCAGGGCCAGGCGCTCGGGCTGGTGGCCGGCGGCGACCGGTTCGACGTGACCGTCTCCACCGCCAACGGCCAGGTCGGCGCCAAGCGCGTGGTGCTGCGCGACGTCCGGCTGGGGTCGATCATCGTGCGCGACGTGGCGGCGCTGGTGCTGACCCGCGGCGCGATGGACGGTAACCTGCTGGGCATGAGCTTCCTCAGCCGCCTCCGTCGCATGGAGGCCAACGCCGGACGGCTGACGCTGGAGCGTTAGTCCTCGCGCGCGCCGGGAGCCGGCTGCGAGCGGCCTCGGCGAATCCACGCCCCCGGACTTTTTTCGCCGCCGCCGCGCCCGCGGCCCATTCGGTCCTATAACTCCCGCGCAACGAGAGCCTCAAACGACGCGGAGACGACGATGGCCGAGATCAGCGAACGCGCAGGCAAGCCGGCGGAGCGGTCCTCGCTCGTGAACGTGCCCAAGCTGATGACGGATTACTTCACCGGCGAACCGGACCTTGCGGTCCCGGCGCAGCGCATCGCCTTCGGCACCTCCGGCCACCGCGGCTCCTCGCTCGACGCGATCTTCACCGAGACCCACTTGCTGGCCGTCGCCCAGGCCATCTGCCTGTGGCGCGCGAAGGCCGGAATCGACGGCCCGCTCTACGTCGGCAAGGACACCCATGCGCTGTCCGAGGCCGCCTTCGCGAGCGCCGTCGAGGTCTTCGCGGCGAACGGCGTCGAGACCGTGGTGGACGAGGCGCTCGGCTACACCCCGACGCCGGTCGTGAGCCACGCCATCCTCGCCTACAACCGCGGCCGGACGCAGGGGCTCGCCGACGGCGTGGTGATCACCCCCTCGCACAATCCGCCGGAGGACGGCGGCTTCAAGTACAACCCGCCGAACGGGGGGCCGGCCGGCGGCGAGATCACCGGCTGGATCGAAAAGACCGCCAACGAACTCATCGCCGGCGGGCTGAGGGACGTGAAGCGCATTCCGCTGCAGCGCGCGCTCCGCCTGCCGAACGTCACCCGACACGACTTCATCACGCCTTACGTCGCCGACCTGGCCAACGTGGTCGACCTCGACGCCATCCGCGCGGCGGGCGTGCGTATCGGCGTCGATCCGCTCGGCGGCGCGGGGCTGCCCTACTGGGCGCCGATCGCCGAGCGCCACCGGCTCGACCTCACCGTGGTCAACGACCGCGTCGACCCGACCTTCGGCTTCATGACGGCGGACTGGGACGGCAAGATCCGCATGGACTGCTCCAGCCCCTACGCGATGGAGTCGCTGATCGCGCTGAAGGACCGCTTCGACGTCGCCTTCGCCAACGACCCGGACGCCGACCGCCATGGCGTCGTGACGCCCTCGGCCGGGCTGATGAACCCGAACCACTATCTCGCGACCTCGATCGCCTACCTCTACCGTCACCGGCCGGACTGGAAGGGCTCGCCCGCCATCGGCAAGACGCTGGTGTCGAGCTCGATCATCGACCGGGTCGCGGCCTCGCTCGGCCTGAAGCTCGTGGAGGTGCCGGTCGGCTTCAAATGGTTCGTGGACGGGCTCACCGACGGCTCGCTCGGCTTCGTCGGCGAGGAGAGCGCCGGCGCCACCTTCCTGAAGCGCGACGGTACGGTCTGGACCACCGACAAGGACGGGCTGATCCTCGGCCTGCTCGCGGCCGAAATGACGGCGGTCACGGGCAAGGACCCCGGCGCGCTCTACGAGGACCTGACGCGCGAGCTCGGCGCGCCGGTCTACGCCCGCGTCGACGCCGCAGCGACCCCGGAGCAGAAGGCGGTGCTGAAGAAGCTTTCGCCCGAACAGATCCCAGGCGAGGAGCTCGCCGGGGAGCCGATCCTCGCCCGGCTGACGGACGCCCCCGGCAACGGCGAGGCCTTCGGAGGAGTGAAGGTGACCACCGAGAACGGCTGGTTCGCAGCAAGGCCCTCGGGCACCGAGAACGTCTACAAGATCTATGCGGAGAGCTTCATCGGCCCCGAGCATCTCGCCCGCATCCAGACCGAGGCGCGGGAGATCGTGACCAAGGCGCTGGGGGGCTGAGGGCGCGCCCGCCTTAGGACAGGTTCCCGGCGCGCTCGACATCCAAGGCCCCCACCCGACCCCGGCCCGCGGGCCGGGGGCCACCCTCCCCACGCCTCCGGCGCGAGGAGGGATCGCCCGCGTCCGACCGAGAGGCCTCTCAGACCTTCAAGCTTCGCAGGCGCTCTGACGTTTCGCCTTCACGCCGCTCCGCTTGCGCGCACCAGGACCTTGCCCTTGGCCTCGCGGCGGGCGATGCGGCCGATGGCCTCGATCGTCTGGTCAAGCGGCAGGACGGCGTCCACAGGGGCCGAGATCTCGCCGTCGGCCGCCCATTCGAACAGCTGCGCCAGCTCCGCCCGGTGCGCCGCCGGCTCGCGCTCGACATGCGCCCCCCAGAACACGCCGCGGACGTCGGCGCCCTTCAGCATCGGCAGGTTGAGCGGCAGCTTCGGGATCTCGCCGGCCGCGAAGCCGATGACGAGCAGCCGCCCCCGCCAGGCGAGCGCCCGGACGGCGGCCTCGGTCGAGGCGCCGCCGACCGGATCGTAGACCACGTCGACCCCCTTGCCCCCGGTCAGCTCCTTCAGCCGCGTCTTCAGGTCCTCCGCCGCGTAGTCCAGCGTCTCGTCGGCGCCGCGGGCGCGGGCGAAGGCGAGCTTGTCGGCGGACGAGGCGCAGGCGATCACCCGCGCGCCGAGCCGCTTGCCGACCTCGACCGCCGCGATCCCGACGCCGCCGCTCGCGCCCAAGACCGCGAGCGTCTCGCCGCGGCGGAGCTGACCGCGGTCGGCGAGCGCGTGCAGCGTGGTGCCGTAGGTGATGATGAGGCCCGCGGCCCTGGCGAGGTCGAGTTCGTCCGGAACCAGCGTCAGCGCGTCGGCGCGGACCGCGACCTGCTCGCGGCAGGCCCCGTAGCCGAGGTAGCCCGCGACCCGGTCGCCGACCGCAAGACCCTCCACCCGGTCGCCCACCGCCGCCACGACGCCCGACATCTCGCCGCCGGGCGAGAACGGCAGGGCCGGCTTCGTCTGGTAGGCGCCCTTGGTGATCAGCGTGTCGAAGAAGTTGAGCGCGGCGTAGGCGACGTCGACCACGACTTCGTCGGGGCCGGGCGCGGGCGCGGGCAGGTCGACGAGGCTCAAGGCCTCGTAGCCGGCGAGCTCGGTGCAAAGCACGGCCTTCATGCGGTTCGCTCCGTTCTGGGATGAGAAATCGGGATGGCCGCCGCGCTACTTGGCGTCGACGAGGCCGTCGCCCTCGAGCCGGCGGCGCAGGCGGCTGAACGCGAGCCGGATGCGCGACTTGACGGTGCCGAGCGGCAGGCCTTCGGATTCGGCGATCTCGCTGTGGGAGCGGCCCTCGAAGAAGGCCAGGCGCACGAGCGTCAGCTGCTCGGGGGGCAGCGTCTCCATCGCCCGGCGCACGATGCCGTCGCGCTCGCTCGCCGCCATCGCGACGTCGGCCTGAGGGGCGTCGTCGATCGGGACGATCGCCTCGTCGAGTTCGACCGTCGCGCCATGCGCCCGGCGCAGCAGGTCGATCCGCCGGTTGCGCGCGATGCGGTAGAGCCAGGTGCCGACAGAGGATTTCGCGGGGTCGAACAGCGCGGCCTTGCGCCACAGCGCCACCATCGCGTCCTGCGCGACCTCCTCGGCCAGCGCCGGGTCCGCGCCGAGACGCTGGAGATAGGCGGCGAGCCGCGGCGCGTAATGGTCGTAGAGCGCCGCGAACGCCTCGCGGTCGCGATCCACCGCCACGCGAGCGACAAGATTCGCCATCGCCGCTGAGAGGTCGCCCGCCGAAGTCACCCGTCCGCCCGCCCGCTTCCTCGCCGCCGTGTGGCGGCGCGCGCCGCCGAAACCGACGTCAACTCACTAAAGCATGACTTCCCGTAACCGGATAAGCAGCGCGCTTGGTCAAATTTTCTAAACTTTTGACGTAGCTTCATGGCAGTCACCACGAGCCGACGGCCGTGGGCGCGCGTTTGCGCGCTCCGCCGCCCTCTCCCGGGCCGCCCCGCAGCGCATGTCCCCCAGCGCAGCGGACCAGACTGAAAGACATGCCTATGCCTGTTCGCACCCGCCTCTCCCTCGCTCTCGCTCTCGGCGCCTTCGCGCTCGCGCCGGCCGCGCCGGCCGCGGCGCAGGGCGCTCCGGGCGCGCAGCCGATCGAACTCGGGAAGTACAACGCCTGGGGAGCCTATTCGGCCGCAGTGAAGGCCGGGAAAGTCTGCTACGCGCTGGCGCAGCCCGGCTCCCGCAGGCCGGCCGGCCTCAACCGCGACCCGGCCTACTTCTTCGTCTCGAACCGGCCCAAGGACAGCGTGAAGAACGAGGTCAGCATCGTGGTCGGGTTCTCCACCAAGCCCGAGAGCGCGGTGCAGCTCGGCGTCGGCGGTCAGAACTTCTCGCTCTACACCCGCGCGGACGGCGCCTTCATGCAGTCGGCCGAGGAGGAGGCGAAGCTCATCCAGGCGATGAAAGGCGGCTCCGACATGACGGTGAAGGCCACCTCGCTCCGCGGCAACGTGACCACCGACACCTATTCGCTCGCCGGCATCTCCGCCGCGCTCGACCGCATCGACAAGGAATGCCGCTGAGCGCCTGAGCGGAGCTCTTGCCACGCCCCGGCCGGAGATGCTTCCTCCGCGGCCATGGCTGACGTCGCCCCGCTCCCGATCGACGAGGTCCTGCCGCGCCTGACCGCGGCGCTGGCCGAACGGTCCTCGGCCGTGCTCGTGGCCCCGCCCGGCGCCGGCAAGACCACCCGGGTGCCGCTCGCCCTGCTCGCCGCCCCCTGGCGCGGCGACGGGCGGATCATCGTGCTGGAGCCCCGCCGCCTCGCCGCCCGCGCCGCCGCCGAGCGCATGGCGTCGACGCTCGGCGAGCGCGTCGGCGAGACGGTCGGCCTGCGCGTCCGCCTCGGCTCCAAGATCGGGCCCCGCACCCGGATCGAGGTGGTGACCGAGGGCGTGTTCGCCCGGATGATTGTCGACGACCCGGAGCTGAGGGGCGTCGCCGCCGTCCTGTTCGACGAGTTCCACGAACGCTCGCTCGACGCCGACCTCGGCCTCGCCCTCGCGCTCGACGCCCAGTCCGGGCTGCGGGAGGACCTGCGGCTGCTGGTGATGTCGGCGACGCTCGACGGCGCGCGCGTCGCGGCGCTGATGGGTCAACCCGACGTCATCGAAAGCGCGGGCCAGGTTCACCCCGTGTTAACCCGCCATTCACCTCGCGACGCCCGAACCCGCGTCGAGGACGCCGCGGCCGCGGCCGTGCGGCGCGCGCTCGCCGAGGAGCGCGGCGGGGCGCTGGTGTTCCTCCCCGGCCGCGCCGAGATCCGCCGGGTGGCCGAACGCCTGGCCCAAGCGGACCTCGGCGCGGACGTCGACGTGGTCGAACTCCACGGCGGCCTCGACCCGCGGGAGCAGGACCGGGCGGTCGCCCCCGCCGCGCCCGGCCGCCGCAAGGTCGTGCTCGCGACCTCGATCGCCGAGACCTCCCTGACGCTCGAGGGCGTCCGGATCGTGATCGACTGCGGTCTCGCCCGGGTGCCCCGGCACGAAGCGGCTCTTGGGATCACGCGGCTCGAGACCACCCGCGTCTCGCGCGCCGCCGCCGACCAGCGCCGCGGCCGCGCCGGCCGCACCGAGCCCGGCGTCTGCTACCGGCTGTGGGAGGAGGCGGCGACACAGAGCCTGCCCGCCTTCGCCGAGCCCGAAATTTTGGCGAGCGATCTCAGCGGCTTGATGCTGGATCTTGCGGCCTGGGGCGTGAGCGATCCGGCCGCGCTCGCCTTCCTCGATCCGCCCCCGAAGGCCGCCGTCGCCGAAGCGCGTGCGCTGCTGTCCAGCCTCGGCGCGCTCGACGGCGACGGCCGCTTGACCGCCCGCGGCCGGACGCTCCGGGACATCCCGCTGCCGCCCCGGCTTGCGGCGCTGGTGGTCGACGCGGTCGCGGCCGGCGACGGGCCGACCGGCGCCGGCGTCGCCCTCCTCGCAGTCGAGCGCGGCCTCGCCGGCGACGGCGTCGATCTCGGCCGGCGGCTGGAGCGGCTGCCCCGCGAGCGCGGTCCGCGGGCGGAGGGCGCGCGGCGCCTCGCCGACGGCTGGCTGAAGGCCGCGGGCGGCCGGCCGGGCGCCATCGACCCGGCGCGCGCCGGCCTCGTCGTCGCCCGCGCCTTCCCCGATCGCATCGCCAAGGCGCGCGGCGGCGGAAAGCCGGGCGCCTTCCTGCTGGCGAACGGCCGCGGCGCGGCGCTCGATCCGGCGGATTCGTTGTCGCGGGAAGGGTTTATCGCGGTCGTCGACCTCACCGGCATGGCGCAGGAGGGCCGCATCCTGCTTGCGGCGGCCTTGAGCGAGGCCGAGCTGATCGAGGCCGCGGGCGCCCGCGTCGAGGAGCGCGTCGAGGTCGCCTTCGACGCCGAGGCCATGGCGGTGCGCGGCCGCGTCCGCCGCAAGCTCGGCGCGATCACCCTGGCCGAGCGGCCGACCTCGGTCCGCGCCAGCGCCGAGACCGCGCAGGCGCTGGCGCAGGGCGTCGCCGCCGCAGGGATCGACCGCCTGCCGTGGAGCCGAGGCCAGGCCGCGCTGCTGGAGCGCGTGCGCTTCGTGCGCCGCGCGGAGCCCGACGCCGACTGGCCCGACCTCTCCGACGCCGCGCTGGCGACGACCGCCGCGGACTGGCTCGCGCCCTTCCTCGGCCACGCCACCGCGCTGCGCGACATCCGCGAGGACGATCTCGCCGCAGCGTTGGACGCCCTGCTGCCCTACGCGCTGCGCCGCCGGCTCGACGCCGAGGCGCCCACCCATTTCGACGCGCCGTCCGGCTCGCGCCTGCCGATCGACTACGCGGCGGAGGAGGGGCCTGCGCTCGACGTGCGCGTGCAGGAGCTGTTCGGGCTGACGCGCCATCCGGCGATCGCGGGCGGCCGCACGCCGTTGCTGCTTCGCCTGCTGTCGCCGGCGCACCGGCCGATCCAGGTGACGCGCGACCTTCCGGGCTTCTGGACCGGCTCCTGGCGGGACGTCCGGATCGAGATGCGCGGCCGCTACCCGCGCCACGTCTGGCCGGACGATCCGGCGAGCGCCGCGGCGACGACCAGGGCGAAGCCGCGGGGAACGTGAGACGCCTCAACGCAGCGGGCTCGGCGCGGCGATCCCTCCTCAAGCGAAGCTTTGGGAGGGTGGCCTCGGCGAAGCCGAGGTCGGGTGGGGTCTTGGGCGTAGGGCGTTGCGGTCGCGTTGACCCTTATCCGGCGGCCGCCCCACCCGGCCGGGCTTCGCCCGTCCATCCTCCCCTTCCGGGGGAGGGATCTCCCGCGCCCAATCCTACGACCGGCAGGCTCCAGAAGCCCCTCAGGCCAGCTCGCTCTCCAGGAAGGCCAGCACCTTCTCGGCGTCCACGTCGCGCGCGACGAAGCTTTTGCCGACGCCGCGGGCGAGGATGAAGGTGAGCTTGCCGCCCTCGACCTTCTTGTCCTGCCGCATGTGGCCGAGCAGGGTCGCGGCGTCGCTCACGCCGCCGGGAATGGCCTTCGGGCTGGTCGGCAGGCCGACCGTCGCGAGATGCGCGCCGACGCGCGCGGCGTCCTCCTCCGGCGCGAGCCCGAGCGCCGCGGAAAACCGGAACGCCATCGCCATGCCGATCGCGACGCCCTCGCCGTGCACCAGCCGCGCGCCGTCGTAACGGACGTCGGCCTCGAGCGCGTGGCCGAAGGTGTGGCCGAGGTTGAGCAGCGCGCGGTCGCCGTGCTCGTGCTCGTCGCGGGCGACGACCGCCGCCTTGGCGCGGCAGCTGGCGGCGATCGCGTTGGTGCGCTCGGGGCCGCCGGCGAACACCTGACGCCAGTTGCGCTCCAGCCGGGCGAAGAACGCGGGGTCGTCGATCAGCCCATACTTCGCGACCTCGGCGTAGCCGGCGCGGAATTCGCGTTCGGGCAGCGTGTCGAGCGCGTCGGCGTCGGCCAGAACCAGGCTCGGCTGGTGGAAGGCGCCGATCAGGTTCTTGCCGTGCCGCGAGTTCACGCCGGTCTTGCCGCCGACGGAGCTGTCGACCTGCGCCAGCAGGCTGGTCGGCGCCTGCAGGCAGCGCACGCCGCGGCGGAGCACGGAGGCGGCGAACCCGGCGAGGTCGCCCACCACGCCGCCGCCGAGCGCCAGCACCAGATCCTTGCGCTCGATCCGGGCGGCCAGCAGCCCATCGACCACGGTCGCGAGCCTGTCGAGGCTCTTCGAACTCTCGCCGGCCGGCACGACGACCGCCGAAGCGTCCAGCCCCGCAGCCGTGAGCGACTCCATCACGCGCGGCAGATGCGCCGCGGCGACGTTCTCGTCCGTCACCACGCCGACCTTGCGGGCGCCGAGCGCCTTGGCGCGGGCGCCCGACTGCTCCAGCAGGCCCCGGCCGATCAGGATCTCATAGGACCGGTCGCCGAGCGACACCGGGACCACTTCGGCCTCGTCGGACAGGGCGCGGGCGGCGTCGGCCATCAGATCTGCTCCTCGTTCGAGCGCACGAAGCCCAGACGCCCGGACAGCGCCTGCACCACGTCCGCGATCACATGCTCATGCGGCGCGTCGCGCGAGATCACGGTGAGGTCGGCGGAGGCGTAGACGGGGTAGCGCGCCTCGACCAGCGCGCGGAGCGTCCCCTCAGGATCGGCGGAGGCCAGCAGCGGGCGATTCGAGCGCTTGCGCACCCGCTTCATCAGCACGTCGACCTCGGCCTTGAGCCAGATCGAGACGCCGGCCTCGCCGATGCGCGCCCGGGTCTCGGGGTTCAGCCAGGCGCCGCCGCCCGTGGCGATGACCTTCGGCCCCTCCTCCAGCAGACGCGCGACCACCCGCGCCTCGCCGGCGCGGAAGTACGGCTCGCCGTGGGCGGCGAAGATCTCGGGAATGGTCATGCCCGCCGCGGCCTCGATCTCCGTGTCGGCGTCCACGAACGGCAGCTCCAGCGCCTGGGCCAGCCGGCGGCCGACCGAGGATTTGCCGGCGCCCATCATCCCGACCAGCACGATCGAACGGCCGTCGAGGGCGGACCGGAGAGCGGCCGCATCCGTGCAGACGCGCAGGCGCGCGCCGCATCCCGATGCCGTCTCGTCCGCCGCGATGGCCATGCTCACGTCTTCGTTTCCCTGCCTGCGGCCGAAGGCCGAAACGATCGCAACCTATTCCTAAAGGTCGCGCGCGCACAACTGAGGCTGTTGCGGTCGCCGGGGCCGCATGCGACCGTTTCGCGAGGGGCGTCGACGTCTTTGACCGGACGAGGCGGACAGCCATGCCGAGCTTGATGCGCTTTCTGACCGTGGTGGCCGTGATCGCCGGGCTCGGCTTCGGCGCGATCTACGCGCTTGCGACTCTCGTCACGCCCCGCACCCGCGAAATGGTCGTCACCATCCCGGCGGCGAAGCTGCGGCCGCCCGCGCCCGCGACGGCGCAGGACGGCGCCGATCGCTCCGCCGGCGCGCGCGCCGCCGCGACCGACGCCGTCGAGACCCGATGACCGTTCCGGACAGCCGCCACGTCGAGGCGTTCCTGGAAATGGCGAGCGCCGAGCGCGGCGCGGCGCAGAACACGCTCGACGCCTATCGACGCGACCTCGACGACTACATCGGCTTCCTGGCGGCCCTCGGCCGGGGCGTGACGTCCGCGACCGCAGACGACGTCCGCGCCTATCTCGCCGATCTTTCGGACCGCGGCTTCAAGGCCTCCTCGGCCGCGCGCCGGCTGTCCGCCGTGCGCCAGCTCCACAAGTTCCTTTATGGCGACGGCCTCCGCGCCGACGATCCGACCGCGGCGCTCGAAGGCCCGCGGCGGGGCCGACCGCTGCCGAAGATCCTCTCGGTGGACGAGATGGAGCGCCTGATCGTCGCCGCGGGCGACGCCGGCCCCGAGCCGACGCCGCGCGCGCGGCTGGCCGCCGCCCGTCTCGCCTGCCTGCTCGAACTCGCCTACGCCACGGGCCTGCGCGTCTCCGAACTCGTCGGCCTGCCGCGCTCCGCCGCCCGGCCCGCGGCGCAGGCGATCGCGGTCAAGGGCAAGGGCGGCCGCGAACGCCTCGTGCCGCTGACGCCGCTCGCGAAGGAGGCGATGACGTCCTATCTCGCGGCGCTTGGGGACATGGGCCGCGACGCCCGCGGCCCGTGGCTCTTCCCAGCGCCGGGCGAAAGCGGCCACCTCACCCGCCAGGTCTTCGCGCGCGAGCTGAAGGCCGTCGCCGCCAGGGCCGGACTGTCGCCCGCCAAGGTCAGCCCGCACGTGCTGCGCCACGCCTTCGCGAGCCATCTCGTGCAGAACGGCGCGGACCTGCGCGCCGTGCAGCAGATGCTCGGCCACGCCGACATCGCGACGACGCAGATCTACACCCACGTTCTCGACGAGCGCGCCCGAGCGATGGTGCGCGACCTGCATCCGTTGGGGGACGCGGAGACCGTTTGACCGCCGCGCCTTGACTTTCGTAGGCCTCGCAAACCAAGTTGCGCCCGCTCCGCAAGGACCAGCGCCCCCTTTTGCCCCGGCGCATGCGGCGCGGAGCGGAGCCTATGAAAAGCTATCTCGATTTCGAAAAGCCGGTCGCCGAGCTGCAGGCCAAGATCGCTGAACTCCGAACCCTCGGCGAGGGCGGCGACGCGGTCGCGATCGACGAGGAGATCTCCCGCCTCGAGGCCAAGTCGGTCGCGGCGCTGAAGGAGCTCTACGCGAATCTGACGCCGTGGCAGAAGACGCTGGTGGCGCGGCATCCGAACCGGCCGCACTTCGTCGACTTCGTCCAGGGCCTCGTCGAGGACTTCACCCCGCTCGCGGGCGACCGGAAATTCTCCGAGGACGAAGCGATCGTCGGCGGCGTCGGACGCTTCCGCGGCGAGGCCGTCATGGTCATCGGCCAGGAGAAGGGCGCGGACACCACGTCCCGCCTCAAGCACAACTTCGGCATGGCGAAGCCCGAGGGCTACCGCAAGGCGGTGCGCCTGATGGAGACGGCGGATCGCTTCGGCCTGCCGGTGATCGCTCTTGTCGACACCGCAGGGGCCTTCCCCGGCATCGAGGCGGAGGAGCGCGGCCAGGCCGAGGCGATCGCCCGCTCGACGGAAGCCTGCCTCAACCTGACCGTCCCGAACGTCGCGGTCGTCATCGGCGAGGGCGGCTCCGGCGGAGCGATCGCGATCGCGACCGCCAACGCCGTGCTGATGCTGGAGCATTCGATCTACAGCGTGATCTCGCCCGAGGGCGCGGCCTCGATCCTGTGGCGCGACGCCGCGAAGGCGCAGGACGCCGCGACCAACATGAAGATCACATCGGCGGACCTGCTCCGCCTGGGCGTGATCGACGGCGTGGTGGCCGAGCCGCTCGGCGGCGCGCACCGGGCGCCGGACGTGGTGATCAAGGCCGCCGGCGACGCCATCGCCGGCGCGCTCGCGCGCTTCTCCAACATGGCTCCCGAGCAGATCCGGGACGAGCGCCGGCGGAAATTCCTGGCGATCGGCCGTTCCCTCTGAGCGTCTTTTGGACGTCGTCAACGATTCGGTAAGCTTGCGGTAACCTGCAGGTAAGGGTATCGATCGTTAAGTTCGGGAACGCGTAAGCCGTCGTCCGCCGTCCTCGGGGCCTCTCAATGTCCGTCGTTCGCTCAGCGTTCGCCGCCGTCGCAGCACTCGCCGCGCTCACCGTGGCGGGCTGCAAGGACGAGCAGGCGACCACCGCACGCAGCATCCAGTCCATTCCCGCGGCGACTGTGGCTCTGATGTCCGAGAAGGGCATGAAGCGCACGGACCCAATGCTCCTCCGCATCTACAAGGAGGAGTCGAAGGCCGAGGTCTGGAAGAAGCGCAGCGACGGCCGTTACGCCCTGCTGAAGAGCTACGACATCTGCCGCTGGTCGGGGACGCTCGGTCCCAAGATCAAGGAAGGCGACAAGCAGGCGCCCGAGGGCTTCTACTCCGTCGGTCCGGCGCAGATGAACCCGCGCTCGAACTACTACCTGTCGTTCAACATCGGCTTTCCCAACAAGTATGATCAGGCGCTGGGCCGCTCCGGCCGCCACCTGATGGTGCACGGCGACTGCCTCTCGGCGGGCTGCTACGCCATGACCGACGCCCAGATCGCCGAGATCTACGCCCTCGCCCGCGAGTCCTTCGCCGGCGGGCAGAAGGCGTTCCAGGTGCAGGCGCTGCCGTTCCGCATGACGGCTGAGAACATGGCGCGCCGCCGCAACAACCCGAACATCGCGTTCTGGCGGAACCTGAAGGAAGGCTCGGACAACTTCGAGGTGACGAAACTCGAGCCGAAGGTGGACGCCTGCGGGAAGAAATACGTCTTCAACGCCTCGGCGGGTCCGCTCTCGAGCTTCGAGCCGTCCGCGGCCTGCCCGACCTACACGGTGCAGCCGGAGATCGCGAAGGCGGTCGCCGCCAAGAAGCGCGCCGACGACGCGGTGATCGCCGCCCTGACCAAATCGATGGAACCGGCGCCGGAGTACGTCGCGCAGAACGGTCGCATGCGCCGCTCGCTCGACCAGCCCATCATCCAGATCGCCGCCGTGACGCCGTCGTCCTCGACCTCCGCCTCATCGGCCCAGGCCTTCGGGCCCGACGCCGGGACCGCGCGCGCGCTCGGAACGCCGCTCGGCGCCACGGGTCCGGCCACGCAGCAGATCGCGACCGTGGCGCTCCACACGCCCGTGCCGCCGGCCAATCCTGATCGCGCGCCGGCGTCGCAGGCTGTGGCAGCGGCGGAGAAGCCCGGCCTCTTCACCCGCATGTTCCGCGGTGACGAGCCCGCGACGACGGCGACGGCCGAGCCGGCGCCCGCGGCGCAGCCTCTGCCCGGCGCGGCGCCGGTCGTTGTCGCCCGGAAGCCGGCCTCCGGCCGCCGTGAGATCGCCGTCGAGCCCCCGGTGATGGCCTCGGCCGTCTCCCCGGCTCCTGCGGCCCGCGCCGAGGAGCCGCGCGCGTCCGGCATCGGCGGATGGGTGCGCAGCGTCGGCGGTCTGTTCGGCCGCGCCGAGGAACCCGCCCCGCAGCCGGCTCAGGTCGTGCCGACGTCCGCGCCCGAGGCCGCGCCGAAGCCGCGCGAGCGCTCGGCCCGCGCGCCGGACGCCTTCCAGCCGACGTCGAAGCTCGACCCGCGCGTCACGCCGGCCTTCGCCGCCTTCCAATAAGCCCAGCGGCGACGGTCGCGTCTCAACGGACGCCTCGCCCCTGAGGCTTAAGAGGCGTGTCGGGGGGCGCGGAAGCGCGGCCGCCACGTTGGCGATCGACCAGAATCTCCGGTCCGACCGTCGCGCCAAGACGCCACGACTCACGCTTCGAATTCGCCAGCCGTTGCAACGGGCGCCGTCGCCGCGCGGGGCGCGTCCGCGAGGTCGACCCGTTGTGGCTTGAGCAGCGTCAGACGTCCGTCGGCGGCCCCGAAGCGCTGGATCCAGAAATGGGGCCGCCCCATCACCGGCGACGGCGCGGAGATGATGCGGAGGTCGCCGCAGCGGCCGGTCCAGTCGACGTGGCGATGGCCATGCATCACCACCACGCGGCGCGCCGCGGGCTTCAGCTGCCGAAGAAACCAGCTGCCGTTGATCAGCGCCGTGCCGATGCGCTCCGACAGCGAGCGCGTCGGTCGGGGGTACTCCACGAGATGGTGGTGCAGCGCCACCAGCCAGCTGGCCTCGGGATGGGCGCGGATGACGGCGGTCGTCCGGCGTTCCTGCTCCGCGGGGAGCATGCCGAGCGCGTTGGTGAAGGAGAAATGCGTGTCGGCGTTGGAGTTGAGCAGGATCACTCCGAGCCCGTCGGGCGTGTCGGGCAGGCGCACCATGGGAAACGCCTCGTCCCACAGCGTGCTGACGTCGCGCCCGCGCTTGCCGCGGCCCGTGCGCACGAAGGTCGCAAGCGCTTGCGCATGGGGCTCGAGCCACTCCGCCAGGGTCGCGTCGAACGTGGCCTTGGGCCCGGCCACGACCACCCGCTCCGCCTGAAGGTCCGCGAGCAGGCCAAGCGCGCGCAACTCGCGCAGACGCTTGCCCGGCGAGAACGGCAGGTCGAGCCGCGCCGGGTTCGCGCGGTCCACGACGTTGACGTCATGGTTGCCGGGGAGGAACAGCATCCGCGCGCGCAGCGCGGGGTCCAGCGTCTCGAGCGCCTCCAGGAACTCCGCCCATTCCGACGAGCGCCCCGCGTCGGTCATGTCGCCGGTGACCAGCACGAGGTCGAGCGGCTCCGCGGCGTCAGCCCGCGCCAACGCCTCGAACGTGGCCGCCAGCCGCGCGTTGCCCTGAGGCCCTGCGCGGCCGCTCTCGATGCGGAAACCGAAGCGCTCGCCGACGGCGTGCAGGTCGGACAGGTGCGCGACCCGCCAAACCTTTCCGCCGGCCTCGGGGTCGTGGCTCTCCAGCGTCCTCGGCTGCCCCATCGCGGCGTCGGCTGCGCCCCAGGCCAGCGATCCGCCGGCCACATAGGCGCCGAACAGAACGACGCTGTTCGCGAAGGACGCGCCGAGCAGGGTGAGCGGGGACGCCAGATCGCCCCAGGAGCCGATCCAGCGGGAATGCGGCCAGGCCAACCAGGCCGCGGCCCCTGCGAGACACGACATCAGGACCGCCGCCGCGACCGCGGTGACCTGGCCCACCCGCGCGCCGTCCCGCCGGAACCACAGCGACAACCGGCGCCCCACGAAATGGCGCATGGCCTCCCGGCACAGCACGAAGCTCGGCTGCACCGCGAGGGCGTTCAGGGACCAGAAGCTTCGCTCGGCCAATCGGAAGGCCGGCCGGCCGCCCACGCCTGCGACGATCAAGGCCGCGGCGAGCGCCACGAAGGGCGCAACCCCGCTGAAGGCCTCCAGAGCGGTGCGCGAGACCGTCGACATCCAGGCCGTCGCCGCGAGCGGCGCGACCCCCAGCAACAGACAGGGCAGCCCGACCAGCAACAGCCAGGACAGGAGCAGCTTGGGCAGGCTGATCTCGACCAGCACCCACCCGGCCAGCGAGGCGAGCGACCAGACCTTGGTGCTCGACGCGTCGTCCTCGACGTCGCCGCGGCGCGGATCGATGAGGGGCGGCATGGGATCCCGTCGGGAGGAGGCGCGGGTCGCGTCCAGGGACGATATCGGCTTTTCGGATCTACGAGTCTCCACCTGCTCCTAATCCACTGAATTTCAAGCGATATCGATCCGACAGGCGGTCTGCGGTCTCGCAAGGACCGGGCCTCGCGGCGCGATCAGGTTGCGCGCGTCGGGCTCGGACGGGCGCGCTTCGATCAACGCCCGCTGGCGGGCGAAGACGCAAGACCGCGATGTCCCATCTCACGGATCCGTTCACCCCTTCTCGCCATCAGACGTTCCGGACGCGTTCGACGCCGCGCGCGAGGCGCCGTCGCCGGGCCGCTCGCGGAGGACGAAGGCCTTCCGGGACGTCTCGTCTGCCGAGCCGCGACGGCCAAGGCCTTGGTCCGTCAGAACCGCGGGGGTGCAGCCTGAGCGTCACCCGACCTTGACGTAGGCGAAGCC
This sequence comes from Methylopila capsulata, assembly GCF_016907975.1. GTDB lineage: Bacteria > Pseudomonadota > Alphaproteobacteria > Rhizobiales > Methylopilaceae > Methylopila > Methylopila capsulata. Next base: position 811,271 of record NZ_JAFBCY010000002.1, read on the forward strand.
TTTGGTCTGGAGGGCGGCAACGGTCGCGACGCCAGACGGCACGAAAGAGATGAAGTCCGCCGTTCGCGCCCGCGACGGGTCCAGCTTGTTGCGCTTGAAGGTGATCTCGCAGAGATGGACCTTCAGGCCGTTCTTCGAGAGCGAGCTCGCCCGCTCGAACAGCTCCGGCGGCAGCGTCTCGCTCTTCCATTGCGTGTCGTCGAGCGTGTCGAGGAAGAACTTGATGCCGCCGCCATGCGCCACGAGCGCGATCTGAAGAGCGAACGGATCTCCGTTGTAAGCGGAGTAGTGGTTCGAGATGTTGTTGAGGGTCTGATCGAAACGAGCGACGTCGCCGAAATCACAATGGTAGAGGGCGGCGACCTCGCCTTCCTTCTTGATGTCGTCGAGCCCGAGATGGACAGGGGCAGCGATCGCGCGCCCGGTCGCCGCAGCCGCGCCGCCCAGCGCCGCTCCGGCCATTATGGCTCTCCTGCTGATCTCGCTCGCCATCGCGCTCTCCTTTTGGGTTAGGTTTTCACCCGAAGACGTCCGCGGTCATCGCGGCGTACCAGGCGTCAGCTTCGGCGACATTGCGCCGTCGGACCTCGTCGGGCTCGCCTGTGTCCGACACGAAGCCGGCGACCTCTTTGATCATGTCCCCGCGCGCCTCATAGACGCCGTCGACCTTCACGCAGTCTGTGGGCGCGATCAGGCTCCAGCAGGTGCTCTCGTAACGCGCCGGGAAACTCGGGGCGCCCGCGAGATCCGCGAGCGCTGCGAGCGCCGCCACCTTCGCCTGGCTGTTCGCGGCGAAGCCGGACTTCGGCATGTCGCCGGCGATCGCAGCGTCGCCGACCACGAAGACGGAAGGGTCGAACGTGGACCGCATGCTCGAGGGGTCGATCGGGCAATAGCCGGTCGCGTTCGCGAGCCCTGCATCGCGGGTGATCCAACCCGCCCGCTGCGCCGGGATGACGTTGACAAGGTCCGCGCGACGCTCTTCGAAGTCCGTCGTCACGGTCATCGCCGAAGGATCGACGCCCTTGATCCCGCCGTGGATCGTCGGGTCCTGCCATTCGACGACGCCGGGATAGCGTCCGTCCCAGCCCTCCTGGAACAGCGCCATCTTCGAGAACTTGTCCTTCGGGTCGAGAACAATGATGCGCGCCTTCGGCTTGCCGGCGGCGCGAAGCGCGTGCGCCATCATGGAGACGCGCTCGTAGGGCCCCGGCGGGCACCGGTAGGGATTGGGCGGCGCGATCATGACGATCAGACCGCCGTCGGGCACGGCGTCGAGCTTCGACTTCAGAAGCCTCGTCTGAGGCCCCGCCTTCCAGGCGTGCGGCATGACCTCGGCCGCCGCCTCGGAATAGCCCGGCACGGACGCGTAATCGAGGTCGATCCCCGGCGACAGGATCAGCCGATCGTATGGCAGGGGCATTCCGTCCGACAGCTCCACGAGCTTCCGTTCGCGGTCGATATGCTCGGCGGCCGCGCGGGCGATCCTGAGCCCGGGGCGCCGCGTCAGCGCGTCGTAGCCATGGACGAGCGACCCGAACGGCTTCAGACCGCCGAGATAGAGATTGGAGAAGAAGCAGGTCGTGTAGCTCGCCGCCGCTTCGACCAGCGTGACGTCGAGCGACCCCTCGCCCCAGATCGAGGCGTAGCGCGCAGCCGTGGCGCCGCCGACGCCGCCGCCCACGACGACGAGCCGTCGCCGGCGCGCGCCGCGCGCCCCCGACGCGGACGCGAGCGTCGCCGAGAGGCCGGCCAGAACGCCTCTTCGATCGGGCCGCATCGTGGCCATCAGTCTGGCCGCCGGACGGCAGGAAGCGCGGCGTAATAGCGAGCCAACGCGTCGATGTCGGCGTCGGCGAGACGGGAGGCGCGCGTGGTCATCACGTCCCGCTTCGGTCCGGCGGCGCGATAGGCGCGCAGCTTGTCCGCGATCTCGCCCGCGGGACGTCCCGCGATCGACGGGACGCCGGGGCGCGTCACGCCGGGCTCGTGGCAGGCGGCGCATCCCGCCGCCAGTACGCTTGTCTGCTCGACGGAGACGCCCGGCTGCCCAGCGGCGGACGCCCCGCAGAAGACGCCGAACGCCGCCGCGCAGATAGCGGCGCTCCAACCGCGGCGGTCACTCGACCCCCGCGCTTGGCTTCTCGTCCTTGTTGTCCTTCTGATCGTCTGGCGTGACGTCAAGGATAGCCGCATGACCTGTGACCTCGACCTTCGCCTTGCAGTTCGACATGCAAGGGTCGGTTCTCCAGAACGCCTTCTCGGTCGTCTCGCGATCGTCGTCGTAGAAGTTTTTCTCGTTCGGCAGATCCTTGGGGAAATTCTCTCTCGAAAGCACGAAATCGCTGGGAACGAGATCGTTTAAATTCATGAGATAGGCGGTGAGCGCATAGACCTCGTCGGGATTGAGCGACTGGGCTTCGCCGAAAGGCATGGCGCGGTGGATGTAGTCGTAGACCGTGGAGGCGTACGGCCAGAAGGATCCGATCGTTTTCTCCGGTCGATCGGACGTCAGGCTGTCCTTGCCGCCTGCGAGCACCGGCCAACGGCCGGCTCCTTCGCCGAATTCGCCATGGCAGATCGAACACTTGGTCTGGAACAGGGCCTCGCCGTCGCTGACCGATCCCTTGCCCTCCGGGAGCCCCTGGCCGTCGGGACGGACGTCGATGTCCCAGGCCTTGATCTCCTCGGACAGCGCCGGGCGTCCGAGCCCGACTTTTTCGCTCGCGCACGCAGCGCCGGGAAATGCGGCCGCAAGCGCCAGCAGCACGATCGCCTTAGCCGACTTCGACATTTTCCGCGCTCCCGTCCGGACGCACCAGCCAGGTCTGGATGCCGTTGTTGTGGTAGATCGAGTTGGTTCCGCGGAACTTGCGGAGTTCGTTCTTGGTCGGCTGCACGTAGCCGCTGTCGTCCATCGCGCGCGATTGCAACAGGAGCTCCTGCCCGTTCCAGTCGAAGTCCACGTAGAATCGGGCCATCGCGCGCGGGAACGTCGGACCCTCGATCCGCGCCGTCCGCCAATTCCTGCCGCCGTCCATCGAGACGTCGACGCGCTTGATCGCGCCGCGTCCCGACCAGGCCGCCCCTGACAGGACGTTCGGCCCCTTGGACGTCAGCGGCGCCTGGGGGCTCGGATTGGTCACCACGGATTTGGCGTCCATTAGGAACGTGTGCTGGCGCGAACGACCGTCGGCCAGCAGGTCGGTGTATTTCGAGGTCTCCTCGCGCTGCGCCCAGGGCTGGTCGCCGACCTCGACGCGGCGCAGCCATTTGATCCACATGTTGCCTTCCCAGCCGGGCACGACCAGCCGAAGCGGATAGCCCTGCTCAGGCCGCAGCGCCTCGCCGTTCATCGCCCAGGCGACAAGGCAGTCGTCCATCGCCTTTTCGAGCGGGATCGAGCGCGTCATTGCGGACGCGTCGGCGCCTTCCGCGAGCACCCACTTGCCCTTGGCGCTCACGCCGGCCTCGTTCAGGAAAGCCTTCAGCGGCACGCCCGTGTAGACCACGTTGTGGATCATGCCGTGGGTGAATTGGCAGCCGTTGAGCTGCGAGCCGCGCCACTCCATGCCGCTGTTCGCCGCGCATTCGAGGAAGTAAACGCGGTTGACCCGGCCGGGCATGCGCTTGACGTCCTCCATGGTGAAGACGAGCGGCTTGTCCACCATGCCGTTGATCATGAAGCGGTGCTTTGCCGGGTCGATCTCGGCCTCGCCGCCGTGGTGCCGCACGAAGCACAGGCCGTTCGGCGTGATGACGCCGTCGAGCGCGTGAAGCGGCGTGAACGAGACCGAACTCTGTCGGCTTGCGGTCAGCCACTCGACCTCGCGTCGCACCACGTCCTTCTCGAATTTGGACGGGACGCCATAGGGCTTGGCGTTGACGCCGTCGCCGAGATACTGCGTCCACTCTTGGCGCTCGACGATCAGGGGGTCCGGCGTCTGCGCGGACGCGAGCGTCGGCGCCAGCGCCGCCGCTCCCGCGCCGGCGAGACCGAGATTGAGGACGCGCCGGCGGCTGAAGGCTTGAACGTCGCTCATGGCGCTCGCTTCCTGGCTGTGCTGTCCGGTCATGCGCCCGAGACCTTGATGGCGTCGGTCGGCTCGACCTTGATGGTCTTCCTGTCCGCGACGTGGCGCTCGACCAGCTCCCAGATCGGCGGTCCTTCGACGTTCTGGTTGACGCTCGCCCAGCCCGCGACCGTGTAGGACTTGTCGGCCTCGATCGACGCGCCGGATTTCAGCAGCGTGAGATTGGAGATGCGCCTGCCGATCGGCTGGGCGATGTCGATCGCGTAGCCGACGCCGCCAAGGCGCACCATGTCGCCGCCGCCTTGGAAGTATGGGTCCGGATTGAAGATGTTGTCGGCGACATCCTCGAGCACGTCCTTGAACTGCTTACCCGTCATGGTCGAGCGGTAGCAGTTCGGATAGGTGACCGCGGTCGCGTTCGAGATCGCCTCGAACGTGATCGGGTCGCCCGGCAGGAGGCTCGTGCCCCAGCGGAAGGCGGGCGACAGCGCGATCTCGACGTCGCGCTGCTCGATCATCGCCTGGCAGATGACGTCGTCGAGCGTGCCGTTGAAGTTGCCGCGCCGATAGAGGACGCTCTCGGTCCGGCCGATCTCGCGCGCAAGCTCTGCGGCGTAGGGAGCGCGCGCATCGGTCACGAGCTTCGCCATCTCGGCGTCCGGCGCGATCGCGTCGGAGAACACCGGGATAAGGCCGAAGCGATAGCCCGCGACCTTGCCGTCCTTCACGTCGAGGTCGAGCCGCGACAGGAACTTGCCGTGCGAACCGGACGCGATCAGGAGCGTCTTGTCGACCTCGATCGCGGTCGGAATGGCGTCGTGGGTGTGGGCGGTGAGGATCACGTCGATCCCCCTCACGCGGCCCGCCATCTTGCGGTCGACGTCGAAGCCGTTGTGCGAGAGCAGGACGACCACATCCGCGCCCCCCGAGCGCGCGCTCTCGACCTGTTTGCGCAGGTCGTCCTCACGCAGCCCGAACTCCCAGTCGGGGATCATCCAGCGCGGATTCGCGATCGGGGTGCGTGGATAGGCCTGGCCGATCACCGCGATCTTCGCGCCGCCGCGCTCGAAGACCTTGGCGGCGGGAAACACCTCCTCCTGCCATTCGAGGCTACGGATGTTCTGGGCGAGAAAGGCGAAGGGTCCGGCGTCGGCGATCTCCTTCACGCGCTCGGCGCCGTAGGTGAACTCCCAATGGCCGACCATGGCGTCGAGCTTGAGCGCCTTGAGGGCCGACAGCACGTCCTCGCCCTTGGTCTGCAGCGAGGTCCAGCTTCCCTGGAGTTCGTCCCCGCCGGCGAGGAGCAGAACGTTGTCGTCGCCGCGCTCGGCGCGGATCGCCTTGACGAGAGTGGCGATGCGGTCGAACCCGCCCATGCGGCCATAGGCCTTGGCGAGCGCGACGAAATCCTCGCTCGTCAGGGCGTAGGCCTGCGGGCTGTTCGGCTTGACCTTGAACTTGTCGAGAAAGGCCGCGCCGGTGAGGTGGGGCGGCAGACCCTTGGTTTCGCCGACCCCCAGATTGACCGAGGGCTCGCGGAAATAGATCGGGTTGAGCTGAGCGTGCGTGTCGGTGAGGTGAAGCAGCGTCACCTTGCCGACGGCGTCGAAGCGCAGGAGATCGTCCTGCGTCAGCTTTCCGCTCGACGCGGCCTGGGCGAGGCTTCGACCGGAAGCGGCGGTCAGGGAGGCCGCAGCCGTGGCGGCGACGACGAATTCTCGGCGGGATATCACGAGAGAGGACCTCTCCATCTCTGAACGCGGCCGGCCGCTCGCGCTCGGCGAATCCCGGGCGCGTCGTCAGGCGTCGCGATGCGCTTCGGTGGTTAGGCGACTTCGAGCTTCGCCTTGGCGGTCGTTTCCTGGCCGTTGTCGTCCTTCCACGTGAAGGTGAACTCGCCGGACTCTTTCGCCTTGAAGAAGAAGGCCTGGTAGGGATTGGCCGAGATCGACGGGAACCAGTCCGCCTCGAACACCACCGCGCCGTTGAACGCCGCCGTGAACGTGTTGATGATGTCGCGCGGCACGATCTTGCCGGACGCATCCTTGCGGACGCCGCTCTCCATCTCGTGGGAGACCAGCGTCTTCACTTCGATAATCTCGTCCTTCTTCGCCTTCGGTGGAACGCGGACACGGGCGGAAGTCTTGGTCGCCATCTGATCGCTCTCTCTTTCAGGATTTGGAGATCCGGCGGACGGGGGTCAGCCGCCGCATCCGCCGATCGTGACCTTCACCTCGGATCGCGCCGTATAGAGCTGGCCGGTCGAGGTTTCCGCGACAGCGATGACGTTCTGGGTCTGGGCGAGGCGCATCCGCAGCGACGCCGCCGCGCGGCCGCAGGCCGGCGTGAAGCGATAGGTCAGCACGCGGGGGAACGGATTTCCCTCGGCGAAGACGCTGACGGATTTCACGTAATCCGCCTCCGTCATCGGGCTTTCGACCTCGATGTTGATCGGCACGACCAGACCGTTCTCGGCGATCTCCGGCATGTCGAGCTTCAGCTTGCCGGTCGTCATCTCCCTGGCGCCGTAGAGCTTGTCGATTTCGGCCTTGACCTCCTCCGGCTTGGCGAAGGCGAGCCTCGGCGTCAGGGCGACGACGGCCGCGGCGATCGCCGCGACCCGCAACGCCTCCCGACGCGAATGAGCCTGCTCGAACAGCGTCATGCGATTCCTCCTGAAGCCGAACGCATCCGTAAGGCTCTGAATTTGAATTCTTTTTCTCAGTCGGCTGCATATGCGCAATCGACTGGCTTGAACATATTGTGATATAGAGTTTTTTGAATGTAAAGTCGCGTATCGGCCGATCGGCGATCCCAATGAAGGATCTGATCGGTTCGGGTGGACTCCCTGGCCGGCCGACTACGGCCGGTCTTCAAAAAAGAAAATGAGTGGGGAAGAAACATGAGATCGAAGCCCATCGGCGGCGCCCTCGCGGGCCTCGCTGCGATCGCGCTGACCTTGGGCCTGACGGCTCTCGGGTCGGCTCAGGACGGCGCAAGCTCCGGCGCCTCCAACAGCGCCGCGGAGATCGAGCGCTACCGGAAGATGATCGACGACCCGATGGCCAATCCGGGGTTCCTCAACGTGGACCGTGGCGAGGCGCTGTGGTCGGAAGCGCGTGGCGACAAGGCCGTCTCGCTCGAGACCTGCGATCTCGGCGAGGGGCCCGGCGTCCTCGAGGGCGCCTATGCGAAACTCCCTCGCTATTTCAAGGATTCCGATCAGGTCATGGACCTCGAGCAGCGGCTGCTCTGGTGCATGGAGAAGGTCCAGGCGTTTGACACGAAGGCGATCCGGGCGAAGCCATTCTCGGGTCCCGGCCGGGGGTCCGACATGGAGGATCTCGTCGCCTTCATCGCCAACAAGTCGAGCGGGATGAAGATCGAGGCGCCTCTCGCCCATCCGAAGGAGAAGGAACTCTACAGGATCGGCGAGGCGCTGTTCTTCCGGCGCTCGTCGGTCATGGATTTTTCCTGCGCGACCTGCCACGGAGCGCCCAACAAGCGAATCCGCACGACCGACCTGCCGCAGTTCGACACCCCCAATCCATCCGCTCAAGCCTCGATGGCGAGCTGGCCGACCTATCGCGTCTCGCAGAGCGCGACGCGGACGATGCAGCACAGGCTCTGGGACTGCTATCGCCAGATGCGCATGCCGGCGCCGGGCTACGCCTCGGAAGCCGTCACGGCCCTCGCCCTTTACCTCAACAAGAACGCTGAGGGGGGCGAGCTCAAAGTGCCCTCGATCAAGCGCTGATCCCGGGGGCCAAGCCATGACGACGAAGTTTCTTGTGTTCTCCGCCCTGCTGGCCGCCACGCCGGCGCTCGCGGCCGACGACGGCTCCGCCGTCGACGCTGCGCGCGTGGAAAAAACCGTGGCGTCCAGTTTCGCCAATGCGCCGGAAGGCTGGGACGACCGCCTCAAGCAGGACGACGCCCAGCGAATCTGCACCGAGACCCGCAACGAGCCGCCGGAAGAGCTGGCGGACAAGATTGTGGCGGCCGAAAAGGCCAAGGTGAAACTGCCGGAGGACGGCAAGGTGATCGGCGACTGGAAAGCCGGCGAGAAGGTCGCGCAGAACGGACGCGGTTTCCAGTTCAGCGACCCGCCGGGGACCGAGGCTGGCGGCAATTGCTACGCCTGTCACCAGCTCGACCCGAAGGAGACAAGCTACGGCACGCTGGGCCCGAGCCTGAAGGGCTATGGAAAGGGGTTCAAGTTCTCCGACGACGCCGCCAAGGCGACCTACGCCAAGATCTACAACGCTCAGTCCGTGCTGCCCTGCTCGAACATGCCGCGCTTCGGCGCGAACCATGTCCTGACCGAAACGCAGATGAAGGACGTGACCGCCTATCTGTTCGACCCGGCCTCGCCGGTGAACAAGTGACCTGACTCCCGAAGGCGCGGCGGGTCAGCCGCCCTGCCGCGCCTTCAGCCAAGTCTCGAACGAACCGTCGACATAGCCTCGTTCCGAAACGAAGCGGAACATCGCAAGGAAGTCCGGCTCGGCGAGCAGGCCCGGCATGCGCGCGACTTCGGCAAGCTCGCCATCGCGCGGCGCTATGAACTGGAAGGTCGGCGTCGTCCGCACCGCATGCTTGGCCGCGAGCGCCTTTTCTCGCAGCCTCTCGCCGTCGATGTCCGTCACCTCGCGCGATCCGAACGTGTCGAGGTGGACGATCTCGAACCGTTCCCGCACGAACGCCTCGATCTCCGGTTTCGCGAAATAGACCGTGTGGAGGCGCCTGCAGGCCGGGCAGCCGCGCATGCCCCACTGCACGGCGAAGATCTTGCCCTTCTCGGGAGCCGCCCGCGCATCGTCCGCCAGATCGAGGAAGCTCTCGAGATACCAGTCCTGAGCATAATTGCCGTCGTCGCCGAGCACGGGGGCTGCGTGAACTCGTGTCGCAAAAGGCGTCGAGGTTGCGAGTCCCAGGAACAGACGTCGATTCAGTCCGCCCGATCGCGTCATCGCGTGACTCCTCATCCGATCTCGGCCAAGGCCGGAAAGGTCTCGAGCAACCAGCCCGCCGCGGCTGGAACCCAGCCGCCGATGAAGGCGAGCCCCGTGACGATGAGCAACGCGCCCGAGATTTTCTCGATCAGGCCGAGCCGGGATCGCAGCGCCCGCGACCAGCGCAGGAACGCGCCCATGAAGGCCGCAGCCAGCAGGAAGGGCAGTCCGATCCCCGCCGAATAGGCGGCGAGCAGGGCCGCCCCGCGCCAGGCCGTCTGCTCCGCGCTCGCGACCATCAGAATGGCGGCCAGGATCGGCCCCACGCAGGGCGTCCAGCCGAAGCCGAAGGCGAGCCCGACGGCATAGGCGCCGAGCGGGCCGGTCGGCCTGCGTTCGACGCCGGCTCCGGCCTGTCGGTAGAGCAGCGGGATGCGCACGATCTCCATGAAATGCAGGCCGAACACCACGAGCAGGGCGCCAGCGGCGATCGTGAGCGGTTGGGCGTAGTTCGCGACCAATTGCCCAACCGTCGACGCGGTCGCTCCGAGCGCGACGAACACGGTCGAGAAGCCGGCGACGAAAGCGCTAGCGAGCGCAAGAACTTTGGCGCGCTGACGCTCGATCTGATCTGGCGAGGCGGCGCCGCTGATGAAGCCGAGATAAGCCGGCGTCAGCGGCAGCACGCAGGGCGAGGCGAAGGACAGAACGCCCGCAGCCGCCGCGCCCGCCAGGCTCACGTCAAGCGCCATCCCGATGCTCCCAAGCGGCCGACCCTCTCGGAACGGCGGAGTGGAATTCATATTCGCATACGATTATATATAGAGCATGCCGTTTCGTCGTACCCTCGCCTTCGTTGTTTTCGTTATCGGCGCGCAGGTCGCGAGCCTCGCCGCCCGCGCTGCGGAGCTGGTGATGTTCGATCAGCCGGGCTGCGTCTGGTGTCAGCGCTTCGAGACGGAGATCGCTCCCGGCTACGAGAATGCGGAGGAAGGCAAACTCGCGCCGCTGCGCCGAATTGATATTCGCGCGCAAGACAAGGCGGGCTTCGCACTTGCGAACGGCGTGCGGATCACGCCAACCTTTGTTCTCGTAACTGACGGTCGGGAAATCGGTCGCCTGACCGGCTATCCCGGTAAAGACTTCTTCTGGACCGCTCTTGCCGACTTGACCGGCCGTCTTCCGAAGTCGTCGAACCCGAACTGATTTCAGGATTCCGCCGTATGCCAGCAATCGTATCGGCCAAGATCGAGAACGAGCTTCGCGACGGACCGGAGGTCTCGCCCGAGCTTGACGCGCTCATGCGCAACGCCCGCGACGCCAGCGACTTCCTTAAGGCCCTGTCGCACGAAAGCCGGCTGCTGCTGCTCTGCCTTCTGGCCGAGCGCGAGCGGTCCGTGACGGAACTCGAGAACATCCTGTCGCTTCGCCAGGCCAGCGTATCGCAGCAGCTCGCGAGGCTCAGACTGGAGGATCTCGTCACGACGCGGCGGGACGGCAAAGCGATCTATTACAGCTTGGCGAACGATGACGTTCGCCGTGTTATCTCCGTGATTTACGACATTTTTTGCGAGAAGGACCAAAAGGCCTGATTTTGCTGTGACGCGCCGGGCTGGCGACAAGACGCGTGAAAAGCGTCGCGCCAGCCGATGGACGGGAGGACCGGGCGCATGGAGTTCATCGGGCCGTCATGGCTCGCATTCGCCGGTCTTGCGATCGGCGGTCTCGTCGGCTTCGCCGTCCGGCGAGCGCGGCTTTGCACGTTCGGCGCGCTCGAGGACGCTTTCGTCGGCGCAGATACACGACGCTTGCGCGTGTTCGGCCTGGCAGCGGCGATTGCGATCGTCGGGACGCAAGCCCTCGTCCTCGCCGGCCTGCTCGATCCTGCGCAGACGACTTATGTGTCCGTCGCCGTGCCATGGCTTGGCGTCGCCGTCGGCGGCGTCCTGTTCGGCTTCGGGATGGCGTTGGTCGGAACCTGCGCTTTCGGCTCGCTTATCAGGCTCGGCGGCGGAGATCTCCGCAGCCTTGTGGTCATACTGGTCTTTGGCCTGGCGGCTTACGCGACCTTGCGCGGGGCGCTGGCGCCTTTCCGGATCGGCGTTATCGAGAGCTTCGCGTTCGCCCCTCCGCCCCCCGGTCGCGCCGACATTCCCGGGCTTCTCGAGGGAGCGTTGGGCGTCGATCTCAGGATATGGATCGCGATCGCGCTTTCCACCGGACTGTTGCTGCTCGCCGTGACGGACAGACGCCTGAGGCGAACGCCGCGACTTGTCTTGGGCGGCGTCGCGCTCGGCCTGGGCGTCGTCACCGGATGGGCGGCGACACAGTTCCTCGCCGACGAATTCGTCCAACCGATCGCGCCACAGAGCCTGACCTTCGTCTCCCCCGTCGCGCGCGCTCTTTCCGGCGTGCTCTTCGAACGGGATACGCTGTTGGAGTTCGGCGTGGGCTCGGTTCTCGGCGTAGCCTGCGGAGCGGCGCTCGCCACGGTGATCGCACGGGAGTTCCGCTGGGAGGCCTTCGACGACCCGCGCGAGATGAAGCGCCACCTCGGCGGCGCGACGTTAATGGGCGTCGGCGGCGTCATGTGCGGCGGCTGCACGATCGGCCAAGGCCTCACCGCCGGTTCGATGCTGGCCTTATCATGGCCTCTGGCGCTGATTGCGATCGCGCTCGGCGCGCGGCTGGGCATAGCCGTGCTGATGGAAGGCTCCATCGTTGAGCTGCTGCGGTCGATGCGCCCGCCGGCGCCTGAAGCCGCCTGGCCGCACAAGACGCCCTCCGCGGATCGCGATCCGGGCCACACGGACGCAACGGCCCAGACATCACGGCCCCAGGCGCCGTCGCCCACTCCAGTAAGCTAAGCCGGCCGCGCGCCGATCGGGCCGAAAGAAGTCCGCGGCTGAACGGCGCCACCTGCGCGCAAGCGCCCTCAGACGTCGAGGTTTGCGACGGTGAGCGCGTTGTCCTGGATGAACTCGCGGCGCGGCTCGACGACGTCGCCCATCAGCTTGGTGAAGATGTCGTCGGCCTCGTCGACCTCTTTGACCTTCACCTGCAGCAGCGAGCGGACGTTGATGTCGAGCGTGGTCTCCCAAAGCTGGCTCGGGTTCATCTCGCCGAGCCCCTTGTAGCGCTGCAGCGTCAGGCCCTTGCGGCCGACCGCGAGCACGCCGTCGACGAGTTCGGACGGCCCGTGCACCGCGCTGACCGCGTCCTTGCGCAGCAATTGCGGCGTCTCCCCGAAGATCTCCCGCAGCCCCACGGCGTGCTCGTCGAGCTTGCGGGCGTCGGCGCTGGCGATCAGCGCGGCGTCGATGATCGCGGCCTCCCGCACGCCGCGCACGGTGCGCGCGAAGGTGAAGCCGTCGTCGCTGACGGTCCCGACCCAGCCGCGCTCGGTCTCCTCGGCCAGCACGTCGAGACGGCGGGCGACGTCGTCGGCCACGCGCTGCGCGGCCTCCGAGTCGTTCAGCACGTCCGGCGTCAGCGCGCCGGCGATGGCGGCCTGCTCGACGACGGGCCGGCGATAACGCGAGTGCAGGCCGCCGAGCAGGGCGCGGATCTGGCGGGCCTCGCTGATCACGGCGCGCAGATCGGCGCCCGCGCGGACCTCGCCGCTCGCGAGCCTCAGCGACACGCCCTCAAGGCCGGAGTCGATCAAGTAGTCCTCGAGCGCGCGCTCGTCCTTCAGGTACTGCTCGGACTTGCCGCGCGTCACCTTGTAGAGCGGCGGCTGGGCGATGAAGATGTGGCCGCGGTTCAGAAGGTCCGGCATCTGACGGTAGAAGAACGTCAGCAGCAGGGTGCGGATGTGGCTGCCGTCGACGTCGGCGTCCGTCATGATGATGATCTTGTGGTAGCGCAGCTTGTCGGCGTTGAACTCCTCGCGGCCGATGCCGGTGCCGAGCGCGGTGATCAGCGTGCCGATTTCCTGGCTCGACAGCATCTTGTCAAAGCGGGCGCGTTCCACGTTCAGGATCTTGCCCCGCAGCGGCAGCACGGCCTGGAAGGCGCGGTCGCGGCCCTGCTTGGCGGAGCCGCCTGCGGAGTCGCCCTCGACCAGGAACAGTTCGGACTTCGCCGGATCGCGCTCCTGGCAGTCGGCGAGCTTGCCCGGCAGCGAGGCGATGTCGAGCGCGCCCTTGCGGCGGGTCAGTTCGCGCGCCTTCTTCGCGGCCTCGCGGGCGGCGGCGGCCTCGACCACCTTCTGCACCACCGTCTTGGCGTCCGCCGGATGCTCCTCGAACCAGGTATGCAGCGCCTCGTTGACAAGGTTCTCGACCGCGGGCCGCACCTCGGAGGAGACCAGCTTGTCCTTGGTCTGGGACGAGAATTTCGGGTCCGGCACCTTGACCGACAGCACGCAGGTCAGTCCCTCGCGCGCGTCGTCGCCAGTGAGCGAGACCTTCTCCTTCTTGGTGACGCCCGAGGTCTCGGCGTAGCCGTTGACCTGCCGCGTCAGCGCCGCGCGGAAACCGGCGAGATGGGTGCCGCCGTCGCGCTGGGGGATGTTGTTCGTGAACACAAGCACGTTCTCGTGGTAGCTGTCGTTCCACCACATCGCGACCTCGACGCCGATGCCGTCCCGCTCCGAACGCAGCACGATCGGGGTCTCGATCAACGGGTGCTTGGCGCGGTCGAGGTACCGCACGAAGGCCTCGACGCCGCCCTCGTAGTAGAGCTCCTCGCGCCGGACGTCGGCGGAGCGCGCATCGGTCAGCACGATCTTCACGCCGGAATTCAGGAAGGCCAGCTCGCGCAGGCGATGCTCGAGCGTTGCGTAGTCGAACTCGGTCACGCCCTTGAAGGTGTCTCCGCTCGGCGTGAAGGTCACTTCCGTGCCGCGGCGACCGTTCGCCGGGCCGACCACGGCGAGCGGCGCGTCGGCCACGCCATGGGTGAACGACATCTCATGCTCTTTGTCGTTCTGCCAGATGCGCAGCTTGAGCTTGACCGACAGCGCGTTCACGACCGAGACGCCGACGCCGTGGAGGCCGCCCGAGACCTTGTAGGAGTTCTGGTCGAACTTACCGCCGGCGTGCAGCTGGGTCATGATGACCTCGGCCGCCGAGATGCCTTCCTCGGTATGGATGCCGGTCGGGATGCCGCGGCCGTTGTCGGTGACGGTGCAGGAGCCGTCCGAATTCAGCGTGACGGTGACCTCGTTCGCCCAGCCGGCGAGCGCCTCGTCGATGCCGTTGTCGATGACCTCGTAGACCATGTGGTGCAGGCCGGAGCCGTCGTCGGTGTCGCCGATGTACATCCCCGGTCGCTTGCGCACGGCGTCGAGCCCCTTGAGGACCCGGATCGAGTCTGCGCCGTAGTCTTCGGCGCCGCCGTTCGAAGGAATGTCGGACATGTCAGATCTCCTCGCGGGGTGCGCTGGCGCCTGCGATGGCCGCGGTGCGCGGCGGTCGGCGTGAGGCTTGGGCGAGCGTCGGAAAAACTCGGCAGGAATCAGGCGTTTTGAACCGCCTATTCCTACCCTTTCGAGGTCGGAAAGGCGAGTTTTGACGCGGGCTCCAGGGGATGCCTGTCAATAACCCCACGCAGAGCGTCAAATATCTGGAAACAATGGCTTTTCTTGGAGCGCCAGACCGTCGCGGCGTCAGCTCGCGGCGACGCCCGCGGCGGCGGCGCCCATGGTCGCGCCCGAGATGCGGTTCAACAGGCGCCGGCCGCGGGGCGAGACAAGCCACGCGCGGGCGCGGGAGGCCAGCGCCGCATAGCCGCCCATCACCACGATCAGCACCAGCACGGTGGCGGCCGCGAGCTCGGCGAAGCCAAGCGCGTCGACGTGGCCGAGATCGACGATCGCCGGCAGCAGCGCGAGGTAGAACACCATCGCCTTCGGATTGCCGATCGTGACCGCGAGTCCCGCGAGGAAGCCGCGCGCGGCGGACATCGGCCGGGCTTCTGCTGCGACCGCGTCGGTCGAGGCCGGCGCGCGCCAGAGCTTCACCGCCAGATAGAGCAGATAGGCCGCGCCGAGGTACTTCACGACCATGAAGGCCGTCCCGAAGCTCGCCGCCAGCACGGCGAGCCCGAAGGCGGCGCAGGCGAGCCAGACCACGTCTCCGAGGATGAGCCCGGCCACCATGGGGGCGGTGCGGCGAAACCCGACGCCGAGCGCGCGGGCCACGATGGCCGCAACTCCGGGGCCGGGCGTGGCCGCCACGACGAACAGGGCGGCCGAGAAGGTGAGGAGGCTGGCGAGGGTCATGGCCGGGAATTGAAGCGGCGGCGCGCGAGCCGTCAAGCGCCAATGCGCTGAGGCTCAAGGCCCTCGCCGCACGTCTCCGTCCGTGACCGAAAACACCGTCGCCCGACCGCCGAGATCCGCGAAGGCCGCGGGGTCTGCGCCGGTGAGCCAGACCTGCGCGCCCAGGGCGTCGAGCGCGCCATAGAGCGCCGCGCGGCGGACGGGGTCAAGATGGGCCGCGACCTCGTCGAGCAGCACCACGGGCGCCCGGCCGTCGAGACGGGCCACGAGGCGGGCGTGGGCCAGCACGAGGCCGACCAGCAGCGCCTTCTGCTCGCCGGTGGAGCATTTCTCCGCCGGCATGTCCTTGGCGGCGTGGCGCACCAGGAGGTCGCTCAGGTGCGGACCCTCGAGCGTACGCCCCGCCGCGCGGTCGCGGGGGCGGCCGCGGCCCAGCCGCTCACGGTAGGCGTCTTCGGCGGCGGTTGCGGAGAGATGGGCCAGTTCGGCCTCCACCGACCCCTCGAGCGCAACCTCGGCGGTCGGGAACGGCGACGCCGCCTCGGCGGTCTCGGCGACCAGCGCCGCCAGCCGGGCGACGGTCTCCACCCGCGCAGCCGCAACCGAAATGGCCAGTTCCGCCAGTTCGCGCTCGACCGCGTCCACCCAGCGGGCGTCCGCGCGCGGGTCCTCCAGCAGGCGGTTGCGGGAGCGCAGAGCGCGCTCGAGCCCGGAGGCGCGGGCGGCGTGCGCCGGGTCCGCGGCGTTGACCAGCCGGTCGAGGAAACGCCTGCGATCGCCGGCCGGCCCGCGGAACAGGCCGTCGAGGTCCGGCGTCAACCAGACGAGGCGCAAATGCTCGGAGAACGCCCCGGCGCCCGAGACCGGCGCGCCGTCGATCCGGCAGCGGCGACCGGTCGCGTCCTGCGCGGGCTCGACGCCCGTGCCGAGCCGTGTCGGGCCGTCGTCGTCGCCGGCGATCTCGGCCGCGACCGCCCAGGACCCGTCGCCGGGCGTGCGCGCGAATTCGCCGTGCGGCGCGCGGCGCAGGCCGCGGCCCGGTGCGAGCAGCGAGATCGCCTCGAGGATGTTGGTCTTGCCGGCGCCGTTCGGCCCCACGAGCGCGACCGAGCCTTCGCCGGAATGCAGGTCGAGCGCGGGGTAGGAGCGGAAGTTGGTGAGGCGCAGGCGGGAGACCCCGGCGCGGCGGTGGGATGTGCCTGTCATGAACCTCGGCCACCGCACGATGGCCACCGAATGAAACGCGTCATCCTCCGGCTTGACCGGAGGATCCATCCCAAGCGCAGAGCGCCACGTCGCAGATGGGTCCCCCGGTCAAGCCGGAGGACGACGGCGCGTTTTCTGACAGGCCGGAGCGGCGACGTAAGCCCTCACACCCGCATCGGCATCAGCACATAGAGCGCCGGGGAGTCGTCACGGTCCTGCACCAACGTCGGCGAGCCGGGATCGGCGAGGCGGATCAGCGCGGTGTCGCCTTCGAGCTGGTCGGCGATGTCGAGCAGATAGCGGGAATTAAAGCCGATATCGAGCGGCTCGGCCTCGTAGTCCACCTCGATCTCCTCCGTCGCGTTGCCCGAGTCCGGGTTTGTGACGGTGAGCACCAGCTTGCGATCGGTGAGCGAGAGCTTCACGGCGCGGCCGCGCTCGGACGAGATGGTGGAGACGCGGTCGACGGCGCTTTTGAACTCGAGACGATCGACCGTGAGGCGCTTGTCGTTTCCGGCGGGGATGACGCGGCCATAGTCCGGGAAGGTGCCGTCGATCAGCTTGGAAGTGAGCACCACCTGGCCGAAGGACACGCGGATCTTGGTGGGCGACAGCTCGACCTTCACCTCGCCTTCCGGATCCTCGACGAGGCGCTGGATCTCGGAGACGGTCTTGCGCGGCACGATCACGCCCGGCATCCCGACGGCGCCCGCCGGCGCCGGCATCTCGACCCGCGCGAGGCGATGACCGTCGGTCGCGACCGCGCGCAGCAGCGACACGCCCGCGCTGTCGACCGCGTGCAGGTAGATGCCGTTGAGGTAGTAGCGGGTCTCTTCGTTCGAGATCGCGAACTGGGTCTTGTCGATCAGCCGCTTCAGGTCGGCCGCGCCGATCGTGAAGCCGGTCGGAAGCTCGCCCGCGGCGAGGTCCGGGAAATCGCTGTCCGGCAGGGTCTGCAGCGTGAAGCGGGAACGGCCGGCGCGGATGACCAGCGTGCCGCGTTCGCCGCCCATCTCCAGCGAGACCTGGCTGCCGTCCGGCAGCTTTCGGACGATGTCGTAGAAGGTGTGCGCCGGCACCGTGGTCGCGCCGGGCTGCGCCACCTCGGCCGCCACCGTCTCCACCACCTCGAGGTCGAGGTCGGTCGCCTGCAGCCGGAGGCCGTCGGTTCCCGCGCGGAGCAGGACGTTCGCGAGGATCGGGATGGTGTTCCGCCGCTCGACGACGCGGTGGACATGGGCAAGGGCCTTCAGGAGGGCCGCTCGCTCGAGGGTCGCGCGCATGTGGGTCGTCCCGCTCCGGTGTCGTCGGTGGAGATCGCGCGACGGTCGCAGCGGGGGCGGCGTCGGCGATCGGGAGGCGGCGCGGCGTGGGGCCGCGCAGGGACTGGCGACATTGCCCATGGCCGCGCCTGAAGGCAAGAGCCTGCGCCTGCGACACGGGCTCGGGGGTTGCGCGAACAGGCGGCCGCTCTACGTCGGGGGAACGCCCGATGACCGAGGACGGCCGACGCTCGCGTGGATGCGCGCCGCCCGCCGAAGACCTGAGGGGCCCGATGCCCAACGTACCGATCGACTTCACCTTTCTGACCAACCTCGTGGTCGTCTACGGCTTCAACGTCGTGGGCGCGCTGGCCCTGGCGGTCGCCGGCTTCTGGATCGCCGGCGTGATCCACAACGGCGTCCACCGCGGGCTGCTCGCCTCCAAGCGGATGGACGTGACGGTCGCCTCCTTCCTCGCGAGTCTCGCGCAATACGCCACGCTCGCCGTGGTGCTGGTCGCGATCCTCCAGCTCGTCGGCATCCAGGCGACGAGCCTCATCGCGGTGCTGGGCGCCGCGTCCCTCGCCATCGGCCTCGCGCTGCAGGGCACGCTGTCGAACATGGCGGCGGGCGTGATGCTGCTGCTGTTCCGCCCGTTCAAGGTCGGCGACGCCATCGAGGTCGCCGGCAAGGCAGGGACGGTGCGCGACCTCAACCTGTTCTTCACGGAGCTCGCCAGCGGCGACAACGTGCAGGTGCTGATCCCGAACGCGCAGGTCTGGGGCACCGCGCTGACCAACAAGTCGAAGTACCCGACCCGCCGCGTGGAGACGACGCTGACCGCGCCGGCCGACCAGGATTTCGAATCCGCCCGCGCCGAGATCGCCGCCTTCCTGCGCGACAACCCGCATGCGCTGGCCTCGCCGGAGCCAATCGTGACGCCGACCAGCTACAGCGACGGCGGCGTCGAGTACGCGGTGAAGGTCTGGACGCCGGCGAAGGATCTGCAGGCGCTGCAGGCGGATCTGGTGCAATACACCCGCGATCGGGCGCGCGCGCAGACGGCCCTTGGCCAGGCCGCCGAGTAAGGCGATCGTCGGTTAGAACTCGTAGGTCTTCTCGACCCGAGGCAGCCCTACGAGCGCCCGGGCGAAATCGTCAGGGTCGAACGGCTCGAGGTCGTCGAGGCCCTCGCCGACGCCGATGAAGTGCACCGGCAGCCGGTATTTCTCCGCGACCGCGACCAGGATGCCGCCGCGGGCGGTGCCGTCGAGCTTGGTCATGACGAGGCCTGTGACGCCGGCCGTCTTCGCGAAAGCCTCCACCTGGCCAAGCGCGTTCTGGCCGGTCGTTGCGTCCAGCACCAGCAGGCAGGCGTGCGGCGCGTCGGCGTCGAACTTCTTCAGCACGCGCACGATTTTCTCGAGCTCCGCCATCAGCCCGGCCTTGTTCTGCAGCCGGCCGGCGGTGTCGACGATCAGCAGGTCCGCGTCGTCCGCCCGCGCCTTGGCGTAGGCCTCGTAGGCGAGCGCGGCGGCGTCGGCGCCGGTTTCCTTGGAGACAAAGGCGGCGCCGGTACGCTGCGCCCAGACCGCGAGCTGCTCGACCGCGGCGGCGCGGAAGGTGTCGCCCGCCGCCAGCACGACCTTGAGACCGGCGGTGCGGTAGGTTTCGGCCAGCTTGCCGATGGTGGTGGTCTTGCCCGAGCCGTTGACGCCGACGACGAGGATCACCGCCGGGCGCGCGCTTTCGGGCGGATCGAGCGGCACGGCGACCGGCGCCAGCACGCGCGCCACCTCCTGCGCCACGATCGCGCGCACGCTCTCGCCGTCGAGCTGCTTGGCGTGCCGCGCCCGGCCCACGGCGGCGGTGACGCGCTCGGCGGTCGCGACGCCGAGGTCGGACTGAATCAGCAGGTCCTCGAGCTCGTCAAGCGTCGCCGCGTCGAGCTTCTCCTTGGTGAAGATCTCGGTGATGCCGCGGGTCAGCTGCGTCGAGGTCTTGGAGAGACCGTCGCGCAGGCGCGTGAACCAGCCTTTGGCCTCGGGAGCGTCGGTCATGAGCTTTGTCCTGTTCCCGATCTCAACGCGCCGTCCATGCCCCGCTCCGCCGCAAGCAGCGCGCGGCCGTCGTGGCCGGCGACGTCCACGTCCACAAACGCGCCCTTGGGCGTGTCGGCGGCGAGGCGAACCAGCGCGAAGTCCGCAGCGCGGGCGAGGCCCCTGCCCTCCGACAGAACGACGAGCCGCCGCCCCACATGGCCCGCGAGGTGGCGGGCGAGCAAGGCCTCTCCCGTAGCGCGCAAAGCCGCCGCGCGGGTCTTGATGATTTCGCCGGCCACCTGCGGCATGCGGGCGGCCGGAACGCCGGGGCGCACGGAGTAGGGGAACACGTGCGCGTAGGCGATCCCGCAGTCCTCGAGCGCCGAGCGGGTGTTCTCGAACATCGCGTCAGTCTCGGTCGGGAACCCCGCGATCACGTCGCAGCCGAAGGCGACGTCAGGCCGCGCCCGCCGCATCCCGTCGCAGAACCGCACGGCGTCGGCGCGGGAATGCCGACGCTTCATGCGCTTCAGGATCATGTCGTCGCCGGACTGGAGCGAGAGGTGGAGATGCGGCGCGAGCCGCTCCTCCTCCGCGAAGGCGCGCACCAGCGCGTCGTCGATCTCGACCGCGTCGAGCGAGGACAGCCGCAGCCGCGGCAGTTCGGGCACGGCGGCGAGCACCGCGCGGACGAGATCGCCCAGCCGCTCGCCGGCGCCGAGATCGAGCCCCCAGGAGGTGAGGTCGACGCCGGTCAGCACCGCCTCCTGCGCCCCGCGGTCCAGCACCCGGCGCACCTCGGCGATCACCTGCGCCTTCGGCGTGGAGCGCGACGCGCCGCGGCCGAAGGGGATGACGCAGAAGGTGCAGCGATGGTCGCACCCGGTCTGGACCTGCACGAAGGCGCGCGGCGCGAGGATGGCGGCCTCCGCCGGCGGCGGAAGGATCGCTGCGTCCGCGACCGGCGCGGCGCGCTCATGTCCTGCCCCCCAGGTCTCAGGCCGGAGCTTGTCGGCCGCGCCGACCACGCGGGCGACCTCGGGCATGCTCGAAAACGCATGCGGCTCGATCTCGGCGCCGCAGCCGGTCACGACGATCTCCGCCCCGGGGTTGGCGCGGGCGGCGCGGCGCACCGCCTGGCGCGCCTGTCGGGTGGCTTCGGCTGTGACGGCGCAGGCGTTGACCACGACGAGATCGTCCCGCCCGCGCGCATGGGCGCGGATGGTCTCGCTGTCCACGGCGTTCAGCCGGCAGCCGAACGTGATGACGTCGAGGCTCATGGCCCGCGATATGCCGCAGCCGGAGGCAAAAGGCCACCGCCGGGACACGGTCGCGTGCGACGGACGCGGTCAATCCGCACGAGCGCCCCATATGACGCAGGGAACACGCGCGCGGAACCACGCGCGCCAGAGCGCGGCGAACGCGCTTCGTCCCGAGGAGACGCTCCCATGTCCGTCCGCCCCATCGTCCTCGCCCTGGCGCTCGCCGTCCTGGCCAGCCCTGCCGCCGCCGCCGAGCCGCGGAAGCTTTGGGAGATCGGCGACCTGCGCCAGCCGGAGTCCGTGCTCCCCGCCAGCGACGGTTTTCTCTATGTCAGCCTCGTCGCCGGTTCGATGACGGAGAAGGACGGCGTCGGCTTCATCGCGAAGACGACGGTCGACGGGCGGATGATCGAGCCCGAATGGATCAGCGGCCTTAACGCCCCGAAGGGCATGGCGCTGGTCGGGGGCAAGCTCTACGTGGCCGACATCGACGAGCTGGTCGAGATCGACGTCGCTTCCGCCAAGGTGGCGAACCGCTACCCGGTGGAGGGCGCCGGCTTCCTGAACGACGTGGTCGCGACGCCGGACGGCCGCGTCCTGGTCTCGGACACCGCGAAGAACGTCATCTTCGCGCTCAAGGACGGCGCCATGACGCGGTTCGCGGAAGGCCCGGAGCTGAACGGCCCCAACGGCCTTGCGATCGAAGGCGACCGGCTGATCATCGCCGGCTTCGGCCCCTTCGTCGACGGCAAGCCCACCAGCGAGGGCCACCTCGTGGAGCTGCCGCTGTCCGACGGCAAGGCCCGCCCGCTTGGAAGCGGAGCGCCGATCGGCGCCCTGGACGGCCTGGTCGTGCTGGGCGGCGGCGGGTACCTCGCCACCGACTACCTCAAGGGCCCGCTCTACCTGATCGACGCGACCGGGAAGCACGAGCAGCTTCTCTCGCTCAGCCCCGGCTCGGCCGACCTCTCCTACGACGCGGCGTCCAAGACCGCCGTCCTGCCGCTGAACCACGAGGGCAAGCTCGTGGCCTACCGCCTCGACTAAAGAACGAGAGCGACCCGCGGGACGCAGCGTCCCGCCTCCTGCGCCTCGACATGTGAGCGCGCGAGCGCTTTAAGCGGCGGACCGCACGTGCACAGATGGCCCGCCCCATGACCGTCATCGGACCCGACGCGCCCTCGCCCGCGAGCGGCGCGCCCGTCTCTCCGATCGCCTTCCGCCACCGCAATTACACGCTGTTCTGGATCGCGCGGCTCTGCGCCACCTTCGCCATCCAGATCGTGTCGGTCGCGGTCGGCTGGCAGGTCTACGACCTCACGCGCGACCCCTTCGACCTCGGACTCGTCGGCCTCGTCCAGTTCCTGCCGGCTTTCGCGCTCGTGCTGGTGACGGGGCCCGCCGCCGATCGGTTCTCGCGGCGTCTGATCATGGGGCTCTGCGTCGCGGTGGAGGCCGCCGGGGCGCTCGCGCTCGTCGCGCTCACCTTCGCCCACGAGATCTCGGTCGTCTCGATCTTCGCCGTGCTGTTCGTGTTCGGCGTCGCCCGGGCCTTCTTCGGCGCGGCCAGCACCTCGATCGTGCCGAACCTCGTGCCGAAGGAAGCGCTCGCCAACGCGATCACGTGGACCTCGTCCGCCTGGCAGTTCGCGAGCATCGTCGGCCCGGTCGCGGGCGGCCTGCTCTACGGGCTCGGCGGCGCGGTCGCCTACGCGGTGGCGGCGGCTCTCCTGGTCCTGGCGCTCGTCCTCGTCGCCGCCATCCGCGTGGTCCAGCCGCGCCGCGCCTTCCAGGCGAACTGGCGCACGCTGGTCGCGGGCTTCGACTATGTGTTCCGCGAGAAGGTGGTGCTGGGGGCCATCACGCTCGACCTATTCGCCGTGCTGCTCGGCGGCGCCATGGCGCTGATGCCGGCGGTCGCCCGCGACGTGCTGGACGTCGGCCCCTGGGGCCTCGGCCTGCTGCGGGCCGCGCCCGGCGTCGGCGCGATCGCCGTCGCCGCCCTGCTCTCGATCGTCCCGATCCGCGACCACGCCGGACGCATCATGTTCGCCTGCGTCGGCCTGTTCGGCCTCGCGACCATGGTCTTCGGCCTGTCGACGACGGTCTGGCTTTCGGTCGCGGCGCTTGCGGTGATGGGCGGCGCCGACATGGTGAGCGTGACGATCCGCGAGACGCTGCTGCAGCTCTGGACGCCCGACGAGGTGCGCGGCCGGGTCAACGCGGTGAACATGATGTTCGTCGGCGCGTCGAACGAACTCGGGGAGTTCCGGGCGGGCGTCACCGCCACGTTCATCGGCGTGATGCCGGCGATCGTGGTCGGCGGCGCCGGCGCCATGGCGGTGGCGGCGATCTGGGCCTGGCGATTCCCGCAACTCCGCACCGCCCGCGGGCTGGAGCGGCGCGAGGAGTGACGCCCACGCGTTAGCACGCGACGGCCGGATGCGCCGTAAACCTGCCCGGCAAGCGCGTCACTCCGCTGCGCGGAGCGTCTCCCGCGGCAGGGCGTGCGCGCCCGTCTCCGGTTCGTCCTTCGGGCCCACGAAACGGCCGAAGATCCAGCCGAACAGGCGGCTGAGATCGTCCATGATCGTGAAGACGGCCGGCACGAAGACCAGGCTGAGCAGGGTCGAGGCCAGCAGGCCGCCGATCACGGCGATCGCCATGGGCGCGCGGAAGGAGCCGCCTTCGCCGAGCGCGAGCGCCGAGGGGACCATGCCCGCCGCCATGGCGACGGTCGTCATCACGATCGGCCGGGCGCGCTTGCGGCCGGCGTCGATCAGCGCCGTCGTGCGGTCGACGCCGCGGGCGACCTCTTCGATCGCGAAGTCCACCAGCAGGATCGCGTTCTTCGTCACGATCCCCATCAGCATGAGGAACCCGATGACGACCGGCAGGCTGACCGAGTTGTTGGTCAGCAGCAGCGCGACGAAGGCCCCGCCGATCGACAGCGGCAGCGACATCAGGATGGTGACGGGCTGGGCGACGTCGGCGAACAGCAGCACGAGCACCGCGAACACCAGCAAGACGCCGGCGCCCATGGCGACCGCGAAGCCCGAAAACACCTCGTTCATGATCTCGACGTCGCCGAACTCCTTCAGCGTCACGCCTTCGGGCAGGGTCTTCGCCGCCGGCAGCGCCTTGACCGCCTCGAGCGCGGTCCCGAGCGCGACCCCTGGCGCAAGGTCGCCCTCGATCGCGACGCGGCGGTCGCGGTCGTAGCGGTCGATGCTCGTCGGACCCTTGCCGAACCGCACGTCGGCGACGGTGGACAGCGGCACGCTGCCGCCGGCGTCGCGGCGCACGCGCAGGTTCTCGAAGGTCGCGACGTCGGCGCGCGCCGCCTCGTCCAGCTGGACGCGGATCGGGACCTGCCGGTCTCCCGCCGAGAACTTGGCGAGGTTCTGTTCGACGTCCCCGATGGTCGCGACGCGCACGGTCTCCGCGATCTGCGCCACCGAGACGCCTAGCTGGGCCGCCTCGTCGAGCTTGGGGACGATGCGGATCTCGGGCCGGTCGATCGCGGCCGTGGAGACGACGTTGAGCAGGCCCGGCACGGAGGCCCGGGTTTCCTTCTCAAGCGCGACCGCCGCCTTCTCCACCGCAGCGCCATCGGAGCCGGAGACGATCAGCGTGAACTCGCGCTGACCTCCGTCGTTGCCGAAGTTGGTGCGGATGTCGGGGATCGCCGCGAGCTGATCGCGCACCTCTCCCTCGAACTGCTTCTGGCTCAAGGTCCGCTCCGAGCGCGGCTTGAGATTGACGATCAGCACGCCTTTGCGGACCTCGCCGGAGGCCGCCATCGGGCCTGCCTGCGCGCCCGAGCCGACGGAGGCGTAGACCGAGGCCACCTCAGGCCGCGCCAGCAGAAGCGTCGTGATGCGCTGGCCGACCTCCTCGGACTGGTCGAGCGTCGAGCCCGGCGGGAGCTCGATCTTCAGGATCGAGCGCGAGGTGTCGTTCTCGGGCAGGAAGCCCGAAGGCAGCAGCCCCGCCAGCATGACCGAGCCCACGAACAGCGCGACGCCCGCGCCGACCGTCACGAAACGCCACCGCACCGACCAGGCGAGAACGCGCGTGTAGCCGCGCATGATGACGCCGTCGCGCTCCTCATGGGCGCCGTGGTCGCGCAGGAAGTAGGCGGTCAGCAGCGGCGTGATGAGCCGCGCGACGAGAAGCGAGAAGGCGACGGCGACCGCGACCGTGATGCCGAACTGCTTGAAGTACTGTCCCGCGATGCCGCCCATGAAGCTCACGGGCATGAACACCGCGATGATCGTGGCGGTGGTCGCGACCACCGCCAGCCCGATCTCGTCCGCCGCCTCGATCGAGGCTCGGTAGGCGGACTTTCCCATGCGCATGTGGCGCACAATGTTCTCGATCTCGACGATGGCGTCGTCGACCAGGATGCCGGTCACGAGCGTAATCGCGAGCAGGCTGACGCCGTTGAGCGAGAAGCCGAGGGCGTCCATCACCCAGAAGGTCGGCAGGATCGACAGCGGGATCGCGAGCGCCGAGATCAGCGTCGCCCGCACGTCGCGCAGGAACAGAAAGACCACGATCACCGCGAGCACAGCGCCCTCGATCAGCGTGTGCATCGCGCTCTCGTAGTCGGCCTTGGTGTAGCGGACGGTGGTGTCGATCGGCGTGATCGTCACGTCGGGATAGCTCGCGGCGAGCTCGTCGAGCTTCGCTTTCGCCGCCTCCGCGACCACGACGTCCGAAAACCCCTTGGCGCGGTAGACGCCGAAGGCGACGATCGGCTTGCCATCGAGACGGGCGGCGGCGCGGGGTTCGGCCGAACCGTCGCGCACCGTGCCGAGATCGGACAGGCGCACCTCGCGCCCGCCCGGCAAGGAGATGCGCGCCTCGGCGAGACGCTCCACGGTGAGCGCGCCGGCGAGCGTGCGCACGGTCTGCTCCTGCGCGCCGACCTCGCCTCGGCCGCCGGCCAGGTCGACGTTCGTCGCGCGGAGCTGCGCGTTGACGTCCGCCGCCGTGACGCCCAGCGCCTGCATGCGGGCCGGGTCCAGCGCGACGCGGATCTCGCGGTCGACGCCGCCCTCGCGCTTCACCTGCGCGACGCCGCGCACGCCCTGCAGCGCCCGGACGATGCGGTCGTCCACGAACCAGCTCAGCTCCTCCGGCGTCATCGCCGGCGCGGAGGCGGCGTAGGTCGAGATCGCCATGCCCTCGATGTCGATGCGCTGGATCAGCGGCTCTTCGATCGATTGCGGCAGGTCGGTGCGGATGCCGGTGATCGCGTCGCGCACGTCGTTGACCGCGCGGTCGACCTGGGTCTCGAGCTGGAACTCGATGCTGGTGACGGACACGCCGTCGCCGATCGAGGAGGTGATGTGCTTGACGCCCGCGAGCCCCGCGACCGCGGTCTCCACGCGCTTCGTCACCTGCAGCTCGAGCTCGCTCGGCGCCGCCCCGGTCTGGTTGATGGTGACCGAGACCAGCGGCAGGTCGATGTTCGGCATCCGCGTCACCGGCAGCGACGCGAACGAGAACAGACCGATCGCCGTCAGCACCACGAACAGCACCAGCGGCGGGATCGGCTTGCGGATCGACCAGGCGGAGACGTTCAGGGCCATCGTTATCGGTCCTTCGCCGAAGCCGACACAGCAGGCGCCGTCACCGGCGCCACCCGGTCGCCGTCGCGCAGGAATCCGCCGGCGCGGGCGACCACCGCCTCGCCGGCCGCGACGCCTTCGAGAATTTCCACGCCCTCGGCGTCCTGCAACCCGAGCGTCACCCGCCGCTCGGCCACGACGCCGTCAATCACCACCTGCACGGTGACGCCCTCGGCGCCGTAGAGCACGGCGGACTGAGGCACGGTCACGCCCTCGCGCCGCGCGGTCTCGATCGCCCCGCGGGCGAACAGTCCCGGACGCAACGCGCCGTCGGCCGGCAGCGCGATCCGGACCACGCCGAGCCGCGTCGTGGCATCCACCGTCGGTTCGACCAGCCGGACCCGGCCGTCGAACGGCTTTGGAACACCCGCCGCCGTCACGCGCACGGGCTGATCCGCCGCGATGGAGTGCAGCCGGGTCTCGGTCGCCTCCGCCTTCAGCTCGATCTCGCCGTCGCGCACCAGCTGGAACAGCGCCTCCCCCGACATGCCGACGATCTGGCCCACGCGCGCCGTGCGGCTTGCGACGACGCCGGCGGAGGGCGCCCGGACCTCGGTGCGCGCGAGACGCAGCGCGATCTCGCGGCCCTGCGCTTCGGCCAGCGCCTTCTCAGCCTGCGCCACCTTGAGGTTCTGCCCCTGCGCCCGCACCCGCGCCGCGGCGACCTGGGCCGCCGTCTGGCGGGCCTGAAGAGTTTCGCCGGTGACGTTGCCGGAGCCCTTGAGCTGTTCGGCGCGCTTCAGCGACGCCACCGCTTCAACCTGCGAGGCCTCGGCTTCGGCGATCGCGGCCTCGACCTGCGCGATGGCGGCCTCGGCCTTGGCGACCGAGGAGGCGTTCTGCAGCGCCTGCGTCTCGAGCATGTCGCGGTCGAGCCGGGCGAGCACCTGCCCCTGCGCCACCCGGTCGCCGACGTCGACAAGGTATTCGTCGAGCCGAAGCCCGTCGATCTGCGCGCCGACCAGCACCTCGTCGCGGGCGACCAGCGTGCCGGTGACCTGCTCGACCTGGGCGATCTCACGCCGCGTCGCCGTCGCGACCGTGACCGAAATGGGCTTCGCGACCGGAGCGGCGGCGTCCGCCGCCTGCGACGGCGTCTGGCGTTCGGCGGCGTAGCGGGCGAGGTCGTCCTTGAACAGGAACGCGCCGGCGCCGAGCGCCGCAAGCGCGCCGAGAACCCACGGCCAGCGCCGGCGACGACGGACGGGCGGCGTCGTTCTGGAGGGAGCCGCCGCGTCCGGACGGGCGCGCAAGGGGGCGTTCATGGGCGGGCCTCGGTCTGCGCGGCGCGCAGGGGCTGGGGGGCGAGGAAGGCGCGGATCGCGCGCTCGTACATGGGCATCAAGCCGTCGAGCTTGGCGCCGGGCTCGATCAGGAGCCGCATCAGCACGCCGTCGGTCATCGCCATCAGCAGCCGCACCGCGTCGAGCGCGTCGAGCGCCGGGTCGATCTGGCCGAGGCTCATGCCCCGCTCCAACACGCGGACGAGGATGTCGCGCGCCTCGTCCTCGAGGCGCTCCGAGATCGCGCGCACGGAGGGATTTCGCACGACCTCGGCGTTCAGCTCGGGGAAGATCACAAGGCTCTCCGGCATCAAGTTGCCGGTCATGAAGGCGCGGGCCGTGGCGATCAGCGCGCCGACCACGTCGTCGACCTCGAGCAGCGGGAGGAGCTGCGGCGCAATGTCGGCGCGGTCGCGCTCGACGATCGCCTCGATGATCGCCTCCTTGGACGGAAAGTAGCGGTAGAGCCCGCCCGGGCTCATGCCGGCCTCGGCGCAGATCGCCTGCATGCCGGTGGCGTGAAAGCCGCCGCGGGCGAAACAGGCGATCGCGGCGTCGAGGATCCGCCGCCGCTGGTCTTCCTGACGCTTCGCCCGGAGCCCGAGCGGCGGAGTCATCTCGTTCATAGGGCGGCTCAGATTTCGAGAGCGAACGTTCGTTCTCGTCTTCTAGCTCAAGCCGGCCCCTCCGTAAAGCGACGGCCGCTCCCCGTGGCAGTGGAGCTGCCGTGCGGATGCTGAGCGCTTTGCGCGCCGCCTCAGGCCGTCAGCGCGCCCGGCTGGCCGTCGGCCACCACGAAGCTTGCGACCGTGTCGACCGAGCCGCGCGGCGTCTCAACCCGGCTCGCGAACCGCAGGTCGGCCTTCAACCGCTCATGCGTCAGCGACATGCGGAAGTAGCCGCGCTTGTCGCCCTCGTAGTAGCGGATGTGCGGGTTGGCCGGGATCATCGGCCCGTAGTAGGGGCCATAGGGCGTGCGGTCGCCGCCGCTGGTGATCGCGGGCGTGACGAACTCGGTGGCGAGCGGCGTCCGGCCCGGACGCTTGAAGTCGCGGTGCAGGTCGTTGACGAAGGTCGAGTGCCAGTCGCCTGTGAACACCACGGGGTTCCGCACCCCGCCGTCCGCAATCGCCTTGAACAGACGGTCGCGCGCGGCCGGATAGCCGTCCCAGGCGTCGTTCCAGTAGCGCGTGCCGGCGCCGACGTCGTGGTCGAGTTCGGCCATCAGCGGCCCCTGGGTCAGGAAGGTCCAGCGGCGCTTGCCGTTCGCCAGACGCTGGTTGACCCAGCGCTCCTGGTTGACGCCCAGCATCGTGGCGCCGGGCTCCAGCGCGGCGGCGCACCTCTGGCTCTCGCCGTCGCCGCAGGGGTTGTCGCTGCGGTGCTGGCGGGTGTCGAGCATCACGAACTCGGCGAGATCGCCGAAGCTCAGCGAGCGGTAGATCAGCAGGTTGTTGGTCGCGCTGGTCGGCGGCCGGCGCAGCGGCATGTGCTCGTAATAGGCCTGGTAGGCGGCGGAGCGCCGCTTCAGGAACACGTCGAGCGGCATGTTCATGTATTCGGGGAAGCGGCCGGAGTAGTCGTTCTGCACCTCGTGGTCGTCCCAGATGACGACCATCGGGTGGCGCGCGTGCAGGCGCTGCAGATGGGGGTCGGTCTTGTAGAGCGCGTGCTGGTCGCGGTAGCGCTCGAGCGTCACCGTTTCGCCGGCGAACCGATCCGACAGCGTGACGCCGCGCACGTTCTTGCGCGGGTCATACTCATAGAGATAGTCGCCAAGGTGGAACACGACGTCGAGGTCCTGGTCGGCGACGTCGTTGAGGACCGTGTAGTAGCCGTCGTGCCACGCCTGACAGGTGAGGAGAGCGAAATCGAGGCTCGCCAGCGGCAGCGAAGCGTCTGGCGCAGTGCGGAAGCGCCCGACGCGGCTCTGCTCGGCGCGGTAGTCGAACTGGTAGAAATAGACCCGGTTCGGCAGCAGGCCCTGAACCTCGACGTGCACCGAATGGGCGAGCGAGGCGTGCGCCAGCGCGATGCCGGACTGGACGACGTTGCGCAGGCTCGAGTCCGTCGCCACCCGCCAACGCACCGGCAGGTACGGCTGGGTCAGGCCGCCGCCGTTCAGCGGGTCGGGCGCGAGCCGCGTCCAGAGCACGGCTCCGTCGGGCTTCGGATCCCCGGAGGCGACGCCGAGCGTGAACGGATCGGCGCCGAGGGACGGCTCGGCGAAGACGTCGTCGCCGGGCACGAGCGCGAGCGCCGTAGCCCCCAGCGCCGTCGCCCATGTGGCGTTCAGAAACCGGCGGCGGTCGACGCCGTGAAGAAGCCTTTTCTCGAGCGACATCCCTGAGCCCTCCGCTTCGGATCGCTCCAAAACTAGGGATCGCGCATGACGCGGATGTGAGGCGCAGATGACGCCGCGATGCGCGCCGCCGTCTTGAGCGTTCGACGCCGCTTGGGAGGATGCCGCCTCAGCGTGCCTGGTCGACGTCGCGCACGGCGCCGCGGGCGGCGCTGGTGGTGAAGGCGGCGTAGGCCCTCAGCGCCGCCGAGACCTTGCGCTTGCGCGCCTTCGGCTTCCAGGCGTCGGCGCCGCGAGCGATCTCGGCCGCGCGACGGGCCGCGATCACCGAAGGCTCGACCGCAAGCCGGATCGAGCGGCCGGGGATGTCGATCTCGACCAGGTCGCCGTCCTCGACGAGCGCGATCAGGCCGCCTTCCGCCGCTTCCGGAGAGACGTGGCCGATCGAGAGGCCGGACGAGCCTCCGGAGAAGCGGCCGTCGGTGACCAGCGCGCAGGCTTTGCCGAGACCCTTCGATTTCAGGTAGCTCGTGGGGTAGAGCATTTCCTGCATGCCGGGGCCGCCGCGCGGGCCTTCGTAGCGGATGACGACCACCTCGCCCGCGACGACCTTGCCGGTGAGGATCCCGCTGACGGCGTCGTCCTGGCTCTCGAACACCTTGGCCGGGCCTGAGAATTTCAGGATCGACTCGTCGACGCCCGCGGTCTTCACAATGCAGCCGTCGAGCGCGAGGTCGCCGGAGAGCACAGCGAGGCCGCCGTCCTTCGAGAAGGCGTGGTCGGCGCTGCGGATGACGCCGTTCTCGCGGTCGAGGTCGAGGTCGTCGTAGCGGCTGTTCTGGCTGAACGCGGTCTGGGTCGGCACGCCGCCGGGGGCCGCGCGGAAGAAGGTCTTGACCGCCTCGCTCTGGCTGACCGCGACGTCCCAGCGCGCGAGCGCGTCGCCGAGGGTCGCGCTGTGGACCGTCGGCTCGTCGAGGTGCAGCAGGCCCGCGCGGCCAAGCTCGCCCAGAATGCTCATGACGCCGCCGGCGCGGTGGACGTCCTCCATGTGCACGTCGGCCTTCGCCGGCGCGACCTTGCAGAGCACCGGCACGCGGCGCGACAGCCGGTCGATGTCCTCCATGGTGAAGCCGACCTCGCCCTCGTGGGAGGCCGCCAGCAGATGCAGCACGGTGTTGGTCGAGCCGCCCATGGCGATGTCGAGGCTCATGGCGTTCTCGAACGCGTTGAAGCTCGCGACCGAGCGCGGCAGGACGCTGGCGTCGTCGCTCTCGTAGTAGCGCTTGGCGATGTCGACGATCAGGTGGCCGGCCTCCACGAACAGGCGCTCGCGGTCGGCATGGGTGGCGAGCGTCGAGCCGTTGCCGGGGAGCGAGAGGCCGAGCGCTTCGGTCAGGCAGTTCATGGAGTTCGCGGTGAACATGCCCGAGCACGAGCCGCAGGTCGGGCAG
The DNA here is from genome assembly GCF_016907975.1 of Methylopila capsulata. Lineage (GTDB taxonomy): Bacteria > Pseudomonadota > Alphaproteobacteria > Rhizobiales > Methylopilaceae > Methylopila > Methylopila capsulata. The sequence goes on from NZ_JAFBCY010000002.1 coordinate 842,939, forward strand.
GCGGAGCGCTCGATCTTGGCGACGTCCTCCTCCGCGACGCGGTCGTCGGCGGCCGCGACCATGGCGTCCACGAGGTCGAGCGCGACCTCCTTGCCTTTGAGCACGACCTTGCCCGCTTCCATCGGCCCGCCGGAGACGAAGACGGTCGGGATGTTGAGGCGCAGCGACGCCAGCAGCATGCCGGGGGTGATCTTGTCGCAATTCGAGATGCAGACCATGGCGTCCGCGCAGTGCGCGTTGACCATGTACTCGACGCTGTCGGCGATCAGTTCGCGCGAGGGCAGGCTGTAGAGCATGCCGTCGTGGCCCATCGCGATGCCGTCGTCGACGGCGATGGTGTTGAACTCTTTCGCGACGCCGCCCGCCTTCTCGATCTCGCGCGCCACCAGCTGGCCGAGGTCCTTGAGGTGGACGTGGCCCGGGACGAACTGCGTGAACGAGTTCACCACCGCAATGATCGGCTTGCCGAAGTCGCTGTCCTTCATCCCCGTCGCGCGCCAGAGCCCGCGGGCGCCGGCCATGTTGCGGCCATGGGTGGTGGTGCGGGAGCGGTAGGCGGGCATCGCGGCTGTCCTCGGCGGTCCGGTTCTTATGGATCGTTCTCTTGGGGCAGGGATTTACGACCTCCGCGCCCCGCCGTCGAGCGCGCGGGCCCTGGGCCCTGCGTCCCGCGCGGCGCATGACGGGCGGCGGCCGGCGGGGCATGGTTGGCCGAACACGCGTCCGGAGAGCGTCGCCCATGGCGGACCTGCGCAGCCTCGAGATCTTCTACTGGGTGGCGACGCTCGCGAGCTTTCGCCGCGCGGCCGAGCAGGTGAACACCACGCAGCCGGCCGTTTCCCAGCGCATCGCGGCGCTCGAGCAGGAGTACGGGCCGCTGCTGGAGCGGCGTGCCCGCGACGTCGCGCTTACCGACGCCGGCCGGCGGGTGCTGGCCTACGCCGAGCGCTTCCTGGCGCTGCGCGCCGAAATGACAGCGGACCTCGCAAGTCCTGAGACCATGACCGGCTCGCTGCGGCTCGGCGTGTCCGAGACCATCGTGCACCTCTGGCTGATTCCGTTCGTGGAGCGGCTGCGCGCGGTCTACCCCGGCGTCACGGTCGACATTTCGGTCGACATCTCCACCAATATGCAGAGCGCGCTACTCGCGAACGAGATCGACCTCGCGCTCCTCGTCGGCCCGATCACCCTGCCGGACTTCGTGAACCGCCCGCTGTTCAGCACGCCGGTCGCCTGGATCGCCTCGCCGCAACTTCTGGACTGCGACCGCCCGCTCGCGCTGGACGACCTGCTGCGCCACCCTCTGATCACCTATCCCAAGAACACCAGCCCCTACGTGGAGCTGCGCGACTTGATCCTGCGCGCGAACGGGCCGCCGCCGCAGATCCACACCAGCGCCTCGCTCGCCACCATCGTGAAGATGACGGTGGAGCGGCTGGGAATCTGCGTGATCCCGCCGGCGATCGTGCGCAAGGAGATCGCCGCCGGCGAGCTGGTGGTGGCGCGGACCGAGGTCCGGCTGTCGCCGATCGGTTTCACGGCGACCTACGCCAATCGCCCGGGCCAACATCTGGCGGAGCAGGCCGCGCGGATCGCGCAGGAGGTCGCCGGCGCCTTCGCAGCAGGGCCTCCCGCGCCATAACGAGGGCTTATCGCCGTCGATCCGCAATCACGATTGGCGAAAATCGCGGCAGAGGCTCACGCTGCCGCAATCCTGGGCAAGCGACGAACGTACTGGCCTGACGGCCGCTCGTCCGACCCTCGCCCCGCCGCCGCTGGGGAGGCGCGCCATGACCGAGACGCCGCTGTCGGACCTCGAAACGCCGCGCTTTCTCGACGCGGGAGAAGCTGCGCTCGTGGTCGAGTTCGGCGCGACGGTCGACCCGGCGGTCAACGACCGCGTGCTGGAGCTCGACGCCGCGCTGCGGGCGCGGACGCCCGAGGGGGTCGTCGAAACCGTCCCGACCTATCGCTCGCTGATGATCCACTACGATCCGCTGGCGCTCGACCGCAGCGCGCTGGTGGAGGCGGTGAAGGGCCTGAGCCGGGACGACGCCTCCGAGCGTGCGCCCGGCCGCGCCTGGATCGTGCCCTGCTGCTACGATCCCGCCTTCGGCGAGGACCTGATCGAGGTCGCCGACAAAGTCGGGGTCACGCCGGAAGAGGTGATGGCGCTGCATTCCGGGGCCGACTACCGCGTCTACATGTACGGCTTCGCGCCCGGCTTCGCCTATCTCGGCGGGCTCCCGCAGACGCTCGGCCTGCCGCGCCGACCGACGCCGCGGCCGCCCCATCCCGAAGGCGCGTTGATGATCGGCGGGGGGCTGGCCGCCGTCGCCTCCTTCCCCATGCCGACCGGGTGGTACGTGCTGGCGCGCACGCCCGAGCGGCTGTTCTCGGCCCGGCGCAACCCGACCTTCCTGTTCGAGGCCGGCGACACGCTGCGCTTCGAGGCCGTCGACCCCGAGACCTTCGCGGAGCTCGACGCCCGGGCCGGGGCCGGCGAGGTCGTCGCCCGGCGCGCGGAGCCACAGGCATGACCACGGCGCGGCTGAAGATCCTGTCCGGCGCCGGCGCGACCCTGCAGGACGCGGGGCGCCACGGCTACATGCGCTATGGCGTGACGCCGGCGGGCCCGATGGACCCGCTGGCGTTCGCGACCGCGAACCGGGCGCTTGGAAACGACCTTGGAGCGACCGCGGTCGAGGTCTCGGTCGGCGGACTTTCCGTCGCGGCCGAGACGCCGCTCGACGTGGCGATCGCGGGCGGCGGCTTCCGCATCGAGCACGACGGTCGGACGCTGCCGTCGAACGTCGCGCTGACGCTGAAGGCCGACAGCGTGCTGACGCTGAAAGCCGGCTCGGACGGCGCCTGGGGTTACCTCGCCGTCGGCGGCAGGATCGACGTGGCCCCGACGCTCGGCTCCGCCGCAACCCACACCCGCTCCGGCTTCGGCGGGCTCGACGGGCGCGCCTTGCGGGCCGGCGACGCGCTCGCCGTCGAGGACGCCCGCGCGAGCGTCGGCGAGCCCGCCGCGATGATCGTCCCCTGGCTCGGGCGCCGCCCGGATCGCATCCGCGTCGTGCTCGGACCACAGGCGGACGCCTTCGCCTCGGACGAGATCGAGGCCTTTCTCGACGAGGGCTGGACCGTGACGGCGCGCGGCGACCGCATGGCCTGTTTTCTCAAAGGACGGCCGCTGCGCCACGCGGCCGGCCACGACATCGTTTCGGACGGAATCGCGATGGGCGCGATCCAGGTCCCAGGCGACGGGCTGCCGATCGTGCTGATGGCGGACCGCCAGCCGACCGGCGGCTACCCCAAGATCGCGACCGTCATCGGCGCCGACCTCGGCCGCCTCGCCCAGGTCCAGGCCGGCGGCGGCGTGCGCTTCGCAGCGGTCTCCATCGACGAGGCCGTCGCCGCCCGCCGCGCCGAGCGCGACGCGCTTGCGCCGGCCATCCGCCTCGAGCCGGTCGTCCGCACCGCCTTCAGCTCCGAATTCCTGCTCGGCCTGAACCTCATCGACGGCGTCACAGCGTGACGCAACGGAGAGCCCCATGAACCAGCCCATCGCCCACGCGAGCCTCGCCCCCGCAACGCCGTTCCGCACCGCGGCCGACGCCCGCCGCGCCATCCGGAGCGGCGCCTGGACCGGCCACACCGTCGGCCTCGCCCCCGCCAACGTGCAGGGCAACCTGATGATCCTCCCCGCGGACCTTGCGGGCGACTTTCTGCGCTTCTGCCAGGCGAACCCGAAACCCTGCCCGCTGCTCGGAGTGTCCGAACCCGGGTCGCGCCGGCTTCCCGCCCTTGGGCTCGATCTCGACCTCGCGACCGACGCGCCGGGGTATCGCGTGTTCGAACACGGCGAACTGACGGCCGAGGTTCCCGACCTCGAGGCGATCTGGCGCGACGACTTCGTCACCTTCGTCATCGGCTGCTCGTTCTCGTTCGAGGAGGCGCTGCTCGCGGCCGGCGTGCCGCTGCGGCACGTCGCTGAGGGCCGCAACGTCGCGATGTACACGACCGCGATCCCGACGACGGCGGCCGGCCCGTTCCACGGGCCGCTGGTCGTCTCGATGCGGCCGATGAAGGCCGCCGACGCCATCCGCGCGATCCAGATCACCGGCCGCCTTCCGGCGGTGCATGGCGCGCCGGTGCACATCGGCGATCCCTCGCTGATCGGGATCGCCGACATCGCCGCCCCCGACTTCGGCGATCCCGTCGCGATCCTGCCCGACGAGATGCCGGTGTTCTGGGCCTGCGGCGTCACCCCTCAGGCCGTCGCGATGGCGGCCAAACCCGCGCTCTGCGTCACTCACGCCCCCGGCCTCATGCTGATCACGGACCTTCTGAACCGGGACCTCGCCTTCGTCTGACCTCACGCCGCGGTCCGGGCGATCCCGGCGCGACCCTTAAGGGAGAGCTTCGATGTGGCTGAAAGACACGAACGCCAGTGAGAGGCGCGTCCTGACGGCGGCCTTCGCCGGCTACGGCGTCGATGCGTTCGACTACATGATCTACACCTTCATGATCTCGACGCTCGCGATCGTGTGGGGTCTTTCGAAGACCGAAGCCGGCAACATCGCGACCGCCGCGCTGATCACCTCCGCCATCGGCGGTTGGGCCGCGGGCGTGCTGGCGGACCGGTTCGGCCGGGTCCGCGTCCTCCAGCTGACCGTCGCCTGGTTCTCGGTGTTCACGGTGCTGAGCGGGTTCACCAACTCCTACGAGCAGCTGCTGTTCACCCGCGCCATGCAGGGCTTCGGCTTCGGCGGCGAATGGTCGGTCGGATCGGTGCTGATCGCCGAGTCGATCCAGGCGCGCTACCGCGGCAAGGCGGTCGGGCTGGTGCAGAGCAGCTGGGCCGTCGGCTGGGCCTGCGCCGCGATCGCCTACTGGGCGGTGTTCGCCTTCGTGGAGCCCGAGCTCGCCTGGCGCATCCTGTTCTGGCTGGGGGCGCTGCCGGCCGTCATCATCTTCTACATCCGCCGCAAGGTTCAGGACCCGCAGGTCTACACCGACACCAAGGCCCGCATGCTGGAGCGCGGCGAGAAGGGCAATTTTCTCGAGATCTTCTCGCGACCGCTGATCGTCCGCACCCTGCTCGCCAGCCTGCTCGCGACCGGCATGCAGGGCGGCTACTACGCCGTCACCACGTGGCTGCCGACCTATCTCAAGACCGAGCGCAACCTCTCGGTGCTCAACACCAGCAGCTACCTGCTCGTGCTGATCCTCGGCTCCTTCCTCGGCTATCTCACCAGCGCCTGGCTGTCGGACCGGATCGGCCGGCGAAAGGGCTTCATCCTGTTCGGCGTCTGCGCCGGCGTGCTGGTGTCGAGCTACATGCTGATCCCGATCAACGACACGGCGATGCTGTTCCTCGGCTTCCCGCTGGGCTTCTTCCTGTCCGGCGTGTTCTCAGGCATGGGCGCCTTCCTGAGCGAGCTGTTCCCGAGCCGGGTGCGGGGCTCGGCCCAGGGCTTCTGCTACAACTTCGGCCGCGCCGTCGGCGCAATCTGCCCCGCGCTCGTCGGCCACCTCAGCGGTTCGCTCACGCTCGGCGTGGCGATCGGGGTGATGGCGGTGGGGGCCTACACGCTGGTGGTGATAGCGGCCCTGCTGCTGCCGGAGACCGCCGGGCGGGAGCTCGAAGCCGATGAGAGCGCGAGCGACTTGAAGACCGCCGCGGCCCCGGCCGCCGCAGGGAGCTGACGCGAGGACAGAGCCGATGCCGACCATTGATCTCAACGCCGATCTCGGCGAGGGCTTCGGAGCTTACGCCTGCGGCGACGACGGCGCGATGCTCGACGTCGTCACCTCGGCCAACGTCGCCTGCGGCCTCCACGCCGGCGACCCCGAGATCATGGCGAACACCTTCGCCATGGCCAAAGCCAAGGGCGTCGCCGTCGGCGCCCACCCCGGATTCCCCGACCTCTGGGGGTTCGGGCGCCGGCGGATGCCGTTCACGGCCGCCGAGATCGAGCGTCTCGTCGCCTACCAGATCGGCGCGGCGCAGGCGCTGGCGGCCTACGCCGGCCACCGGATCGCTTACGTGAAGGCGCACGGCGCGCTCGCGAACCTCGCCGCCGCCGAACGCGAGGTGGCGGACGCCGTGGCGAAGGCGGTGAAGGCCGTCGACCCGACGCTTGCGCTGCTCGCGATCGCGCTGACCGCGCAGGTGCCGGCGGGAGAGGCGGCGGGGCTCGCCGTGCACCAGGAGATCTTCGCCGACCGGGGGTACGACGAGGCCGGCCAGCTGATCGCGCGCGGCCAGCCCGGCGCCCTGCTTCAGGACGCCGACGAGGCCGCGGACCGCGCGATCGCCATGGTCGAGGAGGGCGCGATCGTCACCACGTCGGGCGCGCGGCTCGCGACGCCGATCCGCTCGATCTGCGTCCATGGCGATTCCGATCACGCCGTGGCGATGGCGAGGGCCGTCCGCGAACGCCTGCGCGCGGCTGGCGTCGACCTTGCGGCGTTCACGGCGACGTGACGCGCGGCCGAGACCGCGCCGCGCAGGCTCAGCCCGCGGGCTTCGCCGTCTTCATCGCGAGACCCGACCGGCCGGCCTTCAGCCCCTGCACCATCGCGAGGTTGGCGCGCACCTTGTCGTCCGCCCGCGGGCTCGCCGCCGCCTGCAGAAGGATCTGCTCGGCCTTCGGCAGGTCGCGGTTCAACGCGTAGGACAGTCCAAGATTCGAAAGGATGGAGGGCTCGCCGGGCGCGATCTTCAGGGCCGCCTCGTAGTAGCCCCGCGCCTCCCCGCTGCGGCCAAGCTGGTCGAGGATCGCCGCCTGCGCGTTCAGGATGCGCCAGTCCGGGTTCTCCGGCGCGTGGGCGCGGCCGAGCACGTTGAACGCGTCCTCCAGCCGGCCGGCGTCCGCCAGCGAACGGCCGTAGGCGCCGAGGATCTGCTTCTGCGTGGGGTTCTTGATGCTCGCGCTTTCCAGCACGGCCAGCGCCTGCGCCTTCTGGCCGAGCGCGCGGAGCGTCACGCCGTAGGCGTAGGCGGTCGCGGCGTCGTTGGGGTTCTTCGCGTAGGACGCGCCGTAGGACGCGGCCATCTTGCGCAGCTGCGCCTCCTTCGCCTCCGGCGTCGCGATCTCGCGCGAGGCGCTGGTCTTGAAGATGGAGCCGGTGACGTCGCCGTCCGTCTTGCAGCCGGCGAGCCCCGCGGCCATCAGCGCGACCGCCGCGAGCCGGCCAAACGCGAGCGTGGCGCAGGAAAGCATGATCGAGCCCCGAACAGCCGCGCCATCCCGGAGGCGCCCCCATCCGAGGTCATAATCCGTTAACCCTAATGCGCGGTTAACGGATCAATCCAGGTTATGATTTGAGGACGACCCTCCGGAAGGCCCGCATGCGTTCGCTCCTGCGCCTCGCGCTCCTTCTCGCCCTGATCGCCGTCTCTCCCGCCGCGGCGCAAGACGCGAGACAGGCGCCCGACGGCGCGCCGCCCGAGATCGCGACCGGCTTCGCGCCCAAGCCGCTCGTCCGCGCGCAGCGCTTCATGGCCGCGACCGCGAACGGCCACGCGACCGCCGCGGCGGTCGCCATGCTGCGGGCCGGCGGCTCGGCGGCGGACGCCGCGATCGCCGCGCAGCTGACCCTCGGCCTCGTCGAACCGCAGTCCTCGGGCCTTGGCGGCGGCGCTTTCGCCGTCGTGTGGAGCGCCGCGGAGAAACGCCTCGCCACATTCGACGGCCGCGAGACCGCCCCGGCGGCGGCCACGCCGACCCTGTTCCAGGACGAGCGCGGCGAGCCGCTGTCGCGGCTGGAGGCCGTCATAGGCGGCCGCTCGGTCGGGACGCCGGGAACGCCGCGCCTGCTGGAGCGGCTGCACCAGCGCGCAGGCCGCCTCCCGTGGGCGGAGCTGTTCGGCCCGGCGCTCCGCCTCGCCGAGAAAGGCTTCGCCGTCTCGCCTCGTCTGGCCGCGCAGATCGCCGACGACGCGGAACGTCTCGCCCGGATCCGGGCGACGGCGGCCTATTTCCTCCCCGGCGGCCGACCGCTCCGGGCGGGCGAGACCCTGCGCAACCCCGCCTACGCCGAGACCCTCAAGGCGCTCCGCGACGGCGGCGCCGACGCCTTCTACGAAGGACCGATCGCCGCCGACGTCGTGCAGGCCGTGCGCTTCGCGCCCACAAATCCCGGGCTGCTCGCCGCCGGCGACCTCACGCGCTACCAGGTCGTCGAGCGCGACGCGGTCTGCGCGCCCTATCGCATCTACGAGGTCTGCGGCATGGGTCCGCCCTCGTCCGGCGGGATCGCGATCGCGCAGATTCTGGGGATGATCGAACCCACCGACATCGCAGGGCTCGGGCCTGCGAGCGCCGAGGCCTGGCGGTTGATCGGCGACGCCTCCCGCCTCGCCTTCGCCGACCGCGAGCGTTACGTCGCGGACCCCGCCTTCACGCCACAGCCGACCCGAGGTCTGCTCGCCCGCGACTATCTCGCCGAGCGCGCCCGGCTGCTGTCCGGCCCCCGCGCGCTGGACCAGGCCCCGGCGGGGCGGCCGAAGTTCTCGCACGCCTTCGTCGACGGCGCGGCGTTGGACCTGCCGGCGACCAGCCATCTGTCGATCGTCGACGCCGAAGGGAACGTGGTCTCCATGACCACCACCATAGAGGCCGGATTCGGCTCCCGGCTGATGGCGCGGGGCTTTCTGCTGAACAACGAGCTGACCGACTTCTCCTTCCGCAGCCACCGCGACGGCGTCCCCATCGCGAACCGCGTCGAGCCCGGCAAGCGCCCGCGCTCCACCATGGCGCCGACGATCGTGCTGAAGGGCGGACGGCCCCTTCTCGCGCTCGGCTCGCCCGGCGGATCGCAGATCGCGGGCTATGTCGCGAAAGCGCTGGTGGCGCGGCTGGACTGGGGGATGGACATCGCCCAGGCGATCGCCCTGCCCAACCTCGTCAACCGCTTCGGACCCTTCGAGCTGGAGGCGGGGACCTCCGCGGAGGCGCTGGCGCCCGCGCTGCAGGCGCTCGGCTTCCGCACGGTCGCGACCGACCTGACCTCGGGGACGCAGGCGATCGAGATCACGCCCGAGGGCCTGCTCGGCGCCGCGGACCCCCGCCGCGAGGGCGTGGCCGGCGGGGACTGAGCGCTTAGGAAGCTTCGCGCGACGACGTTTCGGAACGTCCGGCCTCGAAATGGACGGCGAGCCAGACCGTCGGCCGGTCGGGGTCCGTAAACGTGACGCGGTGGGCGACGCCGGCCGGGATCAGCAGGTGATCTCCGGGCGAAAGCGCGGTCTCGCCCGCCGCCGTCTCGATCCGGGCGCCGCCCGCGAGCACCAGCACCCATTCGTCGTGGCCCTGCACGTAGGGCCGGTCCGCCGGCGTGGTCTGGCCCTGCGACACGATCCGCTCGAACCGGCAGCCCGGCCGCGTCAGGATGTCCACGAACTGCTCCTCGGCGGAGGCGTCGGGAAGCGGGTTCAGGAGATTGCCGGGCGCCATCGAGCTGTCCGGAAGCCGCGCGGCGGAGGACTGCGTTCCGAGAGGGTCAGAGGGAACGGCGGTCGCCGGCCTCATGGCGTCAGCAGGCGCTCCAAGTAGTCGAGCTCGTCGCGGGAGCGTTCGTTTTCGCCCAGCCGGCGGCGAAGCTCCTCGAGCACGCGACGGGCGCGCTGGGCTTCGATCTCGCCGGGCACCTTCGTCGTCGTCCCGTCGCTTTCACGGCGGCGGACCGGGCGTCCGAGCGGATCGTCGTCGCGGCCGTTCTCGCCCTCGCGCATGCCCTGCGCGCCCTCGCCAGGCTGCTGGCCCGGCTCGCCGCCCTGCTGGCCTTCCTGCATCTGGTTCGCGAGGTTCTGCGCGCCCTTGCGCAGGTTCTCGAGCGCCTTGCCCTGGTCGTCGAGCGCCTGGCCGGTCTCGCCCTGGCCGAGCGAGCCGCGGGCGTCGCCCATGCTCCGGCCGGCCTCGCCCAGCGCGTTCTCGCCCTCGCCCTGCTGACCCTGACCCTGTTGGCCCTGTTGGCCTTGACCGGGCTGCTGGCCCTGGCCCTGCTGCCCGGGCTGGCGCCCTTGCTGGCCCGGCTGCTGCCCCTGCTGCTGACCAGGCAGCTGACCAGGCCGCTGACCCTGCCGCTGCTGCTGACCGGCCTGGCCGTCCTGCATCTCCTTCATCAGCTGGTCGAGCTTGTCGCGCAGCGCTTGCTGCTGCTCGGCGAGCGCGCCCATCTGGTCCTGCTCGCCCTTCTGGCCTTGCTGGTCCGGCTGACGGCGGCCCTGCTGGCCACGCTGGTTGCGGTCGGCGCGCTCGTTCTGGCGGAACTGCTGGAAGGTCTTGTCGCGCAGCTTGCTCTGCTCGCGGATCATGTCCTGCAGCTTGTCGAGCTGCTGCTGCTGCGCCTGGCTGTTCGGATCCTGCTGCTGGCGCTGGGCGGTCTGCAGGTTGTCGAGCATCTGGCGGAGCTCGTTCAGCGCCTGTCGGGCCGCGTCGCGCGCGCCGGACTTCGCCATCTGCTCCATCCGGTCGATCATCTTCTGGAGGTCCTGCGGCGTCACCGCCTGCGCGCCGTTCGGGCTCTTCTGCGCCTGGCTGTTCGGCTGCTGCTGGGCCTTCTGCGCCAGCTCCTTCATGAACTGGTCGAGCGCCTTGCGCAGGTCCTCGGTGAGCTTGGCGATCTCCTGCTCGGAGGCGCCGTTCTCAAGCGCCTTGCGCAACGCCTCCTCGGCGGCGCGCAGGTTCTTCTCGGCTTCAGGCAGATCGCCATCCTCGATCCGCAGCGCCATCTGCCAGAGGTAGTCCGCGACTTCGCGCAGCTGATCGTCCGCATGGGCGAGCTCGAGCCGGCGGTAGGCGGTGCGCAGGCCGAGATAGATCGAAGCCTGCGGCGTGAACTCCTCCGGAAGCAGCATCAGCGCCTGCAGCGCCTGCGCCACCTTGGGCTTTGCGTTGGCGTCGAGCGCGAGGTCCCGGCGCTGCTCGACAAGCGCGCGGGCGAGCGGATTGGTGAAGGGCCGCGCCGGCAGACGCAGCGGCGTCGCGGCGCTCGCGCCCTCCTGTCCGGCCTCGTCGCGGGCGTGCAGCGTCATGACGACGTCGGCGCCGGCCCAGGGGTGCTCCATCAGGTCGAGCGGCGTCTGGGCCTGGCCCTCCCGCGCCCGGGCGCGGGGCAGGCCAAGCGCGACCTTCGGCGCGTCGTAGAGCGGGCGCTTCGCCACAGGCTCCTCGGTCGAGGCCTTTTGCCCGAACAGCGGCTTGGGCGCGGGCGTCGGCCTGAGGGCGAAGCGCGCCTCAGCGCCGGCCACGCCGTAGTCGTCCTTGACGTCATAGGCAACCGTCAGCGTGCCCCGGGCGCTGCGCTGGGGCGGGCTCGCGAGCGCGATCGTCGGCGGCTGGTCGGGGATCGCAGCGAAGCGCCAGACGCGCGGCTCGGCGCCCACGGTCTCCACCGTCGCCTCGGCTTCGCCCGTGAGCTTGAAGCGCCGCTCGACGACGCCGTCCGGCGTCCGGCCCGGCAGTTCGACCGGTTCGGCCCCTCCGGTCGCCCGGATGTCCGCCGACCCGCCGGCGGCGCGCACGACGAGAATGGACCCGGTCGGCGCGCGAACCGCCTCGGCGACCTGCGGCGCGTCGGGGGCCGCGGCGGCGCGCGGATCGACGACGGCGGCGGCGGGACGGCCGGCCGTCAGGTAGATCGGCGGGCGTCCGGTGTAGGCCGGCGGGGCGACCCAGGCGTCGATGCGGGCGGGCGTCGCCTCCGCCGTCGGCGCGGTCCAGTCGAAAGCGGTCAACACCCGGGCCGCGCGATCGCCGCCGGCGACCGAGAAGGCCACGACCAGCACGAGGCCGACGAGAAACCGCAGCGCGTAGGGGTCGCGCGCGGCAAGCCGCGGCGCGGGAGCGGGCGCTTTCAAGCGCCGGGCCTCGGCCTCGACGCGGGCGCGATGGGCCTGCCAGAGCGCGCGGGTGAGCGGATCGTCGCCGGTGGTCGGCGCCAGCCGGTCGTCGAGGCTGGTGGCGGGCCGGTGCGCGACGCCGCTCGCGCGGTCGATGCGGGCGAGCAGGTCGCCTCGGCCCGGCGCGGCGATGCGGATCAGCGGCGCGAGAGCGGCGAGGCCGGCGAGCGCGAACAGCGCCACGCCCGCCATGCGGCCGAGCGGCGGCAGCGCGTCCCAGAGGCCGAACCACGACAGGCTGAGGAACAGCGCGACGACCGTGATGGCTGCGGCCAAGGCCGGCCAGGCGCCTTCCCACACGAGCGCAAGCCGGGCGCGCCGCACCAGCCGGTCGATCAGGGCCCCGCGCGCGCCGCGCGGATCAGGCTGGGTCTCGTTCAAACGCCGGTCTCCCGTGCGCGCCCGTCCCCAAGGCGTTCCGCACTCGAAGTCCGGAGACTAGCACGGCCTACGCACGACGCTACCCTGCGGACCGCAGCGCGCGTCACGCCGCCGTGAGGCGGTCAGCCTTCGAGCCACTCCGGCACGCGATCCAGCGCGATCAGCTCCTCGACCGAGGGCCGCGGGCGGACGACCGCGTAGGCCGCGCCGTTCACCAGCACCTCCGGCACGAGCGGCCGCGAATTGTAGGTGGAGGCCTGCACCGCGCCGTAGGCGCCGGCGGACATGATCGCGAGCAGGTCCCCCGCTTCAGGCCGCGCCATGTCGCGGCCGAGCGCCATGTAGTCGCCGGTCTCGCACACCGGCCCCACGACGTCGGCCTTCACGCGGGGCGCGTCCGGATCGGGCCGCACGACCGGCCAGATCTCGTGATGGGCGTCGTAGAGCGTGGGACGGATCAGGTCGTTCATGCCGGCGTCGACGATCACGAAGGGCTTCGCCGCGCCGTCCTTCACGTAGATCACGCGGGTCAGCAGCACGCCGGCGTTGCCGACGATCAGCCGGCCGGGCTCGAAGATCAGCTTGGCGTCGAGGCCGTCGGTCAGACGCTTCACCACGCCGGCGTAGGCGTCGGGGTGCGGCGGCGGCTCGTTGTCGTCGCGGTAGGGGATGCCGAGCCCGCCGCCGAGGTCGACGTGGTCGATGCTGTGGCCGTCGGCGCGCAGCTCGCCGACGAAGGCCACCAGCCGCGAGATCGCGCTGTCGAAGGGGTCGAGCGCGGTGATCTGGCTGCCGATGTGCATGTCGACGCCGGCGACCGCGATCCCCGGAAGCCGGGCCGCCTCCGCGTAGACCCGCCGGGCGTCGGCGATCGGGACGCCGAACTTGGTCTCCGAGGAGCCGGTCGAGATCTTGGCGTGGCTCTTGGCGTCCACGTCGGGGTTCACCCGCAGCGCGATATGGGCGGTCGCGCTCTTCTGCACGGCGACCTGCGACAGCAGCCGCAGCTCCGGTTCGCTCTCGACGTTGAAGGCGAGAATCCTGGCGTCGAGCGCCGCCGAAAGCTCCTCGGCGGTCTTTCCGACGCCCGAGAAGGTGATGCGGTCGCCGGGCACGCCCGCCGCGAGCGCGCGGGCGAGCTCCCCGCCCGAGACCACGTCCATGCCGACGCCGAGGCGGGCGAGCGTCGCCAGCACCGCCTGGTTCGAGTTCGCCTTGAGCGCGTAGCAGACGAGATGGTCGACGCCCTCGAACGCAGCCGAGAACACCCGGACGTGCCGCGTCAGCGTGGCCGTCGAGTAGACGTAGGTCGGCGTTCCGACCTCCGCGGCGATGCGGGCGAGCGGCACGTCCTCCGCATGGAGGGCGCCCTCGGCGTAAGCGAAATGATGCATTGCGTCCGTCCGGGGGCCGTTCAGGCCGCGCTTGTCAGTTCAGCAGGCCGTCGAGCACGAAGGGCCGCGACGGCTTGACGATCTTCTTCTCGGTCGTGCCGTCCGGTTTGGTGACCGTGGTCTTCGGCGCGTCCGGCGGCGGCTCGAGCGGGCCCTTGCGCCCGCAGCCGCCGAGCGCGACGGCGGCGACGAGCAGGGCCAGGGCGGCGGCGGAGCGGAGCGGGCTCGTCACGGGGCGGCTTCCTCGAAAGCGGCGATCGGGCGGAAAACCCTTAGAGACGGTTTGCCGCCCGCGCGCAACTGGCGGCGCGGCGAGCGCAGTCGACCGGCGCGGCCGGCCGTCCGCCGCTCACCCCTCCTCGGCCGGCGTCTCCAGCTTGGCGATCTCCTTGCGGAGGATGCGCCGCCAGCGGCCGGCCTGCTCGCGCACGTTGTCGGGGGCCGCGCCGCCGTAGCTGGTGCGGCTCTTCACCGAGTTCCGGACGCCAAGAACCTCGAACACTTCCTCGGTGATGCGCGGCTCCACCGCCTGCATCTCTTCGATCGGAAGCTTCTCGAGCGGCGTGTCCGTCTCGGAGGCCTTGGCGACGATGCGGCCGGTGACGTGATGGGCCTCGCGGAACGGCATGCCGACGACCCGGACGAGCCAGTCCGCCAGATCGGTCGCGGTGGAGTAGCCCGAGCCCGCCGCGCGGCGCATGGCGGCCGGGTCCGGCGTCATGTCGGCCACCATGCCCGCGGTCGCGGCGACGCAGAGGTCCAGGGTGTCGAGCGCGTCGAACAGCCCCTCCTTGTCCTCCTGCATGTCCTTGGAATAAGCGAGCGGCAGGCCCTTCATCACGGTCAGCATCGCGACCAGCGCGCCGGTCACCCGGCCCGACTTGCCCCGGACCAGCTCGGCCGCGTCGGGGTTGCGCTTCTGCGGCATGATCGACGAGCCGGTCGAGAACCGGTCCGAGAGCTTGATGAAGCCGAACTGCGGCGTCGACCACAGCACGAGCTCCTCCGCGAAGCGCGAGAGATGCCCGGCGCAGATCGCCGCGATCGACAGCGTCTCGAGCACGAAGTCGCGGTCGGACACGGAATCGATCGAGTTCGCGGTCGGCCGGTCGAACCCGAGACCGCGCGCGGTCATGGTGCGGTCGATCGGGAACGAGGTGCCGGCGAGCGCCGCGGCGCCGAGCGGGCACTCGTTCATGCGCTTGCGGGCGTCGGTCACGCGGCTGCGGTCGCGGCCGATCATCTCGACATAGGCCAGCAGGTGGTGGCCGAAGGTGACCGGCTGCGCGCTCTGGAGATGGGTGAAGCCCGGCATCACGGTCGCCGAGTGCTCGATCGCCTTGTCGACCAGCGCGGTCTGCAGCTGCGCGAGGCTGAGGTCGAGCGCGTCCAGCGCGTCGCGCACGAACAGCCGGAAATCGGTCGCCACCTGGTCGTTGCGGGAGCGCGCGGTGTGCAGCCGCCCGGCCGCCGGGCCGACGATCTCCGCCAGCCGGCTCTCGATGTTCATGTGAATGTCTTCGAGGGCTCGCGAGAAGGTGAAGTTCCCCGCCTCGATCTCGGCCTGCACCTCGGTCAGACCCTTGAAGATCGCGGCCGCGTCCTCGCGCGCCACGATGCCGGTGGCGGCGAGCATCGCCACATGGACCTTGGAGGCGCGGATGTCCTGGGCGTAGAAGCGGCGGTCGAAATCGATCGAGGCGTTGATGGCCTCGAGAACCGCGTCCGGCGCGTCGGCGAACCGTCCGCCCCACATCGAGTTGCTCATCGCGATCAGATCCCTTGCCGCCGCTCTTCGACATCATGCGGAGACGGCGCACCGAAACGAAGGCGAGACGCCATGTCCGACCCCGCGGGCCGCCCGCGCTTTTCCGCTGTCCGCCTCGTGGCGCTCGCGCTCGTCGCCGGCGCCGCTCTAGGCGCGCTCGCCCTATACGGGATCGCCGCGCAGGACAAGGCCGAAGCCGCCTGCGCCGCCTCGCCCGCGGCGCTGAAGGCCATGAAGGCGGCGGCCGTCGGCGAAATGGCGGCGGTCGTCACCCCCGACGCGCCCCGCCCGCTGCCGCCGCTCGTCTTCCAGGACGCGGCGGGCGCGAACGGTGGGCTCGACCAGTACCGGGGCAAGGTCGTGGTGCTGAACCTCTGGGCCACCTGGTGCGCGCCCTGCCGCAAGGAGATGCCGGCGCTCGACGCCTTGGCGCGAGAGCGCGGCGGCGCGGATTTCGCGGTCGTGCCCGTCTCGCTCGATCTCGGAAGCGCCGACAAGCCCAAGGCCTTCCTCAACGAGATTGGCGTCACGAGCCTTCCGTTCCACGCCGACCCGTCGAACAAGCTGTTCCGCGACCTCCGCGCGGTCGGCCGCGGGGCCGGGCTGCCAACGACGCTGATCCTCGACAAGGCGGGCTGCGAGATCGGCTACCTGCCGGGCCCCGCCGAATGGGCGAGCCCCGACGCGCTCAAGCTGATCGACGCCGCGCTGGGGCGGTGAGGGCCGCCAACGGGTGACGCGCCGTCGGAAAGCAGCGCGAATGCGCTCGGCTCAGAGCCGCTGCTGATCCGGCTCCGGGGCGGGATCGCGCGCGAGGCCTTCCGCGAAGCGCTGCATCCGCTTCATCGCGCGCTCAAAGAACCCGGCGATCTTGTCGATCTCCTCGTCGGTCGGCAGCCGCAGGGTCTGGTCGTCACGGGCCAGCGGGCCGTCCTTTGCGGAGGGCTGCGGCGGCAGACCGTCCTCGAGCCGCTTCACCTTGGCCTCGAGTTCGGCCACGCGCGCCTCGAGCCGGGCCTCATGGCCGCCGGATCCGAGCGCCTTCTCCTCTTTGGTCGGCCGGCAGGCGTAGCCGTCGCCGGCGGTCGCGCAGAAGGCGGTCGCGCCGGTCTCGCGGTCGAGCCTGAGGAAGCCCCCGTCCGCGGGGGTCAAGGCGTAGCGGTCGACGCGGGGCGTGTCGGCTCCGGCGGGGCCGGCGCCGAGCCCGGCGACGACGCACAGCGCCGAGACGAGGGTCGCGGCGGCGATGGCGGACAGAGTGCGCATGGGTCAGGCCTCCTCGTCGCGTCTCGACCTCAGTTGAGCGCGCGGAGCGTGGCGGAACCGAGGCCGGTTCAGAAGTCCGGCGCGTAAGCGGCGCGGCCGCTCGCGAGCGCCGCGTCGAGCATGTCGAGCCGGTCCTGGCCCCAGAACACCTCGCCGTCGAGCACATAGGCGGGCGACCCGAACACGCCCGCGTCGGTCGCCTTGGCGCGGTTGACGGCGTAGGCCGCGGCGGTCTCAGGACGGGCGGCCTCGGCCATCACGGCGTCGGCGTCGAAGCCCTGCTCGGAGAGCACGTCCGCGATCGTCTCGCGGGAGGCGAGGTCGCGCTCCTCCTCCCAGACGCCGCGCATGGCGGCCCCGAGATAGGCCGCGGGATCTTCGTCCCGGGCGATCAGCGCGAGCGCGGCGGCGTCGGCCAGCGTCGCGTCGAACGGCCAGTGCTTCGGGCGCAGGTGGATCGGACGGCCGCGCGCCTCCGCCCAGCGCTGCAACTCCACGAAGCGGTAGCGCTGGCGCTGGATGGCGCGCTGGGCGAGCGGGAGGCCGCCGGTCTCGGAGAACAGCCCCGGCAGATGCACCGGCCGCCAGATCGGCGTGAGCCCATGCTTCGCCGCGATCTCCAGGAACGGCGCGTGGCCGAGATGCGCCCAGGGCGACAGCACGGACAGATAGACGTCGAGTGAGCGGGGCATGGTGAACTCCAGGGTACAGGATGGTTACGCGGACGCGATGCGCCGCGCGTCAGCCGTCGAGCCGGCGACGGCGCGGACCGCCCGGCACGGCGCGGCGGTAGAGCGTGCTGCGGCTGACCCCGAGCCGGCGCGCGGCCTCGGCCACATTGCCGTCGGCGGCCTCGATCGCCGCGCGCATGGCCGCGCGGGCGAGGCCCTCGAGCCCCTCCGGCGGGACGGCCGCCACAGGGGCAGGCGTCACGTCGCGGATCGCGGCCGGCAGCAGCTCGGGACCGATCCGCTCGCCCGGCTCCGACAGCGCCGCCATCGCCCGCATGGCGCCCACCGCCTCGCGATGGTTGCCCGGCCACGCGTAGGCGGCGAGGCGGGCGAGCGTCGCCGGCGCGAGCGTCCGCCCGCCCTGCGCAATGTTTCCCCACAGCGCGGCGAGGGCGCCGGCCCGGTCCGACAGGGCGCGGAAGGCCGGCAGCGCGAAGCCGTACTGGGCGATGCGGTAGTAGAGGTCGGGCCGGAAGTCGCCGGCCTCGGTCATGGCCTTGAGGTCGCGGTGCGTGGCGGAGACGAGCCGCACGTCGATCGCGTGCGGCTTCGCGCCGCCCAGCGGCGTCACCGTGCGCTCCTGCACCGCGCGGAGCAGCCGGGCCTGCAGAGCGAGCGGCATGTCGCCGATCTCGTCCAGGAACAGCACGCCGCCGTCCGCCTCGCGCATCAGGCCCTTGGAGCCCGCGCGCCGGGCGCCGGTGAAGGCGCCCTCCTCGTAGCCGAACAGCTCGGCCTCGATCAGGCCCTCCGGCAGCGCCGCGCAATTCACCGCCACGAACGGCTTGTCGGCGCGCCGGCTGAGCCGGTGGACCTCGCGGGCGAACACCTCCTTGCCCGCGCCGGTTTCGCCCTGGATCAGCACCGGAACGTCGCCGTCGACGAGACGGGCCGCGCGGGCGAGGTCGCGCTCGGTCTGCGCGTCAAACACGGGGCCCGCCGCCCGGCGGGGCTGAGGCGCGGAGACGGGATGAGGCGCAGGAGCGGGCGGAGCCTTCGGCCCGCCGCCGGGCGTTACCGTCGGCGGGCGGCGCAGCCGGGCGTGGAGGTCGCGGCCGTCGCGGCTGCGGAGCAGGCTGCGCTCGCCCTCGCCCTTCGGTCCCCCGTCGAACAGGTCGCCGAAGGAGCGAGCGCCGAGCGCGTTCCAGTCCAGCCCCATCAGCGTCAGGCCGTGGCGGTTGGCGGCGACGAGGCGCGAGCCCTCGAACACCAGAACGCCCTCCTGCGCGACGCCGAGCCGCTCCGGGTCGGAATGCAGGCGGATGACCTCGGCCTTCGGGAAGGCCTCGGCGAACATGCGGTGCTCAATCTGGTCGACGCAGGAGCGCACCAGCGTCAGCGCGCGGTCGTGCGGCAGCGCCGCCTGGCCGGTGAGGTCGAGCGCGCCGACCAGCGCGCCGTAGGGGTCGAGGATCGGCGCCGCGGCGCAGCTGAGGATGCGGTGCGGCTCGAAATAATGCTCCGGCCCGCGCACCTGGACGGCGCGACGCTCCACCAGCGCCGCCCCGATCGCGTTGGTGCCGGCGGACGCCTCGCTCCAGGGCACGCCGGGGCGCAGCGCCACGTTCGCGGCCTTTCCGGCGAAGCCCGGGTCGCCCAGCGCGTCCAGCACGAAGCCCGCGCCGTCGGTGAGGATGACGATGCCGCCGCTCTCCGCCGCTTCGCGGGTCAGGCTTTCGAGTTCGGGACGCGACAGCCGGATCAGCCGCTCGTTGCGCTCCTTCAGCTCGCGCAGCTCGCTGGCGAGGCCGGGCTCCAGCCGGGGGCGCTCGTGGCTGTCGAAACCGCGGGCCGCGCAGCGCTGCCACGAGCGCAGGATCGCGCCTGGAACGAGGCCGGTCGGCGCGGCGCCGAGGTCGAAGAAGTCATGGCGCGCCTGGATCACGTCGGCGCGCGACGGGTCTTGCCGCATGGCGTCCGTCCCTGTGCTGACGTCGCACGCTGCGACAGCTGTCGCACCGGCGGCGCTTCTTTTGGCGACACTGTTTCACGGCGGTCGGCCGTCCGTCCACCTCGTCGAAGGTCGGCGCCGACGACCTGACGGCCATTCGCCCTGAGACCACAGCGCCCTCCGCGGCGCGCGCGGCCGTCAGAGCACCCGCACAACGGCGCTTGGCACGGCTGATGCCATAGGGGCGGCAGGCACAACGATGTCTCGGGAGGACATAACGATGAACAAGCCGGAACGCATGGAAGCCTTCACCAAGGCTCCGTTCAAGGAACGCTACGACAACTTCATCGGCGGCCGCTTCGTGGCCCCGGTCGGCGGCCGCTATTTCGAGAACACCAGCCCGATCAACGGCCAGAAGATCTGCGAGATCGCCCGCTCGCAGAAGGAAGACGTGGAGCTGGCGCTCGACGCCGCCCACAAGGCCAAGGACGCCTGGGGCCGCACCTCGGTCGCCGAGCGCGCGGCGATGCTGCTCAAGATCGCCGACGTGATGGAGGACAACCTCGAGCTGATCGCGACCGCCGAGACCTGGGACAACGGCAAGCCGATCCGCGAGACCATGGCGGCGGACATTCCGCTCGCGATCGACCACTGGCGCTATTTCGCCGGCTGCGTCCGCGCGCAGGAAGGCGCGCTGTCCGAGATCGACCACGACACGGTCGCCTACCACTTCCACGAGCCGCTCGGCGTCGTCGGCCAGATCATCCCCTGGAACTTCCCGATCCTGATGGCGGTGTGGAAGCTCGCGCCCGCGCTCGCCGCCGGCAACTGCGTCGTGCTGAAGCCGGCCGAGCAGACCCCGGCCTCGATCATGGTGCTGATGGAGCTGATCGGCGACATCCTGCCCGAGGGCGTGCTGAACGTCGTCAACGGCTTCGGCCTCGAGGCCGGCAAACCGCTGGCCTCCTCGAACCGGATCGCGAAGATCGCCTTCACCGGCGAGACCACGACCGGCCGCCTGATCATGCAGTACGCCAGCCAGAACCTGATCCCGGTGACGCTGGAGCTCGGCGGCAAATCGCCGAACGTGTTCTTCGCCGACGTGGTGGCGGAAGACGACGACTTCTTCGACAAGGCGATCGAAGGCTTCGTGATGTTCGCGCTCAATCAGGGCGAGGTCTGCACCTGCCCGAGCCGCGCGCTCATCCAGGAGTCGATCTACGACCGCTTTATCGAGAAGGCGATCAAGCGCGTCGAGGCGATCAAGCTCGGATCGCCGCTCGATCCCTCCACCATGGTCGGCGCCCAGGCCTCCTCGGAACAGCTCGAGAAGATCCTGAGCTACATCGACATCGGCAAGCAGGAGGGCGCGGAAGTGCTCGCCGGCGGCGGCCGCAACGAGCTCGAGGGCGAGTTCGCCGGCGGCTACTACGTCAAGCCGACGGTGTTCAAGGGCCATAACAAGATGCGGATCTTCCAGGAGGAGATCTTCGGCCCCGTGCTCTCGGTCGCGACCTTCAAGGACGACGAGGACGCGATGTCCCAGGCCAACGACACGCTCTACGGCCTCGGCGCCGGCGTGTGGACCCGCGACGGCACCCGCGCCTACCGTTTCGGCCGCGGCATCCAGGCCGGCCGCGTCTGGACCAACTGCTACCACGCCTACCCCGCCCACGCGGCCTTCGGCGGCTACAAGCAGTCCGGCATCGGTCGCGAGACCCACAAGATGATGCTCGACCACTACCAGCAGACCAAGAACATGCTGGTCAGCTACTCCGCGAAGAAGCTCGGGTTCTTCTGAGAGCGGCGAGCGATCAAAACTGCGAAGGGCGGCCTCCAGGCCGCCCTTTTGCGTTCAAGGCGGCCGTTCAGTCGGAGGCCGTTCGCCCTTCCGCGCGGACGAAGTCCACGAAAGCCCTGAGCGGGGCCGGCATGTGGCGGCGGCTCTGGTAGTAGAGCATGGGACCGGAGAACTCCTGCCACCAGTCATCGAGCACCGGGACCAGCGCGCCGGTCGCGAGATCGGCCGCCAGCGCCTCCCCGAAGTGGCCGATGATCCCGAGCCCGGCGACCGCCGCCGCGATCTGCATCTCGAAGGTCGAGGCGGTGAGCGGCCCTTCGGGCGGCACCCGGATGATCTCCCCGTCGCGCTCGAACTCCCAGATGGCGAGCGCCTTGCTGCCGAGGAAGCGGTGGCCGATCCGCGCGTGCCGCAGCAGATCATTGGGATGCGCCGGGGCCCCGCGCTCCGCGATGTAGGACGGCGCGGCCGCCAGCACGAAGCGTTGCCGGCGCGGTCCGATCGGCGTCGCGATCATGTCGAGCGCCAGACGCTCCTCGTAGCGGATGCCGGCGTCGCAGCCCTCCGCCAGCACGTCGATGAAGCTGTCCTGCGCCGTCACGTCCATCCGCACGCCGGGATGACGCTTCAGGAACGCCGTGGCGATCGGCGGCAGCACATGCCGCGCCACGAAGGTCGGCACGTTGAGGCGCAGCGTGCCCGTCGGCCGACCGGAATCGCCCGACACGGCGTCGAGCGCGGCCGCGAGTTCGGCGAGCGCCGGACGCGCCCGATCGACCAGTCGCGCGCCGGCCTCGGTCAGCGCGACGCTGCGCGTGGTGCGGTTGAGCAGACGGGCGCCGAGCGCCTCCTCGAGCCGCCTGACGGCCTCGCTCAGGGCGGAGGCCGAGTCGGTGCGCCGCTGGGCTGCGGCGCGGAAGCCGCCCGCCTCCGTCACGGCGAGCAGGCGAGCGACGTCGTTGAGGTCGATCTGGCTCATTGTCTGCTTTCCCGCACGGTCCGTACGATGAGGGCGGGATTATCGCACAGCCTGAACTGGGCCACATCGCCCTTGAGCGACCAACCCAGGAGGTTTCGATGACGACTCGCACGCTTGGACGCACTGGACCGGAGACCTCGGCCCTCGGCCTCGGCTGCATGGGCATGTCGGGCGCCTATGGGCCGTCCGACCGGGCCGAGGCGATCGCCACGATCCACGCCGCGCTCGACGCCGGCGTGACGCTGCTTGACACCAGCGACTTCTACGGCATGGGCCACAACGAGCTGCTGATCGCGGAAGCGCTGAAGGGCCGGCCGCGCGACAGCTACCAATTGAGCGTCAAGTTCGGCGCCTTGCGTGGTCCCGACGGGGGCTGGCTCGGCTTCGACGGCCGACCGGAGGCGGTGAAGACCTTCCTCGCCTACTCCCTGCAGCGGCTCGGCGTGGACCACATCGACGTCTACCGCCCCGCCCGGCTCGACCCCAGGGTTCCGATCGAGGACACGGTGGGCGCGATCGCCGACATGGTGAAGACGGGCTACGTCAGCCACATCGGGCTCTCCGAGATCGGGGCCGAGACCCTGCGGCGGGCTGCGGCGACCCATCCGATCGTCGACCTCCAGATCGAATACTCGCTGATCTCGCGCGGACCGGAGGACAAGGTGCTGCCCGCGGCCCGCGAGCTCGGCGTCGCGATCACGGCCTACGGCGTGCTGTCACGCGGGCTTATCGGCGGGCGTTACGACCCCTCGAACATCGCGGCCGGCGATTTCCGCGCGATGAGCCCGCGCTTCCAGCACGGCAACGTCGAGACCAACCTGAAACTCGTGGAGGCGCTCCGCGCGATCGCCGAAGCGAAGGGCGCGAGCGTCGCGCAGATCGCGATCGCCTGGGTCCTGGCGCAGGGCGCGGACATCGTGCCGGTGATCGGCGCGCGCAGCCCGAACCGGCTCGCCGAGGCGCTCGGCGCGATCGACCTCGCGCTGACGCCCGACGACCTGGCGGCGATCGAGCGCGCCGTCCCGAAGGGCGCGGCGGCCGGCGAGCGCTACGCCGCCGCGCAGATGGCCCATCTCGACAGCGAGCGCTAGAAACTCATCGTTTTAGACGGAACTGCCGTCCCGAAGGCTCGCCGTCCCCGAGCCGCGCTCTCTCCCCTCCCCCTTGCGGGGAGTGGGACAAGGGCCGGCGCGCGATCAGGCTCCAAGTCCCGCGCCGACCGCCGAACGGACCATTCGGCCGGGCCTTCGCCGCAGCGGGGACCCGGCCTATGTTCGTGGGCGGAGGAGTCCGACCCATGACCCAGAACGTTCCGACCCGCGTCGTCGCCACCGAGCGCGCGCTCGATCTCATCCGGACGCTTCAGGCCGAGCACGGCGACGTGCTGTTCCACCAGTCCGGCGGCTGCTGCGACGGCTCCTCGCCCATGTGCTACGGCGTCGGCGACTACATCCTGTCCGACGACGACGTGAAGCTCGGCGAGGTCGGCGGCGCCGGGTTCCACATGAGCCCGTCGCAGTTCGAGTACTGGCGGCACACGGCGCTGACGCTGGACGTCGTGCCCGGACGCGGCGGCATGTTCAGCCTCGAGAACGGCCGCGAGGTCCGCTTCCACATCCGCTCGCGCATCTTCTCCGACGCCGAGGTGAAGGCGCTGGAGGAGGCCGAGGCGAAAGCCGCGGCCTGAGCGAACGCCGCAAGCGGCGCGGGACGCCCGCTGTTCGCGGCGCGCCCGCTCCCTAGCTGTCTCCCCAAACCCGCCTTGCGAGGAGACAGCCCATGAAGATCGATCTCACGTCCAAGACCGCCGTCGTCACCGGCTCCACCGCCGGCATCGGCCACGCCATCGCCAGGGGCCTCGCCGAGGCCGGCGCGACCGTGGTCGTGAACGGCCGCAAGCCGGAGGCGGTCGACGCGGCCGTCGAGGCCATCCGCGCCGCCGTTCCCGGCGCCGACCTGCGCGGCGTGGCCGCCGATCTCGGGACGGCGGAGGGCGCGAAGGCTCTGGTCGCGGCGGTCCCGGCGCCCGACATCCTCGTCAACAACGTCGGGATCTTCGGGCCGCAGGACTTCTTCGAGATCCCGGACGAGGAGTGGACCCGCTTCTTCGAGGTCAACGTCATGTCGGGCGTCAGGCTCTCCCGCGCCTACGCCGAGGGTATGGCGGAGCGCGGCTGGGGGCGCATCGTGTTCCTGTCCTCGGAGTCCGGCCTCAACATCCCGGCCGACATGATCCACTACGGCTTCACCAAGACCGCCGCGCTGTCGATCTCCCGCGGCCTCGCCAAGCGCCTCGCGGGCACGGGCGTCACGGTCAACGCGGTGCTGCCCGGCCCGACGCTGTCGGAGGGCGTCGCCGAGATGCTGAAGGACGAGGTCGCGAAGACCGGCCACACGCTGGAGGAGGCGGGGGCCGCCTTCGTGAAGGCCAACCGGCCGACCTCGATCATCCAGCGCGCGGCGACGGTCGAGGAGGTCGCGAACATGGTGGTCTACGCCTGTTCCAAGCAGGCCTCGGCGACCACCGGCGCCGCGCTGCGCGTGGACGGCGGCGTGGTCGACACCATCGCCTGAGGGTTGCGAGCCCGCTGCGGCGGATCGCTGGCGCGGCGGCGCGCGGCTGCTAAAAGGGCGGATCGGAACGGCGCTGCGTCGTTCATGCTCGCTCAGGAGACCGCGCACGTGACAGGCCCGCACCGCGCACCCATCGACGACGCCGCGCTCGACGCGCTGTTCCGCGGCGCGCGGACGCACAATTCGTTCAAGCCCGAGCCGGTCTCGGAGACGACCCTGCGCGCGCTGTTCGAGCTCGTGAAGATGGGCCCGACCAGCGCGAACGGCCTGCCCGGCCGCTTCGTGTTCGTGACCTCGCCCGAGGCCAAGGCGAAGCTTGTACCGGCGCTGTCGTCGACCAACCGCGACAAGACCGCCGCGGCCCCGGTCACGGTGATCGTCGCCTACGACCTGCGCTGGATCGACCAACTGCCGCGCTTCTTCCCGCACACCAACGCCAAGGCCTGGTTCGAGGGCAACGACGCCGCGATCGAAGGCGGCGCCCAGCTCAATGGAAGCCTGATGGGCGGCTACCTCATCCTGGCGGCGCGCGCGCTCGGGCTCGACACCGGCCCGATGGGCGGGTTCGACCGCAAGGCCGTCGACGAGGCCTTCTTCGCCGGCACCACCTGGCGCTCGAACTTCCTCGTCAACCTCGGCTACGGCGACGGGCAGAACATGTTCGACCGCCTGCCGCGGCCGGAGTTCGACGAGTTCTGCAAGATCGTCTGATCGGCCTCCTCCCATGCGCGTGCTCGCCATCGACACGGCCCTCGGCGCCGCCTCCGTCGCGATCGTCGAGACCGACGACGACGCGGCGCCGGCGCACGTCGTCTCGGTCGCGATGGCGCGCGGCCACGCCGAGGCGCTGATGCCCCAGACCCGCGACGCTCTTGCTGCGGCCGGCGGGCTTTCGACGGTGGAGCGCATCGCCGTCACCGTCGGCCCGGGCAGCTTCACGGGCCTGCGCGTGGGGCTCGCCGCAGCGCGCGCCCTCGCGCTGGCGAGCGGCGTCCCAATCGTCGGCGTCACGACGCTGGCGGCGCTCGCCGCGCCCCAGCTCGCAGCCGACGACGGCCTGCCCGTGGCGGCCGCCGTCGACGCGCGCCACGGCCGCGTGTTCTTCCAGGCGTTCGATCCCGACGCTGCGCCGCTCGGGCCGGCGGGCCTTCTGTCGGCGGCGGACGCCGCGCTGGCGCTTGGCGACGGCCCGGCGCTGGTGGTCGGGTCCGGCGCGGATCTCGTGATCGACGCCTCGGTGAGCGGCCTGCTGCGAAAGGCGGAGGGTCCGCACGACGCGCCGGACCCGATCTGGCTCGCGCGGCTCGGCGCCGCGTGCGATCCTCAGTCCTCTCCGCCCCGGCCGCTTTATCTGAAGGCCGCCGACGCCCACCCGCAGGAGGGCGGCCGCATTCCGCGCCGCTGACGTCGCGATGTACTGGCTGTGGTTCTGGAACGCCTGGGCCTCGGGTCTGAGACGCTGGGCGATCGAACCGGCGGACGCCGGGCACGCGGACGATCTCGCCGCGATTCACGCCGCCTGCTTCGCGCGCGGCTGGAGCATCGACGAGATGGAGCAGCTGCTGCGCGACCGGTCGGTCCGGGCCTGCGCGCTCTACCCCGAGGGCCGCTCGCGGCCGGTGGGCTTCGCCGCCTCGCGCATCGCGCTCGATGAGGCGGAGGTCCTGTCGATCGCCGTGCTCGAGCGCAGCCGCGGCGGCGGGGGCGGCCATGCGCTGCTCGCCCGCCATCTGGGCCGACTCGCGGGCGAAGGCGTGCGGCGCGTGGTGCTCGAGGTGGACGAGGACAACGCAGCCGCGCTCGCGCTCTACGCCCGCTTCGGCTTCGCCGAGGTGGGGCGGCGGAAGGCCTATTACCGCCGCGCCGACGGGACGCGGGGCGCCGCAAGAATCCTCGCGCTCGACATGACGTGACGTCGGCGTCGTTTACGGCGGACCGCGCGACTTTTATAAGCCTCTCGACGAGTCGCACCGCCTCATGAGGAGCGCCGGGATTTGAGCGTCCTCAAGCCAGACGCCATCGAGAGCCTCTGCGCCGCCAAAGGCATGCGCATGACCGAGCAGCGCCGGACGATCGCGCGCGTCGTGGCGGAGGCCGACGACCACCCGGACGTCGAGGAGCTCTACCGCCGCGCTTCGGACGTCGACCCCCGCATTTCGATCTCGACGGTGTACCGCACCGTGAAGCTGTTCGAGGACGCGGGCATCATCGCCAAGGTCGATTTCCGCGACGGCCGCTCGCGCTACGAGCCGATCCCGGACGAGCACCACGACCATCTCATTGACCTGCGCTCCGGCAAGGTGATCGAATTCCGCGACGAGGAGATCGAGCGCCTGCAGGCGGAGATCGCCAAGCGGCTCGGCTACAAGCTCGTCGACCACAGGCTAGAGCTCTACGCCGTTCCGCTCGACGACCGGGAGGATTGAGCTTGGGGCTGGACGCGAAGGCCCTCCGAGCCGCCGCGACGGTGGCGGCGCTCGCGCCCGTGATCGCGATCGGCATTCCGCTGCAGACGCTCATCCTGAAGTTCCGGCTCGGCGACCCGGCGCGCATTCCCGTGCTGTTCCACCGCTACGCCCTGCGCGCGATCGGCGTCACCACCCATGTCGTGGGCGCGCCGGCGAAGGCGCGGCCCCTGCTGATGACGTCGAACCACAGCTCCTGGCTCGACATCCTCGTGCTGGGCGCCATCACGCCGGTCTCTTTCGTGGCCAAATCCGAGATCGCGTCCTGGCCGGTCTTCGGCTCGCTGGCGCGGCTGCAGCGCTCGATCTTCGTCGACCGCGCCCGCCGCACCGCGACCTCCGCCGTCAGCCGGGAGATGGCGGAGCGCATGCAGGCCGGCGACGCCGTCGTGCTGTTCGCCGAAGGCACCTCCAGCGACGGCAACCGGGTGCTTCCGTTCCGCTCCGCGCTGCTCGGCGCGGCCCAGCAGGCGATCGGCGGCGAGGGGGCGGGCGCGGTCTATGTGCAGCCGGTGTCGATCGCCTACGTCAAGCGGAACGGCCTGCCCCTCGGCCTCAGGACGCGGTCCGAGATCGCGTGGTACGGCGACATCGACTTCGTGCCGCACCTCTGGGCGGTGCTGAGGAACGGCGCCATCGACGTCACGGTCGCCTTCGGGACGCCCGTCCGGGTCGACGCCTCGGCCAACCGCAAGACGCTCACGCGCGAGCTCGAACAGCAGGTCCGCCGCATGACGGCGTCCGCGCTGCGCGGCGGGGTCCGCCCGGCCGCGATCCCGTCCGACGCGGCCGGGGGCCTTCCGGCGCCCGCGCCGGCGCTCGAGGGCTGACGCGATGATCGAGGCGGCTATGCTCTCCGCGCGGCAGATGTTCACGCCGCCGTTCCGCGCCGTGCTGCTGAAGTCGCTGGGCCTCACCGCCCTGGCGCTGGTCGTCGGCTGGATCGGGCTGCAGGCGCTGGCCGATCACCTGATCACGCTCGAAAACCAGACGCTGACGGTAGTCGCCCGCGTCGTCGCCGGGCTCGGCACGGCCTTCGGCATGCTGTTCCTGGTGGTCCCGGTCACCGCGCTGGTCGCCGGCCTGTTCCTGGACGACGTCGCCGAGGTGGTGGAGCGCGAGCACTACCCCAACGATCCGCCCGGCGTCGCGACGCCGCTGGCGCGCGGGCTGTGGCTGTCCATCCGATTCGGCCTGCTGGTGCTCGGCCTGAACCTCGCCATGCTCGTCCTGCTGCTGCTGCCGGGGGTGAACGTGGCGGCCTGGCTGGTCGTCAACGCCTATCTGCTCAGCCGCGAATACTTCTCGCTCGCCGCCATGCGGTTCCGCAGCGAGGGGGAGGCGACCGCGTTGCGCAGGCGCCACAGGCTTAGAGTCTTCTCAGGCGGCCTGGTGGTGGCGGCGCTGGCGCTGGTGCCCTTCGCGAACCTGCTGACCCCGCTGTTTGCAACGTCCTTTTTCGTCCACCTGCACAAGCGGGTCGCCGCGCGGGACGCGAAACGCTTGGGAACCGAGGAGTCGCGGCCGCGTTTGGGGCCCTAACGGTCCCTAAACCCGCCGCATTCAAAGTCCACCCCGGTGGACATGGGACGGCGCGTGACGGCGCTGCGGCGTGGATTCGTGACGAGGCGGGACAGGGATGGCGTTCGGACGGCGCTCGGAGAAGGACGAACGGCGGGAACCGCGGTTCGACGGGCGCGCCGGCGGCGGAGCCTTCGACCTCAGGCTGACGCCCGACGACCGGCCGACCGGCGACGGACGGGGCGATCCGTTCAAGGAGCCGCGCCTGGACGAGCCGCGCGGCGACGGCCGGCGGGAGCCCCGGTTCGACGCGGGCGCGTCGGAGCCGGAACGCCCGGAGCGCGAAAAACTTTCTTATTGGGCCTGGGTCATGGGGCGTAAGGCGCCGAAGCGCCGCCGCGAGGGCGGCGGAGGACGGGGCGGCCGCCCGCGGCGGAGCCTGCTCGGCCGTCTGGTCTCGCTCGTCGTGGTGCTCGGCCTGTTCGGGGCCGTCGGCGTCGGGGGCGTGATCGCCTATTACGCCTCGGGCCTGCCCTCGATCGACAAGCTCGAGATCCCGAAGCGGCCGCCGAACGTCGTCATCGCCGGCGCCGACGGCAAGCCGCTCGCGAACCGCGGGGAGACCGGCGGCGCCCAGGTGCCGCTGTCCGAGATTCCGCCCTTCGTGCCGCAGGCCTTCATCGCGATCGAGGACCGACGGTTCTACGACCACTGGGGCGTCGACTTCATCGGCCTCGCGCGCGCCATGAAGACCAACCTCGAGCACGGCACCATGGTGCAGGGCGGCTCGACGCTGACGCAGCAGCTCGCCAAGAACCTGTTCCTGACGCCGGAGCGCTCGCTGGAGCGCAAGGTCCAGGAGGCGGTGCTGGCCTTCTGGCTCGAACGCAAGTTCGGCAAGAAGAAGATCCTCGAGATGTATCTCAACCGCGTCTACTTCGGCGCGGGCGCCTATGGCGTCGAGGCGGCGGCGCAGCGCTACTTCGGCAAGTCGATCCGCGCCGTGAACATCTCCGAGGCCTCGATCCTGGCGGGCCTGGTGAAGGCGCCGTCGCGGCTCGCCCCCACCCGCGACCCGGACGCCGCCCGCGCCCGCGCCGACCTCGTGCTCGCCTCCATGGCGGACGAGGGCTACATCTCCCGCGATCTCGCCAACCGCGCGTTCCGCGTCTCGCCGCCCTCGCCCGCGCCCAAGCCCGAGGGCGCGATCGGCTATGTCGCGGACTGGGTGATGGACCAGCTCGACGGCCTCGTCGGCGTCTACGACGAGGACCTGACGGTCCAGACCACCATCGACCCCAAGCTCGAGGCCGAGGCCGAGAAGGACCTGTCGGAGGCGATCGCCAAGAAGGGGCCGGCGCTGAAGGTGAGCCAGGGCGCGCTGGTCGCGCTCGCGCCCGACGGCGCGGTCAAGGCGCTGGTCGGGGGCAAGTCCTACGCGGACAGCCAGTTCAACCGCGCGGTCGCCGCCAAGCGCCAGCCCGGTTCGTCGTTCAAGCCCTTCGTCTACCTCACCGGGCTCGAGCTCGGCCTGACGCCGGACGCCGTCAGGGTGGACGAACCGATCCGGTTGAAGGGCTGGAACCCGGAGAACTACTCGCGCCGCTACAACGGCCCGATGACGCTGACGACCGCGCTCTCGCGCTCGATCAACACGGTCGCCGTGCGGCTCGGCGTCGAGGTCGGCCCCGAGAACGTGGTGCTCACCGCCCAGCGGCTCGGCATCAGCTCCGAACTCGCCGCGAACCCATCGGTCGCGCTCGGCACCTCCGAGGTCACGCCGATCGAGCTCGCCGGCGCCTACGCGCCCTTCGCCAACGGCGGCATGCTGGCGAGGCCCTACGTCGTCACCCGCGTCACCTCCTCCAACGGCGAGGTGCTGTACAATCGTCGGGCGGAGCCTCCGAAGGAGGTCGTCGACATCGACCGCGTCGGCATGATGAACGCCATGCTGACCGAGACGATCCGCTCCGGCACCGCCCGCAGCGCCTCGTTCCGCGACTGGCCTGCGGCGGGCAAGACCGGCACCAGCCAGGATTTCCGCGACGCCTGGTTCGTGGGCTACACCTCGCACCTCGTCACCGCCGTCTGGCTCGGCAACGACGACAACTCCGTCACCAAGAAGGCCTCGGGCGGCGGACTGCCGGTCGAGATCTGGAGCCGCTTCATGGCGCGCGCCCATGACGGCGTCGCGGTCGCGGCGCTGCCGGGCGACTGGAACGCCCATGTGGCCGGCTACCAGGAGCCGGGCGACGTCTACCAGACCGGCCCCGGCGGCGGCGACGGCGGCGACATGCCCGACGGCCAGTGGGTCGACGAGAGCCCGCGTCAGCGCCCTCGCGGCGGCGACGGCGGCCCGCTGCGCGAGCCTCTCGGCTTCCTGAAACGGCTGTTCGGCGGCGGATGACGCGGACTGCGGGGCGCGGCCCCCGCGCGCGCTACGCCAGCGTGACGGCGGTGCCGGTGGCCGACACCATCAGCATCGAGCCCTTGTCGCCCACGGTCTCGTAATCGAGGTCGACGCCGATGACGGCGTTGCCGCCGCGGGCGTGAGCCTCCGCCGTCATCTCCTCCAGCGCGATGTCGCGGGCGCGCTTGAGCTCCTTCTCATAGGCGCCCGAGCGGCCGCCGACGATGTCGCGCACCGCCGCGAACAGATCCCGAAAGATGTTCGCCCCAAGAATGGCCTCGCCGGTGACGAGGCCGTGGTAGGCCACGATGCGACGGCCTTCGACGGTCGGGGTGGTGGTGACGAGCATGGACGCGGTCTCCTCGGGCGGATGGCGCGGGAGACATGGGGGTTTTCAGCCCCCGCGGAAAGACGCCGGCCGCCGAAAGGGGCCCGCCCGCGCGTCCGTTCGGTTCAGGCCCGCTCTCGGCCTCAGGTCCGTTTGGCGACGTCGGCGACGGCGGGCGTGGGCGCGAGCTTGCGGCCGAGCGTCTCCGCGAGGAAGGCGCCGACGCAGGCGTGGCCGATGTCGTTCATGTGCAGCCGGTCGGCCGAGAGCATGTCGGTCGCGCCCGACTTCGCAAGCGCGCGCATGGCGGCGTAGCGGTGGACGACCGGCGCGCCGGTCTTGGCGGCGAGCGCCTCGAGCGCGCCGAGGTAGGGGCCATAGGCCGCCTCGTCCTGGGGCACGTACTGCGGATCGAGCAGCGCGACGTCGACGCCGGCCCTGGCGATGCGGGCGAGTCCGCGTTCGGTGACCTGCTGGAAGGTCGCGAGGTCGATCCGGCGGGCCGCATCGTTGGTTCCGATCTGCCAGACGACGAGGTCGGGCTTCGCCGCCGCGATCTCCCTGTCGAGCCGCGCCTCGGCGCCGAGCGCCGTCTCGCCGCCGACGCCGCGGGCGACCACCTCCACCTCGACGCCGGGCAGGCGCTCTTCCAGCTCGGTTTCGAGGCGCTTGGTGTAGGCCTTCTCCGGCGTGGTCGCGCCGACGCCCGCGGTCGAGGACGATCCCACGACCAGCACCGTCAGCTCGTCGTCCTGCCGGACGTTCGCGGTGGCGCGGTCCAGCTTGCCGGCCAGGCCGAGGTAGGCGTCGGCGACGCGGCAGGGGCCGCGCAGGGCTTCGGCGTGAGCCGAACCAGCGACGAGAGCAAGGACGCCGGCAAGCGCGGCGGAGCGGACGACGGGACGGAGCGACGTCATGCGGTCAAGGCCTCATGGGGGCGGAGACGATGCGGTCGAGTGGGAGAGAGGTAATTTACTCCTGCACCCGCCTTTAGCATGCGTCTTTCGTCGGAGTCAGCTCCGCACGAACCCCTATGCCTGAACTCGACGTGAACGCCGTCGTCTTGGCGCGGCTCAGTGGCGGAAGTGTCGCACCCCGGTGAACACCATGGCGAGTCCCGCCTCGTCCGCCCGGGCGATCACCTCGGCGTCGCGCATCGAGCCGCCCGGCTGGATGACGGCGGTCGCGCCCGCCTCGATCGCGGCGTCGAGCCCGTCCGCGAAGGGGAAGAACGCGTCGGAGGCCACCACCGCGCCGCGGGTCAGCGGCTCGCGCGCGCCCGCCGCCTCGGCCGAGTCCACGGCCTTGCGGGCGGCGATGCGGGCGCTGTCGACGCGGCTCATCTGGCCGGCCCCGACGCCGACCGTCGCCCCGCCCCGGGCGTAGACGATGGCGTTCGACTTCACGTGCTTCGCCACCCGGAAGGCGAAGCGCAGGTCGGCGAGCTCGGCCTCGGTCGGCGCCCGCCTGGTCACGACCTTGAGCTCGAGGTCGTCGACCACGGCGTTGTCGCGGTCCTGCGCCAGGAAGCCGCCGGCGATGGTCTTCACGCTGAGGCCCTTCGTCCGCGGGTCCGGCAGGGTTCCGGCGACCAGCAGGCGCAGGTTCTTCTTGGCCGCGACGATGGCCTTGGCCTCGTCGGTGGCGTCGGGGGCGATGATGACTTCTGTGAAGATCTTGACGATCTCCGCCGCGGCCTCGGCGTCGAGCGTGCGGTTCAGCGCCACGATGCCGCCGAAGGCCGAAACCGGGTCGCAGGCGAGCGCGGCGAGGTAGGCGTCCTTCAGGCTCGCGCCCTCCGCCACGCCGCAGGGGTTGGCGTGCTTGACGATGACGCAGGCGGCGGTCCGCGCCGGGTCGAACTCGCCGGCGAGCTCATAGGCCGCGTCGGTGTCGTTGAGGTTGTTGTAGCTGAGCTCCTTGCCCTGGAGCTGGACCGCCGTCGCGACGCCGGGGCGGCTCTCCGCCGTGCGGTAGAAGGCCGCCTGCTGGTGCGGGTTCTCGCCGTAGCGCAGCCCCTGCGCCAGCGTTCCGCCGAGCGCCCGGAAGGCCGGCGTGGTTTCGCCCGCCTGGCCGGAAAGCCAGGTCCCGATCGCCGCGTCATAGGCCGCGGTGCGCGAAAACGCCTTGGCCGCGAGGCGCTTGCGCAGGGACAGCGAGGTCGCCCTGCCGTTGGCCGCCATGTCGTCGAGCACCGCGCCGTAGTCCGCGACGTCGACCACAACCGCCACATGGGCGTGGTTCTTCGAAGCCCCGCGGATCATCGCCGGCCCGCCGACGTCGATGTTCTCGACCATGTCGTCGTAGTCCGCCTGGCGCGCGAGCGCCTCCTCGAACGGATAGAGGTTCACCACCAGCAGGTCGATCGGGAGAATGGCGTGCTCCGCCATCGAGGCCTCGTGGCCCGCGTCGCCGCGGATAGCGAGGAGGCCGCCGTGGACCTTGGGGTGCAAGGTCTTCACCCGGCCGTCCATCATTTCGGGAAAACCGGTGAGGTCCGACACGTCCTGAACGGGAAGCCCCGCCTCGGCGATCGCCTTCGCGGTCCCGCCCGTGGACACCAGCGCGACGCCGCGCTCGACGAGGGCGCGGGCGAAGTCGAGCAGGCCGGTCTTGTCGGAGACCGACAGCAGCGCGCGGGCGACGGGACGTTCGGACATGGGGCTTGGCCTTGGACGGTGCGGACGTCCGGGCGGGTAGCACTTTTCAGGCCGCGCGAGAACCGCGGCGCCCCCAGCGTCCGGAAGATGGGGACGACGTGCGCCGCCGACGCATGGCTCCGCAACGTGGGGTTGACGGCGGGCGGCCGGTTGGGGCGTCATCAGGCTGCGGCTGGCGGAACGTCCGTCCGGCCTTGCGCGGGGGCGTGGGGTGACGCGGTTTCTGGTGGGGTTCGTTCTGGCGCTGCTCGGCGCCGGGTCCGGTCCGGCGTGGGCGCAGGCCCTGCGCGAGCCGATCTCGGGCTTTTCAATCGTGAAGCCGGATGGGTGGCTAATCGGGACCGAACGCAGGTCTCTGACCCTGGCCGAAGCGCAGGCGCTGATGAACCGACGGCAGGTCGGAACCGCGGTGATCTTCACCAAGCGCGATCCGGCCTACCCGGTTTTTGCGCCGCGGGTGGTGGTGCGCACGATTCCCGGTCGAGGCTCGCCGGCCTTGCTCGACGACTGGCGCGACAACGGCGTGGCGATGTTTATGGACATGCGGAACGCGACCGTCGTGCGTAAGGCTTCATCGGCCGCGCTCGGGGGGCGGCCGGCCGTGACCTACCGGATTCATCGCCTCGTGGCCCGCGGCGGCGAAACCCTGCGGATCGTCGAGGACTACTGGACCGTTCCGGCCGGCAAGGGCTCGCTGGTGGTCACGACCATGAGGCTCGCCAACGACGTCAACGACCCGCGCCCCGCCTTCAAAGCCGTCCTCGGCACAGCGAGTTGGGGGCCGCGTCCATGACCAACCTCGGCAGGCTGACATTCTTCTTCGCCATTCTGGCGCTTGTCGTCGCCGCGCGGCCGGCGTCGGCGGAGGTCCTGCGCGACGAGGCGACCGGCGTGACCTTTTCGGTTCCGAAGGGGTGGTTCGTCGCCCAGGCCGCGGACATGCTCGATCCGCGCGACGTTGAGTTCGGCACGGCGCAGTTCCAGAGCGCTGTTCGAAACTACCGCGGGCCGAAGCCTCAAGCGGTGCTGAAGTACAAGGAGCCGTATCCGGACCTGAACCCGAGCGTGCAGTTCCAGACGTTTCCCAAGCCGGCTCCCGACATCAGCGAGACCGACTTTCTCAGTGCTGCGATCGTTGCGCTGCGGATGAACCTCAATCAGGCGGCGATCATCAAGCCCGTCTCGGTGGTCAAGCTCTCGGGCCGCAAGGCGGCGCACTGCGTTTTCGATTACGTCCTGACCTACGCTGGCCAGACGATCCCCGTCCGGGCGGAAATCTGGATCGCCGAGGCTTCCGGCCGGATGGTCCTTCTGAAGACGGCCGCGAAGCGGGACGATGCGAAGGCGCTGAAGGAGCTTCGGTCCGTCGCAAGCCGCATCGCGTTCACGAGCGCGCGCTAGACCGAGAACGATCGGTTGTCGCGCCGGGGAACGCGCCGGCCTAAAGCTCTTTCCCGTAGAGCCGCCAGGTCTTGGTGTGCGTGGCGGGGAGGCTGGCGACGAGATTGATGACCGAACGGTTCTCCTCGAGCATCCAGCTCACCTCCATGCGCTCGACCTTGGCCGCCTGCGCCTTCTCCACGGCGTCGGCGAGCAGCGAGGCGGCGGCCATCGCGCCGACGCGGGTGCCGCGCCAGGCCCGGCGGACGCCGATGACGGGCACGCGCACGCGCTTGGTGCCGGCCACCTTCAGCCGCCACAGCATGCGCGCCCAGCCGAAGGGGAACAGCTTGCCGCCGAGCCCGTGGATCGCCTCGTTCACGTCCGGCGCCATGGCGAGCACGCCGATCGGCTCGTCCTTCCAGGTCACGATCGTCGTCCAGTCGCGCGGCAGCAGCGGCTGCGCCAGCTCGGCGAGGAAGCTCGCTTCGGCGTCCGAGACCGGCACGGCGCCCCAGTTGCCGGACCAACCGTCGTTGTAAATGGCGTTGAGGGTCGCCACCGCCTCGCGGCCGACGGCGCTGCGGATGACGAGGTCCTTGGAGCCGGCCCAGCGCGCGCGGGCGCGCTTGACCCGGCCCGGCAGCGGACTGCCTGCGACTGGACCTTCGTAGCCGATGAGATCCTTGATCCCGACGAACCCAAGCCGCTCCAGCTGCCGCGCGTAGTAGCGCGGGGCGTAGTTGGTGTGGGTGGTCGAGGGCGTGTCGTGGCCCTCCACCAGCAGGCCGCACTCATGGTTGATCGAGGCGCTGAACGGTCCGGTCATCCGCGTCAGGCCGCGTTCGCGCAGGAAGGCGGCGGCGGTCGCGAACAGCGCGTCCCAGACCGCGTCGTCGTCGATCGCCTCGAGGAAGCCGAAGTGGCCGGCGCCGTCCTTGTGGATCGCCAGATGGGCGTGGTCCTTGACCGCGTAGATCCGTCCGACGGGTTGTCCGTCGCGAAAGGCGGTCCAGGCGCGGCCGTCGTTGTCGCGGGCGAACGGCGTGTTGCCCGGCGTGATGGTGAGGTTGAGCTCGTGCAGCAGCGGCGGCGAGAACGCCGGGTCGCCGCCCTGCGCCGCCAGTCCCGCCCGCCAGAACGGCGTGACGTCGCGACGCGACTCGACCGGGCGGACCGCGATCGGGGAGCGATGGGTCGGGGATGGGGTCAAGGGCGTCAGGCCGGCCGCGTCGCCTTGGCGAGCGCCGCCGCCATCTTGATGCCGAAGCCGGCCTCGGCGAGCTTGGCGTGCTCGTCGGCGGTCACGGCGACGGCCTCGTCGATGTGGGCGGGCTCATGCTCGCTGGTGAAGAAGAAGCGCAGCCGGGCCGAACGCTCGGGCACGGCGGGGTGGATGATCGGCAGCGCGTTCACGCCGCGCTCCAGCAGCCGGTTCGCGAGATGCACGGCGCGCAGGCTGTCGCCCACCATGACCGGCGAGATCGCGAAGCCGGCGCTGGCGCCGACGTCGAGGCCCGCGGCCTTGGCCTTCTCCACGAAGCGCTGGCCGATCGCGCGCAGCTTCGTCACCCGCTCCGGCTCGCGCTCCAGCACGTCGAGCGAGGCAATGGCGGCGCCCGCGACCGGCGGCGGCATACCGACGGAGTAGACGAAGCCGGGCGCGGAGAACTTCAGATAGTCGCAGAGCGCGGCGGAGCCGGCGATGTAGC
Organism: Methylopila capsulata; assembly: GCF_016907975.1. Lineage (GTDB taxonomy): Bacteria > Pseudomonadota > Alphaproteobacteria > Rhizobiales > Methylopilaceae > Methylopila > Methylopila capsulata. The sequence goes on from NZ_JAFBCY010000002.1 coordinate 880,120, forward strand.
CGCCGCAGCCCGAGAGCGTCTTGGACAGCGTGCCCATCCAGATGTCGATCTCGTTGGGGTCGACGCCGGCCTCTTCCGCGATGCCGCGGCCGGTCTTGCCCAGCACGCCGAGCGAATGGGCCTCGTCCACCATCAGCCAGAAGCCGAACCGCTCCCGCAGCGCGACGAGGCGCTTCAGGTCCGGAAAATCGCCGTCCATGCTGTAGAGGCCCTCGACGACGACGAGCACCCGCGCGTGGCCATGGGCGTGCGCGATCAGCATTTCCTCGAGCGCGTCGAGATCGTTGTGAGGAAACAGCCGCCGGGTCGCGCCGGACAGGGTCGCGCCCACCACGATCGAGTTGTGGGCAAGGCTGTCGTAGAGCACCAGGTCGCCCTGGCGCATGAGGTGGCCGATCGCCGAGACGTTGGTGGCGTGGCCGCTGACGAAGCACACCGCGGCCTCGACGCCGATGAAGCGCGCGATGCGGCCTTCGAGCTCCTGGTGGATCGGGCGTTCGCCCGCCACCAGCCGGCTCGCCGACACCGACGTGCCGTAGCGGTCGATCGCGGCCTTGGCGGCGGCGCTGACCTCGGGGTGGCCGTTCAGGCCGAGGTAGTTGTAGGAGGCGAAGTTCAGGATGGTGCGGCCGTCGATGTGGGTGGTCGCGCCCGCGCGGTCGTCGTGCACGCGGAAGAACGGCGTGCCGACGCCGATCAGCTCCGCGACCGCCTGCTGGGTGCGGATGTCCTTCAGCTCCGGCAGGTCCTGGAACCGGAGCTGGGCCTTCCGCGCCCGTTTCGCCCGCGGCGCCGGAGCCTCCGCGGAGCCGTCCTTCTTCGGGGCGGACTGCCTCAGCGCGCTGAGCAGTCCGTCCTTCGCCGAGCGCGACAGCGCGCCCACGCCACGCCGCTCGCTCATCCGGTCACCCGGCCGATCGCCGACCGGCGCTCCTCCACCGCCGCGCCGAAGGCCGCGAGGTCCTCGATCGCGACGTCGTCGGAGATGTGGCGGTTCACGAGGTCCGCGTTCACCGCCGCGCTTTCGGCGCCGCCGTCCGGCTCGTGGATGCGCGAGACGATCGACTGGGCGATCGTCGTCAGGGTCGTGGAGTCGCCGATCGCGACGAGCGGCAGTTCGATGTCGAAGCGTCGCTCGACGCTCATGCGCAGCTCAAGGCCCATCAGCGAGTCCATTCCCAGCTCGGCCAGCGGGCGCTGGGCCGAGATTTCCTTCGCCGGCAGCTTCAGGATGCGGGCCACCTCGCCGGCGAGGATCTCCGACACCACGTCGCGCGCCTCGCGGGCGTCCTTGCCGCGCACAAGCGCCGCGAGGTCGATCTGCTCCACCGTGTCCTGCGGCCCGAGCTCGGCGCCAGCCAGCACTTCGGCGAAGGTCGGCGCCGCAAGGAAGGCGAGGTCGCGCCGCGCCGCCGCCCAGTCGATCGGGGCGATGGCGACGACCGCCGTCTCCGGCCGCGGGTCGTTGCGCGCCAGCACGGTCCCGAGCCCTTCCAGCGCCTCCGCGCCGGAGAGCGTGGCGTGGCCGAGCCGCCGCTGGATCTTCTCCTTCACCTCGCCGGTGCGGGCGAGATAGCCGACGTCGCCGAGCGCGCCCCAGGCGATTGCGAGCCCCGGCTTGCCCGCCGCGCGGCGCCGGCGCACGAGCGCCTCCAGCCAGGCGTTGGCCGCGACGTAGTTGGCCTGGCCCGGGTTGCCGATGACGGTGGTTGCGGAGGAGTAGACCACGAACTGGCCGAGCGGATCGCTCGCCGTCAGCCGGTCGAGCGCCGCGGCGCCGTCGATCTTTGGCCGCAGCACGGCTTCGAAGCGCGTGGCGTCGAGGTTCGCGAGCAGCGAATCCTCCAGCACCATGGCGACGTGCCAGGCGCCGCCGATGGGCCCGAGCGTCGCGCGGGTGTCGTCGAGCGCCTTCGCGAGGGCCGTCTCGTCGGCCGCGTCGCAGGCGAACACCTTCACCTCCGCGCCCGCCGCCTTCAGCCGTGCGACGCCGGCCTTGGCGTGCTCGCCCTTCGCGCCGGACCGGCCGATGAGCGCGAGCTTGGTCGCGCCCTTGGCCACCAGCCACTCCGCGGTGGCGAGACCGAAGCCGCCGAGGCCGCCGACCAGCACATGCGCGCCTTCGGCCGCCTGGAACGACGCGGTCTCCGGGACGCTCAGCGCCTCGGGCGCCTGCGGCCGCACCACGATCTTTCCGATGTGCCCGGACTGCTGCATCAGCCGGAACGCGTCGCGCACCTCCGTCGCCCCGAAGGCGCGGTAGGGCAGCGGCGAGAACACGCCCTTCGCGAACAGCTTCAGCACGTCGCGGAACAGCTTCTGGCCGAGATCCTTGCGGTGGACCAGCAGCTGGTCGGCGTCGATGCCGAAGTAGGCGATATTGCGCCGGAACGGACGCAGGCCGACGCGGCTGTTGGCGTAGTAGTCGCGCTTGCCGAGTTCGAGGAAGCGGCCGAAAGGCTTCAGCGTCTGGAGGCTGCGCTCCATCGCCTCGCCGAACAGCGAGTTCAGCACCACGTCGACGCCCTCGCCGCCGGTGAGGCGCCGGGCCTCGTCGACGAAGTCGAGGTTGCGGCTGGACAGCACGTGGCGGGCGCCGAGCGCGCGCAGCAGGTCGCGCTTCTCGTCGGAGCCGGCGGTCGCGATGACCTTGGCCCCGCGCCAGAGCGCGATCTGGAGCGCGGCGAGACCGACGCCGCCGGCGCCGCCGTGGATCAGCACCCACTCGCCGCGCTTGATGCGGGCAAGTTCGACCAGCGCGTAATAGGCGGTGAGGAAGCAGACCGGGATGGTCGCGCCTTCCTCGAAGGCCAGCCCCTCGGGCAGCGGGGCGACCGCGATCTCGGGCACGGTGACGTGGCTCGCGAAGGCGCCGGAGGCGAAGGTGACCACGCGGTCGCCGGCCGCGAAGGCGGTGACGCCCGCGCCGACCGAGGTGACGACGCCCGAGCACTCGATGCCGAGGCCGGGGCCGGCGAAGCCGTCCTCCAGCGCCTCTTCGGGCAGCAGGCCGAGCGCCCACATCACGTCGCGGAAGTTCAGGCCGACCGCGGCGACGTCGATCGCGACTTCGCCGGCCTGGGGCGCCATGACGGGCGCGGGGCGCCACGCGACGTCGTCCAGGCCGCCTTCGCGGCCGGTGTCGAGCTGCGCGCGGACGGGCGTCGCGCTCGCAGCCCTGACGGGCGCGGGCGGCAGGCCGTGGCGCAGCCGCGGCGCGCGCACGCCGCCCGCCGAGATCTCGATCTCGACGTCGGCGCGGGGAACGGCGATTTCAGCGGCGACGGCGCGGGAGGACGCGTCCGCCCCGAGCGCCGGATCAACGTCGATCAGCCGGATGTCCTGGCCCCGGAACTCGTTGCGCACGACGCGCAGGAAGCCGGCGAGCGCCGCCTGGTCGGTGCGGCCGCCGCTGTCCAGCGTCCAGCCGAGCGCCCCGGGCGCGACGATCCACAGCCGCGCTTCGGCTGCGGCCGCGGCGCGGACGAGGCCGAGCAGGCGGCCGGAGCGCGCGGTCGCGGTCGCGGAATCGTCCGGACCCGCCGCGTCGAACACGGCGACGAGGTCGGGCTTCGGCGCCGACTTGGCCACCTTGCCGAGGCCGAGGTCGAGGACGTCGCCCCAGTCGGCGGCGGGCTCGTCCGCGATCCGCGCGACCTTGCGGCCCGCGCCCGCGAGCGCCTCCGACAGGCCCGCGGCCAAGGCGCCGTCGGCGGTCTCGGCGAACAGGACGACCGGGCCCGCGGCGACGGTCTCTTCCGCCTCCGCGGCGCGGGGCGCGCGGGTGGCGACGGCGAGCGTGGTGGGCGCGCGGGCGCCGGCGACGGGCGCGAAGGCGTGGTCGGTCAGCCGGGCGTCCGCGAAGTCCGCAGCCCAGTCCTCCGGCGCGCGGGCCGCGCCGACCGGGAAGGCGTCGGCGGCCGACCGGTCGAACCACGAGGGGTCGAGGCCGAGCGTGACGTCGAGGAAGGGCGCGGGTTCGACAGCCGCGAGCAGCAGGCGTCCGCCGTCGGCGAGCGCCGCAGCGACGCGGCGGACCGCGTCGTGGTCATGCAGCGCGGCTCCCCAGCCGACGGCGCCGACGACGAGGTCGAAGCGCCCCGGAGCGTCCGCGTCAGAGCCGGGATCGAAGGCGGCCACCGTGACGCCGGGCGCCCCGGCGAAAGCGAAGCGCAGACGCTCCGCGGCGGTGGCGTCGGGGTCGGTCACGGCGAGGGTCACGCGCGGGTCGCCGCCGAGCGGCAGCAGGCGACGGGTGAGCGCGCCGGCGCCGGCGCCGAGCTCGAGGATGCGGAGCGGCCGGTCGGCCGGCCAGCCCGCGAGCGTGTCGGCCGCAAGCGCAGCCACAGCCTCGACGCCCGCCGCGACGAGCGGCGCGCCTCCGGCGAGATGGGCGAGGGTGGAGGCGCCGAAGGGCGCGCCGGCGCCCGGGCCCTGCTTCAGCGTCTTCGGCAGCAAGGAGAGCGCGCGGGTGGCGAGCGTCACCTCGGCGCTGCGGTCGGGATGGTCGGCCAGCACCGTGCGGGCGATGTCGACCGCCGAGGGCAGGCCGGTGGCGGCGGCGAGCGTCCAGGTCTCGCCGTCGAGCGTGGCGTGGCCGCGCTCCTCGAGGATCGCGAGCAGACGGTTGGCGAGGCGGACCGAGCCCGCGGCCAGACGCTTGCGGGCGACCAGCGCGGCGACGGCGCCGCTGCGGGCGCGGCCGAAGATCGCGACCAGAGCCTCATGGGAAAGTGCGACAGCGAAAGCTTCCAGCAGCAGGTCGTCGTCCGCCCGGTCGTCCGCGTCGCCAGCGAGGCCGAGCGCCTTGGCGCGGGCGACGATGGCCGCGGCCTCGGGCGCCGGCGGCGTTTCGCCGTTGAGCGGCGCGCCGATCAGCGCCGGGGCCGGATGGTACGACAGCCGCTCGAGCGGCGTGCGCCGCGCGAGCGTGACCGCCCGGAAGCGGGCGTCGGTCAGGGTCGCGACGATCTCGCCGTCGACGCCGAACACGGTGAAGGTCGCGTCGATCGAACGCGGGCTGAAGCGACGGATGCGGATCTCCGCGCCGCCGATCGCGGCGCCGGGCTTCATCAGCCGCAGCGCGCCGAAGCGCATCGGCAGGTAGGTCACGTCCGGCCGGTCGCCATGCTCGCCGAACAGCGTCAGCAGGCCATGGAAGCAGGCGTCGAAGTCGGCCGGGTGCAGGCCGTAGCGGTCGTCCCGCGCGCCGGCGCGGTCGGCCTCAGGCTTCAGCGTGACGCGGATCGCGTGCGGCGCGGGCCGGTCGACCCGCTCGACGGCGCGGAAGGCCGGGCCGAAGCCGAGACCGTGGATCTCGGAGCGGGCGTAGATCTCGGCCGAGGTGAAGCTCGGGCCGTCGCCGGAGACGGGCTCCGGCGTCGGGATCACCTTGGTCGGCGTCGGCGCGACGCGCCCGCTGGCGTGCAGGATCCAGTCGTCGGAGCGCAGGCGCGGGCGGCTGAGGATCTCGACGGTGCGGCTCTCCGGCGAAATGCGGGTGCGCACCTCCGTCAACGACTCGGAATCGAGCGTCAGCGCATGCGGGATCTCGAAGTCCGAGAGCTCGACCGTCGGCGTCTTCAGCCAGGCGCGGCCGGCGGCGAGCGCCATCTCGGCAAGCGCCGCGGCCGGCACCACCACGCGGCCGCCGACCTTATGGTCGGCGAGCAGCGGCGCGACGAGCGGGTCGAGGTGGGTGGTCCACTGGTCGCTGTCGACCTTGAGCCGCGTGCCGATCAGCGGATGCTGGTCGTAGCCGTGGTAGATGCCCTGCCCTTCGCCGGTGACGGAAACCGCGAAGCGCGCGTTCTGCCAGGGGTAGGTCGGCAGCTTCGCGGCGGGGCCGCCGAGCCGTCCGAAGGCGAGGTCGCGGTCGACGCGGCCGCCCTTGGCGATCACGCGCGACAGCGTGCGGCGCACCGGGTCGTGGTCGCCGGGGCCATGGTCGTCGCACGACAGCGCGCCGCCCTGGACCTCTTCGGCCGCGAGCACGTCGGAAATGTAGGTCTGCAGCACCGGCCGGGGGCCGATCTCGACGAAAATCCGGGCGCCGAGCTCGGCGGCGGCCGTGACGGCGGCGGAAAACAGCACTGGCTGGCGGACGTTGTCCCACCAGTAGTCGGCGCCGAGGGCCGAACCCTCGACCAGCGCGCCGGTCACGCTCGACACGAAGGCGCGCCGCGTCGCGCGCGGCTTCAAGCCCTTGAGGTCGGCGAGCAGCGGGGCGCGCACGCCCTCGATCAGGCCGGTGTGGAAGGGATAGTCGATGTCGAGCACGCGCACTGCGATGCGCTTGCCCTTGGCGAAACGCTGCAGGTCGCGGATCTCGGCCTCGGGGCCGGAGACGGTGATCGAGCGGAAGCTGTTGACGGCGGCGATCTCGACGCCCTCGAAGCCGCCCTCGTCGAGCAGCGCCTGCACCTCGTCGGCCGGCGACAGCACGGCCGCCATCGCGCCGGCCTTCCAGGCGATCTCCTGGTGCAGGCTGCGCGAATGCACGACCTCCGCCGCCTGCTCCAGCGTCAGCGCGCCGGACGCGTAGGCCGCGGCGACCTCGCCCACGGAATGACCGAGCACGACGTCCGGCGTCACGCCGACGGCGCCCAGCGCCGCAGTGGTGGCGACCTGGACCGCGAACAGCAGCGGCTGGGCGAACTCGGCCCGGCGCAGCTTGTCCGCGAGATCCTCGGCGAACAGCGCCTCGCGCAGCGACCAGCCGGCGACCTTGCCGAACGCCGCGTCGACCTCGTCGAGGCTGGTGCGGAACGCGCGGTCCTGGGCGTGGAGCTTGCGCCCCATGCCGGCCCACTGCGAGCCGTTGCCCGAGAAGGCGAAGGCGACAGGCGCCTCGCGGCCGACCGCCTGGTCCGCCGCGGCGCCTGCGACCTCGCCGGTTTCGGCGAAGGCGGCGAGCGTCGCGGCCCAGCTCTGGGCGTCGTCGCTTTCGAGCACAAGGCGGCGGGGCAGCAGGTCGCGCGTCGCAGCCACGCTGGTGGCGATGCGCCGGGCTTCCGCCGCGTCCGCGCCGTCGAGCGACTTGGCGTAGGCGCCGGCGAGCGCCGACAGCGCCTCGCGCGACCGCGCGGAGAGGGCCAGAACCGGCGCAGTCGCCGAGGTCTGGGCCGGCCGCGGCCCGGCGTGGCCGAGACGGTCCTCGGGCGTCGGGTCGTAGACCACCACGTGCGCGTTGGTGCCGCCGAAGCCGAAGGAGTTCACCCCGGAGTACCGCGCCAGGGCGCCGCGCGGCAGCGGCGTCAGCTCGGTCGCGACCGTGAGGTTGAGCTCGTCGAACGGGATGTCGGGGTTCAGCTCCTCGAGGTGGAGCGAGGCCGGGAGCAGGTCATTCTCGAGCGCGAGATCGACCTTGAGCAGGCCGACGAGACCCGAGGCCGGCTCGAGATGGCCGACATTGGTCTTGACCGAGCCGATCGGCAGCGGACCGACGGTGCGGCCCTTGAAGGCGCGGCCCACGGCGCTCGCCTCGGCCGGGTCGCCGACGCGGGTGCCGGTGCCGTGCGCCTCGATGAAGGCGAGGCGATCGGGGTGGACGCCGGCGTCAGAGTAGAGCCGCTCCAGCAGCGCCACCTGCGCGTCGGACGACGGCAGCGACATGCCGACGGTGCGGCCGTCGGAGTTCACGCCGGAGGCCGCGATCATCAGGCGCATCGGGCGATGGGCGGCGCGGGCGACGTCGGCGCGCTCGATCACCACGGCGACGCCGCCTTCGGCCCGCACGTAGCCGTCCGCGCCGGCGTCGAAGGCGCGGCAGCGGCCGCGCGGCGACAGCATGGTCGCCTGGGCGAAGGAGATGAACGGGAACGGGCTGCCGAGAATGCTGACGCCGAGCACGACCGCGCGCTCGATCCGGCCGGAGCGCAGCGCGACGATCGCTTCGTTCAGCGCGACCAGCGACGACGAGCAGGCCGTGTCGATGGTGAAGCTCGGCCCGTGCAGGTCATAGACGTAGGAGATGCGGTTCGAGACGATCGACAGCGTGTTGCCGGTCGCGAAATAGGGGTCGGCCGAGGCGGTGTCGAAGATGACGCGGTTGCCGTAGTCCAGCGCGGAGGCGCCGACGAACACGCCGGTCTCGCTGCCAGCGATGCTCGAGGGCGGAATCCCGGCGTCCTCGAGCGCCTCCCAGACCAGCTGCAGGCCGAGGCGCTGCTGCGGATCCATCTGCTCGGCCTCGCGCGGCGAGATGCCGAAGGCGGCCGGATCGAAGCCGAACACGTCGTCCAGCACGCCGGCCGCGAAGGTGTAGCTCTTGCCCGGCTCGCCCTTGCGGGGGTGCAGGTAGCGCGCGTGGCTCCAGCGATCCTCGCCGATCTCCGTGACGGCGCAACGCCCCTCGGCCAGCAGGTTCCAGAACGAGGGGACGTCGTTGGCGCCCGGAAGACGACACGACCGTCCGACGACGGCCAGCGACAAGGGAGCTTTCATGACAGGGCCTGCGCGCGAGCGTCACGAAAACGCCGTCCGGGGACGCTCGGCCGTGACCAAACCGTCACATAGCCGCGCGGGCGGCGCGTCGTGGAAAGGGACGAAAGCACGGGAACGTCGCGGGCGATGTGAAGCAAATCAGGTCCGATATAAGCGGTGAACGTGGCCGTAAGGGTCATGACGCGGTGCAACATAACCCGTCGCGAGACGATCGCCCAACCCCTGTTCCAGCGCCGCGTGGCCGTGTTGGCCGCCTCGGTGGTCCTGAATGCGTGTTGCGCAGGCGTTCCCCGCCCCATGCGTCCTCTCGCGGTGTCGCGCCGTCGTTCACGGTGTCGTGCCGAAGCGGACCCTACACGACTTTCGACGCGTTCGCCTATGGCCTCGTCATGGATCGCGACGGCATGGCGGTCAGGCGTCCTGTCTATGCCCATGGGCGTATCGTGGCCTTTGCCGCCATGCGGATCCGAAGACGGCGGGACCGCCGAGGCCTTTTTGTAGGGGCGACGTCAGAGGCCCTTGCGCGAGAGCCGCCGGGCGTTGGCGCGCACCATGCGCGACGCAGGCCGCATCGCCGCTTCGCTCGCGGCGACCATCAGGCCGGCCGCGGCGATCGGATCCTGCGCGCCGGCCATCGCCGTCATGACCTTCGTCGCCGCCAGACCGCCTTCGAAGGCGGCGGACAGCTTCTCGGCGACCATGCGCTGCGCCTCCGCCAGACCGGCCGCGGATGGCGATCCCGCCTCCTGAACCATCTGCGTCACCCTGTGGGCCATCACGACGCCGGCGAAGGGGCCCATGGCGGCGAAGCCGCCGGCGAGCGCCGCCTGCCTGCGCCACAACTCGAAAAGCTTGGGGGTCATGGACTGCACCGGGTCACGCGAGCGTCGGGAGCGGCCAGGGGTTTGGCCGGCTCGTCGCCGCGGGTAAGAACATTAGTGTGCGATCCGAACAGGTCCATGCGTCTTTCGGTTCCATGCCCTGGCGGGGGTCTGGCCCCGCGACCGCGCAGGCCACCGCGCATTGACCCTCCGGCGAGCCCGGGCGATACGCGGAAACCCTGAGAAACAACGGCGCGGAGGCGCGAGACGTGAGCGCTTCCGGACCGACGGGTCTCCGGCCGTTCGACCGGCCCTATCTGCTGCTGTCGCTGGCCTCGCTGTTCTGGGCGGGGAACATCGTCCTCGGGCGGTTCATAGCGGATCACATCCCGCCGGTGGCGCTGACCTGGACGCGATGGGTCGGGGCCTTCGTCCTGCTCGCGGTGATCGCGCGCCGCGATCTCGTCCGCGATCTGCCGGCGCTGCGGAGCCGCTGGCGCCAGCTGGTCGGGCTGTCGGCTCTCGGCGTGGCGGGCTACACCGTGCTGGCCTACTGGGCGCTGCATTACACGCAGGCGCTGAACGCGCTCCTCGCCCAGTCCGTCACGCCGCTGGTGATCGCGATCTGGAGCTTCGCGCTGTACCGCGACGCGCTGACGCCGCGGCAAGCCGTCGGAGTCGTGGTCTCGCTCGCGGGCGTCGCGACGATCGTGACGCGCGGCGACCTCGGGGCGCTGGCCCGCATCGACGTCAACCTCGGCGACCTGATCTTCATGGTCGCGATCGCGCTCTACGCGCTCTATTCGACGCTTCTGCGCGAGAAGCCCAAGGTCGCCCAGACCTCGCTCCTCACGGCCCTGATGGCTCTCGCCGCCATCCTGCTGACGCCGGCGTTGCTGTGGGAGATCGCGCAGGGGCGGACGATGTCGTTCGACGCGGTCTCCGCCGCCTCGCTCGCCTACGTCATCGTCTTCCCCTCGACGCTCGGCTACCTCTTCTACAACCGCGGCGTGGAGCTGATCGGCGCGAACCGGGCCGGGCCGTTCTTCCACCTCATCCCGCTGTTCGGGGCGGCGCTCGCCATCCTGCTGCTGGGCGAACGCCCGCAGGCCTTTCACGCGGTCGGCTTCGCGCTGGTGCTCGCCGGGGTGTGGACGGCGGCGCGGAGCGCGGCCGCCGCGCCGTCAAGCTGAGGGCGCCAGCCCTTCAGGGCGCCGCCCCCCCGCATGAAAAAGCCCCGGCGATCGCGCGCGACCGCCGGGCTTTTTTGCTGGTTCGGGTCGCGCCCGACCCGCGGTCGAACGTCAGGCGATGCCGTCGATCACGCCGTCGTCGAGCAGGCGCATGTTGACCGAGGCCGGGACCTTCGGCAGGCCCGGCATGGTCATCAGCTCGCCGCAGATCACCACGATGAAGCCGGCGCCGGCGGACAGCCGCACCTCGCGGATCGGCAGCGTGTGGCCGGTCGGCGCGCCGATGGCGGTCGGATCGGACGAGAACGAGCTCTGGGTCTTCGCCATGCAGACCGGGAAGGAGCCGTAGCCGGCGGCCTCCCACTCCTTGAGCTGCTTCTTGATGGCCGCGCTCGCGGTCACTTTGTCCGCCCGGTAGAGCTTCTTGGCGATGGTCTCGACCTTCTCCAGCAGCGGAACCTCGTCGCCGTAGAGGAACTCGAAGTTCGCCTTCTCGCGCTCGACCAGGTCGACCAGCGTGCGGGCGAGCTCCTCGGCTCCGGCGCCGCCCTCCGCCCAGTGCTTGCAGAGCACGGCGTCGACGCCGAAGTCCGCCTTCACGCGCCGCTTCAGCGTCTCGACCTCGGCGTCGGTGTCGGAGACGAAGTGGTTGATCGCGACCACGACCGGCAGGCCGAAGCTCTTCATGTTCTCGATGTGGCGGCCGAGGTTGGCGAGGCCGGCCTCGAGCGCCGCGACGTTCTCGGAGGTGAGCTCCGACTTCGCCACGCCGCCGTGCATCTTGAGCGCGCGGATGGTGGCGACGATCACCACCGCGTCCGGCGAGATGCCGGACTTGCGGCACTTGATGTCGAGGAACTTCTCGGCGCCCAGGTCCGCGCCGAAGCCCGCTTCCGTCACCGTCCAGTCGGCGAGCGCGAGGCCCGTCGTGGTGGCGATGACCGAGTTGCAGCCGTGCGCGATGTTGGCGAAGGGGCCGCCGTGGATGAAGGCCGGCGTGCCCTCGATCGACTGCACCAGGTTCGGCCGCAGCGCGTCGCGCAGCAGCACGCAGATCGCGCCCTCGGCGGCGACGTCCTTGGCGGTGATCGGCTTCTTGTCCGGGGTGTAGGCCACGACGATGCGGCCGATCCGCTCCTCGAGGTCCTTCAGGTCGTTCGCCAGGCAGAAGATCGCCATGATCTCGGAGGCGACCGTGATGTCGAAGCCGGCCTCGCGGGTGTAGCCGTTGGCCGGGGCGCCGACGCCCGAGATGATGCTGCGCAGCGTGCGGTCGTTCATGTCGATCACGCGGCGGAAGACGATACGGCGCGGATCGATGTTGAGCGGGTTGCCCCAGTAGAGCGAGTTGTCGACCAGCGCGGCGAGCAGGTTGTTCGCCGAGGTGATCGCGTGGAAGTCGCCGGTGAAGTGCAGGTTGATCTGCTCCATCGGCAGCACCTGGGCCCAGCCGCCGCCGGCGGCGCCGCCCTTCACGCCGAACACCGGCCCGAGCGAGGGCTCGCGCAGGCACACCACGGCCTTCTGGCCGATGCGGTTCAGCGCGTCGCCGAGGCCGACGGTGGTCGTGGTCTTGCCCTCGCCCGCGGGCGTCGGGTTGATCGCGGTGACCAGCACGAGCTTGGCGTCCGGCTTCTTCGGCAGGCCGGCGATGAAGCGGTCGTCGATCTTGGCGATCGTCTTGCCGTGCAGATGCAGGGCGTCTTCCGGAATGCCGACCTTGGCCGCGATCTCGACGATCGGCTTGAGTTCGACGGAACGGGCGATCTCGATGTCGGTCGGCATAGCGGCTCCGGCTGACGTGGCAGGAAGGAGACCGGCCGCCAAGCCGAGCCCCTTGATGATGGGGCGCTTTTGTCACCTTTCGGGGCGTGGTTCGCAACCGTGTCCGAGAACCGCAGACGAAGGTCTTATGCGGGTTGAAGACGCGTCAGACGCCGCCGACGAGTCGCGCCAGCCCGTCGGCCGCGGCGACGAAAGCGCTTTCCAGCATGGCGAGCGTGATCGCGAGCAGGGGCAGCGCAAGCGCCGCAAGCTCGGCGCCTCGCGTGCGGCGGACTTGGCGGACGGGGAAACCCGGACCTGAGCCGTGGTCGAGCCTGGACGGCATGGCTTCGAGCGTCCTTGCGCGCATGCGGCCGCCGAAGGGCGGGCTGTCAGACAGCGGTCCGTCCTTGACCTCGGCTTAACCTGTCACTCGGCCTTGACGCCCGCGGACATGCCCGAACGCTTCGCGATCTGGGACGCCGTCGCCGAGAAGCTTTCGTCGCTGTCGCCGACCGCAAGCACCGGCTCGCAACGGGGCGTGCAGGCGAGGCTTTCCCGCTTGCCGCCGCGCTGGACGACGATCGTGCCGTCCTGCGCGCGCCCGACGTGCACCAGCGTTTCGCTGAGCACGTCGCCCGCGCCGTCGAGCAGCATGATGTTGGTGGTGCCGAAGCTCTTGCCGGTGATGACCAGCACGCCGTTCCGCTGGCTGGTGGCGTCGGCGATCAAGGGATTGCCGACGATGACGGTCGCGGTGCCTTCCGGCGACCGGATCACGCTGGCGCGGTCCACCGTCACCTCGATCGCGTCGTTCGCGGCGCCCGCCGGGGCGGCGACGAGCATAAGGCCGCAGGCGGCGGCGATGCGGCGGGCGGCCATCCGGGCGCTCATGACGTCGTTTCCCCAACGTTCGATGGCGTCAGGAAAGCGGAATTGGGTGAACGAAGTCCTAACCTGCTCGCGAGCGACCCCCGGCTTGCGCAGCCTGTCCGCCGCCTCAACCTCTGATCTCACGCGCGTGGCGCGACGTTGCTGTCTCTGAGCCGCGCGGGGAGCGCGCCCAACCATCGACGGCAAGGTTATTTCTTGATTTTCATCTGACGTTAATTACGATCTTTTGCGCAACGATGCTTTAACCGTGAGTGCGTTCAATTTGATTTACCTCGAAGTTGCTTTGGCGGTTAACTCAATTTCAACTCACAGGTGGTTTAGTCAGGACGTTCCGGCGCACCGACGACGACGTGAGGACGCGGGACAGGGACAGTCGCAACCTCCGTAGACCAGGAGTCTTCGCCATGAACATCTTCAAGCGTTTCGCCAAGGACGAGTCCGGCGCCACCGCCATCGAGTACGGCCTGATCGCCGTCGGCATCGCCGTAGCGATCATTCTGGTCACCCAGGAAATTGGCACTAATCTTGTGACCAAGTTCGGAGAGATCAGGGATGGTCTGGCGGGCTCGGGCAGCTAAAGCCCTCTAGCTCCGCCCGGTCGTGCGCCGGCGAGCGCCGGCCCGGACCAACCGCCGATCCCGGCTTCAGGCCGGGGCGGCGGTTTCGTCGTTTTTTAGAGCGTGATCGGCTTCAATGGATCACGCACCATTCCCCGGATAAACTGGGGCATGACACGCGCGTTGATTAAGGCAAGGTCCGAGTTTCCGGCCTACGCCGCATGCGAAGTTCCGCCGACGCCCGCGGCGGTCCCAGATGAGGCCTCCGATGTTCGAGACGATGGTGATCGTGGTCCTGCCGGCGCTGATCGCCGTCGCGGCGGTCTCCGACCTCATGACGCTGACCATTCCGAACCGGCTGGTGCTCGCGCTGGTCGCGGCCTTCGCCGTCGCGGCGCCGCTCGGCCACCTCGGCCTGCAGGAAGTCGGTCTGCATCTCGTCGCGGGCGCGCTGACGCTCGCGATCGGGATGGCGCTCTTTATCCCCGGCTGGATCGGCGGCGGCGACGCCAAGCTCGCCGCCGCCGTGGCGCTGTGGCTGGGCTTCGATCCCCTGCTGTCCTGGTTCGTGTCGTTCGCCCTGTTTGGCGGCGCGCTGACCGCGGCCGTGATGTTGTATCGCCGCGCGCCGATGCCGCTGCCGTTCGAGCGCGTCGGCTTTCTCAGCCGCCTGCACTCGCCGCGCGAAGGCGTGCCCTACGGGATCGCGCTGGCCGCGGGCGCGCTCGTGCTTCTGCCAAGCACGGCATGGTTCGCCTCGATCGGCTGACAAGGTCATCCGGATGATGAGCGGCTGTTAACCTGATCCATGGGCTTAAAGACGCTCTGTTAACCACGAATTGACGATTGGCTGGTTGAATCCTCGGGAACGACGCTCGCCCCGCGATTAGCGGCGCCGAGCCGCTCATGGGGATCGCCTGATGAAAGCCGCTCGCCTCGTGGTGCTTGGCATCGCGCTCGTCGCCGGGCTCGGGGCCGCGATGCTCGCCGGGGGCGGCGGGGACGCGCCGCCGGCGCCGGTCGCGGACGCCACGCCGCTGAACACGGTCGACGTCCTGGTCGCCGCGGCCGACATCCCGCTCGGCTCGGTCGTGAAGACGGAGGACGTGCGCTGGCAGGCCTGGCCGCAGGAGGCGGCCAACGCGCAGTTCCTGCAGAAACCGACGACCCCGCAGGCGATCGAAACCACGACGGGCTCGATCGCGCGCTCGCCCTTCGTCGCCGGCGAGCCGATCCGCGCCGACAAGCTGATCAAGGGCAACGGCTCCGGCTACATGGCCGCGATCCTGCCGGCGGGCATGCGCGCGATCTCCATCGAGATCTCGCCCGAGACCGGCGCCGGCGGCTTCATCCTTCCGAACGACCGCGTCGACGTGATCCTCACCCGTCGCCAGCAGGGCGCGAACGGCCGGGACGAGACCTACTCCGAGACGATCGGCGCCAATGTCCGCGTCCTGGCGATCGACCAGGCGGTCGAGGACAAGGACGGCCAGCGCGTGGTCGTCGGCAAGACCGCGACGCTCGAGCTCAGCCCGGTCCAGACCGAACAGCTCGCGCTCAGCCGTCAGCTCGGCACGCTTTCGCTCGCCCTGCGCTCCCTCGCCGACTCCGGCCCGAGCCCGAGCGACGGCGCCGCCTCCGATCTCAACAAGCGCGGCGGCGGCCTGACCATCGTCCGCTTCGGCGTGGCGAGCCAGGGGGGCGCCCGGTGATCGACCGTCGCGCACCGCAGAGTCCTCCGCCTTCGAGCCTTCCGCCACGCTTAGGCGACGCCACCCCTTCCAGCGCCAGGATCCGACGCGCCATGACCGCCAGCCTGAGCGTCCTCCTCTCGACCACGGTTCGGCTTCGCCGAGGTCTTCGCGCTACGCTCATCGCGACCGCGGCCGTCTCCCTCGCCACGGGTCCCGCAGCCCTCGCCGCCGATCCCGGCTACTACGCCGAGGCCCAGCCGGGCGGTCAGGGCGACCGCGTCGATCTCGGCATCGGCAAGTCCTTCGTAGTCACCCTGCCGCGCGACGCCAAGGAGGTGTTCGTGGCCGACCCGTCGGTCGCGAACGCTGTCGTCCGTTCGGCCCGCAAGGCCTATCTGATCGGGGCCGGCCCCGGGCAGACCGACGTGATGTTCCTCGACGCGGAAGGCCGCGAGATCGCGGCGTACGAGGTCTCGGTGTCGCGTGACGTCGGGTCCATCCGCTCCTCGATCGGCCGCTCGCTCGGCGGCGCCGGGAACATCCGGGTCGAAGGCGTCGGCGACGGCGTCGTGGTGACGGGTTCGGTGAAGTCCGCGCAGGAGGCGCAGACCGCCGTCGACATCGCCGCCGGCTACATGTCCGACCCGAAGAAGGTCGTGAACGCGCTCAAGATCGAGGGCCAGGATCAGGTTCTGCTCAAGGTCAAGATCGTCGAGATGCAGCGCGACGTCGTTAAGCAGCTGGGCGTCAATTACGACCTTAACGGCCTCAGCATCGGCAGCGCCGTGCTGAGCGGCGCGACCAACTTCGGCTTCCCCGCGACCAATGACGCTCCGAACAACAGCGGGACCATCACGAACGGCAAAGGGACGGCCGCTGCGACCATCAGCGCGCTGGAACGAAATGGCGTCTCGAAGACGCTCGCCGAGCCGACCCTGACCGCGATTTCCGGTGAGAGCGCTAAGTTCCTTGTGGGCGGCGAGTTTCCGATCGTCACCGGTTATGACCGGGAAGACAACCGCGCCAGCATCGAATTCAAGCAGTTCGGCGTCGGCCTCAACTTCACGCCGATCGTGCTTTCGGGTGGTCGTATCAGCCTCAGGATCGCGACCGAGGTCAGCGAGATCGACTCTTCAGCTTCCGTGCAACTTGGCGGCGGGTTCGTTGTTCCTGGCCTGAAGGTGCGGCGCGCCGACTCGACCGTCGAAATGCCGTCCGGGGGCTCGCTTGTCCTCGCCGGCCTCATTCGGCAGCAGAACAGCAGGGCGGCCGAGGGGCTTCCGGGTCTGATGAAGCTCCCGGTTCTCGGCGCATTGTTCCGCTCGAACGACTTCAAGCGCAACGAGACGGAACTCGCGATCATCGTCACGCCCTACCTGGCGAAATCGACCGCGCCCACGAAGCTGGCCTCGCCCGACGACGGGTTCGCCGAACCGACCGACGAGTCCAACCTCCTCCTCGGCCGGCTGAACCGCCTCTACGGGATTCCCGGCAGGATCGACCCCTCCACTGTGAGCCACCGCCGCAGCGGCTTCATCATCGATTGAGCGTGAGTCGCGCAACGGAGCGCAGCAGATGACCTTTTCCCACGCTTCCTTCGTCCGCGCCGTGAGGCTCGCCTGCCTCGGCGCCGCCGCCGCAGCGCTCGCCGGCTGCCATGCCGACCGGATCGTCGGCGACGACTACCCGCAGACCTACCAGCAGCGGCATCCCATCGTGCTCGCGGAGGGCGAGGCCAAGCTCGACCTGCCGGTGGGCGCCACGCGGGAGGGCCTGACGCAGCGCCAGAAGGAAGACATTCGCGCCTTCGCCGCGGACTGGCGCAGGAACGGACGCGGCCCGATCGCCATCCTCTCGCCGCGCGGCGGAGCGAGCGACGCGGCCGCGGCCTACGCCCTGCCCGCCGTGCGCACCACGCTCGCAGCGGCGGGCGTGCCGGCGACGGCCGTGCTCAGCCAGCGCTACACCGCCGAGGCGCCGGATCACTTCGCGCCGCTCCGGCTCGGCTACGTCAAGCTGAAGGCGGAGGTTCCGCATCCCTGCGGTCTCTGGCCCGACGACCTCGGCCACGGCGGCGGCGATTTCCGCGGCGCGACGCAGAATCGCGACTACTGGAACTTCGGCTGCGCCACGCAGCAGAACCTCGCCGCGCAGGTCGCCGATCCGGAAGACCTCGCGCGGCCGCGGGCCGAGACCCCGGTCTATGCGGCGCGCCGCCAGACCGTGATCCAGAAGCATCGCGCCGGCGAGGACACGACGACGACGTACAAGCAGGAAGATACGGACATCAGCGGCATCGGGAGCGCGAAGTGATGACCAAGCTCGCCTCGCACCCGGGCTCTCATCTCGACGAACCCGCCGCCCCGCCCGTCGACATCATCGCGCCGCTTCCGCGCGTCTCGATCCAGGCGTTCTGCGAGACGCCCGAGATCGCGCGTCTCGTCGAGCACGCCGCGACCGACCGGCGGATGGAGAAGGCGCACGTCAAGGTGCAGATGGGCGGCGGCCTCGCCGCGGCCGAAGCCTACAAGAACGCGCCCACGCCCAACGTCGTCGTCATCGAGGGCGACGCCCATCGCGAACGTCTGCTCGACATCCTCCACCGCCTGTCCGACGTGTGCGATCCCGGCACCAAGGTGGTCGTCATCGGGCAGGTGAACGATGTGCTGCTCTACCGCGAGCTCATGCGGCAGGGCGTCAGCGACTATCTCGTGCCGCCCTTCGACGTGGTCGACCTGGTGCGCTCGCTGTCGGAAATCTTCCGCGCGCCGGGCGCCGACCCCGTGGGCCGCACCGTCGCCTTCGTCGGCGCCAAGGGCGGCGTGGGCTCCTCGACCATCGCGCACAACGTGTCCTGGGCGATCGCGCGCCAGATCAAGCTCGACAGCGTCGTGGTCGATCTCGACCTCGCCTTCGGCACCGCGGGGCTGAACTTCAACCAGGACCCGCCGCAGGGCGTCGCCGAGGTGGTGTTCGCCCCCGACCGGCTCGACGCGGCGCTGGTCGACCGCCTGCTGTCGAAGTGCACGGAGCAGCTCTCGCTGCTTGCGGCGCCGGCGACGCTCGACCGGGTCTACGACTTCCATGAGGACGTGTTCGACCCGCTGCTGGACATTCTCAGGGCGAACGTGCCCTGCGCGGTGCTCGACGTGCCGCACATCTGGACCGCCTGGTCGAAGCGCGCTCTGATCGCCGCCGACGAGGTCGCGATCGTGGCGACGCCGGATCTCGCGAACCTTCGCAACGCGAAGAACCTGATCGATCTGCTGAAGGCCGCGCGTCCGAACGACGGTCCGCCGCGGCTGATCCTCAATCAGGTCGGGGTTCCGAAACGCGCGGAGATCAAGCCGCAGGATTTCGCGAAGGCGCTCGACCTCGAGCCGGCGGCGATCGTGCCGTTCGATCCGCAGCTGTTCGGGACGGCGGCCAACAACGGCCAGATGCTGGCCGAGACCGCAGCCGGCCACAAGACCAACGAGATGTTCGTCGAACTCGCGAAGCGCCTGACGGGCAGGACGGAGGCCCGCAAGGTCAACCGCTCGCTGCTGGAGCCGCTGATGGCCCGGATCAATCGGAAGAAAGCCGGCTGAGCCGGGGGGATCGGACGGGGAGAAGCGCCACGATGTTCGGAAAACGCGGAACGCCGGCCACGCCGGCCACGACGGCCGGTTTCGCGCGCCGCTCCACGGCCGCGAGCGAGTTCGGCGCGCCGCTGATCACCGTGGCGCCGATCGGCGCCCCTGCGGCGTCGCCGCAGTCCGACCCTCGCCCGGTCGCGCCGCCGCCGATCGACACCCGCCGCAACGACGAGTATTTCCAGACCAAGAGCCGGATCTTCGGCGCCCTGATCGAGGCGATCGACCTCGCGCAGCTCGCCCGCCTCGACACCGAGAGCGCGCGCGAGGAAATCCGCGACATCGTCAACGAGATCATCGCGATCCGGAACGTCGTGATGTCGATCGCCGAGCAGGAGGAGCTGCTCGACGACATCTGCAACGACGTGCTCGGCTACGGCCCGCTCGAGCCGCTGCTCGCGCGGGATGACATTTCCGACATCATGGTCAACGGCGCCGAGCGGACCTACATCGAGGTCGCCGGCAAGGTGCAGCAGACCCCGATCCGCTTCCGGGACAACGCGCAGCTCCTCAACATCTGCCAGCGCATCGTCAGCCAGGTCGGCCGCCGCGTCGACGAGAGCTCGCCGATCTGCGACGCGCGCCTTCCCGACGGCTCGCGCGTCAACGTCATCGTCGCGCCGCTGGCGCTCGACGGCCCGACGCTGACTATCCGCAAGTTCAAGAAGGACAAGCTGACGCTCGACCAGCTGGTCCGGTTCGGCTCGATCAGCCCGGAGGGCGCCGAGATCCTCAAGATCATCGGCCGCGTCCGCTGCAACGTCCTGATCTCCGGCGGCACGGGCTCGGGCAAGACGACGCTGCTCAACTGCCTCACGCGCTACATCGACGAGGACGAGCGCATCATCACCTGCGAGGACGCGGCCGAACTGCAGCTGCAGCAGCCGCACGTCGTGCGCCTCGAGACGCGTCCGCCGAACCTCGAAGGCGAGGGCACGGTGACCATGCGCGACCTGGTCAAGAACTGCCTGCGCATGCGCCCCGAGCGGATCATCGTCGGCGAGGTCCGCGGACCGGAGGCCTTCGACCTGCTCCAGGCGATGAACACCGGCCACGACGGCTCGATGGGCACGCTGCACGCGAACTCGCCGCGCGAGGCCCTGTCCCGTCTGGAGTCGATGATCACGATGGGCGGCTTCACCCTGCCGTCGAAGACCATCAAGGAGATGGTCTGCACCTCGGTCGACGTCATCGTGCAGGCGTCGCGCCTGCGCGACGGCTCCCGCCGCATCACCCACATCACCGAGGTGATGGGGATGGAGGGCGACGTCGTCATCACCCAGGACATCTTCCTCTACGACATCCTCGGGGAGGACGCGAACAAGCGCCTGATCGGACGCCACCGCTCGACGGGCATCGGCCGCCCCCGCTTCTGGGAGCGGGCCCGCTACTTCGGCGAGGAGAACCGGCTCGCGGCCGCGCTCGACGCCGCGGAGAGCAACAACGAAAGCCGCGTCGCGTGACCCCGGCGAGCGGAGACCGCGCATGATCGACATGGACCGGCTTCCCGTCATCCTGCTCGCGACCGTCGCGGCCGGCGGCGCGGCCTATGCGCTGCTCTACCCGTTGCTGTCCGGCGAAAAGCGCGTGGAGGAGCGGAAAAAGCTCGCCGGCGTGGGCCTCGATCGCCGACGCGTGGTCACCCAGGCGACGCAGGAGACCCTGAGGCGCGGGCATGTCGCCGACAGCCTGAAGGCGCTCGACGAGCGGCAGAAGCGCATCAACCGCCCGTCGCTCAGCATGCGGATCGAACAGGCCGGGCTGAGCTGGTCGAAAGACCGATTCTACGCGATCAGCGCGGCCGTCGCGGCCGCCCTCGGCTTCGCCGCGCTCGTCCTGAGCGGCGACATGCGCATCAGCCTGCTCGCGGCGTTCGTCGGCGGCCTCGGCCTGCCGCGCTGGGCGCTCGCCTTCCTGCGGAAGCGCCGCATCGCCCGATTCCTCAACGAGCTTCCGAACGCCGTGGAAGTCATCCTCCGCGGCCTCAAGGCCGGTCTTCCACTCGGCGACTGCATCCGCATCGTCGCCAATGAGACCCAGGAGCCGGTGAAGTCGGAGTTCCGCACGATCGTAGAGGAGCAGGCCATCGGCATTCCGCTCGCCGAAGCGGTCGCCAAGCTCTACGAGCGGATGCCGGTGACCGAGGCGAACTTCCTCGGCATCGTCATCGCGATCCAGTCCAAGGCCGGCGGCAGCCTGTCCGACGCCCTCGGCAACCTCGCCCGGGTGCTGCGCGACCGCAAGAAGATGAAGGCGAAGATCCAGGCGATGAGCATGGAGGCCAAGGCTTCGGCCGCCATCATCGGCTCGCTTCCGATCCTCACGATCGCGATCATCTCGGTGACAAGTCCCGACTACATGTCGCTGATGTGGACGACGGACCTCGGCCGCGTCCTCCTCGTCGGCGGCGGATGTCTGATGCTGACGGGCGTGCTGGTCATGAAGAAGATGATCAGCTTCGACTTCTAAAGACGGGAACGTCGCGTGATCGACCAGATCTTTCGCACCATCAACGATCCGCACGCCATGGCGATGCTGCTCGCCGCGATCGCGGCCGTCGCGACCGTCGTGACCTTCGCCATGCCGCTGCTGGCGGGCGATCAGCTCGAGAAGCGCATGAAGTCGGTCGCGATCGAGCGGTCGCGCATTCGCGCCCGCGAGCGCGAGCGGCTCGCGCGCAACGACCGGAGAGGCCTGAAGCGCGAGCCCAAGGCCTACATGCAGAACATCGTCAGCCAGTTCAATCTGGCCAAGCATCTCGGCACCGCCGACGCCAAGGAGCGCCTGCTGATGGCGGGCTACCGCGGGCCGGGAGCCATGACGGCGTTTCTGTTTTTCCGGCTCGTCGCGCCGCTCGCCTTCATGGCGGTTTCGCTCAGCTACCTCTTCCTGATCAACGATTTCGGCAAGCCGCCGCTCATGCGGTTCGCCGCCGTAGTGTTCGCCACCTACCTCGGCATCAAGGCTCCGGAGCTGTTCCTCCGGAACCAGACGCAGAAGAGGCAGCTCTCGATGAAGCGCGCGTTTCCCGACGCGCTCGATCTGATGCTGATCTGCGTCGAGGCCGGCATGTCGGTCGAGGCCGCCTTCCGCAAGGTCGCGGACGAGATCGGCTCCCAATCGATCCCCCTCGCCGAAGAGCTGACGCTCACCATGGCGGAGATGTCCTACCTGCAGGACCGCCGCCTGGCCTATGAGAACTTCGGCATGCGCACCGGGCTGGAATCGGTGAAGTCGGTGGCGACCGCGCTGATCCAGGCCGACAAGTACGGTACGCCCGTGAGCCAGGCGCTGCGCGTGCTCGGGCAGGAAAGCCGCGACATGCGGATGGCGGACGCCGAGAAGAAGGCCGCCGCCCTGCCCCCGAAGCTGACGGTGCCAATGATCGTGTTCTTCCTGCCGGTGATCTTCATCGTGATCCTCGGCCCGGCCGTCATCCAGGTGATGGCCGTCAAATAGCGTTCGGCGACGCGGCCATTGACACGAGGCGGCGTCGGCGCTTCACCTCGCCGCCGGACAAAACGCCTACGCCTCGAGAGGATCGCTTGGGCGGAATCATGGAGCGGACGACGAACGAGGCGGCGCGGTCGGAAGCCGACGCGCCCCATAGCCTCGTCGCGCGCATCGCCTCTCCCCTGACGCTCGAGTCCGGCAAGGCGCTGGCGCCGCTCAACATCGCCTACCAGACCTACGGCGAACTGAACGCCGACCGGTCCAACGCCGTGCTCGTCTGCCATGCGCTGACGGGCGACCAGCACGTCGCCAACGCGCATCCCGTCACGGGCAAGCCCGGCTGGTGGTCGACCATGGTCGGCCCCGGCCGGCCGGTCGACACCGATCGCTTCTTCGTCATCTGCTCGAACGTCGTCGGCGGCTGCCTCGGCACCACCGGCCCGGCCTCGACCAACCCGGCGACCGGCGAGCCCTACGGCCTCGACCTCCCGCTCGTCACGATCCGCGACATGGTGGCGGCTCAGGCCATGCTGATCGACCATCTCGGAATTCCCGACCTGTTCGCCGTGGTCGGCGGCTCCATGGGCGGCATGCAGGTGCTGGAATGGGCCGCGAGCTATCCCGACCGGGTGTTCGCCGCGCTGCCGATCGCGACCGCGGCCAAGCATTCGGCCCAGAACATCGCCTTCCACGAGGTCGGCCGACAGGCCATCACCGCCGATCCCGACTGGCGGAACGGGCGCTACCTGATGGAGGGCGCGGTTCCCCGCAAGGGGCTCGCGGTCGCGCGCATGGCCGCGCACATCACCTATCTGTCGGAGCCCGCGCTCCAGACCAAGTTCGGCCGCAATCTGCAGGACCGCGACGCGCGGACCTTCGGCTTCGACGCCGATTTCCAGATCGAGAGCTACCTCCGCCACCAGGGCGCGAGCTTCGTCGAGCGCTTCGACGCCAACAGCTACCTCTACGTCACGCGCGCCATGGACTATTTCGACCTGGCGGCCGACCACGGCGGCGTGCTTGCGAAAGCGTTCCAGGGCACCCGGACCCGGTTTTGCGTCGCTTCCTTCACGTCGGACTGGCTGTTTCCGACCGAAGGCGCGCGCCAGATCGTGCATGCGCTGAACGCCGCGGCGGCGAACGTCAGCTTCGTGGAGATCGCGACCGACAAGGGCCACGACGCCTTCCTGCTCGACGTGCCGGAGCTGTTCGCGACCACGTGGGGCTTCATCGACGCCGCCGCGAAGGTGCGTGGGCTGCCGTCTCCTTAAAACGCAGACGGAAGGCGTTTCTTTCGCCTTGATCCCGCCGCGGGGCGGAGGCAGAGCTTGAGCCATGACGACGCAACCGCCGAAATCGGCCCCCAAGGCCGTCAATCCCTTCCTTAAGCTCGGGCTCGAGCTCGGGCCGCTCGTGGTGTTCTTCATCGCGAACAACCGGACCGACCTGTTCACCGCCACCGCCGCCTTCATGGTCGCGACGGTCGTGTCTCTGGTCCTGTCATGGACGCTGATGCGCCGGCTGCCGATCATGCCGCTGGTGTCGGGCGCCGTGGTGCTGATCTTCGGCGGGCTGACGCTCTTCCTCCAGGACGAGCTGTTCATCAAGCTGAAGCCGACGATCGTGAACCTGCTGTTCGCCGGCGCGCTGTTTGCAGGTCTCGCCATGGGCAAGCCGCTGCTCGCCATCGTGTTCGATCAGGCCTTCCGCCTGACGCACGAGGGCTGGACCAAGCTGACCTGGCGCTGGGCGTTCTTCTTCGTGGTCCTCGCGGTGATCAACGAGGTGGTGTGGCGGACCCAGACGACGGATTTCTGGGTGGCCTTCAAGGTCTGGGGCGTCATGCCGCTGACCATGGTCTTCGCCGTCGCCCAGACGCCGCTGCTCCAGCGCTACGCCACGACCGACGCGCCGGCGGAATAAAAAAGGGCGCCGCAAACGACGCCCTTTTCGTCTCGATCAGCAGCCCTCAGCCCGCCGCCTTCTCCGCAGCGCGGAGCGCCGCCGCTTCGCCGCCGTCCAGGCGGAATGGCGACATCGGGAGAGCGTAGCGCGCGGCGACGAGGTCGTCGCTGACGGCGCGCACCTCCAACGGCGGGCGCACCTCCTCCGGCGTCGCGCCGAGGCCCGCGCGGGCGGTGAGCGCGCCGAGCGTCTCCGTCGAGGTTAGCACCGTGAAGGGAATGGCCAGCAGGAAGCTCGCGAGAACCGGCGCCGCCCAGAACAGCACGTAGGGGGCGGAGACGGCGAAGGCGACGGTGAGCGCCGCGCCGAACAGGGTGGCCGGCCAGAGCTTGCGCGTCGCCTCGCCCCAGCCGATGCGGTGAGCGTCGCGGTCCTGCGCCTCCCAGCCGACCGACTTGCCGAAGACGAACAGCACGAACAGGAAGGTCGTGACCGAGAAGCTGATGAGCGGCGCCAGAAGGAAGCCGAACAGCACCTCGGCCAGCGCGCCGAGAGTGAAGAGCTGCGGCCCGCCGTAGCGGTCCATCTCGTTCCGCTGCAGCGCCACGTCGAGGTAGCCCATCAGCTTCGGCGTGAAGGTGATGGTCAGCATCGTCATGAGCAGGCCGATGGAGAGCCCGACGGGGAAGGAGCCGGGCGGGTCGAGCTCGCCGATGACGGACGGCGGCATGAAGGCCTGCGCCGCGCCGGCGATCATGAAGCCGATCCAGGCGGGCGCGCCGACATACATCAGGATCGCGAGCAGCAGCTGCACCCGGCTGATGAGCTTGAGGCCGGGCATGCCGAGCAGCTTCACGTACTGCATGTTGCCCTGGCACCAGCGCAGGTTGCGCCGCATGAACTCCGGCAGCGACGGCGGGTTGTCCTCCCACGAGCCGCCTTCTTCCGGCAGCACGCAGACCTCGTAACCGGCGCGTCGGACCAGCACCGCCTCGACCTGGTCGTGGCTGAGGATGACCCCGCCGAGCGGGGGCTTGCCCGACAGCGTCGGCAGTTCGGCGTGATCGCGGAAGGGCGCCACGCGGATCGCGGCGTTGTGGCCCCAGTACGGCCCGCAGTCGCCGCTCCACCAGGCCGCGCCCATGGTGTAGCTGCGCATGCCGGCGCGCATGCCGAACTGGAAGATGCGCGCGAAGGCCGTGCGGGCGGGAAGCCCGACCACGAGGCTCTGCAGGATGCCGAGCTTCGGATTCGCCTGCATGACGCGGACGAGGCGCAGGATGGTCTCGCCGGACATCACGCTGTCGGCGTCGAGCGTGATCATCAGCTCGTAGTCGTCGCCGCGCTCCAGCAGGAACTCGCGGATGTTGCCCGCCTTGAAGCCGGCGTTGACGGCGCGGCGGCGGTAGACGACGCGGTCCGGGTCCGCGAGGCGCGCGCGCCAGGTCTCGATCGTCGCGCGCTCCTCGGCCGCCAGGTCGTCCTGCGTCGAGTCGCTCAGGATGAAGAGGTCGAACGCCCGGCCCTCGCGGGTGGCGTCGACGCTGCGCAGGATGGCGTCGAGGCGCCGCACGACGCGCTCGGGATTCTCATGGCGGATGCACATGACGATCGCGGTGCGCGCCGTGATCGGATCGGTCGCGCCGGCGTAGGCCGCGCAGGGGGTCACGATGTCGAGCGGGTCGCGCGCGAGGCGCAGCAGCAGCAGGCCGATCACCCCGTTCCAGAATCCGATCACGATCCACGGCAGCGAGACGACGAAGCAGACGTACATGACCATCTCGGGGATCGACCAGCCGTCGACCGCCATCACCGTCCAGAAGGCCCAGCTGAGCCCCACCATCGTGCCCAGCACGAGACCCGCCATCGTCAGCCGTCGGGCGGCGAGCGCGGCGGTCGACTGGGCGCCGGTCGGCGTGGTCCCCCGGAACAGGCCCCGCAGCCAGGAGGGACGGGAGGCGGCGACCGGGGAGCTGTCGATCGTGGAACTCATCTGACGCTTTCGATGGCGAGGACGCGGCGGCGGGCTGGTCGTTCGCGCGCAGCCGGATATAACCTCCGTCGCGGGCGAGCGTCCGCATCCTCTGGAACGAACTGGCGGGCAATTAGGGTCGATGCGGCGAGCCGACAACTCCCCCGCCGCGGACCGGCCGAGAGCGCTGTGGTATCTCGGCGACAGCCGGATCGAGATTCGCGAAGCCGCAGCGCCGCCTCCCCCGCGTAGCGGAGAGGCGCTGGTGCGCGCAAGCTTCTCCGGCGTCAGCCGCGGCACCGAGCGACTGGTTTTCCAGGGCCGCGTGCCCGAAAGCGAATGGGAGAGGATGCGCGCCCCGCGCCAGGAGGGCGGCTTTCCCGGTCCGGTGAAGTACGGCTACTGCGCGGTCGGGGCGGTGCTCGAGGGCCCGTCGGACCTGATCGGCCGGGCGGTGTTTTGCCTGAACCCCCACGAAAGTCTGTTCCTCGCGCCGGTCGGGATGCTCACGCCCTTGCCCGCCGCGCTGCCGCCGAAGCGCGCGACCTTGGCGGCCAACATGGAGACGGCGCTGAACGCCCTCTGGGATTCCGGCGCGGGCCCCTGCGACCGGATCGTGGTGGTGGGCGCAGGCGTGGTCGGCCTGCTGGTCGCCGCCCTCGCCGCGCGGCTGCCGGGGGCCGAGGTCACGGCGGTGGACGTCGACCCCAGGCGCCGGCCCGTCGCGGAGGCGCTCGGAGCCCGATTTGCGACGCCGAACGACGCGCCGGGCGAGGCCGACGTCGTGCTCCACGCCAGCGCGACCGCCGCCGGCCTCAACCTCGCGCTGTCGCTCGCCGGCGACGAGGCGACCGTGGTGGAGATGAGCTGGCACGGCGCGGGCGAGACGCCGGTCGCGCTCGGCGGCGCATTCCATGTGCGGCGGCTGAAGCTGGTCTCCTCGCAGGTGGGTCAGGTCTCGCCGGGGCGGCGGCCGCGCTGGAGCCACGCGCGCCGGCTGGCTGCGGCGTTGGAGCTGCTTGCGCACGATGAGCGGTTCGACCTCCTGATCGGCCGCGAGATCGCGTTCGAGGACGCGCCCCGGCTGCTGCCGGACATCTTCGCGCCCGGCGCGGACGCCCTCGGCGTCGCGCTGGCTTACGCCTGACCCCGCTTCTGGAGCGCCCCGCATGTACGCCGTCGAAGTCCGCGACCACATCATGATCGCCCACAGCCTGAAGGGCGAGACCTTCGGCCCCGCCCAGGCGCTGCACGGGGCGACCTTCGTGGTCGACGTCGCCTTCTTCCGCGAGGAGCTCGACGCCGACGACATCGTGGTCGACATCGGCCGGGCGACGGACGCGCTGAAGGCCGCGCTCGCGCCGATCAACTACGCCAACCTCGACGAAACGCTGCCGGGCAAGCGCACCACCACGGAGTTTCTGGCGAAGCACATCTTCGACGCCATGGCGGAGGCTGCGCGGACCGGCGCGCTCGGGCCGAACGCCGCCGGCCTGACCCGTATCCGCGTCACGCTGAACGAGAGCCACGTGGCCCGCGCCTGGTACGAAGGCGCGCTCGGCCATGGCTGACATCGTCCTCGCGGTTCCGGGCGATCTGCAGATCCGCACCGGCGGTTACGTCTACGACTCCCATGTGCTGGCGGAACTCGCCGGTCGGCGGCGGGGCGCGGTCGCGCTCGGCCTGCCGGCTGCGCTTCCCTTCGGCACGGACGGCGATCTCACGGAGGCCCTGCGCCGCCTGGCGGCCGTGCCGAAGGAGTCGGCGCTGTTCGTGGACGGGCTCGCCTACGCCGTGCTGCCGCCGGAACGCATCCGCGCGCTCGGCCGGCCGGTGATCGCGCTCTGTCACCACCCGCTGGCGCTCGAGGGCAATCTGGCGTTCAACGTCGCGGCCCGGCTCGAAGCGTCCGAGCGCGCTGCGCTGACCGCCGTGGCCCATGTCGTCGCGACCAGCGAGACCACAGCCGCGACCCTGCGCGAGCGCTTCGGCGTCTCGCCCGAGAGACTTTCGGTCGCCGAGCCCGGCGTCGCCCCAGCGGAGCGCGCGCGCGGAGCGGACAACGGGCCGCCGACGCTGCTCACGGTCGCGACCGTCACCCCCCGCAAGAACCACATCGCCGTCGCCCGCGCGCTCGCGCGCATGACCGATCTCGACTGGCGTTGGCGGATCGCCGGGAGCGTCGCGCGGGACGCCGCGACGGTCGAGGCGCTGACGGCCGAGATCGCGGCCGCCGGGATCGGCCACCGCGTCGAGCTGCTGGGCGAGCTGTCGCATGAGGCGATCGAGCAGGAGTACGCGGGCGCGGACGTCTTCGTGCTGGCCTCGCGCTACGAGGGCTACGGCATGGCCTACACCGAAGCGCTGGCGCGCGGCCTGCCGGTGATCGCCGGCCGCGGCGGGGCCTCGGAGACGACCGTGCCGGCGGACGCCGGCGCGATCGTCGATCCCGAGGACGTGGCGGGCCTCGAGGCCGCGCTCCGCCGGCTCGTCGGCGACGCCGATGCGCGCGGGGCCGCCGCCGACGCGGCCTGGGCCCATGCCGAGCGCCTGCCGCGCTGGTCGGATACGGCGGACGTGTTCGAGCGCGTCGCGGCGCTCGTGCGATGAGCGGCTTCGATCCCGCCTGGCTCGACCTGCGCGAGCCCGCCGACCATGCCGCCCGCTCGGCCGAGGTTCTGGCGGCCGTCGCCTCGGATTTCGCTGGCTCGGAGGAGGTCGTCGTCGCCGATCTCGGCTGCGGATCCGGCTCGACGCTGCGCGCGGTCGCGCCACATCTGGGGCCGCGGCAGCGCTGGCGGCTGATCGATCACGACCCCGCCCTGCTGGCGCACGCCCGCGCCCGGCTGTCCGCCTGGGCGGACGCGGCGACGGACGACGGCGGCGTGCTGCGCCTGGTCCGTGAGGGACAGGAGATCGCGGTCGAGACCTTCGCTCTCGATCTCTCCACCGACCCGCTGCCGGAGGCCGCGCGCTCCGCCGACCTCGTCACGGCGTCCGCCCTGTTCGATCTGGTCGGCGAGGACTGGCTCCGAGGGTTCGTCGACGCGCTGGCTGCGGCGCGACGGCCGCTCTACGCCGCGCTGAGCTATGACGGCGCAACGCGGTTCACGCCCGCGCATCCGAGCGACCTCGCCGTCGTCGCGGCCTTCAATCGCCACCAGCAGACCGACAAGGGTTTCGGGCCGGGGCTCGGGCCCGCCGCCGCCGAGACGCTGACGCGGCTTTTGCAGGCGCAGGGGCGGCAAACCGTGGCCGCGGCGAGCCCGTGGCGGCTCGGCTGGGCCGAGACCGAGCTCACGAGTGAGCTTGTGGCGGGCATGGCCCGCGCGGTCGCCGAACGTCCCGACGCGCCGGCCGGCCTCGATGGATGGCTCGCGTTCCGGACCGAGTTCGCGGGCGTCCGCGCTGAGGTCGGACACCTCGACCTCTACGCACGGCCGCCTCGGTGAGGGCGATCAGCGAAGTCGCCGGGCGGCGGCCGTGTGAGGCTCTCAGACAAAAGCCTGATCGTTGAAGTTGGAGCGCCTACAGTCCCGAAAGTTCACCGTCGCCGAGCCGCGCTCTCTCCCCTCCCCCTTGCGGGGAGGGGGACAAAAGTGGGCGCGTCTGTTTGAAACGATCAGCCGCTCAGAACGACACCTTCGGCGGCGCCTGGTTTTCCGGCGTCGCGGTGAAGGCCGCCATGGGCTTGGCGTCGGGATAGAGCCAGCCGGCGATCCAGCGGCCGGGCACGGTGCGCAACTCGGTGTTGTAGGCCTGGACGGACTCGATGTAGTCGCGCCGCGCGACGGCGATGCGGTTCTCGGTGCCTTCAAGCTGGGATTGCAGCGCGAGGAAGTTCTGGTTGGATTTGAGGTCGGGGTAGCGCTCGGACACCGCGAGCAGCCGGCCGAGGGCGCCCGACAGCTGGGCCTGCGCGTCCTGGAAGGCTTTCACGGCCGCGGGATCGGTGAGCTTGCTGGCGTCGATCGTGACCTGCGTCGCCTTGGCGCGCGCCTCGACGACCGCGGTCAGCACCTCCTGCTCCTGCCGCGCGAAACCCTTCACTGTCTCCACGAGATTGGGAATCAGATCGGCGCGGCGCTGGTACTGGTTCTGCACCTCGCTCCAGCTGGCCTTGGCCTTCTCCTCGAGCGTCGGCACATTGTTCACGCCGCAGCCGACGAGCGTGACGGCGAGCGCGAGAACGGCGGCGGCGCGGCCGATGGCGGCGACAAGCGTGCGGGCCATCGCGGGCTCCTTCGAATGTGGGTCCTGCGAGCACGAAGTCGCGACGGCGCGGCCCGAGTCAAGCCGGCGTACGACGGCGAACGCCGAGGAGGTGTTTGGGTATGGATCGATGGTCAGGCGGAAACGTCGAGCGTCGTTCCCACGCCGGCTTCGGTCAGCGCCTTGCTGTCTGCGGCCGTCTGCGCGACGAGGTCGGCCATCGCCTGCTGCTGCTCGTTCGCGATCTTGAGCGCGGCAACGGTGAAGCCGTCCCGGGTCTGCTGCGCCTGAGTGGCCACGGCGCCCGCCGCTAGCGAACCGATGTCCATGGGCGATCTCCCCGCATGGTGCAAAAATCCACCATGGCGGAGCGGCTTTAACGAGCGATTAAACCGCCCGGGACAGATCGGTCAGCGCGTCGGGACCGGGTGTTCGCCGCGGTAGTCGTAGAAGCCGCGCTGGGTCTTGCGGCCGAGCCAGCCCGCTTCGACGTACTTCACAAGCAGCGGGCACGGGCGGTACTTCGAGTCCGCCAGGCCCTCGTAGAGCACCTGCATGATGGACAGGCAGGTGTCGAGGCCGATGAAGTCCGCGAGCTGCAGCGGCCCCATGGGGTGGTTGGCGCCGAGCTTCATGGCGGTGTCGATGGCGTCGACCGAGCCCACGCCCTCGTACAGCGTGTAGATCGCCTCGTTGATCATCGGCAGCAGGATGCGGTTGACCATGAAGGCGGGGAAGTCCTCGGAGACCGCGACGGTCTTACCGAGCCGGTCGATCAGCGCCTTGGAGCTTTCGAAGGTCTCGTCTTCGGTGGCGATGCCGCGGATCAGCTCCACGAGCTGCATCAACGGCACCGGATTCATGAAATGAATGCCGATGAACCGCTCCGGCCGATCGGTCGAGGCGGCGAGCCGCGTGATCGAGATCGACGAGGTGTTGCTCGCCACCATCGTGCCCGGCTGCAGCTGCGGGCAGAGCTCCGAAAAGATCTTGCGCTTGACCTGCTCGTCCTCGGTCGCGGCTTCGATCACGAGATCGCAGTCGGCGAGGCCGGCGTAGCTGTCGACCGGCCGGATGCGCGACAGGCCCTCGGTCCGCTCGGTCTCCGCGATGGCGCCCTTGGCGACCTGGCGCTGCATGTTGCCGTCGATGCGGCCGATCGCGGCCGCCAGCCGGTCGGACGAGATGTCGTTGAAGGCGACGTCCAGTCCGGCGAGCGCGCAGACGTGAGCGATGCCGCTGCCCATCTGGCCTGCGCCGATCACGCCGATCTTGCGAATGTCCACCGCCATCGAACCTGCCTGGCCAGTCTGCTGCGCCGCCGCCCCGGGAGAGGCACTGTCGCGGCGGACTATAATTGGTGCGCCGCACAATGCCAGCGCCGCACGCTCATTTTAAGCAGAATGGCGCGCCGGCGACCATCGCCTGCGCGCCAAAGCGTCATTTCGACTTGGCGAGTTCCGCCTGAAGCTCCGGCGCCGCGACGAACAGGTCCGCGACGAGGCCGTAGTCCGCGACCTGGAAGATTGGCGCCTCGTCGTCCTTGTTGATCGCGACGATGACCTTCGAGTCCTTCATGCCGGCGAGATGCTGGATCGCGCCGGAGATGCCGAGGGCGACGTAGAGGTCCGGCGCCACGATCTTGCCGGTCTGTCCGACCTGCTGGTCGTTCGGGGCGTAGCCGGCGTCGACCGCGGCGCGGCTCGCGCCGATCGCGGCCCCGAAGGCGTCGGCCAGCGGCTCGATCACCTGCTCGAACTTCTCCTTGGAGCCAAGCGCGCGGCCGCCGGAGACGATGATCTTGGCGGAGCCGAGCTCCGGTCGGTCGGACTGGGTGAGGTCCTCGCCGACGAAGCTCGACAGCGCCGGGTCGGAGGCCGCGGCGACATCCTCGATCGCGGCGGAGCCGCCCTCGCCGGTCGCGGCGAAGGCCGCCGTGCGCACCGTGATGACCTTCTTCGGGTCCGAGCTCGTCACCGTCTGCAGCGCGTTGCCGGCGTAGATCGGCCGCTCGAAGGTGTCCGGGCTTTCGACCTTCACGATGTCGGAGATCTGCATGACGTCGAGCTTGGCGGCGACGCGGGGCAGCACGTTCTTGCCCGTGGTGGACGACGAGGCGACCAGCGCGTCGTAGTTCGCCATCAGGCCGACGATGAGCTCCGCGAAGGGCTCGGCCAGGCCGTGGGCGTAGATCTCGGCGCTCGCGACGAGCACCTTCTCGACGCCGTCGAGCTTGGCCGCGGCTTCGGCCGCGCCCTTCGGCGACTGGCCGGCGACGAGCACGTGCACCGGAGCGCCAAGCGCCTTGGCGGCGGTGAGCGCCTTGGCCGTGGCGTCGCCGAGGCTGTCTTCGTGGTGGTCGGCGAGAAGCAGGGTCGCCATGATCAGATCACTCCCGCTTCGGTCTTGAGCTTCTGGACGAGCTCCGCGACGGAGCCGACCTTCACGCCAGCCTGACGCTTCGGCGGCTCGGAGGTCTTCAGCACCTGGAGTCGCGGCGCGACGTCGACGCCGAGATCGGCCGCCGACGTCTCGTCGATCGGCTTCTTCTTCGCCTTCATGATGTTCGGCAGCGAGGCGTAGCGCGGCTCGTTGAGGCGCAGGTCCGTCGTCACGATCGCCGGAAGCTTCAGCTTCACCGTCTGGAGGCCGCCGTCGACCTCCCGGGTGACGGAGACGCCGTCGGCGTCGGGGGCGACCTTGGAGGCGAAGGTGCCCTGGGGCCAGCCGAGCAGCGCGGCCAGCATCTGGCCGGTCTGGTTGCAGTCGTCGTCGATGGCCTGCTTGCCCATGATCACAAGGCCGGGCTGCTCCTTCTCGACGAGCTTGACCAGGATCTTCGCGACGGCGAGCGGCTCGACCGGGCCGTCGACCTTCACGAGGATGCCGCGGTCGCCGCCCATGGCGAGGCCGGTGCGGATCGTCTCGGCGGCCTGAGCGGGTCCGATCGACACCACCACGACCTCGGTCGCGGTCCCGGCTTCCTTGAGGCGAAGCGCTTCCTCGACCGCGATCTCGTCGAAGGGGTTCATCGACATCTTGACGTTGGCGAGCTCGACGCCCGACCCATCCGGTTTCACCCGGATCTTCACGTTGTAGTCGACCACTCTCTTGACGGGAACGAGAACCTTCATCGCGGCGGTCACCTCAAGGGTTCGCCGCGGGCCCGGGCGATCGCCTCGGGCCGAGCGGCGCGGCAGGACTTGGCGCGCCGGCAGGCAGATCCGGTCGCGAGCGGGGCGGACAGTAGGGTTGCCGCAGGTGCGAAGTCAACGCTCGCAGGGGCCGCTCGCGCCCTTCAAAAGTCTAGGGGCGGACCCCTGCGCCGCATGGGCTCCGGACCCGCTCCCGGTCACTCCAGGAGCATGCGCCGGATCAGTTCGATCTCGTCGGAGAGGGTCTGGTCGCGCTTCGCCAGATCGTCGATCTTGCGCACCGCGTGCAGCACCGTGGTGTGGTCCCGCCCCCCGAAGCGGCGGCCGATCTCGGGAAGCGACCGCAGGGTCATCTGCTTCGACAGATACATCGCCACCTGGCGCGGGCGGACCACCGTCTGGGTGCGGCGGGACGACAGCACGTCCGCGCGGCTGACGTTGTAGTGCTTGGCGACGATGCGCTGAATGTCCTCGATCTTGACGCGTTTCGGCTCGACCTGGCGCACGAGGTCGCGCAGCGCCGTCTCCGCCATCTCGACCGTAATCGGCGCGCCCGTCAGCGTGTTGTGCGCAAGCAGGCGGTTCACCGCGCCGTCGAGATCGCGGCCGTTCGCCGTGATGATCTTCGCCACATAGGCGATCACCTCGGACGGCACGTCGAACTTCGCGTGCACGGCGCGGGCGGCGGCGACGCGCTCCACCAGGATCTTGGCGCGCAGCTCCTCGTCGAGCGAGCCCATCTCGAGCGTCAGGCCGCCGGCGAGACGCGAGCGCAGCCGCTCGTCGACGCCCTCGAGTTCGGACGGCGCGCGGTCGGCGGCGACGATCACCTGCTGGCGCCCGTCGAGCAGCGCGTTCAGCGTGTGGCCGAACTCCTGCTGCACCACCTTGCCCTGCAGGAACTGCAGGTCGTCGATCACCAGCAGGTCGATCGCCCGCAGCTTCTCCTTGAAGGCGAGCGCGGTCTGGCCCTTCAGCGACGCCACGAAGTCGAACATGAACTTCTCGGCGGTGAGGTACATGACGCGCCGGCCGGAGGCCTCGACGGCGTGCGCCGTCGCCTGCAGCAGGTGGGTCTTCCCGAGCCCGACGGCGGCGTGGATCACCAGCGGGTTGAAAGTCACGGGGTCGCCGGCCTTGGCGTTCGCCACCTGAAGCGCCGCCGCGTAGGCGAGCTGGTTGGCGCGGCCGACGAGGAAGGTGTCGAAGGTCAGCCGCCGGTCGAGCGGCGAGCCGGGAAGGCGCTGATGGTCAGACGTACGGTTGGAGCCGGAATGCGACGCAGGGGCCGCCCCCGCCTGGGCGGCGCGGTCCAGGAAGGGCTCGCGCGGGGCGGGCGACGTCACCACGTCGCCGCCGTTGGTCGCAAGCTTCGGCGCCGCGACCCGCAGGCCGAGAGCGATGCGGGTGACGTCCGAGCGCTCCTCGCCGAACACCGCCGCGATGCGATCGGCGTAGTGCGACTGGATCCAGCTCTTGAGGAAGCGCGTCGGCACCGTCAGGTGCGCCACGCCGTCCTCGATCCGGTCGAGCACCAGACGCGCGAACCAGCTGGCGTAGACGTCGTCCCCGAATTCGGCGCGCAGCCTTTCGCTGGCCTTCCGCCACGCGGCCTCCCCCTCGGTCATCTCGCCGGCCGCCGGAGTCGCGGGGAAAAGTCGTTCGGGTTGCGCTGAAGGCATAGGGACCACTCCGGGGAAAGCTGATGCGGCGGTCGAAAGGATGGGCGGAGACGGATCAGCTCTGGATCCAGGGAAGGCCTTCGGCCTTCCAGCCCGCGGCGGCGCCGCGGTGGCGGTCCTGATCGAGGGGACCCTCGAAGCCGCCGGCCACATTGTAGCAGCGGGTCCAGCCCGCCGCGGCCATCGCGGCCGCCGCAGCCTGGCTCCGCGCGCCGCTGCGGCAGAGAAAGAACACGGGAGCGTCCTTGGTCGCGCCGGCCGCGGCGAGCGCGCCTTCGACCTTCGCGGGGAAATCGGGCTCGACCTGCATGGTCGGGAACGTCTGCCACTCCTGAAGCACCGCGCGCTTCGACAGCGGCGAGAGATCGGGAACGCCGACGAAGGTCCACTCGACGCTGGTGCGCACATCCACCATCGCCGCCGCCCCGTCGCTCTCGAGCGCCGCCCAAGCCTCGGTGGGCGTCACGTCGCCAGCGTAGGGATGCCCTTTCGTCTGAGACATAGACTAGCCTTCGCCGGGCTCGCCCGACGCTCCCATTTGACGTTGTCACGACTCGCCGCACAGCGAGGCTCCCTAGTCGGGAACGTCTCGCCGGCTCACGGCTTTAAATATCCTGGAACACTAACTCAGGTGATAAGCAGCCAGCGCACACAAAAAATACTTTGGAGGACTGGAGGTTATCTCCGGATGATCCGCTTTTATGTTTCTGTGGAAGAAAGATATTTGCGGCGTCTCCATGGGGTCAGACGATACACAGCGGCCTAAAACGGCGCAATGCCGACTCCCAAACGAATCGATTCATATCGCCGCAGCGCCTTACGGCCGAGACGCCTCCAAATCCGCAAAACCTTGGGTAGCCAGCAAAATCGCTGCGCGGCGGGAGGTCGTCCAAAAACGACTCCGGCGAGTCGAATCTTGGTCTTCGCCCCTGTGCGACTCCCCCATGACGGGGCGGATTCCGGGTCCCCCCTGGGGTCCTGCTTCTAAGGCATTGAAATACATCTATTTTTCGTGCTCGCCTACGGCGGATGGACTCTATCTGTTGCGAATCCTTCACAAATCCGAGTCAAGCGCTGAATTCCGGCAGCCGCACGTTCACGGAGCCCGTCGCGCAGGCGCCACAAACGAAAAAACCCGGCCGCGAGGCCGGGTTTCGATGCGTCTTGAAACCGTCGTTCAGGCGCTGAGGGCGCGCACGCGAGCGGCGAGGCGCGAGACCTTCCGGGAGGCGGTGTTCTTGTGCAGCACGCCCTTCTGGGCGGCGCGCATGATCTCCGGCTCGGCGGCGCGGAGCGCGCTGCGGGCGTCGTCCGCCTGACCGGAGGCGAGCGCCTCTTCGACCTTGCGCAGGAAGGTGCGCACGCGGCTGCGACGAGCGCCGTTCACGAGCGTGCGGCGAGCGATCTTACGGGCGGCCTTTTTGGCCGACGGCGTGTTGGCCATGGGCGTCTCGTTCCTTGATCCGATGCGCCGCGAGCGTCGAGCGCAGGGGCGGCGATAAAACGACGAGCGGCGAGCTCAGGCCCGCCGCGAGTGGCGGTCTCCTAGCAACGAAGCGGCCGCGCGTCAACGCCGGAGCGCATGCCCACGACGCGGATCAGCCGAACAGGCCGCGTTCCTGAGCTTCGAAACGCCCGCGCGGCCAGGCGACGCGCACCACCGCGCCCTCCTCCGGCGCCGCGGCGTTGCCGATCTCGATCGTCGCCCCCGACCGCTCCAGCAGGGTCTTGGCGATGAAGACGCCGAGACCGAGACCGCCGGCCTCCTGGTCGTGGCCGCGGTCGTCCGAGCGGGTGGAGACATAGGGTTCGCCCACCTTGGCGAGGATCTCGGGCGCGAAGCCCGGGCCGTCGTCAGCGATCTCCAGGGTCACGCGCGCCGCGTCCCACCCGGCTGTCACGCGCACGCTCGACCGGGCGAAGTCGACCGCGTTCTCCACGATGTTGCCGAGGCCATAGAGAACGCTCGGGTTGCGGCGCCAGTGGGGCTCGGTCGCCCGGTCGCCGATCAGCGCCACCTGCAGCGCCACGCCAAAGTTGCGGTGCGGCTCCACGACGTCCTCGATCAGGTGGCCCATGGCCATGATGTCGAAGGGCGCGCCGTGCTCGTCGAGCGAGGTCAGCTTCTTGAGAATGTCGCGGCAGCGGTCGACCTGCTCGCGCAGCAGCACGATGTCGTCGCGCTGGGGGCCCGCCTCCATCCCCCGCTCGAGCTCCTTGGCCACGAGCGCGATGGTGGCGAGCGGCGTACCAAGTTCGTGGGCGGCCGCGGCCGCCAGTCCGTCGAGCGCGGACAGGTGCTGCTCGCGGGCGAGCACCAGCTCGGTCGCGGCCAGCGCCTGGCCGAGCTCCCGGCTCTCGGCCGCGACGCGCCACGCGTAGACGCCGATGAAGCAGAGCGCCAGCAGCAGGGCGCACCAGATGCCCGCCACATAAAGGAACGGCATGTCGACGGGCTCGGCCCCCGACCAGGGCAGCGGGCGATGGGCCAGGCCGAGCAGGGTCGCGCAGGTGACGACGAGGGCTGCGAGCGACAACGTGGCCTTCGGCGGCAGCGCTGTCGCCGAGATCATGACCGGCGCGAGGAACAGCACGGAGAAGGGGTTCTCCAGCCCGCCCGTCAGATAGAGCAGCGCCGCAAGCTGCAGCACGTCGTAGCCGAGCAGGGCGGCGGCGGCCTGCGGCGCGAGCCGGTGCGTCACCGGAAACCGCAGGCGCAGCAGGACGTTCAACCCGGCGGAGAGCGCGATGACCAGGAAGCAGGCGGCGAGCGGCAGGGGAAAGCCAAGCGCCGCGTGCACCAGCACCACCGCCGCGCTCTGCCCCGCGACCGCGAGCCACCGCAAGCGGACGAGCGTGTCGAGCCGCAGGCGGTGCTGGACGAAGAACAGGCGCTCGCGGGCGTGGGAGATGTCGAGGGTCACGGCGACCACCTTACACGCGCTTCGCCCGCGGCGGAGAGCCGGCGCCATCGGATGGATTGACGCCGCGGCGGAAGCGCGGAATCGTCTGGCGAGTTGTGCGACGCAGCATATCCGGAAGGATGAGCGATGCCGAGAGACATCAAGAGCGCGGGTATCGGCGAGTTTGGCGGGGCGCCCGCCA
Source organism: Methylopila capsulata (assembly GCF_016907975.1). GTDB lineage: Bacteria > Pseudomonadota > Alphaproteobacteria > Rhizobiales > Methylopilaceae > Methylopila > Methylopila capsulata. Next base: position 918,607 of record NZ_JAFBCY010000002.1, read on the forward strand.
CCGCCGATTGGGGCGGCTCTCTGACGACGATGCCCTTGTACTGGATGTACGAGGCGGCGCAATCCTCGCTCGGACCGGCCCGCGCGTTGGCGGACGCCGGTCGGCTCTATTTCAAGAACCCCGCGAACCCCGCCTCCCACACCGACTGGGGCCGGAAGATGGGGGCGATGTGCGAGGTGTTCGAGCGCGCGACGCGCCGCTACGGCAAGCCCGAGTTCGGCCTCGCCACCACGCTCGTGAACGGCGAGCGGCTGGCGGTGACCGAAAAAGTGGTCTGGAGCCGACCGTTCTGCGACCTCATCCATTTCCAGCGCGCGATGCGGCCCGGCGCCCGCAAGCAGCCCAAGCTGCTGATCGTGGCCCCGATGTCCGGCCACTACGCCACGCTGCTGCGCGGCACCGTCGAGGCCATGCTGCCGGACCACGACCTCTTCATCACCGACTGGACCGACGCCCGTCTTGTCCCGGTCACGGACGGCTCCTTCGACCTCGACGACTACATCGACTACCTCATCTCGATCTTCCGCTTCATGAAGGGCGACGTGCACGTGATGGCGGTGTGCCAGCCCGCCGTGCCGGTGCTCGCCGCGGTCGCGCGCATGGAAGCGGAGGACGACCCCTTCGTGCCGCACTCCATGACCCTGATGGGCGGCCCGATCGACACGCGCGAGAACCCGACCGCCGTCAACCAGGTCGCCATCGACCGCGGCACCGAGTGGTTCCAGCGCAACGTGGTGACCATGGTGCCGTGGCCGCACCCCGGCGCGATGCGTCAGGTCTACCCCGGCTTCCTGCAGCTGACCGGCTTCGTGTCGATGAACCTCGACCGGCACGTCGAGGCCCACAAGGAGTTCTTCAATCACCTCGTGGACGGCGACGGCGACAGCGCCGAGAAGCACCGCGAGTTCTACGACGAGTACCTCGCGGTGATGGACCTGACCGCGGAGTTCTACCTCCAGACGGTCGACACCGTGTTCGTGCGCCAGTCGCTGCCGAAGGGCGAGATGACCCATCGCGGCAAGCCGGTGGACTGCTCGAAGATCACCCGCTGCGCGCTGATGACGGTGGAGGGCGAGCGCGACGACATCTCGGGCGTCGGCCAGACCAAGGCCGCGCACACGCTCTGCTCGAACCTCTCGGACGACAAGCGCGTGCACTATCTGCAGGACAAGGTCGGCCACTACGGCGTGTTCAACGGGTCGCGGTTCCGGTCGCAGATCGCCCCGCGCATCCATGATTTCATCCTGTCGAACCAGCCGCGCGCCGCAGCGGCGTCGAAGCCCTCCGCTCCCGCCGAGGCCCCACGGAAGGCGGAGCCCGCCGAAGTCGGCGCCGAGCCGAAGACCGCAGCGGGCGCGGAGGCCGCCGTCAGGGCTCCCGCCACAGGCAAGCGCGCGAAGTCGAACGGCGCGACCCGTCTGGCCGAGCCGCAGGGCCCGGCCGACGACCTCACCCGGATCACGGGCGTCGGGCCGAAGCTGCAGGCCGTGCTCAACGAGGCGGGGATCTTCCATTATTGGCAGATCGCCCGGATGACCGAGGACGAGCGGAAGTCGCTGGACGCCAAGATGACGCCGCCCGGCCGGATCGCGCGCGACAAGTGGGTGGAACAGGCGGCCCGCCTCGTCGACGCGGGCTGAGTTTGGCGGTTTTTGCGCACTCGGCTCTGGTCGGCGCTTATAAAACGCTTATAAGGAGCCAACGCAGCGTAGTTCCGCAGGGTTTGTTGTCGAACGCGGAGCCGCCGCTGCCGATTGCTCCGTTTAAACTTATTATTATCAGGAAAACACCATGAGCGTGTTCACTCATCGTCTTGGCGCCGCCGCGGCGGCGCTTGTCCTCGTGGCGGCTCCGCTCGTGGCGCAGGCCGCGACGACCATGACCGGCGCCGAAGTTCTGGCGAAGTACAACAAGGACGGCGATCAGACCATCGAGCTGCCCGAGGCTCTGATGCTGGCCGCCGACACCTACCAGGCGATCAATCCGGACGGCGACAAGACCCTCGAGCCGAACGAGACCGAAGGCCGCCTGACGGCGAAGGACTGGGAGCGCGCCAACAAGGACGGCGACAAGACGCTCGAGCTCGACGAGTGGCTGAGCATCGCGCGCAAGCGCTTCAAGGGCGCCGACGCCGACAAGGACGGCAAGCTGACCGCCGCCGAGCTCGACTCCAAGCGCGGCCAGCTGTTCGTCGCGATGATCGCGCACTGATCCAGCGGATGGACGGGCCGCGTTCGCCGGCCTGTTCGTGACGTTTCTGACGGCCCGCGGGGGACACCCCTCGCGGGCCGTCCGCGTTTTCGCCCCGGCGCGTCCCGAACCGCGCGCGGCGCGCTATGTCACGGATCGCGTCCGCTCCCCAATCATCGAGCCGCCATGACCGCCGTCACCGTTCTGCGCCATGAGTGGCGTCCCGCCATCCGCCCCGCGCCGCCCGGCGTCGCGATCGCGGCCGTCGGCGACGTCCATGGCCAGATCGACCTGTTCGCGGCCCTGCGCGACGCGCTGGCGGAGGAGATCGCGTCGGCGCCGGAGCGGATCTTCGTCAGCGTCGGCGACCTGGTGGACCGTGGGCCGGGGAGCCTCGCCGCGCTACGGCTCGCGCGCGCCGCCCCGCAGGGCGCGACCGCGATCACCTTGCGGGGCAATCACGAGGACGTCCTGCTCGACGTGCTGGCCGAGCCTCGACCCGAGGTCGTCGCGCACTGGCTGGAGTTCGGCGGCGGGGACGTGGCGGGCGAGGCGGGCGTGCGCGTCGGCGAGAGCGGCTGGACGGACGCCCTGAAGGCGGCGATCGGCCCGGACCTGCTGGAATGGCTCGACGCGCGGCCGACGCTGTGGCGGATCGGCGATCTTGTCTTCGTCCACGCCGGGCTGGACCCGCAGACGTCGCTCGCGGCGCAGACCGACCGGACCCTGATGTGGATCCGCCGGCCCTGGCTGGAGAGCGCGGGCCCCTACGCCGAGAACGTCGCCGTGATCCACGGCCACACGCCCCAGCGCGGCGTGGATCTCGACCATCCGCACCGGATCAACCTGGACACCGGCGCCTACCGCTCGGGCCTGTTGTCGGGGCTCGTGATCCTCGGAGACAGGATGCGCCTGGTGCAGGCGGCGCGATGAAAAAAGGGCGGCTCGCCCGGCTCATGGAGCCCGGACGACGCCGCCCTTTCGTCAAGCCTTACGCGACTTCGGCTTCGCCCTTGCGGCTGTCGCGCTTGCGGGCGTTCGGGTCGAGCAGGCGCTTGCGCAGTCGGATCGACTTCGGGGTCACCTCGACGAGTTCGTCGTCCTGGATCCACGCCAGCGAGCGCTCGAGCGTCATCCGGATCGGAGGCGTGAGGCGAACGGCCTCGTCCTTCGACTGGGTGCGGATGTTGGTGAGCTTCTTGCCCTTGAGGACGTTGACCTCAAGGTCGTTGTCCCGGCTGTGGATGCCGATCAGCATGCCCTGATAGACCTTCCAGCCCGGCTCGATGATCATCGGGCCGCGGTCTTCGAGGTTCCAGAGCGCGTAGGCCACCGCCTCGCCGGCCTCGTTCGCGATCAGCACTCCGTTGTTGCGGCCGGCGATCTCGCCCTTGAAGGGGCCGTAGGCGTGGAACAGGCGGTTCATGATCGCCGTGCCCTTGGTGTCCGTCAGCAGCTCGCCCTGGTAGCCGATGAGGCCGCGGGTCGGCGCGTGGAACATCAGCCGCAGACGATTGCCGCCGGACGGGCGCATCTCGAGCATGTCGGCCTTGCGCTCCGACATCTTCTGCACGACGACGCCGGAATGCTCCTCGTCGACGTCGATCACGACCTCTTCGATCGGCTCGACGATCTCGCCGGTCGCCTCGTCGCGCTGCAGCACGACGCGCGGACGCGACACGCCGATCTCGAAGCCCTCACGGCGCATCTGCTCGATCAGGATCGCAAGCTGCAGTTCGCCGCGGCCGGACACGATGAACGAGTCCTTGTCGGCGGCTTCCTCGACCTTGAGCGCGACGTTACCCTCGGCCTCCTTCAGCAGCCGGTCGCGGATGACGCGGCTCGTGACCTTGTCGCCTTCGGTGCCGGCGAGCGGGCTGTCGTTGACTAGGAAGCTCATCGACACGGTGGGGGGGTCGATCGGCTGCGCCTGGATCGGCTCGGTCACCTGCGGATCGCAGAACGTGTCAGCGACGGACGCCTTCACCAGACCTGCGATCGAGACGATGTCGCCGGCCTCGCCGACGTCGATCGCCGTGCGCTCGATGCCGCGGAAGGCCAGGATCTTGGAGACGCGGCCGTTCTCGACCAGCTGGCCGTCGCGCGACAGCACCTTGACGGTCTGGTTCGGCCGAACCTGGCCGGAGATGACCCGGCCGGTGATGATGCGACCGAGGAACTGGTTCGCCTCGAGCAGCGTCCCGAGCATGCGGAACGGGCCGGGCTCGGTCTTGGCCTCAGGCACATGCTTGAGGATCAGGTCGAACAGCGGCGCCAGGCCCTCGTCCTTGGGGCCTTCGGGCGAGGGCGCGAGCCAGCCGTCGCGGCCGGATCCGTAGAGGATCGGGAAGTCGAGCTGCTCGTCGGTCGCGTCGAGCGCCGCGAACAGGTCGAACACCTCGTTGATGACTTCCGAGGCGCGGGCGTCGGGGCGGTCGACCTTGTTGATCGCGACGATCGGGCGAAGGCCGATCTTCAGCGCCTTCGACACCACGAACTTGGTCTGCGGCATCGGGCCTTCGGCCGCGTCCACCAGCACGATCACGCCGTCGACCATCGACAGGATGCGCTCGACCTCGCCGCCGAAGTCGGCGTGGCCCGGCGTGTCGACGATGTTGATGCGGGTGTCCTTCCACACGATCGACGTCGCCTTGGCGAGAATCGTGATGCCGCGTTCCTTCTCGAGGTCGTTCGAGTCCATCACGCGCTCGGCGACGCGCTGGTTCTCGCGGAACGATCCGGACTGGGACAGCATCTTGTCGACCAGCGTGGTCTTGCCGTGGTCGACGTGCGCGATGATCGCGACATTGTGGAGTATCATGGGCTCTCGCTTCAGGGCCGCCCGCGCGGCCCCGCCTGTTCGCTTCTTCTATCTCGTGTGCGGCGCACACATGCGCGAAATGCGCTCGAAACGCAAGGGCGGGCCGGCCGCGCGACCGCGCGCGCTCGCGGACGAGCCTCAGTCCCGGCCTAAAACGCGCGCCGAAACGCGCTCATGCTCGCGCGGCCCGAGGAGCCGGTCGCTCAGTTTTCCGCGCGGTTCTTCCGGGCGGCGAGCGTCCGCAGGCGCAGGGCGTTGAGCTTGATGAAGCCCGCCGCGTCGCGGTGGTCGTAGGCGACCGCGCCGTCCTCGAAGGTGACGAGCTCCTGATTGTAGAGCGAGTTCGGGCTCTCGCGGCCGGTGACGATGACGTTGCCCTTGTAGAGCTTCAGCCGCACGCGGCCGGACACCTCCTTCTGGGACAGGTCGATCGCCGCCTGCAGCATCTCGCGCTCCGGCGAGAACCAGAAGCCGTTGTAGATGAGCTCCGCATAGCGCGGCATCAGCTCGTCCTTGAGATGCGCGGCGCCGCGGTCGAGCGTGATCGACTCGATCGCGCGGTGGGCGGCGAGCAGGATCGTGCCGCCCGGCGTCTCGTAGACGCCGCGGGACTTCATGCCCACGAAGCGGTTCTCGACCAGGTCGAGGCGGCCGATGCCGTTGGCCTTGCCCAGCTCGTTGAGCCTGGTCAGGATCGACGCCGGCGACAGCGCCTCGCCGTCGATCGCGACCGCGTCGCCCTTCTCAAAGTCGATCGACATCAGCGTCGGCTGGTCCGGCGCCTCTTCGGGCGAGATCGTGCGCATGTGCACGTCCTCGGGGGCCGCGAGGCTCGGGTCCTCGAGCACCTTGCCCTCGGACGAGGAGTGCAGAAGGTTGGCGTCGACCGAGAACGGGGCCTCGCCGCGCTTGTCCTTCGAGATCGGGATCTGGTGCGCTTCCGCGAACTCGATCAGCCGGGTGCGGGAGGTCAGGTCCCACTCCCGCCACGGCGCGATGACCTTCACTTCCGGCTCCAGCGCGTAGTAGGCGAGCTCGAAGCGGACCTGATCGTTGCCCTTGCCGGTGGCGCCGTGGCAGACGGCGTCGGCCCCGGTCGCGCGCAGAATGTCGATCTGGCGCTTGGCGATCAGCGGCCGCGCGATCGAGGTGCCGAGCAGGTACTGCCCCTCGTAAACCGCGTTCGCCCGGAACATCGGGAACACGAAGTCCCGGACGAACTCCTCGCGCAGGTCCTCGATGAAGATGTTGTCGGGCTTGATGCCGAGCAGCTCCGCCTTCTTGCGCGCGGGCTCCAGCTCCTCGCCCTGGCCGAGGTCGGCGGTGAAGGTCACCACTTCGCACTGGTAAGTGGTCTGCAGCCACTTGAGGATCACGGAGGTGTCGAGGCCGCCGGAGTAGGCGAGAACGACCTTCTTCACGGAGGCGGCGTCTGACATGCGAGAGGGTCCTGAGGGTCTTGGAGCGCAAGGGTCTTGGAGCGCGGCGCACTCTAGCCATCGCCGCGCGCGGCGCAACCCGTGAGCGGCAAGGCCGCACCCTGAGGCGGGAGGCCGCTAGTCCCGCGCGTCGGGCACGCGGACGGCGCCGAGCAGAGCGGCCCCGCCCAGGAAGAAGGCGATCAGCACCGAGACGCCAACCCGCTGGCTGTCGGTCAGCGCGGTCACGGCCGCCACCGCGAACGGCCCGAGGAAGGACGTGACCTTCCCCGACAGCGCGAACAGGCCGAAGGCCTGCGTGAGCTTTTCCTTCGGCGCGAGGCGCACCAACAGCGAGCGCGAGGACGCCTGGAGTGGCCCTGAGGCCGCGCCGAGCACCAGGGCGAGGCCGATGAACAGCCGCTCGGGAGCGGATGAGAACAGGGCGTCATCGGGCACCGGCGGCGTCACCGGCACCACGAACAGGATGCGCGCGCGGTCGATCGAGGCGATCGCCACCGCGGCGGCGGTCAGAAGTCCAAGCGACCACGCGACCACGCGCTCGGGGCCCACGCGGTCGTCGAGCCAGCCGCCGACCAGCGATCCGACGATCCCGGAGACGATGACGAGCACGCCGAAGACGCCGGTTTCGATCGGCCCCCAGCCGAGAGCGCCCGCCCCGTAGATGCCGCCGAAGGCGAACAGCGCCGTCAGCCCGTCCACGTAGAGCATGTGAGCCGCGAGGAAGAGCGCGAGGTCCGGCGAACGTCGCAGGCTCTTCAGCGTCCGCCAGAGGTCCCTTAAACCCGCCGTGACCGCGCCGCGCGGAGATCCGGCCGTCACGTCCGGCGTGAACAGGAACAGCGGGGCGGCGAAGACGAGGTACCACAGCGCCGAGAAGGGTCCCGCCGCGCGATCCCCCTCGGAGGTCGCGGGATCGAGCCCGAGGATCGGCGCGATCCCGGCGAGCGTCAGCCCGTCCTCCGGATCGGCGGAGAACAGCAGCAGCGCGATCGCCAGGGCGATCAGGCCGCCGACGTAGCCGGTCGCCCAGCCCAGGCCGGACAGGCGGCCGATCCGCTCCGGCGGCGCCAGCGTCGGCATCATGGCGTTGGTGAAGGCCGTGGCGCATTCCGCCCCCACGGTCGCGACCACAAACCCGCCGAGCGCGATCGGAACCGCGTAGGCCGACCCGGGGACCGCGAACCACAGGGCCGAGGCGCCAAGGACGATCAGGAGCGAGAACCCCGCGATCCAAAGCTTGCGGCCGCCGGTCCGGTCCGCGATCGCGCCGAGCGGGGGCGTGGCGAGGCCGACGATCAGTCCCGCGGTTCCCGCCGCGACGCCCCACAGCGCCTGCCCTTCCGCGGGATCGTCCATCAGCCGCGAGACGAAGAACGGCGCGAACACGAAGGTCGCGAGCAAGGTGAACACGGGCTGCGTCGCCGCGTCGTAGAGCGCCCACGCGGCGACCGCGCGGCGGGAGACGGTTCGGTGCTGCGGCATGGGGCTCGCGTAACGCAGGCGTGGCGGGACGCGCAGTCTACGCCACGTCCCGCGCCAAATCTCCGAGCAGGCTGGAGGCCACCGTCAGCCGCGCGAGCGTGAGCCCGCCGCCGGCTATCTCGCCGACCGCGCGGCGCACGCGGGCGACGTCCGCCGCGTTCTCCGACCAGGCGGACACCGCCGGCCACCCGTCGAGGCCGGGCTCGGCGACAAGCGCCGCGACCGCCATAGCCCGCGCGGCGACGCCGATCTGATCCAGCGCGCGGTCGAGCGCGAGGCGGTCGTAATAGTCCGCCACGCCGATCGCCTGCGCCGACCGCACCATGCGGGCGAGCTGGAACTCGTCGGCGACCGCGAACAGCGCCGCCGCGGCGACGTCGATCGGACGGCCGGTCTTCTCGGCGATCAGCACCGCGTCGGTCGCGCCCTCCATGGCGAGAAGCGCCGAGAACCGCACCGCGAGCGGCCCCGGCAGGCCGGCGCGCACGAGCTCCGTCGCGCGGGCGGAGCGGCGGCCCGCCGCGTCGGGCCCGAGCGCCTCGTCGAGCCCGGCGGCGACCGCGTCCACGCCGGTCTGGAACCGTGCGACGACGCCGTCGAGCCCTCCGTCAAGATCGACGTTGCGCAGGAACCAGACCATGCGGTGGAGCAACAACTCGCGCATGCCGGCGTAGAGATCGAGCTGGAGGGCGCCGGGAATCTTCGTATCCAGCGCGTCGATCTCGTCGTGCACCTCGTCCATGCGGAAGGCGTCGCGCGCCACCGCGAAGGCGGCCGCGATGCGGGACGGCGGCGCTCCGGTCTGGTCCATCAGCCGGACCACGAGCGCCGGCCCGCCGCGGTTGATCATGGCGTTCGCGAGCATGGTCGCGATAATCTCCCGCCGCAGCCGGTGGCCGGCGATCGCCTCCGCGAAGCGCTCGCGCATCAGCGTCGGGAAATAGCGGACCAGCTCCTTCGCGAGGTAAGGATCGTCCGGCGTGCCGGAGGCCAGCAGGTCGTCGTAGAGCGCGATCTTGGACCAGGCCAGCAGCACGGCGATCTCGGGCCGCTCCAGCGGATCGCCGACGCGCACGCGTTCGGCGAGCGTGGCGTCGTCCGGCAGGGTCTCGACCGCGCGGTCGAGCAGGCCGCGGACCTCGAGCGCCTGCATCAGCCGCGACAGGAAGCCCGCCTCGTCGACGCCCGCACGCTGGCTGAGCGAGATCGCGAGGGTCTGGTCGTAGTTGTTGGCGAGCACGAGGCGACCGACCTCGTCTGTCATTTCGCTCAGGATGCGGTTGCGCTCGTCGAGCGCGAGCGTCCCGTCGCGCACCGGGCCGGCGAAGGCGATCTTGATGTTCACCTCGACGTCCGAGGTGTTGACGCCCGCGGAATTGTCGATGGCGTCGGAGTTGATGCGCACGCCCCTGGCCGCCGCCTCGATGCGGGCCTTCTGGGTGACGCCGAGGTTGGCGCCCTCGCCCACCACCTTCACCCGGAGATCCGGCGCGGCGACGCGGATCGCGTCGTTGGCGCGGTCGCCGGCCTGCTCGTCGGTCTCGCTCGTGGCCCGCACATAGGTGCCGATGCCGCCGAACCAGAGCAGGTCCGCCGGCGTCTTCAGGATCGCGCTCATCAGCTCCTGCGGCGTCGCGCTGGCCTTGTCGAAGCCGAGAGCGGCGCGCACGGGCTCAGAGAGCGGGATCGTCTTCAGGCTGCGCGCGAACACGCCGCCTCCCGCCGAGATCTTGGCGGCGTCGTAGTCCTTCCAACTCGAGCGCGGCACGGCGAACAGACGCTTGCGCTCCTCGAACGAGACGGCGGGGTCCGGATCGGGATCGAGGAAGATGTCACGATGATCGAAGGCCGCGAGGAGCTTGATCGCAGGCGACAGCAGCATGCCGTTGCCGAAGACGTCGCCCGACATGTCGCCGACGCCCACCACCGTGAAGGGCGTGGTCTGGATGTCGACGTCCATCTCGCGGAAATGCCGCTTCACCGCCTCCCACGCTCCCCGCGCGGTGATGCCCATGGCCTTGTGGTCGTAGCCGACGGAGCCGCCCGAGGCGAAGGCGTCGCCTAGCCAGAAGCCGCGGCCCTCGGCGATGCCGTTCGCGGTGTCGGAGAAGGTGGCGGTGCCCTTGTCCGCCGCGACCACCAGATAGGGGTCGTCGCCGTCGTGGCGGACAACCGCCTCGGGCGGGACAAGGTCGTCGCCCTTCAGGTCGTCGGTCACGTCCAGCAGGGCGTTGATGAAGATCTTGTAGGCCTCGGTTCCTTCCGCGAACCAGGCGTCGCGGGGCCCCGCGGGCAGCTGCTTCGGCACGAAGCCGCCCTTGGCGCCCACCGGCACGATGACCGCGTTCTTCACCTGCTGTGCCTTCACCAGGCCCAGCACCTCGGTGCGGAAATCCTGCGGCCGATCGGACCAGCGCAGACCGCCGCGCGCGACCTTGCCGAAGCGGAGATGCACGCCCTCCACGCGGGGCGAATAGACCGAGATTTCGTAGAGCGGCCGCGGGGCGGGCAGGCCGTCGACCTTCGCGCTCTCCAGCTTGAAGGCGAAGGTGCGCTTGAGCCCTCCCGCCGCGTCGTCCTGGAAGAAGTTGGTGCGCTGGCAGGCCTGCACGAAGTTCTCGAACCGGCGCAGGATGCGGTCTTCGTCGAGGCTGTCGACGGCGACGAGCGCCTCCTCGATGCGGGCGACGATCCCCGCCTCGCGCTCGACGCGGTCGCCGGACCCGCCCGGCGCAAAGCGGACGTGGAACAGCTCGACGATCATCGCGGCGACGCCCGCATGCTTCGTCAGCGTGGTCCACATGTAGTCCTGGTCATAGGGAACCCGCGCCTGCCGGAGGTAGCGCGAGAGCGCGCGCACCAGCGCGATGTCGCGCCAGCCGAGACCGCCTTCGAGCGTGAGCGCGTTGTACCCGTCGCTCTCCGCGTCGCCGTTCAGCACCGCGATGAGCAGCGCCTCGAGCTGGGCGTCGAGCGCGTGCGTCAGCTCGAACGCGCCGCCGCTGGCGCGCTCAAGCGCCATGTCGTGGATGAAGACATGGGCCTCCGCCCCGAGACCCGCGGGCTCCGCGCGGTAGCTGCGCTCCTCGATCACCCGGAATCCCATGTTCTCGAGCATGGGGACGCGGCGCGACAGCGGGATCGGCGCCCCGCGCGAGAACACCTTCAGGCGGATCTCCGGCTCGCCGGCGCGGCGGAAGAAGTCGATCGCGAAGCTCGCCTCGGCGGAGAGCCGCTCGATGTGGCCGAGGTCGACCACCGCCTCCGCCGGCGAGGTGCGCGACTCGTAGGCGCGACCGAACGCCTGGCCGTAGCGCTGCGCCAGCCGGCGGGCCTCGGCGCCCGTGCGGCTGGTCGAAAGCTCGGTCCGGAGCAGATCGCCCCAGGTCGCCGCCTGCTGAGCGATCTCCTCGTCGAGCGCCGCAGGGTCGACCTCCGGCGCGGGTCCGTCGAGGCCGATGACGAACTGCACCCGGGCGAGCGGGCCCTCGGGGAAGGCGGGATAGTAGGCGCTTACGCGGCCGCCGAGCCGTTGCGCGAGCCGCTGGCCGATGCGCGTGCGCACGGCGGAATCGTAGCGCTCGCGCGGAACGTAGACGAGCGCCGAGGCGAAACGCTCGAACCGGTCGAGGCGCAGCAGGACCTTCACGCGCGGGCGTTCGTAGAGCGCGAGGATCTCCATCGCGGTGTCGAACAGCGCGTCGGCGTCGACCTGGAACAGCTCGTCGCGCGGGTGGGTCTCCAGCACGGTCGCAAGCGCCTTGCCGGAGTGGCTGTCCGGATCGAAGCCCGCGCGCCGGATGACCTGATCGATCTTGCGGCGGACCACCGGAAGGCTGCGGGCCGGCCGGGTGTAGGCCGAGGCGGTGAACAGGCCCACGATGCGGAGTTCGCCGACGAGGCGGCCGTCGCCATCGAACCGCTTCACGCCGACGTAGTCCATGTGCCGCCGCCGAAAGACCTTTGCGTGGACGCTGGCCTTGGTGACGATCAGCGGCTTCGGCTCGTGCAGGAAGGCCCGGATCTCAGGCGTAAGATTGACCAGCTGGCCGCCGCGACGCAGCACGCGTGCGGCGGGATCGCGCAACGCGCCGAGGCCCGTCTCGGACAGCTGCTCCAGCCGCTCGTCGTCGCCCTCCCCCTTCAAGGCGTACTCGCGGGCGCCGAGGAAGATGAACTCGTCGCCGTCGAGCCATTGCAGGAACTGGATCGCCTCGGCGATCTCGGCGACCTCGAGCGGCGGCGGCGTCTCCTTGAACGCCGCGACCTGCGCCTGCACGAGGGACCGCATGGCTTCGTAGTCTTCGGTCGTCTTCCGGACCTCGGCCAGCACGTCCTCGAGCGCCGCGACCAGGTCGGCGCGGGCCGCCTCGTCGTCGATCCGGTCGACATGCAGATGGATCAGGCTCTCGCGCGGCGTGTCCTCCACCTCCGCGCGGTTTGCGTCGCCGAGGAAGCGGGCGAGCCTGCCGTCGGCGTCCCGCTCCACGGCGATGATGGGATGGGCCACGAGCCCTGCCGTCATCGCGCGCTCGCCGAGCTCAGCCAGCACGCTGTCGAGCAGGAACGGCATGTCGTCGTTGACGATCTCGATCACGGTCGTCTCGGCCCGGCCCCCAAGCTCGGGGTCGATCAGCCGAATGTCGGCCTTCCCCGGCGCCCGGCGCGCCAGATGCCGCCACGCGTCGCTGGCGAGGGTCGCGAGCGCCGCCGGCTGAAGAGGTTCGAGATCGTCCAGCGCGGTGCGCGCGAACAGCGCCTCGACGAAGGCCGCCGGCGGTCCGCCCGCCCGCCCGGCCCGCTCCGCGGCGTCGTCGATGAGCCTGGTGCGGATGGCGTCGCCCTGCAGCATGATCGTCTCCTGGCATGCGCGGCGGCGGCCTCGACGGCCGGCCGTCGAGGTGAACCTAGGTCGCAAAGCGCGACGGGTCGATAACGCTTATGCGACGAGGCCCGCTCAGGCCGCCCCGACCGCGCGCAGGACGTCCTCCCGCGACCACCCCTCCGCCCGCAGTGACCGCAGCGACGGCGAGCCGCGGCGCTTCGCCAGCTTCTCGCCGTCGGGCGCGAGCAGGAGCGGGTGGTGGCGGTAAGCGGGTTCCGGCAGATCGAGCAGGCGCTGGAGCAGCCGGTGGACGGCCGTCGCATCATAGAGGTCGCGCCCGCGCACCACGTGGGTGACGCCCTGCGCCGCGTCGTCCACGACAACGGCGAGGTGGTAGCTCGTCGGCGTCTCCTTGCGCGCGAGCACGACGTCGCCCCAGAGCTCGGGCCGGGCCTCGATCGCGCCGACGCCCTCCTCCCGCCAGGTCAGCGGATCGCCGCCGAGCGTCGCGAGCGCCTTCGCCATGCGCAGGCGACGCGCAGGGGGGCCGTCGGGATCCGAGGGCCGGGCCCCCGCGAGCGGCAGACGCACGGCGCCGTCCGGATCGCGCGCGGCGTCCGGCGCCGCGGCGGCGGCGATATCCGTCCGCGACAGGCGGCAGGGATAAAGCAGGCCTTGCGCATCCAGCTTCGCGATGGCTGCAGCGTAGAGATCGAGGCGTTCGGACTGGCGAACGACGGGGCCGTCCCAGCGGAAGCCCAGCCAGGCGAGGTCCTCTTCGATCGCGGCGGCGAACTCCGGCTTCGACCGGACCGGATCGATGTCCTCGATCCGCAGCAGGACGCGCCCGCCGGCGGCCTCCGCCCCGCGCCAGACCGCAGCGGCCGACGCGGCGTGCCCGAGATGGAGCAGCCCGGTCGGCGACGGTGCGAAGCGGAAGACGGAGGTCATGTCAGATGGTCATGCCGGACCGACGTCGGCATGACCATCCCGACGTCGGCGAGATACGGAAGCGACGGCCCTCAGAGGCCCTCGAACAGGGCGGTCGAGAGATAGCGCTCGGCGAAGCTCGGGATGATGATCACGATGTTCTTGCCCGCCGCCTCCGGCCGGGCGCCGATCTCGAGAGCTGCGGCGATCGCGGCGCCCGAGGAGATGCCGACCGGAACGCCCTCGAGCCGGGCGACGAGCCGCGCCGTCTCGAACGAGGTCTGGTTGCCGACGGTCACGACCTCGTCGATGACCGAGCGGTCGAGCACGCCCGGCACGAAACCGGCGCCGATGCCCTGGATCTTGTGCGGACCGGGCTGACCGCCGGACAGCACGGGCGAGTCTTCGGGCTCCACCGCGACGACCTTCAGCGTGCTCTTGCGCGGCTTCAGCGCGGAGCCGACGCCGGTAATGGTGCCCCCCGTTCCGACGCCGGACACCAGATAGTCCACCTCGCCGTTGGTGTCGTTCCAGATCTCCTCCGCCGTGGTGCGGCGGTGGATCTCCGGGTTCGCCGGGTTCTCGAACTGCTGCGGGATGATCGCGTTCGGGATCTCCTGCACCAGCTCCTGGGCGCGGGCGACGGCGCCCTTCATGCCCTTCGGCCCCTCGGTGAGCACCAGCTCCGCGCCGAGCAGCGCCAGCATCTTGCGGCGCTCGATCGACATGGTCTCGGGCATCACGAGGATGAGGCGGTAGCCGCGGGCGGCGGCCGTGAAGGCGAGCGCGATGCCGGTGTTTCCGGAGGTCGGCTCCACGAGCACGCTGTCGGGCTTCAGCACGCCGTCGCGCTCCAGCGCGTCGATCATGGCGACGCCGATGCGGTCCTTCACGCTCGAGATCGGATTGAAGAACTCCAGCTTCGCCAGCAGGTTGGCCTTCACGCCCTTGTGCTTGGCGAGACGGTCCAACCGCACGAGCGGGGTGTCGCCGATCGTATCGGTGATGCTGTCGTAGATGCGGCCCCGGCCCGGGGCGCGCTCGGGGGCCGCTTCAGTCTTGAACGCGGGCTGGCTCATGGGACCTCTCCTAGGAGACCTGTTTCTCAGGCCCTCGCCGCTGCGCGCAGGGCCATTTTCTCACCGGAGACTACCAAACCCACAGACCATTGTCGATAAAATCGATATTATGCGTCTTTATATTGTGAAATCGTAGGTCTGCCGGCTGTCGCCGAACACGCGACGGCGTTCGGCCTCCTGACACAGGTCCTCGACGTTGATCTCGTCGAGCCGTTCGAGAAAGCTCTCGGACGCCGAACGGATCATCGGCTTCACCACCTCGGCCACCAAGGCGGAGCCGCCCTCGCGGACCTCGCGCGCGGCGAGCGCGTCGACGTCCTCCTCCTCGCCCATGGCGGCGCGGACGATGTCCCCGATCGAGATGCGCCGGCGCTCGCGCGCAAGCTCGTATCCGCCGCGCGGTCCGCGCACGCCCTTGAGGATGCCGGTGCGCACGAGCACCTGCAGCAGCGTTTCGAGATGCCGCGGGGGCAGGCCATGGCGGGCGGCGAGAGTCTTGGCGGCGATCGGCGTGGGACGCGCGTGGTAGGCGATGTCCACGACCGCCGCCACGGCGAGCAGGCTGCGGCGCGGCAGCAAATTCATGACCTCTCCTTCCGACCTCACCGTCCCGTGGAGCCGAAGCCGCCCTCCCCGCGCCCGCTGGGATCGACCGCCTCCGCTTCGACGACCGTGGCGCGCGCGACCGACGCCAGCACCAGCTGGGCGATCCGCGCTCCACGAGCCACCGCAAAGGGTTCGTCCCCGTGATTCACGAGAAGAACCTTCAGCTCGCCGCGATAGTCCGCGTCGATCGTCCCCGGCGCGTTCAGCACCGTCACCCCGTGACGAAGCGCGAGGCCCGAACGCGGCCTGACTTGGGCTTCGAACCCCGTGGGCAATTGGAGCACCAGACCTGTCGGGACAAGAGCGCGAGCGCCGGGCGCGATCACGATCGGCGCATCCTCGGGCACGGCCGCCGGCAGATCGAGGCCGGCGGCCGCCGAGGTCTCATAGGCCGGGGTCGGAAGCCCCTCGCCGTGAGGGAGGCGCAGGATCCGGAGTTCGGTCACGGCCGTGGCCTCAGGGCGGCTGCGAAGCGCGCCACAAGCGCCTCCGCGACGGCTTCCTTGGTCATCGTCTCCCAGGATTCGACGCCGCCGCTGCCGACGAGATGCACGGTGTTGCGCGCGCCACCCATCACCCCGCCGCCCCCGGGCGAGACGTCGTTCGCCACGATCAGGTCGCAGCCCTTGCGGGCCAGCTTGGCGCGCGCGTTGTCGAGCACGTTCTCGGTCTCCGCCGCGAAGCCCACCACCAGCTCCGGCCGCCCCTCCGTCCTGCGGGCGACGCTCGCCAGGATGTCGGGGTTCTCGACCAGCGTCAGGACCGGAGGGCCGCCTGCGCCCTTCTTGATCTTCTGGACGGCGTCCTCGGCCACCCGCCAGTCGGCCACCGCGGCGGCGAACACCGCCACGTCGGCCGGCGGCGCGGCCTCCACGGCGGCGAGCATCTCCCGAGCGCTCTCCACATGGACCGTCGTCACGCCGGCGGGATCGGGCAGGGCCACGGGGCCGGACACGAGCGTAACCTCCGCGCCCGCCCGAGCCGCGGCGGCGGCGATGGCGTGGCCCTGCCGGCCCGACGAGCGGTTCGCCAGCACGCGCACGGGATCGATCGGCTCATGTGTGGGACCCGACGTCACCAGCACCCGCCGCCCCGCCAGCGCGCCGGAGGCAGGCTGCAGCCGCGCTTCGACGGCGGCCACGATCGCGAGCGGCTCGCTCATCCGCCCGAGCCCGCTCTCGCCGCGCTCGGCCATGAGGCCCTCCTCGGGGCCGACGAAGGCGACGCCCTGCGCCTCGAGCCAGGCCACGTTCCGACGCGTCGCGGGATGCGCCCACATCGTCGGGTTCATGGCCGGGGCCGCGAGCACCGGCGCGGTGGTGGCCAACAGCGCGGTCGAGGCGAGGTCGTTGGCGAGGCCGTTCGCCATCTTGGCGAGCAGGTCGGCCGTCGCCGGCGCCACCACCACCAGATCGGCGTCGCGGGCGAGCCGGATGTGGCCCACGTCCTGCTCCTGCGTCAGGTCGAACAGCTCCTGGAACACCGGCTCGGCCGTGAGCGTCCCGACCGACAGCGGCGTCACGAACTCCGCCGCGGCCTTGGTGAGGATCGCGCGGACGGAGAAGCCGCGCTCCTTCAGACGGCGGATCAGGTCGAGCGTCTTGTAGGCGGCGATGCCGCCGCCGATGACGAGCAGGATGCGGGAGGAGCTCACGGGGCGGGGTGGTTCCAGGGGTTGATCAACTTGACGCCCACGTCGTCGAAATCACCCATGTTTCGGGTCGCGATCGCGTATCGCCGGCTCGCGGCTATCGCAAGGATCTGGAAGTCGAATGTGTGAAAGTGTCGGCCTTTCTGACGTCGCTCCGCCAGCAAAGGACCGAAGTGTTCTGCTGCGAGAACATCGAATGGAAGTATCCGATCCACGAACAGCGTCGTGAACAGACGTCGGGCGCCGTCCTCAAGATCGCGGCGTCGGCGACCTATGGGCATTTTGTGCACGCCTACGGCGATCTCGGCCACCGATATCGATGTCGTCATGAGGTTGGCTGGGTCCTGCGAGCGGAGCCAGCCGTAGACAACGGTAGACCGGTCGGCGGCCGGTCTCATGATTTCAGACAGAACGTTCGTGTCGAGGATGATCATAGGCGTCGGAGTCTGGCCCGCTGAAATCGGGAGGCTCCCTCATGGGCTCGCGCGGCGGAATATCGAGTTCAACGCCGCCAAGTGGGTCGAAGATTGCTGCGATTGCATCCGCAAGGTTGCCCTGCCGTGGGGCGATGTCCCCGGAGAGCGATGAGTTGAGGATGCGACGCGCTTCGTCCTCCATCGATCGTCCGTGTGTCGCGGCTCGAACGCGGAGCGCCGCTTTGGTCGCCTCGTCCAAATTCCTGATCGTCAAGCTGGCCATGAGCGGTGACCTCCCATCGGCGCAAGTGTCCTTGAAGGATGGCGCCAAAGTGATTGCGTTGCAATCAACGCAATCACCGGAACAGGTAGACCACCAGACCCACCGCGATCGCGCCGAGCGCCAGATTGCTCCACAGCGCCGCGCGGCGGACGCCGCCGACGATCGCCTGGATGCTTTCGTCGGAATAGCTCAAGCCGCCACGGACGACCTCCTCCAGCTCGATCGAGGTGCGCTCGATCCGCAGCAGAAGCTCCGGCACGGCGCCGAGGCCCCGCACGAGCTGGCGGAGCTCCTCGACGGCCGTCTCGGCGATCCCGATCGGCCCAAGGTTGCGCTCGAGCCATTCGCGGACCACGGGGGCCGCCGTCGCCCACATGTCGAGCTTTGGGTCGAGCGACCGCGCGACGCCCTCCACAACCACCATGGTCTTCTGCAGCATCAGCAGCTCGGGCCGCGTCTGCATCTGGAACAGCTCCGTCACCTCGAACAGCAGCGTGAGCAGCTTGGCCATCGAGATCTGGTCGGCGGTGCGGGAATGGATCGGCTCGCCGATGGCGCGGAGCGCGCGGGCGAACTCGTCGACCGACTGGTCGGCCGGAACATAGCCGGCTTCAAAATGCACCTCGGCGATCCGCTTGTAGTCGCGGGTGATGAAGCCGTGAAGGATCTCGGCGAGGAAGCGGCGCTCCTTCTTGCCGAGCCGGCCGGTCAGGCCGAAGTCGACCGCGATCAGGCCGCCGCCCGCGTCCACGAACAGGTTTCCGGGATGCATGTCGGCGTGGAAGAAGCCGTCGCGCATGGCGTGACGCAGGAAGGTCTGCATCACCAGCTGGCCGAGCGCCGGCAGGTCGAGCCCCGCCGCGATCAAGCCCTCGCGGTCCGAGAGCTTGATCGCCTCGATCCACTCCATGGTGAGCACGCCGCGCGCGGTGCGCTCCCAGTCGACCTCCGGCACGCGGAAACCGGGATCCGCAGCGGTGTTCTCGGCGATCTCCGACAGGGCGGCCGCCTCGAGCCGCAGGTCCATCTCGATCGCGACCGAGCGCGCCAGCGTCTCCACCACCACGACGGGCTTCAGGCGCCGGGCCTTCGGGACCCAGCGCTCGATCATGCGCGCGATCGCGAGGAAGGCATCGAGATCCCGCCCGATCCGATGCGCGACGCCGGGGCGCAGCACCTTGACCGCGACCACGCGCTCGCCGAAGGCGTCGCGCACGGTCGCCTGATGCACCTGGGCGATCGAGGCTGCCGCGACCGCAGGCCCGAGCGCGACGAAACGGGCCGCGAGCGGCGCCGCCAGTGCCTCCTCGATCGCGGCTTCGGCCTGGTCTTGGGGGAAGGGGTCGACGCGGTCCTGCAGGCGTTCGAGGTCGCGCGCGGTCCGCAGGCCTACCACGTCGGGCCGGGTGGCGAGGAACTGGCCGAGCTTGACGTAGGACGGCCCAAGGCGCTGGAGCGCACGAGCGAGGCCGTCGGCGCCGTCGGTCGCGCCGCGGCGCTCGATCAGGCGGCCGAGCCGGATCAGCGTGCGGACATGGGGGGGCAGGTCGATCGGGTCCGCGAGCCGAAGCGCGCCCTCGCGCGCCATCACGAAGCCGCCGCGCGCGAGACGCAGCAGGTTCGGCGCGACGCTCAGGACGGACATGACGCCGCCCGCGCAGGTCGGCCGTGGGCGGGCCCAGCGTGGGCGCGCGGGATCGACGCTCCGCTCAAATCCGGAAGCCCAGGTGCAGCGCGGCGACGCCGCCGGTCATGGGCGTCGCGGTCACCTGCTCGAAGCCCGCCTCGCGCATCATTTCGGCGAAGGTCGCCGCGTCGGGGAAGCGGCGGATCGACTCGACCAGATACTGGTAGGGCTCGGCGTCGCCGGCCACGAGCTTGCCGAGCTGGGGGATCACCCGGAACGAGAACGCGTCGTAGACCTTGTCGAGACCCGGCACGTCGACGGTCGAGAACTCCAGCACCAGCGCCCGCCCTCCCGGCTTAAGCACGCGCTGCATCTCCAGCAGCGCCTTGGGGATGCGCGGAACGTTGCGGATGCCGAAGGCGATCGTGACCGCGTCGAACGAGCGGTCCGGGAACGGCAGCTCCTCGGCGTTGCCCTGCACGAACTCGACCCGTTGGCCGAGCCGGCGCGCGGCCGCGCGCTCCTTGCCGACGGCCAGCATGGCGCCGTTGATGTCGAGCACAGTGACGTCGACGCCGGCGCCGCCCTGCTTCAGCGCGCGGAAGGCGATGTCGCCGGTGCCGCCGGCCACGTCCAGCATCCTGAACGGCCGCGCCGCTTTCGGGAGGGCGATCGCCGTCACCATCGCGGCTTTCCAGGCGCGGTGCAGGCCGCAGGACATCAGGTCGTTCATTAGGTCGTAGCGCGAGGCGACCTTGTGGAAGACGTCGTCGACCAGCCCCTGCTTCTCCGTCGTGCGCACCTCGGAAAAGCCGAAATGCGTGTCTTCGTCGTGCGTTGGGTCAGGTCGGTCCATGGCGTCCTCGGGAGGCGGAACGCTCCGCCTCGGGCGGCTGGACCCTACCGCGGCGGCCCGCGCCGCGCCAGATCAGAACAGGGGCGGCGACCGCCAGAGCTTCACGGGACCGACGGAAAGCCGCCCGTTCGCGATCCGGACAGGGTAGGCGGTGGCGGGCCGGTCGTCGAGGGTGGCCGGCGATCCCAGCATCTTGGCGCCGGCGCCGAGCAGCGACGACAGCAGGTCCTTCTTGCCATTGCCCTCTTCGCCTGCCCCGAACAGGCTCTGCACGAGCTGATCGACGCCGCGGGCGGTGAGGGTGAGCTTTCCCTCGGGCCGGCCCTCGATGTTGAGCGCGAGGTCGCCCTTGGCCTCGGCCGCCACGTCGCCGCGGGTGACGCGCGCCAGCGCGACATGCAGGCGTCCGCCGGCCTCGGCGAAGGCCCGCAGCCGCTCGGAGGTCGGCTGCGGCGCGAGGTCGCCGACCCCGCGCGCCTCGATCTGCAGTTCGCCCGACAGCGGGCCGGCGCCGACCGGCACCAGCGCGAGCGCCGGCGAGGTCGCCTCCTCGACGCGCGCGGCCAGATCGTAAACGCCGTCGGAGCCGTCCGGCGCCCGGCGCAGGTGAAGCTCCAGATGCTTCGCTGCGCCGATCTCGTCGGCGCCCGCCACCAGACGCGGCGCCGTCAGCGCGATCGAGGTGCGGTCGAACCGGCGATCCGACGAGACCGCGACGCTCGCCTGCGCGGTGGCGAACGACAGGGTGGCCTTGCGGCCGCTGGCGTCCGTCACCTCGATCGGCCCGCGGACGTCGCCGATCAGCCGGCGCGGATCGTAGATCTGGGCGACCGCGACAAAGCGCGGCGCGGTCGCGACGATCGGGCCGCCGTCCGCCGGCAGGCTCGCCGTGGCGCCGGTGCAGGACAGCTCGATCCGGAACGGAAAACCGGACGTGTCGCGTTCGGCGCAGGCGTAGGTTCGCCCGCGCTTGGCCTCGCGCGCGATCCAGGCGTCGGCCGCTTCGGTCGCCTTGCCCGCCGCCACGAACCAGAAGACGGACCAGCCGGCCGCCAGCACGACGAGAAGGATCACGGGCAGGAACACGCCCCAGCGCGACAGGCCGCGGGAGGGTGGCGGCGTCTCGGGGGAGCGGCTCGGGAGCGGCGACATCGGGGGCGTCATGGGCGGTCTCATTCTCTGCGCAGGCAGGACGCGACGCGCCGTCGTCTTGCCGCGGCGGCGCAGGGCTGGTACCCGAAACGGACGCCGCCTCTCCTGTCAATCGCTAGGGCCGGTCCTCGACCGCGACGGGATGATTCCGACCGACGTCGACCTATGGGTGTTCGCCTACGGCTCCCTCATGTGGCGGCCGGGGTTCACGTTCGTCGAGCAATCGCCGGCGACCGTCGACGGCTATCATCGCGCGCTCTGCATCGCCTCCCATCGCCACCGCGGCACGCCCGAGCGGCCGGGGCTCGTGCTCGGGCTCGACGAGGGCGGCTCGTGCCAGGGCATCGCCTTCCGGGTCGACGCCGCGCATGTGCCGGACGCTCTCGCCTATCTGCGCGAGCGCGAACTCGTGACCCACGTCTACCGCGAGACGCTGCTGCCGACGCGGCTCGACGGCGACCGCACCGTGCAGGCGCTCGCCTATGTCGTGGACCAGGAGCATCCCCAGTACGTGGGACTGCTGCCTCCGGAAGAGACCCTGGCGCGCGTCCGCTGCAGCGTCGGCGCGGCGGGCCCGAATCCGGATTACGTCCTGAACACCGTGCGGGAGTTGGAGCGGCTCGGCGTGACCGACCCGACGCTCGCCTGGCTCGCATCCGCGCTCACGCTCAGCACCGACGAGTAGGACTGCGCGCCATCCGCGAGGTCGTCGATCGCCGCCTGGCGCTTCTTCGCGCTGAGCGCGATCAGATGCACGTGAGCTTCGACGCGCAGACCCGGTTCGAGACGCAGGCCCGGAAGTCCCGCGCCGCTCTCGCCGGCCCACACGACGCGGCGCGAGCCGTCCGCTTCGACCGCAACCACGAGGACGACGCCGTTTTCGATGCGGATCGCCTCTCCGAGCGGCATCACGGTGACAAGGTAACGCGCGCCGGACCGCCCGCGCCACACCCGGTAGCGGTCGTCGAACGAGCCTTCCTGCGCAACGCGCGCCAGCCCTTGGTCGGCGGCGTTGGCCGTCGCCTCCGACGACATGGCCGCTGCGATTTGTGCAATGACGTCCGCAGCGCGTTCGGCCGAATCAGTCATGAAGCCCTCCGCCGCAACCCTACCATGGTAAGGGTTTCGGCGGAGGGTCAGGCAGACTCGTCAATCGATGATTTGCGCGCCGAGAGGATTTCCCCCGGAATCCACAGGAGACGAGGGCTCCACGCCGAGCGACTCCGCCGCAAGCGCCGCGCTTCGCCCTTCGATGCGTTCCTGCAGCATTCGTTCGAAGGTCGCGCGATCGAGACCGGGGGGAATCGGCTCGAGAAACTCGATGACCGTCCGGCCGGGACGTCTCCGCCACGTGCTGCGTGGCCAGAACGCGCCGGTGTCCATCGCGACCGGCGTCACCGGAAGGTCGAGCTCGCGATAGAGATGCGACACCCCGTGCTTGTAGCGCGGGGGGGCGCCGATCGGGCGACGGGTGCCTTCGGGAAAGATGATGATCTGCCGATCTTCGGCGGCGACGATCTTCGCCTGCGCGAGTATCTGCGCCAGGGCGTCGGAGCCCGCCGACCGGTTGATCGCGATCATGCGCAGCCGCATCAGGAACCAGCCGAAGAACGGGATCCAGGTGAGTTCGCGCTTCAGCACGAACAGGGGATCGCGGATCGCCGGCACCATGGCGAAGGTCTCGAGCTCAGACTGGTGCTTCGCGGCGACGATGGCGGCGCCGGTGGGGATGTGCTCGTGGCCGCGGATTTCGACCTCGATGCCCAGGATCCCGCGGGTGAGGGCGACGCTGCGCCGGCACCAGAATTTCGCGACGGCGAGGACGTGGCGCCGCGGCAGGAACAGCACGATCGGAAGGCTCGCTGCCGCGATCGCGACTGTCTGCAGCGCGAAGGCGACCGTGAAGCCGATGGAGCGCCAGAACACGGCAACGCCGGCGCGGCGCGGGAGATGTGTCTCTGTCACGGGCAGGCTGTCGCGGACGTCAGGAGCAGCAGGCCGCGGGCGACGGGCGCCCCTTGGCGGCCGTCTCGGTCTCGGCGAGGCGCGGCGCGAGGCGGACGCGCACCAGGGCCGCGACGTATTTCACGTACTCGCCGGCCAGCAGCTTCGCCGTCGCCCAATCGCCCCACCACGGCTCTTCGCGCAGGCGCTCGGTGACGACGGCGTAGGGGATCAGTTCGATGTTCGGCATCTGCCGCGCAAGCTCCATCATCGTGCGTGGCATGTGATAGCCCGAGGTGACGACGACGAGCGAGCGAAACCCGTGGCGTTCGGCCCACCGCCGCGTCTCGATCGCGTTGCCCGCGGTGTTGAGCGCGCGGCGGCCGAGATCGACGCAGCAGCGCGCGAACTGGGCGTAGTCCGGCTGCGCGCGGGCGAGCTCCTGCTCGGTGGTCGAAGGATGCACGCCGGAAATGAGCAGACGTCGGCCGCTCCCGGACGACAGCAGACGAAGCGCGTCCGCCAGGCGCTCGGCGCCGCCGGTGAGCGCCACGATGCCGTCGCCGTGGACGCAGACCGGCGGCTCGGCCCGCGGCACGCGCGTGAGGAAGACCGCGAACCCGGCCCCGCCCAGGGCGCCCGCCGCCAGGGCGACGACGAGCAGCAACCGGGCCGCGCGCCAGAACGCGCCGCCCGGCGGCGTCGCCGCTCCGCTGGTTCGCACCTGCGCCTGCCCGTCCATGCTGGTCACGCCGTCCTCATCATCCAAAGTGCGCCTCGGCGCGCGCCCTCGCAAGCCGCCCCGTCAATCCAGGGCGCGCAGCGTCCGGAACACGGTGACGCGCGAAGTCACGGCGGTGAGGACCGAGATCAGCACGACGATGGCCACGACGCCCGCGTAGGCGGTGGGCCCGACCTGAAACCTGCCGAACAGGGCGTCCATCTGGTCGACGGCGGCGCTGCCGACGCCCTGCTCGGCCGTCAGTTCGGCGAGCAGGAAGGTCGCGATCGCGGCGAGGCCGCCCGCAAGCCCTCCCTTGAGGCCGAGCCTCAGGAAGCGGCGCTGGAACTGGCCGGCGATGTAGCCGTCCTTGGCGCCGACGAAGTGCAGCACCTGGACGATGTCGCGATTCCCGGCCATCGCCCCGCGCGTGGCGAAGACGACCGACAGCACGGTCGCGGCCAGCACCAGCGCCAGCACGCCGAGGCCGAGCGCGACCAGCGTGCGCGCCATGGCGACGAGGCGGTCGAGGAAGCGCCGGTGATCGTCGAGCGAGGCGCCCGGCGCCTCCCGCTCGAGCGCCGCCTTCAAGGCGGCGGGATCGAAGCGTCCGTCGTCCGACAGGCGCAGCACCACCAGCCGCGGGATCGGCAGATCCGAGAACGACAGGCCAGCGCCGAGCCAGGGCTCCAGCAGGCGGGCGGTCTCGGCCTCGCTGTAGGGGCGCACCTCGACGACGCCGGGCGCGGCGCGGGCGATCTCGGCGACGCGCGCGACCGCCGCGTTCATGTCGCGGCCGTCGGCGGGGCGGATCTGGACGGTCGTCTCGCGCACGATGTCTCGCTCCCACCCCGCCGCGGTGGCGCGCACGAGGTCGACCCCGCCCGCGGTCAGGGCGGCGAGATAGGTCATGATCGCGATGACCATCACGAGGGTGTGGCCCGAGACCGAGGAGGCGGGAACGATCGGCCCCTGCCGGCGCGCCCTGGGGGCTCCGGAGGTCTTCGGCTTCGGCTTGGAGCCGGTCTTCGGGGCCGGACGACCCTTGGGCTCCGGGGCTGCGGCGGCGTTGGCGCTCATTCGTAGATGTGCAGCCGGCCGTCGTGCAGCACGAGGCGGCGCGCGTCGTAGAGATCCATGAGGGCGATGTCGTGGGTGGCGATCACGACCGAGGTTCCGGATTTGTGAAGCTCAACGAAGAGCCGGAGGATGCGGCGCGCGAGCTGCGGGTCGACGTTGCCGGTGGGCTCGTCGGCGAGCAGCAGCTCGGGCCGCGCGACCAGCGCCCGGGCGATGGCCGCGCGCTGCTTTTCGCCGCCCGAGAGCACGGGCGGCAGGGCGTCGAGACGCTCTCCGAGTCCGACCCAGCCGAGCAGCTCGACGACTTCGGCACGATACGAACTCTCGTCGCGCCCCGCCACCCTGAGCGGCAGCGCGACGTTCTCATAGGTCGTCATGTGGTCCAGCAGCCGGAAGTCCTGGAACACGACGCCGATCCGCCGGCGCAGGCCCGGCAGGTCCTTCTTCGGCAGCGTGGCCATGTCCCGGCCGAAGATATTGACGAGGCCGCGCGTGGGCTTCAGCGCCAGGAACAGGAGGCGCAGCAGTGAGGTCTTGCCCGCCCCCGACGGACCCGTCAGGAACTGGAACGAATTGGATTCGATCTCGAACGTCAGGTCGCGCAGCACCTCGGGCCCGGGCCCGTAGCGCAGACCGACGTTTTCGAAACGCAGCATAGGCGGGAAATCCTGGTCCTTCGGGGGCGCAATTCGGAGCCGGCCCCCGTTGTCGCGCCGCACGTTTTAACGATCCATTAACGATAAAGTGGCGAGGTCGTGGTGAGACCCGGCGCCTCGACGCCGCGCCCGGTGCGCGGCCGCGGGCGGCCTGGGCGTCTGGACCCGCGATGCTGATCGTCTGCCCCGCCTGCTCAGCTTCCTATCGGCTCGCTCCGCAAGCGCTGGGCGCCGGCCGCAAGGTGCGATGCGCGCGCTGTCGGACGGAGTGGTACGCCGACGCGCCGCTGGACGCCAACCCCCTCCTCGAAGGCGAAGGCCTTCCCCGAGCCGGCGACCCCTTCGCCGCGTCAAACGCCCGGCGGAACCCCGAACCGCAGCCGGCGGACGAACCGGATTGGACTCTGGGGGCGGACGAGCTCGAGCGCGCGAAATCGTCCGAGCTCCCGTCGATCGCCGGCTTCGACGAGGTCGACCCCGTCGACATGATGGGCCAAGCGCAGGACGAGCTGGACCCCGACGCGCTCGCCGGCCGACGCCGCGCAGGCGCGCGGCAGCCGCGCGCCGCCCGCAATGGAGCGCCGCCGCGGCGCCGGGCGCTCGTCAACGCCCTTGCGAAGCGCCCCGCCCTCGCCGCCGCGGCGTTGGGCGTGGCCGCCCTGTTCGTGGCGATCCTCATGCGCGCCGATCTGGTCGAGGCGGCGCCGTCGCTGGCCTCGCTCTACGCCCGGATCGGGATGCCGGTGAACGTACGCGGTCTCGAGATCTCCGGCGTGCGCTCCGTCGAGGAGATCGAAGAGGGCGCGCCCATGCTGCTCGTGACCGGCACGATCGCGAACGTCGCGCAGGGACCGCGCGACGTTCCCCGCCTGCGGCTAGCCGTCGTCGCCGACGACGGGCGCGAGGTCTACTCCTGGACGACCGTCGCCGGGCGCACGAAGATCGGCGTCGGAGAGACCACCCAGTTCAAGGCGCGCCTGGCCTCCCCGCCCGCCGAGGGGCGGCGGATCGTCGTGCGCTTCCTCGCTCGGCAAGACCTCGCGACGCACCCGCGCTAGACATCCGGGCGCCTCTCGAAAGGAACGACATGATCCGTCGCCTGAACGTCCTGTTCGACGCCTCCACGATCGCCGAGCGCAACGCGGAGCTGGCCGCCGCCATCGCTGCGGCCGGAACGGAGCGGCTGCTCGTGATCGCCGTGCTGAAGGGCAGCTTCGTCTTCGCGGCGGATCTGATCCGCGCCCTGCACGCGGCGGGTCTCTCGCCCGAGGTCGAGTTTATCTCGCTCTCGAGCTACCGCGAGGCCACCGTGTCGTCCGGAGCGGTGAAGATCGTCCACGACATCGAAAGCGAGGTCGCCGGCCGCGACGTGCTGCTGGTGGACGACATCCTGGAATCAGGCCGCACCCTCGCCTACGCCAAGGACCTGATGGCGGCGCGCGGCGCGCGGCGGGTGCTCACCTGCGTGCTGCTCGAGAAGCCGCACAAGCGCGCGGTGGTGATCGACGCCGATTTCGTCGGCTTCAAATGTCCCGACCATTTCGTGGTGGGCTACGGCATGGACGTGGCCCACGCCTACCGCGAGCTTCCATTCGTCGGCGTCGTCGAGGTCGACGCCGACGACGGTCCGACCTGAGGAGACCCGTCATGGCCCGCATCCTGCTGACCGACGACGAAGAGGCCGTGCGCGGCTTCGTGCAGCGCGCGCTCGAGATGGACGGCCACCACGTGGCGCAGGCCTTCGACGGCGCCGACGCGCTGGAGAAGCTCGGCGCCGCGTCCGAGGGCTTCGACCTGCTGCTGACCGACATCCGGATGCCGATGATGGACGGCATCGCCCTCGCGCTCGCGGCTGCGCGCGACCATCCCGACACCATGATCCTGCTGATGACCGGCTACGCCGACCAGCGCGAGCGGGCGACCGGCCTCGAGGCGCTGATCCACGACGTCGTCACGAAGCCGTTCTCGCTGGCGCAGATCCGCTCCGTCGTGGCCGACGCCTTGGCGGCCCGCGACGCGCAGCGCCTGTCGGCCTGACGTCTCAGCCGAGCGCGGCCACGGCCGCACGGAAGGCGGCCGCGTTGACGGCCACGCGCTCCGCCGACATGCCGGGCGCATAGAGCGCCGAGCCGAGGCCGAATCCCCGCGCTCCCGCGGCCCAGTAGCCCGCGAGGCTCTGGGGCGTGACGCCACCGACAGGAAGGAGCGTCGCCGCCGGCGGCAGCACCGCGCGCCAGGCCTTGACCACGGCCGGCGGCATCATCTCGGCCGGGAATAGCTTGAGCGCCGTCGCGCCGTTCGCGAGCGCCGCGAAGCCCTCTGTGGGCGTCGCCACCCCCGGCACGCAGGCGAGCCCGAGCGAGGCCGCTCGACGCACGACCGCCGGATCGCTGTGCGGCATCAGGATGAGGTCGCCCCCGGCGTCGCGAACGCGGTCGACGTCGGCGGGATCGAGCACGGTGCCCGCGCCGATCATGACGTCCGGGAAGCGCCGCGCCAGCCGCGCCACGCTGTCGAGCGGCTCCGGCGAGTTCATCGGAATCTCGACGATCCCGAAGCCGGCCTCGACCAGCGCCCCGGCGAGGCTCTCGACCTCGTCCGGCCGGACCCCGCGCAAGATCGCGATCAGCGGAAACGCCGTCAGGCGGTCGTGGAAGCTCATCGCTCGTCCTCCATGCGCGTCAGCTCCCCGGCGAGGGCGTGCAGCCCCCGGAAGGCCAGATCCTCGCCCGCGGAGACCGTCTCGATCCCGAACAGGCCGAGCGCCAGGGCGTACCGCTCCGCGAGATCGCCTCGGCCGACGAGCCGCGCGGGCCCGCAGGGCGCGCCCATCAGCGCGAGCGCCTCGCGCGCCTCCTCGCCGATCAGCAGACCCGACATGTAGCTCGGCAGGGCCGCGGCCGCGAGCCGGTCGAACAGGCCATGGGTGCGGACCGCGAACAGCTCGTGCAGCGGCGCGCCAGAGCGCTGCGCCGCCGCGCAGCCCTGTGCGAAGGCGTCGGCGTCGAGCGCCTCCTCCTCGCCCTCCTCGGGCATCAGCCGCCCGAGGATCGAATGGCGGCGCAGCACGCCGTAGAGCTCCCCGGTCATGAAGGTATGGAAGCCGACGATCCGACCGCCGACGACGCGCGCCCATTTGCTGTGGGTGCCGGGCAGCACGAACACGGCGTCCGAGACGTCGGCGGACGCGATCGCGCCGAAGATCTCGACCTCCTCCCCGCGCATGACGTCCGCCGTCCCATGGGCGTGCTCAGCCCGGACGCCGGGCGCGAAGCCCACGCGGACGCCGCGCGCCGTGGTCGTCCAGGCCATCGCCCGGGCGAGGTCGGCGAAGCCCGCCGGGCAGGCAGCGTAGGGCGCCTCGACCCAACCCTGCCGGCTGCCGATCATGCCCGATGCAAGCACGCGGGGCGGCGGCCGTCGCGCGAGCCAGGGCGAGATCAGCGTCTCGAAGATGCTGTCGAAGCTGCGGCCATTGGCGAACATGATCCCGTCCGGCGACGACAGCCGATCCTCGATCGTTCCGTCCGGCGCAATCAGCGCGGCGCGGAGGGAGGAGGTGCCCCAGTCGAGGGCGATGAGGTCGCGATCGGCGGTCATGCGGCGTTCCGGATCCGGCGCGTGCGCGCCGTTCCGAGCTAGACGAGCCGAGTGAAGAAGGACAGGCCTTTCTGACGCCGCATGGGCTGCCTATGGATGGGCGCGACCAAGATCGCCGGAGACAGTCCCTTGACCGACGCCCCCGCCCGCGACGTCCACGCGCCCTCGAGCGCCGCCTTCGACTGGTCCGATCCGTTCGACCTCGAGTCTCAGCTCTCGGAGGAGGAACGGCTCGTGCGGGACACCGCGCGGGATTACGCCCAGGAGCGGCTGTTTCCCCGCGTCCGCGACGCCTACCGCACCGAGACCTTCGATCCCGCGATCATGGCGGAGATGGGCGCGCTCGGGCTTCTGGGCCCGACCCTGCCGGAGACCTATGGCGGCGCGGGTCTCGGCTACGTCGCCTATGGGCTTGCGGCGCGCGAGATCGAGCGGGTGGACTCCGGCTACCGCTCGGCGATGAGCGTCCAGTCGTCGCTCGTGATGTATCCGATCTGGGCCTACGGTTCGGAGGAGCAGCGCCGGCGCTTCCTCCCGCGCCTCGCCCGCGGCGAAGCCATCGGCTGCTTCGGGTTGACCGAACCGGACGCGGGCTCCGACCCCGCCGCGATGCGGACGCGCGCGGCACGGATCGACGGCGGCTACCGGCTCTCGGGCGCGAAGACCTGGATCACCAACGCGCCGATCGCCGACCTCTTCGTGGTCTGGGCCAAATCCGACGCGCACGACGGCGCGATCCGCGGCTTCCTGCTCGAGAAGGGCGCCAGGGGCCTGTCCGCGCCGAAGATCGAGGGCAAGCTCTCGCTTCGCGCCTCCGTCACCGGCGAGATCGTGATGGACGGCGTCGAGGTCTGGGAGGACGCGCTTCTGCCGAACGTCTCGGGCCTCAAGGGCCCGTTCGGCTGCCTCAACCGCGCGCGCTACGGGATCGCCTGGGGGGCGATCGGCGCGGCCGAGTTCTGCTGGCATGCGGCGCGCCGCTACGCTCTCGACCGCATCCAGTTCGGCCGCCCGCTCGCCCAGACGCAGCTCGTGCAGAAGAAGCTCGCCGACATGCAGACCGAGATCGCGCTGGGCCTCCAGATCGCGCTGCGCGCCGGCCGCCTGTTCGACGAGGGCGGGCTCGCGCCGGAGGCGATCTCGCTGATCAAGCGCAACGCCTGCGGCAAAGCGCTCGAGATCGCCCGGATGGCGCGCGACATCCATGGCGGAAACGGCATATCGGACGAGTACCACGTCATGCGCGTGTCCCAGAACCTCGAGGCGGTGAACACCTACGAGGGCGCCCACGACGTCCACGCTCTCATTCTGGGACGCGCCCAGACCGGGCTGCAGGCGTTTTTTTGAGAAAGGGCCGTTCGTCTTGAACCTTTGGCGTGGGCATGCGACCGTTCGCGCCGGGAACAATCAAAAAACAAGAATGCCTGCGTCAAAGGAGCTCGCGTCGATGGCACGCGCGCGATCATTGGTTGTTCGAGGTTACTATGGCAACGGCAACTGCGGCGATGAGGCGCTGCTTGCGACGCTACTCCAGTACTTCTCACCGGCTTACAAGTTCATCGTTTCAGTCAACGACGCTGGCCGCGTCGCCGCAAACCTGAAGAAGAAAAAGATCGGCGTCTACGCCGACGTCAAAGTGGTGTGGAGCTTGGACCGCGGCGTCGTGACGAGGCGCGACGTGGCGGGCTTCCTGCTCGGGGGCGGAGGGCTTGGATTGGGTTTCGGATGGGACCAGTACATGTTCGCCTGGCGCAAGGGAAAGAAGATCATTCACACGGGCGTTCACGTCACGGAAGAGTACGTCTCGCCGACGCCGGACGCTTTCAACGACGTGACCCGCGCGTTGCTGGGGTCGGCGCATTTCTTCAGCGTGAGGCATCGTCTCTCGGTTGAGACCGCCGCGCGGCTCGGCGTCCGAGCCGCCTACGTTCCCGATTGGGCGTTCGCGCTCCATGCGGAGCCAGGCCCCACCCCCGCCCGTGACTACGTCGTCGTCACGATCCGGGCCGACGCCCACCAGCGCAATCCCCACACGCTTCGCTGCCTGCAGAGCATCGCCGCCTTCGCCGAAGCGGAAGGCCTCGACGTCGTGCTGCTGCCCTTCGACATCAGTGATCAGCGGCTGACCAGGCGGTTGAAGGTCGCGGGCCAGATGCTCGGCGGACTGTTCTATCGACCCGCCTACGTGAAACACCTGATTGCGCACGCAAAGGTCGCCTTCTCTCTTGGCCGCTATCATCCGATCGTCTTCGCCATGGCGTCGGATGTTCCAGTCTTCAGCGTGGACGCAGTGCGACGCGGCCGTTCGGACGACAAGACATGCCTGCAGCTTGTCGAGGAAGGTCTCGACGATTTCCATTTCCCGATTGACCGTCTCGACGCTTTCACGCCTGCGGAGATCAGTCGCCTCGTGCGCCGCTACGCCGTCTCCGGAACGTATTCAAAGAGCTTTATGAACAACGCCGCTCTCGTGGACGCCGCAGCTGGGCGGATCCACGAGATTCTCAAATCCTGATCGAAGTCTTGGTACGGTGGCACGATGAACGTCATTCAGCTCTGCGGTTCGTTCGGCGAACGGTGCGGCATCGCGCGGTACACGCAGTATGTCGCGGACACCCTGTCGCTCCTCGGCGTCAACAACCGCATCGTCCGGTCGTGCGGGCAACTCGACGCGCTGCTGCGCGCCGACGAGGCGGCAGGGCAGGCTGAGCCGACGCTCGTGCTCGTTCAGCACGAGTACGGCATCTACGACATGCTGGGCGAGCTCTCCTCGGGCGACTCGACCGGCAACATCATCGCGACGCTGACCGAGCTTTCGACGCGCGGCCGCATCCGCGCCGCGGCCTTCATCATGCACACCATCGTCGCGCGCGATCATGTGCTGAGCTTCGCGAACAAGCAGCTGTTCACCAGCCGGTTCCCGGTGTTCCACCTGAACCGCCTCGGCGCGGCCCAGGGCGGCGTCGAGTTTCTGGAGCACGGCGTCTACCGCATGCCCGGCTCCAACCTCGATCGGATGCTCAAGGGCGAGATGGACATCGACGCCTTCGCCGAGCGCCAGCTCGCGACGAAGTCGGTCGGCACCTTCGGCCTGCTGTCTCCCAACAAGATGCCGCGGCGGATCATCGAGCTTGCCGGCGCCCACAACCTCGAGCTCAAGGCCAACTTCGCGAGCCGCTCCAAGGTCGACCCCAAGCGGCTGCTCCGGTTCCTCGACGAGGCGCACGTCACCGGCACGATCGGCTTCGACTTCCTCTCGGAGGAGGACCTTCTCAGGACGATCGAGACGGCCAGCTTCGTCGGCAGCTTCCAGGAGGACTTCAACCACTACGCGACCAGTGGCTCCACCCGTTTCCTGCTGAACTCAGGCGTGCCGCTGATCGTGAACAGCGTCACCTGTTTCATGGATCTCAGCGAAGTCGCGGTGTTCGTGGATGACTCCCGAAGCGAACTGCTCGCACGGATGATGGTCGACCGCGATCTCTACAAGTCGAAGATCGACGACGTGGTGCGCTTCAGCCGCGACAACACCATGGAGCGGGTCTACGAGCGCCTGCTGAACGATGCCGTGTATCACTTCGACCAGAAGAAAGACGGGAAGCAACGCTACGTCTACTACCATCAGAACCTCATGAGCACGCCGTCGCTGAAGGACGCCGTGCGCTATTTCGGCATCGATGAGCCGGACATGACGGCGACAGGCATCGTGAGCGCCGTCAACCGGCGGTTCAGCGCCGTCGCGCCGAAGGCGGTCTGGGAGAGTTACCTCGACACGTCCAAGAGCATCTCGGATCCCGAACTGCTCGACGAATTCGATCCCAAGTTCGACCCGAAGGCGCAACCGGTCTGGGAGCGGGAGAGCGACGAGCCGCGGCCGGCCGACGCCACAGCCGCCCTCCGCGCCGCGAACAGCGCCCTGATCGCCTGGACGCCGCCGACGCTCAGCCGTCTCGCCATGATCCCGCCCTCGCGCTGGCGCGACTACCTGAGCCGAGCGGGTGGAATCGCCGACCAGAACGCCCTCCAGACCATCGGCTCGATCGACCCGGCCGCGACGGTCGGCGAGCGTCTGCGCATCGCGACGGACGCCCTTGGCGGGCACCAGATGCGGACCCTGGGCCACGGCGCGCACCTCATCGACGACGCGCTCGCACGCACCGTGTTCTACTCCTCCGAAATCGACTCGCTGCCGAGCGCCGAGCGCGCCTACTGCGTCGCTCTTCTGCTCGACCGGCAGCCGCCGGACGAAGGCCGCTTGAAGCTCTTCAAGCACCTGTTCGACAACGGCGCCTCGATCGCCGATTTCGTCGGGACCTCGGAGTTTGAGAACTCCCTGATCGACCTCGCCGACGGCGGCGCCAGCACGCGCTTCGGCAAGGCGACCTTCGGGCCGGCCTTTACCACCACGCTCGAAGGCAGATCCTCACGCGTGGCGTTCTGGCGGCAGTTCATCCGGCGCCGCTTCAACCTCCCGGCTTCGGCGGGCGAGTTCGACATCCACAACGCGGGCGACATCCTGGACGTGCGTCCGGGCGAGCCCGACCGCGCGGGCTGGACCGAGTTCGCGACGACGATGCGCAACCAGCGGTTCCGTTTCCCCGTCGCCGCCATGGAGCCCTTCGCCGGACTCGCCGGCGATCGTCCGTGGTTCGAGATCGCGCTCTACGCGCTCTCGCTCAAGAACGCCCGCATCGTGACCTCGCACAAGGAGTTCATATCCCCCTGGACCCGGGCGCAGCAGGTGTTCAGCCAGGACGAGGAGCTTCCCGACTTCGACTTCTTCCTCCTGCACAAGGACGCCGCCCGCGCCTTCATTCCTCTGCTCGAGCGCCGGCAACCGACGCCCTGCCTCGCCTTCGCGAACGAGGTGTTCTTCGTGGTCTCCGACCTCAGCAAGATCGCGCGCTATTACGACGGCGTCCACGGCGGCGGCTTCATCGCCCCGCCGACTGATCCGATCCCGGCGCCCGCGCCCGCCGCCGCGGCGCCCACGGCTGCGGCTGCGGCTCTGCCGACCGTGGCTGCGCCTCCGCCCTCGGCCGAAGTCGACCCGGCCACCGCCGCTGCGGTGGCGGCCCATCCCCAGCCTTGGGAGGTGTGAAGGGCCAGCGCCTGACGCGGTTCGACGACAGCGGAAGCGAGTTGCGGAGGGACGGGTCACTGAGCCGGCTCTCCGCAGCCCTCCCCCGCCGCAACTGCGGCGGCTGACGCGCCCGGCGGCGGGACGATCTCGAAAGGCGTGAAGCCGCCTGAGGCGAGGGCGGCCTTTGGCTCTGCCGAACGGGCCGAGCGAGGCCGTGGTGCGGGTGGTCGGACTCGAACCGACACTCTGTCGCCAGAAACGGATTTTGAGTCCGTCGCGTCTACCGGTTCCGCCACACCCGCACGAGGGCCTTCGCCGAAGCGGCGCCACGATGTCGACAGAGCGTCGCACTGTCAATTCATCCTGTTACGCCGATAAAGCCCTTCCGCTCTTGCGGCCGTAGCCGACAGCTTCTACGGGAAATGCATCCGCCGACGCACCGGCGCCAAAGGCCCCCCATGCTGAGACGCCTCTACGACTGGATGCTCTCCCTCGCCGCCGGTCCCCGCGCAAAGCTCGCACTGTTCGGGGTCTCATTCGCCGAAGCCTCGTTCTTCCCGCTGCCGCCGGACATCCTGCTGGTGCCGATGACGATCGCGCGCCCGCACGACGCCTACAGGCTGGCGCTGCTGACGGGCCTCGGCTCGACGCTCGGCGGCGCGCTCGGCTACGCCATCGGCTCGCTGCTCTACGACAGCGTCGGGCTCTGGATCATCCATCTCTATGGCTACGGCGATAAGATGGACGCCTTCCGGGAAACCTACGCCCATTACGGGTTGTGGATCATCCTGCTGAAGGGCCTGACGCCGATCCCCTACAAGCTGGTGACCATCACCTCTGGCTTCGCAGGCTACAATTTCTTCCTCTTCATGCTCCTGACCGTCATCTCGCGCACGCTGCGATTCCTGGCGGTGGCCTGGATCCTCAAGCGCTATGGCGAGCCGGTACGCGAGTTTATCGAGCGGAAGCTGGCGCTGTCCGCCTTTATCCTCCTGTTCTTCGTCGTCGGCGGCTTCGTTCTGGTGAAGTACGTGGTGTGACGGCTATGGCGACCTCCCCTCTCCGCTCACCCGCAGCCGCCGGCCTCGCGATCGCGATCGTCGCCGCGGCGACCGTCGGCGGCGCGCTCGTGTTCGAGCACGGCTTCGGCTACGTGCCCTGCATGCTGTGCCTGTGGGAGCGCTGGCCCTATTACCTCGGCGCGCCGCTGGCGCTCCTCGCCGGCCTGCTCGCGCTGCGCGGCCACGCCGCGTCGAAGCTCCTGTTCGCCGGCCTCGCCGTGCTGTTCCTCGGCGGAGCCGTTCTCGGCGCCTACCACGCCGGCGTCGAGTGGGGGTTCTGGCCGGGCCCGACGAGTTGCGCCGGCGCGAACGCCGCGCCGACCTCGGCCGGCGGGCTGCTCGCCCAGATGAAGACGACGCGGATCGTCCCCTGCGACCGGGCGGCCTGGCGCCTCTTGGGCGTTTCCCTGGCCGGCTACAGCGCCCTGATCTCGTTGGGTCTCGCGGCGGTCGCGGCTCTGGCGACGCGGCGGCCGAGCCGCGCCGCCGCTCACCACCGCGCCGGCTCGGCTTCCCAGCGGTCATAGTCGCCGCCTGCGCGCGCCGGATAGGGCGCCGCGGCGATCTCCGGCGCCGGCCGCTGATCGATCTCGCCGTCCTGGATCACGACCACCGGCGTGTCGGTCGGCACGCGATCGTAAAGGTCGATGATGTCCTGGCTGAACAGGCGGATGCAGCCGCTCGACACCGCGCGGCCGATCGTGTGTGGCTCGGTGGTGCCGTGAATGCGGAACAGCGTGTCGCGATTCCCCTGGAAGAGGTACAGCGCGCGCGGACCAAGCGGGTTGTCCAAGCCCGGCGCCATGCCGCCGGCGTAGGGGCCGTACCGCTCGGGCTCGCGGGCGATCATGTCGGGCGTCGGCGTCCAGCGCGGCCACTTCGCTTTGCGGCCGACGCGCGCGGAGCCCTCGAAGGCGAGCCCCTCCTTGCCCACGCCGACGCCGTAGCGCAACGCCGCCCCACCTTCCTGCACCAGGTAGAGGAACCGCGCCTGGGTGTCGATGACGATGGTTCCCGGCGTCTCGTATCCGTCATAGGCGACCGCCTGCCGGAGCCATTTCCGGTTCACGCGCGAAATGTCGGTGGCGGGCAGCGGATAGAGTTCGTCCGGCCGCGCGCCGTACCGCGCGACGTCCGCCGGATGATGCCCGCCGCCGACGTCGAGCGCCGGTGTTTTGATCGATCCGCAGCCCGCGAGCGCGCCCGCGCCCAGCAGGACGCCGCAGAACGATCGGCGGTTGATGTTCGACGTCATTTGATTTCACCCCACAAGGACCTGCGCCAGCGCGGCGCGGGAGTCCGTCCGGTCTCCGGGCAGGGGATGGCGCCCGTCAGGGTAAAATCGAGCGAAAAAAGGGCGGCCGCGGGATGTCGCCCATCGGCCACAGTCGGAGGCGCGGCTTGAAAACCAAGCGCTTCGCCTCTCGCCCGCGGCCCGGAAACGCTGGCCGTCACGGGCTTTTGAGTGCCCATTGCGCGACTCAGGCCACGCTCAAGCTGCCGCCGTCCGCTGGCGCTACGGCTCGAGCTCGCTGTCCCAGTAGAGGTAATCGAGCCAGCTGTCGTGGAGGTAGTTCGGCGGAAAGGCGCGGCCGTTCTGGTGCAGGTCGTGCACCGAGGGCTGGAACGGGGTCTGCGCCGGGTACATCCCGCAGTCGGCCGGCATCTGACCGCCCTTCCGAAGGTTGCAGGGCGAGCAGGCCGCGCAGACGTTCTCCCAGGTGGTCTGGCCGCCGCGGGAGCGCGGTATGACGTGATCGAAGGTCAGGTCTTCGCGCGTCCCGCAGTACTGGCAGGAGAAGCGGTCGCGCAGGAACACGTTGAACCGGGTGAACGCAGGGTTGCGCGCCGGCTTCACGTAGGTTTTCAGGCACACCACCGAAGGCAGCTTCATCTCGAAGCTGGGGCTGTGCACTTCGCGGTCGTAGTGGGAGATCACGTTCACGCGGTCCAGAAAGATCGCCTTGATGGCGTCCTGCCAGGACCACAGCGACAACGGATAGTAGCTGAGCGGACGGTAGTCCGCGTTCAACACCAAGGCCGGGCACGCGTCAGGTGAAACGGCGACCGTCACCGAGCACTCCTTGCATGAGCGCCGGCGCGCCGGCCGACGCTTGGTGATACTCTACATGTCGTGTGTCAGCCTTGTGAAGCCATACGAGCGAATGTTTTTCGAGGGGCGAAGGCGCTCGCCAGGAAGGCCGCGCCCTGGCGCAGACCCTCCCCGTCGATGCCGTGCCCGAGGCCGGGCGAGAGGTGCCATTCGCAGGGAATCTCCGCCGCTCCGAGGCCGTCCGTCGCGGCGAACAGCGCGTCGATCGGAATGACCTCGTCGCGGTCGCCGTGGATCAGCAGGATCGGCGGCTTTCCCGTCGCCTCGTCCTTCAGGACCTCCGGCGACACCAGCATGCCGGAGTAGCCGAGGATCGCCGCGGGCGGGACCTTGCGGCGCAGGCCGACGTGCAGCGCCATCATCGTGCCCTGGCTGAAACCGATCAGCGCCAGCCTGTCAGGCGCGACGCCGGTGCGCACGAGTTCGGCGTCGAGGAAAGCGTCGAGGTCGGGACGGGCGGCGATCACGCCTCGGCGGCGCTCGTCGGGGTCGCGGAACGTCAGCGGAAACCACTGCCGGCCCATGGGCGAGCCCGGAAGCAGGGAGGGCGCGTGCGGCGCGACGAAGGCCGCGTCCGGCAGCAGCAGCTGCCACTCCCGGCCGATCGCGATCAGGTCGTTTCCGTCCGCCCCGTAGCCGTGCAGGAAAACGACGAGCGCTTTGGCTTGGCCGGACGCGGGGGCGAGGCGGGGTCCGTCGATCGCGGTCATCGAAGCTCCTCGGCAGTCTCGGGTCGGTGCGGGGTCGGCGCGCCGTCGCGGCCGCCGCGGCGCTTCAGGTAATAGGCCCAGAGCAGCTGCGCCGCCACTCCCCGCAGCGGCCGCCAGCCCTCGGCCAACGCTTCGGCGGCCCGCCGGTCCGGCCGCGCCGGCAGGCCGAACGCCTCCTTCAGCGCGGCCTGCACCGCGATGTCCCCGCCGGGGAAGGCGTCGGGGCGGCCGTGGGCGAACAGCAGAAAGACGTCCGCCGTCCAGGGGCCGACGCCGGACACGCGCAGCAGCGCCGCGCGCGCTTCCGCCTCCTCCATCTGCTTCAAGGCCTCGAGGTCGAGGCCGTTCTCAACCGCGTCGCAAAGGGCCCGAACCGTCCTCAGCTTCGGGCGCGAAAGGCCTGCGGCCCGAAAGACCCCGTCCGGCGCGGCGGTGAGCGTCGCGAGGTCGAGCCGCCCCAGCGCCGCTTCCAGCCGGCCGTGGATCGCCTTCGCGGCCGCGACGGAGATGAGCTGCGAGTTGACGATCCACACCAGCCCCGCGAGATCGGGCGTCAACGTCCGGAGCGACGGCGGGTCGCAGACCGCGCGGACGGCGTCCAGCCGCGGGTCGAGCGCGCAGAGCCGGTCCAGCGCGGCGTCGAGCTGCGGCCGCGTGAGGATGCGGTCCGAGGCGATCAGATCTTCCGCAGCCGGACCTCGTCGATCCGGTGGCTGCGGCCCTTCTTCAGGATCAGGTCGGCGCGCGGCCGGGTGGGGCGGATGTTCTCGCGCAGGTTCGGTAGGTTGATGTCGGCCCAGAGCTTTTCCGCCTGCTCCATCGCCTCGGTCTTCGACACCTGGGCGTATTTGCGGAAGTAGGACTGCGGGTCGCGGAACGCGGTTTCGCGCAGCCGCATGAAGCGCTCCACGTACCAGCGGTGGAGCAGCGGCTCGTCTGCGTCGAGGAAGATGCCGAAGTCGATGAAGTCCGACACGAAGGGCGTGACGCGGCCGTTCTGGGGCTTGTCCCCGGTCTGGAGGACGTTCAGCCCCTCGATGATGACGATGTCCGGGCGGTCGATGACCAGCTGCTCACCGCGCACCACGTCGTAGACCAGATGACTGTAGACCGGAGCGGTGACCTCGCGCTTGCCGGCCTTGATGTCGGAGATGAAGCGGATCAGCGCCTGGACGTCGTAGCTTTCCGGAAAGCCCTTGCGGTTCATCAGGCCTTCGCGCTGGAGCACCGCGTTGGGCAGCAAGAAGCCGTCGGTGGTGACGAGGTCGACCTTCGGGGTCGCCGGCCAGCGGGCGAGCAGCGCGCGCAGCACGCGTGCGGTGGTGGACTTGCCGACCGCGACCGACCCCGCCACCGCGATCACATAGGGCACCCGCGTCTCGCCGTGGCCCAGGAAGCGCTGGGTGGCGCGGAACAGCTGCTGGCGCGCGGTGACGTAGAACGCGAGCAGGCGCGAGATCGGCAGATAGATCTGCTCGACCTCGTTCACGTCGATCGGGTCGTTGAGAGAGCTCAGGCGATCGAGATCGGCGGCGTCGAGGGTCAGCGGGGTGTCGGCGCGGAGCTTCGCCCAGTCCTGCCGGGTGAAGGTGGCGTAAGGCGAGGGATTTCGGATCCGCGGCCGGTCGTCCATCAGCGCTCCCGGGAGGCCTTTTCCGCGTGGCCCGACTGCACGGTGCGGCGCTCGAGTTCGGCCATGACCTCGACGAGGTCGACCTCTCGTACCCGGAGAGCCACCA
This sequence comes from Methylopila capsulata, assembly GCF_016907975.1. Taxonomy (GTDB): domain Bacteria; phylum Pseudomonadota; class Alphaproteobacteria; order Rhizobiales; family Methylopilaceae; genus Methylopila; species Methylopila capsulata. The sequence goes on from NZ_JAFBCY010000002.1 coordinate 958,674, forward strand.
ACAGGTGGTAAAGCACGTCCGCGGCCTCGGCCACGAGCTCGACCTTCGTTCCCGAGGCGGTGGCGAGCGCGGCCTCGACGCCCTCCTCCCCCAGCTTCTTGGCGCAGCGGGCGGGGCCAGCCTCCACAAGCGAGCGGGTGTAGGACTTTTCGGCCGTGGAGGCGTCGGCGCGCTGGGCGACGATGCGGGCGAGGTCGTCGAGGGTGAAGCCGGTCATCGCGCCCTCACGCCGCCGGGTCGAGCCGGACCGGCAGGCCGGCGGCGGCCATGGCGGCCTTGGTCTCGCCGATCGTGTATTCGCCGAAGTGGAAGATCGACGCGGCGAGCACCGCGCTCGCCCCGCCCTTGGTGACGCCTTCGACCATGTGGGCCGGCGTGCCGACGCCGCCGGAGGCCACCACCGGCACCGGCACCGCGTCCACCACCGCGCGCACCAGCGCCAGGTCGTAGCCGTGCTTGGCCCCGTCCTGGTCCATGGAGGTCAGCAGGATCTCGCCCGCGCCGAGGCTCGCGACCTCGGCGGCGTAGGCCACGGCGTCGAGGCCGGTCGGGCGGCGGCCGCCGTGGGTGAAGACCTCCCAGCGGTCGGGTTCGCCGGGCTGCGAGACCTTCTTGGCGTCGACCGCGACCACGATCGCCTGCGCGCCGAACTTTTCGGCCGCCCGCGCGACGACGGACCGGTCGTTCACCGCGGCCGACATGATGGAGACCTTGTCGGCGCCGGCGAGCATCAGCGCGCGCACGTCCGCCACCGAGCGCACGCCGCCGCCGACCGTCACCGGCATGAAGCAGTTTTCCGCCGTACGGGCGACCACGTCGAGCAGGATCGCCCGCTCCTCGTGGCTCGCGGTGATGTCGAGGAAGCAGAGCTCGTCGGCGCCCGCGGCGTCGTAGGCGATCGCGGCCTCCACCGGATCGCCGGCGTCGCGCAGGTCGACGAACTGGACGCCCTTGACCACGCGGCCGTCCTTGACGTCGAGGCAGGGGATGACGCGAATCTTCAGCATGCTTCAACGCCTTGTCGGTTCGCGCCCGCTCTGTCGCTCGCCTCGACGGCGCCGCGCTGACCGCCGCACACGGCTCCTTGCGCTGTCATAACACGACCAAAGCCTCGCGCCCGCCGGATACGGCGTCCGTCGCGAGGCGGCGATCGAGGGTCGCCAGACGGCCGCCGTGCTTGACCGCGAGCGCTAAGAGATAGGTGTCGGTGATCTGCTTCGACCTGAGGAGCCGTCTGCGATCGATGCCCGCGTCCGTCAGCAGGCTGACGTCGTCCGGCCAGAATTCATGTCCCGGCCAGCGCAGCGCGGCGGCCACGGTCTCGGCGACGATCGCGGGCGCGCCGGGCGAGTTCGGGTAGCTGGAATGTCCGACGATCCGGATCACGCCGTTCTGCGTCAAAGGGCAGGTCGCCCAACCGTCGGACGAGACATGGTCGAACCAGTCGTGGGCCATGGCGTGATCGACATGCTTGGTGTCGATCAGCGCGATCAGCACGTTGACGTCGAGCAGATGGATCACTCGAGCTCTTCACGCAGTTGGTTCACGATCTCGGTCGTGACCACCGCGTCAGGATTGCTGACCGGCAACACCGGAAACCCCGTCCGAGCGGGTGTCTGCGGTCGGTTCGTCAGGGAGCGCCGCGCGAGATCGGACAGCACCTCCCCGAGGCTCCGCCGCTCCCGTTCCGCAAGCGCTCTCACTGCGGAGAGAATGTCGTCGTCGATGGTCAACGTGGTGCGCATGCGGGGACCTCTAACGCATCATGCATCACGCATCAACTGAGCGGCATGTTTCGCCGGAGTCTCTGCCCGACGCACATCTCGCGTCCACGCGCGCGGCGACTGACGAACCCCGCCGCTCAGTTGCCGGCGAGCAGGGCGCACACCGGCGCGGCCAGCGTGACCACCACCCCTTCGGGCCGATAGTCGATCTTGGCCTCGCCGCTGAGGTAGCCCGACAGCGCCCGCTCGATGACGTGCGATCCGAAGCCGCGGCGTGTGGGCGGCGAGACCGGAGGTCCGCCCGACTCGCGCCATTCGAACCGCAGCAGACCGTCTTCGAACCTCCACGTGATCTCCACGCGTCCGGACTCGGTCGACAGGGCGCCGTATTTGGTGGCGTTCGTGGCCAGTTCATGAACCGCGAGGGCGAAAGCCATCGCCGCGCGGTCGGCGAGCCGCACAGGCGGTCCCTCCACGCGGACGCGCTCCTCCAGGCCATGGGGCATCAGCACGCTGCGCGCCAGCGCGTCGAGGTCGGCCTCGGCGGACGTCGTCTTCATCAGGCTGTCCTGCGCCTTGGCGAGCGCGACGAGCCGTTCTGAAATCTGCGCGTGGAAGGCCCGGGCGGCGTCGCCGCCCGCGCGCAGGGTCTGGCCGACAATCGCCTGGACGAGCGTGAGCAGGTTCTTGATGCGATGGTTGAGCTCGGCCGCGAGCAGCTTGTGCCGCTCCTCGCTGTCCTTGAGCGCCGTGATGTCGCGCGACACCGACAGGATCGACTCCGGGCGGCCGTCGCGGCCGATGATCGGGCTGACCTGCACGTCCCAGTGCCGGGAATTCCCCTTGGCGGTGTTCGCAATCTCCTGAAAGCGATAGCTGCGGCCGGCCTGCGCGGCGGCGATCGCGGCCCTGGCGTGGTCGTTGCCGCCCCCGGTCCACATGTCCGGCCAGTTGCAGCCCGCCAGCTTGCTGAAATCCTCGACCTCCATGACGCGCTGTCCGCCCTCGCTCATGAAGACGAGCCGGCCGTCGAGATCGATGATCTTGATGCAGTCGTCGGAGGCGGCGAGGACGCTGCGCATGAAGCGCGCATCCCGATCGGCTGGCGTGGTCATCGGGTTGCAATTCCGGCAGGCGCAACACGCGCCGCGCCCCTTCTACAAGAGCGTCAGGCCCTGCGCTGCACTTAAAAGATCCGCGCGGACCCCCGCCGCCCCTCTCAGAGGGGCGCCTTCGCCCCCTGCACGAGCGCCAGCGCCTCCCGGCCGTTCAGCCGGCCGTCGTAGAGCGCCCTGCCGGTGATGGCGCCGGCGATGGCGGCGTTCTCGGGCGCGAGCAGGCGGCGGACGTCCTCGATGTCGGCGAGGCCGCCGGAGGCGATCACAGGGATCGCGACGGCCTGGGCCAATTCGCGGGTGGACTCGAGGTTGAGACCGCCGAGCAGACCGTCGCGCGCGATGTCGGTGTAGATGATCGCGGCGACGCCGGCGTCCTCGAACCGGCGGGCGAGGTCGAGCGCCGTGGTGTCCGACAGTTCGGCCCAGCCCTGTACCGCCACGCGCCCGTCGCGGGCGTCGACGCCGACCGCGACCTTGCCCGGATGGGCCTTGGCGGCCGCCTTCACGAACTCGGGGTCGCGCACCGCCGCTGTGCCGATGATCACGCGGGCGACGCCGCGCTTCAGCCAGGCGTCGACCGCCTTCATGTCTCGGATGCCGCCGCCAAGCTGCACGGGGACATGCGCCTGGTCGAGGATGGAGTCGACGGCCGCGGCGTTGACGCTGGCGCCGGCGAAGGCCCCGTCGAGATCGACCACATGGATCCACTCGAAACCCTCGGCCGCGAAGGTCGCGGCCTGCGCGCCGGGATCGCGGCCGTAGACGGTCGCCTGGTCCATGTCGCCCTGGCGCAGCCGGACGACCGAGCCGCCCTTGAGGTCGATCGCGGGGTAAAGGATCACGGACGCCACCTGACGAAGTTCGCGAGCAGAGCGAGGCCGAGGGTCTGGCTCTTCTCGGGATGGAACTGGACGCCGGCGACGTTGCCGCGCGCCACCACCGCCGTCACCTCGCCGCCGTAGGTCGCGGAGGCGACGACGTCGTCCGGGTCGTTCGGCGTGAGGTGGTAGGCGTGCAGGAAATAGGCGTGCAGACCGCCCTGCCCCAGCGCCAGCCCGTCGAGCAGGGCGTGATCGCGGTGCGGGTTGAGCGTGTTCCAGCCCATGTGCGGCACCTTCAGCCGTGCGTCGCCGGGCTCGATCCGGCGGACCCGGCCGGGAATCCAGTCGAGGCCCGGCGTCTCCTCATACTCTTCGCCTGTGGTGGCGAGCAGCTGCATGCCGATGCAGATGCCGAGAAAAGGCCGCCCGCGGCGCGTCACGACCTCATCCAGCGCCTCGCCGAGGCCGGAGGCCTGGCCGAGCGCCGTGCGGCAGTCCGGGAAGGCGCCGTCGCCGGGCAGGACCACGCGGTCGGCGGAGGCCACCTGCGCGGGATCGCTCGTCACGACCACGCCCACGCCGCCGGCCCGTACCAGAGCCTTCTCGACCGAGCGGAGATTGCCGGCGCCGTAGTCGACGACCGCGATTGTCACCGCGCCGCTCCGGGCTGCGGAAAGAAGCTGAACGCCGGCTGCGCCGGGCGATAGGGCGCCGCGGACGGCTGCGGGCGCGCCGTCTCGCGCGGCTGGTCGGCGAGCCAGTCGGTGAAGAAGTGCGCCTCCGCCTCCTCCCGGCCGCGGGCGAAGACGCTGGCGGCATAGGAATAGCCGCGCCGCTCCAGAGCGCGGGCGCGCAGCCACGACGCCTCGAAGCCGACCGCGAGGTTCGGCAGCAGCGCGAAGACGAGCGCCGATCCGCCGCGAAGCTCCAGCCCCTGCGCGATCAGCGCGAGGACGATCTCCGCCGCGATGTAGAGAGCCAGCGCCATCCAGCAGCGGCGGTAGATCAGCCAGATCGCGGGCGCGAGGAAGGCGAGCTTATGAAAACCTTCGCGCAGCACGACGAAGCGTTCGGCGTCGTCGAGCGTGCGCGCGGCGCCGCCGGGAGGTTCGTAGATCAGCCAGGTCTGCAAAGTGGTCAGCCTTTGAAAGACGTCAGTCGCCGATGCGGCCCTTGGTCGAGGGCAGCCGGTCGCCGGCGCGCGGATCGAGCGCGAACGCCGTCTTCAGGACGCGCGCGAGCCCCTTGAAGCAGGACTCGGCGATGTGATGGGAGTTCGCGCCGTAGAGCGTCTCCACGTGCAGCGTCACCGCCGCGTGGGTCGCGAACGCCTGGAAGAACTCCCGCACCAGCTCGGTGTCGAACTCGCCGACCTTCTGGGTCGGAAACGCCGTGCGCCAGACCAGGAACGGCCGGCCCGAAACGTCGATCGCGACGCGGGTCAGGGTCTCGTCCATCGGCATGTGCACGTCAGCGTAGCGGGTGAGGCCCTTCATCTCGCCGAGCGCCTTGCGCACGGCCTGCCCCAACGCGATGCCGACGTCTTCCGTGACGTGGTGGAAGTCGACATGCACGTCGCCCTTCGCCCTGATCTCCATGTCGATCATGGCGTGGCGCGACAGCAGCTCCAGCATGTGGTCCAGGAAGCCGACGCCGGTCGAGATCGTCGACGCGCCCGAGCCGTCGAGGGCGACGGAGAGCGCGATGTCGGTTTCGGCGGTCGTCCGGGTCACCTCGGCGCGGCGCATGAAAGCCTCTTGAACGCCGCGAACGCAGTCGCGGATCTGTCATGGGAACGCGGGGTCGATAGCACGGCGGCGCGCCCAAGGCCAACGGGCCTCTCCCACAAGACGGCATAGCGCATGTGCGGCGCCCGCGGACGCATATCGACGGCGTCGACTTGCCCTCTACTTGGGTCCTCACCGGCGCTTCGTCCGGTTTCATCCCGAGGTGACTGCCATGGCCAAGAAACCCACCGAAGAGGTCCGGGCGCGCAAGAAGGCGGCGCTCGCAACCCCGACCGACCTCGGATCGAACGCGATCCGCGATCTCGAGGGGGCGCTGAACGCCATCCTCGCCGACACCTACGCGCTCTACCTGAAGACCAAGAATTTCCACTGGCACATGAGCGGGCCGCATTTCCGCGACTACCACCTGCTGCTCGACGAGCAGGCCGCCGAGATTCTGGCGACGACCGACGACATCGCCGAGCGCGTGCGGAAGATCGGCGGCACGACGCTGCGCTCGATCGGACACATCTCGCGCCTGCAGCGCGTCAAGGACAACAACGCCGACTTCGTGACGCCTCAGGACATGCTGGCCGAGCTCCGGGAGGACAACCGCGACCACGTCAAACGGCTGCGCGAAGTCCACGACCTCGCCGACGAACACGAGGACGTCGCGACCGCGAGCCTGATCGAGAACTGGATCGACGAGACGGAGAAACGCGCCTGGTTCCTGTTCGAGACCAGCCGCGGCGGCTGACGCCGGCGCAAGCAGCGGCGGCGACGCCCTTTTCGCCGCCGCGAGGAATGCCTACCTGTGCTCCCACGACAGTCCCTGCGGGAGCCTCCATGTCCGAGATCATTCTTCACGGGACGACGATCGTGCTCGTCCGCAAGGGCGGGCGCGTCGTCATCGGGGGCGACGGCCAGGTCAGCCTCGGCCAGACGGTGATGAAGGCGACCGCCAAGAAGGTCCGGCGTATCGCCAAGGGGCAGGTCATCGCCGGCTTCGCGGGCGCGACCGCCGACGCCTTCACGCTGTTCGAGCGGCTCGAGGCCAAGCTCGAGCAACATCCCGGCCAGCTGCTGCGCGCGGCGGTGGAGCTCGCCAAGGACTGGCGCCTCGATCGTTACCTCCGCCGGCTCGAGGCGATGATGCTGGTCGCCGACAAGAACGTGGCGCTCGTCATCACGGGGACCGGCGACGTGCTGGAGCCGGAGGACGGGATCGCCGCGATCGGCTCCGGCGGCAACTACGCGCTCGCAGCGGCGCGCGCGCTGTCGGACACCGACGCGGACGCCGAGGCGATCGTGCGCAAGGCGATGAAGATCGCGGCCGAGATCTGCGTCTACACCAACGGCAACGTGACGGTTGAGAGTCTTGAGACCGTCGGCTGACGACCTCGCCGCGGCGGTCGCGGCGGGCGTCATCGACCAGGCCGCGGCCGACCGGCTGCGCGCCTTCCTGACGCGCGACGACGAGGGGCCCTCCCCGCTCGGCGCGGCCGACCGCGAGGACGTGCGCTTCGTGCGCGGCTTCCACGACGTGTTCATGAGCTTCGGGCTGGCGGCCCTTCTGATCGGCTTCCGGCTGGCCGTCATGGCCGTGATCCCGGGAAGCGCGCACGCCGCCGCCTTCGCGCTCGGCGCGAGCGCGATCTGGGCGCTGGCCGAAATCTTCGCCCGCCGCCAGCGGCTGGTGCTCCCGAGCATCGTGCTCGCGCTCGGCTTCGTCACCTATGTCGCGACGGCGGCGACGTTCGTGTTCGGGGCGTTCGAATACGCTCCCGGCACGGCGCCGGACGCGGCTCCGTTCTTTGCGGTGGCCGGCGCCGCCCTCGCCGCCGCGATTGCGTTCAGGCTGCGCTTCCGCCTGCCGTTCTCGAGCCTGCTGATCGCGGGTGGTGTGATCGGCCTCGGGCTCGCCGCTCTCGAGACCGTCGCGCCCGGGGCTGTGGAAGCCCATTGGGACGGGGTGCTGCTCGGGCTGGGGCTTGCGGTGTTCGCCGTCGCCATGCGGTACGACCTGAAGGACCCCGGACGGGTGACCCTCGCCGCGGACCACGCCTTCTGGCTGCACCTGCTCGCCGCGCCGATGATCGTGCACGCGCTGCTCGCCTTCGCGGTCGCGAAGCCGGACGCGCCGACCGGCCCCGAGGCGGGTCTGGTCGTCGCGATCATGCTTGCGCTCGCCCTGATCGCGCTCGCGATCGACCGGCGCGCCCTGCTGATGTCCGGGCTGATCTACTTCGGCGCAGCCATCGGCGTTCTCGTCGCACAGACCGACATCGACCCCGGCGCGATCTTCGCGCTGACGCTGGTGCTGCTTGGCGGCTTCGTCGTCACGCTCGGGGCGGGCTGGCGGCCGGCGCGCCGCCTCGTGCTCGCGGGCGTTCCCTCCGCCGCCCGCCGCGCCCTTCCTCCCGTTCGGTAGAGTTTCCGAGGCCCGCCATGACCGACCTCTCCCCCCGCGAAATCGTTTCCGAGCTCGATCGGCACATCGTCGGCCAGCGCGACGCCAAGCGCGCGGTCGCGATCGCGCTTCGGAACCGTTGGCGCCGCCTGCAGCTCACCGGCCACCTGCGCGAGGAGGTGCAGCCGAAGAACATCCTGATGATCGGGCCGACCGGCGTGGGCAAGACCGAGATCTCACGCCGGCTGGCGCGGCTCGCCAACGCCCCGTTCCTGAAGGTCGAGGCGACCAAGTTCACCGAGGTCGGCTACGTCGGCCGCGACGTGGAGCAGATCATCCGCGACCTGGTCGAGGTCGCGATCGGCCTGACGCGCGAGACCAAGCGCAAGGACGTCTCCGCCAAGGCCCACATGGCGGCGGAGGAGCGGGTGGTCACCGCGCTGGTCGGCGCGACCGCGAGCCCGGCGACCCGCGAGAGCTTCCGCAAGAAGCTGCGCGACGGCGAAATGGATGAGAAGGAGATCGAAATCGAGGTCGCCTCGTCGGGCGCGCCGATGATGGAGATTCCGGGCATGCCGGGCCAGGTCGGCATGATCTCGCTCGGAGACATCTTCGGGAAGGGCATGCCCGGCCAGAAGAAGACCCGCCGCGTGCTGGTGAAGGACAGCCACGAGGCGTTGATCGCGGAGGAGTCCGACAAGCTGCTCGACCAGGAGCAGCTCGTCGCCGAGGCCATCAAGGCGGTCGAGAACGCCGGCATCGTGTTCCTGGACGAGATCGACAAGATCTGCGCCCGCGAGGGCCGCGCCGGCGACGTCTCCCGCGAGGGCGTGCAGCGCGACCTGCTGCCGCTGATCGAGGGCACCACCGTCGCGACCAAGCACGGGCCGGTGAAGACCGACCACATCCTGTTCATCGCCTCGGGCGCGTTCCATGTGGCGAAGCCCTCGGACCTCCTGCCGGAGCTGCAAGGCCGCCTCCCGATCCGCGTCGAGCTTTCGGCGCTCGATCGGGAGGACTTCGTGCGCATCCTCACCGACACCGAAGCCAGTCTCGTCAAGCAGTACGTGGCGCTGCTTGCGACCGAGAACGTGACCCTCGACATCACCGCGGACGGCGTCGACGCGCTGGCGGACATCGCCGTCGAGGTGAACTCCAGCGTCGAGAACATCGGCGCGCGGCGGCTGCAGACGGTGATGGAGCGGGTGCTCGACGAGATCAGCTTCACCGCCGCCGACCGCAGCGGCGAGACGGTGACGGTCGACGGCGACTACGTGCGCAAGTACGTCGGCGACCTCGCGAAGAACGCGGACCTGAGCCAGTTCATTCTGTAAGGCGCGCGCTTTACAGCTGTCTCAGGAGATGACGCGGGACATCCCTCCTCACGCGAAGCCTGGGGAGGGTGCCCTCGGCGCAGCCGAGGTCGGAATGGGGGTCTTGGGCGTCGAGCGCAAGGGCGTGGCGTCCGGCCCGTTCGGCGAGCCTCGTCAGGCCCGCACCCCACCCCGGCCGGGCTACGCCCGTCCACCCTCCCCTCTATCGAGGGAGGGATACCCGCGCTTCGTTCTCTCGACCGCGGGCTTATGGGCCCCGGGACAAGCCCGGGGCGACCACGGAGCGTGGGACGTCCCCAGACCTCAGCGCGGAGCGCGCTTGGCGAGGATCCGCTGAAGCGTGCGACGGTGCATGTTCAGCCGGCGCGCGGTCTCGGAGACGTTCCGGCCGCAGAGCTCGTAGACCCGCTGGATGTGCTCCCAACGCACCCGGTCCGCCGACATCGGGTTCTCGGGCGGCTCCGGCTTGTGGTCGCCGGCGCTCAGCGCGCTGTGGATCTCGTCGGCGTCGGCGGGCTTCGCGAGGTAGTCGACCGCGCCCATCTTCACCGCGGTGACCGCGGTCGCGATGTTGCCGTAGCCGGTGAGCACGACGCCCCGGGCGTCCGCCCGACGCGACTTCAGCGCCGAGATCACGTCGAGACCGGACCCGTCGCCGAGCCGCATATCGACCACCGCGAAAGCGGGGGGTGCGCGTTCGACGGCGTCGAGACCTTCGCGGACGCTCTCCGCGACCGTGACGGCGTAGCCGCGGGCTTCCATGGCGCGGCCGAGCCGCTGCACGAAGGACTTGTCGTCGTCCACGATGAGCAGCGTCATCTCGGACGCAGCTCCCACGCGAGCGTCCGCTCCGCTCGCGGCTTCGGCCGTCATCTGCATCGACATTCCAGACTTGCTCACATCGCCGCGACCTCTGCCGCGACCGATCGAAGCACTATAGGCGATGACACGGCTCCGCAACCACCGTTCACGTCAGACGGCGATCGTTCATCTTTGCTGAACGTTGAGCACAGAACGGCTATGGCGCCCGGAGCGCCGCGCGGGATCAGCGCGGCGCGAGCACCATCGTCATCTGCCGGCCTTCGAGCGACGGATCGCTCTCGACCTTGGCGATCGGGGAAACCTCCTCGCGCACCTTGATCAGCAGCTTCAGGCCCAGGTCCTGATGCGCCATCTCGCGGCCGCGGAACCGCAGGGTCACCTTGACCTTGTCGCCCTCTTCGAAGAACCGGCGCATCGCCTTCATCTTCACTTCGTAGTCATGATCATCGATGTTGGGACGCATCTTGATTTCTTTGACTTCGACGATCTTCTGATTCTTGCGAGCCTCGGCGGCCTTCTTCTGCGACTGGTACTTGTACTTGCCGTAGTCAAGAAGCTTACAGACAGGCGGAACAGAGTTCGGCGCGATCTCGACGAGATCGAGCCCCGAATCCTCCGCGGCCTGGAGCGCGTCATTGATCTTCGTAGGGCCGAGATTCTGCCCGCTCGCGTCGATGAGCTGAACCTCGAGGACGCGGATCTCCTTGTTGACGCGAGGTCCGTCTTTTTGAACCGGCGCGACTGGCCTCATGGGACGACGAATGGCTGCAATCTCCTCTTAACATTGCGGTGCGCCGAGATCTGCTCCAACGCGGAAAGCCCCGTGTTCTGACACGAGGCGCGCGCCAAAGCGGCGAACGTCGCCGACGGCGAGCCAAAGATCGTGACAAAGGGCCGGGAAGTCAACGCCCGGCTTCGTCGAGCAGCCGAACGTAGGCCTCCAGCGTCGCGCGCGTCATCGCCTCGAGGCCGTAATGCGCCGTCACTCGCCCCCTTGCGCGGGAGGCGAGGGCGGCGCGGTCGTCGGGACCGAGCGCAAGCGCCGCCGTCAAACCCTCGGCCAGCGCCTCGGGATCTCCGGGCGCCACGAGCCATCCGGTGCGGGCGTCGTCCGTAACCGCCGGCGGCGCGATCACCGTCTCCGCCACCGCGCCGTGGGCGGAGGCGACGACCGGTACGCCCATGGCCTGCGCCTCCGTCGCGCCGCGTCCGAAGGCCTCGGGCTCGGTCGAGGGCACAGCCGCAACGTCCGCCGCGACGAGCGCCGCCGGCACGTCCGCGACGTGGCCGGGCAGACGCAGACGGTCGGCGAGCCCGAGCGCTTCGGCCTGCGCGACCAGCCCGTCGCGGTAGCGGTCCCGCCCCTGCGCGTCGCCGGCGAGGACGACGACGACGTCCGCGCGCCCGAGCCTGGCGACGGCGTCGAGCAGAACGGACTGCCCCTTCCACGAGGTCAGCCGCGCAGCGAGCAGCACCACTTTCGCGGCCGCGGGAACCGCCCAGGCCGCGCGCACGGCGGCCACGCGCGCGGGGTCCACCGCCGCCGGATCGAAGGCCGCGAGATCGACGCCGCGGGGGATCACCACGAGCCGGCCCTTCGGCGCGCCGTGCTGTCGCGTGATGTGCGCCGCGGTGAAGCCGGAGTTCGCAATCACCAGATCGCCGCGCGCCATCACCGAATTGTAGAACCGCTTCGCCGCCGAGGCCCCGGAATGGATGCCGGCGGCGGTGGTGACGAAGGGAACGCCCGCCAGCCGGGCCGCGCCGAACGCGCTCCAGGCCGGAGCGCGGGAGCGGGCGTGGAGGATGTCGGCCCCCTCGGCGCGCACGAGCCGCGCGAGCCGTCCGACGTTCGCCGCCATCGTCAGCGGGTTCTTGCTGGCCGCGGGAAAGGCCACGTGGCGCGCGCCGGCCGCCTCGAGCGCCGCGACCCCGCGGCCGCCTTCGCTCGCGACCACCGCTCGCGCGCCGACGGCGACCAGCGCCTGCGCGACGTCGACGGCCGTGCGCTCCACGCCGCCGGCGTCCAGCGCGGGCAGGATCTGGAGCACGGTGCGGCCGGCGAGGGGATGCACGGGAGAGGGACAGCCTTGCGCGAGGGGGACGGCGCGGCTCTCCCGCGCGGGCTCGCGCCGTGGTACCTCAACGGCGATGACGTCGCCAGAGAGCCACCCGCGTCCCGCCGTCTTCATCGACGCCGACGCCTGCCCCGTCAAAGACGAGATCTACAAGGTCGCCGCCCGTCACGGGCTGGACGTCACCGTCGTCGCGAACCGCTTCATGGTCACGCCGCGGGAGGCCTTCGTCCGCCTGCAGGTCGTGCCCGAAGGCCCGGACGTCGCCGACGACTGGATCGCGGAGCACTGCGTCGCCCACGACATCGTGGTGACGGCGGACATCCCGCTCGCCGCCCGCTGCCTCGCCAAGGGCGCGGCCGCCATCGGCACCACCGGCAAGCCTTTCACCGAGAGCTCGATCGGCTCGGCGCTCGCGACCCGCGAGCTGATGAGCCACCTCCGCGAGATCGGCGAGATCACCGGCGGCCCCCGTCCCTTCGCGGCGCGGGACCGCTCGAATTTCCTTCAGGCGCTGGAGCTCGCCGTGACCCGTTCGAAACGCGCGCTCGCCGAGGCGGCCCGGCCGTGACGCGCCGCGGCGTGATCAGGCTCGGCGCCCTGCTTGCTGCGAGCGCCGCGGCCGGCGGCTGGTCCTGGCTGGCGTCCGTCCGGGACAAGAACCCCTATTACGCCGGCGCGCCGACCGACCATTTCGACGGCGTCCGCTTCTTCAACCCCGATCATCAGTGGTCGAAGTCGTTCGGCGACGCCCTGCGCGGCGTCTGGTTCGCGGACAAGGCGAAGTGGCCGGACAGCTTCCCGAGCCCGTTCGACGCGCAACCGCCCGCCAAGGTCGAGGGCGACCGGCTGCGCGTCACCCTCGTCGGCCACGCCTCGCACCTGATCCAGACGCAGGGCTTGAACATCCTGATCGATCCGGTGTGGTCCGAGCGGTGCTCGCCGGTCTCCTTCGCCGGGCCGAAGCGGGTCAACCCGCCGGGGATCGCCTTCGACGCGCTGCCGAAGATCGACGCGGTGCTGATCACCCACAACCACTACGACCATCTCGATCTCGACACCCTGTCGCGCCTCGCCGCCCGGGACCGGCCGCGGGTGATCGTGCCGCTCGGCAACGACGCGATCCTCAAGGCGCACGACCCGGCGATCCGGCGGGAGGCCTACGACTGGGGCGCGCGCGTGCCGCTGTCGGAGACGGTCGTCGTCAACATCGTGCCGTCCTACCACTGGTCGGCTCGCGGGGTGTTCGACCGGCGCAAGGCGCTGTGGTGCGGCTTCGCGATCGACGCGGGCGGGGCCGGCAAGCTCTACGCCGCGGGCGACACGGCGCTTGGGCCCCGCAACATCTTCCGGGCGATCCGCGCCGCACACGGCCCGTTCAAGCTCGCGATCCTGCCGATCGGCGCCTACGAGCCGCGCTGGTTCATGAAGGACCAGCACGTCAACGCGGCCGAAGCGGTCGAGATCATGGGTCTGGTCGGCGCCGAGAACGCCGTGGGCTGCCACTGGGGCACGTTCCAGCTGACGGCCGAGGCGATCGAAGCCCCGGCCGAGGCGCTGGCCGCCGCGCTGGCGGAACAGACGATCCCCGCGGATCGCTTCCGGGCGCTGCGCCCCGGCGAGGTGTGGGAAGGCTGACGCCTCACTCCGCCGGCTGCGATTGGGCGCCCCGCGCCTGGGCGCGGCGCTCGGCCCACTCCACCTTGCGATAGTCGAAGCCGCGGACCAGCGCCGGCTTCACGATCTCGAAGTAGGGCGAGATGTCGAAGTCCCGCGGCATGTAGAGCGAGTCGTGGCGGATGTGCAGGATCTCATGCCGTTCGCCACGATCGGCGATGGTCTCGACCCGCGGCAGGATCGGATAGCGCACTCGCTCGAAGGCGCGGGCAATCAGGGACGAACAGATCGCGCGCGTCGGCAGGCCCGAACCAAGCGACAGCATCCGCCGACGCAGGCGCGCCGACACCAGCGGGATCGGCGTGCAGTAGCGGAGCAGGTCGAGCACGTTCTTGACGTCGTACTCGTAGCCAAGACGCAGGATGCAGAACCGCGCGACCTGCTCGCGTTCGCACAGGTCGAGGTCGAACGGGCGGCAGATGCGAATATGCTCCATCGCGTATTTCGACAGCGGCGCCGAGGCGCAGCCAATGCCGAGCTCCATCTCCACCAGCGTGTGGCGCTCGCCGTCGGGCCCATGGACGTCGAGCATGTCGCCGACATAGAGCACCGCGTGCGACCACACTGACGAGGTCATGCGGCGGATCACTCCGGAGACGCGGCTTCGGCCGGCGATCAGGATCACGTCGCCGACCTCCAGCGTCTCCCGCAGGCGCGCCGGATCGTAGGCCGTCTCGGGCCGGTCCCGGATCTCCTCCGTGAGATAGGTCACCAGACGCCGGCCGACGGCGTTGCCGATCCAATCCATGACGCGGCCCCCCCGTCGACGACGCCACCGCTTTCCGCGCGGCCCTCTGGAACCTCCAGTGTCGTCGCAGACGCTGGCCTAAGACTGAAAGGCTCCGGTTCCTGAAGCGGTTTTGATTTTTATAGTTAATGAAATCTTGCCGTTCTCGGTAATTGGTCAGAGACCATCGGAACGAATCAGGAAGCTGGCGCAAGTCATCGATTCGTTCTCCGTGAACGAATCGCGATTTACTGGCAAATCCTGATTCGTTCTTTTGACCGACGATCATCCTTCCGCAGTATTATGCTTAACCAAACGTTTCCAACGACCGTCTTGATCGCATAATTGCTGCTCTCTGGCGGTAGCGAGCGACGATTTGTTTACCCTAACGGAGGATCGTAACGACGCGCCGGCGTGTCCGGCGACTTACGAAGAGAGGGCCCCGTGGCTCACACCTCGCTTAAGGCGGCGACCGTCATCGCCCTCGCGCTCGTGGCGACCGCCACGCAGGCGACGGAGCGCGACGCCATCGCCGGCATGATCGCGCAAAACTCCGCGTTCGAGCCGCCGCTTGCGGCTCCGCCTCCTGTCATGGAGCCCTCGGCTCCCGCCGTCGCGCCTGCGCCGCGCGCCGCGCGGCCCGCCGCTCCCCGCGCCGCCGCGACCCCGATCGACAGCTACCCCGTGGACCTGCTGATCGCGCTCGCGAACGATGCGGTGTTCACCAGCGATCCCTACCCGCGGGGACAGCACTCCGATCCGCGGATGATCAAGCTGCAGGTGCTGCTCGACCGCGCGCACGCCTCCCCCGGCGTCATCGACGGCATCAACGGCGGCAACGTCGCCAAGGCGATCGCGGCCTTCGAGATGATGGTGGGCCATCCCATCGACGGGGTGATGGACGCCGAGCTCTGGGCGAAGCTCGAGGCCACCTCGACCGAACCGGTGCTGGTCCCCTATGTCATCACCGACAAGGACGTCGCCGGCCCCTTCGTGCCGGTAATGCCGGACGACTACGCCGAGCAGGCGCTGCTCCCAGGCTCGTCCTATCGCGATCCGGCCGAGATGCTCGCTGAGCGCTTCCACATGGACGAAAACTTCCTTCGCCGGCTAAATCCGGGCGTCGACTTCTTCGCCGTAGGCTCGGAGATCATGGTCGCCAACCCCGGCCGCAAGCAGACCGTGAAGGTCGCGAGCATCGTCGCCGACAAGGGCCGCAAGCAGCTCTTCGGCTTCGACGCCGACGGCAAGATCGTCGTGGCCTACCCCGCCACGATCGGCAGCTCGGATCTGCCGTCGCCGACTGGCGTTCACGCCGTGAAGGCGATCGCGATCAATCCCGAGTACTGGTACCGCCCGAAAGTGAACTTCCAGCAGGGCAACAACACCAAAGCGCTGCGCCTGCCGCCCGGCCCTAACGCGCCTGTCGGCGCGGTCTGGATCGGCCTGGACAAGCCGACCTACGGCCTGCATGGCACGCCGGAGCCCTCGCGCATCGACAAGACCAACAGCCATGGCTGCGTGCGCCTGACCAACTGGGACGCCGACGAGCTGGCGCATCTGGTCGCGCCGGGCGTGGTGGTGGACTTCCGAGAGCCCGAACTTGCGCCGGCCCAGACGGCGGAGTCGGAGCCGCTGACCACGGGGACGACGCCGGCAAGGACCGTGCCGTACTGAGCGAGCGCTTGTCCCGGCCTTGAGCCGGGACCCATAACCACCATGCTTGCCCCAGAAGACGCGACGACCGACGCGCCAAGCTTCCAACGCGCGAGGTTCTAGGTCCCGGCTCGAGGCCGGGACAAGAAGGTCGCGTCCGACCCCCGATCGACGTTGACCCCGCGCGCGCCTCCCGCGACAACTCCGGGATGGTCGCCATCAAAGCCTCGGGCGTCGACGCCTTTCTCGCAAAACCGCACGCGGACGTGTTCGCCGTGCTGATCTACGGCCCCGACGCCGGCCTCGTGGCCGAACGGGCGGAGCGACTGGCCGCGAAGGTGCTCGAGGGCTCCGACGACCCCTTCGGCCTGGTGCGCCTCGACGGCGACGAGCTCGCCTCCGATCCCGGCCGGCTGGCGGACGAGGCGCGCACCATCGCGCTGTTCGGCGGCCAGCGGGCGATTCGCGTGAAGGTCGGGGGCAGGGCGATCGTGACCGCGGTCGAGGCCCTGCTCGGCGGTCCTATTCCTGAATCCCTCACCGTGATCGAGGCCGGCGACCTCAAGAAGAACGCGCCGTTGCGGACGCTCTGCGAGAAAAGCCCCCGCGCCGCGGCGTTGCCCTGCTACCCCGACGAGGCCGGCGCCCGCGATCGTCTGATCGACGAGGAGACCCGCCTGTCCGGCCTTTCGATCACGCCGGACGCGCGGGCGCTGCTAAGCGCGTCGCTCGGACCGGATCGGCTCGCCGCCCGGGGCGAGGTGCAGAAGCTCTGCCTCTACGCCCATGGGCGCGGCCGCATCGACGTCGACGACGTGACCGCCGTGATCGCGGACGCCGGCGACGTCGGCATGGACGTCGCGGTCGATGCGGCCTTTGCCGGCAAAGCAGGGGAGGCGGCCTCCGCGCTTCGGTCCCTGCGTTCCAGCGGCACGCCGGCGTCCGTCGTCGTCGGCGCCGCGCTCCGCCACGCCATTACGCTGCATCGCCTGCGCGGCGACGTCGACTCCGGTCGCAGCGCGCGCGCCGTGATGGAAGCCAACGGCTTCCTCTTCCACTTCCGCCGGAAGGACTCCGTCGAACGCGCGCTCGGCGCCTGGAGCGGTCCGCGGCTCACAGAGATCGTGGCGAAGCTCGCCGAGGCAGTCGCGACCGGGCGCAAGGCCGCGGGCGTGGGAGAGGCGGTCGCCGAGCGCGCCCTGCTCGCCATTGCGATCGAGGCGGCCCGACGGGCTCGCTGAGCTCGCATTCGCGTCTCGGTTGCACAGAGCCGTCAGATTCGCGACTCAATAGGAGAGTCGCTGGCGGCGATTTCATGGGCGGCCGGGGTGATTGGACGTCTGGAGCGCGCCGGCCGCCAGCGGGCTTCTAATAGGCGGGGACGGTCTCGGGGGCAATTTCGGACCCGGCGGCGCTCAAAAACCTCGGGTCATGCCCCGAGCACCGTCATCCTCCGGCTTGACCGGAGGACCCATCGCAGACGGCGTGCTCGACGCGAGACATGGATGGTCCGGTCGAAGCCGGGCCATAGCGCCTGGAGCGCCACCCCATTTCACCCCTTCAGCCGCGCCGCGACCATATCCAGCTGCTCGAGATCCGTGTAGCGGATGACGAGCTCGCCGCCCTGGCCCTTGGGCTTCAGCGTCACGGCGAGACCTAGCGCTTCGGAGAGCGCCTCCTCCAGCGCGCGGGCGTCGGCGTCTTTCTCAGGTCTCGCGCGACGGGCGCCGTCGACCGACTTGGTCTCGGGCGCGCGCGCCATGGCCTCGACCTCGCGGACCGACAGACCCTTGGCCACCGCCTTTTCCGCCGCGGAGGAGGGGTCGTCGAGCGCGAGCAGCGCGCGGGCGTGACCGGCGGTGAGCGCGCCGTTCAGCACATGGGTCTTCACGCTCTCCGGCAGCTTGGTCAGCCGCAGCGTGTTGGCGATGTGGCTGCGGCTCTTGCCGATAACGCGGGCGAGGTCCTCCTGCCGATAGGAGAACTGCGTCATCAGCTGCTCGTAGCCGACCGCCTCGTCGATGGCGTTGAGGTCCGCGCGCTGGACGTTCTCGACGATCGCGATCTCCAGCGCCTCGCGCTCGGTGACGTCGAGGATGACGATCGGCGCGTCATGGACCCCGGCGCGCTGCGCCGCGCGCCAGCGCCGCTCGCCCGCGATGATCTCGAACTGCTCCGTTCCGCTCGCAGCCCGCCGCACGAGGATCGGCTGCAGCACGCCCTTCTCGCGCACCGAAGCCGCGAGATCGTCGAGGTCGGCTTCGTTGAAATGGCGGCGCGGGTTGGCCGGGTTCGGCCTGAGGTGTGCGATCGGCGCGCGACGCTGGCCGCGGGACCGCTCGATCACCGCGCCTTCGTCGGCGACGTCGCCGATCAGCGCCGCGAGGCCGCGACCGAGACGCGACCGGGAGGGCTCGTCCGCCATGCTCATCCTTTCAAAGGCTCCGTCAGGCCGCGCGCAGCGTGCGTTCGCGCTGGATCACCTCGGAGGCGAGGCGCAGATAGGCCTGCGAGCCGTTGCACTTCAGGTCGTAGAGCAGCACCGGCTTGCCGTGGGAGGGCGCCTCGGAGACGCGCACGTTCCGCGGGATCATGGTGTCGTAGACCTTGTCGCCCATGAACTGGCGCACGTCCGCCACCACCTGGCCGGACAGGTTGTTGCGCGGGTCGAACATGGTGAGCACGACCCCATGGATCGACAGGTTCGGGTTCAGCGAGCCTCGCACCTGTTCGACCGTCTTCAGCAACTGGCTCAAGCCTTCCAGGGCGAAGAACTCGCACTGCAGCGGCACCACGATCGCGTTGGCCGCGGTCATGGCGTTGATGGTGAGCAGGTTGAGCGAGGGCGGGCAGTCGACCAGCACATAGGTGTAGCGCCGGTCGGCCGTCGCGCCCTCGTGCAGCGCGCGCACCGCGTCGCGCAGCCGGAAGGCGCGGTCGCGCTCGGAGGCGATCTCCAGCTCGACGCCCAGCAGGTCCATGGTGGA
This sequence comes from Methylopila capsulata, assembly GCF_016907975.1. Classification (GTDB taxonomy): domain Bacteria; phylum Pseudomonadota; class Alphaproteobacteria; order Rhizobiales; family Methylopilaceae; genus Methylopila; species Methylopila capsulata. The sequence continues at coordinate 977,752 of NZ_JAFBCY010000002.1, forward strand.
CGGCGCGAGGTGCAGCCGCGGCACGGCGGTCTCGTGGATGGTTTCCGCAAGCGTCGCCTCGCCGACAAGCACGTCGTAGGTCGACAGCCGGCGCGCCCGGTGGTCGATGCCGAGCCCGGTGGAGGCGTTGCCCTGCGGATCGAGGTCGACGATCAGCACGCTTTCGCCGATGGCGGCGAGCGCCGTGCCCAGGTTGATCGCCGTCGTCGTCTTGCCGACGCCGCCCTTCTGGTTCGCGAGCGTCAGCACGCGAGGCGCGCCGGCAGGGAAATGCGAGGACAACATCTGGGCGGCTCCGGCGTCGAACGCGCGTGGCTCTAGGCGTTCGACCGGAGCTCCTGAAGACCTTCGATGCGCACGATGCGCGCGGCGGGGTCGGTGCGGCTCGGGTGAAACGATGTCTTAACTTTCCAGGATTCCGAGGCCTGGGTCAATTCAAGCTCGGCCTTCTCCCCCTTGGGAAACAGTCCGATCGCCCCGCTTTTCAACAGCGGCGCCGCCAGCGTGAGAAGTTCGGTCAACGAGGCCAGGGCGCGGGCGCTAACGACGTCGGCCTGCGGGACGACGGAGCCCACCACCGCCTCCGCCCGAACGGCGTGGACGGTGACCGCCACGCCCATGGCGCGAGCTGTCTCGCGCAGGAACGCCGCCTTCTTCAGATTGCTTTCGACGAGATGGACATGGGCCTTGCCTGCCAGCAACGCGGCGACGACGAGGCCGGGAAAGCCCGCGCCCGACCCGAGATCGACCCAGACCTTCACGTCCTTCGGGGCCAGCGCGACGAGCTGCGCGCCATCGGCCACATGGCGCGTCCACACCTCGGCGAGAGTGTTCGGAGCGACGAGGTTCATCGTGCCCTGCCACCGGTCGAGCATCGACACCAACTGGCCCAGACGCGCCCATGTTTCACGTGAAACATCGACGAGGGCTTGGGCGTTCGCCCGGTCCGCGGCGCGGACCTTGGGATCAACGGGCGGCATGACGAAACTCCGGTGGAATGACGCCGGCGCCGCCCGGCACGGCGACGCGCGCCATGGTCACGCCGCCCGCCGGGCGCGCGCCGCGATCAGCGTAAGCGCCGCGGGGGTCATGCCTTCGATGCGCCCCGCCTGACCCAGCGTTCTCGGGGCGACGGCCACAAGCTTGTCGCGCAGCTCCGCCGACAGGCCGGGGAGGGCGGCGTAGTCGATGTCGCCCGGGATCGCCGCCTGCTCCTCCGCGCGGAAGCGGCGAATGTCGGCCTCCTGACGGTCGAGGTACACCGCGTAAGACGCCTCGATCTCGAGCTGGGCGAAGGTCGTGGGCTCGATCGCCGCGATTTCCGGCCACAGCCGCGTCAGCTCCTCATGCCCGACCTCGGGAAGCGACAGCAGCTCGAAGGCAGTGCGGCGACGGCCGTCATGGTTCACGTGCACGCCATGGCGCGCGGCTTCCGTGGGCGTTATGGCGAGCCCCCGGGTCAGCGCCTCGGCGGCGGCGAGAGCGCCGGCCTTCGCGGCGAACGCGCTGGAGCGCGCCGCGCCCACGCAGCCCAGCGCCTCGCCCCGCGCGGTCAGCCGCAGGTCAGCGTTGTCGGCGCGCAGGCTCAGGCGATACTCGGCGCGCGAGGTGAACATGCGGTAGGGCTCGGTCACGCCGCGGGTGACGAGGTCATCCACCATGACGCCGAGATAGGCCTCGGACCGGTCGAAGGTGACGCCGTCCTGCCCACCCGCGACACGCGCAGCGTTGAGGCCTGCCAGCAGGCCCTGCGCCGCCGCCTCCTCATAGCCCGTAGTGCCGTTGATCTGACCCGCGAGATAGAGGCCGGGAAGCCGCTTGACCTCCAGCGTCGGATCGAGCTCACGCGGGTCGACGTGGTCGTACTCGATCGCGTAGCCCGGCCGCAGGATCTCGACCCGCTCCAGCCCCGGGATCGAACGCACCAGCGCCAACTGCACGTCCTCCGGCAGCGAGGTCGAGATGCCGTTGGGATAGACCATCGGGTCGTCGAGGCCTTCCGGCTCCAAGAAGATCTGGTGGCTCTCCCGGTCGCCGAAGCGCACCACCTTGTCCTCGATCGAGGGGCAGTAGCGCGGGCCGCGGCTCTCGATCTGGCCGGAGTACATCGGCGACCGCGCGATGTTGGCGCGGATGATCGCATGGGTCTCCGCCGTGGTGCGGGTGACATGGCACACGGTCTGCGGCGTGGTGATCGCCGACGTCAGCGTGGAAAACGGCTCGGGCGGGGCGTCGCCGGGCTGCTCCTCAAGCGCCGCGAAATCGATGGTGCGGCCATCCAGACGGGGAGGGGTGCCGGTCTTCAACCGGCCGAGCGCGAGACCCGCTGCGGCCAGCCGCTTCGACAATCCAAGCGCCGGCGCCTCGCCGACGCGGCCCGCCGGGATCGTGCGCTCGCCGATGTGGATCAGGCCGCGGAGAAACGTGCCCGTGGTCAGCACCACGGCGCCAGCGGCGATCCGCCGGCCGTCGCCCGTGACGACGCCGGCGACGCGGCCGCCTTCCACCATCAGGTCGTCGACTTCGGCCTCGACGATGGTCAGGTTCGGTTGCGCTGCAAGCGCCGCCTGCATGGCGGCGGCGTAGAGCTTGCGGTCGGCCTGGGCGCGAGGTCCGCGGACGGCGGGCCCCTTCCGCCGGTTCAGCACGCGGAACTGGATGCCGCCAGCGTCGGCCACACGGCCCATCAGGCCGTCGAGTGCGTCGATCTCGCGGACGAGATGGCCCTTGCCAAGCCCGCCGATCGCCGGATTGCACGACATGGCGCCGATGGTGTCGGCGCGATGGGTCACTAGCGCGGTCGCCGCCCCGAGGCGTGCCGAAGCCGCCGCCGCCTCGCAGCCGGCGTGGCCGCCGCCCACCACGATGACGTCGAGGGACGTCCGCATGTCTTCCGATCCCGCCGTTGTGACTGCTCGCCCGACGCATAGCCCTGTGAGCCCTCGGCCGCAACGACGCTCAATGTTTCACGTGAAACATTCATCCTGCCCGAGACCCCAACCCTCACTTCCCGATGCAGAAGCTCGCGAAAAGGCGGTCGAGCACGTCCTCGACGCCGACCCGGCCTGCGATGCGGCCAAGTTCGGTCGCCGCGCGGCGGAGACGTTCCGCAAGAAACTCGTCGGGCAGCGCCTCCCACTGGTCGAGCGCAGCTCGCAGTTCAACCCCGGCCGCCCGGATGGCGTCGCGATGGCGCGCGCGCGTAAGCCCCACGTGGTCATCGTCGCCAAGGCCGCTCCGCGCCGCCTCGCCCAAGGCCGCGACGAGATCGTCGAGGCCGGCGCCCGTGCGGGTCGAGATCGACCGATCCGCCCACTCCAGCAAGGCGGGCGTAAGGTCCGCCTTGCTGGCGATCGTCCAGAGCGCGCCGCCTGTCAAAGGCGCGGCCATGCCGTCCGGTGAGGCCGGATCCCGCAGCCACAGCACCAGGTCGGCGTCCGCGGCCTGGGCGGTCGCGCGACGCACGCCCTCGCGCTCCACCGCGTCGTCGGTGGCGCGCAGGCCGGCGGTGTCGGCGACGATCGCGGGGTAGCCGTCGAGATCGAGATGGACCTCGACGACGTCCCGCGTCGTGCCGGGGCCGTCGGCGACGATCGCGGCCTCCCGGCGGGCGAGCGCGTTCAGCAGCGACGACTTGCCGGCGTTCGGCGCGCCGACGATGGCGATCCGAAAGCCCTCGCGCAGCCGCTCGGCGCGGGTGTCCGCCAGCGCGGCGTCGAGATCTCGCGCGAGCAGCGCGATCTCGCTCCTGGCCTGCGCCCGCGCGGCCGCCGGCACGTCGTCCTCGTCGGAAAAGTCGATGCCGGCCTCCACCAGCGCCATGGCCGCGATCAGCCGGTCGCGCCAGCCGTCGACGATCGCGGAAAGCGCCCCTTCGCTCTGGCGAATGGCCTGACGGCGCTGGGCCTGGGTCTCGGCGTCGATCAGGTCGGCGAGGCCTTCGGTTTCGGCGAGGTCGAGCTTGCCCGCGAGAAACGCACGCCGCGTGAACTCGCCCGGCTCGGCAGCCCGTACGCCCTCCACCGCGAGCACGGCCTCGAGCACGGCGGCGACGACCGCGCGCCCGCCGTGAAGGTGCAGCTCCGCGGCGTCCTCGCCGGTGGCGCTGGCGGGGCCGGGGAACCACAGCGCAAGCCCGCGATCGAGCAGCTCGCCGGTCTCAGGGTAGCGCAGGGCGCGAAAGGAGGCGACGCGCGGCTCCGGGCGGCCGCCTGCGATACGGTCCAGCACGGCGCCAGCGGCCGATCCCGAAATGCGCAGCACCGCGATCGCCGCCCGCCCCGGCGCGGTGCTGATGGCCGCGATGGTGTCGCGCGCCTCAAGAGCCCTAGGTTCGTTAATCACGCCGCGCCTCTCGCGATGCCTGGGATCTTCATGTGACCAACCGTCTCTCAGACTCCGCCAGCCCCTATCTTCTCCAGCACGCGGACAACCCCGTCCACTGGTGGGAATGGAGCCCCGAAGCCTTTGCGGAAGCGAGGCGCACCAACCGGCCGGTGCTGCTGTCGATCGGCTACGCCGCCTGCCACTGGTGCCACGTCATGGCGCACGAGAGCTTCGAGGACGAGGCCGTCGCCGCGGTGATGAACGAGCATGTGGTCGCGATCAAGGTCGACCGCGAAGAGCGGCCGGACGTCGACCAGATCTACATGTCCGCCCTGCACGCGCTCGGACAGCAGGGCGGCTGGCCGCTAACCATGTTCCTCACGGCGGACGGCGACCCGTTCTGGGGCGGCACCTATTTTCCGAAGCAGGCGGCTTATGGCCGTCCTGGCTTTCCCGACGTGGTGCGGACGCTCGCCACCGTTTACCGCGAGGATCCGGACCGCGTGTCCCAGAACGTCGCCGGCATCGCGGAGAAGCTGAAGCCCAAGGCGGCGCCAGCCGGCGACTTCGGTCCGGCGCAGCTCGACGAGGTCGCGACGCGGGTCGTGCGGATCTACGACCCTGGCGACGGCGGCTTCCACGGCGCCCCGAAGTTCCCGCAGACCGGGGTGCTCGAGGGACTGCTGCGCAGCGCGCGACGCACCGGCGACGCCGGCTTCTCAGCGCCGGCCGAACTGACTCTGCGACAGATGACGAAGGGCGGGATCCACGACCATGTCGGCGGCGGCTTCGCCCGTTACTCCACAGACGCCCGCTGGCTCGCGCCGCACTTCGAGAAGATGCTCTACGACAACGCCCAGCTGCTGCCATTGCTCGCGAGCGTCGGGCGCGAGACCGAGCACGCGCGGCTGACCGCCGCGGCGCACGGGATCGTCGACTGGCTGGCGCGCGAGATGGTTACGGAGGAGGGAGCCTTCGCCGCGAGCCTCGACGCCGACACCGAAGGCGTGGAGGGCCGGTTCTACGTCTGGCGGCGCTCAGAACTGGACGCGGTGCTCGGCCCGGACGACGCGGCCTTCGCGGCGGACGCGCTCGACATTTCGGAGGCGGGCAACTGGGAAGGGCTCTCGATTCCGAACCGGCTCGACGAGCGGGGCCCGATCGACGAGGCGCGGCTGGCGGCGGTCTGCGCCCGGTTGCTTGCGGCGCGCGGGCTGCGGGTCCGGCCGGGCCGCGACGACAAGGTTCTCGCGGACTGGAACGGGCTAATAATCGCGGCGCTGGCCGACACTGCGGCGTTGCTCGGTCGGCCCGACGCTCTGGCGCTGGCGGAGCGCGCCTTCGCGTTCATCGCAGGCAAGATGACGAGGGGCGACCGCCTCGGGCACGCCTTCCGCGCCGGCCGGCTGATCTATCCCGGCTTTGCGACCGACTATGGGGCGATGGCGTCGGCCGCCCTGGCGCTCGCCGGCGCGACCGGGGAGATCGCCTACCGCGACCATGCGGCGACCTGGCTTGCGGCGGCGGAGGCGCATCATCGCAATCCGCACGGCCCCGGCTTCGCCGTGGACGCCGACGACGCGGACCGGCTGGTGGTGCGTCCCGAGGCGCTGACCGACGAGGCTCTCCCAAGCGGCACGGCGCTGATCCTCGCGGCCGAGTTGAAGCTCGCCGTCTTCGACGCGGACGCACGGCGGCTGGCGCGGCTCGATGGCGAGCTCACCGCACTGATGGGGCTGATGGCGTCTAACGTCATCGGCCACGGCGGGCTGCTGAACGTGCTCGATGGGCGGATGCGTCTGGCCTCGGTGGTCGTGGTTGGAACGGGGGACGCGGCGGACGCGCTCCACGTCGAGGCTCTTGCGGCGCCGGCCTGGGAGCGGGTGGTGCGGCGCGTGCCGACGCTCGGCGTGTTGCCGGAGGATCACCCCGCACGCTCGGGACATGTCGACGGCGCCGCAGCCTTCGTCTGCGCCGGCCAGCGTTGCTCGCTGCCGGTCACGGAGCCGGCGGCGCTCCGACGGACGATCGTGGAGATGGCGCGGCTGGGATGAGGCGCGGCGTGGAGCTGCACGCCTGGCGTCATCGACCTCGCGAGGCGCCGCCGGTCCAGGAAGAGACGCGGGGATCCCTCCCTCGATAGAGGGGAGGGTAGGCGGGCGAAGCCCGGCGGAGTGGGGTGGCCGCCTGATGAGGCTCAACCCTCCTCGCTAAGTCTACGTCCAAGGACCCCACCCGACCCTTTGCTACGCAAACGGCCACCCTCCCCACGCCTTCGGCTCGAGGAGGGATCCCCCGCGGCCAATCTCAAACGCCTCAAACGCCGCGCTCACCCCACCAGGTCGCGCACATCGAGCGGCGCGCCGGCGTCGGTCTCGATCGCCATGTCGAGCTCGCCCGCGGCGTTGCGGAACACGCGGTAGACGATGCGCTCGTCGATCTGGTTGCCCGGCTTGAAGGTCAGCACCTTCGGGCGGCGGGCGATGACGTCGGCGGCCGAGCCCCACTCAGAGGAGGCGATGATGACCTCGTCGCCGACCTGGCAGGTGCGGGCGGCGGCGCCATTCAGAATGCAGCAGCGCGAGCCCGGCACGCCGTAGAGCACATAAGTCGAGATCCGCGCGCCGGACATCTTGTTCCAGATCTCGACGAACTCGAGCGGCTCCAGCCCCGCCTCCCGGCAGAGCTCGGCGTCGATGGTGATGGAGCCGTGGTAGTTCAGGTCCGCGCCGGTGACGCGGATGCCGTGGAGCTTCGCCCGGACGTACTGCTGCATGGGGGCACTCCGTTGAGCCGAGGTCTCATTACGACAAGAGCGCCGGAGGGACGCCCCGGCGCTCTCAACTGCCTTCGATGACGTCGCCGATCAAGCGTCAGGCGGCGACCGAGGATGGGGTCAGGCCGGCCTCGGCGACGTCGTCCACGGTCCGCAGCCCTGCGCGCGGCGAGTTGACCAGCACCGCCATGTTGCCCGGGGCGTGCTGGTTCTTCCACATCTTGGTATGGGCCTTCGGGATGTCGGCGAAGGTGAACACCTCCGACATGCAAGGATCGACGCGTCGGTCGATGACGAACTTGTTCGCGGCCGAGGCCTGCTTCAGATGGGCGAAGTGCGAGCCCTGGATGCGCTTCTGCCGCATCCAGACGTAGCGCGCGTCGAAGGTGATGTTGAAGCCGGAGGTGCCGGCGCAGAACACCACCATGCCGCCGCGCTTCACCACGAGGCAGGAGACGGGGAACGTCGCCTCGCCGGGATGCTCGAACACCATGTCGACGTCGACGCCCTTGCCGGTGATCTCCCAGATCGCCTTGCCGAACGCCCGGGCGGACTTCACCCAGGTGTTGTACTCAGGGCTGTTGACCGTGGGCATCTGCCCCCAGCAGTCGAAGTCCTTCCGATTGATCACGCCCTTGGCGCCGAGGCTCATGACGTAGTCGCGCTTCGACTCGTCCGAGATCACGCCGATGGCGTTGCCGCCGGAGGCCGCGATCAGCTGGACCGCGAACACGCCAAGGCCGCCGGAGGCGCCCCACACCAGCACGTTGTCCGAGGGCTTCAGCGCGTGCGGCGGGTGGCCGAACAGCATGCGGTAGGCGGTGGCGAGGGTCAGCGTGTAGCAGGACGCCTCTTCCCAGGTCAGGTGCTTCGGCCGCTGCATGAGCTGGCGCGACTGGACCCGGCAGAACTGCGCGAAGGACCCGTCGGGCGTCTCGTAGCCCCAGATGCGCTGGGAGGACGAGAACATCGGGTCGCCGCCGTTGCACTCCTCGTCGTCGCCGTCGTCCTGGTTGCAGTGGACGATGACCTCGTCGCCCACCTTCCAGCGCTTCACCTTGCGGCCGACCGCCCAGACGATGCCGGAGGCGTCCGAGCCGCCGATGTGGATCGGGTTCTTGTGCACGTCGATCGGCGAGATCGGCTCGCCCAGCGACGCCCAGACCTGATTGTAGTTCACGCCCGCGGCCATGACGTAGACGAGGACCTCGTCGTCGCCGATGTCCCACACGGGCACCACCTCGAGCTGCATCGCGCTCTCGGGCGGCCCATGCCGCTCCTTGCGCACGACCCAGGCGTGCATGTTCGCCGGCACATGGCCGAGCGGGGGCATCTCGCCCATGTCGTAGAGGTCTTTGCGCTCGGTCGATGCGGCCATGGCGAAAGCTTTCGTCAGTATCCGGGTCCGAGCGGCAATATGACGTCGGGTCGGATACGCGCAATGCGACGTTGGCCTCATGTTGCGATGCGATATGGTCGTTTGCGGACAGCGCTCCATGTCTAAAGACGCAATCGGCGGGAACGGTCCCGCCCTTTAAGTCGAAGGACGTAGACGCCATGGAACCGTTCGCAGGATTTGGAATTCTCGCCGTGCTGCTGATCGGCGCGATCGCGGGCTGGCTCGCCGGCCAGATCGTCCGGGGCTACGGCTTCGGCATCATCGGGAACATCATCGTCGGCATTATCGGCGCCGTGATCGGCACCTGGCTGCTCGGCCAGCTCGGCGTCTCCACCGGCGGCGGCGTGCTGGGCGCGATCATCGGCTCGACCATCGGCGCGATCGTGCTGCTGCTGATCATCGGCCTGTTCCGAAGGGCGTAGCCGCAACGGTGGTCATCCCGGACGGCGCCGCGCGCCGATCCGGGATCGCCGGCCAGTTCCATCGAGATCCCACGACGATCCCGGCTCTCCGCTTCGCTCCGGCCGGGATGACGAGGCCCTCCTGAGAGCCTCTCCAACCAACGCCTCATTGCGGCGCAGCACGCGGGCGCTAAACCTGAGCCGCGCGGCGCATGTCCGCGGCGAGCGGTCGGTGGAGCGATATTTATGGCGGACAAACCCTGGCTGATCAGGACCTACGCGGGCCATTCCACGCCTGCGGAGTCCAACCGGCTCTACAAGTCCAACCTCGCCAAGGGCCAGACCGGCCTCTCCGTCGCCTTCGACCTGCCGACCCAGACCGGCTACGACCCCGATCACATCCTCTCGCGCGGCGAAGTCGGCAAGGTCGGCGTGCCGGTCTCCCATCTCGGCGACATGCGGGCGCTGTTCGACGGCATCCCGCTCGGCCAGATGAACACCTCGATGACGATCAACGCGACGGCGGCCTGGCTGCTGGCGCTCTACGTCGCCCAGGCCGAAGAGCAGGGCGGCGACCGCGCCGCGCTGAACGGCACGACGCAGAACGACATCATCAAGGAGTACCTGTCGCGCGGCACCTACGTGTTCCCGCCGGCGCCCTCGCTTCGGCTGATCCGTGACGTCATCACCTTCACCACGAAGGAGATGCCGAAGTGGAACCCCATGAACGTCTGCTCCTACCACCTGCAGGAAGCCGGGGCGACGCCGGTGCAGGAGCTCGCCTACGCGCTCGCGACCGGCATCGCCGTGCTGGACGAGGTCAAGGCGACCAACCCGAGCGAAGAGGTCTTCGCCCAGACCGTGCAGCGCATCTCGTTCTTCGTGAACGCCGGGATGAAGTTCATCACCGAGATCGCGAAGATGCGCGCTTTCGTCGACCTGTGGGACGAGATCACCCGTGACCGTTACGGCGTGACCGACGCCAAGAGCCGCCGCTTCCGCTACGGCGTGCAGGTCAACTCGCTCGGCCTCACCGAGCCGCAGCCCGAGAACAACGTCTACCGCATCCTGATCCAGACGCTCGCCGTGACGCTGTCGCGAGACGCCCGCGCCCGCGCCGTGCAGCTCCCCGCCTGGAACGAGGCGCTCGGCCTGCCGCGCCCGTGGGACCAGCAGTGGTCGCTGCGCGCCCAGCAGATCCTGGCCTACGAGACCGACATCCTCGAATACGCCGACATCTTCAACGGCTCCGAGGTGATGAACGCCAAGGTCGAGGCGCTGAAGGACGAAGCCCGCGCCGAGCTTGCGCGCATCGACGAGATGGGCGGCGCGATCGCGGCCGTGCAGTCGGGCTACATGAAGGGCCGGCTGGTCGAATCCAACGCCCGTCGCCTCGCGGCGATCGAGAGCGGCGAGCAGGTCGTGGTCGGCGTGAACCGCTGGAAGGAAACCGAGCCCTCGCCGCTGTCGACCGGCGCCGGTTCGATCCAGGTGGTGCCCGAAAGCGTCGGGCAGGAGGCGATCGAGCGGCTCAACGCCTGGCGCGCTCAGCGCGATCCCAAGGCGGTCGAGACGGCGCTGGCCGAGGTCGCCGCCGCCGCGCGTGAGGACCGCAACATCATGGAGCCGTCGATCGCGGCCGCGAAGGCGGGCGTCACCACCGGCGAGTGGGGCCAGACCCTGCGCGACATCTTCGGCGAGTTCCGCGCCCCGACCGGCGTCGGCCGCGCCGTGCGCGCGGACGCCGGCGGCGCCGAAATCGAGGAGGTGCGCGCCCAGGTCGAAGCCGCCTCCGGCCGCCTCGGCCGCCGGCTGAAGCTGCTGGTGGGCAAGCCCGGCCTCGACGGGCACTCCAACGGCGCCGAGCAGATTGCGGTCCGCGCCCGCGACTGCGGCTTCGAGGTCGTCTACGAGGGCATCCGGCTGACGCCGTCGGAGATCGTCAACGCCGCGCTCGAGGAGGGCGTCCACGTGGTCGGCCTGTCGATCCTGTCCGGGTCCCACGTGCCTCTGGTGCGCGACGTGATCGAGCGCATGCGCAAGGTCGGCCTCGACGACGTGCCGCTGATCGTCGGCGGCATCATCCCGCCCGAGGACGAGCTTCAGCTCAAGGCGATGGGCGTGGCCGAGGTCTACACCCCGAAGAACTTCGACCTGACCAAGATCATGGCGGACATCGTCCGGATCGCCGAAATCGCCCACAAGGAAGCGGCGTAGACTTGGTCGATGCGGAGAAAGAGGGGCGGCGGGCGCGGCGTCTTTTCTCGCACGCTCATATGTCGGACACGAAATGGCGAAAGCTGTTCCTAGCGGTGGCGGACGCGGGACTTAACGCCCGCCAAGCCATCGTGAAATTCATCGACGTCGACGAGCCGCGGCCTATGGCGTTCCCCACGGCGGGCGCGCTGCACCCTCCCCGTCCCTACATCGACACGATGGAGTTCGGGCCCATCGAACTGCGCGCAATCGAATGGCTGGAGATACTGGCGGAAGCCGTGACCGAGCGTAGGACGCCCGGAACGCCGCCCAGGCGCGAGCCTCAAGACTTGGACGGCGCCCGCGCGGTGATTGAAAAACTGGGGTTGTTCCTGCTCGACGATACGCCGGGCGGCCTCCGCGTCATCGGCTACAGCCGCTGAGGAGATCAGTCCGCCGGCAGCGGCCGCGGCTTCCGGTCCTCGTCGATCGCGACGAAGGTGAAGGTCGCCTCGGTCACCCGCTGCATCTCGTCGCCCTCCCGCGGGCGGCGCCAGGCTTCGATGCGGATGCGGATCGAGGTGCGGCCACGCTTTACGATCTCGGAATAGAAGCTGACCTCGTCGCCCACAAACACCGGGCTCACGAAGGTCATCTGGTCGACGGCGATCGTCGCGCACCTACCGCGCGCGATGCGCGCCGCCACATTGCCCGCCGCGAGGTCCATCTGCGCCATCAACCAGCCGCCGAAGATGTCGCCGGCGGGGTTGGTGTCCGCCGGCATGGCGATGGTGCGAATGACCGGAACGCTCGTCGGCAAGCCTGTCGTGTCCATCGCCGCCCCGGCGGTTTGCACTATACTTTCGTCTAATTACAGGATTGCGGCCGAAGAAACGAGCGGTTTCAGCGCCAGACGCCGCCGCGCCGGATGCGCACATAGAGCGCGCCGGAACCGCCATGATGGATCTGCGCGGTCTCGAAGCCCACCACCAACCCGCGCGCGGCGGGCGAGGACAGCCAGATCGGCACCGACCGACGCAGCACGCCGCGCTCCGGCCCGAACAGGTCGCCCTCCGCGGGTCCCGGACGGCCCTTGCCGGTGATGACCAGCACGACCTTGCAGCCCGAGGCCTGCGCGCCCGCGAGAAAGGCGCCCAGTCTGCGGTGGGCCTCGTCCTGCCGGAGGCCGTGCAGGTCGATGCGGGCGTCGACGGCGACAACGCCGCGGGAGATCCGCCGCCGGAGTTTCGGTTCGAGCGGCGCCAGCGGCGGCGGGGCGGGGATCTGCGGCTTCGGAGGAGGCGGAGACGGAAGCGTCTTCGCGCGCTTCGGCATCTTACCCGGCGGCGGTGGCGGTCCTGGAGGCGGCGGCGTCTCGGCAGGCGGAGGCGCAGCCTGGGGCTCCTCCGGCTTGCGGGCGGCAAGCGGCGTCACGCTTTCGACGACCTTGCTCCAGAGCTCACGTTCCGTCAGCGACAGAGTCCGTTTGCGGCGGCCCGTCATGGCCGCGGCCCTGCGCCCGGCAGCGCCGCGGCGTCGGCCTTCGGCAGCAGCACCACGAACTCGGTCTGCTCCCGCATGCCGCCCGCGACCTTGCCGGCTTCATCTCCTGAGCCGGCGAAATAGTCCCCTCGCGCCTGCCCTAATATGGCGGAGCCGGTGTCCTGCGCGATGACGAGACGCTTGAGCGCGGCTCCGCCGACCGTGGTCGGCAATCGGCCCTCGATCCAGACGGGCATCCCGTAGGACCAGCGCGTCCGGTCGACGGCGAGGCTGCGCCCGGCCTTGAGCGGCACGGCCTGCGCCCCCCGAGGACCGTCGTCCGGGGTGAGGCTCTCGTCGATGCGGAAGAAGATGTACGACGCGTTCTCGCGCATGATCGCGCGGCCCTCCGCGGGACGCGCTCCAAGCCAGGCCCGGAGCGCCTGCATCGACGCGACGTCCTTCGCCATCTCGCCGCGCTGGACCAGCAGGCGTCCGATCGGCGTGAAGGGGCGCCCGTTGCGCCCGTCGTAGGCGATCCGCACGACCCGACCGTCGGCAAGGCGCACGCGGGTCGAGCCCTGCACATGCACGAAGAAGGCGTCGATCCGCGTCAGCCAGACCAGCGGCTTCGCCCGCGGCCCGAGCGCGCCGTCCTCGATCTCGGCGCGCGTGGGGTAGGGCGCGTGGCCCTCGGCGGTCTTGCGCGCCGCCGTCAGCGCATCCGGCACTCCCTCGGGCCGCGCGGCGCCATCCGCAAGGTCCACCAGGTCGTCGGGGCGGGCGAGCAGCGGCGTGTCGTAGGTCGCGTCGGGCGCGACGCGGCCGTCGACCTCGGGCTCATAATAGCCGGTGAGGATTCCGCGTCCCGCCCGGACCGGCGTGAACCGCTCTTCGAAGAAACCGCGGGCGGCCGCGTCGTCCTCGACGGGCGCGTCGAGCGCCGCGCGGCAGGTCGCCTGCAGCGCCTGCGACGGCGGCAGGGCCGCGCGCAACGGCGGCAGGCGATCGATGATCGCGCGGCACGAGAGGCGGAAAGCGTCGAACGCGGCGAGGTGGTCGTCGGCGGCCCAGCCGTCAAGCGCGGCGTAGGAGACGGGCGCAAGCGGCGCGTCCGCCGCCCGTCCCGTATCGGGGAGAAGGGTCGCTCCAAGAAGGCCTGCGGCGAGCGCCGCCGCGGCGCGCGCAGCCATCGTCATGGTCCTTCGGCGTCAGACCGCCTCGGTCGAGATCAGGCGCCAGTTCGGGTCGCGGGCGTTCAGCTCGCGCGCGAAGGTCCAGACGTCGACGAGGTCGGCGATCTCGGTGGGACTTCCGTCGATCACGGCGCCGGTCTTGTCGCGGGTGGCGCTGATGATCTGCGAGACGAAGCGCACGGTGAGCTGCGCGGTCTTGCCCACAACCTCGACCTCCGTGAGCTCGGCCTTCTCGATCGCGACGAACCGCGACTCCACCGTCTCGCCGCGGCTCTCGCGCTCGGCGATGGCGGCGCTGAAGCCTTCGAACACCTCCTTCGCCAGAAGCGGCTTGAGCGTCTTGCGGTCGCCGGCGGCGAAGGCGCCGACGATCATTTCATAGGCCGCGCGAGCGCCGCCGATGAAACCGCGGGCGTCGAAGCCGTTCTCGGCGGCCGCGATCTCGTCTAGGCCGAGCGCCACCGGGGTGCCCGGCGCGGCGATCCCCTTCCAGCGCTCGCCGACAGGCTCATCGTCGAGCGGCCCATGGTCCGGGCGCGTCCCGTCGGAGGCGCGCGTCGGCAGGGGAACGACCTTGTCGTTCGCAGGCGTCGGCTCCGGCCCCGCGGGCGGCGCGCGAAACGCGTCGTTCGGACGCCGCTCGTTGCCCGTGCGCGTGCCCAGCACCGACCGCAGCCGGATGAAGATGAACACGGCCAGCACGAGGATGATGATCGTGTAGATGTCGAAGCCGTCGCTCATCGGGTCTCGCAATCGTGTGGCCAGAGCGCGCGCCACGCCGCGGAGGGCTGCGCACGCTCGGATGTATATGTGACGTCCGGCCCCGTCGATCCAGTCGCGGCGCCGTTACCCGTCGTCGCGGGCCGGCTCCCGGCGTCGTGACCGGCGGCGCCATGCGCCATCTCCCTTGCGGAACTTGGCGGAACGGCGCGTCGTTCCCACATGAAGCGCGCCGGCTTCTCGGCGCAAGGACCTTCACGGACACGTCATGCCACGGCTGCTCACTCTCTTTCTGGCCCTTCCGATCCTCGAGATCGTCGCCTTCGCTCTCGTCGCGGCGACCATCGGCGTCGGCAAGGCCATTTTACTGCAGGTGGCGATCTCGGCCATCGGCATCGCCATGCTCGGCTCGCTGGTGTCCGAAGCCAAGACGGAGTCGCGCCGCCGGGGCGGGCTGGTGTCCTTCGCGATGGACGGCTCGAAGGGCCTGCGCGGCGTCGCGGGTCTCCTGTTCGCGATCCCGGGCTTCATCACCGACGTGATCGGCGTGCTGGCGCTGGTGCCCGAGTTCCGGACGCGCATCCGGCGCTTCCTTGGCTGGGCCGAGGTCGCGCCTGCGACGGTCCATCCGCAGACCGCGCGCCCGGCCCGGAAGGAGATGCTCGACCTCGACCAGGCCGAGTGGCGCGAGGTCGAGCCTGCGCGCCGTCCGGAGCGCTGATCGTCCCCGCTTGAACCTTGGCCATGGTCGGCTTGCGGGCGCGCGCGGGGGCGTGGTAACCCGCGGGCCGCCGATCGCGGCTTCGTCGCGCGCGCGGCCGATCCGTCCTCCGACGCCGAAAGTCGACAAAAATGGCAAACACCCACGGCGCATCCGAGTCCGCCGCGCCCGCGATCAACGTCCTCGCCCAGTACGCGAAGGACCTCTCGTTCGAAAACCCCAACGCCCCGCGCTCGCTCGCGCCGCGCCAGACCTCGCCGAACATCGAGATCAAGGTCAACGTCAACGCCCGCAAGGTGGGCGAGACGGACTTCGAGGTCGAGCTGGCGATCGAGGGCCAGGCCAAGGACGGCGACTCGCTGCTGTTCCGCGTCGACCTGTCCTACGGCGGCGTGTTCCGCGTCGTGAACATTCCTGAGGAGCAGCTCCACCCGGTCGTCATGATCGAGTGCCCGCGCCTGCTGTTCCCCTTCGCGCGCCAGATCGTCGCCGAGGCGGTGCGCAACGGCGGCTTCCCGCCGCTGATGATCGACCCGGTCGACTTCGCGGCGCTCTACCGCGCCCGCGCCGAAGAGGCCCTCGCCCAGCAGGCGACCGGCGCTCCGAACTGAGGGTTCCGCCCAAGCCGCTGCAGGCTCGACCTCGTGTCCCGGCCCCAAGCCGGGACACAGAACCTAAGGGGTCCGAGAGCGTGCGCGCCAGCCATGGCGGGTGATGACGAGCGCGGCGTCTCCTGGTCCCGGCTCAAGAGCGGGGGACGAGCGTCGCGTGTCCGTCCCTTTCTTTGAAGGATCGGTAGAGGCTCTTAGTCCCGCTTCGGTTGACCCCTGTCGGCGTTCGGGCGAATGTCCGCGCGCTTCGCGCGCTCGCGCGCCGCGTCCCCTTTGACCTGAAGTCTGGCGTACCCATCCGATGACGACCGAGCGCTACAACGCGCGAGAGGCCGAGCCCCGCTGGCAGGCGAGCTGGAACGAGCGCAAGCTGTTCCAGACCGACGCTGGGGATGCGCGGCCGAACTACTACGTGCTCGAGATGTTCCCCTATCCGTCGGGGCGCATCCACATGGGGCATGTGCGCAACTACGCGATGGGCGACGTCGTCGCGCGCTACAAGCGCGCCAAGGGCTTCGCGGTGATGCATCCGATGGGCTGGGACGCCTTCGGCCTGCCGGCCGAGAACGCCGCCATCGAGAAGAAGGTCCATCCCAAAGCCTGGACCTACGACAACATCGCGACCATGCGCGACCAGTTGAAGGCGATCGGCCTGTCGCTGGACTGGAGCCGCGAGATCGCGACCTGCGATCCGGAGTACTACGCGCAGCAGCAGAAGCTGTTCCTGGACTTCCTGAAGGCCGGCCTCGCCTACCGCCGCCAGTCCAAGGTGAACTGGGACCCGGTCGACAACACCGTGCTCGCCAACGAGCAGGTGATCGACGGCCGCGGCTGGCGCTCGGGCGCGCTGGTGGAGCAGCGCGAGCTGACCCAGTGGTTCCTGAAAATCACCGACTTTTCTGAGGACCTGCTGTCCGCGCTCGACGGGCTGACGCGCTGGCCGGAGAAGGTCCGGACCATGCAGAAGAACTGGATCGGCCGTTCGGAAGGGCTGCTGGTGCGCTGGCCGCTCGCGGACGCGCCCGGCGTCAACGCGCCGGCCGGCGAGGTCGAGGTCTACACCACGCGCCCCGACACGCTGTTCGGCGCGAGCTTCCTGGCGCTCTCCGCGGACCACCCCATCGCCAAGGCGATGGGCGAGGGAAACCCCGCGCTGTCCGCCTTCCTCGACGAGTGCCGCCGCGCGGGCACCAGCGTCGCGGCGCTCGAGACCGCCGAGAAGAAGGGCTTTGATACGGGGCTGAAGGCGAAGCACCCGTTCGACCCGTCCTGGGAGCTGCCGGTCTACGTCGCGAACTTCGTGCTGATGGACTACGGCACGGGCGCGATCTTCGGCTGCCCGGCGCACGACCAGCGCGACCTGGACTTCGCGCGGGCCTATGGCCTGCCGGTGACGCCGGTCGTCGCCCCCGAGGGCGCCGACCCCGCCTCGGTGACGATCGAGAACGTCGCCTTCGACGGCGACGGCGTGATGATCAACTCCCGCTTCCTCGACGGGCTGAGCCCGTCCGACGCGTTCCAGGAGGTCGCGCGCCGGCTCGAAGCGGACGAGCTGGACGGCCGGCCGGTCGCCGCCCGCAAGGTCAACTGGCGCCTGCGCGACTGGGGGATCTCCCGCCAGCGCTACTGGGGCTGCCCAATCCCGATCATCCATTGCGAGGCCTGCGGCGTCGTGCCCGTGCCGGACGACCAGCTGCCGGTCCGCCTGCCCGACGACGTGACCTTCGACCAGCCGGGCAACCCGCTGGACCGGCACGACGCCTGGCGCAACGTGGCCTGCCCGCAGTGCGACGGTCCGGCGCGGCGCGAGACCGACACCATGGACACCTTCGTGGACTCGTCCTGGTACTACGCCCGCTTCACGTCCCCCCGCGCCGCCTCGCCCACGGTGAAGGCGACCGCGGACCGCTGGCTGCCGGTCGACCAGTACATCGGCGGCGTCGAGCACGCGATCCTGCACCTGCTGTACTCGCGGTTCTTCACCCGCGCGATGAAGGCGACCGGGCATGTCGGCCTCGACGAGCCCTTCGCCGGCCTGTTCACGCAAGGGATGGTCGTCCACGAGACCTACAAGGACGCCAGCGGCCAATGGGTCGCGCCGGCCGACATCCGGATCGCGGAGGAGGGCGGCGCGCGCCGCGCCACGCGTCTCGACGACGGCGCCCCGATCGAGATCGGCTCGATCGAGAAGATGTCGAAGTCGAAGAAGAACGTCGTCGACCCCAACGACATCCTCGGAACCTACGGCGCGGACACCGCCCGCTGGTTCATGCTGTCCGACAGCCCGCCCGAGCGCGACGTGATCTGGACCGAGTCCGGCGTCGAGGGCGCGAGTCGTTTCGTGCAGCGCGTGTGGCGGCTGGTGAACGACGCGGCCGCGAAGGGCACCCCAACCGGGACCGCCGCGCCGGCGAGCGTCGGCCCGGCCGCGGAGAGCCTGCGCCGCGCGGCCCACGGCGCGCTCGCCCGCGTCGAGGACGACATCGAGCGCCTGCGCTTCAACCGCTGCGTCGCGGCCTCCTACGAGCTCGCCAACGCGCTCGGACAGGCGCTGCAGGCGGAGGCGGCGCCCGCGGACGACATGGCCTTCGCGCTGCGCGAGGCGGCCGAAATCCTTGTGCAGATCCTCGCGCCCTTCATGCCGCATCTGGCTGAGGAGTCGTGGTCGGCGCTCGGACATGCCACTCTGGTGGCCGAGACGCCCTGGCCGAAGGCCGACCCGGCGCTGCTCGCTTCCGACGTCGTGACCCTGCCGGTGCAGGTGAACGGCAAGAAGCGGGACGAGATCACGGTCGCCCGCGACGCCGACGCCAAGGCGATCGAAGCGCTCGTGCGCGAGTTGGACGTCGTCGTGAAGGCGATCGGCGACAAGCCGATCCGGAAGATCATCGTCGTGCCGCAGAGGATCGTGAATGTCGTCGTCTGACATCGAGTTCCGGCCCGTGCGCCGCACCCTGATCCGCCTCGGCCTCGCCGCCGGCGCCTCGCTCGCGCTGGCGGGCTGCTTCCGCCCGCTCTACAGCGAGCAGAGCTACGCGACAGGGCCGTCGGCCAAGGGCGAAGCGCCGGTGCTCACGAACCTGCGCCGGATCGACGTGCGCCCGATCGAAGGCCGTATCGGCAACACGCTGCGCAACGAGCTGATCTTCCAGCTTCGGGGCGGCGAGGCGGCGGACGCGACCGCCTACCGGCTCGACATCTCGATCGCAAACCGGGCGCAGTCGCCGATCGTGGACCCGTTCACCGGCCAGCCTGAGACCCGCACCGTGTCGCTGAGCGTCGACTACGCGCTGAAGCCTGCGGGCCAGATCGATCCGGTGATCTCGGGCCAGGAGTTCGCCTCGGCGTCGTACTCCTACACGCTGCAGCGCTTCGCCGACATCCGCGCCGAGCGCGACGCCCAGAACCGCGCCGCCGTGCAGATCGCCGGCAAGCTGCGCAATCGCCTGCAGGGCTATTTCGCGACGGGGAAGTAGTCTGAAGGCCGCATTTCGGGAGGCTCGCAGGTCGAGCCACCCTCTCCGTCGTCCTCCGGCTTGACCGAAGGACCCATCTCGGGCGTCAGGCGCTGCGGCGAAGGTGGATGGTCCGGTCAAGCCGGACCATGACGGCGAGGGTGGGGCTAAGCCCCCGCGACCGCCGCCCGCCGCGCTCCTCAGTCGCCGAAGCTCGCCTTGCCGCCATGGGCGGCGGACCACGCCGCCGGCGCGTTGAGGAAGGCCTCGACGTCCGCGAGCTTGCCGGC
Organism: Methylopila capsulata; assembly: GCF_016907975.1. Lineage (GTDB taxonomy): Bacteria > Pseudomonadota > Alphaproteobacteria > Rhizobiales > Methylopilaceae > Methylopila > Methylopila capsulata. The sequence continues at coordinate 997,325 of NZ_JAFBCY010000002.1, forward strand.
GTCGAGCTTGCCGTCCTCCTTCGCCACCGCCAGCACGTCCCAGAACGTCGCGAGCTCGTGCAGCTTGACGCCGATGCGGTCCATGGTCTCGCGGCTCTGCGGGAAGATGCCGTAGTGGAACAGCACGAAGGCGTGCTCCACCACCTGGCCCGCCTCGCGCAGCGCCTCGCAGAAGGCGACCTTGGAGCCGCCATCGGTGGTGAGGTCCTCGATCAGGATGGTGCGGTGGCCTTCCGTGACCGCGCCTTCGATGCGAGCGTTGCGGCCAAAACCCTTCGGCTTCTTGCGCACGTAGAGCATCGGCAGCATCAGCCGCTCGGCGATCCAGGCGGCGAAGGGGATGCCGGCGGTCTCGCCGCCCGCCACCGCGTCGAGGCTCTCGTAGCCGACCTCCCGCAGGATCGTCGCCGCGGCGTCGTCCATGAGCTGGGCGCGGAGGCGCGGGTAGGAGATGAGCTTGCGGCAGTCGGTGTAGACCGGGCTCGCCCAGCCTGAGGTGAAGATGAACGGCTCTTCCGGGCGGATGTGGATCGCGCCCACCTCGAGCATCATGCGCGCCACGCGGCGGCCCACGGCGTCGCGGGAGGAGAGGGCGGGGGCGATCTCGGTCATGGCTGTCTCCAACGGCGCGGCCATTCAGCGGGCCACGGTCGGAGCGCAGCGTTAGCCCATGCGGCGGCGGACGTCACGACCTCCGACGCCCCACGGCGGGTTTTCCAACCCTCAGGCGGCCGCGGCCGGCGCCTTCTCCAGCAGCACGGCCTCAAAACCCTCGAACTGCGGGTGGCCGGCGTACATCGGCTTGTTCTGCCCGGCGTTGCGATGGGCGGCGCGGAACGCCTCCGACTTCGTCCAGGCCTCGAAGGCGTCGCGCGAGCTCCAGATGGTGTGCGAGGCGTAGAGCACGGTCTCCTCGTCCGCCGGGCCCTTCAGCAGGCTGAACTCGACGAAGCCGGGGACCTCGGCCAGATGCCGGTCGCGCTCGCGCCACACGGTCTCGAAAGCTTGCGCTTCGGCGGCAAACACCTTGAAGCGGTTCATGGCGACGAACATCGGCGGCTCCCTGAAAGCGGACATGTGCGGGAGGTCTAGCGCGCCGTCTCGGGGTAGTCGACCTGCGTCAGCGTGAGCCCTTCCGGGGGCGCGACCGGGCCGCAGGCCGCGCGGTCGGCCTCGGCGAGAGCCTGGGCGAGATCATCGGCGCTCCAGCGGCCGATCCCGACCTCCACCAGCGAACCCGCCATGGAGCGCACCTGGTTGTGCAGAAACGAGCGCGCGTCGGTGCGGATCAGAACGGCGTGACCCTCCCTCGCCACGTCCAGCCGGTCGAGCGTGCGCAAGGGGCTGTTCGCCTGGCAGTGGGCGGAGCGGAAGGTGGTGAAGTCGTGCCGGCCGAGCAGGCGTTTCGCCGCCGCGTCCATGGCGGCGACGTCCAGCGGCTTCGGCACGCGCCAGGCGCGGCCGGCGTCCAGCGCCAGCGGCGGCCGGCGGTCGATGACGCGGTAGACGTAGTGTCGGCGGACCGCCGAGAACCGCGCGTCGAAGTCGTCGGACACCCGCTCCGCCTCCAGCACCGCGACGGGCAGCGGGCGGAGATGGGCGTTGACCGCGTCGCGCACCGTGTCGGTCCGCCAGTCGCGGGCGAGGTCGACGTGGGCGACCTGACCGCTGGCGTGCACGCCGGCGTCGGTGCGGCCGGCCCCCTTCACCACCACGGCCTCATTGGCAAAGGCGCGGAACGCGTCCTCGAGCGCGCCTTGCACGGAGGCGCCGTTGGCCTGCCGTTGCCAGCCGGCGAACGGCGCGCCATCGTACTCCACCAGAAGCCGGAAACGGGGCATGTCAGAGCAGGCGGGCGCCCGGCGTGAGCCGCGCCCCGTTGAGGAAGGCGCCGGCGTCCACCGGCCCCTTGCCGGCGCGCTGCAGCGTCAGCAGACGGAGGGCGCCTTCGCCGCAGGCGACCGTCAGCCGGTCGTCCAGCAGCTCGCCTGGGGCGCCGGAGCCGTCCACGCGGGTGGAGCGCAGCGCCTTGACCCGTTCGGGGCCGCGCGCGCCCTCGATCTCGAACCAGGCGCCCGGAAACGGCGACAGCCCGCGGATGTGATCGTGGACGGCGTGCGCGGGCTTCGCCCAGTCGATCCGCGATTCGGCCTTTTCGATCTTGGCGGCGTAGGTCACGCCCTCTTCGGCCTGCGCCCGGAACTGCAGACCGCCGCGGCCCATCGCGGCGACCGCGCGGCCCATGAGGTCGGCGCCGAGGCGCGACAGGCGGTCGTGCAACTCGCCCGCGGTTTCGTCCGCGCCGATCGCAAGCCGCTCCGCCATGCCGACCGGTCCGGTGTCGAGGCCTTCCTCCATGCGCATGGCCATCACGCCGGTCTCGGCGTCGCCGGCCATGATCGCGCGCTGGATCGGGGCGGCGCCGCGCCAGCGCGGCAGCAGCGAGGCGTGGCAGTTGAGGCAGCCGAGTTCGGGAGCCTCGAGCGCGGCCTTCGGCAGGATCAGCCCATAGGCGACGACGACCGCGAAATCCGCGCCGTGCTCCGCAAAGCGGGAGACGACCCCCTCGTCTCGAAACGTCCGGGGCGTCTCAACGGGAATTCCAAAACTGTCCGCCAGGCGATGCACCGGGCTTCTGGTCAGCTCCATGCCGCGGCCTGCGGGCTTCGGCGCGCGGGTGTAGACCGCGGCGACCTCGTGGCCCTGGCCGACGAGTTCCGACAGCACAGGCGCCGCGAAGTCCGGCGTGCCCATGAAGACGAGGCGAAGGGTCATGGATGGGGCGCGGACGAGGCCCCTCAGGCCTCGACCGTCTCCGGCGCGGCGCGGTCGCGCTTGTCGCGGCGGGGGAACGACGGCAGCTCGCCCACGGCGCGCGCCTTCTCGAACTTCTTCACCACCCGGTCGCGCTTCAGCCGCGAGATGTGGTCGATGAACAGCACGCCGTTGAGATGGTCGATCTCGTGCTGGACGCAGACCGCGAGCAAGCCGTCGGCCTCGATCTCCTTCGGGGCGCCGGTCTCGTCGAGGTAGCGCACGGTGACCTGCGCCGGCCTCTCGACCTCCTCGTAGTAGTCGGGGATCGACAGGCAGCCCTCGTCGTAGACCTGCCGCTCATCCGAGGCCTTGACGATCTCGGGGTTGATCAGCGTCAGCGGCTGCGGGGCCTCGTCCTTGCCGGCGAGGTCGATGGTCACCACGCGCTTCGCGACGCCGATCTGGATCGCCGCGAGCCCGATCCCGGCGGCGTCGTACATCGTCTCGTACATGGTCGCGACGAGCGCCTTGACCTCGTCGTCGACGCGTTCAACCGGCGCGCTGACGAGGCGGAGCTTGGAATCGGGAAGATAGACGAGAGGCGAGGCGGCCATGGCGCAGTTTCGACAGCTCTTGAAGATCCAAAGGATGCTCCGGCGATAAGCCCTTGCCGCGGGGGCGTCAACATGTTCTTTATTTGTTCGCGTTACTGCAGACGTATCTTGCGTGTTCGAGGCGACTGTCCCGATGTCCGAAACTCTCCTTGTGGTCGGCGGTCACGCCCTCAGCCTCGGCGAAACGCTGGCGGGGCTCGGCGCGGCTTTGCTGGGCGCGCTGCTCATCGTCATCGTCGCGCTGTTCCGCTCGGCCTCGATCCAGCGCGCCGCGAGCGCCGAGGCCACATGGCGGGCGCGGGAGGCGGAGGCGCGGCTCGCGGGGCTGGAGCGGCAGCAATCCGAGGCGAGCGGCCGCCTGCAGGCCTTCGCCTCGGCGCTCGGCGCGCGGCAGGCGGATCTCGCGCGCGGCGTCGCGGAGCGGCTCGACGCGGTCGGGGCCCGCGTCGGCGACGGGCTGGCCGCGAGCGGGCAGGCGACCTCGGAGCAGCTGTCGCGGCTCGAGGCGCGCCTCGCCGTGATCGACGCCGCCGGCGCCCAGATCGGCGCGCTCGCGGGCCAGGTGACGGACCTGAAGGCCATCCTGTCGAACAAGCCGGCCCGCGGCGCCTTCGGGCAGGGCCGGATGGAGGCGATTCTGAAGGACGCGCTGCCGCCCTCGGCCTACGCCTTCCAGGCGCGGCTCTCCACCGGCGTCAGGCCCGACGCGCTGATCCGGCTGCCCGGCGATCCGCGCGGCCTCGCGATCGACGCCAAGTTCCCGCTGGAGGGGTTCGAGCGCCTACGCGTTGCGGAAAGCCCGGAGGCCGTGAAGGCGGCGGAGGCCCGGGTGCGCGCGGACGTCGGCCGGCACATCGCGGACGTCGGCGACAAGTACCTGCTGGCCGGCGAGACCCAGGACGTGGCGCTGCTGTTCGTGCCCTCCGAGCAGATCCACGCCGAACTCGCCGAGCGCTTCGAGGACGTGACCGCGCGCGCCTACCGGGCGCGGGTGCTGATCGTCTCGCCCTCGCTGCTGATGCTTGCCGTACAGGTGGTGCAGGGCCTGACCCGCGACGCCGCGATGCGCGAGCAGGCGCATGTGCTGCAGGCCGAGATCGGCCGGCTGATGGAGGACGTCCGCCGCATCGGCGAGCGGGTGGAGAAGTTGAAGAGCCACTTCGGCCAGGCGACCGCCGACCTCGACCAGATCGCGATCTCGGCCGAGAAAATCGGCCGCCGCGGAGCCCGCATCGAGCAGATGGAGCTCGGGCCCATGGCCGAGCCCGAAGCCCTGCCGAACCCGCTGCGCCGAGACGCGGCGGAGTAGGACGTCAGATCAATCCGGCGACGACCCTCTGGCGGGAGGATAAAGCGCGGGTGTCCCTCCCTCGTAGAGGGGAGGGTGGACGGGCGAAGCCCGGCCGGGTGGGGTGGGCGCCGGATGAGGCTCAGCCTTTGATGTTGCGCACTACGCCCAAGGCCCCCACCCGACCTCGGCTCCGCCGAGGCCACCCTCCCCACGCCTCCGGCGCGAGGAGGGATCCCCGCGTTCCCTGCGTGGATCGAAGACGGCCCGGAACCGGAAGCGCGAGCAGGCGCCGTCCTCAGCCCGCTGCCTGCTCGGCCCCCGCTCCGAGGGCGCTCCAGAGATCCGCGACCGAGATCGGCTTGATGACGACATCGTCGACGCCCGCCGCCCGGAACGCCGCGATCTCCTCCGCGAAGGCGCGAGCCGTGACGCCGACGATGCGGATGTCCCCAACCGGCGCCGGCAGGGCGCGGATCGCGCGCGTGGCGTCGAGCCCGTCCATCTTCGGCATGGTCGCGTCCATCAGCACCAGATCGTAGCGACCTGTCGCGGCCGCCGCGATCGCGGCCTCTCCGTCCGATGCGATGTCGAACGCGAGCCCGAAATGCTCGAGCAGAGTGCCCAGCACGCGCTGGTTCACCGCATTGTCCTCCGCCACCAGCACGCGCCGAAGGCCACCGAGCGGCGACGGAGTCGGCGTCGTGCGATCGAGCCGCGCGGTGGCGGTCACCTCGGCGCCGCCCTCGGGCCGGTTCGTCGCCGTAGCGGCGCCGCCCATGTCGCGCGTCAGCGCCGCCACCAGCGACAGACCAAGGCCCGCGCCGCCCGGCGCGCCGTCGCCCTGCACGAAGGGCTCGAACAGCCGATCCGGACGCTGGCCGAGGCCCGGACCGGTGTCGCGCACGACGATGCGGAGCGTCACGGAAGCCTCGTCCTCGGCCGCCCATTCCAGCGCGAGTTCGATGCGCCCGCGCTCGGTTACCCGCAGCGCGTTGTCGGCGAGGTTTTCGACGATCTGCCGCAGCGCGCCTTCGTCGGCGAGGGCGCTCTCCGGCAGGCGCGGGTCCAGCGTCGCGGCGAAGGCGAGGCCCTTCAGGGCGGCGCGGGCGCTGAGCGCCGGCGCGACCCGGGCGAGAAACACCGCAAGGTCGAGCTCGCGTCGAGGCTGCGGCGCGCTTGCGCCCAGCAGCGTGCTGGCCACGCCGAACAGATGCTCGGCCGCCGTCTTCAGCGCCGCGGCATGGCCGCGGGCCGCCTCCGACAGGTCCTCCGCCAGCAGCAGGTCCGCCAGCGCCAGGATGCCGCCGAGCGGCGTGCGGATCTCGTGGGCGGCCACGGCGATGCGGCGGTCGGCGTTGGGCGCCTGGTCGTCGTCGACGTGGCTCGCGGTCGCGATCATGCGGCGGGCGGCTCCGGTTTGCGTTTGTCTGAGGGCGGGTCTTCGCTGGACCGTGGCGCCCTCGAGCTTAAAGATGGGCTAAACCGATTGCGGAAACCTGCGCTCCTCGCGCGCTATCCCCACCTTCCGCGTTCCCGATCCCGAGCCGCTATGTCGAACCTCCTCGCCATCGTCCTGCCGACCTTCGGCTTGATCGGACTCGGCTTTTTCGCGGGCAAGCTGAAGCTTCTCGGCGACCGCGCGGGCGACGGCCTGTCGGACTATGTGTTTCTGATCGCCGTGCCGGCGCTGATTTTCCGGACGCTCGCGACCGGCGCCGACGCCGACGCCAACCCCTGGGGCTACTGGGTCGCCTATTTCGGCGGCGTCGCCGTGGTCTGGAGCGTCGGCATGTGGCTGGCGATCCGGGTGTTCAAACGCGACCGCCGCGAGGCCGCGATCCACGGCTTCGCCTGCGGCCAGTCGAACACCGTGCTCGTCGGCGTTCCGCTGATCCTGCAGGCCTATGGCGACGCCGGGGCGGTGCCGCTGTTCCTGCTGCTGGCGATCCACCTTCCGATCATGATGTCGGTGGCGGCGCTGCTGATCGAATCCTCCGGGGCGGCGGGACGGCCGCTCGAGGTCGCGTGGCGGCTGGCGAAGACCATCGTCACCCATCCGATCATCCTGGCGCTGGCCGCCGGCGTCGCCGCGAAGAGCGCCGGCGTGGTCCCGACGGGGGCGGCGAGGTCGATCGTCGACCAGCTCGCGGCGACCGCCAGCCCCTGCGCGCTGGTCTCCATGGGCCTCGCGCTGAAGCGCTACGGGATCCTGAGCGACCGCGTTCCGGTGCTGACCATCACCGCGCTCAAGCTGATCTTGCATCCCTTCCTGGTGTGGGTGCTGGCGTTCTACGTGCTGCCGGTGCCGCCAGTGTGGGGCGGCGTCGCGGTGCTGTTCGCCGCCATGCCGAGCGGCATCAACGCCTACCTCGTCGCGGCCCGCTACAAGACCGGCGAGACGACGTCGTCCGCCGCCATCGCGGTCTCCACTGCGCTGTCGGTCGTCACGGTCTCGGGCTGGCTCTGGGTGCTCGGGATCGTCTGAGGCGTCAGCGGACGATCGGCGCGTTCGGGAGCTCGTTTCCGAGGCCGGGCTCCGGCGGCAGCGCCTGCGCCAGCGCGGCGCCGCAGGTCTCCACCGCCTGCACAAGCCCGTCGACCAGACGGCCCGCGCGCGCGGCGGAGACGACCATCTCCACCTCCTCCGCCCAGGTCTCCGGCGCGATCGCCGCATGGACGCCTTCGTCCGCCACGATCTCGACGCGGCGGTCCGCGATCGCGACGTGGATCATCACGCCCGTCCGCTCTTTGGTCCGCACGAGGCCGAGCTCCTCGAACGCCTGCAGCGCCGCCTGATGGGCGGCGTGCGAAGGCAACCGGCCCACGCCGAGCGCGCGCCGCACCCGAGATGAGGCGGCGAGAGCGGCCAAGCCCGCGAACAGCGCGGCCTGCGCGATCACCACGCCTTCGAGCCGAAGCCCGGTCCAGGACAGCAGACCGCCGACGGCGATCGCGAGGAATCCCGCCGCGACGAGCGCAACGGTGGCGTCGCCCTCTTCGCAGGGGTCGGTTTCCACCACCACGACGATTTCGGCGGAGGTCCGGGCCTCGGCTGCGGCCACGGCCGCCGCGATGCGCGCCCGGTCGTCGGCGGTCAAGGGCGGGCAGTTCGCGGCCGTCACCATCCGCCCGAGGCCCCGCCGCCGCCGGAGGACCCGCCGCCCCCGCCCGAAAAACCGCCTCCGCCGCCGGACCAGCCTCCGCCGCCCCCGCCGAAGCCGGGGCCGCCGATGATCCAGGGGCTCGACCGGCGGCGGGAAACGCCGCCGGAGCGCAGGCTGCGGACGAAGCTGTAGAGGAACAGCAGCAGGAACAGCCCCATGACGATCAGCACGATCGTCGGCGGCTCGTCGGCCTGCTGAGCGGCGGCGCGCGCCTTGTACTCGTCGGCCTGCCCCGAGAACACCGCCATGACGTCATCGGCGCCGCGCGCGATCCCGCCGCTGACATCGCCGGCGCGAAACCGCGGCAGGATGGCGTTCTCGATGATCAGGCGGGACACGGCGTCGGTGAGGTCGCCCTCAAGCCCGTAGCCGACCTCGATGCGCACCTTGCGCTCGGTCGGCGCGACCAGCAGCAGCGCGCCGTCGTTCCGGGTCGCGTCGCCGAGCTTCCAGGCGCGGAACAGACGGTTGCCGAAATCCTCGACCGACGTTCCCTGCAGCGAGGGCACGGTCGCGACCGCAAGCTGGCGGCCGGTGCGCTCCTGGAAGCTCTTAAGCTTCGCGACGAGCGCGCTTTCTTCGGCCGCGGGGATCACCCCCGCCTGGTCGACGACGTAGTTCGTGAAGGGAGGAAAGCTGAGCTCGGCCCGCACGGGCGCGGCGACGACGAGCGCGACCAGGATCGCGCCAAAAAGCCGAACAAGGGAGCGGGCCGCCGTCATGGCCGCATTGGGAGCATGGAGACGGCCGGCTCCGCAAGCGGGAACGAAGCCCGAGCGCGCGGCCTCGGCCGCCGCGCGCAGGCGCCGCGACCCCGGATCAGGTGTTCATCGAGTCGAAGAAGTCGCCGTTGGTCTTGGTGGAGCGCAGCTTGTCCAGCAGGAACTCCATCGCGTCGACGGTGCCCATCGGGTTCAGGATGCGGCGGAGCACATACATCTTCTTGAGGGTGTCGGCCGGAACGATGAGCTCTTCCTTGCGCGTGCCCGAGCGGGTGATGTCCATCGCCGGGAAGGTGCGCTTGTCCGAGACCTTGCGGTCCAGGATGATCTCGGAATTGCCGGTGCCCTTGAACTCTTCGAAGATCACCTCGTCCATGCGGCTGCCGGTGTCGATCAGCGCCGAGGCGATGATGGTCAGCGAGCCGCCTTCCTCGATGTTGCGCGCCGCGCCGAAGAAGCGCTTGGGGCGCTGCAGCGCGTTGGCGTCGACGCCGCCGGTCAGCACCTTGCCGGACGAGGGCACCACGGTGTTGTAGGCCCGGCCGAGGCGGGTGATCGAGTCCAGCAGGATGACGACGTCGCGGCCATGCTCGACGAGGCGCTTGGCCTTCTCGATCACCATCTCCGCGACCTGCACGTGGCGCTGGGCCGGCTCGTCGAAGGTGGAGGAGATGACCTCGCCCTTCACCGAGCGCTGCATGTCGGTGACCTCTTCCGGCCGCTCGTCGATCAGCAGCACGATGAGGTAGCATTCAGGATGGTTGGCGGCGATCGCGGTCGCGATGTTCTGCATCATGACCGTCTTGCCGGTACGCGGCGGGGCCACGATGAGGGCGCGCTGGCCTTTGCCGAGCGGCGCGACGATGTCGATCACGCGGGTCGACATGTCCTTCTTGGTCGGATTGTCGATCTCCATCTTCAGCCGCTCGTCCGGGTAGAGCGGCGTCAGATTGTCGAAATGGACCTTGTGCCGGACCTTCTCCGGGTCGTCGAAGTTGATCGTGTTGACCTTGAGCAGCGCGAAGTAGCGTTCGCCGTCCTTCGGCGACCGGATCTGGCCCTCGACCGTGTCGCCCGTGCGAAGCGAGAAGCGGCGGATCTGGGAGGGCGAGATGTAGATGTCGTCCGGGCCGGGCAGGTAGTTGGCGTCCGGCGAGCGCAAGAAGCCGAAGCCGTCCTGCAGCACCTCCACCACGCCGACCCCGATGATGTCGGTCTCGCGCGCGGCGAGCTGCTTCAGGATGGCGAACAGCAGCTCCTGCTTGCGCAGCGTGCTGGCGTTCTCGACCTCGAGCTCCTCCGCCTGGACGAGAATTTCGGTCGGCGACTTGGCCTTGAGATCGGAAAGCCTGACTTCGGGCATCGTGAGCCTTTGGGGAGATGGAGTCCGCTTGGAGCTGTGCGGAGAAGCGACCGGACGAAGGGAGATGATGAGGCTGGCGGCGCTCAGGACAGGCGCGCGACAGCGTCTCGGTCCTGTTGAAGGCGCCTAACGTCGCAAAGCGGATCGGGCGATCCGCGTGCCAGTGTCGGTTCAGCCGTTGTCCAAGCCGAACACGAGGGCGCTACGAAGGGAATACCCACTCATAGCTTATTCGCGCGAGGCCCTGCAAGTCTCCGCGGCGCGGTTTTTCGACAATCGCCCACACTTAGAACGGCTTTACGATCACGAGCGTGACAATGACGAGCATCAACACCGTCGGCGCTTCGTTGGCGATCCGGTAGAAGCGCTGCGACCGGGTGTTCCGATCCGCCGCAAAATCCCTGGTCCAGCGGCCCAGAACGCCGGTGAAGCCGGACAGCGCGACCACGAAAAGCAGCTTGGCGTGGAGCCAGCCTGACGCGCCCCAGCCGCCTTGCCAGATCAAGATCAGCCCCGCGATCCAGGCGACGCCCATGGCGGGCTTGGCGATCGCGTTCAGCAGCCGCCGCTCCATGACCTTGAAGGTCTCGGAGGTCTCCGAGCCCACGGTCGCGGCGGCGTGGTACACGAACAGCCGCGGCAGGTAGAGCAGCGCCGCCATCCACGAGATGATGGCGACGACATGCAGCGCCTTGATCCACGCGTAGAGGTCCATCGGGAAAGTCCTTGCCGTGGCGTCCTTGGGGGCCGGGCGGGGCGATCGCCGGGATCACCTCAGCCCGCGCGCCGCACCCGCGCAACCATTTGGGCGACGTGCTCGGGCGGCGTCTCCTGCCGTACGCCGTGTCCGAGATTCACGATCAGCGGCCGATCGCCGAGGTCGGCCAGCACGCCGTCGACGGCGGCGTCCAGGGCCGAGCCGCCGACCGTCAGCGCGATCGGATCGACGTTGCCCTGCAGCGCCACATGCGCGGGAACGGCCTCGCGGGCGGCACGGCGGTCTTCGGCGGTGGCGAGCCCGATCGCGTCAGCGGGCACCGCTTCGGCGAAGGCCTTCAGCTTCGCGCCGGCGCCGCGCGGGAACGCGAGGATCTTCGCGCCCGGCCGCTTCGCGCGCACCCTGGCGCAGATCGCCGCGATGGGCGCCGCCGACCAGGTCATGAACTCGGCCGGCGGCAGGTCGCCGCTCCAGCTGTCGAAGATCTGCACCGCGTTCGCGCCGGCCTCGAGCTGCGCCAGGAGATGCGCCGCGGAGGCCTCCACCAACAGGTCGATCAGCGCTTGGAAGGCCGCAGGATCGCTATAGGCGAGCTTGCGGGCGGGCGCCTGTTCCTCGCCGCCGCGGCCGCCGACCATGTAGGTCGCGACGGTATAGGGCGCGCCGCAGAAGCCGATCAGCGCCTTCGACGGGTCAAGCTCGGCGCGCACCCGCGCCACGGTCTCGTAGACCGGCGCGAGCATCCCGAGGTCGATCTCGGGTTTCAGCGTCGCGAACTCCGCGCGGCTCGCCAGCGGATCGAGCCGCGGACCCTCGCCTTCGACGAACCGCACCTCCTGGCCGAGCGCGTGCGGCACGACGAGGATGTCCGAAAACAGAATGGCGGCGTCGAGATCGAAGCGTCGGATCGGCTGCAGCGTCACCTCGGTCGCGAGGTCCGGCGTGTAGCAGAGATCGAGGAAGCCGCCGGCCTGGGCGCGCAGCTCGCGGTACTCCGGAAGGTAGCGCCCCGCCTGACGCATCAGCCAGACCGGAGGGACCGCCTGCGTCTCTCCGGAGAGCGCCTTCAGGAAGCGCGAGCCGCTCGTCTCAGGGGTCAGAGTCGCGAGGTTGTTCGCAGGACTTACCAACGGCGAAGGCCCTCTCTTAGAATCTGGAATGGAGTCTTCTGTTTCTTTTTCTAGAGGGGCGGATTACAGCCGTTCCTCGCCCTCCACAAGGCGTCCACACCTTGACCGGCGTTAACCATTTTTTAAGACCTGTGGCCAAACCATGAGTCTCAAGGCGTTAACGGGTTCTTCACCTTTTCGGACGCGGACCCTTGGATCGTTATCCCGCCGCGCGGCGGTGTTGATGATTTTCAGGGGCTCGGCGACAGTGTCGGACGCGAGGGCCGAGGTCGGCGAATTCGTCCACAGTCGTCCACCGGGTCGTCGACAGGTCGTCCCGTGCGTCCGCCGCTCGGATCGGCCTCGATAAACGCCGCCATCCGGCCGCGGTTCCACCGCTAGAGGCTCTCTGCTTTTCATGTCGTCGGACCGCCACTCCTTCCACGTCCACCTCGTCTCCGACGCAACCGGCGAGACGCTTGTCGCGGTGGCCCGCGCCGCCGCCTCGCAATACGCCGCGGCGTCGTCGATCGAGCATGTCTACCCGCTGGTGCGATCGGCCCGGCAGCTGGAACGGGTGCTTGACGAAATCGCCGACGAGCCCGGCATCGTGCTCTACACGCTGGTGGACGAGGACCTGATCGGGAAGCTCGAGAGCCGCTGCCGCGACCTCGGCTGTCCCTGTCTGTCGGTGCTGGAGCCGGTGTTCACGCTGCTGCGCTCGTATCTCGGGACCGAGCAGAACAAGCAGCCGGGCGCCCAGCACGTGCTGAACGCCGACTACTTCAAGCGCATCGACGCCCTCAACTACACCATGGCCCACGACGACGGGCAGTACGCCGACGACCTCGCCGCGGCGGACGTGGTGCTGCTGGGCGTCAGCCGCACGTCCAAGACGCCGACGTCGATCTATCTGGCGAACCGCGGGGTGAAGACCGCGAACATTCCGCTCATTCCCGATCTTCCGCCGCCGCATGGGCTCGAGAAGCTGAAAGGCCCGCTGATCGTCGGCCTGGTGGCGTCGCCCGAGCGCATCGTCGCCATCCGCCACAATCGCGTGCTCGGTCTCGAAGGCGCCATGCCGGGCCGGCTGCAGGACGGGGCCTATGTCGACCCGGATCTGGTGGCCGCTGAGATCACCGCGTCGCGTCGGTTCTGCGCCCGCCACGGCTGGCCCACGATCGACGTCACGCGCCGCTCGATCGAGGAGACGGCCGCCGGCGTCATCGCCATGCTGAACGAGCACCGGGCCAAGCGCTTGGCCGCCGTGATCGCGACGACGTAAAGCTTATGGCGTCGCTTCTGGGCGCTGGCCGGACCCCAGGCTGTGTCGTGAACCGCTCCATCGTCCAGACAAGTCTCACTCCCGGAATGTCCGTATGACCCACCCGCTCTGGCTCCCGTCCGCGCCCCTCGCGCTCGCCTCGAAGAGCGCGATCCGGGCCAAGGTCCTCACGGACGCCGGCCTGCCGGTGGAGGCGTTGCCAGCGGAGATCGAGGAGCGCGAGGTCGAGGCCGGCCTGACCGGCGACGGCGCGACGCCGGCGAACGTGGCGGGCGCGCTGGCGGCCGCGAAGGCGGTGGACGTGTCGCTGCGGCTGCCGGGGCGCCTCGTGGTCGGCGCCGACCAGACCCTCGCGCTCGATGGCGAGCGCTTCACCAAGCCCGTCGACCGCGACGCGGGACGCCGCCAGCTTCAGCGGCTATCGGGCCGCACGCACACGCTGTCGTCGGGCGTGGCGCTTGCGCTCGACGGCGTCGCGCTCTGGACCGATGTCGCCGAGGCGCGTCTCACCATGCGCGCGCTCTCCGACGCCTTCATCGAATCCTATCTCGACGCCGCCGGGGAGGGCGCGCGCCTGAGCGTCGGCGGCTATCAGTTCGAGGGCGTCGGGGCGCATCTGTTCGAGGCGGTGGACGGCGACTTCTTCACCATCCTCGGACTCCCGCTTCTCCCGCTGCTCGCGGCTCTGCGTCGCGCGAAGGCGGTCGCCGCGTGAGCACGGAGCCGCGCGCCTGCGTGCTTGGATGGCCCGTCCGCCAATCGCGCTCGCCGATGATCCACGGCCACTGGCTGAAGATCTACGGCCTGCTGGGCTCCTACGAGCATGCCGAAGTGCCGCCTGAGGATTTCGAAGCCTTCGTCCGCGCCTTCGCGGAAAACGGCTTCGTGGGCGGCAACGTGACGGCTCCTCACAAGGAGGCGGCTTTCGCGCTGCTCGACCATGCGGAGCCGAGCGCGGCTGCGCTCGGGGCGGCCAACACGCTGTGGTTTGCGGACGATCGGCTTCACGGCGCGAACACCGACGGCTTCGGCTTCCTCGCCAATCTCGACGACCGCGCGCCCGGCTGGGAGGGCGGTCGCAAGGTCGCGCTCGTGCTGGGCGCCGGAGGCGCGTCGCGGGCTGTGGCGCATGCTCTGGCCGGGCGCGGCTTCGAGCGGGTCGCCGTCGTGAACCGGACGGTGGAGCGGGCCGAGACGGTCGCTGCGCTCGCCGGCGCGGCGGGCGTCGCCTGCGGCTACGACGAACTCTGGCGCTGGCTGGCGCTGGCCGACGTGGTGGTCAACGCGACCTCGCTCGGCATGGCGGGCAAGGGCGCGCTGGACGTTCATCTCGGCGAGATGAGGGACGAGGCGGTGGTGACCGATCTCGTCTACGTGCCGCTGGAGACGCCGTTTCTCGCGGCGGCCAAGGCGCAGGGCAACCGCACTGTCGACGGCCTGGGGATGCTCCTGCATCAGGCGGTCCCCGGCTTCGAACGCTGGTTCGGCGTCCGCCCCGAGGTGACGCCGGAACTGCGCGCGCTGGTGATCGACGATATCCTGCGCGGCCAGGACGGCGGCCGCTCGTAGGAAGGGAGACGCTCGTGGGACTGACGTTCGCGCTTCTGGCGCTGAAGCTTGTGTCGCTTGCCGGTTCGATCGCGACCACCGCGGGTTTTGTCGGCCTGTTCGCCTTCAAGGACCTGCTCGGCCCCCACGTCGCGACGCTGCTGATCGGCGGGTTCCTCGCGATCGCGGTCGGCGAAGGCGCGGCCTGGCTGGTCGCGCGGAACGCCAAGGCCAAGGTTGAGGCGTGATCGTCATCGGCCTCACCGGCTCCATCGGCATGGGCAAATCCACCACCGCGAAGCTGTTCGCGGAGGAGGGCGTTCCGGTGCACGACGCCGACGCTGTGGTCCACGCGCTCTACGCCGGCCGTGCGGTCCCGTTGGTGGAGGCGGCGTTTCCGGGCGTCGCGCGCGACGGCGCGGTGGACCGGAAGGAGTTGGGGACGAGGGTGATCGGGGACGCCGCCGCTCTGGCGAAGCTGGAGGCGATCGTCCATCCTCTCGTGCGTGAGGCCGAGGCCGCCTTCCTCGCCGCCCGCCGCGCCGAGGGCGCCGACGTCGTCGTGCTCGACATCCCGCTGCTGTTCGAAAGCGGCCGAGACGGCGCCGTCGATCTCGTCGTCGTGGTCAGCGCCGGCCCCGGGGAGCAGCGCCGCCGGGTGATGCAGCGGCCCGGAATGACCGAGGAGACCTTTCGCGCCGTGCTCGCCCGCCAGACCCCCGACGCCGACAAGCGCGCCCGCGCCGACGTGGTGATCGACACCGCGCAAGGTATCGAGCCTGCCCGCGCGCAAGTGCGCGCGCTGCTCGTCCGCCTCCGGTCGCGCGACGGAGGCCTGACCGATGCGTGAGATCGTCCTCGACACCGAGACCACCGGCCTCGATCCGCTCAAGGGCGATCGGGTCGTCGAGATCGGGTGCGTCGAGTTGCTCAACCGCATCCCGACCGGCGCGCATTGTCATCTTTATGTTAACCCCGAGCGCGACATGCCGGAGGAAGCGTTCCGTGTCCACGGCCTGTCGGCGGAGTTCCTGAGCACCAAGCCGGTCTTCGCCGCGGTCGCCCAGGAGTTCCTGGAGTTCATCGCCGACGATGCGCTGGTGATCCACAACGCGGCCTTCGACGTCGGCTTCCTGAACATGGAGCTCCGGAAGATCGGCCAGCCGGAACTCGCCCAGCACCGCATCGTCGACACCCTGCAGCTCGCGCGCCGGCGCAATCCCGGCGGCTCAGCCTCGCTCGACGCGCTCTGCCAGCGCTATGGCATCGACAACTCGCGCCGCACCAAGCACGGCGCGCTGCTCGACAGCGAGATTCTGGCGGAGGTCTATCTCGAGCTGTTGGGCGGTCGTCAGGCGACGCTCGGCCTCTCGCACCTCACCGACCGCAACCTCCGCGGCGGCCGCGCCGTCGCGCCGCGTCCCACGCCGCTGCCGTCGCGCCTGACGGCCGACGATCTCGCCGCCCACGCCGCCTTCATCGCGACCCTCGGGGGCGGCTCGCCGATGTGGCGGGAGTATCTGGACGCGCCGGACGCGGTCGCCGCCGAGTAGCGACGCCCCTTGATCTCGTTTACGTTTCGGCGTTTCGCACGCGCGTGAAGGGCGTGTTCTGCGTGTCCCGAGGAGCCGTTATGTCCGACGCCCCCGCCCGTCTCGCCCTGGTGCGCGCCGCCCTCGCCAAGGCGGAGCGCGCCGCCGGCCGCCCGGAGGGCGAGACGACGCTGATTGCGGTGTCCAAGACCTTCGACGCGGCGGACATCCTGCCCGTGCTCGAGGCCGGCCAACGCACGTTTGGCGAAAACCGGGTGCAGGAGTCCCAGGCCAAATGGCCGGAGCTCAAGGCGCAATTTCAGGACGTCGAGCTCCACCTCATCGGCCCGCTGCAGTCCAACAAGACGGCGGAGGCGGTCGCGCTGTTCGACGCCATCCACACCGTCGATCGGCCGAAGATCGCCCAGGCGATCGCCAAGGAGATGGCCGCGCAGGGCCGCAGCCTGAAGCTCTTCGTGCAGGTGAACGTGGGGTCCGAGCCGCAGAAGGCCGGCGTCGATCCCGAGGACGCCGACGCCTTCGTCGCGCAATGCCGAGACGCCTACGGCCTCGAGATCGAAGGGCTGATGTGCATCCCGCCCGTGGACGAACCGCCTGCGCCCTACTTCGCGCTCCTCGACCAGATCGCGCGACGCAACGGGCTCAAGGGCCTGTCGATGGGGATGAGCTCCGACTTCGCGGACGCCGTGCCGTTCGGCGCGACGCATGTGCGCGTCGGCAGCGCGATCTTCGGGACGCGGCCGAAGCCGGAGTGAAAGTCGGGATGCGGAGGGGGGTCCCAAAACGCGACGACGAAACCCCGCCTCCGCCCGAACTGACGCCGGTACGCATGAACCAGATCCGGCGATCCTGAGTGTGCAAGCGCCTTGCCAGTCCACGATGGCGCCTTCGCGCCCAAGATGTGGGGCTTTGAGGGCGCAGACGGTCAACAGCTAGTGAGTCTGCCAAGAGCGTTTCGCAGCGCGCGTCGCGTTTTGCGACGCGGTTCGCAAATTGCGAAACCGACGGAATGATCGGCGTCCCGGTTCGGATCGGGTCTCGCGCCCGCGCCGTCGTCGACCGGCAAGCCGCGCGTGGACGTCAGTCCCTGACGGGCGTGTCCGACAACGGACGGGCGCGGGCGGCGATGCGTCGTTTCAGCTCGACGCGTTCCCGCGTCGAAACGCCGAGCAGTTCGGCGACGCGCCACACCACGTTGTCCTCGAGCTCGTTGACCGCGCCGTCCGAGAACACGAGCTCCCACATCATCTCGATGACGCCGGCCCGGCCCTCCGCGTCCAGCGAGCGCTTGAGCACGCTCGTGAAGGCATAGAGGTCGACCGCCTCCTGATCGCGCCGGCGGGCGAGGGCGAGAAGCTCGTCGGTCTCGCTTTCGGACAGACCGAATCGCGACCGCACGATCCCGTGCAACGCGTCGCGCTCCTGCTCCTCGACGACGCCGTCGACGCCCAGCAGGTGAACCATCAGCGCTGCGGCCGCGACGCGGTGGTCGGACACCGAAAACGGCTCCGTCGCCTCCTCGCCGGTGCCGGCGAGCTCGTTCATGAAATGCCGCAGACTGTCGAACATGCGTCCCCGCTCCGCCCAAGACGCCGATCAGCGTCCGTCCCGCAGGGCGTCAGCGGCAGGTATAGACGGCCGCCGCCCAGGTCCGGTAGGACGCGGAAGCGACACTGACGCGATTTCGAACGGAGGAATGGTGCCGCTTGCGTGACTCGAACACGCGACCCCGTCATTACGAATGACGTGCTCTACCAACTGAGCTAAAGCGGCGACGGCGCACCCTCTACCGAAAGGGCGCTCCGAATGCAAGGCGCGACGTGCGAAGCGTCGCCGAAATCAGGCCGGCGGGATGTACTGGTACAGCCACGTCTCGGTCAGCACCCGATCCCCGACCTTCATGTAGCAGCGCATTTCGACCGGCTCCGTCCCCTCCGCCGTCAGGTCGAACTGCGCGCGCCAATGGCCCGGAACGTCGCTCGGCACCGCCTCGGCGAAGACGTAGGAGAACGTCCCGCGGGACGCCCAGAGCACCGGCTCCACGGTCTGGCCGTAGGGGATGTCGGTCAGCGGCCCGCCGAGGAACTCGATCATGAACTTGCGCACGCCCGGCGGCCGCGGCAGGCCGGGCTGGCCGCCCCGGCCGAGCCTGGTGGCCACCACGCGGCCGAGCGGAGTGGGGTAGGGCTCTTCGTCCAGCCAGTGCAGCTTGTAGGCCAGCGCCACGGTGTCGCCCGCCTTGGTGGGCTCAGAGGGGATCCAGTAGGCCACCACGTTGTCGTGGATCTCGTCGTCGGTCGGCAGCTCCACGAGCTGCACCACACCCTTGCCCCAGTCGCCCACCGGCTCGATCCAGGTCGAGGGGCGATCCTGGTACTTCACGCCGTCCTGGTAGTGGTCGAACACCCGGTCGCGCTGCAGAAGGCCGAAGCCGCGCGGGCGCTCGTCCGTGAAGCTCGAGGTCATGATGCGCGGCGGGTTGTTCAGCGGCCGCCAGATCCGCTCGCCGGCGCCGGTCCACATGGCCAGGCCGTCGGAGTCGTGCACCTCGGGGCGCCAGTCGATTAGCGACGGCTTCTGCGCTTCCGAGAACCAGTACATTGAGGTCAGCGCGGCAAGCCCGAGCCGCGGCACGTCCTGGCGCATGGTCACGGTCGCTTCGATCTCCATCAGCGTGCCGGCGGTGCGATGGATCAGGAAGCGATAGGCGCCGGCGAGCGACGGGCCGTCGAGCAGCGCGTAGACCGTGACCGGGTCGCCGTCGGTCTTTGCCGGTTCGAACCAGAAGGCGGTGAAGTCCGGGAACTCCTCCGCCGCGCCGGGCTGAGGAAACAGCGCCACGCCGCGCGCGGACATGCCGACCTGTCCCTTGCCCCCGATGGCGCGGAAGTAGGAGGCGCCGAGGAAGGTCGCGAAGGGCTCGCGCGTCTTCCAGTCGCCCTTGTCGGTGACCTGGTCCTTGGCCTCGCGGACCCAGAGGCCCGCGTAGGCCGAAGGCTGCGGCGGCAGGCCCTTGGCGACGTGGTCGGCCGGCATGTCGAAGTAGGCGGGATCGTAGAGGATCTCGCGCGACTTGCCCTCGGCGACCGCGTGCATGCGGACCGTCTTGGGGAAGAACTGGCCGACGTGCATGAAGGTGATGGGATAGGCGCCCGGCGATTTGCCGTAGAGCGCGTGCTCCGGGTTGAACTTCAGCTTGCCGTGGGCGTCGTAATCGATCTTCCGGACGATGTCCGGGTTCGGCCGCGGGGGCTCGGCGTAGGGCTTCGAGGCCTTCGCCTTCGCGAGCGCCTTCAGCCCGTCGTAGGAGAAGGGCTCTGCCGGACCGAATTTCAGGTCGTCGCCGGCTGCGCCTTGCGCAAAGGCGGGCGTCCCCAACGCGATCGCCGCCTGCGCGGCGAGGCCGATCTGCAGCAGCGCGCGGCGGTCGAGGAGGGAAACGGAGGAGGCGTCGGGCGAAGGCCGGCGGGACATGAAGCTCTCAAGCGTCGAGGAAGGACGGTGGAGCTTCGTGATATAGCGCGATTTCGGTCGCGAGAAGGCCAAGGCGCTCGCGAGCGATCACGTGTCCGCGCCGACGCGGGAGCGCGTCGACGACAGAGAGCCCGCTGTCAGGAGCCGGCGGCCTCGGCCACCACGGCGGCGACGGCGCGGCCGGCGGCGGCGGCCTCGTCGGCGCTGAGGCCATGGCGCTTCGACAGCGCCTTCGGATCGTCATAGGCGATCGAGACGAAGTCGCCTTCCATGTAGACAAGAGCACGCAGCGGCAAGTCGAGCGCATCGAGCGCACGGGCGGAGGCGTCGGCTGTGTGATGGGGGTCGGCGAAGAGCACGAGGGTCGCCGGGGTGGCGGAAGCGGACTGCTCGACCTTCACGACCGTGGAGACGCCGCGGCGGCGGAGCGAGGCTTCGAGCGCCTGGACCGTGGGGGCCACGCCGTGGGCGCTGCGCACCACGATTGGCTCTCCGGATTTGGTGACGGCCTCGGCCGGTCCGCTCATCGGCAGCAGAGCGACGGCGAGCACGAAGAGCAGGATCGCCGAGACGAAAATCGCGACGCGCATTTTAGAACCCCCGAGAGACGCAAACGCCCGTGTGACGCGCCTATAACGCGCTCGGAGGGATTAAGGATCCATTCTCCAACGCGAAAGCCTCAAGGCGTTGAGGACCACGCTCACGGAGGACAGCGCCATCGCGGCGCCGGCGAGCGCGGGGGACAGAAAGCCAAGAGCCGCAAGGGGCAGGCCCACCACGTTGTAGGCGAAGGCCCAGACGAGGTTCTGGCGGATTGTCGCCACGGTGCGGCGCGAAAGCGACAGTGCTGCAGGCGCGAGAAGCAGGTCCGGACGCAACAGGGCGATTCCGGCGGTCTCGAGCGCCACGTCCGCGCCGCCGCCCATCGCGACGCCTATGTCGGCGGCCGCAAGCGCCGGCGCGTCGTTGATCCCGTCGCCGACCATCGCGACGACGCGGCCTTCCGCCTGAAGCCGCGCGATCGTGGCGAGCTTGTCGGCCGGTCGGGCGCCGGCCTCGACGCGCTCGATGCCGACGCCTCGGGCGATCGGGGCCGCCGCCTCCGCCGAATCGCCGGTCAGCATCACGATCTCAAGGCCGTCGTCGCGCAGCCGGCGCACGGCTTCCGCGGCGTTCGGTCGGGCGGCGTCGGAGAACGCCAGCACGCCCTTGGCGCGGCGCCCTTCCGAGATCGCCACGGCGGTGCGGCCCTCGGCGGCGTGCCGCGCGAGCATCGCCTCGATCGGCGCGGTGTGGGCGCCGATCTCCGTCAGCAACCGCACGCCGCCGATGGCGATCCTCGACCCGTCGACGGTGCCGGTGATGCCCTCGCCGGACACGGCGCGGATGTCGTGGGCGACGGGAATGTCGAGGCCCTGACCCTCGGCGGCTTCCACGACGGCGTGCGCCAGCGGATGCTCCGATCCCCGCTCGATCGCGGCGGCGAGAGCGACGAGCCGCTGGCTGTCGCCGTCGAGCGCGTCGGCCGCAACCAAGGCGGGCCGGCCCGCAGTCAGCGTTCCCGTCTTGTCGAACACGACCGTGTTGATCCGCGCCGCGCGCTCGAGCGCTTCGATGTCGCGGACCAGGATGCCGGCGCGCGCGCCCGCGCCGGTGCCGGCGACGAGCGCGGCCGGAGTCGCGAGGCCGAGCGCGCAGGGGCAGGCGATGACGAGCACGGCGATGGCGTGGCCCAGCGCCGCGCCCGCTCCGGCCCCCGCCAGCAGCCAGCCGACGAAGGTCGCGGCCGCGATCCCGACCACCACCGGCACGAACACCGCGGTGACCCTGTCCACCAGTCGTTGCACGGGCGCCTTGGCGAGCTGCGCGCGCGCCACGAGCCGGCCGATGCGGGCGGGGGTGGCGTCCTCGCCGACGGCCGAGGCCTCCACCAGCAACGACCCGGAGCCGTTCATCGCCCCGGCGATCACGGCATCTCCCGCGGCCTTGGCGACCGGCTTGCTTTCACCCGTGACGAGCTGCTCGTCGGCCTCGCTGCGCCCCTCCACGACCAGACCGTCCACCGGGAAACGCTCGCCCGGCCGCACGCGCACGATGTCGCCGGCATGCAGAGCGCCCACCGCGACGTCCTCCTCGCGGCCGTCGGGCCGGTGGAGGCGAGCGTGCGCCGGAGTGAGTTCGCCGAGCGCCGTCAGCGCCGCGCTGGCCCCGGCGGTGGCGCGCGCCTGAAGCAGGTTGCCGAGCAGGACGAAGCCCAGCACGGCCACCGAGGCTTCGAAATACAGGGCCCTGTGTCCGCCGTAGACGAGCACCTCGACCGCGCTCCAGCCATAGGCGGCGGTCACCCCGAGGGCGACCAGCACGTCCATGTTGGCGGCGCCGCCCCGCAACGCCGCCCAGGCGCCGCGGTAGAACCGCGCGCCGACGAGCAGTTGGACGGGGGTGGCGAGCGCAAGCTGGAGCCAAGGCGGCAGCAGTCCGTGGGCGCCCACCGCCATGCCCGCCATTTCGACGAGGAAGGGCGCGCCCAAGAGGGCCGTCATGATCAGGAGGGCGGCGGTGCGACGCTCGTCGGCGCGGCGGGCGACTGCGCGCGCCTCGTCGGCCGCGCGCCGCGCCTGCGAACCTGACGGGCGAACATGCGCCTCGTAGCCGGCGCGCCGCACCGCGGCGACAGCGGAGGCCGGATCGGCTGGTCCGTCGAAGCGGACGTCGGCGCGTTCCAGCGGCAGGTTCACGACGGCAGAGGCTATGCCCGGCGTGCGACCCAGCACGCGCTCGATCCGCTCCGCGCAGGCGGCGCAGTGCATCCCCTCGACGTCGAGCGTCACGCTCGCCGGCGCAGAGGCGTCGGCGGCGAAGGCGTGTGCGGGTTCGGGCCGTGTCATGGGTCTTGTCCTCGGGTCGCTCCTAAATGCGGCGTGGAGCGTCGTGGGACAAGGTGAGGTCGAAGGCTAGAAGCTCGGCCGGTCCGCTGGAAACCGTTTGGTCGCGACTGCGTCGACGGGCTCCGCGGCGCCTGGACCCGGGTCGTCGGGCGCGCGGGTCAGCGGAAACACGGCCGCGGTCGGCTTGGCCGCCAAGGGCTTCGACGGCATCGGCATGGCGGTCGCGACGGCGGGGGCCTCGCTCTTCGGGGGCGGGACCACCTCGACGACGCCGGTCTTCACCGCATCGGTCTTGGGCGCTTCGGCCTTCGAAACGACGGGCTTGGCGACGACCGCCTGCGCAGCGGGCGGCGCATCCGCGGGGTCCATCAGTTCGGGCATCTTGCGCGGCAGCACCGAGGACGGCGCGCTGGGCGCGATCATGCTGGCGTCGGCGCCCGGCCGCTGGTCGAGCCAGGCGTCCGCAGCGAGCTTCGGGCGCGTCTCTTCGACCGGAACCTTCCAGACGAAGGCGTCGAGCCGGCCGGTGACGGGCGACACGGGCGCCCATGTGTCGCTGGCCACGCCGTCGGCCACCCAGGCCGGGTCGCGCGCGGCACGCAGCGCGCGGGCGAGCCACTGGCGGGCGCTGCCGGTGTCGCCGCTCTCGATGTCCTCGAGTTCGGCCATAAGCAGGCAGGCGCGGGCGGTCGGACGGATCGAGATCAGCTTGTCGGCGGCGGCGCGGGCGGTCTCGAACTCGCGGGCCGCGATCGCGGCGCGGGCGACCGCCAGCAGCCCTTCCGGATCGTCGCCGGAGCGTTCGGCGAGGGCCTTGGCGCGCTTCAGCTTGGCGAGCGCCGGGTCGCCGGGCTTCACGTGCACGTAGACCTCGGCGAGATCGGGATGGGGCGCCTTGGCCCAGGTCGCTTCGACGATCTTCGACGCCTTGCGCGGGTCGCCCTGCTCGGCGAGCAGCCGTCCCGCCAGCGCAGCCGCAGGCACGAAGTCCGGAGCCAGGCCGTGGGCCTCACGGGCACGCTTCACGGCGAGCGCGGGGTCGGCGGCGGCGCCGTCGGTCGCCTGGGCCGTCAGCAGCACGGCGCGCCGGCGCTTCACCTCGGCCTTGTCCATCAGGCGGTTGGCCGACAGCCGCTCGAGCGTCGAGAGCGCCCCGCCCCAGTCGCGCTCGGCGCACTGGAAATCGAACAGCGCCTGGCCGGCCCAAGGGGTCTCGGGCGACTGGCGCGCGGCCTCCTCGGCGAGGGCCTTGGCGCCCGCGCGGTCGCCGCGGCGTTCGGCCTCGACGAACAGCCCGCGCAGGCCGAGCGAGCGCGTCTCGGGCGAATCGGTCATGGCGCGGAAGGCGGCTTCGGCGCCGGTGCGGTCGCCCGCGAGTTGCGCGGCCTGCGCCGCCAGCACCAGAGTCAGCGGCTCCTTGCCAAGCAGGCGTCGCGCCTCGGAGGCCTCGCGCCCGGCCTGGCGGGCGTCGCCGGTGCCGACCGCCACCACTCCGCGCGCGATGGCCTTATAGCCCTTGGCGCGGCGCCGGTTGCGCCGGAACAGCGCAAAGGCCTCGGGCCCCGCGAGGATCCAGCGCATCACGTTCCACAGCACGACGGTGGCGCAGACGAGCGCCGCCACGAAGGCGAGCGCGACCGCGACGCTGGTCTCCACACGGTAGCCCTGCCAGGTGAGCACCAGCTCGCCGGGGCGGTCGACGATCCAGACGGCGCCGAAGGCGAAGACCCCGACAAGAGCGAGGTAAATCAGAACGCGAACCATGTTCGATGGACCTCAGTCGGTGGCGCCGAGGCGCGCAAGCGCGGCGGTGCGGGCGGTGGCGAGGGCCTCGTCGGCGGCGAGACGGGCTTTCGCCTTGTCCGCCCACGCGGCCGTGGCGGCCTTGGCGTCCGGATCGAGCGCCTCAATGTCGGCAAGGGCGCCCTCGACGTCGCTGGCGGAAGCCTTGGCGGCGACCCGGGCGCGTACGTCCGCGGGCGCCGATCCGGCCGGCGCGGTCGCCGGCGTGACCTTGACCACCGAGCCCGCGCTCGCGACGAGGCGGTCGAACACGGACGCGTCGGCAGCTGGCTTGAGCGACGGCAGCTTCGCCATCACGTCCTTAAGCTCGGCGCCGAGCGCGGCCTTGGTGGGCGCGCCGCCAGCCGCATAGGGCTCGAGCGCAGCGACGTCGCCGCCGGCGGCCTTCGCGGCGGCGAGCTCCGTCGGAAACGGCCGGCCGGCGGCGACGGCCTGGTCGATGGCGGCGAAGGCCGTCACCAGCCGCGCCGCGGGATCGCCCACCGGGCGGGCCTTGAGCGCGGCGTCGAGCGCCGCGATCTTCTCGTCCAGCGGCTTCACCGCGGCGTCGATCCGGGCGCCGAGTTCGGCGATCGCTTCGCGGGTCGGCATGTCGGCGATCTTCGACTCGAGTCCGTCGACGCGCTTCGTGAGGGCGTCGACGGCGGCAGGGTCCACGGTCGGCGCCTGTTCGCGACCCGCGAGGCCGCGAATCTCGCCCTCGAGCGCTGCGACGCGCGCGCCGGAGCCGTCGATGGTCCGGGCGAGCTCGGAGATGCGGGCTTCGATGGCCGAAGTGTCGGCGGTCTGGGCGGTCTGGCCCGAACGTTCGCGGAGAGCGGCCACATCGAGGCCGACCGCGTCGAGCTTGCTCTCGACCTCAGTGACGCGCATCGACTGGCTCCCGTCCCCGCCAATGAGCTCCTGGCCATAAAGCGCGACCACGCCCAGCGCGATCGCGGCGCCGAACAGCGCGGACCCGGCGAGGCCCAGCACCCCGGCGCCGCCGCGCGCCGGGGTCACGGCCGCCGCGACGCGGGTCGGGGCGCCGGTGTCCGCAGGCTTCGGATCGACAGGCTTGGACTCCGAAGGCTTGGACTCCGAAGGCCTGAGGTCCGCCGGCTTGCCGGGCTCGCCTTTGCCGAGGTCCGACTTCGAAGAGTCGGACTTGGCGCCGGTCTTGGACAGGTCAGGCCCCGTGGCGGCGCCTGGTTTGGGCGAGCCGGATTCGGTCGGCTTCGCGCCGCCGAAGCTGGGCGTCGCGCCGGCCGGGCGCGCGCCGGGACCGCCGGCCGACGTCGGACCAGCCGACGCGGGAGCCGCGGCGCTCGAGGACGGCTGTTTGACGTCGGCCGCTTTGGCGTCAGGCGCGCCTGTGGGCGATGCGGCGCCCGACTGCGGCGCGCTCGCCGTCGAGGCCGGGCTGGAAGGCTTGGGCGCGTCTTTGGGGTCGGCGGGCGTCGCCGTCGCGGAGGACGGGTCCTTCGCCGCATCCTTGGGCGTCACGTCGGCGGCCTTCAGGTCGAGCGTCGGAGCCTTCGGCCGCGCGGAGGGCGCGCCGCCGCCGGTCGTGGTCTCGGGTCCTTTGGGGTCCGCCATAGGCCGCTCCTGACTGGTCACGGGAAGATCGGGCCGTCCGTCTCCGGGCGTCCGCCGCTCCCTAATTAGAACGCTCGCCCCCGGATTGCGAGCCGGGGTTGATCACGCCGGCGAGCGCGTCGAACAAGGCGGCCTCGTCCGGTCGCGTCGCTACCCCAACGATCGGGCAACCGGCCGCGAACAGAGGCTCCGCCACCCGCAGCGCCAGCGCCGCGTGGGGGAGGGGACGGATCGCCTCCGTCAGCCCCGCGGCGGCTGCAAGCGTCAGGAAGGTCTCGGCGATGCGCCGGGAGTGGTGCAGCACGGCGTCGACTTCGCCGGCGGAAAGCGCGGTCCGCGCCGCGTCCGGCAGGGCGGGGGCCGCGGTCGCCCGATAGAGCTCGACCACGTCGATCGCATGGCCATGCGCGGCCAGCGCGCCCGCCACGTCGAAGGCGCGGTCGGCGCCGGCGGCGTGCAGGAAACGCGACGGCGTCGGAAACCGCGCGGCGGCGTCCGCCACCAGCGACCGGCCGTCGCCCTCGGCGACGTGCACGACGGCGAAGCCCGCCTCGCGGCCGGCCTCCGCCGTGCGGTCGCCGACGGCGATCAGCGGAACCCGGCGCAGGCGTCCGATCTCCGGCCGGCCCTTGAGCTTGCGCAGGCCGTTGGCGCTGGTCGCGAGGACGGCGTCATAGACGACCTCGGGAATGACCGCGTCGAGCGTCTCGATCGCGAGCACAGGCGCGAGGACCGCCGTCATCCCGCGCGCCTCGAGCGCACGGGCGGTGCGTTCCGCGGCGCGTTCGGGGCGAAGGACGAGGACCTTCATCGCCGCCGCCCGTCAGCCGAAGGCCGCGAGCAGATCGGCGGGCGTGCGCGCCTTGACGTCCCGGCCGAGCTCGGCGCCGAGCCGCGCGGCGTCCGCGGCGTCGCCCTCGATCGCGCCTTCGACCGTGCGCGCGCCGTCGATCGACAGCACCAGCCCGAGGAACCGGAGCCGGCCCTCCTCGGCGCGTGCGAGGCCCGCGATCGGCGTGCGGCACGAGCCGTCGAGGACGGCGAGGAAGCTGCGTTCGCAGGCGAGAGCGGCCGCCGTCGCCGCATGGTCGAGCGCGCGCAGGGCCTCGCGGGTGGCGTCGTCGTCCTCGCGCGCCGTCACCGCGATCGCGCCCTGCCCAAGCGCCGGGGGAAAGTCATCGACGTCGAGGATCTCGGTG
The DNA here is from genome assembly GCF_016907975.1 of Methylopila capsulata. Lineage (GTDB taxonomy): Bacteria > Pseudomonadota > Alphaproteobacteria > Rhizobiales > Methylopilaceae > Methylopila > Methylopila capsulata. Next base: position 1,024,391 of record NZ_JAFBCY010000002.1, read on the forward strand.
GCGTGGCCCTGGAGGCCGAGGCGGGTCAGTCCCGCGAGCGCGAGGAGCGTGGCGTGGGCCTCGCCGCGCCCGAGCTTGTCCAGCCGGGTCTGCACGTTGCCGCGAAAGGAGACGACCTCGAGATCGGGCCGGAGGCGCCGCACCAGCGCGCCGCGGCGCAGCGAAGCGGTGCCAACGATCGCGCCGGCAGGCAGCTCCTTCAGAGTCCGCGCCGACCCGCCGATGAGCGCGTCGCGCACGTCGGCGCGCTCCAGCGTGGCGGAGAGCGCAGTGCCGGGCGCAAGCTCGGTGGGCAGGTCCTTGGCGGAATGCACGGCGAGGTCGACGCGCCGGTCGAGCAGCGCCTCGTCGATCTCCTTGACGAACAGCCCCTTGCCGCCGGCTTCCGACAGCGGCCGGTCCTGGATGGCGTCGCCCGTGGTCTTGATGGTCACAATCTCGACCGCCTCCGGCGCAAGGCCATGGGCTGCGATCAGGTCGTCGCGCACCCGGTTCGCCTGCCAGAGCGCGAGCGGGCTGCCACGGGTGCCGATGCGAAAGCGAGGAGAGGTCATGAAGGAGGTCTTCCGCCGCAGAACGTCGCCTGCGGGGTTAGCAGCCTCCGCCGGGCTTGCGCAATGAGCCTGGACTGAAGCGCGGTGCCGGGCCCTCCTTCCCGTCGCCGACGGCGTGACGTCCGCGCCGTCCTGTGGCAAGCGTGCGCGCCATGATCCTCCGCACCCCCGCGAGGATCATTCCAACGCAGCGGGGCGAGCGCATGTCCGAGATCACCTCCCTCAGACTGACGGTGGGCGAAGGCGCGAAGGCGCGCGAGATCGCGCTGCTCGTGCGGCCCGGGACGGGTCCTTGCGTGGTCTGGCTCGGGGGCTTCCGCTCCGACATGACGGCGACCAAGGCGACCGCGTTGGATTCCTGGGCGGCCGAGAGAGGTCGCGCGGCGCTGCGGTTCGACTATTCCGGGCATGGCGCCTCCGGCGGGAGGTTCGAGGACGGCACGATCGGTTCCTGGACCGAGGACGCGCTCGCCGCGATCGAGGCGCATGCCGGTCCGGCGCCCGTGCTGGTCGGCTCCTCGATGGGCGGCTGGATCGCTCTGCTGGTCGCGCGGCGCATGGCGCGGCCCCCCTCCGGCCTCGTACTGATCGCGCCGGCGGTCGATTTCAGCGAGACGCTGATGTGGGACCGCTTTTCGGAGGAGGTTCGCGCCGAGATCCTGGAGACCGGCCGGTGGCTTCGCCACAGCGACTACGCGCCGGAGCCGTACCCGATCACGCGGCGGTTCATCGAGGAGGGCCGCGCCCATCTGCTGCTCGGCGGTCCGATCCGAGTCGGCGCGCCGATCCACATTTTGCAGGGCATGCGCGACCCGGACGTGCCGTGGGAGCACGCCCTCCGCACGGTCGAGCGCCTCGCCGAGGACGACGTGGTGGTCACGCTGATCAAGGACGGCGACCATCGCTTGTCGCGCGACGAGGACATCGCGCGGCTGCTCGAAGCCGTGGACGGCGTCGCGAGCTGAGCATGAAGGGGTCGCGCAGCTGGAATCCGCGCGGCTAAAGTCGGCGGCGACGCTGATTCGCCGCCTCGCCGGCCGTCGGCCCACCACCGTCCGGTCGCCATGTCGCTGTTCCGCGCCTTCCGTGCCCTGCCGCTTCTCGCGCGTCCCGACGCGCGTCTGCAGGACGACGCGCTGCGCGTCGACACCCGGCTCGGAGAGGTCGCGATCGCGATCCGACGGAACGCCCAGGCGCGGCGGATGACGCTGCGGGTGCGCTCCGCCGCACGCGACGTGACGCTGACCTTGCCGGCGCGCACGTCGCTCGCGGCCGCGCGCGACTTCGTGGAGCGTCATGTCGGCTGGATCGAGCAGCGGCTCGCCAGACTGCCGGAGCACGTGCCCTTCGCTCATGGCGAGATCATTCCGCTGCGGGGAGAGCCGCACCGCATCGTGCTGAAGGAGAGCGTTCGCGGGCTCGTGCGCGTCGAGCCGGGCCTTCGGGGGGACACGCCGATCCTCGCGGTCTATGGCCTCGCCCCGCACGCGGCGCGCCGGCTCGGCGACTTCCTGAAGCGCGAGGCGCGCGACGACCTCACGGAGGCCGTCCGGCGCCACGCCGCGGCGCTCGGCGTGATGGTCGGACGCATGACGATCAAGGACACCAAGAGCCGCTGGGGCTCGTGCTCGGTCGCCGGCGATCTCGCGTTCTCCTGGCGGCTCATTCTGGCGCCGCCGTACGTGCTCGACTACCTCGCCGCGCACGAGGTCGCGCACCGAAAGGAGATGAATCACGGGCCGCGTTACTGGGCGCACGTCGCCCGCATCGTTCCCGACTACGACCGCGCGGAGGCCTGGCTCAAGGCCCACGGCGCGACGCTGCACCGGTACGGCTGAGACGTCGCGCATCGGCGCCATGCCGCGACGCGCCTCGACCTCGCCGGTCCCCGGCCTATCTGCGCAGCCTCCCGCCCCGTCTCCCGGCGTCCGATGCATCTGCGGCCCGACACCTTCGCCCTGACCTGCCTGCTCGCGCTGCTGACGGCGGTCGGGCCGCTTGCGATCGACATGTATCTGCCGTCGCTGCCCCATCTGACGGCCGCGCTTGGCGCAAGCCCGGCCGCGGGACAGCTCACGCTCTCCGCGTTCCTGCTGGGGTTCGCGGCGGGGCAGATCGTCTACGGGCCGATGTCGGACGCGCGAGGCCGCAAGCCCACGCTGATCCTGAGCCTCGCGCTGTTCACCTTTGGAAGCGCGCTGTGCGCGCTCGCGCCGTCGATCGAGATGCTGATCGCCGCCCGCTTCGTGCAGGCGTTGGGAGGCGCGGGGCCGGTCGTGCTGGCGCGGTCGATCGTGCGCGATCTCTATTCCGGGCCGCGCGCGGCCCGCGAACTCGCGCGGATGGCGACGATCCTCGGGGTGGTGCCCGCGGCGGCGCCCCTGATCGGCGGCGTGCTCGAGACGACCTTCAACTGGCGCGCCACCTTCGTGCTGCTGACCGTCGTGCTCGCCCTCGAGATGCTCGTCGTCGCCTTCCTGCTGCCGGAGACTCTCAGGACGCGGACCACCGGCGCGCTCAGCCCGCGCACGGTGCTCGCAAGCTACCAGGTGCTGCTGCGGCACAAGGGGTTTCTGTCCTATCTTGGCCTGACCGTGATCGCCTTCGGCGGGCTGTTCGCCTACATCTCGACGTCGTCTTTCATCCTCCAGTCGGTCTACAGGCTGTCCGAGATCGCCTACGGCGCGGCCTTCGCGATCGGGGTCATCGGCTTCATCGGCGGCACGCTCGCCGCAGGACCGCTTGTTAAAACGCGGGGCCTCGACGGCGCGATTGGCGTCGGCGCCTGCGCGGTCGCCCTCGGCGGTTGCCTGATGCTGGGCCTCGTGACCCTGGGGCCGGGCTCTCCCGCGGAGGTGGTCGTGCCGATGATGATCTACATGTTCGGTGTCGGGCTGGTGATGCCGCAGAGCATGGCGTCCGCGCTGCAGCCGTTCCCGGAGCGCGCCGGCGCGGCCTCCTCGCTCGTCGGCTTCAGCCAGATGGCCTTCGGGGCGATCGTCGGCGTCGCGCTGGGCCGCACGATCGGCGCAGGCGGCGTTCTCCCGCTGCCGCTCACCGTCGCGTTCTTCGGCGTGGCGACGCTCGTGCTGTTCCGCCTGTCGCGGGCGGCCCGGCGTGGAACGGCGGTCTGAGGCGTCAGACCCGGCGGAAGATCAGATAGCTCCCGCGCCGCCCTTCGCGGATCGCCTTCGCCTCGTAGCGGGTGCCCGGCCATCCGGCCCAGGGCTCGCGCCAGTCGGCGGCGCGGCGCGCGGTCCACTCAAAAGCGTCCGAACGGCGCGCATGCTCCAGCGTCCAGGCGACGTAGGTGTCGATGTCGGAGGCGAAGCGGAACGGCGCGCCGGGCTTCAGCGCGCGGGCGATGCGGCCGAGATTCTGGTCCGAGACGAAGCGGCGCTTCCAGTGGCGCGTCTTGGGCCAGGGGTCGGGATAGAGCAGATCGACGCGCGCCAGCGAGGCCGGCGGCAGCCGGTCGAGCAACTGGGTCGCGTCGTCGTCGTAGAGACGAACGTTGCGCAAGCCGCGCTCGGCGACGCCCGCCAGGCCCTTGGCCAGGCCCGAGAGGAAGGGCTCGACGCCGATGAAACCGATGTGCGGGTTGGTCTCCGCCTCATGCAGCAGGTGCTCGGCGCCGCCGAAACCGATCTCGAGGCGCACTTCGGAGACGGGGGCCTCGAACAGCCGGGTCAGATCGTCGGGGATAGCCTCGAGGTCGACCCTCAGCCGGGGCAGGTCGTCCTCGATCCGCGCCGCGCGGCCGGCGCGGAGCGGCTTGCCGCGGCGGCGGCCGAAGAACGAGCCCTCGTAGCGCGTGTCGTCGGACATGGGACGTTCGATCGCTCGCGCGGAAAAGACGTCTGGCCGAACTCAGCCGACCGCGGACTTCAGGGCCTCGGCGAGGTCCGTCGCTTCCCACGAAAAGCCGCCGTCGGCGTCCGGCGCGCGGCCGAAGTGGCCGTAGGCCGCGGTGCGCGCATAGATCGGGCGGTTGAGCTGAAGCTTCTCGCGAATGCCCCGCGGCGACAGGCTCATCGTGTCGCCCAGGATCTTTTCGAGCTTCGCCTCGTCCACTCGGCCGGTGCCGTGGAGGTCGACATAGATCGACAGCGGCTGCGACACGCCGATGGCGTAGGATAGCTGGATCGTGGCCCGGTCCGCGAGGTCGGCCGCGACGACGTTCTTCGCGAGGTAGCGCGCGGCATAGGCGGCCGAGCGGTCGACCTTGGTCGGGTCCTTGCCCGAAAACGCGCCGCCGCCGTGCGGGGCCGCCCCACCGTAGGTGTCGACGATGATCTTGCGGCCGGTGAGCCCGCAGTCGCCGTCGGGACCGCCGATGACGAAGGAGCCCGTGGGGTTCACGTGCCAGATCGTCTCATCGGAGACCCAGCCGTCGGGCAGGGTCTGGCGGATGTAGGGTTCGACGATCGCGCGGATGTCGGCGGAGGTCTGGGTCTCGTCGGTGTGCTGGGTCGAGAGCACGATCGAGGTGACGCCGACCGGGACGCCGTTCGCGTAGCGCACGGTCACCTGGCTCTTGGCGTCCGGTCCGAGCGTCGGCTGCTCGCCGGAGTGCCGGACTTCGGCCAGGCGCTTCAGGATCTTGTGGGCGTAATAGATCGGCGCCGGCATCAGCTCGGGCGTCTCGCGGCAGGCGTAGCCGAACATGATGCCCTGGTCCCCGGCGCCTTCGTCCTTGTTGCCGGAGGCGTCAACGCCCTGCGCGATATGCGCGGACTGGGCATGGAGGTACACGTCGATTTCGGCGGTCTTCCAGTGGAAGCCGTCTTGCTCGTAGCCGATGTCCTTGATCGCCGCGCGCGCGGCCTCGACGATCTGGTCCTTGGTGATGCTGTCGGGGCCGCGCACCTCGCCGGCGATCACCACGCGGTTCGTGGTCGCAAGCGTTTCGCAGGCCACGCGCGCCTCGGGCAGGGCTCCGAGGTAGATGTCGACCACTTCGTCGGAGATCCTGTCGCAGACTTTGTCCGGATGACCCTCGGAGACCGACTCGCTGGTGAACAGGTAATCAGCACGCGCCACAAGCGGTCTCCTGCGACAGAAAAGGAAGACAAAACCGTCCGGTAGGCCGAACGGTTTTGTTCCTCGCAGAAGCCGCGCGGACGGTCAAGAACGCGTTCAGGCCGCGGGTTCGGCGAGCGCGGAGACCAAGTCCACGATCTTGCGACGGACCTTCGGGTCGGCGATCCGCACGAACGCTTTGTTGAGCTGGAGGCCTTCGGTGGTGGTCAGGAAGTCCACCACGTAGTCGGAGCTCGGAGCTTCGCCGAAGCCGGGCTGACCCTCGCCCAGGGCGCCGGGCGCATCTTCGAAGAAGTACGACACCGGAACGCCCATCACCGTGGCGATCTGCTGCATCCGGCTGGCGCCGATGCGGTTCGTGCCCTTCTCGTACTTCTGAATCTGCTGGAACGTGATGCCGAGAGCTTCGCCAAGTTTTTCCTGGCTCATGCCGATCAAGACACGACGCATCCGCACCCGGCTGCCGACGTGCTTGTCGACCGGGTTCGGCGTCTTCTTAATCATCAAATTCTCCTCGCACACTTGAGCGTGCGGCGTCGCCCCCGCCGAACCTGCTTCGTTTCGCTTTGCGCATGCGCTAGCGCAGAAAGATCAAAACACCCAACATAAACAACGTTCCCAATTTTGATCTTGCCGCGTTTCCCTGTCAAACGCGGGAACGCTTTATGCATACAACGACCAAAAATACCACAGGCAGCAGAAGGAAAAGCCAGCCCCCGGTACGTGAGTACAGTGTGGCGGCTATTGGACGCGGCAGCCGCGCGTCGACTGTCCCACGTTGACCCAACGGGAGCGACGCGACGACCCGTCCATAGGCGTCGACCACCGAGGACACCCCGCCATTTGCCGAACGCACCATCGGCAGACCCTGCTCGACCGTCCTCACGCGGGCCTGCGCCGCATGTTGATAGGGGCCGGGTGTGTGGCCGAACCAGGCGTCATTGGTGACGTTCAGCAGGAAATCCGGCCTGTCCCCGCGGGCGATCTCCTCGGGAAAGATCGCCTCGTAGCAGACGAGCGTGCGGAAGCGCGGCCCCTGCGGCAGCGCGATCAGGTTCGCCCGCTCCCCCGCGGAGAAGCCGCCCTGCAGGCGCGTCAGCTGCTCCAGCCCGATCGCTTCGAGCCAGGACTGCAGCGGCAGGTATTCGCCGAACGGCACGAGGTGGATCTTGTCGTAGGTGGCGAGGATCGAGCCGTCGTCGCCCACGAGGTGCAGCGCGTTCCAGAAGTCCGCGCCGGAGCCGTCCGCTCGCCGCTCGCCGCGCACGGAGCCGGTTGCGAGCGTCGCTCCCGGCGCGAGGCTGCGGCCTATGCGGTCGAGCGCATCGGGGGCGCGCGACAGCAGGAAGGGGAACGCGGACTCCGGCCACACCGTCAGCGTCGCGTCGGCGAAGCCGCGCGCCTCCGGCGAGTGGGCCTCGTCCGACAGCGCGAGGTAGGCGTCCATGATGGTGTCGCGGGCCGCCTCCTGCGTCTTCAGGTCCTGCGGGATCTCGGGCTGCAACGCCCGCACCGTGACGCTCGGATCGAACTCCGTCTCGCCCGCGAGCGTGAGGCGCGCGACGCCGAACACGGCGAGGCCCGCGAGCGTCGCCGCGGCGAGGCCGACGAGGCCGACGCGTGGACGCAGGTCGCCGAGGACAGCGGGCGCGGCGAAGATTGCGAGGCACAGGAAGGTCAGGCCCTCGACGCCGATCACAGAGGCGAACTGGCCGAGCCAGAGCTGGTCGGCGAGCGCGTAGCCGAAGGAGTTCCAGGGGAATCCGGTGAGCACATGGCCGCGCGCGAGCTCCGCCAGGCCGAGGCCGAGCGCGAAGGCGAAGACCCGCCGCGCGCCGCCGCTCCACATGAGCCGCGCGAGCGCGAAGCCGGCGGCCGGAAACAGCGCGAGCCCCATGGGCAGACCGACGACCGCGAAGGGCATCAGCCAGCCGAACACGTCGGCGTCCACCAGGAAGGCCGAGCCCACCCACCACAGGCCTGCGAGGAAGTAGCCGAAGCCGAAGCACCAGCCGATGCGGGCCGCGGCGAAGAGGCTGCGAAGCCGCGTCGCGCCGGAGGCCCCGTCGATCAGCCAGACGGCGACGGGGAATGTGAGGGCGAGCGCCGGCCAGACCGAAAACGGCGGCATGGCGAGGGCGGAAACGGCGCCGGCGAGGACGGCGGCCAAGGCTCGCCGCCAGCCCGAAAGCAGCGTCAGCCGTTCCGCGAACGACGATAGGCCCTCGAGACGTCGCGGCATGGCGGTCGGGCCCTGTGATGTCGAAAACGGCTCAGGCCGCGTCCGCGGCGCTCCCGGGCGTATCCGATTCGTCCGTCGCGCGCGCGGGGTCGGTTCCGCCGCGCACGATGCGCACCGACACGACCCGCCGCGGATCGGCCTTCAGCACCTCGAGGCGGTGCCCGCCGGGGCCGGCCACCACGTCTCCCTCCGCCGGCACCCGGCCGGCGAGCGTCACGATCAGCCCGCCGAGCGTGTCGACCTCGTCGATGAAATTCGAGATGTCGAAGGCGGGGCCCACCGCCTCCGCCACGTCCTCCAGCGCGGCGCGGGCGTCCGCCACGAAGCCGCCCTCGCCATCGGCCGCGATCCGCACCTCTTCCTCGTCGTCGTGCTCGTCCTCGATGTCGCCGACGATGGTCTCGACGATGTCCTCAATCGACACGAGCCCGTCGACGCCGCCGTACTCGTCGACCACGAGCGCGAGATGGATGTGCAGCGACTGCATGCGGGCGAGCAGGTCGGTCGCCGCCATGGAGGGCGGCGCGTAGATCACCGGCCGGATCAGGTCGGCGTCGCCGATGCGGGCGGCGACGTCCACCGTCGCGAGGTCGAGGGCCGTTCCTTCGCCCTCGGCGCCGCGGGCGAGGACCGCGAGCGCGTCCTTGACGTGGATCATGCCGCGCGGCTCGTCGAGCGAGCCCTGGTGCACCGGCAGCCGCGAATGACCCGCCGCGGCGAAGGTCGCGAGCAGCTGGCCGAGCGTGATGTCGTCGGACACCGCCACGATTTCGCTGCGGGGCACCATCACGTCGTCGACGCGGGTGCCACGCAGGCCGAGCACGTTGCGAAGCAGCACCCGCTCCTGCGGCGAGACGGACAGATCGGTCTCGTCCGTCTCGTCCAGCGCCTCGGCGAACTCTTCCCGCAGAGTCTGCGGCGCGCCGAGCCCGACGAAGGCCCGCAATCGCTCGATCCAGTTGTCGGAACGCCCGTCGGAGTCGCGGCCGTGGGCGGCGCGTTCGCGGGCGGGGGTGTCGGAGGAAGACATGGGGTCAGACCGTTCGGAGAGTTTCAGGCGCGTCGGCGTAGGGGTCGGCGACCCCGATGCGAGCGAGGGCGCGGGTCTCGATCGCCTCCATCTCCTCCGCCGCGGCGTCGACGACGTGGTCGAAGCCGAAGAGATGCAGCACGCCGTGGACGACGAGATGGGAGAGATGGGCGGAGAAGGGCTTGCCTTCATCCTCGGCTTCGCGGGCGACGGTCTCGTAGGCGAGGATCACGTCGCCGAGCATCGGCGCGTCGGCCATCTGGTCCGGCTCAAAAGCCGGGAAAGTGAGCACGTTGGTGGGCGTGTCTTTAGCTCGCCACGCTGCGTTGAGCTCGCGGACGCGGGCGTCGTCAGCCAGCGTCACCGCAAGCTCCGCGTCGGGGAGGGCGTCAAGCTCCGCCTCGTCGAAGGCGGCGATGACGGCGGCGGCCACAAGCGCCTCGGCGTCGGGGAGGGCGTCCCAGAGTTCGCTGTCGCGCACGGTTTCGAGCGCGACGGGGGGAGATCGATCCGGGCTCATACGCTCGGACTCTCGTGCGCGCCCTCGTAGGCGCGGACGATCCGCGCGACGAGCTCATGGCGCACCACGTCGGCGGCGGAGAATCGCGTCACCCCGATGCCCTCGACGTTCTCGAGCAGGCCGACCGCCTCGGCGAGCCCGGACACTTGGCCCGGCGGCAGGTCGATCTGCGTCGGGTCGCCCGTGATGATCATGCGGCTGTTCTCGCCGAGACGTGTCAGGAACATCTTCATCTGCATGGATGAGGTGTTCTGCGCTTCGTCGAGAAGCACCACGGCGTTGGCGAGCGTCCGGCCGCGCATGAAGGCGAGCGGGGCGATCTCGATCATGCCCGAGGTCATGCCGCGCTCGACCTTCTCGGCCGGCATCACGTCGTAGAGCGCGTCGTAGAGCGGGCGGAGATAGGGGTCGACCTTCTCCTTCATGTCGCCCGGCAGGAAGCCGAGCCGCTCGCCGGCCTCGACCGCGGGGCGGGACAGGATGATGCGGTCGGCTTCGCCGCGCTCGATCAGAGCGGCGGCCCAGGCGACCGCGATGTAGGTCTTGCCGGTGCCTGCGGGCCCGGTCGCGAACACCAGCTCGTGGCGTCCGAGCGAGCGGATGTAGGCGTCCTGGGCCGCGGTGCGGGCGACGATGGTCTTTTTGCGGGTCGCGACCTGGGCGAAGCCGGGGCGCGGGCCGTCGCCGTCGGCGGGAAACAGCTGCCCCTGCGACGCCGCCATGCGGATCGCGCCGTCGACGTCGCCGAGGGCGACGGACTCGCCGCGCTTCACCCGGTCGTAGAGGCTCTCCAGCACCTTGCGGGCCTGGCGGCAGGCCTCGGCCGGGCCGCGCAGCGCCACATGATTGCCGCGCACCGTGGCCTCGATGCCCAGCCGTCGCTCGAGGAAAGCGAGGTTCTGGTCGTGGCTGCCCATCAGGCTCGAGGCGTGCCGGTTGTCGTCGAAGGCGATGGTGACTTCCGCTGGCGAGGAGGTCTCACGGGCGAAGCCGGGTTTGCGCGGGGACGGCGTGGCCGCGTTCCCCCGCAACGGATCGAAACCTTTGACGGTGCTGTCCGCGCTCAAGCGGTCGCCTCCGCGGGCTCACGATGGGTGTCGCGCGCGCCGCCCGCGGGCGCGGCGAACAAGCTGTTGGCGCCGACGTCGGTCACCACGGCGTCGATCACGTCGCCGAGGTTAGCCCCGGGAGCGACGATCTGCACAGGCTGAAGATAGGGGGAGCGCCCGGCGAGCTGGCCCGCATGGCGTCCCGGCCGGTCGAGCAGGACGTCGATGCGGCGCCCGATCAGCGAGCGCGCGAAGGCGGACTGCTGCTCGGAGATCAACGCCTGCAGCCGCTGCAGCCGTTCGTCCTTCACCGTTTCCTCGACCTGGCCGGCCATGTCGGAGGCCGGCGTGCCGGGCCGCGGGCTGTACTTGAAGGTGAAGGCGCTGGCGTAGTCCGCCGCGCGGGCGATCGCCATCGTCGCCTCGAAGTCGGCGTCGGTCTCGCCGGGGAAGCCGACGATGAAGTCGCCGGAGAGCGCCAGGTCCGGCCGGGCGGCGCGCACCTTGTCGATCAGCCGGAGGTATTCGTCGGCCGTGTGCTTGCGGTTCATGGCGGCAAGGATGCGGTCGGACCCGGACTGCACGGGAAGATGCAGGTAGGGCATCAGCTTGGGCAGGTCGCGATGGGCGGCGATCAGGTCGTCGTCCATGTCGCGGGGATGGCTGGTGGTGTAGCGCAGCCGCGCGAGGCCCTCGACCTCGGCCAGGCGTTCGAGCAGGCGCGCCAGCGACCAGGCCCGGCCGTCCGGTCCCTCGCCGTGGAAGGCGTCCACGTTCTGGCCGAGCAGCGTCACTTCGCGTACGCCGGCGGCGACCAGGCGCTCGGTCTCGGCGACGATCTGCGCCACCGACCGGGAGGCCTCCGCGCCGCGGGTGTAGGGCACCACGCAGAAGGTGCAGAACTTGTCGCAGCCTTCCTGCACGGTGACGAAAGCCGTGACGCGGCGGCCCCGGATCGCCTTCGGCGCCGGCCGCGAGAGGTGGTCGAACTTGTCCTCGACCGAAAATTCGGTGTCGACCGGCCGGCGGCCTTCCGCGGCCTCGCGCAGAAGCTCCGGCAGGCGGTGGTAGCTCTGCGGGCCGACGACGAGGTCGACGACCGGCGCACGCTTCAGGATCTCGGCGCCCTCGGCCTGCGCGACGCAGCCGGCGACCGCGACCTTCGGGCTGCGGCCGGTTTCCTGCTTCATCTTCCGGATGCGGCCGAGCTCGGAATAGACCTTTTCGGCGGCCTTCTCACGGATGTGGCAGGTGTTCAGGATGATGAGGTCGGCGTCGTCCGCCGACTGGGTCTCGACGTAGCCTTCGGGCGCGAGCGCGTCGGCCATGCGCTCCGCGTCGTAGACGTTCATCTGACAGCCGTAGGATTTGACGAAGAGCTTGGGAGTGTGGGCTGTCATTCCAGAACGGTCTTTGAAGCTCCGCGGGGCGGCGGAGGCCGCCCGTTCGAACCCCAGCTTTAGCCCGAAACCGCGTGCGAGAGAATAGCGGAGCGTGATCTCGCGGGTCTTCGCGCCGGCGCCGGTCGCGCCATAACGTCATCGACGGGACATATGCGATGCGCCTCACCTTCGCCGACCGGCACGCCGCCGACCTGAAGTTCGCCGCGAAGGTCGCCGTGGCGTCGGCGTCGGCCTTCGTCGCGGCCACGCTACTGTCGCTGCCGCAAGGCTACTGGAGCGTGATTTCGGCGCTCATCGTGGTCCAGACGAGCGTCGGCGGCACGGTGGCTGCGGCCCAGGAACGGGCCGTCGGGACGGTGGTCGGCGCGATCGTCGGCGGAGCCGCGGGCTTTCTCCATCCACAGTCCCTGGTCGCGACCTCGGTCGTGCTGACGGCGACGGTCGCGCTGCTGTCGTTCGCGGCGGCGGGGCGTCCCATGCTGCGGCTGGCGCCGATCACGGCGGCGATCCTGCTGGTGGCCACCGCGAACCAGTCGGGCGCCCTTGTGGTCGCGGCGGAGCGCGTCGCTGAGGTGCTGCTCGGCTGCGCGATCGGCGTGGCGACGACGCTGATCGTGTTCCCCGCGCATGTGGACCGGGATCTCGCCCGCGAGGCGCGCGGCGTGGCGCAGGACATCGCCGCGTTGCTCCGCGGCGCGCCGACCCGCCGTCGCGGACCGGAAGGCGCCCATGCGCTGCTTGGCGCGCAGGACGCGATCCGCCGCAAGCTCGCGGCGCTGGAGAAGACGGTGGCCGACGCGCGCCGCGCGCCCGGCGCCCGGTCGGGCGCGGAGGGACGGGCGGCGCTCGCCCGGACGCTCTGGCGGGTCCGCAACGACGCGGTGGCGGTCGAGCGCGCGTTGAACGCCGCGCCGGACGCGACCCGCCGGCTGGTCGGGCCGCTGGCCGACGCGGTCATCCTGGCGGCCGCCGACATGCTCGACGGCGTCGCCTCCGGCCGCGACGTGACCTCCGAGCGGGATGAGGCCGACGCCCGGCTCGCCGCGCTCGACGACGCCGTGGCGCATCTTCGCGACGGCGAGACTGTTCGGTTGATCGATGTGGCGGCCGCCGTCCCGACCATGGGGCTCGTGTTCGCGCTCAGGAATCTGGTGGGCAACCTGGCCGATCTCTCCGACCGGCTTGGCGAGGCGAAGGAGCGGTTGGCGGTGGAGTGAGCCTCGCGGCTCAGAACTCCAGCGCCTGCCCGCCCGCCAGCAGCCAGGCCGGGTCGAACCAGCGGTCCGCATCCCCGTCGTAGGGGAGGCGGTTGATGTCCCAGTGCCGGATGTACGGCGCATAGGCGCCCCAGGCGACGGGCCCGCCGCCGACGTAGACGATGCGGTCGGGGAAGCGGGCGAGCACGTCGCGCGGCTCCATCGTGCGGTCGGTGACGAACAGCGTGCGGTCGCCGCGGGCGAACTCCGGGATCGCCTCGATGGTCTTGCGGCCCGCGACCAGCACGTGTCCGCGGGTGATGTCGAAGAAGCGCGCGACGTCCTCGACGAAGGGCGCGCGACGGTCGCCCTCCCAGGGGAGCACGCCGTGAAGGCCCATCTGGCCGCGGAGGCCGATGGCGCAGATCGAGCGGACGTCGGGCATGAGCGTGAGGCCTCCTAGGCGCGGCGCAGGTCGCCGCGCCGGCGGTCTTACGGCGTTCGCTCAGGTCCTCCAAGGGTGCGCGGGGAGCTCCGACGAGCCGAGGGCCTCGACGCCTGCGGTCGCCACCGCGTGGTCGTTCTCGACCGAGCTGCCGCTCACCCCGATCGCGCCGATCATGACGCCGTTCTCGTCCACGATCGGCAGGCCGCCGGGGAAGGTGATCAGCCCGCCGTTGGAATGCTCGATCCCGAACAGCGGCGCGCCCGGCTGCGACAGCTTGCCGATCTCGCCGGTGGGCATGCCGAAGAACACGGCGGTTTTCGCCTTCTTAATCGCGATGTCGATGCTGCCGACCCAGGCGTCGTCCATGCGGTGGAAGGCCTTCAGGTCGGCGCCGGAATCCACCACTGCGACGCACATGAAGGTGTTGATCTCGCGGGCCTTCTCGATCGCCTTGGCGATGGCGGCTTCGGCGTTCTCTAGCGTGACGTGCATGACGCCCTCCTGTTCCTGATGCGAGCGACGAACTAGGGCGGAACCATCGGGCTGCGACTGCGACGAAGGAACGACGAGCCTCAGGCGTCGCCGGTCACGAGCTTCGCTTCATAGGAAGGCAGGTCGAGCAGGCCTTCGCTCTCCGCCCGCGCGCGCTCCTCCGGGGGAAGCGTCTCCTGCACGATGTCGAGCCGCTTCCAGGCGGCGAGCGGCGTGGTCTTCCCGGCTTCCGGAACGTATTTCGAGGTCTCGACCCGCACGTGCTTATGGATGTAGCGCGGACAGTTGACCCAGGCCTTGGTCACGTCGACCCGGACCACGTATTTCGCCTCCGGCCACGCCCCGATCAGCGGATCCTCACGCTGCACCCGCGCCGTTCCCTGCACGCGCAGCCGGTGCGGCGTCTCGAAATCGATGAACAGCAGCCCGACCTTGGCCTGCCCCTCGACGTTTCCCATCGAATAGAACATCCCGTTGCCGTCGAAGCCGGGGAAGGCGAGGGCGTTCGGCCCGAGCACCTTCACCACGCCCACCGGCCCGCCTTTGTAGGAGACGGTCGGCATGCCCTCGGGATCGACGGTGGACAGGAAGAAGTAGTCCCGCGAGGCCACGAAGGCCAAGTCCTTATCGCTCAGAGCGTCGGTGACGTGATGTTCGTCAAGGAAGCCTGCGAGCCGGGTCGACCCGAACTCCTCCTGCAGCGCCCGATGCTCGGCCGAATACAGCGAACCCATGATGCGGTCCTCCCGATGACGTTTGTTGTTGTTGGGCCGCATGTCTGCACGGGCGGCCGCGGCCTGTCCATCGGCGGCGGACCGGGGCCGCGCTCTTGCGATCCGCCCGCAAGGCGCGTATATCCGCCTCACTCAATGACATCGTCGACTGGCTCGGATGAGCCCTTCGAGGGTGGGTCCTCCCGGGCCCGCTCCCAAACCTTTTAGCCGAATGGATTTCATGGCCGACGCCATCGCGACCGAGATCGACAGCCCGCTCGACGAACCCCGCCTCGTCACCGAGAGCGGCGTCGACGCGCGCGTGGCGTCGATCGTGGGGCCGACGCTGATGGACCTCGGGTTCCGCCTCGTGCGGGTGAAGTCCTCCGGACGAAACGGCTACACGCTCCAGATCATGGTGGAGCGCCCGGACGGCACCTTCACGGTCGACGACTGCGAGGTCGCGTCCAAGGCGGTGTCGCCGGTGCTCGACGTCGAGGACCCGATCGAAAAGGCCTACCACCTCGAGCTGTCGTCGCCCGGCATCGACCGGCCGCTGGTGCGGGTCTCCGACTTCGCCCGCTGGGCCGGCCACCTCGCCAAGGTCGAGATGGAGATCCCGGTCGACGGCCGGAAGCGCTTCAAGGGCTTTCTCGAAGGCGTCGCCGGCGACAAGGCGATCCTGCGCCGCGACGACGCGGCCAAGGACGAGGTGGCCCGGGTCGAACTGCCGATCGCCGACGTCGGCGAGGCGCGGCTGATCCTGACAGACGAGTTGGTCCGCGAGGCGCTCCGGCGCGCCAAGGCCGCGGGCCGCGCGCCCGAGGACGCCGACGAGGACGTGCCGATGACGGACGACGGCGCGCCGTCTCCGGCTGCGAACGACGAAGACACTGACGCCGCTGCGCCGTCCGGCGCGCGGCCGGCCCGCCGGTGGAGCGGGAATGCGAAGGGGAACGGCGCAAAGCCGGCCCCTAAGGGACGGAGGTGACGTCAATGGCGGTCAGCGCCAACCGGCTCGAACTGCTGCAGATCGCCGAAGCGGTCGCTCGCGAGAAGGTCATCGACAAGAGCATCGTGCTCGAGGCGATGGAGGACGCGATCCAGAAGGCCGCGCGTTCGCGCTACGGCCAGGAGACGGAGATCCGCGCCGAGATCAATCCGAAGTCGGGCGAGATCCGACTGTCGCGGCTGATGCTCGTGGTCGACCTCGTCGACAACGACAACATCGAGATCGCCGTCGAGGACGCGCGCAAGCGCAACCCCGCGGCGCAGCCGGGCGACTACATCGCCGACACGCTGCCGCCGTTCGACTTCGGCCGCATCGCCGCCCAGTCGGCCAAGCAGGTGATCGTGCAGAAGGTGCGCGACGCCGAGCGCGACCGTCAGTACCAGGAGTACAAGGAGCGCATCAGCGACATCGTCAACGGCCTGGTGAAGCGCGTCGAGTACGGCAACGTGATCGTCGACCTCGGCCGCGGCGAGGCCATCGTGCGCCGCGACGAGCTGCTGCCGCGCGAGATGTTCCGCCCCGGCGACCGCGTCCGCGCCTACGTCTACGACGTGCGCCGCGAGCCTCGCGGGCCGCAGATTTTCCTGTCGCGCACGCATCCGCAGTTCATGGCGAAGCTGTTCGCCCAGGAAGTGCCGGAGATCTACGACGGCGTCATCGAGGTGAAGGCGGTCGCCCGCGACCCCGGCTCGCGCGCCAAGATCGCCGTGATCTCGCGCGACGGCTCCATTGACCCCGTCGGCGCCTGCGTCGGCATGCGCGGCTCGCGCGTGCAGGCCGTGGTGCAGGAGCTGCAGGGCGAGAAGATCGACATCATCCCGTGGTCGCAGGACGCGGCCACCTTCATCGTCAACGCGCTGCAGCCGGCGCAGGTGGTGAAGGTCGTCCTCGACGAGGACTCCGAGAAGATCGAGGTGGTGGTTCCCGACGACCAGCTCTCGCTCGCCATCGGCCGCCGCGGCCAGAACGTGCGCCTCGCGTCGCAGCTGACCGGCTGGGACATCGACATCCTCACCGAAGCCGAGGAGAGCGAGCGGCGCCAGAAGGAATTCACCGCGCGCACCCAAGCCTTCATGGAAGCGCTCGACGTCGACGAGACGCTCGGCCAGCTGCTCGCGGCGGAAGGCTTCGCCTCCGTCGAGGAGCTCGCCTATGTCGAGCCGTCCGAGCTCGCGACCATCGAGGGCTTCGACGAGGACATGGCGGCCGAGATCCAGGCCCGCGCTCAGGACTATCTCGCCCGCATCGAGGCGGAGCACGACGCCAAGCGCATCGAACTCGGCGTCGACGACGCGCTCAAGGAAGTGCCGGGCGTCACCACCGCCATGCTGGTCGCTCTCGGCGAAAACGATGTGAAGAGCGTCGAGGATCTCGCGGGCTGCGCCACCGACGACCTGATCGGCTGGATCGACCGTTCCGGCCCCGAGCCGAAGCGGGAGGCCGGCGCGCTCGACGGCTTCGACCTGTCGCGCGACGAGGCGGAGGCCATGATCATGGCCGCCCGCGTCAAGGCGGGCTGGATCGACGAGGCCGACCTTCTGCCCCCCGAGCCGGAAGCGGTCGAGGGCGAAGAGGCCTACGTCGCGGACGGCGAGGCGCGGGTCTGAGCGGAGCGGACGAGGCGGACGTGGCTGAACGCGAGGACGACCGCAAGGCGCCGGAGCGCACCTGCGTCGCCACGCGCGAGGCGAAACCCGTCGAGGACTTGATACGTTTCGTCCGCGCGCCGGACGGAACGGTGGTCCCGGACCTGAAGCGCGAGCTTCCAGGCCGGGGCGTGTGGGTGACGGCGACCGCGGACGCGGTTCGCCTCGCCCTGAAGAAGAAGGCGTTCGCGCGCGGGTTCAAGGACGGCGCGACCGCGGTGGATCCCGCGCTCGATGCGAGCGTGCGCGATTTGATGGAGCGCCAGGCGCTCGCCATGCTCGGCTTCGCCAACAAGGCGGGCCGTGTGATCTGCGGCTTCGCAAAGGTCGAGGCGGCGCTCGCGAAAGAGCCCGTCCTGGCGCTGGTGGAGGCGAACGACGCGGGAGCCGACGGCCTCCGCAAGCTGAGACAGACCGCCACGCGGCTCGGAAAAGGCTCCGGTCTGCGGGTGATGAGCCTGTTTCGCTCAGGTCAATTGGACTTGGCGTTGGGGCGGTCGAATGTGGTACATGCAGCGCTGCTCGCAGGTCCGGTCAGCGCCGCCTTCCTCGCACGATGCGACGCGCTCGCGCGTTATGAAGGCGTAAGCGGCGACGGACCCCCTCCGACGGACGCCGTCGGAGCGACAGTTACAGGCGCGGGCGAGCCCGCGGGAACGGACAAGGCATGACGGATACGAAAAACACGGGCGACAAGACGCTGACCGCTTCGCCGAAGACGCTGACGTTGAAGCGTTCGTCGGAGCCGGGCGTCGTGCGGCAGAGCTTCAGCCATGGGCGCACCAACGCGGTGGTCGTGGAGAAGGTGAAGCGGCGCACGCTCGGACCGGGCGAGACCGCCAAGGCGCCGGCTGCGCCGACGCAGGCGGCGGCTCCCGCCGCCCCGCGCCCGGCCGCGCCCCAGGCGCCCGCCGCGAGCGCGCCGCGTCCCGCGGCGCCGCAGTCTCCTGCAAGTGCGAGCCCGCAGCGCCCCGCGCCGAGCGGACGTCCGAGCGGCCCGTCGCGCGGCGGCGGCCCCGGCGGCATGGTGCTGCGCACCCTGACGAGCGACGAGATGGGCGCCCGCGCCCAGGCGCTCGCCGGCGCTCGCGTCCGTGAGGCCGAAGATCGCAAGAAGGCCGAAGAAGAAGCCCGCGCGCGGATCATCCGCGAGGCGAACGAGGAGCGCGAGCGTCTCGCCGCCGAAGCGCGCAAGCGCGAGGAGGACGCGCGCCGGGCCCAGGAAGACGAGACCAAGCGCCGGGCCGAGGCCGAGGCCGCGAAGCGTCTTGGCGACCAGGCGCCTGCGCCGACGTCCTCGTCTCCGACGGCGTCGCCCGCTCCGTCCGCCGCGTCCCCTGCGGTCCGCCGTCCCAGCGCGCCGACCTCGGCCGCGCCCGGCGGCGTGCGTCGCCCGACGATGGCCGAGCCCGAGGAGCCCGCGCGCGCCGCGCCGCGGCGTCTCGGCGCCGCCCCGTCACGCCCCGTCACGCCTGCAAAGCCGGAGCGCGCCAAGACCGCTCCGACCAAAGAGCGCGGCCGCCTGACCATCGCGACCGCGACGGGCGCGACCGGCGAAGACCGCACCCGCTCCGTCGCCTCTTACCGCCGTCGCGTTCAGCGCATGTCGGGCAAGGGGCACCAGGAGCCCAAGGAGAAGCTGGCCCGCGAAGTGATCATTCCCGAGACGATCACCGTTCAGGAACTTGCGAACCGCATGTCGGAGCGCGCGGTTGACGTGGTGCGCCTGCTGATGAAGCAGGGCGTCATGAAGAAGATCAACGAGTTGATCGACGCCGACACCGCGCAGCTGGTGGCCGAGGAGCTTGGCCACACCGTCAAGCGCGTCGCCGAGTCCGACGTTGAGGAAGGCCTGTTCGACGCCGCCGATGTGGACGGCGAGGCCGTGACGCGGCCTCCGGTCGTCACCATCATGGGCCATGTCGACCACGGCAAGACGTCGCTGCTCGACGCCATCCGCCACACGGCGGTGGTGAAGGGCGAGGCCGGCGGCATCACCCAGCACATCGGCGCCTATCAGGTGACCTCGCCGCTTGGCGGCAAGATCACCTTCATCGACACGCCCGGCCACGCCGCCTTCACCGCCATGCGCCAGCGCGGCGCGCGCGCCACGGACATCGTGGTGCTGGTGGTGGCCGCCGACGACGGCGTCATGCCGCAGACCGCGGAAGCGGTGAACCATGCCCGCGCCGCGGGCGTGCCGATCATCGTGGCGATCAACAAGATCGACAAGCCGGACGCGAACCCGCAGCGGGTCCGCACCGACCTGTTGCAGCATGAGATCCAGGTCGAGTCGCTCGGCGGCGAGACGCTGGAGGTCGAGGTGTCGGCCAAGGCCGGGACCAACCTCGACAAGCTGCTCGAGGTCATCCAGCTGCAGGCCGAGCTTCTCGACTTGAAGGCGAACCCGGATCGGGCCGCCGAGGGCATTGTGATCGAAGCCAAGCTCGACCGCGGCCGCGGTCCGGTCGCGACCGTGCTCGTCCAGCGCGGCACGCTGAAGCAGAGCGACATCGTCGTCGCCGGTTCCGAATGGGGCCGGGTGCGCGCGCTGGTCGACGACCAGGGCGCCACGCTGACGCAGGCGGGACCCTCGACCCCGGTCGAGATCCTGGGCTTCAACGGCGCGCCGGAGGCGGGCGACCGCCTCGCGGTGGTCGAAAACGAAGCCCGCGCCCGCGAGATCGCCGATTATCGTCAGCGCCAGAAGCGCGAGCAGGCCGCGGCGCGCGCCACGGTGCGCGTCTCGGGCCTCGAGCAGATGATGTCGCAGATCAAGGTGGCCGGCAAAAAGGAGTTCCCGCTCGTCATCAAGGGCGACGTGCAGGGCTCCGTGGAGGCGATCGTCCAGGCGCTGGAGAAGCTCGGCAACGACGAGGTGGGCGCTCGCGTCCTGCTCTCAGGCGCCGGCGGCGTGACCGAAAGCGACGTGATCCTGGCCGCGGCCTCGAACGCGGCCGTGATCGGCTTCAACGTCCGCGCGCTGAAGGAAGCTCGCGACGCCGCCGACCGCACCGGCACCGAGATCCGCTACTACAACATCATCTACGATCTCGTGGACGACATTAAGTCCGCGATGTCCGGGATGCTGTCGCCGGAGCGGCGCGAGGACTTCCTCGGCAACGCCGAGATTCGCGAGATCTTCGCGGTGTCGAAGGTCGGCAAGATCGCCGGCTGTCTCGTCACCGACGGCGTGGTCCAGAAGGGCGCCAGCGTGCGCCTCATCCGCGACAACGTGGTCATTCACGAAGGCAAGCTCTCGACGCTCAAGCGCTTCAAGGACGACGTCCAGGAAGTCCGCGCCGGCACCGAGTGCGGCATGTCCTTCGAGAACTACCAGGACATGCGCGCGGGCGACGTCATCGAGTGCTACCGCGTGACGGAAGTGAAGCGCACGCTCTAAACGCGTCCGACGTTCGAACCGTTTGCGACCCGCGGCTCACGCCGCGGGTCGTTCGTTTATCCGCTCACGGCCGGTCCGATCCCGGCCCTGACGGCGCAGCTGGCGAAGCCAGCCGCCGCATAGGCGCATGAGGAACAAGCCAAATGTCCCGTTCTCCCGGGGGCTCTAAAGCCCCGTCGCAACGCATGCTCCGCGTGGGCGAACTCGTGCGCCATGCGCTGGCCGACGTGCTGCAGCGGCGCGAGATTCCCGATCCCGTGCTCGAGAAGCACGTCGTCACCGTGCCCGAGGTGCGGATGACGCCGGATCTCAAGCTCGCGACCGCCTATGTCATGCCGCTCGGCGGCAAGGACGTGAAGAAGGTGCTCACGGCGCTCGAGGCCAACCGCAAGCAGATCCGCATGCTGGTGGTGAAGCGGCTGGAGTTGAAGTCGGCGCCCGACATCCGCTTCCGCGTCGACGAAAGCTTCGAGCGTGGCGCGCAGATTGACGCCCTGCTGCGTTCGCCCGAGGTGAAGCGCGACCTCGAGGCCGACGACGACGCGTCGCCGGACGGGCCGGAGGACGGCCGGTGAGCCGCCGCAAGAAGGGCCTCGAAATCTCGGGCTGGCTGATCCTCGACAAGCCGATCGGCGTCACCTCGACCCATGCGGTGTCGAAGGCGCGCTGGCTCTACCAGGCGAAGAAGGCGGGCCACGCGGGCACGCTCGATCCGCTGGCCTCCGGCATTCTTCCGATCGCCTTCGGCGAGGCGACCAAGACCGTGCCCTACGTGATGGACAGTCGAAAGGTCTACCGCTTCGAGGTGCTGTGGGGCGTCGAGACCGACACCGACGACGCCGAGGGCGAGCCGATCGCGAGCTCGGACGTCCGGCCGACCGTGGAGCAGATCCGCACGCTGCTGCCGTCGTTCCACGGCTCGATCGAGCAGACGCCGCCGAAGTTCTCGGCGATCAAGATCGACGGCCAGCGCGCCTACGATCTCGCGCGCGAGGGCGAGGAGGTCGAGCTCGCGGCGCGCACCATCGAGGTGCATCGGCTGGAGCTGGTCGAGACGCCGGGGCCGGACCGCTCGGTGTTCGAGGCCGAATGCGGCAAGGGCACCTATGTCCGCGCGCTCGCCCGCGACATGGGCCGGGCGCTCGGAAGCCGCGGCCACGTGACGGCGCTCCGCCGCACCGTGGTCGGCGGGTTCACCGAAGAGGACGCGATTTCACTGGACGAACTGGAGCAATTGCGACAGGGTGCCGCCGGCGAGCATGGTCTCGCTGACGCTCTCCTTCCGGTCGAGACGGCGCTGGACGACATCCCGGCGCTCGCCGTCAATCGGGCGGAGGCGGCTCGGCTGCTCAATGGGCAACCGGTGCTGCTGCGCGGACGGGATGCCCCGACCTTCCAAGGTACGGTCTCCGTGACGACCGACGGCGCGTTGATCGCGCTCGGCGAGATCGAACGCGGCGAACTTCATCCCCGACGCATCTTCCACATCGCGCGGCCCTGAAGGCCGGGCGACGCCTAAAACCGATCGAACGAGAGAGACCCGATGTCGATCACTCCAGAACGCAAGCAGGAGCTCGTCTCCGAGTACGCCACCAAGCAGGGCGACACCGGCTCGCCGGAAGTCCAGGTCGCGATCCTCACCGAGCGCATCTCCAACCTGACCGGCCACTTCAAGAGCCACGCGAAGGACAACCATTCGCGTCGCGGCCTGCTCAAGCTCGTCAGCCAGCGCCGTTCGCTGCTGGATTACGTGAAGGGCAAGGATCACGCTCGGTACCAGAGCCTGATCGAGCGTCTCGGCATCCGCCGCTGACGCCACGCTGAAGGGCGGTCGCCGATCGACCGCCATCCGCCTGTCATGCGACGGTGAGACGAGCATGACGGAGACCGCAGACGGCGGCCTCCCAAGGCGACCAAGACGATAAGGGTGGTCGGCGCATGGGGCGCCGGCTCACGCCACGAACGAAGGGACCCGGGACGCCATCGGGCCCGAACGTCATGGGGCAGGATCGCAGGGCGCTTTCCCGGCCGACGTCGCGAGACGACGGCCCGAGTTCGCGGAGAAGCGCCGCGCCGTCTTGCCCATGGCCTTCACGACGCCCGACGGCCTCCTTGACGGTTCCAGACCGCAAGGACTGATTTTGCATGTTTGAGATCCACCGCGAAAAGATCGAGTGGGCCGGCCGCACGCTGACGCTCGAGACCGGGCATGTCGCCCGCCAGGCCGACGGCGCCGTCCTCGTGACCTACGGCGACACCACCGTGCTCGCGACCGCCGTGTCGGCGAAGTCGCCGAAGCCCGGCATCGACTTCTTCCCGCTGACCGTGAACTACACCGAGAAGTACTACGCCGCCGGCCGCATCCCGGGCGGCTACTTCAAGCGTGAGCGTGGTCCGACCGAGAAGGACACGCTGACCTCCCGCCTGATCGACCGCCCGATCCGTCCGCTGTTCGCTGACGGGTACAAGAACGAGACGCAGGTCGTCATCACGGTTCTCTCCTACGACCTCGAGAACGACGCCGACATCGTCGGCATGGTCGGCGCCTCCGCCGCGCTGACGCTCTCGGGCGTGCCCTTCATGGGCCCGATCGGCGGCGCGCGTGTCGGCTACATCGACGGCGAGTACGTGCTGAACCCGGTCCAGGACCGCATGGCCTCCTCGGCGCTCGACCTCGTGGTCGCCGGCACACAGGACGCGGTGCTGATGGTGGAGTCGGAGGCCAAGGAGCTCTCCGAGGACGTCATGCTCGGCGCCGTGATGTTCGGCCACGCCGGCTTCCAGCCCGTGATCGACGCGATCATCCGCCTCGCCGAAAAGGCCGCCAAGGAGCCGCGCGACCATCAGGTCGCCGACGTCTCCGAGCTTGAGGCCAAGCTGCGCGAGCTGGTCGAGGCCGACCTCCGCGACGCCTACAAGATCAAGCGCAAGCAGGATCGCCAGGACGCCGTGAGCGCCGCCAAGAAGAAGGCGCTCGCCGCCCTCTCCGGCGAAGGCGTCGAGAACCCGGTCGAGCCGCTGAAGCTCGGCGCGGTGTTCAAGGAGCTCGAGGCCAAGATCGTCCGCTGGGGCATCCTGGACGACAAGATCCGCATCGACGGCCGCGACCTCACGACGGTTCGTCCGATCCTCGCGGAAGTCGGCGTCCTGCCCCGCACGCACGGCTCGGCGATCTTCACCCGCGGCGAGACGCAGGCCCTTGTGGTCGCGACCCTCGGCACCGGCGAGGACGAGCAGTTCATCGACGCGCTCTCGGGCACCTACAAGGAGCGCTTCCTGCTCCACTACAACTTCCCCCCCTACTCGGTGGGCGAGACCGGCCGCATGGGCGCGCCCGGCCGTCGTGAGATCGGCCACGGCAAGCTCGCCTGGCGCGCGATCCACCCGATGCTGCCGGAAGTGACGGAGTTCCCCTACACGCTCCGCATCGTGTCGGAGATCACCGAGTCCAACGGCTCGTCGTCGATGGCGTCCGTCTGCGGTGCCTCGCTCTCGGCCATGGACGCCGGCGTGCCGCTGAAGCGCCCGGTCGCGGGCATCGCGATGGGCCTCATCCTCGAGGGCGAGAAGTTCGCCGTGCTCTCCGACATCCTCGGCGACGAGGATCACCTCGGCGACATGGACTTCAAGGTGGCCGGCACCGATCAGGGCGTCACCGCGCTCCAGATGGACATCAAGATCGCCGGCATCACCGAGGAGATTATGAAGGTCGCCCTCGCCCAGGCGAAGGACGGCCGTCTCGGCATCCTCACCGAGATGTCGAAGGCGATCGAGGCCGGTCGCACCGAGCTCGGCGAGTACGCGCCGCGCATCGAGGTCATCAAGATCCCGACCGACAAGATCCGGGAAGTGATCGGCACCGGCGGCAAGGTCATCCGCGAGATCGTGGAGAAGACCGGCGCCAAGGTGAACATCGAGGACGACGGCACCGTGAAGGTCGCCTCCTCGGACGGCAAGGCCATCAAGGCCGCGCTCAACTGGATCCGCTCGATCGCGTCCGACCCGGAAGTCGGCGTCGTTTATGACGGCACCGTCGTGAAGGTCGTCGAGTTCGGCGCCTTCGTGAACTTCTTCGGCGCCAAGGACGGTCTCGTCCACGTGTCGCAGATCAGCCGCGAGCGCGTCGCCAAGGTCTCGGACGTCCTCAAGGAGGGCGACAAGGTCAAGGTGAAGCTCATGGGCTTCGACGACCGCGGCAAGACCCGCCTGTCCATGAAGGTCGTCGACCAGGAGACCGGCGAAGACCTCGAGGGCAAGGGCGGCGCCGAGGGCGGCGAAGCCCCGGCGGCCGAGGCCTCCGAGGGCGGCGAGGAGCGCTCGGGCGGTCGTCGCAGCGGCGGTCGCCGCCGCCGCGAAGAGGCGGCTGAGTAAGCCAGCCTCGCGCTGACCGATGATTGAAAGCCCGCCGGCGGCGACGCCGGCGGGCTTTTTCATGCCGCCGCAAAGCCGCAGGCGCGTGGTGGAGGATCTCGGACATCCATGTTTATCCAGTAATTGCCCCGATCTGGACGAGCGGGCGCCGCAGGCGCTAACTGCTCCGATGGGATGCGGCGCGCGTCCCCAGGCTCCTGCGCCTCGACGATCGAGCCTGCCGCGCCCCCGGCCCGTTCCCTGGGTCTCGCCAATGACGGACCACATGAGCTCTATGACCGGACCCGTCGCTTCGGACTGGCCCCACGGGGGAGGCGACGTCGGCCGCCTGATGCGCGTCCCGGGTTTCGAGGCGGCGGGCCTCGGCCCTGTGGACGCCTGGCCCGGCGCTCTGCGATCCCACGTCGACACGATGCTGGCGTCCCGCCAGTCGATGTACGTGGCCTGGGGGCCGGATCTCGCCTTTCTCTACAACGACGCCTACGTGCCGATCTTCCCGGAGCGCCATCCCGGCGCCCTCGGCCGGCCGTTCTCGGAGGTGTGGTCCGACGTCTGGGCGCAGTTCGGCGGCACGATCGCGGGCGTGCTGGGCGGCGAGCCGGCCCTGTTCGAGAACCTGCCGATCCCGATGATGCGGGCCGGCCGTCTCGTCGATACCTGGTTCACCTTCTCGTTCACGCCGCTGCGCGGAGACGGCGGCGCGATCGACGGCCTCCTCTGCATCACCACTGAGGTGACCGAGGGCGTGCTGGCGGCCCGACGCGAGCAGGAGGCGCTTGCGGCCCTGAAAGCGCGCACGGACGCGTTGGCGACGGTTAACCGGGCGGGCGTGGCCATCACGTCCGAGCTCGACGTGCAGCGTGTCGCCCAGACCACCGTGGACGCGGGCGTCGCCCTCACCGGCGCGGAGTTCGGCGCATTTTTCTACAACACCAAGGACGAGCGCGGAGGGGGTTATAGGCTCTACGCCCTGTCCGGCGCCGATCCGGAGGCCTTCGCGAGCTTTCCGCAACCGCGAAACACCGCGCTGTTCGCCCCCACCTTCGGCGGCGAAACCGTCGTGCGGTCGGACGACGTCACCCGCGACCCGCGCTACGGCCGCAACGCTCCCCACGCAGGGATGCCGGACGGGCACCTCCCCGTGCGCAGCTATCTCGCGGTGCCGGTGAAGTCGCGGTCGGGCGAGGGGATCGGCGCGCTGCTCTTCGGTCATGGCGAGCCGGCGCGGTTTGACGCGGCGGCTGAGGCGAGCCTGCTCAGTCTCGCGGGTCAGGCGGCGGTCGCGATCGACAACGCGCGCCTGTTCGCGCAGCTCGAGCGCCAGCTGCGGCACCGGGCGCGGGCCGAGGATCAGCTGCGTCAGCTCAACGAAACGCTCGAAGCGCGGGTCGCGTCCGAGATCGTGGACCGAAGGCTGGCCGAGCGGGCGCTTCAGCAGGCGCAGAAGATGGAGACCATCGGAAAGCTCACGGGAGGCGTCGCGCACGATTTCAACAACCTGCTGCAGGTGATCTCCGGCAATCTCCAACTGCTGACCCGGGACGTGGCCGGAAACGAGCGCGGCGAGCGGCGGGTGGCCAACGCGCTCGCCGGCGTATCGCGCGGCGCGAAGCTCGCGAGCCAGCTCCTGGCCTTTGGCCGACGGCAGCCCTTGGCGCCGAAGGTCGTGAACGTCGGCCGCCTGATCGCGGGCATGGACGACATGCTGCGGCGCTCGATTGGCGAGGCCGTCGAGGTCGAGACTGTCGCGAGCGCCGATCTCTGGAACACGCTGATCGATCCCACGCAGGTCGAGACCGCGATCCTGAACCTCGCCATCAACGCCCGCGACGCCATGAACGGCGCCGGCAAGCTGACGATCGAGGCCGGCAACGCCGTGCTCGACGCGGACTATGCGCGGCGCCACAGCGAGGCGAGCGCGGGTCAGTACGTGATGGTGGCGGTCACCGACACTGGCTCCGGCATGACGCCGGAGGTGCTCGAGCAGGTGTTCGAGCCGTTCTTCTCGACAAAGCCGGAGGGCAAGGGGACGGGGCTCGGCCTGTCGATGGTCTACGGCTTCGTCAAGCAGTCCGGCGGGCACATCAAGCTCTACAGCGAGCCGGGCCAGGGCACCGCCGTGAAGCTCTATCTGCCGCGGGCGGATCAGGTCGAAGACGTGCAGGTCGCGCTGGACGGAACCCCGGTGCGCGGCGGAACCGAGACGATCCTGGTGGCGGAGGACGACGAGGAGGTCCGCGCCACCGTCGTCGAAACGCTCGGCGACCTTGGCTACCGGGTGCTGACCGCCAAGGACGCCGCGAGCGCTTTGAGCGTGGTCGAAAGCGGCGTCCCGATCGACCTGTTGTTCACCGACGTGGTGATGCCGGGAACGCTGAAGAGCCCCGAGCTCGCCCGCAGAGCGCGCCTGCGCCTGCCGAACCTCGCGGTGCTGTTCACCTCGGGCTACACCGAAAATTCAATCGTGCACGGCGGCCGGCTCGACGCGGGCGTGGAGCTGCTGTCGAAACCCTACGCCCGCGAGGCGCTGGCGAGGAAGATCCGGCACGTGCTGGCGAACCAGGCCCAGCGGACGCAAGCCGCCGCGCCTTCGGCTGCTTCGGAGACGGCCGCCGCGGTCGAACCCGCGGGCGCGCTCGAGGACGCCGCGCCGTTGACCGTCCTGCTGGTCGAGGACGACGCGCTGATCCGCGCGAACGCGGCGGAGATGCTCCACGGCTTCGGCCACGTCGTCGTCGAGGCCGGCAGCGCGGAAGAGGCGGACGCGGCGCTCCAGACCGTGCCGGTTGATGTGTTGATGACCGATCTCGGGCTGCCCGGCGTTTCGGGCGGAGCCTTCGCGGCGCGTGCCCGCGCGCTGCGGCCCGGCGTGGGCGTGGTCTTCGCCACCGGCAGCGACCACGCGCCCGAGGTCGACGGCGAGGCGCCGCTTCTGCTGCGGAAGCCCTACGACGCCGAAGCGCTCAAGGCGGCGCTCGCCGCCGCGCGGCCCGCTGTCGCGGGACCGACGAAGGCCGCCTCCGCGCTCGTCCGGGAAGACTGACCGAGCCTAGTCTTCGACGCGGCGTGGGTGGACGTCGTGAGGGCAAAGCCGCCTGAGCGCGGACAGTGGCGAAGGCACGCGGCCGCCCATGGCGCGCAGCAGCCCGACGACGTTGCCCCGTGGCCGCGGCGGCGCCGTCTCGGCGAGGGTCTCCTCGATGAACTCGTCGACGCGACCGGCGCACAGCGCGTCGCGCAAGCGCGACCTGCCGGGTGTCGGCCGCTCCGTCTGCGCCGCCGGCGCCGGGCGGCGAAGGACGATGACTTCACCCCTCATTTGCGCCGCCGCGCCAGATCGCCCGCGACCTCGACGAGGCCGCCGGCGTCCACGCCGGGATTCGCCACAAGGACGTAGCCGACCTCGCCCTTGCGCCAGAAGGCGGCGGTCGCGCCGTCCGTCTGCGCGATCGCAGCCGGCTCCGTACGCCGGTCGCCTGGGCGGGACGCGTAGAGCGAAAGGACCCCGAAGGGCTCGGTCGCGAGCGTCATCTGGACGCTCGGTCCGTAAGTCGAGGGAAACACCTGGACGTCGAGCGCCTTCCAGCCCGACGGCAGCCGCGGCATCATGATCGCCGTCGCCGACCGCACCTCGTCCGGATCGTAGTCCGGCGCCTCGATCTGGGACCGCATCTCGCCGCGAAGCAACGCGGTGCGATGGGCCATGACCGCTTCGGACACGAAGGTCGGCGGCTGCGTCGACGCGGAGACCTTGCTGACGAGCAGATTGTCCAGCTGCTCGTTCGCGACCCAACCCGCGCCGATCAGCAACAGAACGGCCGCGGCGCGCCGGAAGCCGGAGAACCGCGTGTCCAACCAGGCGGCGCGCTGCAGGCGGCGCGCGCCCGCAAGAGACCCCGCCGTCGGGGTGGGAACGTTTGCGAAGGCGAGCCTCAGCTCGTCGCGCGCGCGAAGATCCGCCATCACCCGGCTGGCGAGAGCGGGGTGGCGAGCGAGATGGCCCTCAACCTCCACCCGCCGCCCGGCCGGCAGTTGGTCGTCCACATAGGCGTCGAGATCGATCTCGGACATCTGGTCGTCGTCAGCGCTGGTCATCCGAACCTCCAACGAGCCGCAGGCGCACCGGACCCGAAGACGCGACGGTCTCCGGCGCCCGCAGCGCGGCGCGCGCGCGGCCGAGCCGCGACATCAATGTGCCGATGGGCGCGCCGATCGCGGCGGCGGCCTCCTGATAGGAAAGGCCCTCGATCGCCACGAGGTGCAGCGCCGCGCGCTGATCCTCGGGAAGGGCGTCGAAGCGTGCGCGCACCTCGGAGAGGCGCACGGCGTGCTCCTGCGGCGCGTCGAGCGCCGTCGCCACCGCCTCGCTCACCTCGAGCCGGGTCAGCTCCGCGCGCCGGCGGCGAACGCCGTCCACGAACACGTTGTGCAGGATCGTGAGCAGCCAGGGCCGCAGAGCCATGTCGGGGCGAAAGCTCGCCCGCCGCTCCAACGCGCGGGCGAGCGCTTCCTGCACCAGATCGTCCGCGTCGCCGTGGGGGCCGGCCAACGCCCGGGCGTAGCGACGCATGGGGTCAAGCTCCCCTGTCACGTCGAACCCGCGCGTCGGTGTTTTCATGATGCGTTTACGGAGCCGGCCGGCGGTTTAATCCCGGCGTTCCCAAAAAAATGCGTCGCGGTCAGAATCCTGCGTAGCGGCCGGGCTTGTGGTTCAAGACGAGCACAAGGCTCAGCGTCAGGGCGCTCAGCACCGAGAGCGCCAGATGCTCGAGGTCGAGCACCGTCGCGGCCGCCGCGAGCACCAGGAAATCGGTCAGGGCCTGGACGTGGCCCGCCCGCATCCAGCCGCGCTCCTGGGCGTAGAGCGCAAGCGCGCTCGTGCCGCCGACGCTCGCCCTGTGGCGGGCCAGAGCGAGCACGCCCATGCCGAGCAGCACGCCGCCGGCGAGGGCAGCGAACACGCCGTTCTTCGACTGCAGGGCGAAGACGTGCGGCGCGAGCGCGCCGAATCCGGCGAGCATCGCGTTGACGATCAGGGTCTTCAGGGTGAACTCGCCGCCCATGGTGCGGTAGACGAGCGCGTAGAACGGCAGGTTGACCAGCAGAAACAGCACGCCTGTCGGCCAGCCCAGCGCGAAGTGCAGGATCAGGGCGATTCCCGCAACACCGCCGGTGGCGAGCCCGGCCGCCTGCAGCAGCGCTAGGCCGAAGCCGATCAGCAGCACCGCGATGCAGAAGGCGAGGGCGTCCTCCAGCCGCGTGTGCTTGCGCGCGTCGCCCCGCGGCTTCAGCTTTTCGGCGAGGCGGGCGGCGGGCTTGCTGATGTCCATGGCCGCAGCAAGCCACGGTCGGACGCCGGCGTCCACGCCGGCAGAGGCCTAGCTGATCTTCAGAAACTCGCGGCCGACCTTCACCAGGTCGAAGCGCCGCCAGCCGCCCCCGGCCTCCGGCAGTTCGTAGCGCACGATGTCGGCGGTGGCGTAGGTGCGCGAGAGCTTGGACGGCAGGAACGAGCCGGTGCCGACCACGTCGACCGGCGCCGAGAGATTGCCGAACACGCGGCATTTCAGCGTGTCGAAGCCCGAGGAGGCGACGATCTTCGGCTGCTTGAAGCCGGCGTCGTCGAGCGCCTTGCGGAAGAAGATCACGGCCGCCGCGGTCACCCCCGTTCCGAACAGGACCTTGTCGCGGATCTCGTCGGCGGACAGCCCGTCGAGTTCAGCCAGGTCGAAGCCCTGCAGCGCGAGCTTCGCCACTTCGCCGGGCGTGTGCCGGTGGGTCCATTTGAGCAGCGTGCGGACGCTCTCGTCCCAGTCGAGCCCTTCGAGGTGGCGGCCGCCGTGAGTGTCGAGCCGGAAGCTCAGCGTCCTTCCCGCGTCAGCTGGGCCGCCCGGCGCGTAGAACCACCGGCAGACGGCGAGCGCATCGGTCACCTCTCGCCCGTCGTAGTCGACGAGCACCGTCATGCCGGGTTCGTCCGGAAACTGCGCGGCGTAGAGCTTGGCGGCCTCCAGCGTCGCGCTCTCCACCGTGGGGTCGCGCCCGTCCTTCAGCATCAGCGCCTTGGCGTAGCCGATCAGCGAGTGCGGCATGGTGCCGAGCCCGTGGGCCGTTCCATAGAGCGGAGCTGCGAGGTCGGTGGAGGTCCCGATGAAGCCCTTCGCGCCCATCAACTGCGCGGTGCGCGACCCGACGCTCGCGCCGTAGGAGCAGGCGATATGCATGTCGTCGCCGGTGGTGTGGCGGGCCTCCATGGCGAGGAAGGCGCAGTCCGGCAGCGCGAGCGCCATGGAGAAGGCGTTGAACGCCGACACGCAGGCGAAGCCGATCCGCTGCAGCAGCAGCGTCTCGATCGGCGACAAGGCGGCCAGCGAGCCGGTGACGTAGAGCATCGGCTTGCCCGGCGCGAGCGCGGCGCCTTCCGGCGCCGGACGGTCGAGCGTCAGCGGGATCGCGGCGTTAGCGGGATAGATGTCCTCCAGGAAGGCGATCGCCCGGTCGAGCGCGACGACGGCGTCCGCGCGCAAGAACACCGCGTAGGTGACGCGCGCGTCGCCATGGGCCGCAACGATCTCGGCGGTCTTGGCGAAGTAGGCGTCTGTGCGTTGCGCAACGAAGTCGGACGGTTGGTCGCTCACGTGCATCGCTCCGAAGCGCTCTCGCTCGTTCACAGGGGTGGACGATCGCTGAGCTCACTGGGCTCAGCCGCCGCCGGCCTTCTCCGCCGCGTCTTCCGCCGCGACGATGGTCTTCAGGCTTTCTGGCCGCGGCATGGAGATGATGTTGTAGCCGGCGTCCACGAAGTGGATCTCGCCGGTGACTCCCGAGGACAGGTCCGAGAGCAGATAGAGCGCGGCGCCGCCGACGTCCTCGATGGTGATCGGGCGGCGCAGCGGCGCGTGGCGGCGCTGGTGCTCGTACATCAGCCGCGCGTCCGAGATGCCGGCGCCCGCAAGCGTCCGGACCGGGCCGGCGGAGATCGCGTTGACGCGGATCCCCTGCGGGCCGTAGTCGGCGGCCAGATACCGCACGCTCGCCTCCAGCGCGGCCTTGGCGACGCCCATGACGTTGTAGTTCGGCATGACGCGGGTCGCGCCGCCGTAGGTCAGCGTGATCATCGACCCGCCGTCGGTCATGAGTTCGGCGGCGCGCTTCGCGACCTCGGTGAAGGAGAAGGCCGAGATCACCATGGTGCGCGAGAAGTTCTCGCGGCTGGTGTCGGCGTAGCGGCCCTTCAGCTCGTTCTTGTTGGAGAAGCCGATAGCGTGGATCAGCAGGTCGAGCCCGCCCCAGCGCTCCTTGAGCTCCGCAAACACGGCGTCGACGGAGGCGATGTCCTCCACGTCGCAGGGCAAAACGAGATCGGAGCCGACGCTCTCCGCCAGCGGCCGGACGCGCTTGCCCAGCGCGTCGCCCTGGTAGGTGAAGGCGATCTCCGCGCCGGCCTGCGCCAGCGCCTTGGCGCAGCCCCAGGCGATGGAGTGGTCGTTCGCGACGCCCATGACGAGGGCGCGCTTGCCTGAAAGAAGTCCGGCGACCATTCAATTTCTCCGAAGGCTTGCGCCGGGCTGGGTCCGCCTCGCGGCCAGTTCCACCCCTCCGCGTCATCCTCCAGCTTGACCGGAGGATACATGTTTCCGCGAGCGCCCGCTCGGCCATGTGGCGCGCGACGCCCGAGATGGGTCCTCCGGTCAAGCCGGAGGACGACGAGCGTTTTACGTTCGGCGTCGAGCGGTTTGATGCGCCGCCGCGAAGGAGGTCACACCCGCTCGAACACCAGCGTGGCGTTGGTGCCGCCGAAGCCGAAGGAGTTCGACATCACGGCGTTCAGCGTCTTGTCGGTGCGCTCGCGCAGGATCGGCATGTCGGCGAAGGCCGGATCGAGCTCCTCGATGTGCGCGCTCTCGGCCA
Source organism: Methylopila capsulata (assembly GCF_016907975.1). Taxonomy (GTDB): domain Bacteria; phylum Pseudomonadota; class Alphaproteobacteria; order Rhizobiales; family Methylopilaceae; genus Methylopila; species Methylopila capsulata. The sequence goes on from NZ_JAFBCY010000002.1 coordinate 1,057,424, forward strand.
TGAAGCCGCCCTGCATCATCAGCAGCGAGTAGATCGCCTCCTGGACGCCGGCCGCGCCGAGCGAATGGCCGGTGAGCGACTTGGTGCCGGAGATCGGCGGGCACTTGTCGCCGAACACCGCGCGCAGGGCCTCGATCTCCTTGGCGTCGCCGACGGGGGTCGAGGTGGCGTGCGGGTTGACGTAGTCGATCGGGTTGCGGGCGGTCTTCATCGCCTGGCGCATGCAGCGCATCGCGCCTTCGCCCGAGGGGGCGACCATGTCGTAGCCGTCGGAGGTCGCGCCGTAGCCGGTGAGTTCGGCATAGATCTTGGCGCCGCGCGCCTTGGCCCGCTCGTACTCCTCCAGCACCAGCACCCCGGCGCCGCCGGCGATGACGAAGCCGTCGCGGTTCTTGTCGTAGGCGCGCGAGGCGGTCGCGGGCGTGTCGTTGAACTTGCTCGACATGGCGCCCATGGCGTCGAACATGTCCGACAGCGTCCAGTCCAGCTCCTCGCAGCCGCCGGCGAACATCACGTCCTGCTTGCCGTACTGGATCATCTCGGCGGCGTTGCCGATGCAGTGGCTGGACGTCGCGCAGGCGGAGGAGATCGAGTAGTTCACGCCCTTGATCTTGAACCAGGTGGCGAGCGTGGCGGACGCCGTCGAGGACATCGCCTTCGGCACGGCGAACGGCCCGATGCGCTTCGGGCCGCCCTTCTCGCGGGTTATGTCGGCGGCCTCCACCACGACCTTGGTCGAGGGGCCGCCGGAGCCCATGATGATGCCGGTCATCTCGTTGGAGATGTCGCTCTCCTCGAGCCCGGAATCCCGGATCGCCTGGTCCATGGCGACGTGGTTCCAGCCGGAGCCGCCGCCGTGGAAGCGCATGGCGCGACGGTCGACCACCTCGGCCGGATCGAGCGTCGGCGCGCCCTGAACCTGGCACTTGAAGCCATGGGCCGCAAACTGCTCCGCGCGGGTGATGCCGGATTTCGCCTCGCGCAGGGAGGCGACGACCTCCTGCGTGGAGTTTCCGATCGACGACACGATTCCCATGCCGGTGACGACGACGCGCCTCATGGGGAGCCTCCAGTTCCGTGACGGCCCGGGGTCCGCAGCCTCTTGCGCGGGACGCGGGCCGGATCAGGTTGACGCGCCGCGTCGCGGCGCCGGGGGGTAAGGCGACCTCCGCGGCTCAGGCCGCAGCGGCCTCGGCCTTGAACAGGCCGACCTTCAGGTCCTTCGCCTCATAGATGGTCTGCCCGTCGGCCTGAAGCCAGCCGTCGGCGATGCCGAGCACGAGGCGGCCGCGCACGACGCGCTTGAAGTCGACGCCGTAGACCACCTTCTTGACGCTCGGGAGCACCTGGCCGGTGAACTTGATCTCGCCCGTGCCCAGCGCACGGCCGCGGCCCGAGGACCCGGTCCAGCCGAGGAAGAAGCCGGTCATCTGCCAGAGCGCGTCGAGGCCGAGGCAGCCCGGCATCACCGGATCGCCCTTGAAGTGGCAGTCGAAGAACCAGAGGTCCGGCGTCACGTCGAGCTCGGCGCGGACGAAGCCCTTGCCGTGCGGGCCGCCGGTCTCGGAAATCTCGGAGATGCGGTCGAACATCAGCATGGGCGGCAAGGGAAGCTGGGCGTTGCCCGCCCCGAACAGCTCCCCGCGGCCGCAGGCCAGAAGGTCTTCGTACTCGTAGCTGGCCTTGCGTTCGGTCATGTGACTGCGTCTGCGTCCTTATGGATCATTGCGTTCAATACGTCCGCCAGAAGTCCGGCGCGCGAAGCGCGGCTTTGCTAGCACACATGTCGGACCGGCGAAAAGCGTTCCGAGCGAAGGAGGTTGCTCGCTGCGTTGCGACACGGTACGATTACGCATGCTTTCGCTGCGCATTGCTGCGCGCGTGTCCTTGTCCGGCGCGGCCGTCCTTCGGCTCAGCCTTCAACATGAGCGTACCCGAGACCGACGATGGCCGAACTGATCACGACCACCGCCGCCCCCGTCGCTTCCTCCGCTGCGGCCGATCGCTCGGTCGACTGCGGCCTGCGGCCTTCCCTCTGCGTCGCGCGCGACGTCGGCGGTCTGCTGCGCGACTCCGGCCTCCGTCCCACCCGCCAGCGCATCGCGCTCGGCCGTCTGCTCTACGCCAAGGGCGACCGGCACGTAACGGCCGAAATCCTGCACGAGGAGGCGATGCGCGCCCGCGTGCCGGTGTCGCTCGCCACCGTCTACAACACGCTCCACCAGTTCACTGAAGTTGGCCTGCTGCGCGAGCTCGCGGTCGACGGCTCCAAGACCTGGTTCGACACCAACGTGACCGAGCACCACCATTTCCTGGTCGAAGACGACAACCGCCTGATGGACATCCCGGGCGCGCACGTCTCCGTCGACCGCCTGCCGGAAATTCCGGACGGCATGGAGATCGCCCGCGTCGACGTCGTAGTCCGCCTGCGCCGCAAGCGCGTGAGCTGACTCTCGGCCGGGACCGGCGATATGATGATGCGGAAGGCCGTCTCCCTGCGAGGCGGCCTTTTGATTTTTGCGCTCCTTGTCGCGGGCCTGATCCCGGCTCCGGGCGTCGCGGCTGAGTCGGTTGACGCTCCTCCCCCGCACCATCGGGCGGTGCGCGCGATCGGCGACAAGGCGCTGCCTGTCGGTGCCGGGACGCGCCTCGGAGCCCTTCGTCTCTACGCATCCCAAAGTCTCGACGCGCCCGATCCTGCGGTGCGACGCGCGATCGTCCTGGTGCACGGCCGGTTGCGCAATGCGGACGTCTACTTTCGCTCGGCCGAGACCGCCCGCGCGGCCGCGGGCGAGCAGGCGGCCGGCGCGCTGCTGGTCGCGCCCCAGTTCCTGGCCGACCCGGACGCCGACCTCGCCGGCGGCCTGCCGCCCGACGCCTTGCGCTGGACTCCCGAGGGCTGGATGGGCGGCGAGGCGGCCACGGCGCCCGCGCCGATCAGCTCGTTCGAGGCGCTCGACGCGCTCGTCGCCCGGCTCGCCGACCGACGGCTGTTCCCGAATCTCGCGGAGATCGTGGTTGCGGGGCACTCCGGCGGCGGGCAGGTCGTGCAGCGCTACGCCGCGACCTCGCAGGAGGCCGACGCGCTGGCGAAAGACCGCGCGCCCGGCGGAGCCGTGGTGCGCTTCGTGGTCGCCAACCCCTCGTCCTATCTCTACTTTTCGCCTGAACGCCCCATGGCCGGCGGCGGGTTCGCGGCGCTGGACCTTGCGACCTGCCCACGAGCGGACCGCTGGAAATACGGCCTCGCCGACCGGCCGCCCTACGCCGCTGGCCGGTCCGGGGCGGAGATCGAGGCGGCCTATCTCAGCCGGGACCTCACGATGCTTCTCGGCGCCGAGGATCGGAACCCGAACCACCCGGCGCTGGACAAGAGCTGCGCCGCGGAGGCGCAGGGACCGAACCGGATGGAGCGGGGGCTGGCCTACGCCCGTTATCTCGCGGCGCGCCACGGCGCGGCCTTTCGGCATGTGGTGCGGGTGGTCCCCGGCGTCGGCCACGACGGCGATGGAATGTTCACCTCGCCCTGCGGCGTCGAGGCCCTGTTCGCAAGCGAGCCCTGTCCAGCCGCGCCCTGACCTGGCGCCCGACAGCCTCAGTCGAAGCGTTCGCCAGGATAGACGCCCCAGAGCCGGTCCTGCGGGATGAAGCCGTCGAAGCCGTCGCCCTCGACCTTGCACCACGAGCCGTCGCAGCGGCGCACCTCGACCAGCACCTTCGGCTCCAGCCGCGCCGAAAGGCGCGCATCTGCGGTCGCCGAGGCGCGGATCGGAAGCGCGCTGTCCTTCGACCAGGGCGCAACCAGCGCCGTGCGTCGGCCGGACAGCAGGCTGTGCCACACCCAACCTTCGGACCCCTCGGAATCCCGGATGCGCCGCCAGTTGTCGTACTCGGCGACGATCTCGACCGGCTCGCCGGCGCGGCGGTAGACGAACGCCACGGGGTGGTCCTTGGTCGGGCCCTGACGCACGTAGACCTTCGCGCTCTTCAGGCTGACGTAGCGCGGCACGGGAAGGCCCGACACCGGGCCGATCATCACCCCGGCCTCCGTCTCCTTTGCGGCCTGCGCGCGCGCCGCGCCGCTCAAGCCGGCGAGAACGCCGAGAGCCGTCGCCGCCGCCAGCGCCGCCCGCCCGAAGGGCTTCAGTCGATTCCCAGCCATGCGCGTCGCACGCTCCGTCTTTCGTCGCCGTCTTGCGTTCCGCCCTCCGTCTGCTAGAGACGCGAGGGGTCGCCGCGGGTCGCGTTCGCCGCATCCGCGCGGCCTCGAACAAGCATCCACCGTCCGCGTTGACGATGGATTAACCGTACGCCCGAGCTCCTCCAGAAAGGTCGCCGGCCATGAAGAAGCGTCCGCTCGTCGTCGTGACCCGTCGGCTGCCCGACGTGGTCGAGACGCGCATGCGCGAGCTGTTCGACGCGCGGCTGAATCACGACGACAGGCCGATGACGCCGGACGAACTGGCGACCGCCGTGCGGGAGGCCGACGTGCTGGTCCCGACCGTGACGGACCGCATCGACGCCGCGCTGCTCGCCCAGTCCGGGCCGAACTTCAAGCTGATCGCGAATTTCGGCAACGGCGTCGACAACATCGACGTCCAGAGCGCGCTCGACCGCGGGATCACCGTCACCAACACGCCCGGCGTGCTGACGGAAGACACCGCCGACATGACCATGGGCCTGATCCTGACGGTGCCGCGGCGCATCGCCGAGGGGGCCCGCGTCGTGCCGGACGACCACGAGTGGTCCGGCTGGTCGCCGACCTGGATGCTCGGCCGCCGCATCTGGGGCAAGCGCCTCGGCATCGTCGGGATGGGCCGCATCGGCCAGGCGGTGGCGCGCCGCGCCAAGGCCTTCGGCCTGTCGATCCACTACCACAACCGTCGCCGGGTGGCGGCGCACGTCGAGGACCAGCTCGAGGCGACCTACTGGGAGAGCCTCGACCAGATGCTGGCCCGCATGGACATCGTCTCGGTCAACTGCCCGCACACGCCGGCGACCTACCACCTGCTCTCGGCGCGCCGGCTGAAGCTGCTGAAGAAAGAGGCCTACGTCGTCAACACCGCGCGCGGCGAGGTGATCGACGAGAACGCGCTGGCCCGCATGCTGGAGGCCGGCGACCTCGCTGGCGCTGCGCTCGACGTGTTCGAGAACGAGCCCGCGGTGAACCCCAAGCTCGTCAAGCTCGCGCGCCAGAACAAGGTGGTGCTGCTGCCTCATCTCGGCTCGGCCACCCTCGAGGGCCGCATCGACATGGGCGAGAAGGTCATCGTCAACATAAAGACCTACATGGACGGCCACCGCCCGCCGGACCGGGTGCTGCCCTCGATGCTGTGAGCGGCTGACGCCCTCGACGGCCGACGCGAAAATCGAACGCGCCGCAACCGGCTTGACTCGTCAAAAGCGCTGTGCTGCATTTGTTCCGTGAACAAGTCACGAACATAGGGCGGAGGGCGGCATGCGCATCATCGGCATTCTGGCGGGAGTGACCGCATTGGCCGGGAGCCTTGCGTCCGAACCTGCGGGCGCTGTGGAGCTCGTCGGGCCGCAGGACCTGAAGGCCAACTGGCTCGACGGGCGCACCGTCTCGACCACCGGGCCGCGCGGCGGGGCCTCCACCTTCGCCTTTGCGGCGGACGGCAAGGTCACCCGCGCCGGGGGCCGCGCGGGCTCCGCGACCGAGGGGACGTGGCGGGTCGACGACGAGGGCTTCTGCATGAAGCTCGGCCAGGCCCGGCGGGAAAGCTGCTATCTCGCGATCAAGGCTGACGACGGCTCGCTGAAAGTGGTCCGCCGTCAGGGCGCGGCCTTCGTCTGGCGCCGCTGAGGGCCGGGAACAGGCTCCGCCAGCGTTTGCCCGGATCTCACCCGCGGGCGTCTGGGTTGGCTTGACCGGACCATCCACGTGAGGCGTCGAGCGGGACGCCGAGATGGGGGTCTCGGGGCGAGCCGGAAGGCTACGGAAAAGGTGGCCTAAGGCCCCGCGTCAGCCGCTGAATTTTTTGGCGTGGATCGACAGGTCGGTGATCGTCGGATTGTCGCCTGTGACCGGGTTGTCCGGATCCCAGCCGTAGGCGACGGTCTCGAACCGCATGGCGCGGGCGTCGACCACCAGTAGGCGACCGACGAGCCCCTGCCCGAAGCCGACGATCTCGCGCAGCACTTCGATCGCCATCATCGAGCCCATCAACCCGGCGAGGGCGCCCAGCACGCCGGCCTCAGCGCAAGTCGCGACCGAACCTGGCGGCGGCGGCTCGGGGAACAGGCAGCGCCAGGTCGGGTTGCGCTCGCCCTCCCCGTTTGTCTCGTGGGCGCGGATGGTGGTGATCGCGCCGTCGAAGGTCCCGAGCGAGGCGGTGACCAGCGGCCGTCCCGCCAGCGCGCAGGCGTCGGCCACGAGATAGCGGGTCGCGAAGCTGTCCGATCCGTCGGCGACGATGTCGTAGGCGCCGACCAGCTCCATCGCGTTGTCGGCGGTCAGCCGCGTCGGGTGCGGCTCCACCGTCACGTGCGGGTTCACCCGGGCGAGGGCGTCCACGGCGGACTCGGTTTTCAGGCGGCCGACGTCGGGCGTGCCGTGCAGCACCTGCCGCTGCAGGTTCGAGAGCGAGACGTGGTCGTCGTCGACGATCCCGATCGCGCCGACGCCGGCCGCGGCGAGATAGAGCGCGAGCGGGCTGCCCAGCCCGCCGGCCCCCACGACCAGCACGCGGGCTTTGGCGAGCTTCTGCTGGCCCGGCCCGCCCACGTCGTGCAGCACGATGTGACGGGCGTAGCGTTCGACTTCCGAAGGACTGAGCGGCATGGCCGCACCATACGCCGCAGGCCTCGGCGGGCAAGGGCGACGACGCTCCCGGCGGACGATAGAACGTCTCCGGTGGGAGCCGGGAAAGAGCGGGGCGAAGGGCGTCGTCCGTGGGACGCCGAAGCGAGGCGCCTGCGTGGCGCCCGGAAGTCCTCTCGAGTCCGCGGTCGCATGGCCGCCTCCCCGCCATCGGCCGTTAACGACGCGTCGAACTTTCCTCCGGCGTTAACCCGCCGAAAGCCCTCCCGCGCGAGGATCGGAGGCCCTCGCACGCCGGACCGCGCCCGCACCATGCTCTCCCGTCGCCTCGCCGCGGCCTTCGCCGCAGCCCTCGTCGCCTCGCCCGTGGTCGCGCAGGAGGCGGCGCCGTCCTGCGCGGGGCGAGACCTCATCTCCAAGGCGAAGGCGGAGGACCCCAAGGCCTACGCTGCCTTCGAGACGGAGGCGCGCGCCGTGCCGAACGCCGAAGGTCTGCTGTGGCGGATCACGCCGAAGGCCGCGAACGTCGCGCCGTCCTACCTGTTCGGCACCATGCACACGACCGACGCCGATCTCGTCGCCCTCAGCGAACCCGTGCGCGCCGCGCTGAAGGACGCCCGAACCGTCGCGGTCGAGATCGCGGACGCCAACGGCGCGGCGGCGCAGGCCGAGGTGGTGGCCTACGTCACCCGCAACGCCATCGATCTCTCCGGCAAAGGGCTCGAGGGCCTCGACGAGGCGCAGCGGAAGGAGGTTGGACGCCGGATCGCAGAGAACGGCCTGCCCGCGTCGGTCGCGAGTTCCCTGAAGCCCTGGTTCCTCGGGATCACGCTCCAGGTCTCCGCCTGCGAGACCAGGCGCATGGCGGAGGGGCTGCCCACCATCGACTTCGCGGTCGAGCGGATCGGGCGGGAGAACGGCGCGAAGATCGTCGGTCTCGAAAGCGTCACCGAGCAGCTCGACGCCGTCTCGAAGGTTCCGGATGAGACCGCCCGCCGAATGATCCGCGACACGGTCGCGACCCCGGAGGCGGGCGGCGACCTCCAGACCACCACGCTCGCGCTCTATCGCGCCCGAAAGGTCGGCTGGTATCTCGCCATGAAAGGCGGCCTGTTCGGCGCCGGCTTCGACGTCGAGGCCTACGCGGATTTCATGTCCGAGCTGGTGGACCGCCGCAACACCCTGATGTCCGAGCGCTCAAAGGCGCTCATCGACGAAGGCGGGGCCTTCGTTGCGGTCGGAGCGCTGCATCTGCCGGGTCAGAAAGGGTTGGTCGAGCTTTACCGCCGGGCGGGATACGTCGTCGAAAAGGCGTGGTGACCGCCCTAGGTCTTCGGAAAGGCATACGTCAGAGACGCCGAGACGGGAGGACGACATGACGACGGCGACAGGCGCGGCCGGCCCGCGCGCGCTCCGACGGCTTGGCGGGGCTCGATGAGGAGCGATCGCCCGATGCACCCGCCGCGGGGGGAGCCTCCGGTCTGTCCTGGACCGGCGCCCGCGCCCCATGGGGCGACCCGGTTCGATCCGCCGCCCGGGTCGGTGGATTCCCACGCCCATGTCATCGGCCTGCCGCCGGCCTATCCCTTCGTCGCGGCGCGCAGCTACACGCCGCCCGAGGCGACCCCCGCCGCCTATCTCAGGATGCTGGACGCCACCGGCATGACCTATGGCGTGCTGGTGCAGGTCAGCGCGCATGGCACCGACAACCGCCTGATGCTTCGCACGCTCGCCGCGAATCGGGACCGGCTGCGCGGCGTCGCGGTGATCTCGCCCAAAGCGTCGGAGCGCGACCTGGCGGCGCTCGCCGAGGCGGGCGTCGTGGGGTTGCGCCTCAACGTGCTGTTCGGCGGCGGCGTCGGCTTCGACAAGCTCGAGACCTACGGCGCGATCGCCCGCGAGATGGGATGGCACCTGCAGTTCCTGCTGGACGCCGCTGACTTGCCAATCCTTGCGCCCCGCCTGAAGGCGCTGCCCGTGCCCTTCGTGGTGGACCATATGGGCCACATGCCGACGAGCCGCGGCCGGGACGACGCCGGCTTCCGCACGCTTGTCGGGCTGGTGGCCGACGGCGCCTGGGTGAAGCTCTCGGGAGCCTATCGCATCAGCGTCGACGGGCCGCCCTACCGCGACGTCGCGCCCTTCGCGCGGGCGCTGTTCGAGGCCGCCCCGGAGCGTTGCCTCTGGGGCTCGGACTGGCCGCACGTGGCGCACTGGGCGCCGTCGCTGGATGTGGGGCACCTCCTCGACGTCTTCACGGACTGGGCGCCCACGCCCTTCGACCGCGTGCGCATCCTCGTGGAGAATCCCGCGCGACTCTATGGCTTTCCACCGGCGACCGCCGCCCCCACGCCAGGTGTCGCCGTTCGCGTCGATCGGTGAGTCGCGCGGCCGGTCCCGTCAGCCGTTCTCCAGGCGGGCTGGAAGCGTCTCGAGAATCTCCTTGAGGCCGTCTTCGTTGACCGCTTCGGCGGCCTCAGCGGGCGAGAACCAGCGCCGGACGCGCTCCTCGCGCTCCGGCCAGTCCTCGAGCTCCTCCGTCACCTTCAGCGCGAACACGCCCACGCGACAGGGGCGGTCTCGGCCGAACTCCATGACCTTGACGTACTCGAACGCGCCGATTTCAGCTCCGCCCTCGCCTCGCACGCCCGCCTCTTCGAATCCTTCGCGAAGCGCGGCCTTCAGCGGCGAGCCCTTCTTCATGGGCCAGCCCTTGGGGATGATCCAGCGGCCCGTGTCGCGCGAGGTGACGAGCAGCACCTCCAACCCGCCTTCGGGGAGGCTTCGGTAGGGCGCGACGCCGAACTGCTGGCGCGGCTTGGTCTTCTTTTTTGCAGCTTTCGGCATGCCGCTCATTTAAGACGCGCTCTTCGCAGGGGAACACCGGCGACGCCGCTTCGTTGAGCGATTGCCGCGAAAGCTGGGGGGAACACGCGATGCTGGGCTGGTTCCGGGCGCTGATGCCGAAAGAGGAGCGCTTCTTCGATCTGTTCGAGAAGCACTCGCAAACGCTCGTCAGCGGCGCGCGCGCGCTCGAAGGGCTGCTCGAAGGCGGAGACGACGTGGCCGCCCGCGCGCGGGAAATCGCGGATTACGAGGATCAGGCCGACGAAGTGACGCGCGACGTGCTGCTCGCGGTGCGACGCAGCTTCATCACGCCCTTCGATCGCGGCGACATCACCGACCTGATCCAGTCGATGGACGACGCGATCGACCAGATGCACCGGGTGGCGAAGACGGTGCTGCTCTACGAGCTGACCACGTTCGATCCGATGATGCGCGAGATGGCGGCCTGCGTCGCCGAAGCGGCGCGGCTGACGGCCGAGGCGATTCCGCTGCTGAAGACGCCGAACGCCAACGCCGTCAGGCTGGGCGAGCTGACGGAACAGATCGTGGCGGTCGAGGGCCGCTCCGACGAGCTTCACGACCGGGGCCTGAAAGCGTTGTTCAAGGGCGAGGGCCAAGCGAATCCCATGGCTTACATCATCGGAAGCGAAATCTACGGGCAGTTGGAAGACGTCGTCGATCGATTCGAGGACGTCGCCAACGAAATAAACGGCATCGTCGTCGAGAACGTGTGACAGCGCGATGGCGGATGCGGCGCTTGCGTTTCCTCTTTTAGTCGGATTGATCGCGGTTGCGCTGCTGTTCGACTTCCTGAACGGCCTGCACGACGCCGCGAACTCCATCGCGACCATCGTCTCGACCCGGGTGCTGAGGCCGAGCTTCGCCGTGCTGTGGGCGGCGTTCTTCAACTTCATCGCGTTCCTGTTCTTCGGCCTGCACGTGGCGCAGACCATCGGCGTGGGGATCGTCGACGCGCAGATCATCGATCCCACGGTGATCTTCGCGGCGCTGATCGGCGCGATCGTCTGGAACGTCGCCACCTGGATCCTCGGGATCCCCTCCAGCAGTTCGCACGCGTTGATCGGCGGACTGGTGGGCGGCGCGACCGCCAAGGGCGGCTTCGGGGTCGTGGTGCTCGGCGGGCTGGGAAAGACCGTCGCCGCGATCGTGCTGTCGCCGCTGGTCGGCTTCCTGCTCGCGCTTGTCCTCGTGCTCTTGGTGTCCTGGGCCTTCGTGCGGTTCACGCCGTTCGCGGTCGACCGCACCTTCCGCATCGCGCAGTTCGCCTCCGCTTCGCTCTACTCGCTCGGCCACGGCGGCAATGACGCGCAGAAGACCATGGGCATCATCGCGGTGCTGCTCTACTCGCAGGGCATGCTCGGCGGCGCGTTCCATGTGCCGCTCTGGGTCGTGCTCTCGTGCCAGGCCGCGATGGCGCTGGGCACGCTCTGCGGCGGCTGGCGCATCGTCCATACCATGGGCTCCAAGATCACCCGCCTGAACCCCATGCAGGGCTTCTGTGCGGAGACCGGCGGAGCCATCACGCTGTTCATGGCGACATGGCTCGGCGTGCCGGTCTCGACCACGCACACCATCACGGGCGCGATCGTGGGCGTCGGCGCCGCGCGGCGCACGACCGCCGTTCGCTGGAACGTCGCGAGCGACATCGTGGTCGCATGGGTGCTCACGCTGCCAGCGGCCGCTGTGATCGGCTTCGCGACCTACAAGATCATGGCGTGGCTTTTCGGCTGACGCCGTTCCTCAGCCGAAAACGCTCGGGGGCGTAGGGGTGATCGCTTCGAGTTCCGCAAGGCGGATCAGCCGGTCCACGGCGACCTGGCCGCCGTCGTTCGACATCACCACGATCTCGCTGAGACCGGCGGCTTCCTTCTCGCGGGCGAGGGCGAGCGCCTCCGTGGCGCTGCGTGCGAAGGCGATCGTCGAACGACCGTCTTGAGTGACCAGTACGTTGTAGGGCATGGCGTCCTCCCGGACATTTTCCGCCATGCTAAGCATCTTTACCTAGGCCATGCTGCGTCAATTGACGTAGTCGCGAAGGATTGAAGCGGGGTCCGCGCGCGCCCTGAGGCGCCGCTCCACGCATCCATTTCAGTCCCGGTAGATGTCGCGGCGCGTGGGCGGCAGATCGACCGCGCCGCTCTTCTGCCGGGCCGAGGACAGCGTCTGGCAGACGCCGATCGAGCCGCGCGCGAAGGCGAGCGAGACGCCGGCCAGATAGGCGATCCACATGCGGGTGCGGACCTCGCCGACCTCCGCGATGGCCGCGGCGCGGTTTCCCTGCAGCCGGCGGCACCACAGCGCCGTGGTGCGGGCGTAGTGCCGGCGCAGCGCCTCTACGTCCTGCGGCTCAAACCCGGCCCGCTCCAGGCCCGAGAGGGTCGAGCCGATGTGGTCGAGCTCCGCCCCGGGGAAGATGTGGCGCAGGATGGCCTTGGCCTCGGGCCGCAGCTTGCGGTCGTCGCCAGGCTTCGCGCGCCGGGTGATGGCGTGGTGGAGATAGAGCCCGCCCGGCCGCAGCAGCTTGCGAATTCCGCGGTAGTAGGCGTCGGCGTTCTTCAGGCCGACGTGCTCGAACATGCCGACCGAGGCGATTTTGTCGAAGGCCCCCGCGACCATCGTCCAGTCCGCGAGCGCGACGGTGACCCGGCCTTGCAGGCCACGCGCGCGGATCTCCTCCTGGGCGCCCGCCAGCTGCTCCTTGGAGAGCGTCACGCCATGGGCCGTGACGCCGTAGACTTCCGCCGCGTGGCAGATCAGGGCGCCCCAGCCGCAGCCCACGTCCAGGAAGGTCTCGCCGGGCTGCAGCCGCAGCTTGCGGCACACCAGATCGATCTTCGCCCGCTGGGCGGCGTCGAGGTCCTGCTCCCAGTCCTCGAAATAGGCGCAGGAGTAGATCAGCTTCTCGTCCAGAAACAGCCGGTAGAAGGCGTTCGAGACGTCGTAGTGGTGCGCGATGTTCTTCTGGTTGCTTTCGGGGTCGCCGGACTTGCCCGGCGCCGCGCCGGGCTGGCCCTCCCACGGCAGCTTCGTCTGGCCGGCGGGCACCTTGAGGAAGGCCGCCGCGCCGCGTGCGAGCTTCAGCGGACCCACGGCGCGCAGCAGATCGCGGCCGCGCACCGAGGGGCGGCGCTCGGCGAGATCGAAAAGGTCGCCGTTCTCGAGATCGATGCGGCCGAGCGCGTGCAGGCGCACCAGCGTGTCGAGCTTTGGCGACTTCGACAGCGCCGCGAGGGTGCCTTCGTCGCCGAACTTCACCACCAGCTGGTCAGGGCCGGCGTTCGCGGGGACGGTCGAGCCGTCCCACAGCCTGAGCGCCAGATGGGGGCCGAGCAGCGGCGCCACCGACGCGGCGATGTCGCGCGCGAGCGCCAAGCGTCGTTCAGCGGCGGTCATCGACCCGGCTCCTTCGCGATCCGCCATGCGTCCCCATCGCAAGGCGCGTCCCGCACGCCGTGTGCGACGGACGACGCCCCGGGTCAAGCGCGAGGGGGACTTCAGCGGCAGATGTCGAACGGGCCAAGATCGAAGTGGAAGTGGTCGCGGTGTGCGGCGTTGTAGTCGGGCGACAGCACGCCGGCGAACAGGCCGCACGCGCCGTCGCGCACGTCGCGCAAGAAGGCGCCGCGCGCCCCGCCGTCGCTCCAGTCGCCGAGCACGCTGATCGTGCGGCCGTCCGCGAGACGGAAGGCGGCGACGTCGAGCGCGTTCGCGGTGGCGTGCTGCGAACGACGGCCCGTCGCCCGGCCGTAGACATTGCGGCAGGAGTAGCTGCCGAAATGACGGATCTCGGCGAGCTTCGAGCCCAGATGCTTGAGCGCCGCCGGCTCCACCACGCGCCGCTCCCAGGCCGCCACCGCCGCCGCCATGGCGCAGCGCATCGCCGGCGGGGCGTCGAGCGCGATCGAGGCCGCTGTCGGGACCACGCCGTCGACGTAGCCGCAGCCCCCGACGAGCGGCCGCGGGGAGGCGGCGCGGACCTCGACCCCGGAGCGCGCCAGCACCCGGCGGCACTGATCGGGGGAGGCGGCGAGCGCGCGGATGCGCCACTGGGTGAACACGCCCGGCGGGTCGCGCAGGTCGAGCGGCCAATAGCGATCGAGATCGGACGCCAGGATCGTCGCCGTCACGCCCATGACGACGGCCGCGCCCAGGAGCCCGCGGGCGACGAGGCGGCCGAGGATCGGGCGGCTTCGCCCGCGAGGCGGCGGTGGAGGCGCTTCGCTCGGGGCGGGCGTGCGTTCAGAAATCGCTCGCGAGTCCTTTGCTTTCCCAGTCGCCGTAGCGCACGGGCTCCGGGCCCTTGCGGCCGTTGAGCTCCTTGGCCTTCGCGAGTTCGGCCGCATGGCGCTCGTAGTCGGCGCGGCGGGCCTCGGCCTCGGCCAGCGCGCGGGCGGCGGCCTCGCTCAACGCCTTGTGCGGCTCCTTGGCCATGGCCTGCTCCCTCCGCTGATCCGATCGTGACCCCGCGACGCATTGGCGCGAAACGGGGACTCTCCCCACATATAAGTCGCTAGCGCGCCCGCGCGAGCGTTCGCGACCGAGACGGAGACCCGACCCGCATGAACTACTTCCGCACGGCCCTTCTGCTGGCAGGCATGACCGCGCTGTTCATGGGAGTGGGCTTCCTGATCGGCGGCAAGGGCGGCCTGATGATCGCCTTCGTCGTGGCGCTCGCCATGAACGCCTGGAGCTACTGGAACTCCGACAAGGCCGTCCTGCGCATGCACAACGCGCAGGAGGTGGACGCCCGCTCCGCGCCCGAGTTCTACGGCATGGTGCAGGAGCTCGCCGCCCGCGCCCAGCTGCCGATGCCGCGCGTCTTCATCATCGACGAACCGCAGCCGAACGCCTTCGCCACCGGCCGCAACCCCGAGAACGCGGCGGTGGCCGCAACCACGGGTCTGCTCCATTCCCTCAGCCGCGAGGAAGTGGCGGGGGTGATGGCGCACGAATTGGCGCATGTGAAGAACCACGACACCCTGATCATGACGATCACCGCGACCATTGCCGGCGCGATTTCGATGCTGGCGAACTTCGGATTTCTGTTCTCCGGCAACCGCGAGAACAACGGTTCGCCCTTCGGCGTGATAGGGTCGATCGCGATGATGATTCTTGCCCCCATCGCCGCGATGATCGTTCAGATGGCGATCAGCCGCACCCGCGAGTACCAGGCCGACAAGCTCGGCGCCGAGATCTGCGGCCGTCCGGACTGGCTGGCCTCCGCCCTCGGCAAGATCGCGGGCGGCGCCGCCCGGATCGAGAACGACGCCGCCGAGCGCAACCCCGCGACCGCGCACATGTTCATCATCAACCCGCTCTCGGGCCACCGGATGGACAACCTGTTCTCGACCCACCCGGCGACCGAGAACCGCATCGCCGCCCTGATGGAGCTCGCCCGCGGCATGGGCGCCCGTCCGGCGGCCGCTCCGTCCGGCCCGGCTTCGGGCCCCTGGGGCGGATCGCAGCGCCGAAGCGGCCCCTGGGGTTGACCCGTCCCCCCGCATTCCGGACCCCGACGCCGGGCCGCCGCTCGATGGGCGGCACCCAGCGGCCTGCGCCCGAGCCGGTGGGCTTCGGGCCGCGCCGCGTCGCCGTGCGGCTGGTGGAGGGCGTGCTCTCCCGCTCGCGGCCGCTCGACGGCGCGCTCGAGGCGGAGCACGACCCGACCGGCTTCCGGGCGCTGGACGAGCGCGACCGCGCGCTCGCCCGCGCCATCGCCGGTTCGACCCTGCGACGGTTCGGCACTCTGCGTTCCCTGATCGCCGCGAAGCTCGAGAAGGGGCTGCCGAAGAAGGCCGGCCCTCTGGAGGCGATCCTCGCCACCGGCGCGGCTCAGGCGCTGTTCATGGACACGCCGGCGCACACCGCCGTCGACCTCGCCGTGGCCTGCGCCCGCGCCGATCCGGACGCCCGCCACTTCTCGGGCCTCGTCAACGCGGTGCTTCGAGGGATCGTCGCCGAGGGCGCGCCGGAGCCGACGCCGGGAGCCGACCTGCCTGCGTGGCTCTACTCCCGCTGGACGCGCGCCTATGGCGCGGAGACCGCCGCGGCGATCGCGCTTCGGCTGAGCGTCGAGCCGGCGCTCGACCTCACCGTGAAATCGGATCCCGCCGGCTGGGCGGAAACGCTCGGCGGGGTCGCGCTACCCACCGGTGGCGTGCGGCTGGCGCAAGGCGGCCGCGTGGCGCAGCTCGCCGGGTTCGACGACGGCGAGTGGTGGGTGCAGGACGCTGCGGCGGCGCTGCCCGCCCGGCTGTTCGGCGACCTGCAGGGCAAGCGCGCCATCGACCTCTGCGCCGCTCCCGGCGGCAAGACGGCCCAGCTCGCCGCCGCCGGCGCCGAGGTGGTCGCGGTCGACAAGTCCGCCGAGCGGCTGCGCCGCCTGAGCGACAATCTTTCGCGGCTGAAGCTGTCGGCCGAAGCCCAGGTCGGCGACGCCGCCGGCGTGTCGCTGGAGCCGGCCGACGCCGTGTTGCTGGACGCGCCCTGCAGCGCCACCGGGACCATCCGCCGGCATCCTGATGTCGCCTGGATGAAGCGGGAAAGCGACATCGCGACGCTTGCAAAGCTGCAGGCGCGGCTGCTCGACGCCGCGCTTCGGCTGGTGAAGCCGGGCGGCCTGTTGGTCTACTGCACCTGCTCGCTGGAGCCGGAAGAGGGCGAACATCAGATCGCCGCCTTCCTCGCCCGCGCCGCCGGCCGCGTCGCTGTCGAACCGGTGACCGAGGCCGAGCTGCCGGGCTACGGCGAGGCCGTGGGTTCGGACGGCTTCCTGCGCACGCTGCCGAGCCATCTCGCGGCGGACGACCCTCGGCTTGCCGGGCTCGACGGTTTTTTCGCCGCGCGGCTGCGCGTGGGCTGACTGGTCCGCGAATCGCGACAAGCGCCTGCAGGTATGCGACGATTCCTGAAATGAGGGGGAAACGGCGAAGGGTCCGCATGCCATGAGCGTCGGGGCGCTCGAGGAGGCCGCGCGGCTCATGCGCTTCGCTGTGGGCGAAGGCGTGGGCGGCGGATGGCGGCGGCTGACCGGCCTCGCCGCGGCGCCGCTGCATGCGACGGGCCGCGCGCCGGACAAGCTCGTGATCGCCCCTCAGGACCTGCGCACCTCCGATCCCACCCGGGCCGGCGAGATCTACGCCGGCGTGTTCGCCTTCGCGGGCAAGAGCGTGCCGGTCGAAGGAGCCTCGCCCTTCCGGGTCGAGCCGCCCTCGCCGGAATGGGCGGAGGCGCTGCACGGCTTCGGGTGGCTGCGCCACCTGCGCGCCGCCGACACCACGCTCGCACGGGCCAACGCCCGCGCGCTGGTCGAGGAGTGGATCGCGCTGGGCGGCGGCGGAGATCCGATCGCCCGCGCCCCCCACGTCACGGCGCGGCGCGTGATCTCCTGGCTCTGCCAGTCGCCGCTGATCCTCGACGGCGCCGATCGCGCCTTCTACCGCCGTTTCCTGCGGAGCCTCGCGCGCCAGACGCGAAGGCTGGGCCGCGCGCGCCGTCTCGCGCCCGACGGCCTGCCGCGGCTCAACGTGGCCTGCGCGCTGGCCTACGCCGGGCTGTGCTTCGCCGGCGACGGGCGGCTGCTGAAATCAGCCTCCGCCGCGCTTGCGGAGGAGCTCGACCGCCAGATCCTGCCGGACGGCGGCCATGTCAGTCGGAACCCGAGCGCGCTGGTCGAGGCCATGCTCGACCTGCTGCCGCTGCGGCAGGCCTACGCCGCGCGCAACGCCCAGCCGCCGCAGTCGCTTCTGAACGCGGTCGATCGCGCCATGCCGATGATCCGGTTCTTCCGGCACGGCGACGGGGCCTTCGCCCAGTTCAACGGCGCCGGGCCGACCCAGGCCGACCTGGTGGCGACCATCCTCGCCTATGACGACGCCCGCGGCCCGCTGCCCGAAGAGGCGCCGCATTCCGGCTATGTGCGTCTGCAGGGCGGGCCCTCGGCCGTGCTTGTCGACGTCGGCCCGCCGCCTCCGCCCGGAGCGTCCCGTGACGCGCACGCCGGGGCTTTGTCGTTCGAGCTGTCCAGCGGCCCCGAGCAGATCGTGGTCAACTGCGGGGTCCCGCGCTTCGGCCGTGCGAGCTGGGGCGCCGCGCCGCGCGCGACCGCCGCCCATTCGACCCTCGTCGTCGCCGACACCTCCTCCTGCCGCTTCGCCAGCGAACGCTGCGCCGGACTGCTGGGCCGGATCGTGGTCGCCGGACCGCGTGCGGTCGTCGCCCGGCGCGAGCGTACGGCCGAGGGCGTGCGGGTCGCGGCGACGCACGACGGCTACGCCCGCCGCTTCGGGCTGATCCACGCACGCACGCTGACGCTGGCCGCTGGGGGCGACCGGCTCGAAGGGGAAGACGCGCTGCGGCCCGTCCACGCCGGGCGCGGGCCCGAGGATTCGCGCGTCGCGCTCCGGTTTCATCTTCATCCCGGCGTGCGCGCGAGCGTCACACAGGACGGCCAGGGCGCCATGCTCGCCCTGCCGAGCGGCCGCGGCTGGCTGTTCGCGGCGCCGGGGTTCGCGGTGGAGCTGGAGGAGAGCATCTATTTCGCGGGCGCCAACGGCCCGCGGCGGACGGAACAGATCGTCGTGCACGCGACGGTGCGCGGCGCGCCGCTGATCGGCTGGAACTTCCGTCGCCTCGACGGCGATCTCGGGTCGGAACGCCGCGCACGGTCGACCGGGCGGGACGACGGTCCGACGCTGATCTGAGACGCGGGCCGGCATGAGGTTGTCACGGCGCGGGGGCTTGAGCGCCGGGCTCCGACCTGGTCAGCCCCGCGGTGAGCGGCGCTGAGGCCCGAGCCTTCATTTCCCGCGACGCCTCAGCCGCCCGGCGCCTCGTCCACGCGGTCGTACTGAACGGCTGTCTTTTCCCTGCGGCCGTGGATCATTTTGCCGGGTGGTCGATCAGTTCCGGGACGCGCCCGGAGCGCCATGCCGTCAGGCGACGAGGGCGGCGGGGAAGGGGATCACGACCGAGGCCGCGCTCACCGCGCCTTCCCGAAAATCCTCAAGGTGGCCGGATTCCACGACCTCGTCGATCGCTCGGCGCAGGTCATCGGGGGAGTTGACGTCATGTCCGAGATCGGAGGCGATCGTGGCGGCGCTGCCGATCAGGGCGGCGAACACCACGCGCGGGTCCTCCCCGCAACGCTGAAGAGTACGGGCGAGGCGAAGGACTACGGCGTTCACGTCATCGTTCGACATTGGATCAGCGCCTCCGCGCCGCTACAGGCCCACTCCTTACGAAAGAGCGAGCGCTACACTTGATCAGCAGACAAACTCAGTCCGAATCATTGTTGTTTAACGTCAATACTCAGTTTGTATTGAAATGAGACTGGACTGTGGCTGGGTTGCGTCATTTCCGGCGATTCGTTCACGACATGCTGAATCCTTCCGGATCCACGGTCGCCTGCAGCCGCGCCGCGGCGAGCCGCGCGAACGCGAGCGTGACGGCCTTGCGGCGCGCGCCCGCGAGCGGAAACCGCGGCGCCTCGCGCAGGATGGCCGCGCCGTAGCCGTCGGCGGCGATCAGGCCGACGTCCTCGGGGATCAGCGCCTGCGGAAAGTCCGCGCCCACGGCGAAGTAAAGCGCGTCGCAGAACGGCCGATACTCGGGCCACTTGCGGTCGGAGCGAAAATCCTGCGGGCCGGATTTGATCTCGACGATGATGATCTCGCCGGTGCGGCCGAGCGCCATCACGTCGGCGCGCCGGCCCGAGCGCAGCGGCGTTTCGCGCAGGCAGCCGTAGCCGGCCGCGACGAAGTGCCGGCACACGCCGCGCGCCAGCGTGGCCGCCACACCCGATAGCGACGACGGCCGCGCAGCCTCCGCCGCGACGTCGCCGAGCGGTTCGATCGCAGCTCCAGGGGACGAAATGTTCTCCATACGTTCGATAATGGCACGAACAGGGAACGGCGCAAGCGTGAAGTTCAGTCGTGCTCGTAGGCCGGTCGACGCGGGGCGCGCGGCGGCTATGATGGCGGTCCCAGACCCGGAACAGGACGCAAGATCATGGCGGTGGGGCAGGCGGTAGATCGGCGGCTCGCGTCGCTGCGGGAGCTCGAGCGCAAGGCGCTCTGGCTCGCGACATGGACGATCCACAACGCCAACCATCGGCGTCCGTCGGACGGGCTGAAGGTCGGCGGCCATCAGGCGTCCTCGGCGTCGCTCGCGACGATTATGACGGCGCTCTACTTCGCCGCGCTGCGCCCCGAGGATCGGGTCGCGGTGAAGCCGCACGCGAGCCCGGTGTTCCACGCGATCCAATATCTGTTCGGACACCAGACCCGCGAGAAGCTGGAGGCGTTCCGCGCCTTCGGCGGCGCGCAGTCCTATCCCTCACGCACCAAGGACGTGGACGACGTCGACTTCTCCACCGGCTCGGTCGGCCTCGGCGCCGCGGCCACGGTGTTCGCCTCGCTGACGCAGGACTACCTGCGCGCCAAGGGGCTGGGGACCGAATGGCCGGAGGGCCGGATGATCGCGCTGGTCGGCGACGCGGAGCTCGATGAGGGCAACATCTTCGAGTGCCTGCTCGAGGGTTGGAAGCACGGGCTCCGGAACTGCTGGTGGATCATCGACTACAATCGCCAGAGTCTCGACGCGGTGGTGCGCGAGGGCCTCTACGAGCGCATCTCGGCGCTGTTCGAAGGCCTCGGCTGGGACGTGGTCGTGCTGAAGTACGGCCGCCTGCTGGAGGAGGCCTTCGCGGAGCCCGGCGGCGGGAAACTCCGCGACTGGATCGACCGCTGCCCGAACCAGCTGTTCTCGGCGCTGTCGTTCCAGGGCGGCGCGGCCTGGCGCAAGCGTCTGCTGGACGAGATCGGCGACCAGGGCGCGGTCACGGCCCTCATCGAGCGGCGCTCCGACGCCGAGCTCGCGGCGCTGATGACGAATCTCGCCGGCCACGACCTGCCGACGCTGCTGGAGGCCTTCGAGCGGATCGACCACGACCGGCCGGTCTGCTTCCTCGCCTACACCATCAAGGGCTACGGGCTGCCGCTCGCCGGCCATAAGGACAACCATTCCGGTCTGATGACGCCGGCCCAGATGGCGACTTTACGCCAGTCCATGGGCGTGCGCGAAGGCCGGGAGTGGGACCTGTTCGAGGGCCTGTCGATCCCGCCCGACGAGCTGCAGGCCTTCCTCAAGAGCGTCCCCTTCGTCGCGCAGGGCCGCCGCCGCTACGACGGCGCGAAGCTTCCGGCGCCGGCCCGGCTCGAGGCCGACATTCCGGCGGAGACCTCGACCCAGGCGGCGTTCGGCCGGCTGCTGGACGGGCTCGCGAAAGGCGACACCGCCCTCGCCGCGCGCATCGTCACCACCTCGCCGGACGTGACCGTCTCCACCAACCTCGGGCCCTGGGTGAACCGTCGCGGCCTGTTCGCCCGCGAGAGCATGGCGGATCTGTTCCGCGAGGAGCGCATCGCCTCGGCGCAGAAGTGGGAGTTCGGGCCGAAGGGCCAGCATCTCGAGCTCGGCATCGCCGAGATGAACCTGTTTCTGGCGCTTGGCGCCTTGGGACTGTCGCACTCCCTGTTCGGCGAGCGGCTGATCCCGGTCGGCACGCTCTACGATCCCTTCATCGCCCGCGGCCTCGATGCGCTGATCTACGCCTGCTACCAGGACGCGCGCTTCATTCTGGCGGCGACGCCCTCGGGGGTGACGCTCGCGCCGGAGGGCGGCGCGCACCAGTCGATCGCGACCCCGCTGATCGGCCTCGCGCAGGACGGGCTCGCGAGCTTCGAGCCGGCCTACGCCGACGAACTCGCCGCGATCCTCGCTTTCGCCTTCGACTACGTGCAGCGCGACGGCAAGTCCGGCGTGGCGGACTGGGAGCGTGAGGAGACCGGCGGCTCGGTGTACCTCCGGCTCTCCACCCGAATGCTGGAGCAGCCGCAGCGGACGATGACGCCGGAGCTCGCGGGCGAGATCGTCGATGGCGCGTACTGGTGGCGCGAGCCCGGCCCGAACTGCGAGGTGGTGATCGCCTACCAGGGCGTGGTCGCGAAGGAGGCGATCGAGGCCGTGGGCCTGATCGCCGGCGATCGTCGCGACGTCGGCCTGCTGGCCGTCACTTCGGCCGACCGGCTGATGGCGGGCTGGACCGCCGCCCAGCGGGCGCGCGAGCGCGGGGTCGCGCAGGCGTCGTCCTTGGCGGAAAGGTTGCTTGGCCGCCTACCGCGCCATTGCGCGCTGGTGACGGTGATCGACGGCCATCCGGCGACGCTTGGCTGGCTCGGGTCGGTCTGCGGCCATCGGGTAAGGGCGCTCGGCGTCGAGCATTTCGGCCAGACCGGAACCATCGCCGACCTCTACCGCCACTTCGGCATCGACGCGCAGGGCCTCGTCCGGGCGGCGGAGGGGCTCGCGCCCGGCCGGCCCCTGCGGCATCTGACGGCCCTGGGGTGAGGCCGTCGCGGCGCCGTCAGGGGACCACGACGACCTTGCCGCCTACGCGGACGCGCTCGTATAGGTCGACGATGTCCTCGTTGCGCATGCGAATGCAACCGTAGGACGCGTAGGTGCCGATCGACTTCGGGCGGTTGGTCCCATGGATCGCGTATTGGTCGCGGTCGAGCAGCAGCGCGCGCGGGCCCATGGGATTCCTGGGGCTGCCGCCGGGGATCACGTCCGGCAGGTTCGGCTTGTCGCGGCGCACCTCCTCCGGAGGCGACCACGCCGGCTGGACGTACTTGCCCTTGATCCACGCGGAGCCGAACCACTGCTTGCCGGGCTTGCCGACGGCCACCCGGTAGCGCATCGCCCGGCCGTCGCCGCCGACGAGGTAGAGCGCGCGCTCGGCGTTGCGGACCACGATGGTGCCGGCGCTGTAGGCGTCGGTGTCGAACGGCACGATCTCGCGCGCTCGGGCCTCCAACGGCGGGCCGGCGACCGCCAGCGCGAACGCCCCAAGAGCGAGCCACCACCTCTTCGCCATGCCACGCACCCGAGCAACCCGATCACCTTGAAGACGACTGCGCTATTAGACAGCGCATCTGGTTCACGGCCGCCTAACAACGTGTAGCGATCCTCTGCGGGCGCACAAAGGTCGCATTAACGTCCGCTGGAGATGATCTGTTGCTTAATAAGGATTGTTTTCCTTTAGATAGACACGAGGCGACCGGTGGTTGGGACTGAGTTCCAATTCTGGTCTTGGGCAAGTGCCCGGCGGCTCGCGGATGCGTCCGCCGGGCGGCCTTCAAGGCCCGGGTGCGGGCGTTTCCGGGCCCGGAGATCATGGCGCGCCGCCGGATGGCCGGCGCGAAGCCCTCAGGCCGCCTGGCTCTTCGCCTTGTTCTGGCGCTGGTCGATCAGGTCCTCGACGACGCCGGGGTCGGCGAGCGTCGAGGTGTCGCCCAGCGCCCCGAAGTCGTCCTCGGCGATCTTGCGCAGGATGCGGCGCATGATCTTGCCGGACCGGGTCTTGGGCAGGCCGGGCGCGAACTGGATCAGGTCCGGCGCCGCGATCGGGCCGATGTCCTTGCGCACCCAGGCGACCAGCTCCTTACGGAGCGCGTCGTCGCCCTCCACGCCGCTGTTGAGCGTCACGTAGGCATAGATGCCCTGGCCCTTGACGTCGTGCGGGTAGCCGACGACCGCGGCCTCAGCCACCTTCTCGTGCGCCACCAGCGAGCTCTCGACCTCGGCGGTGCCCATGCGGTGGCCGGAGACGTTGATCACGTCGTCGACGCGGCCGGTGATCCAGTAGTAGCCGTCTGCGTCGCGCCGGCAGCCGTCGCCGGTGAAGTACTTGTTGGGGTAGGTCGAGAAATAGGTGTCCTCGAAGCGCTTGTGGTCGCCGTAGACCGTGCGCATCTGGCCGGGCCAGGAGTCTGCGATCACGAGGTTGCCCTCGGCGGCGCCCTCCAGGACCTTGCCTTCGGCGTCGACCAGCTCCGGCTTCACGCCGAAGAACGGCTTGGTCGCGGAGCCTGGCTTGAGGTCGGTCGCGCCGGGCAGCGGCGTGATCAGGATGCCGCCGGTCTCGGTCTGCCACCAAGTGTCGACGATCGGGCAGCGGCTGTCGCCGACGACCCGGTAGTACCACTCCCAGGCCTCGGGGTTGATCGGCTCGCCGACGGAGCCGAGCAGGCGCAGCGAGGCCCGCGAGGTCTTCTTCACCGGCTCCTCGCCGCCGCCCATCAGGGCGCGGATCGCGGTCGGCGCGGTATAGAAGATGTTGACCTTGTGCTTGTCGACCACCTCCCAGAACCGGGACGTGGAGGGATAGTTCGGCACGCCCTCGAACATCAGCGTGGTCGCGCCGTTCGCGAGCGGGCCGTAGACGATGTAAGAGTGGCCCGTCACCCAGCCGACGTCCGCCGTACACCAGTAGATGTCGCCGTCGTGGTAGTCGAAGATCAGCTGGTGCGTGTAGGACGCGTAGACGAGATAGCCGCCGGTGGTGTGCAGCACGCCCTTCGGCTGACCGGTGGAGCCGGAGGTGTAGAGGATGAACAGCGGATCCTCCGCGTTCATGGCCTCGGGCTCATGCTCCGGCGACGCCTCCGCGACCGCGTCCTCGTAGCGAATGTCGCGGCCTTCGGTCCAGGCCACGTCGGCGCCGGTGCGGGTGACCACGAAGACCGTGTCGACGCCGCCGACCTTGGCGATCGCCGCGTCCGTGTTCGCCTTCAGCGGCACCTTACGGCCGCCGCGCAGGCCTTCGTCTGCGGTGATGACGACCTTCGAGGCGCAGCCCTCGATGCGGCTCGCCAGGCTGTCCGGGGAGAAACCGCCGAACACGATGGAGTGCACCGCGCCGATGCGGGCGCAGGCGAGCATGGCGTAGGCCGCCTCGGGGATCATCGGCAGGTAGATCGTGACGCGATCGCCCTTCTTCACGCCGCGGCTCTTCAGGGCGTTCGCGAAGCGACAGACCTGCTCGTGCAGCTCGCGGTAGGTGATCGCCTTGGAGTCCTTCGGATCGTCGCCCTCCCAGAGGATCGCGACCTGGTCGCCGCGAGTCGCGAGATGCCGGTCGACGCAGTTGGCGGCGACGTTGAGCGCGCCGTCCTCGTACCATTTGATGGAGACGTTCCCGGGCGCGTAGGAGACGTTCTTCACCTTGGTGAACGGCGTGATCCAGTTGAGCCGCTTGCCGACCTCGCCCCAGAAGCCGTCGGGATCCTGGATCGAGCGGGCGTAGTCCGCGTCGTACTTCGCGGCGTCCACATGGGCGCGCGTCGCCCACTCCTGAGGAACGGGGTGCAGTTTCTCGGACATGTCGCTCGCCTCCCGGGCGTCGGTTCCGCCCGCTCGTGACCGCGGCGGGCTTTGCTCATGCGCCACCTTATGCTGCGGCGCCGCGCCGCCTCAAGCGGCTCACGGCTTGTACTTTGCGCGCAGACGGGGGGGCGCCTGACCATGAGTAGGTCAAGGCTTTGTGCGGCAAAGCTGGTGGCGACGCCGGGAGCGCGCCTGACGGAGACTTGATGCGGGGCCTCAGCCCCGCAGGGTCGCGCCCGTGGCCTTGGCGACCTGGGCGACGATGCGGGCGGAAATCTCCTCGATTTCGGCGTCCGTCAGCGTCTTCTCGCGCGGCTGGAGCGTGACGGCGAGGCCGAGCGAGACCTTGCCCTCCGGCACGCCGGGTCCTTCGTAGCGGTCGAACAGGTCGACGCGGGTCACGAGCTTCCGCTCCGCGGCCTGCGCCGCGCGGATCAGCTCGCCTGCGGCCACGTCGCGGTCCACCACGAAGGCGAAGTCGCGGGAGAGCGGCTGGAAGGCCGAGCCTTCGAAAGGCGGCTTCGCCCGCGTCGGCTTCGCCTTTGGCTGCGGCAGCGCGTCGAGGATGAGCTCGAAGCCGACCAGCGGGCCGGACACGCCGAGCGCCGCCAGGGTGCGGGGGTGCAGCTCGCCGAAGGCGCCGAGCACGACCTTGGGGCCGAGCTGCAGCGCAGCCGAACGTCCGGGATGGAACCATGCCGGCGCGGACCCTTGCGCGATCTGCACGGCCGAGGCCTGCAGCCCGAGGCTCGCGAGCACGGCGAGGGCGTCGCCCTTGGCGTCGAAGGCGTCGACCGCCGCGGTCGGTTCGCCCCACTGGCGGCCGGCGCCGCGCGCCTTGGCGGTCCCGCGCCGGAGGCCGGTCGCGGCGATCTTCTGGTCCTCGGGACGGTCGCCCCAGAACACCTGCCCAACCTCGAACAAGGCGACGTCGGGCAGGCCGCGATCGGCGTTGCGCTGGGCGGCCGCGATCAGGCCGGGCAGCAGGCTTGGGCGCATGTCGGAGAGGTCGGCGGCGATCGGGTTGGCGAGCGCAAGCTCCGGCTTCGATCCGCCGAAGCCGTCGGCCTGCGCCTTGGAGACGAAGGACCAGGTCACGGCCTCCACCATGCCGCGGGCCGCGAGCGTCCGACGCGCGGTGCGGGCGCGGCGCTGCACGGGGCTGAGCTTCGCTCCGCCCACGCTGGCGCCGGCCGGCAGCGGCGTCGCCTGCACGCGGTCGAGCCCGATGATCCGCACCACCTCCTCGACGATGTCGGCCTTGCCCGACACGTCCGGACGCCAGCTCGGCACCGCGACCTTCAGCAGCTCGCCCTGGCCGGTGACCCAGAAACCGAGCCGGTGGAGCGGGACCTTGACCTCGGCCGGGGTGACGGCGAGGCCGGCGAGGCGCTTCACCTCGGAGACGGGGAACTCGAGGATCAGATCGCGCTCGACCACCTCGCCGGCGGTGACGATCTCGGAGGCCTCGCCGCCGCAGATGTCGATGATGAGCTGGGTCGCAAGCTCCAGCCCGGGCAGGGCGAAGGCCGGGTCGACGCCACGCTCGAAGCGGTGGCGGGCGTCGGAGTGCACGTTGAGCGACCGGCCGGTGCGGGCGATGTTGAGCGCGTCCCACAGCGCGCTCTCGACCAGCACGTCGGTGGTCGAGGCGTCGCAGCCGGTCGCCGCGCCGCCCATGACGCCGGCGATCGACTGGACGCCGCCGTCGTCGGCGATGACGCACATGGTCTCGTCGAGCGCGTAGGTCTTGCCGTCGAGCGCGACGACGCTCTCGCCGGCCCGCGCGCGGCGGACGACGAGGTCGCCCCTCACCTTGGCGGCGTCGAACACATGCAGGGGACGGCCGCGGTCGAAGGTCAGGTAGTTGGTGACGTCGACGAGCGCGTTGATCGGCTTCTGGCCGATGCTCTTCAGCTTGCGCTGCAGCCACTCGGGCGAGGGCCCGTTCCTGACGCCGCGCACCAGGCGCAGCGCGAAGAACGGCGACAGCGGCTCGGCGTCGCCGAAGTCGAAGCGCACGGCGGTCGGGCAGGGGAACGCGCCCCGGACGGTGCGGGCCGGCGGCTCGATCAGCTCGCCGATCTCAGCCGCGGCGAGATCGCGGGCGACGCCGTGGACGCCGAGGCAGTCCGGCCGGTTCGGCGTGACGGCGATCTCGATGACCGGGTCGTCGAGGCCGACAAGCGGCGCGAAGGGGCGGCCGACGGGCGCGTCGGCGGGCAGCTCCATGATGCCGTCGTGCTCGTCGCCCAGGCCCAGCTCGCGCGAGGAGCACAGCATGCCGCCGGAGGCGACGCCGCGGATTTCGGAGGCGCCGAGCTTGACGCCGGACGCGGGGATCACCGTGCCGGGCGCGGCGAACACCACCTTTAGCCCCGCGCGCGCGTTCGGCGCCCCGCAGACCACCTGCAGCGGCGCGCCCTTGCCGACGTCGACGGAGCAGACCTGCAGCTTGTCCGCGTTCGGATGGCGCTGGGCGTCGAGGATGTGGCCGACCACGAAGGCCGAGAGGTCGCCCGCCTTGTCCTCGACATGCTCGACCTCGAGCCCGACGCGGGTCAGCGTCTCGGTGACGGCGACCAGATCGGCGTCGCCGGCGAGATGCTCTTTCAGCCAGGAGAGGGAGAATTTCATGTGGGTTGGCCCTCAGGGCGTCATCCCGGCCGAAGCGAAGCGCAGAGCCGGGATCGTCGTCAGAAAAAGGCGCCTTTCACGGCGAACGATCCCGGATCGGCCTTGCGGCCGTCCGGGATGACGCGCCCTACGAACTCAGCCCGCCCGCGAGCGTCGGGAAATCAAGCGGACGGAAGCCGTAATGGCTGAGCCATCGGGCGTCCGCGGAGAACAGGTCGCGCAGGTCCGGCATGCCGTACTTCAGCATGGCGATGCGGTCGATGCCCATGCCCCAGGCGAAGCCCTGGTAGACGTCCGGATCGACGCCGCAGTTGCGCAGCACGTTCGGGTGCACCATCCCGCAGCCCAGAATCTCGAGCCAGTCGTCGCCCTCGCCGATGCGGACCTCGTTGGGCAGCTTCCGGCAGCGGACGTCGACCTCCATCGAGGGCTCGGTGAAGGGGAAGAACGAAGGGCGGAACCTGAGCTCGACCGAGGGCACCTCGAAGAAGGTCTTGAGGAACTCCTCGAGCACCCAGCGCAGGTGGCCGAGATGGGCCTCCTTGTCGATGACGAGGCCCTCGACCTGATGGAACATCGGCGTGTGCGTCTGGTCCATGTCGAAGCGGTAGGTGCGGCCGGGACAGATCACGCGGATCGGCGGTTGCGTGCTCCGCATGGTGCGCACCTGCACGGGGCTGGTGTGCGTGCGCAGCAGCAGACGCTCGCCGTCCGCCTTCTCGGGAAGGAAGAAGGTGTCGTGCATCTCGCGTGCAGGGTGGCCGACGGGGAAGTTCAGCGCGGTGAAGTTGAGCTCGTCGGTCTCGATGTCCGGACCTTCGGCGACCGAGAAGCCCATGGCGGAGAAGATCGCCGTGAGTTCGTCCATCACCTGACTGACCGGATGGATGCGGCCAGTCTCCAGACCGCCTTCGCGGACAGGCAGCGAGACGTCGAGACGCTCGGACGCGAGCCGGGCCTCGAGCGCGGCGTCGGCGAGCGCGGCCTTCTTGTCCGCCAGCGCAGACGCGACGCGGTCGCGCAACGCGTTGAGGGCAGGCCCGAAGGTCTTGCGCTCGTCCGGGCTCATGGCGCCCAGCGTCTTCAGCTTCTCGGAGACGGAGCCCTTCTTGCCGAGGGCGCCCACGCGCACGGCCTCGAGCGCCGCTTCGTCGGACGCGCCCGCGACCTGCGCCAGCACGTCGGCTTCGAGGGAGTTGAGGCTGTCGATGTCGGTCATGCGAGACGCCGCTTCCGTTCGGCCGGGTTCGTCGCCCGGGCCTGAAACGCAACGTCATCCCCCGGCTTGTCCGGGGGATCCACCGGCGACGTGGAGTTTTACGGCTGCTGTGGATGCCCCGGACGCGCCGGGGCATGACGACGAGCTTGGATCAGAAGGAGCGGCGCCGGACGGGCCGCCCCGAGGATCACGCCGAGGCGGCTTCCTTCGGAAGCGCGTCCTTGGCCTTCAGCGCGATCGCGGCGAAGGCGGCGGGCTCGTGGATCGCGAGATCCGAGAGCACCTTGCGGTCGACTTCGATGCCCGCCTTGGCGAGGCCGTCGATGAAGCGCGAGTAGGTCAGGCCGTGCTCCCGGACCGCGGCGTTGATGCGCTGGATCCAGAGCGCGCGGAAAGTGCGCTTCTTGTTCTTGCGGTCGCGGTAGGCGTACTGCATCGACCGATCGACGGCAGCCTTCGCCGCGCGGATCGTGTTCTTGCGACGGCCGTAGAAGCCCTTCGCGGCGTCGAGCGTCTTCTTGTGCTTGGCGTGGGACGTAACGCCCCGTTTAACGCGAGCCATGGTCTAAATCTCTCGTCTCAGGTGATCGGGATGAGCGCTGTGAACAGCGTCGACGCGTCAGCCGTAGGGCAGGAACGTCCGGACGATCCGCGCGTCTTGCGGGGTCAGGATGGTCGTGCCGCGCTGGTTGCGGATCTGCTTGTTGGTGCGCTTGATCATCCCGTGGCGCTTACCGGCCTGGGCGGAGATGACCTTGCCGGTCGCGGTGAAGCGGAAACGCTTCTTCGCC
The DNA here is from genome assembly GCF_016907975.1 of Methylopila capsulata. GTDB lineage: Bacteria > Pseudomonadota > Alphaproteobacteria > Rhizobiales > Methylopilaceae > Methylopila > Methylopila capsulata. Next base: position 1,086,951 of record NZ_JAFBCY010000002.1, read on the forward strand.
GCCGACTTGGACTTGATCTTGGGCATTTCGCTCTCCGAATGAGGAGAAGCCTCCGGCGATCGACCCGTCATCCTGGAGGGAGACCGGCCAAGCCCGAGGCTTCGAGCAGTTGAGGGGCGCGCCACGGCAGCCCATAACCGGCCGGGCACGCGCGGAAGCCGGGCTTATACGCGGGCTCCCGCTCGTTTGCAACGGCTCAGGCGCGCTTCAGCGTCGCCGCCACGGCGCGGGCGAGGGCGTTGTAATCGCCGTCGAAATGATGGCCGCCCGCCGTCTCGATCAACCGCACGCGCGACGAGTCGAGCGACGGGCATAGCGTGCGGCCCTCCGCCTGCTCCTCTTCGCCATAGACGCAGACGATCGCCGGTCGCTCCGCGGCCTGCGCGACGCGCGCGACCTCGGCCGCCGTCGACTGCGGGTAGCCGTCGATCTGCGCGACGATCTTGGCGACGCCCATCGCGAGATCCGCGGTGCGTGACAGGCCGAGCATGGCGACGGTGCGCACCGCGGCCCGGTCGGCCGGCGGAAGGCGGTTGTAGGCCACAGGGACCGTGTCGGCGCCGAAGGAGTAGCCGACAAGCGCTACGTCCTGGACGCCCCAGACCCGGCGGGCGGCTTCGATCATGCGGCCGACGTCGGCGCCCACCTCGTCCGGGGAGCGCGGCGCGAGGAAGTAGCGCAGACTGTCCATCCCGAGCGTGGCGACGCCTTCGGCCGCGAAGCCGGCGGCGAGCTTCCGGTCGAGCTCGGCCCAGCCGCCGCTGCCGGTGATCAGCACCACCGCCGCCCGCGGCGGACCGGCGCGCGGCGCGACGGCGACGACGGGCAGGTCCGCGATCTCCGGCAGCGTCTCGCCGGGGGGCAGCGCCGCCCGCGCGAAGCCGGGAAACCAGTGGTGAAAAGTTCGGGCGAGCGCCGGCGTCGCCGCGAGGAGGACGCCGGCGAAGGCGAGGCTGGTCAGCACGCGGCGCGGCGTCATCGGCGAGGTCCCGCAGACGGTTCGGAGGCTCGACGTCGCGCGCGGATTGCGGCGCGATCAGGGCCGCGATCCGTTCACTTTGGCAGGGCTGTCACCGCGATCCCAAGGGTGCGCGACGGCGAGCCGCTGATCTGGATCGTCGCGGGTCCGTCCTGGAGCTGGAACCGCACGGATTTGCGCGCGCCCTCGCAGTCGAGCACGCCGGAGAATCCAACCTCGTCCAGCAACCGGCCGGCCTGCGCCGCGTCGATCCAGACCCGCTCCGTCGTGGTGATCTGGTAGAGGCCGGTCCTGGCCTCGAAGCGTAGCACGCCGGCGGGAGCCGAGGGCGCCGCCGGCTTGCCTGGGGGCAATTCGAAGCCCGCCTTGGCGGCGTCGGTGAGCACGAGGCGCACGGCGGCGGGTCGCGGGAGATCCAGCCGCGCGCCGCTCTCGGCCATGGGAGCGGCGGCCAGCAGGGCTTTGTCCGGCTCGATCGGCCAGGCGAAAGCGCCGCAGCCGCCGGTCTCGGCGGCGAGCGCCGGCGCCGCAGCGAGAGCGAGGAGAACGACGGCCGTCGCGAGCCTGATCATTCGACGGCGACCAGCACGTCGGAGGCCTTGATCACCACGTAGGCCTCGGAGTCGACCACGAGGCCGAGATCGTCCACGGCGGCGTTGGTGATCGAGGACGTCACCACCTGCCCGCCGATGTCGACCTTCACATGCGCGGTCGTCGCGCCTTTGGTGACCTCGACGACCTTGCCCTTGAACTGGTTGCGAGCGCTGATCTTCATGGGCGCGTTCCTTCGCTGGCCGGTCGGCCGCAGCCGCCGGCGCATGGTGACGGGACGAGCGACGTCGCCGCTGGAATGAGCGGCGGAAAGGAAGGCGTCCAGCGACGCGGCCGGCGGGCGTCGTTCAGGGCGTCGCGGCGATCATCGTCCGCAGGAGCGCCCCCACCGGGTGGCCGGAGTCCAGCATGAGGCGGAGGCTGAGGGCAAGGGCCACGACGATGACGAGCGGGCGCACCAAGCCGACGCCGTGCTTCAGCGCGAGCCCGGCGCCGAGCCGTGCGCCGACCAGGGTTCCGGCCGACATGGCGAGGCCGGCCGACCACACCACATGGCCGGCGAAAATGAACACGATCAGCCCGGCGAGGTTGGACGAGAGGTTCAGCAGCTTGGTGCGCGCCACCGCCTTCACCGCGCCGAGGCCCGCCAGTCCCACGAGCCCGATCATGTAGAAGGCGCCCGCGCCGGGGCCGAACAGGCCGTCGTAGGCGCCGATGGGGGCGGCGACGCCGAGCGCGAAGGCGACGGGCCCCAGCCGCGCCCGACCATCGACGTCGGACAGCCGCGGACCGAAGGCGAAGTAGAGCGCGACCGCGATCAGCAGGAAGGGCAGGGCGGCGCGCATAAGCTCGACGGGCGCGAATGAGACCAGCGCCGCGCCTGCGACCGCCCCGGCGAAGGCTGCGGCCGCGAGGCTCCACGTCGCCGGGGACCGCGCGTCCAGCATGCCGGCCTGGGCGAAGCGGGCGGTGGCGGCGGCGGTGCCGATCGCGCCCTGCAGCTTGTTGGTGGCGATGGCCGACACCGGGTCAAGACCGCCCAGCAGCAGCGTCGGCACGGTCACCAGCCCGCCGCCGCCGGCGATGGCGTCCACCACGCCGGCGAGCAGGCCCACCACGGCGAAGAGCGCGAGAATTTCGAAGGGGAGATCCAAGGAGTTGCGCCGAAACGAAGGACAGGCGTCATCCCGGCCGAGCGGAGCGAGAGCCGGGATGACGGGAGGGGAATGAGGAAAAGGCGATGCGTCTGACGACGATCCCGGCGCGGCCTGCGGCCGCCCGGGATGACGCGGAAGTCGGGTCGGCGAGGTTTACCTGTTCTTGAACGCCGGCTTCCGCTTTTCCACGAAGGCGGCCATGCCTTCGGTCTGGTCGTCGGTCGCGAACAGCGCCTGGAAGGCGCGGCGCTCAAAGCGCACGCCCTCGGCGAGGCTCGCCTCCTGCGCCACGTTCACCGCCTCCTTGGCGGCAAGCACGGCGACGCGCGAGAACGAGGCGATCTTAGCCGCCGCCTCCACCGCCTCGTCCACCAGCCGTTCGGGCGCGACGACCCGGGCGACGAGTCCGGCGCGCTCGGCCTCAGTTGCGTCCATCATCCGGCCGGTGAGGATCAGGTCCATGGCCTTGGCCTTGCCGACGGCCCGCGTCAGCCGCTGGGTGCCGCCGAAGCCGGGAATGATGGCGAGGGTGATCTCGGGCTGGCCGAACTTGGCGGTGTCGGCGGCGAAGATCACGTCGCACATCATGGCGAGTTCGCAGCCGCCGCCGAGCGCGTAGCCCGCGACCGCCGCGATCGAGGGCTTGCGGCAGGAGGTGATCCGCCGCCAGCCCGCGCCGAAGTCCTCGAGGAAGGCCTCGGCGTAGGTCTTCTCGGCCATCTCCTTGATGTCGGCGCCCGCTGCGAACGCCTTCTCGCTCCCGGTCACGACCACCGCGCCCACCGCGTCGTCCGCCTCGAAGGCTTCGAAGGCGAGCGCCAGCTCCTCGATCAGCCGCGCGTTCAGCGCGTTCAGCGCCTTCGGCCGGTTGAGCGTGATCAGCCCCACAGCGCCGCGGGTCTCGACGAGCAGGGTTTCGTACGGAGCGTCGGTCATGGAGGCCCTCTGGAAGCAATGGCGGCGTTAGGCCGTGAAGGGAGCAAGTCCATTATAGCGCGTCATGGTCCGGCTTGACCGGACCATCCATGTCCGACGTGGCGCTCGACGTCGACGATGGGTCCTCCGGTCGAGCCGGAGCACGACGCGCGTGGAGCCCCCGATCGGTTACTTCTGGCACTGCGCGCAGAAGAACGTCGAGCGTCCCGTCTGCACGATGCGCTGGACCACGCCGCGGCAGCCCGGCGTCGGGCAGGGCTCGCCTTCGCGGTCGTAGACGCGGAAGGAGTGCTGGAAGTAGCCGAGCGCGCCGTCGGCGTGGGCGAAGTCGCGCAGCGTCGAGCCGCCGGCGGCGATGGCCTCCTCCAGCACCGTGCGGATCGCCTCGGCGAGGAGATTGGCCTTCCTGATCGTCAGCGTCCCCGCGGCGCGGGTCGGCGACAGCTTCGCCCGGTGCAGCGCCTCGCAGACATAGATGTTGCCGAGGCCCGCGATCAGCCGCTGGTCGAGCAGCGCGGCCTTGAGGCTCGTCTGCTTGGCCCCGAACAGGCGGAGCAACAGGGCGCCGTCGAGCGCGTTGCCCAGCGGTTCGATCCCGACATGGCGGAACAGCGGGTGCGCCTCGAGGGTCGCGCGCGGCGACAGCGTCATGAAGCCGAAGCGGCGGGGGTCGTTGTAGGTCACCGTGGCGCCGCCCTCGAAGGCGAACTCCACGTGGTCGTGGGTCGCGGCCTTGGAGCGCGGATGGTGGAAGGCGCCCGGCGCGACCTCCGCTTCGGGAAGAAGAATGCGGAACGAGCCTGACATGCCGAGGTGCATCACCAGGACCTCACCGTCGTCGAGGTCGGCCAGCAGGTATTTCGCCCGGCGTCCCAGCGACGTGACGGTGCGGTCCTTGAGCCTCGCCGCGAACCGTTCGGGAAAGGGAAAGCGCAGGTCGGGCCTGCGCGCGTCCACGTTCAGGATGCGGCGGCCTTCCATGACCGGCGCGAGCCCCCGGCGGACGGTCTCGACCTCGGGAAGCTCAGGCATCGGCGCGCTCCGGAGCGCGCCCGGAGGCCGGACGCTCCCTCACCCGCCGCTGCGGCTCTCCCCTCCCCCTTGCGGGGAGGGCCGGGGGTGGGGGTGGTTCAGGATGGATCGCTCGGCGGCCCACAGCGCTGCTCGCAAGATCGAGGCGCCAGATCCTGCGCGACCCCCACCCCGGCCCTCCCCGCGAGGGGGAGGGGGAAGAGGCGCCGCCAGGCCCCAGCCGGCCACCCCTCAGTCCTTCGCGGGCGCTGTCGCCCTGCGGCCGAAGTCGGGGGCGGCGGTGTCCTGGCCCTGCTCGACGATCGAGCGGCGGATGGCGCGGGTGCGGGTGAACAGATTGAACAGCGCGTCGCCCTCGCCCCAGCGGATCGCGCGCTGCAGCGCCGTGAGGTCTTCCGTGAAGCGGCCGAGCACCTCCAGCACAGCCTCTCGGTTGTTGAGGAACACGTCGCGCCACATGGTCGGGTCGGAGGAGGCGATGCGCGTGAAGTCGCGGAAGCCGGAGGCCGAGTACTTGATCACCTCCTGCTGGGTCACCTCCTCGAGGTCCGCGGCCGTTCCGACGATGTTATAGGCGATCAGGTGCGGCACGTGGCTGACGATGGCGAAGACCAGGTCGTGATGCTCCACCGACATGGTGTCGACCATCGCGCCCATGCCTTCCCAGAAGGCGCCGAGCCGCGCCACGTCGCTGGCATCGGCCGGCGACAGCGGCGTGAGGATCGCCCAGCGCCCGCGAAACAGCTCGGCGAAGCCGGCGTCCGGGCCGGAATCCTCGGTGCCGGCGATCGGATGGGCGGGCACGAAGGTGGCGTAGGGCGGCACGTGGGGCGCCATGTCACGCACCACAGCGCCCTTCACCGAGCCGACGTCGGAGAGGATCGCGCCAGGCTTGAGCCGCGCCCCGATCTCGGCCGCGACGGCGCCGCAGGCGCCGACGGGCGTGCAGACGATGACAAGGTCCGCGTCTTCGGCCGCCTCCGCCGCGGTCTCCGCGACGACGTCGGCGATGCCGAGTTCGGCGACGCGGGCGCGCACCGCCGGGTCCCGGTCGACGGCGACGAGCGTTCCGACGAGGCCGCCTGCCTTCGCCGCGCGGGCGATCGAGGAGCCGATCAGGCCGAGGCCGATGATCGCGACCCGGTCGAACAGAGGCGCGTCAGCCACGGGCGTCGGCCGAAAGGAAAGCCTTCAGCCCGTCGAGCACGGCGCGATTCGCCTCCTCCGAGCCGATCGACAGCCGCAGCGCGTGCGGCAGGCCATAGGAGGAGACCGCGCGCAGGATCACGCCGCGGGCGGTGAGGAAGGCGTCGGCCTCCGCCGCGGTGCGGCCCGGCGTCTCGGGGAAATGCACCAGCACGAAGTTCGCGACGCTCGGCGTGACTTCGAGACCGAGCGCGCGGATCTCTCCCGTCAGCGTCGCCAGCCAACGGGCGTTGTGGTCAACGGAGGCGTCCAGATGTGCGCGGTCGGCGATCGCCGCCGCGCCGGCCGCGATCGCCGGCGCCGACAGGTTGAACGGCCCGCGGATGCGGTTGAGCACGTCAACCACGGGCGCCGGGCCGTACATCCAGCCGATGCGCAGCGCCGCGAGGCCGTGCACCTTCGAGAAGGTGCGCGTCATCACCACGTTCTCGGAGCCGCTGACGAGCTCGATCCCGGCGGCGTAGTCGTTCGCGCGGACATATTCCGCGTAGGCCGCGTCGAGCACCAGCAGCACGTCGCCCGGCAGGTTCGCGTGGAGCCGCTTCACCTCGTCGAACGGCAGGTAGGTGCCGGTCGGGTTGTTCGGGTTCGCCAGATAGACGATGCGCGTGCGCTCGGTGACGCAGGCGAGGATGGCGTCGACGTCTGCCGTCAGGTTGGTCTCGGGCGCGACCACGGGAACGCCGCCGGCGGCGAGGATCGCGATCCGGTAGACGAGGAAGCCGTGCTCGGTGAAGACGCCCTCGTCGCCCGGGGCGAGGTAGCCGTAGGCCAGCAGCGACAGGATCTCGTCGGAGCCCGCGCCGCAGACGATGCGCGCCGGATCGAGCCCATAGGCGCGGCCGATCGCTTCGCGCAGGGCGGTGGAGGAGCCGTCCGGGTAGATCTCGAGATGGCCGGCCGCGTCCCGGAACGCCTCGATCGCACGCGGGCTCGCGCCGAGCGGCGTCTCGTTGGACGAGAGCTTGTGGAGCTTCACGCCCGCCGGCGCTTTGCTCTTGCCGGGCACATAGGCCTCGATCGCGAGCGCGCCCGCGCGGGGCGTCGGGCGATCGGCAGGGGTGAGGGCGGCGGGAGACGCGGACGTCATCGGGAACGGCTTTCGTGAAACGGGATCAGCGTGCCGCGGCCGGCTGCGCATAGCCGCCGAGCGGAAGGGCGTTCGGCGCGGGAGCCTCCGCGCCGGGAACGGCGACGAGCCGGTTGCGGACGCCGTTGCGCGTCACCCCGGCCAGAATCTCGACCTTGGAGCCGAGGTGGAGGTCCCCGTCGTCATGCACCGCCCAGACGGACACCTCGCTCGTGCTCCCCGGCCCAAGAGGCCGGGCGATCACAAGCGCGGGGGTCGAGGCGGGATGGCCCTCCGCCGGTAGGAAGGGAAGGCGCGCCATGACCTGCGGTCCCTCGCCGCCGAGCGCGTCCCACCAGGCGCCGGCAGGCTGCGGCTCCAGGCGGACGAGCCCAAGGTCGCCGGTCGAGGCGCGCACTGCCTCCACCACGCGGCCCGGTATGGCGTGGCCTTCCAGCGGCACGTCGAAGCCCACGTGGAAACGGGCGAGGTCATGCATCGCAAGCGCCTCGGGACCCTGCTCCACATGCAGCGTGAACGGCGCCTGCACGTGGGTGAAGGTCGCGATGATGGTGCGCCACAGATGCTCGGCGGTCGCGAGCGGCAGGCGGCCCTCATGCCGGTCCGCGATCCGCCGCATCATGTCCGCCTCGCGTCCCGGCCGGAACGCCGAGCCCGTCTGCGAGGTGCGCTTGATGGCGATCAGGCGGTCGATGACCGCGCCGCGCTCCATCAGCAGACGATGCATGGCCTCGTCGATCCGGTCGATCTCACGGCGGATGTCGGTCAGCGGATCGGGGGTCGCGTCGTTCATGGCGGCGTCTTCGGCTCGGCCGGCAGACCTCTCGCCCGCGGCGGCCCCTTCATAGACGAGCCGGGCCGCGAGGCAAACCATGCGACGTCGCGGCTGGGCTCTGCCCGCTGCGTGATTCGAGACGCCTGCCTGCGGCAGGCTCCTCAGCATGAGGGGACCTGAGCTTTCTCCGACGTCCTCATGCTAAGGAGGCCCGGGGGCGGTCTCGAAGCGCGCACTCGATCACCGCCGCCTCAGCGGCCGAGACCTCACCCCTCCGCGGGCAGCTGCTCGCCCGGCTCGATGTCGGGCTCGGCCGGCTCGATCGGCTGGTGCGGGAAGCCCTCGATGGAGCCGACGGCCTTGGCGTCGCGCTTGATGTCGATCGCGCTCGTCACATAGGCCGTCATCAGTTCGGCCAGCGAGCGCAGCGCGTGCATGTGGATGCGCTCGTAGCCGTGGCTGGCGTCGATGCCGAAGGTGACCAGCGCCGTCCGCACGTCGACGCCCGCCTCGATCGCCGAGGCGCTGTCGGAGCGGTAGTAGCGGAACACGTCGCGCTGGTGGCGGATGTCGTTGTCGCGCGCGAGCCGGATCAGCTCGTGGGTCAGGTGGTAGTCGAACGGGCCGGTCTGGTCGGCCATGGCGATGGTCACGCCGAACTCGTCCGACGCCTGCCCCGGCGCGGTGGTGCCGTTGTCGATCGTCACCATGGCGGCGACGTCGTGCGGGAGCACCGCCGAGGCGCCGACGCCGACCTCTTCGGCGATAGAGAAAATCCACCAAGTGTCGACCGCGGGCTTTTTGCCCGAATCGATCACCGCCTTCAGCGTGGCGAGCAGGATCGCGACGCCGGCCTTGTCGTCCAGGTGGCGCGAGACGATGAAGCCGTTCTCGAGAAACTCGGTCTCGGGATCGATCGCGACCACGTCGCCGACGTGGAAGCCGAGCCGGTTGAGGTCCGGCACATCGCGCACCAGCGCGTCCACCCGCACTTCGACGTAGGGCCAGCCGGTCGGCTGGGTGTCGATCTCGTCGGCGTAGGTGTGGCCCGACGCCTTCAGCGGCAGGATGGAGCCGCGGTAGGCGCCGGCTTCGGTGAAGATCGTGCAGCGCGCGCCTTCCGCGAAGCGGGCGGACCAGCTGCCGATCGGCACCAGTTCAAGCCGTCCGTTCGGCTTGAGGTACTTCACCTGTGCGCCCAGCGTGTCGAGATGGGCGATCAGCGCGCGGGAGGGATCCTTCGCCCGGCCCTTCAGCCGGGCGCGGATGGCGCCGCGGCGCGTGACTTCAGGTTCGACGCCGAGCCGCTGCAGTTCGTCGACCACCGCGTGGGTGATGGTGTCGGTGAAGCCCGACGGGCTCGGGATCTTGAGCAGGGCTTTGAGCTGGTCGCCCAGGTAGTCGATGTCGACGTCGAGACGCGGCATGGGGTCTCCGCGGTTGGGAGCGATTCGAGAGGCCTCAATACCACGAGCTGACGGCCGTCACCCCAGCCCCATCCGCCGCACGCCCGCCGGCATCGACAGCGGGAACAGCAGGTCGACGAAGCGCTCGGCGGTCGGCTGCGGTTCGTGGTTGGCGAGGCCGGGCCGCTCGTTCGCCTCGATGAAGGCGTAGGTCGGCTCGTGCGGCGCGCGCACCATCAGGTCGACGCCGACGACGGGGATGTCGATGGCGCGGGCCACCTTCACCGCCGCCTCCACGAGGGCGGAATGCACAACGCCCGTGACGTCGTGGATCGTGCCGCCGGTGTGGAGGTTCGCAGTCTTGCGGACGGCGATGGTCTGGTTCGGCGGCGCGACGTCGTCGAGCGCGAAGCCCGCCGCCTTCACGCAGCGCTCGGTCTCGGGGTCGATCGGGATCTGACTTTCGCCGCCGGTCGCGGCGGAACGGCGACGGCTCTGCGCCTCGATCAGCGCGCGGATGGTCGAGCGGCCGTCGGTGGTGATCTGGGCCGGGCGGCGCACGGCGGCGGCCACCAGCTTGAAGTCGATGACGATCAGCCGCAGGTCTTCGCCTTCCGCCATCTGCTCGATCAGCACGCGGTCGCAGAACGCCTTGGCGCGCTCCACCGCAGCCTCCACGTCCGCGACGGTCTCGAGTCCGACCGCAATGCCGCGGCCCTGCTCGCCGCGCGCGGGCTTCACCACCACGGCGCCATGGCGTGCGAGGAAGGTCTCGATCTTTTCGCGGTCGTCGGCCTCGATCTGCTCGGGCACGGTGACGCCGGCGCGGGATACGGCCCGCCGGGTCACCGCCTTGTCGTCGCAGATCGACATGGCGACGCCGGTCGTGAGTTCGCTGAGAGACTCGCGGCAGAGAATGGAGCGGCCGCCGTGGGTTAGGCGGAAGAATCCGCCCTCGGCGTCCGTTACGTCGACGCCGATTCCGCGCCGGCGCGCCTCGTCGACGATCAGCTTGGCGTAGGGGTTGAGACCCTCGGCGCCCTGGTCGCCGATGAAGAGGCGCTCGTTGATCGAGTTCTTGCGCTTCACCGAGAAGGTCGGGATGCGGGCGAAGCCGAGCTTCTCGTAGAGGCCGATCGCCTGCGCGTTGTCGTGCATGACCGAGAGGTCCATCCAGAGCGCGCCCTGGTCCCGCAGCGTCTCCGCAAGGCGACGCACCAGCGTCTCGCCGACGCCGGGGTGGGACGCCTGGGGGTCGACCGCAAGGCACCACAGCGACGAGCCTTTCTCGGCGCAGCCGAAGCCGCGGCCGTGGTCGACGCCGGTGACGGTGCCGATGACGGCGTGGGTCCGGGCGTCCTCGGCGACGAGGTGGATCACGACGTCGTCCTCGCGGGCGCGGTCGAAGAAGTCCGGCCGCACCGTCACCATATGGCGCGCCGCATAGATGCGGTTGATCTCCTCGGCGTCGCGCGCCTGCTCCACGCGGCGCACCACGAACGCACGCTGGCCGCGCTTCGAGGGCTCGTAGGCGGTGAGATCGAGCCGGAACATGTGGCTGGGATCGAGGAACAGCTCCAGCGGCGCCTGCGCGAGCAGAACGTGCGGATCGTCCACGTAGACCGCGATGTCCCGGGCGTCCGGCCCCTCCTCGCGCAGCGCTTCGGCCAGGGCCCTGGGGTCGGCGAACGTCTGGGCGAACAGCAGCCGGCCCCAGCCACAGTCGACGATCGCGTCGGTGGTGCGGGTCATGGTCCCCTCCTGCGTTTCGCCTGCAAGGCCCCGTCCGTTGCGATAGGCGACGGCTGCGGACTCTCCCGAAACGATCATGTGCGGCTCTCTCGTTCGTGGTCGGTCGACGGCGCTCAGACGCCGTGGGTCTGAAGCCACACCTCCAGCAGCGCGCATTGCCAGAGCTCGGACCCGCGCAGCGGCGTGATATGAGCCGCCGGATCGTCGAACAGCGTCTCGAGATACTCCGCGCGGAAAAGCCCGCGCTCGCGGGCGGCCTGGCTGCTGAGAGCGTCACGGACCATCTCGAGCGTCTGGCCTTCGAGATACTTGAGGCCGGGCACCGGGAAGTAGCCCTTCGGCCGGTCGACGATCTCCTTCGGCACGATGTGCCGGGCCAGATCCTTGAGCACGCCCTTGCCGCCGTCCGCCAGCTTGTGCTCGCCGGGAATGCGGGCCGCGAGCTCGACCAGTTCATGGTCGAGGAACGGCACGCGCGCTTCCAGCGAATGCGCCATGGTCATATTGTCGACGCGCTTCACCGGGTCGTCGACCAGCATCACGGTGCTGTCGAGGCGGAGCGCCTTGTCGACCGCGTCGTCCGCGCCGGCCATGTCGAAGTGCTCCTCGACGAAGGCGCGGGCGTGGTCGGCGGTGGCGTATTGCTCCGTGACGTGGGCGTTGTAGCGGGCGTTGTCCCGGTCGAAGAACGCCTTGGCGTAGTCGGCCGCCGGAGCGTTGGAGGCGGCGACCGGCGGGTACCAATGGTAGCCGGCGAAAATCTCATCGGCGCCCTGGCCGCTCTGCACCACGGTGACGTGCTTCCGCACCTCTTCCGACAGCAGGTAGAACGCCACGCAGTCGTGGCTGACCATCGGCTCGGACATGGCCTGGATCGCGCCGGGAAGCGCGTCCAGCATGCGGCGCTCCTCGATCCGGATCTTGTGGTGCGTCGTGCCGAACTTCTCGGCGACGATGTCGGAGTACTTGAACTCGTCGCCTTCCTCGCCGCCCCGGGCCTCGAAGCCGATTGAGAAGGTCTCGACGTTCTGGTGGCCGAGCTCGGACAGCAGCGCCACCACGACGCTGGAGTCGACGCCGCCCGACAGCAGCACGCCGACCGGCACATCCGCCACCATGCGGCGCTTCACCGCGGTGCGTAAGGATTCGTGCACTTGGCTCCGCCACTCGTCGAACGAGCGGGCGACGTCGGCGGCGGAACGCTCGTAGGAGACGGCCCAATAGACCTCCTCCTTGGTGCGTCCGTCCGGCTCGTAGATGCGCATCGTCGCCGGGGGCAGCTTGCGGACCCCGGACAGGATGGTGCGGGGCGCCGGAACCACCGAGTGGAATGTCATGTAGGCGTTGAGGCCGACGGGATCGATCGTGGTGTCGACGCCGCCGGCCTTCAGCAGCGACGGCAGCGAGGAGGAGAACCGCACTCGGCCCGCGCCCTCGGACACATAGAGCGGCTTGATGCCCAGCCGGTCGCGGATGAGGATCACCCGGCCCGTGTCGCGCTCGTGGATCGCGATCGCGAACATGCCGAACAGCTTCTTCGGCAGCTCCGTCCCCCACTGCTTCCAGCCCTTGACGATCACTTCGGTGTCGCCGTCGGAGAAGAACCGGTGGCCCTTGGCCTCGAGCTCCGCCCGGAGCTCCTTGTGGTTGTAGATGCAGCCGTTGAAGACGATGGTCAGGCCGAGGTCGGGATCGACCATCGGCTGCTCGGCCTTCTCGCTGAGATCGATGATCTTCAGCCGCCGGTGGCCGAACGCCACGCGGCCGCGCGCGACGATGCCCTCGCCGTCAGGCCCGCGGGAGACCATGCAGCCGGCCATCGCCGCCACGGCTTCGACCGAGGCCGGCTGACCGAGAAACGTGAATTCGCCGCAGATTCCGCACATGTCGCGTGTCGCCTCAAGATTGAACGCCGGACGCGCCTCAGCGGCCCGTCGGGATGGACGGCGGACCTAGGCATGCGTCGGCTCTTGCGCGGAGGAGCTAAGGCGGATGCGCCGAAAGGCGAGTCTTTTGGGGGGGATCGGCGATCCGACGGGCGCGGCTTCGGAGAACAATGACCTCGAGACGCTTTCCGCCGTGGGTCCTCCGGCCTGACCGGAGAACCTAGCTCAGGCGTCGAGCGCCATGTCGAACATGGATGGTCCAGTCGAACCGGACCATGGCGGCGCGGGTGGGTGCGCCGGCGGCGCAAACCGTCGGCGTCGGGAGCAAACCCAGGGCTTCAGGCTTTGCCCGTCGTCAGCATGATCTTGCCCATGTGCGAGCTGCCCTCCATCAGGCGGTGGGCCTCGGCGGCCTCCGCCAGCGGGAACGTGGCGTGGATCACGGGCTTGACCTCGCCGCTCTCGATCAGTGGCCAGACCTCGCGCTGCAGCGCTTCGGCGATGGCGGCCTTCTGGGCGATCGGCCGGGCGCGGAGCGTCGAGCCGGTGAGGGTGAGGCGCTTCAGCATGATCGGCGTCAGGTCGATCTGCACCTTCGGTCCCTGCATGAAGGCGATCTGCACCAGAGTGCCGCCGAACGCCAGCGACTTCAGGTTCCGGGCGGTGTAGTCGCCGCCGACCATGTCGAGGATGACGTCGACGCCCTTGCCGCCGGTCTCGGCCTTAAGCACCTCGACGAAGTCTTCGGTGCGGTAGTCGATCGCCTTCGCCGCCCCGAGCTTTTCGCAGAAGGCGACCTTGTCGGCGCCGCCGGCGGTGGCGTAGGCCGTGGCCCCGCGGGCCTTGGCGAGCTGGATCGCGGTCGTGCCGATGCCGCTCGTCCCGCCGTGCACCAGGAAGCGCTGGCCGGATTTGAGGCCGGCCTGCTCGAATACGTTGGTCCAGACCGTGAAGAAGGTCTCCGGCGCCGCCGCCGCCTCGACCAGCGTGAGGCCCTTGGGAGCCGCGAGGCAGGTCGCCGCCGGCGCCACGGCGTATTCGGCGTAGCCGCCGCCGGCGATCAGCGCGCAGACGGCGTCGCCGATCGCCCAGTTTGTCACGCCCGCGCCGAGCTTGACGATCCGGCCGGCGATCTCCAGGCCAAGCGTCTCGGGAGCGCCGGGCGGCGGCGGGTACATGCCCTTGCGCTGCATCACGTCCGGGCGGTTCACGCCGGCCGCGACGACTTCGACCAGCACCTCGCCTTCGCCCGGCTCCGGGAGCGGCCCGTGCGCGAGGCCGAGCACGTCCGGCTCGCCGGCGCCGTCGGCCCGGACGTAGGCCATCTCGGTCGGAAGATCGGTCATCGGGAGAGCGCCTCGCTGGTATGCCTCGACTGCGGAGAAAGGGTTTGGCGCGTCCGGCCCGCCGGGGCAAGGCTCGGCGCCGCCGGGCGTCGCCCTCGTCGTCCGAAATGTGCGATGACGTCGCCTGCGTTCAAGCGATCCGAGTTGGAGGCCTCTCATGCCGTCGATCTTCGTCCCCGCCGCTGACGGCGCCACGCCGATCTGGTTCGTGCCTGGAGGCGCTGATCTCCCGGACGCGGCGCGCGCATGGGCGAAGGCGACCGGCTTCGAGACCTCGGCGGGGGCGACGCTGACGGTTCCGGGCGCCGACGGCGCCCTCGCGGGCGTCGTCTTCGTGACCGAAGGCGCGGGCGTGCGGGAGAAAAACCCCTTCCTCGCCGGAAAGCTCACCGGCGTCCTGCCCGCGGGCACTTACCGCTTCGAGGGCGCGGGAGCGACCGCCCGGCTTGCGGCGCTCGGTCTCGCGCTCGGGCTCTACCGCTTCAGCCGCTACGGCAAGCCGGCGGCCAAGGACATCCGCCTCGTCGCTCCTGACGACGTCGACGTCGCGGCGCTGGAGCGCACGGTCCGGGCGGTCGAGACCGCGCGCGACCTGATCAACACGCCCGCCAACGACCTCGGCCCCGTCGAGCTGGAGGCTGCGATCCGCGCGCTCGGCGAGCGGCATGGCGCGACGGTGACCTCGATCGTCGGCGACGATCTGCTGGCCCGAAACTTCCCGCTCGTCCACGCGGTCGGCCGGGCCGCCGCGGCCCATCGCGCGCCGCGGATCGTCGACCTCGTCTGGGGGTCCGAAGACGCGCCGAAGGTGACCCTCGTCGGCAAGGGCGTGGTGTTCGACACCGGCGGCCTGAACATCAAGCCCGACGCCTCCATGCTGCTGATGAAGAAGGACATGGGCGGCTCGGCTGTTATGATCGCGGCCGCCGACATGGTGATGGGCGCGAAGATCCCCGTCCGGCTCAGGCTGATCGTCGGCGCGGTGGAGAATTCGATCTCCGGCGACGCCTTCCGCCCCGGCGACGTGATCCCGAGCCGCAAGGGCCTCTCGGTCGAGATCGGCAACACCGACGCGGAGGGCCGGCTCGTGCTGGCCGACGCTCTGGCGCTGGCAGACGAGGAGGCGCCGGAGCTGATCGTGGACGCAGCCACCCTCACCGGCGCCGCCCGCGTCGCGCTCGGTCCCGACCTGCCGCCGCTCTACAGCGACGACGACGCCTTCGCCGCCGACCTGCTGCGGCACGGGCAGGCCGAGCACGACCCACTCTGGCGCATGCCGCTCTGGAACCCCTACGACGACCTGCTGGCCTCGAAGATCGCCGACGTGAACCACATCTCCGGCGGCCCGTTCGCGGGCTCGATCACCGCGGCGCTGTTCCTGCGCCGCTTCGTCGGCCAGGCGAAGACCTGGGCCCATCTCGACGTGTTCGCCTGGACGCCGTCGGCGAAGCCCGGCCGTCCCGAAGGCGGCGAGGCGCAGGGCGCGCGGGCGCTGGCGGCGCTGATCGCCGAGCGCTATGGCCGCTGAGCTTGAGGAGCGGAGACGATGCCAAGCTTCCGCGGGACCTACCAAGGCTTTCCGCTCGACTTGCCGGTCGAGGAGGCCGCCGTCTCGCTGCGCGGCGGCCTCGGCCGTTGGCCGGGCCAGACGCCCAGCGAGACCGTGAACCTGGTGATCAGCGTCCAATCGCCTCGGTTCTTCTTCAACCCCAACAACGCGGACACTGCGGCGGACGACGACGAGTTCGCGGCTTGGCTCAGTCCCCACCTGCTGACCGAATGGCTCGATCTTCCCGCGAAAACCTTCCCCACCTGCAGCTTTCGCGACCTCGATGGGCTGCGGGTCGACTTTGCAGGCCTCTGGACGCCGAACGCGCTGACGAAGGAGGACTGGTTCGAAACGCCGGGCCTCGTGACCTTCTATGGACAGGAAGGCTTCCGCTCGGCGCGGATCGCCCTTGATCATCGGGGCGGGGGCGTGTTCGCCGTCCAAGCCGAGGGCGAGACCGAGCTGGACTCGCGCTTTGACGTCGCGTTCGAGGCGCCGCTGTCGATCGACCTTGCGGCCCATCGCGGCCATACCGCGGAGGAGGTCCTGGCCTGGCTCGGCGGCTTCGTCGATGTCGGCGACTTCGACCTGGCCACCAAGACGTACGACGACTCCGTCTACGTGTCGGGCGCCGTCAAGGCGAATGGCTGAAGGCTTTCGCCTTCACGAAGGCGTTGGCGCGGCGTTTCGGGGCGGACGGGCGCAGCCTTGATCGGCCATAACCTTCGCGAACCAGGGTTCGCGGGGGACGATGCTCAAACGGGTCTACGACTGGTCGCTGAAGATGGCGCGGCACCGGCACGCCGAGCGCGCGCTGGCGGGGCTCTGCTTCGTCGAAAGCTCGTTTCTGCCGGCGTTGCCGGAGGTGATGCTGCTGCCGATGATCCTGGCCGAACGCGCCAAGGCGTTCCGCTACGCGCTGATCTGCACCGTCTCCTCCGTGCTCGGCGGCATCCTCGGCTACGCCATCGGCTTCTTCCTGTTCGAGGCGGTCGGCGAACCGCTGCTGCGGTTCTACGGCATGTCCGGCGACTTCCAGGAGATCGCCGGAAAGTACAACGAGTACGGCTGGCTGATGGTGCTGATCGGCGGCGGCGTCACGCCGATCCCCTACAAGGTCATCACCATCGCGAGCGGGCTGACGCAGCTCGACTTCGTCACCTTCGTGGCGGCGAGCGTCGTCGCCCGCGGCGTGCGCTTCGCGCTGCCCTGCGCGTTGCTCTATCGGTTCGGCCCGCAGGCGAAGCGGCTGATGGACACCCGGCTGACGCAGGTGTTCTGGGTGTCGCTTGTCCTCGTCGTGCTGGGCTTCATCGCCGCGCCCTACCTCTTCAAGGGCTGACGGCCCCTCCGAAACGACGACGTTTCGTTCGCGATTTTTGGATAGAGTGGCGGGCGATGAAGACGCCTCTCGACCGCCGCCTGACCCCCGCTCGCCCCGACGTCGCCGCCGCCCATCTCAAGGGCCAGGTGGAGGCGCTCCGCTTCGTGGAGGGCGCCCGCCGGCGCGTCGCCGTCGGTCACGCCGGCCTCCGCCGGGCGCCCAACCCGCTGGCGAGCCTCGAGACCGAGGCGCTGTTCGGCGAGGAGGTCGTCGTCTACGACGAGCTCGAGGGTTGGGCCTGGGTGCAGCTCGCGCTCGACGGCTATGTCGGCTACATGCCGTCCGCCGCGCTGTCGGCGGACCTCGGTCCGGGCGCCACCCACCGCGTGGCCGCCCTTCGGACGCTGCTGTTCCCCGAGCCGTCGATCAAGACGCCGCCCGCGGACGCGCTCTCCATGGGAGCCAGGGTGAGCGTCGCCGATCTCGCCGGCCGTTTCGCCGTGCTCGACACCGGCGCCTACGCCATCGCGGCGCATCTGGCGCCGGTCGACGCCTTCGAGGGCGATCCCGCCGCCGTCGCGGAGCGCTTCGTCGGCGCGCCCTATCTCTGGGGAGGCCGGACCAGCCTCGGCCTCGATTGCTCCGGCCTCGTGCAGGTTTCGCTCGCCGCCTGCGGAATCGCGGCGCCGCGCGACGCCGACATGCAGGAGGCGACGTTGGGCGAGGCGGTGGCGCTCGACGACGTCCGGCGCAACGACCTTCTGTTCTGGAAGGGCCACGTCGCGCTGGTGCGGGACAGGGACACGATCGTCCACGCCAACGGCCACGCCATGGCGGTGGCTCTGGAGCCGCTGCAGGCCGCCATCGCGCGCATCGCGGCGGGGGGCGATCCCGTCACCGGCCTTCGGCGGCTATAATCGGTTTTCACGAACGTTCTGACGCTATTAATGCGTTGGATTGATTGAATGCAGAGTGCGATCGTCCTGCGTCCACGCAGGAGATCGCTGTGACCGACGCCACCCTTCCCGCGCCCCCGGCGCGTACGCAGTTCGCCGCGCTGGCGCCCGGCCTCGCGCTCGCGGCGCTCGTCGCCGCCGCGGGCTACGGCCTGCGGCTCGCGCCGGGGCTCGGATCGTTCAGCCCGATGATCCTCGCGCTCGGCCTCGGGGTCGTCGTCCGCGTCGCCCTGGGGCCGCTGCCCAACCTCCGGCCCGGGGTGGTCTTCGCGATGCGCCGCGTGCTGCGGGTCGCGATCGTGCTGCTCGGCCTGCAGCTGACCGTCGGCCAGGTGGCGGAGGTCGGCGCCGGCGGCGTCGCGGTCATCGCCGCCTCGCTCGGTGCGACCTTTCTGGCGACGGTCGCGCTCGGCCGCCTGCTCGGAGTCGACGCCCGGCTCGCGCAGCTGATCGCCGCCGGGACCTCGATCTGTGGAGCCTCCGCCGTGCTGGCGGCCAACACGGCCGTGCGCGGACGCGACGAGGACGTCGCCTACGCGGTCGCCTGCGTGACGGTGTTCGGCTCGATCGCCATGTTCGCCTATCCTCATCTCGCGAGCCCATTCGGCCTCGACGCCCATGCCTATGGGCTGTGGTCCGGCGCCTCGATCCATGAGATCGCCCAGGTCGTCGCCGCCGCCTTCCAGCAGGGGCCGGACGCCGGCGAGTTCGGCGTGGTGGCGAAGCTCGCCCGCGTGATGATGCTGGCGCCCGTCGTGGCGGCGCTCGGGTTCTATATGGCGCGGAGCGGCGACGGCGCGGCGCGCGCGCCGTTCCCGTGGTTCGTGCTCGGCTTCGTCGCGCTGGTCGCGCTCAACAGCGTCGTCACGCTTCCCGCCGCCCCCAAGACCTTCGCGATCGAGGCGACGCCGGCGCTGCTCGCGGTCGCGCTCGCGGCCATGGGGTTGGAGACGGACCTCGCCAAACTGCGAGAGAAGGGACTGAGGCCCTTGCTTTTGGGGCTGGCGTCGTTCCTCTTCATCGCGAGCTTCAGCCTGGCGCTGGTCAAGCTCGCGACCTGAACCCCCGGACCCGCATGACGCTGGAGCAGCTTCGGATCTTCGTCGCCGTCGCCGAACGCGAGCACGTGACCAAGGCCGCGGAAGCGCTCCACCTCACCCAGTCGGCGGCGAGCGCGGCGGTGTCGGCGCTCGAGACGCGCTACGGCGCCAAGCTGTTCGACCGCGTCGGCCGGCGCATCGCCCTCACGGAGGCCGGCCGCCTGTTCCTCACGGAGGCGCGCGCTGTGCTCGCCCGTGCCGCAGCCGCCGAAACGGTGCTGGCGGATCTCGCGAGCCTCAAGCGCGGCCGGCTCGCCTTAGGCGCCAGCCAGACGGTAGGGAGCTATTGGCTGCCGCCGCTGATGCAGCGGTTCCGGACCGCCTATCCCGGCGTCGCGCTGACGCTCGCCATCGGCAACACCGAGACCATCGCCGCGCTGGTGCGCGACGGCGCCGCCGACCTCGGCGTGGTGGAGGGGGCGGTGGACGACCCGACGCTGTCGGTCGCGCCCGTGGCGAAGGACGACCTCGCGCTGGTGGTCGGCCGCGCTCATCCCTGGACCGACGGGAGGCGCGTCGGCCGCGCCGATCTCGCCGCCGCGCGCTGGGTGCTGCGCGAACCCGGCTCCGGCACGCGGGCGATCCTCGAACAGGCGTTCGCCTCCGCCGGGCTTTCGCTGGGCGACCGCGAGATCGCGCTCGAGCTTCCCTCCAACGAGGCCTGCCGCGCGGCGGTGGAGGCGGGCGCCGGCGCCACCGTGCTGTCGACGTTGGTCGCCGCGCCGTCGCTGGCCTCAGGCGCGCTGGTCGCCGTGCCCTATCCGCTTCCCGGCCGCTCGTTCTTCGCGCTGCGCCGCGTCGAGCGGTATGAGACGCAGGCCGAGCGCGCCTTCCTGGCGCTGCTCGCCGATCCCGAGGGCGCCGCGTCATGAAGAGCCTGCTCGCGTCCTGGCAGATCTGGGCCCTGCTTTCGGCCGTGTTCGCCGCGCTGACCGCCGTCTTCGCCAAGGTCGGCGTGGCGAACGTCAGTTCCGATTTCGCGACCTTCGTGCGGACGATCGTCATCCTGCTGGCTCTGGCCGGGATTCTCACTGCGACCCGGCAATGGCAGGACCCAGGCGCCGTCAGCGGCCGGACCTACGCCTTTCTCGCGCTGTCCGGGCTCGCGACCGGCGCGTCGTGGATCTGCTACTTCCGCGCCCTCCAGCTCGGCGACGCCGCCCGCGTGGCGCCGATCGACAAGCTCAGCGTCGTTCTCGTCGCGGTGTTCGGCGTGGCCTTCCTGGGCGAGCGGCTGTCGGGCGCGAACTGGCTCGGCGTTGCGCTGATCGGCGCCGGCGCAATCCTCGTGGCCTACCGAGGCTGATCGTGGCGTCTCCAAGGTCCTGGACGCGCGCTGTGGTGTCAGCGCCGATCGCGGCCGCCGTCCTTGTCTACCGCGCGCTCGACCGACTGCTCGGGCCGCTGGTGCGCCCGATCCTTCGCCGGCTCGGCGAATTTGAGCTTCTCCAGCGCCTGGGGCGGGCGATCGCGGAAGCGCCGCCCTACGTCGTGCTGGCGCTGCTGGCCGTGCCGTTTCTGCTGATCGAGCCGCTGAAGGCGCTGTCGCTCTACTGGATGGCGGTCGGCCATCCCTGGGAGGGCGGCGCTGCGCTGGCGGCCTGCCACCTGCTCAGCATCCTCACCTCCGAGCGCGTCCTGCATCTGGGCAAACCGAAGCTGATGACGATCCCATGGTTCGCGAGGGGCTACGTCTTCGTCGCCGACGTGCGTGACCGCGCGCTCGCCTGGCTGCATGCGACCGCGGCGTGGCGCCTCGGCCTCGCGGCGGCGGACCGGGCGAAGGCGGTCGCGCGCCGCTGGTTCAGGGCGTGACGCCTCAGCGCACGGCGATCAGCGACTTCGTCAGACCCGCGACCCGTTCCTTCACGATGGTTGAATCGGGGAACAGCGAGGCCATCGACGGCGCGTTCAGCAGGATCGCGTCCTGCAGGATGGCGTTGGCTTCGTCGACGTTCGCGGCCTTCGGATAGAAGCCGCAGGCCTTGGCCTGCACGATCAGGGCGCGCCACGGTCGAGGAAGCCAGTGGATGAACGGCGTGCGGAAATGGGGCTCCAGCGGGAACCAGTAGTTCGGGGTCTGGATAAAATGCCGCGGCGCCACACGGCGCGTCTCCGACGCCATGCGTTTCTGGTTCGACCACTGTCCGACGTGCTCGATCACCGAATTCGAGTAGGCGAGGTCGAAGCTGTTGTCCGCGTGGTCCTTCAGGTTGCAAGCATCGCCCGAAAGGCTGGTGAAATGCGGGTCCGTCACGGTTTCCGCTTCAAGGTTCACCAACGTCACATGGAGAGATCTTCCTCCCCAAATATCTGACAAAGCGTTCCAATGATCAAATCGACCGCCGACGTCGATAATATTGCAGTGACCTTTTTGCTTTATTATCTCGTCGATTATGACTACAAGCTGGCCGAACCGCTTCATACGAAAACGATTGCGGTATACGCTCTGATCGTCGGTCCCTAGAAACATGTCGATTCGACGCCTTTTGGAGTGACGGTCGGCTGCAAGCCAGCGACGATGACACTCTACAGACACCCGCCCGCCGTTTCCGCACCGCACGCTCCGTATGGCAAAAAAAATCGATATTCTGGGGCTGAAAGTGCTCGCCGCGACGCGGACGGAAGCGGTCGCGGCCATGGATCGCGCTGTCGCCGCTCCTGAGCCGGCGCTGATCTGCTACCTCAACGCGCACATCTCGAACATCGCGTGGCGGAATCAGCGCCTGACGGCCGCGCTCGAGCGCAGCCTGCTGTTGAACGACGGAGTGGGCGTCGATCTGGCGGCGAAATGGATCCACGGCGAACCGTTTCCGGAAAACCTCAACGGAACTGACCTGACGCCGCGGTTTCTCGCGGAGACGGAGCACCGGCTGAAGGTGTTCCTGCTGGGCGCCCGCCCGGCGGTGGCGGAGCTCGCGCAGATCGCATTCCGGAAGATCGCCCCCCGGCACGACTATGTCGGCGCCCGCGGCGGCTATTTTCCGGACGAGCGCAGCGACGAGGTGGCGGCCGAAATCCGCGCGTCCGGAGCCGACTTGGTGATCGTCTGCATGGGAGCGCCGCGGCAAGAGATCTGGACTGCGGCCCATCTTGAGGCGATGGGCTGCAAGGCCGCGATCTGCGCCGGGGCGCTGTTCGACTTCATGTCCCACGGCAAGCGACGCGCGCCGGCGTTCGTCCGGAAGTACCGCTTCGAGTGGCTGTGGCGGCTGATGCTCGAGCCGCGCCGGCTGTTCAGGCGCTACGTGCTCGGCAACCCGCTGTTCGTCATGCGGGTGATCCGCGCGCGGCTCGGCCGCGGGCGAGGCTGAACAGGTCGAACCGCAGGGCGATCGCGCCGACGACGGCGGCGAACAGCGCCGTCTTCGCGGCGAGCGCCGCGGCCGGGTGCAGGCTCCAGCCGTCGATCGCAAAGGCCGCGAGCGTCACGCCCAGCGCCGCCGCCGGCATCACGGCGAGCGCCGTCATGTCCACGGGAAGTTTTCGCAGGCGGCGGCCGAGGAGCGCGGCGGCGATCGTCGCCACCCCATGTGCGATCATCAGGGCGATGGCGCCGCCGATCGCGCCCTGCGACGGCACGAGCGCCAGGGCGATCGCCGCCGAGGTCGCGACGAACACGGCGGCGATGATGAACTCGAGCAGCGCCGCCTTGGCGAAGAAGATGACCTGCGAGAAGTAGAAATTCTTGAGTGTCATGAAGCAGAAGGCGATGGCGAAGTAGGGGATGATCTCGTAGCCGCGCTGGGCGAAGGGCTCGCCGAGGGCGAGGCGCGCGAGGTCGTGGCCGAAGACCACGAAGAAGGCCGCCCCGAAGGTCGCGGCGGCGAGGCAGGCCTGGAAGGCGCGGCGCATGACCGCGTTCGATTCGGCCTCGTGGCCTTCGTCGGCGAGCTGCTTGCCGACGGTGATGAGTGCGAGCGCGATGGATTCGCCGACCACCATGAAGCTCTGCCGCATGAGATCGGCGATGACGCCGTAGGGGCCGAGGGTCGCGTCGCCGGCAAAATAGGAGATCGTCAGGCGATCGACCGTCTGGCCGACGGCCATCACCCCGAACGAGAGGATGAGCGGCCAGCCGTAGCGCACCAGGGTCGCGGCGGCGTCCCGGGCGCCCGGCGCCCCGACGAAATGCTTGACCGCGAGCGCGCTCGGCACGGCGGCGATCAGATGCGCGACCGCGATCGCGATCGACAGCGAAATCGCGGTCGGCTCGAGCGTCAGCGCGACGCAGCCGAGCACGAGCGAAAACACCGCGCGGAAGATCATCGACAGCGCGACCGCTCGCGCCGCCAGCCGGGTGCGGGCGACTTCGACCAGCGCCTCATAGATCGTCATGCCGAAGAACAGGCCGAACAGCGCCGCCGCGAAGGCTGGCGTCATCGCGCCGAAGGCCGCTGCGAGGCCGAGGCCGAGCGCCACGACGAGGGTGGCGGCGCCCACGAGCCGGGCGTAGGACGCCACGATGGTCTCCGCTTGCGCGGCGCGGTAGACGCCGAAATAGGCGAACTTCATCCACTGCGTCGCGAAGCCGTAGACGATGATCGCCCAGGCGAATGTCAGCACGTAGGCGCCGTACTCCGCTGGGCTGACGAGCCGGGTGAACAGCGCGACGGACACGAGGTTGCCGGCGGCGGAGACGACGCGCGAGCCGAAATAGAGGACGAGGTTCGAATCCTTCACGAAACGCCTTTCTGGCCGTCGCGGCAGGGCGACCTTAACGTGCGAACGTTAGGAAGAGGTTTGACGGTCCGCCGCCCGCCACGAGGTCCCGCCGCATGAGAGTCCTGCAGATCCTCCACACCGACGAGCTCGGCGGCGTGAAGACGCTGGCCGACATGATCGCGGAGGATCTCGGCCGGCGGGGCGTCACGGTCGACACCGTGCTGCTGTTCGACCGGCCGGACTTCGGCAGGGCCGAAAAGATCAAGGCGGCGGTCGCGATGGCGCGCCGGCTCGCTCAAGACGACCACGACGCCATCTTCGCCTATCAGGCGACGGCGTGCATCCTCACCGGGCTGTTCGGCCGGAAGCTCCGCATCGTGCACCAGACCTGCACGCCCGGCGAGACCCAGGCTCTGGTGCGTCTGGCGGACCGGCTGGTCGGGACGGCGGGACGCTATTCCGTGAACGTGGCGAACACGATGTTCACCCTGAACGAGTTCAGGGGTTACCCTGAGGGTTACCGGACGGACATGCGGCTGATCGAGCATGGGCTCGACGCGCCGCGCGCCGCGTCCGGCCGCGAGGAGACGCGTCGGCGCTTCGGCCTGCCCGAAGGCGCCCCGCTCATTCTGAACGTCGGACGGATGGCCGCGCAGAAGAACCAATCGGTGCTGATCGAGGCGCTGCCGGCAGTTCCGGACGCGACGCTTGCGATCGCCGGCCACGGCGGCGACGGCGACATGCTGACGGCGCTGGCCCAACGCCACGGCGTCGCGGACCGTCTGCGGCTCCTCGGCGGCGTCGCGGCGGCGGACGTGGCCGATCTCTATGCCGCGGCCGACCTCTTCGCCTTCCCCTCGGTCTGGGAGACCTTCGGGCTCGCGGGCGTCGAGGCGGCGATGTCGGGCGCGCCGATCGTCGCCTCCGACATTGCGGTGCTGCGCGAGGTCCTGGCCTCCGAGGAGCCCGACGCCCCGGTCGCCTTCGCGCCGCCGCATGACGTCGACGCCTGGCGGCGGGCGCTGGCGCAGGCGCTTGCGACGCCGGCCTCGGCCGAGCGCCGCGCCGCCTTCGCCGACGAAGTCTCGCGGCGCTACGCCCGGGAGCGCATGAGCGCCCAGTACATGGAGCTGCTCGAGGGACGGGATCTCCCGGCGCCGCCATGGTGATCCGCGTCCTCGCCCTCGTCGTCGCCCTCTTCGCGCTGGCGCTGGTCCCGGCGCAGGCCGAACCGCTGTTCGGCAAGGGAGCCGGGCTGCCCGACATCTACCTGTTCCCGAGGGTGGTTGACGGGGCCTACGCCGCCGAGCCCTACCCGGACCCCGACGGCGGCGCGAACGCCTACCGGACCTCCACCTTCGCGGCGACGGGCTTCGACCACGTCCGGCTCACGATCGACCTCGGTCCGTTCCTCGACGATCCCGGTTCGGCCCGCTGGGCGACCTTCCGCGACCCCTTCCTCGCGCTCGTCGAGCGTTTCCGCCGCGAGAAGCTCGGCGTCATCGTCACGCTGACCGCGCCGGGCCTCAACGGCCAGATCCCGGAGGACCAGCTCGACGGGCTCGAAGGTCCCCGGTTCAAGCGCTACACGAACCTCGTCGGCCGCGTCGCCCGGACCCTCAAGAACCGCCGGGGGCGGATCGCGCTCGAAGCCATGAACGAGCCGCAGCAGGCCTGCGAGGCCGAAGGCAAGACCGACTGGACCGCCTACCAGGAGCGCCTCGTCGCGCGGATCCGGACGGAGGCCCCGGACCTGCTGTTGTTCGTCACCGGCGGATGTTGGTCCAAGATCGAGGGCCTGGACGGCCTCAGCGACGCGCTGCTCGCGGACCCCAAGAGCCTCGTCAGCGTGCATTTCTACGAGCCGTTTCTGTTCACGCACCAGGGCAGCACCTGGACGCTGCCGATCATGCCGCTGATCGCCGGTCTGCCGTTTCCGGCGAATCCCGATCGACTGGACGCCCTGCTCGCCCGCGCGGCGGAGCGCGGCGCGGGCCGTCCCGCGCTCGTCGAGGAGGCGCAGGCGGCGATCCGCTACTACTTCGTGGAGACGTGGGACGCGACGAAGGTTCGCATGCAGTTCGACGCGCTGGAGCGTTGGCGCCGCGCCCGCAACATCCCGCCCGAGCGCATCGTGCTGACGGAGTTCGGCGCCTCGAAGGTGGACGGCCTCGCCGACGACGTCGCGTCGCGCGCCGCCTGGCTCGAGGCCGTGACCCGTTCGGTCGAGGCGCGGGGCTGGGGATGGACGCTCTGGGTGCCGAGCCGCGGCTCCTATGGCGTCGACGACGGGCAGGGCGGTTACGACCCCCGCTTCCTCGACGCGCTGCGGCTCGCGGCGCCCTAGGACGCTGCGCCGGAAAAAGACGCGATCCGGCTACTCCGCGGCGCGCTTGGCGACGCGGAAGTCGTGCGCGGGATAGACGCCGAGGATCTTCAGCTCGGTCGAGAAGAAGGCGAGCTCCTCCAGCGCCCGGGCGAGCGCCGGATCGTCGGGGTGGCCTTCGACGTCGGCGTAGAACTGGGTGGCGGTGAAGGCGCCGTCGAGCTGGTAGCTCTCGAGCTTCGTCATATTGACGCCGTTGGTGGCGAAGCCGCCGAGCGCCTTGTAGAGCGCGGCCGGAATGTTGCGCACCCGGAACACGAAGGTCGTCACGGTCAGGTCGCCGCCGCGCGGCGCGGGCTGCGCCTCCGGCGCGAGCACGACGAAGCGCGTCGTGTTGTTGGCTTCGTCCTCGACGTCCTCGGCCAGCACGTCGAGGTCGTAGATCTCGGCCGCGAGCCGCGATGAGAGCGCCGCCCGGGTCGGATCGCCGGCCTCGGCGATCTCGCGGGCGGAGCCCGCCGTGTCCGCGCCGACGATCGCTTCGAGCTTGAGCGAGCGGATCAGCTTCCGGCACTGCCCGAGCGCCTGGACGTGGCTCTGGACGCTCGTCAGCGTTCCGAGCGTCGCGCCGCGCACGCCCACCAGCTGGTGGTGGATCGGCATGAAGAACTCGCCGACGATGTGCAGGCCCGCGTTCGGCATCAGGTGGTGGATGTCGGTCACGCGGCCGTTGGCGGAGTTCTCGATCGGGATCATGCCAAGCGCCGCCTCACCCGAGGCGATCGCGGCGAGCGCGTCCTCGAAGGTGCGGCAGGGCAGGGCGTCCATCTCGGGATAGGCCTCGGCCGCCGCCATGTGCGAATTGGCGCCGGGCTCGCCCTGATAGGCGATGCGGCCGCCGCGGGCGATGACGGGATTGGGGGTCACGACGGAACGCCCTCCGCGGCGTGGATCAGCAGCGTGCGGGCGCGCTCGAGATCCTCCGGCGTGTCGACGCCCAGCGGCACGGTGTCGACCTTGACCGCGTCGATGCGCATGCCGGCTTCGAGCGCGCGAAGCTGCTCCAGCTTCTCCCGCATCTCCAGCGGCGACGGGGGCAGCTTCACGAAGCGCTCGAGCGCCGCCCGGCGGTACGCGTAGAGCCCGATGTGGTGGTAGAGCGGCCCGGGACCGGTCGGCGCAGTGGCGCGGGTGAAGTAGAGGCAGCGGAAGCGGCCAGGCGCGATCTCGGCGCCCACCATCTTCACCACGCTCGGCGCGGTCTTTTCCTCGTCGCGCACGATCTCGGCCACGAGGGTCGCGATGTCGACCTCAGGGTCCTGCAGCGGCAGCAGGCTGGCGCGCACCACGGCGGGGTCGAGC
Organism: Methylopila capsulata; assembly: GCF_016907975.1. Lineage (GTDB taxonomy): Bacteria > Pseudomonadota > Alphaproteobacteria > Rhizobiales > Methylopilaceae > Methylopila > Methylopila capsulata. Next base: position 1,114,350 of record NZ_JAFBCY010000002.1, read on the forward strand.
GTCGGCAGGTCGCCCTGCACGTTCACGATTACGTCGAAATCCCGGTCCGGATCGACCACCCCCAAAGCCTCGTGGATGCGGTCCGAACCGGAGGCGTGGTCGGCCCGGGTCATCGCCGCCTGGCCGCCCGCGGCCACGATCACGTCGCGCACCTCCTCGGAGTCGGTGGCCACCACGACGGGGCCGACGCCGGCCTCCACCGCGCGTCGCCACACGTGGAGAATCATGGGCTCGCCGTGGATGTCCGCGAGCGGCTTGTTGGGCAGGCGGGTGGCGGCGAGACGGGCCGGGACGAGGACCAGCGGGCGCGGATGGTTTCGAAGGGTCGGCATCGGAAAATGTTCGGCGCTCGGACGGCGGAATGACCGCTAAAGGCCCTTGCGGGCCGCGAATAATGATAGCGCCGGCGTGATAGCCGAGTTGCAGCGGTTCCGCAAAAGCGGGTAGCGTCCTCCCGCCCCGACATGCTGAACGGCGTGGTTTCTCCGCGCGTTGACGCAGGTTTCTGGAAATGGCCAAAAAACGGCGCGGAGCGAAGCCGCCGCCGATCGCGGAGGAAAGATGGACTCGTTCGAGCTGAACAAGATCGCCGGCGCCGTGCTCGGCGCTTTGACCGTGACGCTGACGCTCAACGCGGTGGCGGGCCTTGTCTTTGGCCAGCACGAACCCGAAAAGCCGGGCTACGAAGTGGCGGCGCTGGACGAGTCCGGCGGCGGCGATGCGGGCGGCGGCGCTGCGGCCGCGGCTCCGATCGAGGCCCGACTCGCCAAGGCCGATCCGGCCAAGGGCGAGGCCGCCGCGAAGAAGTGCGGCGCCTGCCACTCGTTCGAGAAAGGCGGCGCGGCCAAGGCCGGTCCGAACCTCTACGGCATCGTCGGTCTGAAGCACGCCCACATGGAGGGCTTCGGCTACTCCGCGGCGATGAAGGCCACGACCGACAAGACCTGGGACTTTGCGAACCTCGACCACTGGATCGAGAACCCGAAAGGCTACATCTCCGGCACCTCGATGGCCTTCGCCGGCATCAAGAATCCCGAGGAGCGGGCGAATCTGCTCGCCTACCTCAACAAGAACTCGGACAGCCCGCAGCCGCTGCCGGCGGCGCCTGCGGAAGGCGAAAAGCCCGCCGCCGCAGGCGGCGAGAAGGGCGCGGCCGCTCCGGCCGCCGGCGGAGGCGACTTCAAGGCGCTGGTCGCGGCGGCCGACGTGAAGAAGGGCGAGGCGGTCGCCAAGAAGTGCGGCGCCTGCCACTCCTTCGACAAGGGCGGCCCGGCCAAGGCGGGACCGAACCTCTACGGCATCGTCGGGCTGAAGCATGCGCACATGGAGGGCTTCGGCTACTCCGCGGCGATGAAGGCGACGTCGGACAAAGTGTGGGACGTCGACAACCTCGGCCACTGGCTCGAGAACCCCAAGGCCTACGTCCCCGGCACCTCGATGGCCTTCGCTGGCATCAAGAGCCTCGAGGAGCGCGCGGCTCTGATCGCCTACCTCAACAAGAACTCCGACGCGCCGGTCGATCTCGGCGCCGCGGGCGGGGGCGACGCCAAGCCTGCCGACGCCAAGCCGGCCGATCCCAAACCTTCGGAGCCCGCGCCCGCGGCGCCGGCTCCCGACGCGGCCAAGCCCGCCGAGGGCGGCGACACGCCTGCGGCTCCGGCCGAACCCGCTCCGGCGCCGCAGGAGGGCGCCGCGCCGGGACAGCCGGGCGCGACCCCTCCGGCCGAACAGCCGAAGTGACGCTCCGGGGCTGACGCCTCACGAAAAGGCCGGGCTTCGCACCCGGCCTTTTTCATGTCGGCCGGGCGGCCGTCACGGCGTCATGATCGCGCACGGCCTTGACGCTCGCCTTTAAGCCGCCTCCTCTCGCGACATAATCCGCGGGCGCCCGCGCCCCAGACGCGTTGCAGAGGACCACGCCCGCCGATGACGTTCCGCCTGTCCGCCGCCCTTCTCGTCGCGAGCCTCGCGCTTGGCTCCGCCGCCCAGTCCCAGGACGCGGCGCAGCCTCCGACGACGCCGGCGGCCCCCGCGGCGGACGTCTGGAAGCACGGGCTCTCGCTGTTCGGCGACGTGAAGTACCCGGCGGGCTTTCCGCATTTCGACTACGTCAACCCGGACGCGCCGAAGGGAGGCGTCGCGCGGCTCGCCACCCAGGGCACGTTCGACAGCCTCAACCCGTTCATTCGTAAGGGCAATCCGGCGGCCGGCGCGGCGTATCTCTACGACACGCTGATGACGGATGCGCTGGACGAGCCGGCGACCGAATACGGGTTGATCGCCGAAAGCGTGCGGCATCCGGCGGACTGGTCGTCCGTCACATTCCGCTTGCGGCCGGAGGCGAAGTTCCACGACGGCTCGCCGGTCACGGTCGAGGACGTAATCTGGTCGTTCGAGACGCTGAAGCGCGTCAACCCGATGATGGGGTTCTACTATCAGGACGTGGTGAAGGGCGAGAAGACCGGCGAGCGCGAGGTCACCTTCACCTTCTCCGGCCCCGGCAATCGCGAACTGCCGCAGATCATGGGGCAGCTCCAGGTGCTGCCGAAGGCGTGGTGGGAGGGGACCGACGCTAACGGCCGGAAGCGCAACATCGAGGAGGGCACACTCGAAAAGCCCGTCGGCTCCGGCCCGTACCGCGTGAAGGACTTCGCGCCCGGCCGCTGGATCTCCTACGAGCGGGTGGCGGACTACTGGGGCCGGGACCTCAACGTCCGCAAGGGCGTGAACAACTTCGACCTGCTGCGGTTCGACTATTTCCGCGACTCGACCGTGCTGGTGGAGGCGTTCAAGGGCGATCAGTACGACTGGCGCGAGGAGAACAGCGCCAAGAACTGGGCGACCGCCTACCAGTTCCCGGCCGTGGACGAGAAGCGCGCGATCCTCGAGACCTTCAAGGATACACAGTCCGGTCGGATGCAGGGTTACGGCTTCAACATCCGCCGCGACAAGTTCAAGGACCCTCGGGTGCGCCGGGCCTTCAATCTCGCCTTCGACTTCGAAGAGATCAACAAGACCATCATGTTCGGGCAGTACGTCCGGATCGACAGTTACTTCTACGGCACCGAGCTGGCCTCGAAGGGTCTGCCCGAAGGCAAGGAGCGCGAGATCCTCGAGAGCGTGAAGGACAAGGTCCCGCCGGAGGTCTTCACCACGCCTTACGCCAACCCCGTCGGCGGATCGCCGGACGCGACCCGCGCCAATCTGCGTGAGGCTCTGCGCCTGCTGCGCGAGGCCGGATGGGACGTGAAGGACCGCAAGCTCGTGAACGCCAAGACCGGCGAGCGCATGACGGTCGAGTTCATCTACTTCGACCCGAGCTCGGAGCGGATCCTGAGCTTCTACGCCCCAGCGCTGGAGCGTCTCGGCGTCGAGGTGCGCCAGCGGCTGCTGGACGACAGCCAATACGTCAACCGTATCCGCGCCTTCGACTTCGACATCGTGACCACGAATTGGGGCCAATCGCTTTCGCCTGGCAACGAGCAACGCAACTATTGGGGTTCGGAGTCAGCGAACAGGCCGGGTTCGTACAACCTCGTTGGGATCAAAGACGCAGGCGTCGATGCGCTTATCGACCGGATCATCTTCGCCAAGGACCGCGAGGAGCTGACCGCCGCGACCAAGGCGCTCGACCGCGTGCTGCTGGCGCACAACTACGTCGTGCCGCAGTTCACTATCCTCGTGGACCGCACCGCCCGCTGGAACCGCTTCTCGCGACCGGAAAACCTCCCGCCGCGCGGCGCGCTGTTCCCGGACGTGTGGTGGTGGGACGCGGAGAAGGCGAAGGCCACCGGAGGCCGTTCGTGAACGACGGCGTCACCCGCCGGACGACCCTCGTCTACGCCGGCGCGGCCGCGGCGTTCGGACTGTTTCCACGCGCGGCCAGCGCCGAGACCAAGGGGGCGCCTGCGGCTCCCGCGGCCGCCGAGGGTGATCCGAAGGCGTTCGGCCCGGAACGTCACGGACTGTCCGCCTTCGGCGATCTGGCATACGGGCCCGACTTCAAGGCCTTCGACTATGTGCGGGCGGACGCGCCGAAGGGCGGCTCGTTCTCGCAGACACCCTCGACCACGGCGTTCAACCAGAGCTTCTCGACCTTCAACACGCTGAACGCCTTCATCCTGAAGGGCGACGGCGCTCAGGGGATGCAGCTCACCTTCGACACGCTGATGGTGCGCGCCTTCGACGAGCCGGACGCGCTCTACGGGCTGGTCGCCAAATCCGTCGCGGTCTCCGGCGACGGGCTCGCCTTCCGCTTCCGCCTGCGCCCCGAGGCGCGGTTCCACGACGGCTCGCGGCTCACCGCCGAGGACGTGAAGTGGTCGTTCGAGACGCTGAAGGCCAAGGGCCACCCGCTGATCGCCCAAGCGATCCGCGACCTTGAAGGCGTCGAGGTCGAGGCCGAAGACGTCGTCGTGCTGCGACTGTCGCCGAAGCGCACGCGCGACCTGCCGCTGACGCTGGCCGGCCTGCCGATCTTCTCCAAGGCCTGGTACGCGACCCGCGATTTCGCGGCCGCCGGCATGGAGGCCCCGCTCGGCTCCGGCCCTTACAAGGTCGGCCGCGTCGAGCCCGGCCGCGCCATCACCTTCGAACGCGTCGCCGACTGGTGGGCGAAAGACCTCCCCGTCAACACCGGCCAGTGGAACTTCGACGCCCTGCGCTACGAGTTCTTCCGCGACCGGGCGGTGGCGTTCGAGGCCTTCAAGGGCAAGGCCTACCTGTTCCGCGAGGAGTTCACCTCCCGCGTCTGGGCGACGGGCTACGACTTCCCCGCCGTGCGCGAGGGCAAGGTCCGGCGCGAAACGTTGCCGGACCTGACGCCCTCCGGCGCGCAGGGGCTGTGGTTCAACCTGCGCCGGGCGAAGTTCCAGGACCCGCGCACCCGCGCCGCCATCGCCCTCGCCTTCGACTTCGAGTGGATGAACGCGAACCTGATGTTCGGCGCGTACAAGCGCACGGTCTCGATGTTCGAGGGCGCGCCGGAGATGATGGCGACCGGCCCGGCGGAAGGGGCGGAGCTCGCGCTGCTCGAGCCGTTCCGGGGCAAGATCCCGGACGAGGCGTTCGGAGAGCCGATCGTCCCGCCGGTCTCCGACGGCTCGGGCCAGGATCGCACGCGGCTGCGCGAGGGCGCGCGGCTGCTGCGCGAGGCTGGCTGGACCATCAAGGACGGCCGCGCGGTGAACGCCGGCGGAGAGGCGCTGACCATCGAATTCCTCGAGTTCGAGCCCTCGTTCGAGCCCCACCTCAACTCCTTCATCAAGAACCTGAAGGTCCTCGGGATCGAGGGGACGATCCGGCAGGTGGACCCGGCGCAGTATCAGAGCCGCACCAACAGCTTCGACTTCGACGTCGTCAGCCGCCGCATGAGCATGGAGCCGACGCCGGGCGAGGGCCTGCGGCAGGTCTACTCCTCGGAGTCCGCCAACGCGCCGGGCTCGCAGAACATCGCGGGCGTCGCGAACCCCGCCGTTGACGCGCTGATCGAGGCCATGATCGCCGCCAAGAGCCGCGACGAGCTTCATGTCGCCGCCCGTGCGCTCGACCGCGTGCTGCGCGCGCTGCGCCTGTGGGTCCCCGCCTGGTACAAGGACACGCACACGCTCGCCTATTGGGACGCCTACGGCCATCCGCCGGAAAAGCCGCGCTTCACGCGTGGGACGCTGGAGACCTGGTGGTGGGACGCGGACAAGGCGGCGCAAGCGGGGGTGAAGGCGTGAGTTTTTCGAGCGGGATCGTTCGTGCCGCGCACCTGTCCCCCTCCCCGCAAGGGGGAGGGGGGACCCGCGCTTTAATCTCCGCGACGAGGGCCTGACGCCGCATGCTCGCCTATGTCGCACGCCGCCTGCTGCTGATCGTGCCCACGATCCTCGGGATCATGCTGGTCTCCTTCGTCATCATCCAGTTCGCGCCGGGCGGCCCGGTGGAGCGGGTGATCGCGGAGGTCACGGGGCAAGGGACCAACGCCACCGACCGGTTCTCGGGCGGCTCGGGCAACGACCTCTCGCCGACGCAGCGCTCGGTCTCAAGCGACCCCGTGACGTCGAAGTACCGCGGCGCGCAGGGGCTCGACCCGGCCTTCATCAAGCAGCTGGAAAAACAGTTCGGCTTCGACCGGCCGGCGCACGAGCGCTTCCTGAAGATGGTCTGGGACTACTCCCGCTTCGATTTCGGCCGCAGCTACTTCCGCGACATCGACGTGGTCGACCTCATCCTCGAGAAGATGCCAGTGTCGATCTCGCTCGGCCTCTGGATGACGCTGATCTCCTACCTGATTTCGGTGCCGCTCGGCGTCGCCAAGGCGGTGCGCGACGGCTCCCGCTTCGACGTCTGGACCTCCGCGGTGATCGTGGTGGGCTATGCGATCCCGGGCTTCCTGTTCGCCATCCTGCTGGTGGTGCTGTTCGCCGGCGGCACCTTCTTCGACTGGTTCCCGCTCCGCGGCCTCACGTCCGACAACTGGAGCCAACTCTCGCTCTGGGGCAAGATCGTCGACTACTTCTGGCACCTCACTTTGCCGCTCACCTCGCTGGTGATCGCGGCTTTCGCCACCACCACGCTGCTGACCAAGAACTCGTTCCTGGACGAGATCCGCAAGCAGTACGTCCAGACCGCGCGGATGAAGGGCCTGAGCGAGAACCAGGTGCTTTACGGCCATGTGTTCCGCAACGCGATGCTGCTGCTGATCGCGGGCTTCCCCGGCGCCTTCATCGGCGCGTTCTTCACCGGCGCGCTGCTGATCGAGACCATCTTCTCGCTCGACGGCCTCGGGCTGCTCGGCTTCGAGTCTGTCGTGAACCGCGACTACGCGGTGGTGTTCGCGAGCCTCTTCATCTTCTCGCTGCTCAGCCTCGTGGTCTCGCTGATCTCGGACCTCAGCTACATGTGGGTCGACCCCCGCATCGACTTCGAGACGCGGGAGACGTGATGCGAGCGAACCGCCAGAGTCACCGCGCGATCTTCCCCCCTTCCCCTTGCGGGGAGGGGACGGGGACGTCGCGCCCTTCGCCGCGAGGCGCCGCATGACCGACGCTGCGATCGCCGCTCCACCGCCCTCGCCCGGCGCGCCGCCGATGCCCGCCGTCCCGGCTGGAAAGCTCTCGCCGATCAACCGGCGCAGGCTCGCCAACTTCAAGGCGAACCGGCGGGGCTACTGGGCGCTCATGCTGTTCCTTGTGCTGTTCGTGGTCACGCTGTTCGCGGAGTTCATCGCGAACGACAAGCCGTTCCTCGTGAAGCACGACGGCGCCTTCTTCGTGCCGGCGCTGGTCACCTACGCGGAGACCGCCTATGGCGGCGAGTTCGAGACCGAGGCCAACTATCGCGACCCCTACGTCCAGAAGCTGATCAAGGACAGCGGCGGCTACATGGTCTGGCCTCCGATCCGCTACTCCTACCGCACCATCAACCTGAACCTGCCGACGCCCGCGCCCTCCGCGCCCACCTGGATGCTGACCGACGAACAGTGCTCCAAGGCCTCCGTCGGCCGCACGCCTGAGGGCGACGCCACGCCGACGCAGGGGGGAAGCGCGCCCAAGGCCCGGACCTGCGCCGACCTCGAATGGAACTGGCTCGGCACCGACGACCAGGGCCGCGACGTGCTGGCCCGGCTGATCTACGGCTTCCGGCTCTCCGTGCTGTTCGGCCTTGCGCTCACGCTGCTGTCGTCCGTCATCGGCGTGCTGGCGGGCGCGGTTCAGGGCTACTTCGGCGGCTGGACCGACCTGCTGTTCCAGCGCTTCATCGAGATCTGGACCTCGGTGCCGACGCTCTACCTGCTGATCATCCTGTCGTCGGTGCTGGCGCCCAACGTCTGGGTCCTGCTCGGGATCCTGCTGCTGTTCTCCTGGACCGCGCTCGTCGGCGTGGTGCGGGCCGAGTTCCTGCGCGGCCGCAACTTCGAATATGTCCGCGCGGCGCGGGCTCTGGGCGTCTCCAACCGCGCCATCATGTTCCGCCACCTGCTGCCGAACGCGATGGTGGCGACGTTGACCTTCATGCCCTTCATCCTGTCGGGGTCGATCACCACGCTCACCGCGCTCGACTTCCTCGGCTTCGGCCTGCCGCCGGGCTCGCCGTCGCTCGGCGAGCTGTTGGCGCAGGGCAAGTCTAACCTGCAGGCGCCCTGGCTCGGCATCTCGGGCTTCGTGGTGATCGCGCTGATGCTGTCGCTGCTGATCTTCGTCGGCGAAGCGGTGCGCGACGCTTTCGACCCGCGGAAGACGTTCCGATGACCGACGCTCCCCTGCTCTCCGTCCGCGACCTGTCCGTCGACTTCGCCCGCGAGAACGGCCGGGCGCTTGCGGTCGACCGGGTGTCGTTCGATCTCGCCAAGGGCGAGACGCTGGCGATCGTGGGCGAAAGCGGCTCGGGAAAGTCGGTCACGGCGCTCTCGATCGTGCGGCTGCTGTCCTACCCCGCGGCGGGGCATCCCTCCGGCGAGATCCTGTTCAACGGCAAGGACTTGCTGAAGGCCTCCGAGCGCGAGCTGCGCAAGGTGCGCGGCGCGGACATCACCATGGTGTTCCAGGAGCCGATGACCTCGCTGAACCCTCTGCACACCATCGAACGGCAGGTGGGCGAGGTGCTGAGGATCCATCGCGGCTGGTCGGCGGCGAAGTGCCGGGAGCGCACGCTGCAGCTGCTCGAACAGGTCGGCATCCCGGACGCCGCCGAGAGGCTGGACGCCTTTCCGCACCAGCTCTCGGGCGGCCAGCGCCAGCGCGTGATGATCGCGATGGCGCTGGCCAACGAGCCGGACCTGCTGATCGCCGACGAGCCCACCACTGCGCTCGACGTGACGGTGCAGGCGCAGATCCTCGCGTTGCTGAAGGAGCTGCAAGGCCGGCTCGGCATGGCCATGCTGTTCATCACCCACGACCTCGGCATCGTGCGCCGCATCGCGGACCGGGTCTGCGTCATGACCGCAGGCAAGATCGTCGAGCAGGGCGAGACCGCCCGGGTCTTCGCCGCGCCCCAGCACGCCTACACGAAGAAACTGCTCGCCGCCGAGCCAAAGGGCGCGCCGCCGCCGCTCGACCCGGACGCGCGCGCCATCGTCGAGGTGGCGGACCTGAAGGTGTGGTTCCCGATCAAGCGCGGGCTGCTGCGCAAGACCGTCGGCCATGTGAAGGCTGTCGACGGCGTGTCGATCACGGTGCGCGAGGGCCAGACGCTGGGCGTCGTCGGCGAGAGCGGCTCGGGCAAGACTACGCTCGGCCTCGCCATCCTGAAGCTGATCGCCAGCGAAGGGCGCATCGCCTACCTCGGCCAGGCGATCGAGGGCTTCAACGCGGCGGCGATGCGGCCGCTCAGGGCCGACATGCAGATCGTGTTCCAGGATCCCTACGGCTCGCTCAGCCCGCGCATGACGGTGATCGACATCGTCACCGAAGGCATCGACGTGCAGGGGACGCGGCTGAAGCCCGCGGCGCGGCGCGAGGCCGCCACCCAGGCGCTGTCGGACGTGGGGCTCGGCGCCGACGCGCTCGACCGGTACCCGCACGAGTTCTCCGGCGGCCAGCGCCAGCGCATCGCCATCGCCCGCGCGCTGGCGCTCGAGCCCGCCTTCATCGTGCTGGACGAGCCGACCTCGGCGCTCGACATGTCGGTGCAGGCGCAGATCGTCGACCTGCTGCGCGCCGTGCAGGCCAAGCGCAAGCTTTCCTTCCTGTTCATCAGCCACGACCTGAAGGTGGTGCGCGCGCTCGCGAACGACCTCGTCGTCATGAAGGATGGCGCGGTGGTGGAGCACGGGCCGGCGGCGGAGGTGTTCGCGCAGCCGAAGACCGACTACACCCGCGCGCTTCTGGCCGCCGCCTTCGACCTCGAGGCCCGCGAACCCGAGGCCGTTGCCCAGTGAGCGCCGACGTGACCGACGACGACATTCTGGCCGCCCGGGTCGCCGATGTGGCGTTCGAGGGGCCGACGCTGCTGCACGACGGCTATCGGAAGCTGGAGCTCTGGCGCGCCACCCTGCCCGAGGCGCCCGGCCGCGGCGTCATCGTGCAGGAGCGCGAGGTCTTGCGCGCGGGGCCGTGCGTGGGCGTGATTGCGGTCGACCTCGCCCGCGACGAGATCGTGTTCATCCGCCAGTTCCGCGCCCCGGCCGCGCTCGCGACGGGCAAGGGCGACCTCGTCGAAATCGTCGCCGGCCGCATGGAGCCCGGCGAGGATGCAGCCTTCGCCGCGCGCCGCGAGCTCACCGAGGAGACCGGCCTCGTCGCGCTCGCGCTGTCGCAGCCGCTACTGACCTTCCTGCCGACGCCCGGCATCGTCGACGAGCACGCCACGCTTTTCCTCGCCTCGGTCGACGCCAGCGCGCTGCCCGAGCACGCCGGCGCCGCCGACGAGCGCGAGCTGACCCGGCCGTTCGCGGTTCCGATCGACGCCGCGATCAAGGCCATCGAGAGCCCGGTCGCGAGCAATGCCTATCTGCTGATCGCGCTGCAGTGGCTGGCGCTAAACAGGGCGCGGCTGCGCGCGGTGATCGAGGCCGGCGAGAGCTGAACGCTCGAGAGCGCGCACTCCGGTCCCAACGCTCGCCGTCGTCCTCCGGCTTGACCGGAGGACCCACTTCGAACGTCAAGCTCTGCGCCGGAGACGGATGGTCCGGTCAAGCCGGACCATGACGACTGGCGCGCCCATGGCGCAACGCCGCCCCGCCCGCTATGTCTGGCTCTCACCCCTCGGAGCCCGCTTGATCCCATGCTCGTCCTCGGCATCGAGACCACCTGCGACGAGACCGCCGCCGCCGTCGTGCGGCGGAGCGGCGAGGGGCCGGGAGAGGTGCTGTCCAACGTGGTGCGGGCGCAGTTCGAGGCGCATGCGGCCTTCGGCGGCGTGGTCCCGGAGATCGCGGCGCGCGCCCATATCGATGCGCTCGACGGCGTGGTGGCCAAGGCGCTGGCCGACGCGGGCGTGACCCTCGACGCCCTCGACGGCGTCGCGGCCGCCGCCGGCCCGGGGCTGGTGGGCGGCGTCATCGTCGGCCTGACGTCGGGCAAGGCGCTGGCGCTCGTGGCGGACAAGCCGTTTTCGGCCGTGAACCATCTGGAGGCTCACGCGCTCACCGCGCGCCTCACCGACGGCGTCGCCTTTCCCTATCTCCTGCTGCTCGCTTCCGGCGGGCACACCCAACTGCTGGCGGTGCTTGGCGTCGGCCGGTACCTGCGGCTCGGCACGACGCTCGACGACGCGTTGGGCGAGGCCTTCGACAAGGTCGCGAAGATGCTTGGCCTCGGCTATCCCGGCGGCCCGCAGGTCGAGCTTCGAGCGGCGAGCGGCGACCCCGCGCGCTTCGCATTCCCGCGGCCCATGCACGGCCGGGCCGAGCCCAACTTCTCGCTCTCCGGCCTCAAGACTGCGGTTCGGCTCGAGGCGGAGCGGACGGCGCCCCTGAACGAGACCGACGTCGACGATCTCTGCGCCGGCTTTCAGGCTGCGGTGGTGGACGTGGTCGCGAACCGCGCGCGAGCTGGCGCGCGGGCGTTCGCGGAGCGCTTCGGGGCCCCGAGCGCGCTGGTGGTCGCCGGCGGCGTCGCGGCCAACGGGCCGATCCGGCAGGCTCTGCAGGGTCTGGCCGGCGACCTCGGCGTGCCCATGGTCGCGCCGCCTCTGGCGCTCTGCGGCGACAACGGCGCGATGATCGCCTGGGCCGGCGCCGAGCGGCTGGCGTTGGGGCTCGTCGACGACCTCGACTTCGCGCCCCGTCCGCGCTGGCCGCTGGACGCCGCCTCCGCAGCGCCCGGAGCGAAGGCGTGAGCGTCGCGGTCGTCGGCGCGGGCGCCTGGGGCACGGCGCTCGCCAACGTTGCGGCCGAGGCCTGCGGCGGCCGAACCCCGTTGATCGGCCGCGACCCCGCGGCGATGGCGGAGATCGCGAAGGCCCGCGTCAACGCCCGCCGGCTGCCGGGCGTCGCCCTCCACGCCGGCGTGGCGCCGACGGCCGACCTCGACGCGGTCGGCGGCGAGGACGTCGTCCTGCTCGTCACGCCGATGCAGACCCTGCGGGAGGTCGCGCGGGATCTCGCGCCGCGCCTGAAGCCCGGAGCGATCGTTGTCGCCTGCGCCAAGGGCGTGGAGCGCGGCGCGCACGCCCTGCCGCCGCAGGTCCTGGCGGAGTGCCTGCCCGGTTTCGCGCACGCCCTGCTGTCGGGCCCGAGCTTCGCCGACGACGTGGCGCGCGGCCTGCCGACGGCCGTGACTCTGGCCTCGTCCGACGAGACGCTGGCGGCGGCGCTCGCCGCGCGGCTCGCGACGCGCAGCTTCCGCCCCTACCACACCACGGACATGACCGGCGTCGCGCTCGGCGGCGCAGCCAAGAACGTGCTCGCGATCGCCGCCGGCGCGGCGGAGGGCCGCGGTCTCGGCGCGAGCGCCGTCGCGGCGCTGATCGCGCGCGGCTTCGCCGAGCTGTCGCGGTTGGGTGCGGCGCTCGGCGCGCGGCCTGAGACGCTGGCGGGGCTGTCCGGCCTCGGCGATCTGGTGCTCACCGCGACGTCGTCGAAGTCGCGCAACTTTGCGCTCGGCCAGGCGCTTGGCCGCGGCGAGGCGCCGCCGGACAAGCTGGCGGAGGGCGCCGCGACCGCCGAGGCGCTGGTCGCGCTCGCCGCCGCGCACGGCGTCGAGATGCCGATCTCGGCCGCCGTCGCCGAGGTCGTCGCCGGCCGCGTCAGCGTCGCCGCCGCGATCGAGGGCCTGCTCGCCCGGCCGCTCAAGGCCGAGGCTTGACGGCGGCCGCGCTGGGCTCGAAGAGAGCTCCGACCCCTGCGACGACCGCTGAAACCGCGAAGAGGTGACCTCCCCATGGCCTACTGGCTGTTCAAGTCCGAGCCTGACGCCTGGTCGTGGGAGCAGCAGAAGGCCGCGGGGCGCGACGGGACCGAGTGGACCGGCGTGCGCAACTACCTCGCCCGCAACAACATGCGCGCGATGAAGCTCGGCGACCTCGGCTTCTTCTACCACTCGAACGAGGGCAAGGAGGTCGTCGGGATCGTCGAGGTGGCGAAGCTCGCGCACCACGACAGCTCGACCGACGATCCCCGCTGGGAGTGCGTCGACATCCGCGCGGTCGAGGATATGCCGCAGCCGGTGACTCTGGCCGCCGTCAAGGCGAACGAGAAGCTCGCCAAGATGGCGCTCGTCACCTCCATGCGGCTCTCGGTGCAGCCGGTGACGGACGACGAATGGGCCGAGGTGCGGCGCATGGGCGGGCTGACCTCCTGAGCGACCCCGCCCGAAGCGACCCCACGGCCTTCGTCCGCGCCAACACGCGGGCTCGGCCCGTGCCGCACGCGCCCGAGATCACGCTCCACGTCGCCGACGAGGCCGTGCCGCTCTGGACGAAGACGGAGGAAGAGCTTTCCGCCATCGGCCTGCCGCCGCCGTTCTGGGCCTTCGCCTGGGCGGGCGGCCAGGCGCTCGCACGCTACCTCCTCGACACGCCGGAAACGGTGCGGGGCAAGCGCGTGCTGGACGTCGGCTGTGGCTCCGGGCTCGTGGCGATCGCAGCGATGAAGGCGGGCGCGGCGCAGGTCACCGGCGCGGACGTCGACCCCTTCGCGCTGGCGGCGATCGCCCTCAACGCTCAGGCCAACGGCGTCGAGGTGTCCGTCACCGGCGACGACCTCATCGGAGGCCCGCACCCGGCGGTCGATCTCGTCACCGTCGGCGACCTGTTCTACGAGCGCGACCTCAGCGAGCGCCTGCTGGCCTGGCTCGACGGGTTTCTCGCGCTCGGCGTGCCCGTGCTGGTCGGCGATCCCGGGCGGAGCTATCTGCCCCGCCCGCGGCTCGTGGCGCTCGCGGAGTACGCCGTGCCGGTGACCCGCGACCTCGAGGACGCCGACGTCAAGCGCAGCACGGTCTGGCGGCTCGCGCCCGGCTGATCCGGCGGACGATCAGTGCTCCCCGCCGTCCTTCAGGAAGGCTGCGGCGTCCATCACGATGCGGCTGTCGGCTCCGCCGATCGCCTTCAGGTTCCGGCCCTTGTAGGGCACGTTCAGCAGCAGGTGGCGGATGCATTCCAGCCGCAGACGCCGCTTGTCGTTCGCCCTCACCACGGTCCACGGCGCGGCGTCGGTGTGGGTCGCGGCCAGCATGCGCTCGGCGGCGTGGGAGAAGCTGTCCCAGAGGTTCAGCCCGGCGTAGTCGATGGGCGAGAGTTTCCAGCGCTTCAGCGGATCATGCCGGCGGTCGTGCAGCCGCTTGATCTGCATTTCGCGGCCGATCGTCAGCCAGAACTTGAACAGCCGCACGCCGTCGTCCACCAGCAGGCGCTCGACCCGCGGCGCCTCGTCCAGGAAGCGCGCGGTCTCCTCCGCCGTGCAGAAGCCCATGACCGGCTCCACGCCGGCGCGGTTGTACCAGGAGCGGTCGAACAGGGCGATCTCGCCCGCGGTGGGCATCTCCGCAAGATAGCGCTGGAAGTACCACTGGCCGGCCTCGACCGGCGTCGGCTTGCCCAGCGCCACGACCTTGAGGCTCCGCGGATTGAGGTGCTGGGTGATCCGGTGGATCGTCCCGCCCTTTCCCGCGCTGTCGCGACCCTCGAACACCACGACGATCCGCTCGTTCTCGGTCTTCGCCCAGGCCTGCAGCTTCAGCAGCTCTATCTGGAGAAGCCGCAGCGTCTCGCTGTAGGCCTTGTGCGAATAGGAGTCCTCGTAGGGGAAGCCGCCGCTGCCGAAGGCGCGGGTCTCGACCTCGGGCGGCAGGTCCGCCGCGTCGAGATCGACCTCGACGCCGCCGAGCATGACCTTCGGCGCGTCGCCCGCGCCCTCGGGCACGACCTCGTCCAGCAGAGCCTCGGCGGCGGTCTTCTTTTTGGTCTCGTCCGCCTTGGGTTTCTTCGTCATAGGTCGCATCCTCATGTCTTGGCGCCGTCACGCAGGTGGCGTCCTATTGCGATTCATCCAGTACTTCGCACGCAAGGCCACGATCGCCCGCCCCATGCCGCAGCTTCCCGACGACCTTTCCCCCGCCGCCAAGTCCGATCGCGCCGCCGCACGGCTCGCGCGCGCCGGCTGGACGCTGGGCGCGACGGCGGCGGTGCTCGTGGTCTTTGCGGCGCTCGGACGGGTCCAGCCGCTGGAGGCTGCGCTGGCCTTCGTCCTCATCGGCGTCGTGACGGCGGTCGCGCCGCGCCGCCGAAGCTTCGCGGCTCCCGCGCGCCGGGCCGCGCCGGCGGTCGAGGCGGTGAGCCCGCAGTCGTTGACCCTGCTGTCCGGCCTTCCCGACCCGACGGTGGTGCTCGACAGGCGCGGCGTGACGCTGGCCTTCAACGCGCACGCCCAGGCGGCGCTGCCGGCGATCCGGGCGGGCGACCCGATTTCCTTCGCCGTGCGCGCGCCCGAGGTGCTGGAGGCCGTGAAGGCCGCCGCCAAGACCCGGCGCCCACAGGTGGTGGCCTACGCCGAGCGCGTGCCGGTCGAGCGCTGGATTGAGGCGCACGTCGCGTCCGCCGGCGGCGCGGACGGCGCGCCCTCCGCGATCGTCGTCGCCTTTCGCGACCTGACCGAACAGCGGCGGTCGGAGCGCATGCGCGCCGACTTCGTGGCCAACGCCAGCCACGAGCTGCGCACGCCGCTCGCCTCGCTGCTGGGCTTCGTGGAGACGCTGCAGGGCCCGGCCAAGAACGACGCCGCGGCCCGCGAGAAGTTCCTCGCCATCATGCGCGCGCAGGCGAACCGCATGTCCCGGCTGATCGACGACCTGCTGTCGCTGTCGCGCATCGAGCTCAAGGCTCACGTGCGCCCGCGCGACGTGGTCGACGTCGTGGCCGTCGCCCGCAACGTGATCGACGCGCTGAGCCCGCTGGCCGAGGAGCGCGGCGTCGAGGTGGCCCTGCTCGCGGACGGGCCGGCGCTCGCGACGGGCGATCGCGACGAACTCACCCGGGTGGTCGAGAACCTCGTCGAGAACGCCATCAAGTACGGCGACGACGGCAAGCGCGTCGAGGTGACGATCGCGACTGCGGGGGAGGGCGTGCGGCTGGCGGTGCGGGACTACGGCCCGGGCATCGCGCCGGAGCATCTGCCGCGGCTCACCGAGCGGTTCTACCGGCCCGACGTGTCCCACAGCCGCGAGAAGGGCGGGACCGGCCTCGGCCTGGCCCTGGTCAAGCACGTGCTCCAGCGGCACGGCGGCCAGCTCGCGATCGAGAGCGAGCTCGGCGCGGGCGCAACCTTCACCGTGACGATCCCCGCGGCCGTTCCCGCGCCGGCGACGCCCGCTCTCGCCAAGGCCAGCTGAAAAGCTCGGCGCGGCGGCTGTCATCCATCTGTCATCCAGGCGTCATAGAAGAGATATGCCGCGTCGCTAGGGTCCTGCTCGACCCCGCGATCGAATGCGGGGCGCGCGGTCTCGCCTCGGCGTCGGGGCCGCCTCCATGACACGGTTTCGGCGTCTGACAGGACGTCTCACACAGGAGAGGCAGCGTGAAGCTCTTCACGATGACCAGCGCACTCGCGCTTGCGTTCGCGGGCGTTTTCGGGGCGGCCGGCGCCGCCCAGGCGCAGTCGCGCGATCAGATCCGCATCGTCGGCTCGTCGACGGTGTATCCCTTCACGACCGCCGCCGCCGAGCAGTTCGGCAAGGGCGGCCAGTTCAAGACCCCGGTGGTCGAGTCGACCGGTACCGGCGGCGGCCTCAAGCTGTTCTGCGCCGGCGTCGGCGCCGGCCATCCTGACGCCGCGAACGCTTCGCGCGCGATCAAGAAGTCCGAGTTCGACGACTGCCAGAAGAACGGCGTCACCGAGATCGTCGAGCTGAAGGTCGGCTTCGACGGCATCGTGATCGCGAACTCGAAGAAGGGCCCCGACTTCAAGGTGACCCGTCAGCAGCTCTTCCTGGCGCTCGCCAAGGAAGTGCCGGGCCCGGACGGCAAGCCGGTCGCGAACCCGTACAAGACCTGGAGCGACATCGACCCGTCGCTCCCGGCCGAGAAGATCGAAGTCCTCGGCCCCCCGCCGACCTCCGGCACGCGCGACGCGTTCCTGGAGCTCGTGATGGAGAAGGGCGCCGAGAAGGTCGCGAGCCTCGCGGCGCTCAAGAAGGCCGACGCCAAGGCGTTCGATCGCTCTTGGAAGACCATCCGCGAAGACGGCGCCTACATCGACGCCGGCGAGAACGACAACCTCATCGTCCAGAAGCTCGAGGCGAACCCGAAGGCCGTCGGCATCTTCGGGTACTCGTTCCTCGAAGAGAACGGCTCGCAGATCAAGGGCGCGACGGTCGAGGGCCAGGCCCCGACCTTCGAGGCGATCGCGGACGGCACGTACAAGGTCTCGCGCCCGCTTTACGTCTACTTCAAGAAGCAGCACGTGGGCGTGATCCCGGGCCTCAAGGAGTTCATCGCCGAATACGCCTCCGACAAGGCGATGGGCGAAGAGGGCTACCTCACCGAGAAGGGTCTCGTGCCGCTCCCCAAGGAGATGGCCGCGACCGCCGAGGACGCCGCCAAGAAGCTCGCGACCATCGGCGCGCCGGCCTCCTGAGGCTGCGCTTCGCGCGCCGCCGGATCGAGCGATCCGGCGGCGCGCCCGTTCAAGACCACCGTTTCCCCTCCGAGCCTGCGGGCGGAGCCCTCGTCGGATGACACTCATCTACCTTCTCGGCCTCGTCCTCGTGGCGGCCGGCGCCTATGTCGTCGGGCGGCAAAAGGGCGTCACCTTCGCCATGGCCGGCGGCGCGTCGCGCATGCACTCGCTGCCGAGCTACCACGGCGCCTACCTCGCCGTGTCGGCCATCGCGCCGATGCTGCTCTGGTTCATCCTGTGGCTCGTCTTCGCTCACCGCGTGGTGGAGTGGGGCGGCATGTCGGCGCTGCCGGCGGATCTCGCGCCCGCCGACGGGCTCGCCTACGCCTCGCGGCTCCGGGAGATCCTGCTGGTCGCCGACGGCGTGCAGACCAACGAGGTCGCGCCCGGCGTCCGCGCCGCGGGCGAGACCTACGCGCTGTGGCGCGGGCTCTCCGAATGGACCCTGCTGATCGTCGGCCTCGGGCTGGCGTTGATCGGCTTCGCCTGGGGCGCGCGCCAGCTCGAGCCGCAGTTCCGCGCCCGCAACGGCGTCGAGCGTTTCGTGAAGGTGCTGCTGATCGCCTGCTCGGCGGTCGCGGTGCTCACCACCGTCGGCATCGTGTTCTCGGTGCTGTTCGAGACTCTGCGCTTCTTCGCCAAGTACCCCTGGTACGACTTCCTGTTCGGCCTGCAGTGGTCGCCGCAGACCGCGATCCGCGCCGACCAGGTCGGCGCGTCCGGCACCTTCGGCGCCGTGCCGCTGTTCGCGGGCACCACGCTGATCATGCTGATCGCCATGTCGGTCGCAGGCCCCATCGGCCTGTTCGCCGCGATCTTCATGGCCGAGTACGCGAGCCCCCGGGTCCGCGGGATCGTGAAGCCGGTTCTGGAGGTTCTGGCGGGCGTGCCCACCGTGGTGTTCGGCTTCTTCGCCGCGCTCACGGTCGCGCCCTTCATCCGCTCGACCGGAGAGGCGCTGGGGCTCAACGTCGCCTCCGAGAGCGCGCTCGCGGCGGGCCTCGTCATGGGCGTGATGATCATCCCCTTCGTCTCGTCGCTCTCCGACGACGTGATCAACGCGGTGCCGCAGTCGCTGCGCGACGGGTCCTACGGCATGGGCGCGACCAAGTCGGAGACCATCAAGAAGGTGATCCTCCCGGCGGCCCTCCCCGGCATCGTCTCCGCCTTCATGCTGGCGATCTCCCGCGCCGTCGGCGAGACCATGATCGTGGTGATGGCCGCGGGCCTCGCGGGCAACCTCACCTTCAATCCGCTCGAGGCGGTCACCACCGTCACCGTGCAGATCAAGACGCTGCTCGTCGGCGACCAGGAGTTCGACAGCGCCAAGACGCTCTCGGCCTTCGCGCTCGGCTTCGTGCTCTTCTTCTTCACGCTGGTGCTGAACTTCATCGCGCTCCGCATCGTCCAGAGATACCGAGAGCAGTATGACTGAGATGACCGCCGTCTCCGGTTTGGGCCATCGCGTGGATGCGGACGAAGCCCGCGCCCGGGTCCGCAAGCGCTACCGCGCGGAAGCCCGCTTCAAGGCCTACGGCATCGGGGCGATCGCCTTCGCCGCCCTGTTCCTTGTGGTGCTGTTGGCCGACATCGTCACCAAGGCGCTGCCCGCCTTCACCACCACCCACCTCGTGATCGAGGCGCCGGTCACGGCCGAGACCGTCGATCCCGACGGGTCCCGGCAGGCGTCCTCGCTGGCGCGCGGCGACTATCTGAAGCCGCTTCGCGAGGTCTACCAGGGCTTCTTCCCGGAAGTCTCCGGCCGGGCTCCCCGGCGCGAGCTGAACGGGCTGCTCTCGAGCGGCGCCGCCGACGAGCTTCGCGCACAGGTCATGGCCGACCCGACGCTGATCGGACGGACGGTGAAGACCCGCGCGCTCGTCTCGGACGACGCCGACCTCTACTACAAGGGCGTCGTGACCAACGTCGTCGAGGAGCCGGGCGAGGCCGTCGCGACGCCCTCCGCGACCTCCGGCGACGTGGTGGTGACGACGTCGACGCCGGCCTTCGCGGACGATCTCGCGGAGATCAAGGCCGAGCTGTCCGAGACCGCGCGCAAGCGCCGCTTCGAGGTGGACCGCATCCGCACGCTGCGGGAGGGCATCCTCGCCGACAGGCCCTCGGCCGAGCTCGCGCTGCGCGAGGCCCAGGGCGGCGGCGACGCCACCCGGATCACGATCGCCCAGAACGCGCTGGCCAAGATCGACAGCGACGCCCAGAGCCTTCAGGCGCAGATGGAGACGCTCGCCGGCGAGGCCGCCGACTTCGAGGCGCGCTTCAAGGACTCGGGCGGCGCCGAGAAGCTCGACGAGAAGCTCCCGAGCCGGCTGCTGGCGATCAACGGCGGCATCGTGAAGATCACGAGCCTCGCCGCCGACCGGGTCGAGGGCGTGACGCTTACGCCGCTCAAGAGCCAGGACGCGGCGCAGCCGAACGCCTGGAAGCTGCTGGCCTATGAGACCCCGGAGAACTCCCGCCGCGTCAACGACCAGCAGATCGCCTGGCTCGAGACGCTGAAGGCCAAGGGGCTCGTCGAGACCGGGTTCAACTGGGGCTTCCTCACCTCGGGGGACTCGCGCGAGGCCGAGCAGGCCGGCATTCTGGGCGCGCTCGTCGGCTCCATCTTCACGATGGCGGTGACGCTCGTGATCTGCCTGCCGATCGGCGTCGGCGCCGCGATCTACCTCGAGGAGTTCGCCCCGAAGAACCGGTGGACGGACATCATCGAGATCAACATCAACAATCTCGCGGCGGTGCCGTCGATCGTCTACGGCCTGCTCGGCCTCGCCGTGTTCCTGAACTTCTTCGGGATGCCGCGGTCGTCGGCCGTGGTGGGCGGCTTCGTGCTTGCCCTGCTCGTGCTGCCGACGATCATCATCGCGAGCCGCGCGGCGCTCAAGGCGGTGCCCCCGTCGATCCGCGAGGCCGCGCTGGGGGTCGGCGCCTCGCACCAGCAGGCGGTGTTTCACCACACCCTGCCGCTGGCGATGCCCGGCATCATGACCGGCACGATCATCGGCATGGCCCACGCGCTGGGCGAGACCGCGCCGCTGCTGCTGATCGGCATGGTGGCGTTCATTGTCGACGTGCCGACGAGCTTCACCTCGGCGACGACGGCGCTGCCGGTCCAGATCTATCTCTGGTCGGACCTGCCGGAGGTGGCCTTCCAGGCGAAGACCTCCGCCGCCATCCTCGTCCTTCTGTCCTTCCTGTTCGTCATGAACGGGCTCGCCATCGTCCTCCGCAAGCGCTTCGAGCGCCGCTGGTGACCGGACCCAACGGAGTAAGACCCATGGACGCGACCGCGACCGCCGCCCGGCCGAAACCGACGGCCTCCGCCACGCTCCCCGCCGGCGATCCGAAGATCGTCGCCAAGGACGTCAACGTCTACTATGCGGAAAAGCACGCGCTGAAGAACGTCTCGCTCGACATCCCCGAGCGCGCCGTGATGGCCTTCATCGGCCCGTCGGGCTGCGGCAAGTCCACGTTCCTGCGCTGCATCAACCGGATGAACGACACGATCGCCTCGTGCCGCGTCGTCGGCTCGATCAAGATCGACGACCAGGACATCTACGATCCGAGCCTCGACGTGGTGCAGCTCCGCGCGCGGGTCGGGATGGTGTTCCAGAAGCCGAACCCGTTCCCGAAGTCGATCTACGAGAACATCGCCTACGGACCGCGCATCCACGGCCTCGCCCGCTCCAAGGCCGAGCTGGACGAGATCGTCGAGCAGGCCCTGCGCAAGGCGAGCCTCTGGAACGAGGTCAAGGATCGTCTGCAGGACACCGGCACGGGCCTGTCCGGCGGCCAGCAGCAGCGCCTCTGCATCGCCCGCGCGATCGCGGTGAGCCCCGAGGTCATCCTGATGGACGAGCCCTGCTCGGCGCTCGACCCGATCGCGACCGCAAAGATCGAGGAGCTGATCGACGAGCTGCGGCAGAACTTCACGATCGTGATCGTGACGCACTCGATGCAGCAGGCCGCGCGCGTCTCCCAGCGCACCGCCTTCTTCCATCTCGGCGTCATCGTCGAGACCGGCCCGACCGAGCGCATCTTCACGAGCCCGAACGACAAGCGCACGCAGGACTACATCACCGGCCGCTTCGGCTGATCCGGCGGCGACAGGGGACATCGACAATGGCAATGACCGACCACATCGTCAGCTCGTTCGACGCCGACCTGCAGACGCTTGGCGACAAGCTCGCGGAGATGGGTGGCCTCTGCGAGAAGCTCGTGGGGGAGTCGATCGAGGCTCTCCTCCGGCGCGACATCCCGCTCGCCAAACGGGTGATCGAGTGGGACCGCTCGATCGACCGGCTGCAGCATGAGATCGAGGAGAACGGCATTCTCACGATCGCGAAGCGCGCGCCGGTCGCGATCGACCTCCGCGAGGTCGTGGCGGCCCTGCGCATCGCGAACGATCTCGAGCGCATCGGCGACCTCGCCAAGAACATCGCGAAGCGCGTCGTCGCGCTCGAGGGCCAGTTCCAGCCGCCGAAGCTCGCGGGCGGCGTCGCCCACATCGCCGACCTGACGCTCGCGCAGCTGAAGGAGGTGCTCGACGCCTACACCCAGCGCGACGAGCGCCGGGCGATGGAGGTGTGGAAGCGCGACGGGGACATCGACGCCCTCTACAACTCGCTGTTCCGCGAACTTCTGACCTACATGATGGAAGATCCGCGCAACATCGGCTTCTGCGCCCATCTGCTGTTCTGCGCCAAGAACATCGAGCGCATCGGCGACCACGCCACCAACGTGGCCGAGACGGTCTACTATCTCGTGCACGGCGAAGCCGTGACCGACGAGCGACCGAAGGGCGACCTGGCCGGCGCCGCGATCAGCTACGACTGAGGAAGGCGTGCATCGGATGACCCCCCGCGTGATGATCGTCGAGGACGAGGAGCCGCTGACGCTGCTTCTCACGTACAACCTCGAAGCCGAAGGCTATGCGGTCGAGTCGGTCGCCCGCGGCGACGAGGCCGAGACGCGGCTGCGGGAGCAGGCGCCGGACCTCGTGCTGCTCGACTGGATGCTGCCGGGGCTGTCGGGCATCGAGCTCTGCCGGCGGCTGCGCTCGCGGCCCGAGACCGAGCGGCTCCCGATCATCATGCTCACCGCCCGCGGCGAGGAGGCGGAGCGCATCCGCGGCCTCGCGACGGGGGCGGACGACTACGTCACCAAGCCGTTCTCCGTGCCGGAGCTCGTCGCCCGGGTGCGGGCGCTGCTGCGGCGCGCCAAGCCGGAGCACGTCGCCGACGTGCTGAAGGCTGGCGACATCGAGCTCGACCGCGGCTCGCACCGCGTCCGCCGCCAGACCCGCGAGATCCATCTCGGGCCGACGGAATTCCGGCTGCTCGAGTTCCTGATGCAGTCGGCGGGCCGAGTCTTCACGCGCGAGCAGCTTCTCGACGGCGTCTGGGGCCGCGACGTCTACATCGACGAACGCACCGTCGACGTCCACGTCGGCCGTCTGCGCAAGGCCATCAACCGCGGCCGCCAGCAGGACCCGATCCGCACGGTGCGCGGCGCCGGCTACGCGTTCGATGAAAATTTCGCGCGCGCGGGCTGAACGCGTCGCGTTAGGCTTAACAAGGAGTTAAGATCGCGCGTCGCGTTGCGACATGGCATTGTCTGGACGGCGCGTTTCATAAGGCGAACGCGGTGCAGACGAGCAGGGTCGGCGACCGCATGGCGATGTCTTCCAGGGCCCATTGGAAAGTCGAGGTCGTCCGTGACTTCGATTTTCATTCCGACGAGTACCGCCGGCTGTTCGATCGCTCGGCGGCATCCGGTTTCCAATCTCCCGCGTGGCTTGACGCCACCTACGCCGCCATCCGGCGGGCGCCGCTGGCCGATCCCTTCATCCTGACCGTCCGTGATCTTGGGACCTCGGCTCTCGTCGCCCTGGCGCCGCTCGTCCTGCGTCATCGATTCGGGCTCAAGGTGGTCGCCTATGCCGACATCGGATCGCTCGATTACTGCTGCGTCGTTCAATCGCCCGAGTTCGAGATCGGGCTCGACTCGGCGCTGCGGCGCGACATCGACGCCGCGCTGAAGGCCGCAGACGCGCTGTTCATACCCAAGGTGCCGGACGCCGCGCTGAGAAGCTTCGATCGGCTGCTGTCCGCCCGGCGCCTCAAGATGGACTACTCCGCCCATCCCGTGCCGCTGTTCGCGCCGTTCTCGGAATGGCGCGACGCGACCATGAACGGGACGACCCGGCGGTCTCTCGACAAGAAGCGGCGCAAGCTCGGCCGCATCGGCCGGCTGGAGACGGTCGTGGGGAGCGAACCCGCCTTCGTCGCCGCGACGATCGATCAGATCCGCGTGCTGCGCGAGCCTCGGTTCGCGGAGACCGGCGTGGCGGACCCGCTCAAGAGCGACGCGTTCCGGGCCTTCTACGGCTCACTCAAGGACAGCGGCACCGTCCGCGCCTACCAGCTGCGGCTCGACGGCGCGACGATCGCCTGCGGCTTCGCGATGGTGCACGACGACGCCTGCCACCTCCTGCTGACGGGCTTCGACGTCGGAAACTGGCGGAACTACTCCGTTGGGCTGCTGATGATCGAGGACGCGATCGCCGACTGCGTCGCCCGCGGCGAGCGGGTGTTCGACTTCACCATCGGCGACCACCCCTACAAGGCCGATTTCGGCTCCCAGTCCGCGCCGATCTGGCGGCTGACCCGGGCCCTATCGTTCAAGGGCTGGCTGATGCTCGCCGCGATGCAGCTGAAGGGCGGCGAGCGGCTCGCGAGGCGCCTCGCGCCGCGAAGCTACCGCGCGCCGAGCCCGCCCGACATGGTGCGCGGCGCGGGGGCCGCGCCGTAGGCGGAGCAGCCGAGCAGGAACCACAGCAGGCCGCCGGTCTTGATGGTCACGGCGGAGGTGCTGATCGCCATCAGCAGCGTCAGGTAGAGGCAGACGAAGGCCTTGTAGCGCCAGGCGTCCATGCGCTCGGCCGGCGCGCCGAAGACGAGCGTCGCCCACAGCGCCGCCGCGCCGATCACGCCGACCCGCGACAGGATGTAGGCGTAGCCGCTGTCGTCGAAGTTCTCGGTCGCCGGGCCCATGCCGAAGGCGCCCGCGAGGTCGAGCCGGGACATCAACTGCCCGCTCAGCAGGAAGCGGCCGCTGGTCGTGTTGTCCCACGGCACGCCGACCTTGATCGCGGCGTAGCTGAAGATCGCGATGATCGCGAGGAAGGGCGCGACGAACAGCGCTCCTGGCCGCACCAGCGGCGCGATCAGGTAGATCGCCAGCACCAGACCGCAGAGGTAGACGCCGAAGCGGGCGTCGCCGAGCACCAGCGACACGAAGATCAGCGCGGTCTTCCAGATCAGCGCCCATGGCCGCCGGGCGTCGCGCAGCAGCACCCAGCCGAAGACGATCGCCCCGAAGTTGCCGACGGAGACCGGCTCGAGGAACACCGACGAGACGCGGTGCTCGCCGAGGAACGGCAGCAGGGTGCGGCCCTCGAACCGCATGCCCGAGATGAACAGGCCGTGCTCCACGCCCTGCGCCGCGGCGGGATCGACCGTGCCCTTGGCCACGAAGTAGCCAAGCACGTCGAAATAGCGGACGTAGACGTCGAGGAACGCCCATTCGAACACCGCGCCGGCCGCCACCGCGACGATCGCCGCGGTCGCGACCTTGTCGCCGGACTCGAGCGAGCCGCGCGTCGAACCCAGGAAGTAGAAGACGAGTGGGATCAACAGGTCCCGCACGACCTTGGGATCGTAGTTCGCTCGCAGCGTCATCAGGAAGATCAGGTAGCCGAGCAGCGCGGCCATGATGGCGTAGAACGCCTGCGTCCGGTCCCAGATCAACGCGAGGGCGACGCCGATCAGCACCAGCTCGGCGCCGATCACCGCGCCCGCGCCGGTGCGCGCGAGGTTCGCGTTGACGAAGGCGAGCCCGAAGTTGAACAGCAGCGTGCCCAGAACCACCGCGCGGGCGATGCGGGCGCCCGCCTCCTCGGCGGGGACGGCGGCCGGCGTCGCGGCGGCCGCGAGGCTCACCGCACGCGCGCCGGAAGCTCCGGCGCCGCAACGGAGCGCGCGCGGAGCTGATCCCGCAGCCAGGCGAGCGTGCAGCCGACGCCGAGACCGAGCAGCAGGCCGGCGACGATCATCAGGGGGGCCGGCGGGCCGCTCGGCTCCATCGGCCGCGCCGCGCGGCTGATGACGCGCGTGTTGGAGGCGTTCAGGCGGCGCTGCTCGTCGAGCTCGCGCGAGCGGGCGAGGGCGGCCTCGTAGATGCCTCGGTTCGCCTCTACGTCGCGCATCAGGTCGCGAAGCTCGAGCGAGGCGTCATTGGTCTCGGAGACCTCGGCCTTCAGCGCGGTCATCCGCTGCGTCAGACTTGTCCGGAAGCCCTTGGCGCGGTCCAGCTCGCCGGTGGTCGAGCGGATGATCGTCGCGATCTCCTCCTCGAACAGGCGGCGCGCCTCGGCGACCCGCGCGGTGGCGGCGCGGCGGTCGGGGTGGCGGGCGCCGAGCTGCTGGCCGAGATCGGCGTCCGCCTGGCGCTGCGCGGCGTAGCGCGTGCGCAGGGTCTCGATCGTGCCGGAGCGCATGGATTCCGGGATCGAGTCGATGTCGGCCTGGCCGCGCTGCACGCGCCGCATCTGCTCGAGCGCGGCCGTGAGTTCGTTGACCCGCGAGTCGGTCGTCGAGAGCTGCGTGGAGAGTTCCGTCAGGCGCTGCTCCACGAGCGGTTTGCCGTCGTTGGTGACGACGCCCTTCTCGCGACGGAGCGTCTCGTAGCGCTGCTCGGCGTCGCGGACGCGGGCCCGCAACTCGCCGAGCCGGCCTTCGAGCTCGCCGCCGGCGCGGCGGGCGACCGCGACACGGGCGTTGACGTCCTCTTCGACGTAGACGTCCATCACCGACTGCGCGATGCGCTCCGACAGCGCCGGGTCCTTGGTGGTGGCGGTCACGGTGATGATGAAGGAGCCCGGCGCGCGCGCGCCGGTGACCGAACGCTCCAGTTCTCGCAGGGCGACCTCGCGCGGATCCGACGCGCGCTTGACGCCCGCGAGCCCGAGCAGCGTCTGGCCGAGGCCCGCCGGGCGTTTGCCGAACAGCGGGCTCTCGTCGAGCTTCTCGCGGGCGATGACCTTGTCGAGCACGTCGCGCGAGGTCAGCACGTAGGTCTGGCTTTCGGCTTCGATCGCGCTCGTGTCGGCGGCGCCCGATTGCGCGTTGTCGGCGCCGAGGATCTGGCGGCCGGTGGGATCGACGAGAATGCGGCCGACAGCCGTGTAGCGGGGGGAGGACAGCAGCACGAAGGCGAGCGCAAGCGCGACGCCGACCACGGCGCAGATCGCGATCAGGCCGCCGCCGCGTTTCAACGAGGCGAACAGCGCTGCGGGCGCGGCGGCGGGGCGGTCCCCGTCCGTCGGTCGCGGCGTCGTCGGTCTCCAGTCCTGGATCGCTGCCACGGCGTCCTCGTGCGGCGTCGGAGGCCGGGTCGCGGCTCCGTACATCCCACTGATGGCGCATCGAGGTTAAGAAAATGGGACCCGGCCCCAATTCCAAGCCCGCACGCCTTCGGACGAGGTTCGAATTCTTCGTTCGGGCGTCAGGTCTGCGCGAAAAGCCGCAGCAAATGATGGGCGATCGCCGCCGGCGGCGGCGCGAACCAGCCCTTGGGATGCGCGCCGGCCAGCATCTGCCGGACATCCTCGCGGGCGAACCAGCGGGCGTCCTCCAGCTCATCGAGGTCCGGCGTGATCTCCTCCGTGAGCGCCTCCGCCGTCAGCCCCAGCATCAGCTGGGACGGGAACGGCCAGGGCTGCGACAGCGCGTAGGCGACGCGGCCGACGGTCACGCCGGCCTCCTCCTGCGTTTCGCGGCGCACCGCCGCCTCGATGGTCTCGCCCGGCTCCACGAAGCCCGCGAGGCAGGACCACATGCCGGGCGCGAACCTGGGCTGGCGGCCGAGCAGGCAGCGGTCGCCGTGCGTCACCAGCATGATGACGACCGGGTCCGTGCGGGGAAAATGCAGCGCGCCGCAGGCCGGGCACTCGCGCTTCCAGCCGCCGCCGCGCATCGCGGTCCGCGCGCCGCAGTTGGCGCAGAAGCCGTGCCGCTCATGCCAGAGCAACATGCTCTTGGCGTAGCCCGCGAGCGCGAGCGCAGGCCCGGACAGCCGCCCGTCGGTCGCGACCGTTCGCAGGTCCTCGAGCGCGAGGTCGTCGGCGCGCCCGACGGCGGTCTCCACGCCCACGTCGAGATGGGCGGCGAACACCGGCCCTGAAGCGTCGCGCCCGAGGAACACCGTGCGCTCCACGGGGCCCAGCGCCTCGGCCTGGGCGCGGTCGAACAGCGGGTCGAGCGTCCCGCCGCCCGAAGCCCGCAGCACGGCGCGTGAGCCGATGAACAGCGCCATGCGCGCGGCGGGGTCCGCTTCCGCCGCCGCCAGAAAGCCTGCGTCCTCGCGCGCCTCGCCGCAGCGGTCGAGCGCGAGGCCGGCGTAGCCGAGGTCGGCGGGCGAGTCCGCGGTCGGTCGATGAGAGGGCAGGTCGTTCATGGCGGGCTCTCAGCTTCGGTTCGCGCGCGCGGCGCCCTTGCAAGGCGCGGCCTCGGCGGGCATATAGCGCATGGGAGGTTGGTGATGGACGTGTTCCTCGCCAACCGGGTCAGGTCCGAAAGGAAGCAGCCCCAACGAGACCGATACGGGTCGTCGTCCGACCTCCCACCCTCATCCTTCAAGAAGAGACGAGGCGCTTCGATGACGGCAGGCCGCGACTGTTCCGCCGCCCGCCGCGCTGAGGGCGGCGCATGAGCGCGACCCCCTACCGCGTCCTCGCCCGCAAATACCGTCCCCAGCGCTTCGAGGACCTGATCGGCCAAGAGCCGATGGTCCGCACGCTCACCAACGCCTTCGCCTCCAACCGCATCGCGCAGGCCTGGATCCTTACGGGCGTGCGCGGCGTCGGCAAGACCACGACCGCCCGCATCCTCGCCCGCGCGCTGAACTACGAGACCGCGGAGGGCGGAGGCGGGCCGACGGTCGACCTGTCGGTTCCCGGCGTGCACTGCGAAGCCATCATGGAATCGCGCCACGTCGACGTCGTGGAGATGGACGCCGCGAGCCACACCGGCGTCGCCGACGTGCGGCAGATCCTGGAGACCGTGCACTACGCGCCCGTGATGGCGCGCTACAAGGTCTTCATCATCGACGAAGTGCACATGCTCTCGACGAGCGCCTTCAACGCCTTCCTGAAGACCCTCGAGGAGCCGCCGCCGCACGTGAAATTCGTGTTCGCGACGACGGAGATCCGCAAGGTCCCGGTGACGGTGCTGTCGCGCTGCCAGTCGTTCTCGCTGCGGCGGGTCGCGGCCGACGAGCTGTCGGCGCACCTCAAGCGGATCTGCGACAAGGAGAACGTCGCCGTCGAGGACGAGGCGCTCGCCGTCGTGTCGCGGGCGGCCGAGGGCTCGGTGCGCGACGCGCTGTCGCTGCTCGACCAGGCGATCGCCCACGGCCAGGGCGACGTGCGGGCGGAAGCCGTGCGCGGCATGCTGGGCCTCGCAGACCGCGCCGGCGTGCTCGACCTGTTCGACGCCGTGATGCGCGGCGACACGGCGGCCGCGCTCGACGGGTTTCGCGGGCAGTACGACGTCGGCGCCGACCCGGTCGCGGTGCTGACCGACCTCGCCGAGACGGTCCATCTCGTCACCCGCATCAAGCTCGCGCCCAGGGCCGCCGACGATCCCTCGCTCAGCGAGGCGGAGCGCCTGCGCGGCCGCGACTTCGCCGAGCGGCTCTCGATGCGCGTGCTGTCGCGCGCCTGGCAGATGCTGCTGAAGGGCATCTCGGAAGTGCAGGTCGCGCCGAAGCCCGCGCAGGCGGCGGACATGGTGCTGGTGCGGCTCGCGCATGTGGCCGACCTGCCGACGCCGGATGAAGCGATCCGCATGCTGGACGGCGCCGGGGCGCCGCCGCAACCTCCGGCGCCGCCGCGCGGCGGGCCGCCGATGGGGCCGTCCGGGGGCTCCCGCGGGCCCGAAGCCATGGCGCCCGCGCGGATGACCTCCGGCGCGGCCGTGGCGCGTGAGATGGCGCCCGAGGCCGCGCAGGCCCCGCCGCGCGCGCAGCAGGCGCAGACCCAGCCGATCATGCGGCTGTCGCGGTTCGAGGACCTGGTCGCGCTCGCGGCGCGCGAGCGCGAGATCCAGCTGCACGCCGCGCTGCTGCGGCAGGTGCGGGTGGTGCGGTTCGAGGACGGCGTGCTGGAGTTCCAGCCGACGCCGGACGCGACCTCCGACCTCGCCGGCGCGATCTCGAAGAAATTGCAGGAGTGGACCGGTCAGCGCTGGATGGTGGCGGTCGCCGCCGGCGAAGGCGCGCCCACCATCCATGAGCGCGAGCAGGCGGAAGCCGCGGCCCGGCTGGAGGGCGTGCAGGCCCACCCGCATGTCCGCGCCATCCTGGACCGGATGCCGGGCGCCGTGATCGTGGACGTGCGCGCCCGCAAGCCCGAGCCGGAGACGGCTGAACTTGACGCCGCCGCGGTCGACGCCCTACCTGCGGCCGACGACGACATCGACGATTTCTAAGCGGGAGACGAGCCGTTGCGCGACATCATGGGCATGATGGCCAAGGCCAAGGAACTCCAGCAGAAGATGCAGGACGCCCAGGCCGAGCTTGAACAGGTGACGGTGCAGGGGGCGGCCGGCGGCGGCCTGGTCCAGCTCACCCTGACGGCCAAGGGCGACCTGCGCGGCCTGAAGATCGACCCCTCGCTGCTGAAGCCCGAGGACGTCGAGATCCTCGAGGACCTGATCGTCGCGGCGCACGCCGACGCCAAGGCCAAGGCGGAAGCCGCGATGCAGGAGAAGATGTCCGGCCTCACCGCCGGCCTGCCGATCCCTCCGGGCATGAAGCTGTTCTGAGCCGCCAGACGACGCTCGAACGCTTTCGCGCCGTCGTAGAGGGTTGACGGTGCGAACCGATGCGACAGATCTGGAACTTCGGCAGGTTTGTGCGGCTGACCATCGTCAGTCTGGCGCTTTTGGCGTCCCTGATGGTCGCTTCACTCGCCATGCTGGGGTTCCTTTTCATCGCGGCCACGTCCACCAGCGATCCTGACGAGAAGGATCTGCCGCTTTTTGCGTTTCTTCTCGCGGCTGCTCTGGCTAGTGGTCTGGTCGCGTTCTGGAGCGCGACGCTGCCTCACCGAAAAAGGCCATGGCGTGTCGGTCTGACCGCTTCCGCGATCCTGATCGCGGTTCTTTGCGCCGGAGGAATGGTGGCTATCAAAAGCGATCCGGACGCGCGGCTTGGATCGGTAGTCCAGCCGCTTCCAAACTCGAGGGTTTGCTGAGCATGTCCCGCTCCGCCGCCGGCCCCGAGATCGAACGCCTGATCCAGCTGCTGGCGAAGCTGCCGGGGCTTGGCCCCCGCTCGGCGCGGCGGGCGGCGCTGCATCTGCTGACGCGCAAGGACAAGCTGCTGGAGCCGCTGTCGGACGCGATGCGCATCGCGTGCGAGCGGGTCGCGACCTGCTCGGTCTGCGCCAACGTCGACACCCAGGACCCCTGCGCCATCTGCCGCGACGCGAAGCGCGACGCGTCGGTGATCGTGGTCGTCGAGGACGTGTCCGATCTCTGGGCGCTGGAGCGTTCGGGCGCGGTTTCGGCGCGCTACCACGTGCTCGGCGGCACGCTGTCGCCGCTCGACGGACGGGGGCCTGAGGATCTCAACATCGGAACGCTCGTCGATCGGGCGATGGCGGAGGAGGTGACGGAGGTGATCCTCGCGGTCAACGCCACCGTCGAGGGCCAGACCACGGCGCACTACGTCACCGACGCCCTGTCCGAGACCGGCGTGCGGGTGACGCGCCTCGCCCACGGCGTGCCGGTGGGCGGCGAGCTCGACTATCTCGACGACGGCACGCTGGCCGCCGCGATCCGCAGCCGCACGGCGTTCTGAGCGGTGTCGGGGCGCGCGCTCGAGAACACACGCGGCGCGAAAGGGCTATCGTCCGCTCAGGCCTGCTCGCCGTCCTTCGGCTCGTCCAGCAGACCGTCGGGCGGGTAGGCGACCATGCGGCCGCCGGGGACGTCCACCACGGGGACGACCGCCTTGGTGAAGGGCACGTAGACCGTGCGCTGCTGCCCGTCGAGGCGGACCTCCAGCAGGTCGTCGGCGCCGAAGTTGGTGACGGCGATGACCTCGCCGATCGGCGCGCCGTCGGCGCGTTCCATCTTCAGGCCGATCAGGTCGGCCCAGTAGAACTCGTCCTCCTCGGCGGGAGGCAGTTCGTCACGCGAGATGTAGAGGCCGACGCCGTTCAGCGCCTCGGCTTGCTCACGGCTGTCGATCCCCTTGAAGCGGACGACGAGCATGTCGTCCTTCAACGGCCGCAGGGTCGAGACCGCGAACACGCGCGTCCCGGCCTTGTCGGTGACGGGCTTGTAGCGCTTGAGCGCGGTCAGCTCTGCCGTGAAGGCCTTGACGCGCACCTCTCCCCGGACGCCGTGGGCGGCGCCGATCACGCCGATCTGGACGAGGC
This sequence comes from Methylopila capsulata, assembly GCF_016907975.1. GTDB lineage: Bacteria > Pseudomonadota > Alphaproteobacteria > Rhizobiales > Methylopilaceae > Methylopila > Methylopila capsulata. The sequence goes on from NZ_JAFBCY010000002.1 coordinate 1,146,416, forward strand.
GGGACGGGGGCATAGGATCACCTTGTGCGCCCTGCCGACGCCATGAGCGCCGGGCAAGACGTGTCGCTGGCCGAGCGGGCCGCTCTCCGAACGTGGCGTCATGGTCCGGCTTGACCGGACGATCCATGTCAGGCGTCGAGCTCGACGTCGAACATAGGTCCTCCAGTCAAGCCGGAGGACGACGGCGGGCGCGCGGAACGCGCTCGCTTATCGCGGCGTCGGCTCGCCCGGCGATCCCGATCGAAGCTTGTGGCTTCGTCCGGGATGACGCCGCGCGGGACCGAAATCACTCGGCGGCTTCGGCGCCCGACTTGGCGGCGGCGGCCTCGGCGCGCTCCTGGGCCTTCTTGCCCGGAACGCCCTTGGTCAGGTTGCTGCGCGCGTCGCGCTTCAGCAGGCCAGCCTGGTCGAGGAAGCGGTGCACGCGGTCGGTCGGGGTCGCGCCCTTGGCCAGCCACTCCTTCACCTTCTCGGCGTCGAGCACGACCCGCTCGGCGTCCTTGGCCAGCAGCGGGTTGTAGGTGCCGACGCGCTCGATGAAGCGGCCGTCGCGCGGGTAGCGCGAGTCGGCGATCACGATGCGGTAGAACGGACGCTTCTTGGCGCCGCCGCGGGCGAGACGAATCTTGAGAGCCATTTTCTTTCTTCCTTACGTTCAGTTCTGCGTTTCAGACTGCGTCATGCCCCGGCTCGTCCGGGGCATCCAGGCTCGATCGTCAAGCGCTGGGCAGCGAAGGTGTGGATGCCCCGGACGAGCCGGGGCATGACGATGAGTGCGTGACGGACGGCCTCACTTCTTCTTCCCAAGGCCGGGAAAGCCGCCGAGACCCGGCAGCTTCGGGCCGCCGAGACCTGGGAAACCGGGCGGGAAGCCGCCCGGGCCGCCGGGAAAGCCGCCGCCGGGGAAGCCCGGGGGCAGGCCCTCGGGCATCTTGCCCTTCTTGAGGTCCTCGAGCGCCTCGGGCGGGATGGCGGGCGCGCCGCCGCCGCCGAAGCCCAGCGCCGCGCCGAGGCCGGCGAGCGGTCCGCGGCCCGACTTTCCGGCCTTGCCCATCATCTTCATCATGTCCGCCATCTGGCGGTGCATCTTGAGGAGCTTGTTGATCTCCTCGACCTTGGTCCCGGAGCCCGCCGCGACGCGCTTCTTGCGGGAGGCCTTGAGCAGGTCGGGATTGCTGCGCTCGGCCTTGGTCATCGAGTCGATGATCGCGGCCTGGCGCTTGAACATGCCCTCGTCGAGGTTGGCGCCGGCCATCTGCTTCTTGAGATGGGCGACGCCGGGCAGCAGCGACATCACGCCGGACATGCCGCCCATGCGCTGCATCTGCTGTAGCTGGTCCTTCAGGTCGTTCAGATCGAACTGACCCTTGCGCATCCGCTCGGCGGTCTTCGCCGCCTTCTCGGCGTCGATCTCGGCCGCCGCCTTCTCGACGAGCGCGACGACGTCGCCCATGCCGAGGATGCGGTTCGCGATGCGCTCGGGGTGGAACTCGTCCACCGCGTCGAAGCGCTCGCCGGTGCCGACGAGCTTGATCGGCTTGCCGGTGACCGCCCGCATGGAGAGCGCCGCGCCGCCGCGGCCGTCGCCGTCGACGCGGGTCAGCACGATGCCGGTGACCCCGACCGCCTGGTCGAAGGCGCGCGCCGTCGTCACCGCGTCCTGGCCGGTGAGGGCGTCGACGACGAGCAGGACCTCGTGCGGATTGGTGATCTTCTTGACCTCGACGACCTCGGCCATCAGGGCCTCGTCGAGGGTGGTGCGGCCGGCGGTGTCGAGCAGCACGACGTCGTAGCCGCCGAGACGGCCGGCCTCCATCGCGCGCCGGGCGATCTGCACCGCGGTCTGGCCGGCGACGATCGGGAGCGTCGCGACCTCGGTCTGCTTGCCCAGCGTCGCGAGCTGCTCCATCGCAGCCGGGCGGCGCGTGTCGAGCGAGGCCATCAGCACCTTGCGCTTGTCGCGCTGGGTGAGCCTGCGGGCGATCTTGGCGGTCGAGGTGGTCTTGCCCGAGCCCTGCAGGCCGACCATCAGGATCGGCACGGGGGCCGCGGCCGCGAGGCTGATGCCCTGCGCGTCGGAGCCCAGCATCGCGACCAACTCGTCGTGGACGATCTTGACGACCATCTGGCCGGGCGTGACCGACTTGACGACGTCGACGCCGACCGCGCGCTCCTTCACCCGATCCACGAAGGACCGGACGACCTCAAGCGCGACGTCGGCCTCGAGCAGCGCCCGGCGCACCTCGCGCATGGCCTCGGCCACGTCCGCCTCGGTCAAGGCGCCGCGTCGGGTCAGGCGGTCGAGAATGCCGCTCAGGCGGTCGGTCAGCGTGTCGAACATCAAGCTCTCGCTCGTGGCTTCGGTCCCGACCAGCGAATCGCCCAACGCAAATCGCGCCCGCGGGCGCATCGCGCTGGCGGACGTTGACCCCCGGAACTCATGGGACGAGGGGCTTTGCGGGACGTCTCTCGATCAAGACGTGGCGGTTTCCATACGGTTCGGGCGCCGCCGCGTCAACCTTGGGCGGGGTTGCGCGGGCCGCGACCGCCAGCGACCGCGGCGGAGCGTCGCGCGGCAGGTCGACGTCTGGCGTTTGGCGCGAGTTGGGAGTATTTCCCGATTTGTAGCGCACGCATTCAGACCGCGCCCCATGGCCAATGTGTGGCCGGGCGTTCTGAATTCATCGATCCGAGGCGACGCAGGTCTCAGCGCTCACCCTGCGACGCACGGCTTAAAGCCCGTCGGAGTGACTGATGACTTCCATGACAACCCGGAATCCCGTCCGCCGTGTTTTCACGTGCTGGCCGTCCCGCATAGGCGCGATCGCGCTGCTGGCGCTTGGCGTCAGTTGCGGAGCGGACGTGTTCGCAGGCTCCACCTCCACGGCGCTCGCGCAGGCGACGGTCGCTGTCGTGGAATAGCCCTCTCGCGCCCCGGCGCATCGCAGGCCATATAGTGCGCGCCCGACGGCCGCCGCCGTCGCTGGAGCTGCACGCGCCATGACCATGCCGGACGCCACCACTGCAAGCTCGCTGATCGGTCGCCCGTTTGCGAAGATGAACGGGCTCGGCAACGAGATTCTGGTGGTCGACCTGCGCGACGGCGGCTCGGTGACGCCCGCCGAGGCGCGGGCGCTCGCTCAGCGCCCCGAGACCCGGTTCGACCAGCTCATGGCGCTCCATCCCGGCCTGGACGGCGTCGCCGCCTTCATGCGCATCTACAACGCGGACGGCTCGGAGGTTTCGGCCTGCGGCAACGGCACGCGCTGCGTGGCCTGGCTGCTCATGCGCGACGCAGGCGTTTGCGACCTCGTGCTGGAGACCGACGCCGGCCTTCTGCTGTGCTCGGCCGGCGCTGAGCCCGACCAGGTCACCGTCGACATGGGCGCGCCCAGCTTCGGCTGGGCCGACATCCCCCTGAGCGAGGCGTTCGACGACACCCGGGCGATCGAGCTGCAGCTCGGGCCGATCGACGCCCCGCTGCTGCACTCGCCCTCCGTCGCGAACGTCGGCAATCCCCATGCGATCTTCTGGGTGGATGACCTCGACGTGGTCGATCTGCGTCGGTCGGGGCCGCTGCTCGAGAACCACCCGCTGTTCCCCGAGCGCGCGAACATCTCGCTCGCCAAGGTGACGTCGAAGAGCGCGATCACGCTCAAGGTCTGGGAGCGCGGCGCGGGGCTAACGCTCGCCTGCGGCACCGCGGCCTGCGCCGCCGCCGTCTCCGCGGCGCGCACCCGCCGCACCGGCCGCGACGTCGTGGTGACGCTGCCCGGCGGCCCGCTGCGCATCGTCTGGCGCGAGGGCGACGACCACATCCTGATGTCCGGCCCCGCGACCCTCGAGCACGAGGGCCGGATCACGGCCGAACTGCTGGACGCGGCCGCGGCTTAAGGGTCAGGCCGTCTCCATCGCCTTGCGCGCGGCGTAGGCCTGCATGTGAGCGTAGGCGATCGCGAGCGTGGGAACGGCGACGCCCGCCGCCCTCCCGCGGTCGCGCAGGTCGCCGAGGATGTGGTCGTGCTCCGTGCGGCCGCCGCTCTCGACGTCGCGCAGCATCGAGGCGGTCGCGGGCGAGCCCGCCGCGGTCAGCATGCCGAGGCTCTGCGCCCGGAACGCCTCGCGCGGGACGTAGCCGTTCGCGGCCGAGACGCCCGCGCACTCGTCGAACAGCGCTCGCACGAGCGCCTCGCCGTCATCGGCCTGCATGATCGCCCCGACGGGCGCCCGCATCAGGCAGGTGACGCCGGCGAAGGTCGCGAGCATCGTGAACTTCTCCCACATCTGCTGCATCACGTCCGCGCTCAGCTCGGGCGCGAACCCGCCCTTCTCGAGCTCCGCATGAAGCGCCGCCGCGCGCTCCTGCTGCCCGGGAGCGCGGGCGCCCAGCACGAAGCCCTGCAGCCTGTTCAGGTGCTTGATCGCGCCGTCGGCGGTCATGGTGACGCCGATCAGCGCCACGCCGCCCAGCACGCGGTCCTTGCCGAACGCCGCGTCGAGCGCGTCGAGGTGGCGGACGCCGTTCAGCAGCGGCAGCACCAGCGTGTCGGGCCCGACCGCCGGCGTGATCGCCGCGATCGCGCTGTCGAGATCGTAGGCCTTGCAGGACAGCAGCACGGCGTCGAACGGCTCGGACGCCGTCGTGATCGCCGTCACCTTCTGGGTCACGTCGCCGTAGGGGCTCGTCACCACGAGCCCGTCGCGCCCCAGCCGCTCGGCGCGGGCGGGACGCACAAGGAAGGTGACGTCGACGCCAGCCGCCGCGAGCCGCGCGCCGAAATAGCCGCCGATGCCGCCGGCTCCGAGAATCAGAATGCGCATGCCGAACACCCCTGGTCGCCGGCCACGTCCGGCGGGCGGCCGGCATTAGGCCGCAACCCGCGCCGCTCGAAAAGCCAAGGATCGTGCGCTCGGCCATTCATGGCCGTGATGGGTTTGGTCTCGGCAAAAGCCCTTACGCCTTTCGTGCAAGACACTCGGAGGATCGTGCAAGAGGGCAGTCTGGAACCTCTCAAATCAGGAGCGTACCATCCGCTCACTTCGACGCTGCGCCCCGGAGAGGGCGCGGCGATGCCCGCGGGCCGATGGGCCCGCCAGACGAGGTCCAACATGATCAAGCTCAACATCAACGGCGAGGCGCGGTCCGTCGACGTCGACGCCGACACTCCGCTGCTCTGGGTCATCCGCGACGACATCGGGTTGACCGGCACCAAATTCGGCTGCGGCCAGGCGCTCTGCGGCGCCTGCACCGTGCACATGGACGGCCAGGCCGTCCGCTCCTGCCAGACCATGGCGGGCGACGTCGGCGACGCCAAGATCGTCACCATCGAGGGCCTCGTCGGGGCCGACGCCTCGAAGGAGGGCAAGGCCGTGCAGGCCGCCTGGCGCGCGCTCGACGTGGTCCAGTGCGGCTACTGCCAGTCCGGCCAGATGATGTCGGCAGCGGCGCTCCTGTCCGAAAACAAGAAGCCGACCGACGACGACATCGACGCCGCCATGAGCGGAAACGTCTGCCGCTGCGCGACCTACCACCGCGTACGCGCCGCGATCCACGACGCCGCGAAGCGGCTGGAGGCCTGACGCCATGACAGCCCACACCAATATCCCCGCCGCCGCGAAGCCGCTCGACCTCAGCCGCCGCGGCTTCCTCGCAGTCGCCGGCGGCGCCGGCCTCGGCCTGATGGTCGGCCTCAAGGTTGATCCCGCCGCGGCTCAGGGCGCCGCGGGCGGCGTCGTGCAGTTCAACCCCTTCGTGAAGGTGGCGCCGGACGGCGCGATCACCGTCGTCGTCAAGCATCTCGACATGGGGCAGGGGCCGACGACCGGCCTCGCCACCCTCATCGCCGAGGAGATGGACGCCGACTGGAGCCAGATGCGCACCGAATTCGCGCCGGCCGACAACAACCTCTACGCCAACCTCGCCTTCAAGGCGCAGGGCACCGGTGGCTCAACCGCCATGGCGAACTCCTGGGAGCAGTACCGCACGGCGGGCGCGACCGCCCGCGCCGTTCTGGTGAAGGCCGCCGCCGACAAGTGGCAGGTGGCGCAGGGCGAGATCAGCGTCGACAAGGGCGTGCTCACCCACCCCTCCGGCAAGCGCGGCACCTACGGCGCGTTCGCCGAGGCCGCCTCAAAGATCCCGGCGCCGACCGGCATGGCGCAGGAGACGCCCTACAAGGACGCCTCCAAGTTCAAGCTGATCGGCAAGGAGGGCCTGCACCGGATCGACAACGACCCGAAGACCGACGGCACGGCGATCTACACCCAGGACGTCAAGCTGCCCGGCATGCTGGTGGCCGCCGTCGCCCATCCCCCGCGCTTCGGGGGCAAGGTGAAGAGCTTCGACGACGCGGAGGCCAAGAAGGTCAAGGGCGTCGAGCGGGTCGTGCAGATCCCCTCGGGCGTCGTGGTGCTGGCGAAGTCCACCTGGGCGGCCTTCAAGGGTCGTGACGCGCTGAAGGTCGAGTGGGACTTCTCGGCCGCCGAGAACCGTGGCTCCGACGAACTGCTGGCGATGGCCAAGGACGCGGTGTCGAAGCCCGGCGTCGCGACCGCGACCAACACCGGCGACGCCGAGGGCGCGCTGAAGGGCGCGGCCAAGGTGATCGAGGCGGACTACGCCTTCCCCTATCTGGCGCACGCGCCGATGGAGCCGCTGAACTGCGTCGTCGATCTTAAGAAGGACCGCGCGCATCTGATCTACGCGGCGCAGTTCCAGGCGATCGACCAGCCGACGGTGGCCGCTCTCACCGGTCTCAAGCCGGAACAGGTGACGATCGAGACGGTGTGGGCCGGCGGCAGCTTCGGCCGCCGCGCGGTTCCGACCGCGGACTACGTGACGGAGGCCGTGATGATCGCCAAGGCGATCGACGGCGCGGTTCCGATCAAGCTGGTCTGGACCCGCGAGGACGACACCAAGGCCGGCTACTACCGGCCGTTCTACGCCCACAAGGTGCGCGCCGCGATCGGCGCGGACGGCATGCCGGTCGCCTGGCATCACCGCGTCGCCGGCCAGTCGATCTTCTCCGGCACCGCGCTGGAGGCCATGGCGGTGAAGGACGGCGTCGACGAGACCTCGGTCGAGGGCGCGTCGAACCTCGCCTACGCCGTGCCGAACCTGAAGGTCGAGCTCACCACGCTGAAGGTCGGCGTGCCGGTGCTGTGGTGGCGGTCGGTCGGCCACACCCACACCGCGCACGTGGTCGAGACCATGATCGACGAGCTGGCCTTCGCGGCCGGCAAGGACCCCGTCGAGTACCGGCTGGCGCTGCTGAAGGACAAGCCGCGCCACACCGCGGCTCTGAAGCTCGCGGCGGAGAAGGCCGGCTGGGGCGCGAAGCTCGAGAAGGGCAAGGGCCGCGGCGTCTCGGTGCACGAGAGCTTCAACACCATGGTCGCCCAGGTGGTGGACGTCTCGATCCAGAAGGACGGCTCGATCAAGGTCGACCGCGTGGTGGCGGCCGTGGACTGCGGCGTGGTGATCAACCCCGACGTGGTGCGGGCGCAGATCGAGGGCGGCGTGGGCTTCGGCCTCGGCGCGGCGCTGCGCAACGCCATCACGCTGAAGGACGGCGAGGTCGAGCAGGCCAACTTCGACACCTACGAGCCGCTCCGGATCGAGGACATGCCGAAGGTCGAGGTCTACATGGTCAAGTCCGAGCAGAAGCCGTCGGGCGTAGGCGAGCCCGGCGTGCCGCCGCTCGCGCCGGCTCTCGCCAACGCGATCTTCTCCGCCACCGGCGAACGCGTCCGCGACCTGCCGCTCGGCGACCGCAAGTTCAAGAGCGCCTGACGCCGATCTCCGCGGGCCGGCCGCCCCTCCTGGCCGGCCCGCGGGCTTTTTTCCGACGCGGCGATTTAAGTCGTCGTCGTGCGCTTGCGCCGGTCCGACCCTTGTGGCAGGTTCCGCGCGCTTCAAGCCGGCCGCTTCGCCGGCCCTCGGCGCTGCGGTAGCTCAGTGGTAGAGCACTCCCTTGGTAAGGGAGAGGTCGAGAGTTCAATCCTCTCTCGCAGCACCAGATTCTTTCCAAGAGAATGCGTGGACGGAACGAGCTCAGCCGGGCGGCTTGAGTCGCCGTTTGCTGTCTTGGTTCGGAATGTCGCTGGGACCGCGCCGAAGCGCTCCCGGGTCCGCGGGGGAGGTTCGGCGGCGACTCCGACGGATCGAATCGGTTGAGGGTTCGAGCGTCGCTTGGGGGCTCGGCCGCCCCGGCGGGAGCCGAGGCGGGGCGTCTTCTGAGTTCAGGATCAGGCTTCGGTTCCGATGATCGAGAAGCTGTCGGCGGTGAGTTCGGGCGCCCCCCGCAGGGTCGCGACCAGCACGGCCTTTTCCGACCCGGTGCCGTCCGCGTCGTAGAACAACCGGCCCAGGGTCTCGTTGTAGACGAAGCGCGTGTCGGCCTCCGTCGCCTTGCCCGTCGCGTTGGACTCGAACAGGCTGTCGTCGAAGCTGGTCAGGCCGAAGCCCGCGAGATCGATCGCGATCGTGTCGACCCCGACCTTGAAGTCCGTGATGGAGTCGCTGGCGTCCGCGACGCCCGTGAACACGAAGACGTCTTCCCCGTCGCCTCCGGTCAGCGCGTCCTTGCCGGCGCCGCCCGTCAAGGTGTCGTTTCCGGCAGTCCCGATGATCCTGTTGGCGAGGTCATTGCCTGTCAGCGCAAGGCCGGTCGCGCCGGAACCGATCAGCCGCTCCGTGTTGGCGCTCAAGGCGTAGTCGACCGACGCGTAGACCGTGTCGCTCCCTCCGTCGGCGTCTTCCGTGACGGAGTCGCCCAGGTCGTCCACGTAGTAGGCGTCGTCTCCCGTCCCGCCGGCCAGGCTGTCAGCCCCGAGGCCGCCGTTCAGCCGGTCGTTCCCGCCGCCTCCGTTCAGCGTGTCGTCGCCGTTCCCGCCCTTGAGGTAGTTCGCGCCGTCGTTGCCGGTCAGCACGTTGTCGAGCGCGTTGCCGACGCCGTTGATCCGGTCCGAGCCGGTGAGCGTAAGGTTCTCGACGTTCGCGCCCAGCCTCCAGGCGATGGAGGAATGGATGGTGTCGGTCCCCTCGTCGGCGTTCTCGGTGACGACGTCGCCGATGTTGTCGACATAGAAGGCGTCGGCGCCCTCGCCGCCCACCAGGCTGTCCGCCCCACCGCCGCCGTTCAGCGTGTCGGCGCCCTCGCCGCCGATCAGAACGTCGGCATATCGACCGCCATAGAACAACGCGGAGTAGGCGCCGCCGCCATCCGCGCTCGAGAAATCGAAATAGTACCCGTTCAGATCGTTAAATAAAGTCGTATCGTATCCGTAGTAACCGACCGCCCCGTCGGCTGAAAAATTCGCTACCGTAAACTGATCCGTGGTCCGTCCAGTTCCGAGATCGCTTAATCCCCCAATAAAGAGAACAGTACTCAGCCTTCCGTTGTATGTTGAGCCGAGCCGGCCTTCCGCGCCGCTTACCATTGAGATCGAAGTGGAGGCCGATTCCGAAAAATCTCCGCCACTTGTATATAGATAGGTGCCCGCCATCGCCCGCCATCGTTACGCGCTGCTCTCAGTTGAATCGCTGGCGCGCCGCACTGGCATCAGGGCGTCCTGCCACGCTATCGCCGCTGACTTAAGTGTGGCCGTATTTACAATTTCTATCTCACGTTCTATGCGATCGCATGATTTGCACTTTGTCTCACTTGGAAACAGGCGGAAACATGCGCATTTCGGCATTAACCATCTGAGCGCCCGTCGCCTTGTCCGGCGACGCCCCTTCCGGGAGACGCTCGTCGAACGTCGCTGGCGCCATGCCTGGCGCTGCGCAAAACATCGGCTTGCCATTGCCGCCATGACAAGGCTGACGGAGATCCAGCCGCCGATCGCCGCGATGGATCGGGCGCCGGCGAACAAGCAGGCCGGCGCGCTGCCGGGCGGCATCAACGCTGCTGACGATTGAGCGCGACGGAGCCTCCAAAAAGAGCGGCGGCCGCTGTCTGATCTGCCGGGTCAGCAGGCGGCTCCGTCGCCCTGCGCAAGGCTGCCCTGAGGGAACCGTCGCGCTGCGGCGCGCCTATCCCCGCGAGCCGTGAGACCGGAAGGACGCCGCCCGTGAGCCAGACCATCGCAGACCTGCTCGTCGCAACGCTCGCAAACGTGGGCGTCAAGCGAATCTGGGGCGTGACGGGCGACAGCCTGAACGCCATGAACGACAGCCTGCGGCGGCTGAAGACGATCGCGTGGATGCACGTCCGCCATGAAGAGGTCGCGGCCTTTGCGGCCGGCGCGGAGGCGGCCGTCACCGGCGAGCTCGCGGTCTGCGCCGGCAGCTGCGGCCCAGGCAACCTGCACCTGATCAACGGTCTTTACGACTGCCAGCGCAACCGCGTGCCGGTGTTGGCGATCGCGGCGCACATTCCCTCCAGCGAGATCGGGCTGGAGTATTTTCAGGAGACGCGGCCGACGGAGCTCTTCCGCGAGTGCAGCGTGTTCTGCGAGATGGTGCAGGATCCGCGGCAGATGCCGGAGATCCTGCACCGGGCGCTGCGCACGGCGATCGGCCGCAAGGGCGTGGCGGTGCTGGTGATCCCGGGCGACATCGCCCTGAAGCCGGCGCCGGAGGCCGCGCGGGCCGACTGGCCGCGGCTGTCGGAGCCCCGGCTGCTGCCGAACCTCGCCGACGTCGAGGCGCTCGGGCGTCTGCTCGACGGCTCCGGCAAGATGACGCTGCTCTGCGGCGCAGGCTGCGCAGGCGCCCATGACGAGGTGGTCCGGCTCGCCGACGCGCTCGGCGCGCCGATCGTCCACGCGCTGAGGGGCAAGGAGCACGTCGAATGGGAAAACCCCTTCGACGTCGGCATGACCGGGCTGATCGGCTTCTCGTCCGGCTATCACGCCATGATGGACTGCGACACGCTGCTGATGCTGGGCAGCGACTTCCCCTACCGCAACTTCTATCCGCCGAAGGCGAAGATCGTGCAGATCGACAGCGATCCCGGAGCCCTCGGCCGGAGGGCCCAGCTGGCGCTGGGGATCGTGGGCGACGTGAAGGCGACCATCGGCGAGCTGCTGCCGCGTCTCGCGGGCGGCCGCAGCCGCGCGTTTCTGGACCAGGCGCTCAAGCATTACGGCGAGGCGCGGAAGGGGCTGGACGATCTGGCGAAGCCCGCGGGCCGGGGCAAGCCGCTGCACCCGCAGTTCGTGGCGAAGACCATCGACCGGCTGGCGGCCGACGACGCGATCTTCACGGCCGACGTCGGGACGCCGACGGTCTGGGCCGCGCGCTACCTCACGATGAACGGCAAACGCCGGATCGTCGGGTCGTTCCGCCACGGTTCGATGGCGAACGCCATGCCGCAGGCGCTCGGCGCGAAGGCGGCGCACCCTGGCCGGCAGGTGATCTCTCTGTCCGGCGACGGCGGCTTCGCGATGCTGATGGGCGACGTGCTCTCGGCGCGGCAGCTCAAGCTGCCGATCAAGATCGTCGTGTTCAACAACGGCTCGCTCGGATTCGTCGAGATGGAGATGAAGGCGGCGGGCTACCTCGACACCAACGTCGCGCTGGACAATCCGGACTTCGCCGCGCTGGCCGAGAGCGCAGGGCTGAAGGGATTTCGCGTGACGTCGTCCGAGGAGCTCGAGGGCGCGCTGTCGGCGGCCTTCGCGCACGACGGACCTGCGCTCGTGGACGTGGCGGTCGCGCGGCAGGAGCTGTCGATCCCGCCGAAGATCGAGCTAGAGCAGGCGAAGGGCTTCAGCCTCTATATGCTGAAGGCCATCATCAACGGCCGCGGCGACGAGGTCATGGAACTCGCCTCCACCAATCTGTTCCGCTAGGCGCGGAGCGTCAGGCGGCGGAGGCCGCGCGCTTGCGGGTCTTCTTCACCACCGGCGGGGGCGCGGCGGCCTGCTCGGCGGCGTCCCGCTCCATCCGCGCCAGGCGCAGACGTTCGGTCTTGGCGTCCTGCTGCGCACGGTCGCGGTCGATGATCTCGCGCGCCGCGCGGGTGGTGGCGTCGCCCTTCATCTCGGCTTTCGACGCCTTGAACAGCGTCTCCTTGGTGACCTGCATGGCCGCCCTCCTAAGAACCTCTGAAAACAAAAAAGGCCGGGCGTGACGCCCGACCTTTCAACGCTTGGCCGTCACGGGCCGCGCCAGTACATCCGTGGTCGCGGACCGAAGCGACGTAGATCACGCGGCCTGAAGGTTCTCGGCAGCGCTCTTGCCCGAGCGGTTGTCGCGCACGACTTCGAAGCTGAGCTTCTGCCCCTCGACGATCGTGTGCAGACCAGCGCGCTCGACGGCCGAAATGTGAACGAACACATCCGTAGCGCCGTCGTCCGGCTGAATGAATCCGTAGCCCTTCTGGACGTTGAAAAACTTCACGGTGCCAGTCGCCATAACGATCTCCTTTTTCGTTGGCGTGAATCAACGCGTCTCGAAACGAACGAAACGCACGTACCATCGATTTTGAGAGGAAGATCGTGCAGGCGCAGGAAGCGCAAAACAAAATTCAACGAACAAGATCGATGGCGAAAACATAGCCCTTCAGCGGGGAAAACGCAAGGCAATGCGGATTGCTTGGCGAGGCGCGCTGAAAACAGAGCGCCGCAAGGACGAGGCGCGCGTTGTTCTGCGCCTCATCCCAGCCCCGACCGCACGTGCGCGAAGCCGCGGCGTCAGCGCGCCGCGACCGGCGTGGCGAAGGCCGCGGCGGACGCCACAGGCTCGGGCGTCGGAGCGAAAGCGGGCGGCGGATCGAACGCGGGGAAGGCGGGCGCCGCGACGGCGACCTCGGTGCGGACGGGTGGCGTCGCGCGGACCACATGGGTCTCGACGCGGACCGGCGTCTCCGCCGCCTCGTCCCGCGAGATCAGCGCCGCGACCACGATCGGCTTCGCTTCGGCCGTCGGATCCGCCTTGGCGTAGGCGAGCGCGAGGTTGCGCGAACGGGCGTTCTCGCGGGCCTGGGCGATGCTGTCGACGCTGCGCTTCTCGTAGAAGGCGTTGCCGCCGGCCACCAGCACGTAGCGCATGTTGGGGTAGGGGAACCTGAGGCCGGCGGTGTGGAAGAACATCGCGCCGCGGACGCCCGGATGACGCTTGCCGGCGGCGACCTGCTCGGCCACGCGGCGGGCGCGCTCGGCGCCGCTGTCGTCCATGCTGCGGGTCATGACGCCGGGGGCGAACTGGCCCTTCTGACCGACGACGTCGCAGTAGCTGGCGCCGTACTTTCCCGACTTGAGGCGGTTCTGCACCACCGTGCCGACGGCGAGCATGCCCTCGTCGCTGCCCCGATGGGATTCGAAATACATCGCACGCGCGAGGCAGTCCCGTTCGCCTCCGTCGAGGCTCACTTTCACGATCTGCGGCTTCGGGTGCTGCGCGCAGCCAACCGCGCCCAAGGCAGCGGCGGCGACGACGCCGGCGCGGAATGCGCGCTTCGTCATGCCGGGTGGTCCCCCCTCGAATGCAGGCCCGCCAGAGGCGGCGTCCCACGACCCTTGATGACCGTTAAAGGACGCCGGGATGGTTATCAATCCGTTAACAGCCCGCCTCACTGCGGAACGAGCTGGTGGTCCGCCCATTCCGAACGCGGGATTTCCGCCCCGAGCTTGAAGCTCAGCGACAGCACGTCGAGACCGTCGGGCGTGGTGCGGCAGACATAGGACAGACGGTACCAGGCGTTCCCGCTGCGCACCGCGGCGCCCGGCGCATGCACGACGTCGTCCTTCACCTCGCTGTCCCTGAAGGCGTAGGCGACCAGCTCGTCGGGACGCATCGCGCGGTTGGCGCGGCTGATTTCGCCCATCGCGCGGGCGTTGCAACGCTGCTCGATCCGCGTGTCGAGATCGAGCGCGAGCATCTGGTCGGCGACCGATTTCGTGGCGTGGGCGGCGCCGGGGAGCGCCAACGCGCCGACCAGGCCGACGGCGAAACGGAACGAACATGTCATGCGGCGACTCCCGGCGGCGGAAGGACACAAGGCGCGCGGCCAGCGATCGAAGCTGAGGGCGCGTCTAGCATGCGCGCCGTCGATTGGGCGATCCCCCTTTTCACGGCGCCCGGACTTGCGCGGCGGCCGCGTTCGGCCAATGAGAACAGCGGCGGTCGTCTCCGCCGCCCCCACGCTCGAGATCCCGCGCGCACATGAACGGCGTCCTGCTCCTGTCGCTTCAGGCCCTGGTGTATTTCGCGGTCATGGCCGCGCTGCTCCGGGCCCGGTTCGCCTACGGCGTCGGCCTGTTCGTCTGCGCGCTCGGCGTGATGCACTTCCTCGAGACCTATCTCGCGGCCGTGTTCTTCATCGAGCTGCCGTTCGGCCTGCTGTCGCCCGGCTCGACCGTGCTGTTCTCCGGCAAGATGATGATGTTCCTGCTGCTCTACATCCGCGAGGACGCGGAGACGGTGCGGCAGCCGATCTACGGGCTGATGATCGGCAACCTGCTGCTGGTCGCGCTGGCGTTGATCCTGCGGCAGCACGAGACGCTGGCGCCGCTGCCCGGCTATCAGGCCGACCTGCGCTTCATCGACCAGATCGGCGTGCTCATGATCTGGGGCACCCTGCTGCTGTTCGTCGACATCATCGCGCTGATCCTGGTGTTCGAGCGGCTGATGCGGCTGTTCCGGCGCCAGGCCTTCCCGGCGCTTCTCGTGAGCTCGGCGCTGGTGCTGACCTTCGACCAGCTCGCGTTCTTTCCGGTCCTGCATTGGGTGACGGGCATACCCTTCACCGCGCTCGGCGGCGGCTGGGCGGCGAAGATGGCGGCGGCGGCGCTCTACAGCGTCTTCATCGCGATCTACCTGCGCTACGTGGAGCCGACCGAGCGTCCGGCCTTCGCGCGCCGCCGGATCTGGGACGTGTTCGACGCCCTGACCTACCGCACGCGCTACGAGGACCTGCTGGCGCGCGCCGCGATCGATCCGCTGACGGGCGCCGCCACCCGAAGCGCTTTCGAGGACCTGCGGCGCAAGCGGCTGGAGCGCAGCCGCATCGATCCGTGGCCGGTGAGCCTCGCGATGGTGGACGTCGACCATTTCAAGCAGGCGAACGACCGCTTCGGCCACGAAGCCGGAGACGAGATTCTCGCCGCGGTGGGACGGGCGCTGATCGGCGCCGTGCGGGCGGGAGACCGCGTCTTCCGCTACGGCGGCGAGGAGTTCGTCGTGGTGGCCGAGCGGCTCGATTCCGAGGACGCCGCGGCGCTCGGCGAGCGGCTGCGCGCGGCCGTCGCCGACGCCTTTGTCGGCACGCCCGACCGCCGCGTGACGATCAGCGTGGGCGTCGCGACTTCGACGCCTGGCGTCGGAGACCTGATGGCGACGCTGCGGAAGGCGGACGCGCGGCTCTATGAGGCGAAGCGCGCGGGCCGCGACACCGTGATCGCCGGAGCCTGAACGGGGCGCGGCGCGGCAGGTTCAGCTCTTGGCGGCGGCGAGCGTGTAGTTCACCAGCGTGTCGTCGCTCGGCGCCCAGCTGTTCTTCAACGGATTGAACTTGATGCCGCGCAGGTCCGTGGGCTCCAGGCCGGCGGCCCGGGCCGCCGCCGACAGTTCGTCGGGCGTCACAAACTTCTCGTAGGAATGCGTGCCCCGGGGCAGCCAGCGCAGCACGTATTCGGCGGCGACGATCGCCAGCGCATGGGCGAGGGGGGTGCGGTTCAGCGTCGAGAACAGCGCGAGGCCGCCGGGGCGAACGAGGCCCGCGAGCACGGCGACGAAGGCGGGCACGTCGTTCACGTGCTCGACCACCTCGGAGGCCACCACGACGTCGAAGCGCTGCCCTTCGGCGAGCAGCTCCTCGGCGGGGGCCGCCCGGTAGGCGATCGCGAGGCCGTTCTCGGCCGCGTGGGCGGCGGCCACGGGAATCAGCTCGGGCGCCGGATCGACCCCGGTCACCTCCGCGCCGAGGCGCGCGAGTGGCTCCGCCAGCACGCCCGCGCCGCAGCCGACGTCGAGCAGCCGCAGACCCTCGAGCGGCCGCACGGCGGAGGCGTCGCGGCCGAAGCGGGCGCAGATGGCGTCCCGGAAGATCGCGACGCGGGCGGGGTTGAACTTGTGCAGGGGCTTCATCGGCCCGTCGAGGTCCCACCAGCGCTGGGCCAGCGCGTCGAAGCGCGCCACCTCGTCGCGATCGAGGCTTGCGGCGTGGGGCGTCGTCATCGGGCGTCGTCTCCGGCGTTGTGTCGGCTCGGGGTCGCGGCTATCTATACGCGCCTTTTTCGTCGGCGGACCCCGCCGCCCGCCGCTTCCGACCGTTTTTCCGAGACTGATCAGTTCGATGGCCCGCATAGTGATGAAGTTCGGCGGCACGTCCGTCGCGACCGTCGAGCGCATCCGCAATGTCGGCGCTCACGTGAAGCGCGAGGTCGACGCCGGCAACGAGGTGGCGGTCGTCGTCTCGGCCATGGCGGGCGCGACCAACCAGCTCGTGGCCTGGACCCGCGAGGCCTCGGCGATCCACGACGCCCGCGAGTACGACGCGATCGTCGCGTCCGGCGAGCAGGTGACGTCGGGCCTGCTGGCGATCGTGCTGCAGGACATGGGCGTCCCGGCGCGCTCGTTCCAGGGCTGGCAGATTCCGCTGCGGACCGATGGGACCCATGGCTCGGCCCGCATCGATTCGATCGACGGCTCGGCGCTGATCTCGCGCATGACGGACGGTCAGGTGCCGGTGATCGCAGGCTTCCAGGGCATCGCGCCGGACAACCGGATCGCGACTCTCGGCCGTGGCGGGTCGGACACCAGCGCGGTCGCCGTGGCCGCCGCCGTGGGCGCCGACCGCTGCGACATCTACACCGACGTTGACGGGGTCTATACCACCGACCCCCGCATCGTGCCGAAGGCGCAGCGCATGGAGCGCATCGCCTTCGAGGAGATGCTGGAAATGGCCTCGCTCGGGGCCAAGGTTCTTCAGGTGCGCTCGGTCGAAATGGCCATGGTGCACAAGGTCCGGGTGTTCGTGCGCTCGAGCTTCGACGCGCCGGACGCGCCGCAGGTCGGCCCCAACGGCCTGCCCCCCGGAACGCTTATCTGCGACGAGGACGAGATCGTGGAACAACAGGTCGTCACCGGCATCGCCTATTCCAAGGACGAGGCTCAGATCACGCTCCGCCGGGTGGAGGACAAGCCGGGCGTCGCCGCGGGCGTGTTCGGACCGCTCGCCGAAGCCGCGATCAACGTGGACATGATCGTCCAGAACATCTCCGAGGACGGGCGCACCACCGACATCACGTTCACCCTGCCGACCGGCGACCAGGAGCGCACGCTCCAGATCCTCGAGTCCAAGAAGGCGGAGATCGGGTTCACCGAACTGAACACCAACGCGGACGTGTGCAAGGTGTCGGTCATCGGCATCGGCATGCGCAGCCACGCGGGCGTCGCGGCGCAGGCGTTCGAGGCGCTCGCCAAGCGCGGCGTCAACATCCGTGCGATAACGACGTCGGAGATCAAGATCTCCGTGCTGATCGACGCGGCCTACGCCGAGCTTGCCGTTCGAACGCTCCATTCGGTATACGGGCTCGACAAGGCCTGACGCGCCGACGCCGTCGGGCCCCCAGCAACCACACGACTCAAGCTGCGCAGGGGCGTTGAAGGGCGCATAGCCCCCCACCCGGAGAGCGGAAGATGCGAGGCGCGTATGGCGGCCCGCGCGTGCTTTTGCGCCGGCTGCGGGAGGTCATGGCGGAGCCGGTCACGGCGCAGGAGCGCCTTGACCGGATCGTGGTGCTGATCGCCGCCAACATGGTGGCCGAGGTCTGCTCGGTCTACGTGCTGCGGTCGGACAACGATCTTGAGCTGTTCGCCACCGAAGGCCTGAACCGGGACGCCGTCCACCGCACCACCATGCGGAAGGGCGAGGGCCTCGTCGGCCTCGTCGCGGACGAGGCCGAGTCGGTCAACCTGTCCGACGCCCAGGCGCATCCCTCGTTCTCCTACAAGCCGGAGACGGGCGAGGAGATCTACCACTCCTTCATGGGCGTCCCGATCCTGCGCTCGGGCAACACGCTCGGCGTGCTCGTCGTCCAGAACAAGGCCCACCGCACCTACTCCGACGAAGAGGTCGAGGCGCTCCAGACCACGGCGATGGTGATCGCCGAGATGGTGGCGAGCGGCGAGCTGTCCGGCCCCGGCGGGGCCGAGACGGTCGGCCGCAGGCCCGCGCACTCGGCGGGCGTCTCGCTGTCCGACGGCATCGGTCTCGGCCACGTGGTTCTGCACGAGCCGAAGATCGTGGTGAAGAACTTCATCGCCGAGGACGTGAACAAGGAGCTGAAGCGGCTCGACGAGGGCCTTGTGCGGCTGCGCGCGTCGATCGACGTGCTGCTGGACGACGGCGACGTCGCCCGCGCCGGCGAGCATCGCGACGTGCTCGAGACCTTTCGCATGTTCGCCCACGACCGTGGCTGGGGGAAGCGGCTGCACGAGGCGGTGATGACCGGCCTGACCGCTGAGGCCGCGGTCGAGCGGGTCCAGTCCGATACCCGCGCGCGCATGCAGCGCCAGACCGATCCCTATTTGCGCGAGCGCCTGCACGACCTCGACGACCTCGCGCACCGGCTGCTGCGCGAACTGGCGTCGCCGGACCACGCCTCCCGGCCGCGGGAGGAGCTGCCGGAGAACGCGATCGTGGTCGCCCGTTCCATGGGCCCGGCGGCGCTGCTGGAGTATGACAGGACGCGGCTGCGCGGCCTCGTGCTCGAGGAGGGCTCCGGCTCGAGCCATGTGGCGATCGTCGCCCGGGCGCTCGGGATCGCGGCCATCGGCCAGCTCGAGAACGCGACCGGCCTCGCCGAGGCGGGCGACCCGATCATCGTCGACGGCTTTTCCGGCGAGGTGCACATTCGCCCGACGGCCGACGTCGAGCGCGCCTACGCCGACAAGGTCCGCTTCCGCGCCCGCAAGCAGGAGCAGTACCGCGCGCTCCGCGACCGTCCGTTCCGCACGCGGGACGGCGTCGAGGTGGCGCTGATGCTGAACGCTGGCCTCCTGGTCGACCTGCCGCACATCCCCGAGACCAACGCCGCCGGCATCGGCCTGTTCCGCACCGAGCTTCAGTTTATGGTCGCGCCCTCGCTGCCGAAGACGGCCGCGCAGGAGGCTCTGTACCGCGCCGTTCTCGACGCCGCCGGCGACAAGCCGGTCACCTTCCGCACGCTGGACGTCGGCGGCGACAAGGTGCTCCCCTACATGCGGCTGGAGCCCGAGGAGAACCCGGCGCTCGGCTGGCGCGCGATCCGGCTCGGCCTCGACCGCCCGGCGCTGATGCGAACCCAGATCCGCGCCCTGCTGCGGGCGGCCGGCGGGCGCGAGCTCAAGATCATGTTCCCCATGGTCTCCTGCGTCTCGGAGTTCGACGAGGCGAAGGCGATCGTGGAGCGCGAGCAGGCGCGGCTCGCCGCCCACGGCTTCGAGGCGCCCGCGAAGGTGCGCCTCGGCGTCATGGTCGAGGTGCCGTCGCTGCTGTTCCAGCTGGAGGAGATCGTCCGGCGGGTCGATTTCCTCTCGGTCGGCTCCAACGACCTGATGCAGTTCCTGTTCGCGGTCGACCGCGGCAACGCCAAGGTCTCCTCCCGCTTCGATCCGCTCGACGTCGCGTTCCTGAGGGCGCTCGCGCGCGTGACGGCGGTCGCGGGCGCGGCGGGCAAGCCGGTGACGCTGTGCGGCGAGATCGCAGCCCGGCCGCTCGAGGCCATGGCGCTGGTCGCCATCGGCTACCGCTCGATGTCGGTCTCGCCGGCCGCGATCGGCCCGGTGAAGGCCATGCTGCTGGACCTCGACGCCGGCGACGTCGCGAATTTCGTGCGCCCGCGTCTCGAGCGCTTCGACGGGGGGCATTCGCTGCGCGCCGAACTCGGCGATTACGCGAGGTCCCGGGGGCTTCAGATCGAGCCGTGAGCGTCGAGCTTCCCAGAGACAAGCTTGAGGCTCTCGTCGAGCGCTTCGCGGCGGTCGACCACGCGCTCGGGCAGACGACCGAGGGCGCCGAACTCGCGCGGCTCGGCCGCGAGCGCGCGGAGCTCGAACCCGTGGTCGAGGCCATCCGCGCCCTGCGCGCGACCGAGGACGAGATCCAGGACCTCGAACACCTCGTCGCGGACGGAGGGACCGACGCCGAGATGCGCGACCTCGCCCGCGCCGAGCTCGACGAGGCCCGCGGTCGTCGGGACGAGGCGGCCGCGGCGCTGCAGATCGAACTGCTGCCGAAGGACGAGGCGGACGCGCGCGGCGTCATCCTCGAGGTGCGCGCCGGCACCGGCGGCGACGAGGCGGCGCTGTTCGCCGGCGACCTGTTCCGCATGTACCAGCGCTACGCCGACGCCTGCGGCTGGAAGGTCGAGGTGCTGTCGACCAGCGAAGGCGCCATGGGCGGCTACAAGGAAATCGTAGCCGAGATCGCCGGGCGCGGCGTGTTCGGGCGCATGAAGTACGAATCCGGCGTCCACCGCGTGCAGCGCGTGCCGGCGACCGAAGGCTCCGGCCGCATCCACACCTCCGCCGCCACGGTCGCCGTGCTGCCGGAGGCGGAGGAGGTCGACGTCGCGCTCGACGATTCGGAGCTGCGGTTCGACGTCTACCGGGCGCAGGGCGCGGGCGGCCAGCACGTCAACAAAACCGAATCCGCCGTCCGGGTGACGCATCTGCCGACCGGCATCGCGGTCGCCGTGCAGGACGAGCGCTCGCAGCATCGCAACCGCGCCCGCGCCATCGCCCTGCTGCGCGCCAAGCTCTACGACATCGAGCGCGAGCGGGTGGACGGCGCGCGCGCCGGCGCCCGGCGGATCCAGGTCGGCTCCGGCGACCGCTCCGAACGCATCCGCACCTACAATTTCCCCCAGGGTCGCGTCACCGACCACCGCATCAACCTCACGCTCTACAAGCTCGACGCTGTGATGGAGGGAACCGCCCTCGGCGAGCTGATCGACGCCCTGTCGGCCGAGCAGCGCGCCCGGCTTCTGGCCTCCGAGGACGCGGCGGCGTGACGCTGGGCGAGGCCGCGCGCGCCGCCGCGTCGCGGTTCGCCGCGGCCGGGATCGACACGCCCGAGGCCGACGCCCGGGCGCTCGCCCGCGAGGCCTTCGGCCTCGACGCCGCCCAGCTGATCGCCAGAGCCGGCGAGCCTGTGGACGTCGACGCCCTGGCGCGGCTGGAACACCTGATCCTGAGGCGTCTCGGCGGCGAGCCCGTCGACCGGATCCTCGGCCGCCGCGAGTTCTGGGGGCTCGACTTCACGCTCGCGCCCGAGACCCTCGCCCCCCGCGCCGACACCGAGACCGTTGTGCAGGCGGCGCTCGACGCCGTCGGCGGGCGCGATCGGCCGATCGCGGTTCTCGACCTCGGGGTCGGCTCGGGCTGCATCCTGCTGGCGCTGCTGTCCGAACTTCCGCGCGCCACGGGGCTGGGCGTCGACCGCTCGTTCGGCGCCGCGCGCGCCGCGCGCGCCAACGCCGAACGCCTCGGCCTTGGGGCGCGCGTGCGCGTCGTCGTCGGCGACTGGGCGACGGCGCTCGGGAGCCGCTTCGATCTCGTCGTCTCGAATCCGCCCTACATCGCTAGCGCCGACATGGCCGGGCTCGACCGCGAGGTGCGGGAGCACGATCCCGCCCGCGCGCTCGATGGCGGCGCCGACGGCCTCGACGCCTACCGCGCCATCGTCGCGGATCTGCCCGCTCGCCTCGGCCCGGGCGGGACAGCGGTGCTCGAGCTCGGCGCCGGTCAGGAGGCCGGCGTGACGCGCCTCGCCCTGCAGGCCAACCTGCGGGTCGACGGCCCGGCACAGGTCGATCTCGGCGGCGTGCCGAGGGCGCTGGTGATGAGGGCGACTGCGTAAGCGGTAAAAACCCCTTGGAAAGCGAAGGCCGAGCCGCTATCTTACTTATCGGAATCGTCTGCCGCCCGCCTGGTTCGCGAGAACGAGGCCTGAGAGCGACGGACGGATAATTTCGAAACCGCGTCCGCACGGATCTGCCGGCGACCGGACTCGAAAGATCGACGCACCGCTTCGATCGCGCCTGATCGCCGCGCAGGGCTTCGGCTTTGCAGCGGACGCCGGGTTGCTTTGCGCGCCAGCTTCGGCTGGCGGCGTAGGGCGGCCGGGTTGGACGCCCCGCCCCGGCGGGAGAGTCAGCGCGCGCCCGGATCCGGTCTCGGTCCCCGGCCCTGACGGGCCCTCAATCCAGAACGAGTGCTGATTTGAACGCCATGAGGCAAGGACAAGCGAAGCGCCTCCGCGGGCGCAACCGCGGCGGTGGCGGCGGTGGTGGAGGCGGCGGTGGCGGCGGGGGAGGCGGCAAGGGGCCGAACCCGCTGACCCGCAGCTACGAGTCGAACGGTCCCGACGTGAAGATCCGCGGCACCGCGGGCACCATCGCGGACAAGTACGTTCAGCTGTCGCGCGACGCGACGTCCTCGGGCGATCCGGTCGCCGCCGAGAACTACATGCAGCACGCCGAGCACTATTACCGGCTGCTCGCGGCGGCGCAGGCGCAGTATCAGCCTCACCAGACCTTCGTGCGCGCCGACGCCGACGACTTCGTCGATCCGGACGAGGACGACGACGGCCTGGAGGGCGGCGAGCCGAACGGTTACGGCCAGCCGAACGGCCAGAACAACAGCCAGCCGTCCTATGGCGCGGAGCGCCAGGGCGGCGGACAGCGCCACCAGAACGGCCGTCCTCAGGGCGGTGGTCAAAACTACGGCGGCGGACAGAACCCTTACGCCAACTCCAATGGCGGCGGCGGTCAGAACGGGCAGAACGGCGGCCAGAACGGCGGTTCGAACGCCGCTGGTCCGAACGCCGGGGGCCAGAACGTCGCCGGACAGGGCGGCTTCGGCGACCAGCCGCGTCGTTTCGACCGCAACGACCGGCGTGACCGCAGGGATCAGCAGCCGCGCGGGCCGCGCCCCGAGGCGACGGACGACGAGCCGGTGGCCAACGCGCTTCCGGCCTTCATCACCGGCGGCGCGCCGCAGCCGGCCCCGGCCCCGGCCCCGGTCGCAGCGGCTCCCGCTCCCACGCCTCCCGCCTTCGTGGGCGAGCCCGACGCGCCGAAGGCGGCAGACGTCGCGGAAGCCCCGCTCGCCGCGGCTCCCGCGGACGAGACGATCTCGACCGACGACCAGGGCGAGGGCCGGGCTCCGGCCCGCGGCCGTCGCCGTCGCTACGGGCGTTACGGCCGCGGCGCGGCCGGAGAAGACGGCGCGCCCGCGATGGCCGGCGACGCGCCCCCGCCGTCGGACGTCGCGACCGACTGACGGTCCGCGACTGACGTTTTGAAAGGCCGGAGCGGCGACGCTCCGGCCTTTTTTGTCGCAGGCGCAAAGGTCGATCTTGGCGACCATGCCGTGTGCGCCATCTCGGCGATCACGCGGCGTTGATCGAGGATCTACGGAGCGGTTCCTCTTCCGGAAAACGTCGCCATGAACACGATCGCCGCGCTCACCACGCTCAACTTCCTCCTGGCCGACGTCCGCGACGGGCTCGGTCCCTATCTCGCGATCTTCCTGCAGGGTCAGGGCTGGTCGGCGATCGACATCGGCTACGTCCTCACCATCGGCGGTCTCGCCGGCATGATCGCGACGACGCCGATGGGCGCCTTCGTCGACGCCACCCGGCGCAAGCGCATGGTCACGCTCGCCGCCGCGCTCGCGGTGACCGCCGCCTGCCTCGCGATCCTCTACTTCCCGAGCTTTCCCGTCGTTTCGATCAGCCAGGTGCTCACCGGGGTCGTCGGCGCGGTGATCCCGCCCGCGATCGCCGCGATGACGCTGGGGATCGTCGGACCGAAGGAGTTCTCCCACCAGATCGGCCGCAACGAAGCCGCCAACCACGGCGGCAATGTCGTCGCCGCGGTCGCCTGCGCGGGCTTTTCCTACCTCGTCGGCATCCAGGCGGTGTTCTTCGTGATGATCGCGATGGCGGTCGGGTCGATCGCCGCGACGCTCGCGATCAAGGAGAGCGCGATCGACCATGACGTCGCCCGAGGCCTCGACAAGAGCGCGAAAGACAATGGCGCGTCGGGATTTTCGGTCCTGCTCAAGACGCCGGCGCTGCTGATCTTCGGCCTCATCCTGATGCTCTTCCATTTCGGCAACGCGCCGATGCTGCCCTTGGTCGGGCAGCGCATCGAAGCGCTCGGCCTCGGCAACGCCGTGTTCTGGACCAGCGTCGCCATCATCGTCGCCCAGGCCGTCATGGTGCCGATGGCGCTGTTCGCCGCGCGGATCGCCGAACGCTACGGCTACGTTCCGCTGTTGCTCGCCGCGCTCGTCGCCCTGCCGATCCGCGGGATCGTGGCGGCTTCGGTCACCGACGCCTGGATCGCGATCCCGGTGCAGATGCTCGACGGCGTCGGCGCCGGCATCCTGAGCGTGGTGACGCCCGCCCTCGTCGCCCGCATGCTGCGCGGCACCGGCCGGTTCAACGTCGGCCTCGGCGCGGTGATGACGGTGCAGGGGATCGGCGCGAGCCTCAGCACCACCGCCGCGGGCTATCTCGTGCAGGACGGGCGGGGCTGGCTTTCGGCGCTCGGGATCGAGACCGGCTTCACCGGCTATGGCGTCGCCTTCCTCGGCCACGGCGCCGTGGCGCTGATCGCGCTCGCGGTCTTCCTCGCGACGATGCGTCTGATGCCG
The DNA here is from genome assembly GCF_016907975.1 of Methylopila capsulata. Lineage (GTDB taxonomy): Bacteria > Pseudomonadota > Alphaproteobacteria > Rhizobiales > Methylopilaceae > Methylopila > Methylopila capsulata. Next base: position 1,171,014 of record NZ_JAFBCY010000002.1, read on the forward strand.
CTCGAGCCTGAAGCCGGCCATGTTCACGGCGGCGCCGCGAGCGGACCCACGCCAGCGACCGCGTGAAAGCGCGCGTAATTCCCTTCTCCCCTTGCGGGAGAAGGTGGCGCCTAAGCGCCGGATGAGAGGTCGCCTGGGGCATCCTGAACGGTGACGGAGGCCTCCCGGCCGAACCCCTCAGGCGAGCGCGATCGGCGCGCCCACCTCCAGCCGGCCGGGCGCCGTCACCTCCACGTAGACGCCGCAGTCGGCGTGGCCGAAGCCCTTCATCAGCGTCGCCGGGATCTTGAGGTCGCGTTCCGCGGTCGCGGGGTTCACATTGGTCGCCGCGCAGCGCACCGTGCGCTTGACCACCGTCATGCGGACCTCCCCGGAGACCAACTCGCGTCCGGCCCAGTCCAGCTCCTCCCAGGCGTCGAAGCCCTCGATCTCCAGGTTGCCGCGGAAGCGGAGCGGATCGACGGCCGCGTTCACCATCGCGCCGACGGCCGTCACGCTGGCGTGGTTGATCAGCGAGAGAAAGCCCTTCGCCGTGTCGGAGAACGTGTGGCCGCCCGGCGCGGGAAGCACCGTGAGCGGACCGTTCAGTTCGCCGTCCATGAACGCGGTGAACCAGGCCGCCGTCGCTGCGCGCCCCTCCTCGGACGACAGGTCTGCCGTCAGCGCCGTGTCCTCGCCGCGCCGCACGGTGAGAGTCGAGGAAGCGAGATCGAAGGTCGTCGCCAGTCCCGCGAGCCGTGCGTTCTTCATGAGGCAGAGGAAGCGCTGCTTTGGAATGAAGGCCGGCGCCGCCGGATCGAACCCGGACGGGCCGTTCTCGATGGCGAAGCTCCGGTCGCCCGCGATCGGCTGGCCTGGGAGCACGTCGATCGCCTCGAGGTTCTCAGGCGAGAGGCCCTTCACGGGGTAGCGCCGCAGCGCCGCGATCCGGCCGACGGTTTGAGGCATTCGAGACGATCCTGATGCTGATCAAGGAAAAGCGCGCGAAGACGGCTACCATCCCCTTTTGTGACCAAATGGCAACACCCATATCGGTCTTGGACGCAGCCGCCTGAGCGGGGCGTCCGTCCGCCGGACAGGCGGAGACGATCGAGGCGTCGGCGGAGACCGAGAACGTTTCCCGCCGCGGAGGCTTGGCGACAGGCAGCGGAGCGATCCGGCGCGCTCACCAGAGGAGGGATTGATGAATCCAGAAATCTACACCGAACGGGTGCGCGGATTCCTTCAGGCCGCGCAGGCTGCGGCGACCGGCGCGGGCCACCAGCAGCTCCTTCCGGAGCATGTGCTCAAGGTGCTGCTCGACGATCCGGAAGGCCTCGCCTCCGGCCTGATCGATCGCGCCGGCGGCCGCTCCGCGGACGCGCGCGCGTCGCTCGAGGCCGCCCTGCGCAAGGTGCCCAAGGTCGGGGGCGCCGGAGCCGGCAATCTCTATCTTGCGCCCGCGACGGCGCGGATCTTCACCAGCGCCGAAGAGATGGCGAAGAAGGCCGGCGACCAGTTCGTCACGGCCGAACGGCTGCTCACGGCCTTCGCCGTCGAGAAGGACACCGAGGCCGGCAAGGCGCTCGCCGCCGCGGGCGTGACCGCGCAGGCGCTGAACGCGGCGATCGAGGAGCTGCGCAAGGGCCGCACCGCGGATTCGGCCACGGCCGAGAACGCCTACGACGCGCTCAAGAAGTACGCCCGCGACCTGACCCAGGCGGCGCGCGACGGCAAGCTCGACCCGGTCATCGGCCGCGACGAGGAGATCCGCCGCACCATCCAGGTTCTCTCGCGGCGCACGAAGAACAACCCTGTGCTGATCGGCGAGCCCGGCGTCGGCAAGACCGCGATCGTCGAGGGCCTCGCGCTCCGCATCGTGAACGGCGACGTGCCGGAATCGCTCAAGGACAAGAAGCTGCTGTCGCTCGACCTCGGCTCGCTGATCGCGGGCGCGAAGTACCGCGGCGAGTTCGAGGAGCGGCTGAAGGCCGTGCTGTCCGAGGTGCAGTCGGCGGCGGGCGGCGTCGTGCTGTTCATCGACGAGATGCACACGCTCGTCGGCGCCGGCAAGGCGGACGGCGCGATGGACGCGTCGAACCTGCTGAAGCCCGCGCTCGCCCGCGGCGAACTGCACTGCGTCGGCGCGACCACGCTCGACGAGTACCGAAAGCACGTCGAGAAGGACGCCGCGCTCGCGCGCCGGTTCCAGCCCGTGTTCGTCTCCCAGCCTACGGTCGAGGACACGATCTCGATCCTGCGCGGCATCAAGGAGAAGTACGAGCTGCACCACGGCGTGCGGATCGCGGATTCGGCCCTCGTCGCCGCGGCCACGCTCTCGGATCGCTACATCACCGACCGCTTCCTGCCCGACAAGGCGATCGACCTCGTCGACGAGGCCTCGGCGCGGCTCAGGATGCAGGTCGATTCGAAGCCCGAGCCGCTCGACGAGCTCGACCGCCGCATCATCCAGCTCAAGATCGAGCGCGAGGCGCTGAAGAAGGAAACCGACGACGCCTCCAAGGACCGACTCGTCAAGCTCGAGACCGAGCTCGCCGGCCTGCAGGAGGAGGCCGACGCGCTGACCACGCGCTGGCGGAACGAGAAGGACAAGCTCGGCCGCGCCCAGACCCTCAAGGAGAATCTGGACAAGGCGCGGACGGAGCTGGAGCAGGCGCAGCGGCAGGGCGATCTGGCCCGCGCCGGCGAACTCGCCTACGGCGTCATCCCGAAGCTCGAGCGCGAGCTGAAGGAGACCGAGGAGGCGGGCGCGGTCGCCGGCGACCTGGTGAAGGAGGTGGTGACGCCCGATTCGATCGCGCAGATCGTCTCGCGCTGGACCGGCGTGCCGGTCGACAAGATGCTTGAGGGCGAGCGCGCCAAGCTGCTGCGCATGGAGGACGAGCTCGCCAAGCGCGTCGTCGGCCAGGCCGAGGCGGTTCAGGCGGTCTCGACCGCGGTGCGCCGCGCCCGCGCCGGCCTGCAGGACCCGAACCGGCCGATCGGCTCGTTCATGTTCCTCGGGCCCACGGGCGTCGGCAAGACCGAGCTCACCAAGACGCTTGCCGCGTTCCTGTTCGACGACGACACCGCGATGGTGCGCCTCGACATGTCCGAATACATGGAGAAGCACTCGGTCAGCCGGCTGATCGGCGCGCCTCCGGGCTATGTCGGCTACGAGGAGGGCGGCGCGCTCACCGAGGCGGTGCGGCGCCGGCCCTACCAGGTCGTGCTGTTCGACGAGATCGAGAAGGCGCACCCCGACGTGTTCAACGTCCTGCTGCAGGTGCTCGACGACGGCCGGCTGACCGACGGGCAGGGGCGGACGGTCGACTTCCGCAACACGCTGCTGATCATGACCTCGAACCTCGGGTCCGAGTATCTGGTCAACCAGGGCGAGGGCGAGGACACCGAGGCGGTCCGGGACGAGGTGATGGGCGTGGTGCGCGCGCACTTCCGGCCCGAGTTCCTCAACCGCGTGGACGACATCGTGCTGTTCCACCGGCTGAAGCGCGAGCAGATGGGCGCGATCGTCGACATCCAGCTGGTCCGGCTGCGCAAGCTGCTGGACGACCGCAAGATCACGCTCGACCTCGACCAGGCCGCGCGCGACTGGCTCGCGAACAAGGGCTACGACCCGGCCTACGGGGCGCGGCCGCTGAAGCGGGTGATCCAGAAGTACCTGCAGGACCCGCTGGCCGAGCTGATCCTCGCCGGCGAGGTGCGCGACGGCGAACGGATCGCGGTGTCGGCGAGCGGCTCCGGCCTCATCGTCGGCCCCCGCGTGGTCGCCGCCGCGGCCTGATCACGCAAACGGCGCGGGCGGGAGACTCTCTCGGCCGCGCCGTTCGCTTTCCTTGCGGGTTAGGGGCGGGCCGTGCGGCCTCAGCCGCCCTCGACGCCGCCGCCGGGTTTGCCGGCCGCCGCGGAGTTGCGGCCGAGCATGCCGTCGACGCGCTCGCGCTCGCGCTCGAAGGCGGCGAGCAACGGACCGTCGAGCTCGCGGCCGCGCGGCAGCTTCACCTTCATCGGATTGACGAAGCGGCCGTTGACCAGCACCTCGTAATGCAGGTGCGCGCCGGTCGAGAGGCCGGACGAGCCGACGTAGCCGATCACCTGGCCCTGCCGCACCGCGGCCCCGGGATTCACCCCGCGGGCGATGCCGGACATGTGGTTGTAGGTGGTCTCGTAGCCGTTGGTGTGCACCAGCTTGACCTGGCGGCCGTAGCCGTTGGTCCAGCCCGCCTTCTCCACCGTGCCGTTGCCGGAGGCCACGATCGGCGTGCCGACCGGGGCGGACCAGTCGACGCCCGTGTGCATCTTGGAGTAGCCGAGCACGGGGTGGCGCCGGAAGCCGAAGCCGGAGCGCATGACGCCGCCGTTCATCGGCTTGCGCATCAGGAACTTGCGGGCGGACTTGCCGCCCTCGTCGTAATAGTCGGCGAGGCCGTCGTCCTCGGTCTCGAACCGGTAGAACCGGCGCTGCTCGCCGGCGAGGCTGAGCGCCATGTAGGTGACCTCCGGCGCGCCCGCCTGCTCCTCGTCGGCGTCGTAGAACACCTCGAACGAATCGCTCGGGCCGACCGGCCGGTTGAAGTCCACGTCGTAGGAGACGATGCGGACCATCTCGTCCACGATCTCCTTCGGCACCTCGTTCTTGAGCGCCGCCTCGTAGAGGCCGTTGTAGAGCCGCATCCGGCCGGGAGTGCCGGGGCGTTCGACCTCGTCCGCGATCTCCTCGGCGGTGGGCTCGTCGGCGAGATCGGAGGCGTCGGCGACCGCGACGTAATCGCCCTGGTCCGACAGCGCGACCGAGCCCAGATGCTCGCCGCTCGCGTCGAACAGGCTGACTCGCACGGGCTGGAGCCGGTTGAGGCCGGGGGCGGCGGAGCGCCCCATCAGCACCTTGAGCTTCTGCCCCGCCTTCACCGAGGCGACGCCGTAGCCGTCGCGCCCCGCGAATCGCTGCGCGATGGCGCGGGCGTCGTCGAGCGCGGCGCCGCCGTCGCGCACCAGCGCGGTTTCGAGCGAGCCGTCGACCGCGATCGGGACCGCGCGCTCGCCAGGACCCGTCGCGACGTCGGCGTCGAGCGTGGGCGCGGACTTCGCGACCAGCGTCACGTTGGCGGCGATGGGGCGGGGATCGAACGGGCTTGCGACGGACGACACCGCCTCAGGCGCGTAGGCCAGCCGGCTCTGGGCGCCGGGCGTCAGCTCGAGCGTCGGCGCGAAGCGCGAGGCGAGCTCCAGCGCCGCGGCCTCGCGCACCCGGGCCCGCACCTCGATCGGCGGGATGGTCGGCCCCTCGTCGACGCCGATCGTCGTGGTCGCGAGGTCCTTCACCGTGAAGGACAGGTCGCCCTCGGAATCGGTCGGCTGGGTCGCCCGGTCCTGGGGCGCCTCGGCCAGCACCTTGAGCGGGTCGAAGGTCGGGACCTCGGACGCGAACTCCGTGGGCTGCTGGGCGAGGCCGGCCGAGACCTTCACGAACTGGCGCATCTTCACGACCTCGCGGTCGCCGTGCCGGGTCGTGGTGCTGATCTTCATCACCTGGCGGGCGGCCACCGTCTCGGGCTCGGCCGTCAGGCGGTCGCCCTTGCGCGCGCCGGCGGAGACGCGGTCGTCGTCGAAGCGGGGCGCCTCCATAAGAAGACGCGGCGCGTCGCCGGTGCGGGCCTCTCCCTTGAGGGTGGAGTAGATCGCGCCGCTCAGAAGCGCCGCGCCGGCCATGCCGGTCAGAATGGTGCCGCTCAGCCAGCGCAGGCTGACCGCGCGCGGGTCGGGCGGGCCCTCCTGCCGTCCGTCGACGCGCAGGGGCGGCTCGACCCCGAGGTCGATCGCGAAAGCGCCCGACATATGGCTGCGCGAAGCACGTCCGGGGGACAAGGCGGGCGGAACCCTCTTCATGACAGCGAGGCGACGAACGTGCGGGCGAACCTAGCCCGCGCGACGCGGTCTCGCCACGTCTATCAAACACGGCGCGCGGGGCGAAGCAGGGCGCGGGCAATATGGCGCCAGTGCGGCTCAGGACCCAATCCCTTGTGCGTCAGAGGCTTGGCGGCGTTCGCGAAGCTGCGGCGGGAGCGGGGTCGCGGGCCCAATGGACCGAAATCGCCCCGCGATTCGACGGTCGGCCGCCCGCAGCCGGCCCGAAAACGCCTGCGAAACGCGCTCTGTCGCAAATCTTTTGCACAGGCGGCGCCCGTTCTGAAGGCCTCAGTCCTCAGGGCGCGGCGCAGGGTCGGTCCACATGGCGGATCGCGCCGGGGTCATCCGAACGTCACTTTTCCTGAAACCCGTCGTTGACAGCTTCGGAGCGTGCGGCCTATATAGCGGCACACCGGCGGCGGGGCCTGAGGGTTCCGGCGGCGGCGAGTTAGTCTCCTGACATTGGGC